>NZ_CP170667.1:2500-2220000 GCF_042938965.1 Azospirillum sp. A23 | reverse complement strand
GGCCACCGGCGTCACCCAGTTTGGCAGCTTCGCCAACGGCGGCATCTTCCTGGTGCTGGGCACCACGGCCCTGTCGCAGTGCACGGAAATCGCCCGTGCCGGCGGCCAGATCTCTGCCACCGGCACGCTGGCCGTTCCTGGCACCGGTCTGACGCTGACCGTCGCCACCCCGGCCGCCTTCAACACCGCCTTCACCGGCTACAAGTTCGGCTGCGTCCAGATCACCACGGCGACGGCGGTGACCTTCAACAACGTGACCGGCATCGCCGGTGACAACAACAAGTACATCGCCTACTACAAGTTCTAAGCGTTCTCCGAAACGCCCTGGTGCTGACCGAAACGCCCCGACCCCTGCGGCCGGGGCGTTTTCTTGTGATTTTCCGGGTCTTTTTCCGGAAAGCGTGGCAACGGCATTGGTCCGCGACCGGGCTGCAAGATAGAGTGGGCCCGATTTGGAGGCCATGCCATGACATCGCTGATCCTGATGACGATCATGGCCATCTCGCTGGTGGCGACGACCGGCTACACCGCCTACACCATGGTCGACGCCTCGAACCGGATCAGCCAGGCGCAGCGAAGTGCCGCCGACATGCATCGGCTGGCGGCGCTGGTCGAGGCGAACCTGCGCGTTCTCGACAATGACGGAGTCGCCAGTCCGCCGGCGCCAGAGGATCCGCCGCCCCGTGCGGCAGGTGCTGCATCCGCAAAGGCGCAATCGTCGACCGGCAAGGCCGCGGCCAAGGAGCCGGTGCAACCGGCCGGCATCCTGCCGCGCTGGCTGATGCCGGGCACCCGGACACCCTGGGGAGCGGTCTACGGCTATTGCGTGTTCGCTCCGGCATCGGACCGGGCGGCGGCGCAGCTTCGCACGGCGTCCTGGCCGGCGGGGGCGGCCAGCGGTGGGCGCAGCTACGTGGCGGCCGCACCTGCGGCTCCGGCGGAACTGGCCCGTGCCGGGGTGATCGCCGCAATCGTGGCGCCGCCCATCGGTTCGACCGTTCTGCCGGACTGCACGGCCCTGACCTTCCGCGACGGCCGGATCGAGGTAGCCGAAGGCAGCGCCGTCGCCGTCACCCGCGGGGCCTCGGCCGATCTCGCAGCGCTCGCCGCCTCGGCGACCGTCACGCGCCATGTGGCACCAACCGCGCAGGGCGATGCGACCGGAACCAGCCCGGCCGACGCGATGACCCTATCGGCCGCGCTCGGCCATTGGCAGGCGACCCGGCCCTCGACCATGGTGCTGCGCCTCGCTCCCGGCCGGCACGAGCTTCCGGCGGCGCAAGTGCAGGCATTGGCCGCCGATCAGGACGGTGGCCGGGCGGTGCGGCTGGTGCTGAAGGCGGAGGCCCCCGGAGTCGTGGTGTCGACCAACCCGCCGGACGTGGCGCTGCGGCTGCTGACCGATACCCGGATCGAGAATATCGGCTTCGAGATGCCGGTCGAGGCGCTTCCCGGCACCCGTCTGACCTTCGCCGGCAACAACGCCATCTCCACCAACCGGGCCGCCGGGCTGCGGGTGGCGCATGCGCGGCTCGACGTCGCGGGTGGGAAACTGACGGTGACGGCGCCCGGCGGCGACGGGGTGCTGGTCGATGGCGGCACCGCCCTGTTCCGCGACGCCGCCGTCGAGGTCACGGTGGGGGCCGGCCGCAGTGCGCTGGTGTCCTCGCTGGGGGCCGGCGTCACCTTCACGGCCGAGTCGCGGCGTCCGTCTTTGCAAGTCCATGGCAGGGGACTGCCGATGGCGGCGCTGCGCAGTGGCGGCGGCCAAGCCATCCTCGACCGCACCGACGTCGCCGTCGACAACGGCACGCCCTTCGGCATCGTCATTGAGAACGGGCAGCTGGAGATGAAGTCCTCCGTCATCGGCGGGCCGACGGCGCGGCCGGGCAGTGCCGGTGTTCTCGACCTCGGCGGGTCGCACGCGGTGGCGGATCCCAACAGCCACATCTGGTCGGCGCCCGGCGGCCGCTGCGCCCAAGGGGCGCTTTTTTCCCAGCAGGCTGCCGCGGGGGAGGGGGCGCGCGCCGTTTCCGGGGCCGCCGCAGCGGGCGCGACGCTGCCGTCGGTCGCCAACCGGGCGAGCTGGACATGCCGGTCCTGAAGCCGTCCGCCGCTTTCCGCGAGGAACTTGCCGGCTACCTGCTGCGCAAGGGGCTGGTGACGCGCGGCATCCTCGACGCCGCGATGGCGGAGCAACGGGTGACCGGCGAGTCGCTGGGTGCCATCCTGGTGCGCAACGGCTTCCTTGCCCGCGCCGACCTGGACGAGGCGAAGATCAGCCATGAGACCGCCCTGGAAACGCCGGAGGCGATGGGCGGCACGCCGATCCCGCTGCCGCTGCTGGAGCGGCACGCGATCATCGTCACCGGGCTCAGCGACGACGCGGTGCATGTGGCGACGCTGCACGACGAATCGGTGGCCGGCCGGGTGGCCGCCCGTTACTACCCTGGGCGGACGGTGCGCTTCAGCAGCTTCGTCCCCGACCAGTTCGACGAGTTTCTCGACCGCGTCCGCCGCGCCCAGTCCGGGCTGGAGGACAGCGATCCCGTGGAGCAACTGGTGTCGCGCGCGGTTGAGGCCGGGGCGTCGGACATCCATATCCTGCCGCGCCGCAAGACCTGCAGTATCTTCCTGCGGGTGGATGGCATCCGCCGCCTGATGGACGAGACGGCGGCGGCCACCGCCGCCACCATCGTCGCCCGGATCAAGGACCGCTCCGGCATGGATCTGGCGGAGCGGCGGCTGCCGCAGGAAGGACGGTTCGAGGTCGAGCATCGCGGGCGGCCGGTCGACCTGCGCGTGACCACCGTGCCGTCGGTGGATGGCGAGATCATCGTCATGCGCATCCTGGATGTGGAGCGGGTGCAGCCGAACCTGGACAGGCTGGGCATCAGCCATGTCGGCGACTGGCGCCGCGCGGTGGACCGGCGCCATGGGCTGTGCCTGGTCTGCGGGCCGACCGGGTCCGGCAAATCGACCACCCTGACCGCGACCGTGCGCGAGATGGACCGGCTGGGCCGCGCCATCTACAGCATCGAGGATCCGGTGGAATACCGCATGGCCTATACGGGGCAGGTCAACGTCAACCCGGCGGTGAAGCTGGACTTCGCGCGGGTCGTCCGCACCTTCATGCGCGCCGATCCCGACGTGATCGTGCTGGGCGAGGTGCGCGACGAGGAGACGGCGCAGATCGCGGTGCGCGCCGCCGACACTGGCCATATGGTGCTGACCACCCTGCACACGGGATCGGTGAACGGGGCCATCGACCGGCTGCGCCATCTCGGCGTTCCGGCCCATGACATCAAGTCGCTGCTGCGCGGCGTTCTGGTCCAGTCGCTGGTCCGCACCATCTGCCGGGCCTGCCATGGCGCCGGCTGCGCGGCTTGCGGCAATGCCGGCTATGCCGGGCGGACGGCGGTCAGCGAATGCGCGGTGTTCGACGAACCCGCCGCCGTAATCGCCGCGGCGAAGGGCGCGCGGAAGTGGCGGTCGCTGTATGAGGATGCGGTCGCCAAATTCCATGCCGGCGTCACCACGGCGGCCGAACTGCGCCGCGTCTTCGGCAGCGAGGCCAAGGGTGTGGAGCAGCGCATGCCGGCGCCGCGGCCAAAAAAGTAAGGTCGAAGACATGAAACGTCGGCAGCGATGAACATCATCCAGGCGATCTTCGCCCTCGCCCTGATGGGCATGGTGGTGGCGGGTGGCATCCAGTACGTCAACCCGTCGGCCATGGCGAAAAGCCGGGTCGCGTCGCAGGCGGATTCCGGCTTTTCCGTGCTGGAGGGCGCCTATCGCAGCCGGCAGGCCAGCGGTGCCGCGGTGCCGGCCGCCGACGGATGGCAGGCGGCGCTGTTCCCCGCCTTCGGCACGATGCCGGCGGCGGTGTCGGGGCTGTCCTGGTCCTACGGTGTGCAGGCGGAGGGGACCTGGTTCTGCCTGTCCGGACCGCTGTCCGGCGGCTCGGCCGGTGGAGTTGGCGGCGATCCGGTGACGGGGGCGCTGACCTCCCTCGCCACCCGGCGGCCGGAGGGGCTGTACGAGGTGACGCGTACCTGCGGCGGGGCGGAGGGAGAGCCGGCGGGAACCGTCGCCGCCACCCTGTGGATGCAACGGACGGCCCGCTAAAGGGGCTGGCTCCGGTCATGACGTTGTTTCAGCCCCGGCCATTGACCGCAGGGTATTGGCGGGCATAGAGATGCTGCGGCGTCCCGTTCGTACGTGGTAACTTGGACGGACTGTCGCCACCTCTTTCGGTCGAGTCGGGAAGGCAGGGGCGTTCTTGGGCAGCGGCGGTCTCGCGACCAATGTCATGTACGGCTTCCTGGAAGGTGTGGAGCGCCGCGACGCCCTCGCCTATGCGCGCTCGTTCGCGCGGCGCACGGTGGGAAGCTCCGAACGCTGCTGGTACGCGGTCGAGCCGCTGTGGACCGGTTTCCTCTATGAAATCCACGAGGGCGGCCCCGGCCGGTCCTTCCTGCCCGATCTGGTGACGGAGCTCGACGCCAATCCCGGCGGCATCGCGCTGGTGCCGTCGGGGCGCCGGGTGTTCGAGCTGACGGTGCGCAATGGGCGTCCGGTCGGCGGGCTGCTGCCCGAGGCCAAGAGCCGGCAGGTCCAGCTTCAGATGGCGGCGATCCGGCCGACGGTGCCGGTCGACGGCAAGGCTTATGGCGTGGTGATCCCGCCCTGGGTGACCGCCGATCAGGTCAGGCTGCGCACCATCCGGGCGACGCGGCGGATGCGGCGGGTGGCGGCTCCGGTCTCGGTACCGCTGGCGCTGTCGTCGGTCGGTTTCGCCGCCGGGCTGGGGCTGCTGACCACCGGCGGCGGGCTGTATTACTGGTCGCCGCACCGCGCGCCGCAGCCGCAGGTCCTGACGCTGGAACAGATGCCCCACCGGCAGTGGGAGGCGGCGCTGGCCGCCATCGGCCCGGACAATTACGTCAGCAAGCTGGAATACCGCGACGGCAAGTGGACCATCGAGATTGCGGGCTCGATTGCGGGCTCGATTGCCGGCCCGGGTGCAGGCCAGACCGCGGGTGCCCGCTGATGCTGCTGACGGTCGCCGATTTACCCATTCTCAAGCATAGCGCTGGGAGTATTGCTGCCGGACCTGATGGTCGCAACCGGCGGGCGGGAATGATGGCGGACCGGGTTTCCGGGATGATCGGGCGAATGGCGGGGGCGGCCCTGTTGGCGGCGTCGCTGGCGGCTGGCCCACTGTTCCCCGCTGCCGCGCTGGCGGAAGAGAGCCCGTTCCTGCCACCATCGGCACGCCAGGACAATCTGGAGCGGCGCCTGCAACAGCGCATCGACACCGCGGTGTCCGGGCTGGAGGAGCGGGTCGCCAAGGCGATGATCGATGCCCTCGATGGGCGGGCGCGCGACGGCGCCCTGCCGCGGGCGGTCGAGGATGCGCTGGCCCGCCGGATGGCGGCGCCGGGCGGGGCCTTGCCCGGTGGTGCCTCCGCCGGAGCGATGGCGCCGGGCGGACGCCGCCAAGGGGCGGCTCTGGCCGGAAGCCCGCCGGGGGCGCCGCCGCTGCCGCCGCTGCCCAACATGCCGGGGTCCGCCATGTCGGCGGCCGATCTGGTGCCGTCGGGCGCCACCTTCGTCGGCTGTCTCGACGGCCGCGCCTTTTTCCAGGACCGTGCCGGCACGCCGTTCCTGATCGACCCGCGCGCCTTCCCGGCGACGGGCGGGGGACCCGCCACATGCGCAAGATGACCGTTGCCCGCAAGAGCGGCTCAATCAGGACCTGTTTTCTGTTGCCCGCCATGTTGGGGCTGCTGGCCTCCTGTTCGCTGCCGGAGGTGGCCGAACTGCCGAAACGCGAGACGGTGGTCGCCGCTGCCGAGCAGCGCCTGACCGAGGACAACTCCCCGGCGGTGACCGAGGTGCCGGTGGGCCGCGGCATGCTGGTCGCCCAATCCCTGCGCCAGCCGCTGCCGGCCAGCCTCGCGGCGCGCCAGATCTCGGTCAGCTTCCCGTCGGGCGAGAACACGCTGGACCGGCTGACCAGCATGATGACCTATTCCGGCGTGCCGGTCGCCACCCGCTTCGAGGGCACCGATGGCGCGGCGATGCTGCGCCAGACCCTGCCGATCCGCGCCTTCACCGGCAGCTTCACCGATCTGGCAGGCGTGCTGGAGACCGGCATGGGCGTGGTGGCGTGGTGGCAGAACGGCACGCTGTTCCTCAGCAACCGCGACCGCTTCGCCTTCACCGTGCCGCAGAACCAAGCGGTCATCGATTCGGTGATGACCGATCTGAAGACGCTGGGTGCCACCGACATCACCCAGTCCCTGCGCGGCGGGCAGGTGGTCTTCTCCGCATCGCCCACCGTCTACAGCGAGGTGATCCAGCCCTACATCGACCGGCTGCACCGCAACATGGCGATGGTGCGCATCCAGCTGGCGGTGGTCAGCCTGGGCCTGACCGACCAGTCGGCCAGCGGCTTCGACTGGAACGCGCTGGCTTTGCAGTTCAACCGGCTGCAATCGGGAGCCACCACGACCACCACCAACGGGACGACGACGGTCAACGGCGGGCTCGGCGGCACGGTCTCGGCGGGCCAGGCGCCGATTTCCGTCAACATCTCCAACCCCGGCACGCTGCTGGGGGTCAGCGGCGTGTTCAACGTCGCCGGCGCCATCTCCTTCCTGTCGAAGTTCGGCAACACCGACACCCGCCAGAATGTCGAGGTGCACACCCTGTCGGGGGCGGAGGTGACGCTGCGCAGCGGCCAGACCATCCCCTATGTCACCGGGGTCGGCGTCACCGCTGTCGGCGGGCTCGGCACCACGACCGCCGCGACCGGCAATACCGCGCTGAACTCGCCGGGGGTGGTGGGGTCGGCACAGACCGGCACAGTCCAGACCGGGCTGACGATCAAGCTGACGCCGCATTTCGACGCCGACAACCAGATCGTCACCATCGACCTGAACCTGTTGTTGAACAACCTGATCGAGTTCCGCGACCTGAACGCCGGCAATCAGGTGGGCATCCTGACCCAGCCGGTGACGCAGGAGCAGGCGCTGAACGACATCGTCCGGGTGGTGGCCGGCAACACGGTGGTGCTGGGCGGCCTGCAGACCGACAGCCGCGGCTTCAGCGGCAACCAGCCGACGGTGACCCGCGGGGCGATCGACAAGGGGGTGATCGGCAAGCAGGCGCAGGACATCAGCAAGGACGCGCTTTTCCTGATCCTGCGGCCGACCGTGACGGTCTTCCGTCCGGCGGCGCGCTGACGGGACGGCGGCGATGGCATGGTTCGAGGTCAGGCTGCTCGCTGGCGGCCGCGCCCGCTCCATCGAGGTGGAGGCCGCCGACGAACGCCGCGCCCGCGACGCCGTCAGCGGCCGGGGCCGTGTGCTGTCGATCCGCCGCCGGCTCAAGGTCGGCGGCTGGGGCCGGCCGCTCGACCGCAACGAACGGCACATCCTGTTCATCCGGCTGGCGGCGATGCTCGACTCGCGCGTCGGGCTGGCCGAGGCGCTGCGCCGCATCGCCGCCGCTTTCCGCGGGCGCATCCGCCGCACGGCCGAACGCATGGCCGACGCGGTGGAACTGGGCGACGACCTTGCCGACGCCATGCTGCGCCAGCCGCGCAGCTTCCCGCCGGTGCTGGTGGCGCTGGTGCGGGCCGGCGGCTTCGGCGAGGGTACGCCGGCCGCGCTCCGCACCGCCGCCGAGTTCGAACGGCAGCTCGCCGGGGCGCGCCAGGGCTTCCGCTCCGGGCTGGCGCTGGCGGTGCTCTATGTCGTGACCTCCGGCGTGGTGATGGTCGGCACCTCCTTCGTCCTGACACCGCTCCTGCTCGAAACCGAGGTGTTCCGGCGGGCGGGGGAGGAGGTGAATGTCGATTGGGTCTATCTGCTGTCGAACCTGACCACCGGGCTGGTCGCGATTGTGCTGGCCGCGCTCGCCGTGCTGGGCGGGCTGGCGACGGCCGGCCGGCGGGCGGCGCCCGAGCGGGTCGACCGGCTGGTGATGGGGATCCCGCTCTACCGCGACATCGCGCTCGGCATCCAGCACCATGTGATCTTCCGCGAGCTGTCGCTGCTGGTGGCCGGCGGCGTGCCGATCGACCGGGCACTGCGGCTGACCGCCGACGGCGCCCCCGCCGGTGCGCTGGCCGCCGACCTCGACGAGGCAACGCGGGCGGTCGCCGCCGGGCTGCCCTGGACCGACGCCATGCGGGCGCTGCCCGGCACCGACCGCGCCTCCATCGCCGCGGCGGAGAACCGGGTGGAACTGGCGCAGAGTCTGTCGGCGCTGGCCGAGCAGTACCGCGACCTCTACCTGCACGCCGTCGCGGTGGCGGAACCGGTGCTGCGCGGCCTGTCCGTCGTGGTGGTCGGGGTGGCCGGCATCGTCATGTTCGGGCTGACCATCGTGCCGATTTTGCAGCTTGCCGAGCACATCGCGCGGCAACCCCTTTAAGCCGAGGAAACTCCACCGCCATGCCCGGCCCCCTCTTCGCCCCCGGATCGGCCCGCACCGCCTGCATCGCCCTGACGGCCTGCGGCGTCCTGTTCGCCGGGATCGGGGCGGCCCTGCATGTCCGCAGCTATCTGCTGGGCGAGGCGGTGGCCGAGGGCGGCAGCCGGTCGGACGGCATCTGCCTGGGTGCCGCCCGCCGGATGGGCGGGGAACTGACGGTGACGCCGGAGGGGTTGCGCGTCGTGCTGCCGGACGCGGTCGACCAGCGGACCTCGCTGACCGATGCGTCGGGCCTGCTGGCCTTCTGCCCGGACATGACGCTGTCCTATTTCTGCATGGGGCTGTCCTGCGGTCCCGGTGGCCTCGGCGGCAAGGTCAGCATGCAGGTGGAGTTGACGCGGAAATCGCTTTAGCCAAGCTTATTTGGGCTGGCTGGACAGCGACTTCGCGGCTTCGATGACGCGCCGCAGGTAGCGGGCGTGAAACTCCGGCGTGCGGCTGTGATAGTTGCCGACGGCGGTCCAGAAATTCTCCCAGCCGACGGCGTCGATCTCCCGCCGCAGGATCCAGGCGGTGACCCGGATGTTGTAGCAGGGGTCGAAGGTCAGCGCCTGCTGCACCACCTCCGGCGGGACGCGGCCGGCGGCGATCACCGGGAACCAGATGCTGTTGATCTGTCCCGGCCCGCAATCCTTGGTGCCGTTGCTGTTGGCCGAGCAGGCGCCGGGAGTCCCTTGTTCCACCGCCAGGATCAGGCGCAGCGCATCGGCCGGTACCTGCCATTCCACCGCCGCCATGTCCAGGCATTGCGGCGGGACGGCGGCGATGCCCTTCGGCGCGCGGTCGGCCAGGGCCGGGGTTGCGGCAACCAGCAGTGCGGAAGCCAGCAGTCCGGCCGGCAGTCCGGCAAAATCGAAACGCACCCACCGCTTCACCCGATGCCTCCCCCGGCGATCCGACGCACGCATGAGGAAGCGGCGGTGCCCGCTAACAACCGGTTAATTCAAACGCGTTGCATGGTTTCAAGTGAAACGATATGGTTTGCCCAACCGATCAATGACGGCCGTGCACCTTGAGGGTTGGGGGTATCGGCCGCGCCCTGTGGAGAAAACGGATGTCCAAGAACTTCGCTTCGCACGCCGACCTGGACGAGAAGACCGTCAGTTTCGACAAGCTGTCGGACAACGCCTATGCCTACACGGCGGAGGGCGATCCCAACACCGGCATCGTCATCGGCGACGATGCGGTGATGGTGATCGACACCCAGGCGACGCCGGTGATGGCGCAGGACGTCATCCGCCGCATCCGCGAGGTCACCGACAAGCCGATCCGCCACGTGGTGCTGTCGCATTACCATGCGGTGCGCGTGCTGGGCGCCTCGGGCTATGCGCCGGAACAGATCATCGCCAGCGAGGACACCCGAGACCTGATCGTCGAGCGCGGCGAGGCCGACATGGCGAGCGAGATCGGCCGCTTCCCGCGCCTGTTCCGCGCCGTCGAGTCCGTCCCCGGCCTGACTTGGCCGACCATCACCTTCCGCGGCCACATGACGATGTGGCTGGGTTCGCTGGAGGTGCAGTTGCTGCAACTCGGCCGTGGCCACAGCAAGGGCGACACGGTGGTTTGGCTGCCGCAGCAGAAGATCCTGTTCTCCGGCGACCTCGTCGAATATGGCGCGACGCCCTATTGCGGCGACGCCTATTTCACCGACTGGCCGGCGACGCTGGATGCTCTCGCCGCGCTGAAGCCGGAGAAGCTGGTGCCCGGCCGCGGTGCCGCCCTGACCACGGCGGAGCAGGTGCAGGAGGGGCTGCGCGGCACCCGCGCCTTCACCAGCGAACTGTTCGAGCTGGTCAAGCAGGGGGTCGCGGCGGGGAAGGATCTGCGGGCGATCTACAAGGACACCTACGCCGCGCTGAAGCCGAAGTTCAGCCATTGGGTGATCTTCGACCACTGCATGCCGTTCAATGTCACCCGTGCCTATGACGAGGCGACCGGCCACGTCGATCCCCGCATCTGGACCGCCGAGCGCGACATGGAGATGTGGCGCCAGCTGGAGGGCTGACGCCACCCTCTCCCGTCAAGCGGTGACGATCAGGCGGACATGACGCTTGCGGCCGGCCGACAGCACGGCCGGTGCGGTGAGCGTCGCCGCCTCGTCGGTCACCGGCTGCCCGTCCAGCCGGGCGCCGCCCTCGCGGATCAGGCGGCGCGCCGCCCCCTTCGAGGCCGACAGGCCGGCCGCCACCAGCGCATCGACCAGCGGCACGCCATCGGCAAACCGCAGGGCGACCTCCGGCAGTCCGTCGCCGCCGGGGGCGAAGGGGCTGCCGGCGGCCGAGGCCGCCCGTTCGGCCTCCGCAGCGCCATGGCACAGGCGGGTCGCCTCGGTCGCCAGGACGATCTTCGCCTCGTTGATCTCCGCGCCTCCCAGCCGCTCCAGCCGGGCGATCTCGTCGAGCGGCAATTCGGTAAACAGGCGCAGGAAACGGCCGACATCGGCATCCTCGGTGTTGCGCCAGAACTGCCAGAAATCGAAGGGGCTGCGCGCGTCGGCGTTCAGCCAGACCGCGCCGCCGGCGGTCTTGCCCATCTTGGTGCCCGATGCGGTGGTCAACAGCGGCGTGGTCAGGCCGAACAGCTCGCGCCGCTCGACCCGGCGGGCCAGCTCGATGCCGTTGACGATGTTGCCCCACTGGTCCGACCCGCCCATCTGCAACAGGCAGCCATGGCGGCGCGACAGCTCCAGGAAATCATAGGCCTGGAGGATCATGTAATTGAATTCCAGGAAGGTCAGTGGCTGCTCGCGCTCCATCCGCTGGCGCACCGACTCGAAGCTCAGCATGCGGTTGATGGTGAAATGGCGGCCGACGTCGCGCAGGAAGGGCACGTAGTCCAGCCCGTCCAGCCAGTCGGCATTGTCCACCATGACGGCGTCGGCCGGGCCGTCCCCGAAGGTCAGGTATTGGCCGAAGACACTGCGCAGGCCGGCGGCGTTCGCGGCGATCTGCGCCTCGTCCAGCATCGGGCGGCTGGTGTCGCGGAAGCTGGGATCGCCGATCCGGGTGGTGCCGCCGCCGATCAGCACGATGGGGCGGTTGCCGGTGCGCTGAAGCCAGCGCAGCGCCATGATCGACAGCAGATGCCCGACATGCAGGCTGGCCGCCGTGGCGTCGTAGCCGACATAGGCGGTCAGCGCTCCGCCCGGCGCCGCGGCGGCGATGCCCGACAGGTCGTCGGCCGGATCGCTGCATTGATGGAGGAAACCGCGCTCGCGCAGGATGCGCAGGAAGTCGGCGGCATTGGACTGGGTCGGCATGGAAGACGTCTCTACGGTTGGCCGGGCCGTCCGGAGACTGTCTCTGTATGGGTGAGAGAACCATGGCCGCCGGACTTGCGACGGCATGGTTTCGGGTATGACCGATCGACGCCGCGCTATGTGAGCGGCGGATAATACATCGGGGCAGTGAGGGCAATGCGGTCGGTCATGGCGCAATCCCTACACCGGTATGAGGGAAAGATCCAGTCCCGGACGCTCACTTCCGCCCGAGCATCTGGCGGCGGGCGATGGCCCGGTGCAGCTGCATGCGCTGCGACACCGTGCGCAGGCGGGTGCCGCGGGCGCCGGGGGCGAACAGACCGTCCAGGTTCTGGCCGAACATCTCCCAGCTGCGCAGCGGGCCGGTGTCGATGTGCAGGAAGTGGGAGCGCGGATACCATCCCACCCCGCCGCGCTTCAGGTCGAGCGCGCTGCGGTGCGCATCGGGCAGGCGCGACGGCAGGGTGACGTCCAGAGCGCGGCCCAGCAGGTGCTGGCTGTGCTCCGCCACGCCCAGGCTGCGGGCGGCCAGCATGGCGTTGGTTTCCGGGGTGCGGAAGGCCGACAGGATGGTCGCCTTGGACTGGCCGACCGCCTCCAGGATATCGGCCAGGAAGTCGAGCGTGCCGACGTCGACCGGCCCCTCCTTGTTGGCGCGGTGGTCGCGCAGGAATTTGGCGAGGTCGGCCATCGCGTCGGGCAGCGGGCCGTCGGCGTCGCGGTAGGGACCGTCGAAAGTCTCCCCGGTGTGCTGGTTCGTCAGGGTGAGGCGGCGCGGGGCGGCTGGGGCGGCCATCGCGCGGTCGGACATCAGCACCAGGGCTCCGCAGCCGATCAGCAGGCTGCGGCGCTTCAGGGAGAGGGGCGAGGAGGACATGCGGTCGGTCGATCTTTCGGCGGGGCATCGTCAGGTCAACAAAATGGCGACCGATTCGCAAATGCAAAGTGGCGGCGCATGGCGCGGCTGCACCGCAAGCAGGGAACGAAGAGCGGGCTAAAGCAGGCGCTGCGCCTTGAAGCTGGTGTGCCGGCCGCCCTTGCCGATCACCAGATGGTCGTGCACGACAAGCCCCACGGCGTTGGCGGCGCGGACGATCTCCTTGGTCATCTCGATGTCGGCGCGGCTGGGGGTGGGGTCGCCGGAAGGGTGGTTGTGGACCAGGATCACGGCGGCGGCGGACAGTTCCAGCGCGCGCTTCACCACCTCGCGCGGATAGACCGGGGTGTGGTCGATGGTGCCGCGCTGCTGCACCTCGTCGGCGATCAGCTTGTTCTTGCGGTCTAGGAACAGCAGGCGGAACTGCTCCGTCGGCTCATGCGCCATGGCGGCGGCGCAATAGTCGATCAGCGCCTGCCAGGAGGCCAGCACCGGCTGGTCGATCACCCGCTGCTGCAAGGCGCGCAGGGCCGCCGCCCCGACGATGCGGACAATGGCAATGGCATTGTCGGTGCCGAGCGACACCTGTTCCGCCTTCAGGCCGCGCAGCCGTTCGGGCGGGGCGTTGACCACCCCCCACAGGTCGCCGAAGGTACGGATCAGCAGCTTGGCCAGCGGCCTCACATTGCGCCGCGGGCTGACGGTGAACAGCACCATCTCCAGCAGTTCGTAATCCTCCAGCGCGTCCGGACCGCGGTCGAGGAAGCGGCGGCGCAGCCGTTCGCGATGATCGAGGTAATGGGGGTCTTCGGCGGCGGCCTCGTCGTCGGCTTCGCCGGCGGTTTCGGGGGCGGGATCGGTGTCGCCGGCCTGATCCGCTATGGTCACGCCGGGACCGGCGCTCGAGGCCAGCAGGTCGGGGAAGGGCAGGAGACCGGCGCTTTGGCCGGCATCGTCCATTTCCGCTCCGCCTGCCGCACGTCCGGTCTTCCGGCCGCGTCCTGTCGTCTTGCGTTCTGCCATCGCCCATCGCCATGCATATGTATGGCAACGACTATAGCGTCTGGATGCGCGAGCGCACAGGGTCGGCGCTCGCATGGGTGGAGAAAGCGTTTTGCCGGATCAGTCGGCGAGGCCGGGCTGGCTGCGTCCATGGCGGCCCGGCAGCATGCGGGCCAGCACGCCATCGCGGCGGACGAAATGGTGCCACAGCGCCGCCGCCGCATGCAGGGCGGCAAGGGCTAGGATCAGGTTGGCGCCAAGCTCATGGATCTCCTTCACCGAGCGGCCAAGCGTGCGGTCGGTCTCGAAGGGGGAGGGGATGGTGAACAGGCCGAAGAAGGTCAGCGTGTCGCCACGCAGCCAGGTCAGCACCACACCCACCAGCGGGATCGCCAGCATCAGGGCGTAGAGGCCGAAATGGACGAGGTGCGAGGCGCCGCGTTCGGCCGGCGTCATCTCCGGCGGCAGGGCGGGTGTGCCGCGGGTCAGGCGCAGCACGATCCGCGCCAGCACCAGTCCGAGCAGGCCCAGGCCGAAGGAGATGTGCAGCCACCAGATCGTCGCCCGCATCGGGTGCCCGCGCTCGTAGAAATCCTCGCCGAAAGTCAGCAGATAGAGGCCGACGATCAGCAGGGCGATCAGCCAGTGCAGGGTCTTCTGGGTGGTGCTGTAGGTGGTGGGCATCTGAAACGCGCCTCCGGTCAGGCGGTGATGTTGAGCGTGCGGCCGCGGTTGGGGTCCGCCGGCAGGCTGGGGGTGGCGCTGCGCTGCTCGGCGGCCTGGGCGGCGGGGCTCTCGCGGGTGTCGTTGTCGCGGTCGCCGTCGCTGTCGATCCCGGCCGTGGCCGTCGCCGTTGCGGACGGGCGGCTCTGGAGCGGTGACGGCATCGTCGGCAGGGCGGTCGGGGAGGTGGCGGACAGCATCGGCGGTCATCCTGGCAGGGGCGAAGAGTTCCCACCGGTCTAGCCTGCCCAGCTTACATGGTGCTTACGGCACGCCGGCGGCAGCCGGAATCGGCCGCACTGCGTCGCTTCGCCGCGGCATGGGCGGGAAGCGCAGGGTGAAGGTGGCGCCGCCGCCGGGGGTGTCCTCGACCGCGATGCTGCCGCCATGCGCCTTCATGGTGCGGGCGACGATGGACAGGCCCAGCCCGGCGCCGCCGGATGTGTTCCCATCCGCTCCGGCGCCATGGCGGCTGTCGCGCCCACCCTGCCAGAACCGCTCGAACACGCGGGTCCGCTGGTCCGGCGGGATGCCGGGGCCGCGGTCGATCACCCGCAGCAGCGGCCCGCCGTCGGCGGACTGCGCCAGCTCCAGGCTGACCGTGCTGCCTGCCGGGGCATGGCAGACGGCGTTCTCCACCAGATTGCGGAGCGCGCGGAACAGCGGGTCATGGGCGCCGCGCACCGGCAGCGGCCGGCCGTCGCCGATCACCTCGATCAGGCGGCCCTTGCCGAGCGCCAGCGGGGCGAGATGGGCGGCGGCCTCCACTGCAAGCCGGGACAGGTCGAGCGACTCGTCGGGGGCGATGCGCAGGGCGTCCAGCCGCGCCAGATCGAGCAGCTGGTCGACCAGCCGCGCCATGCCGGCGACATCCTCGCGAATCGGGGCGCCCGCGGCGCCGATCAGCGCCAGATGGGCGTCCAGCACCGCCAGCGGTGTGCGCAGTTCATGCGCGGCGTCGGCGATGAAGCCGCGCTGGGCCTCGTAACCGGCCTCCAGCCGGTCGAGCGCCTGATTGACGGCGCGGACCAGCGGCAGCACCTCGCGCGGCATGCCCTGTTCCGGCAGCCGTTCCGACACGCTGTCCGGTCCGATCTCCGCGGCACGGGCCGAGGCGCGGCGCAGCGGGCGCAGGCCGCGGTGGATGATGACCAGATTGACCAGGATCAGCACCAGGGCGAAGGGCAGCCAGATCCAGCCGAAATGCTCGACGAACTCCTCCAGCAGCCATTCGATGTGCAGCTCCTCCTCGCCGGAGGCCACTTGGATCCAATAGGGCCGGCCGCCGACCTCGATGCGGTGGCTGAGGCCGTAGAGCGGCGGCTCGCCGTTCTGCGCCGGCACGCGGAAGACGCTGCGCGGCCGTTCGGTCGCCGTCGGGTCGAGCGGACCGTCGACTCCGCCGGAGCCGAGCAGCAGCCGGCCCTCGCCATCGACCAGGGCGAAGGAGGCGGCATTCACCCGCAGCATCGCCTGCACCGGCTCGGACAGGGCGGTGTTCAGCGTGCCGTCGGGCCCGCGCACCGCCTTCTCGATCACGCGGACGACGCCGGACAGGGTGCGCTGGCGCATCCGGTCGTGGGTGCCCTTGAACTCGACATAGAGCAGCAGCGCCGTGGTTGCGACCGCCAGCAGCGTGACCAGCACCAGCCAGCGCGCGATGGACGCCAGCAGCGACGGCGGGCGCCCTTTGTCCGTGCCGCCGCTCATTGCCCGCTCTCCGCGCCGGCCTCCGCCCCCTTTTCCGCAGGCACTTCAGCCAGGATATAGCCGATGCCGCGCAGGGTCTGGACGCCGGCGGTGGCGCCCGCGGCAAGCAGCCGCTTGCGCAGCCGGTGGATCAGCACCTCGACCGCGTTCGACCCGACCTCCTCGCCGAAGCCGTAGAGGCCGTTCTCCAGCGCCGCCTTCGACACCACCCGGCCGGCGCGGCGCAGCAGCAACTCCAGCGCGTCCAGCTCGCGCCGGCTGAGGTCCAGCGGCTTGCCGCCGACGCTGGCCAGCCGGGCCGCCGAATCGAAGGCGAGGTTCCCCTGTTGCAGCACCATGCCCAGCGCCGCCCCCGGCCGGCGCAGCAGGGCGCGGATGCGGGCGACCAGCTCCTCCAGCGCGAAGGGCTTCACCAGATAGTCGTCGGCCCCCAGGTTCAGCCCCCTGACCCGGTCATCGACCCCGTCGCGGGCGGTCAGGATCAGCACCGGGGTGGCGTCGGCGCGGGCGCGCAGGGCCGACAGCAGCGTCAGCCCGTCGGCATCGGGCAGTCCGAGGTCGAGAAGGACGGCATCGAAGCCGGCGACGGCCAGGGCGGCCGAGGCATCCTCCGCGCTGTGGACGAGGTCGACGGCGAAGCCGGCCTTGCCCAGCCCTTCGGCGGTCAGGGCGGCCAGCCGGCGGTTGTCTTCGATCAGCAGCAGCCGCAAAGGAGGGTTTCCGGAACCGGTGGGCGGGAGGGGATGGCCGCGACTCTCCGCCTTTTGCCGCGCGACCGCAAGCCGGCCGGCAAAGAGGGCCTTCCCCCGCTTGCCGGCGGAGAAAGGCCCCTTGTCGTCGCGAAGCCGACGCGCTCAGACGATGGCGCTGTCCGGGATGGTGCCGGTCAGCACGGCGCGGACGTTGTCGGCGATCATGTGGCCGGTGCGGACGCGCGCCTCGTCGGTGGTGGCGCCGATGTGCGGGGTCAGGATCAGGTTCGGCACGCCCTGGAACGGGTTGTCGGCCGGCAGCGGCTCCGTCGCATAGACGTCCAGCAGGGCGCCGCCGAGATGGCCGCTCGTCAGCGCCGCCGCCAGCGCCGCCTCGTCGACGATGCCGCCGCGGGCGACGTTGACCAGGATGGTGCCGGGCTTCAGCCGGGCGATCACCTCGGCGCTGACCAGATTGTGGGTGTCCGGTGTGTAGGGCAGGTGGAGCGACAGCGCGTCGGCACTGTCCCAGATGCGGTCGAACGACACCTTCTCCACGCCCATGCGGGCCCAGACCGGATCGTCGGCCGGCACATGCGGGTCGGCGGCGATCACGGTCATGTCCAGCCCCTGGGCGCGGCGGGCGACATGGCGGCCGATGCGGCCGAAACCGACGATGCCCAGTGTCTTGCCCGACACCTCGCGCCCGATCAGCCGGCCGCGCGGCCATTTGCCGGCGGCCACGTCGGGCGTCGCGAAATAGGTGGTGCCGCGCACCAGCATCATCAGGCCGGCAATCGCCAGTTCCGCGACCGACACCTCGTTGGCGCCGGTGGCCGGCAGGACGGCGATGCCGCGTTCCCGGCAGGCCGGCACGTCGATGTTGTCCAGCCCGACGCCCAGCCGGCCCACCGCCTTCAGGTTGGGGAAGGCGTCGAAGAAGGCGCCGCGGATCTCCGTCTCGTTGCGGATGCAGATGGCGCGGGCGTCGCGGCCCATCGCATACAGCTCGTCCAGGCGCTTGTAGAGAGTCTCGTCGTAATGGACGTCGAAGTCGCGGCGCAGGTCGTCCACGGCGCTGGGCTGCATGAATTCGGAAATGATGATGTCGGGCATGGCGGGGGGACTTCGCTGGAGGGGGCGGTCGGCGGGTGGATCAGAGCGCGATGTTGGCGGCGTCGAGATAGGGCTTCAGGTTCAGAAGCTCGATGGTCGTCTCGCCGGCCTCCAGCTTGTGGCGGTAGGCTTCTTCCGCGGCCTCGCGGGCGGCGGCCTTCTCCAGCGTGTCGGCGGCCAGACCCTGCGGCACCACCACCACGCCGTCGTCGTCGGCGACCACGATGTCGCCCGGCGAGACCATCACGCCGCCGACCACGACGGTCGTGTTGACGTCGCCCTTGGCGTCGGTCTTGTTGGTGCCCTTCATGTTGGTGCCGCGGCAGAAGACCGGGAAGCCCATGTCGCGGATGGCGGCGGCGTCGCGCACGCAGCCGTCGATCACCAGCCCGCCCAGCCCGCGGGCGATGGCCGACGCGGTCAGAATGTCGCCCCAGGGGCCGGCATCGGTCATACCCTTGAAATCCACCACCAGCACGTCGCCCGGCTTGGCCAGTGCCACCGCGATATGGATCATCAGGTTGTCGGTCGGCCCGCAGGACACGGTCAGCGCCGGACCGCACAGCCGCATGCCGGGGAACAGCGGCTTGATCGGGTAGCCCATGGCGCCCTTCTTGCCCATCGCCTCGTGCAGGGTGGCGGGAGACTGGGCACGCAGCGCCTCCAGCGTGGCGGCGTCGGGGCGGGCGAAATCCTTGTGAACGGTCATGCCGGGAACAGCCTTTCGCGAATGAGCGGCATCCGGTGCGACGTGCCCCGGATAATCCTTATGACGGGTGAATGACGACAGATAAACAAGTATTAGAATATTTAGCTGTAACTGAAAACAACGAAACGGAGGTTGATTGCTGGAAAATCGCCTTTACGATGGAGCCTGCCGCAAGAAGGCGCCGTAATGGCGTCTGACGACCGATAAAAAGCAATTGGAAGATGCCGCATCCGCAGGCGCGGCGGTTTCTGGGACGGTTCCGGGCACAACGCTGGATCGTGGTCCCGGCCGTGGTGCGGATGCGAACCGAAGGAGGCGATGTATGGATATGAAGGCGCATTCCGCCGTTCAGGATGGATCGACAGGCCCCGCCGCCCCTGCGGCTGGGATCGGCCGGTTCGGCGCCTTGTCGCGACGGATCCTGTTTGGAGGATTGGTGCGACTGTCGGCGGCCATCGGGACTGTTGCTGCCGGGGCCGCCGCCGGGCTGGCGGCCGTCGTCGCGCTGGTGGCGCCGGGCGCGGCCCTGGCCGCCTATCCGGAGAAGCCGATCAGCCTGATCGTCGGCTATGCCGCCGGCGGCGGGTCCGATTTCATCGTCCGGTCGCTCGCCCCCTTCATCGAGAAGGAGTTGGGCGGCAGCGCCCGGGTGATCGTGATGAACCGTCCGGGTGCGGGCGGCGAGATCGGCTTCGCCGCCATCGCCGACGCCACCCCCGACGGCTACACCATCGGCCTCATCAACTCGCCCAACGTCGTGACGATCCCCATCGAGCGGCATGCGCGCTTCTCACTCGACCGGCTCGACCCGCTCTACAATCTGGTCGACGATCCCGGCTCCTTCGTCGTCCACAAGGACAGCCCGTTCCAGACGCTGGCCGACGTCGCCGCCTTCGCCAAGGCCAACCCCAACAATGTGACGGTGGGCACCACCGGCATCGGCTCCGACGACCATCTGTCGATGCTGATGTTCCAGCGCCTGACCCAGACCCAGCTGACCCATGTGCCCTTCCCGGGCAGCGCCGACGCCCACCGCGCCCTGCTGGGCCGGCACATCCAGGTCACCTCGATGAACATCGGCGAATCGGCGCGGGCCCGTGAAGGCGACCCGATCCGCATCCTGGGCGTGATGACGGAAAAGCGGTCGGAGCAGGCCGCCGACGTGCCGACCTTCAAGGAACTCGGCTTCGACGTGAAGATGTCGTCGCTGCGCGGCCTCGCCGCCCCAATGGGCCTCCCGCCGGAGGTGCGGACCAAGCTTGTCGACGCCATCGCCAAGGCGGTCCAGCATCCGGAATTCCAGGAGATCGCCCGCAAGGCCTACCAGCCGCTGCGCCTGCTGCCCTCCGACCAGTATGCGGCGGAGCTGAAGACCCAGGAGGCGACCTTCCGCACCATCTGGAAGGAGACGCCCTGGCTGAAGTGAGGGGCTGACTAAGCAGGTTTCTCCAGATCGGGCCACAGGCCCGGCCTGGAGAACCTGCGGACTCTATGGTTTTGCAGGTTTTCCGAGCCCGCCCATCTGTGGGCGGAGTTCGGAAAACCTGCTTAGAGGGGTCGTTGGACGGAAAAAGGGCGCCGGTGCAAGCCGGCGCCCTTTCCTTATCGTCCGATCCCTGCGGCGGGTCTTACTTCAGCCACGGGTTGGTGGCCCACAGCTCGCGCAGTTCCTTGGTCGACTCGGCCAGTTCGGCGGCGTACTGGTCCGGCGCCAGCAGGCGGATCGGCTGGTACAGCTCCTTCGCCTTGGCCTGGAAGCCCGGATCGTTGGCGGCCTTGCCCAGCGCATCGACCAGCTTGGTCCGCACCTCCGGCGGCAGACCCTTCGGCGCCGCGATGCCGCGCAGCGACGACATCAGCGCGTTGAAGCCCTGCTCCTTGAAGGTGCCGACGCCGGGGGCCTGCTCCACCTTCTTCTCGGCCATCACGCCCAGGACGGCGATCGGGTCCTTCTGCTTGTACTGCATCGCCTCGCCGATGTTCACGGCGCTCAGCATGATCTTCTTGTTGGCCAGCGCCGCCTCGTTGGCGGCGGAGCCCTGGAAGGGCACATGGGTGAAGGTCACGCCGGCCTGGCGCTGGAACACCAGCATCGCCAGATGGTCGTCGGAGCCGATGCCGGTGGTGCCGACCGTCACGCTGTTCGGGTTGGCCTTGGCGAAGGTGACGACGTCGGTCAGCGTCTTGAACTGACCTTCGTTGTTGACCGCGAAGGAGCTGGGATCGTCGACCAGATTGTAGAGCGGGTCGAGGCGGTCCAGCGAATAGCGGGCCTGGCGCTCGATCGGGATGGCGTTGACGTTCGGCGAGTTGATGGCGCCGATGGTGTAGCCGTCGGGGGCGGCGTCGGCGATGGCGGCGAAGCCGATCTCGCCGCCGGCACCGGGCTTGTTCACCACCTCGACCCGGCTGCCCTCACCCAGCTGCTTTTCCAGGAAGGGTGCCAGGGCGCGAATCAGCAGATCGGTGCCGCCGCCGGCGCCGAAGGCCACGATCATCGTGATCGGCTTCTCCGGATAGGCCGCCTCGGCGTTTGTGGCCGACATGAACAGCGCGCCGGCCGCGGCTGCCAGAGAGAGAGCTTTCCAGAACTTCATGATCCCCCCATCGATGATGCGCTGCGCAGGCGGCCGCATGCGGCGTGCCATGCGCGGAACGGGACGGAGTCCGGGCCGATCCGGCACGAATCGACAGCCTCTCCGACAGGATCGGCTGTAATCGTGCGCGATGGCGGTCCGGATGCCGCTGAAAATCTGAGGATGTTCCTACATCAGCAAGAACAGCCCTTCAACTCCGCAGCATACGATTTCGGATCGTCGCGTCAATACACCGCAGAATATTGAGAAGGATTGATGAAACTATCAGGGCGCCATAAGTAAATACTGTGTATCGGCTCGATTGAGTGGCGGTTCTTGTTGGGATTTTTTAGAGGGGATAAAGTCGAGAATCGCGGACGGACAGTCATCTCCCGCCCGCGGCCCATCGGCACCGTCTAACGCGAAGTTGTATATCTTCCATACAATTTACCGGACTGTCCCACGGATTTCTCTTTATTGGAGAGATATCTTCTGCATTGTGTCTCGGAAATATCATCTACCCACCCGTTCTCCCGTATCTGTCGTTCCGGCGGGGCGGATGGGGTGGGAAATGCCGAGCGGCAGGGAGGTCTTTTTCGGAGCGTTCCCGAGCGTTGACAGTTGGTGGGCACCGCACTATGGTGCGCGCCTTCAATCGAGCCGCCGAGCGTTCAGGAACAGCATCATGAAAATCGTCAACTCCCTGAAGTCGATGAAGACGCGCCATAAGGCCTGCCGCGTGATCCGCCGCAAGGGCCGCGTCTACGTCATCAACAAGCAGAACCCCCGTTTCAAGGCCCGCCAGGGCTGATCGATCCGCAAGGGTCGATCGACTGCGAGGCCGGGCATCGCGCCCAGCCTCTCCGTCATCGGGTGTTTACGCAAGAGCCGCGCCTTCGGGTGCGGCTCTTGCGTTTTGTGGTCTGCGCTTTCCGCGGGACGGTTCCGGCCGGATGGGTCGGGAGCGGCATCGTCTTGTCTTAAGGTTGCGGCGGATGGTACGTGTGGCGGACGAGTTCGCCGCAACGGGATAAGGACCGCCCGCCATGAAGATGCCGGTGCCGGACAGCGGGGTGATCGCCCGCCGCCGGGAGATCGTGGAGGCGTTGCGCGCCATCGTTCCCGGCGAAGGCGTGATCGTCGACGAGAACGAACTGCGCGCCTACGAGTGCGACGGGCTGACCGCCTACCGCCAGCTGCCGATGGTCGCCGTGCTGCCCAGCACGGTGGAGCAGGTGTCTCAGGTCCTCAAAGCCTGCAAGGCGATGGGGGTGAAGGTGGTGCCGCGTGGCGCCGGCACCTCGCTGTCGGGCGGAGCCCTGCCGCTGGCCGACGGCGTGCTCCTCGGCATGGGCAAGTTCAAGCGCATCCTCGACATCGACTATGCGAATCGGTGTGTCACCGTGCAGCCGGGGGTGACCAACCTCGGCATCTCCAACGCGGTCGCGCATGAGGGGTTCTATTACGCCCCCGATCCGTCCAGCCAGATCGCCTGCACCATCGGCGGCAACATCGCCGAGAATTCCGGCGGCGTGCACTGCCTGAAATACGGGCTGACCACCAACAATGTGCTGGGGCTGGAGATGGTGCTGATCGACGGCACCATCCTGCGGCTGGGCGGCAAGCATCTGGACGCCGGCGGCTACGACCTGATGGGCATCGTCACCGGGTCGGAAGGGCTGCTCGGCGTGGTGACCGAGGTCACCGTGCGCATATTGAAGAAGCCGGCGACCGCCCGTGCGGTGCTGCTGGGTTTTCCCAGCAGCGAGCAGGGCGGCGACTGCGTGGCGGCGATCATTGCCGCCGGCATCATCCCCGGCGGCATGGAGATGATGGACCGCCCGGCCATCCACGCGGCGGAGGCCTTCGTCCATGCCGGCTATCCGCTGGACGTCGAGGCGCTGCTGATCGTCGAGCTGGATGGCCCGGCGGCGGAGGTCGACCATCTGATCGACCGGGTCGAGGCCATCGCCCGCGACAAGGGCGCCTGCTATGCCCGCGTGTCGAAGAGCGAGGAGGAGCGGCTGGCCTTCTGGGCCGGGCGCAAGGCCGCCTTTCCGGCGGTGGGGCGGATCAGCCCCGACTACTACTGCATGGACGGCACCATCCCGCGCAAGGCGCTGCCGCTGGTGCTGCAACGGATGCAGGAGATGTCGGACCGCTGCGGCCTGCGCGTCGCCAACGTCTTCCATGCCGGCGACGGCAATCTGCATCCGCTGATCCTCTACGATGCCAACAAGCCGGGCGAGCTGGAGGCGGCGGAGGAGTTCGGCAACAACATCCTGCGCCTGTGCGTCGAGGTCGGCGGTGTGCTGACCGGCGAACATGGCGTCGGGGTCGAGAAGCGCGACCTGATGACCGACCAGTTCGACGAGGCCGATTTGCAGCAGCAGCAGCGGCTGAAATGCGCCTTCGACCCCGACGGTCTGCTGAACCCCGGCAAGGTCTTTCCCACGCTGCACCGCTGCGCCGAGCTTGGCCGGCTGCACGTCCACCAGGGGGAACTGCGCTTCCCCGACATCCCGCGCTTCTGAGGGGCCGCCGCTCGCCATGACCATCACCACCTTGAAGCCGGAAACCGCCGCGCAGGTGACCGACGCGGTGCGCTGGGCGCTGTCGGCCGGTGAGCCGCTGGAGATCCTGGGCAGCGGCAGCCGCCGCGGGCTGGGCCGCCCGGTGCAGGCCGGCCACGCGCTCGACCTGTCGGGCCTGTCCGGCGTCATCGCCTATGAGCCGGAGGAGCTGGTGCTGACGGCGCTGGCCGGCACGCGCATGGACCTGATCCTCGCCATGCTGGCCGAGCGCGGGCAGCATCTGGCCTTCGAGCCGCCGGAGGGAGGGACGCTCGGCGGTCTGGTCGCCAGCGGGCTGGCCGGGCCGCGCCGCATCTCGGCGGGGTCGGCCCGGGACCACACGCTGGGCATCGCCGGGGTCAGCGGCCGGGGCGAGGCCTACAAGGGCGGCGGCAAGGTGGTGAAGAACGTCACCGGCTACGACGTGCCGAAGCTGATGGCGGGGTCGTTCGGCACCCTGACCGCGCTGACCGAGATCACGGTGAAGGTGCTGCCGGCGCCGGAGGACAGCGCGACCCTGCTGCTGTCCGGGTTGGACGACCAGGCGGCGGTGGCGATGCTCGACCGCGCGCTGCGTAGCCCCTACGAGGTGTCGGGAGCCGCCCATCTGCCGGCGGGGATCGCCGCGCGGTCGGGTGTGTCCGCGGTGTCGGGGGTGGGCGGGGCGGCGACGCTGGTGCGGCTGGAGGGCTTCGGCCCGTCGGTTGCCGCGCGCGTCACCATGCTGCGCGAGGAACTGCGGGCCGATGCCGTGCTGGATCGCGACGAGTCGCTGGCGGTCTGGCGCGAGGTGCGGGACGGGGCGGGGCTGGGCGTGGGGTTGTCGGGAGTTGGGACCGACGCCCACCTCTGGAAACTCTCGGTTCCCCCGTCGGCCGGCCCCGCCACCGTCGAGGCCATCCGCCGGACGCGCGATGTCGAGGTCTTCTACGACTGGGGCGGCGGGCTGGTCTGGCTGGCCGCACCGCCCGACTCAGGCGCGGCGATCCGTGGCGCGCTCTCCGCCGGCGGCCATGCCACGCTGGTGCGGGCGCCCGAGTCGGTGCGCGCGGCGACGGACGTGTTCCAGCCCTTGCCCGAGCCGCTGATGGCGCTCAGCCGCCGGGTCAAGGAAAGCTTCGACCCCAAGGGCATCCTCAACCCCGGCCGCATGTATGCGGGGCTGTAACGGGAAGACCGATCTCGATGCAAACCAACTTCTCGCTGGCCCAGCTGGCCGACGCCGCGATCCGCGACTCGGAGCAGATCCTGCGCAAATGCGTGCATTGCGGCTTCTGCACCGCGACCTGCCCGACCTACACCATCCTGGGTGACGAGCTGGACAGCCCGCGTGGCCGCATCTATCAGATCAAGGATATGCTGGAGAAGGGCGGCCCGCCGCCCGAAACCACGGTCAAGCACATCGACCGCTGCCTGTCCTGCCTGTCCTGCATGACGACCTGCCCGTCGGGCGTCCATTACATGCATCTGGTCGATCACGCCCGCGCCCATATCGAGACGACGCACAGCCGCCCGCCGGCCGACCGGGCGGTGCGCGACCTGATCGCGCGGGTTCTGCCCAACCCGCGGCTGTTCCGCATGGCCCTGCTGGGGGCATCCATCGGCGTCTCCCTGGGCCGGCCCTTCCGCGCGATGATGCCCAAGCGGCTGTCCGCCATGCTGGCGCTGACCCCGTCCAGCGTTCCGGCGCCGAGCTACAGCGACCGGCCCGGCGTGCATCCGGCGGAGGGTCCGCGGAAGAAGCGGGTGGCCCTGCTGATCGGCTGCGCCCAGCAGGTGCTGGCCCCGCAGATCAACGAGGCGACCATCCGCCTGCTGACCCGCCATGGGGTCGAGGTGGTGGTGTCGAAGGGCGCTGACTGCTGCGGCGCCTTGACGCACCATATGGGCAAGGAGGATCTCGCCCACGCCGCCGCGAAGAAGACCATCGACGCCTGGACGAAAGAGATCGAGGGCGGCGGGCTCGACGCCATCGTCATCAATGCGTCGGGCTGCGGCACCAGCGTCAAGGATTACGGCCATATGTTCCGCGAGGATGCCGCCTATGCCGCCAAGGCGGCGCGGGTGGCGGATCTCGCCAAGGACGTTACCGAACTGATGGACGAGATCGGGCTGGCCCGGCCGGTGGTGGGGACCGGGCAGGCGGTCGCCTACCACTCCGCCTGCTCCATGCAGCACGGCCAGCGCATCAAGGAGCCGCCGCGCGCCCTGCTGCGCGCCGCCGGCTTCCTGGTGAAGGAGATCCCCGACGCGCATCTCTGCTGCGGGTCGGCCGGCACCTACAACATGTTGCAGCCGGAACTGGCGGGAGAGCTGCGCAGCCGCAAGGTCGCGGCCATCGAGAGCACCCAGGCCCAGGCGGTGGCGGCGGGCAATCTTGGCTGCATCACCCAGATTGCCGGCGGGACGGGACTTCCGGTGGTCCATACGGTGGAACTGCTGGACTGGGCGACCGGTGGGCCGATGCCCGAGGCGCTGGCCGGACGGCCGGCCTTCCGGCAGGGCGGGGTGCGGGCGGCCTGACCATCGGGGGCCGGGCCGGGAGAAGAGGGCGTGCACGTCAGCGTGGGCGGAACCGGGGGTTTCGTACCCCCACAATTCTGTGTTTATCTGCATCCATCTGTGTCAGAAAATCCGCCCGCCTCACCGCCTACCGTTCCAGCCCCCGCCCCGTTCAGGTCATCGCCTTGTCCTCGCCACCCACGGAAAACATCGGCATGAGCGCCGCCTACGGAATCACCCACCGCCTGTCGGCCTGGGGCGTTCACATCTTCACGGCCAGCGGCGCCGTGCTGGGGCTGCTCGGCCTTCTCGCGGCGGCGGCGGGCGATGCCAAGCTGTGCCTGATGTGGCTGGGCATCGCCCTGGTCGTCGACGGCGTCGACGGCACGCTGGCCCGGCGCGTTTCGGTCAAGCAGGTGCTGCCGGGCATCGACGGCTCGGCGCTGGATCTGGTGATCGACTACCTGACCTATGTCGTGGTGCCGGCGGTGTTCATGCACCGCTTCGGCCTGCTGCCGGAGGGGCTGGTCAGCATCGCGCTGGCGGCCTGGGTCCTGCTGACGGCGCTCTACTGCTTCGCCAATGTCGGGATGAAGAGCGGCGACAATTATTTCGTCGGCTTCCCGGCGATCTGGAACGTCGTGGCCCTCTATCTCTGGCTGCTCGACCTCAATCCCTGGTTCAACGCCGCTGTGGTGGTGGCGCTGGGGCTGCTGACCTTCACCACGGTCAAGTTCCTGCATCCCTTCCGCGTCAAGGCGCTGATGGCGCTGAACATCGCGGTGACCACGGTCTGGCTGCTCTGCTGCATCGCGCTGGTGGTGCTGGAGCCGGCGCGGCCGGGCTGGCTGTTCGGCCTGTGGCTGGCGACCTCGGTCTATTACGCCGCGGTCTGCGCCTGGCGCACCCTGCGCGGTCCTTGATGACGGCATAAGGGAGCCCTGGGGGAACCGCTGCGGCGGATGGACGTTGCTCCTGCGCAAGTCCGTCCGCTCCAGCGAAGGGGTCCCGTTTTGGCCGAAGGCTCCACCAAGGTCGTGCTCGCAGCGCTCGGCGGCAACCTGATGATCGCGCTGACCAAGTTCGTCGCCGCCGCGATGACCGGCAGCGCCGCCATGTTCAGCGAGGCGATCCATTCCGTCGTCGACAGCGGCAACCAGCTTCTGCTGCTCTACGGCATCCGCCGCGCCCGCCGCCCGCCGACGCCCCAGCATCCCTTCGGCCATGGGCGCGAGGTGTATTTCTGGTCCTTCGTCGTCGCCGTCCTGCTGTTCGGCATCGGCGCCGGCCTGTCCATCTATGACGGCTGGCACGCGCTGTCCCATCCGGAGCCGGTGGAAAGCCCCTGGGTGAATTTTGCCGTTCTGGGCTTCGCAGTGCTGTTCGAAGGTTTTTCCTGGGTCGTCGCGCTGCGCGAGTTCCGCCGCGGCCAGAGTGGCGTCGGCATCCTGTCCGCCGTCCACCGCTCGAAGAACCCGTCGGTCTTCGTCGTGCTGCTGGAGGACACCGCGGCGCTGATCGGCCTGCTGCTGGCCGGCATCGGCCTGACGCTGGGCGAGGTGACCGGCAACCCGATCTTCGACGCCTACGCCTCCATCGCCATCGGCGTGGTGCTGGCGGTCGTCGCGGCGCTGCTGGCCTACGAGTCGAAGGGGCTGCTGATCGGCGAGTCGGCCGACCGCCGCGTCGTCGAGGGCATCCGCCGCATCGTCGGCGAGGAGGCGCGGGTGAAGCGCCCGCTCGATGTGCTGACCATGCATATGGGGCCGGACGACGTGCTGCTGAACCTGTCGGTGGAGTTCCAGGACAGCCTGAACGCCCGCGAGGTGGAGGACGCCGTCTGTTCGCTGGAAAGCCGCATCCGCAGCCAATACCCGATCATCCGCCGCATCTTCGTGGAGGCCGAGTCGCTGCGTGCCCGCCGCGGCCGTGACAATGACGGAGCCTCCCCACCCCAGGGACTTCCGCCCCAGGGACTTCCGGCCGAGTGATGGCGCATTCCGCGGGGCACCCGGTCCGGATCGGCACCGCGGGCTGGAGCATCCCGAAGCTCTCGGCCCCCGCCTTTCCCGTGGACGGCACCCATCTGGAGCGCACCGCCCGCGTCATGCCGATGACCGAGGTGAACAGCAGCTTCTACCGCCCGCACAAGCCTGAGACCTGGGCGCGCTGGGCGGCCTCGACTCCGCTCGGGTTCCGCTTCGCGGTGAAGCTGCCCAAGGCGATCAGCCACGAGGCCCGGCTGGTCGGCTCGGAAGCGGCACTCGACCGCTTCCTGGCCGAGGCGGGGATGCTGGGCGACCGTTTCGGTCCACTGCTGGTGCAACTGCCGCCCAGCCTGCGCTTCGACCGGGCGGTGGCGGAGGACTTCTTCACGCTGCTGCGCGCCCGATTCGACGGCGATGTGGTGTGCGAGCCGCGCCACGCCAGCTGGTTCACCGACGCGGCCGAGGCGTTGCTGGTCGCCCACCGTGTCGCCCGCGTCGGCGCCGACCCCGCCCCGGTGGCGGGAGCGGGCGAGCCGGGCGGCTGGGACGGGCTGCGCTACTGGCGGCTGCACGGATCGCCGGTGATGTACCGCTCGGCCTACGAACCCGCGGTGCTGGATGCCCTGGCTGAAAGGCTGGTGGTGGAGGCGGCGCTGCGGCCGGTCTGGTGCGTCTTCGACAACACCGCCGACTTCCATGCCGTCGACGACGCGCTGGCGACGATGGCGCGGCTGCAAGCGCTCCAGCCCTGAAACGGCTGCCGCTCGTCGGCGGGACTCTCCATTGGGGGAGCCTCCAGCACGACCGAGACAGTGCATTGTTGCACAGCTATCCTGCCACGAAACGTCCCCGAAGGCGGGGCAACGGCGTGCAGGCGGTGCGGTCATGGAGTTCGTTGTCCTTCTGCTGATTTTCGGCTTCATCACCCACCGGCTCGACCGGCGGCTGAAGGTCCAGGCGGCGGAGATTGCCCTTCTGCGCGGCCGGCTGGACAAGGCGCTGACCGGCGCCCTGCCACCGCAAGCGGCAGCGGAAGCCGCACCCGCCGAGGCCGCGGTCCCGGAGGTCGAGGCGCCGCCGGAGGCGGTCGGCGAACCGGTCTTCGCATCCGAGGCGGAAGAGCCGGTGCCACCGCCAATCCTGCAGACGACTCCGCAACCCGTGGCCCCGGCAGCAACCGCGGCAGCGCGGACGGGGTGGCGCGAGCTGGAGGACTCGCTGGCCTCGCGCTGGCTGATCTGGCTCGGCGGCGGCACCATGGCGCTGGCGGCGGCCTTCTTCATCAAGCTGTCGGTCGATCACGGCTGGCTCGGGCCGTCGGTCCGCGTCGCGCTGGGGCTGCTTGCCGGTCTGGGGCTGATGGTGGGGGGCGAGTGGCTGCGCCGCCGCCCGATGCAGCGCGCCGTCGCCGCCTTGCAGCCGGATTACGTGCCGCCGGCCCTGACCGCCGCCGGCCTGTTCACCGCCTTCATCAGCGTCTATGGCGGCTTCGCCCTGTTCGGCCTGTTCGCCCCGCTGGTCGCCTTCGCGCTGCTGGCCGGCCTGTCGCTGGCCGCCATCGGCCTGTCGCTGCTGCAAGGACCGCTCATCGCCGCGCTGGGGCTGCTGGCCGGCTATGTCTCGCCCCTTCTGGTGTCCACCGGCAACCCGGACGCCTGGAGCCTGTTCGCCTATCTGCTGGCGCTGAACGGTGCCGGGATGGGGGTGGTGCTGTATCGCGGCTGGCGCTGGCTCGGCTGGGGCGCGCTGGCCGGTGCCGCGCTGTGGCCGCTGTTGTGGATGATCGATCCCTGGCGCAGCGGCGACGAGCTGCCGACCGGCGTCTATCTGTTGCTGACCTCGGCGCTGTTCCTGGTGCCGGCGGTGCGCGGCGTGCTGGACGGGACGCTGCCGGAGCCGGCCCCTGCCACCGGCTGGCGCACGGCTTTGCCCGACTGGGTCCGGCGCAAGCAGCGTCATCCCGCCGACCGGCTGGCGATGACGGCGATGACGGTGTTCGGTGTGCTGGTCGCCGCCGTCACCTGGATCGACTCCCATGGATCGGTGTCGCAGGTCGTCCTCGGGCTGTTCGCCCTGCTGGCGATGGTCGGCGGGCGGCGGACGGAACGAATCGCCGGCGTCGCCTGGATCGCGGCGCTGAGCGTGCTGCTGTCGCTGGCGCCCTGGAGCCTGCCCTATGTGCCGGCCAGCCCGCCGCCGCTGAATGCCGATGGTCAGCCGCTGATCGTCGTCGATCCGGCCGGCTATCCGGCGGCGGTCGCGCATTTCCTGTGGATCGCCGGCGGATTCGCCGCCCTGTTCGGGATCGGCGGCTTCGTCGCCCTGTGGGACGCGCGTCGGGCGGCGCTGTGGGCCTCGATCTCGGCGCTGGTGCCGCTCGCCCTGCTGACGCTGGCCTATGCGCTGGTGGAGCCGCCGGAGACCGCCATCGGCTGGCCGGCGGCGGCACTCGGGCTGGCGGCGCTGCTGGTCGGCGCCACCACGCCGCTGGGCCGTCACCGCCACCGGCCGGGCGCCTCGCTGGGGCTGGCCGCCTTCGCCGCCGGGGCCACCGGCGCCATCGCGCTCGGCGCCACCATGGTCTTGCAGGAGGCGTGGCTGACCGTCGCGCTGGCGATGCAGGTTCCGGTGCTGGCGTGGCTGGAGCGGCAGCTGAGCTTGCGCGAACTGCGCGGCGTCGCCCTGCTGGTGGCGGCCGCGGTGCTGGTCCGGCTGGCGATCAACCCCTCCGTGCTGGATTACGAGGGCTATGGCTGGATCGCCTACGGCTATGGCCTGCCGGCGCTGGGCTTCCTCGTGGCGGCGCGCTGGATGCGGACCGCTCCCGGCGGGAAAGGCGACGATCTGGTGGTGATGGTGCTGGAGGCCGGCGCCCTGATCTTCACCACGCTGATGCTGTCACTGGGCATCCATCGCTGGATGGCCGGCAGCCTGCAGGAGGCGCCGTCCAGTCTGGCGGAGGTGGCGCTGCACACCCTGTCCTGGCTCGGCCTTGCCCTGCTGCTGGCGGCCGACCGGCGGTGGAGCGCGCGGACCGTCGCGGTGTGGGGCCGGCGTTTCCTGGTGCTGATGGCGGTCACCGCCGCCCTGTTCCTGCATCTGGTGGCGCTGAACCCGCTGTGGAACGACGAGTGGGTGGGGAACTGGCCGGTGGTCAACCGGCTGCTGCTGGCCTATGGCGCGCCGGCCCTGCTGGGGCTGGTCTATCTGTGGTACGACCCGCCGCCGTCGGCGGCCCTGCGCAGTGCCGCCCCGGTGCTGCCGCTGCTGCTGATCGCCACCAATCTGGCCCTGGAGATCCGCCGTTCCTTCCAGGGGCCGGTGCTGTCCGGCTACGAGATGTCGGACGCCGAATGGTACAGCTATTCGGCCGGCTTCCTGCTGTTCGCGGTGGGGATGCTGGTGGTGGGCATCCGCTTCGGCTGGGGCTGGATGCGCCATGCCGGGCTTGTTCTCGTGCTGGCGGTGGTCGCCAAGGTGTTCCTCAGCGACATGTCGGACCTGGAAGGGATGTACCGCGTCGCCTCCTTCCTCGGTCTCGGCCTCTGTCTGGTCGGCACCGGCTGGCTCTATCAGCGGCTGCTGCGCCCGCCCGCGGCCGGCACGCCGCCCGAGCCGCCGATGGAACCGCCGCTGTCGCCTGCGGACACTCTGCCCACAGACACTCTGTTGGACCAACGGACGCATTGACAGGCCGGGCGGGGGACGCTCCCATACGGTGAAGGATGGGCCGGAGCGGAAATCCGGCCCCCCGCCACCGGAGGAGCAGCGCTCATGGCAAGCGACACGCACGGCAACGCCTATCCCATCCTGCCCGACGGTGAAGAGGGCTTCACCGTCGAGGCGGCGCGGATGAAGTTCGGCCCCGGCATGCTGGCGGAGCTGGGCGGCGACGCGCTGTCGCTGGGCATGACGCGGGTGGCGCTGTTCACCGACCCGCGGGTGGCGGCGACGGCGCCCTTCGCCATGGCGCTCGATGGGCTGAAGCGGGCGGGCGTCGATCCGGTGGTCTTCGACCGCTGCCGGGTGGAGCCGACCAGCGCCTCCTTCCTCGACGCCGCCGATTTCGCGCGGGACGGCGGTTTCGACGGCTATGTCTCCATCGGCGGCGGATCGGTGATCGACACCGCCAAGGCGGCGAACCTCTACGCCACCCACCCGGCCGACTTCCTCGCCTACGTCAACAAGCCGCTGGGCGAGGGCATCCCGGTGCCCGGCCCGGTCAAGCCGCACATCGCCTGCCCGACCACCTGCGGCACCGGCAGCGAGACCACCGGCGTCGCCATCTTCGACCATGCGGAAAAGCAGGTGAAGACCGGTATCTCGTCGCGCTACCTGCGGCCGAGCCTCGCCGTGGTCGATCCGCGCACCATCGACAGCCTGCCGCCCGGGGCCATCGCCGCCACCGGCTTCGACGTGCTGACCCATGCCATCGAAAGCCACACCGCGCGCCCCTTCCGCTCCCGCCCGCGTCCCGAGCAGCCGACGGCCCGCCCGCCCTACCAGGGCGCCAACCCGTGGTCCGACATCGGCAGCCTGCAAGCGATCCGGCTGGGCGGGCAATGGCTGGAACGGGCGGTCAACGACCCGGATTGCGCGGAAGCCCGCGACGCGCTGATGTTCGCCGCGACGCTGGCCGGTCTGGCCTTCGGCAATGCCGGGGTGCACATCCCGCACGCCATGTCCTATTCGGTGGCCGGGATGAACCACAGCTTCACCGCAACGGGTTACGAAACGGTGGACCCGATGGTGCCGCACGGCATCTCGGTGGTGCTGAACGCCCCCGCCGCCTTCCGTTTCACCGGCCCGGCCGCCCCTGAGGCCCATCTGCGCGCCGCCGAGGCGCTGGGGGCGGACGTGCGCGGTGCGTCGCCGGAGGATGGCGGCGAGTTGCTGGCGACCCGGCTGATCGGAATGATGCGGGCGACCGGCCTGCCCAACGGGCTGTCGGCGCTCGGCTATGGCGAGGCCGACATTCCGGGACTGGTCAAGGGCGCCGCCGCCCAGCAACGCCTGCTGACCATCGCCCCGCGCCCGGTGTCGGAGGACGACCTGCGCGGGCTGTACGTGGATGCGATGCGTTATTGGTGAAGGTTGCCGCTACTCTGCCATCGTTTCGCCGGAACCGCCGAACTCGGCCGGGAAGTCCTTCAGCTTCGGCAGGCCGTCCCGCATCGGCAGCACGGTCTCGGCATAGTTGACGTGGACGGCGGGGGCGAAGGGCAGGGTCGGCAGGGTCGCGGAGAAGACGTCCACGAGGCCGAGCGGCGGGTGATTGGTCATCAGATGCCCGCCGCACTTCGCGCAATATTGGCGCTGGCTGACCGGCGTCTTCTGGAAGGTCGCGAGATGTTCGGCGCCGGCGGTCACGCGCACGGCGTCGGGCTTCCACAGGGTGAAGGCGTTGACCGGGCCACCGGACCAGGAACGGCAGGACCGGCAATGGCAATAGCCCATGGCTTCCGGCGAGCCGGTGACCTCCACCTCCACCGCGCCGCAGAAGCAACTGCCCGTATGAGTCTCGGTCTGAGTCTCCGTGCTTGTCATGGCTTTCGACTTCATCTTTGTTGGTGATGCGAACAATATGACGCTATCACCGATAACAAGGATGTTCAGTTGGCCATTAGGACCATGCTCATTCGATAGGCGATAACAAAGCTCCCCGAAAAAGCGGGACTGTCGGGAGCCGATGGAAGGATCGGGGTGGGCAACGCAGGGAAAGCCCCTCTCCCGCCTGGAGAGAGGGGCCGGAAATTTCGGTTAGAACTGCTCCTCGCTCAGCGCCATCACCGTGTTGCGGGCGCTGGCGATGGTCGGCAGCAGGGCCGGGGCGGTCGCCAGAACCTGCTCGGCATAGAAGCGCGCGACGATCAGCTTTGTTTCCAGGAAGGAGGCGTTGGCGCCGGGCTGGTGCATGCCCTCCATCGCCTTCATCGCCGAGCGGGCGAGCATCCAGCCGCCGGCGACCGTGCCCCACAGCTTCAGGTAGGCCACCGCACCGGCGGCGGCCCCTTGCAGGTCGCCCTCCGCCTGGGTCGCGACCATCCAGTCGATGGCCCGGTCCAGCGCATCGAGCCCGGCCGACAGCTCGGTCCGGATTACCGCGAGGTCGTCGCCGGGGGCGGTACCCAGCTCCGCCACCGTCGCCCGCATGTCGGCGACGAAGGCGCGGGCGGCCGCGCCCTTGTCGCGGCCGGTCTTGCGGAAGGTCAGGTCGTTGCCGTGGATGCCGTTGGTGCCCTCATAGATCGGAGTGATGCGGGCGTCGCGGTAATGCTGGGCGGCGCCAGTCTCCTCGATGAAGCCCATGCCGCCATGGATCTGCACGCCGGTGGAGGCGACCTCGCAGCCGATGTCGGTCGACCACGCCTTGACGATGGGGGTCAGCACATCGACCCGCGCCGTGGCGGCAGCCCGCACCGCCGGATCCTCGTGGTGGCGGGAAATGTCGAGCTGCGTGCCGGCATAGAGCGCCAGCGCCCGCGCCGCCTCGGTCTTGGCGCGCATGTCCAGCAGCATGCGGCGCACGTCCGGATGCTTGATGATGGCGACGCCGGAGCCCTTGGGATCGGCCAGATCCTTGCTCTGCACGCGGCTCTTGGCGTAGTCGCGGGCCTGCTGATAGGCGCGCTCGGCAATCGCGACGCCCTGGATGCCGACGCCGAGCCGGGCGTTGTTCATCATCGTGAACATGTATTCGATGCCGCGATTCTCCTCGCCGACGAGGTAACCGATGGCGCCCTCGTCGTCGCCATACGCCATGACAGCGGTCGGGCTGGCCATGATGCCCAGCTTGTGCTCCAGGCTGGCGCAGCGCAGGTCGTTGCGCTGGCCCGGCGTGCCGTCGGCATTGGGCAGGAACTTCGGCACGATGAACAGGCTGATGCCCTTGATGCCGGCCGGGGCGTCGGGCAGGCGGGCCAGCACCAGATGGACGATGTTCTCCGTCAGGTCATGCTCGCCATAGGTGATGAAGATCTTCTGCCCGGTGATGCGATAGCTGCCGTCGCCGGCCCGCACCGCCTTGGTCCGCACCGCGGCGAGGTCGCTGCCCGCCTGCGGCTCGGTCAGGTTCATCGTCCCGGTCCATTCGCCGGAGATCATCTTCGACAGATAGACCGCCTTCTGCTCCGCGCTCGCATGCTCGGTCAGCAGGTCGACGGCACCCTGGGTCAGCAGCGGGCACAGGCCGAAGGACAGGTTGGCGGCCTGCCACATCTCGTTGACCGCGAAGGCGACCGTCCAGGGCAGGCCCTGTCCGCCATACTCCGGCTCAAAGGGCAGGCTGTTCCAACCGGCTTCGGTGAACTGGCCGTAGGCCTCCTTCCAGCCGGTCGCGGTGCGGACGACGCCGTTCTCCAGCTTGGCCCCTTCCTTGTCGCCCACCCGGTTCAGCGGGGCGAGCACGCCGGAGGCGAATTTGCCGGCCTCCTCCAGGATGGCGTCGACCAGATCGGGGGCGGCGCTGTCGCAATGGGGCAGGGCGGCGATGGCGTCGAGGCCGACCACCTCGTTCAGGACGAAGCGCAGATCGTCGACCGGAGCGGTGTAGGTCATGGCGGAGCGAGTCTCCCAGGGCGGATTTGTAGAGGGCGGATTGTTTTGTTTACCTATAGGTTAACATACAGCATCGGATGGCGCTTGGCGAGAGGGCGGGATGCCGCGTCCATCCGCATCGTCAAGGCTAGGCCCGCGGCAGGGCGGCATCAAGCCTTCTCCCGACTGGCACGGCGTCTGCATAGGAGAGGCTGCCTCCCATCGGGGCTTTCACACGGGGATCGACCCATGACCTACGCTTCCGCCCTCGGCAATCCCAGCAACGCCGCCACCCAGGCCGCCAGCGCCTCGCGCGGGCCGGCCACTGTGGAGGCTGCGGTGCGCAATGCCAGCGCGAAGACGGGGGTCGATTTTTCCTACCTCATGGAAAAAGCTGCCGTGGAGAGCGGCTACCGCACGGACGTAAAGTCCTCCTCCTCCTCGGCGACGGGGCTCTACCAGTTCATCGACAGCACCTGGCTGCAAACGATGAAGGAGCATGGCGCCGACCACGGCTATGGCAAATACGCCAACGCCATCCAGACCCGTGGCGACGGCCGGCCCTATGTCTCCGATCCGGAGATGAAGAAGGAGATCCTGGATCTGCGCAAGGACCCGACCGCGTCGGCCCTGATGGCCGCGGAATACACCCGCGACAACAAGGAGTATCTGGAAGAGACGGTAGACGGCAAGATCGGCTCGACCGAGCTGTACATGGCGCATTTCCTGGGGGCCGGCGGCGCGTCGAAGTTCCTGAACGCGATGCAGGAGAACCCCGGCCGGACCGCCCGCGACGTCTTCCCCGACGCCGCCGCCGCCAACAAGAACGTCTTCTACGACAAGGCCACCGGCAAGGCGAAGTCGCTGAAGGAGATCTATGACCGCTTCGCCTCGAAATTCTCCGAGAACCCGATGGCGAATTTCGCCCCGGCCCAGGTGGCGAACGACGCGGTGCGCAAGCAGGACATGCCGGACGGCTTCACCACCCAGGTGCCGACGGCCCCGGCCAAGGCGCTGAACGGCACGCCGCTGTCGATCTATCAGGTGCTGGCGCTGAACGCGCTGGAGACGCCGGACGAGGTCGACAGCGTCAGCGGCCGCCCGGCCCGCCTGCGCGACAAGGAGCATTGCCGCATGCGCGACGAGCCGGTGCGCACCGACCAGTCGTCGGGCACCGGCGTCGCTGTGGGCTTCGGCCTCGGTCTGGGCCGCATCGTCGGTTCTGAATCGGCGACGCCGGTGGCGTCCGCCACTGCGGGCGCTGCCGGAACCGACGCGGTCTCCAAGGCGGCATAATGCCCTACGCTGGCGCTTTGACTTGATGGCCGGATGGGTGCAAGGTCGCGCCGTTTTTGGCGCTCACCCCTCAGGACCGATCATGAGCAACCAGCAGCCCGCCGTCACCTTCGAGGAAATCCGCGCGCTCGTGCGCAACCTGCCCGGCCCCGACCTGGAGGCCGGCACCGCGGCCCTCCAGCGCGAACGGCAGCTGACCAAGCCGGCGGGCTCGCTCGGCCGGCTGGAGGAGATCGCGCAGTGGATGGCGACCTGGCAGGGCCAGCACCCGGCCGAAGCCCGCCGTCCGCGCGTCGCCGTCTTCGCCGGCAACCATGGCGTGGCCGCCCGCGGCGTCTCGGCCTATCCGGCCGAGGTGACGGTGCAGATGGTCGCCAACTTCCAGAACGGCGGGGCGGCGGTCAACCAGCTCTGCGAGGTGGCCGACGCCGACCTGCGCGTCTACGAGCTGGACCTGGAGAACCCGACCGCCGACTTCACCCAGGGCCCGGCCATGGGTGAGGAGGAGTGCTGCCGCACCATGGCCTACGGCATGATGGCGGTGGAGATGGGCGTCCAGCTGCTGTCGCTGGGCGAGATGGGCATCGCCAACTCGACTTCGGCGGCGGCGCTCTGCCTCGCCCTGTTCGGCGGCGAGGCGGCCGACTGGACCGGCCGCGGCACCGGCATCGACGACGAAGGGCTCGCCCGCAAGATCGCCGCGGTCGAGGCCGGCGTCGCCGCCAACCCGCAGGCCAAGGACGACCCGTTCGAGGCGCTGCGCTGCCTGGGCGGCTACGAGTTCGCCGCCATCGCCGGCGCCATCCTGGCCGCCCGCGTCGCCCGCGTTCCGGTCCTGCTCGACGGCTTCGCCTGCACCGCCGCCGCCGCGGTGCTCTACAAGGCCGACCGCCGCGCGCTCGACCATTGCATGGTCGCCCACCGCTCGGTCGAGCCGGGCCACACCCGCCTGATGCAACTGATCGGCAAGGAGCCGCTGCTCGATCTCGGCATGCGGCTGGGCGAGGGGTCCGGTGCGGCGCTGGCGATCAACATCGTCAAGTCCGCCGTCGCCTGCCACGCCGGCATGGCGACCTTCGCCGACGCGGGCGTCAGCACGCAGGGGTAATGGCGGGGCAGGGTGTCGTGAGGGCTTCCTTGGCCCTCACGACACCCTGTTCACAGCATTCCGTCCGCCAGATCGCTGATCGCGGCAGATAGGAACAGGTCCAGCATCACCAGTGCCGCCGCAGCCAGACCCGACAGCGACAGGGCGGTGCGCAGGACGAACCACTGGTAGGTCAGCATCGCCATCATGACGCCGAAGACCAGCGCTTCGGACACGCCGGACGGCAGCAGGCCGGTGGCGGACAGCAGGATGGCCGGCAGATAGATCCCCATCTGCACCACCGCCGACCAGTTGTAGGCGGTGAGCGCGCCGGGATAGAGCTGTTCCTTGCCCAGCAGCGCCGCTATGCGGAACAGGGCGAGCGGGAAGGCGGTCCAGCTGACGACGTAGGCGATGCCCTCCACCGTCACCAGTTGCAGGACCGGGGTGCCGTCCAGCTGGTCCCACAGGCGGATCGCCAGCAGCAGCGCATAGGCGGGCAGCACCACCAGGGCGGCGTAGAAGGAATTCAGCGCACCGTCCGGCGTGCGGTCGAAGAACTCCATCCCCGTCCGGTCGAAGCGGGCCAGCCGCCAGGCGCCGGTCAGCGCGGACAGGATGGCGGGCGTGGTCAGCGGCATCGTGGTGTCCCGGTCAGACCTCTCACCCGGCAAGGCGCGTGAACACGCCCTTCAGGATCGACTCGTAGATGGCGGTCAGCTGGCGCAGATCCTCCACCGAACAATATTCATCCACCTTGTGCATGGTCTGGCCGACCAGCCCGAACTCCACCACCGGGCAGACATTCTTGATGAAGCGCGCGTCCGACGTGCCGCCGGTGGTCGAATAGTCCGGACGGCGTCCGGTCACCCCCTCCACCGCCTCGGCCACCAGTTCGGTCAGCGGACCCGGCGGGGTGACGAAGCTGTCGCCGGAGCAGTAGACCTCCAGCTCATAGGCGCCGCCGACGGCATCGAAGGTTCGGCGCAGCCACGCCTCGATGCCGGCCGGGGTGTGGGCGTCGTTGAAGCGGATGTTGAAGGTCGCCTTGCCCTGCGCCGGAATGACGTTGGTCGCCGTGTTGTCGACGTCGATGGTGGTCAGCGCCAGGGTGGAGGGCTGGAAATGCGCCGTGCCTTCGTCCATCGGGTGTTCGGTGATGGCGGCCAGCATGCGGACCAGCCGCGGCAGCGGGTTGTCGGCCAGATGCGGGTAGGCGACGTGGCCCTGCGCGCCGAACACGGTCAGGAAGCCGGTCAGGCTGCCGCGCCGGCCGATCTTGATCATGTCGCCCAGCGCCTTGGGATTGGTCGGCTCGCCGACCACGCAGGCATCGATGCGCTCGCCGCGCTCGGCCAGCCAGTCCAGCACCTTGCGGGTGCCGTTGATCGCAACCCCTTCCTCGTCGCCGGTGATCAGCAGGCTGATCGAGCCGGCGGGCGGCCCGTCCTCCAGCCGGCGCGACACCGCGGCGACGAAGGCGGCGATGGCGCCCTTCATGTCCACCGCACCGCGGCCGAACAGGCGCCCGCCCATCACCTCGCCGGCGAAGGGATCGACCGTCCAGCCCCGGTCGCCCGGCGGCACCACGTCGGTGTGGCCGGCGAAGCAGAAGTTCGGACCCTCGGTGCCGAGCCGGGCATAGAGGTTCTCCACCGGCTCGGTTCCCTCCTGCTGGAAGCGAAGGCGGTGGCAGGCGAAGCCCATCGGCGCCAGCGCCGCCTCCAGCACGCCCAGCGCACCGTCGTCGCGCGGCGTGACGCTGGGGCAGCGGATCAGATCCTGGGCGAGGGCGACGGGGTCGATGGTCATGGGAGGTCCGGGTTCGCAAGTCATGGTCCCGCCCCCACCTTCCGCTCGAACCGGTTTCGAGCGGAAGGTGGGGGCGGGCTTAGAAGCGGATCAGTCCCGCAGCAGGTCGTTGATCGCGGTCTTGGAGCGGGTCTTCTCGTCGACGCGCTTGATAATGACGCAGCAGTACAGGCTCGGGCCCGGAGTGCCGTCGGGCAGCGGCTTGCCGGGGAGCGAGCCGGGGACGACGACCGAATAGGCCGGGACGCGGCCCATGAAGATCTCGCCGGTGTGGCGGTCGATGATCTTGGTCGAGGCGCCGATGTAGCAGCCCATGGAGATGACGGCGCCTTCCTCGACGATCACGCCCTCGACGATCTCCGAGCGGGCGCCGATGAAGCAGTTGTCCTCGATGATGACCGGATCGGCCTGCAACGGCTCCAGCACGCCGCCGATGCCGACGCCGCCCGACAGGTGGACGTTCTTGCCGATCTGGGCGCAGGAGCCGACGGTGACCCAGGTGTCGACCATGGTGCCGCTGTCGACATAGGCGCCGACATTGACGAAGCTCGGCATCAGGATGACGCCGGGGGCGACGTAGGACGACTTGCGGGCGATGGCGCCGGGCAGGGCGCGGAAACCGGCGTTCTGGAACTGGCCTTCGCTCCAGCCCTCGAACTTCGGCGGCACCTTGTCGTACCAGGAGGAGCCGCCGGGGCCGCCGGGGATCATCTCGTTGGCGTTCAGGCGGAAGGACAGCAGCACCGCCTTCTTCAGCCACTGGTTGACCTTCCAGCCGTCCGCGGTCTTCTCCGCGACGCGCAGGTCGCCGGCGTCCAGCGCGTCGAGCGCCGAATTCACGGCGTCGCGGACCGAACCGGTGGTGGCGGTGGTGAGATCGGCGCGGTTTTCCCAGGCGGCGTCGATGATGGCTTGCAGGCTGGCGTGGCTCATGGCGCGGTCGTTCTGCTGTCGATTGTCCAAGGGACGGCACCATGGAGCCGCATCGCGGCCCCTGTCAACCATACCCGCGGCCGGCATCGGCCGGTTTGCGACAAAGCCCCCGAACTCCTCCCTTAAACCCCCGCCACCGCGGCCAGCCAGGAGGGCAGGTCGTCGACGGTGTGGTCGATGTGGACCCCGGCGCCGACGCCGGCCTTCTCGTACTCCTTCTCGCCACGGACCCAGACGGTGGTCATGCCCAGCGCGTGGGCGGGGGCGAGGTTGCGGGCGATGTCCTCCACCATGCAGGCGTCGGCCGGATCGACGCCGTGGCGTTCCACCAGCGTGGCATAGGGGCGGGGATCGGGCTTCGGCACGAAGCCGCCGGCGGCGATGTCGAACACCGCGTCGAACCGGTCGAGGATGCCGAGCCGGCCGGCGACGTTCTCGGCATGGCGGACCGAGCCGTTGGTGTAGATGATCTTGCGGCCGGGCAGCCGCGCCAGCGCGTCGGCCAGCAGGGCGGAGGGCTGGACCCCGGTCACGTCGATGTCGTGGACATAGTCCATGTAGGCGACCGGATCGACGTCATGCTCCATCATCAGGCCGCGCAGCGTGGTGCCGTATTCGCGGAAGAACTGCTTCTGCCGCACCCGCGCCTCGTCCATGCCGATGTTGAAATGGGCGGCGATGAACTCGTTGATCCGGAGGTCGACCTGGGCGAACAGGTTGCAGGAGGCCGGATAGAGCGTGTTGTCGAGGTCGAAGATCCACACGGCACGGTCGCGCAGGGCGGCGAGAGGATCGGTCGCGGGGCCGGAAGTGGAACCGGTCGTGGAACTGGGCGCCGGTGCGGCGGCCTTGTCCTGGGGGGAGGTCGGGACGGTCATCCCCCAAGAATGGGGCCGGGGCCTGCCGGCCGCAAGGCGCTTCACATGGTCGCAGGCGCGCAGCCGCCCTTTGGCCAAGCCGCCGCTATGGGGAGTTCCCCGCGTCGTTGGTTGATTGAAGATTAACCCCTAAAGAGGTAGCATAGACCAGACCTTGTAATGGTTTACAGCCAAAGGTTTCCGCTCCGCCTGCCTCGTGGCCCGCAAGCCTCGTGGATTGCCCTCTGGGATTGCCGTGGACCTTCTTCTGACCACCGGTACCTTTGCCACCGCTTCCGCCTCCACCGGCGGCCAGACCGGCCCCGTGACGCTGGTCGCGCTGTATCCCGGCCCTGCCCTGCGGCTGGATTCGGCGCTGGCCGTCGCCGAAGCGAATGCCGAGGCGGAAGACATGATGGACAGCGATCCGCGCTGGCTGCCGGAGCTGCGCAACTGGTTGACGGCGTCCAGCGTGGCGCCGGGGCTGCGGTCGGTGCCGGTGGAATCGCTGCGCGGGATCATGATCGTCGAATGGGCCGGCGTGCCGCTGCCCGACGGCGGGTTTTTGCTGCTGGGCCGCGACGACACGCTGGAGCGCCAGCTGCGCCACACGCTGACCGAATCGCGGCGGCGCTACAAGGATCTGGTGGAGGTCTCCTCCGACTTCGCCTGGGAGACAGGGCCGGACGGCACCTTCGTCTTCGTCAGCCACAAGGGCGCGTTGGGCTATCCGGCCGACGCGCTGATCGGCCGCGACCCGCGCAGTCTGGCGCTGGAGGAGGCGGAAGACCTGCCGATGCCGTTCGACTGCCGTCGGGCGATCGACCAGACCGAGCTGTGGCTGAAGAGCGCGGACGGCACGCCGGCCTGCGTCGTCGCCTCCGCCCTGCCGCTGTTCGGGGTGCAGGGCGACTGGATCGGCGCCCGCGGCGTCTGCCGCGACGTGACCGAGCAGGTGCTGCGCTCCAACGAGCTGGCGCGTATCCGTAACCGTGAACGGCTGCTGGGCCACATCGTCCATACCCTGCGCGACCGTCTCGACGCCGCGGAAGCGCTGGCCGTTGCCGCGACCGAAACGGCGCGGGCGCTCAGCGCCGACGGCTGCCGCATCTATCGGGCGGAGGAGGGTGCCGCCGGCGGCAATGGGGGCAGCCGTGTCGTCCTGTCGCTGGTGGCGGAGTTCGGTGCGAAATTGCCGGAGGTCGGCACCGCCCTGCTCGACCGCATCGCCAACAACGAAGGGCTGGTGACCGACCGGCTGGGCGACGTGCAGCTGATCGGCGAGCGGACGGAGTACCGGCAGGCGGCGAACGGCGCGCTGCTGGTCTGGCGCACCGGCGATTCCGAGCCGTGGGACGAAGACGACCGCCATCTGATGTCGGGCGTGGCCGACCATATCGGCATCGCGCATGCCCATCTCGCCTACCAGGAGCGGCTGCGCCGCCTGTCGGAGCGCGACGGGCTGACCGGACTGTTCAACCGTCGCACCTTCTTCGAACGGTTGGAGGAGTCGATCTCCCGGCCGGACAGCGGGCCGTCGGCCCTGCTCTATGTCGACCTCGACAATTTCAAGGCGGTCAACGACCTGCACGGCCACCAGCAGGGCGATGCCGTGCTGAAGGCCATCGGCACGCTGCTGAGCACCGGGGTGCGGCCGGGCGACCTGCCGGGCCGGCTGGGCGGTGACGAGTTCGTGCTGTGGCTGGGCCGCACCGACGAGGCGAAGGCCCGCATCGTCGCCGAACGGCTGCTGAACGGCATGCGCGATCTGGCCCACCTGTCGGCCAGTCCCGAAAAGCCGCTGGGCCTGTCGATCGGCATTGCCGTCCACACCCCCGGCCGCGGCGAATCGGTGCGGGAGTTGACCGACCGGTCCGATGCCGCCATGTACGACGCCAAGAAGAGCGGCAAGGGTCATTTCGCCCTGGCCCCCGCCTATCGGGCGGCCGCTCAGCCACCCTCCTCCGATGTTTCCGCCGCGGAGCCTGTCCCGTGACCCCGCCTGCCAATCCGCGCCCCGAGACCTTCGACCCCGCCGACTACGAATCCGCCAAGCGGATGGTGCAGAGCGAGGATCCGGCCGTTCGCCGGAAGGTCGCCGAGCATCCCAAGACCCGGCCGGAGCTGCTGTATTTCCTCGCCGCCGATGCCGCGGCCGAGGTGCGGCGCGCCATCGCCACCAATGCCGGCACGCCGCGGCAGGCCGACCTGCTGCTGGCCAAGGACCGCGAGGTCATGGTGCGGCAGGCGGTGGCACGGAAGATCGCCCGCCTGCTGCCGGAACTGTCGGCCGACCAGGCGATGCAGATCGAACGGCTGACGGTGGAATGCCTGGAGACGCTGGCCCGCGATCAGGCGACGGAGGTGCGCGGCATCCTGGCCGAAGCGTTGAAGGACCTGCCCAACGCCCCGCACGGCGTGATCAACCGGCTGGCCCGCGACGTCGAGCTGTCGGTCTGCGCGCCCGTGTTGCAGCATTCGCCGATCCTCACCGAAGAGGATCTGACCGACATCATCATGAAGGGGCCGGTGCGCGGCGCGATGACCGCCATCGCCAGCCGGCACAATGTCAGCGCCTCCGTCGCCGACGCCATCGCCCGCTCGGACGACGAGGCGGCGGTGACGGCGCTGCTCGGCAACCCGTCGGCGCAGATCCGCGAAGAGACGCTCGACCGTATCCTCGATCAGGCGCCGCAGCACGAACCCTGGCATTCGCCGCTGGTCCGCCGCCCGCGGCTGCCGGCCCGCGCGGTGGCGCGGCTGGCCAGCTTCGTCGCCGACAAGCTGCTGAAGGTGTTGCAGGACCGCGACGACCTCGACCCCGAGGCGACGCGCGGGCTGGTGGAGGCGGTGCGCCAGCGGGTGGGGCAGGCCGCCGCAGGAACCCCCGGCCTGCCGCTCGGCCCTGTCGATTTCGGCGAGGAGGCGGTCGGTGGCGCCGCCGGACCGGAGAAGCCGGTCGAGCGTCCCAGCGACAAGGCGGCACGCCTGAACAAGGAAGGCAAGCTGACCGAGAAGCTGATCGAGGGCTCGATGGTGGAGGGCGACCGCGGCTTCGTCATGGCCGCCCTGGCGGAGCTTTCGCAGATTCCGCTGCCGGTGGTGGACCGCATCGTCGCCACCCATGCGCCGCGCGCCGTCACCGCCCTGGTGTGGCGCGCCGGGCTGACCATGCGCTTCGCCCGGCAGGTGCAGTTGCGGCTCGCCCAGATTCCGCCAAAAACAGCGCTTAATGCTCGGGACGGCACGCACTATCCGATGACCGATGAAGAGATGCGCTGGCAGCTCGAATTTTTCGGTGTCGAGGAGAAGGCGTGACGTTTTCCTCTGTTTTCGGGTTCTCTTCGGTATGCGCGTCGCCTTTCTCGCCTTCTTCGTCGTCCTGATCGCAGCATCCACCAGCTTCGCCGCCCCGCCGCGCGAAACGCCGGAGGAGCGCGAGGTCGCCGCCACCTTCGACGCCGCCCGCACGGCGTTGTCCGAGAAGCGCGGGTCGGCGGTGATCCCGCTGCTCACCCGCAATTCGGTCAAGGCGCTGGAGTCGGTGCGTGACGCCGCCCGCCAGCCCGGCGATGCGCCTTTGCAGCGGCTGGAGCCGGCGGAACGTTTCGCCGCCATGGGGCTGCGCCGATATCTCGGCCCGGCGGAATTGCGGCGCATGTCGGTCGGCGACATCGCCAACCATGCGCTGAAAGCCGGCTGGCTCGGACCCAACGTCATCTCCCGCAGCGCGCTGGGGCCGGTGCGGGTCAAGGGCGACCGGGCGTCGGGCCTGCTGATGGTCGACAACCGGCCGGCGCTGGTCCCTGCCGATTTCGTCCGCGAGGGCGGGGCGTGGCGCATCGACCTCGCCAGCGTCTTCACCTTCGGCAGCCAGATGCTGAAGGGCTTCGCCGCCATGGCCGGCAAGGACGAGACCGCCTATATCGGCGAACTGCTCGACCGGCTGCCGGCCAAGCCGGGAGCGATGAAGGCGCAGTGATCCGGAAGCGGATCCTCCATCCCCGTCATCCAGCCTCTTTTATCCACCCACTTTTATCCATCTGCCCGCGTCCATCGGTGCGATTGCGGCGACTCCGGCGATTGCGTAGACTCGCGCCCGCTTCCACCAAGTGTTGGCGCCGACGATGACCGCACCGGAAGAGACCGTTTCCTCACCCACCCCCGGCCGGGCCGTGCCCTGCGGCGCCCGATTCCGTGCCGCCGTTCTGGAGCTTGCCGCCGCCCGCGGGGCAGGGGTGCCGATGCTCGTCGCCGCCGCCCTGCTGCTGGCGCCGAAGGGGGGTGCCGATCCGGGCCTGCGCGATCCGGAGGGGGAGGCGCTGCTGGAGGTGGGAGAGACCGACGCCAGCGACGGTGCGATTCGCAAGGCGCTGGCCGTCGCCCTGGCGCTTGCCGATCCCGGCGCCCGCATCCTGCCGGGCGAGGATGTCCACCGGCTCGAAGCCGCGGTGGAGACGCTGGGCTACCGCAACAAGACGCTGGCCCATGCGCTGCAACGCCTGTCCTTCCAGCCGCTCGACGGTCGCATCACGCACGTGCGCGACGCCGCCCAGCTGTTCGGCTTCGTCAATGAATGGTGCTTCGACGAGGATCAGGTGCGGCGGCGCTTCCGCGAACTGGCGCCGGTCTATCACCCGGACACCGGCATCGTCGCCTGCCGCGAGCGGATGGGCCAGCTGATCGACGCCCGCAACCTGCTGGTCCACCATGTCCGCAGCGTCTACGGTTCCGGCGATTGGATGGCCCGGCGGGGCGGGCCTTCCGTTTAAAACTTTGGCCGCCTGAAACCGGAACCCTGAACCGACCTCTCAGCTGGCCAGCCCGATCGCCTCCTCGACGATCGCCTGGTCCATCGTGGCGCCGTCCAGCACCGCGCCGGTCAGGTCGGCGCCGGTCAGGTCGGCCTCGCTGAGGTCGGCGCCGGTCAGGTCGGCACCGGCGAGATTGGCGCCGGAAAGGTTGGCCTTGCGCAGGTCGGCCTTGCACAGCAGCGCCATGCCGAGCCGGGCGCGTTGCAGGTTGGCGCGCCAGACATGGCCGCTCATCGTCTGGATATGGACGGGGCCGAGCTGGGCGCCGGTCAGGTTGGCGCCGGTCAGGGTGGCGCGTTCGAAATTCACCCCGCGCAGATCGGCGTTCGACAGGTCGGCCTTGCGCAGGTCGGCCAGCGACATGTCGGCTATCGCCATCGCCGCGCCGGACAGGTTGGCGCCGCGCAGCGCGATGCATTGCAGGATCGCTGCCGACAGGTTGATGCCGTCCAGCTTGCGCCCCGACAGATCCAGCGCCGACAGGTCGGCGCGCTTGCCGGCCTTGCCGCCGCTGTCGATCCAGCTCAGATGCTCCATCAGCATCTCGCGCAGGTCGTCTTCCGGGTTCTCCAGAGTCTTGGCCAGCACCGCCGCCTGCAGGTTGGGCGAGCGCATCTGTGCTGCGTCCAGGATGGCGCCGATCAGCGTGGCGCCGCTGAAATTGGTGCGGTTGATGGCGCAGCCGGTCATCACCGCTCCGGACAGCCGGGCGCCCGACAGGTTCGCCTCCGTCAGGTCGGCGTCGGTCAGGTCGCAGCCGGTCAGGTTGGAGCCGGTCAGGTTGGCGCGCATGAACTTGGTGCCGCGCAGGACGGCGTCGGTCAGGTCGGTCTGCATGACGAAGGCGTTGGCGATCTTGGCCCGCGACAGGTCGGCGCCGCGGATGGTCGCCGCCGTCAGTTCCGATGTTAGGACGGAATCCTCATACTCGTGGGCGTACATCTCGCCGCTGGAGTCGTAATGCAGCAGCGTGCCGTCGCGCAGGTCGACCTCCACCAGCGTCGCCTCGCTCAGCACGGCACCGCGCAGGCAGGCGCCGCGCAGGTCGGCCCGGCGCAGATCGGCCTTCTCCAGGTTGGCGAGCCGCAGGTCGGCGGCATAGAGGTTGGCGTTGGCGAGGTTGGCGCCGGTCAGCCGGGCGCTGAACAGCTTCGCCCCCGACAGGTCGGCGTCGGACAGATCGATGCCGGAGAGATCGAGATGCGACAGGTCGCGCATCTTCAGGTTGGCGCGCACGCCGCCGGGCTGGCTTTTGCGGAATGCCTGGTGCCGCAACAGGATCGCGTTGAGCTGGCTCTGGGTCAGCTTGGTTCGCGGGCTGTTGGACCCAAAGCCCTGGGCGGACGACATCGCCGGCATACCTTCTCTATTTGGTGGCTCATAATCCGAAAGAGTCGCCAAAATTTGGTTAAGGGTTGATGGCTTGTGACAAGCTTGGGACCGATAACCGCCGCCGGGCAAGGCAGACGTAAGGACGACTGCAAAAGACCGACTGCGGCGGTTGACTCCACCTGCCGGCTTCTCTATGGTCCGCCGACCTGTCTTCTGCAAAGCCGATAGACCGGGTACCCCGGCCCAACGCCGGGTATCTCCGCCAGTCCGCGAAATTCGCGCACTGGCGCTTTCGTGCTTGTGCGGGTGGCGGCCCTGACGCTGGACCCGGAACTGGGGAACGAGTATCGCATGTTCGAAGGCCTGACCGGACGCCTGGGCGACATCTTCGACAAGCTGCGCCGCCGTGGCGCGCTGACCGAGGAGGACGTCTCCGCCGCACTGCGCGAAGTTCGCGTGGCGTTGCTGGAGGCTGACGTCGCCCTGCCCGTCGTCAAGCAGTTCGTCACCCAGGTGAAGGAACGCGCCGTCGGGCAGGAGGTGCTGAAGTCGGTCACCCCCGGCCAGCAGGTCATCAAGATCGTCCACGACAACCTCGTGGAGATGCTGGGCGAAGGCGCCGAGATCAACCTGAACGCCGCCGCCCCGGTGCCGATCCTGATGGTCGGTCTCCAGGGCTCGGGCAAGACCACCAGCACCGCCAAGATCGCGCTGCGCCTGAAGACGAAGGACCGCAAGAAGGTCCTGATGGCCTCGCTGGACGTCCGCCGTCCGGCCGCCCAGGAGCAGCTGAAGGTTCTCGGCGAACAGACCGGCGTCGCCACGCTGCCGATCGTGCCGGGCCAGGACCCGGTTGCCATCGCGAAGCGCGCCATCGAGACCGGCCGTCTCGAAGGCTACGACGTCGTCATGCTCGACACCGCCGGCCGCCTCGCCATCGACGAGGAGCTGATGGCCGAGGTCGCGGCGGTCCGCGACGCGACGAAGCCGGTGGAAACCCTGCTGGTCGCCGACGCGATGACCGGCCAGGACGCCGTCACCGTCGCCACCAATTTCAACGACAAGGTCGGCATCACCGGCATCGTGCTGACCCGCATCGACGGCGACGCGCGCGGCGGTGCCGCCCTGTCGATGCGCCAGATCACCGGCAAGCCGATCAAGCTGCTGGGCGTCGGCGAGAAGATCGACGCGCTGGAGCCCTTCCACCCCGACCGCATCGCCGGCCGAATCCTCGGTATGGGCGACGTGGTGTCGCTGGTGGAGAAGGCCGTCGAGACCATCGACAAGGACGAGGCCGAAAAGCTCGCCCGCAAGATGGAGAAGGGCCAGGGCTTCGACCTCGACGACATGGCGATGCAGCTGAAGCAGCTCCGCAAGATGGGCGGCATGTCCGGCCTGATGGGAATGCTGCCGGGCATCGGCAAGATCAAGGACCAGCTGAAGGACGCCAACGTCGACGACGGGATGATCAAGCGCCAGGAGGCGATCATCTCCTCGATGACAAAGGCGGAGCGCAAGAACCCCGACATCATCAAGGCTTCGCGCCGCAAGCGCATCGCCGCCGGTTCCGGCACCTCGGTGCAGGAGGTCAACAAGCTGCTGAAGCAGTTCGAGACCATGCGCGGAATGATGAAGCAGGTGCAGAAGCTTGGGAAGAAGGGGATGCTGCGCGGCGGCCTCGGAAACCTGCTGCCGAAGGGACTCGGCGGCTTTGGCGGGAAGGGGCCTTTCGGCTGACCCGACCGTCTCTCGAAATCACCCGATACCTGTTTGACTTGAGAAGAGAAAGTTTCGACCAATGGCTTTGAAGATTCGTCTGGCTCGCGGTGGTGCGAAGAAGCGTCCGTTCTACTCGATCGTCATCGCGGACGCCCGCAGCCCGCGTGACGGCCGCTTCATCGAGAAGATCGGCACCTACAACCCGATGCTGCCGCGCGAGCATGAGCAGCGCATCATCCTGAACGCCGAGCGCGCCAAGCATTGGCTGTCGGTCGGCGCCCAGCCGACGGACCGCGTCGTTCACTTCCTGGCCAATGCCGGCCTGGTCGAGAAGCCGGCCGTCCGCGAGACCCCGAAGAAGTCGGCTCCGAAGGCCAAGGCGCAGGAGCGTCTGAAGGCCGAAGCCGCCGCCGCGGCTGCCGCCGAGGGCTGAGCTTGAGGCCGCAGGGTTCAAGGTCGTGACGACGTGCCGGGTGCTCCTTCGATGACCGCCAAAATCTGTGTCGGCCAGTTCGCGGGATCGCACGGCGTGCGGGGACTGGTGAAGCTGCGGAGCTTCACCGCCGAACCCGCCGACATCATGACCTACGGCCCGCTGTCGGACGAGGCGGGTAACCGCCGGTTCACGGTGACGCTCCAGGGCATGGTCAAGGACAACTTCCTGGCCAAGGTCGACGGGGTGACCAGCCGCGAACAGGCGCAGGCCCTGGCAGGTGTGCGGCTCTACGTGGACCGTGGCGCCCTGCCGGCGACGGAGGACGAGGACGAGTTCTACCATGCCGATCTGATCGGCCTGCGTGCGGAACTCGCCGACGGGACCGTCTATGGCACGGTGAAGGCGATCTACGACTTCGGCGCCGGCGACGTGCTGGAGATCAGGACCGCAGGCGGGCCGCTGGAGATGCTTCCCTTCTCCAAGTCCTGCGTGCCGGTGGTCGATGTCCGGGGCGGTCGCGTCGTCGTCGACCTTCCCGCCGTGATCGAGGCCCGCGAGGGTTCCGGTGACGAGGCGGAGGAGGCCGAGGGTGAAGAGGGCGGGGACCAGAGCGGGGAGGAGGGGCCGTGAATCACGGCGCCGACGGTCCGCGGGTCTGGACGGCCAAGGTTCTGACGCTGTTCCCGGAAATGTTTCCGGGGCCGCTCGGCCACTCGCTGGCGGGCAAGGCGTTGGAAAATGGAGTCTGGGCGCTGGAATCGGTGGACATTCGCTCGTTCGCGCGCGATAAACACCGCTCCGTCGACGAGACCCCCTTCGGCGGAGGGGCCGGCATGGTCATGCGGCCCGACGTGCTGGACGCGGCTTTGACTGCGACGGCGGGACCTGTGGGGGCACCGGGACGCGGCCGGGCGATCTATCTGTCGCCTCGCGGACGGGTGCTGAACCAGGAGCTGGTCAAGGAGCTGGCCGCCACCCCGGTGGTGACGCTGCTCTGCGGCCGGTACGAAGGGGTGGACCAGCGGGTCCTCGATGCGCACGGCCTCGAAGAGGTCAGCCTCGGGGATTTCGTGCTGTCCGGCGGGGAACTCGCCGCGCTCAGCCTGATGGATGCCGTGGTGCGCTTGCTCCCCGGCGTCATGGGCAATGTTGAGACGGCGGGCGAAGAGAGTTTCGAACGGGGGTTGCTCGAATACCCCCACTACACCCGGCCGGCGGTCTGGACCGACGGGCAGGGTGTGGAGCGCGCGGTGCCGGAGGTTCTGCTGTCCGGTCACCATGGGAAGGTCAAGGCTTGGCGGCTGGCCGAGGCGGAGAAGATCACGGAGGCCCGACGGCCGGACCTGTGGTCGCTCTACCAGGCAAGCCGTCCGGCAGTAACTGTTACGAACAAGGGTCGGCGGCAGGCTCGCCGGCGCGACCCGAAACCGGAGTGACGGTCCGCCGCGAGGCGCGCCGATAGAAAAGGGGTAGTGCTATGAACCTGTTGCAGCAGCTCGAGCAGGAGCAGATCGAGAAGGCCCTCGGTGGCAAGACGATCCCGGAGTTCTCCTCGGGCGATACCGTCCGCGTGAACGTGAAGGTCGTCGAGGGCACGCGTGAGCGCGTCCAGGCCTATGAGGGCGTCGTGATCGCCCGCAAGAACGCCGGCGTGAACTCCTCGTTCACCGTCCGCAAGATCAGCTACGGCGAGGGCGTGGAGCGCGTGTTCCCGCTGTACTCCCCGCGCATCGACTCGATCGAGCTGGTCCGCAAGGGCGCCGTCCGTCGCGCCAAGCTGTACTATCTGCGCGATCTGCGCGGCAAGGCCGCCCGCATCTCCGAGCGTACCACGGGCCGCGGCATGGTCAACGGCCGCCGGGCTGCCGAGTAAGGCGCCTTTCGGTTCGGTTCAGGTTCATAGGTCCGGCGCCCGGCCGATCGGCTGGGCGTCTTCTTCCCGTCACCATCAGAAAAGCTTAAGGAGTAGGCGCCATGAAGCGCACGTTCCAGCCGTCCAAAATCGTGCGTAAGCGTCGTCATGGCTTCCGCGCCCGTATGGCCACCGTTGGCGGCCGCAAGGTGATCGCCCGTCGCCGCGCCCGCGGCCGCAAGGTTCTGAGCGCCTGATCCCCGCTATGGCGGCGCCGGGCCACGAGGTCGGGCGCCTGATGCGGCGGCCAGAATTTCTGGCCGTGGCCGGGACACGGCGAAAGCATGTGGCTCCCGGCCTGATCCTCCAGGTGCGCCGGCACGACGACAAGCAGCGGCCCGCCGAAGGCGGTCCGCAGATCCGTCTCGGTTTGACGGCGAGCCGCAAGGTCGGCAACGCGGTGGTGCGCAATCGCGCCCGCCGCCGTTTGCGTGAGGCCGCGCGGCAGATTCTGACCGTTCATGCGGCGCCCGGCCACGACTTCGTGCTGGTCGCCCGCGGCGGCACGGCCGAACGGCCGTGGACCGACCTGCTCGGCGACCTTGCCGCCGGGCTGAAGCGCCTCGGCCTGTGGCGCGAGGCGGAAGGGTAGGAGGCTCGCGACGTCATGTTTCGCATCGCCGGCCTCAGCCCGCTCGCGCATCTGCTCCGCGCGCTCGTCTATCTCTATCGCTGGACCTTGTCGCCCTTCGTGGGCTGGCAGTGCCGTTTCCAGCCGACCTGCTCCTGCTACGCCATCGAATCGCTGGAAAAGCATGGGGCCATCCGGGGGGGATGGCTGACTGTGCGCCGGCTCGGGCGTTGCCATCCCTGGGGCGGGTCGGGCTGGGATCCCGTGCCCGATCCCGTCCCGCGGCCGGCGCCCACGGCGCCGCATCGCTGCGGACTGCGGGAAAAGGGGCATGCGGCGGTTGCCCAGCCCGGCGAAAACCCGTAACAAGGCCGCGCACACGCCGCCCTTCTTCCAAAGGCCCCACGGCAACCGGGACGCCATGACCGACCAACGCAACCTCATCATCGCGATTGCCCTGTCGATCGCCATCCTTCTGGGCTTCCAGTTTTTCTACGAGAAGCCGCGGGTGGAGCAGCAGAAGCAACTCGCCGCCCAGCAGGCCGCCCAGACGGAGCAGTCGGTGCCGGTGCCGGCCCCCGGCGTGCCCGCCCAGCAGCCTCCCGCCACGGCTGAGGTCGCGAAGGAGCGCCCCGTCCTGCTCGCCGAGCAGCTGGCGGCCGGTACCCGCGTGAAGATCGACACGCCGGCCCTGCACGGCTCCGTCAACCTCGTCGGCGGCCGCATCGACGACCTGACGCTGGCCCAGTACCACGAGACCCCGGACCCCAAGAGCCCGGAGATCGTGCTGCTGGCCCCGGCCGGCACACCCGCCGCCTATTACGCCGAGTTCGGCTGGGTCCCGCAGGGCGCCGGCATCGCCGCCCCGACCGCGACCACCCGCTGGACCGCCGACGGTGCCGCGCTGACCCCGGACAAGCCGTTGACCCTGATCTGGGACAACGGCCAGGGGCTGGTGTTCGAGCGCAAGATCGCTGTCGACCCGGACTTCATGTTCACGGTGACGCAGACCGTGCGCAACACCGGCGCCGCCCCGGTCACCCTGCTGCCCTACAGCCTGGTGTCGCGCAGCGGCACGCCGCACACGTCCGGCTACTACATCCTGCATGAGGGCCCGCTCGGCGTCTTCAACGGCTCGCTGACCGAAGAGAAGTACGACGACGTCCGCAAGGCCGGTTCGATCGCCAAGGAGACCACCGGCGGCTGGGTCGGCATCACCGACAAGTACTGGCTGGTGTCGCTGGTTCCCGACCCGAACGAGAAGGTCACCGCGCGCTTCCTCTACAACCAGGTCGCCAACACCGACCGCTACCAGACCGACACCATGGGTACGCCGGTCACGGTGGCGCCGGGCGCCTCGGCCGAGAACACCGGCCGCCTGTTCGCCGGCGCCAAGCAGGTGAAGCTGCTGGACAGCTATTCCGAGAAGCTGAACATCAAGAACTTCGATCTGGCGATCGACTTCGGCTGGTTCTACTTCCTGACCAAGCCGTTCTTCTACGCGCTGGATTTCCTGGGCCGCATCATCGGCAACTTCGGCATTGCCATCCTGGTGCTGACCGTCTGCGTCAAGGCCGTCTTCTTCCCGCTCGCCAACAAGTCCTATCAGGCGATGAGCAAGATGAAGGCCCTGCAGCCCAAGATGCAGGAGCTGCGCGAGAAGTTCAGCGACGATCAGGCGCGCATGAACCAGGAGCTGATGGCGCTGTACAAGCGCGAGAAGGTCTCCCCGGTGTCGGGCTGCCTGCCGATCCTGATCCAGATCCCGGTGTTCTTCTCGCTCTACAAGGTGTTGTTCGTGACCATCGAAATGCGGCATGCGCCGTTCTTCGGCTGGATCCACGACCTGTCCTCGCCCGATCCGACGACCATCTTCAACCTGTTCGGCCTGATCCCCTGGGATCCGCCCGCCATGCTGCATCTGGGCCTGTGGCCGCTGATCATGGGCGTGACGATGTGGTTCCAGCAGAAGATGAACCCGGCCCCGCCGGACCCGATCCAGCAGAAGGTGTTCCAGTTCCTGCCCATCGTCTTCACCTTCATGCTCGCCGGCTTCCCGGCCGGTCTGGTGATCTACTGGGCCTGGAACAACACGCTGTCGGTCCTGCAGCAGTGGACCATCATGAAGCGCATGGGCGTGAAGGCCTGATCCTTCAGCCTCTGCCGAATGTCTGAGACCTGCCGCCGGCAAAGACCCTTGACGGGCCTCTGCCGGCGGTATGTTTTTTAGCCGACCAAAACGAAAGCGCACCGCCATGACCAGCTCCGCCACGCCGACCCCCGACACCCCCAGCATCGTTGCCGGCTTCGACGAGGCCGCGCTGGAGGCCGGCCGGCTGCTGTTCGCCAAGGAGTGCGACTTCGTCTGGGGCGCCAATGCGCTGAACCAGCTGCCTGAGGCCGACCTGCCGGAGGTCGCCTTCGCCGGCCGCTCGAATGTCGGCAAGTCGAGCCTCGTCAATGCGCTGACCGGACGCAAGACGCTGGCCCGCACCTCCAACACGCCGGGCCGCACGCAGCAGCTCAACTTCTTCAACCTCGGCAACCGTCTGAAGCTGGTGGACATGCCCGGCTACGGCTATGCGAAGGAATCGAAAGAGAAGGTGGAGGCGTGGAACGACATGGTCCGCCGCTTCCTGCGCGGCCGCGTCACCCTGCGCCGGGCGCTGGTGCTGATCGACTCGCGCCATGGGATGAAGCCCCACGACCATGAGATCATGGAGATGCTCGACCGCACGGCGGTGCCGTACGTCGTCGTGCTGACCAAGGCGGACAAGGTCAAGGCTGCGGATCTCGACAGGATCCGGCGTGAAACCCAGGCGGGGTTGAAGAAGCATCCGGCAGCCTTCCCCGACATCCATGTCACCAGCTCCGAGAAGGGCACCGGCATCGCGGAGCTGCGCGCCAGTCTGGCGGCGCTCGCCCTCGGCGCCGAGTAAGGGGCGGCGGCGATGGGCGGTCTGTCTCCCGCGCTGCTGTTCCTGATGCAGGCCCTGCTGCTGATCGCCGGGCCGTTTCTGCTGTGGCGGCTCGGCGGCGGTCGCCACATCGCCCCGATGGTGGTGGTCCAGATCCTGTTCGGGGTGGCGCTGGGGCCGTCGCTGCTCGGCCGGCTGGTTCCCGATCTGTGGGGCGTGCTGTTCGCGCCGGCGGCGCTTGCGCCCTTGTCCGGGCTGGCCTTGATGGCCGTGGTGTTCTTCGCCTTCCTGACCGGCCTGCATCTCGATCCCGCCGAGTTCCGTAGGCGGGGTGGAGCCTTCGCCACCGTGGCGCTGTCCAGCATGCTGGTGCCGACCCTGCTGGGCGGAGCCCTGGGCTGGTGGCTGGCCGGCGCCTTTCCCGCCATGACCGGCAAGCACGCCACCCCCGGCCTGTTCGCCGCCGGTTTCGGCATCTGCGTCGGCGTCACCGCCCTGCCGGTGCTGGGCGCCATCCTGCGCGAGATGGATTTGCTGGGCGACCGGGTGGGGCGGCTGGCGCTGGGCTATGCCGCGGTGAACGACGCGCTGCTCTGGCTGCTGATCACCGCGGTGCTGGCCTGGTCGACCGCCGACGGGGGGAGTGGCGGCGGCGATGCCTGGGCGGTGGCGAAGGTCGGCCTGCTGGGCTTCGCCTATGTCGGGGCGACGGTCCTGCTCGTGCGCCCGCTGCTCGACCGCCTGCTGGAGCGGGTGGCCCCGGACGGGCGGATGGGCGACACCGCGGTGGTGGTGACCTGTGCGGCGCTGCTGGCCTCGGCCGCGGTGACCGAGCTGATCGGGCTGCATTACATCCTGGGCGCCTTCATCGCCGGCAGTGCGATGCCGCGCCGCTATGCGGCGGCGATCCTCGACCGGCTGGAGCATTTCGCCACGCTGATCCTGCTGCCCTTCTTCTTCACCCTGACCGGGTTGAAGGTGAACCTGACGCTGGACGATCCGGCGCAATGGACCGTCTTCGCCCTCGCCAGCCTCGCCACCATCGCCGGCAAGATGGCCGGCACCACGCTGCCCGCCCGCTGGACCGGCGAAAGCTGGCCCGACGCGCTCCGGCTCGGCACGCTGATGCCGTGCAAGGGGCTGATGGAGGTCATCGTTCTGACCGTCCTGCTGGAGGCGGGCGTGCTGTCCGGCCCCTGTTTCTCGGCGATGGTGCTGATGGCGGTGGCGGTGACCGCGCTGACGCAGCCGATGACGCGGCTGGCCGGATTGTGGCGTCCGGCCGGCGGCACGGCGACCGCAGCCGCGGGAGGCCGTCACGGGGGTGTGTGACCGTTAAATTGCCCCCTAGGCAACCGGCCGGCCTTTCCGTTAAAGAAGCCCGACACTCCACCCCGACAAAGGGCATCCTCCCGTGCAGACTCCCACCCGTGACGAGTGGCTCGCCAAGGCCCGTACCCTGTCCGAAGCGCTGCCCTACATGCGCCGTTATGCCGGGAGCACCTTCGTCATCAAGTACGGCGGCCACGCCATGGGCGACGCCAGCCTGGCGGAGCTGTTCGCGCGCGACATCGTCCTGCTGAAGCAGGTCGGCATCAACCCGGTGGTCGTCCATGGCGGCGGCCCGCAGATCGGCCAGATGCTGGAGCGGCTGAAGATCAAGTCCAGCTTCATCGACGGCCTGCGCGTCACCGACAAGGAGACGGTCGAGGTGGTCGAGATGGTGCTGGCCGGCTCCATCAACAAGCAGATCGTCGCCGCCATCAACAGCGCCGGCGGCCGTGCCGTCGGCCTGTCGGGCAAGGACAGCAACCTGATCACCGCCCGCCGTCTTGAGCGCGTCCAGCGCGATCCCGACAGCAACATCGAACGGGTGCTGGACCTGGGATTCGTCGGCGAGCCCTACAAGGTGAACCCGCAGATCCTGCACGCGCTCGCCCAGTCGGACATCATCCCGGTGATCGCGCCGGTCGGCTTCGACGTGAACGGCGACACCTACAACATCAACGCCGACACGGCGGCCGGCGCGGTCGCGGCGGCGGTGAAGGCGGCACGCTTCTTCCTGCTGACCGACGTCGCCGGCGTGCTCGACAAGGAAAAGAAGCTGATCGAGAAGATGTCGCTGGAGGATGCCCACAAGGCCATCGCCGACGGCACCGCGTCCGGCGGCATGATCCCGAAGATCGAGACCTGCATCGGCGCGGTGGAGCAGGGCGTCGATGCCGCTGTTATCCTGGATGGCCGCGTGCCGCATGCGCTGCTGCTGGAGATCTTCACCGAGGGCGGCGCCGGCACCCTGATCGGCAAGGCCTGACGCCGTCCATAGGGGACCGCCATGGGGGACCGATGAGCGATCTGCGCAAGGAGTTGCTCCGCCAGATGAAGGCCATCCGGGAGAGGATGGACCCGAAGCTGGTGGAGCGTGCCAGACTGGCCGCGCTGGGCAAGGTCCCCTATGACAGCGATGCGGCGAAGGAGGCGGTCGGCCATTTCCTCGACGCCAAGCGGGACGGCGGCGCCTTCCGCCGCAAGCTGGAGCAGGCGCTGAAGGATGAGGGCGCGTCGCTCGACCTCGATGGGGAAAAGGCTTCGCCCCCGGTGAAGCCGCGGCGCGGTGGCCGGGTGACCTAGGCCGGGTGCCCGAACCGCGCCCACGCAAGGAGCACAGCCTTGCTGCATGTTTTCGTCAATGACGGCGGTCTGCTGCGCTGGGACAGGGAGGCCGCGGACGAGTCGGTCCCGTTCCCTGAGTCCGCCGTGTGGCTGGACCTGATCAACCCGACGCCCGACGAACTGGCGCGGGCGGAGGCGCTGATCGGCACCGGCCTGCCCACCCGCGAGCAGATGGCGGAGATCGAGGAGTCGAGCCGTCTGCGTGTTGCCGGTGGTGCGCTGACCATGACCGTCACCGCCCTGGTCTGGGCCGACACCGACGAGCCGCGCATCGCCACCGTCAGCTTCGTGCTGGCCGGCCGGCGGCTGGTGACCATCCACGACATCGATCCGCAGGCGCTGCTGGCCTTCCGCCGCCGCGCCACCCATGGGCAGGTCTCCGCATCCCGCGGCGAACTGGTGCTGGCCGCACTGGTGGACGGGATGATCGACCGCACGTCGGTCGTGCTGCGGCGGACCGGGGTGGAGATGGATGCACTGAACCGCCGCTATTTCCGCGGGCGCAAGCTGCGCTCCCGCGGCGAGACGCTGGACGACGCGCAGACGCTGAAGCGCATCGGCCATGCCGGCCACCTGATCGGCAAGGCGCGGATCAGTCTGGCCAGCCTTACCCGCATGACCGACTTCCTGGCGCGCGGCGATGGCTGGAACGCCGGCAAGGCGACTCGGCGCTGGGCCAAGACCACGCTGCAGGATCTGCGCGGGCTGGACCAGTATGCCCGCTTCCTCTCCGGCAAGGTCGCCCTGGCGCTCGACACCGCGCTGGGCCAGATCAATGTCGAGCAGAACGAGATCGTCAAGATCGTGTCGGTTCTGACCGTTCTGCTCTATCCGCCGACCCTGGTCGCCAGCATCGGCGGCATGAATTTCACCGACATGCCCGGCAGCCAGTCGCCCTTCGGCTATGCCAGCGCCTTGGGGCTGATGCTGCTGTCGGCCCTGCTGCCGATGGTCTATGTGCGGTCGAAGCGCTGGATGTAGCGCATTTCCACAATATGGCAGGCGGATCGTCCGCAGCGCTTTCCTTTTGACACGACCGTCCGTCGGCGGCAGGATGGGCCACATTCCAGGGGGGTCCCGACAGGGGGCTGAGATACCAACGGCCGGACGGCGCACTGCGCAAGCCGGCAGCGTGGTGACCCTTCGAACCTGATCCGGGTCATACCGGCGAAGGGAGGGACCTCGTGACGGGCCGAATCTCGCCCCGTCCGGCCGTATCGGCCCCGCCATGCCGGGGAACCATTCCGAAACGGCCCGCACGAAGATACCGCACCTCCGTCCGCAGTCCCGGGTTTGTCCGCCCAACTCCGACGGAGAAACCCAATGCCTAAGGACTTCAACGAGAACGCCATCCGCATTTCGACCGGCCCGCTGCCGTCGTCGCGGAAAATCCATGTGCCCGGCATGCGCTTTCCCGATCTGCGCGTCGCCCTGCGCGAGATCGCGCTGTCGGGCGGCGAGCCGCCGCTGACCGTCTATGATGCCTCCGGTCCCTACACCGACGAGTCGGTCGCCATCGACGTGCGGGCCGGCCTGTCCAAGCACCGCCGCGACTGGATCCTGGCGCGCGGCGATGTCGAGACCGCCGACAACGGCGTGCTGCGCGCCAAGGACGGCGTGGCGGTGACGCAGATGGCCTACGCCCGCGCCGGCATCGTCACCGCGGAGATGGAATACATCGCCGTCCGCGAAAATCTGGGCCGCGCCGCGGCGCTTGAAGCCGCCCGAGATGGCGAGGATTTCGGCGCCGAGATCCCCGACTTCATCACACCGGAGTTCGTCCGTGACGAGGTGGCGCGTGGGCGGGCGATCATCCCGTCCAACGTCAACCACCCCGAGTCGGAGCCGATGATCATCGGCCGAAACTTCCTGACCAAGATCAACGCCAACATTGGCAACTCCGCCGTGACCTCCTCCATCGAGGAGGAAGTGGAGAAGATGGTCTGGTCGATCCGCTGGGGCGCCGACACCGTGATGGATTTGTCCACCGGCGCCGACATCCACCAGACCCGCGAATGGATCCTGCGCAACTCCCCGGTTCCGATCGGCACCGTGCCGATCTATCAGGCGCTGGAGAAGGTCAAGGGCAAGGCCGAAGACCTGACCTGGGAGCTGTTCCGCGACACGCTGATCGAGCAGGCGGAGCAGGGCGTCGATTACTTCACCATCCATGCCGGCCTGCGGCTGGCCCACATCCCGCTGACCGCCAAGCGGGTGACCGGCATCGTCTCGCGCGGTGGCTCGATCATCGCCAAATGGTGCCTGGCGCATCACCGCGAGAATTTCCTCTACGACCATTTCGCCGACATCGTCGAGATCTGCCGGACCTATGACGTGGCGCTGTCGATGGGCGACGGCTTGCGGCCGGGCAGCCAGGCCGACGCCAACGACGCCGCCCAGTTCGCCGAGCTGGAGACCCTGGGCGAACTGACCAGGATCGCCTGGGCGCGCGACGTGCAGGTGATGATCGAAGGACCGGGCCATGTGCCCATGCACAAGATCAAGCACAATGTCGAGAAGCAGCTGGCGCTGTGCGGCGAGGCGCCCTTCTACACGCTGGGGCCGTTGGTGACCGACATCGCGCCGGGCTACGACCACATCACCAGTGCCATCGGTGCGGCGATGATCGGCTGGTTCGGCACGGCGATGCTCTGCTACGTCACGCCGAAGGAGCATCTCGGTCTGCCCGACCGCGACGACGTGAAGGCCGGCGTCATCGCCTACAAGATCGCCGCCCATGCCGCCGACCTCGCCAAGGGCCACCCGGCGGCGCGGTTGCGCGACGACGCCATGTCGCGCGCCCGCTTCTCCTTCCGCTGGCGAGACCAGTTCGCCCTGTCGCTCGATCCCGACACGGCGATGGCCTACCACGACGAGACCCTGCCGGCGGAAGGCGCCAAGACCGCGCATTTCTGTTCGATGTGCGGGCCGAAATTCTGCTCGATGAAGATCACGCAGGAAATCCGCGACGCCGCGGAATCCGGCATGGCCGAGATGTCGGAGAAGTTCCGCCAGTCGGGCGGGGAGATTTACCAGCCGGCAGCGGAGTGAGGTCTGGCGGAGTGAAGTCTGGCAGGGGGGCGGGTCGCCGCCCCCTCCGTCAGTCCGCGTACCGGATCTCCAGCACTTCGACCTGTTCCAGTCCCGCCGGGGTGCGGACATCCACCAGATCGCCCTCCCGCGCCTTCAGCAGGGCGCGGGCCATGGGGGAAATCCAGCTGACATGGCCGCGGTCGGGGTCGACCTCGTCGGCGCCGACGATGGTGATGGTGTTCTCCGCCCCATCCTCGCGGGCATAGGTGACGGTGGCGCCGAAGAAGACCTGTTCGCGGTTCTTCTGGTCCTGCGGATTGACCACCACCGCCGATTCCAGCCGCTTGTTCAGGAAACGGATGCGGCGGTCGATCTCGCGCAGGCGCTTCTTGCCATAGAGATAATCGCCATTCTCCGAGCGGTCGCCGTTGCCGGCGGCCCAGGACACCACCTCCACCACCTTCGGTCGCTCCACCCGCAGCAGGTGGCGCAGTTCCTCCTGCATGCGTTGGAAGCCGGGCGGGGTCATGTAGTTCTTGAAGCCCTGCGGCAACGGTGCCGGATCGTCGAGATCGTCGTCGTCCTGCGTGTCGTTCTCGCGGGTGAAGGCCTTGCTCATGGTCCGACCTGTCCTGTGGCAGGGGTGATAACGTCCGGGAAAAGGAAAAGGCGCCTTGCGGCGCCTTTTCCCGTTCCAGAGGTCCCGGTTGGGCCGTTGGGCTTACCGCTTCCACCAGCCGCGGCGCGGCTTGGCATCGGCGTCGGCATCGTTATCAGCCGCAGCCGGCTCGGGAGCCGGGGCCGGCGTGGCGGCCGTGGGCTTGGCGGCGGCTTCGGCCGGTGCCTCGGCGGCAGCCTTGCGCTTGCGCGACGCCTTCTTGGCCGGCGCGGCTTCGGCAACGGTCTCCGCCGGCGCCTCGACCGCAGCGGTGGCCTTGCGCTTGCGGCCCTTGGCCGGAGCTTCGGCGACGACTACCGGAGTAGGCTCGGGCGCGGCTTCGACCGGAGCCTCGGCGGCAGCCTTGCGCTTGCGCGACGCCTTCTTCGGCGCGGTTTCGGCAACGGCTTCAACCGGCGCCTCGACCGGGGCCGCGGCCTTGCGCTTGCGGCCCTTGGCCGGAGCTTCGGCGACGACCGCCGGAGCAGCCGCGGGGGCGGCTTCGACCGGAGCCTCGGCGGCGGCCTTGCGCTTGCGCGACGCCTTCCTGGCGGGCGCCTTGGCGGCGGCTTCGGCCTGAGCCGGGGCCGGCGCGGTCACCGGAACCGGAGCTTCCTCGACTGCCGGAGCGGCTTCGCCGGCCAGGATCCAGTCGAGATCGCTCGCCTCGGCCGGAGCCTGCGCCGTCTGGGCCGGAGCATCCTGAACCGGAGCGGCGGCGGGCTGCTGGTCGACGGTGTCCTCGCCGCCCTCCAGGCCTTCCGCACCCTCGCGGCGCGACCGGCGACGGCCACCGCGCTTGCCGCGGCGGCGCTTTTTACGGCCATCGCCGTTGCGCTCGCCGGCATCGGCACCGGTCTCGTCCTCGCCGTCATCCTCATCCTCGTCGTCGCCTTCAGCGTCGGCGTCGGCGGAGTCGGCCGCAGGTTCGGAGATGGCGGCACCGGGGATGGCTTCGGCGGCAACCGGCAGAACGCTCTCATCGGCGTCCTGGCCGGCATCCTGATCGCCCTCGTCCGTCTCGGCATCGCCCTCGGCACCGTCGGTCCGGCCTTCCTCGCGGTCACGGCCACGGCCGCGACGACGACGACGACGGCGGCGGCGGTCCTCGCCATTGCCGTCGCCGTTGGTTTCGGCACGCTCGCCGGTCTCCTCGACCTGGACGGCCTCGGTCTCGGCTTCCGGCTCTTCCACCGGCTCGACCGGCTCGGCGGCGAGCGCGCGGTCGGTCTCGGCCATCACCCGGTCGGCGCTGACCAGCGGGGCGTCCTCATCGGCCAAGCGGGCCTTGTTGCGCTCCAGACGGTGATCCGGGGCGATCAGCCCGTCGTCGGCCTGGACCATCACGCTGAAGGCGTGACGCTCTTCGATCTTGGCCAGTTCACCGCGCTTCTGGTTGAGGATGTAGAGCGCGATGGAGGTCGGAACGAAGATGGTGATCTCGGCCGAGCGCTTGCGGATGCCTTCTTCCTCGATGGCGCGCAGGACGTGCAGCGAGGCGGATTCGACCGACCGGACGACGCCGGTGCCCGAGCAGTGCGGGCAGCGCTCGAAGTTGGTCTCCAGCAGCGACGGACGCAGACGCTGGCGCGACAGCTCCAACAGGCCGAAGGCGGAGATGCGGCCGAGCTGGATGCGCGCCCGGTCGTTCTTCATCGCCTCCTTCATGCGGCGCTCGACGGCGGCGTTGTTCCGCGGCTCCTCCATGTCGATGAAGTCGATGACGATCAGGCCGGCCAGATCGCGCAGACGCAGCTGGCGCGCCACCTCGTCGGCGGCCTCCAGGTTGGTCTTGTAGGCGGTTTCCTCGATGTTGCGCTCGCGGGTCGACTTGCCGGAGTTGACGTCGATGGAGACCAGCGCCTCGGTCGGGTTGATGACGATGTAGCCGCCGGAGCGCAGCTGAACCACCGGGCTGTGGATGGCGTCGATCTGCGTTTCCACCTGATAGCGGTGGAACAGCGGGATCTGGCTGTCGCGGTACAGCTGGACGCGCTGGGAATGGCCCGGCATCAGCATGTCCATGAACTCGCGCGCCGTGCGGAAGCCGGCCTCGCCCTCGACCCAGATCTCGTCGATGTCGTTGGCGTAGAGATCGCGGATCGACCGCTTGATCAGGTTCGCCTCTTCATAGATGAGGCAGGGCGCCGACGACTTCAGCGTCTGTTCACGGATGTCGTCCCACAGGCGCAGGAGATATTCCAGATCGCGCTTGATCTCGGGCTTGGAGCGCTCCAGCCCGGCGGTGCGCAGGATCACCGCCATGCCGTCGGGAATGTCGAGATCCGACAGGATTTCCTTCAGGCGCTTGCGGTCGGCCGGGTTGGTGATCTTGCGGGAAATCCCGCCGCCACGGCCGGTGTTGGGCATCAGGACGCAGTAGCGGCCGGGCAGCGACAGGTAGGTGGTCAGCGCCGCACCCTTGTTGCCGCGCTCCTCCTTCGTCACCTGCACCAGCATGACCTGCCGACGCTTCACCACTTCCTGGATCTTGTAGGAGCGCAGCGGACGCGAGCGGCGGCGCTGGGTCTCCGCCTCCTCGTCCTCGTCGCCGCCGAGCGTGTCGGGAGCGGCGCCCTCGGACGGGGCGGCCTGCTCGTCGCCGGCCTCGGCGTCTTCGCCGCTGTCGTCGCCGTCTTCCTCATCGGACGCCTCGGGCGCGATGGGGGAGGGCATCGGCGACCATTCCTCGACCACCTGCTCGGGGCGGATCGGCTCGGCCATCACGGCGCCGTCGGCGGCGGCCTCGGCCCGGGCTTCCGCCTGCTCCTCCAGCCGGCGCTCCTCGGCCAGCAGGGCCTCGCGGTCGGCCATCGGAATGCGGTAATAGTCGGGATGGATTTCGGAGAAGGCGAGGAAGCCGTGGCGGTTCCCGCCATATTCCACGAAGGCCGCCTGGAGCGAAGGCTCGACCCGCGTCACCTTCGCCAGGTAGATGTTGCCCTTCAGCTGCTTGCGGCTGGCGATCTCGAAATCGAGTTCTTCCAGCCGGTTGCCATTGACCACGGCGACCCGGGTTTCTTCCGGGTGCGTGGCGTCCACCAGCATGCGCTTGGCCATATACGATCCTCAACGGCGCGACCCAGGGAACCCGCGCGACCGGTCGGGCCGCCTGGACGCAGCGTCTGTTGTGGGCGAAGCATACGGCACGACGGACCGGAACCGCCGAACGGCGCTGACGAGAGCAGCCAGGACGGCCCGGTCGACACGCGCCGGGCTGCCGCCTTGCGGCCACAGCCAGCTTCGAGGTTTCGTCCTCTCACCGCCAATCCGAACGCGCCACCCCGCGACGTCCCTCCGGCGCGGATGGCCGGACAGGCGGTGTCGAGGGCGACGCCGCAGCCCCTTGGGTAAGCCCCGTGACCGGCGATCGGCTGACCTTCGGCTCGATGGGATCGATGTCCGGGGATCAGCGAATCGGCGCTCACCTTGGGAGTCCGACCCTGGTCTGGCGAATTGCGGTCTGTCGCAAAGATACCATAGACAAGCGATCCCTCTTGCACAACGCGGAAATGCGCCGATTCGGCGAACAAGTTCGTCGCGGGGAAGCCGGGCTGCCACCTTCCACCGGGGCAACCCGTCCGGGGTACGATCCGGCCACGCCGAGGCTTGCCGTCCTGCTCACTGTTGCAGGAACGGCACCCCCGGCGGGAATTGACTCGGGATCTGGCGATCCGCGTTGAGAGCGTTGAATTGGCTGGGCTATAGCTGGTCATCCAGCGCGTGTTTCCGCCGCTTTCCCATCGCCGCGCACCCTCTGCCGCCGAGGAGATTTGATGCCACGGCCGCCCAGCCTGCCCACCGCTGCCGCACCCGACCGCCAGCCGCATTCCGCCCGTTCGCCGCGGAGATCGGTTGGCCGTGTCCTCGCGGTGCTTCTGTTGGCGTTGGTGCTGCTGGGTTTTGGGTCGGCCGGGATGACGGCCGGGACGGTGACGGCGCAGACCACGGCGGCGCTGCCGTCGGCCCCGCCGCGCACGGCGGTGGTCGATGCCCGGCTGGGCATCCATCCGGACAAGACCCGCTTCGTGCTGGAGCTGAGCGACCCGGTGTCCTTCAGCGTGTCGGTCGTCGCCGATCCCTACCGCATCGTCGTCGATCTGCCCGACCTGATCTGGCCCGGCGGGGCGCTGCCGGTGGAGGGCAAGGGGGTGGTCGCGCGCTACCACCATGCCGGAGGCCCGCGCGGCACGCGGCTGACCTTCGAGACGGTCGGTCCCGCCCGTCTGCGCGAGGGCTACATGATCCCGGCGCGCGACGGCCATCAGCCGCGTCTCGTCCTCGACCTGGAAAAGACGACGCCGGCCGAGTTCCGGCAGCTGGCCGCGGCCGGCAGGGATGCGAAGGAGATCGGCGGCAAGGGGCAGCTGACGATGTCGTCCATCGTGTCGTCGGCGATGGCGGTTCCGGCCCCGGTTCCGGCCCCGCAGCCTTCGCCGCCGGCTGCCGATCCCGCCAGCACGGTTTCGGCTCCGCCTCCCTTCGCCCCGCTGCCGCCGATCCCGCCGGCCCAGCTGATCCCGGCCGCTCTGCCCGTCGCTCCGCCGCTGCCGGACAACAAGCCGCCGACGGTGGCGGAAAAGCCGCTGATCGTGCTCGACCCCGGCCATGGCGGCCAGGACCCCGGCGCCATCGGCGTCGGCGGCATCTATGAGAAGGACATCACGCTCGCCACCGCCAGGGAGGTGAAGCGCCAGCTGGAGGCTACCGGCCGCTACCGGGTGAAGCTGACCCGCGACAGCGACGTGTTCATCCGCCTGCGCGACCGCGTCGCCATCGGGCGCGAGGCCGGGGCCGACCTGTTCATCTCGTTGCATGCCGACAGCATCAGCAGCGGCGACATGCGCGGCTTGTCGATCTACACCCTGTCCGACAAGGCGTCCGACCGCGAGGCGGAGATGCTGGCGGCCAAGGAGAACAAGGCCGACGCCCTGGTCGGTCTCGACCTGTCGGGCGAGAACCAGCTGGTCGCCAACATCCTGATCGATCTGGCCCAACGCGACACGATGAACCATTCCAAGCGTTTCGCGACGCTGGCGTTGCAGACTCTGGGGCGCGACGTGCCGCTGATCTCCAGCCGGCCGCACCGGCAGGCCGGCTTCGCCGTGCTGACCGCGCCCGACGTGCCGTCGGCGCTGATCGAGATGGGGTATCTGTCGAACCGGCAGGACGTCGGCCTGCTGACCTCCGGTGCGCACCGCGAGCGGCTGGGCAAGTCGCTGGCCCGGACCATCGACAGCTATTTCCGCTGGCTGCACGGCTCGCAGCGCAGCTGAGACGTGTCGGCGAGGGGCGGCTTACCCCTTCTGCGCCGGCGATTTCTTGTTCGCGCCCTCTGCGCGTCACATTTTCCTGACATGACGGGAACGGGGGCGGCGCTTCGCGGCGCGGCGGTGTAGGATGCGCCGCCCTGTCAGGCATGGCTCGCGGCCCCAACCCGGAAAAGGTCGGGCTTCAGCCACGCTCTTCGTCGTTTCTTGCGGGATCGGTCATGCGTCTCCTTCTGTCCTTGCTGATGGCTTTCGTGATGCTGGTTCTTGCCGGCGCCGGGGGGCTGGTCTTCCTGTTCGAGCATTACGACCACGACCTGCCCGACTATACCAAGCTGGCCAACTACGAGCCGCCGGTGACCACGCGCATCTATGCCGGCGACGGGCGCCTGATGGCCGAGTTCGCGTCGGAACGGCGCATCTTCGTACCCATCGATGCCATGCCGCGTCAGGTGATGAACGCCTTCATGGCGGCCGAGGACAAGAATTTCTATGGCCACCAGGGCGTCGATCCCATCGGCATCCTGCGCGCGATCCTGACCAACATCGAGAATTTCGGCCGCGAGCGCCGGCCGGTGGGCGCCAGCACGATCACGCAGCAGGTCGCCAAGAACATGCTGCTGACCAACGAGGTGTCGTTCGCCCGCAAGATCAAGGAAGCGATCCTGGCGGTCCGCATCGAGCGGGCCTTCACCAAGGACCGCATCATCGAGCTGTACCTGAACGAGATCTTCCTGGGCAACCGTTCCTACGGCGTGGCGGCGGCGGCGTTGAACTACTTCAACAAGGCGCTGGACGAGCTGAGCATCGAGGAGGTCGCTTTCCTGGCGGCCCTGCCCAAGGCACCGTCCAACTACAACCCCGACCGCCAGCATGACGCCGCCATCGCCCGCCGCAACTGGGTGATCGGCCGCATGGCGGAAGACGGCTACATCACGCCGGAGGAGGCGAAGGCCGCCCAGGGGCGCCCGCTGGTCACCCGCAAGCGCGACGAGCAGGAGGTGGTGACCTCCGAATATTTCGCCGAGGAGATCCGGCGCGAATTGGTGAAGCTCTATGGCGAGCAGGCGCTGTACGAGGGCGGGCTGTCGGTCCGCGCTTCGATGGACCCGGTGCTGCAGGCCACCGCCACCAAGTCGCTGCGCGACGGGCTGATCGCCTACGACCGCCGCCACGGCTGGCGCGGCCCGGTCGCCAAGATGGAGAATTTCGACAACTGGCCGAAGAAGCTGGCCGCCATGCCGCCGCCCGCGGGCTCCGAGGGCTGGAAGCTGGCGGTCGTGCTGAAGGACGACCAGGCGGACGGGCTGGACATCGGGGTGGCCGACGGCACCCGCGGCCGCATCCCGCTGTCCGAACTGCGCTGGGCCCGCGCCTCCAAGGACGGCGACGTCGCCGGGCCGGCGATCCGCAAGCCGTCCGACGTGGCCAAGCTGGGCGACATCCTGCTGGTCGAGGCGGTGAGCGGCCCGCCGGCCAAGGACGAGGACGAGAAGCCGGCCAAGAAGACCGACAAATCCGCCGCGAAGGAGCTGCCGCCGGGCAGCTACGGCCTGCGCCAGATCCCGCAGGTGCAGGGCGGTCTGGTGGCGCTCGATCCGCACACCGGCCGCGTGCTGGCGATGGTCGGCGGCTTCTCTCCGGCGATGAGTGTGTTCAACCGCGCCACCCAGGCGCTGCGCCAGCCCGGTTCGTCCTTCAAGCCCTTCGTCTACCTGACGGCGCTGAACCAGGGCTTCACCCCGTCGTCGCTGGTGATGGATGCGCCCTTCTCCTTCGATCCGGGCGGCGGGCAGCCGGTCTGGCGGCCCGAGAACTACAGCCACGAATTCTACGGCCCGACCCCCTTGCGCGTCGGCATCGAGAAGTCGCGCAACGTCATGACCGTCCGCCTCGCCCAGCAGATCGGCATGGACAAGGTCAAGGCGCTGGTCGAGAAGTTCGGCATCGTCGACAATCTCCAGCCCTATCTGCCGATGTCGCTGGGCGCCGGCGAGACGACGGTGCTGCGGCTCGCCACCGCCTACGCCATGCTGGACAATGGCGGCAAGCGGGTGGTGCCGACCTTCATCGACCGTGTGCAGGACCGCAACGGCAAGACCGTCTTCCGTCACGACAACCGCGCGTGCGAGGGCTGTACCAACGTCAGCTGGAAGGACGGCATGGCGGTGCCCGCCGTGCCCGACACCCGCGAGCAGGTGAACGACCCGCGCACCACCTACCAGATCGTCTCGATCCTGGAAGGCGTGGTCCAGCGCGGCACCGCGGCGGCGCTGAAGTCGCTGGGCAAGCCGCTGGCCGGCAAGACCGGCACCACCAACGACAGCCACGACGCCTGGTTCATGGGCTTCTCGCCCGATCTGGTGGTCGGCACCTACATCGGCTTCGACCAGCCGCGCTCGCTGGGCAGCCACGAGACCGGCGGGTCCGCCGCCGTGCCGGTGTTCAAGGAGGTCATGCAGGTGGCGCTGAAGGACAAGCCGGCGACGCCGTTCCGCGTCCCGCCCGGCCTGCGCCTCGTCCGCGTCAACCCGGCCAACGGCCAGCTGGCCCAGTTCGGCGACAGCCGTGCCATCTGGGAAGCCTTCCTGCCGGGCACCGAGCCCAACCCCGACCAGCCGCAAATGGTGCTGGACGGGTCCTCGCAAGGTGCCGGCGCCATGATGGGCGGCGATCCGAACGCCGGTTTCGGGGCCCAGCAGCCGGGGATACCGGCCCCGCCCGCCGCGGCGACGCTGGGAACCGGCGGGCTGTACTGAGCCGAAAAGAGAAAGGGGCGCCCACCGCGGGCGCCCCTTTTTCATTCGCCACAGCTGCGATATTCAGGCGATCAGTGCGTCGTGTTTCCGGTTCCCGACAGCGACGCCATCGCATCGACCGGGCAGCTGCCGAGCGGGCGCAGGTCGGGTTCCATCGCCGCGAACATCGCACGCACACCGTCCTCGTTGACGTGCAGGGCGTCCATGAACAGCTCGTCCTTGTCCACCGCGCGGCGGGCGTCGATCACGGTGACGCCGGCGGGCAGGCGGCCCTTCAGGTCGGCGAAGAAGGCGTCGAAATTCTTCAGCTTGCCGGCATAGGTCGGGAAATAGGGGGTGATGACCACCGCCACCCGGGTGCCCTGCGCCTGGGCGCTGGCGATGATGTGGTCCAGCGCCTGCCAGTTGGCGGCATCGGCGGTCATCATCTCCTCCGGTGCGGCGGCGAGCTGCGCCTTCATCGGGTCCGGGATGGCGCCCACCAGGGTGCGGTCGGCGGCGGGCTTCACCAGCCCGGCGATCAGCCGCATGGTCTGGTTGTTGTTGAAGGTCATCAGGTTGAAGGCGTGGTTGGCCATCCACAGCTCCTGGTTTTCCTGACGGACGAAGGCGTCGATCCGCTGCGAGTAATAGGCCAGCAGCGGCAGGTCGGCTAGATCGTGCGGGTTGTCGACCAGGCCGGTCGGCTCCAGCACCAGCAGCCGCGGCGCGCCGTGCCGCTCGACATAATCGTCCCACAGCAGGGCCGACAGGACGGTCGGCGCCCCGCCCATGCCGAGGTTCAGCGCCCGGCCGCAGGTCATGTCCTGAAGTGCGGAGACCGGGAAGTGGTTGTCCGCCCGCGAGTTGCCGAGCACCAGCACGTCGGCCGGGCCGCTGGCCGGCTTGGCGGCGGGGCCGGTCGCCGGACCGTTGGCTGGCCGCGGCTGCGTCGTCAGGGCGGCCTTCACCAGCAGGGCGGCCGGCTGCTCCTCCTGGCCGGCGGGCGGCTTGATGCCGGGCTTGATGTCGGGCTTGGCGCCCGGCTTGACGCCCTGATCGATGGCGGGCTGGGCCTCCGCCTCGAACGGGCGGTAGACCGTCATGAAGCGATCGCTGGAGCGCAGCAGCAGATCGCCCAGTGCCGAGGCCAGAACCCGGTCCATCGCGGTGACGGTGGCGAGGATCAGCGCGATGCAAGCCAGAAGGCGGTACATGGGGAGGTCTCCGTCCGGTCAGAACTGGAAGTAGATGAAGGCGTGGTTGGCGAAGCTGCCGAACAGCAGCATCACAAGGATCAGGGCAGAGCAGGCCATCGAGCGTGCCACCACATTGGTCCCGGCATAGCGGCGGCCGGCGCCGCGCTCGACCAGCGCATCGACCAGCAGAACGATCAGGCCGGTGACGGCGACGCGGATCAGCGAGCTGGCCTGCTGGTTGCCTTGCTGGAGGCCGAAATCGCCATGGCCGATGATGCCGAGGATGGTCCAGACGGTTTGCAGATTGTCGGCACGGAAGGGCAGCCAGGTCAGCGTCACCACCATGAAGACGAGGCCGATCATCACCAGCCGCCCGGCGGCCAGCATCGGGCCGCTGAGGCGCACCGGGCTGGCGGCGGCCAGCCGGCGGGCGCCGTCCTCAACCAGCATCAGGCCGCCATGCATCGCGCCCCACAGCACGAAGGTCCAGTTGGCGCCGTGCCACAGGCCGGAGATCAGCATGGTGATGACGACGTTGCGGATGCGCAGCCAGCGCGTGCGGCTGCCGCCCATCGGCACATAGACATAGTCGCGGAACCAGGTGGACAGCGAGATGTGCCAGCGCCGCCAGAAATCGCGCATGCCGGTGGCGAAGTAGGGGCGGGCGAAGTTCTCGCACATGGTGTAGCCGAAGATCTGCGCCAGCCCGATGGCGATCAGCGAATAGCCGGCGAAGTCGCCGTAGATCTGCAAGGAGAAGCAGAACAGCCCGATCACATGCTGGAGCGCGTTGAAGAACTCCGGCTGATGGAAGCGGGCGTCGACCACCACGGCGGCGTTGTCGGCCAGTCCGATCTTCAGGAAATAGCCCCAGATCACCTTTTCCAGCCCGGCGAAGCGTTCCTCGAACGGGATCTCGCGCGGGCGCTGCTGGATTTGCGGCAGCAGGTCGCGCGCCCGCACGATCGGGCCGGCCACCAGCTGCGGGAAGAAGGCGACGAAGGTGGCGTAGCGCATCAGCGAGCGCTCCGGCTCCTTCACCTCGCCGGTGTAGAGGTCGATGCCGTAGCTGAGATTCTGGAAGGTGTAGAAGGAGATGCCGACCGGCAGCAGGATGTCCAGCGTCCGCCGTCCGATCTCCACCCCCAGCGAGGCCAGCGCGATCTCGGCGCTGTCGGCGAAGAAGTTGTAGTATTTGAAGAAGAACAGCATGCCCAGGTTGGCGCCCAGACTGATGAACAGATACATCTTCTTCGTGCTGCGGTCAGGCGAGTCTGCGATCTTCAGCCCGCAATAGAAGTCTATGAAGGTGCTGAGCGCCAGCAGCCCGCAGAACCGGTAATCCCAATAGCCGTAGAAGATATAGCTGGCCACCAGCAGGAAGGGCGTGAAGGCGCGCGTGCGGGCCAGCGCCATGAAGCCGGCGCTGAACACGGTGATGAACAGCAGGAAATTCAGGCTGGTGAAGCTCATCGTGCCCCCGGCAGAGGTGTCGCGCGTCCAGGCGTTCGCGCAAGGAATGCCCTGCGCGGAATCACGCAAGGGGATGCCCGGCGGGATCGCGCAAGAAAGGTGAAGAACGACGCAGAAGATAAGCTCGATTTCGGGGAATCCCGGCTGCCGCGGTAGGGTTGTGCGGCCGGATATGGGACGTACTCTGAAATGAACCTGTCCGATGATTCCAAACGGCTAGGACCTCCAAGCAGGGGCTCGGCCATACTCGAAAGTGGCAAGCCGTCCCGGTGCGGCGGCGTGGTCCGGGACGGCCCTGCTCATTAAGGGGGTGCAAGGCGGGGGGCGAGCGGCTACATATGCAGCCGACACACCCTTCAACTCTGGCTGACGAGGAGGCACCGCCATGCGGGCCGAGATCGAAGCGGCCGCCGGCGAGATCAGAGAATCGCTGGCGCTGCTGAGGAGGCATCTTTGACTGGGACAATGCACTGCGGCGTCTCGACGAACTGAACAACCTCGCCGAGGATCCCAAGCTTTGGGACGATCCGACGCGGGCCCAGACCATCATGCGCGAGCGCACCCAGCTCGACACCTCCGTCGCCGGCTACCGCGCGCTGGAGCGTGACCTGTCCGACAGCCTGGAGCTGATCGAGATGGGCGAGCTGGAGGGGGATGCCACTGTCGTCGCCGATGCGGAGGCCCAGCTCTACGGCCTGCGCGACCGCGCCAACAAGCTTCAGATCGAAAGCCTGCTGTCGGGCGAGGCCGATGCCAACGACTGCTTCGTCGAGGTGAATGCCGGCGCCGGCGGCACGGAGGCCCAGGACTGGGCGCTGATGCTGATGCGCATGTACACCCGCTGGGCGGAACAGCACGGCTACAAGACGGAATGGCTGGACGAGACGCCGGGCGAAGAGGCCGGCATCAAGTCCGCGACCGTTCAGATCAAGGGCCACAACGCCTATGGCTGGCTGAAGACCGAGGCCGGCGTGCACCGTCTGGTGCGCATCAGCCCGTTCGACAGCCAGGCGCGGCGCCAGACCAGCTTCTCGGCCGTCTCGATTTCCCCGGTGATCGACGACAAGATCGACATCGAGATCAACGAGAAGGACTGCCGCATCGACACCTACCGGGCGTCGGGCGCCGGCGGCCAGCACATCAACAAGACGGACTCGGCGGTGCGCATCACGCACATCCCGACGAACATCGTGGTGAGCTGCCAGCAGGAACGGTCGCAGCACAAGAACCGCGCCAAGGCGTGGGACATGCTGCGTGCCCGCCTGTACGAGCGTGAGCTGAAGATCCGCGAGGATGCCGCGGCCGCGCTGGAAGCCACCAAGACCGACATCGGTTGGGGCCACCAGATCCGCTCCTATGTCCTGCACCCCTACCAGATGGTGAAGGATCTGCGGACGGAGGTGGAAACCTCGCAGAGCCAGGCGGTGCTGGACGGTGCGCTCGATCCCTTCCTGGAGGCCGCACTCGCCGCCCGGATCAAGGGGCAGAGCGACGACGCGCACGCCGCCGGGGGCTGACCGGTCGGAACGGAAAAGGGCGGTCGCTTGCGGCCGCCCTTTTCGATTCGGTGCGTTTTTGGAATGTCCATCCATGGAATGGAAGGGTGGGCTCGGCTGTTTCAACAGGCTGCTACTCCAACGATGCGGAGCGACCGATCCATGAACAGACGTCTTCTTCCGGCCCTGAGTGGTGCTGTGCTGTGCGGCGCCATACTGCTGGCGACCCCGGCCTTTGCCGCCTGCGAAACGGACAATCTGCCCGACGAGATGCGCCGGGCCTTCATCTCCGGCGCCCAGGAAGCGCTGAACGAGCATGGCTTCAACGCCGGTTCGGTCGACGGCCAGATGGGATCGCGCACCCGCACGGCGATCCGCTCCTACCAGCGCGCGGCCAAGCTGCCGGTGGACGGCTGTGCCACCCAGGGCCTTCTCGACCACCTGAATTTCAGCCAGCCCAAGATCTACGGCCCCAACAAGCCGCGCTGATCCGGCGGCAGGGCTCAGGCCAAGGTCAGGCCAGCATGTCGAGCAGGCGCTTGCTGTTCTCCTGCGTGGCCTGGAGCACCTTGGCGTTCGCGGCGAAATCCACCTGGGCCGAGGTCAGGTCCAACACCACGGCGGGGTCCAGGTTGCCGGCGGCGATCTGTTCCGACGCCGCTTCGGTGCGCGCCTGCGCGTCCTGAAGGCCGTCGATGGCGCTGGCCTGCGGCCGGTAGGGCGTGGCGGTGGTGGCCGATCCGATGTCCATGGCGCGCTGTCCGGCTGGTTGAGTGGCCAGCATAAGGCGGCGGGGGTTTAGGGTTGGTGAATGGGGGAGGCGCTTCCCCAGGCCATCAACTGTCCGCCGTCACCCCTGCGCCAGCCAGTCGGCCAGCCGTCCCAGGAAGGCCGCGGCCTCCGCCGGGTCGTGCAGGCTCCAGGTCGCCGCCGTCTCCGCCGGGCCGTCCATCACCCGGATGCCGATCCCGTTGCCGTCTCCCCGGCCGGCCAGGGCCCGGAAGGCATCCTCGTCGGTTTCGTCGTCGCCAAGATAGATCGGCATGGTGCTCTCCCCCTCCAGCCCCAGCGCCTCCAGCAGGGCGAGCACGGCGCGGCCCTTGTCCCAGGGCAGGTTGGGGCGAAGCTCGAACAGTTCCTTGCCGCCGGTCATGCGCAGGCGCGGCTGGGCCTCCACCACCGCGCGGACGGCGTCGGCGACCCGAGGCTTCTCCGGCGGCGCGACCTGACGGGTGTGGATGGCGATGGCGAAGCGCTTGCGCTCCACCAGCGCGCCGGCAATGCGGCCGAGCCGGTCGCGCAGACTCCCGTCGGCGATGTCGAGGTCGGGGACATACTCCACCCCCACCTGCCGGCGCAGGTCCGGACCGCGCAGGTCGAAGCCGTGGCTGCCGGCATAGACCAAGCCATCCACCGCCACCATCGCGGTCAGATCGTCCAAGTCACGGCCGCTGACGAAAGCGACCGGGCAGAGCGCCGACAGCCGCTGCACCACCGCGCGCGCCTCGTCGGGCATCGCCGCCAGTTCGGGACGCGGGGCGATGGCGGCCAGTGTTCCATCATAGTCGAGGAACAGCGCAGGGGTGCGGTCGTCCAGGGATGCGGTGAAGGTATCGAATTCCGCCAAGGCGGAGGGGGGGAGGAGGGTCAAGGCTGGGTCCTCAGCGCCGCTGCCGGTCGGAATGCGGCGGCCGACCGATGCCGGCACGCCGCGTTGGTGTAACGGCCGGACTGCGGGACTGGCTTCCGTTTCAGAAAAAGGAATGACCCGGCTGTGGCCGATGCGCAACAGACCCCTCCAAAAGCTACGGCCCCACGCAGGGGCCGGCTTTGGGGGTTGCAGCGTCCCCCGCTTCTGGTACTGTTGCAGTGCAGCAAGCGATTGCTGCTTCGCCCTTCTTGGGCGTTTCCTCCCTAAACTCAAGGCCGCTGTTTCCAGCGGCCTTTTTCTTGCCAGAAAGCCCCCTGGTAAGGCAACCCCTGACAAAAGTCATAGCGCTGCGATCTTCCGGTCTGGAGCCGGCAGATCGACGCGAGAGCCGGACGGGGCCATCGCAGCGGCGCGGGACCGGCGACTTTAAAATTCCTTTTGTTTACAAATAGATGAAGCGCGGTTTTTCGGCTCTTCGGTCCGGGCCGCCGGGCGGCCGACGCCAGCAGAAAGGCCGCGTCCCCAAGTTTGTCGGCATCACTGGCCAGCATGCGCCCGCAGATTTTTTTCGTGCGGAGCGGGCAAGGGAGTGAAAAACCGCCGCAGGGGGAACGGAGGCACTGCCGCCGGGGGGCGAACTGTCGTATAGATCGAAGCGAAACGCCTATCCGCCGTCATCCACAGGAGCCGTTCCCATGGACATCGCCATCATGGTTCTCGCCGTCGCGTTCTTCTTCTGGCAGACCATCACCGACTGAGCGCATTGCCGACCGAATCGGCATCCGACGGTCAGGCGAACGGAAGGGGCGGTCCCATCGGGCCGCCCTTTTTCCATGTCGCCAATTCCATGCCACCAATCGGCGGGATGGCGCCTCAGTCGGCGGCGATGGGCGGTTCCAGCCGGGCATGGGCCGATGCGATCAGTTGCAGCGTCTCCATGATCGAGCCGATGGCTTCATGCAGGTCTGCCTGTTCGTCGCCCGGCAGGGTCGCCAGTACCGTCTCAAGCTCGACGGCGGCGTCCTGAAGACGCGCGCAGGCATGCTCCAGATGGTGGCCGGTGCCCAGGACGGCTTGCTGATCGCCCGCGCCGGGATCGTTTGCAAAATGCAAACGCGCCGCCGGTTTTCCGCCCCGCGTCGCGTTCCGGTTTGCAAAATGCAAATGAACGCTGCTGCCCGTGGCTCGCGTCCCCAATTTCTTCCGCATCATGGGCATATCCCCCGTTCGGTCTGAGCGGAGAATGCGCAAGTCCCGTGCCACCCGTGACCGTTGGTTGCGGCAGCTGTCTCGAAAGTGGTGCTTTGGCCGGAATGCCGGTCAGTCCGGCCACAGGCGGGCGGCACCGCGCATGCCGCTTTCCGCGCCATGGCGGGCGACGGCCATCCGGGTGCGCGGATCGGCGGCCAGCGTCCAGGCGCCCCAGCGCCGCGTCACCGCCTCGCACAGGCCGGGCAGGGCGGACAGGCCGCCACCGACCACCACCATGTCGGGATCCAGCAGGTTCAGCACCGGCGCCAGCGCGCGGGCCAGGGCATCGGCATGCCGGGCCAGCGTTGCGGCCGCGGCGGCATCCCCGGCCTGGGCGCGGGCGGCGATCTCCGGCGGGTCCAGCCTCTCGCCGCTCAGATGGCGGTGCAGGCGCGACAACCCGGCCCCGCACAGCATGGTTTCCAGGCAGCCCATCCGGCCGCAGCCGCAGGGCACCGGCGGGCCGTCCGCCTCCTCGCGCCAGGGCAGCGGCGCATGGCCCCATTCGCCGGCCAGCCCGGTGGCGCCGGGCAGGATGCGGCCGTCCACCACGATGCCGCCGCCGACCCCGGTGCCGAGGATGACGCCGAACACCACGGCTCCGCTTCCGGCAGCCGCCCCATCGGTCGCCTCCGACAGGGTGAAGCAGTTGGCATCGTTGGCGATCCGCACCGGCCGACCGATCCGCCGCGTGGCGTCCGCGACGAATCCATGACCCTCCAGCCAGGGCAAATTGACCGCGCGCACCCGTCCGGCCGTGGCGTCGACCAGACCGGGAAGGCTGATGCCGATACCGCCGGTTCCAGCCGGGTCGAGGGCGTTCACCGTCTCCGCCAGGGCGTCCAGCGTGGCGTCATAGCCGCGGGGGGTCGGACGGCGGTGGCGGGCGAGTTCCGTCCCGTTGCGGTCCAGCGCCACGGCGGCGATCTTGGTGCCGCCCAAATCGATTCCGACTCGCATGACTGTCGCTGTCCGGATGGTGGGATATGACCGAATTTCGGCGGCAACCCTATACCCCTCCCCCGCCCGGCGGACCAGGGTTGCTTTCGTGCCGGAAGGGTCAGTCCACCCACCCCGGAAGAGAGGGGGCAACCGCCCTTTGCTCCGTCGGGGCTTGGGGGGCGCATCACTAGAGTCTCATCAGCGCATCCTTCACTGATCGGCGTCTTGAGATGTCCATGGACCGTTCTGCCCCGAAACATTCCTCGCGCGCCCGGCGCGCCGCTCCGGGCCACCACGATCCCGTTTCCGAGTCCGCCGGTGTCACGGCGGCCGAGATTCGCGATGGACTGGTGCTCGCCTTCCTGGCGCGCAAAAGGCTGCTGGTGCTGGTGGGCGACGCCGGCTCGGGCCGTCCCGCCCTGTTCCGCCAGCTGGTCGAGCATGTCGAGGCCGACGGCGCCATGGCACTGCCGGTCGCGGCGTCGGTCGGATCGGAGGTGGAGGATCTGGTCGCCGCCGCCGGCACCGGCGCTCTGCCCGATCTGGTTCCGGGGGAGGACGGCGAGACCGATTTCGACGCGCTGATCGCGGCGCTGGAGGAGCGGCTGGAGCTTGCCGGATCGGGGCTGCTGGCGGTGGACAACGCCGCCGTGCTGGCGCCGCCGGTGCTGGCCGATCTGGTCGATCTGACGCGGGCGGAGACGCCGGCCGGCCGCTTCATGCAGGTGCTGCTCTGCGGCACGCCCGAGCTGGAAGGCACGTTGGCGCGCGCCGGTCTGACCGACGAGTTGCGCGACATGGGCGTGATCTACCGGATGACGGCGGGCGGCGGCTTTGTCGACGACGTGCGGGAGCCTGCTCCGGCGCCTCAGCCCGTGCCCCGGCCGGCACCCCATCCTGGGCCGATGCTGGCGGTACCGCCCCAGCCCCAACCGCAGCAGGTTCCGGTGCAATCCGCCGCGATTCCGCCGGCGAACGATTGGTCGGTGGGGCAGCGCCGGGAACACCTGCCGCAGGAGGAGCGCTGGCAGGGCGACCAGAGCTGGACCGACCGCGGCGCCGGGCCGATGGCTGGTCCGATGGCCGGCGCAGAGGGCCAGGGCTGGTCGCCGGACGGCGGTCATGCCGGTGCCATGCGGGCGCCGCGGCGGACCGCGCTCTATGCCGGGGCGGCCCTGACCACGCTGGTCCTGCTGGGGGCCGCCGGTGCCGCCATTGCCACCGCCATGCCGGGCGCCTTCCCCGACCGTGCCCTGGCCATGGTCGAGGAGAGCTGGGCCAAGGCGCGCGATGCGGTCGAACGGACCGTGCAGGGCCTGACCGGTGCCGCAGCACCGGCCGAGCAGCAGCATGCCGTCACGGTGCCGGTCGCACCCGCTCCCGAAATGAGAGTGTCTCCCGCGGTCGCTCCTTCCACCGCACCGACGGCCCCGACCACGCAGACGGCTTCCCAGCCGCCCGCCGCGCCGCCGCCCGCCGCTGCCGGCACCCAGACGGTGTCGAAGCCGGCGACGCCTGCCTCGACGGCTGTGCCGACAGCGGCGGCGCCGGTTGAAACCGCGGCGTTGCCGCCGGCCCAGGCGCAACCGTCCGCCGCCAAGGCCTCCGCGACCGGCAACACGGAAGCGGCGCCGGGCGTCGCCTCGCTGCCGCCGCTGGAGGACCCGTCGACGACCGCCGCGGTTCCTCCTGCTCCCCAGCCTGCCGTTCCGGATGCCGATACCGCCCAGCGCGTGCGGACGATGGTCGATCAGGCCCGCCGCCAGATCGCCGGCAAGCGCCTGACCACCCCGCCGGGCGACAACGCCTATGAGACGGTGCAGCGCATCCGTCAGATCGTGCCGTCGTCGCCGGAGGCGGCGGAGCTGCTGACCACCATGACGGACACCTATCGCCGCTGGGCGATGCTGGCCGAACGGGACGGCGACTGGTCGGAGACGAAGCGCTTCTACGAGCGGGCGCAGATGATCGCGCCGGAAAGCCCCGATCTGGCCGAGCGCATCCGTGCCGCCAGCGAACAGCGCGTCTATAGCGGCCCCTCCGTCGGCCCTGCCACCGGGACCGCTGTCGGCACCGTGCCGGGAAGCTCCGCGGCGCCGGTGAACGCAACCCCGGGGCTGGGCGACCGCGAGTCGGTTCTGGCCCTGCTGCGCAATCCGGCGGAGCTGTCGCGCGCGCTCCAGGCGGGCGCCAGTGCCGACACGCGGCTGGACAACGGCAAGACCCTGCTGATGATCGCCGCCGAACAGGGGCTGGCCGACGCGGTGCGCGTGCTGCTGGACCGCCACGCCCGCACCGACCTGCGCACCTCCGATGGCGCCACCGCGGTGATGTATGCCGCCTGGGGCGGGCATGACGGGGTGGTCCGGGCGCTGGCAGAGGGCGGTGCCGACCTCGACACCACCAACAGCGACGGCAAGACCGCGCTGATGGCCGCCGCCGCCCGCGGCCACCAGGAGGTGGCGCGCACGCTGATCCAGCGCGGGGTGATGGTCGACCGCACCACCGCCTATGGCTGGTCGGCGCTGATGTACGCCGCCAACAACGGGCACGAGGCGGTGGCGAAGCTGCTGCTCGACAGCGGGGCGAACCCCTACCGCATGGATGCCAACGGCAACTCCGCCCTGACGCTGGGCGCGTTGCAGGGGCATGTGCAGGTGGTGGAGGCCCTGAAGCCGCGCTGATCGGAGCCGGGTTGATCCTACCGTCGGATCCCCCCGGTAGCGTCTACTGGTCGAGGCGGACGGAGCCGCGCCACATCCCGGCGCTCTGTCCGCCATTGGCGTAGTGGAAGATGCCGGGGCCGTCCGGCTGGCCGTTGCGGAACCGTCCTGCGAAGCGGCTGCCGTCGTTGAAGGTCATCACGCCGAAGCCTGACATCAGGTCGCCCGACCATTCCCCTTCATAGGTCTGGCCGTTGGCGAAATGGTAGACGCCGGTTCCCTGGCGGATCGGGCGGCCCAGTGCCGTGTTGGTTCCCGAATTCGACGAGGGCTGTGCCCAGCCGCCTTCATAGCGGTCGCCGCCGGAAAAGCCGTAGCTCCAGTACCGGCTGTCGGGGCGGCTGCGCGCCCGCTCCGCCGCGCTGCGGGCATCGCCCAGCGCGCGCATCGCCTGCTGCTCCGCCTCCACCGCCGGGCCGTCCGGGGTTGAGAAGCCGGTTCCGGCCGGTGCGGTGGGGAAGCTGCGCTGCTCGGTCAGGACCGGGTCGGAGTTGCCTGCGGCGGGCGGCTCGCTGCCTTGCTCTATACCGGGATCGCCGAAGGACGGTCCGGCCTCCACCGGGCCACGGCCACGGGCAGCCTGCGGCGACGGGTCGGCCCAGCGGGCGGACAGCGCCCCCGCGGTGAGATAGCCGGTTCGCCCGGCCGAGTCGCGCACGCGCAGCCAGCTTCCTTCCGGCACCGACTCCAGCACCGTCACGGCGCTGCCCGCCGCCAACTGGGCGACACCGCGGGCGCCGACCGCCGGCCGGTCGAACAGGACGCCCGGCTTCGCCATCTCATAATTGCCGGGCGGGAGGCTGGAACCGGTCACCGCCGGCGGTTCCTTCGCCGGAGCGGCGGCGGAGGGCGTGGGCGCTGCCGGAGGCGTGGCTGGCGGGGTGGCCGGTGGTTTGGCAGGGGCGGCGGCGACAGCTGGTACCAGCACCAGAGTGCTGCCCAGCCTATCCTGGAGCCAGGGCAACTGCCGGCCGTCGCTGCGTTCGGCGACCGAACGCGCGACCTCGGCCAGCGAATCGCGGAAGGCGACACCGGGCCTGACCATCTCGCGCGCCAGCGCGGCAGTGAAGGCATCGGGTCCCTTGCCCGACTTCGGCGGCACCGGCGGCACGCCCGGACGGTGGGCATAGACGACGAACAGGCCGTCGGCCTCCATCGGCGTGCCCAGCGCACTGCCGCCGACCCGCTGGGCCAGTGCGTCGGCGACGCCGGGATCGATCACCACGATGGACTTGCGCCCGCTGTCGCGCAGGTCGCTCAGCACGCTGTCGAGGTCGAGGGCGTTGCGCGGCAGGTCGTCCGCTCCGGTGGGGGCGGCATCGGCGGGCAGCAGGAATTCCCGCTCCCCCAGCCCGACGGCGAGGCCGGTGTAATAGACGAAGCCGAGGTCGGCCCCCGACAGCGCCTCGCGGAAGCGCTCCAGCGCCGATTCCATGGCGACCCGTCCGACATTGTCGGCCCGCGTCACCGAAAAGCCGGCGCTGCGCAAGGCCGACGCCATGGCCGAGGCGTTGGCGGCCGCCTGATCGGACCGGCCGTCGAGCGCGGTGTAGCGGCCGTTGTCGATGACCAGCGCCACGCGCTTGCCGGTCTCCGCCTGGGCGCCGGGCGCCTGCATGCCGCCGAAGGGCAGGGCGGCCAGCAGTGCCGCCGTCAGGACGGTCGCCTCGAGCCGGCGCCTCCACCGGCCGGCCGGGCGGCGGTCTGCATGGCTTGCGGTCGGGAGTGCGGTCTTCGTCACGGCGTTCCATCCTTCGTAATCGCGGCAGCCTGTCGCCATGGCAATGGGTTGAACTCCACGGCCATGACCCTGCGCGCCGCCCGTTGCCGGGAAGCGTACCGCCGCGGGGAGCATAGCCTTTTCCGCCGGTCGGGAGCGCCGCTCATTCGGAGCGTCGGACTGTGCCGGCGTTACCCCGCGTGGGCGAGGGCGGCTCTGGCGCACGCGCCACACCTCCGGCGGCGGCGGGAGATCCGGCGATGTATCGCTTTCCCTTCGCGGCGAAGCCGCCTATATGACGCTCCTTCGCAGACAACGAGGTTCGCCATGCCGCCCGCCAAGCCGTCCGCCGTCCGGATGTCCGACACCGAAATCGCCCGCGTGCAGATGTACCTGCGCAAGACGCTGGGCAATCCCAAGATCGTGATCGAGCCGCCGGCCAAGCCCGGCCAGTCGGCCGAAGTGACGGTGGATGGCGAGTTTTTCGGCACGCTGAACCGTGACGAGGACGAGGGCGAGGTGTCCTATGCCCTGAACGTCGTCATCCTGGAAGAGGACCTGCCGGAGCCGCCGGCCATTCCGCGCCGCTGATTCCCGGTCTTCCCCGGTTTTCCGCCCTGGAGCGCCCTATAGCGTCGTGCGTTTGATGTGAAACGCAGGACGCTATAGCTTTATGTTTGGCGATCGGATTCACGCTTCAAATCGATCCCGATTTTACGCGATCCGATCTAGCGGCTGCGAGCGCGAAGCTCCGCTGCCAGGGCGGCCAGCAGGGTCTGTCCGCCCGACAGGGTCAGGCCGCGGACGAGGACAATCGCCTTGTGTCCGCCGCGCCGGTGCATGACCAGCCGCACATTGCGGCTGCCGGCAGCCTTCAATTCCGCCTTCACCGCATCGTTGGGCGCCACGTTGCCGGCGACGAGAGTCATCTCCGTCTTGTGACGGTAGTCGTGCGCCGGATCGATCCAGGCGACGAACAGCGGCTTGCCGCCCACCATCGGATAAAGCGCCAGATCCCGGATCGTCTCGTGCGGATGGATGCGTGCGCCGTCCACCGTCAACCCGCGTTCCGTCACGCCGAGCCGCACGGCGCGGCGCTGCACCGTCTCCGACAAGGTCACCACCCACAGCAGAAGCACCGGCACCGCGCAGAAGGCCGCCAGCCATTGCAGCATGCCGGACAGCTCGTCGGGCGCCAGCCCGGCCCCGGCAATGAAGCCGGTCGCCAGCAACCCCGCGATCAGCAGATAGCGTGTGCGGATCACCGGCGTCAGCACCGGCGTCGCCACGAACACGGCGCCGGCCGCGCCGTCTTCGCGCGTGACTTCCAGACTGGGGGGCGGCTTGGCGGCGGGCATGTCGCTGGCGCGGTCGTGAATGGGGCGTGATCCTGTTCCGGCGGGGTGCCGCCCGTCCAGTTCTTTCGCCCTGTCCCTTCCACGGGGCATCCGCACCCGCGCTGTGCGTCCGTTGGCGCGAGAATGCAGGGCATGCAGGTGCATGCCAATCGCGCTGCGGCGAGAATTTCCCTCAAAGTTGCGTTCCGATGCCCTTGGGCGAGAGGGCTGGGCTTTTGCAACCCTGGTGCCCTGGTCGGGGTGATGATAGTTTGCGGAGTGGATGATTTCTGACCAAACCGTCAGATCCGTTTTCCAAGTCCGCCCCATATCCGCCCTGTGAAGGACCGTCGCCCGTGACCTTCCCAAATCCGCTCGATGTCCGGGGGGCGTCCGCTTCCAGGCAAGGCTCGGACCGGGCCGCTTCTTCGGCCAAGTCCCCGGTGGTTGTCGAGGCACGCAAGCTCTCTCTGGTCTATCCCACGGCGGACAAGCCGGTCACGGCGCTGAGCGAGGTCGACCTGACCATCGCCAGGGGCGATTTCGTATCGCTGATCGGTCCCAGCGGCTGCGGCAAGACCACGCTGCTGCGCGTGATCGCCGATCTGGAACGTCCGACCTCCGGCCGGATCGCCATCGACGGCATGACGCCGGAGCAGGCGCGGCTGAAACGGCTCTACGGCTACGTCTTCCAGGCTCCGGCGCTCTACCCGTGGCGGACGGTGGAGCGCAACGTCATGCTGCCGCTGGAGATTATGGGAATCGCCCGCGCAGACCGGCAGGCACGGGCCCGCGAGCAGCTGGAGCGCGTCGGCCTGTCGGGCTTCGAGCGCAAGTTCCCCTGGCAGCTGTCGGGTGGTATGCAGCAGCGCGTTTCCATCGCCCGCGCGCTGGCCTTGCAGCCGGACCTGCTGCTGATGGACGAGCCGTTCGGCGCGCTGGACGAGATCACCCGCGACCATCTGAACCTGCATCTGACCCAGCTGTGGCGGGCGACCGGCAAGACCTGCGTCTTCGTCACCCATTCGATTGCCGAGGCGGTGTTCCTCTCCACCCGCATCGTGGTGATGAGCCCGCGCCCCGGCCGTATCCTCGATGTCATCGACTGCAACAGCCTGCCGCGCGAGCGCACGCTGGACATCCGCGAGTCGCCGGAATTCGCCGCCATCGCCCACCGCGTGCGCGAGGGGCTGAAGGAGGGGCACAGCTACGATGACTAGGCGCGTGCTTCCCGTCACCGTGATGACGCTGCTCCTGCTGGCGGCCTGGTACATCGGGGCGGCGTGGCTGAACTGGCCGCAGGCAGCGGAGACGCTGGCGCGCGCCAACAGGCCAGCCGGCTTCGCAGACGTGCTGGCCCAGGCCTATGCGATGAAGCGGCCGATCCTGCCCACCCCCGATCAGGTGGTGGTGGAGTTGTGGAATTCCCTGACCGGCTACGCGCCGACCAGCCCGCGCAATTTGCTGTTCCATGCCTGGGTGACGGCGGAGGCGGCGCTGACCGGGCTGGCGATGGGGCTGGCGCTGGGCATCCTGCTGGCCGCCGGCATCGTCTATACCCGGACGCTGGAGGCCAGCCTGCTGCCCTGGGTGATCGCGTCGCAGACCATCCCCATTTTGGCGATTGCGCCGATGATCGTCGTCATCCTCGGCAACATCGGGCTGACCGGGCTGCTGCCGAAGGCGGTGATCTGCATGTATCTCTGCTTCTTCCCGATCACGGTCGGCATGGTGAAGGGGCTGCGCTCCGCCGATCCGCTGTGGCTCGACCTGATGCGGACCTATTCGGCGAGCGGGTTGCGCGCCTTCTGGTCGCTGCGGCTTCCGGCCTCCATGCCCTTCCTGTTCGCCAGCCTCAAGGTGTCGGTCGCCATCAGCGTGGTCGGCGCCATCGTCGGCGAGTTGCCGACCGGCGGACAGGCCGGGCTGGGCGCGCGGCTGCTGTCGGGGTCCTACTATGGCCAAACCGTGCAGATCTGGGCGGCGCTGATCATGGCCTCGCTGCTGTCGGTGGCGCTGATCGCCGTGGTGCGTGGGCTTGAACTGGTCCTGCTGGGCCGGGCGGGGGCGCGATGAGCGATTCGACGGGCGATGAAGCGACGAATCCCTACCGCACCAGCCTGCGCACGGCCGCCGATTGGGGGCTGGTCGCCATCGGCCTGCCGGCTCTGGCGGCACTGGCCCTGCCGGTGGGTGTCCAGAGCGGCGCCGTTGTTGGCTGGTTCGGCGGAACCATGGCGCCGCTGTTCCTGATCGGGGTGGTGCTGGCGGTCATCGCCGGCGCGTCGGCACCGAAGCGGGTCTGGGGCGCCTGGGCGGAGTTGGCCGGCGTGGCGCTGGCCTGGCTCCTGCCGCTACATCTGCTGAACGAAGGGCTGGATCTCTCGGCCGGCTGGGGGTTGTGGCTGTTCCTGGCCACGGCGACGCTGCTGCTGTGGCGGGTGATGGGGGTGCTGGCCGGCGTGCCGGGCTGGATCCGCTCCGTCATCGTGCCCGGCCTGTTCGGGCTCGGACTGCTGGTGGGATGGGAAGTGCTGGTCCGCGGCTTCCAGGTGCCGGCGATCCTGCTGCCGCCGCCCAGCCGTATCGCCGTGGCGCTGGCCGCCAACGCGCCGGTGCTGTGGGACGATTTCCGTCAGACGGTGCTCACTTCCGTTCTGCGCGGCTACATCATGGGCTGCGGTGCCGGTTTCCTGGTGGCAATCCTTGCCGACCGCGTGCCGTTTCTTGCCCGCGGATTGCTGCCGCTCGGCAATCTTGCCAGTGCCATCCCGGTGGTCGGCATCGCGCCGATCATGGTGATGTGGTTCGGCTTCGACTGGCAGTCGAAGGCGGCGGTCATCGTCGTCATGACCTTCTTTCCGATGCTGATCAACACGCTGGCCGGCCTCGGCAATTCGGAGCGCATCCAGCTCGACCTGATGCGCAGCTACGCCGCCGGCTATGGCCGCACACTGGTCAAGCTGCGGCTGCCCAACGCGCTGCCCTTCCTGTTCAACGGCTTGAAGATCAACTCCACCCTGGCCCTGATCGGCGCCATCGTTGCCGAATTCTTCGGCACGCCGGTGGTCGGCATGGGGTTCCGCATCTCGACCGAAGTGGCGCGGATGAATCTCGACATCGTCTGGGCCACCATCGCCGTGGCGGCGCTGACCGGTTCCGGCCTGTATGGCGCGCTGGCGCTGCTGGAGCGGGCGACCACGGCCTGGCATCCGTCGATGCGGGGGCGCTGACGGGGCTCGCCAAGCCGCTGGCACGGCCATTGCTTTCACCCGAACATTCCAGCCGGCAAGGGAGGTGGACATGGCCGATGTCGTCGTTCTGAAGCATGTCCGCCTGACGCGGGCCCTGCTCGCCATCGAGATGGCCGCCGCGTCGTTGGACGGTGAGCTTGTCGCCCTACGCACCGCCGGGCAGGCTGGTCTGCTGGGCGATTATGCCGAGGAAGCCACGCTCCTGCGCACCTATGTTCGCACTTTGCGCGTGCTGTTGCAGGCGATGACCCCCGACGAGGTGGACGAGGCGGGACTGAGCGAACGCCATGCCCTGGCGGAAGCTGCGGTTGGCCGCTGTGCCGCCGCATTGCGGGTGCTCGACCTGCCAGCGGGCAGCGGGCCGATCAGCGGAACCGCCTGACGACGACTGCTGTCGCGAAACCGACAGCGTCTTGACGCCTTCCGGCCACTACCATACTGCCGTATGGCTGGGATGCGGAACGCCTTTCCCCTCTCCGCCGCCGGATCGCCGCGCTATAGTGGCAGGCCCAACGAACAGTCGGACTCCACCGACAAAGCTGCAGGCTTGATAAGGGCGCGATGAGGCTTCTCGTTTCCGATCTGACCCACCGCTATGACGATCTGACCGTGCTGGACGGCATCGACCTGACCCTGGCGGAGGGGGAAATCCTGGCGGTGATCGGCCCCAGCGGCTGCGGCAAGTCGACCTTGCTCGGCATCGCCGGCGGCATCGTCGCCCCGACCTCCGGCAGCATCCGGGTGGAGGGGGAGGTGCCGGACGGCTGCCTGAACCCGATCACCTTCATCTTCCAGGACTTCGCCCTGCTGCCCTGGCGCACGGTCGAGGACAATGTCGCCCTGGTGCTGGAGCATCACAAGCTGTCCGCCGCCGAGCGGCGCGAGCGCATCGACAGCGGCCTGCGCCGCATGGGGCTGTGGGAGTTCCGCAAGGCCCTGCCCAAGCAGCTGTCCGGCGGCATGCGCCAGCGGGTCGGCATCGCCCGCGCGCTGGCGGTGCGCCCGGCGATGCTGCTGCTGGACGAGCCGTTGTCGGCGCTGGATGCCCAGACGCGCGAGCTGCTGATGGACGATTTCCTCGAGCTTTGGCGGCGGGAGAAGACCACCGCCCTCTATGTCACACACAATCTGGACGAGGCGCTGCGGCTGGCCGACCGGGTCTGCGTGCTGAGCCGCCGTCCAGGCCGCATCCGCGAACTGGTCACCATCGAGGAGCCGCGGGAGCGCCGGCAGGAGCCGTCGGCCCAGGCCCATCTTGCCGAAGTGCGCGACCGTCTGTGGCACCTGATGAAGGCCGAAGCCCAGATGGCCGACCGGGAGATCGCCCGTGCCTGACAGCCTGAACCCGTCCACCGCAGCCGCTGCGTCCGCGATGGGCCAGCCCGTCCGCTTCCGTGGCGGCGGTTTTACCGTGAAACGCCATCCCTGGGCGGCGCTGGCCGCCTTCGCCGTGCTGATCGCGGTGTGGGAGGGGGTGAGCCGCCTCGGCCTCGCCAGCCCGCTGTTCCTGCCGCCGCCGAGTGCCGTCGCCCATGCCCTGTCCGGCATGGTGACGGACGGATCGCTCTGGCTGAACCTGAAGGCGTCGCTGGGGCGCATCGCCGTCGGCTGGGTGCTGGGCACGGCGGGCGGCATGCTGGTCGGCTTCGCCATGGGCATCTTCTCCACCGCCCGCGCGGTCGGCGTGCCGCTGGTGTCGGCCTTCTTCCCGATCCCGAAGATTGCGCTTCTGCCGCTGTTCATCCTGTGGTTCGGCATCGGCGAGCCGTCGAAATTCGCCACCATCGGCTTCGGCGTCTTCTTCCCCACCGTCATCGCCACCTACAGCGCCATCGATTCGGTGCCGCGCAACCTGATCCGCATGGCGCAGAGCTTCGGCCTGCCCTGGCGGTCGATTCTGCGCTCCATCGTCCTGCCGGGCGCCCTGCCGGGCATCCTGGCCGGCTTCCGCATCACCGCGTCCATCGCGCTGATCCTGGTGGTGGCGGCGGAGATGATCGGGGCGGAGTACGGCATCGGCGCCTTCGTGCTGATGGCCGGCAACCTGATGCAGACCGACACGCTGCTGGCCGGCGTGCTGGTGCTGTCGCTGCTCGGGCTCGCCATCGGCACGGTGCTGTCGCAGCTTGAACGGCGCCTGCTGAACTGGCGCTGACCGGCCCCAGACTAATAAAGCTTCAACCCAAGAAACTCAGACCATCCATCGGGAGGATTTCCGTCCATGACCCTCGCCCGTCTCACCCGGCGTGCTCTGATCGCCACAGCCGGCGTGACCTTCGCCGCCGGCACTCTGATGTCCGCTGCGCTGGCGCAGCCGCTGGAGAAGGCGACGGTCGGCGTGCTGGCGCTGTCCTCCTCCGGGCCGATCTTCATCGCCAAGGCCAAGGGCTATTTCGAGAAGGAAGGGCTGGACGTCGATCTGAAGATGTTCACCTCGGCCCAGCAGGTGCCGGTCGCGGTGACCTCGGGCGATGCCGATTTCGGCGTCACCGGCCTGACCGCCGGCTTCTACAACCTCGCCTCCAAGGGGGCCGTGACCATCATCGCTGCGCAGAGCCGCGACGAGCCGGGCTTCCCCCTCAGTGCCTATCTCGCGACCAACGCCGCCTATGATGCCGGGCTGAAGTCGCCGGCCGACCTGAAGGGCAAGCGGGTCGCCATCACCACCGTCGGCTCGACCTTCCACTACATGATCGGGCTGCTGGCGCAGAAGCACGGCTTCACGGTCAAGGACGTGACCATGGTGCCGTTGCAGGACGTGCCGAAGATGGTTGCCGCCTTCAAGGGCGGGCAGGTCGACGCCATCATCGCGCCATCCACCGTGTCGCGGCAGCTGGTGGCCGATGGTGCCGGCAAGATGCTGGGCTGGGTCGGCGACGAGACGCCCTGGCAGCTCGGCGCCCTGTTCACCGCGCCGAAGACGATGAAGGACCGCCGTCCGCTGGTCGAGAAGTTCGTCCGCGCCTACAAGACGGCGCTGGCCGAATACCACGCCGCCTTCAACGGCAAGGACGCCTCCGGCAATCTGGTCAAGGGGCCGGGTTACGACGAACTGCTGGGCATCATCGCCGATGCCACCAAGCAGAAGCCCGACATCGTCGCCGCCGGCCTGCCCTATGTCGACCCGCAGGCCCGCCTGCTGGTGGACGACATCGTCAATCAGGTGAAGTTCTGGCAGTCGGAAGGCCAGGTCGACAAGGCGCTGGATCCGAAGTCGGTGATGGATCTCAGCGTCGCCGGGCAGTGACATCCCTCTCCTGGGGGCGGGGCGGTCACACCGCCAGATAGGCCGCCCTCACCCCGTCATCCGCCATCAGCTCCGTTATCGTGCCGGTCCAGCGCAGGCGGCCGGTTTCGATGACGCAGGCACGGTCGGCGACCGATGAGGCGAAGGACAGGCTCTGTTCGGACAGCAGCACCGACAGTCCCTCCGCCTTCAGCCGCCGCACCGCGTCGGCCATCTGCCTGACGATCAGCGGCGCCAGCCCTTCCGACGGTTCGTCCAGCAGCAGCAGCGACGGGTTGCCCATCAGCGTGCGGGCCAGGGTCAGCATCTGCTGCTCGCCGCCGCTCATCCGGGTGCCGCGTCGGCCGCGCATCTCCGCGAGGTTGGGGAACAGCGCGAACAGCTTTTCCGGCGTCCAGGCCGGGGCGCCGGGGCGGGGAGGCTGGCGGCCGACCTCCAGATTTTCCTCCACCGTCAAATCGGCGAAGATGCGGCGATCCTCCGGCACATAGCCGACACCGAGCCGGGCGATGCGGTGGGCGGGCAGGGCCGACAGGTCGCGTCCGTCGAAGCGCAGGGTCGCCGCGCGCCGCTCCACCAGCCCCATGATCGCCTTCATCGTGGTGGTCTTGCCGGCGCCGTTGCGGCCCATCAGCGCCACCACCTCGCCGCGGCCGATGGTCAAAGCGATGCCGTCGAGGATGTGGGCGCGGCCATACCAGGCCTGGAGGCCGTCCACCGTCAGCAGGGGGTCGCTCATGCCTCACCTCCCAGATAGACGGACTGCACGCGGGGATTGGCGCGCACCCGATCCGGCGAGCCCTCCGCGATCAGCCGGCCGCGGTCGAGCACCAGCACGCGGGTGGCGTGGCCGAAGACGGCATCCATGTCATGCTCGGTGAACAGAACGGCGAGGCCGCGTTCGCGCACCAGCTCCGCCGTCAGCGCCATCATGGCAAGGCGTTCGGCAGGCGCCATGCCGGCGGTCGGCTCGTCCATCAGCAGCACCGTCGGCTCGCTCGCCAGCGCCATCGCCAGTTCGACCCGCTTCACGTCGCCATAGGCCAGCACGCCGCAGGGGCGGTCGGCCTGGGCAGCTATGCCGACGCGCTCCAGGAGGGCCAGCGCCGGCTCGCGGAACTGGGCGGCGGCCGGGCGCCACAGCCCGAACAGCCGGCGGGCGCGCGACAGCAGGACCATCTGCACATTCTCCGCCACCGTCATCGAGGCGAAGGTCGCGGTGATCTGGAAGGTGCGGCCGACCCCCAGCGCCCAGATGCGCCGGGGCGGCAGTCCGACCAACTCGGTGCCGTCCAGCTTGACCGATCCCGAATCGGGACGCAGCTGGCCGTTCAGCAGGTTGAAGCAGGTGCTCTTCCCGGCGCCGTTCGGACCGATCAGCGCCAGCAGGTCGCCGGAACGCAGGGTGAAGGACACGCCGCCCACCGCCTGCACCCCGCCGAAGGAGCGTTGCAGGTCGCGCACCACCAATTCGCTCCCAGGCGGCTTCAGGGGCAATTCGCTCATGCCCGCCTCCTGATGCCGGACAGGAAGCCGACGATCCCCTTGGGGAAGATCAGCACCAGCGCGACGATGATCAGGCCCAGAACCAGCCGCCACCAGTCGGTCAGGCTCATCACCTCCGACTCCAGCAAGTGGAACGCCACCGCACCGGCCAGCGGTCCGGCGACCGTCTGGATGCCGCCCATCAGCACCATCACCAGCGCGTCGACCGACTGCGGCACCGCCAGCAGGGTGGGGAAGACGCTGCCCTTGGCGAAGGCGTAGAGACCGCCGGCCAGCCCTGCCGCGGTGCCGGCCAGCACGAAGGCCATCCATTGGAAGCGGCGCACGTCGATGCCCACCGATTCGGCCCGCAATCCCGAGTCGCGCCCGGCCCGCAGCGCATAGCCGAAGGGGGCGAAGGCCGCCCGGCGCAGCAGCCACAGGGCGCCGCCGCACAATCCCAGCGTCAGCCAGTAATAGGTCGCCTTGCCCGCCGCCCAACCCGGCGGCCAGACGCCGAGGATGCCGTTGTCGCCGCCGGTCACCGCATACCATTGGAAAGCGATCGACCAGACGATCTGGGCGAAGGCCAGCGTCAGCATGGCGAAATACAGCCCCGAGCGCCGCACGCAGAACCAGCCGGCCACCAAGGCCCCCAGCCCGGCCAGCACCGGCGCTCCGGCCAGCGCCAGTGGCATCGGTGCGCCCAGATGCTTGACCAGCAGGGCCGAACCGTAGGCGCCCAGCCCGAACCATGCCGCATGGCCGAAGGACACCAACCCGCCCAACCCGATCAGCAGATGCAGGCTGGCGGCGAACAAAGCGAGGATCACCACCTCGGTCAGCAGGATCAGCGCGTAATCGCCGGCGACCAGCGGTGCCGCGGCGAGAAGTGCCAGCAGCGCCAGCGCCCACGGCCCAGCATGGCGTCCGGCCGACAGCGGCACGGTCACCGCGGCCGGTGCGGTCGGCGGCGCCTCCTCGGCCTGGCCGAGCAGGCCGTGCGGTCGCAGGACGAGAACCACCGCCATGAACAGGAAGACCAGCACCAGCGTGATCTGCGGGAAGACCAGGATGCCGAAGGCCTGCAACTGCCCGATCAGCAGCGAGGCGAGGAAGGCGCCGGTCAGGCTGCCCATGCCGCCGACCACGACGACGACGAAGGCCTCGACCACGATGGCCATGTCCATCTGCAAGGTCACCGACTCACGCGGGACCTGCAGGGCGCCGCCCAGCCCGGCCAGCGCGCAGCCCAGGAACAGCACGCCAGTGAACAGCCGCGCCGGATCGACGCCGAGCGCGCTGGTCATCTCGCGGTCCTGCGTCGCCGCACGCACCAAGGTGCCCCAGCGGGTGCGGTTGAACAGCAGCCACAACAGCCCGAGCACCAGCGGCCCGAGGCCGATCAGCACGAGGTCGTAGAGCGGGAAGGGCTGGTCCAGAATGTCGATGGAGCCCTTCAGCCCCGGCGCGCGTCGGCCCAGCAGATCCTCCGGCCCCCAGGCCCAGGCGGTCAGATCCTGCACCACCAGCACGACGCCGAAGGTGCCCAGCAGCTGGAACAGCTCCGGCGAGCGGTAGAGCCGGCGCAGCAGCCCGATCTCCATCGCCGCGCCCAGCACGCCCATCGCCAGTGCCGCGGCGGCGACCGAACCCCAGAAGCCGGCCGGCGTGCCGCCGAACCGTTCGATCAGCGACCAGCCGGCATAGGCGCCGACCATGTAGAAGGAGCCGTGCGCGAAATTCACGATCCGCGTCACGCCGAACACGATGGTCAGCCCCGACGACACCAGAAACAGCGTCGCCGCGGTCGCGAGGCCGCTGAGGGCCTGGACGAGCAGGAAGGACATGGGGGGTGAGGCGCCGGAAGCCCGGCGCCTTACTCCGCCGGCCGCATCTTGCGCGCCGCGTCGTCGGGCGGCAGGTAGTTGGCACCGTCGGCGTAGCGCCAGTCCTTCATGGTGCCGCGGCCGTCCTTCACGGTCGTGGTGCCGACATAGGCGCCCATGGTCGCCTGATGGTCGGACGCGCGGAAGGTGACCGGGCCGACCGGGCTGTCGATGGTCAGGCCGGCCAGCGCATCGACGATCGGCTCGGAATTGGCCGACTTGGCCTTGGTGATCGCGGCGGCCACCGCCTTCATGGTGATGTAGCCGACGATGGAACCCGCCTTGGGCGATTCCTTGAAGCGCGCGGTGTAGGCGGCGACGAAGGCCTTGTGGGCGGGCGTGTCGATCTGGTCCCAGGGATAGCCGGTGACGATCCAGCCTTCCGGCGCCTCGTCCTTCATCGGCTCCAGATATTCCGGTTCACCGGTCAGCAGGCTGACGACTTTGCGGTTGCGGAACAGGCCGCGGCCCTCGCCCTCGCGCACGAACTTGGCGAGGTCGGCGCCGAAGGTGACGTTGAAGATGGCGTCGGGCTTGGCGGCGGCCAGAGCCTGCACCGTCGGGCCGGCCTCCAGCTTGCCCTGCACCGGCCACTGCTCGGCGACGAACTCGACGTCCGGGCGCTTTTCCTTCAGCAGCTGCTTGAACCACGCCACCGCCGACTGGCCGTATTCGTAGTTGGGGGCGACGGTGGCCCAGCGCTTGGCCGGCAGCTTCGCCGCCTCCTCCACCAGCATCGCCGCCTGCATGTAGGTGCTGGGGCGCAGGCGGAAGGTGTAGCGGTTGCCCTTCGACCAGGTGATGGCGTCGGTCAACGGCTCGGCCGCGACGAAGGGCATCTTGTTGCGCGCGGCGAAGTCGGCGACCGCCAGTCCGATGTGGGAGAAGTAGGTGCCGGCCAGCACGTCGACCGCCTCGTTCGTCACCAGCTCCTGCGCGACGCGCACCGCGTCGTCGGGCTTGCCGGCATCGTCGCGCGAGACGACCTGAAGCTCGCAGCAGCCGATCACGCCGCCTTCGGCGTTGATCTCCTCCAGCGCCAGCTGCCAGCCCTGGCGGTAGGGAATGGTGAAGGCGGGCAGGCCGGTGTAGCTGTTGATCTCGCCCACCCGCACGGGTGCGCCGGAGAATTTCACCGGTTCTTTCGCTGACTGAGCCGCGGCGGGGCCGGCAGTGAGAGCCGCCGCTGCAAGTGCGACTGACAGGGTGGCGCCCAGAGCGGCGGGGCGAAGGAGCTTCGCCAGCGGCGAGGCGGTCGGGTGGCGGTGCTTCATCCTGCGGGGACCCCGGTTCGTAAGAGACCAGCGGCGTGTCCGGTCGCGGTGCGACGCAACACACCGCGTTCATAGCAAACCCGGCGCAAAAGTCACCGACTGATCGGGGTTTTCCCGCCCGTGCCCCTCCCGCAGGTGCCCCCTCGGGTGCCGCCTACATCAGGCGAGCCAGCAGCGACATGAACTGCACCCGCTCCTCCTCGCTCAGCGGGGTCAGCGTCTGTTCGTGGGCGGCGGCGGCGTTCGCCATCAGGTCGATGACCAGGGCCTGGCCGATCCGGGTCAGCCGGACGCTGGTACGGCGGCGGTCCTGCGGGTCGGGCTGGCGTTCCACCAGATTGCGTTCCACCAGCCGCAGGATCACACCCTGGGTCGTGGCGGGATCCATGTAGGTCAGACGGCCGAGCTGGTTCTGCGACAGCGGACCTTCGGCATGCAGCGTGGCCAGCGCCCCCCATTGGGTGGGGGTCAGCAGCTGATCGCCGATCAGGTCGATGAAGATCGCCGAGGCGCGCTGATGGGCGCGGCGAAGCCGGTGGTGAACCTGGCCGGCCAACTGGTAATCGTCGGGAGGCAGTCGTCCGAAGTCGTCCATGTCAACGGGCCCGTGGTTCGCGCCCGCCTTCGGTCCGGGGCGAAGGCTGGGGCGGACACGGACCGCCGCTCCCGGCTGCGTGGGCAGGGATGGCGCGGCGTTTCCCGCCTGTCACCATCCGATGCGTCCATCATGCGTTCCTCATGGAAAGGGTAGAAAACACAATGGGCGCAGTGCAATCTTCGCAGATGCGGCATAGAGCCACAGGAATGCGAATGTCATCGCTTGCGCAACAAAAGAAGCGCCGCAAGCCTGAAAATAAGCTGCGAACGGATGCTGTCGCAATTCGGAGAGTCTGCACCGCCGATTCATGACCGCGGCGGCGCGATACGCATCCGCCGCCGCCGCATTTCACCGGCTGCTTTTGGTCAGGGCGTCCGTTTGGGTGGGTAGCTGTCGGGCGGAGCGGTCTTTTCGGCCGGGCTGGCGGCATCGTCCTTCTCGGGGGGAGTCACGCCGCCCGGCGTGTAGGGCGGGGTGGTGGCGTCGGGCGGGCGTTTGGTCGAGGGCGGCGGGGGCGGTGTGTCGAGTCGGCGGGTCATGCGGCACCTTTGCGGATCAAGAAACGTGATGAACAACCCGATGCCGGGCGGGCGGTTCCAAAGCAGGAGCCCTGTGGCACCGCCGGTTTCACCTCGTTGGTCTATGACCTTGATCTTAGGACCATTTGAAAAATGCGCTGAAATCAAACGGGTCATCGCTTCGGGCACCATCGACCGGCCGGCAGCTTTTTGTTGCGGCCACACCACAGGGTCCGGCAAAAGCGGCGGCGCGTGGGCTTCACTGTTGCGGGGGAAGCACGGTTTGTTGTGTCTTTGCCGAGGATGCGTCCGCAGCGGTCCCGGCCGGGGTTCTGGCCGAAGACCGGTGGCGGCGCGCCTCCCACCAAGGAGCCGGACCCCCGGCCCAGTGAGCCGACCGAACCCAGCCAAGCGCGGTGACTCCATGAAGACCAGCACCCTTTCCCTCCTCGCCCTCGCTCTCGCCTCGACCGGGCTGACGTCGCTTCCCGCCGCCGCCCAGGACGACCTGCAGCGTGGCGAAACCGTGCTGGAGCGTCGCCGGCCGGAACTGGAGCAGCTTGGGCTGCGCGCCGGCTCCTTCCTGTTCCTGCCGCGGGTGGAAGCCGGTGCCACCTATGACACCAACGTCTACGCCACCCGCGACAATCACGAGGACGACGTCATCTGGACGGTCCGACCGCGGCTGGACATCAAGTCGGACTTCTCGGCCCACGCGCTGAACTTCTCGGCCTCTGCCGATGCCGGCCGCTACAGCGACCATTCCGGCGAGAACTACACGGACTATGCCGTGCAGGCCGACGGCCGCTTCGACGTGAACAAAGGCGGTGCGCTGGACGGCCAGCTGTTCCACCGCCGCAATCACGAAGGCCGCGGCGACATCAACAGCCTGCAGGGCTATGCCGAACCGGTGACCTTCCTCACCAGCGGCGGCGAGGCCGGCTACACCCAGCGCTTCAACCGCCTGCGCGCCCGCGTTTCCGGTTCGGCCCAGTACATCTCCTACGACGACGTGGACCTGATCGGCGGCGGCGTCGCCCGCCAGGGCGACCGCGACCGCTGGGAATACGCGTCGGTCGGCCGCGTCGGCTATGAGTTCATCGAAGGCTATGAAGCCTTCGTCCAGGGTACCTATTCCTGGACCCGCCACAAGAACGACCGCGACGCCTTCGGCCTCGACCGCGACTCGGACGGCTACGAGGTGGTGGGCGGTCTGGCCACCGACCTGACCGGCCTGGTCACCGGCGAGGTCTTCGCCGGCTACCTCGTCCGCAACTACAAGGATTCGCGGCTGGAGGACTTCAGCGGCCTGTCCTTCGGCGGGCGCGTGAACTGGGCGGTCACCCAGCTGACCGGCATCAGCGCCACGGCCAGCCGCCAGGTTCGCGAGACGTCGGCCAGCCCCGGCTTCGGCACCGCCTCCAGCTACACCCGCACCCTGGTCGCCCTGGGCGTCGACCACGAGCTGCTGCGCTCGCTGGTGCTGAACGGCCGCCTGCAATACCGCCAGGACGACTTCAACGGCAACGACCGCAACGACAAGGTCTATACGGCCGGCGTCGGCGGCACTTACCAGATGAACCGCAACCTGTATCTGACCGGCGGCTATACCTACGAAAAGCGCAATTCCAACATCAGCTCCGCCGAGTACAGCGATAACCTGATCTATCTGCGACTCGGCGCCCAGATGTAATCCAGCAGGTAATCCGGCGGAATCGGGTTGGCCGACCGGGAAAGTCCCGGCCGAAGGTCCTAAAGGTTCCGCTGAACAGGGCAGGGCGTCCGTCCTATGACGGGCGCCCTTTTCTTATGCCTGCTCTTATGATCGATGGCGATGTACTGAACAGATCCGAAGGCGGTAATTCCTCTCCACTTTTTCCCAAGCGCTTGCGAGTTGCTAGTCTCCACCCGAATTCAGGTGCGTGACCAAAGGGCGCCGCTGCAAGGCGGCCGGCGGACGGGTCGGTTCCTCGGAACCGACCCGTCGAAGGGGCCGGACCGGCGCTGTGGCAGGCATCCACCAGCCAGGGAAAGGGTTTAGGGATGAATCGACGTCAGGTGATCCGTGCGCTGGGCCAGGGGATCGGGTTGGCCGCGCTCGCCGTTGCCATGGTCGGCTGTGCCGGCGGCAACGACGCGCCGATGGAGACCGCCAGCGCCGGTCAGATCGGCGAATACCGTCTCGGCCCGGGTGACGCGCTGCGCGTCATCGTGTTCGGCGAAGAGCAGCTGTCCGGCGAATTCCGCGTCGACGGCACCGGCAAGGTCGCCATGCCGCTGATCGGCGAGGTTTCGGCCAAGGACCGCAACACCCGGGACCTGGAGAAGGAAATCGCCACCCGGCTGTCCGCCGGCTATGTGAAGGACCCGAAGGTCAGCGTCGAGGTGCTGAACCATCGTCCGTTCTTCATCCTGGGCGAGGTGCGCAATCCCGGCCAGTACCAGTATGTCAACGGCATGACCGCCCTGTCGGCGGTGGCGATGGCCGGCGGCTACACCTATCGCGCCAAGGAGGATTACGTCCTCATCACCCGCGGCAGCGATCCCAAGAAGGAAATCCGCAAGGCCCCGATCACCACCTCGGTGATGCCGGACGATGTGGTCCGCATTCCGGAGCGCTATTTCTAAGCATCGCTTTCCAGGCCGGCGGCAGTGCGCCGCCGAATCGCAAGAAAGCCCGGCCGGGGAACACCCGGCCGGGCTTTCTGCCGTCTGCGGATCGGGACTTCCGATCAGGTGTCGAGCGTGTCGCCGCCCTTCTTCTGTCCCGGTGGCATGCGCTGGCTGCCGGGAACGACCGCATCGCGGGAGATGCCATGCGGCGGAGTGGTGCCGGCGGCTTCGTCATCGGTGCCGAGCGGCGCCGCGGCGGGATCGGTGGCGGGAACCTTGTCGCCGGTCAGGCCGCGGTCGATGTCCGCGCGCATCCGATTCGCTTCCGCGCTAGGGGTGGTGGGCGTCCGGTCGTCCGACTCGGGATGGGGCTTGGTCATGGTTGGCCTTTCGCGCAAACTGCTGTGAGTGGCATTCCGATGCCTTCACCAACCGCCGCGTCCTGCCAGGGGTTCCCCACCGGGACATATCGGTGGGCCAATCGGTGGTCGTAGACCCGGCCAGACGGCTAAACGTCATGGGAGCCCCAATGCCCGATACCGGACTGACGCTGTTGGCGTTCGGCATCCCGGCGATTGCGGTGATTTTGTTGCTTGCGGCGACGGTCCTGACGGTCCGTGTCCGCGGATGGCGGCGGCCTTATTGGGCCTGCTGCGCGATCCTGATCGCCGGCGGCGGTGCAGGGGCGGCCAGCGCCCTGTGCTGCCTGCCTCCGACGGTGCTGCCCGACGGGTCCATCAGCGGAGAAATGCCGCTGACCTTCGGAGCCGGACTGACGCTGGCGTTCATGGGATGTGGCGGGGCCCTGCTCGGCCTGATCTTCGTCGTGGGCAGGGCCCGTCGGCGTCAGCGCCGGGGCGCAAATTGGCGAGGGTAAGCTCCCGGCCTACCCTTGCTCACTCCACCGGGACAGGGTTGTTGAGCGAGCGCTCGACGAACTGGTAGACGACGACATCCGGCTTCTGCTCCTCGATCAACGCCTTGTCGAAGCGCAGCCCCTTGTGCTCCGTGACCACCGCCTTGCTGAAGCTTTCGGCGATGTACGGGAACATGGGGATGGTGAAGGAATCGCGGAACCACACCACGCTGGGGGCCGTCGGCAGATCGGCGCGCAGGATGTTCTGGACGATGCCGTTCGGCATCGAGACGTCGTTGGCGCGCAGCTTTGGCGGCCTCAGGGAATCGTAGCGGACTTCCTCTTCCTGATAAACTGCGGCCAGTCCCAGCATGCGGGCGAGGTCGAGGTCGACGCCCTGGCGCATGACGTGGACCTGCTTCATGTCGGCCGGCGTCAGCGGCGTGAAATCCGGGCGGACCGTCTTGATCCACTCCACGATCCGCCGATAGCCGATGGCGAAGGCGGCATCGCCCGTCCAGTGCGTGTCGGCCTGGAGGTAGACCTTCATGTTCTTCTTCGCGGCGACGAGGTCGGCGGTCATGTCCTTGAACACCAGCGGCGAGTGACGCTCCGCCAGCCGCCGCACGATCTGGTCCATCCGGCTTTCCGGATTCACCTGGGTGGCCCAGGCCGGGAGATCGTCGAGATAGACGCGCTCCTTGTTGGGGATCGCGACCATCAGCATGGGGATGCCGCGCTCCGCCAGCCATGCCTGTCGCCGCTCCATCACGTCGATCCAGCGGTCCAGCTCTTCCGGCGAGAAGCGGTCGATGCCGCGCGTCTGCTCAAGCGCATGCTCGCCCGTGTAGAACAGCCAGCCGTTCCGGCCGAGAACGACCAGCGGCGAGGTGCTCTGCCCGAACACCTTGACCCGGATGAAGTTGTTGGCGAGGACGAGATCGTTGCGGAAGCCGAAATGATCCTTCAGCCACGCCTCGAAGCGCTGCGGCAGGACGGAAAACTCATTGAAGGTGGCGGGCAAGCCGGGCAGCTCGTTCGGCGCCCGCATCTCGGTCGCCGTCACGCCGGTTCCGACGGACAGCGTCTGGCCGATCATGGGCAGCAGGAGGAGCGCCAGGAAAATCCCGATGCACAGCTTCTGCAAAAGCTTGCTGTGCACGATCCCGAGAGACATCGCTCGCATGGTCAGAACCGGAAGTAGATGAACGGGTTGTAGGTGCCGGCCGCAAGGCTCATGACGGCCAGTGCGAACATGCCGAGCAGGCCGGCAAGGTACAGCGCCTCGCCGGTGCCGACCAGCATGCGCCCGCCGGCCGCGTTCCGCACCGCATCCAGCCCGCCCCGCACCAGCCGGCCGAGCAGCGGCGTCGCGGCGACCGCGCCGATGACCAGCGCGGTGACGGTTTCCGGCGTCAGGAACTGAAGGACATGCGGCGCCAGAGGACTGGGATGGCCGGCGCCAGCCATGACCTTCAGGAAGATCCAGGCATGGTCCATCGTATCGGCACGGAAGAAGACCCAGCCGATCATCACCACCAGCAGCGTGTAGACATGGCGGACTGCCGGCACCGACCGGTCGAGCATCCGGGCGATGCCCAGCCGTTCGAACACCAGGAAGGCTCCGTGCCAAAGTCCCCAGACGACGAAGGTCCAGCTGGCGCCATGCCACAGGCCGCACAGGAAGAAGACGATCAGCAGGTTGCGGTAGGTGGCCAGCGGACCGGCGCGGTTGCCGCCCAGCGGGATGTAGAGATAGTCGCGGAACCACATCGACAGCGAGATGTGCCAGCGCCGCCAGAATTCGGTGATCGACTGGGCGATGTAGGGATAGTTGAAGTTCAGCGGGAAATGGAAGCCGATCATCAGCCCCAGCCCGATGGCCATGGTCGAATAGCCGCAGAAATCGAAGAAAATCTGCAGGGTGTAGCAGACGATTCCCAGCCAGGCGATCGGCAGGCTCAGCCCTGTCGGGTCGAGTGCGAAGATCTGGTCCGCCGCCACCGCCACCGTGTTTGCGATCAGCACCTTTTGCGCGAGGCCGATGACGAAGATCTGAATGCCCTCGGCGAACAGTCCGGCACTGACCCTGCGGTTGTGGATTTCGTCGCGGATGTCATGGAAGCGGATGATCGGTCCCGCCACGAGCTGCGGGAACATGGTGATATAGACGGCGACATAGATCAGGCTGCGCTCGACCGGAACCTGCCGGCGGTAGACGTCGATCAGGTAGGACAGCGCGTGGAAGGTGAAGAACGAGATGCCGAGCGGCAGATGCACCTGCGGCGGCCCGGAGAACAGGTTGGGCAACAGCGCGGCCACCATCCCGTAGAAGAAGCCCAGATATTTGAAATAGACGAGAATGCCCAGGTTGACGACGACGCCGGCACCCATGGCGAGCTTGCGGCTCCGCCCCTCCTGGCCGGCGATCCACAGCCCGAAGGCATAATTGACGAGGATCGACAACAGCATGACGTAGGTATAGATCACCTCGCCATACGCATAAAAAACCAAGCTGAAGAAAAGCAGCGTTCCGTGCTTCAGCGGCAGGGAATAATAGCAAAAGATAAAAATTGGCAAAAAATAAAAGATAAATACGATAGAGCTGAAAACCATCATCCACCCTTCTGCTTACCTGCTGCGCGCTTGTGGTTCCGGAACTCCAAATTCAAGCGGCATTTCGGTCCAGAGCGGCATGGGGTATACCCCAGATCGGGTGCCGTATCCAGACCTATGCGGGAACAGTGCAACCCTACAGCGACAGGCCGGCGGAGCCTCCCGGCATGCGTTGCCATCCTGGCGGCTGCAAAGGGTCGGAAAGCCCTCTGGTTGCAACCGGATGGGGGCGTCGATGCCGGATGCTTTGCAGAAATGTCAGCATGCCGGGGCGATGCGGGACAGATAGGAAGACTGCCCTGCGTGGGGCTCCAAGCGACTGGAGGGCCGAAAGTCCAATGAGCCCGTCGTGTCGGCGGATTGAACCCACCTCAGCAGACCGGCAACCGAGCGGCTTTTTCCGGGAAAGCAAAACGGCCTAGCGCGGGGTGCGCTAAGCCGTTGGAAAACTGGTGCCGGATACAGGAATCGAACCCGTGACCTTCTGATTACAAATCAGCTGCTCTACCAGCTGAGCTAATCCGGCGCGCCCGCCGCTTGCGGGACGCACACCTTAGCGTCCCTTTTCCGCGTAAACAAGCGCTTGACCGAGACAGCCTCGCGGTTCGGTCACTCGCGCAGGCGGGCAACCTCGTACAGCGCCACCGCGGCGGCATTCGATACGTTGAGGCTGCCGACGGGTCCGCCGGTCGGCAGTCGGGCGATGGCGTCGCAACGCTCCATGGTCAGCCGGCGCAGGCCGCTGCCTTCCGCCCCCATCACCAGCACCGTCTTGCCGGTCAAATTCAGCTTGGCCAGCGTCGACGGCCCCGATTCGGCGAGCCCGACCGACCAGAAGCCGTTCTGTTGCAGATCAGTCAGCGCCCGGGACAGATTGGTGACGCGGATCAGCGGCACCGCCTCCAAGGCACCCGAAGCGCTCTTGGCGAGAACGCCAGTCGTCTCCGGAGCATGGCGCTCGGTCACCACGACGGCACGGGCGCCAAAGGCGGCGGCGGAACGCAGGATGGCGCCGACATTGTGCGGGTCGGTCACCTGATCGAGCGCCACGACGACCGCCGACGTTTCTCCGGCCAGTTCGTTGCACAGGTCCTCGATGCCCAGATCGGGCAGGGGAGACGCATCGATGACGACGCCCTGATGCACCGCACCCGCCGGCAACATCCTGTCAAGCTCCATCCGGTCGGCCGGCGAGGCCTCCGGCCTTTGCAGACCCTGGGCGCGGGCGGCGGCGATCGCCGGCTCCAGCGCAGCGCGGCCCGAGTCGGTCACCAGCAGGCGGTGAATGCGCCGTTCGGGGTTGGTCAAGGCAGCGGCCACCGGGTGCAGTCCGTAAAGAATCACGCCGCGTGCCGCCGGCCCCCGTCCTCCCTTTGCCGCCTTGCGGCCGCCGCGCGCTCCCTCGTCCCCTTCGTCCTGCCGCGGAGACGCGCCTTGCTGTTGCCTGCCGCCGGACCGGTCGCCGCTGCGGTCGGTGTTGCGGTCTGAAGGACGGGCGGAGGAGGGGCCGGAACCGGGATGTCTGGAGCGCGTCATGATACCCACGAAGAAGGGGAGGGGGCCGCAGCGGACTGCGGCCGAATTTTTTCTGGTGTGAACCGCTTAACCCGTGTTGACAAGGCCTGAAAAATTCGCATATTGCCGAACTCCGCGGCGGGCATCGCCAGGCCGCGGACTGGAAGGGTGGCCGAGTGGTTAAAGGCAGCAGACTGTAAATCTGCCCGCGTACGCGTACGCTGGTTCGAATCCAGCCCCTTCCACCATTACTTTCCACGGCTTGTCCGTGATCGCGTTTGCCCCGGACGGTCGCGCCGGCGGGATGCTTGCGGGTGTAGCTCAATGGTAGAGCAGAAGCCTTCCAAGCTTACGACGGGGGTTCGATTCCCCTCACCCGCTCCAATCCCGCGTGCGCCACGGAAAACCGATCTCGGCCGGGCCATTGTGTGCGTCCGGAACGTCGGGAACGAAAGACCAAAGCGATGGCGAAGGCAAAGTTTGAGCGGAACAAGCCGCACTGCAACGTTGGCACGATCGGCCACGTCGACCACGGCAAGACGTCGCTGACGGCGGCGATCACGAAGGTGCTGGCGGAGTCCGGCGGCGCCACCTTCACCGCTTACGACCAGATCGACAAGGCGCCGGAAGAGAAGGCGCGCGGCATCACGATCTCGACGGCGCACGTCGAGTACGAGACGTCGAACCGCCACTACGCGCACGTCGACTGCCCGGGCCACGCCGACTACGTGAAGAACATGATCACAGGCGCCGCCCAGATGGACGGCGCGATCCTGGTCGTGTCGGCCGCCGACGGCCCGATGCCGCAGACCCGCGAGCACATCCTGCTGGCGCGCCAGGTCGGCGTTCCGGCGCTGGTGGTGTTCATGAACAAGGTCGACATGGTCGACGATCCGGAGCTGCTTGAGCTGGTCGAGCTGGAAGTTCGCGAGCTTCTGTCGTCCTACCAGTTCCCGGGCGACGACATTCCGATCACCAAGGGTTCGGCGCTGTGCGCTCTGGAAGACCGTCAGCCGGAGATCGGCCGCGACGCCGTCCTGGCGCTGATGAAGACGGTCGATGAGTACATCCCGCAGCCGGAGCGTCCGGTCGACCGTCCGTTCCTGATGCCGATCGAAGACGTGTTCTCGATCTCGGGCCGCGGCACGGTTGTGACCGGCCGTGTCGAGCGTGGCATCGTGAAGGTCGGCGAGGAAGTCGAGATCGTCGGGCTGAAGGCGACGGTCAAGACGACGGTGACCGGCGTCGAAATGTTCCGCAAGCTGCTCGACTCCGGGCAAGCCGGCGACAACATCGGCGCTCTGCTGCGCGGCACGAAGCGTGAGGACGTCGAGCGCGGCCAGGTTCTGGCCAAGCCGGGTTCGATCACCCCGCACACCAAGTTCAAGGCCGAAGCCTACATCCTGACGAAGGAAGAGGGCGGCCGCCACACCCCGTTCTTCACGAACTACCGTCCGCAGTTCTACTTCCGGACGACGGACGTGACGGGCATGGTGGCGCTGCCGGAAGGCGTCGAGATGGTGATGCCGGGCGACAATGTCGCCATGGAAGTGACGCTGATCGCCCCGATCGCCATGGACGAAGGCCTGCGCTTCGCCATCCGCGAAGGCGGCCGCACCGTCGGCGCCGGCGTCGTTGCCAAGATCGTCGAGTGATGCTATAAGCCTGCCTCCCCCGCCGGACCACGGTCCGGCGGGGGAGTTTTATCCGCGTACAGAGTTTGGTCGAGCTTCCGGCGTGCCGGTTTGAAAGTTCTTCCGAAAGTCAGGTCGAAAGGCCTTGACACCGCCGCCTAAAGAATGGTTTAAGCGGCCTCCCACGCCGAAAGGTGTGGCCGGACGGAGATAGGAGTGTAGCTCAATTGGTAGAGCACCGGTCTCCAAAACCGGGGGTTGGGGGTTCGATCCCCTCCACTCCTGCCATCCCGTCCCAATAACGGTTTAGGGTAAAAGCGGCGCCCACACAGTCGCTCCGGAGCTCGCACGGTTCGCACGATGGCTAAAGTCAATCCCGCAGAATTCGCGCGCGAGGTCCGCCGCGAGGTAGCCAGGGTCACCTGGCCGACCCGCAAGGAAACCGGCATCACGACCGCCATGGTGTTCGTCATGGTCGTGCTCGCCGCCCTGTTCTTCCTCGTCGTCGATCAGGTGCTGGCGGTTGCCGTTCGCTTGATCCTTGGGCTGGGAGGCTGATACATGGCAGCGCGCTGGTACGTCGTTCACGTTTATTCGGGTTTCGAAAAGAAGGTCTCCCAGGCCATCCGCGAAAAAGCGGCTCAGAAGGGTCTGGAAGATAAGTTCGAGGAAATCCTGGTCCCGACCGAAGAAGTGGTCGAAGTGCGCCGGGGTTCCAAGATCAACACCGAGCGCAAGTTCTTCCCCGGCTATGTCCTCGTCAAGATGGACCTGACCGACGAATCCTGGTCGCTGGTGAAGAACACGCCTAAAGTGACGGACTTCCTGGGCGGTGGCGGCAAGCCGCAGCCGATCTCCCAGCGCGAAGCCGAGCGGATCATCCATCAGGTGCAGGAAGGCTTTGAGCGCCCCAAGCCCTCGATCACCTTCGAGGTGGGCGAGCAGGTGCGAGTGAGCGACGGTCCCTTCACTTCGTTCAATGGTGTCGTCGAGGAAGTCGACGAAGAGAAGTCCCGCCTCAAGGTGGCGGTTTCGATCTTCGGTCGCTCCACGCCGGTCGAGCTGGAATACACGCAGGTCGAAAAGATCTGATCGCAAGGTTCCAAAGTTTATGAGTCGGAGCTGCCGGTGCTTGCATCGGTGGCTCCATTCTGTTGCGGGAGGCTCGCCATGGCCGAACCGCAAAACCCCGCGGCGCCGCGCCGGACCATCCGGTCAAGTGCGTGAGACGTCGTACCAGGAGGTTGTGAGATGGCGAAGAAAATCGTCGGTTACATCAAGCTGCAGGTGCCGGCCGGCAAGGCCAACCCGTCGCCGCCCATCGGCCCGGCGCTCGGTCAGCGCGGCCTGAACATCATGGAGTTCTGCAAGGCGTTCAACGCCAAGACGGCGGACCTGGAAGTCGGCATGCCGATTCCCGTGGTCATCACCGCCTACGGCGACCGCACCTTTACCTTCGTGACGAAGACCCCGCCGGTCAGCTACTTCCTCAAGAAGGCTTCGGGCAAGGACAAGGGTTCGACGACCCCCGGCAAGGGCGGTTTCGTCGGCCAGGTCACGACCTCGCAGATCCGCGAGATCGCCCAGAAGAAGATGGCCGACCTGAACGCGCACGACGTCGAAGCCGCCGCGAGCATGATCGCCGGCTCCGCCCGCTCGATGGGCCTCGAAGTGGTGGAGGGCTGATCCTATGGCGAAGCTGGGCAAGCGTCTGACCGACGCCTACAAGACCGTTAACCGCGATTCCTTCTACTCGCTGGAAGAGGCCGTCACCCTGGTGAAGGGTGCCGCCAAGGCCAAGTTCGACGAGACGATCGAAATCGCGATGAACCTCGGCATCGATCCGCGCCACGCCGACCAGATGGTCCGCGGCGTCGTGAACCTGCCGAACGGCACCGGCAAGACCGTCCGCGTGGCGGTGTTCGCCCGTGGCGCCAAGGTCGATGAGGCTCTGGCCGCCGGCGCCGACGTTGTCGGTGGCGACGATCTGGCCGAACAGATCCTGGCCGGCAACATCAACTTCGATCGCTGCATCGCCTCGCCCGACATGATGGGCGTGGTCGGCAAGCTCGGTAAGGTGCTGGGCCCGCGCGGCCTGATGCCGAACCCGAAGCTGGGCACCGTGACCCCCGACGTCGCCGGCGCCGTGAAGGCCGCCAAGGCCGGCGCGGTGGAGTTCCGTGCGGAGAAGACCGGCATCATCCACGCCGGCGTGGGCAAGGTCAGCTTCTCGGAAGAGGCGCTGGTCCAGAACATTCGCGCCTTCGTCGATGCCATCACCCGTGCCAAGCCGACCGGCGCCAAGGGCCAGTACCTGCTGAAGGTCTCGCTCTCGTCGACGATGGGCCCGGGCCTGAAGCTCGACCTCTCCAGCGTGTCGGCTCCGGCCGCCGCCTGACGACCCGTTTCGCCGCCGTCTGCTCTCGGGCAGTGGCGGCGTCCGGGCGGACCGCCTGAGGGGGAAACCCCGAGGACACCCGCCCACCCCTGTCCGAGACCGCTGGTGCCCGTCCCCGACCGCAAGGAGAGGGAAGAGCTTAAAATTCACCCGCGCAGACAGGAGTTGAACCCGTTTACCCCTCCGGCCCCGCCGTCATGCGCGACGGGAACCGGTTCAGGAACGGCTTGACTTCTGGGACAGGTTCGCCGGACCTCCGGCCCTTCGGGGACGGGGGTCCATGTACACCTCTGTGCAAGGAGGCGATCCGTGGATCGTACACAAAAAGAAGCGACGATCGCGGCTCTGCAATCGAAGCTCCAGGACACGGGCCTGGTGGTGGTCACCCACCATCTGGGCCTGACGGTGAAGGAAGTCACCGACCTGCGTGCGAAGGTTCGGGCTGCTGGCGCCAGCTTCAAAGTGACGAAGAACCGGCTCGCCCGTCGTTCCCTTCAGGGGACGCAGTTCGAAGGTCTGGACGGTCTCTTCAAGGGACCGACGGCGATCGCCTACTCGAAGGATCCCGTTGCGGCTGCCAAGGTGGTGGCCGACTACGCGAAGACCAACGAGAAGCTCAAGATCGTCGGCGCCAGCCTCGGCACCCAGATTCTGGACGCGGAGGGGGTCAAGGCCCTCGCCTCGCTCCCGTCGCTGGACGAACTGCGTGGCCGCCTCGTGGGCATGATCCAGACCCCGGCGACCCGTATCGCCGGTGTCCTCCAGGCTCCGGGCGGCCAGGTCGCCCGCGTGCTTGCTGCCTACGCGAAGAAGGACGACGAGGCGGCGGCCTAACCAGGCCTAGTCACTCGTTTTTTACATCCCCAGAACTCAAGTCGTTTGGAGTAGTAACATGGCTGATCTGCAGAAGCTCGTCGACGATCTGTCGGCCCTGACCGTCCTGGAAGCCGCCGAGCTGTCGAAGCTCCTCGAAGAGAAGTGGGGCGTCTCCGCCGCCGCTCCGGTGGCCGTCGCCGCTGCCGGCCCGGCCGCTGCCGCTGCCGCTCCGGCCGAAGAGCAGACCGAGTTCACGGTGATCCTCGCCGATGCCGGCGACAAGAAGATCAACGTGATTAAGGAAGTCCGCGCGATCACCGGCCTGGGCCTGAAGGAAGCCAAGGACCTGGTCGAGGGCGCTCCGAAGCCGGTCAAGGAAGGCGCCACGAAGGACGAGGCCGCCAAGATCAAGAAGCAGCTTGAAGAAGCCGGCGCCAAGGTCGATATTAAGTAAGACCTTGTTGCGTACGGATCACACAGTACCAAGCCGGACGGCGGTCGGTTCCCTAGGGGACCGGCCGCCGCACGGCATTTTCTGCCTTCCGCCGGACCGGGCTTGCCCGGCCCGGCTCTTTCCGTCCCCATCATGGGGATGGCCCGCGCGGGCGCCCTCGGGACCGGTCGACACGAGTCGGCTCGATCCTACGGTCGGTTGAACGGTCGGTATAACGCGCATCACGTACAGACGTTTGGGGACATCCATGGCCAAATCCTTTACGGGTCGTAAACGTGTTCGGAAGAGCTTCGGGCGCATCCCGGAAGTCACCCAGATGCCCAACCTCATCGAGGTGCAGCGCAGCTCCTACGATCACTTCCTGCAAATGGACGTCGCCCCGGAAAAGCGGGCGAATCTGGGCCTGCAGGAAGTCTTCAAGTCGGTCTTCCCGATCAAGGACTTCTCCGACCGCGCGGTGCTGGATTTCGTCAAGTACGAGCTTGAGCAGCCGAAATACGACGTCGAGGAATGCCAGCAGCGCGGCATGACCTTCGCCGCCCCGCTGAAGGTGACCCTGCGTCTGTCCGTGTTCGACGTCGAGGAGGACACCGGCCTCCGTTCGATCCGCGACATCAAGGAGCAGGACGTCTACATGGGCGACATGCCCCTGATGACGGCCAACGGCACCTTCGTCATCAACGGCACCGAGCGCGTCATCGTCTCGCAGATGCACCGCAGCCCGGGCGTCTTCTTCGACCATGACAAGGGCAAGACCCACGCGTCGGGCAAGTATCTGTTCGCCGCCCGCGTCATCCCCTACCGCGGTTCCTGGCTCGACTTCGAGTTCGACGCCAAGGATCTCGTCTACGTCCGCATCGACCGCCGCCGCAAGCTGCCGGCCACCACGCTGCTGTTCGCCCTGGACGGCGCGGAGACCGAGGCGCTGCGCGCCGAGCGCAAGGCCAACCGCAAGGACCTGCTGCCTTATGAGGCGCAGGGCATGGCCAAGGAAGAGATCCTCAACTACTTCTACGATACGATCACCTACACCCGGTCGGCCGGCGGTTGGAAGACCCCGTTCAGCGCCGAGCGGATGAAGGGCGTCAAGCTGATCTCCGACCTCGTGGATGCCGCCACCGGCGCCATCGTCGCCGAGGCCGGCACCAAGATGACTCCGCGCGTCATCAAGAAGCTGGTCGAGGCCGGCCTGACCGAGCAGCAGGTCTCCACCGAGGAGCTGACCGGCCGCTACCTCGCCGTCGACATCATCAACGAGCGCACGGGCGAAGTCCTGTTCGAAGCCGGTGACGAGCTGTCGGCGAGCGATCTCGACAAGCTGGAGAAGACCGGCGTCGACGAGCTGCCGGTGCTGGCGATCGACCATCTGAACGTCGGCGCCTACATCCGCAACACGATGAACGCGGACCGCAACGCCAGCCGCGAAGACGCGCTGATCGACATCTACCGCGTCATGCGTCCGGGCGAGCCGCCGACCCTGGAATCGGCCGAGGCGCTGTTCTCGGGCCTGTTCTTCGACAGCGAGCGCTACGACCTGTCGGCCGTCGGCCGCGTCAAGATGAACGCCCGTCTGAACTTCCAGACCGACGACCAGATGCGTGTGCTCCGCAAGGAGGACATCCTGGAGATCCTGAAGGTTCTGGTGAACCTGAAGGACGGCCGCGGCGAGATCGACGACATCGACCATCTCGGCAACCGCCGCGTCCGCTCGGTCGGCGAGCTGATGGAGAACCAGTACCGCGTCGGCCTGCTGCGCATGGAACGTGCGATCCGCGAGCGCATGAGCTCGGTCGAGATCGACACGGTGATGCCGCACGACCTGATCAACGCCAAGCCGGCCGCCGCCGCCGTGCGCGAGTTCTTCGGCTCGTCGCAGCTGTCGCAGTTCATGGACCAGACCAACCCGCTGTCCGAGATCACGCACAAGCGTCGTCTCTCGGCGCTGGGCCCGGGCGGTCTGACCCGTGAGCGCGCCGGCTTCGAGGTGCGCGACGTGCACCCGACGCACTACGGCCGCATCTGCCCGATTGAGACGCCGGAAGGTCCGAACATCGGTCTGATCAACTCGCTGGCGACCTATGCCCGCGTGAACCAGTACGGCTTCATCGAGAGCCCCTACCGCAAGGTCATCGACGGCAAGGTCACCAACGAGGTGGTCTATCTGTCGGCGATGGAGGAGGGCCGCTACGTCGTCGCCCAGGCGAACGCCGAACTGAACGCGGACAACAGCTTCGCCGCCGATCTGGTCTCCTGCCGCCAGGGCGGCGAATACCTGATGTTCCGGCCGGAAGCCATCGACCTGATCGACGTGTCGCCGAAGCAGCTGGTGTCCGTCGCCGCGGCGCTGATCCCGTTCCTCGAGAACGACGACGCCAACCGCGCGCTGATGGGCTCGAACATGCAGCGTCAGGCGGTGCCGCTGGTCAAGGCCGACGCCCCGCTGGTCGGCACCGGCATGGAGGCGACCGTCGCCCGCGACAGCGGCGTGACCATCGTCGCCAAGCGCTCGGGCATCGTCGACCAGGTCGACGCCACCCGCATCGTCGTCCGTGCGACCGACAGCTCGGACAGCACGGCGCCGGGCGTCGACATCTACAACCTGCTGAAGTTCCAGCGTTCCAACCAGAACACCTGCATCACCCAGCGTCCGCTGGTGAAGGTCGGTGACCGGGTGAACGCCGGCGACATCGTGGCCGACGGTCCGTCGACCGATCTGGGCGAGCTGGCGCTCGGCCGGAACGTGCTCGTCGCGTTCATGCCGTGGAACGGCTACAACTTCGAGGATTCGATCCTCATCAACGAGCGCATCGTCAAGGACGACGTCTTCACCTCGATCCACATCGAGGAGTTCGAGGTCATGGCCCGCGACACCAAGCTGGGCCAGGAGGAAATCACCCGCGACATTCCGAACGTGGGTGAGGAAGCTCTCAAGAACCTCGACGAGGCCGGCATCGTCTATATCGGCGCCGAAGTCCGTCCGGGCGACATTCTGGTCGGCAAGGTGACGCCGAAGGGCGAAAGCCCGATGACGCCGGAAGAGAAGTTGCTGCGCGCCATCTTCGGCGAGAAGGCTTCCGACGTTCGCGATACCTCGCTGCGCCTGCCGCCGGGTGTGGTCGGCACCATCGTCGAGGTCCGCGTGTTCAGCCGCCGCGGCGTCGACAAGGACGAGCGCGCTCTCGCCATCGAACGCGCCGAGATCGAGAAGCTGGCCAAGGACCGCGACGACGAGCGCGGCATCCTGGAGCGCAGCTTCTACACCCGCCTGAAGGAAGTGCTGATCGGCCAGACCGCGCAGTCCGGCCCGAAGGGCATGAAGGGCGGCACGGTGCTGACCGACGAGGTGCTGGCCGGCCTGTCGAAGGGTCTGTGGCGCCAGATCGCCATCGCCGACGAGCAGGTGATGGAGACCGTCGAGAACCTGGCGAAGGTGTTCGACGACTCGATCAAGGCCCTGCAGGACCGCTTCGAGAACAAGGTCGACAAGCTGCAGCGCGGTGACGAGCTGCCGCCGGGCGTCATGAAGATGGTCAAGGTCTTCGTCGCGGTGAAGCGCAAGCTGCAGCCGGGCGACAAGATGGCCGGCCGTCACGGCAACAAGGGTGTCGTCTCGCGCATCATCCCGCAGGAGGACATGCCCTACCTGGAAGACGGCACCCCCGTCGATCTGGTGCTGAACCCGCTGGGCGTGCCGTCGCGCATGAACGTCGGTCAGATCCTGGAAACCCACCTCGGTTGGGCGGCGTCGGGTCTCGGCAAGCAGATCGGCCGTGCGGTCGACCAGTACCGTCTGGCGATCCGCCAGAAGGCCGAAGGCGCTCCCCAGCTGGAGGCCCTGCGCGGCACGCTGAAGTCGGCGTATGGCGAGGTGACCTACAACGAGGACATCGCCGACATGACCGACGGCGAACTGCTGGAGCTGGGCGGGAACCTGCGCAAGGGCGTGCCCTTCGCGACGCCGGTCTTCGACGGCGCCCGCGAGGAGGACATCTGCGTCCATCTGGAACGCGCCGGCTTCGACCGGTCGGGCCAGTCGACGCTGGTGGACGGCCGTACCGGCGAGACCTTCGACCGCAAGGTCACCGTCGGCTACATCTACATGCTGAAGCTGCACCACCTCGTGGACGACAAGATCCACGCCCGGTCGATCGGTCCCTACTCGCTGGTCACGCAGCAGCCGCTGGGCGGCAAGGCCCAGTTCGGCGGTCAGCGCTTCGGTGAGATGGAGGTCTGGGCGCTCGAAGCCTACGGCGCCGCCTACACGCTGCAGGAAATGCTGACGGTGAAGTCGGACGACGTGTCCGGCCGCACCAAGGTCTACGAAGCCATCGTCCGCGGCGACGACAACTTCGAGGCCGGCATTCCGGAGTCGTTCAACGTGCTGGTCAAGGAGCTGCGCTCGCTCGGCCTGAATGTCGAACTGAACCAGCGGGACTACTGAGCCGGTCTGACGTGACCCAGGCCCCGGACCGGCGCATGCGCGCCGTTCCGGGGCATTGCACTGCTTTTAACCGACAACGCGGCGATGCCAGCGGGAGACGGTCATGAATGAGTTGATGAACATTTTCGGCCAGGTTCAGGGGCCGCAGAGCTTCGATCAGATCCGCATCCAGATCGCGAGCCCCGAGCGGATCCGGTCCTGGTCCTACGGCGAGATCAAGAAGCCGGAAACCATCAACTACCGCACCTTCAAGCCGGAGCGCGACGGCCTGTTCTGTGCCCGCATCTTCGGCCCGATCAAGGACTACGAGTGCTTGTGCGGCAAGTACAAGCGCATGAAGTATCGCGGCATCATCTGCGAGAAGTGCGGCGTCGAGGTCACGCTGTCGAAGGTCCGGCGCGAGCGCATGGGCCACATCGAGCTGGCGTCCCCGGTCGCCCACATCTGGTTCCTGAAGTCGCTGCCGAGCCGCATCGGTCTGCTGCTCGACATGACGCTCAAGGATCTGGAGCGCATCCTCTATTTCGAAAACTACGTCGTCATCGAGCCCGGCCTCACCCCGCTCAAGCTGCATTCGCTGCTGAACGAGGAAGAGTTCATGAACGCGCAGGACGAGTACGGCGAGGACGCCTTCACCGCGTCGATCGGTGCCGAAGCGCTGCGCATCATGCTGTCCGCGCTCGACCTCGACGAGGAGAAGAAGCGCTGCCGTGAGGATCTGCGCGACACCAACTCCGAAGCCAAGCGCAAGAAGCTGGTCAAGCGCCTCAAGCTGATCGACGCCTTCCTGGCCTCGCAGTCGCGCCCCGAGTGGATGATCCTGGAAGTGATTCCGGTGATCCCGCCTGAACTGCGTCCGCTGGTCCCGCTCGACGGCGGCCGTTTCGCCACGTCCGACCTGAACGACCTGTACCGCCGCGTCATCAACCGCAACAACCGTCTGAAGCGGCTGATCGAGTTGAAGGCGCCGGACATCATCGTCCGCAACGAGAAGCGCATGCTGCAGGAGGCCGTCGACGCTCTGTTCGACAACGGCCGCCGTGGCCGCGTCATCACCGGCGCCAACAAGCGTCCGCTGAAGTCGCTGTCGGACATGCTGAAGGGCAAGCAGGGCCGCTTCCGTCAGAACCTGCTCGGCAAGCGCGTCGACTATTCCGGCCGTTCGGTCATCGTCGTCGGTCCGGAGCTGAAGCTGCACCAGTGCGGCCTGCCGAAGAAGATGGCGCTGGAGCTGTTCAAGCCCTTCATCTACGCCAAGCTGGAACTGTATGGCCTCGCCTCCACCATCAAGGCCGCGAAGCGGATGGTCGAGAAGGAGCGTCCCGAGGTGTGGGATATCCTGGAAGAGGTCATCCGCGAGCATCCGGTGATGCTGAACCGTGCGCCGACGCTGCACCGTCTCGGCATCCAGGCGTTCGAGCCGACGCTGATCGAAGGCAAGGCGATCCAGCTGCACCCGCTGGTCTGCACCGCCTTCAACGCCGATTTCGACGGCGACCAGATGGCCGTGCACGTCCCGCTGAGCCTTGAGGCCCAGTTGGAAGCGCGCGTCCTGATGATGTCGACCAACAACATCCTGTCGCCCGCCAACGGCAAGCCGATCATCGTGCCGTCTCAGGACATCGTGCTCGGCATCTATTACATCTCGATGGATCGCCCGAGCGAGAAGGGCGAGAACATGGTGTTCGCCAACGTCTCGGAAATCGAGCAGGCGCTGAACGCCAAGGTTCTGTCGATCCATGCGAAGATCAAGGCGCGCTATGTCGGTGTGGACGACGAAGGCAACGAGCTGATCAGCATCGTCGAGACGACGCCGGGCCGCATGCTCCTGTCGGAGCTGCTGCCGCGCCACCCGAAGGTGCCGTTCTCGCTGATCAACCGCGTCCTGACCAAAAAGGACGTCGGCAACGTCATCGACGCCGTCTATCGCCACTGCGGTCAGAAGGAGACGGTGATCTTCGCCGATCGCCTGATGAAGCTCGGCTTCGGCCACGCTTGCCGCGCCGGCATCTCCTTCGGCAAGGACGACATGGTCATTCCCGTCGCTAAGGAAAAGCTGGTCAACGAGTCGAAGGAGCGGGTGAAGGAGTTCGAGCAGCAGTATCTCGACGGCCTGATCACCCAGGGCGAGAAGTACAACAAGGTTGTCGACGTCTGGTCGGAATGCACCGAGAAGGTCGCCTCCGAGATGATGAAGGCGATCTCGACCACCGAAGCCGGCAAGCCGGTCAACTCGGTGTACATGATGGCCCACTCCGGTGCGCGTGGTTCCGCCGCGCAGATCCGTCAGCTGGCCGGCATGCGCGGCCTGATGGCCAAGCCGTCGGGCGAGATCATCGAGACGCCGATCATCTCGAACTTCAAGGAAGGCCTGACCGTGCTGGAGTACTTCAACTCCACCCACGGCGCCCGCAAGGGTCTGGCCGATACCGCCTTGAAGACGGCGAACTCCGGTTACCTCACCCGCCGTCTGGTCGATGTCGCGCAGGACGCCATCATCGTCGAGCATGATTGCGGCACCGAGCGCGGCATCACCGTCAAGGCGGTGATCGACGGTGGCGAGGTCATCAGTCCGCTGGGCGACCGCATCCTCGGCCGCACCGTGGTTGGGGCGGTGATCGACCCGCTGAACGGCGAGCTGATCGTCGAGGACGCCGGCCTGATCGACGAGCCGACGGTCGACCGCATCGAGCGGTCGGGCATCGACTCGGTCAAGATCCGCTCGGTCCTGACCTGCGAGACCCGCGACGGCGTCTGCGCCAAGTGCTACGGCCGTGACTTGGCCCGCGGCACGCTGGTCAACACCGGCGAAGCGGTCGGCGTCATCGCGGCGCAGTCGATCGGCGAGCCGGGTACCCAGCTGACGATGCGTACCTTCCACATCGGTGGTGCGGCGCAGCGCGGTGCCGAGCAGAGCCAGATCGAGGCGGCGTTCGAAGCGACTGTGCGGATCAACAACCGCAACGTCGTCATGAACTCCTCGGGCATTCCGGTCGTCATGGGCCGCAGCACCGAAGTGATCCTGCTCGACGAGCAGGGCCGCGAGCGGGCGCGTCACCGCGTGCCGTACGGTGCCAAGCTGCTGGCCGACGAGGGCGTGAAGGTCGAGCGCGGCGCCAAGCTGGCCGAGTGGGACCCCTACACCCTGCCGATCATCACCGAGCGCGCCGGTACCGCCCGCTACATCGACCTCGTGGAGGGTATCTCCATGCGCGAGGTGATGGACGAGGCCACCGGCATCAGCTCCAAGGTGGTGGTCGACTGGCGCCAGCAGCCGCGCGGTGCCGATCTGAAGCCGCGCATCGCGCTGGTGGACGACCGCGGCGAGTTGATCACCCTGCCGAACGGACTGGAAGCCCGCTACTTCATGTCGGTGGACGCCATCCTGTCGGTGGAGAATGGTGCCGAGGTCCGGGCCGGCGACGTGCTGGCGCGTATCCCCCGCGAGTCGTCCAAGACCCGCGACATCACCGGCGGTCTGCCGCGCGTGGCCGAGCTGTTCGAGGCGCGTCGTCCGAAGGACTTCGCCATCATCTCGGAGATGAGCGGCCGCGTCGAATTCGGTAAGGATTACAAGACCAAGCGCCGCATCGTCGTCCGCAACGACGAGAGCGGTGACGAGAAGGAGTATCTGATCCCGAAGGGCAAGCACATCTCCGTGCAGGAGGGTGACTATGTCGAACGCGGCGATCTGCTGATGGACGGCAACCCGGTGCCGCACGACATCCTGGCGGTGATGGGTGTGGAGGCCTTGGCCGACTACCTGATCAACGAAATCCAGGACGTCTATCGACTGCAGGGCGTGAAGATCAACGACAAGCACATCGAGGTGATCGTTCGCCAGATGCTGCAGAAGGTCGAGATCACCGACGCTGGCGAGACCACCTTCCTGGTGGGCGAGCAGGTCGACCGTCAGGAGTTCGACGAGGAGAACGAGAAGACCGTTGCGGAAGGCTTGCAGCCGGCGCACGGCCACCCGGTTCTCCAGGGCATCACCAAGGCCAGCCTGCAGACGCGCTCCTTCATCTCGGCTGCGTCGTTCCAGGAAACCACCCGCGTCCTCACGGAAGCGGCCGTCGGCGGCAAGGTCGACAATCTGGAAGGCCTCAAGGAGAACGTCATCGTCGGCCGTCTGATCCCGGCCGGCACGGGCTCGGTGGTGAACCGGCTGAAGCTGATCGCCGCCGAGCGTGACCGCGAGGCGGCCCTGGAGGCCGGCGCGCCGGAGGAAACTCCGGCCCTGCCGACCCCGGGCGAGGAAAGCTCCGCGGCCTGATCCGCCGGAGTGATCGAGTAGGGAAGGGGGCGCGTTCCGCAGGGGACGCGCCCCTTTTTCTTTGGGCCTTGCGTATTGCGAGTCGGGGCACCCGCAAGCATTAATACCGTCCTTGACTCTCTTCCGGCCTTTCCCTAAAGTCCGCGAACTTCAAAGGCCGCCCGGGCTCTCCGTGCGTCCGCTTGAATCCACCGATCCCGCCGATCGGAGTCCTCCGGTCGGCTTTCGCTCATTCAGCCCGCTCGGAACGGCAACGTTTCGCAGGCGGGCTTTTGCTTCGTCCGGCTCGTCCGGCCGAGTGATCTTGAAGGGATGAAGGGCAGATATGCCGACGATCAACCAGTTGATCCGTAAGCCGCGCGAGCCGTTGGCCGCGCGCAACAAGGTTCCCGCGATGGAGGCCTGCCCGCAGAAGCGTGGCGTCTGCACTCGCGTCTACACCACCACCCCGAAGAAGCCGAACTCGGCGCTCCGTAAGGTCGCCCGCGTTCGTCTGACGAACGGCTTCGAGGTGACGAGCTACATCCCTGGTGAGGGCCACAACCTCCAGGAACACTCGGTGGTCATGATCCGCGGCGGTCGTGTGAAGGATCTTCCCGGCGTTCGCTACCACATCATTCGCGGCACGCTGGATACCCAGGGCGTCAAGGATCGTAAGCAGCGTCGTTCGAAGTACGGCGCGAAGCGTCCGAAGTAAGGAGAACTCACGATGTCCCGTCGTCATCGCGCCGAGAAGCGTGAAGTCCTGCCGGACGCCAAGTATGGCGACCGCGTCCTGACGAAGTTCATGAACTGCCTGATGTTTGACGGCAAGAAGTCGTCGGCTGAAAGCATCGTCTATGGGGCCCTCGGCCGCATCGAGGTCAAGACCAAGAACGATCCCGTTCAGGTCTTCCACGACGCCCTCGCCAACGTGAAGCCGCACCTCGAAGTGCGTTCGCGTCGCGTCGGTGGTGCGACCTATCAGGTTCCGGTCGAGGTCCGTTCGGATCGCGCCCAGGCCCTGGCGATTCGTTGGCTGATCAGCGCCGCCCGCGCCCGCTCGGAAAACACCATGACCGAGCGTCTGTCGGGTGAGTTGCTCGACGCCGCCAGCCAGCGCGGCACTGCCGTGAAGAAGCGCGAAGATACGCACCGTATGGCGGAAGCCAACAAGGCGTTCTCGCACTACCGCTGGTAAGGTTAACGCCTGTCCTGGTGATTTTGCATGCCCCGCTCGCACGCCCTCGACCGTTATCGCAACATCGGCATCATGGCTCACATCGATGCCGGCAAGACGACGACGACCGAGCGTATCCTGTTCTATACCGGCAAGTCCTATCGCATGGGCGAGGTCAATGACGGCACCGCCGTCATGGACTGGATGGAGCAGGAGCAGGAGCGGGGCATCACCATCACCTCGGCGGCAACGACCTGTTTCTGGCGCGACCACCGCATCAACATCATCGATACGCCCGGCCACGTGGATTTCACCATCGAGGTCGAGCGGTCGTTGCGCGTTCTGGATGGCGCCGTTGCCATCTTCGACGCGGTTGCGGGGGTCGAGCCCCAGACCGAGACCGTGTGGCGGCAGGCCGACAAGTACGGCGTGCCGCGCATGGCCTTCGTCAACAAGATGGACCGCGTCGGCGCGGACTTCGACGGCTGTGTCGCCATGATGGCTGACCGCCTGGGCGTCAAGCCGCTGGTCGTTCAACTTCCCATCGGCAGCGAGGCCGGCTTCTCCGGCATCGTCGATCTGGTTGCGATGCGCGCCACGATCTGGAAGGCCGAAACGCTCGGCGCCGAATTCCAGCACACCGAAATTCCCGAGGATCTGGCCGGACCGGCTGCAAGCGCCCATCAGGCGCTTCTGGACGCCGTGCTCGACCTCGACGAGGCGGCGATGGCCGCCTATCTCGAGCGCGGCGAGGAGCCGACGCCCGACGCGCTGCGCGCGTTGATCCGCAAGGGCACGATTGCCGGCGCCATGGTTCCCGTGCTGTGCGGGTCCGCCTTCCGCAACAAGGGCATCCAGCCGATGCTGGACGCCGTGGTCGACTATCTGCCGGCACCGAATGACATCGGTGCGGTGACGGGCCATGCGGTGGGTGGCGAGCGGGCGGAAGAGCGGGCCGCCAACGACAGCGCGCCCTTCTCGGGTCTCGCCTTCAAGGTGATGAACGACCTCTATGTCGGGACCCTCACCTTCTGCCGCATCTATTCCGGTACCGTCAGCGTCGGCGATTCGCTGCTGAACCCGGTCAAGGGTGAGCGCGAGAAGATCGGCCGCATGCTGTTGATGCACGCCAACAGCCGTGAAGAGATCGAGCGCGCACACACCGGCGACATCGTGGCCTTCGCCGGTCTGGAGCACACGGCGACCGGCGATACGTTGTGCGACCCTGCCAAGCCGATCGTGCTGGAGCGTCTGGACGTTCCCGAACCCGTAATCGAGATCGTCGTCGAGCCGCGCACCGACGCCGACCACGACAAGATGGCGGCGGCATTGAACCGTCTCGGCCACGAAGATCCCTCGTTGCAGGTCACCGTCGACCGCGAAAGCGGCCAGACCGTGATCCGCGGCATGGGCGAACTGCATCTCGACATCATTGTCGACCGCATGAGGCGCGAGTTCCGCGTCGATGCGGCCGTCGGCGCGCCCAAGGTTGCCTATCGGGAGACCGTGCTGCGCTCGGCCGAGGTCGACCATGTCCACGCCCGGCAGACCGGCGACCGCGCCCAGTTCGCGCGCGTGACGCTGAAGCTGGAGGCGCTGGACCGCGGTGCCGGCTTCGTCTTCGAGAACCGGGCGGCTGGCCTGCCGCGCGAGTTCGTGGCCGGCGTGCAGAAGGGCCTGGAGGCCGCGAAGGACAGCGGTGTCGTCGCCGGCTACCCGGTGGTGGACGTCAGGGCGACCTTGACCGGCGGCGAGGCGCACGATGTGGACTCCTCGCCGCTCGCCTTCGAGCTCGCGGCACGGACCGCCTTCCGCGAGGCTATGACAAAAGCCGCTCCGGCGCTGTTGGAACCGCTGATGCGGGTCGAAATCATCACGCCGGACGACTATATGGGCGACGTCATCGGCGACCTGAACGGTCGCCGGGGACAGATCACCGGCATGGACCAGCGCGGCAACGCGCGAATCGTCACGGGACTGGTTCCCTTGGCGGCCATGTTCGGCTATGTGAATTCCCTGCGCTCCATGAGTCAGGGCCGCGCGCAGTACAGCATGCAGTTCGACCATTATGAGCCGGTGCCACAGGCCATCGCGGACGGCGTCCGCGCCAAGGTGGCCTGAAGACCGCTGGAACGATTGAGAAACGGAGAGACCACCCCATGGCGAAGGCAAAGTTCGAGCGGAACAAGCCGCACTGCAACGTTGGCACGATCGGCCACGTCGACCACGGCAAGACGTCGCTGACGGCGGCGATCACGAAGGTGCTGGCGGAGTCCGGCGGCGCCACCTTCACCGCTTACGACCAGATCGACAAGGCGCCGGAAGAGAAGGCGCGCGGCATCACGATCTCGACGGCGCACGTCGAGTACGAGACGTCGAACCGCCACTACGCGCACGTCGACTGCCCGGGCCACGCCGACTACGTGAAGAACATGATCACGGGCGCCGCCCAGATGGACGGCGCGATCCTGGTCGTGTCGGCCGCCGACGGCCCGATGCCGCAGACCCGCGAGCACATCCTGCTGGCGCGCCAGGTCGGCGTTCCGGCGCTGGTGGTGTTCATGAACAAGGTCGACATGGTCGACGATCCGGAACTGCTTGAGCTGGTCGAGCTGGAAGTTCGCGAGCTTCTGTCGTCCTACCAGTTCCCGGGCGACGACATTCCGATCACCAAGGGTTCGGCGCTGTGCGCTCTGGAAGACCGTCAGCCGGAGATCGGCCGCGACGCCGTCCTGGCGCTGATGAAGACGGTCGATGAGTACATCCCGCAGCCGGAGCGTCCGGTCGACCGTCCGTTCCTGATGCCGATCGAAGACGTGTTCTCGATCTCGGGCCGCGGCACGGTTGTGACCGGCCGTGTCGAGCGTGGCATCGTGAAGGTCGGCGAGGAAGTCGAGATCGTCGGGCTGAAGGCGACGGTCAAGACGACGGTGACCGGCGTCGAAATGTTCCGCAAGCTGCTCGACTCCGGGCAAGCCGGCGACAACATCGGCGCTCTGCTGCGCGGCACGAAGCGTGAGGACGTCGAGCGCGGCCAGGTTCTGGCCAAGCCGGGTTCGATCACCCCGCACACCAAGTTCAAGGCCGAAGCCTACATCCTGACGAAGGAAGAGGGCGGCCGCCACACCCCGTTCTTCACGAACTACCGTCCGCAGTTCTACTTCCGGACGACGGACGTGACGGGCATGGTGGCGCTGCCGGAAGGCGTCGAGATGGTGATGCCGGGCGACAATGTCGCCATGGAAGTGACGCTGATCGCCCCGATCGCCATGGACGAAGGCCTGCGCTTCGCCATCCGCGAAGGCGGCCGCACCGTCGGCGCCGGCGTCGTTGCCAAGATCGTCGAGTGATGACCCCTCCGGCAGCCGCCGCCAGGCGGTCGCCGGAGGTGGACGGGTAGGGCGGCGGGAGCGATCCCGCCGTCGGATGTAAGAGACGGGCCGTCTTCCCTGTGCGAGCAGGAAGGGCGGGCCCGCCCGGTTCTAGCCATCGGGCGTCGGTGTTCGGAGCCGTCCGCCTGTCAACCCAGCTTCCTCCGATCCGGGGGGAGATTCAGGATTGACACGCGGGCGCTGAACGCCTAGAGATTACGCCCTCTGGATTTTGGGTTGGTGGTAGGCAGCTTCGGCCTAGACGCAGCCCGAGACGAACGGCACGGCGCGCCCCCACGGGAGGCGCGCCGTCTGCTGATCGGAGCATCCCCTCAGCGCTTCTCGCGCAGGGGATGTTCTTTTTCGTATCGGCCCGTCGCATCGGTCACAGTGTCGCCCGTCGGCCCCCGTTTCGGTGGTTCGGCGCGCGGCCTTGCGCTGTCGGCGATGCCCCGAAGCTAGCTCGTGGAGTTCCGGTGACGCGTCCGCGTCATCGCTAGAAGGTGCAAGGGACGTTTGGACATGGACAGCCAGAACATCCGCATCCGTCTGAAGGCGTTCGATCATCGCGTGCTCGACCAGTCGACCAGCGAGATCGTCAACACCGCCAAGCGGACCGGCGCGCGCGTGCGGGGCCCGATCCCCCTGCCGACGCACATCGAAAAGTTCACCGTGAACCGTTCGCCGCACATCGACAAGAAGTCGCGCGAGCAGTTCGAGATCCGCACCCACAAGCGCCTGCTCGACATCGTCGATCCGACGCCGCAGACCGTGGATGCGCTCATGAAGCTCGACCTCGCCGCCGGCGTCGATGTCGAGATCAAGCTCTGATTTTGGTTGGTAAGGGACCTCTCCGGTAATCGGATGTCCCTGGTCAGGAGATAAAGAACAATGCGATCCGGTTTGATCGCGCAGAAGGTCGGCATGACCCGCGTCTTCACGGACGACGGCCAGCATGTTCCGGTCACTGTGCTGAAAGTCGACAGCTGCCAGGTCGTCGCCGTTCGCACCGAGGAAAAGGATGGCTACACCGCCGTCCAGCTCGGCGCGGGCGCCATCAAGGTCAAGAACGTCAACAAGCCTGAGCGCGGGCATTTCGCCAAGGCGCGTGTGGAGCCCAAGCGCAAGCTTGTCGAGTTCCGCGTCGATGCCGATGCCCTGATCGAGGTCGGTGCCGAGCTGTCGGTGTCGCACTTCGTCGCCGGCCAGTTCGTCGACGTCACCGGCACCTCCATCGGCAAGGGCTTTGCCGGTGCGATGAAGCGCTGGAACTTCGGTGGTCTGCGCGCCACGCACGGCGTGTCGGTGTCGCACCGCTCGCACGGTTCGACGGGTAACCGTCAGGATCCCGGCAAGGTCTTCAAGAACAAGAAGATGGCCGGTCATCTCGGCGACGAGCGGGTCACGGTCCTGAACCTTCAGGTCGTGTCCGTCGACGAAGCCCGTGGTCTGATCCTGCTCAAGGGTGCCGTCCCCGGCGCCGAGGGCGGCTGGCTGCGCATCCGTGACGCCGTCAAGAAGAAGGCTCCGGAAGGCCTGCCCTTCCCGGCCGGCATCAAGACTGCTCCGGCGGCGGAAGCCCCGGCCGAGACGCAGGAGTGAGCGCCATGAAGGCCACGATCAAGAATCTGAACAACGAAGCCGTCGGCGAGATCGAGCTGTCGGACGCCGTGTTCGGTCTGCCGGCCCGCACCGACCTGCTGGCCCGCATGGTGAACTGGCAGCTGGCCAAGCGCCGCTCCGGTAACCACAAGACCAAGGGCATCAGCGAGATCAGCGGCACGACCAAGAAGCCCTATGGGCAGAAGGGCACCGGCCGCGCTCGTCAGGGCTCCATCCGTTCGCCGCAGTTCCGCGGCGGTGCGACCATCTTCGGGCCGGTGGTGCGTTCGCACGCCCACGACCTGACCAAGAAGGTCCGCAAGCTGGCGCTCAAGACCGCCCTGTCGGCCAAGGCCGCCGAGGGCAAGCTGATCGTCCTGGAGGCCGCGGCCGCCGAGACGCACAAGACCAAGGAGCTGGCGGCCCGTCTCGCCACCCTCGGCCTGACTTCGGCGCTGATCATCGATGGCTCGAACCTGGACGACAACTTCGCCAAGGCTTCGCGCAACATCCCGCTGATCGACGTGCTGCCGGAGCAGGGTGCGAACGTCTACGACATTCTCCGCCGCGACACGCTGGTCCTGACCCGCAACGCGGTCGAGCAACTGGAGGCTCGCCTGAAATGAGCAAGCAGTCGAAACCTGCGGTGAGCCAGGAGCGGATGTACGACCTGATCCTCGCTCCCGTCATCACCGAGAAGTCGACGTTGGTGTCGGAGCATAACCAGGTCACGTTCCGCGTGCCGCTCACGGCCTCCAAGCCGGAGATCAAGGCCGCCGTTGAAGGTCTCTTCAACGTCAAGGTGACCGCGGTCAACACCCTGGTTTCCAAGGGCAAGACCAAGCGGTTCCGCGGCACCATCGGCCGTCGCTCGGACTTCAAGAAGGCCGTCGTCACCCTCGCCGAGGGTAACAAGATCGACGTGACCACGGGCATCTGAGCGGGAGTGTGATCCGATGGCTCTGAAGCAATACCGCCCGATTACTCCCTCGCTCCGCCAGCTGGTCATTGTCGACCGCTCGGAGCTGTGGAAGGGCAAGCCGGTCAAGACCCTCACCGAGGGCCTGACCAAGTCTGGTGGCCGCAACAACACCGGCCGCATCACTGCGCGCCGCATGGGTGGCGGTCACAAGCGTACCTACCGTCTGGTGGACTTCAAGCGTCGCAAGTTCGACGTTCCGGCCACCGTCGAGCGGCTGGAATACGATCCGAACCGCACGGCCTTCATTGCGCTGATCAAGTATCAGGATGGGACCCTGTCCTACATCCTGGCGCCGCAGCGCCTGAAGGTCGGCGACACCGTGATCTCCGGCGAGCGCACCGACGTGAAGCCCGGCAACGCGATGCCGCTGAAGAACATCCCGGTCGGTTCGATCGTGCACAACGTCGAGCTGAAGGCCGGCAAGGGTGGTCAGGTGGCTCGTTCCGCCGGCACCTACCTGCAGCTGGTCGGCCGCGACGGCGGCTACGCCCAGCTGAAGCTGCCGTCCGGCGAGCTGCGCATGGTTCGTGGCGAGTGCATGGCCACCCTGGGTGCCGTGTCCAACCCGGACCAGATGAACACCAACCTTGGCAAGGCCGGTCGCAACCGCTGGCTGGGCAAGCGTCCGTCGGTCCGTGGCGTCGCCATGAATCCGATCGACCACCCGCACGGTGGTGGTGAGGGTCGCACCTCGGGCGGCCGTCATCCGGTCACGCCGTGGGGCAAGCCGACCAAGGGCAAGAAGACTCGTCACAACAAGAAGACGGATGGCCTGATCCTGCGCCGCCGTCATTCGAAGTAAGGAGGTCGAACGATGGCACGCTCCGTTTGGAAGGGCCCGTTCGTCGACGGCTATCTGCTGAAGAAGGCGGACAAGAGCCGGGCTTCGGGCCGCAACGAGATCATCAAGATCTGGTCGCGTCGTTCGACCATCCTGCCGCAGTTCGTCGGTCTGACGTTCGGCGTCTACAACGGCCACAAGTTCCTGCCGGTTCTGGTTACCGAGCACATGATCGGTCACAAGTTCGGCGAGTTCGCTCCGACGCGGACCTTCTATGGCCACGCGGCGGACAAGAAGGCGAAGAGGAAGTAAGCCATGGGCAAGTCTGCCAATCCCAGCCGGATCGCGGAGAACGAGGCTCTGGCCCGCAATCCGATGATCCGCACCAGCCCGCTGAAGCTCAACCTCGTCGCCCAGCTCATCCGGAACATGGATGCCAGCCGTGCCGTGGCCGAGCTGACCTTCTCCAAGCGCCGCATCGCCGGCGAAGTGAAGAAGGTTCTGCAGGCCGCGATCGCGAACGCCGAGAACAACCACCAGCTCGACGTCGACCGTCTGTACGTGTCGTCGGCGACGGTCGGTCGCGCTCTGGTGATGAAGCGCTTCCACGCCCGTGCCCGCGGTCGTGGCGCCCGGGTCGAGAAGCTGTTCAGCAACCTGACGATCATCGTCCGCGAGCGTGACGCCGCCGTTGCCGAGGGGGCCGAGTAATGGGTCAGAAAATCAATCCGATCGGGCTGCGCCTCGGCATCAACCGGACCTGGGACAGCCGTTGGTTCGCCAAGCGCGACTACGCCAATCTGCTGCACCAGGACCTGAAGCTGCGTGGCTATCTGCAGGGTCGCCTGCAGCAGGCCGGTTGCTCGCGCGTCGTCATCGAACGTCCGGCCAAGAAGGCCCGCATCACCATTCACTCGGCTCGTCCGGGCGTGGTGATCGGCAAGAAGGGCGCGGACATCGAGAAGCTGCGTCTTGAGCTGTCGAAGATGACCGGCAGCGAGGTGAGCCTGAACATCGTCGAAATCCGCAAGCCGGAAATCGACGCTCGCCTCATCGCCGAGAACATCGCCAGCCAGCTCGAGCGCCGTGTGGCATTTCGTCGCGCCATGAAGCGCGCCGTGCAGTCCGCCATGCGTCTGGGCGCCCAGGGCATCCGGATCAACTGCTCGGGCCGTCTCGGCGGTGCGGAAATCGCCCGCATGGAGTGGTACCGCGAAGGCCGCGTTCCGCTGCACACCCTGCGTGCCGACATCGACTACGGTGTGGGCACTGCCAAGACCACCTATGGCACCTGCGGTGTCAAGGTGTGGGTGTTCAAGGGCGAGGTCATGGCTCATGACCCGATGGCGCAGGACAAGCGCATGGGTACCGAGCCGGTGTCGACCGACGGCGAACCGCGCCGCGAGCGGCACGATCGCCGCGACCGTCGCGAGCGCTCCGAGCGCTCCGAACGCGAGTAAAGGGGCCGAGCGATGCTTTCTCCCAAGCGCACGAAATTCCGTAAGGCCCACAAGGGCCGCATCCACGGCAACGCCAAGGGCGGCACCGCCCTGAACTTCGGCTCCTTCGGCCTCAAGGCCCTGGAGCCGGAGCGCATCACCGCCCGTCAGATCGAAGCGGCCCGCCGCGCGATCACCCGTGCGATGAAGCGTCAGGGCCGCGTCTGGATCCGTATTTTCCCGGACCTCCCCGTCTCCACCAAGCCTGCCGAAGTCCGCATGGGTTCCGGTAAGGGTTCGCCGGAGTACTGGGCGGCTCGCGTGAAGCCGGGCCGCATCCTGTTTGAGCTGGACGGCGTGCCGGCAGATGTGGCAAAAACCGCCTTCGCTCTGGCGGCCGCGAAGCTGCCGATCAAGGTGAAGCTGGTGACCCGCCTGGGCGGTGTCGAGGAGACCGCGGCATGAAGGCCGTAGACATTCGTACGAAGAGTGCGGATGAGCTGAACGATCAGCTCATCCAGCTCAAGAAGGAACAGTTCAACCTGCGCTTCCAGAAGGCCTCCGGCCAGCTGGAGAACACCGCGCGGGTGAACACGGTGCGCCGCGACATCGCCCGCATCAAGACCATCCTCGGCGAGCGTGCCCGCTCCGCCGACGCCGGCAAGTAAGGGGGATCATCCATGCCTCGCCGCGTTCTGCAGGGCACGGTGGTCAGCGACAAGTGCGACAAGACCGTTACGGTTCTTGTCGAGCGTCGTGTCATGCACCCCGTGTACAAGAAGTTCATTCGTCAGTCGAAGAAGTACGCCGCCCACGATGAGGGCAACCAGTTCAAGGTCGGCGATACCGTTTCGATCATCGAATGCCGCCCGATCTCGAAGTCCAAGCGTTGGACGGTCGTGACGGAGTCCGCCGCCGACAGCGGCGCCGCGTGATAACGAAAGGTCGTAAACAATGATCCAGATGCAAACCAACCTGGAAGTCGCCGATAACAGCGGGGCGCGCCGGGTGCAGTGCATCAAGGTGCTTGGCGGGTCCAAGCGGAAGGTCGCGACCGTGGGCGACGTCATCGTCGTCTCGGTCAAGGAGGCCATTCCGAAGGGCCGCGTCAAGAAGGGTGACGTGCATCGCGCCGTCATCGTCCGCACCGCGAAGGAACTGCGTCGGGAGGACGGGTCGGCGATCCGTTTCGACCGGAATGCCGCCGTGCTGATCAACAAGCAGGGCGAGCCGATCGGCACCCGTATTTTCGGGCCGGTCACTCGCGAACTGCGCGGCAAGAAGTTCATGAAGATCATCTCGCTGGCGCCGGAGGTGCTGTAATGGCCGCCAAGATCAAGACCAAGGACAAGGTCGTTGTCCTGACCGGCCGCGACAAAGGCAAGACCGGCGAGGTGTTGAAGGTTTTCCCCAAGGAGAACCGTGCCGTTGTGCAGGGCGTGAACGTGGTGAAGAAGCACCAACGTGCCAGCGCCCGCTCGCAGGGTGGCATCATCGAGATGGAGGCGCCGATTAACGTCTCCAATCTCGCTCACGTCGATCCCAAGGATGGCAAGCCGACCCGCGTCGGTTTCAAGATCCTTGAGGATGGCCGCAAGGTGCGTGTCGCCAAGCGGTCCGGCGAAGTCATTGACCTGTGAGGACCCGGGCATGACCGCACGTTTGAAAGAAGTTTACGATTCCAAGATCCGCGCCGCTCTGAAGTCGGAATTCGGCTACAAGAACGACCTGGAAGTTCCGCGGATCGAGAAGATCGTGGTCAACATGGGTGTCGGCGAGGCTGTCGCCGACTCCAAGAAGATCCAGCTCGCCGTGGCCGAGATGGCCGCCATCACCGGTCAGAAGCCGGTGGTGACCAAGTCGCGCAAGTCGATCGCTCAGTTCAAGCTGCGCGAAGGCATGGCGATCGGCTGCAAGGTCACGCTCCGTCGCGACCGCATGTACGAGTTCCTGGATCGCCTGGTGACGATTGCGTTGCCGCGCGTCCGTGACTTCCGCGGTATCCCGGGTGACAGCTTTGACGGCCGTGGCAACTACGCCATGGGTGTCAAGGAGCAGATCATTTTCCCGGAGATCGATTACGACAAGATCGATCAGATCCGCGGCATGGACATCATCATCGTCACTTCGGCGAAGACCGATCAGGAAGCCAAGGCTCTCCTGAAGGGCTTCGACATGCCGTTCGTGAGCTGAGGCTGGAGCACGACCATGGCTAAGACCAGTGCCATCGAAAAGAACAAGCGTCGCGCCAAGCTGGCCAAGCAGTACGCGAACAAGCGTGCGCGCCTGAAGGCAATCGCGAACGACAAGGCCCTCCCGCCGGAAGAGCAATTCGCTGCCCGCCTCAAGCTGGCCGAACTGCCGCGCAACTCCTCGAAGGTGCGCATCCGGAACCGCTGCGAAATGACCGGGCGTCCGCGCGCGTTCTATCGCAAGTTCAAGCTGTCCCGCGTCACGCTCCGCGAACTGGCCTCGACCGGCCAGATTCCGGGCATGACGAAGTCGAGCTGGTAAGGAGGGTCCGAGAATGTCTTTGAGCGATCCGCTCGGCGATATGCTGACCCGCATCCGCAACGGTCAGCACGCCCGCATGTCCGTTGTGGTTTCCCCGGCGTCTAAGCTGCGCGTCAACGTCCTGGAAGTTCTGAAGCGTGAAGGCTTCATCCGCGGCTGGTCCGAGGAAGAACTGCGTCCGGGCGTCAAGAACCTGAAGATCGAGCTGAAGTACCACGAAGGCGAGCCTGTCATTAAGCAGATCGCCCGTGTGTCGAAGCCCGGCCGTCGCGTCTACTCGAAGATCGCCGACCTGCCCCGTGTCTACAACGGGCTCGGTCTGTCGATCCTGTCGACCCCGCGCGGCGTGATGTCGGACAATGAGGCCCGCTCCGCCAACGTTGGCGGTGAAGTCCTCTGCCGCGTGTTCTAAGGGGGATTGGCAGATGTCGCGCATTGGCAAGCATCCCGTGCCGGTCCCGGCTGGCGTCGACGTGAAGGTCGACGGTCAGCAGGTCACGGCCAAGGGCAAGCTGGGGCAACTCAGCCTGACCCTGATCGACGACATCAACGCCTCGCTGGAAGACGGCAAGGTGGTGGTGAAGCCGGCAAACGACAGCAAGCGCGCCCGCGTCATGTGGGCGACCTCGCGCACCCTGATCAACAACATGGTCACCGGTGTCAGCCAGGGCTACACGATCAACCTGGAAATCAACGGCGTCGGTTACCGCGCGGCCGTGCAGGGCAAGGAGCTGGTTCTCCAGCTCGGCTTCTCGCACGACGTGAAGTACCCGATCCCTGAAGGCATCACGATCAAGTGCGACAAGCCGACGGCCATCTCGGTCAGCGGCTACGACAAGCACAAGGTCGGCCAGGTTGCCGCCGAGATCCGCGGTTGGAAGAAGCCGGAGCCCTACAAGGGCAAGGGCATCAAGTACGAGACCGAAACCGTCCTGCGCAAGGAAGGTAAGAAGAAGTAACCGCCATGCTGAAGCCAAAGCAACTCCACGAGCGCCGCAAGCAGCGCGTGCGCGCGCAGATTGCCAAGAAGGCCGGCGGGCGCGTTCGCCTCTCGGTCTTCCGGTCCAATCTGCACATCTACGCCCAGATCATCGACGACGTGAACGGCCAGACGCTCGCGTCCGCCTCGTCGCTCGAGAAGGAGCTGCGCGAGCAGCTCAAGCACGGCGGCAACGTCGATGCTGCCAAGCGCATCGGCGAGCTGATCGCCGAGCGCGCCAAGGCCGCTGGGATTACCGAGGTCGTGTTCGACCGCGGTGGTTACATTTACCATGGCCGGGTCAAGGCCCTGGCCGACGCCGCCCGTGAGGGCGGGCTGTCGTTCTAAGGAGGCCCGGATATGGCACGTGAACGTGGGGAGCGGGACAACCGCGACCGGCAGCCGCGCGAGCGGGAAGAAAGCGAGCTGATCGAAAAGCTCGTCGGCATCAACCGCGTTGCCAAGGTGGTCAAGGGTGGTCGTCGCTTCGGCTTCGCCGCTCTGGTCGTCGTTGGCGATGGCAAGGGTCGTGTCGGCGTCGGCTCGGGCAAGGCCCGCGAGGTCCCGGAAGCCATTCGCAAGGCGACCGATCAGGCCAAGCGCGGCATGATCCGCGTCCCGCTGCGCGAAGGCCGTACGCTGCATCATGACACCAACGGTCACTTCGGTGCCGGCAAGGTCGTGCTGCGGGCCGCTCCGGCCGGTACCGGCATCATCGCCGGTGGTCCGATGCGCGCGATCTTCGAGGCTCTCGGCGTCGCTGACGTCGTGACCAAGTCGATCGGCACGTCGAACCCGCACAACATGATCAAGGCGACCTTCGACGCCCTGACCCAGGTCACCAGCCCGCGGTCCGTCGCGGCGCGCCGTGGTCGTCGCGTGAGCGACATCCTCGGTCGTCGCGAGGCCGGCGCCGGTCAGGAGGCCTGATCATGAGCGAGAAGAAGACCGTCGTCGTGACCCAGATCGGCAGCCCGATCGGCCGCAAGCACGACCAGCGCGAAACGCTGGTCGGTCTGGGTCTCAACAAGCTGCACCGGACCCGCGAGCTGGAGGACACTCCGGCCGTGCGGGGCATGATCGCCAAGGTCGCGCACCTGGTCCGCGTCGAGAACGAGGGCTGAGATCATGACCAAGCTTAATGACCTGCGTGACAACGCCGGTGCCCGCAAGGCGCGCATGCGCGTCGGTCGCGGTATCGGTTCGGGCAAGGGCAAGACCGCTGGCCGCGGCGTGAAGGGTCAGACCTCGCGCACCGGCGTGGCGATCAACGGCTTCGAAGGCGGGCAGATGCCTCTGCACCGCCGCCTGCCGAAGCGCGGCTTCCGGAACATCTTCGCCAAGGAATACTCGGTGGTTAACCTGGGCATGGTCCAAAAGGCCATCGACCTGGGCAAGCTGAACGCCGCCGAGACCATCGATGCCGCGGCGCTCAACGCCGCCGGCGTCACCGGCAAGGTGAAGAAGGACGGTGTCCGTCTGCTGGGCAAGGGCGAGCTGACCGCGAAGGTTTCCTTCACGGTCGCCGGCGCGTCCAAGTCGGCGATCGAAGCCGTCGAGAAGGCGGGTGGCAGCGTCACGCTGACCGCTCCCGCCGCCGAAGCCGCCGAGTAAAGTTCCACGACAAGCCCGTGCTTGCGCGCGGGCTTTCGGGGCACTACAAAAAGCGAAGTCGCGAGGGGCGGCCTGCGTCATGCAGTGCCGCCCCGTTCGCGCTTACGGGACAGGGATTGGACCATGGCATCAGCGGCCGAGCAGCTTGCCGCCAACATCAATTTCGGGGCTTTCTCCAAGGCGACCGAGCTGAAAAAGCGGATTTGGTTCACCTTGGCGGCCCTGATCGTCTATCGGCTGGGCACCTACATCCCGATTCCGGGCATCGATCCGCACATCCTGCAGGACGTTTTCAAGCAGCAGGGCAGCGGCATCCTCGGGATGTTCGACATGCTGGCCGGCGGTGCGCTCCACCGCATGACCATCTTCGCGCTCAACATCATGCCGTACATCTCGGCGTCCATCATCGTGCAGTTGCTGACCGCCGTGTCGCCGCAGATGGAGGCCATGAAGAAGGAAGGCGAGGCCGGGCGCAAGAAGCTGAACCAGTACACCCGATTCGGCACCGTCGTTCTCGCCACCGTCCAGGCCTACGGTCTCGCGGTCGGGCTTGAGTCGATGCGCGGTTCCACCGGCGCGGCGGTCATCGACCCCGGCCTGTTCTTCCGCATCGCCACGGTCATCACGCTGGTCGGCGGCACCATGTTCCTGATGTGGCTGGGCGAGCAGATCACCGCCCGCGGCATCGGCAACGGCACCTCGCTGATCATCTTCGCCGGCATCGTCGCGGAACTGCCGCGCGCGCTGGTCAACACATTGGAACTCGGCCGCCAGGGCGCGCTGTCCACCGTCTTCATCATCCTGATGCTGGTGATGGCGGTCGGGGTCGTCTTCTTCATCGTCTTCATGGAACGCGCCCAGCGCCGCCTGCTGGTGCAGTACCCGAAGCGTCAGGTCGGCAACCGGGTGTTCGGCGGCGAAGCGTCGCACCTGCCGCTGAAGATGAACACGGCCGGCGTCATTCCGCCGATCTTCGCCTCGTCGCTGCTGCTGCTGCCGCTGACCGCGGTCGGCTTCGCCGGCGGCGAAGGGCCGGAGTGGCTGCAGGCGGTGTCGCGCTACGTCGCGCACGGCACGCCGCTCTATATGCTGCTGTACGCCTCGCTGATCGTGTTCTTCTGCTTCTTCTACACCGCCATCGTCTTCAACCCGACGGAGACGGCCGACAACCTGCGTAAGTATGGCGGCTTCATCCCCGGCATCCGTCCGGGCAAGAACACCGCCGATCACATCGACTATGTGCTGACGCGGCTGACGGTCATCGGCTCCGCCTACCTTGTGGCGGTTTGTCTCCTCCCCGAAATCCTGATATCCCAGCACTCGGTTCCGTTTTATTTTGGCGGCACCAGCCTGCTCATCGTGGTCACCGTCACGATGGACACGGTTGCGCAGATTCATTCCCACCTGCTGGCCCACCAGTATGAGGGATTGATCAAGAAATCGAAGCTTCGGGGGAGAAAGTAATGAACCTCATACTGCTCGGTCCGCCGGGCGCCGGGAAGGGGACCCAGGCGCGCCGTCTGGAAGACACTCGTGGTCTGGTGCAGTTGTCGACCGGCGACATGCTCCGCGCCATGGTGGCGGAAGGCGGGCCGCTCGGGCAGCAGGCGAAGGAGATCATGGCCGCCGGCAAGCTGATGCCGGACGAGCTGATGGTCAGCATGATCGCCGAACGCATTTCGAAGCCCGACGTGAAGAGCGGCTTCATCCTCGACGGGTTCCCGCGCACGGTCGCTCAGGCCGAGGCGCTGGATCGGATGCTGGACGAGAAGGGCCTGAAGCTCGATCACGTGATCGAGATGCGGGTGGTCGACGACGTTCTGGTGGACCGCATCACCGGCCGTTACACCTGCGCCAAGTGCGGCAAGGGCTATCACGACAGCTTCGAGAAGCCGAAGGTCGAGGGCGTCTGCGATGTCTGCGGCAGCACCGAGTTCAAGCGGCGCGCCGACGACAATGCGGAGACGGTGACCACCCGCCTGGGCCAGTACCACCAGCAGACCGCGCCGATCCTGCCCTATTACCAGGGCCGCGGCGTTCTGAAGGTGGTGGACGGCATGGCCGACATCGATGAGGTTACCAAACAGATCGGGACGATCCTCGCCAGTTGAGGATCGTTACCGTTCGAATAGGACAAGGCCGCAGCCTCCTTCGTGAGGGCTGCGGCCTTTTCTTTTTGCCGGCTTGTTGTCGGGCCGCCGGCTTCAGCCGGCGCTGGGGGAAGGGGAGGCGTCGGTCGCGCTGTCGGTGCCGCCGGTGGAATGGTCGGACATCGTGCGGTAGCGCGCCAGGATCCAGCCGAGATGGGCGGTGACGGCGCTCGCGGCGCCGTCCGGGTCACGGCGGGCGAGTGCCTGATGGATGGCGCGGTGATGCTCGATCATCAAAGCCTCATGGTTTTCCATGAAGGGCTCGGTGTGCTTCATCTCGACCATGTTGCCGAGGATGTCGCGGATGGTCGACAGCAGATGGAGGTAGACCGGGCTGCCGGATGCCTGGGCGACCGCGACATGGAAGTCCATGTCATCCGCCGCACGTCCGCCGTCGCGATTGGTCTCGCTCATCGCCGCCAGGATGCGGCCGATGGTGTCGATCTGCTCCGGTGTCGCGCGTTCCGCGGCACGGCGGGCGGCCCAGCTCTCCAGCGCCATGCGGATTTCGACGAGGTCGCACAGGTTCTGGTGGGTGCTGCGCACCATCGCCGTCAGCGCGCCGTCCATCATGCCGGCCGATGACACGACACGGGTGCCACCGCCCTGGACTGCGGTCAGGAAGCCCTGGGTCTTCAGCTTCTGCAGCGCAGCGCGGACGGAAACCCGGCTGACATGCAGCTGTTCCGCCAGCTGACGCTCGCCCGGCAGACGTTCCCCCGGCACCAGCTCGCCACGCGCGATGCGGTCGAGGAGCTGTTGGGCCACCCATTCCGAAATGCGCTGGGAGGAGGAGGGGACGTGAGCGCTGTCGTCGGTGCCGGGCACGGGTTGTTCCCCTTTGGTCGGAAGGCGGTTCATTGCTGAATGGTCATACCGGTAACGGTCCCGACGGGTGCGGTCAATGCCCGACCGCCGTGCTGCGGCGCCTTGCCCACGGGATGGAAAACTATGGCGGCGATGGCGATGGACAACTGCCTGGACCTGGGTGTCAGCGGCCGCCGGGACGGGCGAGCAGGATGCCCACCAGGATTACTGCGGCACCCAGCGCCTGCAAGGGACCCAGAGGCTCGCTCAGGAGAATCCAGGCGAGGATGGCCGCTGCCGCCGGTTGAAGCAGCAGGCTGACCGACGAGAAGGACGCCGGCAGATGCGCCAGGGCGTAGGCGATCAGGCTCTGGCCGCAGGCATGGCTGAACAGGGCGAGGCCCGCCAGCACGGCCCAGCCGGACGCGCTCGCCGGCAGCATCGCCTCGCCGTCATACAGCCCGATCGGCAGCAGCACCAAGGCGGATATCGCGCCGCTCCAGGTCATGATGGTGGCGGTGGAGAATTCCGCGCGCAGCCGCCCGACCGACAGGATGTAGCCGGCATAGAAGGCGGCGGTGAGCAGGGCCAGCCCATCGCCGAACAGATGGTCGGCGTCAAGTTGGAAGCTCTCGCCCATCAGCACGATGGCTCCGGCCAGCGCCAGCAGCATGCCCATGACGAAGCGGCGGGTGATCCGCTCCTTGAACAGGAACCACGCGGCCGGCGCCACGTAGAGCGGGGCGAAGTTCGCCAGCAGCGTGGAGTTGGCAACCGAGGTGTAGCGAATCGAGGTGTGCCAGATCGCGAGGTCGCCGGCGAAGAACAGACCGGCCAGCGACAGGCGGGCATAGTCGGAGACGGAGGAGGGACGGCGGCTGGAACGCCCGCCCCGCTGCCGCGACTCGGCGGCCATCCACAGCCCCAGTGCCGGCATCGCCAGTGCGGTCCGCCAGAAGCCGGTGGCGACCGGTCCGACTTCCGACAGCCGGACGAAGATGGGGGCGAAGGCGATGCCCAGGGCGCCGACCAGCAGCGCGATCAGGGCGATGCGCTGGGTCCGGTACGCATGATCGGCTGGGAAGGCACTGGCGTCTGGCATGGACCGCTTATAACGACCGCCCGGTTGCCGGACCAGCGGGACGCAAGTCATGGCTGCCGTGCGCCTCCGGGACTCTCCCGGAGGCTGCCGGCTGCGGCCGGAGAAGCAGTGGCCGGGAAACGGCGGATCAGCGCGGACGGATGCGGCGCAGCGCGACCGACTCGTCGTCTTCCGAGCCGAAATCGTCATAGTGGACCGGGCAGCGGCCATCCTTGCGCGGATGGTCCTTGACGGTGGCCGGATACCAGTCGCCCTTCCATTCCACCGACACCCGCATGCCGGGCTGGCACAGCGACGAACCGGCGGCGTAGCCACCGTTGTTGGACATCGGAGCAGCTCCCGTCGGCGCCTGCATCATCGGCGCCTGAACGCCGCCCGGCGGCACCGGGCTCAGCATCGGTGCGGCGGGCGCCGGCTTTTCCTGGTCGCAGAAGGCGGTGCAGACTCGCTTGGCGACCACCTGCCCGCCGCAGCTTCCGCCGAAACAGTCGCGATAGTCGGACTCGCAGCGCGCTTCGCAGCTGCTGTTGCCGCAGGAGTAGGAGCGGTCGAAATCGCCGACCGACTTCTTGATCGGCTTCTTCTCCGCCTGCTGGCGGTTGACGTAGGCCTGATATTCGTAGAGGGCGCGCGACCGTGCCTCGTTCACGCAGGCCTGCTGCGACATGCTACAATTCTGGCGGCAATAGTTGCGGTTCTGCTGGCATTGGTTGACGCAGAGCCGACCTTCGGCGGAGCTTGGCGGGACGAGGCTGTACTGCGTCTCGTAAACGGGTCCGCAAGCGCTGAGCAGCGCCATCACGGCAAGGCAGAGGGAAAGCAGGCGAAGCATGCGGGTCGTCTTCCGGGTGGGTTCGCGCGGGAGAGGGAAGGACAGCCTACCAGCTTGCCGTTCGGGCTACCACCATCGGCCGCGCTTCCGCCCGGCGTGGCGGTTGCGTTAGTGTGGCATATGGCCACATCACCCTCCGAACATCGCCAGCCCGTCACCGCGCCCGCACCGGCGCCGCGCAGTCTCCCTCCGCTGCTGGGCCCTGACGATCCGCCGCCGGCGACAACGCTGAACCCGGATGCCGGGGGACCGCTGCTGCTGCTGTGCGACCACGCATCGCGCGCGATTCCGCGGTCGCTGGCCGACCTCGGTCTGCCGGAGGAGCAGCTCTGCCGCCACATCGCCTATGACATCGGAGCTGCCGAGGTGACGCGGCGGCTGGCGGAGCGGTTCGGCGCCACCGCGGTGCTTTCCGGATTCTCCCGGCTGGTGATCGATCCGAACCGGGCGCTTGAGGATCCGACCGCCATCCCGGTGGTCAGCGACGACGTGGTGATCCCCGGCAACCGTGCGCTCGATGCCCAGGCCCAGGCGCAGCGGGTGGAGGCGTTGTTCAAGCCCTACCACGCCGCGGTGGCGGTGGCGGTGGCGTCGATCCGTGCCCGCGGGCAGGTGCCGGTGCTCGTTTCGGTGCACAGCTTCACCCCGGCCATGCGCGGGGTGGCGCGGCCCTGGCACATCGGCGTGCTGTGGGACAATGATCCGCGCCTGCCGGTGCCGCTGATCGACGCGCTGAAGGCCGACGGCCGCTGGTGCGTCGGCGACAACCAGCCCTATTCCGGCCGGGGCACGTTGGGCGGCACGGTGGAGACCCATGCGACCCCCGCCGGCTACCCCAATGTCCTGCTCGAGGTGCGGCAGGATCTGATCGCCACACCGGAGGGCGCCGATCTCTGGGCGCAGGTGATCGGCGATGCGCTGGAACCGCTGCTCTCCCTGCCGTCGCTGACGGTCGTCCACCATTATCCCCGGGCTGACACCGCATGAAAAGCACCGTGACCGAACCGTCCTTCACCCTCGGCCTGGAAGAGGAATATCTGCTGGTCGACCGCGGCACGCGCGACATCGTGACCAGCCCGCCGGACGAGATGCTGGAAGCCTGCCAGGAACAGGCGCCCGGCCGCATCCATCCGGAATTCCTGCGCTGCCAGATCGAGGTGGGAACGCCGGTCTGCAAGACGCTGGACGAGGCACGGGCCGAACTGGCGGCGCTGCGCGGCACGGTGGCCGGGGTGGCCGACCGCTACGGGCTGGCGCCGATCGCCGCCTCGACCCATCCCTTCGCCGCATGGGAGCCGCAGAAGCACACCAACCGCGACCGTTACAACATGCTGGCCCGCGACCTCGGTGCGCCGGCCCGCCGTCTGATGATCTGCGGCATGCATGTCCATGTCGGGATCGAGGATGACGACCTGCGCATCGACCTGATGAATCAGGTCCGCTACTTCCTGCCGCATCTGCTGGCGCTGTCGACCTCCTCGCCCTTCTGGCGCGGGCGCGACATGGAGCGCCGCTCCTACCGGCTGAGTGTCTGGCACGAGTTGCCGCGCACCGGCATGCCCGCCGGCTTCCAGAGCTATGGCGAGTATCAGAGCCATGTCGCGGTGCTGGTGAATGCCGGGGTGATCGAGGATGCCAGCAAGCTGTGGTGGGACATCCGCCCGTCCTCGCGCTTCCCGACTTTGGAGATGCGCATCACCGACATCTGCACCCGGCTGGACGATGCGGTGACGGTGGCGGCGCTGTATCGCTGCCTGCTGCGCATGTTGTGGCGGCTGAAGCTGCGCAATGTGACGTGGCGGCCCTACAAGAACCTGCTGATCGAGGAAAACCGCTGGCGCGCCCAGCGCTATGGCCTGGACAGCGGGCTGGTCGATTTCGGGCAGGGCCGCATCGTGCCCTACGCCGACCTGCTGGACGAGATCATCGACCTGACCCGCGAGGATGCCGAGCATTTCGGCTGCACCGCCGAGGTCGGGCGGGCGCGCGACATCCTCAGGCGCGGCACCAGCGCGCACCGGCAGATCGAGATCTTCCAGGCGGCGCTCGCCGACGGCGCTACGGAGGACGAGGCTTTGCGGCGGGTGGTGGACTGGCTGGCGGAGGAGACGATGGTGGGGGTGCGGGACGAGCCGTCATCGACGGGCCTCACCGCCTGATCCGCCCGCCCATCAGCGCAGGGGCGTGTCGAAGAGATGAGCCTCGCCCTCGACATGGATGCGGACGCGGCTGCCGATCCTCGGCAGGTCCAGGCTGGAATGGCGCAGAAGCAGCGGGTTGCGCTGACCCGGCACATTGCCGAGCGCCACCGCGACCTTGCAGACGGAGCCGCCGAACTCGACGTCGACGACCCGGCCCCAGCTTTGCGCAGTGCTCTCCCCGACGTTCGATGGGGCGTTCGGCGGGGCGTCGCGGTCGTCGACCACCAGCCGGAGTTGCTCGGGGCGCAGCATGATCTCTCCCGCGCCGCGCTGGGGACCGGCGGTCACCGCCAAGCGGCCGAGGCTGCAATTCGCCCAGCCGTTTTCGACGTCCGCCGGCAGGATGATCGCATCGCCCAGGAATGCCGCCGTCTCGCGGTCGCGCGGTCGTCGATACAGCTCCTGGGGTGAGCCGACCTGTGTCAGGCGGCCTTCGCGCATCACCGCCACCTGATCGGCGAAGGACAGCGCTTCGGCCTGATCGTGGGTGACGAGGATCGTCGCGATGCCGGCTTCGCAGAGCACCCGGGCGACAGTGCGGCGCAGGGAGTCGCGCAAGCCGGTGTCGAGCGCGGAGAAGGGCTCGTCCAGCAGCATCAGGGCCGGTTTGCGGGCAAGCGCGCGGGCGAGTGCCACACGCTGCTGCTGGCCGCCGGACAGTTCGTGCGGCCGCCGCTCCAGCATCTGCGGATCGAGTTCCACCGCATCCAGCAATTCCAGGATGCGGCTCCGCCGACCGGCATCGCCGCGCTCCAGCCCGAAACCGATGTTGTCGGCGATGCTGAGGTGCGGGAACAGCGCGCCGTCCTGCGGCACATAGCCGATGCCGCGGCGGTGGGCAGGCACGACGCCGGCGCCGTCCACCAGCGGGTGCCCGTCGAGCAGGATACGGCCGCTGTCGGCGGATTCGAAGCCGGCGACGATGCGCAGAAGCGTGGTCTTCCCCGACCCGGAGCGGCCGACGATGGCGGTGCGGCTGCCGGCGGGCACCGAGAGGTCGACATCCTCCAGCGCCACCGCGTCGCCATACCGTTTTCCCAGTCCCTGAACCTGAAGGAAACTCATCGTCCGGCGGCCCGTTTCGATTGGATGTGGAGAAGGATCGTCATCGGCAGCGACGCGGCGACCATCATCACCGCATAGGGGGCGGCCCCCGCATAGTCGATCTCGCTGGTCATCGCCCAGAATTCGGTGGCCAGCGTGCGCGTCCCGCTGGGGGCGAGCATCAGCGTCGCCGTCAGCTCGTTGGTGATGCCGAGCGCCACCATCGCCATGCTGGCCGCCGCACCGGGCGCGGCGAGCCGGAAGGTGATCTGGCGCACCGCCTGCAACGGCGTCCGGCCCAGCGCCATGGCCGCCCGCTCCAGCTCGACCGGCGCCTGGGCGAGGCTGGCCCGCAGTCCGACCAGGGCCCGCGGCAGGAACAGCAGCATGTAGGCCAGCAGCACCGTGCCGACGGTCTGGTAGAGCGGCAGCGCGACCCGCACGGTGATCGTCACCAGCGACAGTGCGACGACCACGCCCGGCAGCGAGCCGACATAGTAATGGCAGGCTTCCAGAACCCGTTGGAGCCGGCCGGGGGCGCGCACCGACAGCCAGGCCATCGGTGCGGCGGCGAGCGTGGTCAGCAGCGCGCCGGCCAGCGCCAGGGCGACGGTCTGGACGATGGCGCCGCCGATGTCGGCGCCCTGCCAGATGCGGGAACCGCCGATGGCCAGCCAGCGGCCGAGCGTCAGCAGCGGGACGCCGAGCGAGAGTGCGGCGAACAGCAGCGGGATCAGCAGGCAAAGCAAGGTCGCGTGGCCGAGTTCCACCGGGGCGGCCCGCCTTGCTGCACCGCTGCCGACACGGGCGTAGCGTTCCTGCCCGCGCAGCAGCACCTCGCCACCCATCAGCCCCATGCAGACCAGCACCAGAACGCCGGCCAGCATGTTCGCCGCCGGGCCGTTGTAGGCCGACTGGAACTGGTCGACGATGGCGGTGGTGAAGGTGTCGAACTGGATCATGACGTAGAGGCCGTATTCGGCCAGCAGATGAAGGCCGATCAGCAGCGAGCCGCCGCAGACCGCCAGCCGCAGCTGGGGCAGCACCACCGTCAGGAAAACCCGCCACGGTCCGTGGCCGAGCGAGGCGGCGACATCCTCCATCGTCGGATCGAGCCGGCGCAGCTGGGCGGCGACCGGCAAATAGAGGAACGGGGAATAGGCGAGCACCGAGACCAGCACCGCCGCCGCCAGCCCATGCAGGCCGGGCGCAACGGTGACCCAGGCATAGCTGTGGACGAAGGCGGGGACCGCCAGCGGCGCCACCGCCAGCCAGGCCCAGAACCGCCGTCCCGGCAGGTCCGAGCGCTCGGTCAGCCAAGCCAGCGTGACCGCCACCAGAATGGAAAGCGGCAGGGTCAGCAGCACCAGCAGCAGCGTGTTCACCAGCAGTTCGCCGACCCGGCGGCGGAATACCAGTTCGATCACCGTGTCCCATCCGGTTTGGATGGTGATCCAGACGACGAAGGCGAGCGGCATCAGCGCAAGCGCCGCGACCACCGAGGTGACGGCCAGGACAGGCAGTGCCGCCCGCTTCGGGCGGCGTGCGGTGACGAGGGAGGCCGCGGCGTGGAGCGTGGGGCGGTCGCGGTCCGCCTGCGGCTGGGAAGAGTGCGGGTGAAGAGCGATGACGGTGAACTCCGGAACCGGCTCCGGGTCCGTCCGGATGGACGGGCCTGAACTGCCGCCGCCCGCGAAGTCGATGCCGCGGGTGGCGGCAGATTGGATTACAGCAGGCCGGCCGCGGTCATCAAGTCGGTGACGGCCTTATTGTTGAGGGCCTCCGGCTTGACCTTCGGCGCCTGCAGCTTGTCGAGTGGCTCCAGCTTCGCATTGGACGCGATGCCGCCGGCAACGGCATATTCATAGGAGTCGCCGTCGCGCAGCACTTCCTGCCCGCCCTTGCCGGTCAGGAACTTCACGAAGGCCTCGGCCTCGCGCTTGTTCTTGCTGGATGCCAGCATGCCGGCGCCGGAGATGCTGACGAACGCGCCGGGATCGGCGTTGCGGAAATAGTGCAGGGCGACGTTCTTGCTGTTCTCGCCGCCGGTGCGGGCCTGATCGCCGATGTAATAATAATGGTAGATCACCGCGCCCTCGACCTCGCCGGCATTCACCGCCTTCATGGCGACGCTGTTGCCGCGGTAGGGCTTGGCGTTCTCCTTCATCGCCTTCAGCCAGGAGGCGGTGGCCGCCTCGCCCTTCAGCTGGAGGAGCGCGCCGACGATGGCCTGGAAATCGGCACCGGCGGGCGAGGCGGCCCAGCGGCCCTTCCACTCCGGATTGGCGAGGTCGAGCAGCGACTTCGGCAGCTTGTCCTGCGTCAGCTTGCCGGTGTTGTAGGCGAAGACGGTGGAGCGGGCGGCGATGCCGACCCAATGGCCGTTCGCCGGGCGGAAGCTCTCAGGCACCGGGGCCAGCGTTTCGGCGCCGAGCGGTGCGAACAGCCCGGCATTGTCGACCAGGGCCATCGCCGGCGAATTCTCCGTCAGGAAAACATCGGCGGGGGAGGCGGCGCCCTCCTGCACGATCTGGTTCCCCAGCTCCATGTCGCTGCCGTTGCGCACCGTCACCTTGATGCCGGTCTCACGGGTGAAGCGTTCCACCCACTCCTTGGTCAGGCTGGCATGCTGGGCGTTGTAGACCGTGATGCCATCAGCGCTCGGCGCCGTCTGGGCCGAGGCAAACCCGGGAAGGGCCACGACCGGCAGGGCGGCGAGAGCGGAGGCGAGGGCGAGCGACCGGACGAACCGGGAGCGGGAGATCTTCATTCCAACCTCTTCTTCGGACAGGCCGGGCCTTGGGGGCCAAGCCATCGCCGCCTTTTAGTCCCTCCCGGCACTTGTTGCAACTTGTTCTCATTCGCGCAAACTTGTCAATTGGCCGGCTTTTTCATCGATCCAACCACCTTGACGCACGCGTCACGTCTCCATACGCTTCCGCACCGTCGATGCCGCAGGAATGCGGGTTGAACAGGGCTGGCAAATAAGACGCTGAAAAGCAAAGGGGGCCGCTCCATCGCAGGCGGCCCTCTTTTAATTTTCGGTGCCAACTTCGAGGGGAGGGGGAGCATGGCTGGCGCCAAGTTTCTGAAGTTCGACACGCAGAGCCTGCATGCGGGGCAGAAGCCCGATCCGGCCACCGGGGCGCGGGCGGTTCCGATCCATCTGACCTCCTCCTACGTCTTCAGCGACGTCGATCAGGCGGCGGCGCTGTTCAACCTGGAGCGGCCCGGCCACATCTATTCGCGCATCTCCAACCCCACCGTCGCGGTGCTGGAAGAGCGGCTGGCGACGCTGGAAGGCGGGGTGGGCGCGGTCTGCACCGCCAGCGGACAGGCGGCGCTGACGCTCGCCATCATGACGCTGATGGGGGCGGGCGGGCACATCGTCGCCTCCTCCTCCATCTACGGCGGCAGCCGCAACCTGCTGGCCTATACCCTGCCGCGCTTCGGCATCACTACGACCTTCGTCCATCCGCGCGACTTCGACGGCATCCGCGCCGCGATCCGTCCGGAAACCCGGCTGGTCTTCGGCGAGGTGCTGGGCAATCCCGGGCTGGAGGTGCTGGACGTGCCGAAGGTCGCGGCCATCGCGCATGAGGCCGGCATCCCGCTGCTGATCGACTCGACCTTTACCACCCCCTATCTCTGCCGGCCGTTCGAGCATGGCGCCGATCTGGTCATGCATTCCTGCACCAAGTGGCTGAGCGGGCATGGCACCGCCATCGGCGGCGTGGTGATCGATGGCGGCCGCTTCGACTGGGAGGCGTCGGGCAAGTTCCCGACCCTGACCGAGCCCTATGCCGGCTATCACGGCATCGATTTCGCCGAGGAATACGGCCCGGCCGCCTTCATCGCCCGCGCCCGTGCCGAGGGCCTGCGCGATTTCGGCGCCTGCATGAGCCCGATGAACGCCTTCCAGATCCTGCAGGGCGTGGAAACGCTGCCGCTGCGCATGAAGTGCCACATCCACAACGCCCGCAAGGTCGTCTGCTTCCTGGAAGGGGAGTTGAATTCGGAGAAGGGTGCGGTCGCCTGGGTCTCCTATCCGGAGCTTGTCGATCATCCCGACCATGCTCTGGCCGCCCGGCTGCTGCCGCATGGCGCCGGTTCGATCATCTCCTTCGGCATCCGGGCCGGTGCGCAGGGCGGCGGCCGCGAGGCCGGACGGCGCTTCATCGAGTCGCTGACGCTGTTCTCGCACCTCGCCAATGTCGGCGACGCCAAGTCGCTGGTGATCCATCCGGCCAGCACCACCCACGCCCAGCTCGACGCCGAAGCGCTCGCCGCCTCCGGGGTGGGGGAGGACATGATCCGCCTGTCCATCGGGTTGGAGGATTGCGAAGACCTGATCGACGACCTGAAGCAGGCGCTGCGCGCCGCCACCAAGGGCTGAGGGCCGCGCCATGCAGCTGACCGTCAACGGAAACCCCGTCTTCGTTCACACCGGCGGCTGGGACATCGACCCCGCCCGTCCGGCTGTCGTGCTGATCCACGGCGCCGGCATGGACCACAGCGTGTGGAGCCTGCAAAGCCGCTATCTCGCCCACCATGGCCGCTCCGTCCTGGCGGTCGATCTGCCCGGCCATGGCCGCTCCGGCGGCGAGCCGCTGGACAGCATCGCCGCCATCGCCGACTGGGCGATCGCCCTGCTGGACGCCGCCGGGCTGGAGCGGGCGGCGCTGGTCGGCCATTCCATGGGCGCGCTTGTGGCGCTGGACGCCGCCGCACGCCATGGAGGCCGGGTCGAGGCGGTGGCATTGCTGGGCGTGGCGGAGCGGATGCCGGTCCATCCGGACCTGCTGGCCGCGGCCCATGCCGGCGAACAGTCGGCCATCGAGATGGTGATCGGCTGGGGCTCCGGCCCGCGCGGCCATGGCGGTGCCCAGGGCGGCGGCTGTCCGACGCCGGGGCTGGCGCTGATCCCCGGCGGGCGCCGGCTGATGGCTTCGGTGCGTCCGGGCGTGCTGGGCGTCGATCTCGCCGCCTGCAACGACTATGGGCAGGGGGCCGATGCCGCTGCGATGGTCGGCTGTCCGGCGCTGTTCCTGCTGGGCGCGCTCGACAAGATGACCCCGGCGAAGGCCGGACGGTCGCTGGCCACCCGCGTCAAGACATCGCAGGTCGTCGTCCTGCCGCAGACCGGGCATATGGTGATGACCGAGTCCCCCGATGCGGTGCTGGAATCATTGACATCCTTCCTGTCCCTGCGGCGGGGATAGGGGTTTCAACGCGGAAATCATGCACCCGGAGTCGGGTTAATCCTGACATGAACCGTTAACGCCCTCTGGTTACCCTGCGGACGGCGGGATCGAGCGCAATCCCGCCGTCCGCATCAGGGTCGGGGGTGTCGTCTTGCAGGATGGCCTGTCCAGGGAACTCAGGATCGGCGGCCTGTTCCAGGATCGCCGCGAGCTTGTCGCGGTGCTGTCGCCGGACGGGCGTGTCTGCCACATTGGCGACTCCGCGGGCGATCTGCTGGGCTATCCGCCGGAGGCCCTGACCGGCGCGTCGCTCGGCGAGCATATCCACCCCGACGATGTCGAGGAGGCGCAGCACCGGCTGCAACTCCGCGTGAACGCTCCCGCGGGCAGCAGCGGCCGCACCGTTTTCCGCTTCCGCCATGCCGATGGCGGCTGGCGCTGGCTGGAGGTCACCACCCGCAACGAACTGGCCGATCCGGCCATCGGCGGGCTGGTGCTGAACATCCGCGACATCAGCGACCACATCGCCCTGTCGGAACGGCTGCGCGCCAGCGAGGCGCGCTATCGCACCCTGGCGGAGGCGGTGCCGGTCGGCATATTGCAGGCCGATTCCGCCGGGCAGGTGCAGTTCGCCAATGCCCGTCTGGCCGGGATCACCGGGCTGGAGCCCGACCGGTTGCTCGGCAGGGGCTGGCTCGATGCCGTGCATCCGGAGGACCGGGAGCGGGTGGCGGCGGATTGGCGGTTGGACTCGGGCTGCGATGCCGCGGCGACCGATTTCCGCTTCCACGATCCCGACGGCACGGGCGCCGACCGCCGGGTGCTGTGCCAGCGCATCCGCCTGGAGGATGGCGGCACCATCGCCACCATCACCGACGTCAGCGAATATGTGCTCACCGCCAACGCGCTCCGCCTGTCGGAGGCGCGCAACGAGGCGGTTCTCGACACTGCCGCCGACGCGATCCTGACCGTCGACGAGGCGGGCGTGCTGCTCAGCTTCAACCGTGCGGCGGAGGCCATGTTCGGCGTTGCGGCGGGCGACCTGCTGTGGCGTCCGCTCGACCGCCTGATCCCGCTGGCCGATTTGCGGGAGGAGGGCGGCATCCGGCTGGAGTTCGCGCCCGGCCAGGCCACCGCCCTGGTCGCCCGCGACCGCGCAGCGGAGGCGGAGCGTGCCGACGGCACCCGTTTTCCGGTCGAACTGTCGGTCAGCGCCAGCGAAGTGGAGGGGCGGCGGGTCTATACCGCCATTCTTCGCGACGTGACCGAGCGCCGGCGGGCCGAGGCCGAGCTTCTGGCCGCCAAAGAGGCGGCGGAGGCCGGCAACCAGGCGAAATCGACCTTCATCGCGACGATGAGCCACGAGTTGCGCACCCCGCTGAACGCGGTGATCGGCTTTTCCCAACTGCTGGAGACGCAAGCCGGGACTGCCGCGGCGGGTGGGCGGCAAAATGACTTGGTGGCTGACTGCGTCGGGGCGATCCGGCAGGCCGGCGAACAGCTTCTGGCGATCATCGACGACATCCTCGACATGGCGCGCGTCGATGCCGGCGGGTTCTCGCTGGTCGAAGGATCGGTGAACCTGTCGGCGTTGATCGAGCGCGTGGTGGCGGATCTGCGCTTCCACGCCACCCGTCAGGGCGTGACGGTCGAGGTGGCGGCCGACGGCGACCTGCCGCCCATCCGCGGCGACGACCGCCGCCTTGGGCAGGCCTTGGGGAACCTGCTGTCCAACGCCATCAAGTTCAGCCATCCGGGTGGCCCGGTCAGCCTGACCGCCGGGCTCGCCACCGATGGCTGGGTGGAGTTGACGGTGCGCGACCGCGGCGTCGGCATGCGGCAGGAGGACGTCGAAAAAGCGCTCACCCCCTTCGGCCAGATCGACCAGACCGTCACCCGCCGTCACGAAGGCATCGGTCTCGGCCTGCCGCTGGCGCTGCGTCTGGTTGAGGCGCATGGCGGCACGCTGACGTTGGACAGTGCGCCGGGGCAGGGCTGTACCGCCACCATCCGGCTGCCGCCGTCGCGCATCATGACCATCGCCGAGTTGCTGGCGTCGATGTCCTGAACTGGCCTGTGCCGCCCGAATGTGCCAGAAGCTGTCGCGGGATGTCCGCCCTGTCGGGCGGACGGTTTCGGAAAGGCAGAGGTGTGCGATGGCGGATCGGAACGGTGTCAGGGACGCGGTGGTGCTGGTCAGCGGCGGGCTCGACTCGACGACGGTGCTCGCCATCGCCAAAGCCGAAGGCTATCGGGTCAATGCGCTCAGCTTCCGCTACGGCCAGCGCCATTCGGTGGAACTGGAAGCAGCGCGGCGGGTGGTGGCGGCGATGGGGGTGGAGCGGCATGTGATCGCCGACATCGACCTGCGCGCCTTCGGCGGCTCGGCCCTGACCGACTCCATCGCCGTGCCGAAGCACGACAGTGCCGCCGATCTGCAAGCCGGGCTGGGCGAGGGCATCCCCGTCACCTACGTCCCGGCGCGCAACACCGTCTTCCTGTCCTTCGCGCTGGCCTGGGCGGAAACACTGGGGTCTTCCGACCTGTTCATCGGCGTCAATGCGCTGGATTACTCCGGCTATCCCGACTGCCGCCCCGAATACATCGCGGCCTTCGAAACACTCGCCAACCTTGCCACCAAGGCCGGGGTCGAAGGCACCAGCCGCTTCAAGATCCATGCGCCGCTGATGACGCTGGACAAGGCCGCCATCGTCCGCCGCGGGCTGGAGCTGGGGGTGGACTACAGCCTCACCCACTCCTGCTACGACCCGACGCCGGAGGGGCTGTCCTGCGGCGCCTGCGACAGCTGCCTGCTGCGTCTCAAGGGCTTTTCCGAAGCCGGAATGACCGACCCGATCCGTTACGATACCGGAACGAAGGCCTAACGGACCGGATCGTTTCGCAATCGGTTCTTATATCCAGGCCGTCACTTCCAGGGCATCTCGGTCCACAGGCTGCGGAACTCGCCGTCCAACTGCTTCAGCTCGGCGGCGAAGGCGTCGGGGCCGACGATGCGTAACGGCTGGAAGGTCTCGCGCGCCTTGGCCTGGAATTCCGGATCCATGGCGGCCTTGGTGACCGCCTCGATCAGGGTGCGGCGGATCTCCGGCGGCAGGCCTTTCGGAGCACCGATGCCGCGCATCGACACCATGTCGATGGCATAGCCCTGCTCGCGGAAGGTCGGCAGGTCGGGCGCCATGTCCCAGCGCGAGCGGCTCATCACGCCCAGCATCCGCACCGGATCGCCACCGGCGATTCCGCGCAGCCCCTCGCCCAGATTCTGGTCGCAGATCTGGATGTGCTGGCCCAGCATCGCCCGGTAGTTCTCGGCGCTGCCGGGAAACGGCACATGGGTGAGGTGAACCGCGGTCTGCCGTTCCAGCAGAAGCATGGCGAGATGGTCGTCGGAGCCGATGCCGGTCGAACCGACGGTGAGAACGCGCGGATTGGCCTTGGCATTGGCGACGACGTCCGCGACCGAGCGGAAGGGGCTGTCGGCGCGGACGGTCATCACGCCGGGATCGTCGACGATGTTCACCAGCGGGTCCAACCGGTCGAGGCCATAGCGCGCCTGCCGTTCGATCGGGATGGTGATGAGGTTCGGCGTGTTGATGAAGCCGATGGTGTAGCCGTCGGGCACGGCGTCGGCGATGGCGGCGAAGCCGATTTCCCCGCCGGCGCCTGGGCGGTTCAGGATGACGATCCGGACGCCGCCCAGATACCGCTCGATATAGGGCGCCAGCATGCGGGCCGTCACGTCGGTCGATCCGCCGGCCCCATAGGCCACGATCATGGTGATCGGCTTCTCCGGATAGGCGGCCTGCGCCGCCGGGCCGGCCGCGGCGCACAGAACCAGCGCCGCCAGCACCGTGCCGAGAAGGGATGCGGCACGGCCACCGGCCTTGCGCAGTAATCGGGTCGCTGCTGTCATCGTTCCATCCCTTCTTTCGTGCCGATGCGTCTGGCGCCGGTCCCGCTCGCTTCGGCAGCCGCATCCACATCGGCGCTTATGCGTGCATTGAATAAATTTATTGATATCGAAAAGGGTGTCCTGGCGCAAAATGCCGCGGGTAAAGTTTGATAATTCCCTTATGTCGCGAATTAAAGCGCGCAATGACATGCATATGACACTCGACGGAGATGCGACGTGGGGCAATAATGCAACCCGCGGATTCGGGTGCCGAGGGTTCGGAACGGCCAGTGTGGACTGCGCCCGGTTGGGGGCGGCCCCGCTCCCTCCCGTGCCCCTCGTCCGATGAACTCGTTCCACGAAGCGAGAGCGCTGCATCCGGCCTACTCGCCGTCGCGTGCCTGAGAGAGCGGACATCCATCCAATGACACATACCCTGAGATCGCCACGGCCGGCTGCCTTCCGGCTGAGATCGCCCCAGGACCTTGCGGCCGGGCTGCTGCTCGCCGCCATCGCACTCGGCGGGCTGTGGCTGGCGCGCAATTGGGAAGCCGGGTCGCTGGCCATGATGCAGGCCGGCTTCTTCCCGCGGCTCGTCTGCTATTTCCTGCTGGCATCCGGGCTCGCGACGATGTTTCGCGCCCTGACCGCCGATGCGCCGGCGGCGCTGGCCTGGGCATGGCGGCCGTCGGTCGCCATCACCGTCGCGGTGGTGGCCTTCGCCGCCCTGCTCGACAAGCTGGGGCTGGTGCTCGCCATCCTGGCGTTGATCGGCATCGGCGGGCTGGCCGGCCGGCCGCTGCGTCCGGGTCCCTTCACCGCGCTGTGGGCCACGCTGGCCTCCGCTTGCGTCGCCATCTTCTCCTGGGGACTGGGCCTGCCGCTCCAGATCTGGCCATGATGGACGTCTTCGCCAATCTCTGGCTCGGGCTGGGCGTGTCGGTCGAGCCGATGAACCTGCTCTATTGCTTCCTCGGCGCCCTGATCGGCACGCTGATCGGCGTTCTGCCGGGGCTGGGGCCGACGGCGACGGTGGCGCTGCTGTTGCCGATCACCTTCTACCTGCCGCCGGTCGGCGCGCTGATCATGTTGGCCGGCATCTTCTACGGTGCCCAGTATGGCGGCTCGACCACCGCCATCCTGGTGAAACTGCCGGGCGAATCCTCGTCCGTCATGACCTGTCTGGACGGCAACGCCATGGCGCGGCAGGGCCGCGGTGGCGTGGCGCTGGCGACTGCGGCGCTGGCCTCGCTGTTCGCCGGCGTCGTGACAACGCTGGTCATCGCCGTCGCCGGTCCGCCGCTGGCCGGGGTGGCGCTGGCCTTCGGGCCCTCGGAATATGTGGCGCTGATGCTGGTCGGCCTGATCGGCGCGGTGATCCTCGCCCATGGATCCGTCGTCAAGGCGGTGGCGATGATCCTGATCGGGCTGCTGCTCTCCATGGTCGGCACCGACGTCAATTCCGGCCAGATGCGCTTCACTTTCGACATCCCGCAGCTTTATGACGGGCTGGACTTCGTGCCGCTCGCAATGGGGCTGTTCGGGCTGGCCGACATCATCATCAATCTGGAGGAGACGGAGGGACGCGGTATCGAACCGTCGCCGATCCATCGGCTGTGGCCGAGCTGGCAGGACTTCAAGGACGCTTGGCCGGCCGCCGTGCGCGGCACGGCTCTCGGCGCCTTCCTCGGCATCCTGCCGGGCGGCGGGGCGACGTTGAGCGCCTTTTCCTCCTACGCGCTGGAAAAGAAGGTGGCGCGCGATCCGGCCGCCTTCGGCAAGGGCGCCATCCAGGGCGTGGCCGGACCGGAGGCCGCCAACAACGCCGGCGCCCAGGCCAGCTTCATCCCGATGCTCAGCCTCGGCATCCCGTCCAACGCGGTGATGGCGCTGATGATCGGCGCGATGATGATCCACGGCATCACGCCGGGCCCGCAGATCATGACCAAGCAGCCCGACCTGTTCTGGGGCATGATCGCCAGCATGCTGGTCGGCAACGTCATGCTGGTGGTGCTGAACCTGCCGCTGATCGGCATCTGGGTGCGGCTGCTGCGCGTTCCCTACGCCTACCTGTTCCCGGCCATCCTGGTCTTCTGCTGCATCGGCACCTACAGCCTGCGCAACGACGTGTTCGACGTGGTGATGATGGCCGGCTTCGGTCTGTTCGGCTATGTGCTGAAGAAGCTGGACTGCGAACCGGCGCCGCTGCTGCTGGGCTTCGTCCTCGGCCCGCTGCTGGAGGAGAATCTGAGCCGGGCGATGCTGCTGTCGCATGGCGACCTGGGCATCTTCGTCTCCCGGCCGATCAGCGCCGGCCTGATGGCGGTGGCTGCCGGCCTGCTGGCCCTGATCCTGCTGCCGGCCTTCCGCCGCCAGCGTGAGGTGGCCTTCAAGGAATAGGCGCGGGCTCTTTTGCCGGCTCCAGTAAGCGCGTCCTGCGGCAATCCGCTGCGGGACTCGCTCCTTGCCAAACAAGATAAAATTTTATATAAAAGCATATCGATTGTTGGGAACGGTGAGGGAGCGCATCATGGCCGCCACCGCCTGGATGGGACAGCGTCTGCCCGGCCGCGCCGCGCGGGCCGTAGAGCGCGCACATCGCCGTGCCAATGCCCGCAAGCGCGGCTGGTCCCGCGACATCGCCCGCCTGATGCTGGTCGCCTCCATCCTCGTCCTGGGCGTGCTGGCGGTGGAAATCGGGCGCAAGGCCGTCACCATTCTCAGCCACAACACCGCCCAGCAGTCCGTCGAGATCACCGGCTAGAGTGTGATCGGTTCAAGCGGAATCGCTTGACGCGTGAATCACACGGGAAACCAAAAGCTTGGAGTCTGTCTGGTGCTTCAATAAGCACCAGACAGACTCTAGGCGGGCGGGTCAGGGCAGGATCACCACATAGCGCTTGGTGGTGGCTGCGGCCACCGTCCAGCTTCCCTGGAAACCCGGTTCGATAACGAAACGGTCCCCGGCCTTCAAGGTCCATGACCGGCCATCGTCATGGGCGACGATGCTCTCGCCCTCCAGAATCTCGCAATACTCCCACTCGTCATAGACGATGCGCCAGGAGCCGGGCGTCGAATGCCATGTGCCGGCGAACCGCTTGCCGTCGGGCGACTCGTAGCCGTTCCAGCTGGTGAAGACCGGCGCACCCGACAGGATGCGCTCGGCCGCCGGTGCGCCGGTTTCGGGCGTGATGCCGTCGAGGTCGGCCAAGAGCGATAGGGGAGTGGACAGGGTCATCGTCAGGGTTCCTTACCAGTCGGCCAGCAATGCCGGCAGGTCGCGGACCGACTCCAGCCGGCGGTAATGCTCATCGGGCACCTCGGCCTCTTCGTGGGCCCAGGTGATGGCATAGGGGATATGGACGGCATGGGCGCCGGTCGCCAGCACCGGCAGGATGTCGGAACGCACCGAGTTGCCGACCATCAGGAAGCGGGCCGGATCGATGCCGTGGCGGTCCATCACCCGACGGTAGGTGGCCGGGTCCTTTTCACTGACGATCTCCACCGCGTGGAAGAGGTCCGACAGGCCGGAGCGCGCGATCTTGCTTTCCTGGTCGAACAGGTCGCCCTTGGTGATCAGCACCAGCCGGTGACGGCCGGCCAGCCCCTCCACCACCTCCTTCACGCCGGGCAGAAGCTCCACCGGATGCTCCAGCATCGCCTTGCCGAAGTCGATCAGGCTTTGCAGGTCACGGGCGGGGACATGGCCGTCGGTGACGGCGATCGCCGTCTCGATCATCGACAGCACGAAGCCCTTGATGCCGTAGCCATAGACGCTGAGGTTCGCCCGTTCCGCCTCCAGCAGGCGGCGGTCCAGGTCGGTCGGGTCGGCGGCGTGGGCCAGCAGGGCGCGGAAGCGGTCCTGCGTCATCGAAAACAGCGATTCATTGTGCCAGAGCGTGTCGTCGCCATCGAAGCCGATGGTCTCGAACTGCTGGCCAGCGGGGGAGCCGGCGGGGCTGGGGATGCTGCTCATGAGCCTGTCCACTGGTCTGCTGGATTGATCCGTAAGTAAAACAATACATCGCCCAAGTCGGTCTGCCTTGTCCAGGGGGTGCCGGTGTGGGGGTCCTTTATTGTCAGTCTGGCGAACGGTAAGTATCCGCAATGACGAATTTGCCACAGATCGGTGACATTCCATGGCGAGTTCTTCGCTGCCTGCAAAGCGGGCATGTTGCCGTCGGGGGTGGCAACATGGCCCAAAGAAGCATAATTATATTTCCACACAAGGAGGACGTGATCGCCGACCGGCGGACCCTCCAAAACAAGACATCTCAGGAATCTCCATCATGGCAACCCTTCTGCACTCCGCCGAGACCGGCCACGCCAACACCACCTTCGGCCATGTGGTCGAAATCGCTTCGAACCTGCTGGGCCTGTGGCGCCAGCGCGTCGTCACCCGCCGCGAGCTGGGCTATCTGGACGACCGTATGCTCCAGGACATCGGCTTCAGCCGCCTGGATGCCGAGCGTGAGATGTCGAAGCCGTTCTGGCGCGAATGAGCGCCTGTACGCCGGCCGGCGAACGCACTGAAAAAGGCCGCTTCCGTTGATCGGAGGCGGCCTTTTTCTTTGTCCGATACTTGGGGCTGCTCAAGAAATAGGCTGCACAAAAAACAGCTGACCGGAAAAGAGAAAGCCCGCCGCCGGGTGAACCGGCAGGCGGGCTTTCTCTTGGCGGACTGCCGGGCAGCGCAGCGCCCCGCCCCGCATCCTCAGATGCAGTAGTGCTTGAGCGGCTCGAAGCCGTTGAAGCAGACGGCCGAGTAGGTCGTGGTGTAGGCGCCGGTGGCGTGGATGCGCACGCGGTCGCCGCACTTCAGGTCCACCGGCATCTTGTAGTCGGCACGCTCGTACAGCACGTCGGCGCTGTCGCAGGTCGGTCCGGCCAGAATCACCGCCTCGCGGTCGCTCTCCAGATCATCGCCCAGCACCTCGATCGGGTACTGGATCGCCTCGTCCATCGTCTCGGCCAGACCGCCGAACTTGCCGATGTCGAGATAGACCCAGCGCTTGGTGTCCTCGGCCGACTTGCGCGACACCAGGACCACTTCGCTTTCGATGATGCCGGCGCTGCCGACCATGCCGCGACCCGGCTCCACGATGGTCTCCGGCAGGTGGTTGCCGAAGTGGGTGCGCAGCGAGTCGAAGATCGCCTGGCCATAGGCGGTGCATTCCGGCACGTCGGTGCGGTAGCGGGTGGGGAAGCCGCCGCCCAGGTTGATCATGCCGAGGTCGACGCCCAGCACCTCAAGCTCGCGGAACAGCTGCGCCACCTGGAAGATGGCGTGATCCCACTGCATCAGGTCCTTCTGCTGAGAGCCGACATGGAACGACACGCCATAGGGCTGCACGTTCATGTCGCGGGCCTTCAGCAGCAGCTCGCGCGCCATCTTCAGGTCGCAGCCGAACTTGCGCGACAGCGGCCATTCGGCGCCTTCGCCCGAGGTCAGGATGCGGCAGAAGACGCGGGCGCCCGGGGCGGCGCGCTCGATCTTCTCCAGTTCCGGCTCGCTGTCGAAGGCGAACAGGCGCACGCCCAGTTCGAAGGCACGGCGGACGTCGCTTTCCTTCTTGATGGTGTTGCCGAAGGAGATGCGGTCCGGGGTGGCGCCGGCGGCCAGCGCCATCTGGATTTCCGGGACCGAGGCGCAGTCGAAGGCCGAGCCGAGACGGGCCAGCAGGCTGAGGATTTCCGCGGCCGGGTTCGCCTTCACCGCATAGAAGATGCGGGCGTCGGGCAGGGCGTCGTGCAGATCGTTGTAGTTCTGCTCGACGACATCCAGGTCGATGACGAGGCAAGGGGTCTGCGGGCGCTGCTCTTCGAAAAAGCGCGCAATCTTCTGGGTCATCGAGGTCTCCTGGGACGCAAGATGATGGAACGGAACGGGCGAAGTCGGGGGGAACGGAGCGGCCGAGCGGGCCGATCAGCAACTGAAAAAGCTGATCAGGCGCTCAAGCCGCCAATACTGGATTTCCCCGTACAGAACCCTGTTCTGTCCGTATGGTCCAGGAGCGGCAAATTTCGGAGACGGGTGAGCACGCGCCCACCCACAACAACATCAACCATCGTAACCTCCAAGTCGCCGCCTTGTTTAAGGGACGGTCGGGGATCACGCGTTACGTCGTTGCATAACCACATCTCGGAGACGCCGAGGGGCGGGCCAGCGGCACGTGCGCTTGCGAGTTCGCGTTACATAGATCCAACGCGAACGATTGCAAAGTGAAAAATGCCGTCTGCCCCAAAAAAGTGGCAGACCGTTTGGAGGGCGGAAAAACCGGAGCAATTTCATGGGCTTGACCAGTGTTCTGACTGCCGGGGAAATCGGGCTGCGGCTGCTGGCGGCGGCCCTGTGCGGCGCTTTGCTTGGACTCGACCGCGAGATGCGAGGCAAAGCGGCGGGGTTGCGCACGCATACGCTGATATCCATCAGCTGTGCGCTGACCACGCTGGTCGCATTGGAGCTTTACGCCGGGCTGCAGGCGACGGGGGACGAGCGGCCGAGCGATCCTGTCCGCGTCATCCAGGGCGTGGCCCAGGCGGTCGGCTTCATCAGCGCCGGCGTGATGTTCCGCTCGGGCGACACCGTGCGCGGGGCGACCACCGCGGCGGTGATCTGGGTGGCCGGTGCGCTGGGGATCGCCTGCGGCGCCGGATACTACATGCTGGCGGGGATGACGCTGGGCCTCTGCCTGCTGGTGACGATCCTGTTCACCGTCCTGCTGGATCGTTTTCCACAGTTGGGCAAAGAGGACGGCGACGACGACGGGAAGGCTCGGAAACGCCGCGGCACCTCCCGCCACTCCTCCCGTCACGCCTCCCAACAGGGCCGGATCAGGCGGATCGCCCGCTCGTCGCCGCGGGGATGACCAGCAGCCGGTGCGCCAGCAGGGCGCCCAGCGCGACCAACCCGATGGCCCCCATCATCGGCAGGGCGGTGCCGTCGTTCATGTGGCCGACGACAATGCCGATGACCGCGGCGATGGCCATCTGTGCGAAGCCCAGCAGCGAGGAGGCCAGCCCGGCCATGGTGGCGTAGGGACCGACGGCGTTGGCGCTGGCGTTCGGCAGGGTCAGTCCGGTGCCCAGGATGAACAGGAAGACCGGCACCACGATGGCCAGCAGGTGCAGCACCCCGGCCAGCGCCAGCGCCCCGCCGACCAGCCCGCCGCCCATCGACAGCAGCGTGCCGATCCGGATCATCCGCGCCCCGCCCAGCCGCGGCGTCAGCCGCCCGGCCAGGAAGGTGCCGAGCATGTAGCCCAGCACCACCGCGCCGAAGCTGGCGCCATACTGGGCCGGGGTCAGGTGCATCTGGTCGATCAGCACGAAGGAGGAGCCGGAGATGAAGGAGAAGATGCCGCTGTACGAGAAGGCGACCACCAGCACATAGCCGAGGAAGCCGCGGTTGCGCAGCAAAAGCAGATAGTTCGCCGCCAGCCGGCTTGGCCTCAGGGCGTCCTCGTCGCGATGCGCGTTGGTCTCGCCCAGCAACGACCAGACGGCGGCCAGGATGCAGCAGGCGAAGACGGTCAGCAGCACGAAGTTGGCGCGCCAGCCGAACCATTCCGTCAGCACGCCGCCCAGCATCGGCCCCACCGCCGGGGCGAGCGCCATCGCCATCGACATATAGGCCAGCACCGTTGCCGCCCGGTCGCGCCCGAACACGTCGCGCACCACCGCGCGCGCCACCACCGGTCCGCAGCAGGCGCCCAGCGCCTGGAAGAAGCGGGCGGCGATCAGCGCATCGATGCTGCTGGTCATGGCGCAGACGGCGCTGGCCGCCAGATAGATCGCCACCCCCACCAGCAGGGTGGGGCGCCGGCCGAACCGATCCGACATCGGCCCATAGACCAGCTGCGACACCGCGAAGCCGACCAGGAAGATCGACAGGGTCAGTTGCACCGTGGCGACATCGGTGCCGAACACCCGTACCAGCGTCGGCAGCGACGGCAGATACAGGTCGGTGGACAGCGGGCCGAAGGCGACGAGCGCCGTCAACAGGATGCGGATGGTCAGGGAGTCTGGGCGGGGCATGGGGATTCGGGAGGATTCGGGGCGGCTTGCGGCGGGAAGCGGGGGCGGGGCGGCACTGTATCAGAGGAAACCATCGCCGCCAGCGCGGATCGCAGGCCGCCTGTTCAATGCCGTTGCCAAGCCTGTCGCGCGTTCAGCGCGGTCAGTTGGCCGGCAGCGTCATGCGGATACAGCGCGACAGCACGGTGTTGCCGGTCATCTCGCGGTAATTCTGGATGATGATCGGCTCGGCCGCCTTGCACTGCTCCAGGCTGGCGAACTCCAGCGTGGTCGGGCCCCCCTGGTTCAGCATGAACAGCAGCATCAGGATGCGTTCCACCCCTTGGCCCATTCCGATTCCCCTCCCGTCAGCCGGCCGCCAGCACGGCGCGGGCGGCGGCGGCATCCTGCACGATCTGGTCCTTCAGCGCATCGAAGCTGGGGAACTTCATCTCCGGCCGCAGGAAATCGATCATCTGGACGCGCAGATGCAAATCGTACAGGTCGAGATCGACATCGAACAGGTGGGCCTCCAGCCGTGCCACCGTGCCGTCCACCGTGGGGCGGGCGCCGAGATTGGCGACGCCCGGCAGCCAGACCGTCTCGCCGGCGCGGTCGATGCCGGCGCGCACCGCATAGACGCCGAAGGCCGGACGCAGATACTCGCCCAGCTCGATGTTGGCGGTGGGGAAGCCGATGGTGCGGCCGCGCTGGTCGCCATGGACGACGCGCCCTTCGATCTCCCACGGATGGCCCAGCACATGGGCGGCCTCGCGCGGCCGGCCGGCGGTCAGCGCGTCGCGCACGCGGGTGGAGGAATAGACGCCGCCCTGTTCGTCGGACACCGGCCCGACCTCGGTCACGCCGAAGCCCTGGGCGCGTCCGGCCTGCAGCAGGAAGGCGGGATCGCCCGACCGCCTGTGCCCGAACAGGAAGTCATAGCCGCAGACGACATGCCGCACGCCCAGCCCGCCGACCAGGATCTCGTCGACGAAGGCCTGCGCGGTCTTGTGGCGGAAGCCGTCATCGAAATGGCAGACGATCAGCTGGTCGACGCCCAGCGCCTCGATGTGGCGGGTCTTGACGCGGAAGGGCGTCAGGCGGAAGGGCGGGTCGTCGGGACGGAAGACGCTGCGCGGGTGCGGTTCGAAGGTGACGACGGCGGACGGCGCCCCCAGTTCCGCGGCAAGGCGCTGGGCGGTGCCGATGACCGTCTGATGCCCGCGATGGACGCCGTCGAAATTGCCGAGCGCCACGACGGCGCCCCGCTCTTCGGCCGGCAGGTCGGCGGTGTGTCTGTACAGTCGCATGCGCGCCCCGGTGCTGTGGGCGGACCCCGGCGGGTCCGCTTGCTCGGGCGTCTATATAGACCGACGCCGGCGCGGGGTAAACGCGCCGGCGTGTTTTACGCTCGCAGACAGGCCGTGATCGATCAACCGCGGCAAATCAACCGCGGGACGGAACCATCAGCAGCGCTTCGCCTTCGACCACCACGGTCTCGCCGACGGTGCAAACCGTCTTGATGACGCAGCGGCGCTTTTCCGGGATCAGTTCGGTGATGGTGGCGCGGGCGGTGACGGTGTCGCCGGCGCGGACCGGCGCCTTGAACTTCAGGGTCTGGCTCATGTAGATGCAGCCCGGCCCCGGCAGCTTGGTACCCAGAACGGCCGAGATGAAGCCGACCGTCAGCATGCCGTGGGCGATGCGGCCCTGGAACATGGTGGTGGCGGCATATTCCTGGTTGATGTGGACCGGGTTGGTGTCGCCGGAAATGCCCGCGAACAGGACGATGTCGGCTTCCGTCACCGTCTTGGCGAAGCTGGCCGTCATGCCGACGGACAGGTCTTCGATGCAGTAGCCTTCGGTATCCTTGCGGACCTGACGCACGTCGTCCATCGCAGCAATTCCTCTTTCTCTCGGTGCCTGTTCCGGCATCTGACGCCCGGGCGCCGTGCCGTTCGCTGCAATGCGTCGTGTGCACCGCAGCGATGGGAATGGCACCACGTCTCCTCCAAAAATGCAAAAAAATCTCTAACGTTCCGCACAAGTCCGCGAGGAAGCCGGCCGCTCGCTCCGGCAGGCTTCGCCGCAATGGAAGCCGGCATGGCGGTAAAGGATTACTTGCCGGCTGAGGTATTTCAGGAGAAATCGCGGCGGATCATGGGCTTATCGCAAAAGCTTGGGCCGCTCCGGTGGATGTGGCACCGTGGGGGTGACTGTTTGGTCACCGGCTGGGGCGCCGGTGGCGAAGTCCCGTTCTTTTCAACGGTTTGACCGTATGGTGACTGTTGGTTCGGCGATGCAATAAAAATGGGGCGGTCGGCGCGGCGAATCGGAAACCCTTTTCGCCGCGCCGCAGCATTACTTGCCGGAGCCGGAGTGCGACACTGTGTCGCTTCTGCTCCCGCCGCTGTTTCCGCTGTTCCGGTTGCCGTCGCCCTGGGCGACCTGATTGCCGGGGGTCAGCTGGTCGACCTTCTCCTCCACCTTTTCGCGGGCGGTGTCGGTCGGCTGTTCCGACGGCTTGACCTCGACCTTCACCGGGGCGGTGCCATCGTCGATCATGTCCAGCTTCTTGGCGGCGGAACGCGACAGGTCGATCACGCGGCCGTCGACATAGGGGCCGCGGTCGTTGACGATGACGTCGACGCTCTTGCCGTTCTCCTGATTGGTGACGGTGGCCTTGGCACCCAGCGGCAGGGTGCGCGAGGCGGCGGTCGGCTTGTTCTGGTTCATCGTTTCGCCGCTTGCCGTGGTGCGGCCGTGGAACTTCTGGCTGTAGAAGGACGCTTCCCCCTTGTGGACGAGGATCTCCTCGCCATCCTCATGCTCTACATGCACGGGCGGAACCTTGGCCTTCTCGTTCGCCAGCACCGGGACGGCAGTCCCGCTCAGGGTCGCGGCGGTCAGCGCCAGGACGATGATGCGTGTTGTCTTCATCTGTACACCTCCAACGGCGGACCAACGCCATTCAAGGAAAAGAGTTCCCTCGCAGAGTCGATACAAGACATCGCCACTATTTCTGGTTTCTAATATCTTGACGAATTCGGAGTGGGTTGCCCTCGGGGGTGCCCTTCCGGTCCGCAACACAACGGTCAGGGGAGAAAGCATGGCCGATGATGCCGCCTGGACTGCATCCGAATTTGCGGCGGATCGCCTCGCCAATGGTGTTTCCGCCCCGGCTGAGATACGTCACGTGGCGATGCCCGACGGGGTTCGGCTGCGCGTCGCCGTCTGGCCGGTGCCGGAGCGGGCCCGCGGCACGGCGCTGGTGCTGACCGGCCGGGCGGAGTTCATCGAGAAATATGCCGAAACCGCGGAGGCCCTGACCGCCCGCGGCTTCCGCGTCGTGGCGTTCGACTGGCGCAACCAGGGCCTGTCCGACCGGCCCTTGCCCAACCGGCAGATCCATCACCTGACCGATTTCGCGACGCTGGTGGACGATCTCGACGAGGTCCATCGGCAGGTGGTGGCGCCGGTCGCGGCCGAGACGGGCGGCCCGGTGATCGTGCTGGCCCATTCGATGGGTGGGCTGGTGGCGACGCTGGCGCTTGTCCGCCATGCCGATGACGATCCGGACCGCTACGCAGCCGTTCTGCTGGCGGCGCCGATGTACGCCATCCACAGCGGGCCGCTGCCGCGCTGGCTGGTGCGGGTGCTGGCCAGCCTCGGGCTCGCCTGCGGCTGGGGCGCGCGCTATGCGCTGGGCCAGGGCGATTACGACCCGGCGGAGGGGAGCTTCGGTCGGGACAACAAGATCACGACCGACCCGCGACGCTACGCCGCCTTCCACACCCCCTATGCCGAGCGGCCGGAGCTGCGCGTCGGCGGGGTCAGCTTCGCCTGGGTCGCCGCCGCCCTGGATGCGGAGGATGCGCTGCGCCGCGTCCTGCCGCTGGAACGGGTGCGCACGCCGGTGCTACTGCTGAGCGCGCCGGAGGACCGGGTGGTGCGGGCGGAGGCCCACCAGATGGTGGCCGCCCGGCTCGGCAACGCCCATGTCGTCGGCTATCCCGGCGCCCGGCACGAGCTGCTGATGGAAGGCGACGCCATCCGCGACCGGGTGTGGGCGGACATCGACGCCTTTCTCGACAGGACCCTCGGCACTGGGGCCTCGCACAAGACACTTGCGCCGGCCGGCGGCTCTGTCGTCGGATAGGCCCCTTCAGGACCAAAGGTGCCCAGCAGCATGACCGATTTCTGGACGGCGTCCGGTTTCCACCTGTTGACCCGCGACGCCGACAACCATCTGGCGGTGACGCCCGATTTCCTGCGCGCCTACCTGCTCCGGCCCGAGATGCGCCCACCGGAGGAGGCCTGCGACGCGGAACGCACGCTGCACGCCGCCTTGCTGGACGATCCGGCGCGGATCGTGCCGGCTCCGCTGATCGATGCCATCGCCGATGCGGACGCACGGGAGAATTTCCAGGTCTGGCTGGCCTTCCGCGACCGGCTGCTCGCCGCCGGGACGTTGGAGGGCTGCTACATCCGCCTGTTCCGTGAGGGCGCCCGCGGCGTGCCCGGCCTGTTCATCGACCAGCTGGTCCACGCCATCCTGCGCGGCATCCTGGACGAAACGCCGTCCGGCCTGCGGGCGCGGGCGGGGGAGCTGTTCTTCCGCGAGCAGACGGTGTCGGTGGAGGACGGCCGCGTCCGCGTCGCCGATGCCGAGATCGTGGAGACGATGGCGGCCTCCGGCGGCTTCGGCTCGCTCGGCCGTCTCGTCGTGGAAGCCGGCACCGCCCCGCGCAGCGTCGAGCTGGACATTCTGGACGAGACCAACCACCCGCTCTACTGGGGCCGCGACGGCCGGCACGACACGGTGCTGGACATCACCTTCGCCGCCGCCGGGCTGGATGCGCTGGCCCGCGTGCTGGAGGCCTGGGTCGGGCATTTCCTGGGGGTAACCGTCAGCATCCAGCCGGTGCAGAACATCCGCGACGACCGTTGGGTCTGGCATGTCGGGCTGGACAGTGCCGCCACCGCGATCCTCAACGACCTGTACAACGGGGTCGAGGTTGGGGAGGAGCGGCTGGCCCGCATCCTCGCTTTGTTCCGCCTGGACTTCGCCGATCCCGCCGCCATGCGCCCCGACCTCGCCGGTAGGCCGGTCTATCTGGGGCTGGCGATGACGGAAGCGCGGCGGCTGAAGCTGAAGCCGCAGAACCTGCTGGTGAATCTGCCGCTGGCCTCGGTGGCGTGAAAGGGGTTTGAGGGGGCCTTGGCCCCGCTCAGTCGCCCAGCAGTGCTCCGACCGGCTTCAGCGGTTCGTGCGCGTCGAACAGGATCTTCAGGATCGCCAGGATCGGCACGGCCAGCAGCGCGCCGGGGATGCCCCACAGCCAGCCCCAGAACAGGATCGACACGAACACCGCGATGGGGTTCAGCGACAGCCGGCGGCCGACGATCATCGGGGTGAGGAAATTGCCCTCGATCGTCGTCAGCGCCACGAAGGACAGCGGCGGCAGGATGATGGTGCCGAGGCCGTCGAAGGTCAGGACCGACACCAGGAAGAGCACGCCGGTCATCACCGCCGGGCCGATGAAGGGGATGTAGTTGGCCAGCGCCACCATCACCCCCCACAGCGCCGGATTGGGCAGCCCCCACAGCCACATCAACAGGCCGGTCGCCAACCCCAAAATCGCGTTGATCAGGGTGATGGTCAGCAGATAGGCGGCGATGTTCTGCTGCAGCGTCGCCGCGACCATCGCGTAATGCACGCGGTCGTCGACGTTGCGCATGGTGCCGATCAGCGCCTCCAGAGAATGCCGGCCGCGGGCGAGGAAGAAGTAGAGCAGCACCAGCAGGATCACGACATTGGCCAGCACCGTTTCGACCTGGCTGACCGCCTGCTCCATCAGCGTCGGACCGCGCACCACCACCTCGCGCACCGGTCCGGCCTGGTTGCCGGTCTCCTTGGTGATCTGCTCGATCTGGCGCGACGCTTCGCGGGCGCGGTCGATGCCGGCACGGATGTCGCCCAGCTTGAACTCCAGCTCGTGCATGACCCGGGGCATGCGGTTGACCCACTCCGCCGCCGGGCCTGACAGGGTGTAGACCGCCAGCAGCACGCCGCCGAACAGCGATACCACCATGATGGCGGCGCCGATGCCCTCTGGCACGCGGACGCGGTAGAGGGCGCGGACCAGCGGCCGAAGCAGGAAGCTCAGGATCAGCGCCAGCATGATCGGCAGCAGCACGTCGCGCCCGAAATACAGCGCGAACAGCACGGCGATGACGAACAGGCCGACGGTGGCGATGGTTTGCGCATTGCGGCGATGACCGGGCGGGGGCAGAGGTTCGGTCGCCGGTTCCGGCGTGCCGGCAAGCGGAGCCTCTGGCGCAGGGGGATGCGCGGGGGGAATCGAGGCGAACTGGCTGCGGTCTGTCATCGCGGTGGCCGGACCTCCGAAGGAGGGCGCTTGACGGTGGCACCCGATCCTCCGATCTAGGGGAGTGTTTTGCCGGACCGCGCGGCCCGCGGTCCCCGCCCGTCCTTGCCGGAGACCCAGTCGCGATGCGCAGCCCGTTTCCCCTGATGAACGTTTCCGCCGGCCTTTTGGTTCTGGGCCTGCTGACCGCCGGGCTGGCACTGCCCTCGGCGGCGCTGGCGGACGACGTGATCGGCCGCTTCTCCAACGACTGGACCGGCAACGGCCTGCAGGTCCAGGCCATCGAGGACCCCAAGGTGAAGGGGATCACCTGCCATCTGGTCGATTTCGACCGCAGCCTGATCGACCGGCTGAGCAAGGGCAACTGGTTCGAGGATCCGTCCAACGCCTCCATCGCCTGCCGCCAGACCGGGGCGGTCACCGTCGGCGACATCGACCTGTCGCAGAAGGGGGAGGAGGTCTTCTCCGAACGGAAAAGCCTGATCTTCAAGTCGATCGCCATCCGCCGCATCTATGACCGGCCGAACGACACGCTGGTTTATGTGGTGTACAGCCGACAGGTGAAGGACGCCTCGGCCAAGACCTCGATCTCCACTGTGCCGCTGTTCAGCGCGAACGCGACCTGGACGAAGGGCAAGCCGGCGGTTAAATAAGAGGGGCAGTCCGGCCCCGCCGCCACCGTCAGCCGACGATCCGCCCCAGCCGCACCGCTGTCTGGCCGGATTTCACGCGGCGGGCGGGCATGATGAGAACGCAGTCGTTATAAGGGGTCTGGATCGCGCGGGCGTCGTCCCAGCCGATGACGGTGCCGGCGCGGCCGATCACCTCCATCCCGACGAAGGGGGCGGTGAAGCGGAAGCGCTCGCTGGCGGCGGTGATGGCCTCGGTGACCTCGACCAGCCGCTGCGGATCGGTTCGCGGGCGCAGGCGCGGACCGTTCGCCGGCTGGTCTATCATCTCCAGCCCGAGAAGCAGGCGCAGGCAGCTTTCCAGCGCCACCGTCGCGGTTTCCGTCCGCCAATGCTGGCCGCATTCGACCAGGATGGCGGTGTGCGACCCCTCGGGCTTGGCGAAGTTGCCGTAATCGATCAGCCTCTTGCCCCCGGCATGACCGCCGTCCGCCACCACCCAGGCCGGATAGCCGAGGCCGAGCGCCAGATCGCGCCCGCGCGTGGTCCGTCCGCACAGGGTCAGCGGTGCCGTGTCCGCCGTCATCGAATGGAGATCGAGCAGCAAATCCGCCGATTCATAGACCGGCCGCAGGGCGCGGGCGCGGCGAAGCTCGATGCTGTCGCGCCGGCCGTCGAGATGCTCGGGCGACCACAGCCGGTTGAAATCCTCGTCCAGATAGCGCGACGCGTAAGGGTTCTGGCGGTCGAAGGTGGCGTAGGCCGCGGTATTGGCGAAGACGAAGGTCAGCCGTCCGCGCGTCGGCCGCAGTCCCATGCGCAGCAGGGCGTCCAGCGCTATGGCGCCGCACAGTTCGTTGCCGTGGACGAGCGCGTTCAGCACCACATGCGGCCCGGGCTCTGCCGCCGACAGGCTGGTGACGTGGTCGACGCCGGTGTTGCCGCGCCGGTAGGGCGCGATGTCCGGCGGCGTGAGTTCTACGGGGGCGAAGAGCGGGTCGGTCAAGCGGCAAGCTCGCCAGCGGTGGGCGCTCCGAACAGTATGGCGAACCAAGCGAGTCCACGCCAGTGCGGGCCGGTGCGCCGCCGCGGTTTTTTTGGCTGATGCGCCTAGCGCAATGTTGCGGCGGCATAGCAGCATCATGACGAATTGCCGTCGACTGCGAGTTGACGCATGGGTTATAGGATCCGCCGGATCGATAAGGGCGGCGGTGGACGTTGCGGCACTTGAACTGGCGGTTGTTCCACTCGGGCTACCTGGTTGGGGGCGATCTGGTTGAGGGTTGTCTGGTCGGAGCCGGTCGATGAGCTTCGTGATCGATGACGTTCTGGTCCGCAACGACCCGGTCGGCCGGCGCCTTCCGGTGCTGTTCGATTCGCCGCACAGCGGCAGCGTCTATCCCGACGATTTCCGGGTGATCTGCCCGCATCCGCTGCTGCGTCAGGCCGAGGACACCCATGTCGAGGATCTGTTCGCCACGGCCCCCGACCATGGCGCCACCCTGCTGTGCGCGCTGTTCCCGCGGACCTGCATCGACGTGAACCGCGCCGTCGACGACATCGACCCGGCGATGATCGACGGCGACCTGCTGCTGCCGGTGCGTCCGACCCCGCGCAGCACGCTGGGCATGGGGCTGATCCGGGCCATGCTGCGGCCGGGTGTTCCGCTCTATGACGGGAAGCTGCCGGCGTCGGTGGTTGCCGGCCGCATCGACCGCTATTACCGCCCCTACCATGCCCAGATGCGGATGGCGCTGGATGGGCTGGCGGATCGGTTCGGCGTCGTGTGGCACGTCAACTGCCATTCCATGCCGTCATCGCTGCGGCCGGACGGGCGCGATCCGCTGGCGGTGGATTTCGTCATCGGCGACCGCGATGGCACCACCAGCGAGCCGGATTTCGTCCGGCTGGTGGCGGACACCCTGCGCGGCCTCGGCCATCGGGTGGCGATCAACGATCCTTACAAGGGTGTGGAACTGCTGGCGCGCTATGGCGAGCCGGCGCGCGGCCGCCATTCGATCCAGCTGGAGATCAACCGGCGCCTCTACATGAACGAGGAGACGCTGGAGCGCCACGATGGGTTCGCGCGGCTGAAGGGCGATATCGACACGCTGATCCGCCGCATCGCCGACTATGCCGGCCAGCGCGTCCTGCACCGCGCAGCGGAATAGGCGCCCCGCCGGGATCGGGTCGGCGGGGTCGCTAAGGACGTGCAGAGGCCCGATCCGATCAGGCTTGCGTCACCTGCTGGCGCGCGATGTCCAGGAAATGCGCCATCTGCTTTTCGACGCGGTGGTCGGAGATATCGACCCCGCGGGCGTGCAGGTCGGCGCTCAGCTTGTCCCGGATGTCGTGCGGGCCGGGGGTTGCGATGTCGGTGTCCACGATCTGGCGGGCATAGGCCTCGGCGTCGGCACCGGACAGCCCCATCAGGTCGGCGGCCCATTCGCCGGCCAGCCGGTCGCGCCGGGCGCGGATGCGGAAGAGCAGGTCCTCGTCGTGCTGGAACTTGTTCTCGAAGGCCTTTTCGCGGTCGTCGAAGGTCGTCATGGGGACCCAGGCTCCTTTATTGGTTTCGCTCCCTTATATAAGGATAATATAGCCCGAAGGCGGCTGTCGTCACTGTCCCGCCGCGTCGCACCCGCGGATATTCTGCAGAGCCTCCCCGGGTGGCGGGATACCCCCAAGCGACATCCAAGGCTGTCACCACCAAATACCGACGACGCCGAAGGCCGGCATCCCCAGAGACGCAACCCCCCACAGACGCAACCGAAGACAGGGCAAGGCATGTGCAGTGTGATTCTCCTGCGGCGACCCGATGCAACCTGGCCGCTGGTCGTCGCCGGGAACCGTGACGAGATGGTGGGACGCCCCTGGCTGCCCCCGGCCCGCCACTGGCCCGACCGCCCCAACGTGGTCGCCGGGCTCGACGAGCTGGCGGGCGGCTCCTGGATGGGGCTGAACGACGAGGGGGTGGTGGCGGTCATCCTCAACCGCTTCGGCACGCTGGGGCCGGAGGCCGGCAAGCGGTCGCGCGGCGAACTGGTGCTGGATGCGCTCGACCATGCCGACGCCGCCGATGCGGCGCGCAGCTTCGCCGACCTCGACATCCGCGCCTATCGCCCGTTCAATCTGGTGATCGCCGACAACCGCGACGCTTTCCTGGTCGTCCACCGCGGCGCCAACCCGCGCCACCGGCCGGAGGTGTCGTCGATCCCCGCCGGCGTCCACATGCTGACCGCCTTCGAGATGGACGACCCGCAGGACCCGCGCACCGCCTTCTACCGCCCGCTGTTCGAGCATGCCATTCCGCCGACCCTCGACGCGCTCGACGCGGAGACCTTCGCCTGGGGCGGCTGGCCGGAGCTGATGGGAAGCCGTATCTGGGAGGGCACGCCGGACGAGCGCGGCGCCATGGATTTCCTGCTGCCCAGCGGCTTCGGAACCTCGTCCAGTTCGCTTCTCGCGGTGCCGCGGGTGGAGCGTCCCGACCTGAACCCGATCTGGCACTTCGCTCCCGGCCGGCCGCATGCGGTGGACTATGCGCCGGTGGAGCTGTGAGGCGGCGGACCTGTAAACCGGCGGCACAATCCTGCCCTCCAGCCCCCGTCGTTGTGTTCGCGCACCCGGCTTGCTATATCACTCAGGCACATTCCTGGGCCGGCAAGCTCGCTTGACCGGTCCTTACGTATTTGGACGAAGACGCGATGACACGACGCCGGCGCATCTACGAAGGCAAGGCCAAGGTACTCTTCGAAGGGCCGGAGCCGGGCACCCTGGTGCAGTACTTCAAGGACGACGCCACCGCCTTCAACAACCAGAAGAAGGGCGTCATCACCGGCAAGGGGGTGCTGAACAACCGCATCTCCGAGTATCTGATGAGTCGTCTCTCCGAGATCGGCGTGCCGACGCACTTCATGCGCCGCCTGAACATGCGCGAGCAGCTGGTGCGCGAGGTGGAGATCATCCCGATCGAGGTCGTCGTCCGCAACGTCGCCGCCGGCAGCCTGTCGCGCCGCTTCGGCATTCCCGAAGGCACGCCGCTGCCGCGGTCGATCATCGAATACTACTACAAGTCGGACGAGCTGAACGACCCGATGGTCTCGGAGGAGCACATCACCGCCTTCGGTTGGGCGGCTCCCCAGGATCTCGACGACATGGTCGCGCTCAGCCTGCGCGTGAACGACTATCTGTCCGGCCTCTTCCTCGGCATCGGCCTCAAGCTGGTGGACTTCAAGCTGGAGTTCGGCCGGCTGTGGGAGAACGAGGAGATGCGGATCGTTCTGGCGGACGAGATCAGCCCCGACAACTGCCGCCTGTGGGACGTCAAGACCAACGAGAAGCTGGACAAGGACCGGTTCCGCCAGGATCTGGGCCGTGTCGAGGAAGCCTATCAGGAGGTCGCGCGGCGCCTCGGCATCCTGCCGGAAGGCGGGCCGAGCGACGTCAAGGGTCCCAAGACGATCCAGTGACCGCCATCCAGTAACCACCCCTCCACCCAACACCGTAAAGCGAGCGGACATCCGATGAAGGCCAAGGTTCACGTCACCCTCAAGCGCGGCGTTCTCGACCCCCAGGGCAAGGCCATTGCGCACGCGCTGCACACGCTGGGCTTCGACGGCGTCGAGGACGTCCGCGCCGGCAAGGTGATCGAGCTGCAGCTCAAGAGCACCGACGAGGCGACCGCCCGCAAAGAGGTCGAGGCGATGTGCAGCAAGCTGCTCGCCAACACCGTGATCGAGGACTACGCCATCGAGCTGGTGGCCTGATCCTCCGCCAGCCTTGATTGAGCGGTTTTCCGGAGTGGAGCGCGGCAGATGAGTGTTGACCATCTGGCCGCGCTCGACCCCATTTTCGCGGAATGCCTGCGCGTCGGCGGCCCGGTGATCCGTGACTTCACCCGGCCGACCGGCTTCGTCGGCCTGCTGCGCATGGTGATGGAGCAGCAGCTCTCCACCACGGTGGCGCTGGCGCTCTGGGCCAAGCTGCAGGACCGGCTGGGCGGCACCGTCACCCCCGATGCCATCCTGGCGCTGGACGACGACAGCTTGCGCGCCTGCGGTTTCTCCCGCCAGAAGATCGGTTATGCCCGCGGCCTCGCCGAGGCGGTGGCGAGCGGCCGGCTCGATTTCGACATCATCCATGACCTGCCCGACGAGGAGGCGATTGCCCAGCTCGTCGCGCTGAAGGGCATCGGCCGTTGGAGTGCGGAGGTCTATCTGATGACCACGCTCGACCGGCCGGACATCTGGCCCATCGGCGATCTGGCGATCCAGCTGGGCGTCCAGCGTCTGAAGGGCTGGGCGGACAAGCCGACGGCGAAGCAACTGGTCGAGGTGGCAGAGCCGTGGCGGCCCCATCGCTCACTGGCGGCACGGCTGGTCTGGCACCATTACGTGGCATTGCAGGAGCAGGCACGGGCGGCGCGGGGTCTGCCGCCGTCGCGGTGATCGGAACCCTCACCCCGCCAACACCGGCAACCGCCACCCCGCCAGCGTGATCTCCACCGGCAGCCGCGCCAGCACGTCGCCGTCGCCCTGCACCGCGTCGGCGAACAGCCCGTCTCCGGCCGGTCCCTCGATCCGCACGCGCCTGGCCGTCACCACCCGGTAGTCCGGAAAGCGCGCCAGCCGCCCGGCGGTGACGCCCCAGACATAGCGCAGCGCGTTCAGCCGCCCGCCGCGCGGGAACAGGCAGACATGCAGCTCCGGCTCCGTCAGCCGCGCATCGGGCGCGCAGATGAAGCGGCCGCCGTAGAAATGCCCCTTGGCGACGATGACCGACGCCAGTTCCTGTGCCTCCCCGTCGTCCAAGGTGACCCGATAGCGGTGGTCGGGCCGGGTTGCCAACTGCACCAGCGTCTCGGCGACATAGGCGCCCTTGCCGATCAGCCGCTTCACCCTGGGATCGACCCGCTCCACCACCCGCGCGTCCAGCCCGACCCCGGCCATCAGCGAGAACACCCGCCCGTTCGCCTGCGCCGGCCAGATCATCGTCCGCCTTCCGCTGGCAATCGCCGTCGCGATGCGCTCCGCATCCATCGTCAGGCCCAGTTCGGCCGCCAGCACATTGGCGGTGCCCATCGGCACGATGCCGAGCGGCAGAGGCCTGCCCGCCTCGGCATGGGCGGCCAGCCCGTTGATGACCTCGTTGATGGTGCCGTCGCCGCCGGCCGCCACCACCGCATCCACCTCGGCGGGATCGGCCGCGCGGGCGAACTCCTCCGCATCGCCGCGCCTGCCGGTCGGCCTGACGGTGACGCCGATGCCGCGCGCCTCCAGCCGGGCGACCACCGCGCGAAGCCGCCGTGCCCGCCGCCCGCCGGCGGTCGGGTTGTGGATCACCAGCAGTCGCCGCACGTCGATGGCCGCATCCTCGCCGCTGCCCATGCCAACCGCCGGGCTTTCGCCGACCAGAACCGTGTCGCGCACCGATTCGCTCTCCCTGACCGGCGCGAAATGCGCCTTCTGTTGCAGAACAGTGAAGGGCTTGTGGCGGTTCCATTACAGTAAAACTGCAACGGTATGACGATAGCCCAAATCGTTGTGACGAATAGGTGCAGCTGTTTCAAATCGTTGTCAAGGCATGCCTCTTTCCTTTATACGGCAGTTGTCTTGATGGCCATCGGCCATGGCGACGACGGAGCGGAAGATGGACGCCGTCCCAGCGGTCAAGCGTTACCGCAGCATTTGGATATCCGACGTTCATCTTGGAACGCGCGGCTGTCAGGCGGAACTGCTTCTCGATTTCCTGAAGCACACCGAATCGGATCACCTGTTCCTGGTCGGCGACATCGTCGACGGCTGGCGGCTGAAGAAAAGCTGGTACTGGCCGCAGGCCCACAATGACGTGGTGCAGAAGATCATGCGCCGCGCCCGCAAGGGGGTGGAGGTCTATTACATCCCCGGCAACCATGACGAGGCGGCGCGCGATTATGTCGGGCTGCAATTCGGCGGCGTGCATGTTGTGGACGAATGGGTCCACACCACCGCCGATGGCCGCCGCCTGCTGATCACCCACGGCGACAAGTTCGACGCGGTGGTGCGCTACGCCAAGTGGCTGGCCCTGCTCGGCGACCACGCCTACGTCACGCTGCTGCACGTCAACACCCTGTTCAACTGGGTGCGCCGCAAGCTCGGCTTCAATTACTGGTCGCTGTCGGCCTACCTGAAGCACAAGGCGAAGACCGCGGTCGAATTCATCGGAAAGTACGAAGAAGCCCTGGGCGAGGAAGCCCGCCGCCGCAAGGTCGACGGTGTCGTCTGCGGCCACATCCACACCGCCGAGATGCGCGACATCGAAGGAATCCTCTATTGCAACGACGGCGATTGGGTCGAGTCCTGCACCGCCTTGGTCGAGCACGACAGCGGCGCGCTGGAAATCATCCACTGGACGGAGGTCATGGCGCAGCGGCTTGCCACCACCGGTCCCAGCAGCAGCCCCACCGGCGGCAAGATCAAGGCGAAGGAACTCACGGCGAAGGAACGGGAAGCGGCGTGAACATCCTGATCGTCAGCGACGCCTGGCACCCGCAGGTGAACGGCGTCGTGCGCACCATCGGCACCGTGCGCGGGGAGTTGGAGGCGATGGGCCACAGCGTCGAGGTGATCGGCCCCGACCGCTTCCGCACCCTGCCGATGCCGACATATCCGGAAATCCGGCTGGCGCTGGGGGCGAAGCGGCGGTTGTGGGCGATGATCGACGGCCTGCGGCCCGACTGCATCCACATCGCCACCGAAGGGCCGTTGGGCTTTGCCGCCCGGTCCTATTGCCTGAAGCACGGCAAGCCCTTCACCACCGCGTACCACACGCGTTTTCCCGAATATGTGCGCGACCGCGCGCCGATCCCGCTGGCGCTGTCCTATGCGGTGGTGCGCCGCTTCCACAAGCCGTCCTCGGCGGTGATGGTGGCGACCCAGACCATCGAGGACGCGCTGACGACCCGCGGCTTCGCCAACATCCGCCGCTGGACCCGCGGCGTCGACACCGAGCTGTTCCGGCCCCGCGACAAGGACTTCCTCGATCTGCCGCGCCCGGTGTCGATGTATGTCGGGCGCGTGGCGGTGGAAAAGAACCTGGAGGATTTTCTGCGCCTCGACCTGCCCGGCACCAAGGTGGTGGTGGGCGACGGCCCGGCACGGGAGGAATTGCAGCGCAAGTATCCGGCCGTCCATTGGGTCGGCGCCAAGCATGGCGAGGAACTGGCGAGGCATTACGCCGCCGCCGACGTCTTCGTCTTCCCGTCGCGCACCGACACCTTCGGGCTGGTGCTGCTGGAGGCGCTGGCATCCGGCGTGCCGGTGGCAGCCTATCCGGTGCCGGGACCGCTGGACGTGGTGGACGGCTCCGGCGCCGGCTGCCTGGACGAGGATCTGAAGCGCGCGGTCGAAGGGGCGCTGGCGATCCCGGCGCAGACCTGCCGGGACTATGCGCTGGGCTACTCCTGGCGCCGCTCGGCCGAACAGTTCCTGTCGAACCTGCGGCCCTTCACGTAAGCCGGGCAGGCATTCTTCCGCTCATTCGGCTTGGTCACGGTCCTGCGGTGTGGTTCCATTCGCCGGAGCCACCACTCCTGCGCGAGGTTCCCGGCCATGACCCCCGATTTCCTCATCACGTCCCTGATCGTCGTCGCCTCGCCCGGCACCGGGGTGCTGCTGACGCTGGCCGCGGGGCTGTCGCGGGGGGCACGGGCTAGCGCGGTGACGGCGTTCGGCTGCACTCTGGGAATCGTGCCGCACATGGCGGCGGCGGTGCTGGGGTTGGCCGCCCTGCTGCACACCAGCGCGGTGGCGTTCCAGGGGCTGAAGATCCTGGGCGTGCTCTATCTGCTCTACATGGCCTGGGCGACGCTGAAGGAGCAGGGCGCGCTGAGCATCGAGGCGGACCGGACGCACAGCACGGTGGGTCGCATGATCCTGCGGGCCGTGCTGGTCAATGTGCTGAACCCGAAGCTTTCGATCTTCTTCCTGGCTTTCCTGCCGCAATTCGTCAGCGATGCCGATCCCCAGCCGGTCTCCCGCATGCTGGAGCTCAGCGGCGTGTTCATGGCCCTGACCTTCGCGGTCTTCGTCGTCTACGGCCTGTTTGCCGCCGCGGTGCGCGATCAGGTGGTTTCCCGCCCGCGGGTGATGGCCTGGATGCGCCGCAGCTTTGCCGCAGCCTTCGCGGCACTCGGCGCCAAGCTGGCGCTGGCGGAACGGTGAGGGGCCTGCGTCGCACCGGCCCCTGTTACGGAACCGCTGCCGCGTGCTAAGGTGCCGCCGGGCGCGTCGCCGGTGGTCCGTATCAGGGGTGCCGGCAACGCGCCCGTTGTCGTACGTCTCCTGTTCCGGACCTTGATGCTGCATTCCCTCTACCGTGGCCTGACGACCGTTGCCGGGCCGGCGGTGCGCCTTTATCTCGACCGGCGCCGTGCCGCCGGCAAGGAAGACTCCGTGCGCCAGGCGGAGCGGTTCGGCGTGGCATCGCAAGCCCGGCCGGCCGGTCCGCTGGTCTGGATCCACGCGGCCAGCGTCGGGGAGGCGAATTCGGTCCTCGTGCTGGTCGGCCGGCTGCTGGACGGCGCACCCGACCTGACCGTGCTGATGACCACCGGCACTGTCACCTCGGCCGAACTGATGGGCCGGCGGCTGCCGCAGCGTGCGATCCACCAGTATGTGCCGGTCGATCTGCCGGGCGCCGTCGACCGTTTCCTCGACCATTGGCGGCCCGACGCGGTGCTGTGGACGGAATCGGAGATCTGGCCGAATCTGCTGGCCGGCATCCGCGCCCGCTCCATCCCGGCCGCGCTGGTCAATGCCCGCATGTCCGAACGCAGCTTCTCGCGCTGGCGCAACGTGCCGGGGTTGATCGGCGGCCTGCTGTCGACCTTCCAGGTGACGCTGGCCCAGACAGAAGGCGATGCGGAGCGGCTGCGCCGGCTCGGCGCTTCCGGCGTCGCCAGCGTCGGCAACCTGAAATTCTCCGCCGAGCCTCCCCCCGCCGTCGCCGATGCGATGGAGCCGCTGCGGGCATCCCTGGCCGGTCGGCCGGTCTGGCTGCTCGCCAGTTCCCATCCGGGAGAGGACGAGATCGCCGCAGCGGTCCATTCTGCGCTGGCCCCGGTGCTGCCCGGCCTGCTGACGGTCGTCGCCCCGCGCCATGCCCATCGCGGCGATGCCATCGCGGAGCTGATGCGCGCCCGCGGCCTGTCGGTTCTTCAGCGGACCGCCGGGCATCGCCTGCCGGGGCCTGAGCATGCCGTCTATGTCGCCGACACCATGGGCGAGCTTGGGCTGTTCTACCGTGCCGCACCGGTGGTGTGCATGGGCGGGTCCTTCATCCCCCATGGCGGGCAGAACCCGGTGGAGCCGGCGCAGCTGGGCTGTGCCGTGCTCTATGGCCCGCACATGTTCAATTTCGGCGAGATCACCCACATGCTGGAGGCTGCCGGCGGCGCCCTGCCGGTGGCCGACGGCGAGGCGCTGACCCGCGAGGCGCGCCGGCTGCTGACCGATGACCGGGCGCGGGACCGTATCGTCGCAGGGGCGGCGCGGGTGACCGCGGACAACCGGCGGATCATCGACCGGGCGCTGGCGGCGCTGGCACCGGTGCTGGGCGCCGCCGGCATCCGGACCGCCGCCTGAGGGGACGCGCCGCCGTGAAGACCCCCGCCTTCTGGTACCGGCCGCCCGGTCTCGCCTCCACCCTGCTGGCACCGCTGGGGGCGCTCTATGGGCTGGCCGGGCGGCGGCGCATCGCCGGGACCGTTCCGCGCAAGGTCGGCGTTCCGGTGGTCTGCGTCGGCAATCTGGTGGCGGGCGGCGCTGGCAAGACGCCGGTCGGGCTGGCCCTGATCGCGGCCTTGCAGACCCGCGGCGTTGCCGTCCATGCGCTGACCCGCGGCCATGGCGGGCGGGAGGCCGGTCCGCTGGCGGTCGATCCCGGCCGCCACGCCGCCGCCGATGTCGGCGACGAGGCGCTGCTGCTGGCCGGGGCGACGCCCTGCTGGGTGGCGCGCGACCGCCTGGCCGGGGCGGAGCGCGCGGTTGCCGCCGGTGCCGGGGCAATCGTCATGGATGACGGGTTCCAGAACCCGGCGCTGGACAAGGATCTGTCGCTGATCGTTGCCGACGGCGCGGTTGGCTTCGGCAATGGCCGGCTGGTGCCGGCGGGACCGCTGCGGGAACGGGTGGCCGACGGCCTCGCCCGCGCCGATGCGCTGGTGATCCTGGGCGAGGACCGTCACGCTCTGGCGGCGCTGGCCGGCGGACGCCCGGTGCTGGCAGCCCGGCTGGAGCCCGATCCGGAGGCCGCCGCCCGTCTTGCCGGCCGCGAGGTGCTGGCCTTCGCCGGCATCGGCCGGCCGGAGAAGTTCTTTGCGACGTTGGAAGCGCTCGGCGCCCGCATCGCAGAGCGCGTGCCCTTCGCCGACCACCATCCCTACCGCCCGGCCGAAGTGGCGGCGCTGATCGACCGCGCCGCGGCGCTGGGCGCCTTGCCCATCACCACCGCCAAGGACGCCGTCCGCCTGCCGCTGGAGTTGCGGGCGAAGATCGCCGTCCTGCCGGTGTCGGTGCGTTGGGCCGATGAGGCCGCGCTTGCCGCGCTGCTGACGCATCTGTTGCTGAAAGGAAGCCCCGATGGCCAAGCCACGTAGCCCGTTGCGGAAATGGCTGACGCGCCGGATCGGCTATCCGCTGGAGGCGGTTCTGGTCCTCGGTATCTGCCGGCTGTTCAAGGCGCTGCCGCTCGACCGCGCGTCGGCGCTCGGCGGCTGGATCGGCCGGACGGTGGGGCCGTGGCTGCCCAACAGCGCCCGTGCCCGGCGCAACCTGGCCCGTGCCTTTCCCGAGAAGGGCGGGGCGGAGATCGAGGAGATCGTTCGCGGGATGTGGGACAATCTCGGCCGCACCATCGCCGAATACCCGCATCTGGAGCAGATCGGCCGCGAGCGGGTCGAGGTGGTCGGCGCTGAACATGTCGACAGGCTGCGCGAGGACGGCAAGGCCGGCATCATAGTTACCGGCCATCTGGCGAACTGGGAGGTGCAGCCGGTCGCCGCCCGCCTGCATGGGCTGGAAGTGGGCGCGGTCTACCGCGCCCCAAATAACCCGATCGTCGCCGAGCTGCTGCTGAAGCTGCGTGGGGTGGCGGCGGGACCCCAGATCCCCAAGGGGCCGGACGGCGCGCGCATGCTGCTGCGCCATCTGAACGGGGGCGGCCATGTCGGCATCCTGATCGACCAGAAGATGAACGACGGCATCCCGGTGCCCTTCTTCGGCCGCGATGCGATGACCGCTCCGGCGGCGGCCGTCCTGGGCATCAAGCTGAACCTGCCGCTTTGCCCCACGCGGACAGAACGGCTCGGCGGCGCCCGTTTCCGCCTCACCGTCCTGCCGCCGGAGGAATACCCGACCAGCGGCGACCGCAATGCGGATGTGCGAATTCTGATGGAACGGCTGAACGGTCTGTTGGAGGATTGGATCCGCGACAAGCCGGCGCAATGGCTGTGGATCCACCGCCGCTGGCCGGACTGAGCGCCTAAGCCCCCTGCCTGAGCCCGCTCGATCAAGCCTCTTGCCCGAAGGCCCGTTCCGCGATGACCCTGCCGCTCGATCTCCACCTGCTGCAACTCTATATGGTCGCCGTCTGTGTGCTGGTCCTGGCACCGGGACCGGATTCGCTTCTGGTTCTGACCCGCAGCATCGCCGATGGCCGGCAGGCGGGCGTGGTGGCCACCATCGGGATCTGCGTCGGCAACACCGTGCATTCGCTGCTGGCCGCCGCCGGCATCTCCGCCCTGATCGCGGCGTCGGCGTCGCTGTTCGACCTGCTGCGCTATGCCGGCGGCGCCTATCTCGCCTGGATCGGCTTCCGGTCGCTGTGGAGCGTCTGGACCAGCCGCGGTGCCGAGCCCGCCCCGTCCATCGAGGCCCCGGCCCCGGCGGGCACGGGCCGCGTCTTCGTCCAGGCGCTGCTGACCAATCTGCTGAACCCGAAGATCATCCTGTTCCAGCTGGCCTTCGTGCCCCAGTTCATCGCCCCGGAGCTGGGCCATGTGGCGCTGCAGACCTTCATCCTCGGCAACATCATCTCGGTGCTGGGCGGTGTCTATCTGGTCGGCATCGCCGCGCTCAGCGCCGGCGCCGCACGGCGCGTCCTGTCCAGCCCGCGGGTCCGCACGGCGCTGGACGGCATCGCCGGCGTGCTGTTCCTGGGGTTCGCGGTGCGGCTGTTGCTGACCGACCGCAAGTTCGCGTGAGAAGGCCGGTGAGGACCCTGGTCAGGGCTCCCTGGCGTCCTCACCACAGATCGTCCTCGTCCTCCGCCCCGGTGTCGACGTCGAAGGTCGCCGCCTGCCGCACCACCGGGTGGCTGTCCTTCCATTCGTCGAAATCCGACACCAGCGCCGGGCGGATGCCGAGCGCCAGCACCGGACAGCCGCCGCCGCGGCCGGCATCCAGGCGGTACAGCAGCTTCTTCATCCAGGTGGTGCTGGCGCCGTACTTGTTCTGGAAGTTCTTCATCTCGACCCGCCGCGCCACCTCGGTGAACAGCGGGATCAGTTCGGCGCTGCGGGTCAGCAGGACGCCGGCATTGATGATGCCGCATTCGTAGAAGGTGCGGGCGGCGTAGAGGTCGCGGTCGAAGGTCTGGTCCTTGCTGTTCCATTCCAGATCGAAGGACACCCGCCCTTTCACGAAGTCGATCTTGTGGCCGTCGATGAAGCCGTTGACCTTGTACAGCTCCTCGCGCTGGCGCTGTTCGGTGACGGTCTGGCCGCGGTTCTTGCCGGCGACGCGGCGCTTCTCCTCGTGCGTCACGATCATCTTGGTGATGAACAGATCGCCGCGGATGCGCGTCTCGTTCCAGCCCAGCGGGTTCAGCATCCGCTCCATCGTCTTGGCGATCTGCGATTTGTTGCCGCCGGAGGCCACGATGTCCTCGGTGCGGATGCGGAACTCCATCAGCCGTTCTGTGATCTCGCGGAACTCGGCCGTGCAGGCATGGGCCAGGATGCGCGCGGCGTTGCGGTAGCTGTGCACCTCGTACAGTTCGAGGAAGCCGGGCGGGAACAGGTCGCCCAGGTCGGGATCCCGCGCCTCGATCAGCGGGGCCTTGTCGTGGATGCAGGCAAGCAGATTCATGACGGCACATGCGCGATGGAAAACGGCGCCACCATGGTGGCTGCCGCCCGGCAAATCCACCCTTTACACCCGATGGCCACCCAATGGCGGCGGGAGGGGGCCGACTGGCGGTCATTCCCCGACATATGCTAAGGTCGCCGGCGTTTTGGGGCGCGCTTCGGGCCGCGCGTCGGGGTGGAAAAAGCGCGGCAAGTTCGCCGGGGGACCGTGATGAGCGACGAATTCCTGTTCGCGGAGGAGGAGCCCGCCGTCGAGGCGGTTGCCGAGGCTGCAGAGCCGGTCGAACCCTGGCTGATCCTGATCGTCGACGACGACCCGGCCATCCATGCCACCACCAAGATGGTGCTGCGCGGCTTCACCTTCGAAGGACGCCCGGCGCAGTTCCTGTCGGCCGCCACCGCGGCGGAGGCGCGCGGGGTGCTGCGCGACAACCCGGCCATCGCGGTGATCCTGCTGGACGTCGTGATGGAATCCGACGATGCCGGCCTGCGGCTGGTCCGCTACATCCGCAGCGAGCTGAGCAACCGCCGTGTGCGCATCATCCTGCGCACCGGCCAGCCGGGGCAGGCGCCGGAACGCGACGTCATCCTCAGCTACGACATCAACGACTACAAATCGAAGACGGAGCTGACGGCGCAGAAGCTGTTCACCTCGGTCGTTGCCGCGCTGCGCGGTTATCAGGACATCACCGCCATCGAGGATCACCGGGAGGGGCTGGAACGCATCCTGGACTCCTCCTCCACCCTGCTGGGCAAGCGGACGATGGCGGAGTTCGTCCGCCATGCCGTGGCCCAGATCGTCGGCGTCTGTCCGCCCGCCAATGGGCCGACGTCGGGCGGGGTGGCGCTGGTCAGCCGCCTGTGCGACGGGCCGCGGCCGGCGGAGCCGCTGGTGCTGGGCGGTGCCGGCTGCCATGTCGGGATGGAAGGGATCCCGCTCTTCCTGGCGCTGCCGCCCGACGCCGCACAGGCGGTGATCGCGGCGCTGGCCGATGGCCGCAACCGCTATGAGCGCGGGCACAGCGTTCTGGTCTTCCGCTCCGCCACCCGCCGGCACGACACCGTGGTCTATCTCGGGCATGGCCGCGCCCTGACGGCCGACGAGCGGCGGCTGCTGGAGGTGTTCTGCGCCAAGGTCGCCATCGGTTTCGACAATGTCCACCTCTACGAGGAACTGACCGAGCTGAACCGCAGCCTGGAACGGCAGGTGGCGGAGCGCACGCAGGATCTGGTGGCGGCGCGCGTGGCGGCCGAGGCGGCGCGTTCGGAGGCGGAGGCGGCCAACCAGGCGAAGTCGCTGTTCCTGGCGACCATGAGCCACGAGATCCGCACGCCGATGAACGGCATCCAGGGCATGCTGGAACTGCTGGAGCACACCAGCCTGACCGGCGACCAGCGCGAACTGGTCAGCGTGGTGCGGGAATCGGCCGGCGCCCTGCTGACCATCATCAACGACATCCTCGACTTCTCCAAGATCGAGGCCGGCCGGCTCGACCTGGAGCGGGTGCCGGTGGCGCTCGCCAATGTGGTGGAGGGGGTGGCCGACACGCTGGCGCCGGGTGCCAGGGCCAAGGGGCTGTCGTTGGTCACCTACATCGACCCCGACCTGCCGGCGGAAGTCGTCGGCGATCCGGTCCGCATCCGGCAGGTGCTGTTCAACATCGCCGGCAATGCGGTGAAGTTCACCCAGTCCGGCTCTGTCACCGTGCGGGTGGAACTGGCGCATTTCGACGGCGACCGCGTCATCATCCGCGTCGCGGTGACCGACACCGGCATCGGCATCTCCAGGGAGAACCAGACCCGCCTGTTCCGCCCCTTCACCCAGGCGGAGGCATCGACCACCCGCCGCTTCGGCGGCACCGGGCTGGGGCTGTCGATCTGCCGGCGTCTGGCCGAACTGATGGGCGGCGACATCGGCGTCAACAGCGAGGTCAATGTCGGCTCCACCTTCTGGTTCACCTTCGCCGCCGATCTGGTTGCGATGGACGAGCTGGCCGTGACGCAGCGGGCGCCGCTGCAGGGGGTGACCGTCCTGCTCCTGGCGGCGGATGCGCAGGAGCGCGGCTTTCTCGCCCGCTATCTGAATGCCGACGGCGCGCAGGTGGTGGAGGCGGCCGATGCCGCCGCCGCCTTGCGCACCCTGTTGCCGACCGCCGCCTGCGATGTGCTGGTCTCGACGCTCGGCACCGACACCGCAGCGCTGGACCGCGACCCGCGCGGCCGGGTGCGCGGGCGCGTGGTGATCGGCGGCGACGCGCTGAGTTCCGGCGATGCGGCGGAACTGGGGGCCTCCGGTGCCGGCACCGTGGTGCTCGGCCGGCCGGTGCGGCGGGTCGGGCTGGTCCGCGCCGTCCTGGCCGCCGCCGGCCGGATGGCGGCGGGGGAGGGCGGGCGCACCGACCGGCAACCCGCGCCGGAGCCCGCCGCCCCGGCCGCCGGCCGCCGCCGCCTGCCCACGGTGGAGGAGGCGCGGGCGCATGGCCGGCTGATCCTGGTGGCGGAAGACCATCCGACCAACCGTCAGGTCATCCAGCGCCAGTTGACCCTTCTCGGCCATGTGATGGAGACGGCGGAGGACGGCGCCCAGGCGCTGGCCCTGTGGCGGGCCGGTGGCCATGGCCTGCTGCTGACCGACTGCCAGATGCCGGAGATGGACGGCATGGAACTGGCCCGCAGCATCCGCGCCGCAGAGGGGGAAAGCGGCGCTCGCCTGCCCATCGTCGCCATCACCGCCAACGCGACGGAGAACGAGGCCCAGCTTTGCCTTCTCGCGGGCATGGACGACACGCTGGCGAAACCGGTCAGCCTTGCCGACCTGCGCCGGGTGGTGGACCGTTTCCTGCCGCCGGCGGACGGCGAAACCGGGGAGGGAGAGGAATTGGACGATCCGTTGCAGAACACGGAGCCGGTGACCGGCGGGTTGCAGCAACCGGCACCTCAGCCCTCGCCCCGGACTGCTCCCGCCATCGCCCCCGCTCCCGCCATTGCCGACCTGCCGCCGCTCGACCTCGAAGCGCTGACCGCGCTGTTCGACGGCGACAGCGAGTTCGTCCGGCATCTGCTCGGCGAGTTCGTGACCTCCAACAGCGCCTCGCACCATTGGCTGGTCGACGCGCTGGCCGGCGAGATCTGGGACGAGGTGCGGCAGGCCGCCCACAAGCTGGCGGGCTCCTCGCGCACCGTCGGCGCCCGCGACCTCGCCGCCGCCGCCGATGCGGTGGAGCTGGCGGTGATCGACCACCGGCTGGACGGCATCGCCGACATGGTCGCCCGCGTCGGCGTGGAGCTGGGCCGGGTCGTCGCCCACATCGAGACGGTCTGAGTCTGCACCCGCCGGGGCTGTAGCGAAACCGACATCAGCGTCCCCTTGTCGCCTTTGCGACATGGGGAGGGCGCTTTCCGACTTTTGAAAATCTCCAGTGTTTCCCGTGGCTTGATCGGTCTCCGCCGGCTGGCACGCTGCTTGCTGTCTGGGATGTATCCCGGCCCGGTGCCGGCCCCAAACCCACATGCGCGCCACAGCGAGAGCGGAAGCCAAGGAGAGCGGGATGCACATCGTCGTCTGTATCAAACAGGTGCCCGACAGCGCCCAGATCCGCATCCATCCCGTCACCAACACCATCATGCGGCAGGGCGTGCCCGCCATCATCAACCCCTTCGACCTGTTCTCGCTCGAAGAGGCGCTGCGGCTGAAGGACAAGGTCGGCGCCCGCGTCACCGTGCTGACCATGGGGCCGCCAATGGCGGAAACCTCGCTGCGCAAGGCGCTGTCGCTGGGGGCCGACGATGCGGTGCTGCTGACCGACCGCAAGTTCGCCGGCTCAGACACGCTGGCGACCTCCTACGCCTTGACCTCCGCCATCCAGAAGCTGTCGGAGGAGGATCCGGTCGACATCGTCTTCTGCGGCAAGCAGACGGTGGACGGCGACACCGCCCAGGTCGGCCCCGGCATCGCCACCCGGCTCGGCTTCGAGCAGCTGACATACATCACGAAGATCGAGAATCTGGACATCGCCTCGAAAGAGATCGTGGTGCAGCGCCGCTCCGAAGGCGGGGTGCAGGTGCTGAAGACCAAGTTGCCCTGCATGATCACCATGCTGGAAGGCACCAACACCATCCGCTTCGGCAAGATGGACGATCTGTTCCGCGCCGCCCGCTACGAGCTGAAGACCTGGAGCCGCGACTTCACCGGCGCCGAGGAGGGCCGCGTCGGCCTGAAGGGCTCGCCGACCGTGGTGTCGAAGGTGTTCGTGCCGAAGCCGCGGGCGGAGAAGGCGAAGATGATCGTCGCCGATACGGATACCCCCGACGCGATGGCTGTTGCCGCCATCGACGCCATCTTCGCCGCCCAGCCCAAGCTGGCCGGCGACCTGCTCGCCCGCGCCGCGGCCGGGCTTTGACGATCCATCCGCGGGAGACCCGACGATGAGCGAACCGAGCAAGCCCCAGGGCCGCAAATTCCAGCTTCCCGAACACCTCAAGGTTTACCAGAACGTCTGGGTGATCGTGGAGCAGGAGCGCGGCACCGTCCATTCCGTGTCGCTGGAGCTGCTGGGCGAAGCCCGCAAGCTGGCCGACAAGCTGGGGGTGGAGGTCGGCGCCGTGGTGCTGGGCGCCGAAAGCCCCGACCTGAACCGCATCTGTGGCGACGCCATCGGCTATGGCGCCGACATCGTCTACAAGGTGACCGACCCGGCGCTGGCCGACTACCGCACCGACCCCTATTGCCGCGTCATGACCGACGTGGTGAACACGCACAAGCCGGAGATCGTGCTGCTGGGCGCCACGACGCTGGGCCGCGATCTGGCCGGCGCCATCGCCACCACGCTGGCGACCGGCCTGACCGCCGACTGCACCGAGCTGGACATCTACGCCGACAACCGCTCGCTGGCCGCCACCCGGCCGACCTTCGGCGGCACGTTGCTCTGCACCATCCAGACCCTGGCCTACCGGCCGCAGATGGCGACGGTGCGGCCGCGCGTGATGGCGATGCCGGAGCGCGACGACGCCCGCACCGGCCGTGTCATCGAAATCCAGCCGGATCTCCGCGAAGAGGACATCGTCACCAAGGTCCTGAACTTCATCGCCGACCGCGAGCAGAACGAGGCGCAGCTGGCCTTCGCCGACATCATCGTGTCGGCTGGCAAGGGGCTGGGCAAGGTCGAAAACATGAAGCTGGTCTTCGACCTCGCCAAGGTGCTGGGCGCCGAGGTCGGGGTGACCCGCCCGCTGGTTCAGGCCGGTTGGGCCGGCAACGACCGTCAGGTCGGGCAGACCGGCAAGACGGTGCGGCCGAAGCTCTACATCGCCGCCGGCATCTCCGGCGCCATCCAGCATCGGGTCGGCATGGAGAAGTCGGACCTGATCCTGGCGATCAACACCGATCCGAACGCGACGATCTTCGACTTCGCCCATCTGGGTCTGGTCGGCGACGCGCTGAAGATCCTGCCGGCGCTGACCGATGCCTTCGGCCGCCGCCTCTCCATCAACCGCATGGCCGGCTGACCGCCGGACGAGAAAGGAGCCTGTCGACATGGTCGAAAAGTTCGACGCCATCGTCATCGGTGCCGGCCCGTCCGGCAACGCCGCGACCTACACGCTGGCCAAGCAGGGGCTGAAGGTGCTTCAGCTCGAACGCGGCGAATATCCCGGCGCCAAGAATGTCCAGGGCGGCATCATGTACGCCCATGAGCTGGAGAAGATCATCCCGGATTTCCGGGACGATTGCCCGACCGAGCGCCACATCATCGAACAGCGCGTCTGGCTGCTGGGCGACGACAATTACGTCGGCACCAACTACCGCTCGGAAGCCTTCAACAGCGACAAGCCGAACCGCTACACCATCATCCGCGCCAACATCGACAAATGGTGGGGCGAGCAGATCCGCAAGGTCGGCGGCCTGCAGATTTGCGAGACCACGGTGACCGAGCTGATCCGCGATGCGTCGGGCAAGGTCATCGGCGTGCGCACCGACCGCGAGGGCGGGGAAATCCACGCGGACGTCGTCATCATGGCCGACGGCGTCAACGCCCTTCTCGCCAAGCGCGCCGGCCTCCAGGACGAAGCCGCGCCGGAGAATGTGGCGCTGGCTGTCAAGGAAATCCTCTTCATCGATCCGGAGCTGATCCAGCAGCGCTTCGGCATCAAGGAGGACGAAGGCGTCGTCATCGAGATCATGGGCAAGGTGACCAAGGGAATGGTCGGCACCGCCTTCCTCTACACCAACAAGGAATCGCTGACGATCGGCATCGGCTGCCTGATCTCCGACTTCAAGAACGGCTCCTGCCCGCCCTACAAGATGCTGGAGGATCTGAAGAAGCATCCCGTCATCAAGCCGCTGATCGAAGGGGCGGAGATGAAGGAATACGCCGCCCACATGATCCCGGAAGGCGGCTACAAGGCGGTTCCGCAGCTCTATGGCGACGGCTGGATGGTGGTCGGCGACGCCGCCCACTTCAACAACGCCGCCCACCGCGAAGGCTCCAACCTTGCGATGGCATCAGGCCGTATGGCGGCGGAGACGGTGATCGAGCTGAAGTCCGCCGGCAAGGGCTTCACCGCGTCGAACCTTGCCGTCTACAAGAAGAAGCTGGACGACAGCTTCATCATGAAGGACCTGAAGAAGTATCGCGAGCTGCCCGGCATCATGCACGGCAACAAGCAGTTCTTCGGTGCCTATCCCGACGAAATCACCGCGGCTGCCCACAACTGGTTCACCGTGGACAGCATCGACAAGAAGACGAAGGAGAAGGCGATCATGAAGTCCTTCATCAAGCGCCGCTCGGTGATGGGACTGGTCGGTGACGCAATCAAGCTGGTGAGGGCCGTGCGATGAGCATCGTGGTCAAGGTCGAAGAGAAGCTCTATCAGAACCGCTACATCGTCGACGAAAGCCGGCCGCACATCCAGATCAAGAGCGTGGAGGCTTGCCAGACCTGCGAGAAGCAGGCCTGTACCTTCTGCTGTCCGGCCGCCTGCTACAGCAAGAACGAAACCGGCGGCGTGACGCTGGTGACCGACGGTTGCCTGGAATGCGGCACCTGCCGCGTCGTCTGCCAGGACAAGGGCAACATCGCCTGGGATTATCCGCGTGGCGGCTACGGCATCAGCTACAAGTTCGGCTGATCCGGTCTTTCGTTGTCTTTCCCCGGAACTGGTTGGCCTCCGCGCAGCGACGCGCGGGGGCCGATTCGTGTTTGGGAAGAAGGCTTACGTCGACGCTTTTCTAAACCCGTCCCCGCAACGTCTCCGTCGCCTGACCCAGCGCCCGTTGCAGTTCAGCCGGGAAGTACGGCTTGCGGACGAAGCCGAAGGGATCGCATTCGGCGGCGCGGTGGCGGGTTTCGGGGTCGCCGAAGGCGGAGGTGAAGATACAGCGGATGCCGGTCCGCTTGCGGATCGCCACCGCGGCTTCGATCCCGTCGCGCGGCCCCAGCAGGCGGATGTCCATCATCACGATGTCCGGACGCAGCCGCTCCGCCGCCGCGACCGCATCGTCCGCATTGTCCTCGATCCCGACGACGGCGAATCCGAGCATGCCCAGAACCTCCTCCAAAGCCATGGCGGCGAGGCTCTCGTCTTCGACGATAAGGATGCGGATGGGAGTGTCGGAGGCAGGCGAAGGGTCGGTCATCATGATCGTGCAAGGAGTGTCACAGCGATTTTACAGGAGTCGTGCAATCGGCGAACCTGAAAACGCGGGATTATGACCAATGGTGCAGCCTGCGTCCCTTGCATGGGTGACGGTGGAAAAGCGTCGCCTGGGCTGTCGGCGAACCCTTGTTTTTCACACCTGCGGCGTACCATCTGACTGTTACGGCTGTTTTCACGAGCGAGTATCGCGGACCTGCACCCGTCCCTTGCAAGCCATCGGACGGGCTACCGGCAGGTTTGCAGCCTTTTGCATGAGGAGACCGGCGATGGATCTGCGTGTCTGTTTCGAGAACATGGAAAGCGTCAACGTCAACGACGCGGCGATGATGAAGCACTACACCAAGAGCTATCTGGCCGATTTCGACCCGGAATGGGCCGGCTTCATCATGCTGCCGCACAGCGAGACCATGCGCGCGACGATGGAGCCCGCCTGGCAGGTGCTGATCCGTGGCGCCACGCCGCGGACGGAGCAGGAACTGCTGCGCTATCTCGACGAAAATCCGATGGCGGCCTACCACGTCCATGTCTACCGGCGCGACGGCAGCCCGAACGAGAGCAAAATCCACTGACGACAAAGGGGGCGCGCCAGGCGCGCCCCACTCGTTCGCTCAGACGGCGCCGGCGTCAGCCGACCGGCGTGCCCAGCAGGCTGTCCAGCGGGACGAAGCGGTCCGCCATCTTGCGCGCCTCTTCCTTGTGGACCTTGAAGGTCTTCTCCGCGATGGCGTTGGAGACGACGAAATCCTGGTACGCGCGTTCCAGATGGAAACGGTAGCGCGCCGTCGTGCCTTCGTCGTCCAGACCTTCCATGCCGATGTCGTCGGACAGGTAATCGTGGAAGCGCTGCAGGATGTGCAGCCGGTTCACGTTCACAACACGCTGGTCGTAGGTGACGTGGAAGAAGCGCAGGAAGTCTTCCGCGGTTTCCAGATCGTCGAGGTCGTCGGTGAAATCGCTCATCGTCGAAGGCTCCTCACGCGTGCTGCTGGGTGGAAGGCGAGGGGGCGCACCCCTCCTGGTCGCAAATGTTGCCGCAGGAGCTGCAGGCCACACCGTCCAAACGTATATCGCTGTGTATATCGTTCAGGCGAAATTCCGACAGGCGGATGCTTTTAGCAGGAAACTGTGACGTTTCCGCTGCGGTGTGGGCCTCGAGCCGGGCTTCGATGCGGTTTATATGGTCGATCAGGCAGGCGATGGCCTTGCCGACCGGATCGGGCATCAGGTGATGTTCCAGATCGATGCCGTGATTGGAAAGATGGGGATCGGACAGCTTGCTATACGCTTCCGGCCGCACCACCCGGCCGGGGATGCCGACCACGGTCATGCCCGGCGGCACCGGCTTGGTCACCACCGAATTGGCGCCGACCCGCGCGCTGGCACCGACGGTGATCGGTCCCAGGATCTTGGCGCCGGCGCCGACCAGCACGCCGTCCATCAGCGTCGGGTGCCGCTTGCCCTTGGTCCAGGACGTGCCGCCCAGCGTCACGCCGTGATAGAGCGTCACGTCGTCGCCGATCTCCGCCGTCTCGCCGATCACCACGCCGGCGCCATGGTCGATGAAGAAGCGGCGGCCGATGCGGGCGCCGGGATGGATGTCGATGTTGGTCACCGCGCGGGCGACATAGGACAGGAAACGCGCCGGCCAGCGCAGCCCCTGCCGCCAGGCCGCGTTGGCGACGCGGTGGATCACCAGAGCATGGATGCCGGGATAGCAGGTCAGCACGTCGAAGACGTTGCGCGCCGCCGGGTCGCGGTCGAACACGCAGGCGACGTCCTCGCGCAACAGGGCGACGATGCCGGCCCCCGACTCGGATTTCCCAGATTCGGATTTTCCAGGCTCGGATCTGCTCATGTCGCCGCCTCCAGAAAGGCGTGCAGTTCCTCGGCCGTCGGCGGCCGCTTGGCACGGGTGGCCAACGCCCGGACGCGCGGCAGCACCGCCTGCGCGGTGGCGTCGTCGCAGGCGATGCCGAGCCGCTCATAGGCCAGCTTCACCGCCGCGGTGCCGGAATGCTTGCCCAGCACGATGCGGTGTTCACGCCCGACCTCGGCCGGGTCGAAATTCTGGTAGGTGCTGCGGTCGCGCAGCAGCCCGTCGACATGGATGCCGGCCTCGTGGGTGAAGACGGCGGCGCCGACGATCGACTTGTTGACCGCCACCGGCCGGTTGGAGGCCCGCTCCACCAGATCGCTGATGGTGCCGAGCGACCGAGTCTCGACCCCGGTGTCGATGTGGTAGAGGTGCTTCAGCGACACCACCACCTCCTCCAGCGGCGCATTGCCGGCGCGCTCGCCCAGGCCGTTCACCGTGGTGTTGACATGGGTGGCGCCGCCCAGCACCGCGGCCAGCGAATTGGCGTTGGCGAGGCCCAGATCGTCATGGGCGTGGATCTCGATTTCCAGATCGGTGGCCCGGCGCAGCCGCTCGATGCAGGCGCGCGTCTGGAAGGGATCGAGCACGCCGAGCGTGTCGGCGAAGCGGAAGCGCCGCGCGCCGGCCTCCTGCGCCACCGTGGCGGCGGCGATCAGGAAATCCATGTCGGCGCGCGACGAATCCTCGCCGCCGACGCTGACCTCCATCCCGTGGTCGCGCGCCTGTTTGACCCGGCGCTCGATCTCGGCCAATGCCCAGGAACGGCTGCGCTTCAGCTTCCTGGTGATGTGGATGTCGGACACCGGCATCGACAGGTTGACGAAGCCGACATTGCAGGACAGCGCCGCCTTCAGGTCGGCGTCATGCATCCGGCACCACACCATCAGCCGGCCTTTCAGCCCCAGTGAGGCCACGGCGCGGATGCCCTCGCGCTCCTCCTCGCCCATGGCGGGGATGCCGATTTCCTGCTCCGGCACGCCGGCGGTGTCGAGCGCCTTGGCGATGGCGATCTTCTCGTCGAGCGTGAAGGCGACGCCGGCGGTCTGCTCGCCGTCGCGCAGCGTGGTGTCGTTGATGGTGGCGAAGGTGGTGGGCATGGGGGCACCTCGCGCGCGGGGACCACCTGTCCCCTTTGAAAAGTGTCGCAGGCCGGACCGGGGACCCGCCCCGACGGGGTGTCGTCGGGCGGGGTGCCGGGACGGGCCACCGACCCGGCCTGCGATTCCGGTGTTACGAATAGACGGGTGCGAACTCTTTCGGTTTGGCGGCGTCCTGCTGCCAATAGGGCGACAGGCTGCGCAGCCTGGCGATGATGTCCGGCACCACGGCGATGACGTGGTCGATCTCGGCGTCGGTGGTGTCGCGCGACAGCGAGAAGCGGGTGGCGCCGTGCGCCGCCGTGTAGGGAACCCCCATGGCGCGCATCACGTGGCTCGGCTCCAGCGATCCCGAGGTGCAGGCCGATCCGGAGGATGCGGCGATGCCCTGCTCGTTCAGCAGCAGCAGGATGGCCTCGCCCTCGATGTATTCGAAGGCGATGTTGCAGGTGTTGGGCAGGCGGTTGTCCGGGTTGCCGGTGACGAAGCAGGCCGGCACGGCGGCCAGGATCGCCTGTTCCAGACGGTCGCGCTGTGCCTTCACCCGCGTGTTCTCTTCGCCCATGTGGGTGAGGGCGAGGTGGGCGGCGGCGCCCAGGCCGACGATGGCCGGCGCGTTCTCGGTGCCGGCGCGGCGCGAGCGCTCCTGGTGGCCGCCGCGCAGCATCGGACGAAAGCGCAGGCCGCGCTTGACGTACAGCGCGCCGATGCCCTTCGGGGCGTGCAACTTGTGGCCGGACAGCGACAGCATGTCGACGGCGCTGTCGGCGAGCTTCATCGGAATCTTGCCGACCGCCTGGACGGCATCGGTGTGGAAGATGGCGCCGACCGCCTTGGCCATTTGCGCCAGCTCCTCGATCGGGAAGATCGTCCCGGTCTCGTTGTTGGCCCACATGATCGACACGATGGCGACCTGATCCGACAGCGCCGCCCGGTAGGCGTCGATGTCGAGGTTGCCCTTGTTGTCCACCGGGATGCGGTGGATCTTGTAGTCGCGCTTCTTCTCCAGATAGTCGCAGAGCGCCAGCACGGCGGGGTGCTCGACCACGCTGGTGACGATCTCGCGCTTCTTCGGATAGGCCTCGATGATCGACAGGATGGCGGTGTTGTCGCTTTCCGTCCCGCCCGAGGTGAAGATGATCTCGCTGTCATGCGCCGCGCCCAGCAGGGCCTGGACCTGCTTGCGCGCCCATTCGATCTTGCCGCCGACCGCGGCGCCGAAGGCGTGCATCGAAGACGGGTTGCCGAAATGCTCGGTGAAAAGCGGCAGCATTTCCGCCAGCACGTCGGGATCGACGCGGGTGGTGGCGTTGTTGTCGAGATAAACCCCGTTGTTCGGAATGGTCATCGCCGGTTCCTCCCCTTAGCCCGCATGGGCCGGCATGAGGGACGCGGGCTTGACCCGCACGAACTCCCCGAGCTTCTCGACCAGCTTCATCTGTACGCCCATCATCGTGCCCGCCGACTGCGAACAGCCGGAGCAGGCGCCGGTCAGCCGGACGTAGATGTCCTTGTCGTCGATGTCGACCAGTTCCACATCGCCGCCGTCGCGCTGGATCTGCGGACGCATTTCCTCAATTGCGCTCATGATCGCCTGCATGCGCTGCACATTGGTCAGCTTGGGCGCCGCCGCCGGTTCCGGTCTGGCCGGCAACGGCTTGATGGCGTCGAGGCCGACGGTGCCGGGGGTGTGCTTGGCGGCGGGCTTCAGCGCGCCGGTCTTCGCCATCACCGCTTCCAGCACCTCCTCGATCTTCTCGTGGCAGGTCTGGCAGGAGCCGCCGGCCTTGGTGTAGTGGGTGACCTCCTCCAGCGAGGTCAGGCCGTTGACGGTCACCGCGCGCTCGATCATGGCGGCGTCGATGCCGAAGCACTTGCAGATCAGCTCGCCTTCCTCGTGGTCGTCGACCCACTCCTCGCCCTTGTAGTTGGCGATGGCGGCGCGCAGAGCCTCGGCCCCCATGACGGAGCAGTGCATCTTCTCTGGCGGCAGGCCGCCGAGATACTCGGCAATGTCCCGGTTGGTCAGCGTCAGCGCCTCGTCCACCGTCTTGCCGATGATCATCTCGGTCAGTGCCGAGGAGGACGCGATGGCCGATCCGCAGCCGAAGGTCTGGAACTTCGCATCCAGGATGATCTGGGTGTCGGGATCGACCTTCAGCATCAGACGCAGCGCGTCGCCGCAGGTGATGGAGCCGACCTCGCCGACCGCGTTGGCGCTGTCCAGGACACCGGAGTTCTTCGGGTTGAAGAAGTGTTCCTTGACCTTGTCGGTGTAGTTCCACATGTCGCTGCTGCCTTTCCGTGGGGTGCGCGCCTAGGGGAAGAGCTGTCTTGGAAGAGCTGTTCGGGGAAAGTTCAGTGGGTCGAGTAGGATGCGGACGAGCCGCAGCCCGACGAGGTGGTGGAGCAGGAACCGCCCCCGCCTTCCCCGGCCGAGAAGGACTTGCCGCAGCCGCAGCTGCTCGTCGCGTTCGGGTTGTCGAACTTGAAGCCCGAGCCTTCGATGCCCTCGACGAAATCGACCACCACGCCGCTGAGGAAGGGCTGGCTGTTGGCGTCGACGAAGATGGTGACGGGGCCGAAGCTGAGAACCGTGTCGTCGTCGCCAGCCGCAGCTTCCAGCCCCATCTGGTATTTCAGGCCGGCGCAGCCGCCGTCGGTCACCGCGATCCGCAAGCCGGCGGCCGCACCGCCGGACTTCGCCAGGACCCGTTCCAGGGTGGAGACCGCCGCATCCGTCAGAGTCACCATGTCCCGCCTCCTCAAGCCGCGTTGCCGGGGATGCCGGCCAATCTGACGAGACATAAGCAAGGGGTGTGCCAGATGAGCAATCCATTGAAATAAAAGGATTGTCTGGTCGGATCGGCGTGGCGAAAGTCCGACAATGTTTCGCCTGCCAACGGTTTTGTCGGGTTTGGCGCGTGTCGGATTCGCGACAGCCGCGACACTTCGCCGCACAAAAATAATGTGGTCTTTCCCAGCGCGCCCGCGCGTACCATGGGAGCGTCGTCGGTGCATCGGATGGTTGATTGCAGCAGCGGAAAATAGAGGCGAGGGAAGCGATGAGCGACGAACCGATCGAACTCCGGATGTCGAACGGCCGCATGGCCTTCGGCGACGTGCCCGAACAGATCGACGAGCTGTTGCAGGAGGCGGTGAAGGCCCGCGACGTGCCCGACGCCTGCGAAGCGTTGCTGTGGGAGGCCCACCGCAAGGGACCGCGGGTGCTGCCGGTCTTCTACGCGCTCTACAAATTCTACTTCAACCGCAAGAAGCTGGGGGAGGCGGAGCGGGTGGCCCGCATCGGGCTGGATGCCGCGGCACTCCAGGGCGGCTTTCCGGCCGACTGGTCGCAACTGACTGCCGGCTCCACCGACTGGACGGCGGCCGGACCGGCGCGCTTCTTCCTGTTCACCATGAAGGCGCTGGCCTTCATCGAACTGCGCCGCCACAACCGCGACAAGGCGCTGGCGATCCTCGCCAAGATGGCGGAGATCGACCCGGCCGATCAGGTCGGCTACGGCACCATCGCGGCACTTGCCCGCGGGTTGGAGGGAGAGGGCGGAGCGGCGTGAGCGGCCCGGCCCGATAAGGCGGCCCCACAAAAAAAGCCCCCCGGCCCAGGGGGGAACCGGGCCGGGGGCAGCGGGGATTTGCGTCTCACGACGCACTCACGACGCGCTCTCTCACGTCGAGAGGAATTGCGGCCCCGATTGGGGATTCCCGATTGGGGATTCCGGGGGGGGCGGAATTCGGGGCCGCAAACCTGTCAGGCGGCGATGGATTCCAGCGCCGGGTAATCGGTGTAACCCTTGGCGTCGCCGCCGTAATAGGTGGTGCGATCCGGTTCGGCCAGCGAGGCGCCGGCACGGAAGCGCACGGGCAGGTCCGGGTTGGAGATGAAGGCTTCGCCGAAACTGACCGCATCGGCCTCGCCGTTGGCGAGCGCCGCGACGGCATCACCACGGCTATAGCCGCCATTCAGGATGAACGGACCCTTGTAGGCGGCGCGCAGGGTGGACGCCACGTGCGGCGCGCCCTCCGGCGGGGCCATGTGGTGGCCGGGCTTGCCCTCGATCACATGTAGATAGGCGAGGTTGAAGGGGTTCAGCGCCTTGGTGATCGCCAGGAAGTGCGGCAGCGGGTCGCTGTCCTTCATGTCGTTGAACACGCCGGTGGGCGACAGGCGGACGCCGATGCGGTCGGCGCCGACGGCATGGGCCGTCGCCTCCAGGATCTCCAGCAGGAAGCGGCAGCGGTTCTCCACCGTTCCACCATACCGGTCGGTGCGGGTGTTGGTGCCGTCGCGCAGGAACTGGTCGATCAGATAGCCGTTGGCCGCATGGATCTCGACGCCGTCCAGGCCGGCATCGAAGACGGCGCGCTTGGCGGCATCGGCGAAATGACGGACCAGGGCAGGGATCTCGGCGGTTTCAAGGGCGCGCGGAACCGGGAAGGGCTCCATGCCGGCGCCGGTGTAGAGCTGGCCCTTCGCCGCGATGGCCGACGGGGCGACCGGGGCGGCGCCGTTCGGCTGGAAGCGCGGGTGGGAGATGCGGCCCACATGCCAGAGCTGGGTGACGATCCGCCCGCCGGCCGTGTGCACGGCGTCGGCGACTGCGCGCCATGCCAGGGTCTGGGCGTCGGTGTGGATGCCCGGCGTGTTGGGATAGCCTTGGGCGGTGTCGCAGACCTGCGTCGCCTCGGTGATGATCAGGCCGGCGGACGCGCGCTGCGCATAATATTCGGCGGTCAGTGCGGTCGGGCAGTTGCCGTCGCCGGCGCGGCTGCGGGTCATCGGCGCCATGACGACGCGGTTCGGCAGTTCGATTGCGCCGAGACGCAGCGGGGTGAACAGATCCGGAGTGGCGGTGCTGTGCGTGTCGTTGCTGTGCGGCATGGCGGGAATACCCCCTGTTGGGCAATAGGCTTTTGGGGTGAGGTCTTGTATGTATGTGAGTACATACTTGAACCGACGCCTGCCGCTTGTCAAGTATGTATCTGCATACTTATTATGAAGCCTCCCGTCATGACGGCGGCGGGGCGGACTGGAGAGGGACGGGTCTTGGACGCAAGCAATGACGCCGACGGCTGTTGCCCCGGAAACGGCACCGAGGGCGCCTGCGAGGGCGGAGGGCGCAAGCGCGACCGTGCCGCGACGGAAAGCGCGCTGCTCGACGCCGCCAAGGTGGTGTTCGCCGAGCGTGGCTTCGACGCGGCGACGACCCGGGAAATCTCCGGGCGGGCCGGGGTCAACGAACAGCTGATCCAGCGCTATTTCTCAGGGAAAAGCGGGCTGCTGCTGGCGGTGGTGGAGCGCTATTGGCGCGAGGAAGCGGGCGGCTGCGACCTGCCGCCGCCGGACGACGATCTGGAAACCGACCTTGGCCGCTTCCTGCACGCGCAGCTGAAGCACAGCTGGAAATGCCGCGACTTCACCCGCGTCGTGCTGGCCCGCGCCCTGGTCGATCAGGCGGTGGCGGACGAGATGGCGCGCACCCTGTCGGAGAGCCGCATCCCCTGCCTGCTGAAACGGCTGGAGGGCTATCGCGAGCGCGGCGCCATTGCCGCCGACGCCGACCTCGCCAATGTGGCGGCCGGCATCGCGACGCTCAGCTTCGGGCTGGGCTTCCTCGATCAGGTGGTGTTCGGCCGTGACGACGCCGGCATCTGCGCGATGGTCGGCACGCTGGCCCACACCATCGCCCATGGCCTGACGCCGCGCTGACGCCTACTCCGCAGCGGCTGCGGCGCGGGTGGTGGCGCGGTGGCTGTGCACCGCGTCGGCGGTGAAGACGGCCAGGGCCACCCAGATGCAGGCAAAGGTGATGGCGTGGCTGCTTGAGAAGGCCTCGCCATAGACCAGCACGCCCAGCAGAAGCTGCCCGGTCGGCCCGACATATTGCAGCAGACCGAGGGTGGTCATGGTCAGCTTGCTCGCGCCGATCATGAACAGCACCAGCGGCACCGCCGTCATCGGTCCGGCCAGCACCAGCAGGGTGCTCTCCCCCCAGCCATGGCCGAAGGCGCCGTCGCTGCCCAGCCACAGCAGATAGCCCAGCGCCGCCGGCAGCAGCAGGGCGGTCTCCACCAGCAGACCGATCACCGGATCGATCGCCGCCTTCTTGCGCACCAGGGCGTAGAAGCCGAAGGACAGCGCCAGCGACAACGCGACCCAGGGCACGGCGCCATAGCTGACGACGAGGCTGCCGACGCCGGCCGCGGCGATGGCGACCGCCAGCATCCGGCCGCGGCTGAGCCGTTCGTTCAGGAACAGCACGCCCAGCAGCACATTGACCAGCGGGTTGATGAAATATCCCAGGCTGGCCTCGACCAGCCGGCTGTTCACCACCGCCCAGATGAAGACGGTCCAGTTGACGGTGACCAGCAGGGTGGTGACCACCAGAATGCCCAGCCGGCGCCAGTTGCCGACCGCGGCGACGACGGCCGCCGGCCCGCGGGTCGCCAGCACGCCGATGCCGACCAGCACCACGGTCCACACCACGCGGTGGGCGACGATCTCCACCGCGCCGACATCGCCAAGGGATTTGAAGAAGACGGGGTTGACCAGCCCCCAGATCAGGTAGGAGGCAAGCGCCGCGACGAACGCGGCGGTTGTGGAGGTCGGGGCCTGGGCGGGCGGCGGGGTCTGAGCCATACCGTCCGTTTAGCACATTGTTTGTGCAATCCGGCAGCGGGCCGCCGGGCATGGCCGGGCTGCGCGGCCGGCATCGCTGCCCGTCATCCTGGCGTCGGGCATCGAAAATGCCCAGCATGGAAAGGGCGCCGGGCATGAAAAAGCCCCGCCGGAGCGGGGCTTTTCCGTTCCTCACCGGACCGGTGCTGCGGTCAGGCGGCGGTGGCGACGCCCTTGTCGGCCATCAGGGTCTGCAGCTCGCCCGACTCGTACATCTCGCGGACGATGTCGCAGCCGCCGACCAGTTCGCCCTTGACGTAGAGCTGCGGGAAGGTCGGCCAGTTCGAGTATTCCTTCAGGCCCTGGCGCAGGCCCGGATCCTCCAGGATGTTGACGCCCTTGAACTTGACGCCGGTGTGGCTCAGCACCTGGACGACGGCGGCGGAGAAGCCGCACTGCGGGAACACCGGGGTCCCCTTCATGTACAGCACGACATCGTTGTTCTTGATGTCCTGCTCGATGCGTTCGACGACGTTCTGATCGACCATGACCTGATAACCCTTCCGATTAAGGCCCGGCGGCGCCGGGGCCTTGTCCGTTGCAACTTTGATCAGGCGCCCTCAGGCACCTTGCGCCAGGCGCCCTCAGGCATCTGTACTCAGGCGCCTTCCGGCACCGCGGTGGTCAGCGCCAGGGCGTGCAGTTCGCCGCCCATCTTTCCCTGGAGGGATGCGTAGACCATCTGGTGCTGCTGCACCCGGCTCTTGCCCTTGAAGGCGGCGGAGGTGACGAGCGCGGCATAGTGGTCGCCGTCGCCGCGCAGGTCCGCGATCTCGACGACCGCGTCCGGGACGCCCTCCTTGATGAGCTTTTCGATCGTGGCGGCTTCCATCGCCATGGGTCTGGTCCTCGCTCTGTTCAGGATTGCCCCGCCCGGGCACACGCTTATCGGAATAGAGTAGGTGCGGCCGGGCCGTTTGTCATCCACCGGCAAGTCTTTGCCGCCCTGCGGAAGACGCCGTAACGGCCCGGACGCCCCTCGTTCAACAGGAGATGCCTGTTATTCGCCGAACACGCGCTTGAACACCGTGTCGACATGCTTGGTGTGGTAGGTCATGTCGAACATCGGCTCCAGTTTGTCGCGGCCGATGTGCTTGGCGATGTCGGCATCGTTCGACAGCAGGTCCAGATAGTTGCCGCCCTTCTCCCACACCTGCATGGCGTTGCGCTGCACCGCCTTGTAGCTGTCCTCGCGGCTCATGCCGGCCTGGGTCAGGGCCAGCAGGACGCGCTGCGAGAAGACAAGTCCGCCCAGGTCGTCCAGGTTCTTCTGCATGCGCTCCGGATAGACCACCAGCTTTTCCATCATGCCGGTCAGGCGCACCAGGGCGAAGTCCAGCGTGACGGTGGCGTCGGGGCCGATCATCCGCTCGACCGAGCTGTGGGAGATGTCGCGCTCGTGCCACAGCGCCACATTCTCCAGCGCCGGGACGACGGCGGAGCGCACGATGCGGGCGAGGCCGGTCAGGTTCTCCGACAGGACCGGGTTGCGCTTGTGCGGCATCGCCGACGAGCCCTTCTGGCCGGGGTGGAAATACTCCTCCGCCTCGCGCACTTCGGTGCGCTGGAGGTGGCGGATTTCCGTGGCCAGATTCTCGACGCTCGACGCGATCACGCCCAGCACGGAGAAGAAGAAGGCATGGCGGTCGCGCGGGATGACCTGGGTCGACACCGGCTCCACCGACAGGCCGAGCTTGGCGGCGACATGCTCCTCCACCCGCGGGTCGATGTTGGCGAAGGTGCCGACGGCGCCGGAGATGGCGCAGGTGGCGATATCAGCACGCGCCTGGACCAGACGCTCGCGCCCGCGGGCGAAGGCGGCGTAATGGCCGGCCAGCTTCAGGCCGAAGGTCGTCGGCTCGGCATGGATGCCGTGGCTGCGGCCGATGGTGACGGTGTTCTTGTGTTCATAGGCCCGGCGCTTCAGCGCGGCCAGCAGGGCGTCCATGTCGGCCAGCAGCAGGTCGGCGGCCTGGGTCAGCTGGACGGCGAGGCAGGTGTCCAGCACGTCCGACGAGGTCATGCCCTGGTGGACGAAGCGGGCTTCCGGACCGACATATTCGGCGAGGTTGGTCAGGAAGGCGATGACGTCGTGCCGGGTTTCGCGTTCGATCTCGTCGATGCGGTCGATCTCCCACTTGCCGCGCTCCCACACCGCCTTGGCGGCCTCCTTCGGGATCACGCCCAGCTCGGCCTGCGCGTCGCAGGCGTGCGCCTCGATCTCGAACCAGATGCGGAAGCGGTTTTCCGGCTCCCAGATGCGGGCCATTTCGTGGCGGGTATAGCGGGGGATCATCGGCACTCTCCGAAGGATGCTGGCGCTGGAAAAGGAGCGGCTGCGGGTCTGTATGGCACGCGCGCGCGACCATAGCGGTGCCGGGGGGCGTTTTAAAGCCTCGCGATGGCCCGAACCGTCCGTCCGACCGGCTTGTCTGCCCGCTCCGCTGTTGGCGGCATTAATCTTCATGGGCGAATCTTTGCCAGCCTAAGGGAATCCGCGCCTAACGTCGCGCGGGCGGACTTTCCGTCAATTCCCTGTTAACATGCGGATCCGCACGCCAACGTCCATCCACGCGCGAGGAAAACAGTCAAAGAGTCGCTCTCAGGTGGATTTGATTTGCTTGCAGTTGAATCTGCGCGAGCATTAAGCAACACTTGCACAGCGCATCGGGACCGACCCCAGCCGGTTTCCGCGAATTCCACCGAACAGGCCATCCGAAGGGAGCCCTTCTTGTCCGACCCCGTCGCCGAGCTGGTCCGTGCGCCGTCGCGCTCGTCCGACGAGGCCCGGCTCTACCGCCTGCAGTTCCTGGCGTCGATGGCGTTGGTGTCGGCGCTCGTCCTCGGGCTCGGCTTCTATTTCGTCTGGCAGCATTGGGCCGACCTGGAGCACGACCTCCAGCAGAGCGAGGCGCGCTATGTCGAGGAGCAGCATCAGGCCCTGGTGCAGGAGGTGGAGAACGCGCAGTCCTACCTCGCCTACATGCGCTCGCGCGTCGAACCGCTTCTGAAGGAGCAGCTGCGCGCCCAGGTCGACGAGGCCTATTCCATCGCCCGCAGCGTCCATGACCGGGAAAAGGACATCCTGCCCGAAGCGTCGGTGAAGGAATCGATCAAGCAGACGCTGCGGCCGCTGCGCTTCTCCGGCGGGCGTGGCTACTACTTCATCAACGACCTGAACGGCGAATCGGTGCTGATGCCGGTCGATCCGTCGCGGGAAGGGACCTCTCCCTTCTCCGCTCCCGATCCGCAGGGGGCCGCGGTGATGCGCGAGCTGATGCGGGCCGTCCAGGATCCCAGCCTGCGCGGCTTCGCCCGCTATCGCTGGCGCATGCCGGACGATCCGGCCCAGACTGGCGACAGATCGGCCGTGGACAAGCTGGCCTTCGTCCGCCGCTTCGAACCCTATGACTGGGTGATCGGCGCCAGCGACGCGCTGGGGGCGGTGGAGGCGCGGTTGCAGCACGAATCGCTGGAGCGTCTGCGCGCCTTCCGCTTCGGGGAAACCGGCTATGTCGGCGTGCTGCGCCAGGACGGGCAGGTGCTGCTGTCGCCCACCGCCCCGGCGTCGGAGGGGATGAACGCCCGCGACCTGCCGTGGAAGACCGAGCGCGACCTCGTCACCCGGCTGCTGGAACTCGGACGCCAGGGCGGCGGCGAGCTGCGCTACGACTGGATCCACCCTGTCACCGCGCGGCCGACGCCGAAGATGGCCTATGTTTCGGCCCCCAGCGTCTGGGGCTGGATCCTGGTCGCCGGATTCTACATCGACGATGTCGGCAAGGAGATGGAGGTCCGCCGGGCGGAGATCAGCCGCGGCGTCAACCAGCGCGTCTGGACCACGGTGGCGGTGCTGGCCGTGGCGCTGGCCGCGTCGGTCGGCGTGTCATGGCTGGTCACCGGCTGGATCCGGCGCATCGTCGGCAGCTATCAGCTGCGGGTCAGGCACAGCGACAGCATGCTGCGCGAACGGGCGCGCCAGCTGTATCTCGCCAACTTCTTCATCGACCATGTGTCGGAGATCGTCGTGCTCGCCGACGCCGGCCTGCGCATCGCCTACATCAATCCCTTCGGCTGCCAGGCCCTGGGCGGGACGCTGGAAGACCTCGTGATGGGGCAGGCCGACCTGCTGAAGCGCTTCGCCGCCGAGGGCGAGGATGCGGCCAGCCATTACGAGACCGCCTACCGCACCGCCGACGGCCGCACGCTGGAACTGGAGGTCACCGCCAGCCGCATCACCTACGAGGGCGACGTCTATTACTCGGCCATCGCCCGCGACATCAGCGAGCGCAAACGGGCGGAATGGCAGCTGCGCCTGTCGGCCAAGGTGTTCGACAACGCGGCGGAGGGCATGTTCGTCGCCAACGAAGATCTGGAGATCGTCGCCGCCAACGACGCCTTCTCCCGCATCACCGGCTATGATCGCGACGAGGTTCTGGGCCGCGGTCCCGACTTCCTGCGCTCGGACCGCAACCCGTCGGGCTTCTACGAAGATTTGTGGGTTCAGCTGCGCGAGAGCGGCCATTGGGCCGGCGAGATCTGGAGCACCCGCAAGAACGGCGAGGTGTTTCCGGAGTGGCTGAGCGTCAAGCTGGTCCGCAACGAGGATGGCGCCGTCGCCAACTACATCGCCGCCTTCAGCGACATCACCGCGATCCGCGCGCAGGAGGAGCGTATCCGCCATCTGGCGCAGTTCGATTTCCTGACCGACCTGCCCAACCGCTTCCTGCTGCGCGACCGGCTGGAGCGGGCCATGCTGGCCGCCGGGCGCCACGGCACCAGGGTCGGGCTGCTGTTCGTCGATCTCGACCGCTTCAAGACGATCAACGACAGCCTGGGCCATCAGGTCGGCGACGATCTGCTGCGCGAGGTGGCCGGGCGGCTGACCGCCACCGTGCGGGCGAGCGACACCGTCAGCCGCCAGGGCGGCGACGAGTTCATCATCCTGATCAGCGACATGGACGGCCCCGACGCTGCCGGCATCGTCGCGCGCAAGGTTCTGCACGCTTTGTCGGAACCCTATCTGATCGATGGGCACGAGTTGCTGGTCACGCCCTCCATCGGCATCGCCATCTACCCCGACGACGGCACCGACATCGACGGGCTGCTGAAAAGCGCCGACATGGCGATGTATGCCGCGAAGGAGGCCGGGCGCGCCACCTACCAGTTCTTCACGCCGGAGCTGAACCGCCGTGCCTCCGACCGGATGTGGACCGAAAGCAACCTGCGCCGGGCGCTCGCCAACAACGAGCTGGAGCTGCATTTCCAGCCGCAGTTCTCCATGGACGGCCGCCGGCTGATCGGGGCGGAGGCGCTGGTGCGCTGGCGCCAGCCTGACGGCACGCTGATCATGCCCGGCCAGTTCATTCCGGTGGCCGAGGATACCGGCCTGATCCTGCCACTGGGCGATTGGGTGCTGGGCGAGGCCTGCCGCCGCGCGGCCGAACTGCTGCGTCACCACGATCTGCTGATCGCCGTCAACCTGTCGGCGGTGCAGGTGCGCCGTCCGGGACTGGCGGAGCGGGTGGCCGGCTGGCTGTCGGCCTACGGCATCCCGCCCTCGGCCCTGGAACTGGAGGTGACGGAAAGCGTCCTGATGGACGAGTCCGATGTGGTGTCGGAAACCTTCTCCCGGCTGCGCGAGTTGGGCGTGCCGGTCGCCATCGACGATTTCGGCACCGGCTATTCCTCGCTGGCCTATCTGAAGCGCTTCCGCGTCGACAAGCTGAAGATCGACCGCAGCTTCGTCAGTGGCCTGCGCGCCGGCAACCCGGACAGCGGCGCCATCGCCGAGGCGATCATCGGCATGGCGCGCAGCTTGCGCATGCAGACGCTGGCCGAAGGGGTGGAGACGGAGGAGCAGTATGGCTGCCTCGCCGAGATGGGCTGCGACCAGTGCCAGGGTTATCTGCTCGGCCGTCCGATGCCCTACGAAGATTTCCTGGAGTTCGTCCGGCGCGATGCCGCCGCAGCCGAGCCGCGGGTGGCCGAACCGGTGGGTTAGGCGCTGGGCCAGGCGTTGGGCTGGGCGTTGGATCGGGTGGCGGGCGTCACCCGTACCGCAGCAGCCGCGTGCCGTTCGCCTTCAGCCAGGCCCGCGGCCAGTCCACGCCGCTGCCGTCCGTCAGGCTGGCGCACAGCGCCCAGAAGCGCGGTGAGTGGTTCATCTCGCGCAGATGGGCCACCTCGTGCCCGACCACATAATCCAGTACCGGCTCCGGCGTCAGGATCAGCCGCCAGGAGAAGGACAGCCGGCCGGTGGACGAACAGCTGCCCCAACGGCTTTTGGTGTCGCGGATCGTGACCGCCGCCACGCGGGCGCCGATGGCCGCGGCCTTCAGCCGGGCACGGGTCGCCAACTCGCGCTTGGCCTCCGCGGTCAGGAAATCGCGGATGCGGCGGGCGACATGGTCCGGCTGGCCGCCGACCAGCAGGGCGCCGTCCTCGATCCGCGTCGGGCCGCGCATGGCAGGGTCGTGGCGGATGACATGCTCGATGCCGAGATAGGGCACGCTGGCGCCGTCGGCGAAAGGCAGGGACGGCGGCATCGCCGCCAGCCGCGCCCGCAGCCAGCCGTCATGCCGGCCGACGAACTGGCGGGCATCGGTTTCCGACACACCGACCGGCACCACCACCTGGACCAGCCCGCGCCCGGCATCGACCCGCAGGGTCATGCGGGTCGCGCGCGCGCTTTCCCGCAGCTCCAGCGGAATCGGCAGGCCGGATATCTCCAGCGCGCGGGGCGGCTGGGGAGGCCGGGCGGCGGGTCGCTTGCGGCGACGCAGAAGGGCGGGGAGGCGTTGCACCATGCCGTCTTATAGCGCGGCCGGCGCCGGCTGCGGAAGCATCCTCCGCCCTTTGTCGGAATGGTGCCGCGGTCCAGTTTCGGCTTAAAGCATTAGGGCTTTCGAACGATCCCGGCCTATGGGGTCGACTGAGGTCACATTTGACACGATCGATCGGGGCACAAGATAAAGCAGAGGTAACGCGGTGGTCTGTAGACCTCCCATTTGCCGCCGGTTCACATGTTCGTTTGCTGATGATCGCCCCCTTAGCCTTGCCCCTTAGCATTGCCGAGTACATGCCATGCCCCTCATCCCTGGAAAAACTCCGACACGTGAGGATTGGCTGGACGCCCTGCTGTCGGCCAACGGTTCTCCCCAGGCCCTGCTTGGCGAGGACGGGCGCGTGCTGGTGGCGAATCCCGCCTTCGCCGCCCTGATCGGCCATGCGCCGGGCAGGGTGGAAGGGCTGACGCTGGCGGAGGCCGGGCTGCCGGCCGAAACGGCCGAAGGGATCGACGGGTTGCGGCGGCGGGTGATGGCGACCGGCACGCCTGCCTCCACCACCGGACCGCTCCCCGGCTTTTCTGCCACGCTGGCGTTGACGCCCGTCACGGACGCCGATGGCCGCACCGGCGCGGTGGCTCTCCTTGCCGGTGCCGGTGCCGATGCCGGGGCCGCCGCCTTGGCGGAAGCCAGGGCGGAGGCGGCACAGGCCCGCGCCGATGCCGAGCGCGCCCGCACCGCCAAGGGCAAGTTCCTGTCGGCGGCCAGCCACGATCTGCGCCAGCCTTTCCAGGCGATGCACCTGTTCCACCATCTGCTGAGCGGCCGGCTGACCGATCCGGCCTCCATCGAGCTGGCGAACAAGCTGGAGCAGGCGATCCTCGGCGGCGAGGCGCTGCTGCGCGCCCTGCTGGAGGTCTCGGCGCTGGAGGCCGGGCTGGTCACCGCCAAGCCGCAGACCTTCCCGGTCGACGAGCTGTTCGCCAAGATGCTGGAGGAGTTCGGCCCGGAGGCGGAGACGAAGGGCCTGCGCCTCAACATCCACCCGTTCGACGCCGACATCACCAGCGACCCGGCGCTGATGGAGCGGATGCTGCGGCCGATCATGGCCAACGCCCTGCGCTACACGCTGAAGGGCGGGGTCCTGCTGGCGGCGCGGCGGCGCGGCGAGTTCCTGCGCATCGAGGTGTGGGACACCGGTGTCGGCATCGACCCGTCCAACCATGCCGTGATCTTCGAGGATTTCCAACAGCTCGGCAATCCGGGGCGCGACCGCAAGCAGGGGCTGGGCCTCGGCCTCGCCATCGTGCGGCGGCTGGGGCAGGTGCTGGGGCATCCGGTGACGGTGCGCTCCAGGCTCGGCAAGGGCTCCGTCTTCGCGGTGGAGGTGCCGCTGGCCGGCAATGACGGCGACCGCTCGGGCGACGACTCCGGCGACAGCGAGCCGGAGCCGACGGCCGGCCAGTCGTCCTTCGCCGCTGCCACACCCATGGAAACCGGCACGGTGCTGGTGATCGAGGACGATGCGGTGCAGCTTGAGGGGATCGGATTGCTGCTGCGCGGCTGGGGCTATGCGGTCATCCCCGCCCGCGGCATCGACGAAGCCTGCGCCGGGCTGGAGGGCGGTGCGGCGGCGCCCGACCTCGTTCTGTCCGACCTGCGCCTGTCGGGGCCGGAGACCGGCATCGACGCCATCCAGGCGGTCCGTGCCCGCTGCGGCCGGCGGGTGCCGGGCGTCATCGTCACCGGCGACACCGATCCCGACCGGCTGCGCAGCGTCGACCGCAGCGGCTTTCCCCTGGTCCATAAACCCTGCGATCCGACCGCTCTGCGCCGCCTGTTGAGCCGCAGCCTGATGGCCGGACGGGCCGGTTCCCTGCCGTCTGTCCGCCGGCCGGATGCCGTCTGTCAACGTTAGCCGTTCCGCGCTTGCGCGTTTTCGCTCTGCAACATTCCATCGCTGCGAGTTTCACGTCATAAAACTGTAATGCGGCGTCTTGACAGACCCGCGTATGCGTGCGCAGTGTGACGGTTAGAGCAACCAAACAGTTTCGAAAGCGATCATCGCGCTGCCGGTCTTTTTCGCAATCGCACACAACCTCGCGCACATTGGCGTGTGCAGCGGCCTCTGCGATTGCCACCAAAACTTCACGAAAGCGTCGCGGGACGGCAACCCGTTGCCCTCATGACAACCGCGAACCATACCGGGATAGGGAGACCCACCGCATGTTGACCCGCCGCAAGCTTGCCCTCCTGTCGGGCGCCGCCGCTACCTCCGCCCTGCTGTTCGCCGCCGCACTGCCGGGCTCGGCTCTCGCGCAGCAGAAGACCGTGATCGATTTCTGGCACGGCCTGCCGCAGCCGCTGGGCGGCCAGCTGGAGCAGATCGCCAAGGACTTCAACGACAGCCAGCAGGCGGTCCAGGTCAACGCCTCCTACAAGGGCAGCTATCCGGAGACGATGCAGGCGGCCATCGCCGCCTTCCGCGCCGGCAACGCGCCGCACATCGTGCAGATGTTCGAGGTCGGGACCGCCACCATGATGGCCGCCGGTCCGGCGGTGAAGCCGGTCTACCAGCTGATGCAGGAGACGGGCGCGTCCTTCGACGCCGACGCCTACATCCCGGCGGTGAAGGGTTACTACTCGTCCAAGGACGGGAAGATGATGGCGCTGCCGTTCAACAGCTCCAGCACCATCATGTTCTACAACAAGGACGCCTTCCAGAAGGCCGGCCTCGATCCCAACAAGCCGCCGGCGACCTGGCCGGAGATGATCGAGGCGACGAAGAAGCTGAAGGCGTCCGGCTCCACCTGCCCGCTGACCACCGCCTGGCCGGTGTGGGCGCAGTTCGAACAGCTGGGCGCTATTCACAACACACCTTTCGCCAGCCAGGCCAACGGCTTCGGCGGCCTGAACGCCGAGCTGAAGATCGACGCCCCGCTCTACGTCAAGCATGTCCAGACGCTGATCGACATGCAGAAGGACGGCCTGTTCAAGTATGGCGGCCGCGACAACAAGCCCGACGCCCTGTTCCCGTCGGGCGAATGCGCGATGATCCACGCCTCGTCGGGCCTGCGCAGCCGCATCCTGAAGGAGGCGACCTTCGCCTGGGGTGCCGCTCCGCTGCCTTACTGGCCGGAATTCGCCAAGGACGGGCCGAAGAACAGCATCATCGGTGGCGCCGCCTTCTGGGTGATGACCTCGCCCAAGCGCACGCCGGCCGAATACAAGGCGGTGTCGCAGTTCTTCACCTACCTCGCCCGGCCCGAGGTCGATGCCAAGTGGCACATGGACACCGGCTACGTCCCGGTGACGATGAAGGGCTTCGAACTCGCCAAGGCGCAGGGCTATTACGAGAAGAACCCCGGCGCCGACGTGCCGGCCGCCCAGCTGACCCGGACGCCGACCACCGAGAACAGCATGGGCCTGCGCCTGGGCAACCTGCCGGAAATCCGCAACATCATCCAGGAAGAGCTTGAGAAGGCCTTCCAGGGCCAGCAGGACGCCAAGCAGACTCTCGACGCCTCGATCAAGCGCGGCAACACCGTGCTGCGCAACTTCGAGCGCGCCAACAAGGGCTGATCCCGTCTGCAACATCCTTCCCCTGTCCAGTGGCCGGGGAAGGATCGCACTGTTTACCATTCACGAAAGACCATCCTTTGCAGCGTCGCGTCACCTTCGACAACCGGCTGTTGCCCTACCTGCTGCTGGCGCCGCAGGTGGCCGTGACGCTGGTGTTCTTCATCTGGCCGGCAGCCAACGCGATCTGGCAGTCGGTGCATCTGCAGGACGCCTTCGGCATCCGCAGCGAGTTCGTCTGGTTCGAGAACTTCACCAATGTGCTGGGCGACCCGAACTATCTCGACACGCTGAAGGTCACGGTCGTCTTCAGTCTGGCGGTGACCGTGCTGGCGATGGGGCTGGCGCTGCTGCTGGCGGTGCTGGCCGATTCGAAGATCAAGGGCGCGCGGGCCTACAAGACGATGCTGATCTGGCCCTACGCGCTGGCCCCGGCCGTCGCGGCGGTGCTGTGGATGTTCATCTTCAACCCCGACATCGGGTCCTTCGGCCGGGCGTTGCGGGCGCTGGGCTATGATTGGGATTACCGGCTGAACGGCGGGCAGGCGCTGACGATGGTGATCATGGCCGCCAGCTGGAAGCAGGTGTCCTACAACTTCATCTTCTTCCTGGCCGGATTGCAGGCGATCCCGCGCTCGGTGATGGAGGCGGCCAGCATCGACGGCGCCGGTCCGGTGCGGCGGTTCTGGACCATCACCTTCCCGCTGCTGTCGCCGACCACCTTCTTCCTGCTGGTGGTCGACATGGTCTACGCCTTCTTCGAAACCTTCGGCACCATCCATGCCCTGACCCAGGGCGGGCCGGGCAAGGCGACGGAGACGCTGATCTTCCGCGTCTATCAGGACGGCGTCGTCAACAACGACCTCGGCGGGTCGTCGGCCCAGTCGGTGATCCTGATGGTGATCGTCATCGCGCTGACCGCGGTGCAGTTCCGCTTCGTCGAGCGCAAGGTCCACTACTCATGAAGCCGACCCGTTTCATCGATCTGCTGCCGCACATCGTCCTGATCGTCGGCGTTCTGATCTTCGCCTATCCGATCTATGTGACGCTGATCGGTTCCACCTGGGATTCCGGCACCATCGGCCGCGGCGGCCTGCCGCTGTGGCCGGGCGGGCAGGGGGCGACCAACTATGCCCAGGCCTGGGTGGGCGAGGCCGGCGACCGCGCCATGTACACGCCCGTCCGCACCATGATGCTGAACAGCCTGGTGATGGCGCTGTCCATCGCGGTCGGCAAGATCGCCATCTCCATCCTGTCGGCCTATGCGGTGGCCTTCTTCCGCTTTCCGCTGCGCATGGCCTTCTTCTGGCTGATCTTCATCACGCTGATGCTGCCGGTGGAGGTGCGGATCATCCCGACCTACAAGGTCGTCGCCGATCTCGGCCTGATCAACACCTATGCCGGGCTGGCCATCCCGCTGATCGCGTCGGCCACCGCGACGCTGCTGTTCCGCCAGTTCTTCCTGACCATCCCGGACGAACTGCTGGAGGCGGCGAAGATCGACGGTGCCGGGCCGGTGCGCTTCTTCATCGACGTGGTGCTGCCGCTGTCGCGCACCAACATCGCGGCACTGTTCGTCATCCTCTTCATCTATGGCTGGAACCAGTATCTCTGGCCGCTTCTGGTCACCAGCAGCGGCGACATGGAAACCATCGTGACCGGCATCACCAAGATGATCGGCACCGGCGAATCGGCCAACGACTGGCACATCATCATGGCGACCACGGTGCTGGCGATGCTTCCGCCGGTGGCGGTGGTGGTGTTCATGCAGCGCTGGTTCGTCAAAGGTCTTGTGGACAGCGAAAAGTAAGCGCGGGCGAAGGGAAAGAAGAACAATGGCAACCGTTGAAATCCGCAACGTCCGCAAGTCCTACGGCCCGGTCGAAGCGATCAAGGGCATCGACATCGCGATCCAGGACGGGGAATTCCTGGTCCTGCTCGGCCCGTCGGGCTGCGGCAAGTCCACCCTGCTGCGCATGGTCGCCGGGCTGGAAGGCATCACCGGCGGCGAGATCGCCATCGGCGGGCGCGTGGTCAACCATCTGGACCCCAAGGATCGCGACATCGCGATGGTGTTCCAGAACTACGCGCTCTATCCGCACATGACGGTCTTCGACAACATGGCCTACGGCCTGAAGATCCGCGGCATTCCGAAGGCGGAAATCCGGGCGCGCGTCGACAAGGCGGCGAACATCCTCGAACTCGGCCGCTTCCTCGACCGCCGGCCGAGCCAGCTGTCGGGCGGCCAGCGCCAGCGCGTCGCCATGGGGCGCGCCATCGTGCGCGAACCGGCCGCCTTCCTGTTCGACGAGCCGCTGTCGAACCTGGACGCCAAGCTGCGCACCCAGATGCGGGTGGAGATCAAGCGGCTTCAGGACCGGCTCGGCATCACCAGCCTTTACGTCACCCACGATCAGGTGGAGGCGATGACCCTGGCCGACCGCATCCTGGTGATGAATCATGGCGTGGCCGAGCAGATCGGCACGCCGCTGGAGGTCTATCAGCGTCCGGCCAGCCTGTTCGTCGCCGGTTTCATCGGCTCGCCGCCGATGAATGTGCTGGACGGCCGCATCGACGACCGCGGCGAGGCGGTGCTGCTGCCCGGCGGCCAGCGTCTGGCCTTGCCGCAGGCGCGTCCGACCGACGCCGGCCGTCCGGTGAAGCTCGGCATCCGGCCGGAGCACATGGCCGTCGCCGCACAGGGTTTCTCCGGTGGCTTTTCCATCGAGGTCGAACTGGTCGAGGCGCTGGGCGCCGATACCGTGGTCTATGGCCGTCTGCCGGACGGCGAGAGCCTGCTGGTCCGCATGGCCGGCATTCCCACCGTGCGCGAGCGCGACCGGCTGACGGTCGCCCCGCAGGACGGCGCCTTGCACCTGTTCGACGCGGTCACCGGCCGGCGGATGGAGTGACCGGGCGCGGTCACTCTCCGATCAGAAGTCCGAACAGCGTCCCTTGAACTCCCAGTCGCCGTAGCGGGTCGGCTCCGGCCCTTTCGGGCCGCCGATCTCGCCCGGCTTCTGTTCCGGACCCTTGGCTTCCGTTCCATCGGTGGCGGTTCCGGCAGTCACCGCCTCGGCGGCATCCTGTTGCGGCTTGGTCGGTTCGGTCATCATGTCCATCGCGAAACTGTGGGCATCCTGGCAGGCATCTTGAACGCGGGCGCGCCCCGGACCCATATCTGGATCATGTCCGGGATCGGAGCGGGTTACCCCGCTTCGGCCCATCCTGAACCGATATGGCGATCATGACCAGCTATCTGAAGACCACCATCCTCCTTGCCGGCCTGACGGCGATCTTCATGGCGGTCGGCTTCCTGCTGGGCGGCAAGACCGGCCTGATCATCGCCTTCATCATGGCGCTGGGCATGAATTTGTTCAGCTACTGGAATTCGGGCGACATGGTGCTGTCGATGTACGGCGCCCGTGAGGTCGACGCTTATTCCGCCCCCGAGTTCCACGGCATCGTCGCCCGGCTGGCGGAGCGCGCCGGCCTGCCGATGCCGCGCGTCTACATCATCCAGAACGACCAGCCCAACGCGTTCGCCACCGGCCGCGACCCGGACCATGCGGCGGTCGCCGCCACCACCGGCCTGTTGCAGCGCCTGACGCCGGAGGAGATCGCCGGTGTGATGGCGCATGAGCTGGCCCATGTGAAGAACCGCGACACCCTGATCATGACGATCACCGCGACCATCGCCGGTGCGGTGTCGATGCTCGCCAACTTCGGCCTGTTCTTCGGCGGCTCCAGCAACGACGAGCGCGGTGGCAACCCACTGGGCATGGTCGGGGCGATCCTGGCCGCCATTCTCGCCCCCATCGCCGCGACGCTGGTGCAGATGGCGATCAGCCGCACCCGCGAGTTCGAGGCCGACCGTATCGGCGCGGAGATCTGCGGCCGTCCCAACTGGCTGGCCGACGCGCTGACCAACATCCACAACAGCGCCAATCATATCCCCAATTATCAGGCGGAGGCGCACCCGGCGACCGCCCACCTGTTCATCGCCAACCCGCTCAGCGGCGCCAGCATGGCCAGCCTGTTCTCCACCCACCCCGACATGGGCGAGCGGGTGGCGCGGCTCCGCAACATGGCTGCCCGGACCGGCGGCTTCAGCGGCGGGTTCGGCGGTGGTGGCTTTGGGGGCGGCCAGACCCCGCCGCGCGACGGCCGCTCGCCCTGGGGGGCGCCGCCGCAAGGCGGCCAAGGCGGCTTCATGCCGCAGAACCGCCGCGGCCCTTGGGGCTGATCTGGGGCTGATCTCTCGAGCGAGCCTCTGGTAAAGGATTGCGCGCCGAAGGGGTAGGCGACTACCCTTCCGGCACGCGCTCAATCATGACGGTCGCCAGGGGATTTTTGCATGTCCGACGCCGCGAAGTACCGCCTTGTCACCCGCTCCGATTTCGATGGGCTCGTCTGCGCCGTCCTGTTGAAGGAGCTGGGCATCCTCGACGAGATCAAGTTCGTCCATCCCAAGGACATGCAGGACGGCAAGATCGAGATCACCGACCGCGACATCACCACCAACCTGCCTTACGTCGACGGCGCCCATCTGGTGTTCGACCATCACCTGTCGGAAACCATGCGCGTCGGCGAGAAGCCCAACCACATCATCGACCCCAAGGCGCCGTCGGCCGCCCGCGTCGTCTATGATTACTATGGCGGGAAGGAGCGTTTTCCCACCATCTCCGACGAGATGATGGAAGCGGTCGATCAGGCCGACTCGGCGCAGTACCAGCGCGAGGACATCCTGAACCCGACCGGCTGGACCCTGCTGAACTTCATCATGGACGCGCGGACCGGCCTGGGCCGCTTCCGCGAGTTCCGGGTGTCGAACTACCAGCTGATGATGGATCTGATCGACTACTGCCGCAGCCATACCATCGAGCAGATCCTGGATTTGCCCGACGTGAAGGAGCGGGTGGAGCTTTACACCCAGCATGCCGAGCTGTTCGTCGACCAGTTGAAGCGCTGCGCCACCGTGCACGGCAACGTCGTCGTGCTCGACCTCCGCAAGGAGGAGACGATCTATGCCGGCAACCGCTTCATGATCTACGCGCTGTTCCCCGACACCAACGTGTCGATCCATGTCCTGTGGGGCCTGAAGCAGCAGAACACCGTGCTGGCCTGCGGCAAGTCGATCCTGGACCGCAGTTCGAAGACGGACATCGGCCCGCTGATGCTCCAATATGGCGGCGGCGGTCATCAGGCGGCCGGCACCTGTCAGGTCGACAACGACCGGGCCGAAGAGGTACTGGTGGCGATCGTCGCCCGCATGCGCGCGGACGGCTGAGCGTCACCGACCGGGTTTCGAGCGATTGAGCGCCTTTCTTTCTTTTCCCGACGACGCCCTGTTTGACGCCGGCTGGCTGTCCGCCCTGTCCGACGAGGTGCCGAGGACGGAGGCGCTCGACCGTGCCCGGCCGGTGGTCGCCGATGCCATCGCGCGCACCGCTGCGGCGGGGGCGGCGGCGCTGGCCGGTATCGAGGAGCTGGTGGCGAGGGCGGCGCTCGACGCCATCCCGGCCCTGCTGGCGGCGGAGACGGTGGAGTTGCCGGATGCCGCCGCGGCGAGCGAGCGCTCGATTCATGAGCTGATGAGCCGCGTGGCCTACAAGCGCCGCGAGCTGATGCCGCTGTTCCCCGGGCTGATCGAGCGGGTGGCCGCCGTCCACGCCGCCGCGATCCATGCCTGCGGCACTGCCCGCTGGCGGCTGATGGCGGCGCGGGCGCGGATGCAGCCCGGCCGGCCGTCCAGCCCGATCCAGGGTGCCGGCACCCGCTATGTGAAGAGCGACCGCTTCGACGCCCGCGCCGCCGAGAGCCTTCCCGGCATCGACCGCACCCGGGCCGACCGCATCCTGAAACGGCTGGGCGAGGCGCCGGTGCCGGACGAGCTGGAGCTTCGTCCGCTGGATGGGGCTGGCGATCTCTGGACCATCAAGGCCGGCGGGATCAGCCGCTTTATCCTGCGGGTCGAGCGCGACCGGCGGGGACCGTTCTACATGGTGGAGGATGTCGGGCCGCAGGCCGCCTGAAGGCTGCCGGCCCAACGGTTTACGAGGACTGCCGCGACCGCATCTGTTCGCGATAGAAGATGTAGACGCCGCTGCCGACGATGATGGCGGTGCCGAGGATCGTCGACAGGCGCAACTCCTCGCCGAACAGCATCAGCGAATAGACCGCCGCCCACACCAGCGTGGTGTAGCCGAAGGGCGCCACGGTGGCGGCCGGGGCGGCGCTGTAGGCGCGGATCAGGCAGAAATGGCTGATGCCGCCCAGCGTCCCCAGCAGGATCATCAGCGCCGCACCCGTCAGGTCGGGCGTCACCCAGTTGAAGGGCAGGGCCAGCGTGCAGGCGACCGTCCCGGCCATGCCAGTGTAGAAGATGGTGGTCGTCGGCGAATCCGCGTCCCGCAGCTTGCGGGTGGCGATCTGGTACAGCGCGTTGCTGAAAGCCGCGGCCAGCGGCAGGGCCAGCGCCCATTGGAAGGTGCCGCCCACCGGCCCGACGATGATCAGGGCGCCGGCCATCCCGACCAGCACGCCGGCCCAGCGCCGCCAGCCGACCTTCTCACCCAGCAAGGGCACCGACAGCGCCGTGATCAGGACCGGCACGGCGGCGGCAATCGCCTGCACCTCGGCGAAGGGGATGCTGCGCAGGGCCAGCACGGCGAACAGCGTGGTCGCCAGCAGCAGGCAGGAGCGGACGAGTTGCAGCGGCAGCCGGTGCGACACCATCAGATGCGGGCTGCGCCACGCGACGACCGTACCCACCAGCAGCATGTGCACGGCGAAACGCGCCCAGGCGACCTCCACCACCGGATAGCTCTTGGTCAAGACCCGGATGGTGGCGTCCTGGGTGACGAACAGCAGCGTCGTCAGCATCATCCAGAAAATGCCGGCCCGGCCCGACCGCCGTTCCGCCAGGGCCCGCTCGGCCAAAGTATGTTCCGCCAAAGTCGCTTCCGCCGGCGCAGCCTCAGCCGCAGCCGGCGCACTCTCTCCCGTACCCATCGCCCCCGCTTTCCCTGCTTCGCCATACTAGTATATGGACGGGACGCGGGCGGTGGCCTGACAAGGACGGGACATTGCCGTGTCCGGGGCGCAGGGCTGCGGCACCTCAGATCCCGGCCACGCCCCACAGCAGCAGTGCCACCAGCCCGACCAGCAGCAGGGAGGCGACGGCGGACAGAGCGAGCGCTCGCCCGATATCGGCAGGGGTAACGCGGGCGCGGCCGTCGCCGATCCAGTTCTCTGTGATGACCACGCCGCCGTCGCGGTGCGGGCCGCCCAGTGCCAGCCCCAGCGCGCCGGCCATCGCGGCGATGGGCCAGCCCATGTTCAGCGACGGGTGCTTGCGCGCGTCGCGGCCGAGAGCGCGCAATGCGCCGCCGGCCTTGGCGGTGCCGATGAAGGGGGCGGCCAGGGCCAGCAGCAGACCGGCCAGACGGGCGGGCAGGGCGTTCAGCGCATCGTCCAGCGTCGCCGCGGTCGATCCGAAGCGGCCATGGCGGACGCCGGGGCTGCCCAGCGCGGCGTCGGCGCCATCCATCGCGGTCCAGACGAACAGGCCCGGCACGCCGAGCAGGGCATAGCCGAAGACCGGCGCCACCAGCTTGCGGTCGAAGGCGCGGGCGGCGGCCTCCACCGCCGCGCGGGCGATGCCATGCTCGTCCAGCCCATAGACATGGCGGCGGGTCAGCGACTGGATCGCCTCCTGCCCGGCGACGACTCCGCCGCTTTCCAGCGCCCGGCGCACCGCCCGAATGCGGGTCCAGGCCGCCCGGCCGCGCAGGCCGCAGAGCAGGGCCAGCAACTCCACCATCCAGCCGCGGCCGATGGAGCCGATCCACTCCACCAGCAACCCGGCAGCGGCGGCGATGAGCACCAGCGCCAGCACCACCAGCGCCCCGCGGAACACCTGCGCCGACTTGCCCCGCTCCGCCCGGTTCAGCCGGGCATCGGCGGCGTTGCAGAAGCGCCGCGCCAGACCCGCCGGGTCGGGCAGGATGCGGTCCAGCCAGTCGCCGAACAGCGCGTCGATCCCCAGCGCCAGCAGCAGGAGCAGCAGCGGGCCGGGACCGCCGAAGGCCGAACCGAACATGGAGTCTCCGGGGCAGAGGATCAGCGGAGGATGGTCAGCGGGCGCCGGCTTGGCGCAGCAACGTACCTACGCGGGGGTTGCGGCTTTCCTGCGCCCAGTTCAGCGCGGTCCGTCCGGTGAAGTCGGAACGGTCGACCTTGGCCCCGGCCTTCAGGAGCCGGTCCACCACGTCGGCCCGGCCGTTGCGGGCGGCGACCATCAGCGGGGTCATGCCTTCGCGGTTCTCCATGTCGACCTTGGCGCCCTTCTTCAGCAGCAGGTCGATCAGTTCCGGATTGCCGCTCTCCGCAGCGGCCAGCAGCGGGGTGACGCCGGCCTTGTCGGCGCGGTTCACGTTGGCGCCGCTGTCCAGCAGCAGGGCGGCGATGGCCGGGCTGGAGCGGTCGACGGCAGCCAGCAGGGCGGTCTTGCCATGGATGTCCGCCTGGTTGGGGTTCTCGCCCCGCAACAGGGCGCCCTTCGTCTTGGTGACGTCGCCGTCATTGACCGCCTGCATCAGACCGGTGTCCTGGAACAGGCTGATCTGGGCGAGGGCCGGAGCGGCTGAGCCGACGGACAGGCCGGCCGCAAGCAGAGGGGCGAACAGGGTGGCGAGCAGGAGCCGCTTCATGGCGGGTATCCTTCCTTGACAGCATGGGTGCCGGATACTAGCCAGAACACCGGTGCTTTTGCCAGATCGGCCTTCATCGTCAGACCCTGCGCCGGCAGATCCGCATCGACAGGTTGAACCCATGGCCCGCAATCCGCTCGCCCGCCACATCGCGCTTTTCCTGCTGGTGAAGGCCGTGCTGATCGGGCTGGGCCTGTGGTGGTTCCTGGGAACCATGCCGGAGCCGCGCGGTACGGTGCCTCCACCGGCCGCCTCGCGGCCTTGATCGAAACCCGCATCGCGGCCCTGATCGAAATCCGCCTCGCGCCCCCGAGTGGAACCTTGCCTCCGCTTTCCGGTTGGATTCGGATTGTTCGGACTTCCTGCCAAACGAAGGGGTGGAGGCATGATCGAGAGCCGCGACCAGAACCCGACCACGATCGATTCCAGTGCCTGGACGGGAGACAGCGGAACCGCCGGCACCGGTGCCGGCAGCACCGATGCGACGGTGCGCGAGGCCGTGGCGGTCTTCGACAGCCGCGATGCCCTGCAAAACGCCATCGACGACCTGACGCTCGCCGGCTTCCAGCGTCATGAGTTGAGCCTGCTGGCCAATGACGAGACGATCCGTGAGCGGCTGGGCGATGTGCCGCGCGACGTCGGCAGCCTCGCCCACGACCCCGACGCGCCGCGGCAGGCCTACATCTCGCCGGAGGATATCGGCAGCGGCCAGGGTGCCGCGGTCGGCTTCCCCGCCTATGTCGGCGCCATCATCGCCACCGGTGCCGTGCTCGCCACCGGCGGCACCGCTCTGGCCGCAGCCGCCGCTGCCGCCGCGGCGGGTGTCGGCAGCGGGGCGGCGGGATCCTTCCTGTCGCAATGGATCACCGACAAGCGCAACGAGCCGATGCTGCAACACCTCGACAAGGGTGGCATCCTGCTGTGGGTCAATGTCGGCGATGCCGCCCGCGAACGCATCGCGCTGGAGGTCCTGGGCCGCCACGCCATCCGGCCGGCCGAGGTTCACGACGTGCGGCAGACCGGATCGATGTGACGACCCGCCGCCGCTTCACCCCCGTCCCGGCTACCCCCGCCGTCCGCGGCGGACCAGCGCGTCGGGGGTGAAGTCCTCCGGCTTCAGCGGGGAGTCGTAGCGCGGTGGGGGCAGGCCGTTCTCCACGCCGCGGGCGGTGTAGCGGTCGGCCGTCAGGTCGAAGGCGAATTCCATCGTCGGGACCAGGGCCGGCGCCTGCCAGTCCGGCAACGGGTGCGCTTCGGCGTAGCGCAGAAGCTCCCCCTTGCCGTTGTAATGCTCCGACGCCAGGATCTGCCAGCTGTCCTCGTCCAGGTAAAAGGTGCGGTCGGGCAGCGAGTGCTTGAAGTTCGGCTTCAGCCGGGCGTCGACCACCCAGACCCGGTGCATCTCATAGCGTAGGAACTGCGGGTTGGGATGGTGCGGCCACAGGATGTCCCGCATCGTCAGGCTGGGGTTGGTCAGCCGGTGGGCGTTGTACGGCATGTACATCTCGCGCCGCGTCACCAGCGTGTAGTCGAAGCGGTCGAGCGCGCCGCTGAACATGTCCAGCATGTCGGCGGTACAGATCCCGCCGGTCACCGGGTCGGGCGTGTCATAGGCGAAGTCGGACGCCTGAACGACGCGCCCGCGCTCCCCCTCCCGAACCCAGGCGCGGGTGCGGGCGGCGATGGGGTCGAGCGTTCCCTGGACGATCAGGCTGCTGCCCGCCTGTTCCTTCGGATCCAGGATCGTGCGGCGGTAGAGCAGGGGCGGGGCGGCGGCATCCCCGGCGGCATAGGGCGAGGCGAAATCCTCGCGCAGCCGGGTCAGCGACCGGGTACCGTCGCCGGACTGCACCACCGTCAGGCTGGTGCGTGACACAGTGCCGCCACGCCAGCGCAGCTTGTGGTTCCACATCGCCTGCACGCCGTTCGCCGGAATCGGGAAGGGCACCCCCACCGTGGCGTCGCGCAGGGCCAGCCCGTTCTCGCCCAGCCTGGCGCGGTCGGCGTTGGCGAGCGAGGCGTCGTAGATGCGCTGCGGTGCCGCGGCGCTGCGGCGGCTGGGAAACAGCGCCAGTTCGAAGCTGTCCGGAAACTTTTCCAGCAGGGCCTGCTGCCCGGCGGTCAGCCGGACCTTGTAGCGCTCCACATCGGCTACGCCGACGGTGAACCAGCGCACGTCCTCGATATACGGATCGGGCGAGGGGCGGTCCGGCACATAGCCGCGCGGCGCCGCGGTCAGCCCGCCGGTCCAGGGCGGGATCGCCCGCGTGCGGTTGCCGGCGCGCACCGCTCCGAAGGGCGTCAGTTCCTCGCCGAGCCGCGGCACGCCGACATCGGCCGGGGCACTCTGAGCCAGAGCGCTTGGGGCCGGAGCGCCTTGGGCCAGCGCACCGCGGGCGGTGGCGGCGACAGAGGCGGCGGCCCCCAGCAGCAGGCCGAGGGCTTGCCGCCGGTCGGGGTGGAAATCCGTCGGGTCGCTCATGCCGTCGACCGCTCCACGAGGGCCAGTTCCCGTTCGATGGCGGTACAGGTTGCGGCGAAGCTGTCGCGCAGCCGGCCGGCCTCCTCCCTGAGCCGTGGGAGCGGTGCGCCTTCAGTGGCCGACTGTTCCAGCACGCGGGCGGCCTCGGCCAGCGGCCTGGCGCCGGCATTGCGGGAGGACCCCTTCAGATTGTGGGCGCAAGCCCGCATCCGGTCGCGGTCACCCATGTCGAGAGCCTTGTCCAGATCGGCGATCACCCCATGGCCGATGGCGATGAAATCGCCCAGCAGTTCCGCCAGCATCTCCGCATCGCCGCCGCACAGCGCGCGCAGGCCGGCGAGTTCGATCCATTCTCCGGGCTGCGCCTCGGGCACCGGTATCGGCAGTGCTTTGGGCAACGCATCTGGCAGCGGCTGTGCCGGCGCCGCATCCAATGCGGCCGGAGCCGGCGGCATCCAGCGTGCGAGCGTCGCCCCCAACTGCGACAGTTCCAGCGGCTTGCTCAGCACGTCGTCCATGCCGGCGGCGCGGTAGCGTTCGATGTCGGCCGGGGCGGCATTGGCGGTGATGGCGACAATCGGGAGGCGGTCAGCCGACGGTTCGTCGCCGCGGATCCGGCGGGTCAACTCGAACCCGTCGATCTCCGGCATCTGGACGTCGGTCAGCAGCAGGGCGAAACGCCGCCGGCCCCGCCGCATGGCGTCGAGCGCCTCCAGCGCCTCGGCTCCGCCGGGCGCCATCTCCGCGGCATAGCCCAGCGCCTGCAACTGCATCAGCAGAACCTTGCGGTTCACCGGGTTGTCTTCGGCCACCAGGATCAGGCGCCCCTGGGCTTCCGCATCCTCTACATTGGGGACGCCGGCGGCGGGGCCTGCCGCGGTCCTGGCGGTGGTGGGCGACGGCAGGGCAGAGGATTGCGGGTGGGGTTGGGGGTGGACCGGCTGGAGATGCAGCCGCCCGGCGGCGACGGCTACTGCGCGCAACAGGACCAGCCGGCGCAGCGGGCGGCTCAGCACCACCGTGCCGGCTTCCGCCCCGCGCGTCGCGGGGTGGGAGGATGGGCCGGGCATCCCACCCGTCTCATGGCAGAGCAGGACCACCGGTGGCCGGGCCTCGCCGCTGCGACGGCCAAGCTCCTCCGGCGCGCAGGCGGCTGCCGGGACATGCAGCGCCTCGTCGATGGTGACGACGCCCACCGCGCAGCTGGCTTCGCGCGCGATGCGGGCCTGGGCCGCCAGTTCGGGCGGGGAGGCGGCGGGCAGCACGCGGGCGCCGGCCTGCTCCAGATAGCGGGCGAGGAAACCGCGCTCCGTGTCGTCGGGCACGCCCAGCAGGACGGTCAGCCCGTCCAGATCGACGGCATCGGGACCGTCTTCCGGCGAAACCGGCGCGGTGGTACTGGCCAGGGGCAGGCGCAGCCAGAAGGTGGAGCCGAGGCCGGGCTCGCTCTCCACCCCGATCTCGCCGCCCATCAGGGCGGCCAGCCGCCGGCTGATCGACAGCCCCAGCCCGGTGCCGCCGAAGCGCCGTGTGGTGGAGCTTTCCGCCTGGGTGAAGGGCTGGAATAGGCGCTGGCGAGTCGCCTCGGCGATGCCGATGCCGGTGTCGCAGACGGCGATGCGCAGCAGCGTTTCCGTGCCTGTCGGGGGCGATTCCAGCTCGGCGCGCAGCACGACGCGGCCGGTCTCAGTGAACTTGATGGCGTTGCCGGCCAGATTGAACAGGATCTGGCGCAGCCGCACCGGATCGCCCAGCAATGCCTGCGGGATCGCCGGGTCGACATAGGTCAGCAGCGCCAGCCCCTTGGCCCCGGCGGCGGGGGCCAGCGTTTCCGCCACCCCCTCCACCAGCGCCGGGACCGACAGCGCCACCCGTTCCAGATCCATCTTCCCGGCTTCGATCTTCGAGAAGTCCAGGATGTCGTCGATGATCCGCAGTAGCGCGTTGGCCGACTCGCGCATGGTGCCGACGGTGTCGCGCTGGTGGTCGTCCAGCTCGGTCCGCTCCAAGAGGCCCAGCATGCCCAGCACCCCGTTCATCGGCGTGCGGATCTCGTGGCTCATGGTGGCGAGGAAGGCGGACTTGGCCTTGGTCGCCTCTTCCGCCTGCTCGCGGCTTTCGCGCAGCTCGCGCGTGCGCTCCGCCACCCGGGTTTCGATGGACTGGATCTGGTCGAAGGCGCGCAGCGCCGCGATCACCGCGGTGAACAGGCTTTCCGCCGACAGGTCGGCCTTCGGCTTGTAGTCGTTGATGTCGTAATCGACGATCACGTCGCGCTGCGGCGCCTGTCCCGGCTGGCCGGTGCGCAGGATGATGCGGACATCGCGGTTGCCCAGCCCGTCCCTGATCCAGCGCACCAGTTTCAGGCCGGAATCGTCCTCCTCCATCACCACGTCGAGCAGAATCACGGCGATGTCGTGCCGGCTTTCCAGCACGGTGCGGGCGTCCGCCGCGGTGAAGCAGCTGACGAGGTCCAGCCGCCGCCGCTGGAAGGCGACATCTGCCAGCAGCAGCCCGGTCATCGAATGGACGTCGGACTCGTCGTCCACCACCAGGATCACCCAGGGCGGGGCCGCCGGGTCGATCGGCTCCGCGCCGGTGGCCGCCTCGCCGGGGTCGGGCGGGGCGCCGTCCGCCTCCTCGTCGGCGAACAGGATTTCGTCGTCGTCGTAGGCGCCGGTGCTCATGCGGGTTCGGTCTCCAGCGGTACAGGCGTCGGCGAAGGCGTGGCGTCGGCAGGACTGCCGGGGGGAATGACGGTCTTCGGAATGCGCAGGGTGAAGGTAGTTCCATCGCCGGGAACGCTGTCAACCGAGATCCGCCCGCCCAGCGACTGGGTGACCAGATTGAACACGATGTGCAGCCCCAGGCCGCTGCCGCCCGACCCACGCCGGGTGGTGAAGAAGGGTTCGAACACCTTGGGCAGGTTTTCCGCGGCGATGCCGACGCCATCGTCGGCGAAACGGATCTCCACCTCGCCCTCGGCCACCTCGTCCACGTCGATGACCATGTGCCCCCTGCTGTCCGCCGGGAAGGCGTGGGTCAGCGCGTTCATCACCAGATTGGTCACCACCTGGCTCAGCGCGCCGGGGAAGCTGTCCATCAGGATGCCGGGCGAGCAGGCGATGGCGACGCGGTGGCGGCTCTTGCGCAGGGTGGGGCCGAGTGAGGTCACCACCTCCTCCAGATAGGCCAGCAGGTCGAAGCGGCGGCGCTCCTCGCTGGTCTGGTCGACGGCGACGCGCTTGAAGCTCTGGATCAGTTCGGCTGCGCGGGTCAGGTTCTGTTCTATCAGCCGGGAGGATTCGCTGGCGGTGGCGACATAGGCGGCAAGCTCCGACTTCTTCATCGTCCCGCGTTCGAACCCCTCGGCCAGCATCCCGGTCCTGCCCGACAGATGGGTGGCGCAGCCGAAGGCGATACCGATGGGGGTGTTGATCTCATGCGCGACGCCAGCGACCAGCAGGGCGAGCGAGGCCATCTTTTCGGCCTGGACCAGATTGGCCTGCGTCTCCTTCAAATCGGCATAGGCGCGTTCCAGCTCCTGCATCGCATTGAAGATTTCCTCGGCCGACTGGGCTTCCACCGTCACGTCGGTCAGGGTGCGGACGAATCCGCCCTCCGGCAGCGGGTTGGTGCGGACCTCGACGATGCGGCCGTCGGGACGGCGGCGCTTGAAGGTGAAGGGCTGGTCGATCATCCCCGCCGGCTCGCCCGGGGGCGGCATCGCGAAGCCGCCATCCGTACCGGCGTCGGAGCCGCGTCCGCTGCCCCCCGCACCGATGCCGTAGCTGAGATAGAGGTCGGGGTCGTCGCCCATCTCGCCGAACTCGCCCTGGCGGCGCTGGAGCGCCACCACGTCGGCGAAGCGCGGGTTGCCGGCCAGCACCTCGGGCGGGATGTTCAGCAGCTCGGCGGCGCGGCGGTTCGCCGTCACCACCCGCCCGTCGCCGTCGACCTTGATGATGCCCTGGTCGGTGTTGTCCAGAGTGACCTGCAGCACGTTGCGTTCATGGGCCAGATCCAGCTCGGCCCGCACCCGTTCGGTGACGTCGGACATGGTTCCGGTCAGGCGGCGGGCGCGGCCGTCGGGATCGCGCTGGGCGGTGGCGCGGTCCTCGATCCAGGCCCACCGGCCGTCGCGCCGGCGCATCCGGTAGACGGCGGTGTAGGCCATGGCGCGGTCGCGCACCCGGCGCCGTGACTCCTGCATCACCCGCTCCGCCTCGTCCGGATGCAGCAGCGAGGACCAGGTCTCCGCTGTCATCCGAAGCTCGCTCGGGCCATAGCCGAGCAGGGCGGGGAATTCCTTCGACCACCAATATTGCCCGCTGTGCAGGTCGTAATCCCAGACGGAGGACCGGGTGGCGGTGATGGCCAGCGCCAGCCGCTGCTCGCTCTTGCGCAGGGCGGCCTCCTCCTGTCCCAGTCGGGCGAGCATGGCGTTGTGGGCCTGGATCACCCGCCCAAGCTCGTCGGCGGCGCGCCAGTCCACCGGCTGGTGCCCGCCGCCCCGTTCCGATTCGAGGATGGAGGCGATCAGCCGCCCCAGCGGCCGGCCCACCGTCAGCCGCAACGCCGCCAGCGCCGCCGCGATGGTGCCGGCCAGCATCAGCAGAAGCAGCACCGCGGTGTTCACCACCTCCTGCCGCAGCTGTTCGCGGACGACGTCGTGGCTGTAATGCAGGGTGATGGTGCCGACCTGGAGGTTCTGGACCCGGACCGGCCGCCGTTCGATGTTGGCGTCGCTGCTCAAGGGACAGCTCGGCCCCGGCCAGGCGAACAGCCCGTCGGCCAGATCGTCGCTCACCTCGACGCAGACAAGCTCCCGGTTGGCGCCGATAGCCTGGATGACGTTGCGGATCGCCTGGACGTCGAAGGTCCACAGATTGTTGGACAGCGCCGCCGCGTTGATGTCGGCGATGGTCGCCACCTTCTCCCGCAACGCCGCCTGCAAATCCTTGTAGCGGTCATAGAAGAACAGGGCCGAGAACAGCGAAACCGCGACCACGAGGCTGGGCACCAGGATCAGCAGGAACTTGGCCGATACGGTCGGTATGCGCCGCCATGCCTCAACGATCCTGGTCATGCCTTGCCGTTCCGGAGGTTCGTCGATAGGGTGACGGTGCCGCACGCGGAGCGCGCACCCTCCCAAGGACGTTCTACCCCGTCGTCTGCCCCCCGTCCATGTGGGTTGAGCCCCAGGAACGGGAAGCGGAGGAAAAGTGTCGCGCCCGGGGAGAGCCGTTGCCCGATTGTGGTATCGGTACTTGAGGCCGGGCGAGTGCTTGCACTACTGTGCATAGGCGGATGGCCTTGGTTTCGCGCGCATTTGCATGGGTGCGGCCAGGGTTGCGGACCGGGTGAGAGGATCTTGAGAGGATCTATGGATTTCAAGACGACCAACACAGTCGATGCGACGGAGGTATGGCTGACGGGCCGCCTTGAGTTCACCGACCATGACCGGCTCAGAGACATCGTCGAACTGGTCGAGCAGTCCCGCGCGCGGCGCTTTGTCATCGACATGTCGAAGCTGGACTTCATCGACTCCGCCGGGCTCGGGATGTTGCTGATCCTCCAGGAGGAGACCGAGAGCCGCAACATCAAGATGATCGTTCGCCATCCCCTGGGTGACGTGAAGCGGTCGATCGAACTGGCGCGGCTGGGCGAGATCATCACCATCGAGTTCTGACCTGCCGATTCCTGACCCGCCGGTCCTTGTCCCAGGGGAGTTTGCCGCATGGACGCCGCTCATCACGACAGCCCGGCCGAACCGGCACTCCGCGGCTTCAGCCTGTTGCGCGACCGGGTGCCCGCCGACATGGCCGCCCGCGTCGCGTCGCGCTTCGCCGGGACGGTGCAGGACCAGCGGGACGATGCCGTGGCAACCGGGCGGGGGCTGCCGGAGCGGGCGGTGGAAACGCTGCTGATGGAGCGGGCCGACCGCGACCATCTGCGCGCCGCCTTCGACCGGAGCCCCTTTCTGACGGTCGAGCTGGGGGAGGGCGCCGACGAGGCGGCGGCCCCGCTCGACGACTGGTCGGGGGCACCGGCGGCGGACGATCCCGAGCTTCCGGGATTCTACCTGTCGCTGACCACCGGCACCGCCTATGGCCTGCAATGCCCGGTGCTGGTCTGCGACGAGCTGGTGCGGCGCGGCGTTCTGGATCCGCAGCGCCGGTCCAATGTGGAGCTTTGCCTGCACGAGGCCGTCGCCAACGCCATCGTCCACGGCAATCTGGGCCTGTCCAGCGCGGTGAAGGGGGAGCCGGGCGGCTATCGCCGGTTCAGCGAGATGATGCGCGACCGGCTGGGCGATCCCGCCGTGACGCGGCGGCGGCTGGACATCTTCTGCCGCTGGAACGGGCGCTGCATCGCCATCGCGGTGGTGGACCAGGGCGGCGGCTTCGACACCGCGCTGGCCCCGGCGACCACCGGCAACAAAGCGCGGTCGGGCCGCGGCTTCGTCTTCATGCGGACGCTGGCATCGCGGGTGACGGTGACCGACGGCGGGCGCTGCACCGTCCTGCAGTTCGACCGCTGACGGAGCGTCCATGGCCGCGCCCGCCCTGTCGCTGTCGGACTGCCGCGTCCTGATCGTCGACGACAACGAATTCAACCGCAAATCGCTCGCCCTGGTGATCCGCCGCGCCGGTATCGCCGAGATCGCCTTCGCCGAGAATGGCCGGGAAGGGCTGGCTGCGGTCGACCGTTTCCGCCCCGACCTCGTCCTGCTGGACGTCGACATGCCGGTGATGAACGGCTGGGAGATGTGCGAGGCGCTGCGCCGCAATGCGACGCACGAGCAGCTTCCCGTGCTGTTCCAGACCGCGCTGGACAGCGACGAGGAGCAGGTGCGCTGTTTCGAGGCCGGCGGCAGCGATTTCATCTCCAAGCCGATCAAGCCCGGCGAATGCGTGGCGCGTGTCCGCCACCAGCTGGAAAAGCGCAAGCTGTTCAACGATCTCGCCGCCTTCCGCGAACGGGTTCAGCGCGAGCTGTCGCACGCCCGCGCCATGCAGACCTCGCTTCTGCCGGAGACCCGCAAGCTTGCCGAGGTGGCGGACCGCTACGGCCTGACGCTGGATGCCCATTTCGAGACCTCGTCGGAGTTGGGCGGCGATTTCTGGGGCCTCTATCCGCTGGGCGACCGCCGGCTGGGGCTGCTGATGATCGACTTCGCCGGGCACGGCATCACCGCGGCGATCAACACCTTCCGCCTGCACACGCTGATCGACCGCTTTCCGATGCAGCATATGGCGCCGTCGCAATGGCTGACCCAGCTGAACGGCGCGCTGAAGGACGTGCTGCCGACGGGGCAGTTCGCCACCGCCTTTTTCGGCATCCTCGACCTTGCCATCGACACGCTGACCTTCGCCGCGGCGGGCTCGCCCAACCCGGTGCTGGGAACGCCGGCCGGCGTGAAGGGAAACGGGCCGGACATCCGTCTGCTCGATTCGGCCGGGCTGGTGCTCGGCGCCTCGCGCCGGGCGCAGTATGTCGACCAGAGCCATCGCCTGCCGCGCGGCGGCTTCCTGTTCCTGTACAGCGATGCCCTGATCGAATGCGGCGGCGACGAGCATGCCCCGCTGGGGCAGGGCGCCGTGCCCGATTTCGTCCGCGACGCGCTGGCCCGCGACCGCCAGCACCCGCTGCGGCCGATGATGGACAGCTTCTATGCCCGCACCAGCCTGCCGCTGCGCGACGACCTGACCGCGGTGTGGGTCGCCCGACGAGCATAGGGGGCGAGCATAGGGGGCGGGCGTAGAGGGCAGGGCGCAGGGAGGAGGTCAGGGCGCGAACTGTTCCTTCAGGATGCGCTCTTCGAAGTTCAGTTCCGGGTCGAACAGCAGGGTCAGGCCGACTTCGCGGCATTCCTGGACCTCGACCCGCAGAACCTCGCGCACCTCGGTGAAGTCGGCGACGGCGCTGACCGGGCGCTTGCCTTCCTCCAGCACGTCGAAGGTGATCTTGGCGGTGTGCGGCAGCAGCGCGCCGCGCCAGCGCCGCGGGCGGAAGGCGCTGATCGGGGTAAGGGCCAGAACGCCGGCATTCAGCGGCACGATGGGGCCGTGGGCCGACAGGTTGTAGGCGGTGCTGCCGGCCGGCGTCGCCACCAGCGCGCCGTCGCAGATCAGCTCCGGCAGCCGGATCACATTGTCGATGGTGATGCGCAGCTTGGCCGCCTGCCGCGTCTCGCGCAGAAGGGAAACCTCGTTGATGCCCAGCGCCTCGACCCGCTCGCCATTCACCCGCGTCGCCACCATGCGCAGCGGATGCAGGCGGACATGCTGGGACGCCACAATCCGTTCGGCCAGATCCTCCTCGCGGTAGGCGTTCAGCAGGAAGCCGACCGATCCGCGGTTCATGCCATAGACCGGAGTCGGCCGTTCCCGGTTGCGGGTCAGCGCCCGGTGCAGGGTTTCCAGCAGGAAGCCGTCGCCGCCCAGCGCCACGATCACGTCGGCTTCGTCCGCCATGGCATTGCCGTAGCGGTGGACCAGCCGGGTGCGGGCGGCCCGCGCCTCGTCCGTGTCGGCGCAGGAAAACGCGATGCGCAGCGCATCGGGTGCCGGCATCAGCGGCGCCTGCGCATCTGCGGACTGGACAAGGCCGGACTGATCGACGGCGGGCGGCGTGGCGGCGGATTCGGTCATGGCGCGACCATACCGCAGTCCGGGCTTCGCGCAAAAGTATCGCGCGGTGACGACCCGATGCAAAAGAGCGCATCCGTCGGCCGCACCCATTGGCCGCACAACGAAAAAGGGGACCGCGGACGGTCCCCTTTTTTTACGATGCGGAACGGGTCGGGGGGGCCGACAGGCCGAACTTACTCGACCATCTCCGACACCATCTCCTCGTCATCGTCGCCGGAGGTGCGCTTCGGCCGGTTGCCTTCGGTGTAGTCGAAGGCCGGCTTGTCGTCCTTGACGGTGACCTTGACCAGACCGCCCTTGCTGAGCTTGCCGAACAGCAGCTCTTCCGCCAGCGGCTTCTTGATGTACTCCTGGATCACGCGGCCGAGCGGGCGGGCGCCGTAGAGCGGGTCGTAACCCTTCTTGCCCAGCCACTCGCGCGCCTCTTCGTTCAGCTCGATGGACACGCCGCGGTCTTCCAGCTGCGCTTCCATCTGCATGATGAACTTGTCAACGACGCGGTTGATGACCTCCTGCGTCAGCGGCGCGAACGGGATGATCGCGTCGAGACGGTTGCGGAACTCCGGCGTGAACATCTTCTCGACCGCTTCGATGTCCTCGCCGACCCGGCGGTCACGCTCGAAGCCGATCGCGGGCTTGGCCATGTCGGCGGCCCCGGCGTTCGAGGTCATGATCAGGATGACGTTGCGGAAATCGACGATCTTGCCGTTGTGATCGGTCAGCTTGCCGTGGTCCATGATCTGCAACAGGATGTTGAACAGATCCGGGTGGGCCTTCTCGATCTCGTCCAGCAGCAGGACGCAGTGCGGGTGCTGGTCGATGGCGTCGGTCAGCATGCCGCCCTGGTCGAAGCCGACATAGCCCGGAGGGGCGCCGATCAGGCGCGACACCGTGTGCCGCTCCATGTACTCGGACATGTCGAAACGGGTCAGCTCGATGCCCAGCGTCATGGCGAGCTGGCGGGCCACCTCGGTCTTGCCGACACCGGTCGGGCCGGTGAACAGGTAGTTGCCGATGGGCTTCTCCGGCTCGCGCAGGCCGGCACGGGCCAGCTTGATCGCGGAGACCAGCGCGTCGATCGCCTTGTTCTGGCCGAAGACCATGGTCTTCAGGTCGCGCTCCAGGTTCAGCAGCGTTTCCTTGTCATCGCGGCTGACCGACTTCGGCGGGATGCGGGCGATCTTGGCGACCACCGCCTCCACGTCCTTCACGCCGATCTTCTTGCGGCGCTTGTTCTCCGGCAGCAGCATCTGCGCCGCACCGACCTCGTCGATGATGTCGATGGCTTTGTCGGGCAGCTTGCGGTCGCCGATATACTTGGCCGACAGCTCCACCGCGACGCGGATGGCGTCGTTGGTGTAGGTGACCTTGTGGTGCTTTTCGTAGTAGGGCTTCAGCCCCTGGAGGATCTTGATCGCATCCTCGACCGACGGCTCGTTGACGTCGATCTTCTGGAAGCGGCGGACCAGCGCCCGGTCCTTCTCGAAGTAGCTGCGGTATTCCTTATAGGTGGTCGAACCGATGCAGCGCAGCGAGCCGGAGGCCAGCGCCGGCTTCAGCAGGTTCGAGGCATCCATCGCACCGCCCGAGGTGGCGCCGGCACCGATCACCGTGTGGATCTCGTCGATGAAGAGGATCGCCCCTTCCGTCGCCTCGAGTTCGGACACGACGGCCTTCAGCCGCTCCTCGAAGTCGCCGCGGTAGCGCGTGCCGGCCAGCAGCGAGCCCATGTCGAGCGCGAAGATGGTGGCGTTGCGCAGCACCTCGGGCACTTCCTGCTGCACGATGCGGCGGGCGAGGCCCTCTGCGATGGCGGTCTTGCCGACACCGGGGTCGCCGACGTAGAGCGGGTTGTTCTTCGACCGCCGGCACAGGATCTGGATGGTCCGTTCGACCTCCTGCTCCCGGCCGATCAGCGGATCGATCTTCCCGCCGGACGCCTTCTTGTTCAGGTTGACACAATACGCCTCTAGCGCTTCGCTGCCTTTTTTCACGACCTTCTCCGCCGCCGCCTCGTCGTCAGCGCCCGAGACACGCTTTGTTTCCGAGCGGCCCGGAGCCTTCGCGATTCCGTGAGAGATGTAGTTGACCGCATCGAACCTGGTCATTTCCTGCTCCTGCAGGAAGTAAACCGCGTGGCTCTCGCGTTCAGAGAACAAGGCAACGAGCACATTTGCTCCCGTCACCTCCTCACGTCCCGACGACTGGACGTGGATGGCCGCACGCTGCAGAACCCGCTGGAAACCAGCCGTCGGCTTGGCATCATCGGGCCTGTTCGTGATAAGGTTCGCCAGTTCATTGTCGAGGTAATCCGACAGTTCCGCGCGCAGTCGGTCGAGATCGATCCCGCAAGCGCGCAAGACGGCGGTAGCATCGGAGTCTTCGGTCAACGCGAGAAGCAGATGTTCGAGCGTCGCGTATTCATGCCTGCGCTCGTTCGCGTGGGCCAGGGCTCGGTGCAGCGTCTGTTCCAGGTTACGCGACAGCATGTGTGGGTCTAATCCTTTTCTAACGTGCATTGCAGCGGGTGCTGGTTCTGGCGCGCAAAGTCCATCACCTGCGTGACTTTCGTCTCCGCCACCTCGTAGGTGAACACGCCGCACAACCCCACACCCCGCCGGTGCACATGCAGCATGATCTGTGTCGCTTCCTCCCGCGATTTGCTGAAGAAGCGTTCGAGAACGAGAACGACGAACTCCATGGGAGTGTAATCGTCGTTCAGCATCAACACCTTGTACATCGACGGCTTCTTGGTCTTCGGCTTGGCCTTGACGACCACGCCGCTGTTAGTGCCGTCGTTGCCCTGCTTGTCAGAGTCGGCCATGGTCCCAGTCGAATGTCATCGCGATGCACTTCACTGGGAATGATATGGTCATTTCGGGCGCGGTGGGAAGGGGCCGTTTTCAGCTGACCTCCATTTGGCAGACCCTCCTTTGGACCGCAGGCCCTTCCGCTACTCCGTAATAGGAGACACCGCTTCGGAAATGGCCGCAATCGGCGGAAAACCCTACCCCGTTTCAGAGCGTTTCCGACGGCTGGATGAGAGGCAGCGGCCGGAAACGCAAAACGGCCCGGCATCCCAAGGCGGGATGCCGGGCCGCTGCGATGCGGTCCTTCAGGTGGGCATTGTCTGCCCACCGGTCAAGAAAACCGGAGAGTCTGAGCGGTCAGGCGGCGACCGGCTTCTTCGACAGAACCTCGACCGTGGCGTTGACGCGGGCGTTCAGCGGGGCCAGCGCCTCGTTGGCGACCTTGACGGTCAGTTCCTGCAGCTTGGTGCTCTCCGACACGAATGCGTCGAGGCTGGCCTTGGTGTAGGCCTTCTGCAGCTCGACCAGTTCCTGGATCGTCTTCACCGCCAGCAGGGCCTTGGCGTTCGACACGCTCTTTTCCAGCGAGGACTGGGTGAAGGCGGCGACCTGCTTGCCGGCCTCTTCCGCGCCCTTGGCGACCACGGTGCCGGACTTCACGAGCGCATCGACATTCTCCTTGGTGAGAACGGTCAGCTCGTCATAGCTCTTCAGCACCTTGGCGGAGGCCTTTTCGATCTGCTCCTGCTGGGCCTTCACCAGGCCTTCCAGGTTCTGCTTGGCAGTGACGATGGCGTCTTCGACGGACTTGGTGACGGCGGCGATCTGGTCGGACATGGCTATGCTCCTCGCGCTCTCTATAAGGGGTCAACCGCGCGGCCCCGGCGATGCGGCGGCCGATTGCGGAGTGGGTTGAAACCCTCGGGCCCCGGCAGAGCGGGCGCCCGAGATATGCTGCACTGCAACATAAGCTGAAGATAAGGAAAGCGGCGCGGGGAGTCAATCCGCATTGTGCGCTGCACAAAAAACTTTCGCGCGAAAATCCGGCAGGCGCATCGGCGGCCCGAACGCAAGACGGCCCGGCAACCGCGTGGAGGTTGCCGGGCCGTTTGCGATGCCGGGGTCCATGGCAGAACCCCGGCCGTCACATGCCATCCGATGGGGCCGCTCAGGCGGCGATCGGCTTGGCGATCGGCTTGGAGAAGGTCTCGACCGTGGCGGTGACGCGGGCGTTCAGCGGGGCCAGCGCCTCGTTGGTGACCTTGGTCGAGAGCTCCTGCAGACGGGTGGTCTCGGCCAGCAGCGAGTCGAAGCTGGACTTCAGGAAATCGTTCTGCAACTCCACCACTTCCTGGATGGTCCGGGCGGTCAGCAGGGCCCGGCCGGTGGTGATGGACTTGTCCAGAGCCGACTGGCCGTAGGCGACGACTTCGCGGCCCAGATCCTCGGCGCCCTTGGCGGCGATGGTGCTGCTGGCGATCAGCGCCTCGACATTGGCCTTGCCGGTGGCCTGCAGGTCCTCGTAGCTCTTCAGCAGCTGGGCGGCAGTCTTCTCGAACTGCTCCTTGGCGGCGGTCGCGGTCTGCTCGAACTGCTTGACCGTCTGCTCCTGGCCGGCCTTCACCAAGCCCTCATACTGCTCCTTGGCCTGGGCGGCGACGTTTTCGAGCGACTTCGGCGTGAACTGGTTCATGGCGCGCGTTCCTTCCTGGCTGATGCCGGCGTTTGGTTGGGAGACCCGTCCGCCGCAAAGCGTGGCGAGGAGCCTGCCGGCAGCGGTGTGCGTTGCGTTTTTACGTTGTGCAGCCGTCAACCGCTCGATTCCCCAAGCCGCAAAACGGCGCAGGAAATGCTGCACTGCAATATAAGAGTTTTATGGGCTAAGCACAGCGCGGTGTCAACAGTCCGTTTGGCGGGTATCCGGCTTACTCCCTTGCGCCGCACCATAGCTCTATGGCGTGAAGCTCCGATGACAGCCGCGTCGCTTCCGTTGCCGGCCGGCGCCCTCTTCGCGGAACCGTCGGCAAGTCCTTGAAAGCGGCCCTGATGGCGGATGTCCTTAACGAAGGTTTTACCGGCGCTGGGACAAGTGTAGCTTGGCCGCGGGCGGGATTCGCCTCGGCCATAGGTCAGGTGCGGCGCTTGGACGCGGCGTGCCCGACCATCCGCTCTTCAGGCCGCATCTTCGGGACCATTTCGATCATGACCTATTGCCTTGGCATCAAGACCCGCGACGGCCTGATCGGTCTGTCGGACGGCCGGATCACCAGTGGATCGCAGCTCTCGTCGGCCCGCAAGGTGACGATGATGGGCAGCGGCGGCGACCGCTTCTTCATCATGAATTCCGGCCTGCGCAGCGTGCGCGACAAGACGCTGGCCTATCTGCGCCGCGACATGCAGAAGCGCCGGGGCGAGTCCTATTCGACGATGCTGGACGCGGTTTCGGCCTTCACCGCCTGCCTGCGGCAAGTCGCCGCGGAGGACAGGGAGTCGCTGGAGGCGTCGAAGCTGCACTTCAACCTGCACGCCATCATCGGCGGCCAACTGGCCGAAGACCGCGAACCCTACATGTTCCTGGTCTATCCGGAGGGCAACTGGATCGAGGTGGACGAGCGCACGCCCTATCTGTCGATCGGCGCCACCGCCTACGGCAAGCCGATCCTGGACCGCGCGCTGACCTACGGCACCGACATGCAGACGGCGCTGAAGCTGGCCTACTTGTCCTTCGACAGCACGCGCTTCTCCAGCAACGATGTCGGCTTCCCCATCGACATGGTGTCCTACCACGCCGAATCGCGCAGCTGGCGCCAGTCGAACTACGACTATGACGACCTCGCCGAACAGCGCCAGTGGTGGAACCGCAACCTGACCGAACTGGCCCGGCGCATGCCGGACGGCCCCTGGGTCGAGACGCTGGTCCCGGAAGACATGCGTCCGCGCCAGCCGGCCGAAGAGACAGTCTGAGCCCCGGCGGTCACCCGTGACCGCCACCGTCGGTCTGGCTCATTTCTCCGGAAGGGCGCTGAGCAGCAGCGCCCCGAAGGGGACGGTCGGGCCGACCAATCCGTAGTGGCCCAGCCCGTCGCGCCCGATCTGCACCTCGAAGAACACGCCGCCGTCAGCCAGCTGGCCGGAGGAGGGCAGGGTGCGCGGAGCCTCGTCGGGAGCCGGCAGGCCGGGATAGGCGATGCCGGTCGGGTCGATGCTGCGCAGCAGCTCCGGGAACCGGGCGTCGGTGAAGCGGCTGGACGGGTAGGGGTAGGCGGTGAAGAACCACTGCCCGGCCCGGCAGCCGTTGATCAGCCAGTAAAAGCCGTTGGACGGCAACCGCAACCCCTGGGGCGGCGGGTCGAAGACCCCGTCCTCGCGCAGGCGGCCGACGAAGCTGTCGAACTGCGCGGCGCTCAGTTGCAGGGTCGCCGTGTTGCCGCGTGCGGCGGAGAACGGATCGGCCAGCGTCAGGCGGGTGAGGTCGGTCGCCTCGATCACGTGGGCTTCGACCGCCGCGCCGCCGCGGTCCGGGTCGCCGACGATGTCGTAGGTGCGGACATGCCGGTTGTAGTCGGCGTTGAAGATCAGCCGGTAGCGGTCGGCACTGTCCTTGCCGCAGCGGGACCTCAGGTCGTCGCCGTTGAGATAGCTGAACCATGTCAGCTTGCGCGCCACCGGGTTGTCGGTCGGCCCGACGGAGCTGCAACCGGCGAGCGTGAGCAGCGCGGCCGCCAGGGCGGCAACCCCCGCCATCCTGGCGGTTGCGCGGACCATGGCCCGACGGTCACCCCCGCGGGAAAAAAAGGCGACCGGAACGGTTCTTTGATGACCACGGCTCATTGTCGCTTGCCTCGCGTCGGCGGCCCCTGGTAGGTGGAGAACGAAGGACGTGGCGGCAAGACCCGATCTCCGGACTCCGGTGGGCTTTGGCCTGTCGGAGGGCGCTGGTAATCCGTTTGCCCCTTCCGTTCGCGCCGTGCCGAAACCCTTCCGCCGTGCCGTCCCCGCCGTTCCTTCCCTCTACATGCAGGACCCGCGATTTTGGCCACAGAAACTGCGAAAAGCCAAAGCAGTAAATTAACGAATTCATGCTAGACACTGATTTCGCACGAATTTACCATTGAACCAAGCACCAAGATCTAGCGGTTGGCGGGGCCATCATGAGTGTAACGCGCAACACCGTTCGTAACGGATTGTTTCCGTTCGCCTTTCGCGCGGCGGATACGGCCGGCGGGCGGAGTTCGGCGGGTATGGGGCGCCATCTGCTCGCGGCGGCCGCGCTGCTGGGCATGGTTGCCGCCGGGTCCGGCCTGTCCGCGGCCGAGGCGCTGGCGGCCAAGGCCGCCGCCATCGTGGTCGATGCCCGCACTGGGCAGGTGCTGATCGACCAGGATGCCGACGCGATCACCCATCCAGCGTCGCTGACCAAGATGATGACGCTCTATTTGACCTTCGACGCGCTGGAGGACGGTCGCCTGACCCTCGACCAGCAGTTGCCGGTCTCGTCCTGGGCGGAGAGCATGACGCCGACCAAGCTCGGCCTGCGCGCCGGCCAGACTCTGAAGGTGGAGACGGCGATCCTCGGCCTCGTCACCAAGTCGGCCAACGACGCCGCCGTGGTGCTGGCGGAGGCGCTGGGCGGCACCGAGTCGCGCTTCGCCGAGATGATGACGCGCAAGGCCCGCGAACTGGGCATGCGCCACACCGTCTACCGCAACGCCTCCGGCCTGCCGAACATGGAGCAGGTGACGACCGCCCGCGACTATTCCTTCCTGTCGCGCGCGCTGATGCGCGACCACGCGAAATATTACCCCTATTTCAGCCGCCGCAACTTCGTCTATGGCGGCCGCACCCTGGCCAACCACAACCACCTGATGTCCCGCTACGAGGGTATGGACGGCATCAAGACCGGCTACACCGTGGCGTCCGGCTTCAACCTCGCCGCCTCGGCGGTGCGGGACGGGCGGCGTCTGGTCGGCGTCGTGCTGGGCGGCAAGTCTGCGGTGTCGCGCGACAACAGGATGGCGGCGCTGCTCGATCAGGCCTTCGGCCGGCCCAACCGGGGCCGTGACGATGCGCCGGTGATGGCGAGCCTCGACACCACCCGGTCCGACGCCATCGACGGTGAAGGGGACGATGACGACGAGGAGGTCGAGGTCAAGGCCAAGCCGGTCCGCGCCTCGCTACAGACCGCGGCAGTTCCGGCGGCGATCCCCGCCGCGCCGGCCCGCGAAGAGAAGTCCACCCGTGGCGGCAGCCCCTCGCATTGGGGCGTCCAGGTCGGCGCCTTCTCCAGCAAGGCGGCGGGCAACAAGGCGGTGTCGCAGGCCGTCAAGCAGGCCCCTTTCCTGCTGCGCACAGCCAAGGCCAGCGTGGTCGAGGCCAAGACCGGCAAGGACACCGTCTACCGTGCCCGCCTGACCGGACTGGACGAGAAGGATGCTCGCAAGGCCTGCGCCGTCCTGACCAAGCACGGTCATCACTGCGTCGCCGTTTCGCCCGGCGAGCGGGGCTGAAATACAGGCTGACTGCCGGCGGCCGGGGTAAGTTATCCCCGTGCCGCGGCGGCGCAGCGTTCCAGGAATTCAAGCGCCGGCGTCAGCATGCCGGCCAATTCACCGGCTTGGCCGCCCGTATCGGCGCCTTTTTCCTCCAGTTCCTTCTCCAGAGCGCGCGCGGCCCGGCGCAGGGCGACGCAGCCATATTGCCCGGACACGCCGGCGATCTTGTGAGCCATCGCCCCGGCGATCATCCGGTCCCCGTTTTTCAGCGCCTCGTCCAGCGTCTGTCCATGCTGGCGCAGCACCGCCACCGTCTTGTCGATCAGTTCGGCGACGCGGGCGGCGGGCAGCATCTCCTGCATCGTCCCGATGGCGCGCTCGTCGAACGCCGGTTCAGAAGCCGGGTCGGCTGCCGGCTTACTGGCCTGCGCTCCCCGGCTCAGTGCCGCCAGCAGGGCGTCGAGCCGCAGCGGCTTGATCAGCGTGCCATCGGCGCCGCAGTTGTCACAGCGGTCCTGGCCTTCGCCGGTGGCGCTGGCGGTCAGCATCAGGATGCGGGGTGTGCCGCCGCCGGGCTGGTGCCGGATGGCGCGGACCGCCTCGTCGCCCGGCAGGCCGGGCATGCCGAGATCCATCAGAATCAGGTCGAAGGTGCCGGCCGCAGCGGCGGCGACGGCGGCCGGTCCATCTTCCACCGCCACCACCCGATGGCCGGCGCGCTCCAGCAGGACGCGGGCGGCAAGGCGGGTGACCGTCTCGTCCTCCGCCAGCAGGATGTGCAAGGGGTGTGCTGCGCCCATCTGGTCCGCCGGCATGCCGGTCCGCTCTTCCCGGTTGATGTGGTGGCCGCAGTCTAGCCGGTTCCGTGCCCCTCCGCATCCCCGCGGTCGGGAGGCCGGGTCACACGGTCGGCGAGGATTGGGTAAACATTGGATCCTCGATCCGGTGCAGACGGCCGGCGCCCGTCATCGCGGCGCGCAGAAGCAGGGTCTTGCGGCGGGCGGCAGCCAGCTTGGCGACCGGAGCCTCGCGCAGGACTTCGGCGCCGTAGGCGTCGGCGACGATCAAGCCGCAATCCTCCGGGATCAGTTCGGTCGGGAAGCCGTCATCCACCGCGAAGTAGAAAGCGTCGCACCATTCGCGATATTCCTGCCATTTCTGGTCGGAGCGGAAATCGGGCACTCCGCTCTTCACCTCGACGATCAGGATGTTGCCGGCCTCGTCGATGGCGAGCACATCCGCTCGCCGGCCGCTCGCCAAACGGAATTCGGTCAGGCTGGCATAGCCGCGCGTCGCCAGCGCCCGCCGGACCCCGCGGAAGATCGACGGCGCGCCCACAGCCGGGACGCTGGCCTCGGTGTCGGAAACCGGAACGGCAATGTCGTCGCTCATGACGCGGTGCCACCATCGAAACGGGAACGTGTAGGGAACATGCGGCCCACAATGACCTGTCGTCCCGTCTCCGCCAAGGGGCAAAAGGTGGATGACGGCGATCGGCGCAACGAAATCAGCCCAACGAAATCAGCCCAACAGAATTAGCCGGGCAGAATGACCGGAGGCAGGGGCGCCGGTCGGCAGCGGTCGCGCGGCAGGCTGCGGTCGGCGGGGAAGACCAGCACGACCGCGGTGCCGACGCCAGGCTGGCTGGTCAGTTCCATCCGTCCGCCATGCATCTCGACAAGCCGCTTGACGATGGGCAGCCCCAGCCCTGTCCCGCGGGAGTTGCGGGCGATGGTGGAGTCCGGCGGTTCGAACGGGTGGAGGATGCGAGGAAGCTCGGCGCTCGGGATGCCCACGCCGGTGTCGGCCACCATCAGCCCGATCCCGCGGTCCGGCATCAGATGCGCGGTCAGCACCACCTCGCCGCCGGGACGGGTATGAGTGACGGCGTTCGACAGCAGATTGGTCAGCATCTGGGTCAGCGCCTGGGCGTCGCCCTGCAGAAGCGGCAGGTCGGCCGGTACCTCGCGGCGCAAATGCACGTCGCCTTCCTTCGCCACCTCCTGCAGGGCGGAGACGACGCGTAGCGACAGCATGTCGAGGTCCACCCCCTCCTCGGCCATCGGCATGTCGCTGCCATCCAAGCGCGACAGTTCCAGGATGTCGTCGATCAGCGCCAGCAGATGGGTTCCCGCATCGCGTATGTCGCCGGCATAGCTGCGGTAGCGGGGGTTGCCCAGCGGCCCGAATGCCTCGGACAGCAGCATCTCCGAAAAGCCGAGGACGGCGTTCAGCGGTGTCCGCAGTTCGTGGCTCATCTGGGCCAGGAAGGCGCTCTTGGCGCGGCTGGCGCTTTCCGCCTCGGCGCGGGCGGTTCGGGCCTCCGCCTCGCGGATGCGCAGCCGCTCCTCGTTCAGCTTCAGCGTGGTGACGTCGGTGTAGTGGACCAGCACGCCGCCCGGCACCGCATGTTCGCGGCTGAGCAGCCAGCGTCCGTCGGGCAGCGGCACCACCACCGGCGGTTCCAGGCGGCGATGGCGCTCCAGCCGCACCGCCACCCAGGCGCGGCGCTCCTCCTCGGTGGTCAGGCGCGGGTCGGTCATGGCGAAGCGGTTGGCCAGCTCCTCGAACGAAACGCCGGGAACCAGCCGGTCGGCCACATCGGGCAGATCCCTCTTCAGCCGGCCGTTGGCATGGACCAGCCGGTCCTCATGGTCGAACAGGGCGAAGCTTTCCGCACTGTGCTCGAGCGCTGCGGTCAGGCTCTCGGCCAGCGCTTCGGCCACCGTCGGCGTTTCGGAGCCAAGGTCGGTCAGCACGGCGCACAACCCGCCGGCCACAGGGCCGGCCGATACCCGCCAGCGCACCGGCGTCGTGCCGCGCCGCGCCGCGACGGTGCGCTCCACCGGGCCGTGCAGGGCATCGGCCAGGGCGGCGAACAGGCCGGGGCAGGCGGCATCGATGCCGCCGCCGCGCAGCCGCCGGCCCGTCAGTGGGGCGATGCCCATCAGCCGCTCCGCCGCCGGGTTGGCGGACAGCCATTCCAGATCGGTCAGCGCGCCTGTGCAATCGTGGTGCGCCTTGAGCAATGCAACCGCGTCGGGCAGATGCAGCATGGCGAGCGGCAGAGGATCGGCAGGCGGGAATTCCCCGGCCGCGGTCCCGCCCCGCCCGGCATCGGCGCAAGTCTGCGTATCGCAATCCATCCGGCGATCATTGCGGCCTATTCCTAAAAAACGCTGAAGGCCGAACCAAATATGTCACCGAATATTTGTCGAATTGTAACAAGCCAGACGGAGAATCCTTCCAATGCATGGGGTTTACCGAAAAAGCAACGAAAGGTTTGATTGAGGTGACCGTTATGATCTTCGCGTTCCATCTGCCCAATGGCGGGCTTTGCAACGGGCCGTGCCTTCCATAGTCTCTAGTCTTATCGGAGCATGAGGCTTGGGATGCAGGTGTGACGGTGAAGGGCAGCCATGACGACACCGGCAGCGCGGGGCCGGCCCTTCTGGTGTTCGGAACCGACGGGCGGCTCGCCGACTGGACGCCCGCGGCCGCAGCCCTCCCGCTGCTGGCCGGACGCCTGACCGCCGGCATGCCGGCCGACGAGCTGGAGGCCAGCCTGTTCCCGTCCGCCGGACCGCACATGGTGCCCGACCGCAAGGTGCTGCGGCTTGCCGGCGGGGGGGCGGTGTGGCGGTTCGACGCGTCGCCCTCGTCCGTCTCTTTGAATGCCGGCCCCCCTGCGGTCCGGCGGATGCCCGATCCGGCCGACAGGCTGTTCGCGGCGGCGAGCCATGACCTGCGCCAGCCTCTGGCCGCGCTCTCGCTGCTCATCGGCACGCTGGATGGCCGGCTGGATGCCGGAGTGGCTGAAAGCAGAGTGGCGGAAAGCCGGTTTGGGGAAGGGCGCGACCTGCTGCACTCGATGGCCCAGGCGGTGGAATCGATGCGCAGCATGGTCGATGGCCATTTCGACCTTGTCCGCCTGGAAAGCGGCCTGATGGAGCCGGACATCCGCACCCACGCGGTGAACGGCGTCCTGATGCGCCTGGCGCTGGAGGTGGCGCCGCGCTTCGCCGACCGCGGTCTGCGCTTCTCCGTGATGCCCTGTTCGGCGATGGTGCGGACCGACTCCGCACTGCTGGAGCGCCTGCTGCACGGGCTGGTCGCCAATGCCCTGCGCGGCACGGTGCGGGGCCGCGTTCTGCTGGGCTGCCGCCTGCGCGGCGACCGCCTGCGCGTCGAGGTGTGGGATAGCGGCCGCGGCCTGTCGTCGCAGCGGCTGTCGGCCCTGCGGACTGAGCTGGCGAAGCCGGTCGGGGAAGGGGGAGGGGCGCTCGGCCTGGACCTGACCCTCGTGCGTGGCCTCGCCCGCAAGCTCGGCCTCGGGCTGGAGGTCTGCGCGGAGGAGGGGCGGGGCACCGTCTTCGCCGTCCTTGTCCCGATATCCGTCGAACATGGTGCCGAAGGGGCGGACGCGTCTGCACAGGCAGAGAGCACGGCAATTGCGTCACCGGTGTCGGACGGCGGCACCACCGACATCAGCCGCACCCGCATCCTGGTGATCGAGGACGACCCCATGGTGCTGGCGGCGCTGGAGGCCCTGCTCGGGCAATGGGGATGCAGTGTCGTCGGCGCGGACTCCTACGACATGGCGGTCGAGCGGCTCGGACCGGCACCCGAACACTTCCACCTCATCATATCCGATCTGCGGCTGAAGGGAGCCGCCAACGGCATCGTCGCGATCCGGCAGATCGCCAAGCTGTTCGACCGTCCGGTTCCGGGAATGATCCTGACCGGCGACACCGATCCCAAGCGGCTGCGCGAGGCACGGCTGTCCGGCTACCCGCTGTTGCACAAGCCGGTGGCCCCGCTTGCCCTGCGTGCCGCCGTCGTTCGCCTGCTCGATCATGATCCGCTTTGATAACAAAGACCAGAAGGTCGATGGCAGGGCTTTGGTTGAAGTAAGCAAAAGATAGAGTGTCTAAACTTTAACGTTTCTATGCGTTGTAATGTAATTTCTGAAACGAAGATGGAGGGTATGCGGCAAAGTGCGACACAGTTTCATCTATTATTCGCAGTGCAATAGTCCATCTCCTCACCAATGGTTAGATGGGCATCCTCCTTTCGTTTGAGATTTAATTTTCGCATACCATTTTATGTCTTCCCTTCGCTATGATTGGTTTTGAGCACTCGCTGTTCGAACGGATTGGGTGGAGGGCGTTCGGATGAACCGGCGTTATCGGGAAGGGGGACGGACCGGGAAACTGGCGGTGATCGTCATCGCCGGAATGTTCCTGTCTTTTTCGGCCTTTCTGATGATCAGGAGTGCCACCCGCGGAGCGGAACTTGCTCTGGCCGACCGCCAGGCCATCCAGCTCCATGACCAGCTGAAGTCCGATTTCGAGGATCAGAGCGTGCTTCTGCGCGCGCTCAGCGGTCCGATGGCCGGTCCGGCTCCGGTCACGGAGGCAAGCTTCGCGTCGGCCGTCGAGCCGCTGCTGCCGCTTTACCCCAACCTGCATGCCGTCGCCTGGGCGCGCCGGATCGCCGAACGGGACGTTCCACTGCTGGAGCGCGCCATGCGCGCGGCGGGCCACAGTTCCTTCGCCGTCCGCACCGCCGGTGGCGGGGGGAGCGCGGAGTCCGATGGCGGCGCCGGCGATTCTTCCGCCGGGCAGCTTGCCGCCGCCCGCTTCGTCACTGTGCTGGCCGAACCGCGGTCCGCCGCCGGGCTGGTCGGATTGGACATGGCCACCCTTCCCGGCCAGCGCGACGTGCTGGCCCGCTCCTGCACCGCCAACCGCATCGTCGCGGCCGGCGGCGAGCCGCTGAGGTATGAGCTGGGCAGGAGGTCCGTGCTGATCTATCTGCCGGTCTATTCCCGCGAGGTTGATCCCGACGACGGCCGTCCCTACGCCGGTGGGCGCCTCGTCTGCGATGTGCTGACCGGCTTCCTGTGGACCAGCTTCGATGTCGGGCAGCTGCTGCGCGATTCGGTCCGCCGGGTCGGGCTGAGCGTCGGCGATGCCTATCTGCTGGAGCCGCCGGGCCGGACGACCTCCGGAACATCGCGGCTGCTGGCCGCCGAGGGGGCGATCGGCCGTCCCGGCGAGCTGCCGCACCCGCCGGTCGATGCCCTCGCCGTGGAGCAGCTGACCGGCCCGGCGGCGCCGTACGCCATTGTCCGCGACATCGCCTATGGCGGCCGGGTGTGGCGGCTCTATGTGGTTCCGAGCCCGGCGCGGCTGTTCAGCGTGGAGGACCGGCTGGCCTGGACGATGCTGATCGGCGGACTTCTGCTGACTGCCGGCGGCGCTGCCTATGTCCTGCGCGAGGGGAGGACCCGGCGCCTGCTCCAGACCGAGGCGCGCGCCCGCGCCGCCATGGCCCGTGCCCTGCGCGAGAGCGAGGAGCGGTTCCGGATGGCTCTGCGCTATTCCAAGGTGACGCTGTTCAGCCAGGACCGGGATCTGCGGCACCTGTGGATTTACTGTCCGCGCATGGATCTGAATCCGGAGCGCATGATCGGCCGGACCGACGGCGATCTGTTCCCGCCGGAGGAGGCGGCGCGGACGGTCGCTCTCAAGCGGTCGGTGATGGAAAGCGGGGTCGGGACGCGGTGCGAGCTGGAGCTGACCTATTGTGGCAGCCGCCGGGTGCTCGACCTGTCGGTGGAGCCGATGCGGGACGAGACGGGGGCGGTGGCCGGCGTCATCTGCGCCGCCATCGACGTGACGGAATCGGCCGACATCCGCGAGGCGCTGGCCCGCGCCCATGCCGAGGCGGAGCGGGCCAACCAGGCCAAGAGCCGCTTCCTGGCCGCCGCCAGCCACGACCTGCGCCAGCCCTTCCAGGCGATGAGCCTGTTCCACCACATCCTGATGTCCAAGCTGGACGATCCCCATCAGGTGGAGGTGGCGAACAAGCTGGGAGAGGCGCTGACCGCCGGCAACACGCTGCTGTCCACCCTGCTCGACACCTCCGCGCTGGAGGTCGGCAACGTCAAGCCGCGGGTCGTCGAATTCGACGTGCAGGACATCCTGAGCCGTCTGGCGGTGGAGATCGGCGATCAGGCCATCGACCGCGGGCTTCTGCTGCGGATGGTTCCCTGTTCCGTCCGCGTGAAGAGCGATCCGATCCTGCTGGAGCGGATGGTGCGCAACCTGCTGGTCAACGCCCTGCGCTACACCACGGAAGGGCGGATCCTGCTGGGCTGCCGGCGCCGGTCCACCGCCGATGGCGGGATGCGCCTGTCCATCGAGGTGTGGGACACCGGTCCCGGCATCGCCGAGGCGGAAATGGCCGCGATCTTCGAGGATTTCTACCGCTGCGGCACCGACCAGCGCGACAGCGGCCGCGGGCTCGGCCTGGGACTGTCGATCGTCCGCCGCATGGCCGAGATGCTGGACCATCCCGTCACCGTGCGGTCGCGGGTGGGACGCGGCACCATGTTCGCCGTCAGCATTCCGGTCGTGGCACAGCAATGTTCCTGCTGCGCCGCCGCGGACTGAGCTGCCGACCGTCTTCCTCCATTCCGCAGCGCGCAATGGTGGCAGTTCCGCAGGCCGGTCCGCTTTTCCCGTCCTGGTCTGCGCAAGTTTCGGTTATGCTGCGTCTGCTCACTGAACCGAAACGATCCCAGTAACCCAACTGCAACAATGGCTTGGCAACTTTATTGATGTAGGTCATTGGGCCCCTTCGCCATAGGGGCTATTGCTTCCGCACAAGCACAGTCCTTTGGAAAAGCTTGGAAAGCGAAGGTTCCGTTTCGAAGGAACCCAACAAGACGGAGTTCGGCCGGTCGCCATGGCCTGCCCGGCAAGGGCGCCGGCGGCGACGGGAACCGGACTTGGGAGGATACGGCCTGCCGCCGCGACGGATGCCCCGGCCAACGGGCATCCGGTCCGGTCACCGGCATTCGGGTCTTCGCCATTCCGGCGGGGTCCGTTGGTCGGGCGCCGCGATCCTTTTCAGGAGCATTCTAGTATGGACACCGCCATCGCCGCCCCCTCCGCCGCCCCGGCGGGTCGCAGCGGCATCGTTCCGACCGGCAAGAACGGCAGCCCCATGATCGAAAACGTCACGTTCGAGGAAATCCGCATCGGCCAGCAGGCGAGCCTGTCGCGCCGTCTGACCATGTCCGACATCGAGCTGTTCGCGACGGTGTCCGGCGACCTCAACCCGTCCCATGTGGACGAGGATTACGCCGTCGACCACAAGGTGGTCGGCCACGGCATGTGGTCGGGCTCGCTGATCTCCGCCGTCCTCGGCACCCTGCTGCCCGGCCCCGGCACCGTCTATGTCGGCCAGGATTTGCGGTTCGAACGTCCGGTCCTGCTGGGCGACATCGTCACTGTGACCGTCACCGCCAAGTCCAAGGATGCGGCGCGCAAGACGGTGGTCTTCGACTGCCTGTGCCTCAACCAGGATGGCCGGACGGTCGCGACCGGCGTGGCCGAGGTGATCGCCCCGACCGAGAAGGTGTGCCGCGCCGCGGCGGAACTGCCGCAGGTGCAGGTGATCCGCCATGACGGCCACGAGCTGATGCTGAAGAAGTGCGAGTCGCTGCCGCCGGTGCCGACCGCCGTCGTCCATCCCTGCGATGAAAGCTCGCTGCGCGGCGCCGTCGAGGCCGCCGAAGCGAACCTGATCGACCCGGTGCTGGTCGGTCCGGAATCGAAGATCCGGTCGGTCGCCGACGCCTGTGGCCTCGACATCTCGCGCTACCGCATCGTCGACGTCGCCCACAGCCATGCCTCGGCCGAGACCGGCGTGCGGCTTGCCCGCACCGGCGAGTGCGAGGCGGTGATGAAGGGCAGCCTGCACACCGACGAGCTGATGGGCGAGGTGGTGAGGAAGGAGACCGGCCTGCGCACCGGCCGCCGCCTGAGCCATGTCTTCGTCATGAACGTCCCGACCTATCCGCGGCCGCTGCTGATCACCGATGCGGCGATCAACATCTACCCGACGCTGGAGGACAAGGTCAGCATCGTGCAGAACGCCATCGACCTCGCCAAGGTGCTGGGGGTCGAGGTGCCGCGCGTCGCCATCCTGTCGGCGGTCGAGACCATCAACACCAAGATCCCTTCAACCTTGGAAGCCGCTGCGCTCTGCAAGATGGCCGACCGCGGCCAGATCACCGGCGGCATCCTCGACGGCCCGCTGGCCTTCGACAACGCCATCAGCCGCGAGGCCGCCATCACCAAGGGCATCAAGTCCGAGGTGGCCGGTCAGGCCGACATCCTGCTGGTTCCCGACCTCGAAGCCGGCAACATGCTGGCGAAGCAGCTGTCCTTCCTGGCTCATGCCGACGCCGCCGGCATCGTGCTCGGCGCCCGCGTGCCGATCATCCTGACCAGCCGCGCCGACAATGTCCGCACCCGTCTGGCGTCCTGTGCCGTGGCCGTCCTGTCGGCCGCCGCGCGCCGCCGCGGTGCAGCCGCCGCGGCCGAATAAGGAGGGCAGGGGTAATGTCCAACGCGATCCTCGTCATCAATGCCGGCTCCTCCAGCCTGAAATTCTCGGTCTTCCGGGATCATGGCGGCGGGGATCCGGTGGTGACGATCAACGGCCAGATCTCGGGCATCGGCACCCAGCCGGTGTTCGAGGCCAAGGACGCCCAGCGCCGTCCGCTCGCCGAAAAGAGCTGGGGTGCGGGCGAGGCCAGCGACCGCACCGCCCTGCTGTCCTACCTGCTCGACTGGATCGAGGAGCGGCTGGACGGGGCGACGCTGATCGCCGCCGGCCACCGGGTGGTGCATGGCGGCGTCCGCCATGCGGCCCCGGTGCTGCTGACCCCCGCCGTGCTGGACGAGCTGGACGGCTTGGTGCCGCTCGCCCCGCTGCACCAGCCGCACAACCTCGCCGCCATCCGCGCGCTGGCCGAGGCCCATCCGGAGCTGCCGCAGGTCGCCTGCTTCGACACCGCCTTTCACCGCAACCAGCCCTGGCAGGCCCAGACCTTCGCCATTCCGCGGGAACTGACCGAGGAGGGCGTGCGGCGCTACGGCTTTCACGGCCTGTCCTACGAGTACATCTCCCGCCGCCTGCCGGAGATCGCGCCGGACCTCAGCGATTCGCGGGTGGTCGTCGCCCATCTCGGCAGCGGCGCCAGCATGTGCGCTATCCATGGCGGGCGCAGCGTCGACAGCACCATGGGCTTCACCGCGCTGGACGGCCTGCCGATGGGCACCCGTTGCGGCACCATCGATCCCGGCGTGCTGATCTACCTGATGCGCAAGGGCATGGATGCCGGCGCCATCGAGAAGATGCTGTACAACAAGTCCGGCCTGCTCGGCGTGTCCGGCATCTCCAACGACATGCGCGCCCTGCTCGACAGCAGCGACCCGCATGCGCAGGAGGCGGTGGAGCTGTTCTGCTTCCGCATCGCCAAGGAGACCGGCGCGTTGTCCGCCTCGATGGGCGGTGTCGATGCGCTGGTGTTCACCGCCGGGATCGGCGAGCGTTCCGCTCCGGTGCGGGCGCGGGTCGGCGACAAGCTGGCCTGGATGGGGGTGGACATCGACGCGGCGGCCAACGAAGCCAACGCGACGAAGATCTCAACCCCTGGCAGCCGCCTGCCGGTCTATGTCATCCCGACCGACGAGGAACGGATGATCGCGCTGCACACCCGCAAGGTGCTGACGGGGCGGTGAGCGATTTGTGCGGGGGCGCCGGCTGACGCCCCCCACATCCCCCTGGAGCCCGCCCCCCATTCGGTGCTAGCACGCCCACCGGCATCAAGCATCGTCCGGGGGATTCCGTGGTCCGCCCCTATCTGCCGCTGAACGCCTTGCGTGCCTTCGAGGCGTCGGCACGGCATCTCAGCTTCACCCGCGCGGCCATCGAGCTGTGCGTGACCCAGGCCGCCGTCAGCCATCAGGTCAAGCTGCTGGAGGAGCGGCTGGGTGCCAGCCTCTTCCATCGCCTGCCGCGCGGCCTTGCCCTGACCGACGAGGGGCGGGCGCTGCTGCCGACGCTGGAGGAGGCGTTCGACCGCATCGGCGGTCTGCTCGACCAGTTCGAGGGCGGACGTTTCCGCGAGGTTCTGACGGTCGGCGCCGTCGGCACCTTCGCCGTCGGCTGGCTGCTGCCGCGGCTGACGCGCTTCCGCGAGGCGCATCCCTTCGTCGATTTGCGACTGTCCACCAACAACAACCGCGTCGACATCGCGGCGGAGGGGCTGGACTACGCCATCCGCTTCGGTGACGGCGCTTGGCACGGCACCGATGCCGTTCATCTGTTCGACGCGCCGCTGTCGGTGCTGTGCGCACCGGAGATCGCCCGGCGGCTGCGCGAGCCCGCCGATGTCGGGCGCGAGACCCTGTTGCGCTCCTACCGGTCCGATGAGTGGCCGGGCTGGTTCGCCGCCGCCGGGATGGAGCCGGCGGCGATGCCGCCGGTCAAAGGGCCGGTCTTCGACTCCTCATCGCTGATGGTGGAGGCAGCGATCCAGGGGGCCGGGGTGGCATTGGCCCCGGTGGCGATGTTCCGCCGGCCGCTGGCCGTGGGGCTGATCGAGCAGCCCTTCGTCGTCACCGTCTGCAAGGGCGCCTATTGGCTGACCTCGCTGAAGTCGCGGCCGGAGACGCCGACCATGCGCGCCTTCCGCGACTGGCTGTTCGCCATGGTCGCGGAAGAGGCAGCGGGTTGAACGGTCAGGACAGGGTGACGCGGCGCGGCGCCTGTTGCCGCTCCCGCTGCTGCCAGAAGCGCAGCCGCAGCCGCGGCGCTATGAACCAGGCGATGGGAGCGGCAAGGATGACGCTGAGGATCACCACGGTCGGCATCAGTGTCATCGCCTGCTCGGAAAAGCTGGGGATGCCCAGGACCAGGACGGTGCCGATGCCGAAGACCACACCCTGGATCATGCCGTAGATCAGGATGGCGAGGCGTAAACGGGTGGACATGAGGCTGCTCCGCTGATGTGGGTTGGTGCATAGACCATTTCCCTCTTCAACCAAGGCGAAGCTGCAATGTTCCGAACGCCATCGGAGAGAGTTTGCCCCTCCCGATAGCGTTCGTATACATACAATTATTGGGCGTGACGCGATCTTTCCCTTATTGATGCGCCCGCCACCATGCCATCAGCCCGCTGGTGGAGCTGTCATGCGCCCCCTCGGCCGCACCGGTTTCCATCTCCGGCAGGATGGTGTTGGCCAACTGCTTGCCCAGCTCGACGCCCCACTGGTCGAAGCTGTTGATGTCCCAGACGATGCCCTGGACGAAGACCTTGTGCTCGTACAGCGCGATCAGGGCGCCCAGCGTCGCCGGGGTCAGGCTCTGCATCAGGATGGTGTTGGACGGCCGGTTGCCGGGGAAGACGCGGTGAGGGACCAGCGCCTCCACCTCATCCGCCGGCTTGCCGGCCTTTATCATCTCCGCCCGCACCTCGTCGGCGGTCTTGCCGCGCATCAGCGCCTCGGCCTGGGCGAAGACGTTGGACAGCAGGATGCGGTGATGGGCACCGGCTTCAACCCCGATCGGGTTGTGGCTGGTCGCCGCCGCCACGAAGTCGCAGGGGATCAGCGAGGTGCCCTGGTGGATCAACTGGTAGAAGGCGTGCTGGCCGTTTGTGCCGGGCTCGCCGAACAGCACCGGGCCGGTCTGGTAGTCCACCGGCTCGCCGCCGCGGGTCACCGACTTGCCGTTGCTCTCCATGTCCAGCTGCTGGAGATAGGCGGGGAAGCGGTGCAGATACTGGTCGTAGGGCAGCACCGCGTAGGACGAGGCGTCCCAGAAATTGCGGTACCAGACGCCCAGCAGGGCCAGCAGCACCGGCATGTTGCGCTCAAGCGGCGCGGTCTGGAAATGCTCATCCATCGCATGGGCGCCGGCCAGCATCTCGGCGAAGCGTTCCGGGCCGATGGCGATCATGATCGGCAGGCCGATGGCCGACCACAGCGAATAACGGCCGCCGACCCAGTCCCAGAAGCCAAACATGTTGGCCGGGTCGATGCCGAACTTGCGCACCTCCGCCTCGTTGGTGGAAACGGCGACGAAGTGCTTGGCGACATGCGCCTCGTCCTGCGCGGTCTCCAGGAACCAGCGGCGGGCGGAATGGGCGTTGGTCAGCGTCTCCTGCGTCGTGAAGGTCTTGGACGCGATGACGAACAGCGTCGTCTCCGGGTCCAGCCACTTCAGCTGTTCGGCCAGATGGGTGCCGTCGACGTTGGAGACGTAATGCAGCGCCACATGGGCATGGGCGAAGGGCTTCAGCGCCTCCGTCGCCATGACGGGCCCGAGGTCGGAGCCACCGATGCCGATGTTCACCACATCGGTGATGGGCTGGCCAGTGTAGCCGCGCCACTCGCCGTCGCGCACCGAAGTGGCGAAGGCGTCCATCCGCTCCAGCACCGCGCGCACGCCCGGCATCACGTCGCGGCCATCGACGGTGACGGCGCGGTCGGAACGGTTGCGCAGGGCGGTGTGCAGGACCGCGCGCTTTTCTGTGAGGTTGATCGGCTCGCCGCCGAACATGCGGGCGCGGGCACCCTCGACATCCTGTTGGCGCGCGAGGTCGAGCAGCAGGCGGACCGTGTCCTGCGTGATGCGGTTCTTCGAATAGTCGAGGAACAGCCCCGCGGCTTCCATCGAGAAGGCTTTGAACCGGCCTGGATCGGCGGCGAACAGGTCACGCATGTGCGTGCCGGCCATGTCCTGGCGGTGGTGGGCGAGAGCGGCCCAGGCGGGGGAACGGGTCAGCGCGGTCATGATGCTTTGGACTCCTTGACGTCAGCGGTCCTTTGACGCGGCCCATCTTGCGGGGCGTGCGGAGCCTAACATCGACCGCCGGCCACGGCCACGGGCCAAAACGCGGCGGTCGGCGCTGCTTATCGGCCTATGCGGGGCGGCCAGGGGTGCAACCGTATGGCCGGCGGGGTGTTGTGAATCGGAGACGTCTCATCAGGAGGATGCCATGTCGGACAAGCCTGCCGCGGACAAGCCCGTTGCCCCGCCACTGGAAGAGCGGGAGGAGCAACGCGACCGCGACGATGCGATGCTGCCGGATCAGGTCGGGATCATTCCCGGCAAGGTGCCGGGCAGCCCGGTCGATCCGAGCGATCCGCGCTTTCCGGGGAGCCAGCCGGATTTGGCGTGAGGGGAGGCCCTGGGGGGTCGTCAGCCGACGCCCCCAGGTCACTCAGAGGTCGCTCAGCTCCCGCCTTCGATGGTCCGCGTCGGTGTCACGCCCTCCGGCTTGCCGACCAGCACGGTCAGCAGCTTGGCCGGGTCGAGCAGGCGCCGGGCGACCCGCTTGATATCCTCCTGGCTCACCGCGTTGATGTAGCGGTCGCGCTGGTTCAGGTAGTCGATGCCCAGCTTGTCGCGCTTCACCTGCAACAGGATGCGGGCAATGGCCTGGGTCGAGCCGAGTTGCAGCGGGAAGGAGCCGGTCAGGTAGGTCTTGGCGTCGGCCATCTCCTGGTCGGTCAGGCCGTCCTTGGCCATGCGCGCCCATTCCTGGCGGATGATGTCCAGCGCCTGACCCGCCTTGGCGTTGACGGTGGAGCCGCCCGCCATCACCAGCGCGGTATGGTCCATCGGGATCAGGTAGCTGTAGACGCCATAGCTGAGCCCGCGCTTCTCGCGCACCTCTTCCATCAGGCGCGAACCGAAGCCGCCGCCGCCCAGCACATAGTTCATCACCGTGGCGGCGTACCAGTCGGGATCGTCGCGCTTCACCCCGGGCTGGCCCATCAGCATCACCGTCTGCGCGGTCGGGCGCGGCAGCAGGATGGTCTGGCCCAGCCCGGCCATCGTCACGTCGGAAATCGGCTTCGCCTCGGTCTTGGCCGGCAGCCCGCCGAACACGGTGTCCAGCGCCTTGCCGAGGTCTTCCGGCGAGATGTCGCCGGTCGCCGCCACCACCAGCCGGTCGCGGCCGAACTGCCCCTTCACGAAGGCGCGCAGGTCGTTGGGGGTGATGGCCGGCAGGCTTTCCAGGCTGCCGCGACTCTCGCCGCCATAGGGATGGTCGGGGAAGGCGGTGGCGTAGAACTGGCGCCGCGCGACGTAGTTGGGGTCGGCGAGATCGCGCCTGAGGCTGGCCATCACGGAAGCGCGCATGCGGTCCAGCGCCTCGGGCGCGAAATGCGGCTCGGTCAGGGCGAGCCGGGTCAGTTCCAGCGCCTCGTCACGGTTGTCGGCCAGGGTGCGCATCGAGCCGCTGAAGCCGTCGCGCCCGGACTCGAAGCCGAGCGCGATGGCCTTGTCCTGCAGGCGCGCCTGGAACGTCTGGGAATCGTATGGTCCGGCACCCTCGTCCAGCATGGTGGAGGCGATGTTCGCCAGCCCTTCCTTGCCCTTGGGGTCGGTGCCGCCGGCTCCCTCGAAGACCCATTCGAGCGCCAGGACCGGCACCTTGTGGTCCTCGACCAGCCACGCCTCGATCCCGCCGGGGCTGATCACCCGCTTGATGTCCATGGCCTGGGCGGGGAGGGCGAAGGAGACAGTGGAGGCGACGACCGCGAGGAAGAAGGCGGCGACCCCTGACCGCATGGAAATGTGACGCACGCTCATCCTCAACTGTCCTTTCCGGTCGGGGGCAGCAGCAGGCCGGTGACGTGGTTGGTCTGGCTCAGCACGGCGCGGGCGGCGGCGTTGACCTGATCGGCAGTGACGGCGTCGATGCGCACCGGCCAGTTTTCCACGTCGTCGATGCTCTGGCCGGTGGCGAGCGCCGCACCCAGCGTCTGGGCCGGTCCGGTCAGGCTGTCGCGGGCATAGGCCGCCGAGGCCAGCATGCGCTTGCGCGCGGTGGCGACCTCCTCCTCCGTCACGCCGGATTTCAACAGCTTGTCGACCTCGGCCCACAGCGCCGCTTCGAGCTTGTCCATCGGCACGCCGGCGGCCGGGCTGGCGCCGACGCTGAGCGTCGCCATGTCCCAGGCGGTCGGCCCATAGCCGAGCCAGGCCGAGGTGGCGAGCTTCTGGTCCACCACCAGGCTGCGGTAGAGGCGCGACGTGGTGCCGCCGCTCATGATCTCGGCCAGCACCTGCAAGGCATAGGCCTGGCCGGTCTGGTCCAGCCGATAGGACGGAGCGGTCCAGATGCGGCGGACCGAGGGCTGCCGCACCTCGTCGTCACGCAGGATCACCTGACGGGAGGAGGTCAGCGGCGGTTCGGTGACCCGCTTGCGCTCCGGCACCGGACGGGCGGCGATGGCGCCGTAATAGCGCTCGGCCAGCGGCTTCAGCTCCGCCGCGGTGACGTCGCCGGAGACAACCAGGATGGCGTTGTTGGGCGTGTACCACGTCTTGTAGAAGCGCTCCGCCATCTCCCGCGTCAGCGCCGACATCTCCTGCGGCCAGCCGATCACCGGGGTGCCGTAGGGGTGGTGGACGAAGAGGGTGGCGTTGATCTGCTCGCCGATGCGGTCGGCCGGCTCGTTCTCGATGCGCTGGCGCCGCTCCTCGATGATGACGTCGCGTTCGGGATAGACCACCGCGTCGGTCAGCTTGAGGTTGGCCATGCGGTCGGACTCCATCCGCATCACCATCTCCAGCCGGTCGCGGGCGACGTTCTGGTAATAGGCGGTGTAGTCGTAGCTGGTGAAGGCGTTGTCGCGCCCGCCGTTCTTGGCGATGATCCGGCTGAACTCGCCGGGCTGGATCGCATCGGTCCCCTTGAACATCAAATGTTCGAGGAAATGGGCGATGCCGGACTGGCCGCGCTCCTCGTCGGCGGCGCCCACCTTGTACCAGACCATGTGGGTCACGACCGGCACGCGGTGGTTCGGGATGACCACCACCTGCATGCCGTTGGACAGGGTGAAGCTCTCGGGGAAGAACACCCCCTTTTCCGCCGCGTGGGCGGGCTGGAACCCGAGCGGAATCGGTGCCAGGGGCGCCGCGACGGTCATCGTCAAGGCGAGAAGTCCTGCCGCGGCGAGGCGGCGGGCTGGAATGCAGGCGGGCATGAGGGCTCCCGGATCAGGAGGACCGAATCGAAAGGGCGCCCTTCGCTGGGAAGGACGCCCCCGGAAACTGGTGTGATGTCGCGTCTTGGACAAGACCGAAGGAACCGCCCGCGCTTAGAACAGGCCTTCCAGCGGCGCCTTGCGCTTGCGCTCGATCGTCGGGGTGGCGGCGCCGTCCAGCGCCTTGCCCTGGGCCTGGGCCTCGCGCAGGCGCTGCTGCTCCTTGGCCGGATCGACGACGGAGACGGGCGGCTGCTGGGTCTGCCAGAACAGGAGCGAATCGATCCAGCTCTTGTCGGCGACGATCAGCTGGGTGGTTTCCTGATCGACCTTGGCGCGGATGTTCGGGTCGATGCCGTCGCGGGCCGAAGCCTGGGCGACCAGCGACTTCTCGCCCGCCGTTGCGCCGGCCGCAGCCTTGGCGCCGCGCGAGGAGCCGCCGAACACGGCGCCGGCGGCCATCTGGGTCGGGGTGCTGTCCTGCGGACGGGCGGCACCCGGACGCGGCTTCGGCAGGTCCTGCATGCTGGGCGGCAGGGTCAGCGGAGCGCGGGAAACGACGGAGAATTCGTCGGGGCTCTGGCGGTCGAGACCGATGGACCGGCGCACATCCGAGCAGCCGGCGAGCGTCAACGCCGCAAGCGCCAGCCCGATGAGCGGGAGCCGAGTCCGGGGGAAGGAGAGGGCGGAGGAGATGCTGGTCACGTTCGGAGGATCCCGTCGTCTGTCACGTCGTAGCGACCCGGCCCGAAGGTCGAGGCCGCATGGTCAGCGCTCGCCGGCGGTTATAACGCCACCGGCGACGGAACTCTTACGACTTTTCGCGGCCCGCGAACAGTCCGTCGATCAGCAGCAGCACGACGCCGACGCTGATTCCGCTGTCGGCCACGTTGAAGGCCCAGAAATGCCAGCCTCCGACATGGAAATCGAGGAAATCGACCACCGCCCCATGCAGCATCCGGTCTGCCACGTTGCCGACCGCCCCGCCGATGATGAAGCCCAGCGCCAGGGCGATCAGACGGCGTTCCGCCTGCCGCAGCCAGAAGACCAGACAGACGGCGATCACCGCGGCGATGGCGCTCAGGATGTAGGGCATCAGCGCCCCGCCGCTGGCGAAGGTGCCGAAGCTGACGCCGTAGTTCCACACCAGCACGAGGTTGAAGAAGGGTGTCACCTCGATGACATGCGGCACCGGCTGCATGACCTGCTCGAGGATCCACCACTTGCTGCCCTGGTCGAGGACCACCACCACCACGGCGACGATCAGCCCGAACAGCCAGTAGGACCGGGATTGGTTGGCGACGAAGGCGTTCATGCGGCCATACTTCCTTCCTCTCCCTGCTGGGGAGAGAGCCGGGGTGAAGGGGAAGCGCGGCGAGGAGCGTCCGGCATCCCGAACCCCCTCACCCTAACCCTCTCCCCGCTTTCAGCGGACCGGAGGTCCGCCTGCCGCGTCAGCGCAAACGGAGTTTGCGCGAAAGCGGGGGGGAGAGGGGATAGGACCGCGGATGTGGCTGGGCGCGTCATGCCACCGCGTCGGAGCAGCGGATGCAGAGCGTCGGATGGTCGTGGACCGTGCCGACCTCCTCCAGGACCTTCCAGCAGCGTTCGCACTTCTCGCCTTCGGCCAGAGCCGGGGCGACGGCGATGCCGGGGACGTCGGCCAGGGTGAAGGCCCCCTCCGGCGCCGCGGCGTCCGTCACCTCGATGGCCGAGGTGATGCAGACGTCCTGGAAATCGACGTCGGCCAGCAGGGCCTTGGTCGCGGAGTCGACGAAGACGGTCGGATCGGCCTGGAGGGACGAGCCGATGGTCTTGTTGGCGCGCTCCAGCTCCAGGGCGCCGGTGACCACGCGGCGAACGGTGCGCACCGCCTCCCACTTGGATGCCAGCGCGTCGTTGCGCCACTCCGCCGGCACCTCCGGGAAGCCGCGCAGATGCACGCTCTCGTCGGTCCAGCCCGCACCCTCGGTCAGGCCTTCCGGCCGGGCGAGCCACGCCTCTTCCGCGGTGAAGCAGAGGATGGGTGCGAGCCAGGCGGTCAGGTTGGAGAACAGATGCTCCATCACCGTCCGCACCGACCGGCGGCGCACCGAGTCGACCGGATCGCAATAGAGGCTGTCCTTGCGGACGTCGAAGTAGAAGGCCGACAGCTCCACCGCACAGAAGTTGTGCAGGGCCACGAACAGGGCGTGGAAGTCGTAGGCCTCGACCTTCTCGCGGACCAGCGTGTCCAGCTCCGACAGGCGGTGCAGGACCCAGCGCTCCAGTTCCGGCATCTCGGCGGCGTCGATCCGCTCGGCCGGGGTGTAATCGGCCAGCGCGCCCAGCAGGTAGCGCAGCGTGTTGCGCAGGCGGCGGTAGAGGTCGGCCTGGGTCTTGATGATCTCCTTGCCGATGCGGAGATCCTCCGAATAGTCGGAGTTGATGATCCACAGGCGCAGGATGTCGGCGCCATACTGGTCGCAGACCTCCTGCGGGGCCACCACATTGCCCAGCGACTTGGACATCTTGCGGCCCTGCTCGTCGAGCACGAAGCCGTGGGTCAGCACCGCGTTGTAGGGCGCCCGGCCGCGTGTGCCGCAGCTTTCCAGCAGCGAGGAGTGGAACCAGCCGCGATGCTGGTCGGAGCCTTCCAGATAGAGGTCGGCCGGCCAGGCCAGCTCCTCAAGACGCTGTTCCAGCACGAAGGCGTGCGAGGAGCCCGACTCGAACCAGACGTCGACGATGTCCTTGACCTGCTCGAAATCCTCGGCGGCATAGGAGTTGCCGAGGAAGTCCTGCGGGTCGCGGGCGAACCAGGCGTCGGCGCCCTCCTGCTGGAAGATGTCGGCGATGCGGGCGAACACCGCCTCGTCGCGCAGGATCTCGCCGGTCGACTTGCGGACGAACAGCGCGATCGGCACGCCCCACGCGCGCTGGCGGCTGATGCACCAGTCCGGACGGCTCTCGATCATCGAGCGGATGCGGTTCTCGCCCTGCGACGGGACCCAGCGGGTGTCGGAGATCGCCTGCAAGGCCACCTTGCGCAGGTCGTTCGTCTCCATCGAGATGAACCACTGCGGCGTGGTGCGGAAGATCAGCGGCGCCTTGGAGCGCCAGCTGTGCGGATAGCTGTGCTTGATGCGGTTGCTGGCCAGCAGCGACCCGCATTCCTCGAACGCCTCCAGCACCGCCTTGTTGGCGGGGCCGGTCTTGCCCTGGTCGGTGTAGACGGCCAGCCCGGCGAACAGCGGCACATGGGCGTAGTAGCGCCCGTCCTCGCCCACCGTCTGCGGCACCTCGATGCCGTTGGCCTGGCCCAGGCGGAAGTCGTCCTCGCCATGGCCGGGGGCGATGTGGACGAAGCCCGAACCGGCGTCGGTGGTCACGAAGTCGCCGGCCAGCAGCGGCACCTTGAAGTCGTAGCCCTTGGCATTCAGCGGGTGGCGGCAATAGGTGCCGGCGAGACGCGAGCCGGGGAAGCGGTGCAACTGCTTCCACTCGGTGATGCCGGTCTCCTTCAGCACACTCTCGGCCAGCGCGGTGGCGAGCACGAGGCGCTCGCCGACCACCGCCTTGCTGCCTTCGGCGACCGCCGTGACCTTGAAGGTCGCGTATTCGATCTCGTCGCCATAGGCGATGGCGCGGTTGCCCGGCAGGGTCCAGGGGGTGGTCGTCCAGATGACGATGCTGGCCTCGTCCACCTCCGGCGCCGACGACCCCCAGACGGGGAAGCGGGCGAAGACGGTGGTGGAGGTGTGGTCGTGGTATTCCACCTCGGCGTCGGCCAGCGCGGTCTTCTCGACCACCGACCACATCACCGGCTTGAAGCCCTTGTAGAGGCCGCCGTTGACCGCGAACTTGTGGATCTCGCGGACGATCTGCGCCTCGGCCGGGAAGGTCATGGTGGCGTAGGGCTGCTTCCAGTCGCCCTCCACGCCCAGACGGCGGAACTCGGCGGCCTGGATGCCGACCCACTCCTCGGCGAACTGGCGGCATTCGGCGCGGAACTGGATGAGCGGCACGTCATCCTTGTTCTTGCCGGCCTTGCGGTACTTCTCCTCGATCTTCCACTCGATGGGCAGGCCGTGGCAGTCCCAGCCGGGGACATAGTCGGCGTCGAAGCCCTGCATCTGGCGGAAGCGGACGATGACGTCCTTCAGGATCTTGTTGACCGCATGGCCGATGTGGATGTTGCCGTTGGCGTAGGGCGGGCCGTCATGCAGCACGAACTTCTTGCGGCCCTTGGCGCCGGCGCGCAGCTTGCCGAACAGGTCCATCTCGGCCCAGCGCTTCAGCAGCTCGGGCTCCTTGGTCGGCAGGCCGCCGCGCATGGGGAAGTCGGTGCGGGGCAGGAAGACGGTCGATTTGTAATCGCGGGTCATATCGGATCCCTGGGGAAGGCGTCACGATCGGGCGGCGATTTCCGCCTCCCGACACACATAAGGTCTCGATCCCGGCCCTCCTCAAAGAGCCGGGCCGGTAATTCGCGCGTCTCGCGCAAGGATCCACGGAAAGCCGGTCATCGCGCGCGATATTAGCGGCGTGCGCGGTGCGGTCAAGGATGCGGCGCGGCATTGCTGCCGCGCCGGGGTTTCGATCCTCACTGGGCATGGCGATCGTCAGGCCCGAAGGACGGAGGTCATTCTCTTGGCGACCTGTCGGTGCTGAACGGGTGTGGCCCGATTTTAGACCGCTGCGCTCCAGGCGCTGTGAACGAGCGGAAGCCAGTTGGAGTATTGGGAACCGTTGAAATAGGCGTTCTCAATCGTACCGACATATTCGGTTCCGTCGTTTCTCAAGGCGTTCTTGATGACGATGCCATTGTCGATCCCACTGCCGTTCCATTGCCCGTCCTGGTAGAGGTACAGGGTCGAATGATCGGCGCCGAAGCCTATCTGGAGATTGCTCGGCAGGTTAACCGCCCAAAGAACGTCACCGTTGTTCAGTTCATTTCCGCTGGCATCGTCAATGACCGTGACGCCGGCGGTGGCGAAGTCATGGTAATAGACATCATTGCCGGCCCCGCCTTGCAGAAGATCGGCGTTGAACATGCCGGCGGCAGCGCCGCCACCCAGGAGCGTGTCGGCTCCGTTGCCGCCGAAAAGCTGGTCCGTTCCGGGGCCGCCATCCAGATAGTCGTTCCCGTCATCTCCCCAGAGCCAGTCGTTGTCTTCCTGACCATAGAGGACATCGTTGCCTTGAAGGCCATTCAATCGATCATTGCCATAACCGCCGTAGAACGTGTCGTTTCCGGTGTATCCGATTACCGTATCATTGCCGCCGAGCGCGAACACTCTCCAGTCGCCAACATAACCCCCGGATGTCGGCACTTGGACGGAGTCATTGTTTTCGGTCAATTGAGTCTGAAACGCCATGTCATTCTCCAGTATGTATTGGCCGGCGCATTGACGCTGCGCAGGTAAAATTTCTGTATCTGGCAAGGAGAGTCAACATACATAAATCGCTGACGTTTCTAATGATTAGAAAACTAAGGGAAGGATTGTGGCGCAGTAATGATGATTGCTGGTTAGATCGCGGTACAATGGGGTTGTTTGTTGAAATTGACTCCCATTATATTTTATGAATAATTGTCCCGAGGAATTTTCAGGGGGTGCGGACAAATGGATGTCTTGAAAGCAGGAAAAGGGGGGTACGATGTCAATAGTGCGCTGATCTCACGATCAGCGAATGGTGCTGCCCCGACCTCTCCCGCAACCAAGCCTTCAACCGGAATCAACACCGATGGGAGCGATGGCGGTCGTGCCGCCGGCCCCGTCGATACGGTATTCCTCTCCGAGCAGGCGAGCCGTGCCTTGCGCGTCGATCTCAGCGCGGAAGCTTTCGCAGCAGGGCCCGCCGCCAATTCCGGTGTCGCCGCCGCCGTCAAGGACATGGACAAGATCGTTCCGGCGATGCAGCGCCACGCCGAAGAAAGCAGCCGTTACATGGAAAAGCTCAGCGCGCTGGCGCGGAGCACGTTCGGGCTGGGTGACAATGTCAGCATCACGACCAGCGGAGCCGGGAACGCCATGCTGGACAATCTCGCCAAGGAGAACGGCCTCCAGAAGCCGGCAATCCCTGACATTCTGAAACAGAGCGGCCTGTTGAAGGACGATACGGAGGTGGACGCCCAATCGCGAACCGGGCTCTTCGGCATGAGCGTCACTGCGGCCGGCGATCCCGACTTCGGGAAACGCATGGACCTTGCGTTCGATCGCGGAGCGAAGGTTCCCGATGGAAAACTTTCCCTTGTCGCCTTGAAGGACGGGAACCCGGCTACGGCCGGAACGATGAATGCCGTCAGGAATGGAGCGCTCTCCAGCCTGACCAATCTGGGCGCGCAGGATGGGGGAAGCCTGTTCGCGATCACCGACGGCTCCGAAGATGGCAAGGCCACGGTTGCGGCGTCGGTCCGTTCCTTCGGTATGGACGACCGGGTCAAGACCTCGGCGATCGGCATTCTGAAGACGATAGGGCACTACCTGCCTGGCTGACGGCGGCAGTCAGCCAAGCAATGCCTGACCATATCCACAAGCGAGGTGCGGAATATTGGCGGCGTGTGCGGTACGGTCCAGGACGGCCCATCAGGACGGCCCATGTCCCGCCGGCGCACGGCAGGGTCCGAAAATACCGCTGGTCACGGGATGGTGGTAAATCTTAGGGTGTTCGCGCCGCGGACGAAGGGACAGGGAAATTCCTGAACGGCGGTTCCGGGCATGCGGCACGCGCAAGGGCATTGGCGGGCATGATCGACCAGCGGACCAGCGTCTTCCTGTCGGAGTTCCTCGACACCCCCAACAGGGATCCGGCGGTTCTGGACCGCTTCCTTCTACAAGGGCCGGACGGCGGCCGGCGCGGGACGAAACCGCGCCTGAAGGTCGCCTTCTTCGATTTCTGGCCGGAGTTCGATCCGTCCGTGAACTTCTTCGTGGACATCCTGTCCGCCCGCTTCGAGGTGTCGGTGGTCGAGAACGACAGCGACCTCGCCATCGTCTCGGTGTTCGGCACCCGTCACCGGGAAGCGCGGACGGCCCGGTCGATGTTCTTCACCGGCGAGAATGTGCGGCCGCCGCTCGACAGTGTCGATATGTCGGTGTCTTTCGACCGCATCGACGACCCCCGGCATTTCCGCCTTCCGCTCTACGTCATGCATGCCTACGACCATCTGCGCGAAGGGGCGGCGCCGTATTTCTGCCATTCCGTCCTGCCGCCAGTGCCGCCGTCGCGGGAGGACGCCGCAGAGCGGAAATTCTGCGCCTTTCTCTACAAGAACCCCAACTGCGCCCGCCGCAACGACTTCTTCCACATGCTCAGCGCCCGGCGCCATGTCGAGTCGGTGGGCTGGCTGCTGAACAACACCGGCAGCGTGGTGAAGATGGGCTGGCTGCCGAAGATCCGGGTGTTCTCCCGCTACCGCTTCGCCTTCGCTTTCGAAAACGCAAGCCATCCCGGCTATCTGACCGAGAAGATCCTGGACGCTTTCCAGGCCGGTGCGGTGCCGCTCTATTGGGGCGATCCCGGCGTCCTGCGCGATGTCGCGGCCGGCAGCTTCATCGACGTGTCGCGATACTCCTCCGACGAGGAGGCCATCGACGCCATCCTGGCCGTCGACGATGATTACGGCGCCTACCGCCGCTACCGCAGCACGCCGCCCTTCCTCGGCACGGAGGATTTCCATTTCGATGCCTACCGTCTGGCCGAATGGATCGAAAGCCGTCTTTGACCGTGGGGAGGTGGAGCGATGAGGCGGGTGTTGTTGAATTATGCCGACGGTGCCTTCACGACGGCGCAGAAATACAATGGCAAGACCGGCATGGAGACCGGTGGCTTCGACGGCGTCGCTATGATGGGGCGCCAGCGCATCGATGCCGCTTTCGCATCGCGGAACCGGCATGTGCTGGACCAGCCTCGCGGGGCCGGCTATTGGCTGTGGAAGCCTTACTTCATCGACCGGTTGCTGCGCGAGACTCTGAAGGACGGCGACATCCTGTTCTACAGCGACAGCGGCGCCCATTTCGTCCACAGCGTCGATCCGCTGATCGAGATTTGCCGGCAGCGGCGCGATCTGCCGATCCTGCTTTTCACGCTGGAGGATGATCACCGCAACGGCGTCTGGACCAAGCGCGACTGTTTCCACTTCATGGGGCTGGACCGACCCGATGTCGTCGAGGCGCCGCAGATCATGGGCAGCTTCATCATGTGCGAACGCGGGCCTGAAACCATGGACTTCGTCGCGCAATGGCTGCGGCTTTCCCAGGATGCCCGGCTGATCACCGACGCGCCCAATGAATGCGGCCTGCCGAACTATCCGGAGTTCCGCGACCATCGCCACGACCAGAGCATCCTCAGCCTGCTCGGCCGCCGCCATCGCGTGACAACGATTCCCGACATCTCGCAATGGGGGGACGGGAGCCGTCCGGCCGGGATTCCCCGCATCATGGAACACACGCGCTGGCGCGACTAGGGCCGATTGTGGCAGACAGAAGCCCGGTCCATTCCCTTCAACCGCCAGCGGCGATCGGCAGCAGCGCATGACCAGTTTTGCCCGTGCCGTGGCGGCGGAAAACGCCGGCAGGCTGGAGGAGGCCAGGGCCCGCTACCTCGACGTCCTACGGGCCGAGCCGCAGAACCCGGCGGCCCTGCACCGGCTGGGGGTGGTGGAGTTGCGGCTGGGCAACCCGCGCGACGCGGTGGTCCTGTTCCAGAAGTCGCTGGCCATCGCCAAGGACCTGGAGGTCTATCTCGATTTCGGAGCGGCGATGGCCGGCATGGCCCGCTGGGATGCGGCGGCGACGGTCTATGGCGCCGCCCTGCGGGTCGCCCCCGCATCGGCCGACGCCCATTACGGTCTGGCGATGGCCCTGCACCGGCAGGGGCGCCCGCAGGATGCCGAGCCCCATTACCGCAAGGTGCTGGCGACCTTTTCCTATCTGGGAGAGGTCCACAACAACCTCGGCGTCGCCCTTCAGGACCTCGGCCGGTTCGCTGAAGCCGCCGCCGCTCATCGCGAGGCGGCGCGGATCGATCCCGCCGACGCGGCGTCCTGGTCAAAGCTGGGCGTGGCGCTCCATGCCATCGGACAGGGGGCCGAGGCGGAAGCCGCCTTCCGCAAGGCGCTCGGCCTTGCGCCGCAGGATGCCGACTGCTGGCACAACCTGAGCGGCCTGCTCGACGCCGGCGGTCGCCCGGCGGAGGCGCTCGCCGCCGGCCGTCTTGCGGTCGCGCTTGATCCGGGGAGCGCCCGCAACTGGCTGGCCCTGGGCAATGCCGCCGGTGCCGCGCGGCGCCTGGAGGAGGCATGGCGCGCCACGTCGGCTGCGGCCCGGCTGGAGCCGTCGAGCCCGGCGGCGCGCAACAATCTCGCCAGCGCCTTGCATGAACTCGGGCGCTGGCGCGAAGCGGTGGCCGAATACCGTGCGGCGCTGGAACGGCAACCGGACTTTCCGGTGGCCGAGATCAATCTGGCCCAGGCTCTGTCGGGGCTGCGCGAGGCGGACGGGGCGCTGGCGGTCCTGCGGGCCCTGCTGGCCAGGCAGCCGGCGAACGGCGAGGCCTGGCGGCGGCTGGGCAGTGTGCTGGCGGAGGCCGTCCGCCCCGATGCCGCGGTGGCCGTTCTGCGCAAGGCGGTGGCGCTTGCCCCCGGCGAGCCGGACGCCCAGGCCGATCTGGCGATGGCCGCCGCGCTGGCCGGCTGGAGCACGCAGTCGGTGGATGCCTGCCGGCGGGTCCTCCGGCTGGTTCCCGGCCATGCCGCAGCCCTCGGCCAACTCGTGCATCAGCAGAGACTTCTGTGCGACTGGCGCGATCTGGACGGGCTGGAGGCGGAGCTTCTCCGGCAGGTGCGCGCCGGGGCGGAGGGGGTGTCGCCCTTCGACGTCCTGTCCTGCGCCTCGACCCTCGCCGACCAGCAATCCGCCGCGGCCCGCTGGGCGGCGGCGAAGGCCCGCGGCGCCAGGACCGTCACCCGGCCGGCGGCGGCCGCAGGCGATGGGCGGTTGCGGATCGGCTATCTGTCGTCGGATTTCCGTGAGCATGCCATGGGCCACCTGATGGTCGATGCGCTGGAAACCCATGATCGGTCCCGCTTCGCCATCACCGCCTATTCGACCGGCCTCGACGACGGCAGCGCGCTGCGCCAGCGGTTCCAACGAAGGATCGAGCGCTTCGTCGACCTGCGCCGCCACACCGACGCCGATGCGGCGCGGACGATCGCGGCGGACGGCATCGACATCCTGGTCGATCTGACCGGCTTCACCTCCTTCTCGCGCACTTCGATCCTGGCGGCCCGTCCCGCCCCGGTGCAGGTCAATTGGCTGGGCTATCCCGGGACGCTGGGCGCGCGCTATGTCGACTACATCGTCGCCGATCCCACGGTGATCGCGCCGGGCGAGGACGGCTTCTTCAGCGAGCGGGTGGTGCGGCTGCCGGATTGCTATCAGCCCAACGACCGCCGGCGCGCCATCGCCGAGGCCACGCCGACGCGCGGGGACTGCGGGTTGCCCGAGGACGGTTTCGTCTTCTGCTGCTTCAACAGCGCCTACAAGCTGACGCCCGCCTTGTTCGACGGCTGGGCGCGCATCCTGGCGGCGGTGCCGGGCAGCGTGCTGTGGCTCTATGCCGGGACTCCCCAGGTGGCGGTCAACCTGCGCCGCGAGGGCGAGGCCCGCGGTCTTGATCCCCACCGGCTCGTCTTCGCCCAACCCCTGCCGCACGCGGAGCATCTGGCGCGGCACCGGCTGGCCGATCTGTTCCTCGACACGCTTCCCTACAACGCCCACACGACGGCCAGCGACGCGCTGTGGGCGGGCCTGCCGGTGCTGACCCGGCGCGGGACGACCTTTGCCGGGCGCGTGGCGGCCAGCCTGCTGCGGGCGGCCGGATTGCCCGAGCTGATCGTCGACGGGCAGGAGGCCTACGAGGCGGAGGCGGTGGCACTCGCCCGGTCGCCCGGACGGCTCCGCGACCTGCGGCAGCGGCTGGCACTCAACCGGCCGGTCTGCCCGCTGTTCGACACGCCGCGCTTCACCCGGCATCTGGAGGCGGCCTACCGGGCGATGTGGGACATTCACCGGGCCGGCGGTGCGCCGCGCCCGATCACCGTCACGGCTGAGGACGCCGGTGGTCCGGCATCCGCCATGGAGGGAAGAGGGGAGAACGCATGACCACCGGCGAGAGCACAGGAGCGCGGCTGCACATCGTCGTCCCCTACCGGGATCGCGAAGACCATCTCCGGCAGTTCGTTCCCTGGGTGAGTGCTTATTTCGACCGTCTGGCGCAGCCGATCGATTATCGCGTCACCTTCGTAGAGCAGGAGGCCGGGCTTCCCTTCAACCGTGGGGCGCTGAAGAATGCCGGCTTCCTGCTGGGCAAAGGGCAGAGCGACTATGTCTGCCTGCACGATATCGATTATCTGCCGGTCGATGCCGATTATTCCTGGGCCGACTGCCCCACCCCGATCCTATGGTACGGGGCGGAGCTGCGCCCGGTGGCGCCGGGACGCTCGGACCGCACGGTGACGACCAACCTCGAAAGCACGATGGGCGGCGCGTTGTTGATGCCGAACGCGGCGATGCGGCAGATCGACGGCTATTCCAACCTCTTTTGGGGCTGGGGATACGAGGATTTCGACTTTTCGCTGCGCATCCGGGCGCGCCGCATCCCAACCGGCCGGCGCAAGGGGCGTTTCCAGCCGCTCGACCACGTCAACGACGGCTTCACGCCGGACGCGACGCCATCCCCCATTTCCCTGGTGAACCGCCGGGTGCTTCAGGAGCTTTGGTCTTCCGGCAAGATCCCGGCCGGCGACGGTTTGTCCTCGCTGTCCTTCGAGGTACTGGACCGCAGGCCTTGCGATGGGTGCGTCCTGGGCGCGCAGGACCGTTGGGAGATCGTCCGGGTTCGCTTCGCCCATGTCCCAACGCCGGAACAGGCGGCGGCGGACGGCACCCACGCCTGACATCGGCCTGACATCCGCGGGGGGGGGGGCGGCGGCTCCACCGCCCCCCGGTATCGTCACATGCTCGACTTGCCGCCGTGGGCGGACGACCAGCCGACCGGGTCGTTCAGGAACTTTTCGACTTCCGACAGGGTGTTCTCGTCGAAATAGCGGTTGTCGCGGGCGACCTTCAGCACATCCCACCAGGTGCACAGCGCGTGCAGGCGCACGCCGATGGCGTCCATGTTGACCTTCGACTGCGGGAAGATGCCGTAGTGGAAGATCACGAAGGTGTCGGTCACCTGGGCGCCGCCGTTGCGCAGCGCGGTGACGAAGTTCTCCTTGCTCTTGCCGTCGGTCGCCAGATCCTCGACCAGCAGGACGCGCTGCCCCTCGGTCAGCAGACCCTCGATCTGGGCGTTGCGGCCGAAGCCCTTCGGCTTCTTGCGCACATACTGCATCGGCAGTTCCAGCCGGTCGGCGATCCAGGCGGCGAAGGGGATGCCGGCGGTCTCGCCGCCCGCCACCGCGTCGATGGCCTCATAGCCGATCTCGCGCTCGATGGTGGCGACGGCGAAATCCATCAGCGCCTTGCGGGCGCGCGGGAAGGAGACGATGCGGCGGCAGTCGGTGTATACCGGGCTGGCCCAACCCGAGGTGAAGATGAAGGGCGTCTCGGCGTTGAAGTGCAGCGCCTTGATCTCCAGCAGGATCTTGGCCGCGGTGGCGGCGATGGTGGCCTGATCGGGCAGGGTCGACATGGAAGAAGGGCTCCGGAAAACGGGATGGCATCGCGCGGATGCCCATTGTGTAGCGGGGGAGGGCGCGATTCGCAATTCCCGACCATCCTTGCCCGCTCATCCCGGCAGCAGGCGGGCATTCGCCGTCAGGCTGTCTGCACGGTGCGGGTGTAGCTGTCGACATCCGTCCGCAGCTGCTGCATCTCCCGGCGCAGCTTGGCCGCGGCCCCGGCCAATTCGCCGGCGGTGCGGTCGGTCCGCACGATGACGTCGTGGACGCCGCCCAGCATGCCGGACATCGCCGTCACCGCGCCCGACCCGTCCTTCATCGCCCGCAGGATGCCCTCCGCCGCGTCCGATTGGCGCGACACCGCATCCGCGATGGCCGCCCCGCTGTCCCGGGCCGCATCCACCGTCCGGGAAACCCCATCCATGGCATGGACCGCTTCGTCCACGATGGTCTGGATGCCGGCGATCTGGCTTTGGATGTCATCGGTCGCACGCGCGGTCTGGCCCGCCAGGCTCTTGACCTCGCTGGCGACCACGGCGAAGCCCTTGCCGGCCTCCCCGGCACGCGCCGCCTCGATGGTGGCGTTCAGCGCCAGCAGGTTGGTCTGGCTGGCAATCGAATTGATCAGGCCGACCACCTCGCCGATGCGTTGCGACGCCTCGGCCAGTTCGCGGATGCGGCCCGCGGCTTCATCGGTCCGCTGGACGGCGTCGGCGGTCATCCGGGCGGCCTTCCCGCTGTGGCGGCCCACCTCGTCGATGAGGGCTCCCAACCCATCGGCGCCAGCGGCGGCGTCGCTCACGATGCGGCTCGCGGTGTCCGCATGCCCGCGCACATGACCGACCTCGTCCGCCGCGCGGCCTGCGTCCTCGGACATCGTGCCGGCGGTGGATTGAAGCTGTTCGCTGGTGGTGCCCAGCCCGCTGAGAATGATCTCGGTCTGATGGGTGAAGCGTTCCGTGGCGTCGTTCAGGGCGGCAAGTTTGCGCTGCTCTTCGTCCCGCCGCGTCTCCTCCTCGGCCCGGCGGCGGTCGAGATCGCTTGCTTGGCTCTGCATCAGCATCACGGCCGCGGTCACCCGGCCGATGGCATCGTCTACCGGATACCTCAATGCAATATCGCGTCGTCCGCGCCCGATCTCGGCGATTCCGTCCGCGGCGCGGTCGAGCGGCCGGGTGATCGAGCGGCCGATCACCAGCGCCATCAGGGCCGATCCGCCGATGGCCAGTGCGGTCACCACGCCGATCAGCCCATAGGCATAGGTCGTGATGGTGGCCGAATTGCCGTTGCTCGCCTGGTTTTCCGCCCGGATCAAGGTGGACAGCGCTTCGTTGCGCTCCTCCAGCCGATGGAAACGCTCCAGAAAGCCGGCAAGCCCGTCCTTCGCCTTCGCCCTGTCGCGCAGGGCCACCTCGATCAGCCCCTCCGCCGCCCGGATGTACTCCTCCATCTCGGGCAGCAGTTCATCCAGCCCCCTGCCGATGGCGGGACTGAGGGCAAGGTGCCGGTTGGCGCTCAACGCCTCGCGAAACGTGTCGGCATGTTCCTTGAGATCCTTTCGGACCTCGTCCCGCTCCGCTTCCGCTCCGTCCGGTCCGGTCAGAAGAGCGGCAAGCACGTCGGCACGCAGGGCGTCGTGCATCATGTCGCCCGCCTGATGGTTCGACAGGGCTTCCCCCGTGATCAGAACCTGACGGTTCGCACCATCGACCACGGAGAGCGCCGAGACGGCGACGCCCCCCACGACCAGCAAGGCGAAAGCGAAGGACAAAGGCAGCAGAGACAGTTTCCGGGACAGGGTCAGGACGGACATCTGCACAACCCTTCATTGGTGCGCGAAATGGGATTGACGCATCATCCGTGCAGGATAGGCAATTTTACATGCCGATTCCCATAGGGGTTTTTCGGGGTGTTGCGCGAACGCCCGGCCGTTCGCGCACTTCGTCAGACCTTGCCGCGCACGCTGCCCAGGAAACGGTCCACCTGGGTGTGCAGCAGCTCCGCCTGCTTCGACAGTTCCCCGGACGAGGAGAGCAGGCGCGATGCGCCGCTGCCGGTTTCGGAGGCCGCCTGGAGCACGCCGCCGATCGAGGATGAGACCTCGTTGGTGCCGGCTGCCGCCTGCTGGACGTTGCGGGCGATCTCCATGGTGGCGGCGTTCTGTCCGTCGACCGCCTGGGCGATGGTGCCGACGATGACGTTCACCTCGCCGATGGTGGCGGCGATGCTCTGGATCGCCTCCACCGCGTCGGCGGTGGCCGTCTGGATCTCGGCGATCTGCTGCGAGATGTCGCCGGTCGCCTTGGCGGTCTGGTTTGCAAGGCTCTTCACCTCGCTGGCGACGACGGCGAAGCCCTTGCCCGCCTCTCCTGCCCGTGCCGCCTCGATGGTGGCGTTCAGCGCCAGCAGATTCGTCTGCCCGGCGATGGAGTTGATGAGGTTCACCACGTCGCCGATCTGGTTGGCCTTGGACGACAGGCCGTCGACGATGCGATTGGTGCCGTCGGCCTGATCGGCGGCCTGCTTGGCCTTACGGCTGCTTTCGCCGATCTGGCGGCCGATCTCCGAGATGGAGGCGGCCAGTTCCTCCGCGGCGGCGGCCACGGTCTGGACGTTGACCGATGCCTGCTCCGACGCGGCGGCGACGGTGGTCGCCTGGGTCTCGGTATGGTCGGCGGTGGTCGCCAGCGACTTCGCCAGTGCCCGCACCTCGGTGGAGGAGGAGGCGACGCTGTCGACCACGCCCTTCACCTCGTTCTCGAACCGGTCGGCCAGCGCGGCCATCTCGGCCCGCTTGCGCTCCTCGGCGGCATGTTCCGCCTCGGCCTGACGGCGGCGGAAGGCATCGGCTTCCACCGCGTTGGCCTTGAACACCTCGACCGCACCGGTGATCTGCCCGATCTCGTCCTTGGAATCCGATGCCGGGACGGTGACGGTCAGATCGCCGCGCGCCAGCGTCAGCATGGCGTTGGTCAGGCGACGCAGCGGACGCAGGGCGGCGACCGTCCACAGGCCGAAGGCGCCGGCCATCAGCAGGGCGGCACCGCACAGCGACAGCATCAGCGTCTGGAACCCCTTGGCGACATCGCGCGCACGCGCGGCGATGGTCTGGTTCTTGCGCTCCTGCAGGTCGATGAAGGCGTTGATGCGCTTCAGCCATTCGGTGAAGGCCGGGCGGGCGTCCTGCATCAGCCCCTTCTGCGCCGCAGCCATGTCGTTCGCCTTGCGGGCGGCGATGACCGTCTTGATCGCCGGCAGGCTCTTCGCCTCGATCTCCTTGATGCCGGCCAACAGCTGCCGTTCCTCCGGCTCGATGTCGGTCATGCCGGCAAACATGGCGTCGAGCGGCTTGGCGGAGTCCTCGTAGAAGGCCGCCAGCCGGTCGATGTCGGCCAGCACCAGCGACAGCGTCGCCGGGTCGGTGGTCAGCACCACGTCGCGCAGGGCGATGGCCCGGTCATGGACGCTGCCGCGGAAGTTGATGGCATAGCGCTGCTTGACGCTGTTGACCTCGTTGATCCGGGTGAGGTCGGAGTCGATTTTCCGCACCTCGCGGACACCGATGACGGTCAGGCTGATCAGAAGGACAAGAACCACGCCGAAGCCGAGAAACAAACGTGTGCGGATCGTGGCGTGCCGTGGAAGGAACATGTCGGCGCATCCCGTCAAAGTTGGCCCGCATGGGCAATAAACGGACTTTATCCTAAAAGATGTTACCTTTTTGGGTTACTCAAGATGTGCTTTTCCGTCGGCCCGGCAAGGCGGCTGGCGCAAGCCTGCGCAAAAATGTGCGGGTTGCGGATCGAAGGCGCTGCCGCAATATGCGAGGCCCGGAAACCGATCCGGAAACCGCCTTGGATTTGCCGATGCAGCCCCTGCCCACGTCCCGCCGCAGCCGCAGCCTGTCACGTCTGCTGGCGACAGCCTTGCTCCCGGCCCTGCTGCTTGCGCCGCTGGCGCCAGCGTCCGCCGCCGATGCGGATGGGGGCGCCCAGCAGGACCGGCCTGAGCGCGCCGGATCGGCGGCTGCCAAATCAGAAGGGGCCAAATCCGAAACCGCAAAGGCCGACGCTTCCAAAGCGGATGACCTCCGGGGGTTCGATTCGCAGCGCAGCGTGACCAGCCACAGCCTGCCGCTGCCGGACGGTGCGTTGGCCTACACCGCGACGGCGGAGTTCCTGCCGCTGCGCGACGGCGCCAAGGAGGAACTGGCGGCGCGGATCTTCACGGTGACCTACACCGCCGATTCCAAGACGCCGGCCGCCGGTCCGCGCCCGGTCACCTTCGTCTTCAACGGCGGGCCGGGGGCGGCGTCGGCCTACATGCATCTGGGCGCCGCCGGTCCGAAGGTCGTCGCCTTCGGTCCCGATGGGGCTCTGCCGCCGCCGCCGGCCCCGCTGGTCGACAATCCCGACAGCTGGCTGGCCTTCACCGATCTGGTCTTCATCGATCCGGTCGGCACCGGATACAGCCGCGCGGTGAAGCCCGACGAGACGGAAAAGCGCTTCTGGTCGGTGGACGGCGATGCGCGGTCGATGGCCGAGATCGTCCGGCTCTGGCTGACCCGGAATGGCCGCTGGTCGTCTCCGGCCTTCCTGGCGGGGGAGAGCTACGGCGGCTTCCGCATCGCGAAGATGGCGGACGAGCTGATCGATCAGGTCGGGCTTGCGGTGAACGGGCTGATCCTGGTTTCCCCCGTCGTCGATTTCGCCGCCATCGACGAGGACGGCATCCTCGGCCCGGCCTGGAAGCTGCCGTCGATGGCGGCATCCGCCGCCGTGCTCGGCCGCACCTCCGGCACGCCCGAACAGGCGGCGGAGGCGGCGGAGCGCTTTGCCCTCGGCCCCTACCTCACCGGGCTGGCCAGTCTCGACTACGGACGGCTCGATGACGCCCGGGACGTCTTCGCCGAGGTGGCGCGCATCACCGGCCTGCCGGTGGAGACGGTGCGGCGCCAGCGCGGGCGCGTGCCGATGGGTGTCTTCACCCGTGAGCTGCTGCGCGACCGCGGCCGCATTCTCAGCATCTATGACGGCACCTTCACCGCTCCCGATCCCGATCCGGGTGCGCCGCGCGTACCGTTCGATCCCTTCCTGAAGGGCACGGTGCCGACCTATAGCACCGCTTTCGCCGCCTATGCCCACGATGCGCTGGCGGTGCGGACGGAGCAGCCCTACCGGCTGCTCAGCGACCGGGTGAACCGGAACTGGGAGTGGCCGCGCATGTCGGTGCCGAGCGCTGTGGATGCGCTGCAAACGGCGCTGACCCTTCAGCCGGCGCTGCGGGTGCTGATCGTCCATGGCCGCACCGACCTGATCACGCCCTACATGGCCTCGCGCTGGGTGGCGTCGAGGCTGGAGCTGCCGGAGGGCGAACGCGGCCGGGTGGCGGTGACGGTGCATCCCGGCGGCCACATGATGTACACGCGGGGCCAGGGCCGCGCTGCGCTGGCGGCCGACGCCCGTGCGCTGATCGCGGAGAGCCTGCGCTCGCGGTGACCGGCGCCTGCCGGCGTCGGAAAGCCCGGAATCGGAAAGGGGCGCCCCGGTGGGGGCGCCCCTTTCCTTGTGTCGGATCGCTGTCCCGGATCAGAACAGACGCAGGATCGACTGCTGCGACTGGTTGGCGAGCGAGAGGGCGATGGTGCCCAGCTGCTGCCGGGTCTGCAGCATCAGCAGGCTGGCGCCTTCCTCGTTCTGGTCGGCCAGCGTCAGCTTGCTGGCGCCTTCCGTCAGCACGTCGCTGAACTCCTTGGTGAAGCTCTCGCGGGTCGTGATGATGTTCAGGTTGGTCGACAGCGACTGCGAGGCCGAACGGATCGTCGCCTTGGCGTGATCCAGACCGGCGACCGCCTTGTCGATGTCGGAGCGGTCCATCCAGCTGTTCTGTGCGCCGTCCAGCTGCAGGCCCTGGCCGCTGGTCGACAGGTTGACCGCGTTCACCGTGATCGCGTTCGTGTTGCGCTCGTTCAGCTGGACCGTGATGTCGTTCGACGTGTTGGCGTCGGAAATCTGCTTGGTGACGATGTTGGCCGAGCAGTTGGCCGAAGCCGCCTGCTTGATCGTCTTGGCGTCGATTTCCATGCGGACGGTGCCGCTGTCGAAGTTGAAGGACTGCTCACCCCCCGTCAGCTTGCCGTCGCCCTTGTCGTTCATGGCGTCGCGGGTGACCTGGGCGCCGTTGGAGTTGGTGACCTGGATTTGCAGGTCGACCTTCTTCTCGATGACCGAGACGCCGTTGCCCTGGTTGTTGGCCGATTCCAGCAGGCGGCGGTCGACCGTGAAGGACACGATGGTGCCCGACGCGAAGCTTTCCGAAATCTTCTTGGTCAGCGCGTTGGTGGCGCTGGTCGTCACCGTCATTTCGCGCACCGCGCCGGCCGTGGCATTGCCGGTGAGGGTGATCGTGCCGGTTGCCGTGACGGTTGCGGTGGCGACGTCCTTGCCGACCAGGCGGCCGGTACCGGTGAGGGCCGTGCTGATCGAGGCCTTCAACTGGGCGGCCACCTGGGCCGAAGCGTTCTGGCCGACGGCGACGTCGCCCTTCGTGGCGGTGTAGCTGAAGGACTGGCCTTCCACCGTGATGGTGAAGATGTCGCCTTCTTCGATCGTTCCGCCGACATTCACCGTCGACACCTGCGCCGAACCGGTCTTGGCGGCCGTCGTCAGCTTCGCTTCGATGGTCTGGGTGTTGTCGAAGTAGGAGATCGTGCGGCTCTCGTCGCCGTCCGTCACGATGAAGTCGCGGGAACGGCCGTTGGCACCGCGCACCTCGATCTGGACGTCGGAGAAGCTGCCCAGCGAGCCGGACATCGTGCCCGACAGCTTCAGGCCGATGAAGCCGTGCGCGTTCTCGGTCTTGGAGATGTCGGCGGTCTTGCCTTCGATCGAGCCGTCGCCCTTGACGCGGATCGAGTAGGTGTCGGCCGTGATGACGTTGGTGACGCGGGCGTTGTCGACGCCGGTCATGCTGTTGACGGCGGCACGGGACGCGCTGGTGCTGTCCATGCTCATGCCGTTGCCGTTGATCAGGTTCTTGCCCTGATAGCCGCTGTCAGCGGCCAGCTTGTCGATCTGATCCTTCAGCGTGTTGAACTGGCTGGCGAGCGACTTGCGGGTGGCGACGGAGGCGGCATCGTTGCCCAGCGCCGCATAGGCGGCGGTGGTCAGGCCCTTGGCCTGGTCGACCAGCGAGTCGATCGAGGTCAGGCCCTTGTCGGCGGCCTGGATGGTGCTGATCGACTGGCCCATCGCGTCCTTCAGCGAGGACAGGTCGCCGGCGCGCTGGTTCAGGCCCTTGGCCGAGAAGAAGGAGGTGGGACCATCGAGAGCCGAATTGATCTTGTTGCCCGTCGACAAGATGTTCTGCTTCTTGTCGATACCGGCCTGCGTGCTCTGCAGCTGCAGCAGATTGGTGCGCATCGAAGCGGTCAGGGTCACATTTCCGGCCATGGTCCTAGTCTCCTTCTGAGGCTGTCCCCGCCCCTGGTCATTTGACCGGCGAGGCAACGTGCGTTTTCCTGACACCACTCTTTCAAGCGCCGTGCCAACTGCTCCGGTGTGCCATAAGTGACTGAATTCGCTATGAAATAAAAATAGGTCGGCAAAAAGGGCAGGGTTGGGCCCAAAGGTTCGGGCCGGGCTTCCGAAAAACTTTCCCGGAATCTTTTGCCGATGACGGACGGTTCTGCCGGGATGCTTGGCGGCAAGAATCTTCCCACCGCCCTGCCGGCAAGGGCTATGGTCGGGCTCCAAACCACGTCCCAATCATCGAACGCACGGCCCTTTCATGGGCCAAAGCAGGGAAGGGAGAAGCATCATGACCGGTCGGATCGACGCACGCCTGGCGGAGCTGGGCATCGAGTTGCCGCAGGCCGCCGCCCCGGTGGCCGCCTATGTGCCCTACACCCGTTCGGGCAACACCCTTTACATCTCGGGCCAGGTGACGGTCTGGAACGGCGAGCGCAAGTTCGTCGGCAAGGTCGGCCAGGACTTCACGGTGGAGCAGGGCAAGGACGCCGCGCGCCTGTGCGCGCTGAACATCCTGGCCCAGGCCAAGGCCGCGCTGGGCGGCGACCTCGACCGCGTCACCCGCGTGCTGCGGCTGGGCGGCTTCGTCAACTCCGGCCCCGACTTCCACGACCATCCGCTGGTCATCAACGGCGCGTCCGAGCTGATGCGCGACGTCTTCGGCGAGGCCGGCCAGCATGCCCGCGCCGCGGTCGGCGCCCCGTCGCTGCCCGGCAACGTCGCGGTCGAGGTCGATGCGATCATCGAGGTGGCGTAACGGCAGCGGCCCGATGGGCGTCGGGGCGGTGGCCAGGGCGGCGGCGGTGCCTTGCTGTCTTGCGGCATGAAGCCTACCTCCTTGCCATCGTTCAAGGAGACGCATGCATGCCCGACGGCAACGATGCCATCACCGTCAAGGTTCTGACCGGGATCGACGAGGCGGACCAGCAGGGCTGGGACGCCTGCGCCGGTCCCGGCAACCCGTTCCTCTCCCACGCCTTCCTCCTGGCGCTGGAGGACTCGGGATCGGCTTGCGGGAAGTCCGGCTGGCAGCCCAGCCATCTCGCCGCCTTCGACGGGTCCGGCCGCATGGTCGGCGCGGTGCCGGCCTATCTGAAAAGCCATTCCTACGGCGAGTATGTGTTCGACCATGCCTGGGCCAATGCCTTCGAGCGGGCGGGCGGCAGCTATTACCCCAAGCTGCAGGTGGCGGTGCCCTTCACCCCGGTGCCGGGTCCGCGGCTGCTGGTGGCGCCTGGGCCGCAGTCCGAGGCCGTCGCTGATGCGCTGGTCGCAGCGCTGGAGCAGGTGACGGAGCGCTACGGCGTCTCCTCCGCCCACGTCACCTTCCCGGAGCGGGCCGATTGGGACCGGCTGGGCACGGCCGGGTGGCTGCAACGGCTTGGTGTGCAGTACCACTGGCACAACCGCGGCTACGGCAGTTTCGACGAGTTCCTGGAGGCGCTGAACTCCCGCAAGCGCAAGGCGATCCGCAAGGAGCGCCGCGAGGTCGCCGAAAGCAGCGTGCGGCTGCACACCCTGACCGGCGACGACCTGAAGCCGGAGCATTGGGATGCCTTCCACCGCTTCTATCTGGAGACCGCCGACCGCAAATGGGGCGGCGGCTATCTCAACCGCCGCTTCTTCGACCTGCTTGGCCGGACCATGGCCGACCGGGTGGTTCTGGTGATGTGCGAGGATGGCGGGGACTGGGTGGCCGGCGCGCTCAACCTGCTGGGCGACGATGCGCTGTACGGCCGCAACTGGGGCTCCGACGGGAGCTACCGCTTCCTGCATTTCGAGGCGTGCTATTACCGCGCGCTGGATTTCGCCATCGAGCGCGGGCTGGCACGGGTCGAGGCCGGTGCGCAGGGCGAGCACAAGATCCAGCGCGGCTACCTGCCGGTGCCGACCTACAGCGCGCACTGGATCGCAGACCCCGGCTTCCGCCGCGCGGTGGACCGCTATCTCAAGCAGGAACGTCCGGCGGTGGAGGCGGAGATCGACGCGCTGGACGAGGAACTGTCGCCCTACCGGCGGGAGGGCTGAGGCCTACTCCCAGCCGGCCAGCACCGATGCGGCGTCGCTCTCCTGCACCGGCGCGCGGGCAGGCGGCGGGGCGCCATCGACCCGCAGGCCCATCAGCGTCTCCACCAGCGGCTCCGGGCCGGCCGAGACGCGGACCTGCCCGCGGGCGGCGATGTGCGGATGGTCGTGGACCTCCGCCAGTTCCGGCACGGCCTCGAAACAGCAGTCGACCGGATCGAGCAGGGCCTTCCAGTCCGTCAGCGTCCGGCCGGCGAACAAGGCCTCCAACTCCGCCGTCAGGGCGGTCTGGGGCAGGGGATCCTCCTGCCGGGCGATCCAGTCGGGACGGCCGACCGCCTCGCAGAAGCCGGCCCAGAACTTGGCCTCCAGTGCCGACAGGGTGATGAAGCGGCCGTCGGCGGTGCGGTAGATGCGGTAGCAGGCGGCCCCGCCCGACAGCAGAGCCTCGCCGCGCTTCGGCAGGGTGCCGCGGGCCGCCGCGGTCAGGGTCATGCCCTGCCAGCCCAGCACCGATTCCATGATCGACAGGTCGAGGAAACAGCCCTCTCCCGTCCGCTCCCGCCCCAGCATCGCGCCCGCCACCGCCAGCGCCGTCTGCTGGGCCGAGGCGAAATCGGCGACCGGCAGGTAGCTGATCACCGGTCGGTCCGGCAGTCCGGAGGCGTCCAGCCCGCCGCCGACCGCCATGTAATTCAGGTCGTGCCCGGCCCGCGTCGCATAGGGGCCGTCATAGCCCCAGCCCGACAGGCTGGCATGGACCAGCCGCGGGTTGATCTCCCGCAGCCGCCCGCGGCCCAGCCCCAGCTTGTCCATCACGCCCGGCCGGTAGCTCTCGATCAGCGCGTCTGCCTTCGCCAGCAGTCCTTCCAGCGCCGCGCGTCCCCCGGCCGATTTCAGGTCGATGCGGATGACGGTCTTGCCGGCGTTCAGCAGCTTGTAGGCGGCGGTGGTGCCGTCGCTGTCAGTGGGGCCGAGCCGGCGCAGCGGATCGCCCCCCGGCGGCTCCACCTTCACCACCGTGGCGCCCAGGTCGCCGAGAAGCTGGGCCGCATAGGGGCCGGGCAGATATTGCCCGAGGTCGATGACGCGCAGTCCGGTCAGGAAGGGCAGGGGCATGGCGGTGCTCGCTCTTGGTTGGTGATCGGACCTGCGGGATTTCAGTCCCTCACCCCCCGGTGACGCTCATGTGCCGCCCGACGGCCGGCCCCTGGTGGCGGCGGTCGATGATGAAGTCGTGGCCCTTGGGCTTGCGGGTGATCGCCTCGCGCACCGCGTCGATCAGCGGGCCGTCCTCGTCGCTGACGCGCAGCGGCGTGCGCAGGTCGGCGGCGTCCTCCTGGCCCAGGCACATGTAGAGCGTGCCGGTGCAGGTCAGCCGCACGCGGTTGCAGCTTTCGCAGAAATTATGGGTCAGCGGCGTGATGAAGCCGACGCGCTGGCCGGTCTCCTCCACCCGGACATAGCGGGCGGGGCCGCCGGTGCGGTGGTCGCTCTCGGTCAGGGTCCAGCGCGTCTGCAACTCGGCCTTCAGCATGGTCAGCGGCCAGTACTGATCGAGCCGGGCGCCCTCGCCGATGTCGCCCATCGGCATCACCTCGATGAAGGTCAGGTCGAAGCCCTGCTCGCCGCACCACGCCACCATGCGGTGGATCTCGTCGTCGTTGACGCCCTTCAGCGCCACCGTGTTGATCTTGATCTTCAGCCCGGCTTCCTTCGCCGCCTGGATACCGCCCAGGATCTTGTCCAGCTTGCCCCAGCGGGTGATGGCCTGGAACTTGTGCGGATCGAGCGTGTCCAGGGACACGTTGATCCGCCGCACCCCGGCCTCATAGAGCCCGGCGGCATGCTTGAACAGCATGGTGCCGTTGGTGGTCAACGTCAGCTCGTCCAGGTCGCCCGCCTTGATGTGGCGGCCCAGCGAATGGATCAGCCGCATCACGTCGCGCCGCACCAGCGGCTCGCCGCCGGTCAGCCGCAGCTTGCGCGTGCCCAGCTTGACGAAGGCGCTGCACAGCCGGTCCAGCTCCTCCAGCGTCAGCACCTCCGCCTTCGGCAGGAAGCTCATGTCCTCGGCCATGCAATAGACGCAGCGAAGGTCGCAGCGGTCGGTCACCGACACGCGCAGATACTCCACCTTGCGGCCGAACGGATCGACCAGCGGAGCGACGGCGGCTGACGGCAAGGCTTCGGACACAGGGTTGGTCATCGCTGGACTCCAGGGGCGGCCGCTGACGGGCCGCCACAGTATATGTTCGCCACACGCACCATGTGCAACGGTGACGGGAGCGTATTCCACATCACGGTATGCCGACTTTGACGGCGATCAAGGGGTCGTGGCGTCACATCAGCTTTTGCCGCACCGCCGCCGGTTGTGCGTTCCGTTCGGCTTCCTCGCGTTCGCGCAGGTCGTCGTCGGTGGTGCGCGGCACCGGCCGCTGGCCCAGGGCGAAGGGCTCGTTGCCGCGTTCGAACTGGTCGCGGACCCGGCAATCCTCGCACATGCGGATGCGGTTGGCGGCCTCCGGCGTGGCGAACATCCAGTGCTTGCCCGCCAGCGTCGTCACGATCTTCTCGATGGAGGATTTGGTGGCGAAGGGCTTGCCGCAGGACACGCAGCAGAAGGGCTCCTCCTCCTTCACCACCGCGGCACCGCGGGCCTGATCGCGGAAGTCGATCTCCGGCACCAGGGAGATGACCTTCTCCGGGCAGGTGGTCTTGCACAGGCCGCACTGCACGCAGGCGTCCTGGGCAAAGGACAGCATCGGCTTGTCGGCATTGTCGAGCAGCGCGCCCGTCGGGCAGGCGCCGACGCAGGACAGGCACAGCGTGCAGCCCTCGACTTCCACCGACACCCGGCCGAAGGGCGCGCCCGGCGGCAGCGGCAGAACCTCCACCGGAGCCGGGGCGGCCTTGTGCAGATGGCGCAGCGCCAGCATGGTGACCGTGCGCTTCGGCCCCATCGGTAGGAACATCCCCGCCTCGACCGCGTCGGCCGGCAGGGCCCACAGCTCGTCCGCCACCGCATCGGGATCGGCGGCGTCGATCACCGCCACCCGGCCGGAGCCGTAGCCGAGCCCGCTGAAGGCGGCCTCCGCCAGCCCGATCTGCGAGGCGAGGCCGGCGGTCTCGCCGTCGTTCTCCGGTCCGGTCAGCAGGCGGACATGGGTGCAGCCATAGGCCAGCGCCAGGGCGAACAGGTCGAAGCCGACCTGCGTCACCTCGTTCAGCGCGAAGGGCAGCACGCGGGCCGGCAGGCCGCGGCCATGCCGCGCCATCATGCCGACCAGTGCGTCGCCATGGCGCGGATCGTGGATCAACAGCGCCGGAGCGGCGCCGCCGGCCTTGCGGTAGGTGGCCAGCAACGTCCGCAGCCTCTCATAGACGGTCGCGGCCGGCGGCAGGGCGTAGGTCGCGGCGCCGGTCGGGCAGACCGCGGCGCAGGATCCGCAGCCGGCGCAGACATGCGGGTCGATGGCGACATGGTCGCCGTTCGGTGTGATCGCCCCGGTCGGGCAGACATCGAGGCAGCGGGTGCAGCCGGTCTTGCGGCTGCGCGAATGGGCGCAGAGATCGGCCTTGAAGTCGACGAAGCGCGGCTTCTCGAACTCGCCGACCAGATCGGCGATGTCCAGCAGCGCCTTGGCGACCTGCGCCGGGCTGTTGGGATCGGGCCGCAGATAGCCGTCGCGGCGCTTGTGGTCGGGGAACAGCGGCGTGCCGCCGGTCAGGTCGAGGATCAGGTCGCAGCGGGCCGACGCTCCCTGCCGCACCGGCTCGAAGCCCAGGGCGCCGCGGGAGGAGGGCAGGGCCGGGGCGTAGTCGTCCACCACGATCTCGAAGGCGCCGACCCAGCCGCGGCCGCTGCGGATTCGGCCGCGGAAGATCGCCGCGTCCATCACCGGCGGCGGCGGGATGTCCTTGGCACTGGTCAGCAGGACGGTGACGTCCAGCCGCTTGGCCAGTTCCCGGCCGGCCTCGATGGCGCGCTCGTCGTTGCCATAGACCAGACAGGTGCCCTGGGAGGTCAGGGTCAGCGCACCGGTGGGCGGGATCGGCAGGGCGGCTTCGGCCAGCAACGCCGCGATCTTCGGCAGCGCCTGGGCGCCCTCGTCCGACCAGCCGGCGCGCTCGCGGATGTTGGTGAAGGTCACGGAGGTGTCGGGTGCGACTTCCGCCGCGATCTCGGCAAACAGCGGGGCTTCCTGCGTGCAGGCGACCAGCAGCGGCTGGCCGGTGGCGACCGCCGCCTCGAAACGGTCGAGCTGCGCCCGGCAGAGCTGGGTGTGCACGGTGGGGGTGCCGCCCTCGCCGCAAGCCTTGCCCAGCGCCGTCCCGTCCAGCGCGATGCTGTGCGCACAATCGCAGACGAGCACCGTCCGTTCGCCGATCTTCATCGTCCCCAAAACTCCTGTCGCTTGGGGCTGACGCCCCTGGCCTGAGGACACTCATATGGGGGAATGCGGGGCGATGGGAATGGGAATCTTGTCAGGGGCGATCCGGACAAACGTTGGCTGGACGGTTCCCGCGACCCTTCCGGACGGCAGGATCGCAGGAACCCGCCGCTCCTTACGCCCCCGGCTCGTTGGCGTTCGGGAAGAACAGCTGCTCGCCGTTGATCTGGTAGTCGGCGATGGCCTTCTGCCCCTCGGCGGAGACCAGCCAGTCGACGAAGGCCTGGCCGTCGGCCGCCTTGACGTGGGCGAACTTGGCCGGGTTGACCAGCATCACGCCATACTGGTTGAACAGGCGCTTGTCGCCCTCGACCAGCACCGTCAGCGGGCCGCGGTTCTTGAAGTTCAGCCAGGTGCCGCGGTCGGTCAGGGCATAGCCGTTCATCGCGGCGGCGGTGTTCAGCGTCGGGCCCATGCCCTGGCCGATGGAGCGGTACCAGCCGCCATCCGCCTTGGCCGGGTCGAGGTTGGCGGTCTTCCACAAGGACAGTTCGGCCTTGTGCGTGCCGCTGTCGTCACCGCGCGACACGAAGGGCGCCTTGGCCCCGGCGATCTTCGACAGGGACTGGGCAACGTCCTTGCTGCCCTTGACGCCGGCCGGGTCACTGGACGGGCCGACGATGACGAAGTCGTTGTACATCACCGGCTTGCGCACGGTGGCGAAGCCCTCGGCGACGAACTTGTCCTCCGACGGCTTGTGGTGGACGAACAGCACATCGGCGTCGCCGCGCTTGGCGAGGTCGATGGCCTGGCCGGTGCCCTTGGCGACGACCCGCACCTCGATCCCGGTCTTGGCGGTGAATTTCGGCAGAAGCGAGCCGAACAGGCCCGAATCCTCGGTCGAGGTGGTGGAGGCCACCGTGATGAAACGGTCGGCGGCCAGTGCGGCCGACGGGGCAGCGGCCTGGATCAGACCGGCCACGACCGCGGCGGCGGCAAAGCCCAGCACGAATGAACGGCGCAGCATCCCTCAACTCCTCCCGCATCGTTGTTGTCTGGCTGACATAGCGCAGTCGGGCCGCGGGTGCAAAGGCCTGGCCGATCTTTTCCAATCCCTGGCCGGACCAGAGCTGGGGCTGGGGCCGGGCCGGGGCTCACGCCGGTCTGGCAGCCGTCTCCTTCAGCAGCGACGCCGTGAGGTTCACCGCCAGCGACAGGGTCATCAGCACCAGCCCCAGCCCCAGCGCCATCGGCAGGTCGCCCTTGCTGGTCTCCAGCGCGATGGCGGTGGTCATGACGCGGGTGACCTGCTCGATGTTGCCGCCGACGATCATCACCGCCCCGACCTCCGCCGAGGCGCGGCCGAAACCGGCCAGCACCGTGGTGACGAGGCTCCAGCGCGCCTCCGCCAGCAGGGTGGTCAAGCGCCTCAAGGGGCTCGCTCCTGTGACGCGCAGCAAATCGTCATATTCGAGCAGCAGATCCTCCACCGTCTGGCGGGCGAGCGACGCGACGATGGGCACGATCATCACCGTCTGGGCGACGATCATCGCCGTGGGCGTGAACAGCAGTCCCAGCACCCCGAACGGGCCGGAGCGCGACAGCAGCAGATAGACCACCAGACCGACCACCACCGGCGGCAGCCCCATCATGGTGTTCAGCGCGACAGCGACGGCGCGGCGGCCGGGAAAGCTGAGCGCCGCGACGGCGGCACCCAGCGGCAGGCCGATCAGCGTGGCGATGGCGACGGCGGACAGGCTGACCCGCAAGGACAGGCCGATGATCCGCATCAGCGCGTCGTCCATCGACAGGATCATGGAAAAAGCTACGGCCAGGGCTTGGGAAAAATCCTGCATGAAGTCCAAATCACTGTTCGAATAACTTCGGCGAGGGCTTGTCCGACGGACGCCGCTCGCCCACACTCGCGCGCATGAGCCCGACCATGAGCCTGAAGACCTTCACCATAGCGCCGGACCCGGCGAATCCCAAGCTGACCGAGCGCGTCCGCGGCCTGGACCAGGACGGCCGCGAGATCGAGACCGCCGTGACGGTGGAACGGCCGCTGACCCTGTACCTCAACGGGCAGGAGATCGTCACTATGATGACGATCGGCGACTATCCCGACTGTCTGGCCGTCGGCTATCTGCTGAACCAGAACATGCTGCGGCGCGACGACCGCATCACCGGCATCGACGTGGACGAGGAGACCGACACCGTCGTCGTCCGCACCGAGCGCGCGACCGATTTCGAGGCCAAACTGAAAAAGAAGACGCTGACCTCCGGCTGCGCCCAGGGGACCGCCTTCGGCGATGTCATGGAAACCTTCGAGTCCGTCAGCCTGCCGGCCGATGTGCGGCTGCGCACCTCGTGGATCTACGCGCTGTCGAAGCAGATCAACCTGCAGCCCAGCCTGTATCTGGAGGCCGGCGCCATCCATGGCAGCGTGCTGTGCCAGGAGGACAGGCCGCTGGTCTACATGGAGGATGTCGGCCGCCACAATGCGGTGGACAAGGTCGCCGGCTACATGCACCTGAACGGCATTTCCGCTTCGGACAAGATTTTCTACACCACCGGCCGCCTGACCTCTGAGATGGTCATCAAGACGGTGCAGATGGGCATTCCGATCCTGGTTTCGCGCTCCGGCTTCACCGCCTGGGGCGTGCAGCTGGCGCGGCAGGCCAACCTGACGCTGGTCGGCCGCGCCAAGGGCAGGCGCTTCATCGCGCTGGCCGGCACCGACCGGCTGGTCTTCGACACCGATGCCGCGGGAGCCGACGACGAAGATCGCCGGCATGGACGCAAGGGAAGCCGCGATGACGACTAACTCAACTCATCCCGACATTGGCGGCGTGCTGCTGGCCGGCGGCCTGTCGCGCCGGATGGGCGGCGGCGACAAGTGCCTGCGCCCGCTGGGCGACCGCAGCATCCTGGAGCGCATCGTCGCCACCGTCCGGCCGCAGGTCGGGCCGCTGGTGCTGAACGCCAACGGCGACCCGGCGCGCTTCGCCCATCTCCATTTGCCGGTCGCTGCCGATGTGGTGGAGGGCTATGCCGGCCCGCTGGCCGGCGTGCTGACCGGCATGGAGTGGATGCGCGGCACCGCCCCCGGCATCGCCTGGGTCGCCAGCTTCGCCACCGACGCTCCCTTCATCCCGCGCGACCTCGTCACCCGCATGGTGGCGGCGCTGGAGCATGAGGGCGCCGACCTCGCCTGCGCCCGGTCGGGCGGGCAGGAGCATCCGGTCTTCGGGCTGTGGCCGATCCGTCTGGCCGGCGACCTGCGCCGCGCCATGGTGGAGGAGGGCATGCGCAAGGTCGATGCCTGGACCGCCCGCCACCGGCTGGCCGTCGCCGACTTCGCCCTCGATCCGGCCAATCCTGTCGATCCCTTCTTCAACACCAACCGGCCGGAGGATCTGGCCGAGGCGGAACGCCTGCTGGCGTCGGGACACGCGTCATGACGGACAAGCCCGTTACCCAAGCTCTTGAGCGCATTGAGACCATGCCGCTTGGCATCGTGGTGGAGCGCCGCCGCGGCGTCACCGCCTGGGTCGACTGGAGCTGGCGCCCGGTCTCGGTCATCCCCGGCGCCGGTCCGGTCGAGCCGCCCGGCCTCCTGCTGATGGAGGGCGACGGCTGGAGCCACAGCCACGCCGCCACCCTGACGCTGGAGCTGTTCCGCACCGACACCGAGGGCTACCGCCTGAACCTGTCGCAGGACCCGCCGCGGTTGTGGGTGGTGATGCGTCCCGGTGCGGACTCCGGTTCCGATGGGGAGGAACTGGTGCCCTTCACGGTCACCGCGTCGGCCCATGAAGGGGAGGGCTATCAGATCGGGGCCGACGTGGTGGAGACGGTGCCGATGCCGGCGGAGGTGATCGCGCTGGTCCGCGACTTCGTCGAGCAGCACCATGTCGATGTCCCCTTCCACAAGCGCGAGCGCAAGCGCCACTTCGAGAAGGAGGAGGGGCGGCGGTGAGCGGCGAAGCCTTCCTGTCGCGCTGGTCGCGCCTGAAACGCACGGCGGTCAAGCCGGAGCCGGTCCCGCCGGAGGTGCCGCCGGCCGAGGAGGCTGCGGAGCTTCCCGTCGCTGCCGTCGAGGGGAGCCCGACCGATGCCGCCTCACCGGAAGCCGAGCCCGACGATCCGCTGCAGGATCTGCCGCCTATCGAGGACCTGACCGGCGAGTCCGACTTCACTCCCTTCCTGCGCGCCGAGGTGCCGGAGGATCTGCACCGTCAGGCCCTGCGCAAGCTGTGGACCTCCGACCCGATCTACGCCAACGACGACGGGCTGAAGGACTACGCCGACGATTACGCCAGCCTGTTCACCGGCGGAGTGCCGGTAAAGACCCTCTACCGCGTCGGCAAGGGCTTCCTCGACACGCTGGACGAGGTTGCCGATGGCGCCCTTGAGGCTCCGCCCGCGACTGACGCCGAGGTTGCTGAGGTAAGCGACACCCCCACTCCCCCACCGCCAATTCCCTCTCCCCCCCGGGGAGAGGGTTAGGGTGAGGGGGACGCACAGCGAGACCTTCTCGATCCGTGCGCGGTCCCCACATCCCCATTTTTCCACGCCACGCCTCCCCCTCACCCCGACCCTCTCCCCAGGGGGGGGAGAGGGGGCATGTCCCCGAAGCAAGTCCCCCCTCGCAAATTCACCCCCAGTATGCGACGGATCGTCGCGCCGTCACGGACCCCCTCAAAACAAAGGGGCGCTCTGTTACCGCGAGCATAGCGGCGCGATAAAGTTTCATTTGTCCCCACTTCCGGGTGCGTCCTTAGTTGACAAAAGGATAGGTTCAGTCCTTCTATTGTCTGCCTGTGGATTGCTAAGTCACTGTAAGGCAACGGCTTTTCGCAGGTGCATCAAAAGGGGTGCGACATCGGTTCCAAAAACGGCGCGCGGCAGGACCGCGGACGCCGACGCCGCTGTCTTGCGTTTCCGGGAGGAGTTTGCGGCACGTGTCCAGCGCCGTCGATCACATCGTCCCCCCCGCGGTGGCGGAGGAAGAACTGTTCCGTGCGCAGGTCTATGCCCTGCTGGCGCGCCTGTTCGCGCGCCCGCCCGATGCGGCGTTCCTGACCGCGCTGGGCGGGCTGGCGGGGGAGGGCGGCGAGTTCGGCGCGGCTCTCGACCGGCTGGCCGAAGCGGCACGCGACAGTGACCCGGCGGCGGTGGAGGAAGAGTTCACCACCCTCTTCATCGGCGTCGGCGGCAGCGAGCGCACTCCCTACGGATCCTTCTATCTGACCGGTTTCCTGAACGAGAAGCCGCTGGCGGAGCTGCGCGTCGCCATGGCGCGGCTGGGCATCGCCCGCGCCGACGGCGTGACGGAGCCGGAGGACCACATCGCCGCCCTGTGCGAGATGATGGCCGGCCTGATCGGCGGCGAGTTCGCGCCGGAGGACGGCGACATCGTCGGTCTCGATGGGCAGCGGGCCTTCTTCGACCGCCACATCGGTTCCTGGGCCGGGCGGTTCTTCGCGGATTTGGAGACCTCGCCGTCGGCCCGCTTCTATCGGGCGGTCGGTGCGGTCGGACGGAGTTTTCTGGCGGTCGAGGCGCGCGCCTTCGACCTTGCGGCCTGAAGTGAGGAGCGAAGCCATGACGCGGAACGCGGTCAAAGCCACTGAGGAAGCTGTCAAACAGGGCAAGGATACGCAGAGCACGGACAAGGGGCTCGCCCGTCGCGACCTGTTCCGCGCCGCCGGCCTCGGTGTCGGCGCGCTGGGTGCCGTTGCGGCCGGCGTGACCGCCACCGGCGGAACGGCCGAGGCCGCGCCGGCAGAGACGACCTCCACGGGCTACCGCGAGACCGACCATGTCCGGAAGGTCTACGAAGTCAGCCGCTTCTAAGAGGAACGCCCCGATGCTCATCAAGAAAAGCTCGGCCACCTCCGGCGGCCGCCACCTCGCCCGTACGCTCACACAGACGCTGGCGACCGCCACCGGCGTCACGGTCGACCGCCGCGCCTTCCTGCGCACCTCCGGCATCGCCGCCGGCGGCGCCGCGCTGGCCTCCGCCATGCCCTTCGGCATGGTGAAGAAGGCTGACGCCGCGACCGCGGCCGCCGTCGCCGGCGCTCCGGTCAAGCAGGTCAAGTCGGTCTGCACCCACTGCTCGGTCGGCTGCACCGTGGTGGCCGAGGTGCAGAACGGCGTCTGGATCGGGCAGGAGCCCGGCTTCGACAGCCCGATCAACCTCGGCTCGCACTGCGCCAAGGGCGCCTCGGTGCGCGAGCACGCCCATGGCGAGCGCCGCCTGCGCTATCCGATGAAGATGGTCGACGGCAAATGGACCCGGATCGGCTGGGACCAGGCCATCGAAGAGGTCGGTTCCAAGCTGCTGGCGATCCGCGAGCAGTCCGGTCCGGATTCGGTGTTCTGGCTCGGTTCCGCCAAGCACAGCAACGAGCAGGCCTATCTGTTCCGCAAGTTCGCGGCGCTGTGGGGCACCAACAACGTCGACCATCAGGCGCGCATCTGCCACTCCACCACCGTGGCCGGCGTGGCGAACGTCTGGGGCTACGGCGCCATGACGAACAGCTACAACGACATCCAGAAGTCGAAGGCGCTGTTCTTCATCGGCTCCAACGCCGCCGAGGCGCATCCCGTCGCCATGATGCATGTGCTGAAGGCGAAGGAACAGAACGCCGCTCCCCTGATCGTCGCCGATCCGCGCTTCACCCGCACCGCCGCCCACGCCAACGAATATATCCGCTTCCGTCCCGGCACCGATGTGGCGCTGGTCTGGGGCATCCTCTGGCACGTCCTGCAGAACGGCTGGGAGGATAAGGACTACATCGCCAAGCGCGTCTACGGCTTCGACGACATCCGCGCGGAGGTCGCCAAGTGGACGCCGGAAGAGGTGGAGCGCGTCACCGGCGTTCCGGGCTCGCAGCTGCACCGCGTCGCCCGCACCCTGGCCTCCAACCGCCCGGGCACGCTGGTCTGGTGCATGGGCGGCACCCAGCACCACATCGGCAACAACAACACCCGCGCCTATTGCGTGCTTCAGCTGGCGCTGGGCAATGTCGGCGTGTCGGGCGGCGGCACCAACATCTTCCGCGGCCACGACAACGTCCAGGGCGCGACCGATTTCGGCGTCACCTCCGACAGCCTGCCCGGCTATTACGGCCTGGCCGAGGGCGCGTGGCGCCACTGGGCGCGCGTCTGGGATCTCCCCTATGACGGCATCCTGAAGCGCTTCGGCTCCAAGGCGCTGATGGAGAGCACCGGCATCCCGGTGTCGCGCTGGTTCGACGGCGTGCTGGAAGCCAAGGAGAATTTGGACCAGCCGAATCCGGTCAAGGGGATGGTCTTCTGGGGCCATGCGCCGAACAGCCAGGTCCGTCTGCCCGACATGAAGAAGGCGATGGAGAAGCTGGAGCTGCTGGTCGTCGTCGATCCGTACCCGACGATGACGGCGGTGCTGCCCGACCGCAAGGACAACTTCTACCTGCTGCCGGCCGCGACCCAGTTCGAGACCTCCGGCTCCGCCACCGCGTCCAACCGGTCGGTCCAGTGGCGCGACAAGATCATGGAGCCGCTGTTCGAATCGAAGACCGACCACGAGATCATGTATCTCTTCGCCAAGAAGTTCGGCTTCGCGGAGGATCTGGTCAAGAACGTGAAGGTCAACGGCAACGAGCCGTCGATTGAGGACATCACCCGCGAATGGAACCGCGGCATGTGGTCGGTCGGCTACACCGGCCAGTCGCCGGAGCGCCTCAAGCTGCACATGCAGCATCAGGGCACCTTCGACAAGACGACGCTGCGCGCCGTCGGCGGCCCGTGCGACGGCGATTATTTCGGCCTGCCCTGGCCGTGCTGGGGCACGCCGGAGATGAAGCATCCGGGCTCCGCCAACCTCTACGACACCTCGCTGCCGGTGGCCGAGGGCGGCGGCGCCTTCCGCGCCCGCTTCGGCGTCGAGCGCAACGGCGTGACGCTGCTGGCCGAGGGCTCCTATCCGGAAGGGTCGGAGATCAAGGACGGCTATCCGGAAGTCACCATGGCGATGCTCCAGAAGCTGGGCTTCGACGCCGACCTGACGCCGGAGGAACTGGCGGTCATCCAGAAGATCGGCGGCGACAAGATCGGTGCGGTGTCCTGGACCACCGACCTGTCCGGCGGCATCCAGCGCGTGGCGATCAAGCATGGCCTGAACCCGCCGGGCAACGCCAAGGCCCGCTGCGTCGCCTGGAACTTCCCGGACCCGGTTCCGATCCACCGCGAGCCGCTCTACACCCCGCGCCGCGATCTGGTCGCCAGCTATCCGACCTACAAGGACACCAAGTCCTGGCGTGTGCCGACGCTCTACAAGTCCATCCAGGACCGCGACGTGTCGAAGGACTACCCGATCATCCTCACCTCCGGCCGTCTGGTCGAGTATGAGGGCGGCGGCGACGAGACACGCTCCAACCCCTGGCTGGCCGAGCTGCAGCAGGACATGTTCGTCGAGATCAACCCGTTCGACGCCAACAATGCCGGCGTCAAGGACGGCCAGCTGGTCTGGGTCGAAGGCCCCGAAAAGGGCAAGGTGAAGGTCAAGGCCATGGTGACCGAGCGTGTCGGCCGCGGCGTCGCCTTCATGCCCTTCCATTTCGGCGGCGTGTATCAGGGCCAGGATCTGCGCTCCAAATACCCGGCCGGGGCCGACCCGATCGTGCTAGGCGAGGCCGCCAACACGGCGACCACCTACGGCTACGATTCGGTGACCCAGATGCAGGAAACCAAGACCACCCTTTGCCGCATCCAGGCGGCCTGACGCGCGGGAGTTTGAACCATGGCCCGGATGAAATTCCTGTGCGACGCCGAGCGCTGCATCGAGTGCAACGCCTGCGTCACCGCCTGCAAGAACGAGCATGAGATCCCCTGGGGCATCAACCGCCGCCGTGTCGTGACCATCAACGACGGCAAGCCGGGGGAACGGACGATCTCGGTCGCCTGCATGCATTGCTCCGACGCGCCCTGCAAGGCGGTCTGCCCAGTCGACTGCTTCTACCAGACCGACGAAGGCGTGGTCCTGCACAACAAGGATCTGTGCATCGGCTGCGGCTATTGCTTCTACGCCTGCCCGTTCGGCGCGCCGCAATATCCGCAGGCCGGCAACTTCGGCACCCGCGGCAAGATGGACAAGTGCACCTTCTGCTCCGGCGGTCCCGAGCCCGACAATTCGGAGGCCGAGTTCAAGAAGTACGGCCGCAACCGTCTGGCCGAGGGCAAGCTGCCGCTCTGCGCCGAGATGTGCTCGACCAAGGCCCTGCTGGCCGGCGACGCCGACAAGGTGTCGGACATCTACCGCGAGCGCGTCGCCGCCCGCGGCTTCGGCTCCGGCGCCTGGGGCTGGGGCACCGCCTACCAGACCAAATCGGGCCAGGAGCGCGGCCAGCCCGGCGGCTCGCTGTTCCAGGGCACCGGCGGTCCGGCCGGCGGTCTTCCTGTGCAGAAGCAGGGGCTGTGACGGTGGCCTTGAGCATCGTTCGGACGACTCTGTTGGCGTTCAGCGCCGTCGTCCTGCTGGCAGGCTGCCAGGAGGACGGTGCGCCGCGCCCGGTCCATCTGGACAAGGGCGTCTACCGGGGCGCGGCCGACACGCCGTTGACCGCCGAACAGGTGCGGGCGCTGCAACAGCGCACCGCCTATCAGGGTGTGCGATAGGGAGCGTCCGATGGAAGTTCATCGCATGAAGACGGCTCTGGCCGCTCTGCTGCTCGGTATCGGACTTGCCGGCGGTCTTGCGCTGCCGGCCGCCGCCCAGTCCAGCGTCCGTATCGGCGGACCGGCGGCGGAGCAGCCGGTCGACCGCGACGGGCCGATGGTGCCGACCCAGATCCCGGGCCAGAGCCGCGGCGACAGCTGGCACGCCATCCGCCTGGGCGAGCAGGGCACTGTCTCGATTCCCAACAAGCAGGCCGGCGTGCTGATCCAGTCGGAAGGCGAGGCGTGGCGTGCGGTGCGCAACGGTCCGCTCAGCCAGTACGGGTCCTGGGTGCTTGGCGGCATCCTGGCCCTGCTGGTTCTGTTCTTCCTGGTCCGCGGTCGCATCCGCATCGACGGCGAGAAGACCGGCCGCACCATCCAGCGCTTCAACGCCTTCGAGCGCGGCGTGCATTGGATGACCGCCGGCAGCTTCGTCGTGCTCGCCATTTCGGGCCTGAATGTGCTGTACGGCCGGCACACGCTGCTGCCGCTGATCGGCCCGGAACCCTTCGCCGCGCTGACCCATTACGGCAAGCTGGCGCACAACTTCCTGGGCTTCGCCTTCATCCTGGGCGTGGCGCTGATCTTCGTGATGTGGGCGCACCACAACATCCCGTCGCGTCATGACCTGACCTGGTTCCTGAAGGCGGGCGGCCTGTTCTCCAAGGGCGTCCACCCGCCGGCGCACAAGTTCAACGGCGGCCAGAAGGTGATCTTCTGGTCCACCGTCGTCGGCGGTGCGGCGCTGGGCTTCACCGGTGTGCAGCTGATCTTCCCGTTCAGCTTCGCCACGCTGGAGGAGATGCAGCTCTACCAACTGGCCCATGCGGCGATTGCCGTGATCATGATCGCCATCATCCTGGCGCACATCTACATCGGCTCCGTCGGCATGGAGGGCGCCTTCGACGCCATGGGCGACGGGCAGGTCGAACTGCAATGGGCGCGCGAGCACCATTCCCTGTGGGTCGAGGAGGTGACCGGCGAAAAGGTGCGCCACGGCCATCATCACGGGACATCGGCGGAGTAGGGCAGGGGCGTGGGATGCGTCCAGCTTTCCCTTCGCTCCCCCTTGACCCTGTCGGCACTCCGTGGCCCCTTTGGCGTTCCCGCGATTCCGGATGCGCCCGCCATGACCAGCCATCTTTCCGAACGTCAGGCCGTCATCGACGGCTGTCTCGCCATGAACCGGCTGGGCATCAACCAGGGCATGTCGGGCAACCTGTCTCATCGGATCGACGGCGGCTTCCTGGTCACGCCGACCAGCATGCCCTATGACGCGCTGACCCCGGCCGACATCGTCGAGATGGGGTTCGACGGCACCTATCTCGGCGGCCGCCGCCCTTCGTCGGAATGGCGGATTCATCGCGACATCCTGCGGGCGCGGCCGGACGTGACGGTCGTGCTCCACGCCCATCCGGCCTTCGCCACCGCACTTGCGGTGCATGGCCGCGGCATTCCGTCCTTCCATTACATGGTGGCGCTGGCCGGCGGCGATTCGATCCGCTGCGCCCCTTACGCCACCTTCGGCACGCAGGACCTGTCGGATCACGCCCTGACGGCGCTGGACGGGCGGCTTGCCTGCCTGCTGGCCAACCACGGCATGATCGTGCTGGGGACCAGCGTGGCAGGGGCCCTGGCGCTCGCGGTCGAGGTCGAGACGCTGGCCCGCCAGTATCTCTACGCCCAGCAGTTCGGCGAGCCGGTGATCCTGCCGCCCGACGAGATCGCGCGGGTGGCGGAGAAGATGCGGCGGATGAAGTACGGCCAGCCCATCGACGACAACGACGCGCCCGAGGACACGGCGCGCCCGCGCTTCTGATCGGCTGCTCCGATCCTTCGGCCTTACGGGCCGATCTGCGTCATCGAGGTGGTGGTGGCCAGATGCCCGGCCGGCTTGAGGGCGGCGACCCGCAGCAGCGGCTTGGCGTTGCCGACCGCCTCCACCTGAAGCGGGCGTTCTTCGGCCGGCGGTTCATAGACGGCGGGCAGGGCGATGGCGATGCGGGTGCCCTGCCCGGGCTCGCTCGCCACCTCGATGTCGCCGCCCAGCATGGCGGTGTAATGGCCGACCAGCGTCAGTCCCAGCCCGGCGCCGCGCGGCTTGCCCTGGCCGCGGGTCGCCACGGTGCCGTTGCCGGCGCCCTGGACGAAAGGCTGGAACAGCCGGCCGGTCTGGGCGGTGGCAAAGCCGCGGCCGGTGTCGGCGACGGTGAAGCGGTACCAGCGGGCGCCGTCGCGCTCCATCCGCTCGGCCGACAGGGTGACGGTGCCGTCCTGGGTGAACTTGCAGGCATTGTCCAGCAGGTTCAGCAGCGTCTGCCGCACCTTGGTGAAATCCGAATGCATCTGGCCGAGCGCGGACGGCGTCGACAGCTCGAGCGCATTGCCGTAGAGGTCGGCTGCCGGCATCGACCGCTCGCGTGCCTCGGTCAGCAGCCGGTTGACGTCGAAATCCTGCAGGCAGACATCCATCGCCCCGGCTTCGACCTTGGCATAGTCCAGGATGGCGTCGACCAGACCGGTCAGCTGCTCGCCGGTCCACTGGATGTGCTCGACGTCGGTCGCCAACTCGTCGACGCCCAGCCGGTGCAGGTCGGTCATCAGCGCCTGGCTGGCATTGACGATCTCGGTCAGCGGGCCGTGCAGTTCATGGCCCATGTTGACGAGGAAATCGCTCTTGGCCCGGCTGGCGGCGTCGGCCATCGCCTTCTCGCGCAGCAGGCGGGTGTGCTCGACCTCCGCCTCGCGGCGCTCGCGTTCGGTGTCCTCGGCGGTGCCGCGCAGGACTTCCACCGCGCGGGCCATGGTGGCGATCTCGTCCTGTCCGGTCAGCGCCGGCAGCGTCAGGTCGGTGCGGCCGGCGGCCAGCGCCGTCACCGCGGTCGCCATCGTCCTCACCGGACCGGCGACGCTGCGCTGGACAAGCCACAGCGCGGCGATGCCGGCCAGCAGGACCAGCCCGCCGATCCACAGCGCGACGCTGGTGTAGCCCGACAGGCCGCTGGTCAGCGTGCCGCGCAGCGCCTGGGTTCCGGCCTCCGCCCGGCGGCGGATCTCGCCCAGATTGGCGGCGATGCCGGCGGCGTTGGCCGCCATCGCCTCGGCGCGCAGATTGTCCTCCTCGACCACCGAGCCTTCGATGGCGGACAGAACGCCGCCCGCCTTCGCCAGCAGGGCGGTGACCTCGTCGATGGACTGCTTGGTGCCGGGAACCCACAGATAGCGGTTCATCTCCGCCAGCCGGTCGCGGGCGGCGGCAAGCTGGGTGCGCATCGCCTCCGCATCCTGCGGATCGCGACGGTCGACGTAGCGGGTCAGATGCTCCTGCATCAGCAGGGTGGCGATGGCGGCATCGCTGGCGAGTGCGGTCGAGTCGACGCCGCCGGCATTCTTGAGCTGGTCGAGCTTGCGGCGGGTTTCCGCGACCAGCGGTTCCAGAACGCCGGTCATCTGGCCGTTGCGGTCGCTGCGCAGCGCGATCAGCTTCTGCACCGCCGCCCAATAATCCTCCAGCGCGGCGCGGGCCTTGTCGACGCCCTGGCGATCCGCGGTTTCGACCACGGTCCTGGACAGCGCATCGAGCCGGTCGCGCAGCGTGTCGTGCCGCCAGGAGGCGTCGAGAAGGCTCTGGTCGTCACCGTAGGTCAGATGGTCGCGCACGGCGACTTCCATGTCGCGCAGGCTGACATCGGCGTCGGCCGCCACCTGCGACAGGTCGGCGCGGCCGGAGAAGGCGCCGATGTCGCGCGACACCGCGTAGAACCAGCCGAGCCCGACCAGGGCCAGCAGGACCACCAGCCCGAGGGCGATGCCGAAGCCCGCGCCCACCCGCGCCGACACGGTCATGTCGCGGAATCGGGTCCGGCGGCCGCTCCGGGACAGAATGCCGTTCCGCTTCACACCGACTCCCGCTCGCGCTGTGCCTGACGATTCCCGCATCCGACCGGCCACAACCATTGAGCGGCCGGTCGCCGCGCGCGCGGATTGTAGCTTGGCTATCCCCCCAGGCAAACAGACAAGTGTGCGACGGAGTACCGCCAAAGGTCAGGCAGCATCGGCCTCTGCGTCGGCACCGGCGTCCGTATACTCGCCGGTGAAGGCGTAGGCGTGCATGCCCAGGCTGCCGTGCTCGAAGCCGGCATGCAGCCGTTCGGTCTTCGGCCGCGGCCCGGCGGCGCCCAGGGCCACCGGCAGCGGCAGGAAATGCTCGTCGGTCGGGTGGGCGCGGCGGGCGTCCGGGCTGGCGTCAAGCCAGTTACCGACCGCTTGCGTGTCGCCGGCCTCCAGCGTCCTGTCCAGCCAGCCGGCGAAGCCAGTGGCCCAGGGGGCGGCGCTGTTGCCGCCGAACCGGAACTCCCGCAGGTTATGGACGGCGCCGCCGCTGGCGAGGATCAGGACGCCGTCGCGCCGCAGCGGCTCCAGCAGGCGGCCGAGCGCGATGTGGTCGGCGGCGCTGCGGTAGGGCATCACCGACAGCTGCGCCACCGGGATGTCGGCCTCCGGATACATCAGCATCAGCGGCACCCAGGCGCCATGGTCGAGCCCCTGCGACGGGTCGACCACGGCACCGGTCATCTCCGCCACCCGGGCGGCCAGCGCCGGAGCGCCGGGAGCTGCGTAGCGCATGCGGTAGAGTTCGTCCGGGAAACCATAGAAATCGTGGATGGTCTCGGGCGCCGTCGCCCCGCTGACCGCCGGCACCCGCGTGGTCCAGTGGGCGGAGACCGCCAGGATGGCGCTCGGCCGGCCGAGCTTGCGGCCCAGCCCGGCGAGGAAATCGCGGCCGGCGCTGGTCTCCAGGATCAGCGTGGGGGCGCCGTGGGAAACGAAGACGGAGGGGAAGGGGGCGGTGTCGGACATCGGTGAACGGAACTCCGGCCGGGCGATGGGGGAGGGCGGTGGAGAATTACGGGGCAGTTCCATTCGACCAAAGAAAAACCCCGGCGCCAAGGCCGGGGTTTTTCTAAAGTCCGTTGCTCACGCCGCAACAATCGTCGCGACGGACCTGGGTAGGCGTACCGATCAGTGCAGGTGCTTCGGCAGCTCGCCGATCGACTGCTCGATCAGCTTGTCGGCCTGGGCCGGGGGCAGACCGCCGGCCAGGACGCGCCGGCTGGCGCCGATGGCGACGTCGACCGTCAGGTTGCGGACCTCGGCCAGCGCCGCGGCTTCCGCCTGGGCGATGCGGTCCATGGCCTGGGCCTCGCGACGCTTCAGCGACGCTTCCAGGTCGGAACCGGCCTGGGCCTGCAGACGGGCGGCTTCCTCACGGGCGTGGGCCAGAACGGCCTCCGCTTCCTTCTTGGCGTCGGCCAGACGGCTCTGGTAGCCGTTCAGCAGGGCCTGGGCGTCCTTGTGAAGACGCTCGGCCTCGTCCAGTTCGGAGCGGATGCGCTCGGCGCGGCCGTCAAGAGCGGTGCCGATGGTGGCGGACGCCTTCTTCCAGACCAGGGCCATGAAGATGACGAAGGCGACGAAGACCCAAAATTCAGGTGCGTTCATCCCCGGCGCTCCTCAAGCACGGCCGCGACGGCGGCGTCCGCCTGGGCCTGATCGACGTCGACGCCGGCCAGACGGCCGGTGATGTCGCGAACGATGCCGGCCGACTCGGCGCGGATGTTGGCCAGGGCCTGTTCCTTCGCCGCGGCGATGGAGGCCTCGGCGGTGCGCAGGCGTTCGGCGATGTCGGCGTTCAACTGGGCCTGACGGGCCTGGTTGTTCGCCTCGATCCCGGCGGCGGCCTGGGCGATGACGCCCTGTGCCTCGGCGCGGGCGCCGGCGAGGGACTTCTCGACCTGGGCCAGGATGGCCTCGGCCTCTTCCTTCAGCTGGGCGGCCTTCGCCAGATCGCGCGAGATGCGCTCCTGACGCGCTTCCAGAACCTCGGCCACGCGCGGGAGCGCCTTCTTGGACATGAGGTAGTAGAGAACGCCGAAGGTCAGAGCCAGCCAGAAGATCTGGGTCGGGAAATTGGCGGGATTGAGCTGCGGCAGGCCGCCGGAAGCGTGCTCGCCGCCGTGCGCCGCGTTCGGAGCGTGCTCCGCCGCGGCCGCCAGGACGGTGCCGGCCATCGTGGTGAGGGTGGCGAGCGAAGCGCCCGCCACGCCCGACCAGCGGGCCAGCCGGCCTTTGGCCAACAGGTTCGGCATGATCGGTCCCCCTAGGCAAAGGAGCGGCGCCGAAACTTCGATGAAGAAGCCCGGCGCCGCGTCAGAGCTGTTTTTTTTGAAAGCCGCTCTGGCCTTAGGCGAACAGGATCAGGAAGGCGATCAGCAGGGCGAACAGCGCGACGGCTTCCGTCAGCGCGAAGCCCAGAATGCCGATCGGGAAGACCTTCGGCTGGACGGCCGGGTTGCGGGCGATCGAGCCGATCAGCGTCGAGAAGATGTTGCCGATACCCAGGCCGACACCGGCGAGGGCGATAACGGCAAGACCGGCACCGATGAACTTGGCGGCTTGAGGATCCATAGTACTCTCTTCCTCTAGGTAAGGGTGAACTTGTTGGAACTGTTGGTGGACTTAGGTCCGACGACTGTCAGGCGCTGCTTAGTGCAGTTCCAGGGCGTCGCGGATGTACAGGCAGGTCAGGATCGAGAAGACGTAGGCTTGCAGGAACGCCACCAGGAACTCGAATCCGGTCAGGGCGACGTTGATCGCCAGCGGGATGAGGCCGGTGACGAAGCCCAGCGCGCCGAGACCGCTGATCATCATGACCGTGAAGCCGGCAAAGACCTTCAGCATCGTGTGACCGGCCATCATGTTGGCGAACAGTCGGATCGAGAGGCTGACGGGGCGCATCACGTAGGAGATCACCTCGATCGGGATGAGGATCGGGGCGAGCGCGATCGGAGCGCCATGCGGCATGAAGAAGGAGAAGAAGTGCAGGCCGTGCTTCAGCAGGGCCAGGATGGTCACGAACACGAACACCGTCGCCGCCAGCGCGAACGTCACGATGATGTGGCTGGTGAAGGTGAAGGTGTACGGGATCATGCCGATCATGTTGCCGATCAGCACGAACATGAAGATCGAGAACACGAACGGGAAATAGGGCTTGGCGTCGTGGCCGGCGTTGTCGCGCACCAGGTTCGCGACGAACTCGTAGAACATCTCGGCCAGCGACTGCAGGCGGCCCGGAACCATCGACTTGTTCGCCACGCCCATGACCAGCAGGGCGTAGATCGCCGCCACGGCCACGACCATGAAGAAGGCCGAGTTCGTGAAGGACACGTCGTAGCCGCCGAGCACGATCTGGAACAACGGGTTGATTTGGAACTGGTGCAGCGGATCCAAGGTCGTCCTCGCTCAGTGTGCGTCGCCGTCTTGGCGCTCGTTGTCGTCCCCAGGGGGCCGGCGGTAGCCGGCGGCGATGCCGAAGCCGGTGACGGCCCGGTAGACGTTCAGCACTCCCGCCGCAGCCCCCAGGAAGAACATGACGATCAGTCCCCAAGGCGCGGTGCCGAGCCAGCGATCGAGCAGAAGCCCGCCGCCGACGCCGACGATCATGGCGGCAACCAACTCCGTCCCGATGCGCCAGGCGGTGCCGAGAGCGCCCTGCGGCGGACGGTGGTATTTACTACCGGGTCCGCCCGACCAGCCGCGTTGTCCCTCACGCGCCTTCCGCAGCCGGGCTTCGAGGTCATCCAAGGGATCGGGGGGCGATTTGTTGGTCATTCCGCCTCTCAATCACGCTTGGCTCGCAGCCATGCGAAAGCGGCGAGACCATACGGTCGGGGCGTTACCCTGTCAAGTCGCAAAACCTGTGGTGTAAGTCATTGAAAAGAATAGGAAAGAGCGGAAAAGTCATCGTTTTTGCCGCGCTGCGGCGCGTTGTCCCGCTCCAGCATGCGAAAAAACCCGGTGGTATGACCGCTTTTCAGGGTTTTTTCGCCGCTTTTCACCCGGTCCGCGGCCGGTCCGCCCCGATCAGCCCGCGATGCGCCCGGACAGATCCTGCACGATCTTGTCGGCACCGGTGCCGCCCGGATACACCCCGACGAATTTCCCGTCCGGACCCATCAGGTAAATAAAGCTGGAGTGATCCATCAGGTACTCGTCCGGTTTCGCGTCCTTTTGCGGCGCTTTAGCATAATAGACGCGGTAGGCGCGCGCGGCCTCCCGGACCTGCTCCGGCGTGCCGGTCAGCCCGACCATCCGCGGGTGGAACAGCGCCACATAGTCCTTCATGTGCGCCACAGTGTCGCGGTCCGGGTCGATTGTGATGAAAACCGGCCGGACCTGCTCCGCTTTCGGCCCCAGCTGGTCGAGCGCCTGGGTCATCACCCCCAGTTCGGTCGGGCAGACGTCGGGGCAATAGGTATAGCCGAAATAGATCAGCATATATTTGCCGCGGAAGTCGGCGTCCGTGACCGTCTTGCCCTGATGGTCGGTCAGGGTGAAGGGACCGCCGATGGGAACGGCGGACTTCGTGCCGCTTTCCACCGTGGTGGTGGCGCTGCGCACCTGCCACCAGGCGATCCCGGCGGACACGGCGATGGCGAGGACGGAGGCGGCGGCGATGCGCAGGAGACGTGTCTTCATGGTCCGTCAGGAATGGGGCTGCCCGCCGCCCAGGTCAAGAGGTGAGGTCTTCGCAATGTCCCGTGCCGGTCAGGCCGCGCGCGGCGCGACATGTCCGTTCCTGGCCGCCAGATGCTCGCCGATGCGCTTGTCGGCGCGCTGGATATGCTCGAACAGCCATTCGCGCACCAGCGCCAGCAGTTCGTCCGCCACGGAGTCGCCGGCGTCCAGGCGGCGGCGCAGGTCATCGGCACGGCTGCGCAGCGCCTCGTGCTGCGCCTTGTGGACCCTGGTATCGGGATAGCCGCACTGCTCCATCAGCCGCTCCTCCTGCTCGAAATGCAGGGCGGTGTAGGCGAGCAGCCGGCCGACGGCCTCGCCCAGCGCCCGGGCCGACGCCCGGCGGTCGCCGCCGCTGCGGCCGGCCCGCCCCGCCAGGGCGGCCGCCTCGTTCATCAGGGCGATCAGGATCATGTGGTCGGTGTCGATTCCCTCCTCGCCCACCGCCAGGGCATCGGTCCAGGGCATGAAGAGTCCAGACCCTTCCGGGTTCGCTCCGGCTGGCGCGCCGTGCAGATCGGCGAGCGGGGCGGCGTTGATCGCCTCGACATTGACCAGGAAGGAATCGACCATGCCGCGCAGGCCCTGCGCCTGACGGGACAGCCCGCCGGCGGCATCGAGCAGGGCATCGGCCGACCGTTCGGTTTCGCGGGCGGCGTCGGATACGGCATCGATGCTGGTGGAAACCTGACGGGTGCCGTCCGCCGCCTCGCCGGCGCTGCGGGCGATCTCGCCGGTGGCGGCCCCTTGCTGCTGGACGGCAGCGGCGATGGAGGTGCCGATCTCGTCGCTGCGGGCGACGATGGAACCGATCTCGCGGATCGCGGTCACCGCGGCGCGCGTGGCCTCCTGCACGTCGGCGATGTGGCGGGCGATCTCTTCGGTCGCCTTGGCGGTCTGGTTGGCCAGGGTCTTCACCTCGCTTGCCACCACGGCGAATCCCTTGCCCATCTCGCCGGCGCGGGCGGCCTCGATGGTGGCGTTGAGGGCCAGCAGGTTGGTCTGGCCGGCGATGCCGGCGATCAGGTCGGCCACCTCGCCGATCTTCTGGGCGGCCTGACCCAGCCCGTCGATCCGCTCGCCCGCCTTGTGCGACGCCTCCACCGCCTGGGTGGAGATGGTCGAGGAGGTCACCACCTGCTCGCCGATCACCGCGATCGAGCCGGTCAGCTGCTCCGCCGCCGAGGCGACGGTCTGCACGCTGCTGGACGCCTGCTGCGATGCGCTGGCGACGGAGGTCGCCTCGCGCCGGTTGCAGTCGGCGGTGGCGGACAGGGCGCGGGCGGTGGTTTCCAGCGTGGCGACGGCGGCCCCGACGGTGCGGATCGTCTCGGCGATGGTGGCGTCGAAGCGGTCGGTCAGGCGCTTCAGGGCACCGGCGCGCTGCTCGGTGACCCGGTGCTCGATCTTCTGCCGTTCCCAGTGTCGGGCGAGGTCGATCTGCTGGACGCGGAAGATCTCGACGGTGCGGGCCATGGCGCCGATCTCGTCGCCGCGGCCCAGCCCGGGAACCGCGACCGCGCTGTCGCCGCCGGCCAGATCCTCCATGACGCGCCCCAGCCCGTCCAGCGGCCGGACGATGGCCCGGCTGACCAGCAGGGCAAGCAGCACGGCGGCCAGCCCGATCAGCAGGCCGGTTCCGGCCAGCCGCAGCGCGGCCTCGCGGAACGCAATGTCGACATCGTCGATGTAGATGCCGGAGCCGATCAGCCAGCCCCAGGGGGCGAAGCCCTTGACGTAGGACAGCTTCGCCACCGGCTGCGCCGACCCCGGCTTCGGCCAGAGATAGTCGACGAATCCGGCACCGTCGGCTTTCACCACCCGGACGAACTCCTGGAACAGCAGCTTGCCGTTGGGATCGGCGTTGCGCGACACGTCGGTGCCGTCCAGCTCCGGCTTGATCGGGTGCATGATCATGCGCGGGGCGAGGTCGGTGATGAAGAAATACTCCTCACCATCGTGCCGCAGGGACTTCAGCGCCGCCTTGGCCTGCGCCTGGGCTTGGACGCGGGGCAGGGTGCCGGCGCGCTCCTGCGCCTCGAAATGGGCGATCAGGCTGTGGGCGACCTCGACGACGTTGCGGGTCTTGTCCTGGCGGTCGGCCATCATCTCGGCCCGCAGGCTCATCAGGCTGACCGCGGCGACCAGGGCCAGCCCAAGGCCGGCTGCGGCCAGGATCAGGGCGATCTTGCCCTTGATGCTGATGCGTTCGAACAAGGCAACGGTCACGGCTGCGGTCCCTTCCGGCAACGAAACGGCGATATCCCCAAAATTTTCGGGACTTTTGCCGCGCCGCGGCCGAAGGTCAAGGCATATTGTTCGTATATCCTATGTTCTGTTCAACGAAATGTCATAATTGCAACCATAGCAGGGTGTGTCCGGCGAACTCAGTCGCTACGGCTCGCACGAGGAGCGGCGACCGCTCCTCGCACGCAAGCCGCCGGTGAATTCTGCCGCTCAGAGCACGGTCAGCATGCTGGCGACCAGCGGATGGCGGACGATGTCCTTTTCGGTCAGTCGGGCGACGGCGATGCCCTCCACCGCCTCCAGCCGGCGGGCGATGTCGGCCAGCCCGGACAGATTGTCCAGCAGGTCGGTCTGGTCGGGATCGCCGGTCAGAACCATGGTGGAATGCCAGCCCAACCGGGTCAGCAGCATCTTGATCTGGGCATAGGTGCAGTTCTGCGCCTCGTCGATCACCACGAAGGCGTTGTTCAGGGTGCGGCCGCGCATGAAGCCGACCGGGGCGATCTCGATGGTGCCGTCGGCCATCATGGTGCGCAGCCGCTTGGAGCCCAGCCGGTCGGTCAGCGCGTCGTAGAGCGGGCGCAGGAAGGGCGCCATCTTCTCATGCATGTCGCCGGGCAGGTAGCCGATGCTCTCGCCCGCCTCGATGGCCGGGCGGGACAGGACGATGCGGTCGACGCTGCCCGATTCCAGGGCCTCCACCGCCGACGAGATGGCGATGTAGGTCTTGCCGGTCCCCGCCGGGCCCAGCGCCACCACCAGATTGTGCGCCTTGATGGCGTCCATCAGGAGCTTCTGGTTGGGGTTCTGCGGCTTCACCTTGCGGAGATAGCTCTGGTCGCGGCGATCCTCGCTCCCACCGAGCGGGTCCCAGCCGAAGGCGGCGGGGGCGTTCATACCGGGGAAGAGCGGGTGAACGGTGGAGTCGCCCGCCGCAGCGATGCCTTTGCTCGAACGCTTGGCCATGTCGCATCTCCTCGAATGGTGGGGGTGGAGCCGATTACGCAAGCAAGACGTCTGGGCACAAAAAAGCCTCCCGCAGGGGGGAGGCTCGACCGGTCGCATGGGTGCATGCTGATGAGTGCTTCGTCGGGGGCTGCTGCCGGGCCTCGTGCCGGATCCCAACATGCCGGAACCGGACATGCCCGGTCCGGACATACGGGTGCGGGCCGACGGGGGAGGTGCTCTGGAGGCGAAGCAAGGTGCAAGAGAACCTCGTCGTCGATGGAAGCCACGCAACCTGACTGTACCGGTCATAACGCGGCGCGTCAGGCAAAATTGCGGCCGACGCAAAATATTCATACCAGATGTGGTGTGGGTGCCGCAGGAAAGCCGCCAGAGCGGGTTTGGTAACCCTTTCCGCCGAGCCGGTCCGGCCGGTGGCTTAGCCTTCCGACTGAGGCGGCCGAAAGGCTTTGCCGCTGCCGCGGGCTTTCATTACTATGGTCGGCCACGGGGGAAATCGAAAGACATGTTGCAACCCTGGCCTGTTCCCTTCCGGGGCGGGCTGCGATCTCAGGTCGTCGTGCCTGACGTCCCCGGGCGTCGTGGCCGCCGATGGCCGGAGACGGCGGGTGTTTGCCGAAGGGCAGGCGGCGGCACGGCTTCGGATTGTCACCCGTGCCGGCGGGGAATCTCTTGAATCCGACCGGTGTGGACGGCTAGAAGGCGCTGATTGGCTGGCTCGATGCCGGGACTGCGCAACAGCGGTTCCGGGGCGGGACCGGGCACTCGGGTGAGCCGGATGCGGTGAACCCGATGCACGGCACGGGACGGCAGGAACGAACGGGAAGGCTACGGTGAGCAGCGCCAGTCAGGTCGCCGAACGGGATGTGCCGTTCCAGTTGCGTGGCAACTCCTTCACCATGATGGTGCTGAAGGTTTTCGCCCCGACATCGCCGAATTTCTTCACCCAGCTGAACGTAAAGGTGCGCCAGGCGCCCAACTTCTTCCACAACGCGCCGGTCGTGCTGGATTTCGACGATCTGCCGGAGAGCATCGTCTTCGATCTGGGCGCCTTCGTGGCGCAGGTGCAGGCGCTGCATCTGCTGCCGGTCGGCTTCCAGGGCGGGCCGCAGCCGGTGCGCGAGGCGGCGATGGCCGTCGGGCTGACGCCGATGCCGTCGGGCCGCGCCGCCAAGCTGGAAGAGGTGGTGAAGGCCCCCGATCCGCGCCAGCCGGATCAGCAGACCCCGATCCCGGCGCCGCAGGTGCTGATCGAGGTCGTCCACCGTCCGACGCTGGTGGTGACCGAGCCGGTGCGCTCCGGCATGCGGGTCTATGCCGAGAAGACCGACCTGATCGTCACCAGCTCCGTCTCTCCGGGGGCGGAGCTGCTGGCCGACGGCAACATCCATGTCTATGGCGCGCTGCGCGGCCGGGCGCTGGCCGGTTTCTCCGGCGACACCAACGCCCGCATCTTCTGCCACAGCCTGGAGGCCGAGGTGCTATCGGTCGCAGGCAATTATCGCGTCAGCGAAGACATCGGCAGTGACTTTTACAGGAAAGCCGTGCAGGTTTTCCTGCGCGACGGCGTCCTCAGCATGGATCTGCTGAAGACCGCCTGAGGACTATAGCGGCGGAATCTTGTCCGGAGGCGGCAATCTTCGGACGGTGTTCGGTATCGGTGACGGCAACTTTGGGATTATGGGAGAGGCTCCGTTGAGCAAGATCATCGTCATGACCTCCGGCAAGGGCGGTGTCGGCAAGACGACCTCGTCCGCGGCCTTCGCAACCGGGCTGGCGCTTCGCGGCTTCAAGACGGTCGTCATCGATTTCGACGTTGGCCTGCGCAACCTGGACCTGGTGATGGGTTGCGAGCGCCGGGTGGTCTTCGACTTCATCAACGTCATCAACGGCGAAGCGAAGCTGAACCAGGCGCTGATCAAGGACAAGCGGATCGAGAACCTCTACATCCTTCCGACCTCGCAGACGCGCGACAAGGACGCGCTGACCCGCGAGGGCGTGGAGAAGGTGCTGAACGAGCTGTCCAAGGACTTCGACTACATCCTGTGCGACAGCCCGGCCGGCATCGAGCGCGGCGCCCTGATGTCGCTCTATTTCGCCGACCACGCGATCATCGTCACCAACCCGGAAGTCTCGTCGGTGCGCGACAGCGACCGCATCCTGGGCGTGCTGAACTCGCGCTCCCGCCGGGCCGAACAGGGGCTGGAGCCGGTGACACAGCAACTGCTGCTGACCCGCTACGACCCGGAGCGCGTCGAGAAGGGCGAGATGCTGAAGGTCGACGACGTGCTGGAGATCCTGGCGATCCCGCTGCTCGGCGTCATTCCGGAAAGCCAGGCTGTGCTGCGCGCCTCCAACGTCGGCATGCCGGTGATCCTGGACGAGGTTTCCAACGCCGGCCTGGCCTATTCGGATGCGGTCGGCCGCTTCCTGGGCGAAGACATCGAGCACCGCTTCGTCACCCCCCAGAAGAAGGGCCTGTTCAGCCGGCTCCTGCGGAGGAGCGCATGAGCATCTTCAACTTCTTCCGCGCGGCACCCCGCGCGTCGGCCGTCCAGGCCAAGGAGCGTCTGCAGATCGTCATGGCGCACGAGCGCGCCGGGCGCAGCGGCCCCGACTATCTGCCGATGCTCCAGCAGGAACTGCTGGCGGTCATCGCCAAATACGTCAACATCGACGAGAACAAGGTCGAGGTGAAGCTGGACCGCGGCGGCGACTGCTCGACGCTGGAGGTCAACATCGAGCTGCCGGCGCGCGAGCAGGCCAAGGCCGCCGCGGCGGCCAAGCCGGCGGAGAAGTCGGCCGGCAACGACGCCGGCGCGGCCAAGCGCCCGGCCGGCGGCGCCGTCGGCAATGGCGGCGCGAAGAAGCGCATCTGAAGCCAAGCCGTCGTTCGAACGGTTCAAGCCCCTCCGGCGTCCTCGCGCCGGAGGGGTTTTTCGTTCCAGGCCTGCCGCCGTCCGCCGCGGATTCGGGATGCGGCATCGGACATAGGCCGTCCCTGATCCTCCGTCCGGGTTTACGGCCGGGCAGGGACGGGGTATCAACAGGGATACGCCGCACGAAAGCCCAATGGCTCCAAAGGCCTGTCTTGAACGGCCTTCCTTGAATGGACTCATGGGCGACGGGGTGGACCGACCACGGGACAAGAGGGTGCCGATGTTCCTCGATTGCTCGTCGCTGATCGCCGAGAACCCGCCGCGGCCGTCGAACGGGATTGCCGTCACGGACATCGACGGCGACGGCGCCCTCGAGTTGGTCGTGGCCGGCTACCGCTCCGCCAACCTCGTCCTGAAATGGGTCGATGGGCGTCTGGTCGACATCGCCAACCCGCTGCTCGCCGATCCCGCCGGCCCGGCGCTGGGGCTGGCCGCTGCCGACATCGACGGCGATGGGCGGGAGGAGCTGTACATCGTCAATTCCGACCGCGCCACCGGAGCCAAGGACATGGCCGACCGGCTGTTCGCATGCTTCGGCAATCATTGGCTCGACCTGTTCGCGCAGGCGGAGAATGCCGGGGCGGCCAACCACACCGCTGCGGGCGCGGTGGCGGCGATCGACCGCTGGGGCCATGGCCGCTATGGCTTCCTGGTGGCGACCGACGGCGGTCCCTTGCGCCTGTACGAGCTGACCCGGCGCGGCCGGCTGGAGGATGGCGCGGAGGAGGCGGGGCTCGACTCCATCGGTGCCGCGCGCGGTGTCACGGTTCTGCCCATCGTGTCCGACCATATGGATGTGGTGACGGTCAATGACGGCGGCCCCAACCAGCTGTTCCGCAACCTGGGCGACGGCAATTTCGAGGAGATCGCCGAGGAGCGCGGCATCGCCGATTCGCGTCCGTCCGGCCGTGCGGTCGCGGCGCTGGATGTCGATGGCGACGGGCTGTTCGATCTGGTCGTCGGCACCTGGGACGGGGCGCAACGCCATTTCCACCAGCGCATGGGCGGCGCCTTCGTCGAATCGGCCGGGGCCGACCTGTCGATGCCCGGCCGCATCTTCACCGTCGTCGCCGCCGATTTCGACAATGACGGTTATGAGGAGCTGTTCTTCCACGCCCATGGCGAGCCCAACCGGCTGTTCGGCTGGCGCAACGACCAGTGGCAGGAACTGGAGCTTGGCGACGCGGCCGAGCCGAAGGGGCTGGGCACCGGTGCGGTCGCGGCCGACATCGACGGCGACGGGCGCCTGGAGCTGGTGCTGGCGCACGGCGACAGCCATGGCGTCCACGACGGAGCCGGGCAGCCGCTGTCCATCTACCGCCCGGCGGCCTCCAACAATGGCTGGCTGCGTGTCCAGCCGCTGACCCCCTTCGGCGCTCCGGCCCGCGGCGCGGTCGTCATCCTGACCGCCGGCGGCCGGCGCCAGCGCCGGGCGGTCTGCGCCGGGTCCGGCTATCTGTGCCAGGGCGAACCGGTTGCCCATTTCGGGCTGGGGCCGCTGCACGAGGTGGAGCAGGTCGAGGTGCGCTGGCCCGACGGCACCGTGGTGACGGTGGACAACCCGCCGGCCGACCGTTCGCTGACTGTGCCCTATCCGCCGGAATGAGCGGAATTTCATCCACCCGGATGATGGTCACCCAAATATTTCGGCCTCGCAATGGGTAGGGTCTTTCCTGTCGCCTTCCGTCACATTAGAGTGCATTTCGTTGCGGCTCCCGTATTGCGGGATATCGTGCGGCATGCCGATCCGGACATATTCCGTTCCTGCCGCCGAAACCTGCTGCAATCGGGCGCTTGAGACCGTGCGGGTTTGGGAAGCGGGAGACCGGAAGGCACATGGCACGACGCGACGTCCCCCTGACGGGGGTGGAACGCTTCTTCGACCCGGATGAAGTCATCGTTTCCAAAACCGACCTGAAGGGGCGGATCACCTACGCGAACCGGGTGTTCCAGCGGGTCGCCGGCTATGACGAGGCCGACCTGATGGGGGCGCCCCATTCCATCGTCCGCCATCCCGACATGCCGCGCTGCGTCTTCAAGCTGCTGTGGGACACGCTGGCGGCGGGGAAGGAGATCTTCGCCTATGTGGTCAACCGCGCCCGCAACGGCGACCATTACTGGGTCTTCGCCCATGTCACCCCCAGTTTCGACGCCGAAGGGCGGGTGATCGGCTACCACTCCTCCCGCCGGGTGCCGGAACGGGCGGCTCTGGACAAGGTCATCCCGCTCTACCGCCAGCTTCTGGACATCGAGAACAGCCATGCCGACCGCAGGCAGGGGATGGAGGCGGGATTCGCCGCCGTCCTCGCCCTGCTGGCGGAGAAGGGGATCGGGTATGACGAATTCGTCTTCTCCCTTTAAGCCGTCCTCCAAGCCGTCCTCTTCCGGGTCATCGTCGCTGACGCGGGCCGGCGGACTGGCCGTGTTGGCTGGCGTGGCTCTGGCGGCGCTGCTGGCTGCCGATCTGCTCGAGATGGGCGGGCTGGCTCTGCGTGCCGGTCTGGCGGTGGCCGGTCTGGCGGCACTGGGCGGGGCGCTGCTGTACCTGCGCCGTGCCGGCGCGGCGGTCGATCGGCTGACGCGGGTGAACCGTGCCGTCGCCGCCGGCGATTTCGAGGCGCGGGTGATCGGCATCCGCGAGGGCGGGGCGCTGGGCGAGCTGATGCACGCCACCAACGACGCCATCGACCGCACCGACGCCTTCGTGCGCGAGGCGACCGCCTCGATGCATGCGGTGTCGGAACACAAGTATTTCCGCCGTATCGTGCTGCGCGGCATGCAGGGCGGCTTCCTGCACGCCAGCCGGACCATCAACGCGGCGACGGAGAGCATCTCGCAGAAGGTTGCCGGCTTCGCCGGCGTGACCCAGCGTTTCGAAGGTCAGATCCAGAGCGTGTGCAGCGAGGTGGCCGATACCGCCCACCGGCTGGAGGTCTCCGCCCGGACCATGGAGACCGACGCGACCCAGGCCACCGGCAAGGCGTCGTCGGTCGCGGCCTCCGCCGCGCAGACCGGCAGCAATGTCGGCAGCGTCGCCGCCGCGACGGAGGAGCTGTCCGCCTCCATCGCCGACATCTCCCGCCAGATCGGCGATGTCGCCCGTGTCGCCGAGACCGCGGTCGGCGAGGCCGAACGCTCCAACGCGCTGGTCGGCACCCTGTCCGGTGCGGCGCGCACGGTCGGCGACGTCGTCACCCTGATCAACGACATCGCCAGCCAGACCAACCTGCTGGCCCTGAACGCCACCATCGAAGCGGCACGGGCCGGCGAGGCGGGCAAGGGCTTCGCCGTGGTGGCGCAGGAGGTGAAGCGGCTGGCCGATCAGACCGCCAAGGCCACCGGCGACATCGCCGCGCAGATCTCCGCCATCCAGTCCTCCACCGACGAAGCGGTGACCTCCATCGTCGGCATCGGCCACACCATCCAGTCGATCAACCGGATCGCCGCCGGCATCAGTGCCGGGATCGAGCAGCAGGGCTCCGCCGTGCGCGAGATCGTCGTGAACATGGAGCAGGCCGCCGCCGGCACCCGCGCGGTGTCCGACGACATCCGCGATGTCACCGACGCCGCCGGCCGCACCAGCGGCACCGCGCACGAGGTGTTCGCGGCATCGGGGCGCATGGCCGCGGAGGCGGACCGCCTGACCCGGGAAGTGCAGCATTTCCTGGACGAGATGCACCGCGTCGCCTGAGAGGGATGATGCGGTGCATCGGTGCGCGCCGCATCAACTGCCCGGCGAATGTGCACAGAATGTGGATGGGCTTTTTGCAATGCGGAATTGATCTGGCGTCTGGGAGCGTAATTAAGAATTTTTATTGCGAATTCGTGGCGAATTCGTGTTACGTCTCCGCAATATGAGTGTCGCGCCGATGGCAAGTTCGCAACCTGTTGAGCAACCCGACGCCAGTATGCCCGTTGTTTCAGCAGCTTAACCGGATGCTAACCCTGATGGGACGGGTGGCGGACTGTCGGTTGCGGCCAAGTGCCGCGGAAACCGGGAGGGGTGGCCCGCTTAACGAGCGTCGGTGACCGTTGGCATGGCTTTTGATTTGGAGAATGCAGGGACGGTCATGACGGGGGACAAGACGATGAGCATGGCGGGCACCGATCTGTTCGAGCTGTCGCGTGGCGTGCTGGATGTTGCGTCGAAGAAGGTGTCCTTGATCGAGGACATCACCCGGCGCACCAAGATGCTGGCCATGAATGCCCTGATCGAAGCGGCGCGGGCCGGCGACGCCGGGCGCGGCTTCGCCGTCGTCGCCAACGAGGTGTCGGAGATCTCGACCCAGGTCAACAGCATCACCAAGGAACTGCGGTCGGAGATTGTCGCCCGCGTCGATCACCTGACCACCACCGGCAGCGCCATGGTGCAGGAGATGCACGGCAAGCGGCTGGCCGACCTGTCGCTCAACATGATCGAGATCATCGACCGCAACCTGTATGAGCGGTCCTGCGACGTGCGCTGGTGGGCGACCGACAGCGCGGTGGTCGATTGCGCCGCCGATCCGACGGAGGAGGCGCGCCGCCATGCCTCGCGCCGGCTGGGCGTGATCCTGGAATCCTATACCGTCTATCTCGACCTCTGGATCGCCGACCGCAACGGCACCGTCATCGCCAACGGCCGGCCCGACCGCTATCCCGGTGCGCGCGGTGCCAATGTGTCGGACGAGCCGTGGTTCCGGCAGGCGCTGGCCACCCGCAACGGCGGCGAGTTCACCGTCGGCGACGTCGCCCGCAACCGCAGCCTGGACGACCGCGTCGTCGCCACCTACGCCACCGCCATCCGCCGCGACGGCGAGGCGGACGGCGACGCCATCGGCGTGCTGGGCATCTTCTTCGACTGGGAGCCGCAGGCTGCGGCGGTGGTCGAGGGCGTGCGGCTGGAAGCCGGCGAGCGCGAGAAGTCGCGGTGCCTGCTGCTCGACGCCCGCCACCGCGTCATCGCATCCTCCGACGGCCGCGGCATGCTGACCGAAACGGTGCCGCTGCGCCGCGCCGCCGGCACCATGGGCCATTACATCGACGACAAGAACCGTCTGGTCGGCTACGCCCTGACACCGGGTTACGAGACCTACAAGGGGCTGGGCTGGTACGGCGTCATCCTTCAGGAACGCTGAGGCCGCCAACCCTTACGCTTGAAGCCTGTCGCCTTATGGAACGGGGCCGGGATACACTCCCGGCCCTGTTCCGTTTCGGGGTTGCAGAGCATGTCCGCCCAACAGCTGACCGTCCGTCGCGAGAGTTTTCCCATACGCGGGGCCTTCCGCATCTCGCGCGGGGCCAAGACCGAGGCCGCGGTGGTGGTGGCGGAGGTGACCGACGGTCCCCACCGCGGTCGCGGTGAATGCGTGCCCTACGCCCGCTATGGCGAAAGCGTCGACGGGGTCGCCGCCGCGCTGGAGGCGATGGCCGACGCGGTCGCGGGCGGACTCGACAGAGAAACGCTGGGCCGGCTGATGCCGCCGGGTGCCGCCCGCAATGCGCTGGACTGCGCGCTGTGGGACTTGGAGGCCAAGCGCAGCGGCGTGCCGGCCTGGACGCTCGCCGGGTTGGCCCAGCCGCCGGGGCCGCTCATCACCTGCTACACGCTGAGCGTCGACGAGCCCGCCGCCATGGCCGCCGCGGCGCGGGAACGGGCGCCGCGTCATCCCCTGCTGAAGATGAAGCTGACGGGAGACGGCGACCTCGACCGTGTCGCCGCCGTCCGTGCCGCCGCTCCCACCGCCCGGCTGGTGGTCGACGCCAACGAGGGCTGGACGCTGGACCAGTTGCACCGCTTCGCCCCGGTGCTGGTCGGGCTGGGCGTCGAGATGATCGAGCAGCCGCTGCCCGCCGGCCAGGACGAGGCGCTCCGCGGGGTCGATTGCCCGGTGCCGCTCGGCGCCGACGAATCCTGCCACGGGCTGGAGTCGCTGGAGCGGTTGCGCGGGCTGTATCGGGTGGTGAACGTCAAGCTGGACAAGACCGGCGGCCTGACCGAGGCGCTGGCGATGACCGCCGCCGCCCACGCCATGGGCTTCGAGGTGATGGTCGGCTGCATGGTGGCGACGTCGCTGGCGATGGCGCCGGCGATGCTGGTGGGGCAGGGGGCGCGCTATGTCGACCTCGACGGCCCGCTGCTGCTCGCCCGCGACCGCGAGCCGGGGCTGGTCTATGACGGCGCGGTGGTGCAGCCGCCGTCGGCGGAGCTGTGGGGGTAGGGCAAGGCCTTGCCCCCACCTGTGCTCCTCACGCCCCCTGCACATAGGGCGGCGGCGGGGTCCCGACCGATGCCGGCACATAGGGCGCGTCGGCCAGCCCGTTGACCTTCGCCGCCATGACGAAGTCGTTCTCGTGCAAGCCCTTGATCTTGTGGGTCCAGAAGGCGACGGAGCAGTGGCCCCAGCCGTAATGGATCTCCGCATGGTGGCCTTCCGCCTCGCACAGGTTGCCCACCTGATTGGCGAAGGCCTGGGCCTGGACGAAGTCGGGGAACCTGAAGTCGCGCTCGATGCGGTCGGGACCTTCCTTCAGGACCCAGCCCGGCACCTGCACCAGATAGGACTCGGCCATCGCGCGGTCCATCGGCGGTATCCCACCGCGGCAGGGTTCGCAGGTCTTCGCTGCCAGTTCCTGCGTCGTCGGCGCCTGTGGTGTCATCCCGGTCTCTCCCCTGTTGGTGGCCTTGACTGGTGGTCTGCGCTAGAAGCGTACCGCCTAGAAGCTTGGGTTCCGGGCGACGCTTCGGCAAGTCCGGCACCCTGCCTGCATCCTCGCGATGCACTTTTGCCAGATGCACTTTTGGAACCGATCCGATGACAGACCTGCGCACCGACATGCCCTTCGCCGACTACCAGTATCCGACCAAGCCGGTGGACGGGCCGCGGCTCGCCATCGTCGGCGAGGCGCCGGGGGCCGAGGAGGCGCGGCAGGGCACCCCCTTCGTCGGACGCAGCGGCAAGCTGCTGGACGAATCGCTGGCCGCCGTCGGCATCGAGCGGGCGGAATGCCTCGTCGCCAACGTCTTCCGCCACCAGCCGCCCGGCAACAAGGTGGGGCACTTCTTTTCTTCGCGCGCCCGCGCCCGCAAGGAGGGGCGGGAGATCGACGAGAGCTGGGGCGCCTTCGGCACCTCGGACCGGCTGCTCGCCGAGTTCGCCGGCGAGATCGAGCATCTGCGCGCCACCCTGGCCGACTACCGCCCGTCGGTGATCGTGGCGCTTGGCCGGACGCCCACCTGGGCGCTGACCGGGGAGAACGGCATCCTGCAGCTGCGCGGCACGGTGCTGCCTTGCCGCCTGCTGGAGGGGGTGGAGGTGGTGCCGACCTTCCACCCCAGCTATCTGCTGCGCGGCCAGCTGGTGGAACAGCCGACCTTCCTGGCCGACCTGCGGCTGGCCGTGTCGCGTCTCAATCGTCAGTAGGGATCAGGCGTCAGGCATCAAGCTTCAGGCATCAAGCGTCAGGCAACAGGCGCCAGATGGCGGTTTCGCGCGCCTCCCGGTCCTCCAGCTCCAGCGAGGTCGGGACGGTGTAGGCCGCCAGCTTCTCGATGCCGCTTGCCGGGAAATAGGCGCGGCCGGGATCGCCCAGCAGCACCAGCGTGCCGGTGGCGGCGATCCCGCGCAGCCATGCCGTGACCCGCTCCGCCATCGGCCGCTCGTAACAGACGTCGCCGGCCAGGACCACGTCGATGCCCGGCAGCGGCCGGCCGACCAGATCGGCGCTGACCGGCTTGACCTCCACCCCGTTGGCTTCGGCGTTCAGCGCGATGGCGGCCAGCGAGAAGCGGTCGATGTCGCAGGACTGGACCCGCGCCGCCCCCGCCTTCATCGCGGCGATGCCGACCAGCCCGGTGCCTGCGGCAAAATCGAGCACCGACCTGCCGGCCACCAGCTCCGGCCGGTCGAGCACCAGCCGCGCCACAGCCTGTCCCCCCGGCCAAGCGAAAGCCCAGTATGGCGGTGGCAAATTCGTGGCGGCCAAGGTCTCCTCGGTTGCCTGCCAGAGTGGAGTGACTTCGGTGGCAAGATGAAGCTGGATTTCCGGCAACAGCGGCGTGGTCGTCAGCGTCGTGTTATCGCGGACGAAATCTGGCGGGGATGCATTGTTCATACGAGGTTTCCCAAGGGGCTCCGCTGTTGGGAGGAAGGCTGGCGGCGGCTTATGAATGTTACATAATTCAAACGGTGTAGACACAGCTGCGAACCCGTGTTACCCGTTTCCACCAGGGGAAAACAGAGGGATTGGGGGAGTCATGCGGCAGAGGGGAACCGCCATCGGCCTTTCGTTTGCGGCTTTGATCGCGCTGAGCCCCCTTACCGTGTCGACGGCTGCCGCACAAGACGGCGATTGCGTTCGGACGGTCCGCTCCATCTCCGACTTCACCATACGCGGCGACGCCTGGACCTGGTGGGATCATGCCGCCGGCCAGTATGACCGCGAACACCGCCCCGCCATCGGCTCCGTCCTCGTCTTCAAGCGCACCGGCCACATGCGCCGCGGTCACGTCTCGCTGGTCAGCGCGGTGATCGACCGCCGCACCATTGAGGTCGACCACAGCTGGATCGATGGCGACGGTCTGCGCCGCGGCATGCGGGTGGTCGACGTGTCCCGCAACAACGACTGGTCCGCCGTCCGCGTCTGGCACGAGCCGACCGACCAGATGGGTCTGCGCGTCTACGCCGCCTACGGCTTCATCCTGCCGGAAGGCGAGTCCGACGACCAGCGCGGCGGCCGGATGCTGGATGCCGGCGACCGCGGCATGGACCAGGGCTTCGCCAGCAGCCCGCGCGGCCGTGCCAAGGCCAGCGGCCCGCGCATGATGGAAGCCTCCCTGCAGCCGCAGAAGAACCTCAGCGTGTCGGTCCCCGGCCGCAAGCCGCAGAGCTTGGCCACGACCGCCGTCGCCTCCCACACGCCGCAGAAGCCGCAGCGCATCGACGTTGCCGTGCTGCCGTCGCGCAAGCCGTCCAGCGCGCAGTCCGCCCCGGTCACGGTCGCCGAGCTTTCCGGTCCCGGCAGCCATCGCACCGTCGCCCCCGGTCGCAAGCCCGGCTCCGGCAACGCCGTCGCCCAGCTGGCCGACACCAGCGAGCGCTGAGCGGCATAGCGTCAGGTTTTCAGGAAGGGCGGGGCTTGGCTCCGCCCTTTTCGTTTGCCCTCTTGCTTGTGCCGGTGTGCCGGCATCGCGGCCGACACCCGCAGAGCGCCTGCCTAGATCTTCCCCGCCAGGATGGCCGCCAGCACCAGCCAGCCGAACCAGCGGTTGGACTTGAACTTGTCCAGGCAATCGCCCTGATCGTCCGGCCGCCAGGTCGCGACCTGCCAGGCCAGCTGCAGTGCCGCCAGCGACAGCACCGGCAGGAACAGCCCGCCCAAGCCCGCCAGGCGTCCGGCGATGCCGATGCCGACATAGGTCAGGGTGTAGAAGCCATAAATCCAGATCTTGCTCTGGTCGCCCAGGCGCAGCGCGGTGGACTTCACGCCGATGCGGGCATCGTCCTCCTTGTCCTGATGGGCGTAGATGGTGTCATAGCCCAGCGTCCAGGCGACGCCCGTCACATAGAGCGCCAACGCCGGCCAGCCGACATCGTTCTGAACCGTGGCCCAGCCCATCAGGGCGCCCCAGTTGAAGGTCAGCCCCAGGAAAGCCTGCGGCCACCAGGTGATGCGCTTCATCAGCGGGTAGGTGAAGACCAGCAGCAGCGACAGCACCCCCAGCCCGATGGCCGTCGTCCCCAGCTGGACCAGGATCAGCAGCGACACCAGAAGCTGGGCGACGAGGAAGGCCAGGGCCTGACGCACCGTCACCTGACCCGACGGGATCGGGCGGGAACGGGTACGCTCCACCATCGCGTCGAATTTGCGGTCGAGGATGTCGTTGACGGTGCAGCCGGCGCCGCGCATCAGCACCGCGCCGACGCCGAACAGCGCCATCAGCCACAGCAGCGTCGGCCAGTCACGGAAGGGCTGCGGCATGGCCAGCGCCACGCTCCACCAGCAGGGGAACAGCAGCAGCCATGTCCCGATGGGACGGTCGAGTCGCGCCAGCGTGACATAAGGGCGCACGCGGGGCGGGAGCTTCCGCGCGATCCAGCCGTCCTGGCGGATGTCTGTGAAGCCGGACTCGGGCAGAGTGGGGCCGGTGGAGGCAGTGGGCATGACGGCGGCGGTTCCGCTGTGCTATGAGGATGTCTGACCAGCCAATCAGGGCGGCAATCAGGGCGAGGATGACGGGGAAGGTATCGGGCTGTCATCCGTGCGGCAAGCGCGGTGCGGCAATACACCCGTGCTCAAGCTATGGAAAATTGCAGCCTGTGATCTTGCGCTCGTCAAAATCGTACCAATACTGTTTCTTTGTCATAACCTCAGCGGCCTGCAATCGTAAATGGACATGAGCACAACACCGGACCGTTTCGCCGTCGTCATCGATGATGAGTCGATCATTCTGGCCGGGATGGAGATCATGCTGGACACCTGGGGCTATCAGGTGCTTGCCGCCGAGGATGTGGAAACCGTCCTGGCGAAGCTGCCCGGCTGCCCCCCGCCCAACGTGATCCTGTCCGATTACCGGCTGCGCGACGGCTGGTCGGGCATCACCGCCGTGCGGGCGGTGCGCGAGGCCTGTGGCGTCACCGTGCCCGCGATCATCCTGACCGGCGACACCGGGGCGGAACTGATGGCTGCGGCCAAGGCGGACCAGATCCGCATCCTGCACAAGCCGGTTCAGCCCAACGACCTGCGCCGGCAGATCGACTCCCTGATCGCCGTCGGTTGACGCCAGCCTCCAGACCGGGCTCGGCCGGTGACGCCCGTGTCCGAAGCTTCATTGCGTCTACCGTGAAGCGCGTGACCCTTTGGCGCTGTATTTGACGGTCTGCCTCGCGCTTCAAATCTCGTCCGGTTTCACGCGATCCGCTCTATAGTCTCCACCGCCCCGCGGAGACGAATGCCATGGCCGACCCGATCAAGACCCGCCTTTATGTCGACAGCCCGCTGGCCGAAGGCCAGTCGGTCGGGCTCGACCATGAGCGTGCCCATTTCCTCCGTCACGTCCTGCGGCTGGATCGCGGCGACTCCGTCGCGGTGTTCAACGGCCGCGATGGCGAATGGCGGGCGGTCATCGACGGTTTCGGCAAGGGCTGGTGCTCGCTGACCGTGGCGGAGCAGCGGCGGGAGCAGGACACCACCCCCGACCTGTGGCTGGTCTTCGCCCCTCTTAAGAAGGGTCGCATCGACTTCGTCGCGGAAAAGGCGACGGAGATGGGGGTATCCCGCCTGTGGCCGGTCTTCACCCGGCGAACCGACCCCAACCGCGTCAACCTCGACCGGCTGCGCGCCAACGCGGTGGAGGCGGCCGAGCAGTGCGAACGCCTCAGCGTGCCGGAGATGGGCGAGGCGGTGCCGCTGGACCGTGCGCTGGCCAGCTGGCCGGCCGACCGCAGGCTCTATCTGTGCGCGGAGGCCGGGTCCGCCCGTCCGGTCGCCGAGGTGCTGCGCGATGCGCCGCCGGGTCCGGCCGCCTTGCTGGTCGGGCCGGAGGGCGGCTTCGACCAGTCGGAACTTGACGAACTCGCCAAACTTCCCTTTGTTGTTCCGGTGGGATTGGGTCCGCGCATTCTGCGGGCCGACACGGCGGTGGTGGCGGCGTTGGCTTGCTGGCAGTCCTTGGCCGGGGATTGGACTGCCGGGGGAAGCGACCGGCGTCCGCCTTTCCGCGCGCCGATCCCGTAACCGGCCGTCACCCGGCCGATCCTCCGTCCACTTCCCGCGAGAGACTTCATGTCCGCACCCCCGACAACGCGCGGCGAACCCATCACCGACCGCCGCCAGCTTGCGGCCTATCTCGAATCCGGCTGCAAACCGGCACCCGACTGGCGCATCGGGACCGAGCACGAGAAATTCGCCTACCGCACCTCCGACCTGCGGCCGCTGCCTTATGACGGGCCGGACGGCATCCGCGAACTGCTGACCCGGATGACCCGCTTCGGCTGGCAGCCGGTGGAGGAGAAGGGCAACATCATCGCGTTGGTCCAGGACATGGCCAACATCACGCTGGAGCCCGGCGGGCAGGTCGAACTGTCCGGCGCCCCGCTGGAGACCCTGCACCAGACCTGTGCCGAGGTGCATCGGCACCTGCGCCAGGTGAAGGAGGTCGGGGGCGAGCTGGGCATCGCCATGATGGGGCTGGGCTTCCAGCCGAAATGGAGGCGCGACGACATTCCCTGGATGCCGAAGGGCCGCTACCAGATCATGCGCGACTACATGCCGAAGGTCGGCTCGCTCGGCCTCGACATGATGACGCGGACCTGCACCGTGCAGGTCAACCTCGACTTCGCCTCCGAAGCCGACATGGTGAAGAAGTTCCGCGTGTCGCTGGCCCTCCAGCCCATCGCCACCGCCCTGTTCGCCATGTCCCCCTTCACCGAGGGCAAGCCGAACGGCTTCCAGAGCTTCCGCAGCCACATCTGGACCGACACCGACGCGGACCGCACCGGCGACATCCCCTTCGTGTTCGAGGACGGCTTCGGCTTCGAACGCTATGTCGACTATCTGCTCGACACGCCGATGTACTTCGTCTACCGCGACGGCACCTACATCGACGCGGCCGGCCAGTCCTTCCGCGATTTCATGGATGGCAAGCTGCCGGCTTTGCCGGGCGAACTGCCGCTGATCACCGACTGGGCCGACCACACCACCACGGCCTTCCCCGAAGCGCGTCTGAAGAAGTATCTGGAGATGCGCGGCGCCGACGGCGGCCCGTGGCGCAGCCTGTGCGCCCTGCCGGCCCTGTGGGTCGGGCTGCTCTACGATCAGGTGGCGCTGGATGCGGCGTGGGATCTGGTGAAGGACTGGACGACGGCGGAGCGGGCGCATCTGCGCGCCGAGGTGCCGCGGTCCGGCCTGCGCACGACCTTCCGCTCTGGGACGGTGCGGAACGTGGCGCTGGAGATGCTGGCGATTGCCCGCGACGGTCTGGCCCGCCGCGCCCGCAACGACAATTGGGGGGACGACGAGACCCACTTCCTCGACACGCTTCAGGTCGTCGCCGAGACCGGCCGCAGCCCCGCCGACGAGCTTCTTGAGAAGTTCAACGGTCCCTGGGGCGGCAGCGTCGATCCGGTGTTCAAGGAATACGCGTACTGAGACGGGTGGGGGGCTGGCGCCTGTGCGTCAGCCCCCGCTTTTACGCCGCCACCGGCGCATGGGTGATGCAGCTCTTCGAGCACACCTTGGAGCAGCTTTCGCAGCCGATGCAGTTGGCCGCTTCCTTGACCGTCATGATCTTCTTCTCGGCCTCGTCGTCGAAGGCGTCGACGATGTCGCCATCCTCGGTCAGGCCGATCATGTCGAGCACGCCGCGACCGCACACCTTGAAGCAGCGGCCGCAGCCGATGCACTGTTTCCGGTCGATGGATTGGACGAATTTTGGGGTCCAGCTCTGACCACCGCGTGTGGTGCCGGTCAGGAACTCAGCCATGGGAATGCTCCTCTCGGGAAAGGGTGCGCCTAAGCTCTTCGTTGGGAAGGGAGGGGTTACGCCGTCTCCAGCGCCTTCAGCGCCGCCCGCTTCTCGGTCAGGGTCTTGAAGGCGTCATAGGTTTCCTGCGCCACCGTCAGGATGGTCTGCCAGTTCTGCGGAAGCTCTTCCGACAGGTCGTGCAGATCCATCTTCTTCTGGGTGGCGCGGGCATTCAGCTTCCTGATCTCGTCCTTCAGGGCGTCGATGTCGCTCATGGTCGTGGTCCCGGCTTCAGAGATTCGCGACGTCGGGATATTCCCGGATCAGCGCCACGGCGTCCTCGACCAGCTTGGCGCCGTCGGCGGCGAGCTTTTCGATGGTGGGGAAGCCGAAGCGGTGGACGTCGCGCAGGGACTTCGACACCACCACCAGCCGGCCGGTGGTCAGGATCATGCGGCCGAAACCCTCGTGGCTCATCTTCATCATCGGCGAGGCCATCAGGCCGGTCTGCTTTTCGACCATCAGCCCGACCGCCTTGTAGAACAGCTCCAACCGCCACAGCGTGTCCGGGTCGGGATCGCCGATGATCGGGATGGCGGCGCGCGCCTCCTTGTCCAGCACGAAGGGGGCGAGCAGGGCCTCGTCCGGCTTGCCCTCCCAGGCGCCATAGCTGTCCTCGGCACGGAACAGCAGGACCAGCGTCTTCACGAACTGGTCGGCGACGGACACTTCAGCCACATCAGCCATGCTCAGACCTCCTCCTCGTCGAAATGGAATTCGGGCGTTTCGCCCATCGCCTTGCGCAGCCAGGGCGGCGGATTGCCGTTCAGCGTCTGGACCAGCCGGTCGAGCAGGGCGGGGATGGTGTCGGTGGCCTCGACCTTCACCGGATGGATCTTCTTCGCCACCACGCGGGCGGCGGCCGACGCGCCGATGGCCGACAGATAGACGATGGCGACGTCGGCCAGCGCTTCCAGCTTGGGCACCAGCTTGTCCTCGTTGCCGTCCTCGAACATCGAGCCGCCGAACTGGAAGGTCTCCAGAAAGGCATGGCCCTGGCGGTCGACCCGATAGACGGCGATGTTCTTGGCCCAGCCGAAATGCGCATCGACGTGCTGCATGTCCTGGGTGCAGAAAGCGACCTTCATCGATCCTCCTTTGGTCGGGCGTGGGTCCTGCACCACGCTCAGACGGCGTTGCATCCGCATGATCCGCCTCCGCAGCCGTGGGATTCCCCGTGGTCGTGGCTCTCGTGCCCGTGCTCATGGTCCATTTCACGGGCGAGGAACAGGTTGCCGATGTCGCACAGCAGCTCCCGCGTGCCGCGGTAACCGACCTGGACGCGCAGGCCAGCGCCCAGCCGGTCGAACAGCGGCAGGCCCATGCGGTGCAGCGCTACGCCGATCCGCGCGGCCCCCTGCCGCCCGTGCGAGTTGGAGACGATCAGGTCGGCATCGCGGGCCAGCGTCTCCACGTCGGAATGGTCGCCGACCATGATGGTGGCGGCCTTCAGCCGCTCCAGCACCGGGCTCTGCGTCGGCGACACCGCGGCGATCACCTCGGCCCCCATGTCGGCAAGGAAGGCGGTGACGGCATAGAGCAGGTCGGGCTCCAGCGCGACGGCGATGCGCTTGCGGCTGTAGAAGAAATGCCCGTCCAGCATGGCGTCGACCAGGCTTTCGCGCTGGCGCCGCAGCCGGGCGGGCGCCGGCTTGCCCGACAGCTCCGTCAGCAGCCGGACCAGCTTGTCCGTCGCCTCCAGCCCGGTCAGGCGGTTGAAGAAATGGCTGGGCACGTCGGTCTTCAGCTCCAGCGCGTTGCCGGCCACCCGCATATGCTCGCCGACCACGATGGTGGCGGCCGAAGCCCCCATGGCGCGGATCTGGTCAACCGTCACGCCGCCCAGCGAGGTGGCGGTGAAATCGGCCGGCTGGCGGCCGGCAATCGACAGCGACAGGTCGGGCAGGAAGATCGGCGACAGGCCGAAGCCTTCGATGATGTCGCGCAGTTCCTCCACGTCGCCGGGCGACAGGTGGCAGCCGGCCAGCACATTGACCTGGGCCGGGATGCGCACCGGCGACGGTTCGACCAGCCGCTCGACCATGGCGGTGACCGCGGCGGCGAAGCCGTCCTCGAAGCCGCCGGCGAAGTCGGGGGTGTTGGCGAAGACCAGCGCGGTGTCGGCCATGTCGGGGTTGCGCTGGCGGAACAGCGTGTACTGTCCGCCCATGTCCTCGCCCTTGGTCTCGGTGACGCCGGTGGTGGCGACGCCGATCATGGCGGGCTTGTTGCGCTCGACGATGGTGCGGATCGCCTGTTCCAGATTGTCGTAGCCGCCGAGGATGGTGGCGACCTGATCCATCGCCGTGGTCTGCAGCGGGATCGCCTCGCGGAAATGGCGCACCAGCAGGACCAGTCCGAAGGCGGTGCAGCCCTGCGAGCCATGGAACAGCGGCAGGCAGCGGTCGACGCCGAGATAGGCCAGTGCCGCCCCCAACGGCTGGCTCATCTTGAGCGGGTTGGTGGAGGCGGCCTTGGCGGCGGAGGGGAAGCGCTGAATGTGGGACATCGCCGTCACTCCGCCGCCATGGAGGATGCCATCAGGGCGGAGGACGGGCCCGACTCCCACGGCGCCGGCTGGCGGACCTGACGCCAGATCGGATTCGACAGCGTCTTGTCGATCTCCTCGCAGAGATTGACGATGCCGTCATAGCCGGCATAGGCGTGGTGGCGCTCCTGGTTGATGTCGAGCCAGGGAACCTTGGCCTTCAGCGAGATGAACTGCGAGCGGCCGCCGGACATCATGATGTCGGCCTGATCGTCGGCCAGCATTTTGTAGATGTCGCGCGGCTTCAAATCGTCCCACTGGTGGAACTCCTCACCCTTCATCTTCTTGATGCGCTCCTTGTCCTCCCTGGTCGATTTCTTGGTGGAGGTGCCGAGGATGGTCAGCCCCGCCCCCTCCAGCGCGCTGACCATCGACCAGCTCTTGACGCCGCCGGTGAAGAGGAGGACGCGCTTGCCGTCGAAGCGCGGCTTGTAGGGTTCCAGCCGGCGCCAGACCCGGCTTTCCTCCCGCGCGATCACGCCCTCCGCCCGGTCGATCAGGCCCTTGTCGGCGCCGCGCTCCACCAGCATGCGGGTCATGGTGCGCAGGGTGTCCGACATGTCGGAGACGCCGTAGAAGGACCCTTCGAAATAGGGGATGCCGTAGCGCTCCTCCATCTTGCGGCCGACATTCACCAGCGCCTGGCTGCACACCATCATGGTGACGCGGGCGCGATGGGCCTGCGCCACCTCCCGGTAGCGGCCGTCGCCGGAAATGCAGGACAGGAGGCGGATGCCGATCTCGTCCAGCAGCGGCTTGACCAGCCACAGCTCGCCGGCGAGGTTGTATTCGCCGATGATGCAGACGTCGGTCGGGGTGGTGTATTCGGGTTCGACCGTGCCGATGACATGCTCCAGCAGGGCTTCGCCGGCCAGCTTGTTGCCGAGATTCTTCGATCCGACGAAGCCCGGCGCGTCCACCGGGATCACCGGCTTGCCCAGCTTCTGTGTGGCGAATTTGCAGACCGCGGCGATGTCGTCACCGGTCATCGCGGGCACGCAGGTCTGATAGACGAAGACGGCCGGCGGGTCGTATTGCTGAACGATCTCCTTGATGGCGCGGTAGAGTTTCTTCTCGCCGCCGCCGATGACGTCCAGTTCCGACAGATCGGTGGTGAAGCCGGTGCGGTAGAGCTGCGAGCCCGAGGATTTGGAGCCGCGGTTGTCCCAGCCGTTGCCCAGGCAGGCGATGGGGCCATGGACCAGGTGGGCGGCGTCGGCGATCGGCTGGAGCACGATCATCGCCCCGTCATAGGCGCAACCGCCGGCTGCCGCCCCCGGTTTCAGCGACTTGGTGCAGCCCTTCTTCTTCTCCTTGGCCGATTTGGCCTGGTTGGTCGCGCAGCCCGGTTCGTTGAAGACATCCTGGATCTTGTCCTGGAGCATGCCCGCTCTCCCATCCTGGCGCCGGAAATGGCTTTGCATCAGTGTGATGCAGGGGGCGTGCCAGTGATCAAGTCGTTGGCAAATAACAATTGTCTGGTTTTCCAGCCCTGTCCGATAGCTGACAATCGGCGGTACCGCTGCGGGGGCTTGTCGGGTGTCGCACATGTCGCGCAGGGGGTGGGGAGGGCCGGCCGTATCAGGACGGTTCGAACGGGTGGAAAACAACGATGCGACGGATCGGCAGGCGCTGGCGATATGCGGCCGCGATGATGGCGGCCCTGGCGGCAGTCCCCGCCGCGGCGGCACAGGACGGCGCGGTGATCCGGCTGGCCCAGGAACCGGGGGGTGAGATCGGCGTCGCGTGCCGTTTCCTCGACCTCGACCGACGCCCGGTTCCACCGGAGGCCGGGATGCTGTGCGATGCCGCCGCCGACCTCGTCGGCCGGAAGGCCGGCGGTTACGGCAAGGCGGTGGTTCGCCTCGGGCTGCGCGCGGTAACGCCCGACGCCGACCCTGCGGAGACGCCGCCTGCGGTCGATGGCCCGATCCTGCTGGTCGTCCTCGAAGGCCGCCAGGACTGGACCGACGGCGCCCACCCTCGCCTGCTGCTGCGCGCCCGTCCGGTCCGCGACGGCATGGCCGTCCCGTCGGTCGGACTGCCACCGGCTTCGATCGAGCTGGGCGGCGAGGGCTGGCAGGCGGCGGCCGACCGTGCATTGGAACGGGTGGTCGGCTTCGCGCTGCGGGATGGCTGACCCATGAACAAAAGAAACAGATCGACAAAAGAAACCCGGAGCGCGCCGTTGCCGACACTCTCCGGGCTGGGGAGGTTGCCGCCGGGATGGGGGATGGAAATCCCGGCCCGGCGGTTGGGCTGAACCGATGCCTGTAAAACGAAACCTGAAGCGCCGGCGGCGTGCCGGTCAGCGGATCAGGTCGAACGAGTAGTCGGTCTGGCCGACGATGTTGGTGTTGGCGTCGATGTCCTCGAAGATCCGGTCCAGGATCCGCACCAGCACGTTCAGCGCGCCCTGGTAGCCCCAGGTCGGATAGCGGTGGTGGTGGTGGCGGTCGAAGATCGGGTAGGTCAGGCGGATCAGCGGAACCTTGGTGTCGCGCTCCAGATACTTGCCGTAGCTGTTGCCGATGATGTAGTCCACCTTGTCGGTGAAGATCAGCGAGCGCAGGTGCCACAGATCCTTGCCGCCATGGGCCTTGCCCGAGGCGCCGAAGGGCGAGCCGTCCAGCACCTTCTGGACCTGCTTCTCCCACTTCTTGGAACCCGACGTCGACAGGATGTGCACCGGCTCCGCACCCAGCTCCAGCAGGAACTTGGACATGCCCAGGCAGAAATCCGGGTCGCCGTAGACGGCGAAGCGCTTGCCGTGCATGTGGGTGTGGCTGTCGGCGATGGCGTCGACCAGACGGCCGCGCTCCAGCTTCAGGCTGGCCGGGACCGGCTTGCCCGACAGTTCGGCCAGCTTCAGCAGCAGCTCGTCGGTGCCGGTGACGCCCATCGGGTAGTTGAACTTGGCGACTTCCTGGCCCTTCTCCTTGCAGAATTGCAGGGTCTGGGTCGTGTTGTACTCCTGCATGGAGATGGTGGCCTTGGCGTGCAGGGCCTCCTTGGTCTCCTCGATGGTGGTGCCGCCGTCATACATGCGGTACTCGCCATCCATCGGCGTGTCGAAATTGTCGGACACGTCCGACAGGATCTGCAGCTTCAGGCCGAATTCGCCGGCGATGCGCTTCAGTTCGCGGTTGTTGCCGACCGCGAAGCCGTCGAAGCCGGGGATCAGGTTGATCTGCTCGGTCTTGGGCGTGTCGAAATTCTCCGACGTGCCCCAGAAGTTGGTCAGGATCCCCTTGATCATGTTGTCGTAGCCGACGATGTGGCTGCCGACGAAGGCCGGGGTGTGGGCGTAGGGCACCGGGAAGTCGGCCGGAACGCTGTCCTTGTTCTTCGCGTTGGCGATGAAGCCCTGCAGATCGTCGCCGATCACCTCGGCCATGCAGGTGGTCATCACCGCGATCATCTTCGGCTTGTAGAGCGCATAGGCGTTCGCCAGCCCGTCGATCATGTTGTTCAGGCCGCCGAACACCGCCGCGTCCTCGGTCATCGACGAGGAGACCGCGCTGTTCGGCTCCTTGAAGTGACGGGTCAGGTGGGTGCGGTAATAGGCGACGCAGCCCTGGGAACCATGGACGAAGGGCAGGGTGCCTTCGAAGCCCTGGGCGGCGAACATCGCGCCGATCGGCTGGCAGGCCTTGGTCGGGTTGATGACGACCGCTTCACGGGCGAAGTTCTTCGCCTTGTAGTCCTCGGACTTGGTCCATTCGGACACGCGGGCGACTTCCTCGTCCGAATGGCCGTACTCGAACTCGGTCTTCTTCTTCTCGAACATCGCCGCATATTCGGGCTGCCGGAAGAGGGTGTAGTGGTCGAGGACCTTGTCGGCGCTCTGCGAAAGCTTGTCGGTCATTCTCAAATTCTCCTGTTCCAGAGGCCGATGGTCAGAACGGGGCCTTCATCACGCCCCAGACGGGGTTGTTGATGGCCAGGTCCATGTCGCGGGCGAAGATCGCGAAGCCGTCATAGCCGTGGTACGGGCCGGAATAATCCCAGCTGTGCATCTGGCGGAACGGCAGGCCCATCTTCTGGAACACGTACTTTTCCTTGATGCCCGACGCGACGAGGTCGGGACGCATCGCCTCGACGAACTTCTCCAGTTCGAACGCGGTGACGTCGTCGTAGATCAGCGTGCCTTCCTTCACATAGTGCTGCGTGCGCTGATAGTCGTCGTTGTGGGCGAACTCGTAGCCGGTGCCGGTGATCTCCATGCCCAGGTCATGGTAGGCATCGACGACGTGGCGGGGACGCAGGCCGCCGACATAGATCATGACCTTCTTGCCTTCGAGCCGCGGCTTGTACTTGGCGATGACCGCATCGACCATCGGCTGGTAGCGGGCGATGACCTTCTCGGCGTTCTCCTTGATCTTGTCATCGAAGAGAGCGGCGATCTTGCGCAGGGATTCGGCGATCTGGCTCGGGCCGAAGAAGTTGTATTCCATCCACGGAATATTGAACTTCTCTTCCATGTGGCGCGCGATGTAGTTCATCGAGCGGTAGCAGTGGATCAGGTTGACCTTGGCCTTCGGCGTGTTCTCCAGCTCGGCGAGCGTGCCGTCGCCCGACCACTGGGCGATCACGCGCAGGCCGATCTCCTCCAGGAGGATGCGGGACGACCAAGCGTCGCCGCCGATGTTGTAGTCGCCGATGATGGTGACGTCATAGGGGGTGGAGACGAAGCCGGCCTTGGGTTCCGTCTTCTCGAACACCCAGTCGCGGATGGCGTCGTTGGCGATGTGATGGCCCAGCGACTGGGACACGCCGCGGAAGCCTTCGCAGCGCACGGGGATGACCGGCTTGCCGATTTCCGCCGACTTGGCGCGGGCGACAGCCTCGATGTCGTCGCCGATCAGGCCGATCGGGCATTCCGACTGGATCGAGATGCCGTTCACCAGCGGGAACAGCTCGTTGATTTCCTCGATGACCTTGTGCAGCTTCTTGTCGCCGCCGAAGACGATGTCCTTCTCCTGGAAGTCCGAGGTGAAGTGCATCGTGCCCCAGCTGTCCACACCGGTGTCGCCGATGTAGTAGTTGCGGCGGCCGGACCAGGAGTAGTAGCCGCAGCCGACCGGCCCGTGGGAGATGTGGATCATGTCCTTGATCGGACCCCACACCACGCCCTTGGAGCCGGCATAGGCGCAGCCGCGGATGGTCATGACGCCGGGGATGGACTTGACGTTCGACTTGACGCCGCAGTCCTTGGCCTCGGCCTCCAGCACGTTCAGGTGCTTGGCGCGGCGCTTGCGGGATTTTTCGGGATAGGCTTCGAGGACTTCGTTGACGAGGTTCTTGACGTCGACCGTGGTGTTCTCGGACAGGCTCATAGCCGGCCTCCTGCTTGAATATTCCGCGCCACTTCAGCGCGTGACCGAGCCCCTCCCTCCCACGCCGTCGCCCCTGGGCATGCCCCCTGGGAATGCCCATCGGGGATGTCTTGGGTCGGCGTTGTGCGGGGCTGGGGATGGGGCCAGTGTTCAGGCGGTCCCCCCTGCGCCGCTGGGGCGGCAGGGGGGCCGGTAGGCAACCGTCGCTACGCCCGGGGTCAGGCGCCGGCCTTCGCCGCTTCCTTGGCGGCGAGCTCGGCGAGCTGCTGCTCCTCGGTCTTCATGATGCCGAAGTCCATCAGCATCTCTTCCAGCTCTTCCATGGTGATCGGGGTCGGGATGCAACCCTGGCCGGAATTCGCATGGATCTTGTTGGCGAGCGCGCGGTATTCGCCGGCCTGCTTGCTGTCCGGGGCGTACTCGATGACCGTCATGCGGCGCAGCTCGGCGTGCTGGACGATGTTGTCGCGCGGCACGAAGTGGATCAGCTTGGAGCCCAGGCGCTTGGCCAGCGCGTCGGCCAGATCCCATTCCTTGTCGGTCTGGCGCTCGTTGCAGATCAGGCCGCCGAGACGGACGCCGCCGCTGTGCGCGTATTTCAGGATGCCCTTGGCGATGTTGTTGGCGGCGTAGAGCGCCATCATCTCGCCGGACATGACGATGTAGATTTCCTGGGCCTTGTTCTCGCGGATCGGCATGGCGAAGCCGCCGCACACCACGTCGCCCAGCACGTCGTAGGACACGTAGTCGACGTCGTCGTAGGCGCCGTTCTCTTCCAGGAAGTTGATCGAGGTGATGACGCCTCGGCCGGCGCAGCCGACCCCCGGCTCCGGACCGCCGGACTCGACGCACTTGATGTTCTTGTAGCCGATCTTGAGGACGTCCTCGAGTTCCAGATCCTCGACCGAACCGGCCTCGGCGGCCAGATGCAGGACGGTGTCCTGGGCCTTTGCGTGCAGGATCAGGCGGGTCGAGTCGGCCTTCGGGTCGCAGCCGACGATCAGGATCTTCTGATCCAGCTCGACCAGCGCGGCCAGCGTGTTCTGAGAGGTGGTGGACTTGCCGATACCGCCCTTGCCGTAAAAGGCGATCTGACGCAGAGGCGCTTTGGCCATGTGGGTCGCTCCTGTGCTTGGGTCGTGGGACTGTGTTTCGATCCGGTGCGGCCGGTTCGTGGCCGCTTCGGATTTCATGGATTGCACGACCCGTGCCAGAGTGCGGCTATTCAATAAATCATTGATAAATATACGATTATTTGAGAACGCGAAGGGTGCGGGGGTTTGTCGGGGTCCCGACACACACGACAAAGCCCGACATTTTGTCGGGTCTTTACGGCAGGGGGGCTTTGAAAGCAGGCGGACCCAGCCGAATCCTGCGCTTCAGCGCTCCTCGCCCAGCGCCTCGGCCGCGACGACGATGCGGAGCGCCAGCTCCTCCACCGCCTCGTCGCGGTTCATGTCATAGAGCAGCTGGGCCAGCAGTCGGCCGCGTGCCAACAGCCGGCGGGCGAGGGCGGGATCGGCGGGCTTGGCCAGCAGTGCCTCGACCAGACGTTCGCCGGTCAGGCGGGCGAGAGCGTCGCAGCGGTCGACCAGCCGCTGCTTCAGCGTGTCCACGGCAGCCGGGCGGCCGGCGTGGGTCAGGTCGGCGCAGAAGTGATGCAGGCTGCGCAGTTGCCGCAGCAATGCCGCGAACAGCAGATCGTCCAGCTCGCCGCCGGCCGCGGCCTTGCCGACAAGGTCGAACAATGTGTCGGAAAGGCGCCACGCCGCCGACAGCCAGTCGTTCATCGCCTTGCGGTCGGCCGGCTCGACGAAGGGGCCGGACTCCTCCTTCGTCTCCTCCTGGTCGTCCAGGTTGCGCAGCGCGATGACGATCAGCCCGTCGGCCTGGGCCAGGGTGGCGAGGCTGGCATGCAGCGTCTTCAGCCCGCGGTCGGCGACGAACCCCTCGATCGCCTCGGTGGCGCGGCGCAGGGAATAGCGGGCCAGACGCCGCGACTGATTGATGACGGTCAGCAGCGCACCGCTTCCGCCCAGCGCCTCCAGCGCCATCCGCCGCACCTCGAAGCGCAGCAGGGCGCGGGCCAGCCGGTCGATGCCGCCGACGTCGATAGGGCGGCTGTCCCTGGTCAGTGCGTCGGCGGTGGCGCGGGCATCGGTCTCGATGGCGGAGACGACGGCCTGGAGATGGCCCTTGCCGCCGCCGCGCATCCGGCCGACCAGCGCCCGCATCGCTTCGGCAAGGTCGACGGCGCCCGGCAGGCTGTCCTCATGGTCGATGCGGCCGGCCACCAGCCGGTCGATCAGGTGATCGCGCACCCCCGGCAGCAGCACGTCGGTGACGATCTGCCCGATCGGCCGCAGCAGCGCGTCGACCATCTGCCCCTGCGGCTTGCCGACCAATGCCGGCAGCGGGTTGACCGGCTTGGGCACCAGACGCGGCCGGTGCGGCTCCAGGATTTCCAGCACCGTGTCGCCGCGCAGGGGGGTGATCGTGCCGCGCAGAAGCTGGGCCAGCCGAAGGGCGGTCCGGGCCTCCGCCACGCCCCGCGGCGGACCGCTGATGGTCGTTGTTTCGACGGGCGTGCGGACAGCCACCTGGGCAGGCAGCGGCGGAGTGCGCCGGCGCCGGCTGTCGTCGTACTTGGTCGGCCAGAAGGCCATGCGGGTGCCGCCGGATCGTAAGCGTCGCTGTACAGAGTATGGGGACGGATCGTTCGGCTTCAAATGGACAATGTTGCGACATGCGGCGACACGCGTTGGCCGGTTGCGACGGTGAAGGCTTGGCACGCGCCGGCTTATACAATATCCATATAAGAAGTAATGGCATTGCGGCGGAGCGTGACGGCGTGGCGGACGGGGTGGTGACGAGCGATGCGACAGGGCAGGCACCGGAGTCCGGCATGCCGCCCGATTCACCGCTGGCGTTGCGCGCCCATCGCACCAACCTCGTCAATGTGCCGGCCGCCGCCCTGTGCGGCGAAGCCTACAATGACGAACCGCGGCGCCTGCGCATCGGCGCCACCCGCAGCGAACATGCCGCCCTGTTCGAGGCGCTGGACGAGTGCCGCGACGCACCGACGGCCTCCGACATCTTCCAGCGCCATATGGCCGCGGTGTTCGGGGTGAATCCCGACTTCTCCGGGGCCGACGGGCCGGACGGCAGGCGGCGTTTCCGCGCCAGCTATCTGCGCCTGCTGAAAGGCTGGATGTTCGACAGCAACCGGGCGGAAGGGGCGGTTTTGAAAGGCTGGGTGGAGAGCCGTTTCGGCCTGCTGCCGACCTTCCATGGCGAGCCGATCCGCCGCTTCGCCTCCGAGGCCTGGGCGGCCTATGGCGAGCAGAAGCAGTCGACCCGCTTCCACAACAACAACATCCACCTGCAGCTCGATCTTCTGTACGAGTTCTGCCAGTGGACGATCCGCCGCGGCTGGCCCGACGCGCCGATGCCCAACTGGGCCTCGCACATCCGGCTCTTCCGCGGCGTCAACGATTTCGAGGAACACCACATCGTCGCCCGGCCGGACAAGCGCACCGCGGTGCTGCAGCTGAACAACCTGTGTTCCTTTTCCATCAACCGCGACATCGCCGGCCAGTTCGGCGACTACATCCTCGATGCGTGGGTGCCGCTGCCCAAGGTCGTCTTCTTCCGCGACATCCTGCCGCGCTACCCTTTCCAGGGAGAAGGAGAATATCTGGTGATCGGCGGGGACTATCGCGTGGGTGTGTCGCTTCTCTGACAACCTCACGTCCGGCGGCGGCTTGGCTGCCGTTTGCGGGACGCACCAGGAAGGGACGGACCCTGTGCCCGACGGCATGACCGATCCGACGATACTGACGCCTGAAATCCGTTCCAGGGCGCTCGGCGCCTATCTCGGCCTCGCCTGCGGCGACGCGCTGGGGGCGACGGTGGAGTTCCTGACCAAGGGCGAGATCGCCCACCAGTATGGCGTCCACAAGCACATCAAGGGCGGCGGCTGGCTGAAGCTGGCGGCGGGCCAAGTGACGGACGACACCGAGATGTCGCTCCATCTCGGCCGCGCCATCCTGTCCGGGCCGGAGTGGGAGGCCCGTCGCGCCGCCGAGGAGTTCGCCATCTGGCTGAAGTCGGTGCCGGTCGATGTCGGCGACACGACACGCCGCGGCATCCGCCGTTTCATCATGAATGGCACGTTGGAGGAGCCGGAGTCGGAATACCATGCCGGCAACGGGGCGGCGATGCGCAACCTGCCGGTGGCGCTGGCGACGCTGGGCGACGATGCCGCCTTCGAGCGCTGGTCGGTGGAGCAGTCGCACGTCACCCACTGCAACCAGCTGTCCGATTCCGCGGTGATCGCGTTGGGCCGGATGGTGCGGCGGCTGGTGCTGGGCGGCGGCGTCGTCGCCGCGCGGGAGGAGGCGAACGCCCTGATCGCCAGGCATCGCCAGTTCAAGTTCGAACCCTACCGCGGCCTGTCGACCGCTTTCATCGTCGATACGGTGCAGACCGTCTTCCACTATTACTTCCAGACCGATTCGGTCGAATCCTGCGTGGTTGAGACGGTCAACCAGGGCGGCGACGCCGACACCACCGGCGCCATCGCCGGCATGCTGGCCGGCGCCACCTATGGCGTGGAGTCGATCCCGCCGCGTTGGCTGCGCAAGCTGGACCGCGAGGTCCATGACGAGATCTGTCAGCAAACCGACGCGCTGCTGGCCCGCGCGCCGCTGTTCGGAGGGAAATGACCATGGCCGACGTGATCTTCTTCGAAAAGCCCGGCTGCGGCGGGAATGCCCGGCAGAAGGCCCTGCTGGAGCAGGCCGGCCACCGCGTCGTCGCCCGCGACCTGCTGAGCGAGCCCTGGACGCCCCAGACGCTCCGCCCCTTCTTCGGGGATCGCCCGGTCGCCGACTGGTTCAACCGCGCCGCCCCGGTGGTGAAGAGTGGCGAGGTGGTGCCGGAGAGCATGGACGAGGCCACGGCGCTGGCCGCGATGGTCGAGCGCCCGCTGCTGATCCGCCGCCCGCTGATGCAGGTCGGCGACCGCCGCGACTGTGGGTTCGAGACCGACCGGGTCGATGCCTGGATCGGGTTGGGCGGCGCCGGGACGGATGGGAAGATGGAGGGGTGCCTGCGGCCGGACATGCCGCCCTGCCCAAAACCATGAGCCCCGACACCATGAGGCCAAAACCCTGACGTGCGCGCCGCCTCCAGCCACGTCAACGCGTGACCTTGCGCACGGCCTGTCGTAGCTTGTCGCTCCCTAGGGCGACGATAAGCGGCAGACGAGGACATCATGTGCGAACTCCTGGGCATGAGCGCCAACGTGCCCACGGACATCTGCTTCAGCTTCGCCGGCCTGATGCGCCGCGGCGGGCAGACCGGACCGCACCGTGACGGCTGGGGCATCGCCTTCTATGAGGGGAAGGGCTGCCGCACCTTCCACGACCCGGCCCCCAGTGCCGAGTCGGAGATCGCCCGGCTGGTCAGCCGCTATTCGATCAAGTCCTGCACGGTGATCTCGCACATCCGCCGGGCCAACCGCGGCCGGGTGTCGCTGGAGAACACCCATCCCTTCACCCGTGAGCTGTGGGGGCGGGTGTGGACCTTTGCCCACAACGGCCAGTTGAAGGGCATCAAGGACCGCATCCTGACCTTCTACGAGCCGGTCGGAAGCACCGACAGCGAGCATGCCTTCTGCTGGCTGCTCGACCAGATCCGCATGCAGTATCCGGAGCCGCCGAAGACGACCACCGGGCTGATGAAGCTGATCCGCCATCTGGCCGCCGATCTGGGCACGCTGGGCGTCTTCAACATGCTGCTCAGCGACGGGCGGTATCTGTGGTGCCACTGCGCCACCAACCTCGCCTGGCTGACCCGCAAGGCGCCGTTCGGTGCCGCGACCCTGCTCGATGCCGACATGAGCGTCGACTTCTCCCAGGAGACGACGCCCAACGACGTCGTCACCGTCATCGCCACCCGGCCGCTGACCAGGGACGAGGCCTGGACAGTGATGCAGCCGGGCCAGATGGCGGTCTTCCGCAGCGGGGCGCTGATGACGCGCTGATCCGGTTGCAGTCGGTCGATTGTTGCTTGGCCGCTGATTGTTGCTTTGCCAGAGACGATCTATCGCGCAGAACCCGGCTTAATCGCTGGAAAACAAAGGGGCATCTTGGGCGTCAGAACCCGGCCGGAGAAGACGGCCGCAACAACCAAGAGGCTCCTTCCGTCATGACCACGATCCTGCATGTCGACTCCAGCCCGCTCGGCACCTTCTCCGTCACCCGCCAGCTGACCGCCTCCATCGTCGAGGCTCTGGTGAAGGCCGATCCGGCGGCCACCGTCGTTACCCGCGATGTCGCTGCCAACCCGCCGGCCCATCTGGACGGCGAACTGCTGCCGGTCCTCAAGCTCGGCGTTGTGGATGGGTTGAGCGAGCGTCAGCGCGAAGAGCTGGCCCTGACCAACGTCCTGCTCGACGAGTTCCTGGCCGCCGACGTCGTCGTGGTCGGCGCGCCGATGTACAACTTCTCCGTCCCGACCCAGCTGAAGGCTTGGATCGACCGCCTCGCCCAGGCCGGCCGCACCTTCCGCTACACCGAGAAGGGTCCCGAGGGTCTGGCCGGCGGCAAGCGCGTGATCGTGGCCTCGGGCCGCGGCGGCGTCTATTCGACCAACCCGGCGCTGGCCGGTCTGGACCATCAGGAGGCCTATCTGCGCTCGGTGTTCGGCTTCTTCGGCATCACCGACGTGACCTTCATCCGCGCCGAGGGCGTGAGCATGGGTCCGGAAGCCAAGGACAAGGCGCTGGCCGCCGCGACCAAGGAAATCGAGAGCCTGCTGGCCGCTGCCTGAGGCCTAGTCTAAGACTGAGATGGGGGCGGGTCTTGCACCCGCCCCCATTCGTTACTGGAACGCCACTTCCGCCAGGCTGCGCAGCTTGCGGGAGTGCAGCGTTTCCATCCCGTGCTCGCGCAGCAGTTCCATCGCCAGCACGCCGATCTTCAGATGCTGGTCGACCCGCTCGCGATAGAAGCGGTCGGCCATGCCCGGCAGCTTCAACTGCCCATGCATCGGCTTGTCCGACACGCACAGCAACGTCCCGTACGGCACGCGGAAGCGGAAGCCGTTGGCGGCGATCGTCGCGCTTTCCATGTCCAGCGCGATGGCGCGGCTCTGGCTGAACCGCATCAGCGGCTCGCGGTGGTCGCGCAGTTCCCAGTTCCGGTTGTCGATGGTCGCCACCGTGCCGGTGCGCATGATGCTCTTCAGGTCGAAGCCCGACAGCCCGGTCACCCGCTCCACCGACGTTTCCAGTGCGCGCTGAACCTCTGCCAGGGCCGGCACCGGCACCCAGAGCGGCAGGTCGGCGTCCAGCACATGGTCCTCTCGGACATAGCCGTGCGCCAGCACGTAATCGCCCAGCCGCTGGGTATGCCGCAGCCCGGCGCAGTGGCCCAGCATCAGCCAGGCATGCGGGCGCAGCACCGCGATGTGGTCGGTGATCGTCTTGGCGTTCGACGGGCCGACGCCGATGTTCACCAGCGTGATGCCGTTGCCGTCCGGCCGTTTCAGGTGATAGGCCGGCATCTGCGGCATCCGCATCAGCCTGGCCGCCGGGGCATCCACCGTGCCGCCCAGATTCTGGTTGGTGGTGACGATGTCGCCGGGCTCGACGAAGCTGTCATACTGCGCCCGGTAAGCCGCCAGATCGGCGTCGCCGGTCGGCTCCATGATCTCGCGCGACAGCCGGATGAACTCGTCGACATAGAACTGGTAATTGGTGAACAGGACGAAGTTCTGGAAATGCTCCGGCGCGGTCGCCGTGTAATGGCGCAGCCGGTGCAGCGAGAAATCCACCCGGGGAGCGGTGAACAGAGCCAGCGGCTTCACCGCGTCCGGCCCGCCGTCGAAGGTGCCGTTGACGATGGTGTCGTCCATCCGCGCCAGATCGGGCAGGTCGAACAGGTCCGGCAGCTTGGTCAGCCGGTCGGGCGGCAGGTCGCCTTCCACATACATGCCGTTGGGAAAGGCGAAGTGGATCGGGATCGCCTCCTCGCTGACGCCGACCTCCAGCGGGACGCCGTGGTTGCGCAGCAGAAGCGTGAACTGCTCCAGCAGATAGCGTTCGAACAGGTCGGGCCGCGTCACCGTGGTGGAATGGACGCCGACCCCCTCGACGAAGCCGTAGGACAGCCGGGTATCGACACCGGCCCCCGATACGGCGGTCAGCCGCACATAGGGGTAGTAGGCCCGGTTCCGCCCGCCTTCCTCATCGCCCTGCGTATAGGCGGCGAAGCGGTCGCGCAGGTAGGCGGTGTTGCGCTCGTAAATGTCGCGCACGCAGGCCAGTGCTGCTTTGGCATCGGTGAAGCGCCCGGCCGAACCGGGCTGGAACGGGGCTTTATCAGTCATGTCGACAAAGATGGGGTACGAACGACCGGCTGGGAAGGCCGAATTTCGGCCAACCCCCGGTGCTTACCCATTCAGGCCGATGCTAAGCCATTCAGGCCCCGTCGGAGAGGCCCCCGCCGGTCAGTCGGCGCTCAAGCCCATCAGCGACTTGGCGAAAGCATCGGCATCGAACGGGCGCAGGTCGTAGACGCCCTCGCCGACGCCGATGGCGTGGACGGGAATCTTGAACTTTTCGGCAAGCGAGACCAGGACGCCGCCGCGGGCGGAGCCGTCCAGCTTGGTCAGGATCAGGCCGTTGACGTTGACCATGTCGCGGAAGATCTCGACCTGGCTGTGCGCGTTCTGGCCGGTGGTGGCGTCCAGCGTCAGCAGGGTGGTGTGCGGCGCCGTCTCGTCCAGCTTCTTGATGACGCGGACGATCTTGCGCAGCTCTTCCATCAGGCCGGTCTTGTTCTGCAGCCGGCCGGCGGTGTCGACCAGCAGCACGTCGACGCCCTCGGCCTTCGCCCGCTCAAGCGCGTCATAGGCGAGGCCGGCGGCATCCGCTCCGGTATCGCGGGCGACGACCGGGCAGCCGGTGCGCTCGCCCCAGATCTTCAGCTGGCTGACCGCGGCGGCGCGGAAGGTGTCGCCGGCGGCCAGCATCACGCTCTTGCCTTCCGCCTTGAACTGGCGGGCCAGCTTGCCGATGGTCGTGGTCTTGCCGGTGCCGTTGACGCCGACGACCAGGATGACATGCGGCTTCAGCGCCGGGTCCAGCACCAGCGGCTTGGCGACGGGGGTGACGATCTTCGACACCTCGGCCGCGAGCGTGGTCCTGACCTCCTCCGGCGAGACCTCCTTGCCGAAGCGGGTGCGCGCCAGCTCCGCCGTCACCTTCGCCGCGGTGGCCGGGCCGAGGTCGGCGGTGATCAGCAGCTCCTCCAGCTCCTCCAGCGCCTCGTCGTCCAGCTTGCGCTTGGTGAAGATGCTGGTGATGCCGTCGGTCAGCTTGGACGAGGACTTGGACAGCCCTTCCTTCAGCTTGGCGAACCAGCCCTTCCTGGTCGGCGGCGCTTCCTCGGCGGCCACGACCGCAGTCGGGGTGGGAGCCGGCGGCAGTTCCGGAACGGGGTCAGGCTCAGGTGCCGGGGCAGGGGGGCGCGGGTCAGGGGTGACCGGGGCGGGGACCTGAACAGGGGAGGGAGGCGGTTCGACCGGCGCAGGAGCCGTGACCGGGATCGGCGCGGCCGGAGCCTGCACGGCGGGGGCAGGTGATGCGGGCGGCGGTTCGGCGGCCGGCGGGGCAGGCGCCAGTTCCGGCACCGGTTCGGTTTCCGGCTTGGGCGCAGGTGCGGCGGCGGGCGGCTCCGGCGCCTTTTCCGGCTCCGGTTCCGGCGCGGGGGTGGAAGACTCCAGAGCGACCGATTCGTCCTTTGCCGCCTCGTCCTTGGGCGCGGTCTCTTCGGGCTTCTTGCGGCCGAACCAGCGGAAAATCATGGAGTGTCCACTATAAGAGGGGTCAGAGCGGGGTGCCGGTCAGCACGCCGTCCTTGATGCCGGTGATGGCGGCGGGCACCAGCGAGCCGGGCGTGAAGATCCGGCCCAGGCGGATCGCGGCGAAATGCTCGGTGCGGCCCAGATCGTCCTTCTCCACCAGCACCGTGGCGGTACGGCCGACGAGGCCTGCCAGGGTGCGGGCCTCCGCCGCTTCGCCGACGGCGCGCAGGCGGGCGGCGCGCTCCTTGCGGACGGCGCCGTCGACCTGCGGCATGCGGGCGGCCGGTGTGCCGGGGCGCGGGCTGTAGGGGAAGACATGCAGCCAGGTCAGGCCGCACTCCTCCACCAGCCGCATGGTGTTCTCGAACATCTCCTCGGTCTCCGTCGGGAAACCGGCGATGAAGTCGGCGCCGAACACCATTTCGGGTCGGACCGAACGAACCCGCTCGCAGAAGGCGATTGAATCGGCGCGTCCGTGCCGGCGCTTCATCCGCTTCAGCACCATGTCGTCACCCGCCTGGAGCGACAGGTGCAGGTGCGGCATCAGGCGCGGCTCGTTCTCGATCAGGCGCCAGAGATCGTCGTCCATCTCGATGCAGTCGATGGAGGACAGGCGCAGCCGCGGCAGCTCCGGCACCAGCGCCAGCAGCCGGCGCACCATCTGCCCCAGCGACGGCGAGCCCGGCAGGTCGGGGCCGTAGCTGGTGATGTCGACGCCGGACAGCACCACCTCGTTGTAGCCGGCCTTCACCAGCGCCTGGACCTGCTCGACGATGCCGCCGATGGGGACCGAGCGCGACGGACCGCGGCCATAGGGGATGATGCAGAAGGTGCAGCGGTGGTCGCAGCCCTGCTGGACCTGGACGAAGGCGCGGGCGCGGTCCTCGAAGCCGCCGATCAGGTGACCGGCGGTCTCCTTGACCGACATGATGTCGTTGACCAGCACCTTCTCGGCCGGCGGCAGGCCCCAGCTTTCCGGCTGGAGCTTTTCCTGGTTGCCCAGGACCTGATCGACCTCCGGCATCGCCGCGAAGCGCTGCGGGTCGATCTGCGCGGCGCAGCCGGTGACGACGATGCGGGCGTCCGGCCGTTCGCGGCGCAGCTTGCGGATGGTCTGCCGCGCCTGCCGTTCGGCTTCCGACGTCACGGCGCAGGTGTTGACGATCACCACGTCGTCCAGCCCGGCGCTGCGCACATGGTTGCGCATCACCTCGGATTCGTAGGTGTTCAGGCGACAGCCGAAGGTGACGATCTCAGGGCCATCGGTCTTCAGGACGACATCATCGGGCATGCTGAGCCCCTCCTACACCGGGCAGCGGCGCACCAGTAACCGACGAATATAGAACGGCGGGATCGAGATCGGCCCCGTTTGGCCAGACCACAGTCCCAAGCTCCGGGTCGACGCGAACCGCAGCGAAGGTCTCGGGGTCGCGCAGCACGGCAAACACTCCGGTGAAAGGAACCAGGGCGGACACGTCGACACTACCCTCCGCACCATCCTCGAATCGGAGGTGCAGGCGGTAGCCGTCGAGCGGCTTGGCGGCGACAATATCCTTCAGCATCGGTTCATTCCAGCGGAGCAATCTGAGTCAGAGGCGCATGCAGGCGTGCCAGTTCCCAGTCGTTCTTCAACTCTTCCCTATGTAAGGCAGCCCACTCGATGACAAGCCCCAAGGCTCTCGGGGAAAGTTCGCCTTCCATGATCCCAAGCGTTGTGATGTCGATCGCGGCTTTCTGGTTGCCATACCGCACATGGAAATGCGGAGGCGCGTGATCGTTGTAATACATGGCTATGATGATGCCGAAAAATCGGCAGATTTCAGGCATCGACCTGTCCGCCAGAAACCAGTTCAGCCGACAGACGGCCGCTGAAGGCGAGCGCCACCGGGCCGGTCATCAGGACGCGGTCGTCCTCGGTCCATTCGATGGTCAGGGTGCCGCCGTCCAGGATGATGTCGGCCTTGCGGTCGGTCAGGCCGCGCCGCACCGCGGCGACCAGCGTGGCGCAGGAGCCCGACCCGCAGGCCTGGGTGATGCCGGCGCCACGCTCCCACACCCGCATGCGGATGGCGGTGGGCGACAGCACCTGGGCGAACTCGATGTTGGCCCGCTCCGGGAAGGCCGGGTGGTTCTCGAAAACCGGGCCGACCTCGTCCAGCGGCACCGCTTCGGCATCGTCGACGAAGAAGACGGCGTGCGGATTGCCCATGTTCACCGCGACCGGGGCGGCGAAACCGCCATGCTCGACCGTCTCGACCCGCAGCGTGTCGCTGGGTGCTGCCAGCGGGATCGCCGCCCAATCGAGGCGGGGCGCGCCCATGTCGACGGTGATGCGGCCATTGTCGGCGCGGCCTGCATGCAGCAGGCCCGCGGCGGTCTGGAAGCTGGCACGGTCGCGCCCGCTTTCCTCCATCAGCAGCCAGCCGACGCAGCGCGACGCGTTGCCGCAGGCTGCGGCCTCGCTGCCGTCGGCGTTGCGGATGCGCATGAAGGCGTCGGCGCCCGGCGCGTCGGTCTTCTCCAGCACGATGAACTGGTCGCACCCGACGCCCATCCGGCGGTCGGCGATGGCGCGCACCTCCGCGCCCGAGGGGCGGTAGGATTCGGAACGGGCGTCGATCACGACGAAGTCGTTGCCGAGGCCGTGCATCTTCAGGAATTCGCGGGTCATGGCCGCCGTTATATGGCGAGCCGCGGGGATAAGTCCATAAGGCGCCGCGCAAGGCAGATTCGCGGGCGCCTTCGGCTGCCTACGCTCCCTTGAACACCAGATGCTTCGACGCCGCGAAGTTGAAGAACATGCCGGCGATGGAGCCGGCGGCCACCGCCAGGAACGGGTGATCGGCGACCATCTGCACGCTCGATTCCAGCCCGACCGACACGCCGTAATTCACCACGCCGCCGATGGCGTTGGCGGCGAGGAACTTGGCCCACTGGCGGTGCAGCGGTTCGTCGGCGGCGCCGCGGAAGGTGAAGGCGCGGTTCAGCGCCCAGGTCGCAGTCGCTGCCGCGAAGAAGGACGGCACGCGGGCAGCGAAGAACTGGAGGCCCAGCGCCAGGCCGGCGTAGAGCACGACCGTGTCCACCACCAGCCCGACGATGCCGACCGCGCCGAACTTGGCGAACTGCACCCCCAGCCGCCCAAGCCGGCTGTCCAGCAATCTCGCGACCGCTGCCATCACCGGCGCCCGTCCTCGCAGATGCCGGCCCCGCGCTCCGCCGCCAGCGGCCGGTGGTGGCCCGGTGCGCGCAGCGACAGGTAGCTCATGCGCTTGGCCTCGCGGCGGCCATGGGTGACGGTGTCGAGGATCAGGCCGCAGGTCAGGCTGAGGAAGGCCAGCAGCATCAGCCCGGTGGCGAGCAGGGCGGTGGGGAAGCGCGGAACCAGACCGGTCTGGAAATATGTCGCGATCACCGGCACGCCCAGGATCACCGACAGCAGGGCCAGCAGCCCGAAGGCGGCGGAGAAGAAGGGCAGCGGCCGCTCCTCCTTCACCAGCATGACGATGGCGCGCAGGATGCGGATGCCGTCGCGGATGGTATTCAGCTTGCTGTGCGAACCGGGCGGACGGTCCTTGTAGGGGGTCTTCACCTCGGCAATCGGCATGCGCAGTTCCAGCGCGTGGACGGTCAGCTCCGTTTCGGTCTCGAAACCGCTGGCCAGCGCCGGGAAGGACTTCACGAAACGACGGGAGAACACCCGGTAGCCGGACAGCATGTCGCCGATGCGGCTGCCGAAGATCTTGGCGACCATGCCGGTCAGCACGAGGTTGCCGAAGCGGTGGCCGGGGCGGTAGGCGGCGACGATCTCCGTCACCCGCGCGCCGTTGACCATGTCCAGCTGCTCGTCCCACAGGCGCCTGACCAGCTCCGGCGCGCTGGCGGCGTGATAGGTGTCGTCGCCGTCGACCAGGACATACACGTCCGCCTCGATGTCGGCGAACATGCGGCGCATGACGTTGCCCTTGCCTTGCAACGGCTCGCTCCGGACCACAGCGCCCGCGGCCCGCGCGACCTCCACCGTCCTGTCCTTCGAGTTGTTGTCGTAGACATAGACGATGGCGTCCGGCAGGGCTGCGCGGAAGTCCTGCACCACCTTGCCGATCGCCGCCTCCTCGTTGTAGCAGGGGATCAGCACCGCGATGGTGGGAGCCGGGCCGACCGCCGCGGCCGCCGAAGGCGTTCCGGAAGCGCCGGCATCCGGGGTAAGGGCGGGGCGGTCAATGGTCGATACGGTCATGGCGCTGGCTTCTGGCTGGAGGCGGGACAGATCGGGCTGTCAGCAGATCGGGCTGTCTGCGGCGATAAACAGCACAAACGCCGCGATTATTCCACTGTCTCCCTTTTGCCGGCCATCCGGTCAACAGCGCATAGGTTCAGGGTCTCACCCAGATTGTTGGGGATCGGCCGGCAGTGCCGCGGGTCGAGCCGCAGGCCGAGCAGCTCCGCGGCCTTCGCCGCGCCGGGCGTGTCGGGAATCGTGCTCATCATCAGGAAGGGGCCGCGGTGGGAGGCCACCTTGTCCTTCAGGATGGCGAGATAGCCGTTGCCGACGGAATCCGGCTGCAGGAAGTTGGACTGGATGCGCACGAAGGTGACCCGCGCCGGGAAGGACGGGATGACGTGCGAAATGGCCCAGTAGCCGGCCATCAGCACCATGGTGTCGTCCGGATCCGCGATGGCCGGGACGTCCGCCTCGACCCAGCGGTCATTGGCGCCCGTTGGCCAGTCGACCCGCCCCCAGTCGGCCGGCTGCACCGTCAGCTGCACCACGGCCAGCAGCGCCACCGCCAGCCCGATGCGCAGCCGGCGCGCCAGCGGCAGCAGCCCGACCGCCATCACCAGCGCCAGCGGCGCCAGCATCTCCAGCGGCACCAGATAGCGGTAGATGCAGAACATCACCACCCACAGCGCGTAGGTGACGGTCATCGCCGCCAGCAGGAACCGGGTCGCCGGCACGGCGGTCAGCCAGTCGTTCCGCTTCCCCAACATCTCCGTGGCGACTGCGCAGACCACTCCGGCCGGCACCAGGATGAACAGCGCCAGCACCCGCAGGTCGAAGAACGGCACCTCGCCCACCGTCAGGGGGGAAAAGGTGAAGACGAAGGGGAAGAACAGCCGCTGCCACAGGCCGGGCGGGAAGAAGCTGACATTGACGTAGTCGGAGAGGGCGGCGAAGGGCGACTTGAAGATGTGGTTCATGTGCGGGAAGACCGGGTTCCCGTAATCGTGCCAAAGATGCGCCATCCAGACGCCGCCCCCCAGCGCCAGGCCGGCCAGCACGCCGAGGCCGAAGAAGAAGGCCAGCCACAGCCGGCGCCACGGCCGGGCGGGCAGGGCCAGGAAGCCCAGGCACAGCCCGACCGCATAGATCACCGTCGGGTTCTTCAGCCCCATCGCCGCCCCGGCCAGCAGCCCGGCCGCCGCGACCCGCGCGAAGCTGGGCAGCGGCCGGCCGTCGAGGATGCCGGGCAGGCTGCCGGCAATGACCGCCGCAGCACCCAGCACGCCCAGGCTGACCACATTGTCCTGGAAGGTGGTGCCGATCAGGCCCAGCGTTCCACCGCCCAGTCCGCCCGCGCCGGCCAACACCATGGCGATCAGCGTCCGTTTCAGGGCCGGAACGTTCCGGAAAGAAAAGGATGCCAGCAGATACAGCAGTGACAGGTTGATGCCCTGAAGCGTTCCCCACAGAAATCCGGCCGCCCGCGCCGGCAGATGGGTCGCCAGCCAATAGAAGGGCACGTCCAGGAACGGGCTGTAGAAGGTCGGCATCTGGGCAGCCAGCAGATCGCGCCCGATCCGCCCGGTCAGCATCGCATAGCCGTTGTACCAGTGGTAATTCCGCAGGTCCCAATTCGCATCCATCCCGAAGGCCAGCGTCAGCAGCCCATAGGCCGGCGGCGCCAGCAGCAGGAAGGCGATGCCGATCAGGCGGGCGCTGCGGTCGTCGTCATGTGTCGGCATCGGATCGGGCGGGCCTTCGTTGGTTCGGGTGGGCGTTCGTTCAAGTGGGCATGTCGGATTGCTGGGCGTCTTGGTAGGCGGGCGGGGCGTCCGCCACAAGGGTGGTTGACCATCCGCCGCCCGATGAACAGCAGGGGCCTCGGCGGTATTCCCGCCTCCGGCGATCGCCCAGCGATCCGGGTGCCGGTTCCGGTGCTGCGTTCCGGCACTCGCAAGCGGGCCTGACCGCGACGATCCGCAACTCTGTGCGCAACAATAATGCGCGCCGGTGCATTCGCGCATGCCTGTTCGCTCATTGCGTGCCGGGAAAAGGGCAAGCTTCCTCTGGCAATGGCTTGTTCGGTCTGCTATTCACCACGCTCTGCATGCGCACGCTTGCGCTTTCTTGCGCGACAGGATTTCTGGCGATGGAAAAGTTCACGGTTCTCACCGGCGTTGCGGCGCCGCTGCCGATGATCAACGTCGATACCGACATGATCATCCCGAAGCAGTTCCTGAAGACCATCAAGCGGACGGGGCTTGGCAAGCATCTGTTCGACGAGATGCGTTACACCCCGGACGGGCAGGAGATCCCGGACTTCGTCCTGAACAAGCCGGCCTACCGCAAGGCCAGCATCATGGTGGCGGGCGACAATTTCGGCTGCGGCTCGTCGCGCGAGCATGCGCCGTGGGCGCTGGCCGATTTCGGCATCCGCTGCATCATCGCCCCCAGCTTCGCCGACATCTTCTACAACAACTGTTTCAAGAACGGCATCCTGCCGATCAAGTTGCCGAAGGAGCAGGTCGACCTGCTGCTCGACGACGCGTCGCGCGGGTCGAACGCCGTCATCACGGTCGACCTTGAGAAGCAGACCATCACCGGCCCGGATGGCGGCACCATCTCCTTCGAGCTGGACCCCTTCCGCAAGCATTGCCTGCTGAACGGCCTGGACGACATCGGCCTGACCCTGCAGCAGGCGGCCCATATCGACGGGTATGAGGGCAAGCAGCGCGCGGGCCAGCCGTGGATGTGGGGCTGAGCGCCTCCATCCTCCCCCGATCCTCTTCAACTTCTGTCTTCTTGACGTCTGACATTTGGGAGTGCGCCCGCCATGGCCGCCAATAAAAAGCTTCTGTTCCTCCCCGGCGACGGTATCGGCCCGGAGGTGATGCGCCAGGTTCGCCGGGTCATCGACTGGATGGACCGCAAGCGCAAGATCACCTTCGACGTGTCCGAAGGGCTGGTCGGCGGCGCGGCCATCGACGCTCACGGCGTTCCGCTGTCCGACGCCACCCTGGCCGAGGCGCTGGCGGTGGACGCGGTGATGCTGGGTGCCGTCGGCGGTCCTAAGTGGGATAACCCGACCGATTACACCAAGCGTCCGGAAGCCGGCCTGCTGACCCTGCGCAAGGAACTGGGCCTGTTCGCCAACCTGCGCCCGGCGGTGGTGTTCGACGCGCTGGTCGATGCCTCGACCCTGAAGGCCGACGTCATCCGCGGGCTGGACATCCTGATCGTGCGCGAGCTGACCGGCGGCGTCTATTTCGGTGAGCCGCGCGGCATCACCGAGATCGGCGACGGCGAGCGCCGCGGCGTGAACACCCAGGTCTACACCACTTCGGAAATCCGCCGCGTCGCCCGCGTCGCGTTCGAGTTGGCCCGCAAGCGCGGCAACAAGCTGTGCTCGATGGAAAAGGCGAACGTCATGGAGTCCGGCCTGCTGTGGCGGCAGGAAGTGACCAGGCTGCACGGGGAAGAGTTCCAGGACGTCGAGCTGAGCCACATGTACGCCGACAACGGCGCCATGCAGCTGCTGAAGAACCCGAAGCAGTTCGACGTGATCGTCACCGACAATCTGTTCGGCGACATCCTGTCGGACGAGGCGGCGATGATGACCGGCTCGCTCGGCATGCTGCCGTCGGCCTCGCTGGGTGCTCCGGATGCCAACGGCAACCGCAAGGCGCTCTACGAGCCGGTGCACGGGTCCGCCCCGGACATCGCCGGCCGCGATCTGGCCAACCCCTGCGCCACGCTGCTGTCCTTCGCGATGTGCCTGCGCTACTCGTTCAACCTGGACGAGGATGCCAAGCTGATCGAGCGGGCCATCCAGAACGTGCTGGGCGGCGGCATGCGCACGTCGGACATCATGGCTCCGGGCATGGCGCGCTGCTCCACCACCGTGATGGGCGACTCGATCCTGCGCGAGCTGGACAAGGTGGCTTCCTGACCGGTCCCCGGCAGCACTGCCGATTGCGCTGAAAGAAAAAGCCCCCGTCCGCAAGGACGGGGGCTTTTTTGTCTGCACGATACCCAACTCTTCACTCTCCCCGGTCAATCGCCTCCGGCCGGCCGGTCGGCCGTGCGGCCGCCATGGCTTGCCTGCCCGCCCTTGCGGCCGGCTTCGGCCGCCAGGGACGGGTTCTTGGAGAAGCTGCGTGAGGATGCGGGCACGCTGCGCCCGCCCTTGCGTCCCGCCTCCGCCGCGAGTTCCGGATTCTTTGAAAAGCTGCGTTTGTCGGCCGGTACGCTTTCACCGCCTTTGCTGGCGATCTGGCGTTGCCGATCCGGGTCCATCGACGCGAAGCCGCGGCCCGACGTACGATTGCTCTCTTTCGAGGCCATAACCAACCTCCGACTGTGCCTTGCTGAATCGACAACCGGACAGCCGAGTGTTGGTTCCAAATAACAGACAATTTCTGCAACCGGTATTGTCGGTATGGCAAGCAATACGAGGTAATCTGTCGGCTGCAAATCGCCCCATCCAACCTCCCCACTTGGAAGGGGAAGGTTGGAGTCGGGGAAAAATCAGAGAAAACTGATGCTCAACCTGCCGTTTCCAGCGTCGCGATGGCCTCGGCCAGCGTCACCAGCCGGCGGGCATTCTCGACATGCAGGTTCTCCACCAGCTTGCCGTCGACCAGCACCACGCCCTTGCCGGCGGCTGCCGCCTCCGCATGGGCGGCGATGATGCGGTGGGCCTGGGCGATCTCTTCGGCGTCAGGGGCGAAGGCGGCGTTGCAGGCGGCAATCGTCTTGGGATGGATCAGCGTCTTGCCGTCGAAGCCCAGCTCGCGCCCCTGCCGGCAGGAGGCGGCGAAGCCGTCGTCGTCGTTCAGGTCCAGATGCACGCCGTCCAGCACCGCCAGCCCATAGGCACGCGCCGCCAGCAGGCACAGCCCGAGGCTGGTGATCATTGGCAGCCGCTGCGCCGTGTGGGCGGCGTGCAGGTCCTTGGCGAGGTCCGATGTGCCGAGCACAAGCCCGCCGACGGCGGGAGAGGCGCCGGCGATCTCCTTGGCGTTCAGGATGCCGAGCGGCGTTTCCATCATGCACCAGATGGTCTGTCCGGCCGGCGCCCCGGCTGCACGCAGCACCGCCTCGGCCTGCCGCACCGCGTCGGCGCTCTCCACCTTCGGCAGCAGCACGGCGTCGGCGCCGCTGGCCGCCGCCATGCGCAGATCGGCATAGCCCCAGGGCGTGTTCAACTCGTTGACCCGGACGATCAACTCCCGTCCGCCATAGCCGCCGGCGGCCAGCGCGCCGGCGATGGTGTCGCGCGCCGCCGCCTTGGCATCCGGGGCGACCGCATCCTCCAAATCCAGGATCAGCCCGTCCGCCGGCAGGCTGCGTCCCTTTTCCAGGGCGCGGGCGTTCGAGCCCGGCATGTAGAGCACGCTGCGGCGGGGGCGGACTGTAGTGGCCATGGCGGTATCCCGGAAATGCGGATGATGGAATGGGCCAGCTTTAGCCGCGCGCCTTGTTCCTGTCCATGAGTCCTGTCCATGGGGCGACACCCCGTGTGCCACACGGCTGCAGCACTCCCGCTCGTGAGGTCCGGCGCATGGCAGCCATGCCGCACCCTCCGTCCGTTGCCGCGGAGTCGGCGGCTTTACGCCCGGCGGAGCGTCGCTTACGCTTCTCCCATGAAAAGCGTCCTCACCATCCAATCGCACGTCGCCTATGGCTATGTCGGCAACCGCGCCGCGGTGTTTCCGCTGCAGCGGCTGGGGATCGACGCCACGGCGGTGAACACCGTCCAGTTCTCCAACCACACCGGCTACGGCGCCTGGACCGGGCAGGTTTTCACGGCGGAGCATATCGCCGACATCGTTGACGGCATCGCCGCCCGCGGCGTGCTGCCGGCACAGGATGCGGTGTTGTCCGGCTATATGGGCGCCGTCGAGCTGGGGCAGGTCATCGTCGAGACGGCGGCGCGGGTGAAGGCCGCCAATCCCAAGGCGATCTACTGCTGCGATCCGGTGATGGGCGACGTCGGCCGCGGTTTCTTCGTGCGGCCCGGCCTGCCGGAGTTCATCCGCGACCATGCGGTTCCCGCCGCCGACCTGATGACGCCGAACCAGTTCGAGCTGGAATATCTGACAGACCGCAAGGTGGCGACGCTGGACGATGCGCTGGCCGCCACCGCGGCGCTGCGTGCCCGCGGGCCGCGGCTGGTTCTGGTCACCAGCCTGACCCGCAGCGATGCCGATCCCGACAGCATCGAGATGCTGGTGGACGGCGCCGACGGCGCCTGGCTGGTGTCGACGCCGCGCCTGACCTTCGACCCGCCGCCCAACGGGTCGGGCGACGCGGTGGCGGCCCTGTTCCTTGCCCATTACCTGACCGCCTTCGACCCGGCCGATGCGCTGGAAAAGGCGGCGGCGGCGATCTTCGCCATCTTCGAGACGACGCGGCGGATGGGCACGCGCGAGCTTCAACTGATCGCTGCGCAGGACGACTTCGTCAATCCCCCCCGGCGCTTCTCCGCAACGCGTTTGCGGTGAAACGGCCTGAGGCCGTCTGCGTAAAACCGCCTCAGGCCGCCGGAACCGGGTCGTGGCTGCCGATGTGGCTGGGCTGTTCGATCACCCGTCCGGCCGGCAGCCGCACCGTCATGGTGGTGCCGGCGTCCGGCGTGCTGCGGCAGGTCAGCGTGCCGCCATGCAGGTCGACGAAATTCTTCGAGATCGACAGGCCGAGCCCGGTGCCCTCGTACCGGCGGTTGGCGGCGTTCTCCGCCTGACGGAAGGGCTGGAACAGGTCGGCCATGAAGTCGGGCGGGATGCCGATCCCGGTGTCGGCGACCGCCAGCGCGAAGCCGCGGTCCTGCTCCATCCCGGCCGTTATGGTGATGCTGCCGCCGCCGGGCGTGAATTTCACTGCGTTGGACAGCAGATTCAGGATCACCTGCTTGAAGGCACGGCGGTCGACCCACAGGGTGGCGATGGCGGCCGTCACCTCGTTGTGGATGGCGACTCCGCCGGAGGCCGCGCGGTCACGCACCATCATCAGGCATTGGCCGACCGCCTCATGCACCTCCACCGCCTCCTCGCACAGCTCGAACTGGCCGGCTTCCAGCTTCGACATGTCCAGAACGGCGTTGACGATGTCCAGCAGGTGCCGGCCGCTGTCGTGGATGTCGGTGATGCAGGACTTCTGCCGCTCGTTGACGGTGCCGAAAAACTCGCTGTCCAGCACCTCGGCAAAGCCGATGATGGCGTTCAGCGGGGTGCGCAGCTCATGGCTCATGTTGGCCAGGAATTCGCTCTTCGCCCGGTTCGCCAGGTCCGCCTGGGTCTTGGAGGCGATCAGCTCCGCCTCCTGCTGCTTGCGGCGCGTCATGTCGCGGATGACGCCGACATGGATGCGCGGTTCGTCCGGACGCACCGCACCGGTCCCGCCGCCCAGCCGCAGATCGCTGACGGTGAAGCCGACAGGAAAGGCATGGCCGTCGTGGCGCAGGGCAGTCAGGTCGCGGTCGTTGGCGCCGCCGCGCGCGTCGGGGATCAGCGCCTCGATCGGCTGGCCGATCATCTCCTGCTCCGGCACGGCGAACATCATCTCCGCCGCGCGGTTGAAGGTGACGATGCGCCCGGCGGTGTCGAAGGTCACCACCGCATCCAGCATCGAATCGAGAATGCCGCGGATGCGGCGCGAGGCGCGGGCCAGCCGGGCCTGATCCTCGTCCCGCCGGGCATGCTGGCGGACGACGAAGGCGGTCAGCAGGGCGATGGCGATGGTCATCACCGTGCCGATGGAGGTCCAGGCCGCCGTGTCGCGCCGCCATTCGGCCAGCGCCGCCGCCACCGGCAGGGTCGCCACGATCACGAAGGGATAGCCCTGCACCCGCCGCACGCTGACCAGGCTGTCGGTGCTGCCCCCAGGTCCGGGCGCCGCGTCGCGTATGGTGGCCTCGTCATGGGTGGCAAGCGTATTCCACACCGCCGGCCAGTCGGTCAGCCGGCCCGGTCCGCCGTGATTTCCACCATGCCCCTGTGGCCGCTCCAGCAGGATGGTGCCATCCCCCAGCGCCAGGATCACGCTGCCCTTGCGGTCGATATCGCGCGATTCCAGCGTCGCCGCCAGACGTGTCGGATCGACCATGGCGACCAGCACGCCGCGGAAGCCGCCGTCGGTATCCAGCCAGCGCCTGCTGAACGGGATGATCTGCGTGCCGGGCCGCACCCGGCTGGTGATGGCGGCGCTGACATGCAGATCCTGGCCGCCGTCACGCGGCCCGGTGAAATAGGCGCGGTCGGACAACGGAACCGTCGGCAGCGGCAGTTCGGCCGAATGATGGAGGGCGAGGCCGTCGCCGTCGACCACCACCAGATCGGCCAGTTCGGCGAAATTGTCGCGCCGCTGGCGCAAATGGTCGTGGATCGCCGTGCTGCCGCGGCGGGGGCCGTCGGGAAGCGTGTCGAGCGCGAAGGACAGGTCGCGCAGCAGTTGGTCCACCGCGAAGGCCGTTCGCAGCGTTTGCGATTCCAGCATGCGGGCAAGATCGCGGGTCGCACGCTCTCCGGCATCCAGCGCCTCGCGCCGGCCCTGGAGGATGCCGTAGCCGATCAGCGTGTTCACCACCAGGATGAAGGCGAGGCCGGACGCGGTCATCAGGAAGCGCACCGATCCCAGCCGGCCACGCAACGCTCCCGCCAGACCGGCGTTGGAGCGGGGAAGCGGCGGGGAGGCGGGCCCGGGAACAGGCATCGGCGTCGTGATTTCCTGTGGCGGTTGCGGTCGGGCGGCCTGCCCCGTTTAGAATCCGGCTGGTGTCTATTGAAGCACCAGGCAGACTCTAAGTTTTTGATTTTCCGTGTGATTCACGCTTCAAGCGATTCCGCGTGAAACGATCACACTCTAATCGCGCCGGCACCTTAAAGAAAGTGTAACCGGACGGAAATGCGGGGTTTTCCACTGCGCGCAGATGCCGCGCCGTTCATGCCCCGTGCTTTGAGCGTGGACGCCGCTCTGCCATGCCCCGATCGCCCTCCCGTCGGCGGTTGCCGTAACCGGCGCCATCCGTTAGGTAAGGAGCCATCTTGGCAGCCGGATCGCGCATATCCCCATGACCGACGGACCGCTTTCGCTCTACCGCGCCCGCCGCGGCAGCGGCACTCTTCGCCCCGATCCCGACCAGGAACTGGCGGCGGAGAAGTTCCAAAGCCTGTATCAGGCGTTGAAGGGCTATCAGCCGCAGCCCGTCGGCGACGACAAGCCGGCAGGGGGTGGCTGGCTGGAGCGCTTCGGTCTGGGCCGTCGCCGCGCTGCGCCGCCGCCGCCGGACATCGCCTCCACCGCACCGCAGGGGCTGTATATCTACGGCAGCGTCGGCCGCGGCAAGTCGATGCTGATGGACCTGTTCTACGAGACCGCCCCGGTCGACAAGAAGCGCCGCGTCCATTTCCACGAATTCATGCTGGAGATCCACCAGCGCATCCACGATCATCGTCAATCCGGCAAAGGCAAGGGCGACGGCCCGGACGAGGCGTTGCCCGAACTGGCCCGCGCGCTGGCAGACGAGGCGTGGCTGCTCTGCTTCGACGAGTTCCACGTCACCAACATCGTCGACGCGATGATTTTGGGCCGGCTGTTCACCAACCTGTTCGACCTGGGCGTGGTGGTGGTGGCGACCTCCAACTGGCCGCCGGACATGCTGTACAAGGACGGTCTCCAGCGTGAGCTGTTCCTGCCCTTCATCGCCCTGCTGAAGGAGAAGCTCGACATCCTGTCGCTCGACGGCCCGACCGACTACCGGCTGGACCGGTTGAAGGGCGTGCCGATCTACCATCACCCGCTGGGTCCGGCCTCGGACGCCGCCCTTGCGAAAGCCTTCTCCGACCTGACCGGCGGTGCGGCGGGCGAGCCTTGCAGCCTCACGGTGCAGGGACGGCGGGTGGACATCGCGCGTGCCGCCAAATGCGTGGCCTGGGTCGATTTCTGGGACCTGTGCGGCAAGCCGCTGGGGGCGGCCGACTATCTGGCGATCGCCACCCATTTCCACACGGTGCTGATCGACCATGTGCCCACGATGAAGGACGAGCTGCGCAACGAGGCCAAGCGCTTCATGACGCTGATCGATGCGCTGTACGAGCACAAGGTCAACGTCGTCATCGCCGCAGAGGGGCCGCCCGAGCGCCTCTATCCGGAAGGTACCCACGCCTTCGAGTTCGAGCGCACGGTCAGCCGCCTGATGGAGATGCAGAGCGAGGACTACCTCCAAAGGCAGCATTTGACCTGATTGCGGCGCCGGATCGGTTCTCTCGGCCTGGTTCCCCCGCCTTGTCCAGTCTGTCCATGGCTTGATAAGGCGGCGATGTTTTTCTTGCTTGGGCAAATAAAAGAATTGCTCGGAAAGGGCAATATGAAAATACCTATCCAATAAATTGATATAAGCAACCTTATTGCGGGTGCGATGAAGGGGGTAAGACTCGACTCAACGTTGATAGATTTCCCCTTAATAATGAACATTTCATTATTATAACAATTATCTGGCTTGCCCCCTATTGATTGGTGTGGCCAAAGGCCTACCGTAATACCGAAGGGATTATTTTGATCCTTCTCGGAGTTATGGCCTTTGGGGGTGGTGGATGTTGGGGTGGTTCGGCAACCAGAAGATGATCGTCAAGATTCTTGCGCCGGTGATTCTGCTGCTGATCTTTATGACGGCGATTGCAATGACAGCGCTCCAGCGGATGGAACTGGTCCAGCGGGTCTCGGAGTATGCGCTGACCGTCGAGGCGGCGCGGCGCGCGACCATTCTCGACGTCGGCCGTCATCTCAATGCGGCGACCGTGGCTGAAAAGAACGCCATCATCGAAAAGAGCGTCGATCAAATGCGGCGCTTCTCCGCCATGTTCAACGAAGCGATGGCGCTGGCCGACAAGGCCATCGCCGAGCTCGCCCTCACCGCGGACAGCGACATCCGCCGCGAAACCGGCGTGAAGATCAAGGCGCTGGTCGACGCCTACCGGCAGAACGCCCTGAAGGTCATCGAGTTGACCCTTCAGGGCAAGGATGACGAGGCGTTTGCCCTTAGTTCCGGCGAAGGCGCGAAAGCGCGCCGCGCGGCGTCGACCCTGATCGACGAGCGGGTCGAAGTCAACCGCAAGGGTGTCGAGAAGGCCATACAGGAAGCCAGTGACGCCGCGGAGCAGACCCGGAGCGTCGTTCTGGTGCTGTCCATCGCCGGCATCCTGCTGGGGCTGGGGCTGTCATTGGCCGTCGTGATGCTGATGATCACCCGTCCGATGACGCGCATCATCGCGTCGATGACCCGCGTGTCGCAGGGCGAGCTGGATTTCGCCATCGATGGGACGGAGCGCCGCGACGAGGTCGGCACGCTGGCCCGCACCCTGGATGTGTTCAAGAGCAGCGCGCTCGAAGTGCGGCGCCTGACCGCCGAGCAGGAGGCCCAGAAGGCGCGCGCGGACGCGGAACGCAAGGCGGAGATGCGCCAACTCGCCGACCGGTTCGAAGGCAGCGTCAGCGCCATCGTCCAGAATGTGTCTTCGTCCGCCACCCAGATGCAGGGGGCTGCCGGAACCCTGTCCGCGACCGCGACCCAGTCGACCGCGCAGGCGACCGCCGTCGCGGCGGCATCGGAGCAGTCCAGCGCCAACGTGCAGACGGTCGCCGCGGCGACCGAGGAACTGGCCGCCTCGATCCTGGAGATCGGGCGCCAGGTGTCGAACCAGAGCGCCATTTCGGCAACCGCCGTGCAGGAAGCCGACCGCACCAACGCCAGCATGCAGCTTCTGGTCGAAACCGCCAACCAGATCGGTGCCGTGGTCGATCTCATCAACTCCATCGCCGGACAGACCAACCTGCTGGCACTGAACGCCACCATCGAGGCCGCCCGCGCCGGTGAGGCCGGCAAGGGCTTTGCCGTGGTCGCCAGCGAGGTGAAGGCGCTGGCCAGCCAGACGGCGAAGGCCACCGACGAAATCCAGACGAAGGTGAAGCAGATCCAGGGCGCCACCACCGGTGCGCGGGAAGCGGTGGCCGGCATCGCCGGGATCATCAGCCGGATGAGCGAAATCTCGTCGGCCATCGCCGCCGCCATCGAAGAGCAGAATGCGGCGACCGCCGAGATTTCCAACAATGTCGCCCAGGCGGCGCGCGGCAGCGAGCAGGTGTCCACCAACATCGTCGGCGTGACCAGGGCCGCCACCGAAACCGGCGCCGCCGCCGATCAGGTTCTGAGCACCGCCAACGGGCTGGCGAAGGAAGCGGAGCGGTTGAAGGCGGAGGTCGGCAACTTCATCGCCACCGTCCGCGCCGCCTGACCGTACCCGCATCCATCGTCCTCAATCCGCTCGCCGAACCGGACCATCCCATCCGTGGGACTGGGTCGGCAGGCGGATTTTCTTCGTCTCCGGATTGTGGTTGCTGTGCCCTGGCAACCTTTTTTGCGAATCCTGCGCCGGGACTGGATGACTCCGTCTGGCTTGGGTGTTCATGCCAGGTAACGTCAATCCAGGGCGGGGCATCCATTATGATGGCGCGTTTCATTGTGTTCGGCTGCCTGCTGGCGGCCGGGTTGGCCGGTTGCACCCCAACTCCGAATTTACAGACGAGGACGACCACATTCATGCCGGCAACCGACGCCGGAAAACGCTGCGTCGCCCAATGCCAGCAGACGAAACAACTGTGCAACGCCGCGGTCGAATTGGGGTACCAGACCTGCATGGCCGAAGGGCTGACCCGTGCGCATGCGGCATACTACGAGTACAAGAAAAATCTTCCCAAAGGTGCGAAGCATGAAAGGCGAATTGGGGACTTCGAAAGTGAAATTCATTGCTACCGATTGAGCAGCTGTTCCCAGGATTACGATGAGTGTTTTGTGAGCTGCGGCGGCCGCATGGAGATGCAGACCTATTGTGTGAGCAATTGCAAACTGATGAAGCCGCCGCAGTCGGATGGGTCCAGGGTGGGGCCGGTCAGGGTGGTGCAATAGCCGCCGCCCGCCGCCGCAATTCTTCGAAGTCGCGCCCGGCATGGTGGGAGGAGCGGGTCAGCGGCGTGGCCGACACCATCAGGAACCCCTTCGCCCGCGCCACCGTGCCGTAGCGCTCGAACTCATCGGGCGTGACGTGGCGGGCGACCGGATGGTGGGTGGGGGTGGGCCGGAGATACTGGCCGATGGTCAGGAAATCGACACCCGCCGCTCGCAAATCGTCCATCACCTGCAACACCTCCGCCGGCTCCTCGCCCAGCCCGGCCATGATGCCGGACTTGGTGAAGATGCTTGGGTCGCGCTCCTTGACCCGCTCCAGCAGGCGGAGCGAGCCGTAATAGCGCGCGCCCGGCCGCACGTCGGCATAGAGCCGCGGCACTGTCTCCAGATTGTGGTTGTAGACGTCGGGCCGGGCATCGGCGACCAACTCCACCGCCCCCGGCTTGTTGCGGAAATCGGGGGTCAGCACCTCCACCGTCGTGGCCGGCGCGGTCTCGCGCAGGCGGCGGATGCAGCGGGCGAAATGCGCCGCACCGCCGTCGGGCAAATCGTCGCGGTCGACCGAGGTGATGACGACATGGGCAAGGCCCAACTCGCCCACCGCCTCGGCCAGCCGGTCGGGCTCGTGGGGGTCGAGTGCGTCCGGCCGGCCGGTGGCGACGTTGCAGAAGGCGCAGGCCCGCGTGCACACGCTGCCCAGGATCATCACCGTGGCGTGCCGCTTGCTCCAGCATTCGCCGATGTTGGGGCAGGCGGCCTCCTCGCAGACCGTGTTCAGGCCGTGGCGGCGGACGAGCGACCGGGTGTCCTCGAACGCCGCACCGGCGGGCGCGCGGGCGCGGAGCCAGGCCGGCTTCTCGGCCCGGTGTTCCGGGCGGGGTGCATGCAGCGCGGGCAGGGCCATCAGTGGACAAGCTCCGGCTGCTCGGCTGCCGCGGTCACGGCTTGCGGCTGCACGATGATCTTCACGTTGCGGTCCTTGTGGGCGACCAGCTCCTCGAAGCCGCCGCTGACGATGTCGCCCAGCGTGATGCGGCCGGTGATCAGCGGCTGCACGTCGATCCGGCCGTCGGCGATGAAGCGGATGACGTCGGCGAACTCGCCATTGTAGGCCAGCGAGCCGATGATCTGCTTCTCGGTGGCGACGATCTCGAAGAAGTTGAAGGCGCTGGGTTCCTCGAAGATGCCGACCAGAACCGTCTTGCCGGCCTTGCGGATCACGTCGATGGCGAGCTTGGCGGTGTCGCGGTGGCCGATGCATTCGAACGACACGTCGGCGCCGTAACCGCCGGTCAGCGCCTTGACCTCCGCCACCGCGTCGCACTCCTTGGGATCGAGCACGAGGGTGGCGCCGACCTCCAGCGCCTTGGCCTTGCGGGCGGCCGACATCTCCAGGACGATGATCCGGCCGGCGCCGGCCGCCTTCGCGCACATGATGGTGCAGAGCCCGATGGTGCCGGCGCCGACCACCACCACCGTCTCGCCGACGATGCTGCCGGCCTTCTTCACCGCATGCATGCCGACCGCCAGCGGCTCGATCAGGGCGCCGGCCTCGGTCGGGAAGCCGTCGGGCAGCTTGTAGAGCAGCTCGGCCGGGACGTTGACGAGGCTGGCGAAGGCGCCGTTGTTCATCAGGCCGGTGAAGGCCAGCTTCTCGCAGATGTTGTACATGCCGTGCTTGCAGTAATAGCACTCGCCGCAATGCTGGCAGGCGTCGGCCGCCACCCGGTCGCCGACGCTGAACCCGGTCACGCCCTCGCCGAGTGTCGCGATCTCGCCGCTGAACTCGTGGCCGAGGATGCACTGGCCCTTCAGGCCGGTCAGCGGGTGGGGCGTGTCGACCGGGATGAAGACCGGGCCGGCGACATACTCATGCAGGTCGGACCCGCAGATGCCGCACCAATGCACCTTGATCTGCACCCAGCCGGCGGGCGGGGCGCCCGGCAGCGGCACGTCTTCGACCCGGATGTCCTTGCGGCCATGCCAGACGGCGGCCTTCATCGTGGTCGCCAAATCTTTGTTTATGGCATTCATGGTGTTGTCCTCCGGTTTTATCGTTGGGGCGGTTTTATCGTTGTCGGCGAGTGTCTGCTGCGGTCAGGCGAACACCATCCCGCCATCGACCAGCAGGGACTGGCCGGTCATGAAATCGCTGTCGGACGAGGCGAGGAAGCGGGCGACGCCGACCAGATCGTCGGGCCGCGACGGCCGCCCCAGCACGGCGCCGGCGGCGAACATGTCGAAGGCCTCGTTCTCCGACTTGGTGATGCCGGTGTCGCGGAAGCCCTGGTCGATGATCTTCCACATCTCGGTCGCCACCACGCCGGGACAGATGGCGTTGGCGGTGATGCCGTCCTTGCCGAAGCCGCGGGCGGCGGCCTGGGTCAGGGCCACGACGGCGAACTTGCTGGCGGAGTAGTGGGCCAGCGGCTCGTAGCCCTGCTTGCCGGCGATGGAGGCGGTGTTGACGATCTTGCCGCCGCCGCCCTGTTTGCGGAAGGTCTTGATCGCCTCCTGCATGCCGATCAGCACGCCCAGCGCGTTGACGTCGTTGACCGTGTGCCAGTCGTCCTCGGTGATGTCGAGGAAGGGCTTGGTCTGGGCGATGCCGGCATTGTTGAAGATAACGTCGAGCCGGCCATGGGCCTTCACCGTCTCGTCGATCATGCGGCGGACGGCGGCGCGGTCGCGGACATCGACCGTCACGGCGATGGCGCTGCCGCCGGCCGCACGGATGGCTTCGGCGACCTGTTGGGCGTCGGCCTCGGTGCGGTCGGCGATGGTCAGCTTGGCACCGTCGGCGGCTAGCGCGCGGGCGATGGTGGCGCCGATGCCGCGGCCGGCGCCGGTGACGATGATGCACTTGTCCTTGAGATCGGGCATGAACGGTCTCCTGCCGGCGCGCTGGCGGACAGCCTGCGCGCCGGTGGCGAAGGGTTCGGGAACCGGGGAAAGGGGCGGGAAGGGGGCTGGCCTCCTCAGTCCGCCTTGGCGATGTGGTCCTTCAGCAGCGCGTTCACTTTGCCGGCCGCCTCCATCTGCACCATGTGGCCGGCGCCGGGGATGACGGCGACCTGTGCCGTGTTCGCCAGCGCCTGGGCATGGTCGGCGGGGATAACGCGATCCTCCTCGCCCCACACCACCAGCGTCGGCGTCCTGGCATCGGCGATGCCGGAGGCGAGCACGCTGGCCTGCCGGCCCTCGGCGAACAGCGAGGCCGACAGCGCCCGCAGCGCCTCGTCCACACCGTCCAGCCGCTTGTACTTCAGGAGGTCGTCAACCATCTGGCGGCTGACAAGGCCACGGTCGGCGAAGAGCGTCTCCAGGACCGGTTTCAGGTCGCGGCGCGATGTCGCACCGACGAAACCCTGGATGTAGCCATGGTCGATCTGCTCGCCGAGACCGGCCGACGCGATCAGCGACAGCGACGCCACCCGCCCCGGCGCGTCGAGCGCCGTGCGCATCGACACCGCGCCGCCCATCGAGTGGCCGACGAAATGGGCGCGCTCCACCCCAACCGTATCGAGGAAGCCCAGCACCGCCTTCGACAGGCCGGACAGGCTGGGGTCGGCGATCTGCTTGTTCGACTGGCCGTGGCCGGGCAGGTCCAGCGCATAGACGGTGGCCTTCTCCGCCAGCGCGTCGATGGTGAACAGCCAGTTGTCGAGATCGCCGCCGAAGCCGTGGACGAGCAGGACGGTCGGCCCAGCCTCGCCCCGTTTGGCATAGCGGATGGTGCCGGCCGGGGTTTCGGCGGTGTGGTATTGCGGGCCGGCCTCGGCCTCGCCGTCGTCTTCGCTGGCCGGGACGGCATAGGCGTTGATGAAGGCGTCGATGTCGTCGTCCGGCACGTCGGGTTCGGCCAGCACGGCGATCAGCGCCTTGACCGGATAGACGGTGCCGGCTTCGCCCAGCACCCGGCGCAGCACGCCGGTTTCGCCCGCCTCGACCACATTGGTGATCTTGTCGGTCTCGACCTCCAGCAGCTCATCGCCGATGGAGATGGTGGATCCCGGCCGCTTCAGCCAGCCGGTGACCTTGCCCTCCGACATGGACAGGCCCCATTTCGGCATGACGATGGGCTTGATGCGCTCGTTCAACATGGAACTCGGTCTCCTGGGAATGCTTTTTTGCTTGGCGCGCACCCTTCCCGTCACTCCCGCGCAGGCGGGAATGAGGGAGCGGGGCGGCTCGTGCGTGCTGTGTGGTGTGAGGCCGGTCTCTTACGCCGCGATCCGCGGCGATGCGCCCTTGGGCGACAGGGTGCGCTTCACGGCGCTGGCAATGCTGTCGGCGCTGGGAACGTACAGATCCTCCAGCGACGGCGCGAAGGGCACCGGCGTGTGCGGCGCCGTCACCATCTGGATGCCGGCCTTCAGCGCGCCGAAGGCGTTCTGGCCGACGAAGGCGGCGATGTCGGTGGCGAGGTTGCAGCGCGGATGCGCCTCGTCCACCACCACCAGCCGGCCGGTGCGCTCGACGCTCTCGACGATGGTGTCCCAGTCGATGGGCGACAGGGTGCGCAGGTCGATGACTTCGGCCTCGGTGCCGTCCTTCGCCAGCGTCGCCGCGGCTTCCATCGCGCGGTGGACGGTCAGGCCGTAGCTGACGATGGTCACGTCGTCGCCGTCGCGCAGCACATTCGCCTCGCCGAAGGGGATGGCGTAGCTCTCGGCCGGAACCTCGCATTCCAGGCCGTAGAGGTTCTTGTGCTCGCAGAAGATGACCGGATCGTTGTCGCGGATCGACTGGATCAACAGGCCCTTGGCGTCATAGGCGTTGCTGGGGCAGACCACCTTCAGCCCCGGAATGTGGGTGAACAGCGGGGTGAGCATCTGCGAATGCTGGGCGGCGGCGCGAAAGCCGGCGCCGACCATGCCGCGGATCACCACCGGCGTCTCGGCCTTGCCGCCGAACATGTAGCGGAACTTGGCGGCCTGGTTGAAGATCTGGTCGAAGCAGACGCCCATGAAGTCGAGGAACATCAGCTCCGCCACCGGGCGCAGACCGCAGGCGGCGGCGCCGACGGCGGCACCGATATAGGCGGATTCCGACAGCGGCGTGTCCATCAGCCGGTCGCCATGCTTGGCATACAGACCCTTGGTGACGCCCAGCACGCCGCCCCAGGCGTCGTCCTCGCCCTGGGCGCCGGTGCCGCCGACGATGTCCTCGCCCATGACGATGACGGTGGGGTCGCGGCGCATCTCCAGATCCAGGGCCTCGTTGATCGCCTGCTTCATGCTGATCTTGCGGGACATGTGTTTCCTCCGCGCGTTTCGCGTCTCTTGGATTGGGGTTTGGCTCAGTAGGCGACGTAGACGTGGCTCAGTAGGCGACGTAAACGTCGCGCAGCAGGTCTTCCGGCGCCGGCAGCGGGGCGGCCTTGGCGGCACGCGTGGCGTCCTCGATCAGCGCGTTGACGTCGCGGTCGATGGCCTGCAACTCGTCGCGGCCGATCACCCCGGCCTCGACCACCCGTTCCGACAGGATGGTCAGGCAGTCGCGGGACGCGCGGATCGCCTCCAACTCGCCCTTGGCGCGGTAGGTCTGGGCGTCGCCTTCGAAATGGCCGTAGAAGCGGACCATGTTGCATTCCAGCAGGGCCGGGCCGCCGCCGTCGCGGGCGCGGCGGATGATCTCGCCGGCCGCCTCGTACACCGCGAAGAAGTCGGTGCCGTCCACCGTGACGCCCGGCATGCCGAAGCCGGTGGCGCGGTCGACATAGCTGTCGCAGGACACCGCCCATTCCATCGCGGTGGATTCGGCATAGCCGTTGTTCTCCACCACGAAGACCACCGGCAGGTTCCACACCGCGGCGAGATTCAGGCTTTCCAGGAAGGTGCCCTGGTTCGACGCGCCGTCGCCGACGAAGGTGATGCCGACGCCGCGGTCGCCGCGCACCTTGGCCGCCAGCGCCGCGCCGCAGATCAGCGGCGCGCCGGCGCCGAGGATGCCGTTGGCGCCCATCATGCCCTTGGACAGGTCGGCGATGTGCATCGACCCGCCCTTGCCCCGGCAGGCGCCGGTGCTGCGGCCGTAGATTTCCGCCATCATCGCGTGGACATCGACGCCCTTGGCGATGCAGTGGCCGTGGCCGCGGTGGGTGGAGGCGATGCGGTCGTTGTCGTTCAGGTGCATCATGATGCCGGTGGCGCAGGCCTCCTCGCCGGCATAGAGGTGGACGAAGCCGGGGATGTCGCCCTTGGCGAAATCGACGTGCAGCCGCTCCTCGAACTCGCGGATCGTCCGCATGGTGCGGTAGGCCTTCAGCAACTCGTCCTTGCCGAGGGGGAAGGGATTCTGGGCCATGAGGTGTTTTCTCCCTGGAGTGTGTTTGATGTTTAAAAGTCGGCGGCGACGGGCACCGGGGTGCCGGTCAGCAGCCGGTTCTGGCCGGCGTGCCGCATCACTGCGGCGACGTTGACCGTGCGGAAGGCGTCGTCCCGGAGCATCAGGGACAGACGGTCGCGTTCGGTGAAGGACAGCTCGCGCTCGCCATCCAGCGCGACCGAGCCGGCGGTGACCTCCGGCACGAAGGCCACGCCGGCCGGCATGCGGCGCCAGTCGGTGACGCCGACCCGGGCCATCATTCCCGGCGCGATGGGGGCGTTGAGGGTGGTGATGCCCTTGCGGCTGGTGCCATCCGGTGACAGCCGCACCATCAGACCGCCGCTCTCGTCGCGGCCGACGGGTTCCAGCAGGCCGGCGATGGCCGACATGCCGATCACCTCGGGGTCGGCGAAGGTGACGTAGAGCTCGCGGAAATTCTCGGTCCGCCACAGGGCGCGGGCGCCGATGTAACGCTCCGTCACCAGGGCGACATCGACCAGCGCCATCTCGGTGACGGTGGTGCCGGTCGCGCCGCCGGCGAGGGACACGTCGATGCGCTTGTTGGCGGCAAACGCGATGTGCGGCGGCACCCGTCCGGTCACGACCAGCCCGGTGGCGAGCCCGGTGATCGTCGGCTCGCGGTGTTCGGGGAAGGCGTTGTTGGTGCCGGTGGAGATGCCGGCGATGGGCACCGTCCCGCATTCCGCCGCCACCGCCCGGTGGGTGCCGTCGCCGCCCAGCACCACCAGCGCCGACACGCCGGCCCGCCGCATCTCCGCGGTGGCGCGGTGGGTGTCGGCGACGGTGCCGGTGACCGGCATGGAGACGGTGTGGAGGGCGGGATAGATGTCCTCGCCGCGCGAGGCGCCATTCCCCCTGGCCCGCATCAGGCCGCGCTCGACATGGGCGCGGATGCCGCCATTCTCCGGCATCATCAGCACGTCGCGGACGCCGCAGGCGTGCAACGCCGCCAGCACCCGCAGCAGGATGTTCGCCCGGTCGGCGATCTGCAGGCTGGTGGCGTTGGCGACGACCCGGCGGATATCGCGGGCTGAAACCGGATTGGCGACGATGCCGACGACCGGAGCCAAGATAGCGTCTCCCCCTCGGTGATGCGCGCCGTTGATCGACGCGCGGTTCGAGGGGAATAAGAGCAACCGCCGTGCCAGATGGTCAGTTCGGCGGATTTTCTTGATTTTCAACGGTTCGGGGTGATGTAGCAGGGTGGGGCGTTGCAACAGGTGTTGCACGGACTGTTGCGCCGCCGATGCAACAGGTGTGGCGCCTCATATGTGAGATCGGGGCCAACCTGTGGCGCCCTGGCATTCCACCCCTGCGCGGCGCCCGTCTTGCCAAGGGCTTGCCTGCCGCTTTAGCCTCCCTTGGTCATACCAATGAACCATCCGAATGACTCATCGACCGGGGAGGACAACACCCATGACCGTCATCGCCACCACCCAGCCGCGCGCGGCCCTGACCGAGGAGGCCCGGGCCGAGCTGTCGGCTCTGCTGGGCGACCGGTTCACCACCTCCCTGCCGGTGCGCGAGCATCACGGCAAGGACGAGTCCTATCACACGCCCTTCCCGCCGGACGGCGTCGCCTTCGCCAATTCGACCGAAGAGGTCAGCGCGATCGTGAAGATCTGCGCGAAGCACAAGCTGCCGATCATCCCCTTCGGCACCGGCACCTCGCTGGAGGGTGGCATCGCGGCGCTGGCCGGCGGCATCACCATCGACCTGTCGGGCATGCAGCAGATCCTGCGCGTCAGCCCGGAGGATCTGGACGTGACCGTCCAGGCCGGCGTGACCCGCAAGCAACTGAACGAGCATCTGCGCGACACCGGCCTGTTCTTCCCCATCGATCCCGGCGCCAACGCCTCGCTGGGCGGCATGTCGGCGACCAGGGCCAGCGGCACCAACGCCGTGCGCTACGGCACGATGCGCGAGAACGTGCTGGGGCTGACCGTGGTGCTGGCCGACGGCCGCGTCATCAAGACCGGCGGGCGGGCGCGCAAGTCGGCGGCCGGCTATGACCTGACCCGGCTGTTCGTCGGCTCCGAAGGCACGCTCGGCATCATCACCGAGGTGACGCTGAAGCTCTACGGCATCCCGGAGGCCATCTCGTCCGCCGTCTGCGCCTTCCCGACCATCAAGGGTGCCGTCGACACGGTGATCCAGACCATCCAGGTCGGCGTGCCGGTCGCCCGCATCGAGCTGCTGGACGAGGTGCAGATCGACGCTGTCAATAAATACTCCAAGCTCGACTACGCCGTCGCCCCGACCCTGTTCTTCGAGTTCCACGGCACCGAGGCCGGGGTGAAGGAGCAGGCGGAGATGGTGGCCGCCATCGCCGCCGAGCATGGCGGGATGGAGTTCGCCTGGGCCACCCGGCCGGAGGACCGCTCGAAGCTGTGGCAGGCCCGGCACGACGCCTATTACGCGGCACTGGCCCTGCGTCCGGGATCGAAGGGCTGGCCGACCGACGTCTGCGTGCCGATCTCGCGGCTTGCCGACTGCATCCTGGAGACCAAGCAGGATCTGGCGGAGTCCAACATGCTGGCCCCGATGGTCGGCCATGTCGGCGACGGCAACTTCCACCTCGTCTATGTCCTCGACCCGGAGAACCCGGCGGAGCTGGCGGAGGCGCAGCGCCTTGCCGACAAGATGGTGACCCGTGCGCTGGAGATGGGCGGCACCTGCACCGGCGAGCACGGCATCGGCTATGGCAAGATGGCCTTCCTGGAGCAGGAGACCGGCGAGGCCTTCGGCGTCATGGGAGACCTGAAGCGCGCCTTCGATCCGGACAATCTGCTGAATCCGGGCAAGGTGGTGCGGGTGTAAGGGGGCTTCGGCCCCCTCCTTCCCTTCACCGGAACTTCGGCCGCCGCCCCGCCTTCAGCGCCTGGACCGCCTGGTCCAGCGTCTGGAGGAACTGCGACTTGTCGCGCTGGCTCATCGGGGCGTTGCCGCCGCTGACCACGCCCATGTCGCGCAGATCCTGCATCAGCGCGCGGGTGGCGAGCGCCGAGCCGACGCTGTCGGGCGTGAAGGGGCGTCCGGTCGGGCCGATCACCACCGCGTTGCGTTTCACGCAGCGGTCGGCCAGTTGGATGTCCGCCGTCACCACGACGTCGGTCGGACCGGCATGGTCGGCGATCCAGTTGTCGGCGGCGTCGAAGCCGTCGCCGACCACAACCAGTTCCGCCATGCACTCCGTCGGCAGGCGCAGCGGCGCGTTGGCGACCAGCCAGACCTTGGAGCCGGTGCGGCCGGCGACCTTGTAGACCTCGGCCTTGACCGGGCAGGCGTCGGCATCGACGTAGATTTCGACCTTGGGACTGACCAATCCTGTTCCTCCTGTCGCCGCCCGGCCCTCGCCGGGTGGCTCAACAAGGTTTCATGCAAGGCCCTTATGCGCTAAAACCAGTCCCTAGCGACAGGGTGCCGTAGAACCATCGGGATGGGGCGGCGCCAATTCTCACATTTTTTCGGAAGGTCGGAGCGGCGCATGGCGTCCTACCAGTATGTCTATGTCATGAAGGGCCTGACCAAGGTCTATCCTGGCGGCAAGAAGGTTCTCGACAACGTCTGGCTCTCGTTCCTGCCGGGTGTGAAGATCGGCGTGCTCGGCGTCAACGGTTCCGGTAAGTCGACCCTGATGAAGATCATGGCCGGGCTGGACAAGGACTACTCCGGCGAGGCCTGGGTGGCCGAGGGCGCCAAGGTCGGCTACCTGCCGCAGGAGCCGCAGCTCGACCCGACCAAGAGCGTCCATGAGAACGTCATGGAAGCGCTGGGCGAGACCAAGGCGCTGCTCGACCGCTTCAACGAAGTGTCGAACCTGATGGCCGATCCGGACGCCGACTTCGACGCGCTGCTGGCCGAACAGGGCGAGTTGCAGGAGAAGATCGACGCCGCCGACGCCTGGGACATCGACCGCACGGTCGAGATCGCCATGGACGCGCTGCGCTGCCCGCCGGGCGACGCCGACGTGACCAAGCTGTCGGGCGGCGAGAAGCGCCGCATCGCGCTGTGCAAGCTGCTGCTGGAAAAGCCCGACCTGCTGCTGCTCGACGAGCCGACCAACCATCTCGACGCCGAATCGGTCGCCTGGCTCCAGAAGCATCTGGAGGACTACAAGGGCACCGTCGTGCTGGTCACCCACGACCGCTACTTCCTCGACAGCGTCACCGGCTGGATCCTCGAACTCGACCGCGGGTCGGGGATTCCGTGGGAAGGCAACTACTCGTCCTGGCTGGAGCAGAAGCAGAAGCGTCTGGAGCAGGAAGGCCGCCAGGAAGAGTCGCGCCAGAAGCAGCTGGCCACTGAACTGGAGTGGATCCGGCAGTCCCCGCGCGCCCGTCAGGCCAAGAGCAAGGCGCGCATCACCGCATACGAGACCTTGCTGGCAGAAAGCGGCAAGGAACAGTCCGGCGAGACCCGGATCGTCATCCCGGTGCCGCCGCGCCTCGGCAACGTCGTCATCGAGGCGGAGAGCATCGCCAAGGGCTTCGGCGACCGGCTGCTGATCGACGGCCTGTCCTTCCGGCTGCCGCCGGGCGGCATCGTCGGCGTCATCGGCCCGAACGGCGCCGGCAAGACCACGCTGTTCCGCATGATCACCGGGCAGGACGGGCCGGATGCCGGCACCTTCCGCGTCGGAGACACGGTGAAGCTCGGCTATGTCGACCAGAGCCGCGACAGCCTCGACGCCAAGAAGACGGTGTGGGAGGAGATCTCCGACGGGCTGGATCTGGTCGAGCTGGGCAAGAAGACCATGCCCAGCCGCGCCTATGTCTCCAGCTTCAACTTCCGCGGTCCCGACCAGCAGAAGAAAGTCGGCCAGCTGTCGGGCGGTGAGCGCAACCGCGTCCACCTCGCCAAGATGCTGAAGTCCGGCGCCAACGTCCTGCTGCTCGACGAACCGACCAACGATCTGGACGTCGATACGCTGCGGGCGCTGGAAGACGCGTTGCAGAGCTTCGCCGGCTGCGCCGTGGTCATCAGCCACGACCGCTGGTTCCTCGACCGCATCGCCACCCACATCCTGGCCTTCGAAGGCGAAAGCCACGTCGAATGGTTCGAAGGCAACTTCCAGGATTACGAGGTCGACAAGAAGCGCCGCCTGGGCGCCGATGCCGACCAGCCGCACCGCATCAAGTACAAGCCGCTGGTGCGCAGCTGATCCTGTAGGCTGAACGGAAAAGGCCGCCCCTTCCAGCCGGAGGGGGCGGCCTTTTCATGCCTGCGACCGGTAAATCCGGTCAGCGGGTGACGTCGTCATCCGTCCGGTCGGACGGCGGCCGGTCAGACAGCGGATTGCGGGCGTTCTTGTCCCGCGTGTCCTCGATCTCCACCTCGGTGCGGCGGACGGTGTCGCGGACGCTCTGGGCGCGTTCCTCGACATCCTTGCGGACCACAACGGTTTCGCGGACATGGGCGGTCTTGCTGACCACCGCTTCCTCGTCGGTCTCCGTCACCTCGATGGTGCGCTCGCGGAAGGCGTCGGCCGGAACTTCGCTGCTGCCCCCCACCATGCCGCCGGGGCGGCGTTCGACGGTGACGGTCTCGTCGCGCAGGCGGACCTGCTCCTCGACCGGCGTCTCGACGACATAGCTGCGGACGCGGACACCGCCGCGCTCGACGCTGCGCTTGCCGATGTTGACCTGCTCCTCGACAATCGGGATCTGCTCTTCCCGTTCCGAGGTGCCGGTCCGCGTGGCGTCAGTGTTGACGTCGCGCATGGCGGCGGCGGCGCCGGTCAGTCCGGCCGCAGTGCCGGCCGTCGTGCTGCTCGTGGTATCGATGGCGGTACGGCCCGGCGAATAGCGCACGCGCTCCTCCTGCGCCGACGGCTCGTCATAGTACTCGGCAGTCTCGTCGTAACCCGTCCAGCCGGCTTCTCGATAGGCGCTGCTGCGTTCCTCGACGTCCACCACATTGCCGCGCTCCAACACGTCCATGGCGCGGTCGACATCCTCCTCGTCCAACCTGAGCTTCAGCAGAGAGCCGCCGCGGCGGACGCCCTCGGCATAGACCTGCGCATCCTGGTTCGGGACGCCCCAGCCGGTCAGCCGGGTCAGCATGCCGCCGGACGCGGTGCCGGTCGCGATGCCGTCGGATCCCATCGTGCCCATGCCGGTTCCGGCGGCGCCCAGGCCGCTTTCCATGCCAAGCCCAGCGCCGGTGCCGGGCACAGTGTTGGGCGAGGCGACATAGCCGGTGGACAGGTCGGTGCGGGCCATGCCGCTCGCCGCGCCGATGGAGCTGTCGCCGGTCAGGGTGCCGGTGGGGGAGCCGCTCAGGTCTCTGTCGCCCCAGCCGCCGCTGGACAGATCGCTGTGCGACAGGATTTCGATGGCACTGGATTCGAAGCCGGCAGCCTGCAGATCGCGGGATGCCGTTTCCGCGTCGGATCGGTGGTCGTAGAGGGCAACGATGGTTTTGGTCATCGGTCTCACTCCTCGGGCGAAGTCTGATTGGGGGATCGGACGGGGGTGGGCGGGGCTGTCACACGCTCCACCACCGCTTCTTCGGAACGCAGGGTGACGGGCTGCTCGACCTCGACGGTCCGCCGGTTCTTGCGGATGTGCAGCTCTTCGCGGAGCACCAGGCGGCGTTCCACGACCAGCACCTCCTCCACCAGCGGGATCACCGTCACGTCCCCCTCCTGGCGGATGCCGGGGTAGGCGTCGATCTCGCGGTCGATGGGTACGCGGGTGACCGTGGCCTCTTCCTGGTCCAGCGCTTCGCGGACCATCTCCTCCCGTTCGGAGATGCGCGTGCTGACGCGGACGCGGCTTCGCTCCACCCGCTGCTTGCCGACGGTCACCGACTCGTCGTGCAGGGGAATGACCACATCGCCTTCGTCCGAAGGCGATCCGTTGTCGGCCGTCATGGCGGCAGGTGCCGCCGGGTCAGCGGAACAGGAGATAGAGGACGACCGCGACCACGATCAGGCCGATGATGATCCACATCCAGTTCATGCCCCAACTGCCGGCTCCGCCGTCGGAGCCGTCATACACGCCAACTTTCCTGGGTTTCTGTTCGTCTGCCATGGGAGCCTCCTATCGGATGTAGACCGGCAGGGTTTTGCTCCCATCCGGCACGCATCCTTCAAACAGAGGCACGTCACTGATCGTTCCGGGGATTCAACGATCCTTTGAAATAGACGGAGCGATGGCAGGAAAGTTTGTGCGGCCGGCGTCAGCCCGCCATCTTCTGGTGTTCCAGGAAGGCGGTCTTCAGCAGAGCCTTCAGATCGTCGCCATACTGGTGGAAGCGGACGGACAGCTGTCCGCGCTCCTCGTCGCGGTGCAGGACGACGAGGTTGGCGACGGCGGCCACCTCCTGCCGGTCGGCCAGCACGACGCGGGCCTGGAAGGTCTGGCCGCGCTGATAGGGCTGGTTGACCGCCAGCAGGCACAATCCGCCGACCGACCAGTTGCGGGCGGGGAAGCTGCCATGGTCGGTGTGGACGACCATGCCGGGGCGGACGAAGCGCTTCTGCCGCCGCCGTTCTTCCGGCGGGGGCGGGGGGAAGGGGCTGGAGGCGCCGGCGATGTCGATGCCGGAGCGGTCGGTCAGCGCCTTGGTGAACACGGCACCGCGCACGATTGCCGGTCCCATGGCGGAGTCACGCAAGTCGGCATCGGAGAAGTCGGCGCCTTCGAAATTGGCCGGCCAGTCGCGGCCGCCGGCCAGCGGCACCGGCCGGGCATCGACCCCGCTCATCAGCGTGTGCGCCAGATAGGCGCGGCGCAGGGTGGCCCCGCGCAGAACGGCGTCGCGCAGGTCGGCCTCGTCGAGGTCGATGTAGGACAGCTCCGCCATCTCCAGGCTGGCCTTGGTCAGGCGGGCGCCGGGCAGGCGGCAGCGGCGCAGGCGGGCCGCCGCCAGCGTCCGTCCATGCAGGTCCGCCCCCGCCACCGACACGAGGTCGAGGTCGAGCCGAGCCCCCTCCGCCCCGCCGCTGTCGACCCAGCGCTCGTGCCGCTCCACCAGTTCCAGGAACTCGGCGACCGGCATCGCGCTGTAGCTGGGGCGGACGATGGCGTCGGGCGGCAGGGCGAAGGGGATGAAGGTGCGGGTCAGGGTGGCGTGGTCCATCACCGTGTTGCCGAACACCGCCCCGTCCAGGTTGGCGCCGCAGAAATCGGTGCCCATCAGCACGGCGGAGGTCAGCTCCGCGCCCGTCAGGTCGGCGTCGTTCAGATCGGCGCCGGTCAGGTCGCAGCCGGAGAAGTTGGCGCCGGCCAGGATCGACCGCTCCATCTTCGCTTCGGTCAGCCGGGTGGTGCCGGTGCCACGGGTGGAGGTCTGGCCGCCGGTCTGGCCGTTACCGTCCTGGCCGCCGCTGTCCACCAGCTCGCCCGCGCGGAAGTCGGCACCGCGCAGGTTGGCATCGGTCAGCAGGGCGCGGTGCAGGTTGGCGCCGCGCAGGTCGGCGCCGGTCAGGACGGCGCCGGTCAGGTTCACCGCCTCCATGTCGGCGCCGAACAGGTCGGCCTGCGACAGGTTTGCCTTCACCATGCGGGTGTTGCTGAGGTTGGCCCCGGCCAGCTTGGCGCCGGCCAGCGACACGCGCTCCAGATTCAGCCGCGAGAGGTCGCGGAAGCTGAGATCGGCGCGCCGACCGGTGGACGGCCGCTTCAGCCATGCCTGATGCGCCTGGATGATCGTCCGGAGTTCGTCGATCTCTTTCGGATCGCGTTCGGCCATGGCGTCGGGTTCCCGGGTCCAACCGTATGACGAAAGACAGCAATGTCGTTGCAACGATAGCCCGTTCGGACAGGCGCGTCACGGGTTCTGAAGGCTCCGGAGCAAATCGCTCCAATGGACGTTCTGTTGCCGCAGCTCCATCCGGGGCGGACTCCCTGCAGGATGACCGACGTGGCCGGACCGAACCGTTCTCTCGATCTGCTGAACTTTTTCCTCGCCGACGTGCGGGATGGGCTCGGCCCTTATCTGGCAATCTATCTGCTGACCGTCCAGCATTGGAACGAGGCGGACATCGGGCTGGTGATGACGCTCGCCGGGCTGGCGGGGATCGCCGCACAGGTGCCTGCCGGGGCGCTGGTCGACGGCACCCGCTACAAGCGCGCGGTGGTCGTCGTCGCAGCGCTTCTGGTGACGGTGGGGTCGCTGACCCTGCCCTGGCTGAACAGCTTCACCGTCGTCGCCGTGCTTCAATCGGCGGTGGGCGCCGCCGGGGCGGTGTTCCCTCCGGCCATCGCGGCGATCACGCTGGGGATGCTGGGGCCGCGCGCCTTCGTCCGCCGGGTCGGACGCAACGAATCCTTCAACCATGCCGGCAATGCGGTGGCGGCCCTGCTCGCCGGTCTGGCGGCCTATGCCTTTGGACCCATCGCGGTGTTCTGGCTGATGACCGTGATGGCGCTGTGCAGCATCGCCGCGACGGCCGGCATCCCCGCCAACGCCATCGACCATGCGGTCGCCCGCGGGCTGCATAGCGGCGACCATGGCGGCGGCCGCGAGACGCCGTCCGGGCTGCGCGTCATCCTGAGCTGCCGTCCGTTGCTGATCTTTGGCGGATGCGCCGCCCTCTTCCATTTCGCCAATGCGGCGATGCTGCCGCTGGTCGGCCAGAAGCTGGCGATGAAGGATCCGGCGCTGGGCACCAGCCTGATGTCGTTCTGCATCGTCGCCGCACAGCTGGTCATGGTGCCGATGGCGATGCTGGTGGGCGCCAGGGCCGACCGCTGGGGGCGCAAGCCGCTGCTGCTGGCCGCCTTCCTGGTCCTGCCCGTGCGCGGTGTTCTCTACACCCTGTCGGACAACTCCGCCTGGCTGGTCGGCGTCCAACTGCTGGACGGGGTCGGTGCCGGGCTGTTCGGCGCGCTGTTCCCGCTGGTGGTCGCCGATCTGACCGAAGGGACCGGGCGCTTCAATGTCAGCCAGGGCGCCATCGCCACCCTCCAGGGCATCGGCGCCGCGCTCAGCACCGCCGCCGCCGGACAGATGGTGGTGCGGGAGGGGTACAGCGCCGCCTTCCTGATGCTGGCCGCGGCTGCGGGCGTGGCCCTGCTGCTCGCGGCGCTGCTTCTGCCGGAAACCCGCCCGGAAACAGGCAATGTCGGCGCTGCGGAGGCCGGGGAGGACGACATGGCATCGGCCGACGCCGCAAAGGCCGCATCGGAGGCCTGAAACGACGAAGCCCGGCTCCAATACGGGGCCGGGCTTCGCGGTAGGGGGATGCTGTGGACCGGTCAGCCGGTGCGGCCGACCTTCTGGCGCAGCGCCTGGATCAACCCGTCGACGCGGCCGCCATTCTGTTCGATGACGGAGGCGAATTCCTGCCGCTGGGTCACGCCCATGCTGACATTCTCCACCACCACGTCGATGATCTTGTAGTCGGCGCCGGCCTTGCGGACACGCCAGCTGACATTCACCGGCGGGCCGTTGGGACGGACGATCTGCGTCGTTACCATGCTGTCCGCCTCACCGGCCGGGCCGACGCCGGCGATCTTGAACGTCTCGCCGGAATACTCGACGAAACGCTCGGCATAGGTGTTGACGATCAGCTGTTCGAACAGCTTCTGGTATTCGGTCCGCTGCGCCTCGTTGGCGCTGTTCCAGTAGCGGCCCAGCACCCAGCGGCCGATGTACGGCACGTCGAAGCCGGCGTACAGCAGCGTACGGAAGCGCTGGATCGCCTGATCGCGCGACAGGCTCTTGTCCGAGAAGGTTGCGATGGCGTCGTTCCCCAGCTTCTGGATGAACGCGCTTGCCCCCTGGTCCGCGGTTTGCGCGGCTGCGGGAGAGATGAGAGAGTGCCCGGCCCAACCGCTCACCGCGAGCAGGGCAGCGGACGCGACAAACTGGCGGCGTGTCAGCATGATGGGGCGAAAAGTGGCTGTTGCTGGGGCTTTGTCAACGGTCATCTGGCCTTTGGGCTGCCGCTGGATGCTTTTGGAGGAGGTTTTCGATTCTGCCCCAACGTCCGGCGCACCCCGCCGGCCCGCCAGCCCGACCGCCGCACCCATCCCCGGAGGGTGGCGTGCGGTGGTCACGATGGGCGAGGCCGCAGAGTCTTTTAAGAACCGATTAGGGCTTCGGCGCGGTGGTGAAGTCCGGGAATTCCGGAGTCGTGCCGGCCTTGTTGTTGTTGATCGCCGCCCGGCGCTGCTGCTGGTACAGGCTGCGCACGGTGGCGTAGAAGTCCAGCGAGTTGCGACGCAGGTCGTCGACCTCCTTCAGAACCTCCGACCGGCGGTCGACGGCGCTGACGATGCCGCGCGTCATATAGGCGCCCTTGTGGTCGTTGGCGTAGGCCCAGATGCGGATCGGGTCGCCCACGGTGTCGACGGCGTAGCCGGCGGTGTCGCGCAGGTTCGACGGACCCAGCAGCGGCAGGACTAGATACGGACCGTCGCCAACGCCCCACACCGCCAGCGTCTGGCCGAAATCCTCCGGCGCATGCGGGATGCCCGCCTGCGACGCGACGTCGGCGATGCCGCCAGCGCCCAGGATGGTGTTGGTCAGGAAGCGGCCGGTGGCGTTGGTCGCCCCCTCCACATTGCCCTGCAGCAGGTTGTTGGCGATGTAGAGCGGCGACATCAGGTTGTCGATGAAGTTGTGGATGGCGTCGCGCACCGGATCGGGCACGACCCCCACATAGACTTCGGCCGCCGGGCGGATCACCAGCACGTCGGCCGCCTCGTTGGCGGCGAAGACGAAGCGGTTGGGGATCTCCAGCGGATCGCTGACCTGATAGGCCGCATCCGTAGCACCCGAGTCGCCCGGGTTGGTCGCGCAGGCCGTGGCCGTCAGGGCGAAGGCCACCACGGTGGCCGAACGGAGGAGGGAGCGGGAAAGGCTGGCCAGCTTCATGTGCGACGGCTCTTTATCTGTGGGCTCGACTCGGTGCGGGTCGCCGCATCTCCTGTCCACAACTGAAGACCCCGATGGCTGGAGTCCTCAACCCTGGCAAGGTGGCTACGCGGTCGGGAGGAAGATTGGGCGAGATATCGCAGAATTTCCACCGTTTCCTGACCTAACACAGGCTTCGCCTTTTGACCAGCATGCGCCGGCATGGCGCCGGAGAGCCTGCGGCGACTGTGTCGGCTTTGCCGCAATGCGGCGGGAGAGCTTTCATCCTGCCGCTTTCCGCCGCGGACTGCCGGCACCTGGGCCGGCCGGCGCGGACCTGCCGCGGGTGTCGGCGCAGGCGGCTGAGAAAAGCGGTTTACGACGCATAAAGATATCTTTATATCTGTATCCAGGCCGGCGGGGCGGGGTGTCCCGTCCGGCCGGCCCCTTTCCTGGCCCGAATCGGACGTGAGGCGATGGACGATCTGCTTGCGACGCTGAAGGCGGCGGCCGAAACGACGCGACTGCGGCTGCTGGCACTCTGCGCGCATGGCGAGCTGACGGTGACCGAGCTGACCCAGATCCTGGGCCAGAGCCAGCCGCGCGTCTCGCGCCACCTGAAGCTTCTGTGCGACGCCGGCCTGCTCGACCGCTTCCGCGAGGGGACCTTCGCCTTCTACCGGCTGGCCGAGAAGGGGCAGTCGGCCGAGCTGGCGCGCGTTCTGGTCGACGCCATCCCCGCGGACGACGCCACCCTCATCCTCGATCTGGAGCGGCTGGACGCCATCAAGCGGTCCCGCTCGGAAAGCGCCGCCGCCTATTTCCGTGAGAATGCCGCGCGCTGGCACGAAATCCGCTCCCTTCACGTTGCGGAAGGCGAGGTCGAGGCCGCTCTGCTGCGCCTGTTCCCGGAAGAGGGGGTGGAGGAGCTGCTGGATATCGGCACCGGCACCGGACGGATGCTGGAGGTGCTCGCCGGGCGCGTCCATCGCGCGATCGGGGTAGACCAGTCGCGCGAGATGCTGGCCGTCGCCCGCAACCGGCTGGAGGAGGCTGGCCTGCGCCACTGCCATGTCCGTCAGGCCGACATGTACCAGCTGCCGTTCCCCTCCGGCTCCTTCGACGCCGCGGTGATCCATCAGGTGCTGCACTACACCGAATCGCCGGCCGGCGTGCTGGCCGAGGCGGCGCGGGTCCTGCGCCCCGGCGGGCTGCTGCTGATCGTCGATTTCGCCCCCCACCATCTGGAAGCCCTGCGCGAGGAGCATGCGCACCGCCGCCTGGGCTTCTCCGATGCCGAGGTCGCCGGCTGGTGCCGCCAGTCCGGCCTCGACTGCGGCCCGGTGGTGCAACTGCCGGGCGACCCGCTGACCGTTTCCGTCTGGCCGGCCACCCGCCTTGCGGCCGGCGCCGCCATTTCCTTCCCGAAGACCGCCCACTCGCTCAGCGGAGTTCCGTCATGACCGCGCCCACCTCTGCGCTGCCGTCCATCAGCTTCGAGTTCTTCCCGCCCAAGTCGGAGAAGATGGAGCAGAGCCTGTGGCAGTCGATCCGGCGGCTGGCCCCGCTGTCGCCCAGCTTCGTGTCGGTGACCTACGGTGCCGGCGGATCGACGCGCGAGCGCACCCACGCCACCGTCTGCCGCATCCAGGACGAGACCGGCATCCCGGCCGCCGCCCATTTCACCTGCGTCGGCGCCACCCGCGACGAGATCGACGCCATCGCCCGCACCTATTGGGATGCCGGCATCCGCCATCTGGTGGCGCTGCGCGGCGACCCGCCGGAGACCGCGGGCGGTGTCGGCGGACAGTATGAGCCCTTCCCCGGCGGCTACGCCTATGCCGCCGATCTGGTGGCGGGGATGAAGCGCATCGCCAACTTCGAGATCTCGGTGGCGGCCTATCCGGAAAGCCATCCGGAAGCGCCCAACGCCCAGTTCGACCTGGACAACCTGAAGCGCAAGGTCGATGCCGGCGCCACCCGGGCCATCACCCAGTTCTTCTTCGACAACGACGCTTATTTCCGCTTCCTCGACCGCTGTGCGGCGGCCGGCATCCATGTGCCGATCGTCCCCGGCATCCTGCCGATCACCAACTTCGCCCGCGCGGTGGAGTTCGCCGGCAAGTGCGGCGCCTCCATGCCGGCGAAGCTGGCCGAGACCTTCGAGGGGTTGGACGACGATCCGGAAACCCGCCAGCTCGTCGCCGCGACGGTGGCGGCGGAGCAGTGCCAGGCCTTGCAGGCGCAGGGCGTGAACGACTTCCATTTCTACACGCTGAACCGGTCGGATTTGACCATCGCCATCTGCCGCATGCTGGGCGTGAAGGCGAAGGCCGCTCCGGCCGCGGCGGCGGTGGCGGGGTAGGGCGCCGCCCGCCGCCCTGTGCTACGCTGGGACGGCGAATTGTCGCGGGAGGGCGATGACATGGACAGCCGGATCGGATACGACACGGACTTCTACGCCTGGACCCAGGAACAGGCGCGGCTGCTGCGCGAAGCGGCGACCGAACGCTCCAACTCGCCCATCGACTGGGAGCACATCGCCGAGGAACTCGACATCATGGGCGGGCAGGTCAAGGACGCGATCCGCAGCCATCTGGCCACGGTGATCGAGCATCTTCTGAAACTCGAACAGTCGCCCGACCCCTATCCGCGCCGGAAATGGCGGATCTCCGTGGCCAAGGCCCGCCGCCATCTGCAGGACAAGCTGGAAGACCATCCGAGCCTGCAGCGCTGGCCCGCCGAGATCCTGGGAAAGGCGTGGCTGGACGGTCGCGACGACGCCTGCCAGGACGACAGCATCGCCATCGACGCGCTGCCGAAGGATTGCCCCTACGCCCTGGAGGATCTGCGCGATCCCGACTGGTGGCCGCCGAACCGGCATGGGCTGGAGGACTGACGCCATGGACAGCCGGATCGGATACGACACCGACTTCCTCGCCTGGACCGAGGAGCAGGCACGCCTGCTCCGCGAGGCGGCGCGCGAGCGCATCAACACGCCCATCGACTGGGAGAATGTCGCGGAGGAGATCGAGAGCATGGGCCGGTCCGAATTGCGCGCGGTCGAAAGCGCGCTGGTCCGTGTGATCGAGCATCTGCTGAAACTGGAATACTCTCCAGCCGCAGATCCGCGCGGCAACTGGCGCCGCACCGTCCGCGAACAGCGCGACCAGGCGAATGACGGTCTGGAGGACAGCCCCAGCCTGCGCAGCAGGATCGACCTTGCCAAGTCTTACCGGCGTGGCCGCGACTATGCGATGGAGGGGCTTGAGCAGGACGGGGTGCCCGCCGACCTGCTTCCGCCAGATTGCCCCTATTCCCTGGACCAGCTTCTCGACGAGGACTGGTGGCCGTTGAACCGCCACGGCCTGACCTGAGACCTGACCCTGCCTTTTCTGCCCCGAACCCGCCAAATAACGGACAAGACGCATTCCCATGGCCCACATCCTCGACACCCTGCGTGACCGTGTTCTGCTTTGCGACGGCGGGTTCGGCAGCCGCATCCAGGCGCTCGACCTCGACGTCGAGAAGGATTACTGGGGGCACGAGAACTGCACCGACATCCTGCCCCTGTCGCGCCCGGACATCGTGCGCGACATCCACCGCGGCTATTTCGAGGCCGGCGCGGACATGGTGGAGACCGACACCTTCGGCGCCTCGCCGGTGACGCTGGGCGAGTTCGGCATCTCCGAGAAGGCCTTCGAGATCAACCAGCGCGCGGTCGAACTGGCGCGCGAGGCGGCGGAAAGCTTCAAGGACGGCCAGCTGCGCTTCGTCATCGGCTCCATAGGGCCGGGCACCAAGCTGCCCAGCCTGGGCCACATCGCCTATCAGCCGGCGGAGGACAGCTTCTATGTCCAGGCCGCCGGCCTGATCGCCGGCGGTGCCGACGCCATCCTGGTCGAGACCTGCCAGGACCCCTTGCAGATCAAGGCCGCCGTCAATGGCATCAAGCGGGCCCGGCTGGAAGCGAAGTCCGACACACCCGTCTTCGTCCAGGTGACGGTGGAGACCACCGGGACGCTGCTGGTCGGCACCGACATCGCCGCGGCGGCCACCGTCATCCAGGCGCTCGACGTGCCGCTGATGGGGCTGAACTGCGCCACCGGCCCGCTGGAGATGAGCGAGCATGTGCGCTGGCTGTCGCAGAACTGGCCGGGCCTGATCTCGGTCCAGCCCAATGCCGGCCTGCCCGAACTGGTCGACGGCAAGACGCACTATCCGCTGCGCGCCGACGACTTCGCCCACTGGCTGGAGCGCTTCGTCGGCGAAGACGGGGTCAACCTCGTCGGCGGCTGCTGCGGCACCAACGTCCCGCACATCGCGGCGGCGAACCAGATGCTGCGCAAGCTGGCCCCGGCCGGCTCGCACCGTCCGGCGCCGAAGGGCCGCACCGTCCATTGGGTGCCGGCGGTGGCCTCGCTCTACTCCCAGGTGACGCTGCGCCAGGAGAACGCCTTCTTCGCCATCGGCGAGCGCTGCAACGCCAACGGCTCCAAGAAGTGGCGCGAGTTGCAGGAGAAGAACGACTGGGACGGTTGCGTCGAGATGGCGCGCGAGCAGGTCAAGGAGGGCAGCCATTCGCTCGACGTCTGCACCGCCTTCGTTGGCCGTGACGAGGTGGCGGAGATGAACGCGGTGATCTCCCGCTTCTCCGGCTCGGTGACGGCGCCGCTGGTCATCGATTCGACCGAGTACAAGGTGCTGGAGCAGGCGCTGGCGCTCTATGGCGGCAAGGCGATCCTGAACTCGATCAACTTCGAGGACGGCGAGGAGCCGGCGAGGCAGCGTCTGGCGCTGGCCAAGAAGTTCGGCGCCGCCGTCATCGCCCTGACCATCGATGAAGAGGGCATGGCGAAGACGCCGGACCGCAAGCTGGAGGTCGCCAAGCGGCTCTACGATCTGGCGGTGAACGAGTACGGCCTCGCCCCGTCGGACCTGCTGTTCGACCCGCTCACCTTCACCATCGCCACCGGCAACGAGGACGACCGCAAGCTCGCCATCTGGACTCTGGAGGGCATCGAGGCGATTGCCCGCGAGATGCCCGGCTGCCAGATCATCCTCGGCCTGTCCAACGTCTCCTTCGGCCTGAACGCTGCGGCGCGCCATGTGCTGAACTCGGTCTTCCTCGACCATGCGGTGAAGAAGGGGATGACGGGCGCCATCGTCCATGTCTCCAAGATCCTGCCGCTGCACCAGATCCCCGAGAAGGAGGTCAAGACCGCCGAGGATCTGATCTTCGACCGCCGTGCGGAAGGCTACGATCCGCTCCAGGCCTTCATCGCCCTGTTTGAAGGTCGAAAAGCGGCGGACGCCAAGAAGAAGGCGCGGGCCGAGACGGTCGAGGAGCGCTTGAAGGAGCGCATCGTCGACGGCGACCGCACCGGGCTGGAGGACGATCTGGCCGAAGCGATGAAGAGCCATCCGCCGCTGGAGATCATCAACACCTACCTGCTCGACGGCATGAAGGTGGTGGGCGAGCTGTTCGGCGCCGGCAAGATGCAACTTCCCTTCGTGCTCCAGTCGGCCGAGACGATGAAGGCCGCGGTGGCGTGGCTGGAGCCGCACATGGAGAAGATCGAGGGCCAGCAGAAGGGCACGCTGGTTCTCGCCACCGTCAAGGGCGACGTCCACGACATCGGCAAGAACCTCGTCGACATCATCCTGACCAACAACGGCTACAAGGTGGTCAATCTCGGCATCAAGCAGCCGGTGACCGCCATCATCCAGGCCGCCAAGGAACACAAGGCCACCGCCATCGGCATGTCCGGCCTGCTGGTGAAGTCCACCGTGGTGATGCGCGAGAACCTGGAGGAGATGACCCGCGAGGGGTTGGAGGTGCCGGTCCTGCTCGGCGGCGCGGCACTGACCCGCGCCTATGTCGAGGGCGACTGCGTGGCCTCCTACGGCTCGGGCCGCGTCGCCTATGCCGGCGATGCCTTCGACGGGCTGACCCTGATGGACAAGGTGGTGGAGGGCAGCTTCGACCAGCAGCTCGCCATCCAGCAGGCCAAGCGCGCCGGCAAGGCGACCAACCGCCGCCGCGTGCTGGGGCAGGCGACCAGCGCCGCCACCGGCCCGGTCGACAAGGACGCCGTCCGCGCCCGCCGTCACCGGCTGGCCGAGGGCGTGCCGGTGCCGACCCCGCCCTTCTGGGGGCCGAAGCTGATCGACCATGTGCCGCTGAAGACGCTGGTCACCTACCTGAACGAGCGGATGCTCTACCAGCTGCAATGGGGCTACCGGAAGGACGGCAAGTCCTTCGAGGAGTTCAAGGAGTGGGCGAAGAAGGAGCTGCGGCCGGTGCTCGACCGCATTCTCCAGATCGCGGCGAAGGAGGAAATCCTGCGCCCGACCGCCGTCTACGGCTATTGGAAGGCGGCGGCCGACGGCAACGACGTCATCCTGTTCGAGGAGGACGGCACCACCGAGGCTGCGCGTTTCTCGCTGCCCCGTCAGGGCAAGGAGGATGGCGAGTGCATCGCCGACTTCCTGCGCGACGTGACCGATCCGGAGCGTGACGTGCTCGGCCTCCAGGTCGTCACCATGGGCCAGCATTGCGCCGAGGTGGCGCGCGAGTGGTTCGCCGAGAACCGCTATCAGGACTATCTCTACCTGCACGGCCTGTCGGTGGAGATGACCGAGGCGATGGCGGAATATGTCCATGCCCGCATCCGTGCAGAGCTTGGCTATGGCGCCGAGGACAGCCGCGACAAGGAGAAGCTGTTGCAGCAGTCCTACCGCGGCAGCCGCTACAGCTTCGGCTATCCGGCCTGCCCGAACCTGAAGGACCAGGAGCAGCTGCTGAAGCTGCTGGACGCCGGCCGCATCGGCATCGAGATGTCGGACGAGGACCAGCTCCATCCCGAGCAGAGCACCTCGGCCATCGTCCTGCACCACCCGCGGGCCAAGTACTTCTCGGTGTAAGGCCCCCGGTCCATGGGATGATCCTCCGCCGCCCGTTCCGTGTTAGGATTGGTGGTGGAGGCACCCCATGGCTGTGGTCGACACGCGGAACGACGAGAAGCTGCAAATCCTGCTGGACCGGATCGTCCCGGCCCTGGAGCCGGAAGCCGTCTACCTGTTCGGCAGCCGGGCGCGTGGCGACTTCGACGAGGACAGCGATTACGACCTGCTGGTGATCGTCCCGGACGATGCACCGAAGGAACGGCGGTCGGCCGTGTTCGCCCATGCGGCCAAGTCCGGGACCGGCATTCCGGCTGACATCGTGCCCTGTCGCCGCTCTTTTTTCGAAGCGAACAGGAATCAGGTCGGCACGTTGAGTTACAAGGCCACGCATGAGGGGGTGCGTGTCTATGGGGCTTAGAGTCGGCCCCGAAGCATGGTTGGCGACGGCGACCGTCGACCTGCGCGCAGGCCGGGCCTGCCTGTCCGTTCCGGATCCAATCGTCCCGGCCGCCACCTACCATTGCCAGCAGGCTGCGGAAAAGCTGGTTAAGGCGGTTCTGGTTTAGCTGGACCTCGACGTCCCCCGTTCCCACGACATCGATTTGCTCGTCATGCGTATTCCGCCTGATCTGCCGATCCGGATACGCTTATCGCCCCTCGGGCGCTTCACCGCCTTCGCTACCTTGTACCGGTATCCGGGTGAGGCGGGCGATGTCTCCGACGAACCGACCTCGGACGAGGTGCACGGCTGGCTTGACGAGATAGAAGCAATCCGGGACAGCATCGCACTCACCATTTCGTCTTCCGCTGGATCCTGTACATGACCCTCGACGCCCCCCTGACCCTCCACCGCGAAACCGTCCGTCCGGAGTGGATCGACTACAACGGGCACATGAACGTTGCCTATTACCTGCTGGCCTTCGACCACGCGACGGATGCCGTGCTGGACCGCTTCGGGATCGGCAAGGCTTATGTCACGGCGGAGAACCGGTCGGTCTTCGTCGTCGATGCCCACCTGACCTACGCCCGCGAGGTGACCGAAGGGACGCCGCTGCGGTTCGACTCGCTGCTGCTCGGCGCCGACGCCAAGCGGCTGCACCTGTTCCACGAGATGCGGCATGCAGAGGAGGGCTGGCTGGCGGCGACGGCCGAGGTCATGCTGCTGCACGTCGATCTCGGCACGCGGAAGACCGGCCCCTTCCCACCGGCCGTCGCGGCTGTGCTGGCCGGACAGGCGGCGACCCATGCCGCCCTTCCCCGGCCGCCGCAGGCGGGGCGTGCTGTTGCCCGGTTGGACGGTTCCCGAACCGCCGGATAACCGCAAGCCCTGCTTGCAGCGGCCCGATGGTTGAGTTGAGCGGCGGTGCCCCCATCTATCGAGGGATGAGAACCGCACCCGTCCCGCCGCTTCGCTTCCGCATCCGTTCCGGCATTCTTACCGCGGCCGCGGCCGCGGCCGTGCTGGCCGTCCTTTCCGTGGGCCCGGCGCTGGCCGATTGCACCGAGGCGGCGCAGCCGAAGGTCAATTGGCGCCGCTGCTCGCTGGAGGGGCAGACGCTGACCGGTGTCGATCTCAGCGGCGCCATGCTGCGCGATGCGAGCTTTCAGCGCGCCAGCCTGGGCGAGGCGAAGCTGACCGATGCCGACGGCTACCGTGCCAAGTTCATCAGCGCCACCGCCCCCGGCGCGGTCTTCGACAAGGCCCGGCTGATCGAGGCCGATTTCACCCGCGCCGACCTGACCGGCGCCAGCTTCCGCGAGGCCGACCTGCGCAATGCCAAGATGGTGGGGGCGTCGCTGGCGCGCGCCGACCTGACGGGAGCGAAGCTGTCCGGCACCGATCTGCGCCATGCCGACCTGTCGGGGGCACGCTGGACCGACGGCAAGCATATCTGCGCCGAGAGTTCAGTCGGGCAATGCAATTAATCGGATAGTGCACAACCAGAGCGGTTGTAACATCTCGCCCTGTTCCCAAAAACCTTCTTGCCGTAAGGGCTTGCGCCGCGTACCGTTCGAAATCGAATGATTTTGGACGGACGGCGGTCGTGGCAACTGCGGAGGATTTCGAGCGTTCCAGCGGCCTTGCCGCGAAGGCCATGGAGCGGATGCTGTCCGACCGGTTGCCAGCCACCCCGGAAAACTTCACGCTCTGGTACGTCTATTACAGCGGCAACAACCCGGATCTGACCCGCGCCATCGATCTGGCGCGCCGCGATGGGCTGGCCGCCTCGCAGACGCTGTGCGACGAGCTGTACAAGCGCTTCTTCACCATGGACGCCGAAGCCCAGGCGATCCGTGAGACCTCCGACAAGGCCCGTTATGCCCTGGGGCGCATATTGGAGCAGCTGGGCAATGTCGGGTCGGAGACGGAGCGCTACGGCAATGCCCTGTCCGGCTTCCGGGAGGAGCTTGACCAGCCGCTCAGCCTGTTGGAACTGCGCGCCATGGTCGCCGCCATCGCCGCGGAGACCAAGGAGATCGTCGACCGGCAGACGGCGCTTCAACTGCAACTTCAGGAATCGAGCCAGCAGCTGGCGGAGATGCGGGTCAGCCTGGACAGCGCGCGGCGCGAGGCGCTGACCGACGGGCTGACCGGCATCGGCAACCGCAAGGCCTTCGACCTGATGCTGGAGAAGGCGATGGAGGCGTCGGTGCGCGACGAGCAGCCGCTGTCGCTGCTGATGGTCGACATCGACCATTTCAAGAGCTTCAACGACACCCATGGCCATCTGGTCGGCGACCATGTGCTGAAGCTGGTCGCCCGCATGCTGACCGAATGCATCAAGGGCCGCGACACCGCCACCCGCTATGGCGGGGAGGAATTCGCAATCATCCTGCCGCGCACCAGCCTGGAGAACGCCACCAAGCTGGCGGAGCAGGTGCGGGCCTTCGTCGGTGGCCGCCAGATCGTGAACAAGGCGCGCAATGCCAATTACGGCACCGTCGCGCTGTCGGTCGGCGTCGCCCAGTTCCGCCCCGGCGAACCGGCCCTGACGCTGGTCCGCCGCGCCGACCAGGCGCTCTACGCCGCCAAGCGCAGCGGCCGCAACCGGGTGACGGCCGAGGCCGTCTGAGCAGGCCGGCCCGCTTATCCAGTCAGACGGCAAGCCTGCGCCGTACCTCCTCAGTCCCGCGCAGCAACTCCGCCATCAGTTCCCCCGCCGGTCGCCGCTGCGCCAGTGTCAGCCCCTGTCCGGCCCACAGCGACAGGAACTCCGCCCGGCCGGCCTTGCCGGCGGCGGTGCGCAGAGGGCGGGTCAGCGCGTTCTGCAAGGGGAAGGGCAGCACCGCCTCGGGCGCCTCCGGGTCCTCCACCGTTTCCATGAAGCGGTTGACGATCCCGCGTGCCGGCCGGCCGGAGAAGGCGCGGGTGATGCGGGTCTGGTCCTCGCGCGCCGCCAGGATGGCGGCCTTGTGCGCCTCGGGGATGCCGGCCTCGCCGGTGGTCAGGAACACCGTGCCCATCTGCACCGCGGTCGCGCCCAGCGCCAGCGCCGCGGCGATGCCGCGCCCGTCCATGATGCCGCCCGACGCGATCACCGGCACGCCCACCGCATCGGCCACCTGCGGCACCAGCGCCATCGTGCCGACCAGATTGGCTGCCGGATCGCCGATGAAGCTGCCGCGATGCCCGCCGGCCTCGCTGCCCTGGGCGATCACCGCATCGACGCCAGCCTGTTCCAGGGCCACCGCCTCCGCCACCGTGGTCGCGGTGCCCAGCACCCGCATGCCGCGCGCCTTGGCCGCCGCCACGCTGTCGGCCGGCGGCAGCCCGAAGGTGACGCTGTAGAAGGCGGCTCCGCTGTCCAGCAGGGCGGCGACCTGCCGGTCGAACGCGTCGCCGCCATAGGCGGGCTCCTCCGCCTCCGGCAGTCCGAGTTCGGCATGGAAGGGCCTCACGCGGGCCAGCGCCTCGGCCATCATTGGCGCCGGTCCGGGCGCCGGCGTCGGCGCGAACAGGTTGATGCCGAAGGGCAGGGCGGTGCGCTGACGGATGGCGAGCGCTCGCTCGGCGATCTGCTCCCCGGTCAGATAGGCGGCACCGACGAAGCCGAGCCCGCCGGCCTCGTTGACCGCGGCGACCAGGGCCGGCGTGTCGCCGCCCCCCGCCATCGGCGCCTGGATCACCGGCGACCGCAGCCCCAACAATTCAAGGGAATCCGTGAGAGAGGGCATGTCCGCCTCCGCTGTCTCGACAACGTGGGCGATGCTACGCCCCGGCGGACTTCACGACCAATGACTTGTTCTGAAGGGGGCGTTCACTTGGAGTGATGGGAGGGGCAGGAGATCAGCTGTGCAGCCCCGGCGCCTCCTGGCCGGTGCGCTCGACATACTCGGTGTAGCCGCCGCCATACTGGTGGATGCCCTCCGGCGTCAGCTCCAGCACGCGGTTGGAGAGGGCTGCCAGGAAATGACGGTCGTGCGACACGAACAGCATGGTGCCCTCATAGGCCGCCAGCGCCTGGATCAGCATCTGCTTGGTGTCGAGGTCCAGGTGGTTGGTCGGCTCGTCCAGCACCAGGAAGTTAGGCGGGTTGAACAGCATGATCGCCATCACCAGCCGGGCCTTCTCGCCGCCCGACAGCACGCGGCACCGCTTCTCCACATCGTCGCCGGAAAAGCCGAAACAGCCGGCCAGCGCCCGCAGCGAGCCCTGGCTGGCCTGCGGGAAATGCGCCTCCAGCGCCTCGAAGATGGTCTGGTCGCCGTCCAGCAGCTCCATCGCGTGCTGGGAGAAATAACCCATCTTGACGCTGCCGCCGACGGTGACGGTGCCGCTGTCGGGGTCGGTCGTCCCGGCGATCAGCTTCAGCAGGGTCGATTTGCCGGCGCCGTTGACGCCCATCACGCACCAGCGCTCCTTGCGGCGGATGGTCAGGTCCAGTCCTTCATAGATGGACCGGCTGCCATAGCCCTTGTGGACGTTCTTCAGCACTGCCACGTCGTCGCCGGAGCGCGGGGCCGGCGGGAAATCGAAGGTCACGACCTGGCGGCGCTTGGGCGGCTCGAAGCGTTCGATCTTGTCCAGCTTCTTCACCCGGCTCTGCACCTGGGAGGCGTGCGAGGCGCGGGCCTTGAAGCGCTCGATGAACTTCAGCTCCTTCGCCAGCATCGCCTGCTGGCGTTCGAACTGCGCCTCCTGCTGCTTCTCCTTCAGCGCCCGCTGCTTCTCGTAGAAGCCGTAGTCGCCGGAATAGCTGGTCAGCGTTCCGCCATCGATCTCGATGATCTTGGTGACGATGCGGTTCATGAACTCGCGGTCGTGCGAGGTCATCAGCAGCGCGCCCTCGTAGCCCTTCAGGAAACCTTCCAGCCAGATCAGGCTTTCGATGTCCAGATGGTTGCTCGGCTCGTCGAGCAGCATGGCGTCGGGGCGCATCAGCAGGATGCGGGCCAGCGCCACGCGCATCTTCCAGCCGCCCGACAGCCCGCCGACGTCGCCGTCCATCATCTCCTGGCTGAAGCTGAGGCCCGCCAGCACCTCGCGCGCCTTGCCCTCCAGCTCGTAGCCGCCCAACTCGTCGAAGCGGGCCTGGACCTCGCCGTAGCGTTCGATGATGGCATCCATCTCGTCGGCACGGTCAGGGTCGGCCATGGCAGCTTCCAGCTCCGCCAGTTCGGCGGCGACGACGCTGACCGGCCCGGCGCCGTCCATCACCTCCGCCACCGCGCTGCGGCCGGACATCTCGCCGACATCCTGGTTGAAATAGCCGATGCTGACCTGCTTCTCGATCGCCACCTGACCGCCGTCCGGCTGCTCCTCGCCGGTGATCATGCGGAACAGGGTGGTCTTGCCGGCACCATTCGGACCGACCAGCCCGATCTTTTCGCCCCGGTTGAGCGCCGCGGAGGCCTCCAGGAACAGGATGCGGTGGCCGTTCTGCTTGCTGACGTTATCGAAGCGGATCATGGGCGGCAGGGGTCCTTAAGGCGTGATGCGCGAAAAGCGTGAAGGCGGCCCCTTATGCCACAGGATGTGCGCCGTGGCAGAGTCCAGAGTCGCTTCGCCTCCATCCAGCTTCCCTTCTCGATGCCAGGAAGCCGACGGGGTGGTCCGCCAACACCTCCTCCCCACTGGATCGCGAAACTTCCGCAACTCCAGCATTCATGTCATCCGATCATTTGAACCATGCGGACAAACCATTTCTGTTGATGCCGCCGCGCCGCTAATCCTGGGGCGGCCGACCCGTCGGCGCCACCCGCCGCCGCGCCGTCCGAGGAGCCCCATGTCGCAAGCCGAAGCCACCGCCCGGATCGAGCCTGCGTCACAGGTCCCCCGGGCAAATGAGTTTGGCAACATCGCCCGGCTGGTCATCGCGCAGGCGCTTGCCGGCGCCAATGCGGTGGTCGTCTATGCAACCGGCGCCATCGTCGGCAACACGTTGGCCCCCAGCCCGGCGCTGGCGACCCTGCCGATCTCCATCTTCGTGGTTGGCATGGCGATCTGCACCCTGCCGGCCGGCAGCATCGCCCGGCGTTTCGGCCGACGTACGGCATTCCTGGGCGGGACCGGATGCGGCGTCCTTGTGGGTTTGCTGTCCTCGCTCGCCATCCTGCTCGGGTCGTTCTGGCTGTTCTGCGCGGCGATGATCCCCGTTGGAGCCTATGCCGCCGTGGTGCTGTCCTTCCGCTTCGCTGCCGCCGACTGCACCTCGGCAGAGCGCCGGCCGCGCGCCATGTCGGCGGTGATGGCGGGAGGCGTGGTCGCCGGCATCGTCGGCCCGCAGCTGGTTACCCACACCATGAATCTGTGGCTGCCTCACCTTTTCGCCGCGACGTACATCGCGCAGGCCGCCGCCGCTGTGCTGTCGGCGCTCGTTCTGATGGGCGTCCGTCTTCCCAAGCCAACCGCAGCGGAGGTCGCCGGCGGCCGGCCGCTGGGAGCCATTCTACGCCAGCCCCGCTTCATCACCGCGGTGATCTGCGGCGTGGTGTCTTACCTGCTGATGAACTTCCTGATGACCGCCGCCCCACTGGCGATGCGGTTGTGCGGCCTGCCGCAAGAGTCGGCCAATCTGGGTCTGCAATGGCACGTCATCGCCATGTACGCCCCCAGCTTCTTCACAGGGCGGCTGATAACCCGCTTCGGTGCTCCGCGCATCGTCGCCATCGGGCTGACGCTGATCGCCGCTGCTTCCGCTGCCGGGCTGGCCGGGCAGGACGTCACCCATTTCTGGGTTAGCCTGATCCTTCTGGGGATGGGGTGGAACTTCGGCTTCCTCGGCGCCTCCGCCCTTGTGCTGGACTGCCACCGGCCGGAGGAAAAGACACGGGTGCAGTCGCTGAACGACTTCCTCGTCTTCGGCACCATGGCCTTCGGTTCCTTTGCCTCCGGTAGCCTGTTGACCAGCTACGGCTGGGATGCCGTGCTGCGCATCTCCTTCGTCCCGCTGGCGCTGGCGACCGTGGCGCTGATCGTGACGGCGATGTGTCGCAGCGAAAGGACGGCGGTCTGAAAACACGTCGGGCGCGGTCTTTCCCCCGCGCCCGACGCTTCACCTCATATAAAGCCGACCCTCAGATCACGCCCTCAGATCACATAGGTCAGCTCTTTCTCCGACTTCAGGCTGTTCTTGCCCAAGGTCTCGTCGACATAGTCCAGCAACTGGGCCAGCGCCTCGCTGCGGCTCAGCGCGTCGGTGTCGATCACCAGTTCGGGCTGGTCCGGCGCCTCGTAGGGGGCCGAGATGCCGGTGAACTCGGCGATCTCGCCGGCCCGCGCCTTCTTGTAGAGGCCCTTCGGGTCGCGCTCCTCGCAGGTGGCGAGGTCGGCGGCGACATGCACCTCGTGGAAGCGCTCGCCGCCGATCACCCGTGCCCGCGCCCGGTCGGCCTTCAGCGGCGAGATCAGCGAGGCGATCACCACCATGCCGGCATCGGCGAACAGCTTCGCCGTCTCGGCCACCCGGCGGATGTTCTCCGCCCGGTCATCCGACGAGAAGCCCAGCCCGGCGTTCAGGCCGTTGCGGACATTGTCGCCGTCCAGCACGAAGGTCTGCCAGCCGCGGTCGAACAGCGCGCGTTCCAGCGCCATCGCCAGCGTCGATTTGCCGGCACCCGACAGGCCGGTCAGCCAGACGATGCCGCCCTTGTGGCCGTTGGCCTGGGCGCGCTCCTCCAGCGAGACGGTGTGCGACACCTCGGTGATGTTGGCCGCCGAGGCGTCCTCGATCTCCACCACCAGGCAGCCGCCGACCACGTCGTTGCCGTCGATCAGCGCGCCGCGGCCGGTGCGCGGCAGGTCCGACGCCAGATCGAGCGCGATGGGCGAGCGGGAGCGCAGGACGACCTCCGCCACCTCGTTGCGGCGGACCGCCTTGCCGGGGGTGCTGGACAGATCCTCGACATTGATGACCGCCGTCACCTGCTCCACCGTCACCCGGTGCTCTCCGGTGGCGATCTTCAGCGTGTAGGTCTTGCCGACCACCAGCGGGTCCGACACCAGCCAGAACAGCCGAACGCTCAGCCGGTGGGCCAGGGTCGGGGCGTCGGACTGGTGGTGGGCGATGTGGCCGCGCTCGGCGAAGATGCGCTTGTCCAGCGTGATGCCGATGCTCTGCCCGGCCTGGGCCGACAGCACCGTTTCCGGATGGTTCCACGCCTCGATGCTGACCACCTTGGCGCTGGCGCCCGTCGGCGAGAAGTGCAGCGTGTCGCCTACGCGCAGGCGCCCGCTCTCGATGCGGCCGGCCAGGATGCGGCGGTCGTCCGGCTTGTAGACGTCTTGGAGCGGGAAACGCAGCGGCTGGTCGGGCGAGGTCTGCTGCGGACGGAAGGCGTCGAGCTGCTCGATCACCGTGGGGCCGAGATACCAGTCGGCCTGCTCGCTGCGGGTGACGATGTTGTCGCCGTTGCGGGCGGAGACCGGGATCACCGCCTTGGGTTGGAGGCCCAGCTCGGCCAGATAGTCCTTGATCTCCTGCGCCACCACCTCATAGCGGCGGCTGGAGAACTCGACCTTGTCCATCTTGTTGACGACGACCGCGACCTGACGCACGCCCAGCAGATGCAGCAGGAAGGCGTGGCGGCGCGACTGTTCCAGCGCGCCCTCGTCGGCGTCGATCACCAGCAGCGCGGCGTCGGCCTGGGAGGCGCCGGTCACCATGTTCTTCAGGAACTCGGTGTGGCCCGGCGCGTCGATGATGACGTAGGGGCGCTGCTTCGTCTTGAAGTGGATCTGCGTGGTGTCGATGGTGATGCCCTGGTCGCGCTCGGCCTGGAGCGCGTCCATCACGAAGGCCCACTCGAACGGCATGCCGCGCTTGCGGCTCATCTCGCGGACCTGCTCGACCTTGCCGTCCGGCAGGCTGCCGGTGTCGTTCAGCAGGCGGCCGATCAGCGTGGACTTGCCATGGTCGACATGGCCGACGATGACGATGCGGAGTTGAGAATGCGGCATCTTACATGTACCCCACGCTGCGCAGGCGTTCGAAGCTGTCTTCGGATTCGTTGTCCATCGCCCGGCCGGCGCGTTCCGGCACGCGGGTCACCTGAAGCTCGGCGATGATCTCGTCGATGGTGGACGCGGTGCTGTCGACCGGGAAGGTGATGTTCTTCTCACCCAGCGAGCGGTAACGCTTGCCGTCGCGGGCGAAGTACAGCGGGACGATGGGAATCCCCTCGCGCTGCGAATAGCGCCAGATGTCCAGTTCGGTCCAGGCCAGCAGCGGGTGGATGCGGACATGGACGCCTTCGGGGAAGCGCGTCTTGTAATGGTCCCAGAACTCCGCCGGCTGGTCCTTCACGTCCCAGTCGCCTTCCAGCGAGCGCGGCGAGAACACGCGTTCCTTGGCGCGGGTCGCCTGCTCGTCGCGGCGGATGCCGACCATCACCCCCTGGTACGCATGGTCGCGCAGAAGGTTCTTCAGACCTTCCGTCTTGCGCGCGGCGGCACGGGTCAGCGGCGGCAGGGTCTGGTCCATCTCCTCCTCGGGCGGGCACTGCTCCACCTTGAGGTCGAGGTCCCATTCCTTGGTGATGCGGTCGCGGAACTCGTAGACCTCCGGCAGCTCCATGGCGGTGTCGAGCTGCACGACGGGGAAGGGAATGCGGCCGAAGAACGCCTTGCGGCAGAGCCACAGCAGCGCGTTGCTGTCCTTGCCGATCGACCAGAGCATCGCCAGCTTGTCGATGCGGTTGTAGGCTTCGCGCAGAATATAGATGCTCTGGTTTTCGAGCTGGTCGAGATCGGCGCTCATCGGGCGGTTCCAATCATGGTGTGTATGCCGCATTCGGTCTTGGCGCTGCCGGCCCAGCGGCCGGAACGCGGGTCGGCACCGGGCGCCACTCGCTCGGTGCAGGTGTAACAGCCGATGGACAGGTACCCGTCGGCTTCCAGCGGGTGGCGCGGCAGGTCGCGCCGGGTGAACTCTTCCTCCAGCCGGGCCTTGTCCCAGTTGGCTAGCGGGTTGACCTTCACGCGGCCGCCCTCCGCCTCGAACAGGGGCAGGGCGGCGCGGGTCGAGGACTGGAAGCGCTTGCGTCCCGTCACCCAGGCCTCCAGCCCGGCGGTGGCCAGCGCGCGGTCCAGCGGCACCGTCTTGCGCAGATGGCAGCAGGCGTCGTAGTCGCGGGTGAACAGCATGCCGTCCTTGTCGCCGGCGGCGAGGTCGTCGGCGGTCGGCCCGATCTCCCGCACATCCCTGAGGCCCAGCCGCTTCACCAGCTCGTCGCGGTAGCGCAGGGTCTCGCCGAACAGCTTGCCGGTATTCACAAACAGAACCGGGAAATCCGGCGTCGCTTCGGCGGCGAGCGCCAGCAGCACCGCGGATTCGGCCCCGAAGGACGACATCAACGCGATCCGCCCGCCGAACAGCTCATGCATGGCGGCCAGCAGCGGCGCGCCTTCCAGCGTGCCGTAGCTGTCGGTCAGATGCTTCACCCGTGTTTCCGCGTCCATCGTCGGCTGCCTTTCGCGGTGGCCTTTAAGTCTACTGAATATGTAGGTTTAATGACTGTGTTTGCACATTAACACCGGCGGAAAACCCGCGCAACGTAAATACATTCTCTACTTGTTTAATAGGTTTGTGCTGCGCTGCAAATCGTTGTGTGAAATATGTTGATTGTCGTGCGGCAGCCGGGCTAAATACCGCCATGCACAGGATCCCGGTCATAGGCGCCGCAGTCGCCAGCCCGATTTCGCCCGTTTCGGTGGGGTGGGCATGATTCCGCTGGCGCTCGATCCGGCGCGGGTGACGATTGCGCTCGCCGGCAACGGCCCGCTCGCGGTGCGCCGTCTGACGCAGCTTCGCGAGGGCGGGGCGGATCCGCTGGTCTTTTCACCGGAGCCGGATGGGGAATTGGCGGCTCTCGCCGGCGACCGTCTGGTGCGGGCTCTGCCGGAGGGATCCGATCTCGACAGGGTCGGCGTGCTGTATGTGATGGGGCTGGGGGCGGAGACCGAGACGGCGCTGGCGGAACTGGCGCGGCAGCGACGGGTGCTGGTGAATGTCGAGGACGTCATTCCCTTGTGCGATTTCCATTCGCCCTCCGTGGTGCGGCGTGGCGATCTGGTGATGACGGTCTCCACCGGCGGCCGCAGCCCGACGCTCGCCAGCCTGCTGCGCCAGCGGCTGGAGGCCCTGTTCCCGGAGGACTGGGCGGAGCGGCTGCGCACCATCGCCGAGCTTCGCAACCGCCGCCGGGCGGAGGGCGCGTCGATGTCCGAGGTCGCCCGCGAAAGCCGCGACCTGATCGACCGGGAGAAGTGGCTGCCGTAACGGCCCGCCTTCCGCGAAACCCATCTGTGGCGAATTCACTGCCGAACCGCCGTCGGTTCGGGTTAAGACACCAAACGCGTTCAAGAACGACCAGCCAGGAGAGCCAGATGTCGGCCAAGGATCGATCGAAGGAAGGATCGATGAAAGCCATCACCGCCAACCGCCTGCGCGACGGGGAAGTCGTGTTCCTGGGCGAGGGCGGCCGGTGGGTCGAGTCCTTCGCCGAGGCTGCGCTGTTTCAGCGCTCCGAGGCGGATGCCGTGCTGGCCGACGCCAAGGCGACGGCGGAGCGCGAGCAGTTCGGCGTCGACATCTACGCCTTCGAGGTGGTGGAGGAGGACGGCGTCCCGGTCCCGGCGACGATGCGCGAGCGCATCCGCACCGCCGGCCCGACCGTCCGTCTGGATCTGGGCAAGCAGGCCGCCTGAGTGGCTGTTCGAGTGAATGAACGTCGGCCGTTCCGGCGGCTCTGAGGGTTGATCGACATGAACCACATCGCGCCCGGCGCCCGTGCCGGCATCTATCACTATGACGAGATCGACCGGCAGTTCGTCGCCGAGCGCGTCGAGCAGTTCCGCAAACAGGTCGAGCGCCGGCTGTCCGGCGAGCTGACGGAGGAGGAGTTCAAGCCGGTCCGGCTGATGAACGGCCTCTATCTCCAGCTTCACGCCTACATGCTGCGCATCGCCGTGCCCTATGGCGTGATGTCGGCCACCCAGCTGCGCAAGCTGGCGGAGATCGGGCGCCGGTACGACCGCGGCTACGGCCATTTCACCACCCGCCAGAACCTGCAATACAACTGGATCAAGCTGGAGGACACCCCGGCCATCCTGCATGAGCTGGCCGAGGTCGACATGCACGCGCTGCAGACCAGCGGCAACTGCGTGCGCAACGTCACCACCGACCCCTTCGTCGGCGCCGCCAAGGATGAGGTGGTGGACGGCCGAGTCTATGCCGAGATCCTGCGGCAGTGGACGACGATGCACCCCGAGTTCACCTATCTGCCGCGCAAGTTCAAGATCGCCATCTCCGGCGCCGAGAGCGACCGCGCCGCGGTGCGCATCCACGACGTCGGCCTGCTGGCGCGGCGCAACGACAAGGGCGAGGCCGGCTTCTCCTTCTATGTCGGCGGCGGTCTCGGCCGCTCGCCCTTCGTCGGCAAGCTGGTGCGCGAGTGGGTGGCCGAGGAGGACTTCGTCGCCTATCTCGAAGCCATCCTGCGCGTCTACAACCAGTACGGACGCCGCGACAACATCTACAAGGCGCGCATCAAGATCCTGGTGCACGAGTTGGGGCTGGAGAAGTTCACCCAGGAGGTCGAGGAGGAGTTCGCGCGGCTGCGCGGGCCGAAGTACCGCCTGGACCCGGAGATCGTCGAGGGGGTCCGCCAGCATTTCGCCCCGCCGCCCTTCGAGGAGCTGCCCGACCATTCCGAAGCGCTGGAGCGCGCCAAGGCGTCCGATCCGGCCTTCGCCAACTGGCTTGAGGTGAATGTCGCGGAGCACAAGGCGCCGGGCTATGCCATCGCCACCATCTCGTTGAAGCCGGCCGGCGGCATCCCCGGCGATGCCACCTGCGACCAGATGGACCTCGTCGCCGATCTGGCCGAGCGGCACAGCTTCGGCGAGCTGCGCGTCACCCACGTCCAGAACCTCGTCCTGGCGCACGTCAAGAAGGACGAGCTGTACGATTTGTGGAAGCAGCTCGACGCCGCCGGCCTCGGCAGTGCCAATGCCGGGCTGATCGGCGACATCATCGCCTGCCCTGGTCTGGACTACTGCGCGCTGGCCAATGCCCGCGCGATCCCGCTGGCCCAGGCGATCTCCGCCCGCTTCGCCGATCCGGTCCGCCAGCGCACCATCGGTGAGCTGGGGATCAAGATCAGCGGCTGCATCAACGCCTGCGGCCATCACCATGTCGGCGCCATCGGCATCCTCGGCGTCGACAAGAAGGGCACCGAATATTACCAGATCACCGTCGGCGGCGACCCGACGCTGACCACGGAGATCGGCGACATCCTCGGCCCGGCGGTGACCGAGACCGAGGCGGTGGACGCCATCGAGGCCATCGTCGACGTCTATCTCGCCAACCGCACGGGCGAGGGCGAGCGTTTCATCGACACGCTCCGCCGCGTCGGCCATGCCCCGTTCAAGGAGAGAATCTATGCCGCTGATTGAGAATGGGCGCATCGGCGAGGATGCCTGGAGCTTCATCCCCGATGGCGAGCCGGTCCCCAACGACCGCCCGGTCATCATCAGCTTCGAGCGCTGGCAGGCGGAGCGTGACAGCTTCGAGGGCCGCAATGCCCGGCTGGGCGTGCGGCTGAAGAGCGGCACGCTGGCAGGATCCATCGCCGCCGACCTCGACCGCTTCTCCTTGGTGGCGCTGGAGTTCCCGAAGTTCCGCGACGGCCGCGGCTTCTCCACCGCGCGCGAGCTGCGGGAGCGCTACGGCTACACCGGCGAGATCCGCGCGGTCGGCCATGTCATTCCCGACCAGTATCTGTTCCTGGTCCGCACCGGCTTCACCTCGGTCGAGGCGCCGGAAGGCACCAATCCGGAAAGCTGGGCGAACGCGCTGACGGAGGTCACCATCGCCTTCCAGCCCAGCCTGGACGACACCGCACCGCTGTCGCTGCTGCGCCGCAAGCTGAAGGTGGGGTAGGGCGTTTTCATCCGCCCAGAACCGATGGAAAAGGCGCCGTCCCTGCCGGGACGGCGCCTTCCTGTTTTCAGATGGTGGTGAACCAGGAACTCGACACGTCCTGTGCCATCACTCCGGAGAGGGTAACCGTCGATGCGTTGCCAAAGCCGGAAATGTTGAGAACAGCCTCGCCCTGCGCGTTGGCGCTCACCGTGTAGCTCTGGTACGTGAGCAGTCCGATCCTGTCGCCCTCCGCGGCGTTGAAATCGCCCACGACGTCGTTGCCGCCGCTGCCGCCGAAGCTGACCGAGAAATCGAACAGGTCGGCGCCGGCCCCGCCTTGCAGCACGTCGTCACCGCCGCCGCCCCGCAGCCTGTCGTCACCGGTCCCACCGGACAGCGTGTCGTTGCCGGAACCGCCGGTCAGCACATCGTTGCCGTCCTCGCCGGCCATTGTCACTGCCGAGTAGGAACTGGCCGCCGTCACGGTGTCATTGCCGACCCCGCCGATGACATGCTCGATCGAATTGGAGATATTCAGATCGACGCCCCCGGCATAGCGGACAATGACCGTGTCATCGCCATCGCCGCCAAAAAGACGGGCCGCGGTCGGGGTATCGATATAGAAACTGTCGTTGCCGTCCTCGCCGAACAGGACGTTGTCGCCGGCCCCGCCGATCAGGACATCATCCCCGTCACCGCCGTACAGAGTGTCGTTGCCTGCTCCGCCGACCAGGACATCGTTCCCCGCACGGCCGAACAGAGTGTCGTTGCCGTCGCCGCCATCCAGCGTGTCGTCGCCATAATCTCCGAGCAGCGTGTCGTCGCCGAGTCCGCCAAACAGGTATCCCATATGCTTGTCCCCCCAATTGCAAAACAGAGCGTTTCAAAAATTGTGACGAATGGATAATAGACAATTTAACAGCCAAAGAAATCACAGAAATCTACCAAAGGGTGTGGTAACAAGTCGCAACCGGCCTTGTTAAAAAATTGCGGGAAGGGGTATTCGCCGGGAGGACTCCCACGGCAGGCGCGATGGGCCGGGCGAAAAGGGAATGACCCGAAAATGACTGTGGCGCCGAAGCCCGTCTGGACTTGGCGCCACATCGTACCGAACGTTCAAGCGATGGGGACGACCCTGCGTCCGCGGTCCGGCCGCTCACCAGTGGCGGAGCGGCCCGACGTCGACATGGACGAAGTTGCTGTCCGGGTAATAGCCGACCCCGCCGCCGCGCAGGCTGAGCGCCGCGCGCTGGAGCTGGCGGGTCGACAGGCCCTGGACCCGCAGGTCGATTGCCATGCCGCGCATGTGATAGCTGTTCTGCGCCACGCCGCTGCCGTCGGCTTCCCGCAGCATCGCGTTGGTCTCCGGCGAGCGGTAGCCCGAGACGATCTCGATAGGGCCGCGGCGGTTGATCTTGCGGCTCAACGAGTGGACCAGATCGATCAGCTTCGGATCGATGGCATGGACCGAATTGTTGTGGTGGTCGCGCAGCACGCGGTTCAGGGCCCGCATCGCGTCGCGGACATACTTGCCCCGCGACCAGTATTCGGCGCTGATACGCTCGCCGGTGTGCAGGTTCACCAGGGACAACACCCGCGGCGGAGCGCGGAGCGCCGCAGCCTCCGCCTCCTCGCTGGTGAGCAGGGTCGCGCCGGCTGAGGCGACCGCCGCCAGGCCGAGGCCGGCGCGCAGAAGATGGCGGCGATCAAGATGACGGCGTTCGGTGGCGTGGCTCTCGCCAACGCTCGGGCGTGCGGTCGTGATCGACCGGGCGTCCGCATCCTTCATCATTCTTCCTTCATATCCCGTTTTTCCGCTCCGGCAGCCGGAATCCATCGTCTGGACCCCGTCGTCCCGGTTACGGCCAAAGTCACACCCTGGCTAAGGTCAAGGCGTGCTGCGGTGCGTTTATCCGAAAGGTGGGACACTTTTAGGATGCCCGTGGCCTTTTCTGTCAAGAAACCATTGCTTAACCGATGCTGTTTTTTGGAGGAGTCGAGGGATTCCGCGGCCTCGCCCGGAACAGGGGCGCGAAGCCGAGTCGTGGCTGTTCGCGAACCGTTCGCAACCGGTTCGATTACAGAACCGTAACGTGCGCGACTCGGGACTGACGCGGTAAGGTTACGGCGGTGGAAGGTTGGGGCCTATGGCCGTTGCTATGGCCAAGCTTCCGTTTTTCCTATCCATCCCGGCCGGAATCCCCGTTTTCCCGCCGATGCGCCATGCCGGCGGGCCGCCGAACCGCATCCTCCGAAAGAGGGTGCGCAAAAGGAGGATTCATTCAGCCTTCGGTAAGGAATGAACCGCATGATTGTCGCGATGTAACCATTTCACGGCGTCGAGTTGTCCGTGCCAACCGCCACCACCCCGACCGCTCAGTCCGTCTCCTTCTTTCGGCCCGACCAACTGGCCGAGGTACTGGACCGGCACGCCCGCTGGATCAAGGGCCAGCCGGGCGGCGCCCGCGCCAATCTCGCCATGGCCGATCTGGAAGGGGTGGACCTGTCGCAGCGCGACCTGCGCGGCGCCCGGCTGGTCGGGGCGCGGCTGGCGCGCGGGCGGCTGAACGGCACCAATCTGGCAGGCGCCGACCTGTTCGGCGTCGATCTGCGCGATGCCGACATCAGCCGCGCCAACCTGATGCAGACCGACCTGCGCGGCGCCCGGCTGCGCGCGGCCGACTTCTCGAATGCCAATTTGAAGGGCGCCGACCTGCGCGCCGGCACGCTGGAACCGGGTGGCACCGCCCGCCGCGGCACCGGCCCCGATGCGCAGGACGCCGAAAGCGCCCGTCAGATCCACAAGGCGGCACTCGCCCGCCTCCAGAACGGCATGACGGCGGAGGGCGGCATTCCCACCGACCTCACCGGGGCGGTGCTGCGCGGCGCCAACCTGTCCGACGCCGACCTCAGCGGCGCCATGTTGCAGAACGCCGATCTGTCTGGGGCGGTGCTGACCGGGGCGGACCTGACCGGCGCCCGGCTGAACGGCGCCAACCTGTCGGGGGCGGCGCTGGACGGCACCCGTTTCGACAAGGCCGACATGGTCGGCACGCGGATGGCCGACTGCGACCTGTCCTCCACCCGCATCGCCACGGCGCAGATGACCCGCCCCATCGACAGCATGGGGTCGGAAATCCAGCGCGCCATCTTCGACCATGAGCGCTGGATCGACAGCTTCGGCCAGCGCGGCCAGCGGGCCGATCTGGACGGCGCCGACCTCAGCCGTGCCGACCTGCGCAACGTCAACCTCAGCGCCGCTTCGCTGCGGGGGGCCAACCTGTCGGCGGCGGCGCTGACAGGCGCGCGGCTGATGATGACCGACCTGTCCGGCGCCAATCTGGAGGGCGCCAACCTGATGGGCGCCGACCTGTCGGGCGCCAACCTCAGCTACGCCGTGCTGACCGGCGCCGACCTGACGCGGGTGCGGCTTGGGCCGGCGGCGATCAAGGATCCGTCTGGCCGCCCCACCGGCCGCTCCTGGGCCGCCAACCTGATGGGAGCCGATATGCGCGGCGCCCTGCTGGTCGGTACCTGCCTGGTGCAGGCGAACTTGTCCGACGCCAATCTCGACAGCGCCGACATGGACGGTGCCGATATGGCCGGCGCCAAGCTTCAGCGCGCCACGCTCCCCGGCCGTCCGCCCCGCCGGGGTTAAGGCGGAACTCCACATCCCACCTTAACGTCCCGCTGCCTTACGGCAGGATGATCGTCACCGTGGTGCCGGTGCCCGGCGTGCTGTCCAGGGTTAGGGTGCCGCCATGGGCCTCGACGAAGCGGCGGGCCAGCGGCAGGCCCAGGCCGGTGCCGGCCTCCGCCTTGGTCAGATAATTGTGGACCTGACGGAATGGCTCCATCGCGATCACCAGCTCGTCCGCGCTCATGCCGACGCCGGTGTCGGCGATCACGATGACGGCACCGGTCCCGCCGGGCCCGGGCCTGGCCTCCACCCGCACCGCACCGCCCGACGGGGTGAATTTGATGGCATTGGACAGGACGTTCAGCACCGCCTGCCGCATGCGGACCCCATCCACGGTGACCTGAAGATCGGACGCGATGGCGCCGCTGGTCAGCACCACCCCCTTGCGCAGGGCCAGCGCCTCCATCAGCGACAGGCAATCCTCCAGCAACTCGCCCAGCGCGACGCAGGCGGGGAACAGCTCCAGCCGTCCGGCCTCGATCTTCGCCATGTCCAGAAGCTCGTTCACCAGATCCAGCAGATGGCGGCCGGATTGGTGAATGGCGGTCAGATATTCGACATGCTTGGGCGGGGAGGGGCCGAAGATGCCGGACATCAGCGCCTCGGCGAAGCCGATGATCGCGTTCAGCGGGGTGCGCAGCTCGTGGCTCATGTTCGCCAGGAAATCGCTCTTGGCCCGGTTCGCCGCCTCGGCATGGTCCTTTTCCGATTGCAGCCGGCGGCGCTGCTCGATCAGCACCGCCTCGCGGGCGCGCCGCACCTCCTCCTCGGCACTGCGGCGGCGGCGGTAGGCGCGCGACACCAGCAGCGCCAGCATCAGCGTCGCCGCGCAGGCCGCCGCAGCACCGCCGACCACCGTCACGCGGGTGGCGTTCAGCTTCTGCTGCACGATGGTCGACGGCACGCCCAGCACCACCGCCCAGCCGGTTTCGGATGAGCGGTGGATGACGGAGTGGACCTCGATCCCGTCCTTGGTCTGGCCGACGAACATGCGGTTGCTGCCGGTCCGGATCCGCGCCTCCAGCGACGCGTAGACCTTCTGGCCCAGATAGGCCGCCGCATCGCGCGAGCGGGCGGCGATCAGCATGGTCGGATCGATGACGGTGACCGTCCATTCCGGCGGGGTGTCGCGGGTCCGCAGGGCGCTGGACAGCCCTTCCAGCCCAAGTGCCAGGGAGAGGATGTAGCGCACCCGGTCGTTCTGGCGGTCCGGGTCGAACTGGAGGATCGGCGCCCGCAGGATCAGCGACGGCCGGCCCGGCGGTCCGCCGGGCGGCAGCACGCCGCCGATGGTCGCGCGGCGGCTTTCGATGACATGGCGGGTGATCTCGTCCAGCCGGGGCGGCGGCAGCGGCTGGACGCCCAGCGGGTAATGGGTGTGGAAGACGAAGCGGCCGGTGTCGGCGTCGACCATCCCCATCGCCAGCCAGCCGGGCTGGCTGTGGGTGGCGGTGGTGGTTTCCTGATACAAGGTGCGCAGATCGTCGGCATTGGGCTGGAGCAGCGACGCCAGCAGTTCCAGCGGCCGCAGCTGGCTCGCCAGTTCACGGTCGACAGCCAGCGACAGCGACTGCGCCACCGATTGCAGCGCATCCTCCGTCTCCGCCCGGTCGCGGGCGTCGAGCTGCCAGACCATCACGGCGCCGAACAGCAGCAGCGGTGCCGTCACGGCCAGACCTATGGCGAGGATGGAACTGGGTAAGCGAAACCTCAACCGTTGATGCTCCAGACCGTCGGGGACGACCACCGGAGTGGTGCGAACAGACTAGTACGGGACAGGTGGGGACTCCAGGCGCCTCCGTCGTCCCCTGGGTTTTCCCTTATCGGGAGGAGCAATCAGGCCGCACCCGTCAGCAGCCGCGTCAGCTCCACCGCCGTCTTCACCCGCATCTTCTCGAACACATGGCTGCGGTGGACCTCCACCGTGCGCATGCTGATGCCCAGCTCGTCGGCGATCACCTTGTTCAGGCGGCCGGCGACGACCAGCTCCATCACCTGCCGTTCGCGCTGGGTCAGGGTGGCGAGACGGGCGGCCAGCCCGGCCTGACCGGCTTCGCGCTCGCGCTGTTCGGCGTCGAAGGCCAGCGCGTCGATCACCCGGTCGACCAGCTCGTTGTCGTTGAAGGGCTTCTCCACGAAATCGCGGGCCCCCTTCTTCAGGGCGCCGACCGCGATGGGCACGTCGCCGTGGCCGGTCAGGAAGATCACCGGCATGCGGCAGCCCTTGGACAGCAGCCGGTCGAACAGCTCCAGCCCGCTCATCCCCTCCATGCGGATGTCCAGCAGAAGGCAGCCGGCGGTGTCCGGCCGCCACGACTCCAGGAAGGATTCGGCCGACGGCCAGCCCGCCACCGGGACGTTGCGCGACTGGAACAGCCAGCCGAGCGCGTCGCGGATGGCCTCGTCGTCGTCGACGATGTGGAGCGTGGTCATTCGGCAGCCTCGGCGGTGTGATCGGGATAGGGGCCGGCGGGATGCGGGCCGGTTGTCCGGTCCGGCGTGCGGGCATGGACGGGCAGGGTGAACAGGAAGCGCGTGCCGGCGGCGGTGGCCCCCGTTGCGTCCCCGTTTCCATCTTCCTCCGGCGCCACCGTCTCGAACCACAGCCGGCCGCGGTGGTGCTCTACGATGGACCGGCAGATGTTCAGGCCCATGCCCATACCTTCGCGCTTGGTGGTGAAGAAAGGGGAAAACAGCCGGTCGGCCACGTCGGGAGCGATGCCGCAGCCATGGTCGCGGATCTCGGTCAGCAGCAGGCGGGCGCCATCCTTGCCCCCGCCCTTGCCGTCCCCGCCGCCATCGCAATCGGTCTGGCGGACGGTGACGGTCAGGCGGCGGTCGGCGCGCGGGGTGCGGGCCATCGCCTCGATCCCGTTGCGCATCAGGTTCAGCACCACCTGTTGCAGCAGGATGCGGTCGCCGGTGACCGGCGGCAGGTCGGCCGGGGCATCCAGCTCCACCCGCACGCCCAGCCTTGCGGCGTCGCTGCCGGCCAGCCCGACGCAATCCTCCAGCACCTCGGCCAGCGAACAGGGGGCGACCCTGGGGTCGCGCTTGCGCACGAAGTCGTGGATGCGGCGGACCACCAGCCCGGCGCGCCTGGCCTGGGCGGCCAGCTTCTCCAGCGCCGCCGCCACCTCCTGCGTGTCGCAGCGGTCGGAGCGCAGCCGGTTCAGGCAGCCGGTGCAATAGCTGGCGATGGCCGACAGCGGCTGGTTCAGCTCATGCGCCAGGGTGGAGGCCATTTCGCCCATGGTGATCAGGCGGGAGGTCTGTTGCAGCCGCTCCTGCTGCTGGCGCGCCAGCTCCTCGGCGCGCTTGCGCTCGGTGATGTCGAGGACGGAGCCCATCCAGCCGGTCTGCCGCCCGTTGGCGTCGATCAGCGGCGCCTCGTAGATCAACGCCTCGAACCGCTCGCCGTCGGCGCGCTGGAAGCGCATCTCCAGCCCGCTTTCCGGCGCCCGGCCGGCCAGCACGTCCTGGAAGGCGGCCTCGGCCCGGTCGATCTCCTCCGGCAGCCAATAGGGCGCCGGCGGGCCGCGCCCGATCAAATCTTCCGCTTCCAGCCCGACCATCCGGCAGAAGGCCGGGTTGACGTAGGTGATGCGCCCCTCCAGGTCGCGGGCGCGCATGCCCACGGTCAGGCTGTCCTCCATCGCCTTGCGGAAGGCATGTTCCTCGCGCAGCGCCTCCTCGGCGCGCAGGCGGCCGGCGATGTGCCGGCGCAGCGACCACAGGCTCCACAATGCCGACCCGGTCAGCGCGAAGATCGCCGCCACCAGAACGGTGCGGGTGACGTTGGAATCGGTGGGGTAGGCGGTGGCGACCAGGGCCATCCCATGGCCGGGCGGATCGAACGGGATGAGGTGGCTGCGCGCGGGGTCGGGCGCCGGCCCTGCCATGGAGCCAGGCACCGACATGCGCGACTTCGATCCCAGCACCGTGCCGGTGGCGTCGATCACCTCCAGCTGGTAGCGCTGGGCAAACCACCAGGGGACATGGTGGGTCAGCATCGCCTCGAAGGAAAAGACGCCGACCAGCGTGCCGGCGAAGGCGCCATCGCGGAACAGCGGGAAGGCGGCGTCGAAGCCGCGGTCGGTGGCGTCGATCCGGTAGGGCGCGCCATAGGCCCGCAGGCCGGAGGACCGCGCGATCCGCACCGCGTCGTCGCGGGCCACCCCCTCCGCGCCGGCCGGCTCCGAAGGTGCATCCGTTCCGCCGTTCCCCGGCAGCGGCGGCTCGGCCAGCAGGGTGCGGCCCTGGGCATCGAGCCACAGCACCCGCTCGATCGCCGGATTGGTGTTCACCACCAGCCGGGCCATTGCGGCGAACTGCCGCAGGTCCACCTCAACCCGGCCCAGCGTTTCCGCAAGCCTCTCCAGCTTGTCCTCGTCGGACGCGAGCTGGAAGTGCAGGTTCTGCTCCACCCACAGCGCGTCCTTGATCAGCGCCAGCGCCTCATCCTCCCGCTCGTTGCGCTGCAACAGCCACAGGAAGGCGCCCAGCAGCACCACGACCAGCGCCATCGCCACCACCGGCATGGCATGCGGCACCGCCCGCCCGATACGGGCGGCAGGACTGGATTTGCGGGATGGCTTCGGCATCGGGGTGGACACGAAAGTGTGGGGACAGGGGATCGCGGGACCGTACGAAAGTGGAATAGGCCGACTCTGCGGATATCCACAATAGCCGCAATTCGTCCGATCATGAACAATGCGCAACAAGTACGGGGCCGAACAGTCAGTCTCGTCTACAATGAATACCAGAGGGGGACGCACCTATGAAACTCGTGAAGCTCCTGTGCGCGGCGGCGGTCGGCTGCATGATGTCGGCGCCGATGGCGATTTCGACGGCCTGGGCCCAGGACCAGATCGTGATCAAGTTCAGCCACGTCGTCGCGCCGGAGACGCCGAAGGGCAAGGGTGCCGAGAAGTTCAAGGAACTGGCCGAGAAGCTGACCGCCGGCAAGGTGAAGATCGAGGTCTATCCCAACAGCCAGCTCTACAAGGACAAGGAAGAGCTTGAGGCGCTGCAGCTGGGTGCCGTGCAGATGCTGGCCCCGTCGCTGGCCAAGTTCGGCCCGCTGGGCGCCAAGGAATTCGAGGTCTTCGATCTGCCTTACATCTTCCCGAGCAAGGAAGTTCTCCAGCGCGTCACCAAGGGCGAGATCGGCAAGAAGCTGTTCCAGAAGCTGGAGTCCAAGGGCATCATCGGGCTGGCCTACTGGGACAACGGCTTCAAGATCATGAGCGCCAACAAGCCGCTCATCAAGCCGGAGGACGTGAAGGGCCTGAAGATGCGCATCCAGTCGTCCAAGGTTCTGGACGCCCAGATGCGGGCGCTGGGCGCCCTGCCGCAGGTGATGGCCTTCTCCGAAGTGTACCAGGCGCTGCAGACCGGCGTCGTCGACGGCACGGAGAACCCGCCGTCCAACATGTTCACCCAGAAGATGCACGAGGTTCAGAAGAACGCCACCCTGACCGACCACGGCTATCTCGGCTATGCGGTCATCGTGAACAAGAAGTTCTGGGAAGGCCTGCCCGCCGACGTCCGCGGCAAACTGGAAGAGGCGATGAAGGAGGCGACCGACTACGCCAACGACATCGCCCAGAACGAGAACGACGTGGCGCTGGCCCAGATGAAGGCCTCCGGCAGGACCGAGTTCCACACCCAGACCAAGGAAGAGCGCGAAGCCTGGGTCAAGGCCCTGAAGCCGGTCCACAAGGACGCCGAAGCCCGCGTCGGCAAGGACCTGATCGAAGCGATCTACAAGGAATCGGCCGCGGCCGGCTTCAAGATGTGATTTGAGCCGTCAGGCGGATTTCCCTCTCTCCTCCGGGGAGAGGGTCAGGGTGAGGGGGCAGCACAGGCGCAAGCCTGTGCCAGGGGATTGCCAAGGGGCAGCATGCCCCTTGGCGGCGCGCAGAGCGCGCCGGCCCCCTCACCCTCCCCACCGCTGCGCGGCGGGTCCCCTCCCTCTCCCCGGGGGAGAGAGGGCAATTCACCGCTGACGGAAGTGTCGATCCCTGGCTCCCTAGCAGGGAGCGGGACGACTTAACAAACGCCAAACCATCTCCGCCGACCGGGAGATCCCCCCGACATGCTTATGAAAATTCTCGACCGGCTTGAGGAGACGCTGATCGCGTCGCTCATGGCCGGGGCGACGCTCGTCATCTTCGCGTCCGTCGTCCACCGCTATTTCTCCGGCGTTCCCTACATCCAGGACTATGTGCTGCACTGGAACCTTGCCTGGGCGCAGGAGCTGTGCATCTACATGTTCGTGTGGATGGCCAAGTTCGGCGCCGCCTATGGCGTGCGCACCGGCATCCATGTGGGCGTCGACGTCATCATCAACCGGATGGAACCGCACCTGCGTGCCAAGTTCGTGCTGTTCGGGCTGGGTGCCGGCGCGCTGTTCACCGGCATCGTCGGGTCGCTCGGCGCCCGCTTCGTCTACCACATGTCGGAGACCGAGCAGGTGTCGGCCGATCTGGAATGGCCGATGTGGATCATCTATCTGGCGGTGCCGCTCGGCTCCTACCTGATGTGCTTCCGCTTCCTCCAGGTCGCCTGGACCTTCATCCGCACCGGTGAACTGCCCCACCACGACCATGCCCAGGTCGACGGCATCGACCCGGTCGAAGCCGCCAAGGAAGGAGGCCCGGCATGAACGCCGCCATCATCTTCGGGCTGCTGCTGGCCCTCATGCTCACCGGCATGCCGATCTCCATCTCGCTCGGCCTGACGGTTCTGTCCTTCCTGTTCTTCATGACCGATGTGCCGATCGACGCCGTGGCGCTGAAGCTGTTCACCGGCATCGAGAAGTTCGAGATCATGGCGATCCCGTTCTTCATCCTGGCCGGCAACTTCCTGACCCATGGCGGCGTCGCGCGCCGCATGATCAACTTCGCCACCTCGATGGTCGGCCATTGGCACGGCGGCCTCGGCCTTGCCGGCGTGATGGCCTGCGCGCTGTTCGCGGCGGTGTCGGGCTCCAGCCCGGCCACCGTGGTCGCCATCGGCTCGATCATCCTGCCGGCCATGGTGGCGCAGGGCTTCCCGAAGAATTTCGGCGCCGGCATCATCACCACCTCGGGCGCGCTCGGCATCCTGATCCCGCCGTCCATCGTGATGGTGATGTACTGCGTCGCCACCACCGGCCACCCGCAGGCCGCCTCCATCGGCCAGATGTTCATCGCCGGCGTGGTGCCGGGCATCCTGCTGGCCTGCTTCCTCGGCTTCACCACCTGGTTCCGCGCCCGCAAGTTCGGCTACCCGCGCCTGCCCAAGGCCAGCTTTGCCCAGCGCATGCATGCCCTGCGCGAAAGCTTCTGGGGCCTGCTGCTGATCATCGTCGTGATGGGCGGCATCTACAGCGGCATCTTCACCCCGACCGAGGCGGCGGCGATGGCCGCGGTCTATGCCTTCTTCGTCGCGGTCTTCATCTACAAGGACATGCCGCTCCGCCGCGTGCCGAAGGTGCTGCTGGACAGCGCCAGCATGTCGGCGATGCTGCTCTACATCATCACCAACGCGGTGCTCTTCTCCTTCCTGATGACGTCGGAGCAGATCCCGCAGAACATGGCGGCCTGGATCCTCGACCAGAACATGGGCGTGTGGGTCTTCCTGCTGGTGGTGAACATCATCCTGCTGGCCGCCGGCAACTTCATGGAACCGTCGTCCATCGTCCTGATCATGGCGCCGATCCTGTTCCCGGTCGCCATGAAGCTGGGCATCGACCCGGTGCATTTCGGCATCCTGATCATCGTGAACATGGAAGTCGGCATGTGCCATCCGCCGGTGGGCCTGAACCTCTACGTCGCCTCGGGCATCACCAAGATGGGCATCACCGAGCTGACGGTGGCGGTGTGGCCGTGGCTGCTGACGATGCTGATCTTCCTCGGCCTCGTCACCTACGTCCCGGCGATCACGCTGTGGTTCCCGCGCCTGCTCGGCTTCATGTAAAGCCGCAAGTCGTCAGGGGATTTTCTCGCTGAATCGGCAGGGGCCGCGAAGTCCGGACAAGGGACTTCGCGGCCCCGCTTTTTTGTACCCATACATTGTTGCGCATTGAAGCCGGCGCGGGGCCGGGCCTAAACTTCTGGCATCCCCGCCGCCAGCCAGACCAGAGGTTAGCCTTGTCGGCCCAGTTCCTGCCCACCGCCTGTCCGCACGACTGCCCCAGCACCTGCGCGCTGGAGGTGGAACGCCTCGCCCCCGACCGTATCGGCAAGGTGCGGGGGGCTGCCGAGAACAGCTACACCGCGGGCGTCATCTGCGCGAAGGTCAGCCGCTATGCCGAGCGCGTGCATTCGCCGGACCGGCTGAAGACCCCGCTGCTGCGCACCGGTCCCAAGGGCTCCGGCCAGTGGACGGAGATCGGCTGGAACGAGGCGCTGGACCGCATCGCCGACGCCTTCCTGACCGCCGAGCGCACTTACGGCGCGGAAGCCGTCTGGCCCTATTTCTACGCCGGGACCATGGGTCTGGTGCAGCGCGGCGGTATCCAGCGCCTGCGCCACGCCAAGGGCTATTCGCGGCAGACCAGCACGGTGTGCGACACGCCGGCCAACATGGGCTGGCTCGCCGGCTATGGCGACATCCGCGGTGCCGACCCGCGCGAGATGGCGGAAAGCGACCTGATCGTCAACTGGGGCGGCAACCCGGTGGCGACCCAGGTCAACGTGATGACCCATGTCAGCCGCGCCCGGAAGGGCCGCGGCGCCAAGCTGGTCACCATCGACCCCTACCGCACCGGCACGGCCGAGGTCTCCGACCTGCACCTGATGCTGCGGCCGGGCACCGACGGGGCGCTAGCCTGCGCGGTGATGCATGTGCTGTTCCGCGACGGCCATGCCGACCGCGCCTATCTGGCCCGGCTGGCCGGCGACACCGCGGCGCTGGAGGCGCATCTCGCCACCCGCAACCCGGAATGGGCAGCATCCATCACCGGCCTGACCGTGGCTGAGATCGAAGAGTTCGCCCGCCTCTACGGCACGACCAAGCGGTCCTACCTGCGCGTCGGCTACGGCCTGTCGCGCGCCCACAACGGGGCGGCGCAGGTCCATGCCGTCTCCTGCCTGCCGGTGGTCACCGGCGCTTGGCAGCACAAGGGCGGCGGCGCGCTCTACTGCTCGTCCGGCATCTACAAGCTGGACAAGACCCTGTCGGAGGGGCTGGACCGCCTCGACAAGTCGGTGCGCAGCTTCGACCAGTCGCGCATCGGCGCGGTGCTGACCGGCGACCCGCGCGACCTGACCAGCGGCCCGCCGGTGACGGCGATGCTGATCCAGAACACCAACCCGGTGACGATCTGCCCGGACTCCAACCGCGTCCGCCAGGGCTTCCTGCGCGAGGATCTGTTCGTGGCGGTGCATGAGCAGTTCATGACCGACACGGCGAAGCTGGCCGATCTGGTGATTCCCGCCACCACCTTCCTGGAGCATGACGACATCTACCGCGGCGGCGGCCAGATGCACATCCTGATCGGCCGCAAGGTGATCGAGCCGCAGTTCGAGGCGCGCGAGAACCATTGGGTCATCAGCGAACTCGCCCGCCGCGTCGGCGCCGAGCATCCGGGATTCGGCATGACCGCGCTGGAGATCATCGACGCCATGCTGAAGGCGTCCGACCTCGGCGACGCGGCGACCCTGACCGCCGACCGCTGGATCGACGCCCAGCCGGATTTCGAGACCTCGCATTTCCTCAACGGCTTTGCGCATCCCGACGCCAAGTTCCGCTTCGCCCCCGACTGGACGGCGCTCGGCCCCTATGGCGGCATGCCGGAGCTGCCCGACCACATGCCTCCCGCCCGCGACGCCGATGCGGAGCATCCCTTCCGCCTCGTCACCGCCCCTGCGCGCCAGTTCCTCAACACCTCCTTCACCGAGACGCTGACCGCCCAGAAGCGCGAAGGCCGTCCCACCGCGCTGATCCACCCGGACGATGCCGCCGGGCTGGCTCTGGCCGACGGCGACGCGGTGCGGCTGGGCAACCCGCAGGGCAGCGTGGTGGTCCATGCGAAGTCCTTCGCCGGTGTGCCGCGCGGCGTGGTGATCGTCGAGGGCATCTGGCCCAACAGCGCCTTCGTCGAGGGCATGGGCATCAACAGCCTGACTTCGCCGGAACCGGTGCCGCCGGCCGGCGGTGCGGCCTTCCACGACACCGCGGTGTGGATGCGGGCGGCGTAAGCCCCCGTACTCATCCCACCCCTGCCCATACCCACCCGTGCGCCGCGCGCCCATCTCTGCTATGGCTGTGCCCCCATCCCAGAGAGACCGTGCAGCACCGCCATGACCGAGCCCGCCGCCTTCCTCAACGTCGCCAACTCCCTGTCCGGCAAGCGCTGGCAGGCGCGGCCCTGCGACGAGCGGCAGGCGCAGGCCCTTACCCAGGGGCGCGGGCTGCCGGAGATCGTCGGCCGGGTACTGGCCGCCCGCGGCGTCACCGAGGACAGCTGCGAAACCTTCCTCAATCCGACGCTGAAGGCACTGCTGCCCGATCCGTCGCGCTTCCGCGACATGGACCCGGCGGCCGAGCGCATCGCGCGGGCCATCCGCGACGGCGAGCCGGTGGCCGTCTTCGGCGACTACGACGTCGACGGCGCCACCTCCGCCGCGCTGCTGCGCCGCTTCTTCCGCTCGCTCGGCGCCGACATCCGCGTCTATGTCCCCGACCGCATCACCGAGGGCTACGGCCCCAACGCTCCGGCGCTGCTTCGCCTGAAAGGGGAGGGGGTGCGGCTGGTGGTGACGGTCGATTGCGGCATTTCCGCCTTCGCGGCGCTGGAGGCGGCGGCCGAAGCCGGGCTGGATGTCGTCGTGCTCGACCACCACGCCGCCGAACCGCGCCTGCCTCCCGCCGTCGCCTTGGTCAACCCCAACCGGCTGGACGAGGACGGCGCCTACCGCACGCTCTGCGCCGCCGGCGTCACCTTCATCACCATCGTCGCCATCAACCGCGTGCTGCGGACAGCCGGCTTCTACCGCGAGCGGGCCGAGCCCAACCTGATGGAATGGCTCGACATCGTGGCGCTCGGCACGGTGTGCGACGTGGTGCCCCTGACCGGGCTGAACCGCGCGCTGGTGGCGCAGGGGCTGAAGGTGATGGCGCGGCGCGCCAACCCCGGCCTCGCCGCCCTGTCCGACGTGGCGGGGGTGAAGGAGAAGCCGGACGCCTACCATGCCGGCTACGTCCTCGGTCCGCGTGTGAATGCCGGTGGCCGGGTGGGGGCATCCGACCTCGGCGCCCGCCTGCTCTCCACCGACGATCCCATCGAGGCGATGGAACTGGCCCAGCGGCTGGAGGGCCACAACGCCGAACGCCGCACCATCGAGCAGGCGGTCCTCGACGAGGCGCTGGAGCGTGTCGCCGCGGAGGCCGGGCGCACGACCGATCTGGTCTTTGTCACCGGCGTCGGCTGGCACCCCGGCGTCATCGGCATCGTCGCTGCCCGGCTGAAGGAGCGCTACAGCCGCCCGGCCTGTGTGGTGGCCCTGGAGGAAACCGCCGACGGCACCGTCATCGGCAAGGCGTCCGGCCGTTCGGTGCGCGGCGTCGACCTCGGTGCGGCGGTGATCGCCGCCCGGCAGGAGGGTCTGCTGCTGGCCGGCGGCGGCCACCGCATGGCGGCGGGCTTCACCGTGGCCGGTGACAAAATCGATGCGCTGCGCGACTTCCTGCACAGCCGCATCTCCGAACAGGTGGCATCCGCCCCGCTGGTGCCGACGCTGGAACTGGACGGCGCCCTGTCGGTCGGTGGTGCCAGCGTCGGTCTGGTGACGACGCTCGACAAGCTCGGCCCCTACGGCACCGGCAACGCCGAGCCGCGCTTCGCCATCGCCGACGCCCGCGTCGTGCGCGCCGACGTGGTGGGCGCCAACCATGTCCGCTGCATCCTGCAAGGCAACGACGGTGCCCGGCTGAAAGCCATCGCCTTCCGCGCGCTCGACAGCGACATGGGCCAGGCCCTGCTGACCGGCCGCGGCACGCCGTTCCACCTCGCGGGCGTGCTGCGCATCGACCGCTGGAACGGTTCGGAGGGAGTTCAGTTGCTGATCGACGACGCGGCACCGGCGCGCTCGGCCTGAGCGTCCAGCAAGGCGTAGGGGCGGGCAGGACGCAAAAAAGTATCGGGGGATGCGAAAAAGCGCTTGCGCTCAGCGGCTCCGATCTTTAGAAAGCGCGTCACCGCGAACGACGTCCCCGTCGTCTAGAGGCCTAGGACACCGCCCTTTCACGGCGGCGACACGGGTTCGACTCCCGTCGGGGACGCCATCTTCTCCAAGGTGCGCGACAAGCTTAGAAGGCCCGGCTTTATAGCCGGGCCTTTTGCTTTTGGCGGAATTTGTGCCCGGCGGTTGCCCGCCGATCCCGTTTCGCCCATCCTGATTTTTCCGGCCGCAGCAGAGCTGACCGCGATGACCGCTCCGAACTTCGTCACCCCTGGCACCCCCGCCATCCCCCTCAGCGTCGCGCCGATGATGGACTGGACCGACCGGCATTGCCGGTACTTCCACCGTCTGCTGTCGCGCTCGACCCTGCTCTATACCGAGATGGTGACCACGGGCGCCGTGCTGCATGGCGACCGCGAGCGGCTGCTGGGCTTCGATGCGGCGGAACATCCGGTGGCGCTCCAGCTCGGCGGTTCGGACCCGGCGGACCTTGCGGCCTGCGCCCGCATCGCCGAGGAATGGGGCTATGACGAGGTCAACCTGAACGTCGGCTGCCCGAGCGACCGCGTGCAGTCCGGCCGCTTCGGCGCCTGCCTGATGGCGGAGCCCGATCTGGTGGCCCGGCTGGTCGGCGCCATGCGCGACGCCGTGTCGATCCCCGTCACCGTCAAGTCGCGCATCGCCATCGACGAGATGGAGGAATGGCCGACGCTCGACCATTTCATCCGCACCGTCTCCGCCGCCGGCTGCACCCATTTCATCGTCCATGCCCGCAAGGCCTGGCTGAAGGGCCTCAGCCCCAAGGAGAATCGGGACATCCCGCCGCTGCGCTACGACCTCGTCCACCGGCTGAAGGCGGAGTACCCGCAGCTGACCATCGCCATCAACGGCGGCATCAGGACGTTGGACGAGGCTGAGGAGCATCTCGGCACGCTCGACAGCGTGATGATCGGCCGCGCCGCCTACGAGACGCCCTATCTGCTGGCCGATGCCGACCGCCGCCTGATGGGCGGGCAGCCCGGCCCCGACCGCCATGCGGTGATCGAGGCGATGTTGCCCTACATCGAGGCGCGGATGACGCGCGGCACGCCGCTGTCCTCCATCACCCGCCACATGCTGGGCCTGTTCCAGGGGCTGCCCGGCGCCCGTGCCTACCGTCGCCACATCGCCGAGAACGCCCACCGCCCCGGCGCCGGCCCGGAGGTGCTGGAACGCGCCGCTTCCCTGGTGCGTGGCCGCGGCACGGGTGAGGCGGTGGAGGAGGCCGCGTGAGTGGCTCCGGCCCGGATTGAACAGTGAACACACCCCGAAAAACCGTTTCATGATGTTTCAAGCGTTCCACCCAAGGCCGTGGAGCCGCCCCAACCGGATGGAATATGCGCCGTGCGTCCCGCACCGCTTGCGTGCGGGCGGGGTCCTCGCTAACTATGCCCACTTCATCGGACGGAGTGTAAGCGGTGCGGTACGTCAGCACGCGGGGCGCGGCCCCGGTCTTGGGTTTCGAAGACGTCCTTTTGGCCGGGTTGGCGCGCGACGGCGGCCTCTATGTGCCGGAGACCTGGCCGCAGTTCACGGCCGACGACATCCGCGCCATGCGCGGACTGCCCTACAGCGAGATCGCCGTCCGGGTGATGCTGCCCTTCCTGGGGGGCTCAATCGCCGAGGACGAGTTCCGCGCCATCGTCCGTGACGCCTATGCCAGCTTCGACCATGCCGCGGTGACCCCGCTGGTGCAGGTCGATCCGACCACCTGGGTGCTGGAGCTGTTCCACGGGCCCACGCTCGCCTTCAAGGACGTGGCGCTGCAACTGCTCGGCCGCCTGTTCGACCATGTGCTGGCCAAGCGCGGGCAGCGGGTGACCATCGTCGGCGCCACCTCCGGCGACACCGGCTCGGCCGCCATCGAGGCCTGCCGCGACCGCCAGAACGTCGACATCTTCATCCTGCACCCCAAGGGCCGCACGTCCGAGGTGCAGCGCCGGCAGATGACCAGCGTGCTGTCGTCCAACGTCCACAACATCGCGCTGGACGGCACCTTCGACGATTGCCAGGACCTCGTGAAGGCGATGTTCAACGACGGCGCCTTCCGCGACCGGATGGGGCTGTCGGCGGTGAACTCGATCAACTGGGCCCGCATCATGGCCCAGATCGTCTATTACTTCACCGCCGCGGTGGCGCTGGGCGCCCCGGACCGCAAGCTCGCCTTCACCGTGCCGACCGGCAATTTCGGCAACGTCTATGCCGCCTACGGCGCCCGCTCCATGGGGCTGCCGATGGAGACGCTGGTGGTGGGATCCAACAGCAACGACATCCTGGCGCGCTTTTTCGCCAGTGGGAGCATGGTCGCGGCGCCCGTCGTGCCTACCTTGTCTCCCAGCATGGACATCCAGATCTCTTCCAACTTCGAACGGCTGCTGTTCGACCTGCTCGACCGCGACGGCACCGCGGTGACGGAGGCGCTGAACCGCTTCCGCACCGAGGGCAGGTTCGCGGTGACCGACGCGCAGCTCGCCCGCGCGCTGGCCATCTTCTCCGGCCACCGGGTGGACGAGGCCGCCACCATGGCGACCATCGCCGATGTTTGGAAGGACAGCCTCTATCTGCTCGATCCGCACACGGCGGTCGGCATCGGGGCGGCCAAGGCGGCGGTTGCCGCCGGCCGGGTCGATCCGACCGTTCCCATGGTGGTTCTCGCCACTGCCCATCCCGCCAAGTTCCCCGACGCGGTGGAAAAGGCGACCGGCCGCCGGCCGGACCTGCCGCCGCGCCTGTCCGATCTTTATGTGCGCGAGGAGCGCCTGTCCGACCTGCCGAACGATCTGGCGGCGGTCCAGGACTTCGTCACCAAGCGCGCCCGCGCCGCCCAGGAGGCCGCATGAGTTCCATTCGTGTGACGACGTTGCCCAACGGGCTTCGCGTCGCGACCGACACCATGCCCGACGTGCAGTCCGTTTCGCTCGGCTGCTGGGTCGGGGTTGGTACCCGCAACGAGGCGGCGAGCGTCAACGGCGTCGCCCACCTCGTCGAGCATATGCTGTTCAAGGGCACCCGGCGCCGTTCGGCCTTCCGCATCTCCGAGGAGATCGAGAATGTCGGCGGCCAGCTGAACGCCTACACCACCCGCGAGCAGACCGCCTATTACGCCAAGGTCCTGCACGAGGATGCGCCGCTGGCGCTCGACATCCTGTCCGACATGATCCAGCACTCCACGCTGGACGCCGAGGAGCTGGTGCGCGAGCGCACGGTGGTGTTGCAGGAGATCGGCCAGAGCGCCGACACGCCCGACGACATCATCTTCGACCATTTCCAGTCCACCGCCTATCCGGGTCAGGCCATCGGCCGTCCGGTGCTGGGCTCGGCGGAGATCGTAGGATCCCTGCCGCGCGAGGCGCTGGTCGACTACATCGCCGGCCATTACGGCGCCCCCGGCATGGTGCTGAGCGCCGCCGGCCGGATCGAGCATGACCGGATGGTCGACCTTGCGTTCAAGGCGTTTGGCGACCTGCCGAGCGGCGCTCCGCCCAAGCCGGAAACCGCCCGCTACACCGGCGGCGATTTCCGCGAGGACCGCGATCTGGAGCAGATGCACCTGGTGCTCGGCTTCGACGGGGTGGGGGTGCACGATCCGGACTTCTACGCTCACTCGGTGCTCTCCACCCTGCTCGGCGGCGGCATGTCGTCCCGCCTGTTCCAGGAGGTGCGGGAGAAGCGCGGGCTGGTCTATTCCATCTACACCTTCACCGGCGGCTACCATGACGGCGGCTTGTTCGGCGTCTATGCCGGCACCGGCGAGGACGAGGTGGCGGAGCTGGTCCCGGTCGTCTGCGACGAGATCGCCAAGGTCGGCGCCGACGTCACCGAGGACGAGGTTGCCCGTGCCCGCGCCCAGTTGAAGGCCGGGACGCTGATGGCGTTGGAAAGCACCATGTCGCGTTGCGAGCAGCTGGGTCAGCAGATCCTGATCTACGACCGCCCGGTTCCGGTGGAAGAGATCGTGGCGAAGATCGACGGCGTCGACCGCGAGTCCGTGGTCAAGGCGGCGTCCCGCCTGCGTGCCAGCCGTCCGACCGTGGCCGCCCTCGGCCCCATCGCCAAGCTGGAAAGCTACGACCGCATCGCGGAGCGTCTCGCCTGACGATGAAGACGGTGGCGGCCACTCCTCTCCCCCCGCAGTTTTCCCCCTCTCCCCCCCGCTCACGCGCAAACGGAGTTTGCGCTGACGCGGCAGGCGGACCTCCGGTCCGCCGAAAGCGGGGAGAGGGTAGGGGTGAGGGGGATGCACTGCGTGGATCGTTCGGGTTGCGAATCCCCCTCGCCCTAACCCTCTCCCCGGGGGGGAGAGGGAATGGAAAGGTGGGGAGGGCGCCGCGCTCATGATCCGCCTCCTCGGCAGCGGCCTCATCGGCCCTCCTGCGATCCGGCTCGACGGGCCGCATTGCTACATCCGGCCGCCGCTGCCCCGCGACTGGCGGGAATGGGCAGATCTTCGTGCGACCTCACGCGGATTCCTGACGCCGTGGGAGCCCACATGGCCGGCCGATGCCCTGACGCGCACCGCCTTCGCCCGGCGGCTGCGGCGGCAGGCGCAGGAATGGCGGGACGACCTCGGCTACAGCTTCCTGATCTTCGACCGGGGGACCGACGCGCTGGTCGGCGGGCTCGGCCTCACCAACATCCGACGCGGTGTGGCGCAGATGGGGACGCTCGGCTATTGGGCCGGGCAGCCCTACGCCCGCAACGGCTATGTCTCCGGCGGCACCCGGCTGGCCCTGGAATTCGCCTTCGGCCAGCTCGGCCTGCACCGGGTCGAGGCCGCCTGCCTGCCGACCAACCTGCCGAGCCGCGGCCTTCTGGAAAAGGTCGGGTTTTCCTACGAAGGCTATGCCCGCGGTTACCTGCGCATCGACGGCGCATGGCGCGACCATGTCCTCTACGCCATCCTGCGGGAGGAGTGGCAGGCCTAGACTGGGCCCGTAGCCGCTCCATCCCGCTTGGCCATCCCGCTCGGCAGCGCTCACTTCGACGGCTGGTTGTTGCCGTGCTGGTCCTGCTGCTGCTCGGCCTGCTTCTTGGCCGCCTCATCCTTCTTCTTGGCTTCGTGATGGCCGACCGCGCAACCGAGTGCGGCGCCGGCCACCCCGTGGCCAGATCCGACCATATGACCGGCGACGCCGCCGACGACCGCACCCTTCACGCATCCCTTCGCCTCGGCCGGGTGGGGCAGGGCGGCGATGCCGCCGGCCAGCACCGCGACCGACAAGGCGGCAAAGACGGTCTTCATCATGGCTGGTTCCTCATGTCGACACGAGCATCGATGGAAGGAAAACAGCCAGCCGCGCGGCTGGGTTCCGCTCAGCGCTGGTCCAGCTTGATCTCGATGCGGCGGTTCTTCGCCAGCGCCTCGTCCGAGGTGCCGGGGTCGATGGGCTGGAACTCGCCGAAGGCGGCGGCAGCCAGCCGCTCTGCCGGGATGCCCTGGTCGATCAGGAATTTGACCACCGACAGCGCACGGGCCGAAGAGAGTTCCCAGTTGGAGGCGAACTGGAAGCGCACCGGCTTGATGTCGGTGTGGCCGTCCACCCGCAGGACCCAGTTGATGTCGGAGGGAATCGCTTTGCCGATCTCGATCAGGGTGCGGGCGAGGTCGGCCAAGCGCTGCTTGCCGGCCTCCTCCAGCGTGGCGGACCCGGACGGGAACAGCAGTTCCGACTGGAAGACGAAGCGGTCGCCGACGATCCGCACGTCCGGCCGGCTGCCCAGCGCCTCGCGGACGCGGCCGAAGAACTCCGACTTGTAGCGGGCGAGGTCCTGGACCTTGGCGGCGAGCGCCTGATTGAGCCGGGCGCCCAGCTCGGCGATCTGCACCTTCTGCTCTGCCGACGCCTTCTCCGACGTCTCCAGCGCCGCACCGATGCGGGCGAGCTGGTCGCGGAGTGCCAGCAGCTGCTGGTTCAACAGGTCGATCTGCTGCTTGCTCTTGGTGCCTTCCGCCTGCTCGCCGGTCAGAGAGGCCATCAGATCGCGGATGCGCAGGTCACGCTGCTCCAGATCCTTCTGGGCCTGGGTGCGGCTGCCGGCCAGTTGCGACTCCAGCCCCTTCAGGCGGATGTCGCGCTGGTCGATCTCCTTCTGCGCCAGCATCGTCTTTTCGGTGGCCGATGCCAGCTCCGATTCCAGGGCCTTGGCCCGGTCGCGGGTGGTGCCGAGCTCGGCCAGCAGAGCTTGGCGCTGCTGTTCGGTCAGCTTGGTCGCGGCCATGGCGGCGGCCAGTTCGCCTTCCAGCTTCTGCCGGGCATCGCGCAGCGCCTTGATGTCGGCCTGGAGGCTGAGGATCTCCTTCAGCTTGAGGTCCAGAGTCTCGCGGTCGACGCGGACGTTGCGCTGAAGTTCCTCCAGCGTGCGGGCGGTGCGGTCGCGGTCCTCCTGAACCTGGCTCAGCTTCAGGGTCATGTCGTCGCGGGTGGTGACCGAGGTCTGCAACTCGGTCGACAGCTGGGTGATGTTGACGCGCAGATCGGCGTTGGCGTCCCGCTCCATCGCCAGCAGATCGTTCATCTCCGCGATCTTGTGGTTGAGGGCGGTCAGCTGCTCGTCGCGGCCGGTCAGGGCGGTGGCGAGGTAGAACTGCGCCACGACGAAGACCATCAGCAGGAAGATGACGACCATCACCAGCGACGACAGGGCGTCGACCCAGCCGGGCCATGCGCTGGCGTCGCGGTGGCCGTTGCGGCGGCTGATGCTGGCCATGGGAACTCCCGGCGTTGGCCTATGGTGGTCTGGGTATCAGCGCGGCTGCTGGTCGGCTTCTTCGGCAAGCGCGGCGATGGTGCGGGCCAGCAGCTTGATCTCGCTGCGGATCTCCTGCACCGCCTGGATCCGGCCGTTGGAGGATTCCTCGACGATGCGGGCGAGGTAGATGTCCATGTTGCGCAGATGCTGGCGCGAGGCGTCGTCGAAACCGGCGCCGGAATTCTCCGCCAGCCGGTCGAGCAGCCCCTTCACCTCCAGCTGATTCTCGCCAAGGCGCAGGAGAAGCTGCTGTTCGGCCCGCATATGGTCGGTCAGGCTCGACAGACGCTCGGTCAGCGCCATCAGATTGGCGTTGGCGGCGCGCCGGCCCTCTTCGGCGGTGGCGACGGTGCGCTGGAGCGAGTCGAGATTCTCGGCGGTCTGCTCCAGCAGGGCGGTCAGATAGGCCGATGCGGCATGGTCGCCCGACTCGAGCCCGCCGGCGGCCCCGCTCGACAGGCGGGTGGCGCTGGAGAGCCAATCCTCCAGATCCTGGAAGAAACGGTTGTGGGCCTGGCTGGCCTGGAGTTCGAGGAAGCCCAGCACCAGAGATCCGGCCAGACCGAACAGCGAGGAGGAGAAGGCGGTGCCCATGCCGACCAGCGGCGCTTCCAGCCCCTGTTGCAGCCGGGAGAACATACTGCCGACGTCGCCGCCTTGCACCGACAGGCTGCCGATGACGCCGCCCACCGACTGCACGGTGTGCAGCAGGCCCCAGAAGGTGCCGAGCAGGCCGAGGAAGATCAGCAGGCCGATCAGATAGCGCGACAGTTCCCGCGATTCGTCGAGGCGGGAGGCGATGCCGTCCAGCATCGAGCGCATCGACAGGGCCGACAGGGTCAGCCGGCCGCGCCGCTCGCCCAGCATGCGCGCCATCGGCGCCAGCAGCACCGGCTCCTGCAGGGAGGCCGGGGCGACGCCGCTCTGGTACTGCTCCAGCCACGCCACTTCGGGGCGGAGCATCAGGACCTGCCGGAAGATGAAGGCGATGCCGGCCAGCAAGGTCGCCAGGATGACGCCGTTCAGCGGGGCGTTGTTGAGGAAGGCCGAGCGCAAGGCGGGGAACAGCAGGCCGGTCACCGCGCAGACCACGACCAGGAACAGGATCATCCGGGTCAGGAACCGCTCCGGGCGTGTCATGAGGGCGGATACCTCCTGCGGTCGGGTCGTCGGGATTATGGCGGTCATGATGCTCCGAAGGGGTGTTCCGATCAGACCTCGCGCACGGTGTGGGCGCTGCTACTCGTTCAGAAAGACGGCGTCGATGCGGTCGGCAACCCCGCCGCCCTCGTCCAGGCCCAGCGCACGGACGTCGACGCGGGTGCTGCGGATCCCGAAAGCGGTCAGCCGCTCGCGCAATGCCAGCGCCCGGGCCAGCGCCCGCTGCCGCGCCTCGCGCGCCGTATCCGGCGTGCCGCTGGCGTAGGAGCGAAGCTGGAGCCTTGCGGTGCCGCTGGCGCGCAACCGTTCGACGATCCGGTCGACCACGGCGTCTGCCGCATCCGGCAGATTGGTGGCATCGGCCGGGAACACAAGGCTCAAAACGCTCGAAGGTGGCAGGCTAGCCGCAGGAGGTGCCGCCTCCGGAGGAGGGGGTAGTGCCGCCGTGTCGGTCCGCGGCGTGATCGGAACCGGAGTGGCGGGCGTCGGAGCGGCGGGCGTCCCCTGCGTAGCGGGCTGCTGCGGCTGGGCGGGAGCCGCGGTCGGAGGCTGGGTCTTGGCGGTGGTGGCCCGCGGAGTCGGCTGGGCCGGACCTTCGGTCAATGCCGGCGGGGGCGGAGCTTCGAGCGGCTGCGGCAGGGTGAGGCGCGGCGGCGCCTTGACCGGCGGCGGCGTGCGCAGGCTGGGGCGCGGCGGAACCGACAGGGGAACCGCATTCTCCAGCGTCAGGCCGGCAGGCGTCGCGGCGGCATTGGTGGCCGGGGCGGTGGCCGGGGCGGCCGCCGACAGGGCAGCCGGAGAGAGCGTCCAGACCGCGCACAGAGCGGCGGCGGCAAGGTGCTTGCGGTCGGCGTGTCCCCAGCGGCGCAAAACGATGTGTCCCGTTAAACCTTTGTCCCGCAAACCATAGCCTATCGATCGCTCCAGCCACAACCGCTCATCCGCCGTCTCCGTTCGGGAAGGCGGCGGACGAACGGGCCCGGAGGTCAGCCCTTGGCGCCCTTCAGCAGGCGGGCAACCGGGACCTGGAGGTGGCTGTTGGCGGCAAGCACGTTGCCGGTGAAGACCGGGTTGCGGCCGCCCTCGATCTCGCCGACGAAACCGCCGGCCTCGGTGACCATCAGCACGCCGGCCGCACAGTCCCAGGGAGCCAGACCGCGTTCCCAATAGGCGTCGAATCGGCCGGCGGCGGTGTAGGCGAGGTCGAGCGAGGCGGCGCCGAAGCGGCGGATGCCAGCGACCTCCTTCATCACCGCTTCCTGTTCCTTCAGGAAGGTGGCGTGGTCGCCGCGGCCCTTGAACGGGATGCCGGTGGCGATCACGCAATCCTCCAGCCGGCGGCGTTCGGACACGCGCAGGCGGGTGTGGTTGACGTATGCGCCGACGCCCTTCTCGGCCCAGAACAGCTGGTCGCCGATGGGGGCGTAGATCACGCCGGCGACGATCTCGCCGTTGCGCTCGGCGCCGATGGAGATCGCCCAGTGCGGCAGGCCGTGCAGGAAGTTGGTGGTGCCGTCGAGCGGATCGACGATCCAGCGCGCCTCGGCATCGCTGCCCTTGGACGCGCCGCTCTCCTCCATCAGGAAGCCGAATTCGGGCCGCGCCTTCTGCAATTCTTCGCGCAGGGTGCGTTCGGCCTTCAGGTCGGCGGCGGACACGAAGTCCGCGGGCCCCTTGCGCGACACCTGGAGGTGTTCGACCTCGCCGAAGTCGCGGACGAGACCGCGCGCGGCCTTTTCGGCGGCGCGGACCATGACGTTGATGAGAGCGGAGCGGGTGGCCATGGGTGTTGGTGTACCGTTTCGTGCAGCAGGAACCAGAAAACAATACACCGGCCTCCGCGCACGGCGAAGACCGGTGATGGCAGGACGGACCTTGGAAAGGATCAGTCCTTGGCGCGCTCGACGTATTCGCCGCTGGCGGTATCGACGACGACGCGGGTCCCGGCCTCGATGTGCGGCGGAACCAGGATCGACACGCCGTTCTCCAGCTTGGCCGGCTTGTAGGACGAAGAGGCCGTCTGGCCCTTCACCACCGGGTCGGACTCGGTGATCAGCAGCGTGACCTTGCCGGGGATCTCGACACCCAGCGGCGAGCCTTCGTGGCTCTGCACGGTGACTTCCATGCCGTCCTGGAGGAAGACGGCCGGTTCGCCGATGATGTCGCGCGGGATGGCGACCTGCTCGAAGCTTTCCTTGTCCATGAAGGTGAAGCTGTCACCTTCGGCGAAGAGGAAGGTCATCTCATGCTCGTCCAGGCGAGCGCGCTCAACGGTCTCCTGGGTGCGGAACCGCTCGATCGACTTGTTGCCGGTGCGAACGTCCTTCATTTCCAGCTGGATGAAGGCGCCGCCCTTGCCAGGCTGCACGATGGCGGTTTTGGTGATGACCCAGAGCTTACCGTTGTGCTCCAGCACATGGCCGGGGCGCATCGTGTTGGCATTGACCTTCATGGCTTACTCATGACTTCCGGAAATATGGGCGGCGCGGACCCTACCAGCTTGACCGCCGGTAGGCAACGGCGCGGAACGATAACGGCGCGCAATCCGGCCGGTTGATGGGCGATTCTTCGCCAAACCGGCCGGCCGGGTTTAGAACGGTTCCAGGAATGGGACGTTTGGAACGTTTGAAACGCTTTCGCCGACCCTGTTCAGTGTTCCATCCGTCCCGACCCTGCGGCCCGGCGACGATGGGTGGAGTTTATCACAGGCAGCGGCTGTGACCAATCCCAAGCCGGCTTGAGTGCGCCGGCCGTGGATGCTCTGATGCGGCCGCACCCCTTTCGACTGTCCATCAAGAGCGCGCCGACATGTCCGCCTCCCTCCGATCCGCCGAACTTCCCCCCTGGCATCCCGAGGCGCTGGCCCGCCGCCGGCCCTATCTGGCGGCGCGCGGCCGGGTGCTGAACGCCGTCCGCCGCGTGTTCGAGGAGCTGGCCTTCATCGAGGTCGACACGCCGGCCCTTCAGGTGTCGCCCGGGATGGAGCCGCATCTCCAGGCCTTCGCCACCGAACTGCGGGGACCGCACCCCGACGACAGCCGGCCGCTCTACCTGCACACCAGCCCGGAATTCGCCATGAAGAAGCTGCTGGTCGCAGGCCTGCCGCGCCTGTGGCAGCTGGCGCATGTCTACCGCAACGGCGAGCGGTCGGGGACGCACGCGCCGGAATTTTCGATGCTGGAATGGTATCGCGCAGGCGAGGGCTATCGCACGCTGATCGACGATTGCCGGGAACTGCTGTGCGCCGGGGCCGAGGCCGGCGGGCGGCGGAGCTTCGACTTCCGCGGCATGACCTGCGATCCCTTCGCGCCGTGGCGTGTTCTGACCGTGCCCGAGGCGTTTCACGAGTATGCCGGCATCGACCTGATGGCGACCTATGACGGCAGCCACGATCCCGACCCGGCCGCCCTGGCGGAGGCGGCGGCGCGCATCGGCATCGCCCCGCATGAGGGCGACCGCTGGGAGGACATCGTTTTCCGCATCATGTTCGACCGGATCGAGCCGCATCTGGGCGAGGGCGTGCCCTGCGTGCTGACCGACTATCCGCTGTGCATGGCGGCGCTGTCGCGGCCGAAGCCGGAGGACCCGCGGCTGGCGGAGCGCTTCGAGCTGTATGCCTGCGGGCTGGAACTGGCGAACGCCTTCGGGGAATTGACCGATCCGGCGGTGCAGCGCGCCCGCTTCGAGGCGGACATGGCGCTGAAGGAACGGCTCTATGGCGAGCGCTTCCCGGTGGACGAGGATTTCCTGGCGGCGCTGGAGCATGGCATGCCGCAGAGCAGCGGGATCGCCATGGGCTTCGACCGGCTGGCGATGCTGTGCAGCGGCGCCGAGAGCATCGAGCAGGTGCTGTGGCTGCCGGTCGCGGGAGTGTGAAATGACAAAGCCCCTCTCCGGTGACAGGAGAGGGGCTTTGCGAGCGAGCGGGAAGAGCGAACGGGAAGTCGGGGCCGCTTAGAACGTGAACTTCGCCTGCAGGCCGATCAGGTCGATGCTGCTCTTGTAGTCCGCATTCAGGTTGCCGCGGCCGGCTTCGGGGCCGGTCAGGTCGTCGGTGAGGGCGACCGAGGTCTTCGGAATGAAGACGTGCGAATAGGCGGCATCGACGCGCAGATTGTCGGTGACCTGATAGCCGGCGCCGGCCGACAGCCAGTAGCGGTTCTGCTCCGGAATGCGCGGCGTGCGGTATTCGACGTCGACCGAACCCTGGTCGAAGGCGACGCCGGCGCGCAGCGTCAGCTTGTCGGTCACCTTGTAGGAGGTGCCGAGCGCGTAATACCAGGTGTCCTTCCAGTGTTCTTCCGTCACGGAGTTGAGCGCCGGATTGGCGATGTTCACGCGCAGTTCGCGGAAGCGCGACCAGTTGGTCCACTGCACGTCGGCCATCACCGCCCAGCGGTCGTTGACCTCGTGGTACAGGCCGATGGAGGCGATGTCCGGCGTGGTCAGGTCGGCGCTGGCGCTCTGGGCGGGCAGGGCACCGGCAAGCGGCGCCGGCAGGCCGGTGAAGGAGATGCTGCCGGTCAGCGTGTGCTTCACCGCCGAGCGGTAGGCGAGGCCGACGCGGGTGCCCTTCACCGGCTCGATCAGGGCGCCGAGCGTGAAGCCCCAGCCCCAGTCGTCGCCGGTCACGTCGCTCTTCACGTCGAGCGAACCGGGACGGCCGAGGCGGCTGGCGCCGAAGTCGGACGACTGCGACAGCTTGGCCTTCGCGTACTGGATCTGGACGCCGCCGCCCAGCGTGATCATCGGGTTGATGCGGTAGGACACCGACGGTGCGAAATTGTAGGTGCGCAGGTCGGAACGGATGCCGTGATAGCGGCCGATCCAGCTGTCGCCGTAATCGGTGACCAGACCCCACGGGCCGTTGGCCGAGATGCCGACCTTCAGATCGTCATCGATCGAATAGACGAAGTAGCCGGCGGGAACCAGCGCGTCCTGGGCGATGTCGCCGGGCGAGGCGTTGCCGCCGATCGAGGTGCCGCCCAGCCGCCGGGCGCGGTTGGCGCTGGCGCTGTCGACCTTCGACTTCACGATGACGCCGGTGGCGGTCTGCACCGCCTCGATCCCGGTCACCAGCCCCATGGTGGCCGGATTGTAGAACATCGAGCTGGCGTCGCCGTTGCCGCCGGCGGTCACGCCGGCATAGGCGGTGCCCTGGCCCGATACGCTCTGCTCCTTCAACGCAAAACCGGCGGCGAAGGCCGTGGAGGCGGTCGCCGCGGTGACCGCAACGGCGGCGGCGGCGGTCATCAGGCGTGTCTTGAGCGTCATCGGAGACATCGTTCCTTCCCCAAATTGTGTTATTGACGCAATGATACACGAACTGACGCTTACGTAAAGGGGCCGCCACCACTTTTTGTTGGCCACGCGAACAGCTTTGCGGAGCCTGACGGAAATCGGAAGGGGAAAAGACGGGCGCGCATGCGCGAACGCCACCGGATGGGGGTTAACCCCTACGGCGGCGTTCGCAAGACGGTCGAATATCGGCGGAGATACGCAGACTTAAAGGGCGGCGGAGGCCGCCCATCAGGCGATGGTCAAGCGATTGTCAAGCGACCCAGGCGGCTGCGGCGCTGAACAGCTCGCGCAGGATGTTGTGCTCGTCGGTCCAGACCAGCTTGGCAGTGATGACGATGGAGGCGACGACCAGCATCGGGCGCACGACTCGGGCGCCGTTGCGGATCACCATATGGGCGCCGGCCTGGGCGCCGATATATTGCGCGACACCCATCAGCAGACCGACCGTCCACAGCACATGGCCGCCGGCGATGAAGAACAGCAGCGACGCGACATTGCTGGTCAGGTTCAGCACCTTGGTGTGGGCGGTCGCCTTGCGCAGGTTGTAGCCGAGCAGGGAGACGAAGGCGATGGCGAAGAAGGTGCCGGTGCCCGGCCCGAAGAAGCCGTCGTAGAAGCCGATGCCGGTGCCGATGCTGAGCGCGAAGGCATGCTCGCCGATGCGCTGGTGGGCATCCACGTCGCCGGCCTTGGGCGACAGCAGCAGATAGAGGGCAATGCCGATCAGCAGGATCGGGATGACGTCGCGCAGGAAGCTGGCATCCAGCATCTGCACCAGCGTGGCGCCGGCACCGGCGCCGACGAAGGTGCAGAGGATCATCGTCCGCATCGACGCCGGATGGACCTCGCCGCGGCGGACGAACTTGATGGTGGCGGACAGCGATCCGAAGCTGGATTGCAGTTTGCCGGTCGCCAGCGCCTCCGCCGGGGACAGGCCGGCGGCCAGCAGGGCCGGAATGGTCAGCAGGCCGCCGCCGCCGGCAATGGAATCGACGAAGCCGGCCAGCAGGCCGACGGCGAACAGGATGCCCAGCGACTCGGGCGTCAGAAGATCCATGATTGTGTGGAAACCCGCGTAGATGCACCGCCGGCGGAGCCGGCCTATCCGTAAATCGGCGGAGCCGGCATACTATGATTCGGCGGAGCCTGCATGCTGTGTTTCAGCATGGCCGGTACACACACACCCGGCTGGCCTCTCGATGTCAGCCGGCCGGACCGGCGAGGGCAGCCTCGATGGCGGCGTTCAGCGCCCGGACCCCGGCGCCAGGACCCTGGGGATGGCCCCAGACGGCGTTGACCACGGCCAGGAAATCGGCGCCCGCGGTGACCAGCGGTGCACAATTCTCGGCTGTGATGCCGCCGATGGCGACACAGGGAACCTCCATCAGCTCCGACCACCAGCTCAAGAGATCCGGCTCGGCCTTGTATTCGGCCGTCTTGGTGGCGGTGGGGAAGAAGGCGCCGAAGGCGACGTAATCCGCCCCTTCCTCGCCGGCGATCATGGCGAGGTGGCGGCTGTCGTGGCAGGTGACGCCGACGATGGCGTCGTTGCCCATGATCTTGCGGGCGTCGCGATAGGGCGTGTCGGTCTGGCCGACATGCACGCCGTCGCAGCCGGCTTCCCGCGCCAGGCGCGGATGGTCGTTCAGGATGAAGGCGACGTCACGCTCCTGCGCGATGGGGCGCAGCACGTCGCAGGCGCGGCGGATGTCGTCCTCGGAGCAGTCCTTCAGGCGAAGCTGCACGCAGGCGACATCGCCCGCATCCAGCGCTTCCGCCAGAATCGGCGCGAACGCCGCCGGCTCCAGGGCCGGCGGCGTCACGAGGTACAGTCGGCAGGCAGGTTCCGCCTGCGTCGGCTTTCCCTTGGCCAAGTGTTACTCCCGGCCCTGGTAGATCTTCATGATCCGGTCGAGCAGCTTGAGGGCGTCCTCGCGCGGGCGCTGGAAGGCGTTGCGGCCGATGATCGAGCCGTTGCCGCCGCCGTCACGGATGGCGCGGGCGTCCTCGAACACCGCATCCTCGCCCTTGGTGGCGCCGCCGGAGAAGACCACGATGCGGCGGCCGTTGAAGGCGCACTGCATGATGTGCTTCACCCGCTCCGCCTGGGTGGCGATCGGGATGTTCTTCGACTCGTAGATCTTCTTGGCTTCGGGCTGCTCCAGCGTGGCCGACGGCAGCTTGACCTTGATGATGTGTGCGCCCAGCAGAGCGGCCATGTGGGCGGCGTAGCCGATCACGTCGATGGCCAGCTCGCCGTCCTTGGTGACGGCGCCGCCGCGCGGGTAGGACCACAGCACGGTGGCGAGGCCGTAGGACTTGGCCTCCTTCGACAGCTCGCGGAACTCCTCGTACTGGTCGTACATGCAGTCGGAGCCGGGATAGATGGTGAAGCCGATGGCCGACGCGCCGATGCGCAGCGCATCCTGGACCGAGGCGGTCACGGCCTGGTCGGCGGCTTCCTTCTGGGTGGACAGCGAGTTGGCGCTGTTCATCTTCAGGATCAGCGGGATCGACCCGGCGAAGGTGCCGGCGCCGGCTTCCAGCGAGCCCAGGGGGGCGGCGTAGGCGTTGCAGCCCGCGTCGATGGCCAGCTGGTAATGGTAGTGCGGGTCATAGCCGGCATCGTTCGGGCCGAAGCTGCGGGCGGGCCCGTGCTCGAAGCCCTGGTCGACCGGCAGGATCACCAGCTTGCCCGTACCGCCGAGCTTGCCTTCCATCAGGATGCGGGCGAGGTTCGCCTTGGTGCCGGGATTGTCGCTCTCGTAGTTGGCGAGAATGTCTTTGACGCGGCGCGTGAGCTTCATTGTGGCTCTTCCCCTGGGGCATTCTTGGAAATGGCGCCGTCTTAGCCCGTATTGGGCCGCTTTGCAACGGCGGGAGGGGCATAAAGCGGCCATTTGCCACGCCTGAACGGCCTAGGGCCTGCGGTCGGGGAAGGCCCTTGCGGGTGGTCCGGACCCGTCCGAAGGGGTTAGGGCAGAAGGGATCCTGCCAGCGTGTAGAGCCCGTATCCGGCCCCGCCGAGCACCGCCCAGGACCCCACGGTCAGCCCGACCCAGACGGCGACCAGCTTGAGGCCGCGCATCTTCTCCGGCCCGGGTGCCGGTCCGTGTCCCATCCGTTCGGAGTGCCGGCCGCCGGCAGCCTGCCCCGGACGGTGAGGTTGCGCAATCGTCTGATCCGGCGTGGTGAGGGAGGTGATGCTCATGGGCGGGTCATCCGGCATCGGAGGGAGGGCGGCGTGTCACAAAAATATCCTAAGGTGACGTTACACCACCTTTGCGCGGAGAGGCTGTGCGAAAAAGCGGTAGTCGGGCCCTATCCTTCGGCCCGCGCCAGCCAGTCGCGGCATAGGGCCTCCAGCCTTTCGGCGCGGTTGCTACCCCGACTTTCGGCGGCGAGGTCGAGCAGCGGCGGGCATCGGGTCAGCAGGACGGCGCCACGGGCCGCGGCGATTGCCGTCAATCGGTCCGCCGCCTGCGGATGCCCGGTGAACAGCAGGCCGGGTACGCCGGCCGCCAGCGCCCCCTGCGCCTCGCCGGCGCGGTCGCCGCAGTCGAGCAGGCCGGTCGATGCCAGTCCGGGCTGGGACTTGCGCACCCGCTCCAGCACGCCGAGCAGCCAGAGCGCTCCCCCCGCCGGCGGCGCCATCAGGGTCAGCGCCGCGCCGGCCGATTCGGCCGCGCGCGCCGCGGCCAGCGCGTCGCCGAGGCTGCGGATCAGGATGGGCCGGGCCGGAAGCGGAGGGACGGATAGCGATGCGGTCATGGTGCGTGCCAACGGGGGAAGGGCCAAGCGGCCACTGTAGCCGGGCCTGCCGGACGGCTCAAACTCCGCAGCCGGTCCTCAGTCGTCCCGCAGCCGTCTCCCGGCCGGTTGAGAGAATTGAGGCAGGTCAAACCCTGCGGTCGCCGTCCCGGAGTATGGTCAGTCACAGAGGGTGGGGGCCGGAGCGCCGGCACCCGTTTCATTGGAATACCTCTCCCGGGAATGCCGCGATGATGGAATACAAGGGTTACAAGGCCCAGATCGACTTCGACAACGAAGCGGGCGTCTTCGTCGGCGAAGTCATCAACACACACGACGGCATCACCTTTTCCGGCCGGTCTGTGGACGAGCTGCGGGAGTCTTTCCGGCGGGCGGTGGACGATTATCTCGACCTGTCCTGCGATATGGGCGGCGACGGCGAACAGCCCTTCTCCGGCCGTCTCGCCATCCGCATCAACCCGATCCTGCACCGCGCCGTCGCCGATTGCGCCGCGCGGGAGGGCAAGAGCCTGTCCGCCTGGATCGCCGAGTGCCTGGGCCGTGCCGCCGGGGTCACCAACGTCAAGGCCGGGTGAGAATTCGCAAAATGCGATGCTGATTGCGCATGCTGCGCATGCTGATTGGCAGAATGGCGAATGGATTGCGTTGTGAACGGTCAGCCACGCTCGGTGCCGACACAGCCTTAACTGGCATCGTATTTGCTCAGCATCCCTCGAACGATTTAGGGGGGATGCCTTATGAGCGGACCGAAGATGACTTTGCGTGCGAAGCTGTGGGCACTGGTGGCGCTGGCCGGCGCCGTGTCCATTGCGATTGCCGCCGCCGCCCTTTGGCTCGACCAGCGCAACATGCTGGAGGAGCGGAAGGAGACCCTGCGCTCCGTCGTGCATACCGCCCATGGACTGGCCACCGGATATGAAGCTGAAGTCAAAGCCGGACGCCTGACGCGCGAACAGGCGTTCGAGCGGTTCAAGGCCAATCTCAACACCATGTTCTACAACGGCAAAGACTACATCTTTGTCCAGAATCTGAACTACCAGACCGTCATTCATCCGGTTCGGCCCGACGTCATCGGCAAGGACCAGCGCGACAACAAGGACTCGAACGGTGTGTTCTTCGTCCGGGCGCTGGTCGACACCGCGCGCACCAAGGGCGACGGCTTCGTGGAATACATGTATCCCAAGCCGAACACCGAAGTGCCGCTGCCCAAGCTCAGCTACGTCAAGATGTTCGAGCCCTGGCAGCTGCTGATCGGCACCGGTGTCTACATCGACGATCTGGATGCCCGTTTCACCAGCAGCCTGTGGACCATGGCCGTCGTCGTCGGCGGGCTGGCCCTGCCGGTGGTGGCGCTCATCGCGCTGGTCGGCAACTCGATCAGCCGGCGCATCCGCCGCCTGTCCGACAGCATGCGCAGCCTCGCCGACGGCAACCTGTCCACCGTCATCCCCGAGACCGACAGCGGCGACGAGTTGGGTGACATGGGGCGTGCGGTCCAGGTGTTCCGGGTCAACGCCGAGGCCGGCCGCCGGCTGGAGGCCGAACAGGCCGAAGCCGCCCGCCGGGCCGAGGAGGAGAAGCGTCAGTCGATGGACCGGCTGGCCGCAAAATTCGAGGGGACGGTGGGCGGCATGATCCGCTCCGTCTCCACCACCACCGACGCGCTGGGGCAGAAGGTGCGGGCGATGTCGCAGGCGGCGGAGCAGACCAGCCAGCTGGCCGGCATCGTCGCCAGCGCCAGCGACGACACCGCCGCCAATGTGCAGACCGTCGCCGCCGCGTCGGAGGAGCTGAGCGGTTCCATCGTCGAGATCGGCCGGCAGGTGTCGGAAGCCAGCCGCGTCGCCGGCGAGGCGGTCGGCATGGCGCAGGAGGCCACCGGCCGAATCGGCAGTCTGGCCGAGGCGGTCGAACGGATCGGCACCGTGGTCGGGCTGATCAACTCCATCGCCGGACAGACCAACCTGCTGGCGCTGAACGCCACCATCGAGGCCGCCCGCGCCGGTGAGGCCGGCAAGGGCTTCGCCGTCGTGGCGAGCGAGGTGAAGGCGCTGGCCAACCAGACCGCCAAGGCCACCGACGAGATCGGCGGCCAGATGAGCGGCATCCAGGCGGTGACCGGTCAGGCGGTGACGGAAATCCAGAAGGTGGCAGCGGTGATCGAGCGGCTGAGCGGTATCGCCACGGCGATTTCCGCCGCGGTCGAGCAGCAGAACGCCGCAACCGCGGAGATCACCCGCTCGGTCCAGCAAGCCGCCGCCGGCACCGGGGAGGTGTCGAGCAGCATCTCCGGCGTCACCGCCGCGTCCGACGAGAGCGGCCGCACCGCCCGCGAACTGGTCGATGCGCTTGGCAAGCTGACCAGCGAGGCCGCCGGGCTGAACGCGCAGGTCGGCGACTTCCTGGCGACGGTGCGGGCGGCCTGAGGGCAGGTCGCCCCAAAGAAAAAAGGCGCCTTCCGTGAGGAAGGCGCCTTTTCCTTGTCGAAGCGAGGCTTACTTGGCGTTCGCCATGGCGACGGCGGTGTCGCTCATGCGGTTGGAGAAGCCCCACTCATTGTCGTACCAGGTCATGATGCGGACGAAGTTGCCGTCGATGACCTTCGTCTCGTTCAGCGCGAAGATCGAGCTGTGCGGGTCGTGGTTGAAGTCGGTCGAAACCAGATCCTCGGTGTAGGCTTCCAGCACGCCCTTCAGCGGGCCGTTGGCGGCGTCGGAGATCGCCTTGGTGATCTCTTCGACCGAGGTGGCGCGCTTGGACGTGAACTTGAAGTCGACGACCGACACGTTCGGGGTCGGAACGCGCATGGCGGTGCCGTCCAGCTTGCCCTTCAGCTCCGGCAGGACCTTGCCGACCGCCTTGGCCGCACCGGTCGAGGTCGGGATCATGTTCAGGGCCGCAGCGCGGGCGCGGTGCAGGTCCTTGTGGTTGGTGTCGACGATCCGCTGGTCACCCGTGTAGGAGTGGATCGTCGTCATGAAGCCCTTTTCGATGCCGACGAGGTTGTTCAGCACGAAGGCCACCGGGGCCAGGCAGTTGGTGGTACAGGACGCGTTCGAGACGATCTTATGCTCGGCGGTCAGCTTGTCGTGGTTGACGCCGTAGACGACGGTGATGTCCTCGTCGGTGGCCGGGGCCGAGATCAGCACCTTCTCGGCGCCGGCTTCCAGATGCTTGGCGGCATCGGCGCGCTTGGTGAAGATGCCCGAGCATTCCATGGCGATCTGGACGCCCAGATCCTTCCACGGCAGCTTGGCCGGGTCACGCTCCTGCACGACCTTGATGGAATGACCGTTGACGATCAGGACGCCATTTCCGTTTTCATCGGTACCGGTCTCGATGGTGCCGGGGAAGCGGCCGTGGACGCTGTCGTACTTCAGCAGGTGCGCATTGGCCTTCAGATCGGCGAGGTCGTTGATCGCCACGACCTCCACGTCCTTGCGGCCGCTCTCGTAGATGGCGCGCAGAACCAGACGGCCGATGCGGCCAAAACCGTTGATCGCTACCCGTACAGCCATGACTTCCTCCAGTTGGATATGGGGCGTCCGAATTCGGCTGGACGCCCCTTCGGCTTCTCTCAGAGACGCGCCTTAACGGCGTCCACGACCGCTTCGGCGGTGATGCCGAAGTGCTTGTACAGTTCCTGGTAGGGGGCCGATTCGCCGAAGCCGGCCATGCCGACGAAGGCGCCCTTGTCGCCCAGCCAGCGGTCCCAGCCCAGACGGATCGCCGCCTCGACGCCGACGCGCACGCCGGTGCCGAGCACGGACGCCTTGTAGGCGTCGTCCTGGCGCTCGAACAGTTCCCAACTCGGCATAGACACAACGGCGGTGCCGATGCCCTGGGCCTGCAGGGCCTTGCGGGCCTCCACCGCCAGCGACACTTCCGAGCCGGTGGCGAGAATGGTGGCCTTGCGCTCACCCTCGGCCTCGACGATCACGTAGGCGCCGCGGGCCGACAGGTTCTCGGCGGTGTGCTCGGTGCGCAGCGTCGGCACGTTCTGGCGGGTCAGCGCCAGCACCGACGGGGCGCCGGTGGCCTCCAGCGCGATCTGCCAGCATTCGGCGGTCTCGACCGCGTCGGCCGGGCGCAGGACCAGCAGGTTCGGGATGGCGCGCAGTGCGGCCAGATGCTCGACCGGCTGGTGGGTCGGGCCGTCCTCGCCGAGACCGATCGAGTCGTGGGTCATCACGAAGACGGTGCGCTGCTTCATCAGCGCGGCCAGACGGATGGCCGGGCGGCAATAGTCGGCGAACTGCATGAAGGTGCCGCCGTACGGAATGATGCCGCCATGCAGCGTCATGCCGTTCATCAGCGTCGCCATGCCGTGCTCGCGCACGCCGTAGCGGACGTAGCGGCCGGCGAACTCGCCCTTGCCCTTCACGTCGGCGGTGTTCTTGACCTTGGTGTTGTTCGACGGGGTCAGGTCGGCGGAGCCGCCGACCATCTCCGGAATCGCCGGCACCAGCACTTCCAGCGTGTTGCCGGAGGCGACGCGGGTCGCCCAGCTCGGCTTCTCGGCGCTTATCTTCTGCTTGAAGGCGACGATGGTGTCGGTCAGCGCGCTCGGCACGCCGTGGCTGAACGCCTCGTCGAATGCCTTGCCAGCCTCGGCGCTCAGGGTGGCGCGGCGGCTGCTCCAGGCGTTGTACGCCTCGGCGCTGCGGGTTCCGGCGGCCCGCCAGGCGGACAGCACCTCGTCGGGAACGACGAAGGGCTCATGGGTCCAGCCGATGGCGGTGCGGGTCGCGGAGACCTCGTCGGCGCCCAGCGGCGAGCCGTGGCAGGCGTGGCTGTTGGCCTTGTTCGGCGCACCCTTGCCGATGATGGTGCGGCAGGCGATCAGCGTCGGCTTGTCGGTGGAGGTGCGGGCCTGGGCGATGGCCTTGGACACCGCGTCGGTGTCGTGGCCGTCGACGGCGATGGTGTTCCAGCCATAGGAGCGGAAGCGCGCCTGGGTGTCGTCGGTGAAGCTGAGGTCGGTCGTGCCGTCGATGGAGATGTGGTTGTCGTCCCACAGCACGATCAGCCGGTTCAGCCCGAGATGCCCGGCCAGCGAGCAGGCCTCGTGGCTGACGCCCTCCATCAGATCGCCGTCCGACGCGATGACGTAGGTGTGGTGGTCGATCAGCTCGTCGCCGAAGCGGGCGTTGGTGATCCGCTCCGCCAGCGCCATGCCGACGGCGGTGGAGACGCCCTGGCCCAGCGGGCCGGTGGTCATCTCGATGCCGAGGCTGGGGTCGACTTCCGGGTGGCCGGGGGTCAGGCTGTGCAGCTGGCGGAAGCGCTTGATCTCGTCGATGGTCATGCGCTCGTAGCCGGTCAGGTAGGCCAGCGAGTAGAGCAGCATCGAGCCGTGGCCGGCCGACAGCACGAAGCGGTCGCGGTCGGCCCAGGTCGGGTTCTTCGGATCGAACTTCAGGAACTGCGTGAACAGGACCGTGGCGACGTCGGCCATGCCCATCGGCATGCCGGGGTGGCCGGACTTCGCGGCCTCGACCGCGTCCATGGAGAGCGCGCGGATCGCGCTGGCCATCGTGTGGAGGGAGGGCTGGGCGGAGTCAGCGGACATCTGGCGTTTCCTGCGGGTCGGGCGCGGTTGCGGCGTCGGCAACGGTGGTTGCGCGGTCGCCTTGATTAGGCGCCGCGAAACGGGCGCACCATGCAGAACCGCCGCCCACAGGTCAACATGGGATTGGGATAAGCGCGGGCATGGCAGAGGCCCCTCGTCCGTGTGGGAAGCCTCGCACCCGTTAAGGATTCGACACTGATGCATCGGTTGCGGCGTTCCGTCACGCCCCGGTATTCCGTATGGGCATTCGGTGGAAGAGTCCCTCGTGACGGTTGACGCGGTCGGCGTCCCGGCCCAACTCTAGGCGCTCCGATAAGGCAGCGGCTTGGCTTGGCGGCATGCCGGTCCGGGTCCGCCGCCCATCGAACATGACGTGCCCACAGGTCGAGGTTGACGTCCATGGATTCCCTGAAAACCGCTCTCGACCGTCTCGGCCGTGCCGTGGACCGGCTGGAACATGCCGCGACCGCCCGCGATGAGCGGGTCGTCCGGCGCGAACAGGACTTGTCCCAGGCGCTGGAAACCGCGCGGGCGGACCGGGCGACCGCCCAAGCCACCGCGGAGGCGGTGTCCCAGCGGCTGGAGGTCGCCATCGCCCGCCTGCAACAAGTGCTGGAGAGCTGACGCCATGGCGCAGGTGGATATCGAGGTGAACGGCCGCTTCTATCGCATGCTGTGCGAGGACGGGCAGGAGGGCCGGCTGCGGGAACTTGCGGCCTATGTGGACGACCGTTTGCGCCGGCTTACCGGCGGCGGGCGCAGCGGGTCGGAAGCGCAGATGATGCTGATGACCTGTCTGGTGCTGGCCGACGAACTGCAGGACGTGATGTCCGGCAAGGGGATCGCGCCCGCCGTGGACGAGGCCGCGGTGGTCGGTGAACTCGATCGTGTCGCAAAACGCATCGAAGAGGTTGCCGCGCGGCTCGAGCGCGCCTAGATTGGTACTCGGAAGGACCGCTGCCTGGTTCGACAGGCTGCAATAATCCCCAGGGCCGATAACCTTGATCTCTAGGGAGCTGTCCCTGTCCGGCCCATCGGGCCGGATACATGGCGCCCACCTGCTCATGCAGGCCATGGAGGATAGGCATATGGCCACCGGCCGAGGCGGCGCCTTCCACCCTATTCCGGGCCACCCTGTTTCCAGGGATGTCCCCGTTCCGTCCCTCCGCACGCAGTCCGCGATGACCGATCCGCAAGCCAAGGACGCCGCCCGACGCGAGGCGCGCGCCCGGCGCGACGCCATCGCCGACTCCGACCGCTCCACAGCCTCCGCCGCCGTGCGTGACCGCATCGCCGAACTGGCGCGCGATGGCCATCTGCCGGGCGGTGCCGCCGGGGGATATTGGCCGCTGGGGTCGGAACTCGACGCGCGGCCGGCTTTGCTCCATCTTAAGGAACTCGGCCATGCGGTCGGGCTGCCGGTCTCGGGCCCGCGCGGCACCGCGCTGCTGTTCCGCGACTGGGACCCGCAGGCGCCGATGACAGCCGGGCGCTACGGCATCCAGGAACCGGCGGAGGGTCGCGCGATCCTGCTGCCCTCGCTGCTGCTGGTGCCGCTGCTGGCCTTCGACCGCTCCGGCCACCGGCTCGGCTATGGCGCCGGCTATTACGACCGGACGCTGGACGGCCTGCGGGCGGGCCGGCCGGGAGCGGGCACGGTGGTCGCTGTCGGCGTGGCCTTCGCCGCGCAGGAGATGCCGGCGGTTCCGGTGGACGGCCATGACGAGCGGCTGGACTGGATCGTGACGGAGCGCGAGACGCTCCGCATTCATAAGTGAGTTATAGCTCCGTGCGTTTAACATGAAACGCGCGGAGCTATAGTTTTGTATTTGACGATCGGATTCACGCTTCAAATCGATGCCGATTTTTACGCGATCCGATCTAATCGGGAAGGTTGGGGCGATGCGGATTCTGTTCTTCGGCGATGTGGTGGGCCGGTCCGGGCGCGAGGCTGTGCTGGCGCATATGCCGATGCTGCGCGAGAAGCTGGACCCCGACCTGACGGTGGTGAACGGCGAGAATTCGGCCGGCGGCTACGGCGTCACGGTCAAGATCGCCGAGGAGTTCTTCGAGGCCGGCATCGATGTGGTGACGCTGGGCAACCATACGTGGGACCAGAAGGAACTGGTTTCCACCATCGAGCAGCAACCGCGCATCGTCCGCCCGGTGAATTACCCGGAGGGCACGCCGGGCCGCGGCTATGTGCTGCTTCAGGCGCGCGGCGGGCGCAAGGTGCTGGTCGTCAACGTGCTGCTGCGCCTGTTCATGGAGCCGATGGACGACCCCTTCGCCGCGGTGGACCGGGTGCTGAAGGCCCATCGCCTCGGCCCGGGCGGCGTCGATGCCGTGCTGATCGACATGCACGGCGAGGCAACCAGCGAGAAGATGATCATGGGCCATTTCTGCGACGGCCGCGCCTCGCTGGTGGTGGGCACCCACAGCCATGTGCCGACCGCCGACCACATGGTCCTGCCGAAGGGCACCGCCTACCAGTCCGATGCCGGCATGTGCGGCGACTACGACAGCGCCATCGGCATGAAGAAGGAGGTGGCGCTCGCCAAGATGGTGCGGAAGCTGCCGACCGAGCGGCTGTCCCCGGCGGAAGGGGAGGGCACCGTCTGCGGCTGCTACGTCGAGACCGACGACCGCACCGGACTGGCGGTCCGCATCGAGCCGTTGCGCATCGGCGGGCGGCTGAGCCCGACCTTGCCGGAACGGATGCAGTAAGGCCGTCACGGCTGCGGCCACGCCGCGCCGCAATCTCGCCATATTGACTTTCTAATCCCGTGGGTGTCGTCTCCCGCGCCGAAAAGGTGCGGTGGGGCGGCAGACCTGTTACATGTGTCGTGCGCTTCACCCCGCCCGATTGACCAATTCCGTTTCGAGGCTCGTTCGACCCATGGCCGGTCATTCCCAGTTCAAGAACATCATGCACCGCAAGGGCGCGCAGGACGCCAAGCGGTCCAAGATCTTCAACAAGCTCGCCCGCGAGATCACCGTCGCCGCCAAGAGCGGCCTGCCGGACCCGGCGGCCAACCCGCGCCTGCGCGCCGCCATCCTGGCCGGACGCGCGCAGAACATGCCGCGCGACCGCATCGACCGCGCCATCAAGCAGGGCACGCCCGGCGGCGGCGACGACGCCAACTACGAAGAGGTGCGGTACGAGGGCTACGGCCCCGGCGGCGTCGCCCTGATCGTCGAGGCGCTGACCGACAACCGCAACCGCACCGCCGCGGAAGTGCGCTCCAGCTTCACCAAGTACGGCGGCAGCCTGGGCGAGACCAACTCGGTCAGCTTCATGTTCAGCCGCATCGGCGCGATCTTCTACCCGGCCGCCGCGGCTGACGCCGACGCGGTGTTCGAGGTGGCGCTGGAGGCCGGCGCCGACAACGTCGAATCCGACGAGAACGGCCACGAGGTCACCACCACGGTGGAGAATTTCGGCATTGTGCGCGATGCGCTGGAGGCCAAGTTCGGCGGTGCGGAGAGCGCGCGCCTGACCTGGCGTCCGCTGAACACCGTCGCGCCGTCGGAGGATGCCGCGGCCAGCCTGCTGAAGCTGCTGGACGTGCTGGAGGACAACGACGACGTCCAGGTGGTCGAAGGCAACTTCGACATCTCCGACGAGCTGATGCAGAAGCTGACCGCGTAAGCTGAACGCGGGTCTTGCAAGCGGAGAGCGGGTGCCGTGTTTGCGCGGGCAGGACGAAGTGAGGCGACGGTGCCTTCGCCGGTGCGGCTGCTGGGGATCGACCCCGGCTTGCGCCACACCGGCTGGGGCATCATCGACGTGGCGGGCAACCGCCTGAGCCACGTCGCCGACGGCGCGGTGCATTCCGACGACCGCTGTCCGCTGGCCGAGCGTCTGGTGCAGCTCCACGACGCCCTGTCGGCGGTGGTGGAGCGCTACCGCCCCGACGAGGCGGCGGTGGAGGAGACCTTCGTCAACAACAACGCGGTCTCGACGCTCAAGCTGGGGCAGGCCCGCGCCGTGGCCCTGCTGGTGCCGGCCCAGGCCGGGCTGGCGGTGGCGGAATACGCCAACAACATGGTCAAGAAGGCGGTCGTCGGCCAGGGCCGCGCCGAGAAGGCGCAGGTCCAGACGATGGTGCGGCTGCTGCTGCCCGGCTGCGAGATCGCCTCGCCGGACGCCGCCGACGCGCTGGCCATAGCGATCTGCCACGCGCACCACCGCGCCAGCTGGACGATGTGGCGGCGGGGTGGCGAAGTGCCGCGTCAAACCCTCTCCCCCCCGGGGAGAGGGCAGGGTGAGGGGGATGCACAGCGTTCCTCTCCCAAGAGTCCACGCAGCGCTTCCCCCTCACCCCGACCCTCTCCCCGGGGGGGAGAGGGAGACGCTCCCATGGGGCGAGTGGGGGACATGGCGCTGATTGCGAAAACCAAGCCCACCGACTACATAACCGAGCGCGCGCGCGATCTGCGGATGAATGCCACGGACGTGGAAAAGATCGTCTGGCAGAAGCTGCGCAATGCCCAGCTCGGCGCGAAATTCCGGCGGCAGGAGCCGATCCTGGGCTTCGTCGCCGACTTCGTTGCCCATGACCATCGCCTGATCGTCGAACTGGATGGTGGCCAGCATGCCGAGCAGCGCGCCGCCCATGACGAGCGGCGGTCGCGCATGCTGGAGCAGGCCGGCTTCCGCATCCTGCGCTTCTGGAACACCGACGTGATCGACAACCTTGACGGCGTGCTGGAGACCATCCGCGCGCGTCTCGAAGAGACTTCCATTCTTCGCAGCCAGCCCTCGGGCCGGGAGTTCCCATGATCGCCAAGCTGACCGGCATCGTCGATTCCACCGGCACCGACTGGGTCGTGCTCGACGTGAACGGCGTCGGTTACCTGCTGTCCTGCTCCAACCGCACGCTGTCTCGCCTGGCGGTGGGGGAGCGGGCGTCGCTGGTGGTCGAGACCTTCATCCGCGAGGAACGCATCGTCCTGCACGGCTTCGGCGATCAGGCGGACCGGGAGTGGTTCAAGCTGCTGACCACCATCCAAGGCGTCGGCGCCCGGCTGGCGCTGTCGATCCTGGGCGTGCTCGACCCCGACCAGCTGACCCGCGCCATCGCGTCCCAGGACAAGACCGCGCTGGTGCGCGCCGACGGCGTCGGGCCGAAGGTGGCGGCGCGCATCCTCAACGAACTCAAGGACAAGGTCGGCAATCTGGCGCTCGGCCCCGCAGCGAGCGCGGGCGCGCCGGCCGGCAAGGGCGCCCCCGCCGCCGTGCCGGGCGCCACCCCGGCTCTGGCCGATGCGGTGTCGGCGCTGGTCAATCTCGGCTATGGCCGGTCGGAGGCCTTCGGCGCGGTCGTCGCCGCCGGGCGCGTGCTGGGCGATGACGCCGGCGTGTCCGATCTGATCCGCCAGGGCCTCAAGGAACTGAGCCAATGAGCGACCCCAACTCCGACCGTCTGGTCCAGCCGGGCCAGGGCCACGGCGATTCGGCCGAGGCGTCGATCCGTCCGCTGTCGCTCGCCGAGTTCATCGGCCAGCGGCAGGCGCGCGAGAACCTGTCGATCTTCATCCAGGCCGCCCGCTCCCGCAACGAGGCGCTCGACCATGTGCTGCTGTTCGGGCCGCCCGGCCTGGGCAAGACCACGCTGGCACAGATCGTGGCGCGCGAGCTGGGCGTCGGCTTCCGCGCCACCTCCGGCCCGGTCATCGCGCGGGCCGGCGATCTGGCGGCGCTGCTGACCAACCTGCAGCCGCACGACGTCCTCTTCATCGACGAGATTCATCGCCTTAATCCCGCCGTGGAAGAGGTGCTCTATCCCGCCATGGAGGATTTCCAGCTCGACCTCATCATCGGCGAAGGCCCGTCGGCGCGGTCCATCCGGATCGATCTGCCGCCCTTCACCCTTGTCGGCGCCACGACGCGCAGCGGCCTGATCACGCGCCCCTTGCGCGAACGCTTCGGCATTCCCGTGCGCCTGCAATTCTACGAGCCGGACGAGCTGGAGCTGATCGTGCGCCGCGCCGCCGGCGTGCTCGGCATGGGCATCACGCCGGAGGGGGCGCGCGAGATCGCCAACCGGGCGCGCGGCACGCCGCGCGTGTCGGGCCGGCTGCTGCGCCGGGTGCGTGATTTCGCCGCGGTCGCCGGCGTCGAGGAGGTCGACAAGCGCGTCGCCGATGCCGCGCTGACCCGGCTTGAGGTCGACCGGCTGGGACTCGACAGCATGGACCGCCGCTATCTCGGGCTGGTCGCCAACAACTATGGTGGCGGGCCGGTCGGCGTCGAGACGCTGGGGGCGGCGCTGGGCGAACAGCGCGACGTGCTGGAGGAGGTGGTCGAACCCTACCTGATCCAGCAGGGCTTTTTGCAGCGCACTCCGCGCGGGCGCATGCTGACCGACCAGGGCTTCCGCTATCTCGGGCTCAACCCGCCCAACGCGCCGCTCCGGCAGCTCGACCTGCTGGACCGCGTCCCCGACCCGACGGACGGGGACGGCGATGAGTGACGCATCCACCCCTCCCGGCCTCTCCGGCCGGTTCGCGGAGGACGGCACGCACCGGTATCCGCTGCGGGTCTATTACGAGGACACCGACGCCGGCGGCATCGTCTATCACGCCAATTACCTGCGATTCGCGGAGCGAGCGCGCACGGAGATGCTGTACTTGATGGGCTTCCGTCAGAGGGAGATGGCCGAGGGTTTGGGCGATGTCACAGGTGTGTCATTTGCGGTACGGCGCCTGACCATCGATTTTGACGCCCCTGCCAAGCTGGAGGACACGCTTGAAGTGGAAACCCGAATCGTCGATATCCGCGGTGCCTCCTTCGCACTTGCACAAGTCATCCGCCGCGACGGTCGCGTGCTGGCGCGCGCCGACCTGCAGCTGGTAACGATCAACCGGGCCGGGCGGGCCGTGCGCCTTCCCGAACCGGTGAAAGCGGCGATGGAGACGCTGCATGCAAAGCAAAACGCCTCTTCTCCCGCTTGACCCGCCTGCCTGATCGTATCGACCGTTTCCTTCCACTCCCCGTGCCAACAGCGCAAACGCGAGACTGACTGCGATGGACGCCCTGCAAACCGCCCAACTGGCCGGCAATGCCGCCGCCACGACGGCACATGAGATCACGATCCTCGGCCTGTTCTGGCAGGCCGACGCGGTCGTCAAGATCGTGATGATGATGCTCGTCGTCGCCTCGATCTGGTGCTGGGCGATCATCATCGAGAAGCTGATGCGCATCCGCCGGCTGAACGCCCAGGCCGACTCCTTCGAGGAGGCCTTCTGGTCCGGCGGGTCGCTCGACGCGCTGTACGACCGCATCGGCCAGACCCCGGCCGACCCGATGGCGGCGACCTTCGCCGCCGGCATGCGCGAATGGCGCCACGCCGCCGACCGCGGCATCGGCGGCACGATGAAAAGCTCGCTGCAACAGCGGGTGGAGCGGGTGATGGCGGTGAGCATCGGCCGCGAGATGGCGCGGGCCGAACGCTACATGACCTTCCTGGCCTCGGTCGGGTCGACCGCCCCCTTCATCGGCCTGTTCGGCACGGTGTGGGGTATCATGAACTCCTTCACCTCGATCGCCGGCTCGGGCAACACCAGCCTCGCCGTGGTGGCGCCCGGCATCGCCGAGGCGCTGTTCGCCACCGCCATGGGCCTGCTGGCCGCCATCCCGGCGGTGCTGTCCTACAACAAGTTCTCCACCGACCTCGGCCGCTACGCCGACCGGCTGGACACCTTCTCGGGCGAGTTCTCGGCGATCCTGTCCCGCCACCTCGAGGAGCGGGGAGCCGCCTGAACCATGGCCGGACAACTCGCAGGCAAATCCCACGGGCGCGGCAAGCGCCGGGGCTATCGCGCGATGGCCGAGATCAACATGACGCCCTTCATCGACGTCATGCTGGTCCTGCTGATCGTCTTCATGGTCGCCGCCCCGATGCTGACCGTCGGCGTGCCGGTCGACCTGCCCAAGACCAATGCCGCTCCGCTGGAGCAGCAGAAGGATCCTCTGTTCGTCACGGTGCAGACCGACGGGCGCGTCTTCGTCCAGGAGACGCCGGTCGAGCTGGCCAACATGGTGCCGCTGCTGATCGCGGTGACCAACAACAACCCCGAGGCCCGCATCCTGGTCCGCGGCGACGCCAAGATCGCCTACGGCAAGATGCTGGAGGTGATGGGCACCATGAGCGCCGCCGGCTTCAAGAAGGTCGGGCTGGTCGCCGAGATGCCGAACGGCCCGACCGCGTCCAGCGCGCGGGTCGGCGCGCCCAAGCCGGCGCGTTGAGGCGGGCGGAACTCCCATGCGCAAGCCCCTGATCGCCTCGGCGGTGCTGCACGTCGCGCTGGTCGCGCTGATGGTGCTCGGCATGCCGCCCAGCGATCGCAAGCTCGAAATCGCCTCCTCGATCCCGATCGAGATCGTCGACGTCGGCGAGATCACCCAGGCTGCCCGCGTCGAGAAGGGCGAGCCGAAGCCGGCCACCGCCGCGCGTCCGCCGATGCCCGAGGCCAAGCCCGCCCCGCCGGCGCCGGAACCGCCGGACGAGGAGGACGAGCCGCCTCCGCCCCCGCCTCCGCCTGCCAGGACGCCGGAGCCGCCGAAGGTCGCCCAGGTGCCGCCGCCCCCGCGCGAGCCGACGCCGCCGCCCAAGCCCGCTCCGACGCCCCCGCCTCCTCCTCCGCCGCCACCCCCGCCGCCCCCGGATCCGGCGCCGTCGCCGACTCCGAAGCCGCCTGAGCCTCCCAAGCCGGAGCCGCCGAAGCCGGAGCCGCCCAAACCGGAACCGCCGAAGCACGAGCCCAAGCCTGAGCCTCCGAAACCGGAGCCGCCCAAGCCTGAGCCGAAAAAGCCCGAGCCTCCCAAGCCGGAACCGCCGAAACCGGAACCGCCCAAGGCGGAGCCGAAGAAGCCGGAGCCTGCCAAGGAGGTCGCGAAGGCCGAGCCGGCGAAGGATGCCAAGGCCGAGGCGAAGAAGGCGGATGCGCCGGCCAAGCAGCCGGAGAAGCCGTCGGCCAAGGCCGACCCGCTGTCCGATCTGCTGTCGAACGTCGGTAAGATCAAGCCGTCGGACAACCCGAAGGCTGACGGCAAGGCATCGGCCAGCGCCAACAGCGACGCCAAGCCCAGCCAGAAGACCGCGTCCGCGGCTCCGGCCGGGGCGGCCAAGGCAACAAACGGCCCCGACAAGCCGTTCAAGCCGTCCGGCCGTGCGTTGGATGCCATCCGCGGCCAGCTGAGCAAGAACTGGAACTTCGACAGCGGCCGCAAGGACGCCGGCTCGATGCAGATCGAGATCCATGTGGAGGTCGGCCGCGACCACAGCGTGGTTCGCGCCTGGATCGACGACAAGTACAGGTCGCGTTACATGTCGGATGCCGCCTTCCGGGCGTCGGCCGACGCGGCGGTGCGCGCGGTCAAGCGGTCCAGCCCCCTGGAACTGTTGACCAGCGAGTTCACGCCGCAGACTTATGAAGATTGGCGCTTCATCGTGTTCAATTTCGACCCGAGGGACATGTTCTGACCATGACGACGAAGACGAGGCTTCTGTTGAAGCTGGCCGGGGCCACCGGCGCGCTTCTCCTCTCCCTCGGCGTTGCCGCTCCGCAGGAGGCGCGCGCCGAGTTGCGCATCGACATCACGCGGGGCGTGTCCGAGCCGCTGCCCATCGCCATCACCAGCTTCGCCGGATCGGGCGGGCGCGATGTGCAGATGGGCGCCGACATCTCCAAGGTGATCTCCGACGACCTGGAGCGGTCCGGCCTGTTCAAGCCGCTGGACCCGCGCGGCTTCCTGCAGACGCCGGACCAGCTGCGCAGCGGCGAGCCGCGCTATCAGGACTGGAAGGCGCTGGGCGCCCAGGCCCTGGTCGCCGGCAACACCACCACGGGCGCCGACGGCCGCATGAAGGTCGATTTCCGCCTGTGGGACGTCGCCGCCGGCCAGTACATGCAGGGGCTGAGCTACAGCGCCTCGCCGCAGGAATGGCGCCGCATCGCCCACATCGTGGCCGACGCCATCTATAAGCGCCTGACCGGCGAGGACGGCTATTTCGACACGCGCATCGTCTATGTCGCCGAATCCGGCCCGGCGAACGCGCGCAAGAAGCAGCTGGCCATCATGGACCAGGACAGCGCCAACCATCAGTTCCTGACCGACGGCCAGACCCTGGTCCTGACGCCGCGCTTCTCGCCGACGTCCCAGGAAATCACGTACATGTCGTACTTCAACAAGAAGCCGCGCGTGTACCTGTTCAACATCGACACCGGCCGCCAGGAGGTCCTGGGCGACTTCCCCGGCATGACCTTCGCCCCGCGCTTCTCGCCGGACGGCAACAAGGTCATCATGTCGATGGCCCAGAACGGCAACACCGACATCTACACGCTGGATCTGCGCACCCGCCGCCAGACCCAGCTGACCGATGCGCCGGGCATCGATACGGGCCCGAGCTATTCGCCGGACGGCCAGCGCATCGTCTTCGAGTCGGACCGCGGCGGCACCCAGCAGCTCTATGTCATGGGCGCCGACGGCTCGGGCGTGAAGCGGCTGACCTTCGGCGAGGGCCGCTACGGTACGCCGGTGTGGTCGCCGCGCGGCGACCTGATCGCATTCACGCGCCAGCGTGGTAGCAGCTTTGCAGTTGGCGTAATCCGTCCGGATGGGACGGGGGAACGGATCCTGACCGAAGCCTTCCACGTCGAGGGTCCGACCTGGGCCCCCAACGGCCGAGTCATCATGTTCTTCAAGGACTTGCCGTCGGGTGACGGGCGTGGCCGCAACGCGAAGCTGTACAGCATCGACATCACCGGCGCCAACGAGCGTCGCGTGAGCACCCCGGTCGACGCGTCGGATCCCGCGTGGTCGCCCTTGATTCCCTAGTGGAGTAGCCCTATTTTGCGGCCACGCGGGAGCAATGCTCAAGACAAAGGTCGAACGTCGTCTTTTCGTCGGGGATTGGCGGAAAGAAGCGGCTCCTGTGCAGACAAAGTTCGGCCATCAAACAAGTTTCGTTCAAGGGGTCCCTGAACATGCGTATGAAGTTCCTCGCTCTCGCCGCGGTCGCTCTGCTCGCCGCTTGCGAATCCACTCCGAACGACGCCGCCAACGGCGCCAACACCGGTGCCCAGCAGTCGTCGGTCCGTCCGGGCTCGGCGGAAGATTTCGTCGTCAACGTCGGCGACCGCGTCTTCTTCGGCCTCGACCGCTTCGACCTGTCGCCGGAGGCTCGCGCCACCCTCGACCGTCAGGCCAAGTGGCTGCAGACCTACGGCTCGGTCACCGTCACCGTCGAGGGCCATGCCGACGAGCGCGGCACCCGCGAGTACAACCTCGCCCTGGGTGAGCGTCGCGCCAACTCGGTGAAGAACTACCTGGCCGCCAAGGGCATCACCCCGAACCGCGTCAACGTCGTCTCCTATGGCAAGGAGCGTCCGGCCGTCGTTGGTTCGAACGAGGCCGCCTGGTCGCAGAACCGCCGTGGCGTGACCGTCGTCAACTGATGACGCCGGTCCCCGCCTGACGGGGAACAGGGAAGGGCGCCGCCGCCGGGCAACCGGGGGCGGCGCCTTTTCTTTTTGGCGGCATCTTTTCGGCGATATGTTTTTTGGGGCCGGGAAAATCCGGCAAGGTCGGTTCTTTGCGCGGACGCGCAAGTTCTGCTAAACAGCGGCCATCGCGTCGCCTTTATCGTTCGCCATGGTCGCCGTGGGTGCTCCCCCGGCATCAGATCTCCTCAGGATCCCACGCGCATGACCAACATCCGTCCCGTCGCCGCCCTGCTGCTGGGTGGCATGCTCGCGGCAACCCCCGCCCTGGCCCCCGCCCTGGCCCAGTCGAAGGGGCAGATCGAGCGGCTGCAATCTCTGGAAATGCAGGTCGCCGCGCTGGGCGGTCCGGTGGAGGTGGCGCAGCTGTCGCCCTCCGTCGCCGCCGATTTCGAGATTCGCCTGCAAAACCTCGAACGCACCATCCAGGATCTGACCGGCAAGTACGAGGAGTCGAGCTATCAGGTCACCCAGCTGCGCGAGCGTCTGGAGAAGGTCAATTCCGACGTCGATTTCCGGTTGAAGGAGCTGGAGAAGGGCGGCGGGACCGCCGGGGGCGCCATGGGTGGCGCGATGTCCGATGCCGCGCCGACCAAGCCGTCGAAGGCTGCCGCGGCCGCCTCCAATTCCGACGACAAGAAGGCCGACAAGCCGGCGCAGACCGCGGCGGCCAATCCGCCCTCGACCGCCGGCCTGTCGCCGGAAAAGCAGTATGAGCAGGCGTTCGAACTGCTGCGCAACTCCGACTATGACCGGGCGGAGAAGGCGTTGCAGGAGTTCATCGTCAAGAACAAGTCGCACGCCTATGCCGGCAACGCGCAGTATTGGCTGGGCGAGAGCTATTACGTCCGCAACAAGTTCCCGGAGGCGGCCCAGGCCTTCGCCGAGGTGCTGTCCAAGTACCGCACCAACCCGAAGGCGGCCGACAGCCTGCTGAAGCTGGGCATGACCCTGCAGCAGATGAACAAGAAGTCGGACGCCTGCACCGCCTTCGGCCAGCTGCTGACCAAGTTCCCCGAAGCCTCGGCCAGCGTGAAGCGCCGCGCCGATACGGAGCGCAAGCGCATCAATTGCCCGGCCTGATGGGCGGCGACTCCGAAGACGGCCCTGGAGACGGTGGGCCGGTATCGCCGGACGAGTTCGCCCGTGCCCTGGCGGCGCTGGGCGGATTCGAGCCGGCGCCGGCCGTCGCCGTCGGGGTTTCCGGTGGCGGCGACAGCATGGCGCTGGTCCTGTTGCTGCGGCATTGGGTCGCAGAGCGGGGCGGAAGCCTGCTGGCGCTAACCGTCGATCATGGGCTGCGGCCCGAGTCCGCCGGGGAGGCGGCAGCGGTCGGACGGGCGATGGCCCGTCTCGGCGTTCCCCACCGCATCCTGCACTGGGACGGGGCGAAGCCGTCGGCCGGAGTACAGGCGGCCGCCCGGACGGCGCGGCACCGGCTGCTCGGTGCGGCCTGCGCCGAGGCCGGCATCCTTCATCTGGCGCTTGCCCATCATCGCGACGATCAGGCCGAAACGGTGCTGCTGCGGCTGGCCCGCGGGTCCGGCATCGATGGGCTGGCCGGGATGGCGCCCGTCCGTGCCGATGGGGCGGTGCGGGTGATCAGGCCGCTGCTGCGCGTTTCCCATGATCGGCTGCTGGCGACCTGCCACGCCGAGGGCCTGGACTGGATCGAGGACCCCTCCAACCGCAACCCGCGCTTTGCCCGTGCCCGGCTGCGCGCCGCCCGCGAGACTTTGGGCGGGGAGGGGCTCGATGCCAGCCGGTTGGGCGAGGTCGCCCGGCGGGCCGGCCGTGCCCGGGCCGCGCTGGAACAGGCGACGGCCGCGCTGCTGGCGGAGGCCGCGACCGTTCATCCGGAAGGCTGGATCACCCTGGCGCCGGCACCTCTGCGCTCCGCACCGCTGGAGATCGCGCTGCGGGCGGTGGGCGCCGCGCTGGCTGCGGTCGGCGGGTCGGCGCACCCGGTGCGCGACGAGGCGCTGGAGCGGCTGCTCGACGGGTTGGCGGAGGGGCAGGGCGGGACCTTGGGCGGCTGTGTCGTTCGGAAGCGGCGCGGCGTGGTCATGGTGGCGCGCGAGCCGGTTGCGGTGACGGAGCGGCTAATGGTGGCTCCCGGAGAGATGATCCGCTGGGACGGCCGATTCGACCTGAGGGTGTCGTCCAGCCATCGCCGCCCTGTCACGGTCGCGGCGCTGGGGGCCGGCGGTTGGCGCGAATGGGCAGGTCGGCAGGTGCCGGAAAGGCTGCCCGACCTGCCGGTTCCGGTGCGGGAAAGCTTGCCAAGCCTTTGGTCGGGCGTGGATTTGCTTGGTGTGCCGATGATCGGTATGTGCTACGGGTTCGACGCGGATGGACAGCACCCGGTGGACAGCGCAAGGTTTTGTCCACTTTCGTCGTTGGGAAGACCAGCTTTTACGGTTGTTTCGGACCGGGACGGCATTATTTAATCAGGGAACGTGCCCGTAGGAGACCGGGGTGCGGCCTTGTCGGCGCACCGCATGGCGATGGGTTCGCAGAAAGGCGTGTGACGTGAACAATTTCGGCAAGAACCTCGCTCTCTGGATCATCATAGGGCTGCTCCTCGTGGCCCTGTTCAACCTGTTCCAGAGTTCCTCCACCCGCAGCCCGCAAACGACCGTTCCGTTCAGCGAGCTTCTCGCCGAAGTGGACCGGGGCCAGGTCGCCGACGTGACGATCAAGGGCAACCAGGTTTCGGGCCATTTCTCCGACGGCCGCTCCTTCAGCACCTATGTCCCGCCCGAAGCGGGTCTGGTGGAGCGCCTGACCAACAAGAACGTCCGGATCAATGCGGTCCCCGACGACAGCAACGTGCCGTCGCTGTTCTCGGTGCTGCTGTCCTGGTTCCCGATGCTTCTGCTGATCGGCGTCTGGATCTTCTTCATGCGCCAGATGCAGTCCGGCGGCGGCAAGGCCATGGGCTTCGGCAAGTCGCGGGCCCGCCTGCTGACCGAGAAGGTCGGCCGCGTCACCTTCGACGACGTCGCCGGCATCGACGAGGCCAAGCAGGAGCTGACGGAAATCGTCGAGTTCCTGAAGGACCCGCAGAAGTTCCAGCGGCTGGGCGGCAAGATCCCGAAGGGCTGCCTGCTCGTCGGTCCTCCGGGCACCGGCAAGACGCTGACCGCCCGCGCGGTGGCCGGCGAAGCCAATGTGCCGTTCTTCACCATCTCCGGTTCGGACTTCGTCGAAATGTTCGTCGGTGTGGGTGCGTCCCGCGTCCGCGACATGTTCGAACAGGGCAAGAAGAACGCCCCCTGCATCATCTTCATCGACGAAATCGACGCGGTCGGCCGCCATCGCGGTGCCGGCCTGGGCGGCGGCAACGACGAGCGTGAGCAGACCCTCAACCAGCTGCTGGTCGAGATGGACGGCTTCGAGGCGAACGAGGGCGTGATCCTGATCGCCGCGACCAACCGTCCGGACGTTCTCGACCCCGCTCTGCTGCGTCCGGGCCGCTTCGACCGTCAGGTCGTGGTGCCGAACCCCGACGTGCTGGGCCGTGAGAAGATCCTCAAGGTCCACATGCGGAAGGTCCCGCTGTCGCCGGACGTCGACGCCAAGGTCATCGCCCGCGGCACCCCCGGCTTCTCCGGCGCCGATCTGGCCAACCTGGTGAACGAGGCTGCCCTGCTGGCCGCCCGCATCGGCAAGCGCGTCGTCGGCATGTCCGAGTTCGAGAACGCCAAGGACAAGGTCATGATGGGTGCGGAACGCCGCTCCATGGTGATGACCGAGGACGAGAAGAAGCTGACCGCCTACCACGAGGCCGGCCACGCCATCTGCGCCATCCACTGCGCCGACAGCGACCCGGTCCACAAGGCCACCATCATCCCGCGCGGCCGTGCGCTGGGCATGGTGATGCGCCTGCCGGAAGGCGACCGCATCAGCCTGTCGCAGGCCAAGCTGCTGGCCGACCTGACCGTCGCCATGGGCGGCCGCATCGCCGAGGAACTGATCTTCGGCAAGGAGCGGGTGACCACTGGCGCGTCGGGCGACATCAAGATGGCGACCGAGATGTCGCGCCGGATGGTGACGGAGTGGGGCATGAGCGAGAAGCTCGGCCCGCTGCTCTACGGCGAGCCGACGCAGGAGGTGTTCCTGGGCCATTCGGTGACCCAGCACAAGAACATGTCGGACCGCACCGCCCAACTGGTCGACGAGGAAATCCGCCGCATCGTGGACGAGAGCTACGACCGCGCGCGGGTCATCCTGACCGAGAACATCGACCAGCTGCACACCCTGGCCAAGGGTCTGCTGGAGTACGAAACGCTGAGCGGCGACGAGATCAACCGTCTGCTGCGCGGCGAACCGATCCTGCGCGACGACGACCGCGAGACGATGGCCGTCCCGCCGCGTCCGACCACCGGCTCCGGCCGCCGCTCCTCCGTTCCGCCCAGCACCGGGCAGGAAAGCGGCGGCATCGGTCCGGAACCGCAGGGCACCTGACGGTTCGGGGTTCCGAAATGAAGAAGGCGGCGCTGCGAGGCGCCGCCTTTTTTCTTTGGCAGATTTCGAAGTGGGCGGGAGCCGCTCAGAGCGCGCCCTTCTGCTCGCGCCGGCGGTCCAGCGCCACGTCGAACTGGCGCAGCAGCTTCTGCATGCCCTCGAAGTACAGCTTGCGCGACGGCGTGTTCTTCATGCAGCGGGCGTCGAGATGGGCGACGCTGGTCAGCGCGGACACGCAGTAGCCGAGCAGCCAGTAGCGCGACCGGATGCTGCGCAGATAGTCGCGGAACGGCTCCGGCTGGCCGGCCATGAAGCTGCTGAAGGAGGTTTCGTAATCCGACAGGATGGTGCGGATGTCGAGCAGCGTCGTCTCCAGCAGCTTGCCCACCTTCTCGATGTGCATCAGCAGCTGGGTCTCGTAGGGCTTGTGCATGCGGATGTCGACCGGAATGCACTCGCGCGACTTCAGCCAGGTCAGGATGGTGCGGGCGCGCGGGGCGATGCGGCGCAGCTGGTATTCATAGAAGGTCGTGCCCTTCCACGCGCTGAAGATGGTGTCGGCCTCCGACCGCTCGATGCCGAAGGCGGAGACGAACAGGCCGGCCTCTTCCAGGTTGGGGTTCCAGATCGCCTCCAGGAAGCGTTCGACGCTTCCGGCGCTGCCCTGGCTGCCCGACAGCGCCTTGCGGACGATCGGCTCGATACGCGCGCGGATCAGGCGGCGGAGCTGGTGGTCCTCCTCGTTGGAGATCAGCCAGTGCCGCGGATCGACGTTGATCTTCTCCGCCTCGAAGCAGGTCTTCAACAGGAAGGCGTCGAGCGACGGCACGTCGTCGATCATTTGGAGCATCTTCATGTCGCCGATGATGCCGTTTTCCTGCGGCCCGTGCTTGATGCCGAACTGCTCTTCCAGCAGGGCGGCACTGTTGCGGCCGCGGAGATAGACGGCGACTCCGCCGCCCTCCGGCGCCTTGGCGTTGTGCGGCACATAGATCCCGGTTTCGACCGGGCGCTCGCCGCCCTCCAGTTCCTCATCCTCGGCGATGGGATCGCCCCCGTCGTCGTCGCGATCGTCGAAGTTCGGGTATTTGAAGAGGATGCAGTTGTTCAGGCCCTGAGCCTTGAACATGCGCTGCTCTTCGGGGATCTCGCGCGTGATGGCGATGAGATTCATCGATACGCTGGACCCGCCATAAAGGATCTGTTCAAGGATCGGAGAAACCGAGTCCATTTTCTTGCGAGCGCGCATGAATATTACCCAATCCCGCGAATATTTCTCAAATCATAAACGCCGCATTCGCAAACGCAAAGAGGGATCGGCGGACCGATCCCTCTCTTCACTATGCGATTGCGCGCAGCTTGCGGCCGCTCAACCAAATGGGTCAACCAACCGGGGCCGCTCAGACCTCAGCCGGCCTTCGGCGTGCCGCCCAGCGAGCCGAGCAGGCTGGCGACTTCGGCCGCCTCGTCCACCGCGACCATGCCGACAGTGTGGTAACCGCTGTCGACATGCATCACCTCGCCGGTGACGCCGCTGCCCAGGTCGGACATCAGGAACAGGCCGGCGCCGCCGACCTCCTGGATGGTGACGTTGCGCTTCAGCGGGGCGTTCAGCTCGTTCCACTTCAGGATATAGCGGAAGTCGCCGATGCCGCTGGCAGCCAGAGTCTTGATCGGACCGGCGGAGATGGCGTTGACACGGATGTTGCGGCCACCCAGATCGACTGCCAGATAGCGCACGCTGGCTTCCAGCGCGGCCTTGGCGACGCCCATCACGTTGTAATGGGGCATGACGCGCTCGGCGCCATAGTAGGATAGGGTAAGCAGGCTGCCGCCGTCCTTCATCAGCGGCACGGCGCGCTGCGCCACCGCGGTGAAGGAGTAGCAGGAGATGTCCATGGTGCGCAGGAAGTTGGCCCGCGTGGTGTCCAGGTACAGCCCGTCCAGCTCGTTCTTGTCGGAAAAGGCGATGGCATGAACCACGAAGTCCAGCTTGCCCCATTCCTGTTCGATGGCGGCGAAGGTCGCGTCGATGCTGGCCTCGTCCGTGACGTCGCAGGGCAGGACCAGCTTGGCGCCGACCTGTTCGGCCAGCGGCTTCACCCGCTTCAGCAGCGCGTCGCCCTGGTAGGTGAAGGCAAGCTCCGCCCCGTGCTGGGCCAGGGCGGAGGCGATCCCCCAGGCGATCGAACGATCGTTGGCCACGCCCATGATCAGGCCACGCTTGCCGGCCATGAGCGGCATCGGATTGGACATCGGAACCTCGTGAACGACGGATGTGCTGCGGCTCCAGCCGCGAAAAGTGGGGCGCATCCTACACGAAAGCGCCCGACGGTCAAACCGACGCGGGCTGTCTTGCCGCAGGAGGCGTCGCATGTCTCCCCCTAAGGACAATCCCGGCCGCGAGGAGGAGGAGCGCAGCCGCATTCTGACCGGCCTGCGGGAGCTTGGCGGCTTCTTCGGCCACTCGATGCTGCGCTTCTACAACGACAACTGCTTCCAGACCGCTGCGGCACTGACCTACACCTCGCTGCTGGCCATCGTGCCGATGATGACCATCGGTTTCGCCATCTTCTCCGCCTTCCCGGCCTTCAGCGCCCTGCAGCTGCGCATCCAGACCGCGCTGGTCAAGAATCTGGTGCCGGAGATCGGCGACGCGATCCTGGAATATCTCGGCCGCTTCATGGCGAACGCCGGCCAGATGCCGATTTTCGGCGTGATCGGGCTGGCGGTGTCGGCGGTGCTGCTGATCTGGACCATCGAAGGGTCCTTCGCCACGGTCTGGCGCGTGCGCGAGCCGCGGTCCTACGTGACGCGCATCCTGTCCTTCTGGGCGGTGGTGTCGCTGACCCCGCTGTTCGCCGGCGCCAGCCTGTCCCTGTCCAGCACGCTGTGGACGGCGCTGGAGGTCGCGCATCTGGAGGGGGTCGTCCATCCGCTGGCGGGGATCGGCATGCTGCTGCCCTTCGCCTTGCAACTGCTCGGCTGCTCGCTGCTGTATCTGATAATTCCGAATCGGGATGTGTTCTGGCTGGACGCGCTGTGCGGCGGCGCCATCGGCTCCATCCTGCTGGAAGGGTCGAAGGCGATCTTCGGCTGGTACATGCGCGAATACCCGGCCTACCAGACCATCTACGGCGCGCTGTCGGTGGTGCCGATCTTCCTGTTCTGGCTCTACATCGCCTGGTCGACGGTGCTGTTCGGCGCGGTGGTCGCCGCGTCGCTGCCGGAATGGCGGGCGGGCAAGGTCACCCGCGGCGGCATGGAGGGGCTGCTGCCGGCCCAGCGGCTGGCGCTGGCGCTGGCCGTCCTGCATGAGTTGATGGAGGCGAGCCGGCTCGGTGTCGGCATGCGCCGCCGCACGCTGGTCGGGCGGGTGCCGGTGGGCACGCTGCTGATCGACGGCATCCTGGAACAGCTGCGCGATGCCCATTGGGTCGCCCACACCACCCGCGACGCCTGGGTGGTCACCCGCGACATGGGCGAGGCGACCCTGCTGGAGCTGATGAAGGCGCTGGGCATCGGCATGCGCGGCTCCGTCCATGGCCTGGGCGGCCTGGATCTGCCCTGGCAGGAGCGCACCGCCCGTTTGCTGGACGCCGCCGAGGCGCGGCAGGGCGATCTGCTGAACGTGCCGTTGAAGCTGCTGCTGAACGACGATCTGCCGCCGGAAGGGCAGCCGGCGGGGCAGGGGGCGGGAGAGGGCAGCACCGGGCCGGTGCCGCTGCGGGCGGTGAAGAAATAGGGGGCAGGCGGTTACTCCAGCCCGGCCTTCTTGCGGACGTCGTAGCTGCGGGTCTTCGCCCATTCCTCGACGAACTTGACCAGTTCGCCGTCGGGCGGGTCGGGCAGGACGACCTTCAGCTTCACATACTGGTCGCCCGGCTGCTTGGTGGCCTGGTTGACCACGCCCTTGCCGCGCAGGCGCAGGACGGAACCGGTGTTGGCGCCCGGCGGCACCTTCACCGCGACCTTGCCGCTGATCGTCGGGACATTGACGGTCGCGCCCAGAACCGCCTCGTTCAGGGTGATCGGCACCTCGACATGGATGTCGCTGTCCTGCCGGGTGAAGAAGGGGTGGGATTCGACATGCACCTCGACGATGGCATCGCCGTTGGGCATGCCGCCCATGCCGGGCAGGCCCTGGCCCTTCAGACGCAGCTTCGACTCGTTCTCCGTTCCGGCCGGGATGGCGACGTCGATGCTCTTGCCGTTGGACAGGTTGATGCGTCGCTTCGACCCGTTCGCCGCCTCGATGAAGGGGACGGTGACGGAATAGGAGATGTCGCTGCCCCGAACCTTCGGCCCGGCGGAGCCGCCGGCCCCGGCTCCCGCTCCGGCACCCGGCCCGCCGGGGCGGCGCCGGCCTCCGCCGAACAGGTCGGAGAACCAGTCGTCGCCGCCGCCGAAGAAGCTGTCGTCGGCGGTGCTGCTGTAGGCCTTGCCGCGGCTGCCGGCGGTCCGGCCGCGCGAGCCGAAGCCCGCGTGCCGTTCCTGCCCCGACGGGTCGATCTCCCCGCGGTCGTAGCGGGCGCGCTTCTCGGCATCCGACAGCAGCGTGTAGGCGGCCGAGATTTCCTTGAACCGCTCCTCGTTGGCGGCGTCGCCCGGTTTCAGGTCCGGGTGATGCTGCTTGGCGAGCTTGCGGTATGCCTTCTTGATGTCGTCGGCACTGGCGGACCGGCTGACGCCGAGAACGCTGTAGGGATCGCGCGTAGCCACGGGCAGAGATTTCCCGCCCCAGGGGGGCTCAAAGGTTGCGGGTCGGCGGTGTTACGAGTTGCCGATGATCTTCCACGTACCGTCGGCCTGTTTGCAAGCGGTTCCGTAGGCCTGCTCCGTCCGCCCCTTGACCACGATGGTCTGCTGGAACTCGCGGCAATAGGTGCCGGTGTTGCTGTAGCCGTCGCGGGTGGTCACGATGGTACCGGAATTGCCCGACTGCGGGTTGTTCCAGTTGATGCGGTCGCCGACCGGAGCGGCATAGGCCTGACGGGCAGCGGTCTCGGCATAGCCGGAATCGGCCTTGTCGAGCGAACCGCCGATCTCCTTGCCGATGAAGGCGCCCAGCAGCGTGCCGACGCCGGTCGCCACCAGCTTGCCCGTTCCGCCGCCGATCTGCGAACCGATCAGGCCGCCGGCGACCGCACCGCCGACCGTGCCGACCGTTTCCTTCTGACCGCCCGTCTGGCACCCGGCCAGCAGGCCCACGACGATCACGGCCGGAACGACTTTCTTCACGAACATCCTTGCGCCTCGAAAAGGTTGGTTGCCGCGGCACCCAATCGGTGGCTTCGCGGTGGACAGTGATATAAGCGACCCTATGCTTGCTGTGAATTGTGATGAGGCTGTGACCCTTTCGCTTTTGCACAAAAGCCCGCTCCCGCACCGGCCGCGCGCCACCCGCCCGGCGGCGCGGGACCCATCGAGACAGGACCCAGGAATGACGGACAGCAACGACCGCAATCCCCGCTCCCCCTATGATCTCTTCGCCGAATGGATGAAGGAGGCGGAACAGAGCGAGCCCAACGATCCCAACGCCATGGCGCTGGCCACCGCCGACGCCAGCGGCATTCCGTCGGTGCGGATGGTGCTGCTGAAGGGGATCGATCCGCGCGGTTTCGTCTTCTACACCAACACCGAGAGCCGAAAGGGCACGCAGCTGCTGGCGAATCGGAACGCCGCCCTGTGCTTCCACTGGAAGAGCCTGCGCCGTCAGGTGCGGGTCGAGGGTCCGGTGGAGATCGTGACCGACGCCGAGGCCGACGCCTATTTCGAGAGCCGTCCGCGCGACAGCCGGATCGGCGCCTGGGCCTCGCAGCAGTCGCGCCCGCTGGAGGGCCGCTGGGAGCTGGAGAAGCGCGTCGCGCAGTTCGCCGCCAAATACGCCATCGGCACCGTGCCGCGGCCGCCGCACTGGACCGGTTTCCGCGTCCTGCCGTCGCGGATCGAGTTCTGGCGCGACCGCCCGTTCCGCCTGCACGACCGGCTGGTGTTCCAGCGGGTGGAAGGCCAGGGGACAGAAGGAACCGACGCCGATGCGCCGGGTTGGACGACCGAGCATCTGTTCCCGTAAAGGGGATGTCAGACCGGTGCGGACCGTAAGCGACCTGTAAGGACGGGCCGCTACGGTCGCGCCGGCCATGCCGGCCGGCTTTGCGGAGTGGGGGAACCAGTGAGCGACAATGCGGGAAACGCGGCATCGGCGGATCGCCTGCGCCGCTATGCCACCTATGCCAGCGTGTCGGTGGCCTCGACCCTGATCGCGGCGAAGCTGGGCGCCTATCTCCTGACCGAGTCGGTCAGCATCCTGTCCTCGCTGATCGATTCCTGCACCGACCTGATGGCCTCGGTGGTGACGCTGCTGGGCGTGCGCCATGCCCTGCGCCCGGCCGACGCCAACCACCGGTTCGGCCATGGCAAGGCGGAGGCGCTGGCGGCGCTTGCCCAGGCCGCCTTCATCGGCGGCTCCGCCGTGCTGCTGAGCATCGAGGCGGTGCGGCGGCTGGTCCGGCCGGAGCCGATCGCCGAGGGGACGATGGGCATCGCGGTGATGCTGCTGTCGATCCTGCTGACCGCCGGGCTGATCACCTTCCAGCGCCGGGTGCAGACCGCCACCGGCTCCGTCGCCATCGGGGCGGACCGGCTGCATTATTCCGGCGACCTGCTGATGAACGGTGCCGTCATCGTCGCCATCCTGCTGACCGAGGCGACCGGGCTGACCGTGGTCGACCCGCTGTTCGGCATCGGCATCGCCCTGTTCCTGCTGAACGGCGCCCGCGGCGTGGCGCGCGACGCGCTGGACGTGCTGATGGACCGCGAGTTGGCGGAAGAGGAACGCGGCCGCATCGCCGAGCTGGCACTGGCCGAGCCGGGAGTGCGCGGCCTGCACGATCTGCGCACGCGCAATGCCGGTACCGGCTGCTTCATCGAGCTGCATCTGGAACTGGACGGCGGCCTGACCCTGACCGCCGCGCACGAGATCGCCGACCGGGTCGAGGCGCGGCTGCGCGACGCCTTCGCCAATGCCGAGGTGCTGGTCCATCAGGAGCCCGCCGGTCTGGCCGACGAACGGCTGGACCACCGCATCGCCGGCTGACGGCGGAAAAGTTGTGCAGAGCAGCCCCGTGATGCGGATCCGCATTGCGGGATAACCCGCATATCGCATCCAACTTTTGTCATCGCACAATCACTGGGCGCAGCTTCTCCTTAAGGTATCCTACCAATGGACAGGGGGGCCGGGTTCGGCTCGGTCTCCCCGTTCGTTGCGAATCTGTATCAAAAGCGCAATAATAGTTCTCGGGAGAAAGCGCTCGGTTATAAAACAGCAAAAATGGTGGATAAGATGGATGGTGGCTTTGGGCTTCGTCCGCATCTGATCGCGGACATCGCGGAAGAGGCTGGCAATCTCGGTATCGAGATCGCGGATATCGCCGGCCACATCGAGGATGTGAACGCCCGCGTCACCCACCAGTCGGAGGTGTTCACCCAACTGCGCGACACCGGCGCCAAGATGTCGCGCAGCACGGAACGGATTTCCCAGGCCTCCGCCATCGCGCGCTCGGTCACCGAACAGGCGCGGCAAGAGGTCGACAGTTCCCACGACCGCGTGCAGAAATCCTTGTCCGACATCCATTCGCTGGTGTCGTCGGTGACGGGGATCGAAGGGCAGATCGCCGGGCTGCGCGACGCGCTCGACCGCGTCGGCAAGGTCGCCAAGGAAATCTTCACCATCGCCAAGCAGACCAACCTGCTGGCGTTGAACGCCACCATCGAGGCGGCACGCGCCGGCGATGCCGGGCGCGGTTTCGCCGTGGTGGCGAACGAGGTGAAGTCGCTGTCCACCAAGACCAGCGAGGCGACGACCGAGATCGATGCGACGCTGAAGTCCCTGAACGAGCAGGCGCAGCGCCTGATGGCGGAGAGCGCCGCCAGCGCCGCCAAGGCCCGCGCGGTCAGCGAGGGGACCACCGCCATCGGCACGGTGATCGAGACGGTCGGCCGCGCCATGCGCGAGCTGAACGGCGAGACCGACAAGATCGATGCCGCGTCGGCCGAGATCGGCGGCAATTGCGGCGAGCTGGAGCGCGAGATCGCCGATCTGGCGGTGGGCGTGAGGCTGTCCAGCGAGAATCTGGCCCAGGCGCGCGACCGGGTGAACAATCTGGTCGGGATGAGCGAGCGGCTGATCGGCGTTACCGCCGAACTGAACATCGAGACGGTCGACACCCCCTTCATCGCCGCGGTGAAGGATGCCGCCGCGAAGGTCTCCGCCGCCTTCGAGGATGCGCTGGTCCGCGGCGACATCAGCGAATCCGACCTGTTCGACCGCCAGTACCAGCCGGTCGCCGGATCGGACCCGCAGCAGGTGATGACCCGCTACACCCAGCTGTGCGACCGCGTCCTGCCCGGCATCCAGGAGCCGGTGCTGTCGGCCAACGGCCGCATCGTCTTCTGCGTGGCGGTGGACGAGAACGGCTATCTGCCCACCCACAACCGTCAGTTCAGCCAGCCCCAGGGCCGCGACCCGGTCTGGAACGCCGCAAACTGCCGCAACCGCCGCATCTTCAACGACCGCGTCGGGCTGGCCGCCGGCCGCAGCACCAAGCCCTTTCTGCTCCAGACCTACAGGCGCGACATGGGCGGCGGGAAGTTCACGCTGATGAAGGACGTCTCCGCCCCCGTCACCGTGCGCGGACGCCATTGGGGCGGGCTGCGGCTGGCCTACAAGGTGTGAATGGTTAAGGTCTGATGGCGGGACGATTTCCCGGGCTTCCCTCTTGATCCGTATCAACGCATACGATCAGCCTTGCGGGTGAAATGGCTGGGCAGAGGGAGCGACCATGAAATACGTCGAAGAGTTCCGCGATCCGGTTCTGGCCCGCAACGTCGCCGCCGCCATCGCGCGGGAGGTGCGGGCCGACCGCTCCTATCACCTGATGGAGTTCTGCGGCGGCCATACCCATGCCATTTCCCGCTATGGCATCCCCGACCTGCTGCCCGCCAATGTGCGGATGATCCACGGGCCGGGCTGCCCGGTCTGCGTCCTGCCGGTCGGGCGGATCGACGACGCCATCGCGCTCGCCCGCCGGCCGGAGGTGACGCTGTGCACCTATGGCGACGTGATGCGCGTGCCGGGGTCGGGGCGGCTCAGCCTGCTGAAGGCCAAGGCGCAGGGGGCCGACGTGCGGATGGTGGTGACCGCCGATGCGGCGGTGCGCATCGCCGCCGAGACTCCGGACCGGCAGGTGGTGTTCCTCGCCATCGGCTTCGAGACGACGACCCCGCCGACGGCGCTGGCCGTCCGTGCCGCCGTGGCGCAGGGGCTGACCAACTTCTCCGTCTTCTGCAACCATGTGCTCACTCCGTCGGCCATCCAGGGCATCCTGGCCGGGGCCGATGAGGGGCTCTCGCTCGACGGATTCGTCGGGCCTGCCCATGTCTCGGTCGTCATCGGGTCGGAGGCCTACGCTCCGGCCGCGGCGGAGCATGGCAAACCGGTGGTCATCTCCGGGTTCGAGCCGCTCGACGTCCTGCAATCCATCCTGATGCTGGTCCGCCAGATCAACGACGGGCGGGCCGAGGTCGAGAACCAGTTCACCCGCGCCGTCACCGCCGACGGCAACCGCAAGGCCCAGGCGCTGGTTCTGGAGATTTTCGAGACCCGGCCGTCCTTCGAATGGCGCGGGCTGGGCAGCATTCCGCACAGCGGGTTGAGGCTGCGCGACGCCTATGCCGCCTTCGATGCCGAACGGCGCTTTCCCATCGCCGGGGCCAGCGTTGCCGACCACAAGGGCTGCGATTGCGGCGCCATCCTGCGTGGGGTGAAGCGGCCGGTCGACTGCAAGCTGTTCGACACCGTCTGCACCCCGGAAAACCCCATGGGGTCCTGCATGGTCTCGGCCGAGGGCGCGTGCGCCGCGCATTACACCTATGGACGGTTCCGCGACGCCTGACCGGTTCCCGGATCGGTTTTCCGGCCAGCCGGCTCGCCCCCTTGCGACCTCTCGCCGCAGGCCGGCAGAACGCTGCTGGACGAACGCCGTCCGGCTGAACATGATGCATATGAAACAATCCGCCAGCCTGCCGATCATCCCACAGATCGCCCGCATCGGCCGGCCCGGCGGAGAACCGCAGACGTCATAAGACTTCGCACTTCATACCGGGGGGACCCGCATGACCTACAAGCACATCCTCGTCCATCTCGACAGCAGCCCGCATGTCGAGGCGCGTCTCGATGCCGCCGTCGCGCTGGCCCAGCGTCATGGCGCCTTCCTGCGCGGCCTGTTCGCGCAGGGCGACCGCAACGCCACCAGCGTGATCGCCCGCCGGTCCAGCGACCATCTGGGCGACGCCGCGGCCCGCAGCGAGGCGCTGTTCAAGGAAAAGCTCGCCGCGTCCGGGTTGCAGGGCCATTGGCACGGCCTGACCCATGGCGAGTACAACCATGTCATCCGCGAGGTCATCATCTGGTCGCGCTTCGCCGACCTGACGGTGCTGGGCCAGTATGACCGCGAGGCGGGATCGCAGGCGGCGCCCGAGGAGTTGAACGAGCAGGTGGTGCTGAATTCCGGCCGCCCGGTGCTGGTCATCCCCTATGCCGGCCGCTTCGCCACCATCGGCCAGCGTGTGGCCGTCGCCTGGAATGCCGAGCGCGAGGCTGCCCGTGCCCTGTCCGACGCCATGCCGATGCTGGAGAAGGCCAAGGAGGTGACGGTCATCACCGTGCTGACCCAGGCATCCTCCTCCGCGTCCGAAGCGCCGCGGGTCGGCGTGCTCGACCATCTCGCCTTCCACGGCGTGACGGCGGAGCAGACCCATTTCACCGTGAGCGACATCGGTGCGATGGACGCCCTGCTGGCCCGCGCCATGGACACCGGCGCCGACCTGCTGGTGATGGGCGCCCACGGCCATTACGGCTTCCCGTTCCTGCACCGCGGCAGCGGGACGCGGCATGTGCTGCGCACCTGCCCGGTGCCGCTGCTGCTGTCGCACTGATGAAAGGGGCAGGGGGGCGCCGGGTCGCGCCCCCCGGTTCGTCACGCCGCCTTCACGCCGCCTTCACGCCGTTGAGGAAGCTTTCCACCTCCTGGCGCAGGCGGGTCGATTCGCCGGTCAGGTGATCGGCGACGCTGCGGACTTCGCCGGCGGCGCGGCCGGTGTCTCCGGCGGCGCGGGTGACGCCGACGATGTTGCTGGTCACCTGCTGCGTGCCCTGGGCCGCCTCCTGGACATTGCGGCTGATTTCCTGGGTCGCGGCGCTCTGCTGTTCCACCGCCGAGGCGATGGTCGCGGAGATCTGGCTGATCTCGGTGATGATGCGGCCGATCTCCTCGATGGCGGAAACCGCCTCGCGCGTCGCGCCCTGGATGGTGGCGATCTGGCCGGTGATATCCTCGGTCGCCTTGGCGGTCTGGTTGGCGAGGCTCTTCACCTCGCTCGCCACCACGGCGAAGCCCTTGCCGGCCTCGCCGGCACGCGCGGCCTCGATGGTGGCGTTGAGCGCCAGCAGATTGGTCTGCGCCGCGATGTTGTTGATGAGGTCAACCACCTCACCGATCTTCTGCGCCCCTTCGGCGAGGCCCGACACCACGCCGTTGGCGCGGTTGGCGCCGCTGACCGCCTGTTCGGCGACGCGAGTCGACTGGGTGACCTGACGGCCGATCTCGGCGATGGAGGAGGACAGTTCCTCCGCCGCGGCGGCGACGGTCTGCACGTTGGCGGACGCCTGCTCGGCGGCCGACGCCACCGTGGTGCTCTGGCGGTTGGTCTCGTCGGCGGTGCTGGTCAGCGCGCCGGCCGACTGCTGCATCTGGGTCGCGGCACCCGACAGGCTCTGCACCACCGCGGTGACGTTGCCCTCGAAGGCGCGCATCAGTTCCTCCAGCCGGGCGGTGCGGCGGGCCTTGGCCTCCTCCTCGGCGCGCTGGGCGGCGGTGAGGCGGTCGGCTTCGATGGCGTTGCGCTTGAAGACATCCACCGCCTCGGCCATGGCACCGACCTCGTCCCTGCGGCCGACGCCGGGCACCTCGACCGCGCGGTCGCCGCCGGCCAGTCGTGCCATGGCGGCGGTCATGGCGACGATGGGTGTGGCGATGGACCCGCGCAGCACCAGCCCGGCGGCCACGGCGATCAGAAGGGAGATCAGCGCGCCGGCGATGGCGGTGAGGTAGCCGGTCGAGAAGGCGGTCTTCTGCTCCGCGTCGCGCACGGTCAGCAGAGCGCGCTCGGCGTCCTCGATCTGCCGGACCAGGGCGCGGATGCTGTCCATCGCCGACTTGCCGAGCGCCTTCGCCTCCATCGCGCGGGCCTCCTCGCGCGTGTCGGCCTTGGACATCAGGGCGATTTCCTTTTCCGCCACCGTCTCGCGCCAGGTTGCGGCGTGCCTGCGCAACTCCTCCAGCCGGGCCTGCTGCTGCGGGTTGTCGGCGGTCAGCGACTTCACCTCCGCCAGGGCACGGTCGAACGCCTGCGCGCCGGAGCGGTAGGGCTGGAGGAAGGCCGGATCGCCGCTGACCAGATAGCCGCGCAGACCGGTTTCCTGATCGACCATCGCCGTCATCGCCGCATCGGTGGTCTGGATCACGCGGTAGGTGTGGATCGTCCAGCCGATGGAGGACTGGATCGACGATAGGGTCGAATAGTTGGCAATGCTGATTGCGACAATGATGACGATCAATGCAGAAAATGCCGTCAACAGCTTTCCGCCGATGCGGAGATCGGTGAACCAGGACATCGTCTTGCCCCTCATTTGACCGGACAGGCCTTTGATTCGCGGGGACGGTCGCCTCGCCTTCGGAGTTGCATACGAAAGGGTGAATGCCTCACCCCATCGAACGCGAGAACTGATACGTCAACGATTTCGATTTCGATCATCGAAAATTCTATGTATGACGAAATCATCAGTCTGTTACGTAAGGCTTATGCCTTGCCGGCAAACGAAGGAATAACAACGCTCCGTTGTCTTCCCAAGGTCGCAGACAGCCGCGGGCAGCAATGCCCCCGTATGCATGGGGCATTGTGTCGCATCGCCGTGCTGGCGATGGCGGGGCGGCTGCAAGGGAGGTGTCTCGACGCAGGTTCAGCGGCGGATCGCCGGTAAAGGAAGCGTCAGCGCCGCAGCCGCATGTCGATGTGGGGAATGCCGAAATCGTCGTACGGGTCGGTGTCCCGGACGAAGCCGAAGCCGCCGTAGAAGCGTTCGAGATGCTGCTGCGCGCCGATGACCACGTCGCGGCCGGGCCAGCGCTCCGCCAGCACCGTCAGCGACTCCGCCACCAGCGCCCGCCCCAGCCCGGTGGAGCGTTGCGACGGATCGACCGCCAGACGGCCGAAGGAGACCGGCGCGTCCGGATTCGCCCCGTCCGGGCCATCATCATCCGGGCCGAGGCAGCGGGCGCAGCCGACGATGGTGCCCGCCTCGTTCACCGCGATCAGGTGAAGCGCGCCAGGATCGCGGCCGTCGATGTCGGGGTAGGGGGAGGCCTGCTCGACCACGAACACGCGGCTGCGCAAGGCCAGCATGTCGTGCAGGTCGCGCAGTGTCAGGGCATCGAAAGCGACGCGGCGGACGGGCGGCGGGGAGGTCTTCACGGGATGCTCAGGCAATCGCGTTGCGGATCATGTAGTCGGCGATGTCCTTGGGCTTCACCTTGACGTCGGTCAGCGGCTCGTCGGCGGTCATCGCCTTGGCGACCAGCAGGCTGTTCTGCACGTTGGTCAGGGTGATGCGGTACACGCCGACCGCTCCCTTCAACCGCGGGTAATAGGTGGGGTCGATCGCCTTTTCGCGTCGGCCGAGCCGGGCCAGCGCGGCTTCCTCGTCCGCCTCATCGACCGGCTTGGTCTCGATCAGTTTCCAGTCGGATTCGCCACCCCAGCCGGCGGCGACCGCCGCCTTGACCGCGGCCTCATCCTCCGCGATGCCCAGCTTGTAGATGTGTTTTCCCTGTCCGACGTCGGACGCCCATTTGGTCAGGGCGGCGCTGCGCGCGACATAGACGAGGGGCATGACGAGTCGATCCTTAGCATGGGGCCTTGTTACGGAGCCTGGAATTACGGAGCTTTCCGGGGAGCAGTCTATTGCAGCGACGACTGCCGCGCGATGGGCGTGATGAGGATGCGGCTGACCACGTCCTTGCCGAACATGGCGATCACCGATTCGTCGATGCGGCGGCGCAGGGCAGGGACGTTCGCGATGTTGCCGCGGACGATCCAGCCCTCGTCCACGCCCTTGTAGATGGCGGTCAGGATGGCGTCTTGCAGGCGCGGGATGCTGAGCTGCACCTCTCCCAGCTTCAGGGCGTTGCCGATCTCAAGATTCACTTCGACCTGGGTGTATTTCTCGATCCGTCCGGCATTCACCACCGGGACCATCAGCGGCTTGATCCGCACCGACGGCGGCAGGGCGCCCGGCGCGCCTTCGTTCGCAACGGCCGATGGCGCCGACGGCAGCGTCAGGAACAGGGCAAGGCCGAAGGCATACAAAAGGCGACGCATGACGGAATACCGCGAAGGACCGGACAGCGGGGATGCTATCGGTCCGACGCGGCGCTTGCAACCGGGGTCCGGCCCTTATGCAGGGCCGGGGACGATTGGTCACGGAAGACTTGAGGGATTATGGGATCAGGCGGCTTTCTTGCCACTGGCCGCCATCGCCTTCTTGTTGACGTCGCTGATCGCCAGCTTGTTCAGCAGCGTGTCGGTGTCCTTTTCCTCCTGCAGCGTCTCGTCCAGCAACTGGGCGACCTTGTCGAGGCCGCAGGCGGTGGCGAAGGCATGCAGCGTGCCGTAGCTGGCGATCTCGTAATGCTCCACCTTCTGGGCGGCGGCGATCAAGGCGGCGTCCTGCACCTCGGGCGCCAGACCCATTTCCAGGATTTCCTGGGCTTCGCTGATCAGCCCCTCCATCGCGTCGCAATGCTTGCCGCGCGGACGGCTATCCAGCTCCTCGAACACCTGCTGAAGCCGCTCGATCTGCCCATGGGTCTGTTCCAGATGGGTTTCGAACGCCTGGCGCAGCTGGTCGGAGCTGGCGGCCTTGGCCATCTTGGGCAGAGCCTTCGCGATCTGCTTCTCGGCGTGGTAAATGTCGCGAAGATCCTCGATCAGCAGATCCTGCATCGTCTTGGCGGCCATTTTGGTGGTCCTTCCTCGCAGTGGGGGTTGGCGGAGCGGAGCTCCTGCGCGCCGAATGGCTGGGTGGACAACAGCGATGGCTGCCGGGTGTTGCGGTCTCGAACGGGGACTGACCTTAGGGTAAGGAGGGCCGGGCGATGTGGAACCGGGCAGGGGAGGGCATTGGGCATGACCGACGGTGACGTGCTGTTCGAGTTCCAGCGGGTCGGCAGCTATCTGCGGGTAACCGCCATCGATGCCAGGACCGGCGTCGAGGTGACGGTGGCCGGTCCGGCAACCGGCAGCCAGGAACTGCTGAAGCGGACGGCGATCAACAAGCTGCGCTTCGTACAGAACAAGAGCGTCGGACCCGCCGCGCCGGCCAAGCCGGGGCCGAAGCGGGGCGGCGGACTTTATTGATCCAGCCGCAACATCCAATAGTTGTGTATCTGCCGTGGGCTGCTCTTCTCCGCAAGGTGCGAAAAGAAAACGCGCCGCCGGACGGGGCCAGGCGGCGCGTATCGAAGTCTGGCTTTTGCTGATGGTGAGCGCCGGCATGCCTCCGCCGGCGGCCCCGACGCTGGGTCGGCCCGCCGGTCGTAGAGCGAACCGCTCGACCCCGACAGTAGACCTATGCCTGCCCGTTGACACTGGCGCAGGGGGTGTAACGCTTGTAGAACCGCGCATCTCTGAACGAATGGCGCATAAGGAAAGCCCCTTTTCCTGCGCCGTTCAGCCGGTTAAGCCGGGTGTCGGCCGGGCCGTTTTCCGTGCCGGCCTTCGGGCAGAAAAATGAAACGCCAGAGGATCGAGGCCATGTTGGGTTTTAAGGCGGCGGGTTTTAGGGCGGCAGGCTTCAGAACGCTGGGCGTGACGGCTTTCCTGCGCGTGTCGCTGATGTCGGCGGCGTTGACGGCCACCGCTTCGGTTGCAGCCTTGCCGGTTCTGGCGATCCCGCAGGCGGCGCTGGCCGCCTCGTCCCAGCCGACCCAGAAGCCGGGCCATGGCGCACAGGACCATGGCGGCCGGCAGTCCGCCCCCGGCGCTGCCGGCGCCGCTGGCGGGACGGCAAACGGTGGACCGCCCTCGACCGCCCCGCAACCGACGATGCCGGCCGCGGGCTGCCTGAAGCCGGGTGTGCCGCTGTGTATGGACGATCAGGCGACCTTCCTCAGCGCCGACAAGATGTCGTCCTGTCAGGGCGAGGTGAAGGATTACGTCGACAAGTCGATGAGCTATCTGACCTGCCTGAACGAAGAAAATGTGTCGACCGGGCGCGAATTGAGTCGAAATGTCGACCGTTTCAACTGCCGCCTGTCGGGCCGCAAGGGTTGCGCCAACTGAGGCCTGCGGCCCCTGGAATGCAACCGATTTGCAACTTCAACCAGTCGGATGGCAGGGCCATCGACCGGACACGCACACGGGCCGACTCCTGGGTGGATCGGCCCGTGTTGCATACGGACTTTACTCGATCAACCGGCCTTGCGGCGGGTCTGGCGGCCGGAACTGCGGCCCAGGCCGATGCGCTTGGCGAATTCCGAACGCTGCGCCGCATAGTTCGGCGCAACCATCGGATAGTCGGGCGGAAGTCCCCAGCGTGCGCGATACTCGTCCGGCGACATGTTGTAGGTCGAGCGAAGATGCCGCTTCAGCATCTTCAACTTCTTCCCGTCTTCCAGGCAGACGATGTATTCGGGCGTCACTGACTTGCGAATCGGAACGGCCGGCTTCAGCGGCTCCGCCGCGACCTCACGGGGCTGACCATTCAGACCGGTCAGCGACGAGTAAACCGTATTGATCACGTCGGGGATTTGCTGAGCAGGCAACACGTTCTTGCTGACATACGCCGATACGATGTCGGCGGTCATCCGCAGCAGCGCATTGTCCGGTACATCGGCGCGAAGCTGGTCGCTCATTGCACTGTGTCCTGGTTTTTCATTTGTCCGTAGGAACCAAGTTGCATACCGTGATTTGGGTGTCAATATAATTTCGGCAAGCATCAAATTAGTTGCTCTTGTCGGCCAGAACAAAGGAACGCCGCGTAAATCAGCCTTCGCTGAAAATCGTTGCACGGTTGTGGCTGTGCCGCGGCTTTAAGGGGCGTCTAGTAGGCGCCGGCTTGCGATTTTCCCCTGACTCCGTTGCGGCAATTGGCGGATTTCCCCCGCATATAACGAATCGGCTATCTCCCTTGTTTTGCCCCTTCGGCAACGAAGAGGTGAAAACAGAGACCGAACTTTCGCGGTGGTAGGCGCCGGAGCCGCTCCGGCTGTGCGCCGGCCGATCGCGGGCCGGAGATCGACCGCCAAATCGACCGCCGCCGGTCGGTGTTGGGTTTAGCTATGCATCCACGTCATGGTGTGGCTGTGGCGGTTGGCACCGACATCTGGTAGGGTGCCGGCATCTTTTGCCCGATTGCAGGCCGCTTCGCCGGCTCGGCTGCCGCCTGTGCATCCGTACTGCCCGTATCCGTTACCGACCGCACCGGAGTTTCCGCCGTCATGACCGTCCGCACCGTGGCACTCGCTTCCGATCACGCCGGCTATGAGCTGAAGGCTCAGATCGCACGGCAGCTTGAGGGCGCCGGCTACACCGTCCTCGATCTCGGTACCGACGGTCCGGCCTCGGTCGATTACCCGGACTTCGCCGCGGCGCTGGCCGCCGCCGTCACCGACGGCCGGGCGCAGCGCGGCGTGCTGGTCTGCGGCAGCGGCATCGGCATCAGCATCGCCGCCAACCGCCATCCCGGCATCCGCGCCGCCCTGGTGCACGACGTGACCACCGCGCGCATGTCGCGCGAGCACAACGACGCCAACGTGATCGCGCTGGGCGCCCGCATCGTCGGGCCGGAGATCGCCAAGGATTGCGTCGAAATCTTCTTGAAGACCGACTTCGAAGGCGGCGAGCGTCACAGCCGCCGCATCGCCAAGATGGGCTGAGCGCGTCTCCGCGCCGCTTTTCCCGGCCCGTTGTTTGGCCCCTTATTTGGCCGTGAAGGCCCGCAACCGGGACGCGACAGATCCCGGAAAGACCCGACCGGGCTGCATCGCCCGGAAGGACCCGACGAAAGCGGGCGGGCCGCGCGCCCGTTCTGCCTGACGCCCCTTCGATGAGGAACCTCCAGCCATGACCAGCAGCAACACCGCAGAGATCGGCCGCTTCTTCGCCGCCTCGCTTGCCGAGACCGATCCCGAACTGGCCCGCGCGGTGCGCGACGAGCTGGTCCGCCAGCAGGAGCAGATCGAGCTGATCGCCTCCGAGAACATCGTCTCCCAGGCGGTGCTGGAAGCGCAGGGCTCGGTCCTGACCAACAAGTATGCCGAGGGCTATCCGGGCAAGCGTTACTACGGCGGCTGCGAATTCGTCGACGTGGCGGAGAACCTCGCCATCGAGCGCGCCTGCAAGCTGTTCGGCTGCGATTTCGCCAACGTGCAGCCGAACTCCGGCTCCCAGGCCAACCAGGCGGTCCTGCTGGCCCTGCTGCAGCCGGGCGACTGCGTGCTCGGCATGTCGCTGGCCGCCGGCGGCCACCTGACCCACGGCGCCGCCCCCAACATGTCGGGCAAGTGGTTCAAGGCCGTGCAGTACGGCGTGCGCAAGGACGACCACCTGATCGACTTCGATCAGGTCGAGGCGCTGGCCCGCGAGCACAAGCCGAAGCTGATCATCGCCGGCGGCTCCGCCTATCCGCGCGTCCTGGACTATGAGCGCTTCCGCGCCATCGCGGACGAGGTCGGCGCGATCTTCATGGTCGACATCGCCCACTATGCCGGCCTGATCGCCGGCGGCGTCTATCCGAACCCGTTCCCCTATGCCGACGTGGTCACCACCACCACCCACAAGACGCTGCGCGGCCCGCGCGGCGGCATGGTGCTGACCAACAAGGAGGACATCGCCAAGAAGATCAACTCGGCCGTCTTCCCCGGCCTCCAGGGCGGCCCGCTGATGCATGTCATCGCCGCCAAGGCGGTTGCCTTCGCCGAGGCGCTGCGTCCGGAGTTCAAGACCTACGCCCAGGCGGTGGTCGACAACGCCCAGGTGCTGGCCAAGACGCTGATCGCCGGCGGGCTGGACATCGTGTCGGGCGGCACCGACAGCCACATCGTGCTGGTCGACCTGCGTCCGAAGAACCTGACCGGCAAGGCGGCGGAAGCCAGCCTCGAGCATGCCGGCATGACCTGCAACAAGAACGGCGTGCCGTTCGACCCGCAGAAGCCGATGATCACCTCCGGCGTCCGCCTGGGCAGCCCGGCAGCGACCACGCGCGGTTTCGGCACCGCCGAATTCCGCCAAGTTGGCGAGATGATCGTCGAGACGCTGGACGGTCTGGCCGCCAGCAACTCCGGCGACAACACGGCGGTCGAGGCGGCGATGCGCGAGCGTGTGCGCGGCCTGTGCCGTCAGTTCCCGATCTATCCCACGCTGTAATTGCCCACGCTGTAATTAACGGGGAATCCACCAGATGCGCTGCCCGTTCTGCGGAAACGAGGACACCCAGGTCAAGGACTCGCGCCCGACCGAAGACAACTCGGCAATCCGCCGGCGGCGCTTCTGTCCCAGTTGCAGCGCCCGCTTCACCACCTTCGAACGCGTCCAACTGCGCGAGTTGACGGTGGTGAAGAGCAACGGCCAGCGCGAAGGCTTCGACCGTGAGAAGCTGCTGCGGTCGATGAGGATCGCGCTGCGCAAGCGCCCGATCGACGCCGACCGCATCGACCGGGTGGTGAACAGCATGGTCCGCCAGCTGGAATCCTCCGGCGAGAGCGAAATCCCGTCGAAGCAGATCGGCGAGAAAATCATGGAAGCGCTGCAGACGATGGATCAGGTGGCGTATATCCGCTACGCCTCCGTCTACAAGGACTTCCGCGAGGCTTCCGACTTCAACGAGTTCGTGGAAACTCTGGCGCCGGAAGCCTCGCCGGGACTGTGAATGCGTCGGTGCGGGGCAGGCGGTTGTCCTGCCCCGCACCTGCCCCTCATCCGAGCCCTTATCCGACCTGGGCCAGGATCGCCAGCAGCAGGATCGCCACGATGTTGGTGATCTTGATCATCGGGTTCACCGCCGGGCCGGCGGTGTCCTTGTAGGGGTCGCCGACGGTATCGCCGGTCACCGCCGCCTTGTGGGCGTCGGAGCCTTTGCCGCCGTGATTGCCCTCCTCGATGTACTTCTTGGCATTGTCCCAGGCACCGCCGCCCGACGTCATCGAAATGGCGACGAAGATGCCGGTGACGATGGTGCCCAGCAGCATGGCGCCCAGGGACGCGAAGCCGGCCGCCTGCCCGCCGATGGCGGCGATCACCAGATAGAGGACCACCGGGGCCAGAACCGGCAGCAGCGAGGGGATGATCATCTCCTTGATCGCCGCCTTGGTCAGCATGTCCACCGCACGGCCGTAATCGGGCTTGGCGGTGCCCTCCATGATGCCGGGGATTTCGCGGAACTGACGCCGCACCTCCACGACGACGGACCCGGCGGCGCGGCCGACGGCGGTCATGCCCATGGCCCCGAACAGATAGGGCAGCAGGCCGCCCACCAGCAGCCCGACGACGACGTAGGGGTCGTTCAGCCGGAACTCGACCGGAATGTTCGGGAAGTAATGGCCCAAATCCTGGACATAGGCGGCGAAGAGAACCAGCGCCGCCAGACCGGCGGACCCGATGGCATAGCCCTTGGTCACCGCCTTGGTCGTGTTGCCGACGGCGTCCAGCGCGTCGGTGGTGACGCGGATGTTGGCGGGCATGTCGGACATCTCGGCGATGCCGCCGGCATTGTCGGTGACCGGCCCATAGGCGTCGAGCGCCACCACCATGCCGGCCAGCGCCAGCATCGTCGTCGCGGCGATGCCGATGCCGAAGACGCCGGCCTGTCCATGGGCGATCAGGATGCCGGCGCAGATGACGATCACCGGCAGGGCAGTCGATTCCATCGATACGGCAAGGCCCTGGATGACGTTGGTGCCGTGACCGGTCTCCGACGCCTTGGCGATGCTGCGCACCGGGCGGAAGGCGGTGGAGGTGTAGAACTCGGTGATCCAGACCAGCAGGCCGGTGACGCCCAGCCCGACCAGCGCCGACACCAGCAGGTTGAAGCCGGTGATCGACACGCCGTCGGTCATGGTGATGGCGCGGGTGAAGCCGAACAGGATCGCGGTGACGATCAGGATTAACACCAGCGAGATGCCGGCGGCCACGATCAGCCCTTTATAGAGCGCCTTCATGATGTCGTTGTCGGAACCGAGCTTCACCGCGAAGGTGCCGGCGACAGAGGCCAGGATGCAGACGGCGCCGATCAGCAGCGGATAGACCAGCATCATCCGCAACACACCGCCGGAAAAGAAAATCGCCGCCAACAGCATGGTGGCGACGATGGTGACGGCGTAGGTTTCGAACAGGTCGGCGGCCATCCCGGCACAATCGCCGACATTGTCGCCGACATTGTCGGCGATGACCGCCGGGTTGCGCGGGTCGTCCTCCGGGATGCCGGCCTCCACCTTGCCGACCAGATCGGCGCCGACGTCGGCGCCCTTGGTGAAGATGCCGCCGCCCAGCCGGGCGAAGATCGAGATCAGCGAGGCACCGAAGCTGAGCGCCACCAGCGCCTCCAGCACGGTGCGGACCTCGGCGGGATCGTTGACGCGGTAGACCAGCGTCAGGACGCCGAAATAGCCGCCGACACCCAGCAGCCCGAGCCCGACCACCAGCATGCCGGTGATCGCCCCCGACTTGAAGGCGATGTCGAGTGCCGGCGCCAGCCCGCGGGTGGCTGCTTCAGCCGTGCGGACGTTGGCGCGGACCGAGACGTTCATGCCGACATAGCCGGCACTGCCCGACAGCACGGCGCCGATCAGGAACCCCAAGGCCACGGGAAAGCCCAGCGTCACCCATAGGATGACCAGCAGGACGGCGCCGGCGATGGCGATGGTGGTGTATTGACGGTTCAGATAGGCGCGCGCCCCTTCCTGCACCGCGGCGGCGATGGCCTGCATCCGTTCGGATCCAGGCGACGCGGCCATGACTTCTTTTCCGGTACGAAAACCGTAGGCCAGCGCGAGCAGGCCGGCGGCGATGATGACGATGAACGCTAGAGCCATCGCATCCCCCGATTGATTTTAAGGTCGCGCCCCGGAAAGGCTGGTCCCACCACGGTGGTCAAGTGGGGGAGAAGTCGGGCGCAAGTATTATCGGGAAAAGCATGCGCCCGGTCCCGCCGCTTTGCAACCGCCGCACGGGGCGGCGCGACGCGGCGAAATGGCCGGGGGTACCCCTGGCCTTTATGGGTAGTGTCGGGATAATGCACCGCAAAATGGGTGCAAATTGCGGGTGCTGCGGGAGGCGGTCAGAGATTGCGCTGCGTAACCGCCTGGACCAGCACGTCATAGACCGCGTCCTTGCCGACGACTTTCCCGGCGGCCTCCGCCAACTTGGCCTTTACGGCAGGAATATTGACCAAAGCCCCGTTCAGGATCGACTTGTCGGCGATGCCGCCATAGAGCGCGGTCAGGAAGGCGTCGGTCAGGCGCGGCTGGTTGGCCTGGACCATCGGCTGCTTTTCCAGAAGCACTTCCACCGCGACCACGACGGTCACGAACTGCTCGACTCGGGTCGGGCCGATCATCGGCACCACCAGCGGGGCCAGGCGGACGAAGGCGGTCGGCGGCTTGGGTGGCGGCTCCACTTTCTTCGGCGGTGCGTCGGGATGTTCGGTGAAGTATTTCTGATAGACGAACCATCCGCCGAAGCTGGCGCCGCCCAGCAGCACGATGCCGAGAACGAGGACGATCAGAGCCTTGACCACGGCAACACACCTTACGCAAACGGCGAATCGGCGAACCCTGCGCTGCCGATGCTTTCGATTGTCTTAAATGCCGGGCGTCGGAACCGGATGGTCAAAAATGGTCCCAGCCGCGCCGGGTCAGCGGCAATGGCGCGCCGGCGCCGTCCAGCACCGCGACCTCGCCGGGCGTGCCGGGGCGGAGTTCGCCGATCTCGGTGATCGCGACCCCGCATTCGGCGGCCAGGGCGGTCAGGGCATCACGGGCCGATGGCGGGGCGGTGAACAGAAGCTCGTAATCGTCGCCGCCGGTGATGGCCAGCGCCAGCCGCAGCGGATCGCCGTCGATGGCGCCGCGGGCGGCCTCGGACAGCGGGACCGCATCGGCGTGCAGCAGCGCGGCGCAGCCGGACTCCTCGCAGAGATGGCCGAGGTCGGCGACCAGCCCGTCCGACACATCCATCGCACCGCTTGCCAGCCCGATCAGCCGCGGCCCGACGCCCATACGCGGGTCGGGCCGGCGCATGCGGCGCAGCAGATGGGCGCGGGTGTCCTGATCCGGGATGTCGAGACGGCCATAGGCGACTTCGAGCCCGAGCGCGGCGTCGCCGATGCTACCGGTGACGAAGACGCGGTCGCCCGGCTGTCCGCCCCAGCGCGGCAGGGCGCGGCCGGTGGGGACCAGTCCGAAGGCGGTGACCGACAGGGTGATGGGGCCACTGGTGGAGACCGAATCGCCGCCGGCCAGCGCAATGCCGAACTGCCGCTGCTCCTCGCCCAGCCCAGCGGCGAAGCCTTCCAGCCAGGACTCGTCCAGGCCGCGGGGCAGGGCGGTCACCAGCGTGTAGGCCAGCGGCTCCGCCCCCATCGCGGCGAGGTCGGACAGGTTGCTGCGCATCAGCTTGGCGGCGATGTCGGCCGGCGCATCGTCGGGGAAGAAATGCACCCCGGCGACCATGGCATCGGTGGTGACGACCAGTTCCCGCCCGTCAGGCACGCCGAACACGGCGGCATCGTCCCGCAGGCCGCGGGCACCGGGAAAACCGGCGGCCAGCGGCTTGAAGAAACGGGTGATGCGGCCGAACTCGCCGAGGGGGCGATTCCTCCTCTCCCCCCCGGGGAGAGGGTCGGGGTGAGGGGGATGCACGGGGTGGATTCTCGTGAAAGGCACGCGGTGCGACCCCCTCACCCTAACCCTCTCCCCAGGGGGGAGAGGGAATTTCTTCGAGTATTACTCCTCGGCCGCGTTGCGGCCGGGGTCGGGCTTGGCGAGATCGTCGGCGCGCAGCGCGCGGGCGACATGGTCGAGCACGCCGTTCACCATCGCCGGCTCGCGGCCGGAGAAGAAGGCGCGGGCGACGTCGACATACTCGCTGATGAGGATGCGCGGGTGGGTGTCCGTATGGACCGCGATCTCATAGGCACCGGCGCGCAGGATGGCGCGCAGCAGCAGCTCCAGCCGGTCGAGCGGGAAGCGCGGGTCGAGAGCGGCACCCAGCACCCCGTCCACCTCGGCCCGGCGGTGGATCGCGCCGCGGACGATGTCGGCGAACAGCTGCGGATCGCCGGAGACGAACTTGTCGCCGTCGATCTCCTCGCCCAGCCGGTGGGCGACGAACTCGCCGACGACATTCTCGACCGGGGCCTGGGCCAGATCGATCTGGTACAGCGCCTGGGCCGCGGCCAGACGGGCGGCCTTGCGGCGCGCCTTGGCGGAGCCGCCGCCGGTCTTGTTCTTGCGGGACTTGGACTTGCCGCCCTTCGGTTGACCGGAGGCGCGTTCGGGTGTCACGGGGCTGCCCGCGTCGTCGTTGCTCATGATCTGCAGTCGCTAAAAGAGAGGAGATGTCGGGGTCAGCGCGGATAGAGGCGGAATTTGCGCTTCAGGTCAATCATGTCAAGACAGGCCCGCGCGGCGCGCCCGCCGGTATTGACCGATCCGACATTGGCCCGCGCCCAGGCCTGCTCGCGGTTTTCCACCGTCAGGATGCCGTTTCCGACCGCCAGACTGTAGCGCAGGGCCAGATCCTGCAGGCCGCGGGCGCTTTCGGCACAGATCGTGTCGTACCGCGTCGTCTCGCCCCGGATCACGCAGCCCAGCGCGACATAGCCGTCGAAACGCTTGCGGGCGGTGAAGAAATCCATCGAGCGGATGGCGTACATGATCGCCGCCGGAAGCTCCAGACAGCCGGGCACGCCATAGCGGATGTGCGTGGCCCCGGCGCGGTCGAGTTCCGCGACGGCGCCACGCGCCAGCTCATCCGCGATGTCCTCGTGGACGCGGGCGTCCACGACCATGATGTGGGGCGTGTCGGTCATCCGGCGGCGTTCTGGTCCTCAGTCCTCACCGGGGTCCGCGGCACCCGGATTGATGGCGCGGTGGCCGACCACGGTCAGGCCGTAGCCTTCCAGCCCGATGATCGGCTTCTTGCGGTTGGAGATCAGGGTCATCTTGCGCACGCCCAGATCCAGCAGGATCTGCGCGCCGATGCCGTAGTCGCGCAGTTCCGGAACGCTGCCGGCCTGACCTTCCAGCCGCGCCTTCAGCACGGTGGAAAGGCCGTTCGGGTTCGGCTCGCGCAGCAGCACGACGACGCCGCGGCCTTCCTTGGCGATCAGCTCCATCGAGGCGTGCAGGTCGTTGTCGCGGCCGGAGTTGCGGTCGCCCAGCACGTCGTCCAGCACCGACTGGGCATGCATGCGCACCAGCACCGGCTCGTCGCCGGAGATGTCCCCGCGCACCAGCGCGATGTGCTCGGCATACTGGATCTTGTTGATGTAGACATAGGACTGGAAGCGCCCGCCATAGCGGCTGTCGAGATTGCCGGCCAGAACCTGCTCGACGATGGTCTCGGTGCGGCGGCGATAGGCGATCAGGTCGGCGATGGTGCCGACCTTCAGCCCGTGGAACTGGGCGAACTGCACCAGATCCGGCAGGCGGGCCATGGTGCCGTCGTCGTTCATGATCTCGCAGATCACCGCGGACGAGGAATGGCCGGACAGCCGGGCGATGTCGACCGAGGCCTCCGTATGGCCGGCGCGGACCAGCACGCCGCCGTCACGCGCCAGCAGCGGGAAGATGTGGCCGGGGGTGGCGAGGTCGTGCGGACCGGACGCCGGGTCGATGGCGACGGCGATGGTGCGGGCACGGTCGGCGGCGGAGATGCCGGTGGTCACGCCTTCGCGCGCCTCGATGGAGACGGTGAAGGCGGTCTGGTGGCGCGAGGCGTTCTGCTGGGCCATCAGCGGCAGCCGCAGCCGTTCGATATTCGGCCGGTCCATGGTCAGGCAGATCAGGCCGCGCCCGTGCTTGGCCATGAAGTTCACCGCTTCCGGCGTGGCGCAGGAGGCGGGGATCACCAGATCGCCCTCGTTCTCCCGGTCCTCGTCGTCGACCAGAATGAACATCCTGCCCTGACGCGCCTCTTCGATGATCTCTTCGGCCGTCGACAGGTAGTGGTGAAACTCGGACGTCATTCCTGCCCCGCGAGCCGGGCGACATAGCGCGCCAGCATATCGATTTCGAGATTGACCGTATCGCCCTCCGTCAGCCCGCCGAAAGTGGTGGCGGTCTGGGTGTGGGGGATGATGTTGACGCCGAAGCGGTTGCCTTCGACCTCGTTGACGGTCAGCGACACGCCGTCGATGGCGACCGAGCCCTTGGGCGCGATGTATTTGGCGAGAGTGGCCGGCGCCTCGAAGGTCAGGCGCAGCGATTCGCCCTCGGGGCGGACCGACAGCAACCGGCCGACGCCGTCGACATGGCCGGACACGATGTGGCCGCCCAGCTCGTCGCCGACCTTCAGGGCGCGCTCCAGGTTGACGCGCGTGCCGGCCTCCCAGCCGCCGAGCGTAGTCTTCGACAGGGTTTCCCCCGAAGCCTGGATGACGTAGGCCCCCGGTCCCTTTTCGATGACCGTCAGGCAGACGCCGTTGTGGGCGATGGACGCCCCGATCGCGATCGTCTCCGTGTCGAAGGCGGTCTCGATGGTGAACCGGGTGTCGCCCTGCCGCTCCACGGCCCGGACGCGCCCGACATCGGTGATGATTCCGGTGAACATGCGGGGGAATTTAGCAGGTTTCGCGGCCAGGGGAAGCGGGCGCGACACCGCAAGCGGCGCAACGGTCTGTTGCGTGGGCTAGACCGACGCTGCGGAGGCTTTCCGGCGGTAGCTTTCGGCCAGATCGGCACCGGCGCCGCGGACGGCGGTGCGTTCGAAGCGTGCCATCGCGGCCAGCGCCTCGACTCCGAAGCCGGCGACCGCCGGTAACCCGTCGCCGCCGATCAGCGAGGCGGCCCGGAACCACTCCAGCCGGTCGACCAGACCGGCACCGAGCAGGGCGCCGGCCATCGACGCTCCGCCCTCCACCAGCACGCGGGTGATGCCGCGGGTGGCGAGGGCGGTCATCGCGGCGGCGGGATCGACACGGCCGTCGGGCCCGGCGGCGACCGGGAGCAGCTCGACGCCGAGCGCCGTTAGAGCCTCGGCACGCGCGGGGTCGGGAGTAGGGCCGGTGACGACCCAGGTCGGAATGCGGGCGGCGCCGATGGCGAGCTTTGCCGTGGGTGGCAGGCGCAGGCTGCTGTCCACCACCACGCGCACCGGGCTGCGGTCTTCCAGGCCGGGCAGGCGGCAGCTCAGTTCGGGATCGTCGGCCAGGGCGGTGCCGATGCCGACCAGGATGGCGTCATGGCTGGCGCGCAGCCGGTGGCCCCAGGCGCGGGCGGTGGGGCCGGTGATCCACTGCGACTCGCCGGTGACGGTGGCGATTCGGCCGTCCAGCGTGCTGGCGACCTTCAGCGTGACCAGCGGGCGGCCCAGCGTGATGCGGTTGAAGAAGCCCTCGTTCAGGGCCAGCGCCTCGGCCTCGCAGACGCCGGTGGTCACCGCGATGCCGGCATCGCGCAGCCGCGTCAACCCACCGCCGGCAACCCGCGGGTCGGGGTCCTGGCAGGCGACGACGACGCGCGCCACCTTCGCCTCGACCAGGGCCAGGGCGCAGGGCGGCGTCTTGCCATAATGGTTGCAGGGCTCCAGCGTGACATAGGCGGTGGCGCCTTCCGCTCCGCCGGAAAAGGCGCGGGCGCGGGCCAGCGCCTCCGTCTCGGCATGGGGGCGGCCGCCGGGCTGGGTCCAGCCGCGGCCGATCACGGCGCCGTCGCGGACCAGCACGCAGCCGACCGCGGGATTGGGCCAGGTCCGCCCCAGCCCGCGCGCCGCGAGCGACAGGGCGGCGCGCATGTGGCGCAGGTCGGTGTCGGTATCGAAAAGAGGGGGCACGGCGGTCCGGGCTATCGGCCGGCCGATCAGCTGCCGGGGCCCTTGCCCTTGGTGTCCTTGGCGGAGAAGCGGCCGACGTTGCCCATCATCTGTTCCAGGAAGCCCATCTCTCGGCCGGCGGTGGGGGTCGTGCGCTCCACCAGATCGATGTCCTGGCCGTTCGACTTGTCGAGCGTCTTGATCTCGCGCAGGACGCCGTTGTCGTCGAAGCGGGCGACGACGACGCGGCGTTCCGTCACTTCCGGCTCGAAGAAGGCGGTCTTCTCGGTCTTCTGACCGATATAGTACCAGACGTTCGGATCGAAGGTGCCGACCGAGGTTGGCGTGCCCAGCACCGCGGCGACGTCGTCGCGCCGGCTCTGGCCCGGTTGCAGTTCCGCCACCAGCTGCGGGTCCGTCAAGTTGCCGCGGGTGGCGACGGTGGGCGAGCAGCCGGTCGCGGCGAGGCCGGCGAGCAGGACGCTGCCCAGCAGGGCGGTGCGAATGACGGTACGAGGGGCGGAAAAGTTCGATCTGGTCATGGTGCTCGGGCTATGATGGAGCCGGCGGGGCAGCGAGGCCGTTCACGGCTGTGGACAGTCTCCGGGCGGGACAATCGCACCGGCTGCTTCGCCCTGTCAACGAGACTCCGAGTCGGGGAAGGGCTGCCGTTCGTGTCAGGAAGCTTTATCGGCCGTTTGCTGGGCCCTTTTCTGGGCCCTCTCTCGGGTCGTGTCGGGGGCGGAGACCGCGCCCGCAACGCCGCCGCGGTGGGCGGTCTGTTCAGTGCCATCGTCGGGCAGGCCCGCGAACCGGGCTTCTACAGCGCGCTTTCCGTACCCGACAGCCTGGACGGGCGGTTCGAGATGGTGGCGCTGCACATGCTGCTGGTGATGCGCCGGCTGAAGGGGCAGGGGCCGGAGGCGGGCAAACTGTCGCAGCGCCTCTACGAGACGATGGTCGACGATTTCGAGAAGTCGCTGCTGGAGATGGGGGCCGGCGACAGCGGCATCGCCCGGCGCGTGAAGACGATGGCGCGCGGGATGGCCGGGCGGATCCGCGCCTATGACGAGGCGCTGGCCGACTCCGGCGGCCGCAGGCTGGAGGTGGCGCTGGACAACAACCTCTACGGCACGGTCGATCCGGTGCCGGACGGGGCGCTGGCGACCATGGCCGCCTATGTCCGCAGCTGTGCCGCGACGCTCGACGCCCAGCCGCTGGAGTCGCTGATACGGGGTGAGATCCGCTTCGCGCCGGTCCCGGTCTGACCGCTTCCCTATATATGAGGAGTCGCCCTGGGATATCTTGAGCCTCGCCGACGCCTGCCGCCGCGTCTCGGGGCTTGCCTTTCCGGGCCGCGGGCTGCATGTGACTCGGGTGTCGCCGGGCGTTCGCCGCGCCGGCCGTTTTGGTTTTCGATCGGAAAGTCTTTGCCATGAGCCCTGCCAACGGCGCCCTGCCGGCCCCGGAATTCTCGCGCGTCGTCAATGCCGACACGGTGCGTCGTGCCGAGGTGAGCGAAACCATCGAAGCGACGGAGGCGGAGCGCCGCGCGCTCGCCGAACGGCTGGAGCTGGAGGCGATCGGCAGCCTGACCGCCACGGTGAAGCTGCGCGCCGTGCGGGGCGGCCAGATGATCCGGGTGTCCGGGCAGCTGGAGGCCGACGTCGTCCAGACCTGCGTCGTGACGCTGGAGCCGGTGCCGGCCCATGTCAGCGAACGCTTCGAGGCGCTGTTCGCTCCGGAGTCGATGATCGAGGATCCGGGGCTGGAGATCGATTTCGACGCCTCCCTGTCCGACGAGGACGTTCCCGAGCCGATGGAGAACAACCGAATCGACATCGGCGAGCTGACGGCGCAGCACCTGTCGCTGGGGCTCGACCCCTATCCGCATGCCGAAGGCGTGGACTTCGAGGGCTACCGCGAGCATGAGGAAGGGGAGGCGGTGGAGGAAGAGGCCGCCGCGGAGTCTGAAAAACCCAATCCCTTCGCCGTCCTGCAGCAGTTGAAGCCGCGGGACTGATCCGGCTGTTGCTTTCTCCGCCGCGTCTTGTATAAGGGCCGGCACTTCCACCCCCACCAATGAGCGGCCCGGGGTTGCGAAATGGGGGTTGTTCGGGCTTGCCCTTTTGGGGCATTTGCCTTATTGAATGCCGCTCGCGCTGGGCGGCCCCTGTTCGGGCCGCCCTTTCCAATGAAGAGAGTTTACGGTCATGGCTGTTCCGAAGAAGAAGACCTCCAAGTCGCGGCGCAACATGCGTCGTTCGCACCACGCTCTGCCGACTTCGGCCTACAACGAGTGCCCGAACTGCGGTGAGCTGAAGCGTCCGCACCACGTCTGCGGGTCTTGCGGCCATTACGACCAGCGTGAAGTGGTTCAGAGCGGCACCGCGGCCGCTTGATCCGCATCGCGTTGTCTGAGGTCCCGTTGATCGGGGGCGCCCGTCGCCCCTGCCGGGGTCCAAGCCGGGGAGCCTGTTCGCGGTGAGCCAGCGCCTGACCATCGCCCTGGATGCCATGGGTGGCGATCACGGTCCCGACATGGTCATTGCCGGGGCGGACATCGCGCGGGAACGCCATCCCGACGTGCGTTTTCTGCTGTATGGCGACCAGCAGCGGCTTGAGCCGCTGCTGAACCAGCGGCCTGCGTTGAAGGCGGTGGCGGAAATCCGCCACACCGCCGACTTCGTGGCCGGGGACGCCAAGCCTGCGGTTGCGCTGCGTGCGGGTCGCCAGTCCAGCATGAGGCTTGCCATCGACGCCGTTGCGGCGGGCGAGGCGGCCTGCGTGGTGTCGGCCGGCAACACCGGCGCCCTGATGGCGATGGCCAAGTTCGTGCTGAAGACGCTGCCGGGCATCGACCGGCCGGCGATGGCCTCCTTCTTCCCGACGCAACGGGGCGAGAGCGTGATGCTGGACCTCGGCGCCAATGCCGAGTGCCAGCCTGAAAACCTCGTCCAGTTCGCCGTGATGGGGGCCGTCTTCGCGCGTGCCATCCTGGGCCTGCCGCAGCCGTCGATCGGCGTGCTGAACATCGGCTCGGAAGACATGAAGGGCAACGAGGTGGTGCGTGCCGCGGCGGCCAGCCTGCGCGACATGCCGCTTCCCGGCCGCTTTCATGGCTTCGTCGAAGGCACCGACATCGGGCTGGGCACGGTGGACGTCATCGTCACCGACGGCTTCACCGGCAATGTCGCGCTGAAGACGGCGGAGGGGACGGCGAAGCTGTTCTCCGAATTCCTGCGCCGCACCTTCGCGACGTCCTTCCTGGCACGGATCGGCTATCTGCTGGCCCGCGGCGCCTTCAAGCGCTTCCGCGAGCGGATCGACCCGCGCCGCTACAACGGCGCGATGTTCCTGGGCCTGCGCGGCGTCTGCGTGAAGAGCCATGGCGGCACCGACGCTGTCGGCTTCGCCAATGCCGTTGCGGTCGCCATCAATCTGGCGACGCACGGCTTCAACGAACGCATCAAGGAAGAGATGGGGCGCATAGCCGACGCGAACCCTCTTCCCGACACGAAGGCGGCGGCGGGCTGAACAATGGTCATGCGTTCCCGAGTTCTGGGTTGCGGCATCTTCCTGCCGTCCAACGTCGTCACCAACCAAGATCTGGAACAGCGGGTCGACACGACGGACGAATGGATCGTCCAGCGCACCGGCATCAGGTCCCGCCACATCGCCGCCGAGGGGGAGAAGACCTCCGACCTCGCCATCGCCGCGGCGGCGCGGGCGCTGGAGCATGCGGGCGTGCCGGGCAGCAGCATCGACTGCATCATCCTGGCCACCACCACCCCGGACAACACCTTCCCGGCCACGGCCACCAAGGTGCAGGCCGCGCTGGGCGCCGCCGGCTTCGCCATGGACATCCAGGCGGTCTGCGCCGGCTTCGTCTATGCCATGTCGGTGGCCGACAATTTCCTGCGCAACGGTCAGGCGCGCCGCGCCCTGGTGATCGGGGCGGAGACCTTCTCCCGCCTGCTGGACTGGAACGACCGCACCACCTGCGTGCTGTTCGGTGACGGCGCCGGCGCCATCGTCATGGAAGCCTACGAGGCCAAGGGCGATTCGAGCGACCGCGGCGTGCTGTCCACCCACCTGCATTCCGACGGCAACCAGTACGACCTGCTCTATGTCGATGGCGGTGCGTCCTCCACCGGCACCATCGGCCATGTCCGCATGCATGGTCAGGAGATCTTCCGCCATGCCGTGTCGAAGCTGTCGGCGGTGGTCGAGGAGGCCCTGGCCGCCAACGGCCTGGAGTCGACCGACATCGACTGGATGGTGCCGCACCAGGCGAATCGCCGGATCATCGACGGGCTGGCCCGCAAGATGAAGCTGTCGCCGGAAAAGGTGGTGCTGACGGTGGACCGCCATGGCAACACCTCCGCGGCCTCGATCCCGCTGGCCTTGGGCGAAGCGGTGGCGGACGGCCGCATCAAGCGCGGCGACCTGATCCTGATGGAAGCCATCGGCGGCGGCCTGACCTGGGGCTCGGCGCTGGTCCGCTGGTAAGGCGGCAGCGCCTTACGCATATCGCACTTCCGTCATACTGCGCTGCACGCCCGGCCAGGCTTCGGCCGGGCCGTATGAGGCTGCCAAGCTTTTGAATTGACGGACCTTCTTTCGCCGGATTACCGTCTTTGCAACGGTTGCGGGGGGAGGTCTGACAATGTCGCAAAATACCGTAACGCGCGCCCAACTGAGCGAAGCCGTCTACCAGGAAGTCGGACTTTCGCGCAACGAATCGGCCGATCTGGTCGAAACGGTGCTGGACGAGATTTCCGATGCCCTGTCCCGGGGGGAGATGGTCAAGATCTCCTCCTTCGGCAGTTTCCAGGTCCGCCAGAAAGGCGAACGGGTCGGCCGCAACCCCAAGACCGGGGAAGAGGTGCCGATTCTGCCGCGCCGTGTTCTGGTCTTCCGTGCCAGCCATGTGCTGAAGCATCGGATCAACGAGGTTCAGGAGGGTGGGGCACCGACGCCTGCGCGGGCGCTGTCCTGACGCCGGTCGATTGCGATGACCTCTCCGCCTTGCCTGTCGCCGTGCCGTGCCTTACCGCGGATCGCCGCTGGCGACCTCTGTCGGACGGCGGCCTGATCGCACCATGAAATCCGCCACGGCCTATCGCACCATCAGCGAGGTGTCGACCGACCTCAACGTGCCTCAGCATGTGCTGCGGTTCTGGGAAACGAAGTTTCCCCAGATCCGTCCGCTGAAGCGCGGTGGCGGCCGGCGCTATTACCGGCCGGAGGATGTCGAACTCCTGCGGCGGATCCAGGCTCTGCTGTATGAGGACCGCTACACCATCAAGGGCGTCCAGCGTCTGCTGAAGGAAGGACGCATGTCCGACCCGACGCCGCCGCTGCCCGAGGATGCCGACGATGGCGGCGGGCCGGTCGATGCGGAAGGGTTCGACGGCACCGACGATGACAGGGATGGGGGCGAGGATCATCCGCCGCTGTCGGATGCGGTCCGGCACGAGATCACCATGGTTCTGGACGAGCTGAAATCGCTGCAATCGGTGCTGTCCCGCCTGTCCGAAATAGGGGGCAAAAAAAGCTGAAAAATCATCACGGGAGATGTTGCATCGGCGAAAGCCCGCGGCTATAGTCCCGTTCCCTTCCGGAGCCAAGCCGCAAGCACTGCGGTGATGTTGACGGAGCGTAGCGCAGCCTGGTAGCGCATCAGACTGGGGGTCTGGGGGTCGCAGGTTCGAATCCTGTCGCTCCGACCAGTTCCGGAAGGACCGAAAAAGCCTTGAAACCTAATGGTTTCAGGGCTTTTTCTTTGCCCGCGTCCTGGGGGCCGGCGCGTCTTCTGTCGGCACCGCTTGGAAGTCTTGGGTGGGACGGCAGGCGCGCAGGGCCGGCCGGCAAAGCGCTTCATTGAAAAAACGGGTCAGCCATTCCGAACCGGACGGGAGCCGGCGCAATGGGAGAGTCCGCAAGCGAAGCGGGACCGAGCGCACGCTTTGGCGCGTTCATGCTCCACAGTGTCGCAACGAGGCCATCATGCTCCAGCTCAATCCGCCGCTCCCCATGGACACCCCGAAGGGCCCCGCCCTTGCGCATTTCCTCATCGACTATGGCGCCGAGCATGATTTGTGCTGGGTCTGCTTCCAGGATGAGACCGGCGAATGCTGGACGTGGCGGAACCGGGACGTGCGGGCGCCCAAGAACATCACCATGGGGCGCAGGACCGACGAACGGCGCGGCAAGGTGGACCTCCGGGTAGCGGAATGAAAAGCCTTTCACGTCGCTGAAGGCGTTGCGGCCGGAGGATCCGGGCAGAGCCGGCGCTGCCCGTGCCTCCGCCGCTTTCTCTTGTATGCAGTGCCATGCGCTAGACGCATTGCGCGCAATCGAACAACGCACAATCAAATACATTGCGCGCAATTCAATTGTGCGTCATTGTTCGCCTCACAAGATCGACGGGCGCCGGTTCGACCCGCCGCCCAGGAAACCAAACTCCGCCACTCGGCGATCAATGAAGGAGCACACGTCATGAAGACCCTGTATTCGACCAAGGTGACCGCCACCGGTGGCCGTGACGGCAAGGCCGTCAGTGAGGATGGCCTGCTGTCGGTCGCGCTGGCCGCGCCGAAGGAGCTGGGCGGCCAGGGTGGCGCCACCAACCCCGAGCAGCTGTTCGCCGCCGGCTATTCCGCCTGCTTCATCGGCGCCATCAAGTTCGTCGGCAACCGCGACAAGATCGCCGTCCCGGCCGATCTGACGGTGAACGCCACGGTCGGCATCGGTGCCCGCGACGATGGCGAAGGGTTCGGCCTGACGGTCGATTTCGTGGTTTCGCTGCCGGGCATGGACAAGGCCGCCGCCGAGGATCTGCTGGCCCGCGCCCATAAGGTCTGCCCGTACAGCCACGCCACCAAGGGCAACATCCCGGTCACCACGACCGTTGCCTGAGGGCCGTTGCCTGAGGGCCGGGCCTGAGACCATCGCCTGAAGCGAAAAGTCTTCGGCATTGCGCCGCCAGGCTGTTGCGCGCGATTGTGCAGTCCGCACGATCGACCGACGCGCGGCATCCCGGCGGCGCGCCGTCTTTTCAAGGTTCAGACATCATGGCAGCCGACAGGGACGATCCGCTTCTGCTTTCCAATCAGGCGTGCTTCGCGCTCTATTCCGCCAATCTGGCGATGAGCCGCGTCTATCGCCCGATGCTGGAGCAGCTTGGCCTGACCTATCCGCAGTATCTGATCATGCTGCTGCTGTGGGAGGAGGACGGCCAGTCGATGAAGCTGCTCGGCGAGCGGCTCGGGCTGGACAGCGGCACGCTGACCCCGCTGCTGAAGCGGATGGAAGGGCAGGGACTGCTGACCCGCAGCCGCGATCCGCAGGACGAGCGGCTGGTCCGCATCGGCCTGACCGCCGAAGGGGCGGCCTTGCGGACGCAGGCCGAATGTCTGCCGACGCGGATCGCCGCCGCCGCCGGCTGCTCCGCCGCAGAGCTGATGTCGCTCCGCGATGCGCTGCTGCGGCTGCGCGACGATTTGAACCGGGCGGCCGATCAGGACAGATAAGATTGGGACTGGAAATCGTCGGCGGGAGAGCCTTTTCTATCCAGCCGCCTTCCCGATCCAAGGGTTCCGCCCGTGAGTTCCGCACTGACTGACGACCGCCTCCGCCTTCGCTCCGCCGATGCCGACGACGCCCCGGATCTGGCACGGCTGATCGACATCGCCGGCGGCGGCGTCTACGAATTCCTGCTCGACGGGCTGGTGCCGGGGATGACCGCGGCGGAGATGCTGATGCCCGGTCTGGCCGGACGCAGCGGGTCGCTGTCGCATCGCCAGAGCGGTGTCGCCGAACTGGATGGGCTGGTGATCGGCATCGCCCATGGCTATCCCACCGACTGGATCCGGACAGAGGATTACAGCGGCCTGCCGCCCGACCGCATCGCCCATATGGGCGAATTCTCCGAAACGCTGGACTGGGGTAGCTATTTCCTGTCCGCCCTGGCGGTCGATCCCGTGCACCGGCGCCACGGCATCGCCGGCCGGCTGCTCGGCTGGTTCTACGAGCGGGCGCGGACCGGCGGCTTCGACCGGGTCACCCTGCATGTCTGGGCCGACAACGAGCCGGCCCGCCGTCTCTATGTCGGCGAGGGGTTCGAGGAGATCGGCAACGCCGCCATCCCCTGGCACCCCCGGCTGCCGCACCAGGGCGGCAGCATCCTGATGCGGCGCTATCTGTGAGCGACGATCCGCGGATCCGTCTTCAAGGCTGACAGTTCGTCGATGTGGTGCACGACCAGGTCCGGATCGGCATAATGGACCATGTGGCCGGAGTCCGGCACCCAATGCAGGGTGCTGTCGGGCAGCACATGATGCAGCCGGCCGCTCTGCTCCTCCTGCTCGACCACGCGGTCGTGATGGCCGGCGAAGATCGCCACCGGGACGGTCACCTCGGCATAGCGGTGCTGGAGGCGGTCTGCGGCGGGCGCCATGGTCACGCCATCCTGGGCGTTGGCGCGCATCTGGCCCGGCCGGATGGTCAGGGCGGCGGGGAAGCTCTCCGTCAGATGCTCCGGCACTGGACGGGGCGAGAACAGCGTCTTCAGCAGCCCCGGCATCATCGCCATCGAAACCGGCGGCGACAGGGTGTGGCGCAGCAGGTCGCCCAGCACCGGCATCGCCAGCGGCGCCACCAGAGCCGCATCGGCCCGCTTGGTCGGGAAATAATAGCCGGCCATCAGCACCAGGCCCTTCACCGTCCGCGGATGGTCCAGGGCCAGCGCCAGCGCCACCAGCGTGGCGTAGGAATGGCCGACGACCACGGCGTTCTCGATCTCCAGTGCGGCGAAGGCCTGGGCCAGCAGGTCGGCCTGATCCTCCGGCGTCCAGGCGCGATCCCGAGGGCGGTCGCTGTGGCCCATGCCGGGCCGGTCGAAGGCGATCACCCGGTGGGTCCGGGCCAAACGCTGGAACAGCCCGCTCGCCAGCGAATCGCCGAGGGCGGAGACATTGCCGTGCAGCAGCACGACCGGCGGGCCTTCGCCGGCCTCCATGTAATGCAGCCGGACGCCATCGACGGTCAGGAAGCTGCCTTCGGGCGGATAGCGCCGTTCGGCCGCGCGGGCCGCAATGGTGTTGGCGACGGCCAATCCGCCCAGGGTCAGCGCGGTGAGGCCCAGGGTCTTGACGAGGGTGGAGCGGCGGTCGGTCATCGGCGGCGTCCTCTTGGGGCTGTTGCGGCGCAACATCGTGAGAGGACAACCGGTGGGCGGGAGAAGGGTTCCTGGGGAAGTCGGGCCCCCACCCGGTCCTCCCCGGATGGGGGGCCGAAGTGGGGGCAATCGCACTCTACGTTCGGCTCACTTCCCAGCCTTCAGCTGGTCCCGGGTCAGCCAGAACACCTCGCCGAAGCTGTTGGCGGTCTGCAGCCACAGGAAGTCCAGATGGGGATAGTCCGCCTCCAGAATCTCGCGGCCGGTGCCGAACTCGCACAGCAGGCCGCCTTCCGGCGTCAGATGCTTGGGCGCTTCCTTCAGGATGCGGCGGACGATGTCCAGCCCGTCGTCGCCGCCAGCCAGCGCCATTTCCGGCTCGGCCCGGAACTCCGGCGGCAGGGCGTCCATCGATTCGGCATCGACATAGGGCGGGTTGGTGATGATGACGTCGTATTTCCGCGTTTTCAGCGGGGCGAACAGGTCGCCCTGATGCAGGGTGATGCGGTCCTCGAACCCGCTGTCGGCGACGTTGCGTTTTGCCACCTCCAGCGCGTCGGGCGACAGGTCCACCGCGTCGACCTGGGCTTCCGGGAAGATGCGGGCGGCCAGGATGGCGAGGCAACCGGAGCCGGTGCACAGATCCAGCACCCGCTCGACCGAGGTCGGGTCCTCGACCAGCGTGAAGTCGTCGCCGCCGAACATGTCGGAGAACAGCAACTCGCCGATGTAGGAGCGCGGGACGATCACCCGCTCGTCCACATAGAAGGGGATGCCCTGGATATAGGCCTTGTTCAGCAAATAGGGCGCCGGCTTGCGGGTGTCGATGCGGGCATGGAGGATGCCGGCCACCGCCTCGCGTTCCGCCGCGGTCAGCCGGGCGTCCATATAGGGGTCGAGCTGGTCGACCGGCAGGTGCAGCGACTCCAGCACCAGGAACACCGCCTCGTCGAAGGCCGTGGTGGTGCCATGGCCGTAATCCAGATCGGCCTCGTTGAAACGGCTGACGCCGTAGCGCAGGAAATCGCGGATGGTCGACAGCTCAGCGGCGGCGGATGCTGCGGTGTGCTTGCTGGTCACGGGCGGCGGGCTCCGGTGAAGGGGCGGGGGTGAGGGGCAGGGGCGGGGGGATAGAGCGGATCGGAGACGGTCAGAGCAGTTCCAGCACCGACTCCGGCGGGCGGCCGACGCGGGCGCGGTCGCCCTTGACCACGATGGGGCGTTCGATGGCCGCCGGATTGGCGGACAGGGCGGTGACCAGCGCCTCGCCGTCGAGGTCCTTCGCGATGCCGGCCTCCGCCGCTTCCTTGGCGCGGGTGATGTCGCGCGGACCCTTGCCCAGCTTGGCGAGGATGGCCGACAGCTCCGCCGCGGTCGGCGGGGTCTTCAGATACTCGACCACCGTCGGTTCGACGCCGCGGGAGCGCAGAAGCTCCAGCGTCTCGCGCGATTTGCTGCAACGCGGGTTGTGATAGATCGTCACGTCGCTCATGACAGGCTTTCCAGGTTTGAAGAGCGGTCAGACTGATACACCCAACCCGCGTTGCGCGCCAATCCGGCATGCGGAAACGGACGCCGCGGCGCAACATCCGTCAGGTGACAAGGGCTGCCTTTGGTATTATTTTGCGCGCTCGCTTTTCCGAAAGGCCCTGCGCGCCGTATCCCGGTGGGCTGGCCTTGCGGGACAGAACCGATGCCCAGATACGGAAGCCGGCCGTGACCAAGCTCTCGCTCTCCAAGGACAAGATCAACATCCTTCTGCTGGAAGGTGTCCACGACAACGCCATCGACGAGCTGGCCCGCGGCGGTTATGCCTCCGTCGAGCGGCTGCCGCGCGCGCTGGACGAGTCCGAGCTGCTGGAACGCATCGGCTCGGTCCACATCCTGGGCATCCGCTCGCGCACCCACCTGACCGCCAAGGTGTTCGAGGCGGCGAACAAGCTGATCACCGTCGGCTGCTTCTGCATCGGCACCAACCAGGTCGACCTGAAGGCGGCGCGCCGCCACGGCGTGCCGGTGTTCAACGCCCCCTATTCCAACACCCGGTCGGTGGCGGAGCTGGTGATCGGCGAGATCATCATGCTGATGCGCGGCATCTTCGAGAAGTCGCAGCTGGTGCATGGCGGCGGCTGGATGAAGTCGGCCAAGGACTCTTACGAGATCCGCGGCAAGACGCTGGGCATCGTCGGCTACGGCCACATCGGCACCCAGGTGTCGATCCTGGCCGAAGCGATGGGCATGCAGGTCCGCTTCTACGACACCGTGCGGAAGCTGGCGCTCGGCAATGCGCGGGCCTGCGACTCGCTGGAGGAACTGCTGTCGGTGTCCGACGTGGTGACCCTGCATGTGCCCGACACCCCGCAGACCCGCGACATGATCGGCGAGCGGGAGTTGGCCGCCATGAAGAAGGGCAGCCACCTGATCAACGCCGCCCGTGGGCAGGTGGTCGACATCGAAGCGCTGGCCGCCGCGATGAACTCCGGCCATGTGCTGGGTGCGGCCATCGACGTCTTCCCGGTCGAGCCCGGCTCGGACAAGGAAGAGTTCCAGAGCGCGCTGCGCGGCATCAAGACCGCCATCCTCACCCCGCACATCGGCGGCTCGACGATGGAGGCGCAGGCCAACATCGGCACCGAGGTGGCGCAGAAGCTGCTTGAGTATTCGGACAACGGTTCCACCGTCGGCGCGGTCAACTTCCCGCAGGTGGCGCTGCCGGTGCAGGCCGGCTGCACCCGCTTCCTGCACGTCCACGAGAACCGTCCGGGCATGCTGCGCAAGGTGAACGAGGTGTTCTCCGGCCGCGACCTGAACATCGCCGCCCAGTATCTCCAGACCGATCCGGAGCTGGGCTATGTGGTGGTCGACGTCAACGGCGACGTTGAGGAGCTGGAGGTCGTCAACGACCTGCGCGCCATCGAAGGCACCCTGAAGGCGCGCTTCCTGTTCCCGTCCCAGCACTGAGTGGGCAGCATTGAGTGGAAGGGCCACCGCCGCAGACCAGCGGTGGCGGCCCTTCCATATCTTTTGCCGCCAAATCTCTTGTAGGAGAACGGTTTCCCGGTAACAGTGCTGGGATGACCGTTCGCCTCCTGTTCTTTGCCTTTCCGGCAATTCTGCTGTCCATGTCGCCGGCCGCGGCGCAGTCGAACGGCTGCACCGGATTTCCGCCGGCCACGCTGGACCTCGACACCGTGCTGGCGCCGATCCAGCGCGACGATGCGCTGTCGATCCCGCAGCTCACCCGCCTGCCCGGACGTACGCCGGGGCCGGTCAGCACCGCCGACAGCCATGTGCTGGGGCTGACCCAGGCGCGGTACGGCGAGCAGTCCCAGGTGTCGGCCCTGTTCAAGACGATGGGCGACGGCACCTATTGCGCCTCGGCCAGCAAGCTTACCATCAGTTTCGGCTTCCAGCAGCGCATCGTCCATGTCGCCCGGGAAATCCCCGCCGGCTCCTGCCTGCATGGCGAGGTGCTTGCCCACGAAATGCGCCATGTCGCGGTGGACGAGGCCCTGCTTCAGGAGATGATGCCGCAGATCCGCAGCCGGCTGGATCAGGTGATCGCGGAGATGGCGCCGGTGCGGTCGCGCAGCCAGTCGCAGGCGATGGCGGCGGTCCGCCGGCCGCTCGAATCGGCGATGCGGCGGATCATGCAGGAATTCGGCCGCGAGCGCGACCGCCGGCAGGCCCAGGTCGATACGGTCGAGGAGTATGAGCGGGTCAGCCGGGTCTGCAACGGCGAAGCCCGCAATTATCTGCCGAAGCCCGCCACGCGGCGGACCGTCCGCCAGGGCTGAGGGGGCGTTCAGCGCTTGCGCCGCCGCCGGTCTCCGGCTTGCCGGTCGGTGGCGTGGCCGTCGTTGAATTCCGGCGGCTTGCGACGGACCCAGCGGATGAAGCCGGCGATGTCGGGATGGCCGCGCAGGGCGTCGATCTCGTGATACCGGTCGCGGAGCTGCTGCTCGGTCAGCACCGCATGGATCTTCGCATGGCAGATGCGGTGCATCGTCACCGTCTCGCGCCCGCCATAGGTGCGGGGGATCAGGTGGTGTTCGTTCAAGCTGGCGCCCGGCACCATCGGCCGGCCGCAGAGCGGACAGGCGGGGCCGTCTGGATCGGCGGCCAGCTGGGGCTTGTGGGAAAACGGATGGTCGGGAAGACGCATATCTGTTGGAACCGCTGATCGCTGGTCATGTTGGCAATCTAGGAGAGGCCATAAACGATATGGTCCGCAACCTCCAGGAGGCCACTGTGAACGATCCCAAATCACAGCCTCGCGACCAGAAGCATGACGGCGAAAAGGCAGCCGCCAGCCAGACCGCCGCTAGCCAGACCGCCGATTGCACCCAGTACGGCCAAGCCGCCGGATCGCCCGGCGGGCGTGGTGGCACCAGCTGCTATGGTGGCATCCAGCGGGTGCAGCCGCGCACGGCAACCGCGGCAACGCTCTCCCCTGACAAGGACCGTAATGCCAAATAGATAAAGGGGGAGCCGCGCGAACGGCTCCCCCTTTTTATGACCTGCCGGCGGTAGGCGTCAGGCCGCCTTCTTCTCGGCGATCAGCTGGACGAAGCGGTCGAACAGATAGTGGCTGTCCTGCGGGCCGGGCGAGGCTTCCGGATGGTACTGCACCGAGAAGACCGGCTTGCCCTTCAGGCGGATGCCTTCGTTGGTGCCGTCGAACAGGCTGACATGGGTGACCTCGGCGTCGGCCGGCAGGGTTTCCGGCATCACGACGAAGCCATGGTTCTGGCTGGTGATCTCCACCCGGCCGCTCGCCAGATCCTTCACCGGATGGTTGGCGCCGCGGTGGCCCTGCTGCATCTTGGTGGTCTTGGCGCCCAGCGCCAGCGACAGCATCTGGTGGCCGAGGCAGATGCCGAACATCGGCACGCCGGTGTCGAGCAGGCCCTTGATCGTCGGCACGGCATATTCGCCGGTGGCGGCGGGGTCGCCGGGGCCGTTGGACAGGAAGACGCCGTCCGGCTGGTGCCGCATCACGTCCTCGACCGTGGCGGTCGACGGCACCACCGTCACCTTGCAGCCGGATGCTGCGAGGCAGCGCAGGATGTTGCGCTTGGCGCCGTAATCGATGGCGACGACATGGTACTGCGGCTTGTCCTGCGTGGCATAGCCGCCGCCGATGGTCCAGCCGGCCTCGGTCCAGTCGTAGGTCTGGCGGCAGGACACGTCCTTGGCCAGATCCATGCCCTCCAGACCCGGCCAGCCCTTGGCCTTGGCGACCAGCGCCTCGATGTCGAACTTGCCGTCCGGCGCGTGGGCGACGACGCCGTTGGGCGCGCCCAGGTCGCGGATGCGGCGGGTCAGGCGGCGGGTGTCGATGCCGGTCAGGCCGACGAGGCCGTAGCTCTTCAGCCAGTCGTCGAGGTGGCGGGTGGCGCGCCAGTTCGACGGATCGGTGATGTCGGCGCGCAGGATCAGGCCGCGGGCGGCGGGCGTGATCGTCTCGATGTCCTCAAGGTTGGCGCCGGTGTTGCCGATGTGCGGGAAGGTGAAGGTGATGATCTGGCCGGCATAGCTGGGATCGGTCAGGATTTCCTGATAGCCGGTCATGGAGGTGTTGAAGCACACCTCGCCCACCGAATCCCCCGTGGCGCCGATGCCTCGGCCGCGGAACACGGTGCCGTCGGCCAGGACCAGGACGCCGGTGTGAACCGCATTGTCGGAGGGGGGAGTGGCGAGAGTCATTCCTGTAAACCTTCCCAAAAACCGCGGCCGGCGACGGATCGGGTGATCGGCGGAACGGCGACGGCCTAGCGTCCCGCCGGGCGCGCACACGTAGCCGCTCGCACCCCACCTCCGCCGGAATGGGCAGTGACGTGGGATCGAGTGGGCTGATCGGATGGGCCGGACATCCTATATGACGATTGGACGCAGGATTTCCAGCAATAGCTTTGCAAGGCGGCCCTGATCCGTGGACAAAGTCGGACGGTCGCGGGGCACCCATTTGCCGGCTGGGGCTTTTGCCGTGGAAATCGGCGGCCATTTTCGGAATAGTCGGCTGTCCGGCCGGAGCCTCCTATCCCGGCCCGACGAACCAAGGAAGACGGGACATGACACTGCGCACGCAGTTCAACGACAGCCTCAAGGATGCGATGCGCGCGAAGGACCAGCGCGCGGTGTCCACCATCCGCATGATCCTCGCCGGCCTGAAGGACCGCGACATCGAAGCCCGGGGGCGCGGCGTGACCGACGGCATCGACGAGGCGGGCATCCTGTCGATGCTGCAGGGCATGGTGAAGCAGCGCACCGAATCGGCGGCGATGTACGAGCAGGGCGGGCGTCCCGAACTGGCCCAGCAGGAGCGCGAGGAGATCGCGGTCATCGAGCGTTATCTGCCCAGGCAGATGAGCGAGGAGGAGGTCGCCGCCGCCATCGACGCCATCGTGACCGAGCTGGGTGCGGCCAGCATCAAGGACATGGGCAAGGTGATGGCCGAGCTGAAGGCCCGCCACGCCGGCCAGATGGATTTCGCCAAGGCCGGCGGTCTGGTGAAGGCCCGGCTCTCCGGCAAGTAAGGCCGGGCTGACGGGGCGCCGGCCGCCTCGGGGCAGCCAAGCTTCGCACGAGGCCGGGCGCCTCGATCGGCCGGGTCCGGCCCAGTCGGACGAATGCCGTCGTTCCGTCTGCGTCCTCATCGACGCCCTTGGGGACGGCGGTTCCGGTTCCCATACTATGGCGCTGCCATAGCGCTGTGCCTTTGCTTCCCGTTTATCGTATCCGGTGACCGTTCGACCATGGCTTTCCCGCCCCAATTCCTGGAAGAACTGCGCACCCGGCTGACCCTGTCGGAAGTGGTCTCCAAACGGCTGCGGCTGATCCGCGCCGGCCGCGAGTACAAGGCCCCCTGTCCTTTCCACAATGAGAAGTCGCCATCCTTCTACGTCAACGACCAGAAGGGCTTTTTTCATTGCTTCGGCTGCGGCGCCCATGGCGACATCATCGGTTTCGTCATGCGCCACGACAATCTCGGCTTCCCCGAGGCGGTCGAGCATCTGGCCGGCGAGGCCGGGCTGCCGGTGCCGCGCCCGACGGAGGAGGACCGCCAGCGCTACGAACGGCGCAAGACCCTGCACGACCTCGTCGAGCAGGCGGCGCGCTGGTTCGAACAGCAGCTGCACGCCTCCGCCGGGCGGACGGGGCTCGATTATTTCCTGCGGCGCGGTCTGGACGGCGAGACCATCGCGCGCTTCCGGCTGGGCTACGCGCCCGGCGATTCGAATGCGCTGCGCACATACCTTGGCAAGCAGGGCTTCTCCGACGAGGACATGGTCAATGCCGGGCTGCTGAAGCGGCCGGACGACGGCCGGTCGCCCTACAGCTTCTTCCGCAACCGCGTGATGTTCCCGGTGACCGACCGGCGCGGGCAGGTGGTCGCTTTCGGCGGTCGCATCCTGGAGGGCGACGGGCCGAAATACGTCAACACCGCCGACACGCCGCTCTTCCACAAGGGCACGCTGCTCTACGGTCTGTCGCGGGCGCGGCAGGCGGCGGCGGACGGCAAGCCGGTGATCGTCGCCGAAGGCTATATGGACGTGATCGCGCTGGTCCGCGCCGGTTTCGAGGGGGCGGTGGCGCCGCTGGGCACCGCGCTGACCGAGACCCAGGTGCAGGAGCTGTGGAAGCTGATCCCGGCGGCGGAGAAGGTGCCCTTCCTGTGCTTCGACGGCGACAATGCCGGCCGGCGGGCGGCCTGGCGGGCGGTGGAGCGCATCCTGCCGCACCTCGCCCCCGGCCAGTCGGCCCGCGTCGCCTTCCTGCCGGAGGGCGAGGACCCCGACAGCCTGATCCGAGCCCAGGGGGCGAAGGCGATGGGAGCGGTGCTGGAGGCCGCCATCCCGCTGTCCGACGCCCTGTGGCGGATGGAGAGCGAGGGCCGGCCGACCGACACGCCGGAGGCCAAGGCCGCGGTGAAGGCGGCGCTGGAGGCCCGCGTCGCCACCATCGCCGACCGCGACGTCCAGAGCTTCTACCGCACCGAGATGCGCCGCCGCGTCGACGAGGCCTTCGCTCCGGCGCGGCCGGCCTACAACCGCGGACCGTGGGTGCCGGGGCAGGGGCGGGGACGCTTCGGCGCCGCGCCGCGCCGCCATGTGCCGGGCACGCCCGGACGCCTGACTTCCAAGCCGGCGGGGGAGGGGAGGGGCCGCGCCTCCCGTCTCGTGTCGATGCGCGAGCGCATTCTGCTGGCCACGCTGATCAACCATCCGGATTTGTTCGGCGAACTGGCGGAGCCGCTGGGGCTGTTGCCATTCGGTGACCCGGAGCTGGAAAAACTGCGCTGGGCGGTCATCGAATGCCTTTCCGACGACCGCAACCACGACTCGACACTTGACGCCGATGCGCTTTGTCGCCACTTGTCATCCGCCGGCCATGAGACGATGGTCGGTGCTTTGCTAGGCGAGTCGACCTATGTCCATGCCGGCTTCGCCCGTCCGGACGCCTCCACGGAGGATGCTCGGAAGGGATGGTGGCCTGCGTGGCGGCATCTGCATCACGAGCGGGTGCTCGACGATCTTAGGGAAGCGAAGGCCGCTCTGACCCGTGACAACAGCGAGGCCAACTTCGCGAGGGTCGTGGCTCTTCAGCAGGAGGTCATAAAGTCCGGTATGGGTATCGCGGACAGTGACTTTGACGACGTCTGACGGTTGATGATGCATATCGTCGGCAATCGGATGTCGGTTGATGGGTACAGAGGGCAACAGGACGGGGCCGCATGACAGTTTCTGTGATGGCGGGTTCTGGGTAGATACATGGTTGGGGGTGGGGCGGACGGGCCGGGAAACCGGGACCGGGCGCTCCTTTCGTCTTTATTCACTGGGGTAATGCGGGGGCACCGATCGCATGGCCACGAAAGCTGCGAACAGCGTGGAAGTTTCCGAAACGCGGGAGGAATCCGCAGACGGTCCTCTGATGGACGGCATGGGTTTGGCCGTCAAGAAGATGATCGCCCGCGGCAAGGAGCGCGGGTATGTCACCTATGACGAGCTGAACGCAGCGCTGCCACAGGATTCGTCCTCGTCCGAGCAGATCGAAGACACGATGGCGATGCTGTCCGAGATGGGCATCAACATCGTCGAATCGGAAGAGCAGGATTCGGAGAACAGCGGCGAGGGGGCAGGCGAAGGCGAAGGCCGGTCGTCGGGCAACCTCGACGACGACGACATCGGCCGCACCGACGACCCCGTGCGCATGTACCTGCGCGAGATGGGTTCGGTGGAGCTGCTGTCGCGCGAAGGCGAAATCGCCATCGCCAAGCGGATCGAAGCCGGCCGCGAGATGATGATCGGCGCGATCTGCGAATCGCCCCTGACCATCCGCGCCATCCTGGAGTGGCATGATTCCCTGATGGAAGGGAAGATGCTGCTGCGCGACATCATCGATCTGGACGCCACCTATGGCGGCGGCCCGGATGGCGAGGAGTTGCCGGAAGGGCTGGCTGAGGTGGTTGATGCCACTGGCGTCGCCGGAACTGCCGGCACTGCCGCCGCGGCTCCCGCCGCCGCCGGTGCCGATGCGCCGGCCGGAGAGGAAGGCGACGAGCCGCGCCCGCCGCGCGCCGAAGGCGAGGGCGAAGAGGGCGAGGAAGGCGACGAGGGCGAGAACAGCCTGTCGCTGTCCGCGATGGAAGCCGCGCTGAAGCCGCAGGTCATCGAGACCTTCGAGAACATCAAGGCGACCTACGACAAGCTGCACAAGCTGCATGAGGCCCGCATGGGCGCGATGCAGCGCGGCGAGGATGTCGGCAAGCAGACGGACAAGAAGTACGACAAGCTGAAGCTCGAAATGGTCGAGCTGATGAACACCGTCCGCCTGAACAACCAGCGCATCGAGCAGCTGGTCGAGCAGCTCTATGGCCTGAACCGCAAGCTGACCGGCTTCGAAGGCCGCCTGCTGCGCATGGCCACCGAGTGCCGGGTGAAGCGCGAGGACTTCCTGAACCAGTATTTCGGCCACGAGCTGGATCCGAACTGGCTGGAGCGCATCCGCGGCCTGAACCCCAAGACCTGGGGCAAGTTCGCGGAGAAGTACGACGGCGAAATCCGCAAGACGCGCGAGTCGATCTCGAACGTCGCCGAGGAAGCGCGTCTGCCGATCAACGAGTTCCGCCGCATCGTCTCCACCGTCCAGAAGGGCGAGAAGGAAGCGAGCCGTGCCAAGAAGGAGATGGTCGAGGCCAACCTGCGTCTCGTCATCTCCATCGCCAAGAAGTACACGAACCGCGGCCTGCAGTTCCTGGACCTGATCCAGGAGGGCAACATCGGCCTGATGAAGGCGGTGGACAAGTTCGAGTACCGGCGCGGCTACAAGTTCTCGACGTATGCCACCTGGTGGATTCGTCAGGCCATCACCCGCTCCATCGCGGACCAGGCGCGGACCATCCGCATCCCGGTCCACATGATCGAGACGATCAACAAGCTGGTCCGCACCAGCCGCCAGATGCTGCACGAGATCGGCCGCGAGCCGACCCCGGAAGAGCTGGCGGAGCGTCTGATGATGCCGCTGGAGAAGGTCCGCAAGGTCCTGAAGATCGCCAAGGAGCCGATCTCCCTCGAGACGCCGATCGGCGACGAGGAGGATTCGCATCTCGGCGATTTCATCGAGGACAAGAACGCCGTCCTGCCGCTCGACGCCGCCATCCAGGCGAACCTGCGCGAGACGACGACCCGCGTCCTGGCCTCGCTGACGCCGCGCGAGGAGCGTGTGCTGCGCATGCGCTTCGGCATCGGCATGAACACCGACCACACGCTGGAAGAGGTCGGCCAGCAGTTCAACGTGACCCGCGAGCGTATCCGCCAGATCGAAGCGAAGGCGCTGCGCAAGCTGAAGCACCCGTCGCGGTCGCGCAAGCTGCGCAGCTTCCTGGATACCTGATCGGGACGGTTGCTTTTCGAGACGGAGCGGGGGCCTTTGCGGCCCCCGTTTTCGTTTCCGGATTCCTGTGTCGGAACGATGAACGAGGGGTTGCAACTCCCCAAGACTTTGTCGCAAAGTGCGCCCCGCGGTAGGGCCTGTAGTTCAGCGGTTAGAACGCGCCGCTCATAACGGTGTTGTCGTCGGTTCAAATCCGGCCGGGCCCACCACGCCTCCCCGACCGACCCAACACTCTGATCGGGGACATGGCGGGGCATGGTCGTGGGCGACGTTCTCCAACTCATTCAATCGGCGGCGGCGGCGTTGCAGCGGCGGGAACCGGCGGCGGCGCGCAGGGCGTTGCGGCAGGCGCTGGCGCTCGATCCGGGGCGCGGCGACGGCTGGAGCATTCTCGGTGTCGCGGCCATCGGCAGCGGCGATGCGGTGGGGGCGCTGGCGCCGTTCCGGCGGTCGCTGTGCAGCGCGCCGGGCAATCCCGCCTATGCCCGCAACCTCGCGGCCTGCCTGAAGCGGCTGGGCCGGGCGGAAGAGGCGGCGGCCGTCCTGCATCGGGCGGCGCTTGCCGGCGCGCTGGCTCCCGACCTGCTCTGTGACCTCGCCGATCTGCGGCTGGCGAGCGGCGACGCATCGGCGGCGCTGCCGCTTTACCGGGCAGCGCTGCTGCTGGCGCCCGACCATGGGCGCAGCCTGAACAATCTGGCGGAAACCCTGCGCCGGCAGGCCATGCCGGAGGCGGCGACGGAGCTGGCCCGGCTGGCACGGCTTCGCGGCACGGCGCCGGCCTGGGCCGCGGCAGGAGCGGAACTGGTCGAGGCGGGGCGGATCGAGGAGGCGCGGCCGGCGCTCTGCCGGGCGCTGGCGCTCGATCCGGCCGATCCGGCAAGCTGGAGCAATCTCGGATTCGCGCATCTGCAACGGCATCGGGCGGAAGCGTCGGTGGCGGCCTTCGCCCATGCCCGCCGCCTCGACCCGGCCCTGGCGGAGGCGGCGGTCGGGCAGGGCAGCGCGCTGATGCTGATGGGGCGCCTGCGCGAGGGGGCGGCGCTCTATGAGGAAAGACTGCGGCTGCCGCTGTTCCAGCCGCCGCGGCGTTTCGACCGGCCGGACTGGGACGGCAGCATCCGGCCGGGGGCGACCCTGCTGATCCATGCCGACCGTGGCATAGGCGATGCGATCCAGTTCATCCGCTATGCGCCGATCCTGCGGGCGCAGGGGATGCGGGTGCTGTTCTGCGGCCAGGAAAACCTGCTGGGGCTGCTGCGGTCCTCACGCATCGTCGACGCCGCCTTCGGCTATGACGACGAACTGCCGCCCTACGACATGCATGCCCATGTGATGAGCCTGGTCCATCGGATGGGGACCGGGCTGGACAGCATTCCCGCGGACATCCCCTATCTCCACGCTTCGCAGGCGGCGAAGGCCCTCTGGGCCGGGAGGGCCGCGGGTCTGGAGGGGCTGAGGATCGGCATCGTCTGGGCCGGTTCGGTGCATTTCCGCTATGACCGCGTCCGTTCGCCCCGTCTGGAGCCGCTGCTGCCGCTGTTCGGCATTCCGGGGACGACGGCGGTGGTGCTCCAGTTCGGGCAGGGGCGCGACGACATGGCCAAATTCCCGCTGCCCGCCGGCACCGTCGATTGGGGCTGCTCGTTGCAGGGCATGGACAACACCGCGGCGGCCCTGGGCGAGCTTGATGTGGTGATCAGCTCCTGCACCTTCATGGCCCATCTGGCCGGCGCGCTGGGGCGGCCGGTGTCGGTGCTGCTGCATGCCGGGTCGGAATGGCGCTGGCTGCGCGGGCTGGAGGAGTCGCCCTGGTATCCGACGGCTCGGCTCTACCGCCAGACGGCTCCCGGCGACTGGTCGGGGCCGGTGGAGCGGCTGCGGGCCGATCTGGCGGCATTGGCGGAGCGGCGGATTGCCCTGGCCGGCAACTGACGGGGCCGCTCTGAAGCCTTTTCGGCACAAGCGTGGCGGTACCGCACAAATTTTGCTGCAAGCCTCATAAAGTCTGGAATAAAGGATGCGCGGCGCGCGTTCGCACCCATATGCATCGGGTCTCCCATTCGGCCGCAAGGTCGAAGGAGCCGGCCCGGCCTCTGGAGTTGCGGCGCCCTCGTCGTCCCCGTCCGCCTTGTCGGCAGAAGGGGGAGGCCATGGCGTGAGCCGTGGCGTGATCGGTTAAGGATCGGGTGCGCGGTTGAGCAAATTCGGGGTCGATCTGGAAGTCCACATCGCGTCCTTGCGGCGCTACGCGCGTGCGCTGATGCGCAACAGCGCGGATGCGGAGGATCTGGTGCAGGAGGCGCTGACGCGCGCGGTGGCGCGTGCCGACAGCTTCCAGGCGGGGACGAACCTGCGGGCATGGCTTTTCACCATCCTGCACAACGTCCACGTCAATCAGGTCCGTTCCAAGGCTGCCCGGCCGCAGGAGGTCGACGTCGACGACGTCGAATCCAAGCTGGTCAGCCCGCCCCGGCAGGAAGAGCGTGTCGAGTTGCGCGAGATGATGCGCGCGGTCGACGAGTTGCCGGAGGAACAGCGCAAGGTGCTGCTTCTGGTGGCGCTGGAGGGCCTGAAATACGACGAGGTCGCCGATATGCTCGGCGTGCCGATCGGGACCGTCATGTCGCGCCTGTCCAGGGCGCGCGAGGCGGTACGGGCGAAACTGGCGAACGAGGGTGGCGTTACCCTCCGGCGGGTGAAGTGATGAACGCGCATCAGGGACTGGGACGGGTCACGGAGGACGAACTCCACGCCTATGTCGACGGGCAGCTGGACGGCAACCGTCGTCTGGCGGTGGAGCGATGGCTGGCCGAGGATCCGGAGGCGGCACGCCGGGCGGAGGATTACCGCGCCCAGGCGATCCTGCTGCACGAGATGTTCGACACCGTCCTGCGCGAGCCGCCGAGCGACAAGGTTCAGGAACTGTCCGACCGGCTGAAGGGGCGCGTCGCCTTCAACGACAACCGTCCGGCCTGGCATGCCCGTCCGCTGGTGCGCTTCGCCGCGGCGGTGATGCTGGTGGTTGCCGGTGCCGCCGGCGGCTGGATGGGCCGCGGGGTCGACCAGCAGGTCGGCGCTCCCGTCGCCCAGCAGCGCCAGACGCTCGCCACCTTCGCCCAGGAAGCCACCCAGGCGCACCGCTTCTACACCTCGGACGAACGCTTCCAGGTGGAGCTCGGCGCCGACAATCAGGACGAGCTGAACGGCTGGCTGTCGAAGCGGATGGGCCGCGACGTGTTCGGGCCGGACCTGGGCCGCGTCGGCTATCGCCTGATCGGCGGCCGCTCGCTGCCGACCGACCTCGGCGCCGGCGCGCAGTACATGTACGCCAACGACGGCAACAAGCGGATCACCCTGTTCGTCGGCGCTCCGCAGAGCGGCAACCAGTCCAACTTCAGCTTCACCCAGAACGGCGACGTGGCGACCTTCTACTGGGTCGAAGGGCCGCTGGCCTACGCCCTGGCCGGCCGCCTGTCGAAGGAGGAGCTGCTGGAGATCGCCAAGGCGGTCTATCAGGACGTGAAGGCCGGCCCGCCGCGGCGCGAGGCTCCGCCGGAGCAGCAGCAACAGCAGCAGCCCCAACAGCAGCAGGAGCAGCCGGCGGGCGTGCAGCCGATCAGCGACACGCACAAGGCCAAGGAAAGCTGAGGGAATCTCCCAAGCAGATCGAGGGGAGGGGCGCCGGTGGCGCCCCTTGTCGTTTCGGCAGACCTTACGTTTCGGCAGACCTTATCGCTCCAGCAGGTAGGTCTTCAGCCAGTCGCGCACCTCGCGGCAGACCGCTTCCGACGCCTCTTCCAGCGCATGGCCGGTGCCGGGGACCAGAACCAGCTTCTTCGGCTCGCCCGCCTTGCGGTGGACGTGGATGGAGCAGCTGGCCGGCAGAATCTCGTCCGCCTCGCCATGGATCAGCAGGATGGGGCAGGACAGGTCACCGACCGGATCGGTGCCGTAGCCCTGGGTCGCCAGCGTCACCACGGTGCAGACTGCACCACGGTTCGACGCCGCCGCCTGGATCGCCACCGCGCCGCCGAAGGAATGGCCGACCAGCGCCACATGGTGGATGCCCTGCCGGCCCAGGAAGCTGAGCCCGCACAGCGCGTCGTGCACCGCCTCCTCCAGGTCGCGCGGATCGCGGAAGCGCAGGCGCAACGAGGCGACGCCGTCGGCGGTGAAATCCGCGGCCAGGCGCGGGTAGAGCCCGCGCGCCGGGGTGTCGAACCCACCACCGACCCCACCGACCCACAGCACCGCCAGTTCGCCGTCCGGCGCCGGGTAGAAGCGGGCCTGGACAGGGCCGCGGTCGGTTTCCAGCGTCACCGGCCGAAAGCCCTCGGCGTCGACGATGCCCATGGTGGCGTCCAGAAGAGGCACGGCATCCTCCCATCCGATCTTTGCTGTGGAGATCAACAGCGCAGACGCCCTGCGGTTGCCGCTTACCACGGCAAGTAAGGCGGCGGGTGAGGCAACGAAGCCGCAATCCGGCTGTTCTCTGTCCATAGTCTCTGCACAGACGGGAAAGGAGCGGCGATGGCGTCGAACAGTTTGACCGGGCGGGGTGGCCGCTGGCCGCAGCCGGACTCTCTCCTCTCGGGCCTGGGTTCCGGCCTTGCGGGCGCGGGATCGGGCGGTGCCGCGACCGGCGGCCGCTGGCTTGCCATGGTCGGCGGTACGGCGCTCGGCGTTCTGGGATTGCAGCGGTCGGGCTGGGGCGGGGCGATGATGGCGCTGGGCGGCGCCGGCCTGTTCGCCGCCGGCGCCCTCGGGCTGCGGCCCTTCGGCGAGCGGTCGCTCGGCACGGCACCGAACCCCGGCGCATGGCGCCACCAGGGTCCGGCCACCCGCCGCCGGTCGCTGACGCCGGAACGCACGCAGGCGGTGGTCACCATCGCGTCGGATGCCGGGACGATCTTCCGCTTCTGGCGCAACTTCGCCAACCTGCCGAAGCTGATGCCCCAGCTGGAGCGGGTCGATGTGCTGTCGGCGACCGAAAGCCGCTGGGTCGGCAAATCCGCGACACAGTCAGCGGGGGAGTCCGCAGGCGAAGCGCCGAACTGGCGCTGCGTGCTGGACCGCGTCGACGAGGACCGGCTGCTGACTTGGCATACGGTGGGCGAGACGGCCCTGCCGCACCGCGCCTCGCTGATGCTGCGCCCGGCGCCGGGCGACCGCGGGACGGAGGTGCGGCTGACGCTGGTCTACCGCGTCCCGGCGACCGAGGTGGCGGCGCTGCTGGGCACCACGCCGGCGGGACAGGCGGAGGAGGCGCTGCGCCGGCTGAAGCAGCGGGTGGAGACGGGCGAGCTGTCCACCATCGAACGGCAGCCGCGCGGCGGAACCTCCGGCCCTTTCCGGGAGGCGACGGAATGAAGGCGCTCTGCTGGAACGGAACCAACGACCTGCGGGTGGAGCGGGTGCCCGACCCGGTGCTGATCAATCCGCATGACGTGATCGTCAAGGTGGCGCTGTCGTCGGTCTGCGGGTCGGACCTGCATCTGATCGACGGCTATGTGCCGACCATGCGGCCCGGCGACATCATCGGCCACGAGTTCCTGGGCGAGATCGTGGAGAAGGGGCCGGAGGTCCGCTATCTCAACCGCGGCGACCGGGTCATCACGGTGTCGATCATCGGCTGCGGCCATTGCGGTCACTGCCGGCACGGCGAAAGCTCGCTGTGCGACAACTCCAACCCGAACCCGGACCATGCCCGCACCGCCTACGGCCATTGCGGCGCCGGCATCTTCGGCTACAGCCATGCCTTTGGCGGCTATGCCGGCAGCCATGCCGAATACATCCGCGTGCCCTATGCCGACTTCAACGCCATCCGCGTGCCCGACGGGGTGAGCGACGAGAAGGCGGTCTTCGTGTCCGACGCCGTGCCGACCGGCTACATGGCCGCCGACATGGCCGGCATCAAGCCGGGCGACGTGGTGGCGGTGTGGGGCTGCGGCGGCGTCGGCCAGATGGCGATCCGCAGCGCCTATCTGCTGGGGGCGGAGCGGGTGATCGGCATCGACCGCGTACCCGACCGGCTGCGCGCCGCCCAGATGAAGGCGGGGGCGGAGACGCTGGATTACAGCCGGGTCGACATCTTCGACGCGCTTCAGGCGATGACCGGCGGGCGCGGTCCCGACGTCTGCATCGACGCCGTCGGCATGGAGGCCGACAGCGGATCGAACGCGGTGGAGGATCTCTATGACCGGGCCAAGCAGGCGGTGGGGCTGCAGACCGACCGGCCGGCGGTGCTGCGCCAGATGATCGAGAGCTGCCGCAAGGGCGGCACCCTCTCCATCGTCGGCGTCTATGGCGGGCTGATCGATAAGTTCCCGATGGGGGCGGCGATGAACAAGGGCCTGACCTTCCGCATGGGCCAGCAGAACGGCCAGCGCTATGCCGAGCGGCTGTTCGAGCACATCCGCAACGGCGAGCTGGACCCCTCCTACCTGATGACGCACCGGCTGCCGCTGGACGACGGGCCGCAGGCCTACCGCATGTTCAAGGAGAAGGCCGACGACTGCCTGCGCGTCGTCTTCGCGCCGCAGGGTTGAAGCGACAAGGAGAGACAGATGGAACTGGTCTATGCCTATCCCGCGGAGCGCGGCCGGGGCGTGGAGGCCGAGATCGTCGGCAGCCTGCGCGACCGCTTCGGCACTGTCGTGCAGCGGGGGCGGGAGGAGCGGGACGCCGAGCGCGGCGACCGCTCCGACGTGGTGGTGACGCTGGAGGTCACCGACGACAAGGTCGAGGCGGCGCTGATCGCGCTCCGCGCCCACCCGCTGGTGATCGATGCCGCCGCACGGAGCTTCGGCGAGCGGGTTTGAGCGCTGCGGCATAGTCCGGATGCGATAATCCCATGGAAAGTCTTCCCTGGGAGAGCGGTCTGTCGTCCGCTCTCCCCTTTCGTGCATCGGGTCGGGAGTGCGGGATGCGGAGGTTTCTGAGCGCGGTCGTTCTGACCGTCGCGCTGGGCGGCAGCGACGCGGCCGCCCAGCAGTCGATCATCGACGGCTGGGCGTGGAGCACCCTCGTGCCATCGATTGCCCAGACGGACATCCTCGGCACCTATCTGCGCGAACTGAGAAACGAGCAGGAACGGCGCAACACGCCGCCGCCGGATGTCTCGCGACTGGGCTTCACGCCGTCGAAGGCGCGGCGCAGTGCCAACCTCGCCGCCTTCGTCGAGCGGACGCGGGCGGTCGATCCGAGCGGTGCGGCCGATCTGCAGCGCCTGTTCGCGGAGGGCGACATCATCGAGCGGATCAGGACGCTGATCGCTCCCGTCGGCCTGCGGATCGACAATGTCGCGGATGCCTATGCGCTGTGGTGGATCACCGCATGGCAGGCGACACGCGGCGACAACGACACGCTGGGCCGCGACATGTACGCCGCCGTCCGCGCCCAGTCGGCGCGTGCGCTGAACGCCGCCGGCAGTCCCGCCAGGGCGTCCGATGCGGAGAAGCAGGAGCTTGCCGAAGCCCTGCTGGTCCAGACGGCGCTGATCGATGGAGCGGTGGAGCAGGCGAAGCGCGATCCCGTGCGGATGCGGCAGGTCCGGGCCGCCGTCGCCAAGGGCGCGCAGGGCATGGGGCTCGACATGGCCGGGATGGAGATCACCGGCGGCGGCTTCGTTCCCAATGGCAAGAGGTGAGGGGCCGCGTCTCCCGGTTTCCCGTGGCAATCCCAACCCGCGGACGACCCCGCCGCTAAATCCATAGTTTTCGAAACAATTTTCCACCTCCGGCGTGATCACACCGCCTCGCTCCTGTTTAGCGTAGGCACAGCGGAAATCCGCATCACTCACCGGGGGGCCGTTGCCGTGACGATTTCCGCCGCAATTCCGCTTGTCGAGCAGGTGCAGGCCACTGTCGAACGCCGCTGGCCCATCGGGGTGGAAGCGCTGCCCGGAGGCGCCCATGCCAGGGTCTGGGCGCCCGATGCCGAGCGGGTGGAGCTGGTCGCCGAACCGGACGGGCGGGCAACGGTGCTGGGCGACGAGGGGAACGGCTATTTCTCCGGTGCGGTTCCGGAGTTGGAGGCCGGCGGACTCTACCGCTTCCGGCTGGACGGGAAGGAGATGCTCTTTCCTGATCCGATGTCGCGCTTTCAGCCGGAGGGGGCGCATGGGGCCTCGCAATTGGTCGACCCACACCGCTTCGCCTGGACCGACCAGGGCTGGCAGGGCCGCGCCATCAAGGGGCAGGTGATCTACGAGATGCATATCGGCACCTTCACACCCGAAGGGACCTGGGATGCCGCGCTGGCGGAACTGCCGAGGCTGGCCGATCTGGGCGTGACGGTGCTGGAGCTGATGCCGGTGTCGGAGTTTCCCGGCCGCTTCGGCTGGGGCTATGACGGGGTGAACCTGTTTGCGCCGACGCGGCTCTATGGCGATGCGGACGCCATGCGGCGCTTCGTGAATGAGGCACACCGGCTGGGCCTCGCCGTCATTCTCGACGTCGTCTACAACCATTTCGGGCCGGACGGCAATTACCTGAAATGCTTCGCCAAGGACTACTTCACCGACCGCTACAGGAACGACTGGGGTGAGGCGATCAACTTCGACGGCCCCAATTCGGAGCCGGTGCGGGAGTTCTTCCTGACCAACGCCGCCTTCTGGATCGAGGAATACCACCTGGACGGGTTGCGGCTGGACGCCACGCAGTCGATCAATGACGGCAGCGAAGCTCAGGGCAAGCCGCACATTCTGACTGAAATCTCGCGTGCCGTGCGCCAGGCCGCCGGCGGGCGCGCCACCATTGTCGTGGGGGAGAACGAGCCGCAGCATGCCAGCATGGTGAAGCCGGCCGAAGAGGGTGGCTGCGGGCTGTGCGCCATCTGGAACGACGACCTGCACCATTCGGCGATGGTGGCGCTGACCGGCCGGATGGAGGCCTATTACACCGATTATCGCGGCACACCGCAGGAATTCGTGTCGGCGATGAAGTACGGCTTCCTCTACCAGGGACAGTGGTATCGCTGGCAGCGCAAGCGGCGCGGCATGCCGGCCTTTGGCGTGCCACGCCCGGCCTTCGTCAGCTTCCTGCAGAATCACGACCAGATCGCCAACTCCGCGCGCGGACTGCGGTTGCATGCCCTGACCACGCCGGGCCGGCTGCGGGCGATGACGGCATTGTTCCTGCTGGGCCCCGGCACGCCGATGCTGTTCCAGGGCCAGGAATTCGCCGCCAGCGCCCCCTTCCTCTATTTTGCCGACCACAAGCCGGATCTGGCCGGACTGGTCGAGAAGGGCAGGGCGGAGTTCCTGGCCCAGTTCCCCAGCATCGCGGGGCCGGCGATGCAGGCGGCCCTGCCGAAGCCGCATGCCGAGGACAGCTTCACCCGCTGCAAGCTCGACCATCGCGAGCGGGAAAGCAACGCCGCGGTCTGGGCGCTGCACCGCGACCTGCTGCGCCTGCGCCGCGAGGACCCGGTCTTCGCCGCCCAGTGCATCGGAGGGCTGGACGGCGCCGTGCTGGGGGAGGAGGCTTTCATCCTGCGCTTCTTCGGGGAGGAGGGCGACGACCGGCTGCTGCTGGTCAATCTTGGTCGCGACCTTACCCTGACTGTGATGGCCGAACCGCTGCTGGCACCGCCGCTGGATGGGGCCTGGACTGTGCTGTGGTCCAGCGAGGAGCCCGCCTATGGCGGCTGCGGCACGGCGGCGGTGGAGCAGCCGGACGGAGCGTGGCGGCTGCCCGGCCATGCGGCGCTGGTTTTGCGACCGGCACATGGCTTTTCGACGGAAAGCGACGATGAGGGTGGCAACACAACCCCGGTCATCGTGGTTTCCCAAGGATAGGAAACCGATAGCTGAGCATAGGTCCACCATGGCTGATTTCGTCCGCACCCTGTCACGCGAGGTCCTGAACACCGGTCCGAAAGGTGCCGAAACCCGTGAATGGCTGGTTGCCAACGGTCTTGGCGGCTATGCCTCCGGGTCGGTGTCGGGGGCGGTGACACGGCGTTATCACGGGCTGCTGATCGCCGCACTGCCGGCTCCGCTCGGCCGCGTGCTGATGCTGAGCCAGTTGAGCGACGTGGTCATCGACTCCGACGGTCACCGCTACCGGCTGAGTTCCCGCGACACTGGTGGTGATCCAGGCGGCGGCGATCCGGCCGGCGGCGAAGCGGGGGAGGTGGGGCAGACCGCCGCCCTTCAGGAATTCCGCATGGAGACCGGGCTGCCGGTCTGGCGCTTCCGTGCCGGCGGGGCGGTGATCGAGAAGCAGGTCGTCCTGCCGCACGGCCAGAACATCGTCCACGTCACCTACCGGGTGATGGAAGCGAAGGCACCGGTACAGCTGCGGCTGCGGCCGGTTCTGGCCTTCCGCACGCTGGAATCGGCGGTGGACCGGCCGCTGGCCGGGGCCTATCGAATCACCGCGTCGGGGCAGCAATATGAGGTCTCGGCCGGCCCCGACCTGCCGGTGCTGCGCATGGCCATCGAAGGCGGCGATTTCCCGATGACGCTCGACGGCGGCATCCGCCGCGACGTCTATTACCGGGTGGAGGACGAACGCGGCTACGAGTCGCGCGGGTCGCTGTGGACCCCCGGCTATTTCAGCGGTGAGGTCGGGGCGGGCCAGAGCATCACCTTCGCCGCCGCGACCGAGGACTGGTGGCGGCTGGAAGCCCTGCCGCCGGCCGATGTGCTGGGGTTCGAGGCTGAACGCCGCCGCCGCATCATCCAGAACGCCCATCCCAGCTTGCGCAACGGCGCGATGGCGGAGCTGGTGCTGTCGGCCGACAGCTTCCTGTTCGTGCCGGCCGGCCGCGTCGCCGACCAGATGAGGGCGCGGGCGGAGGGCGACGAGGTGCGGACGGTGATCGCCGGCTACCATTGGTTCACCGACTGGGGCCGCGACACCATGATCGCGCTGGAGGGGCTGACGCTCGCCACCGGACGCCATCTGGAGGCAGGGTGGATCCTGCACACCTTCGGCCATTACATCCGCGACGGCCTGATCCCCAACATGTTCCCCGACGGCAAGGACCGCGGGCTGTACCACACCGCCGACGCCACGCTGTGGTTCTTCCATGCGCTGCACCGCTATCTGGGCGTCACCGGCGACCGCGACACGCTGCGCCTGCTGCTGCCCAAGCTGCGCGAGGTGATCGACTTCCACCGCCGCGGCACCCGCTTCGGCATCGGCGTCGATCCCCGGGACGGGCTGCTGCGCCAGGGGCAGGAGGGCTACCAGCTGACCTGGATGGACGCCAAGGTCGATGACTGGGTGGTCACGCCGCGCCGGGGCAAGGCGGTGGAGATCAATGCGCTGTGGCACAACGCCCTGCGGCTGACGGCCGGCTGGCTGCGCGAGGAGGACGGCGAGGCCGCCGCCCGCCCGCTGGAGGAACTGGCCGATCAGGCACGCGCCTCGTTCAACGCGCGCTTCTGGTGCCAGTCCGCCGGGCATCTGTTCGATGTGGTGGATGGCGAGCATGGCGACGACATCGCCTGCCGGCCCAACCAGATCTTCGCCGTCTCGCTCGACCATCCGGTTCTGGAGCGCGAGCGCTGGGAACCGGTGGTGGAGACGGTGCGCAAGCACCTGCTGACCCCGTTGGGGCTGCGGTCGCTGGCGCCGGGCTGCCGCGACTACAAGGCGAAATATTTCGGCGATCTGCGGGCGCGCGACGCCGCCTACCACCAGGGCACCGTCTGGGGCTGGCTGATCGGCCCCTATGTCGATGCTTGGCTGAAGCTGCACCCGGAGGACAAGGCGGGCGGGCGCCGGCTGCTGGAGGGTTTCCTGCCGCATCTGGACGAGGCCGGCATCGGCACCATCAGCGAAATCTTCGATGCCGAGGCCCCGTTTACCCCCCGCGGCTGCATCTCACAGGCCTGGAGCGTGGCGGAGGTGCTGCGCTGCTGGGTGAAGACGGAAAGCTAGGCGGCGCCGGGGGTTGGGGTCGTCACCCACCCGAAGGTCATAGGGCGGCCGATGGGGGCCGCCTTACCCGCAACGATGGTGCAATGCCCTTGGGAGCAGTTGTCAACAGGGCACAACAGGGTGTGAAATCGCAGTGTCCGGTGGAATGTGACAGATTTCAGTTGACACGCCGCTGAGGCACCAACAGCCGGAAAAACGTGATTATTCTTGTAAATCAGGCGGTTGCGTAGATTGCCTGATTTTTGGGCAAACACAGTGGGCCCCTTGAATCGCCTTGCGCGAATCGGGACTGCTCACGGCTTGCCCACACAGTTATCCACAGCCTCTGTGGAGACCGCGGGCGAGGCCGGCGGCCAAGCCATTCGTCGTGCCTATACAATGAACCTGTCCATAAGATGCCTTTACTTTGGGCAGGGATGCAGGTGGTGCTCAGCGCAAGGGGGTAACCGTATTGGATTTTAGCCAGACCGGAGAAAGCATCCTATAGTTCCCGCACCGGTTCCTTCGGTAATCCGATTGAGCCACGTGAATCAGACCGTACGGGGTGCGGGAGAACAGCCAGAGCGGAGGTGCCAATGCGGAGCGTTGTGCGGGGCGTCGCCGGCTTGCCATACCCGGCGGTCCGGTCTGGGCCAGTCCGGTTTGGGCCGGGCCGGTCCGGATGGGTGGACGGCGATGCCGTCGCCAAACCGACCGAAGCGCCGGCACGGGGACTCCTGGGCGGGCTGCCCGCCGTGGTCGGTCCGCTGCTGGGCGCGTCGGTGCTGGGGGCGCTGATCCTGCATCTCATGGCCAGCCTGGTTGCGCAGCTTCCGGCCGCCGATGCGCTGGGGGCCTTGTCGGTGATGGTCGGCATGGCGGTGGTCCTCGTCACCCTGCTGCCCTTCGCCTTGCTGTCCTTCAGGCGGGCGCAGCGGGCATGGGCGGCGATTCAGGACTTCGGGCAGGAGACCGGGCAGGGCGCCGGCCGTCCCTGAGGCATCAGGTTCTTCCCTGACGGCAACCCGACAGGATTTCGTTGCTACGCGAAGCGTGCCCGCGTTTAATCGCGGGCGAGGGCGGCACTCGCCCTTCCGTCCGTCGCAAGCGGGGGCGGCTTTCCGGGGGCACGGTATGGGGCTTTTCGATTTTCTGAAGGTCTCTGTGACCGACAAGAAGGCCGCCAAGCCGGCGGCCCGCATGCCGGTCAGCGTCATCCAGTGCGACGGAAAAAGCTATCCCATCGTGTCACTGACGCCCAAGGGCTTCGTCGCCCGCGGTTTCGACGGGTCGCTGGTGGTCGGGCAGAACGCCAAGGTGTCGGTGCGCGTCGACGATGCCGCCGGCAAATTCACCTTCAACGCCACCGTTTCGGTGGTGGAGATCAAGGGCGACAGCGTCGGTGCGACCTGGAGCATCCTGCCGACGGAAGTCGATGCGGTGATCCGCCAATACGCCCAGAATCGCAAGAAGCAGGACGGCAAGGGCGCCCGCTGAGGCCCATCGGGTGGCGCTCAGGTGGCGGGCGGTGCCTTACTGGCGGCCGGTCGCCTCGTCCCCGCCCGGTGACGGCATGCCGGCATTGACGATCTTCGGCAGCGCCAGGACGCGCGCCCGTTCCAGCCATTCCGACAGGGTGACGAACTCGCAGCCCTTGGCTTTCAGTTCGGCGATGACGCGCGGCAACGCCTGCGCCGTGCTGGGATAGGTGGAGTGCATCAGGAAGACGTTGCCCGGCAGTCCGCCCAGCTTGATCTGGCTGACGATCTTGTCGGCGTTGCGCACCTGCCAGTCGCGCGTGTCCACCGACCACAGGACGGAGCCCATGCGCTCGTCCCGCGCGATGGTCAGCAGCTCGTCCGAATAGCGGCCATAGGGCGGGCGGAACAGCACCGGGTTGGCGCCGAAGCTGCGCAGGATGCGGTTGGTCTCCGCGATCTCGTAGCGGGCGCCGGTGGCGTCCATCTTGCGCAGGTCGGAATGGGTCAGGCTGTGGTTGCCGATCTCGTGCCCGGCGGCAACGAAATCATGGATCAGGTCGCCCTGCCGCTCGGCGATGCGGCCGACCGGGAAATAGGTGGCGCGCACGCCTTCCTGGTTCAGGATGTCCAGGATCTGGCGGGTGACCGTGCGGTGCGGCCCGTCGTCGAAGGTCAGGGCGCAGAGGTTCCAGTTCTCCCGCTTCAGCGTCGCCGGCATCACGTCATAGCGCGAATCCGGCATCACCGAGCGCAGCCGGCCTTTGCGGCGGCTGTGCTGCTCGATGTCCGCCATGGTGCGGGCGTCTTCCTCGTTGTAGATGATCAGCCCGTCGGCCGGCGGCGTCGCGTTGGCCACCGACGGCGGCGGCGGGGGCGCCAGCGGAGCGGCGACAGCCGATCCGATCGGCGCCAGGACGGAAGAGGTGGTGGTCGTCACCGTCTCGCGGTTGCCGGCCGGCTGCGGCGGCTTGGCCTCGGCCTGTATGGGGGCCGGCATGGGCGTCGGCGCCGGGGCGACCGCCACGGTCACGGCCGGCGGCTTCGCCGACGCAGCGGGCGCAACAGGGGCCGCAACAGGGGCCAATGCCGGGATTGCGGAGGCGCCGCCCGCCGCCGGGGCGGACGGAGCGGTGACAGTGGCAGCGGCACTGGCGGGTGTCGCCTTCTCCGCCGGCTTTTCGGCCACGGCCGGGCGGTCCACGACAAGGCAGCCGAAGCCGGCACCGACGATCCGCCGGCACAGCGCCCGCGCGTCCGTCCCCTTGCCGACCTGGGCGTAGAGCGCCACGCCGGCACCGCTCTTCCCGTCCAGCTGCATGACCGATGCGGTCAGGCCTGCCGTCAGCTCACGCTCGCGCTGCTGCAAATTCTTCCAGCTCAGCCATGCATCGCCGTCGCGGGAATAGATGCCCAGCTGTAGAACCGGACCATCGGGCGCCGGGGCGGCTGCGGGTGTGGCGGCCTGCACCGGAACGGCAGGCTTCGCCTCCACCTTCATGGCGGACGGACGCTTTGCGGCAGGCTCGGCAGCGACGGCAGGCAGGGCAGGCAGGCCGAGGGCGCAGGCCAGCAAAGCGACCTTGAGCATGCCGGCGCGGCCCAGCGGGACCAGGGCGCCGCCATGGCTTCGGACGGCATCGGCCGCCCGGAGTCGGGTGCTGGTTGAGGCGGGATTCGGCCAGAAAATGCGCAACATATCGGTCCCGTCGCTTGGCCCAGCCACTGTCTGCGGACCGCCGGTTGATGGCGGTGCAATATCATCACGATGGGGTTAATTCAAACGACAAGCGGCGGAATTGTGGCGGCTTCGCCGCTTTTCACAGGGGCGTTGCCGTTCGGAAACGGTGGCGGGTGCAGGGAGAACGAAAGCATAGAGCGGAAGCGTTCCGGAACCGGCGGGGGAGCGGCGTGGTTCATTACAGGACCGGCGGGGCGGACCGGGGCGGCGGTCGCCGCCGCGCGCCGTTCCTGCCTCCCTCCGCAAAGCCCACCCGTGAAGGAGACGACCCGTATGGCCGAGGATTTGGAAAGCCGCATCCGTCGGCGCGCGCACGAGATCTGGGAAAATGAAGGCCGGCCGGAGGGTCGTTCCGAGGCCCATTGGGAGCTGGCCAGCGAAGAGATCGCCATCCAGGACAATTATCTCGACACGCTGAAGCCCAACCCTGCCGGCGGTCCGGAAGCGACCGCGATGCGCACCGAGCCGGTCGAGCCGGTGCTGAGCATCGCCAACCAGGGCGAACAGCCCGGCCTCGCCGACCAGGGCGAAGAGATGGGCATCCCGATGCGCGGCGACCGCGACGTCTGGCCGACGCCGGAAGAGGCGGCCTCGACCGCCGTGCCGCCCAACCGCAGCAAGAAGACGCGACGCCGGGCATAAGCCAGGCGTCGCGCCGTCCGGCCTTCGTCAGACGCTGGACTTGTTCGCCGCATTTTCCGCCGTGCCGCTCTTGTCCAGCGGCATGGCGGCGCGGCCCGCATTGGGCTGCCCACCGGCAGGCGGCATGGCAGCCGGAGACAGCGCGGGGGCCGCGGCGGGCGTGGTGCCCGGAAGCGCGCCGGATAGCGGCGCCGGAACGGACACCGCGGCCGGCGCGTCGTCCAGACGATCATAGATGTCCGGATGCAGGCGGACCGCCCCATCGGCCTCCACCGTCGCGATCCAGTAGACGAACTGCACCGGCATCGGTGCCGCTAGCTTGACCCATTGCGGCTGCTGCTTGCCCAGCATGCGATCGATCCGCTCCGGCGTCACGCTGGTGCCTTGCAGCAGCAACTCGGCCAGCTTGCGCGGATCCTCCAGACGGACGCAGCCGGAACTGATCGAGCGCAGTTCGCGGGCGAACAGCCGCGGCTCGTTGGTGCCGTGCAGATAGATGTCGTAGGGGTTGGTCAGGTTGAAGCGGAACCGGCCGAGGGCATTGTGGTCGCCCGGCTGCTGGACGATGCGGACACGGCCCGGCGTGACGTCGTGCCAGTCGACCGATTCCGGCGCCACCTCCTGCCCGTCGAGATAGACGATGGCGTTCTGGATGCCGGGCGTGCCCTTGGCGCGCAGGTTCGGCAGCTTGTCTTCCTTCAGAACGGTGGGCGGCACCGTCCAGGTCGGGTTGACGATGACGTGGGTGATGCGATCGGTCAGCAGGGGCGTCTCGCGCGACGGCCGGCCGACGATGGCGCGCATCGTCAGCTCCTCCTCCCCGCCGCGGACCAGGGTGGTGGTCTGGTTGGTCAGGTTCACCACCAGGATATTGTCCGGGGCGGTGTCGCGGAAGCTGCGCATCGCGACGGCGCTCTGCCGCATCAGCGCCGCGGCCTCGGCCGGCGTGCGGTCGAGCGCCGCCCTTGTGCCGGCGCCGATCAGCCCGTCGGGCTTCATCCGCTGGGCGAGCTGGAAGGCCTTCACCGCGCGGTCGATGTCGGTCGTGAACACCTCCGACACCTTGTCGGCCGGCAGCAGGCCGAGTTCGGCCAGGCGCTGAGCCAGCCGGCCGACACGCTCGCCGCTGCTGCCCAGCTTCATCAGCCCGCCTTCCCCGATCCGGGTGGAGGTCTGTACCGGGGCCTGGTCCAGCTCCACCGCGGCGGCATCCAGCCGGTCGGCCCACTGGGTCAAGGTGTCGCGGTAGGGCAGGGCGTCCGCCGGCCCGGCCCCGAGCAGCGCCATCGCCGATGCGGCGGTCAGCGCCAGCAGGGCCAGCTTGCGGGACATGCGGAGGTCGGCGGAAGCGATCATGGCGGCACCTTCTGTCACTGTGGTCCAGCGAAGCATCGGAATGGATGCACCGCTGCCCTCCCGATCAATTTATGCAACGCAATAATGGAAGGCGAGGCGCGCGGCGAGAAATCCGGTCGATCATTCTTCCGGTGTGATCTTCCTGCCGCCGTCCTATGACCCGCCTATGCAAGAAGGTCACACTGTGAAATTTTTTAATTGCCTCAGCCGATGACCTTCCCTATACGAATATCCGTCCGGAGACGATTCACACCAGACGGGACGCTTCGGATCAGCGTTGGTCATAAGGCTGATACTATCACCGCGGGCGCCGCGCGACCCGCCAAACGCCGAACGGCCACAGCGTAGAACGGCAAAAACGTAAGACGACGAGGTTCGGGGATGCATTTGGGGGATGATGAGCGTGCCGTACCGGCAATCGGGCGGCGCGGGTTCCTTGGTTTTGCCGCGGCGGCGGTATCTGCGGCTCTTCCGGCCGCATCGGGGATGATGACGGGGGTCGCCACCGGTGTGGTGACGGGTGTGGCGACGGCGCCGGTCCTTCTGGGATCGGGCTCTGCGGAAGCCGCTCCCCTGGCCGGCAGCGTCCGGCGAATCAGCCTGCACAACATCAACACGCAGGAACGGTTCGACGGCGTCTATTGGGCCGACGGCAATTACAAGCCGGACGCGCTGCGCAAGCTGGACGTGCTTCTGCGCGACCACCGCGCCAAGCAGGTCTGCCACTACGACCCGCGCCTGTTCGACCTGCTCGCCCGCGTTCACCAGAGCGTCGGATCCGACGATCCGTTCGAGGTGATCTGCGGCTACCGCTCCCGCCGCACCAATGCGATGGCCCGGCGCCGGTCGCGTGGCGTCGCGAAGGAGAGCTATCACACCCGCGGCATGGCCATCGACATCCGCCTTCCCGACACCCAACTGCGCGCCATTTCCGAGACGGCGAAGGGGATGCAGTCCGGCGGTGTCGGCTTCTACCCGCGCAGCGGCTTCGTCCATCTCGACGTCGGTCCGGTCCGCAGCTGGTAAGGCCGCCGGCAACCGTGCCCGTCCTGTTATGAGAAAGGCTCCGCATCGGCTGATGCGGAGCCTTTTTCTTTTGCTGCCAGCCGAGCGCGGCTTTTCAAATGCCGGACCTGGATCAGCTTCTCGGTGATGGCTTGGACGCGCGCACGATGTCGGTCGGGTCCCACACCGCGCCGTGACGCCGTCGCGACTTGCTCTGGCTGGCGGCATCGGCTGACTTCACCGGCTTGACCCGCGGCGCGTCGCTGCGCACCGGACGACCGGCCTTGCGGACGCTTTCGCCATCCGGTCCGGCGGCGACGATCTCGGTGCCGGCAAGGCGGCTTCCCTGGTTGACCGACGACTGTGGACTGCCCGATCGAGAAGATGCATCCGCCTCGCCGTCCTCACCCTCGCCGGGGCCTTCCGGCGGTTCCTTGATTTCGGGGGAAAGGGCAGAGAGCAGCGACAGCATCTCGTCCGACACATGGGAGGGGGCGGCGCGCCACAGGCGCAGCAATCGTGCCTCACGCCGGCTGATCTGGCTGTCGCTGTCGTCCGACTCCTCGAAACCGCCGCGTGAGCGGCGTGGGCTGTCGGCGTCATTGTAGGTATCGAAAAAGAAACTTACGGGAACGTCCAGAACCTGGCTCAGCCGATACAGGGTGCCCGCCGAAATACGGTTGGAGCCGCGTTCGTATTTCTGGACCTGCTGAAAGGTCAGGCCGATCGCTTCGCCCAGTTTTTCCTGGCTCATTCCCAGCAGGGTCCGGCGCATTCGCACCCGTTGCCCGACATGGGCGTCCACAGACCAGGACTCCGGCGATCCGCGTCGTCCTCTTTTGCGCGCCGTCGGTTCACTCATGTCCATTGGTCTCCGCTGCCCAGTCTTCCGCGGCCTGACTTTGCGATAATGAAAAGATTGTTCACACATTCGTTGAAGCGATTCAAGAGAAAACTTCTGAATATTGGTGTGTGTTTGCCATATTCCGATAGGCATTGGTGGTGGTGCAGCATTCGCAGGGGTTGTCATATTACAGCTTTGTATTATTTCGCCGACGCTGAGAATCAATTGCGCCAAGCCTCTGCCGGATCCCTGCATTCATCCCTTTGCGGAAATCACCGAGTCTTTGGGATCATCCATTGGTTGGGCCAATAGCTTTTCGATTATAGAAATTCCGTGATCGGGAACCGATAAGATTTGCACCGCCACAAATGGTGGTGAAGAACCTTCTGGTTGTAATAAATAAACCGGAGAGCAGAGAGAAACTTTCTTCTCTCAAGGCCGATACGGTCCGTCACGCTGCATCCGGGCCGGGCCGTTCGGGTCGCATGGTTGGCCAGACAAGCGTTAATACATAATTAACCTTATTGAGCCGCCGTTAACTGGGGTCCGGAACCGGCGATTCAGGGGCGCGGGGGCCGCGGTGCGTGACTATCCGTATCGGCCTTCCGGGTGCTCCTCGTTCGGGCAGTGCCGGACGGGTGGGGGGACGCCATCGCCCAGGGACCGCCGGCCATGGCGAAGCCTTCCACATGGTCGCGCAGCTTCTGAACCTGGGACGGCGTGACAGCGCGGCCGAAGCGGGATTTCAGCAGGGCGGCCAGCATCCCGCGGGTCGGCCGGACGCCGCCGGCCGACAAAATGCGGTAGGCGACGAAGGCCTCGGCATAGAGCCGGATGCGGTCGGGCCGTCCGCGCAGTTGTGCCGCCTGGGCGGACGGTCTGCCGTCCAGATGGTCGGTGAGCCGCGCCTCCGCCTGCGCCACGGTCAGATCCGGCAGGTCGGCGGCCACCGGCTCCGGCGGTTCGGGCCGGCCGATGGAATCGCGCAGGCGCCGCCGGCGCTGGCGCTCGCGGTCGCCGGCCCGCAGCCGCTCGGCATAGGCCGGGTCCGCCGCCCGACGCTCGGTGCGGCTGCGGTTGGACTTCGCGGCACGCTCCGCCTCCCGCGCCCGCAGCATCGGGTCGCGCAGCAGGAAGGCCAGCTCGTCCGCGGTCAGCCGATGCGCCTGATCGGCGCCCGCCGGCAGGGCTCCGCCGTCGCGGATCTCCCCGCGACCGCCACCCTTGCCGTCGTTCTGGCCGCTGTCCTGGCCGCCATCATGATGGTCGCTGTCGTCCATCGCCGGGAAACGCGTGTCCGCCCGGTCCTGTTCCCGCGGCATTTCGCCCGGCCCCGTTTGGATTCCCCGCCCCGGCGCTCCGTTCGGAAAATCCCGGGACGGAAGATGAGGGAGATTTCATGTCCGGTGCCGGTCGCGCCCGTGCTAGAGAGGGGCCGTTCTTTTTCGGCCCGTGCAACAGTGGATTCGCCCGCCATGACCCCCCGGCAAGCCCTTCAGCAGCGCCTTGCGGCTTTGGATGCCCATCTGCGGGCGGAAAACCCCAACCTGCTGCCGGTCCTCCCGACCTTCCGTGCCTTCGACCGTATCCTGTCCGGGCTGGGGCTGATCGACCGCCATGAATCGCTGACCACCCGCATTCCCTGGTGGCCGATGGTCGCGGTGCTCGGCACCTTCTCCGCCGGCAAGTCGACCTTCCTCAACGGCTATCTGGGCGAGGTGTTGCAGAACACCGGCAATCAGGCGGTGGACGACAAGTTCACCGTCATCTGCCACGGTCCGGAAACCCGCAAGGAGGCATTGCCCGGCACCGCGCTCAACGCCGACCCGCGTTTCCCCTTCTATCGCATCGCCGACGAGATCGAGAAGGTTGCCGCCGGCGAGGGCAAGCGGATCGACAATTACCTGCAACTGAAGACGCTGGCCGGGACGCGGACCAAGGGCAAGATCTTCATCGACTCGCCGGGCTTCGACGCCGACGACCAGCGCCGTTCGGTTCTGCGGCTGGTCGACCACATCGTCGAGCTGTCGGACCTCGTGCTCGTCTTCTTCGACGCCCGCCATCCGGAGCCGGGCGCCATGCAGGACACGCTGCGCCATCTGGTCGCTAAGACGGTCAACCGCGCCGACGCCCGCAAGGTCTGCTACATCCTCAATCAGGTCGACACCACCGCCAAGGAGGACAATCTCGAGGCGGTGTTCGGCGCTTGGCAGCGCGCCATCGCCCAGGCCGGGCTGGTGTCGGGCCGCTTCTATGCCATCTACGACCAGCGCTCCGCCGTCGACATCGAGGATGACGGCCGCCGCGCCCGCTACCAGGCGCGCCGCGACCACGATCTGGCCGAACTCCAGACCCGCATCAACGAGGTCGAGGTCGCCCGCGCCTATCGCATCATCGGCTCCATCGACAGCCTGACCAAGGAAGTGGAGGGGGAGGTGCTGCCCAAGCTGCGCGAGGCGATGGCGGCGTGGCGCCGCCGCGTGCTGATCGGCGACGCGGTGTGGGGCGTGCTGCTACTGGCACTGCTGGGCGCCGTCGTGCAGACGCTGGGCGGCGGATTCGGCGCCTTCCTCGGCTGGCTGTCCGAGTCCGGCGACAGCGGGCTTCCGCTGCACCTGATCGGCACCGCGCTGCTGCTGGGCGGGCTGTTCCTGGCCGGGCATTTCAAGCTGCGCCAGTTCTTCGCCCGCCGCATCGCCGCCACCTTGAGCGACCGTTTCGGCGACGTCGACCTGAACCTGCGGCAGGCCTTCCTGCGGAACACCCGCTTCTTCCGCTCGATCTTCGCCAGCCAGCCGGCCGGCTGGGGCGGGCGGGCGCGCAAGGCGATCTTCGCCATCCGCGAGGCGACGGCGGTGCATGTCCAGCGCATCAACGACCTCTACACCGATCCGGCCGGCCGCCGTGCGCGGGAAGCCGCCGCCGGCCCGGCCGCCGCGGCTGAGTGACCGTAAGCGACCGCAAGCCGGCGGCGGGTGTCGGCGGCTCTTTACAGTGCGGCGTGCAGGCCGTTAGATCTTGGCGATTGGATCTTGGCCGGCGCCGTACGACCGCGGCGCCGGACCCACCAGCGGACGGCCAACGGACTTGCGGGATTCGGCAAACGGGGCGATAGGCACGGTGAGACCCTCGGCTGCGGGCATTGTCCTGGCCGGGCTGCTGCTGTGCGTTGCCCCGGCTCAGGCGCAGGTCCCCGGCCCGGAGGCCGGCGGCAGGGAACCCGCTCCGGCCCCCTACACCGGCCTGGATTTGGTGACCGGCAGCGACTATGCCCCCTACACCGGCGACGACCTGCCGGGTGGCGGGCTGGTGACCGACATGGTCCGCCGGGCCTTCGCGGTCGGCGGGCGCCGGTACGACGTGCGCTTCATGCCGTGGAAGCGCGGCTATGATGGCGTGGTGGCCGGCCGTTTCCTTGCCACCTTTCCCTATATCCGCACGCCGGAGCGCGAGCGGGAGGTGCTGTTCTCCGACCCGGTGATGGAGGTGCGGCAGTTCGTCTATCTGTCGAACCGGTCCGGGATGGAGTTCCACGGCCGGGCCGGAGGCGACGACTCCGGCGGCCTGGAGGATTTCCAGGGGCGGACGATCTGCCAGCCGGTGGGCTACGCCCTGCCGGCCGGACTGGAGGCGATGGTCGGGCAGGGCCGCCTGACCCGGCAGACCCCGTCCGACCTGGGAGCCTGCGTGCGCATGGTGGCGACCGGGCGGGCCGACGTTCTGGTGATCGACGAGTTCAGCGGCGCTGCGGCGATTCAGCACTCCGGCCTGGCCGACGACATCCGGGTGGCGGACCGGCCCTTCGCCGTGGTGACGCTGCATCTGGTGGTCGGACGCGCCACGCCGGGGGCGGAGACGACGGTCGCCGACTTCAACGATGGGCTGAAGGCCCTGAAACAGCAGGGCGTCTACCACCAGCTGCTCCTCAGCCACCCGCTTCGGCCTGCTCCCTGATATTGCTGGGGTTTTCCCTGAGGGTCCGCGCGGTCTTCCGGCACTGCCGCGGCGATTTTCCGGATTTGGGCGCGCTTTTCCGCGCGGAAGGCCCCCGTCGCCATGGACAGGACGGTGCTTCGTGATATAAACGCGCGGTTTCGATCATGGAAAAGGGGCGCGGGCCGTGGCCATCGACGCGTCGATTCTGGTCCTCAACGGGCCGAACCTCAACATGCTGGGTGTGCGGGAGCCGCAAATCTACGGGTCGATGACCCTGGACGAGCTGGAGGCCGCCTGCCACGAGCGTGCCGACACGCTGGGTCTGACCGTGGATTTCCGGCAGTCGAATCACGAAGGCGAACTGGTTTCGTGGATTCAGCAGGCCCGCACGGAGAATGACGGCATCGTCATCAACGCCGGCGCCTATACCCACACCTCGGTCGCGATCATGGACAGCCTGATTCTGTCGGATCTGCCGGTGATCGAGGTCCATCTGTCGAACATCTTCAAGCGCGAGCCGGTCCGCCATCACTCCTACATCTCGCCGGTGGCGAGGGGGATGATCTGCGGGTTCGGGCCGCACGGGTATCTTCTGGCGCTGGACGCCATCGCGAACATCATCGACCGCGATTAAGGAAACGGGAACGACTGACATCATGGCGAGCTTCGACATCGACGGCGATCTGGTCCGCAAGCTGGCGGACCTCCTGCGTGAGACGGGCTTGAGCGAGATCGAGTTCGCCGAGGGCGAAAAGCGTATCCGCGTCACCCGCCCGACCGCCGCCCAGACGGTCGCCGTCCAGGCAGCCCCGGTCCTGGCGGCCGCTCCGGTCGCCGTGGCGGCGCCGGCCGCTGCAAAGCCGGCAAGCCATCCGGGTGCCGTGACCTCGCCGATGGTCGGCACCGCCTATCTGGCGGCCGAGCCGGGCGGCACGCCCTTCGTCCGTCCGGGCGACGTGATCAAGGCCGGCCAGACCATCATGATCATCGAGGCGATGAAGGTCATGAACCCGATCAAGGCCCCGCGCGGCGGCACCGTCGCCGAAGTGCTGGTGTCCGACGCCCAGCCGGTCGAATTCGGCGAAGTTCTCCTCATCATCGAGTAAGCGGGGCATTCCCTTGGCGATGTTCGAAAAGATCCTGATCGCGAACCGTGGTGAGATTGCGCTCCGCATCCACCGCGCCTGCCGCGAGATGGGGATCCAGACCGTGGCGGTGCATTCCACCGCCGACGCCGACGCCATGCACGTCCGCCTCGCCGACGAAAGCGTGTGCATCGGTCCGGCGTCCGCGCGCGACAGCTACCTCAACATTCCGGCCATCCTGTCGGCGGCGTCGATCACCAATGTCGACGCCATCCATCCCGGCATCGGCTTCCTGTCCGAAAACGCCCAGTTCGCGGAGATGGTGGAGGAGCACGGCTTCACCTTCATCGGCCCGACGCCGGAGCATATCCGGATCATGGGCGACAAGGTCACCGCCAAGAAGACGGTGATGGAGCAGGGGCTGCCGGTGGTGCCCGGCTCCGACGGTCCGGTGACGTCGCTGGAGGATGCGGAGAAGGTCGCCCACGAGACCGGCTATCCGGTGCTGATCAAGGCGGCGGCGGGCGGCGGCGGCAAGGGCATGAAGGTCGCCCGCAACCCCGACCAGCTGAAGGAAGCCTATCAGCTGGCCCGTGGCGAGGCGCGCGCCGCCTTCGGCAACGACGAGGTCTATCTGGAGAAGTATCTCGGCCATCCGCGGCACATCGAGATCCAGCTCCTGGGCGACACCCACGGCACCTGCGTGCATTTCGGCGAGCGCGACTGCTCGGTCCAGCGCCGGCACCAGAAGGTCATCGAAGAGGCGCCGAGCCCGGCGCTGAACGCCGAACAGCGCGCCTTCATCGGCGAGCTGGCGGCGAAGACGGCGGCGGCCATCGGCTACCGCGGCGTCGGCACGATGGAGTTCCTCTACGAGGACGGGCAGTTCTATTTCATCGAAATGAACACCCGCCTTCAGGTCGAGCACACCATCACCGAGATGATCACCGGCATCGATCTGGTTCGCGAGCAGATCCGCGTCGCCGCCGGTGCGCCGCTGGGCTACGGCCAGTCGGACATCCGCTTCGAAGGCCATGCCATCGAATGCCGCGTGAACGCCGAGAACCCGGAGACCTTCATCCCGTCGCCCGGCAAGATCGACGGCTATCACGCGCCGGGCGGACTGGGCGTTCGCGTCGATTCGGCGCTGTATGACGGCTACCGCGTGCCGTCGCATTACGACAGCCTGATCGCCAAGCTGGTCGTCCACGGCACCACCCGGAACGAGTGCCTGATGCGCCTGCGCCGCTCCATCGAAGAGTATGTGATCGGCGGCATCCAGACTACGCTGCCGCTGCATGACCGCATCATCGCACAGCAGGCCTTCATCGACGGCAATTACGACATCCATTGGCTGGAACAGCTGATGGCGAAGTCCTGACCGCTCGCGGCATTTTCTCATACGCGGAAATACTGCGGCAGAATGTCGCAGTTATGAAACCCCTCTCTCCACGTGGAGAGAGGGGTTTTTCTTTATTAATGTTTTCTGATGCAGTGATTAATCTTCCCCTTGGGGAATCTGTTCTTTCGCAATTTGATAATTTCTCGCCCGGATCGCGTTTTCATTCGCAAATTGCGACGCCGAACGCGGCGAATCCCAGTTGACGTGCGTGCCCGGTCATCAGGGTTTTACCGGAACGGCGGTTTGCGAAGAATTCAGAGTGCATGGCACGCCGCTTGCTGACTTGATCTGTGTCAGTGCGGATGTGGGCTACCCACAGTAGATGAAACGCCATTCCGTTAGCTGTGCCGAACCATCGCTTTCTCCAGGCGGTGCGCCGGCCCCTGGTCTGTCCACCGGTCGCGACCCGTCGCGCCGGCTTGCCTGCCCGAACGCGCCCATTGTCTGACGAGGCCCCCGCCCCATGCGTCTCAACGAACCGATCACCGACCGTGAAATCGTGATGGAAGACGGTGTCCTGCTGGTGTCGCGTACCGACACGGGTGGACGCATCACCTTCGTCAACAAGGCATTCGCCGACATCAGCGGCTATGCCGAATCCGAGTTGATCGGGGCTCCGCACAATCTGATCCGGCATCCGCACATGCCGAAGGAGGCCTTCGCCGACCTGTGGGCGACCATCAAGGACGGCCGGCCGTGGGAAGGGCTGGTGAAGAACCGGACCAGGGACGGCGACTTCTATTGGGTCCGCGCCAACGTCACGCCGGTGATCGAGGACGGAACGGTGACCGGCTTCATCTCGATCCGCACCAAGCCGTCGCGCGATCAGGTGGCGGCGGCGGAGCGGCTCTATTCCGACATCCGCGAGGGCAGGGCGCGCCATCTGACGGTGCGCGACGGGCGGGCGGTCGGGCGCGGCGCCGGGGCGGGGTTCCGCCGCTGGATGGCGACGGTGACCGGGCGGCTGACCCTGATCTTCGCCTTCATGATCCTGTCGATGCTGGCGGTCGGCGGCGTCACGCTGCGCGGCATGTCCGACAGCAACGCGTCGCTGAAGATGGTGTACGAGCACCGCACGGCGCCGGCGGTCCAGATCGGCGAGATTCTGGACCATATGCGCGACAATGTGCAGACGTTGCAGCGCCTGATCATCGACACCCGCGACGGCACCGATCCCAAGGCGATGGCGCAGCGCGAGGACCGCATCGCCAAAAACGCCGCCACCATCGACCGGCTGTGGGCGGACTATGTCACCACCTTCATGACGCCGGAGGAGACGATTCTGGCGGACCGCTTCGCCAGGCAGCGCGCCGCCTTCCTGAACGAGGGGCTGAAGCCGGCGATGGAGCTGGCGCGCCAGGGCGATTCGCTGCGGCTGGAGGTTCTGGTCCGCGACCGCATCGACCCGCTGTTCCAGGCGGCGTTCCAGACCAACAAGGACCTGCTGCAATTGCAGCTGACGGTCGCCAAGGGCGACTATGAGGGGGCGCTGGAGGATTTCCGCTGGCATCTGGTGTTCGCCGTGGCCGCCGGGCTGGCCGTCCTGCTGGGGGCGGTGTTCTGCGGATTGCTGCTGCTGCGCACCGTCCGCCGTCCGCTCGCCGCCTTCTCGGTCGATTTCGACGCCATCGCCCGCAACGACCAGACCCACACCATCGACCTGCCGGCCGCGGCCGAATTCCATCCCATCGCCGGCCAGCTGCGCGGCTTGAAGGCGCGCCTGTGCTATGCCGTGCAGGAGCGCGTCGAGCGCGCCCGTCATGCCGACGAGGAACGCCGCCGCGCCCTGGAGACCATGGCGTCGACGGTGGAGCGGGAGGCCGGCCGCGCGGTGGAGGAGGTCGCCCAGCGCACCGGCGCCATGGCCGACGATGCCGAAGGCATGTCCGGTTCGGCCGAGCGGGTCAGCGTCAACGCCCAGACCGTGGCATCCGCCGCCGGGCAGGCGCTGGCGAACGCCCAGACCGTCGCCGCCGCCAGCGAGGAGCTGGCCGCCTCGATCCGCGAGATTTCCTCGCAGGTCGCCCATTCCAGCGCGGTGACCCGCCGCGCGGTGGAGAGCGGCCACCACACCCAGGCCACCATCCGCTCGCTGTCGGAAACGGTGGCGAAGGTGGGCGAGGTGGTCAACCTGATCCAGTCCATCGCCGGCCAGACCAATCTGCTGGCGCTGAACGCGACCATCGAGGCGGCGCGGGCGGGAGAAGCCGGCAAGGGCTTCGCCGTGGTGGCGCAGGAGGTCAAGAACCTCGCCAACCAGACCGCGTCCTCGACCGAGGAGATCACCCGCCAGATCACCGCGATCCAGGCGGTGACCGACGAGGCGGTGCAGGCGGTGGAGGAAATCGGCCGGACCATCGCCGAGATCGACCACATTGCCGGCTCCATCGCCGCGGCGATGGAGGAGCAGTCGGCCGCCACCCAGGAGATCAGCCGCAACGTGGTGGAGACCTCCACGGCGGCGCAGGAAGTGTCGTACCGCATCGCCGCGGTGTCGGAAGAGGCCGACCGCACCGGCGAACAGGCCACCCATGTCAAGAACGGGTCCGGCGACGTCGCCCGTTCCATCGAGAGCCTGCGTCAGGTGCTGGTCCGCATCGTCCGCACCTCCACCGGCGATGCCGACCGCCGGCGCAAGCCGCGTTTCCAGGTGGACGAGACGGGAACCCTGCTGATCGGCGGCGACCGGCTGGCGGTGACCGTGCGCAACCTGTCCATCGGCGGCGCCATGATCGATCCGGTGACGACGACCGACGGCCGCTCGCTGGCGGGGGCCATCGGTCATCTGCGGCTCGACCGCTATGCAGCGGAGGTGGCGGTGGTGGTGAAGGCGGTGGAGCACAGCCGCATCCATCTGGCCTTCGACGCGGAGAAGATGGCGGGCGATTTCGCGCGGGCCGTGGAGATCGCCACCAAGGACCGTTCGCCGGTCGATGTGGCGGCCTGACCGCAGACCGGATAAGCCCCCCGGATATAAGCCTGCCGCACCGTCATCGATCCGTCGCACCGAACGTTACGCATCTTCTTCATCCCGCAGGTTGAGGACTTATCCCCTGTGACAATTTCACAGGGGGAGTCCCTATTGGATGACGGGATATGATTGCGTTCATTGCCGGCGGTGCGTGCAGCTTGAAGCATCCCGTCCGCTGTACGGAACCCTTCGACGGAAAAGAGGCCGGGACGCAGTGATGGCCGATACCACAGCCTTGTCTTGCTCGTCGGGATGTTTCCAATCGGAAAATACCCATCCCGGGGTTGGGGCGGCGACCGTCGCGGCGGAAATCAGGCGCAGTCCCCGCACCCGTCTGCGCTGGCGGCGCGACCTGACGGCCTCGGCGGGGCCGCGCCTGCATCTGGCGGCCGATGCCGCCGGCGACGGGCTGTGGGAGTGGGACATCGCCGGCGGTGCGCTGTGGTACAGCCCCGGCTTGCAGACGATGCTGGGCGTCACGCCGGGGGCACCTCCGGCGACGGTCGAATTCCGGCGCTCCCGCATCCATCCCGATGACCTGCCGGCGGTCGAGGCGGCGCTGGCCGCCCATCTGTCGGGCGACCATCCCCGTTACGAGTGCGAGTACCGTGTCCGCACCGCATCGGGCGGCTGGCTGTGGATCCGCGACCGCGGCCGGGTGGTGGCCTGGGATGCGGAGCGCCGTCCGGCGCGCATGATGGGCAGCCAGGTCGACGTCACCGCCCGCAAGCGGATGGAGGAGGAGCTGCGCCTGTCGGAGGAGCGGCTGCAGGGCATCATCGGGCTGGCGCAGGACGCCATCCTGACCACCGACGCCGATCTGAACATCACCCTGTTCAACCGGGCGGCGGAAAGCCTTTTCGGCTACGATGCCGACGATATCCTGGGGCGTCCGCTGTCGCTGCTGATCCCCGAACGCTTTCGGGCGGACCACGACGTGCACATCGCCAACTTCAGCGCGTCGGGGGTACAGGCCCGGGTGATGACCAACCGCCGTGAGGTTCAGGGGCTGACCGCCGACGGGCGGGAGTTTCCGGCGGAGGTGTCGATCGCCAAGCTGCACCATGCCCATGGCCTGCTGTTCACCGCGGTGATCCGCGACGTGTCGGAACGCAAGCGGGTGGAGAGCGAGCTGCGCCGCATGGCGACCACCGACCCGCTGACCGGCCTCAACAACCGCCGCCGCTTCCTGGAGCTGGCCGAGGTCGAGATTGCCCGGCTGCGCCGCTATGGCCGGCCGGTTTCGGTGCTGATGCTCGACATCGACCGCTTCAAGGCGATCAACGACAGCCACGGCCATGCGACGGGCGACCGGGCGCTGGTTAGGCTGGCGGAGGTCTGCCGCAGCGAGCTGCGCGACACCGATCACATCGGCCGTCTGGGCGGCGAGGAGTTTGCGATCATCCTGCCGGAAACCCCGCTGACCTCGGCGGGCGAAGTGGCGGAACGGCTTCGCCACCGTCTGGCGCTGGCCGATGTGCCGCTGAACGACCTGCCGCTGGATCCCGCCGACCTGGGGCAGGGATGCATCCGCATGACCGTCAGCATCGGCGTCGCGATGTCCGGCGAGGACGACGCCTGCATCGAACGGGCGCTTGGCCGCGCCGACCGCGCGCTGTATGAGGCGAAGGCGGCGGGCCGCAACCGCGTGGTGATCGACGACGGCTATCCCGGCCCGGCCTCCGTTCCCACATCCTCCGTTCCCACCTCCATCGCCAGCTGACGGTTCGTTCGAGGAAAAATGGCAGAAGGATTTAAAGCCCAACCCGTGATCCGACCCAGGTCGGCGGCAAATGAGGCGGTGCTCCTGGTGTCCCAGGCGTTGGCGCCCGCCGGGTCGCTCGCCCCGCTTTTTCCGGAGCTGGTGCGGGTGGACACGGTGGCCGCCGCCTTGGACCGGCTGCGCGGCGGCGGTGCGGCGGCGGGGGAAACGGTGGTGCTGCTCGACGCTCCCACAATGGCGGCGGTCGAGGCGCTGGCCCGGCTGGAACCGGCCCCGGCGGTGGTGGTTCTGCTGCCGGAAGGGCAGGAGCACGACAGTGCGGGCTTCATCGCGGCCGGGGCGCAGGATGCACTGCCGGCCGGCGATGGTGAAAACGATGGCGATGGCCTGCGCCGCGCGGTATCGGCCGCCCGCCGGCGCCAGATGCGGGAGAACCGGCTGCGGATGGCGCTGGCCGAGGCGCAGCGGGGCCGGGACGAGGCTGCATCGCTGCTCGACGCGGCGGGGGCTGCTGTTGCGGCGGCGCTCGATCCGATGATGGCGCTGACGGCCGCCGCGCTGGAATCGCCGCTGTTGCCGCGCCAGCAGGACCGGCTGCTCGCCGTCCAGGCGGCGGCTACCGCCCTGCGGACCACCGCAGCGGCCCTGCGCCCGGTCGGACCGGGCGCCGTGGTGGAGGAAAGCCTGACGCTGGCGGCGCTGGCCGCGGATGCGAAGGCAATGTCGATTGAAGGCGGGGCGGACGAGGAGTTCACCGGCGATGCCGCCGGGCTGCGGGGTCTACTGACGCTGCTGGCCGCGGAGGGGGGAGCGTCTCTGTCCCTGTCGCTGCGGCCGGCAGGCGATGCCGCCGAGTTGACGCTGCGCCGCCGCGGGGCGGCCCGGCTGCGCCCCCTGGTGCTGGCCGCGGTCCAGCCGCTGGTGCGGCGTCTGGGCGGGCATCTGCCGCCCGACGGGCCGGATGGCGCAGCGGGGGAGTGGCTGACCGTCCGCATCCCGGTGCGGGCCATGCTGCGTCCTGCCGCCCTGTCGGTCCTGCTGGTGGAGGACAACCCCATCGGCCGTCTGGTGGCTGCCGGCTTTTTCAAGGCGCTGGGCCACACGGTGACGACGGCGGAGGACGGGGCGCAGGGGCTGGCCGCCGCGACGGACGGGCGGTTCGACCTGATCGTGATGGACGTGCAGATGCCGTTGATGGACGGCCACGAGGCCGCCCGCGCCATCCGCGCTTTGCCGGGGGAGGCCGGCCGCGTGCCCATCGTGGCGCTGACCGCCGGGACCGATGCCGAGGACGACGCACAGTGCCACGCCGCCGGGATGGACGATTGCCTGCACAAGCCGCTGACCATGGACCGTCTGCGCACGGTTCTGGAGCGCCTGTTCCCCGGCCGGGTCCAGCCCGGCGGATGACGGCTCCGGCACTACAAATTGTCGGAAAATTTACAGAACCAAAATCATATTCCATCCGCCGGTAACCGACCTTCGATTGCCCGCCACCGGTTCGGGCGGTATCAGTGGGATGCGGCGTGTTGGCTGGAGGAATGGGAGTGGATATGCAGGCGATCGACTATTCCCAGTTTCGGATCCTGGTCGTCGAGGACCAGCCCTTCGTCCGCCGCACCATCGTCCAGATCCTGAGCCAGATCGGCTTCCGCGACGTGACGGAGGCCGACAACGGCGAGTCGGCGATGTACGAGTGCATCCGCGTCAATCCCGACCTGATCGTCTGCGACATCGACATGAAGCCGGTCTCCGGCCTGCAATTCCTGGCCCGCCTGCGCGCCAGCATTGAAGCCGCCAACCCCCGCGCCCCGGTGGTGTTCCTGACCAACCACACCGAATCCGAGATCGTGAAGCAGGCGATGGCGCTGGGCGTCAACGGCTTCGTGGTCAAGCCGCCCTCCTTCGCCGCCCTGAAGGAGCGGGTCGACCGGCTGCTGGGCGGTCGGTGAGGCGCGGCCTGTTCCTGATCGCCACGCTTCTGCTCGCCGCCTGTTCGGGCGAGCCGTCGGAGGGCGACATGCGCAAGCTGGTTGAGGCCCACACCCGCCGCACGCTGGAGCGCCAGGGCAATGCGGCCTTCCGCGCCTTCGACAATTTCCGCAAGCAGGGCTGCGTCGAGGCGAAGTCGAAGGGCGGCACCGGCGCCGGCACTCAGGACGGCAGCGGCCAGTATGACTGCTATTACGCTGCCACCTTCGTGCCGCAGCCGGGCCAGCCGCCGCTGACCGTCAACGGGAAGGGCCGCTTCCGCCACACCGACAAAGGCATGGCCTTCGAGGATCTGGGCGCCCAGCCGCGCTGAGCCTTCTTACCCATTGCGCGCCAGACGGGAGAGGGTGGACAGCGGGTCCCCGGCCTCCTCGCCGAAGCAGACCTCCACGTCGTCGCACACCTCGCAGTTGGGAGACTTGCACAGCATCAGCCCCTCGCGTTCGCAAAGCTGGCGGTAGAAGAACTTCTTCCATTTCATGTCGCCGGAGTTCAGCGCCACCAGCGCCGGGAAATGCCGCCGGAACATGGTGTTGAGTTCGCCGCGGTCGTGGAACCCCATATCCTGCCACAGATGGTTGGGCTCCAGCGACCGGCGGGCCAGGATGGCGGCCAGCCAGCGCTCCTCGTCGGCTCCCTTGGCACCATGCTCGATCAGAAAGGCCCGCAGGTCGGCCTCTTCGATGGCGTCCTCGCCGGACCCGCCTCCGCCGGAGAGGGCGGCGACGGCATTGGAGAACTGCGGCGCGTGTCTTGCGGCAAGCTCCATCAGCTCGGCCTTGGTCAGCGCCAGCGCTCCCGTCATCGTCCGCGCCGGATCGGCGGCGGCAAGCGCCAGGATGCGGCCGAAGATCATGCGGTCGGTCGCGGCGGCGACGGCAGCGGGATTCTGGGCAAGGCTGTGGGCAGCGGGCTGGGACAGGACCACTCGGCATCTCCACCGGCAAAGAGCACCCGCGACGCCTGCTATCCTGACCCAAGATGCTGCATCTGCGAAAGCCGCTCTCCGGCCCCATAGCCTGCGGCATTGCGCCGCAGCGCCTGTCCCATCCCTTGTCCGGTCATTCTGGGCGGCCGTCGACCTCCTCCGCAAAGCGCTCGAAGAAGCCGGCGAGCACGCGGTCGGTCTTGGCCTGCACCAGCTTCACCGCCAGCCGGCCGACCGCGCCGCCGAGCGCCACCGACAGGCTGTAGGTCAACCGGGTCCGCCCGTCCTCCTCCTCCAGCACGACGAACGCCTCGCCCTTGACTGCGCCGGCCAGCCCGCCATTGCCCTGGGCGACCAGCCGGTAGCGGTGGGGGCCGTCCTCCGGCTCCAGCCGCAGCCGGCCGGAGAAGCGCGCCTTCATCGGCCCAAGCGTGGTGCGGACCCGCGCCGCATAGTCGGTGGACGACAGCCGCTCCATCTCTTCCAGCACGGGGATGCAGCGCATCAGCACCGCCGGGTCGCAGAGTGCCGCGAACACGCGGTCGCGCGGTCCGGGAACGCTGTGGGTGCCGGTGATGTCCATGCGCCGTCTTCCTCCTTGGCCTTCCGACAGAAACAGTGCGCCCATGGATTTTATTCGGGCGACACCGTTGGGGTAGAGACATCTGGTATTGCCTGTCCCCGGAACCAAGCCAACGAACCATGAAGGAGACCGCACGCCATGCGACAAGCCGTCACGACGCTGACCGTTCCCACCCGCGGTGCCGGGCTGGTCGAGGTGACCGCCCAGGTCCGGCGCTGGGTGGCGGAGCAGGGGATGGAGACCGGGCTGCTGACGGTGTTCTGCCGCCACACCTCGGCCTCCCTGACCATCCAGGAGAATGCCGACCCCGACGTGCAGGCCGACCTGTTGCGCTTCTTCCGCCGGCTGGTGGCGGAGGACCCGTCGCTCTATGCCCACACCACCGAGGGGCCGGACGACATGCCCGCCCATATCCGTTCCGTCCTGACCGGCGTCAGCCTGTCGATTCCGGTGATGGCGGGGGAACCGGCGCTGGGCACCTGGCAGGGCGTCTACCTGTTCGAACACCGCGCCCGGCCGCACCGGCGGGAGATCGCGCTGCATCTGATCGGGGAGTAGGCCCGCGAGACCGATCCGGCCGGCCAGCCTGAAATTTCTTTCATCCGGTCGCAAGGCGGCGGTGAAGGGCGGGTTCCTATGTTGGGGACAACAGCGGTGAGGTGCCGCGGCGGCCGGACCGCCGGAGCCACCTCCCCACAGTCGGAATCGCCTGATCGGAGTGTCGCCGTCATGACCACCCTTCCTCCCGCCAATTCCCAGTCGAAGCCCCAGCGCGAGATCGGCCGTGCGGGTCGCCTGCGCCGGACCGTCGCCGCCCTGCTGCTGGGCTCCACGGTGCTGACGGCTCCGGCGCTGACCGGCTGGGCGGTTTCGCAGGCCCAGCAGAACGCCGCCCCGCCGGCCGTCGCCATGGTGCAGGACACGCCGGCCAGCTTCGCCGACCTTGCCGCCAAGGTCAGCCCGGCCGTGGTCAACATCGCCGCCACCCAGGAGGCCAAGGCCGAAGCTCGCACCCAGCGCGGCCCGGCGATCCCCGGCGTGCCCCCCGGCACGCCGTTCGAGGAGTTCTTCCGCCAGTTCCAGGACCAGATGAACCGGAATGGCGGCCCGAATGGCGGTCCTGACGGCGACCAGGATCAGGACCAGGGCCCGCGTGGCAAGACCGGGGCGCTGGGGTCCGGCTTCATCATCGATCCGGCCGGCTATGTCGTGACCAACAACCACGTCATCGACGGCGCCAGCGAGATCACCGTCACCCTGCAGGACGGCACCGCCATGCCGGCCAAGCTGATCGGCCGCGACGCCAAGACCGACCTCGCGCTTCTGAAGGTGAAGTCGGACAAGCCGCTGCCGTCGGTCGACTGGGCGGACAGCGACAAGACCCGCGTCGGCGACTGGGTGATGGCGGTCGGCAACCCGTTCGGGCTGGGCGGCACCGTCACCAAGGGCATCGTGTCGGCCCGCGGCCGCGACATCCACAGCGGCCCCTATGACGATTACTTCCAGCTCGACGCCGCCATCAACCGCGGCAACTCGGGCGGCCCGACCTTCGACCTCAGCGGCCGGGTGATCGGCATCAACACCGCCATCTACTCGCCCAACGGCGGGTCGGTCGGCATCGGCTTCGCCATCCCCGCCAACCTCGCCAAGGAGGTGGTGGCCCAGCTGAAGGACAGCGGCAAGGTCGAGCGCGGCTGGCTCGGCGTGAAAATCCAGGAAGTGACGCCGGACATCGCCGACAGCGTCGGACTGCCCAGCGCCAAGGGCGCCCTGGTGGCCGAGGTGACCGCCGACAGCCCGGCCCAGCGCGCGGGCCTGCATCAGGGCGACGTGGTCCTGTCCTACGCCGGCAAGCCGGTCAACAACCTGCGCGACCTGACCCGCCACGTCGCGGATACCAAGGCCGGCGACACGGTGGACCTGAAGATCCTGCGCGAGGGCCGCGAGAAGACGGTACCGGTGCGCATCGACCGCCTGTCCGAACAGCAGCAGATGGCCGCCGCCGAAACCGACCCCGGCAAGGGCACCGCCGAGCATGAGGAGGTCGCACCGGTGAAGGGGCTGAAGCTCGCCCCGCTGGACCGGGCGGCGCGCAAGCGGCTGGGCATCGGCGAGGACGTCCAGGGCGTGGTGGTGACCGGCCTGTCCTCCAGCGTCGACGTGCCGGTCCGTCCCGGCGACGTGATCGAACGGGTCGGCGACACCGAGGTGAAGAGCCCGGCCGACGTCCGCCGTCAGGTCACCGAGGCCGAGAAGGCGGGGCAGAAGGCGCTGCTGATGCTGATCAACCGGCAGGGCAACGAGTCTTTCGTCGCGCTGAAGCTGAAGGCGTGAGGCAACGCGCTCACTGAGTGACGGAAAGTCCGGCCGGGCACGACACCCTCGTGCTTGGCCGGGCTGTTTTGGGAGGCTACACTCGTGCTCATGAAGATTCTCGTCATAGAAGATGATCGCCAGGCCGCCAGCTACCTTGCCAAGGGGCTGAAGGAGGCCGGCCATGTGGTGGACGTCGCCAACGACGGGAAGGAAGGCCTGTTCCTGGCCGGGGCCGAGCATTACGACGTGATGATCGTCGACCGCATGCTGCCCGGCCGCGACGGCCTGTCGCTGGTCCAGGTGCTGCGGGCGGCCGGCAACGACACGCCGGTGCTGTTCCTGTCGGCGCTGGGCAGCGTCGACGACCGGGTGAAGGGGCTGAAGGCCGGCGGCGACGATTACCTGACCAAGCCCTTCGCCTTCTCCGAGCTGCTGGCGCGGATCGAGGTGCTGGTGCGCCGGCGGGGTGCCGCCCAGCCGCAGACCCGCCTGTCGGTCGGCGATCTGGAACTCGACCTGCTGTCGCGCAGTGTCAAGCGCGCCGGCAAGGCCATCGACCTGCTGCCGCGCGAGTTTTCGCTGCTGGAATATCTGATGCGCAATGCCGGCAGCGTGGTGACCCGCACCATGATGCTGGAGAATGTGTGGGACTATCACTTCGATCCGCAGACCAACGTGATCGACGTGCACATCGCCCGTCTGCGCCAGAAGATCGACAAGGATTTCCCCACCCCCCTGATCCACACCGTGCGCGGCGCCGGTTACAGCCTGCGCGCGGCGGAGGCGTAAAAGACTTTATGGAGCTTGGATTTTGACGGCGGCGATTCCCCTCTCCCCCCCGGGGAGAGGGCAGGGTGAGGGGGAACCGCTTGCCGGACGCTCCTCGCAATGCATCCCCCTCACCCAACCCTCTCCCCGGGGGGGAGAGGGCTCTTGTTGAGGACCGAGGCTCATTCTGCCGGCCTGCACGGCTTTGTCGCCGCCGGGCTGCGGCTGGTGCGCACCACGGCGTTCCGGCTGGCGCTGCTCTATCTGGCGATGTTCGTCCTGTCGGTCGGGCTGATCCTGGGCGTCGTCTATCGCACCACCGCAGGCTTCCTGGAGCAGGAGATCGGCGAGACCATCGCGCTGGAGGTCGCCGGCCTGCAGGACCATTACCGCAATTACGGGCTGCCCGGCCTCGTCGAGGTGGTGCGCACGCGCAGCGCGGTGGCCAACAACAACTCCATCTATCTGCTGACCACGGCGGCGGGGGTGATCCTGGCCGGCAACCTGTCGGGCTGGCCGGCGGCGGTGCCCAATGCCAGCGGCTGGACCCATTTCAAGGTAGCCGACTATGGCGGGGTGACCGACAGGCCGTCCACCGCGCAGGCGGTGACCTTCACGCTGCCGGGGCAGTTCCGCCTGCTGGTCGGCCGCGACATGAGCGAGATCGACCAGCTGCGCACCCGGATGTTCCGCTCGCTCGGCTGGATCCTGGGTTCGACCGCCCTGCTCGGGCTGGGCGGCGGGCTGCTGATGAGCCGCGGCGCCATGCGGCGGATCGAGGCGATCAATCGCACCACCCGCCAGATCATGAGCGGCGATCTGAGCGACCGCGTGCCGCGATTCGGTGGCGGCGACGAGATGGACCGGCTGGCCGGCAACCTCAACGCCATGCTGGACCGCATCGAACGGCTGATGACCGGCATGAAGCAGGTGACCGACAGCGTCGCCCATGACCTGCGCACGCCGCTGACCCGGCTGCGCTCCCGCATCGAACTGGCACTGCTGCACGAGACGGAGGACCCGGAGGTCTATCGTTCCGTGTTGCAGGACACCATCGTCGAGGCCGACCGGCTGCTCGCCACCTTCACCGCCCTGCTGTCGATTGCGGAGGCGGAATCGGGCGCCAAACGGCAGGACTTCGTGCCGGTCGATCTGGCGGAGGTGGTGGAACTGGCCGCCGACCTCTACGAGCCGGTGGCGGACGAGCGCGGGCAGCGCCTGTCCGTCGACATCCGCGGCAAGCCGGTCGTCCACGGCAACGGGCAGCTTCTGGCCCAGGTGGTGTCGAACCTGCTCGACAACGCCATCAAATACACGCCGGACGGCGGCAGCATCGCGCTGGTTCTCGACGGTCCGGCTCCCGGACGCGCCGCCTGCATCGAGGTCGCCGACAGCGGCCCCGGCATTCCGCCGGACATGCGCGACAAGGTCCTGCAACGCTTCGTCCGGCTGGACACCGCCCGCGCCTCGCCCGGCAACGGGCTGGGGCTGAGCCTTGTCGATGCGGTGGCGACGCTGCATGGCGCGAAGCTGGAACTGAGCGACAACGGGCCGGGCCTGAAGGTCAGCCTGCTGTTCCCGCCGGAGGCACGCCGGTAAGGGGAGCCGATAGCAGGTCAAAAAAAAGCCCGCCGTGAGGCGGGCTCTTCAAGTGACATCAGCGAGAATGACTCCTTGGCGTCACTGCTGATATGGGGCGGTTCGGGGCAGCTTCCATACCGATCTTCGGACTACCGCCGACGGCCTAACCTGCCAACAGTGCGCAACGTCTGCGGATCCCGCGCGTTCTTCCCGCGAGGCCGTCCCTCCGACGGCCGCGAGTGCGGGAGTTTGAACAGATGGCGACACCCAGCCGGCCCACCGCCTATCAAGCGACACCCCCCGGCGGCGGGGCGGCGCAGACCGAGCCGCCGGCGCGGGCCGGGCGCGGCGAGCTGGCCGTCTTCACCTGGAAGGTGCTGATCGTCGCCGGGGTGGCGGCGCTCAGCATCTTCCTGTGGCGGATCTCCGGCACGCTGCTGCTGATCTTCACCGGCGTGCTGTTCGCCATCCTGTTGCAGCGGCTGACCGGTTATGTGCAGCGGGCGACCGGGCTCGGCCATGGCTGGTCGCTGGCCATCGTGCTGCTGACGCTGGTCCTGCTGGTCGGCGGCGGCGGCTGGCTGATGGGCACCTCGATGGCGGCCCAGCTCGGCCAGTTGCAGGAGCAGGTGACCAAGGCGATGGGCATGCTGCCCGACGGCTGGCGCGACCGCATCATGGAGCAGGGCAAGGAATGGCCTTGGATGAACCAGCTGAGCAGCTTCGCCTCCGGCCTCGTCTATGTCGTCGGCGACGCGGTGGTGGTGATGTTCGCGGCCCTGTATCTGGCGGCGTCGCCGGGGCTCTATCAGCGCGGCGTCGTTCTGCTGGTGCCGCCGCGCGGGCAGAAGCGGGCCTGCGAGGTGATGGATGTGGCCGGCGACAGCCTGTGGAAGTGGCTGATCGGGCAGTTGGTGGCGATGGCGGCGGTCGGCACGATGATCGCGGTCGGGCTTTGGCTGCTCGGGATCCCGTCGGCGCTGGCGCTGGGCATGGTCGCGGGGCTGATGGAGTTCATCCCGCTGGTCGGTCCCTTCCTGGCGGCGGTGCCGGCCCTGCTGATCGGCTTCGCCCAATCGCCGCAGGACGCGCTGTGGGTCGCCGGGCTCTATCTGGTCATCCAGCAGATCGAAGGAAACGTGATCACGCCGCTGTTGCAGAAGCGGGTGGTCGATCTGCCGCCGGTGGTCACCATCGGCGCGATCGCCGCCGGCGGCGTGCTGTTCGGCATAATGGGCATGTTCCTGGCGACGCCGCTCGCCGTCGTCGTGCTGGTGCTGGTCAACCTGCTCTACATCGAGGACAAGCTTGGGGAGCCCAGGCACTTCCCCAGCGATCATTCCTGACGGCCAACAGAACAATCCGGCCGGCCAGCCCAACCGGTCAGCCTTCCGCCGCCGGGGCGGTCTCCGCCCGGCCGGGGTTGGCGGAGCGCAGCGGCAGCTCCTTCAGGAACAGCGTCATGGCAAAGGAGACGACCGCCAGCGCCGCGGCCAGCAGGAACAGGGTGGCGAAGCCGTGCTCCAGCGTCGCCACCACCCCGCCGCGGGCGGCGGCGGGCAGGCCGGCGAGGGCGGCGGCGCCATGCTCCAGAACCGCGCGGCCGGACAGGCCGGCCCCCTCCAGCCGTTCGGACACCACGGCGTTGAAGACGGCGCCGAACACCGCGACGCCGACCGACCCGCCGAGCGAGCGAAAGAAGCCGACCGCGGCGGTGGCGGCCCCCAGGTCGCGATGCTCCACCGCATTCTGCACGGCGACCGTCATCACCGGCATCACCAGACCCAGCCCCATGCCCAGCGGCACCAGGATCAGCGTCGACCACAGCCCGTCCGCCGCCAATGCCGGCAGGCTGCCCAGCAGGGCGTACATGACGCCCGACAGGGCCAGCCCCGCCAGCGGGAAGGCCTTGTAGCGCCCGGTTTTGGCGATCAGCCGTCCGCCGCCGACCGACCCGACGGTCATGCCCAGCACCAGCGGCAGGAGCAGCAGGCCCGACACCGTGGCGCTGGTCCCCTGCACCAGTTGGAGATGCAGCGGCAGATAGACGATGCCGGCGAACAGCACCATCGCCGACACCGCGACCACCGGCGTCGCCACCGCCACCACCGGGCGGCGGAACAGGTGCAGCGGCAGGATCGGCTCCTCGATCCGGCGCTCGTGCCACAGGAAGACCACCAGCATGACGAGGCCGGCTGCCAGCAGGGCCAGCGCCGCCGGGCTGCCCCAGCCCATGGCGTCGCCGCGGGTGGCGACGACCAGCAGACTGGTCACCGCCCCGGTCAGCAGCGCCGCCCCGGCCAGATCGATGCGTGGCCTCGCCCGGCCGGCGGGCAGGCGCGACAGGGTGCTGCGGGTCATGGCGAGCGCGGCGGCGCCCAGCGGCAGGTTGATCAGGAAGATCCAGTGCCAGCCGATGGTTTCGGTGAAGATGCCGCCCAGCAGCGGCCCGGCGACGCTGGCCAGCGCGAAGACGCCGCCGATCATCCCCTGGTAGCGCCCGCGTTCGCGCGGGGCGACGACATCGCCGATGATGGTGAAGGCCAGCGACATCAGCCCGCCGCCGCCCAGCCCCTGCAACCCCCGGAACAGGATCAGCTGGGTCATGCTCTGCGCCGCGGCGCACAGGACGGAGCCGACCAGGAACAGCAGGATCGCCGTTTGCAGCACGCGCTTGCGGCCATAGAGGTCCGACAGCTTGCCGTAGATCGGCGTCGTGGTGGTGGAGGTCAGCAGATAGGCGGTGACCACCCAGGGCAGCATCTCCAGCCCGCCGAACTGGCTCGCCATCGTCGGCAGCGCGGTGGCGACGATGGTCTGGTCCATCGCCGCCATCAGCATCGCCAGAGCCACCCCGCTGAACACCCGCAGGATTTCCTGGTGGGTGAATACGGGATGGGCCGGATCGGGCTGAGCGGGGCGGGCGGCGGTCTCGGTCATGGTCAGGCGTCTCGGACGTGAAGATCTTCGAACGGTGAGATCCCCCTCTCCCCGGGGGGAGAGGGGATTTTTCTGAATGCTTGGACTCACTTCCCCAGCGACATCGGCGGCATGCGGGCCTGCACGCCGTCGCCCTGGGTGGCGGCCAGCAGGGGGCGGAGCTGCGCCAGCAGGGGGCGGAGTTCCGCCACGGCGGCCAGCGCGCCGACCAGTTCGCCCTTGCGGGACACCAGATCGAGTATCTGGTCGGTCACCGACTTCGGCGGCGGGTAGGGGACCAGGCTTACCGGGGCATCGGCGGAGAGGCCGGCGGCGGTGCGGGCCAGCGTCAGCGCCTGTTCCTGGCCGCCCAGATCGTCGACGAGGCCGAGTTCGCGGGCCTGGGCGCCGGTCCAGACGCGGCCCTTGGCGATGCCGCGCGCCTGTTCCGGCGTCATCCGCCGGGCCTCCGCCACCCGTTGCAGGAAGTTGGCATAGGTGTCCTCGATGATGGCGTTCAGCCGTTCCGATTCGCCGCCTTCGAAGGGATGCAGCGGCGACCACATGCCGGCATTCTGCGCGCCCTGCACCCGGTCCCAATGGATGCCGAGCTTGTCGGACAGGCCGCCGATGGCGAATTTGCCGGCGACGACGCCGATGGAACCGGTGACGGTGGCAGGGGAGGCGACGATGTGGTCGGCGGCCAGCGCGATCCAATAGCCGCCCGACGCCGCGGTGTCGCCCATGCTGGCGATCACCGGCTTGCCGCTCTGACGCGCCTTGACCAGGGCCCGCCGGATCGCCTCCGACGCGGAAACCGCGCCGCCGCCGCTGTCGATGCGGAACAGGATGGCGCGCACCTCCGGATCGTCGGCCGCCTCCTCGATGGCCTTGACGATGGTCTCCGACCCGGCGGACATCCCGCCCAGCGTCGGCTTGCCGCTCTCGCCGCCGGTGATGGTGCCGACGGCGTGGATCAGGGCGATGGTCGGCCCCTCGCCGTTGGGGCTGCCGGCAACCGACAGGTAATCGGCCGGATCCAGCGTCTCCGCCCCGGTGCCGGCCCGCTTCAGCGCCTCGTCCCGCGCCTCGTCGGCATAGCCGAGCCGGTCGACGAATTTCTGGTCGAGCGCCTCCTTGCTCAACAGCGGCGCCTTGTCCATGGCGGTCCGCACCGCGGCGGGGGCGAGGCGCCGGCTCTTGGCGATGCCGTCGACCAGCTGGTTGCCGAGGTCGGCGACCAGCGCCTCCATCATCTCGCGGTTGGCCGGGGTCATGCCGGATTTGGTGAAGGTCTCGGCGAAGCTCTTGTATTCCTCGCGCTGGGCGAAGCTCGGCTGCACGCCCAGCTGGTCGAAGGCGTCGCGGGCGAAGGGCAGCTCCGCCGACAGGCCGGTGATGCCCAGCGTGCCCAGCGGTTGCAGCCAGACCTCGTCGAAGGCGCTGGCCAGCAGGTAGGAGCGGTTGCCGGCCCCGGCCCCGCCATATTCCTCGGCGAAGGCGACGGCGAAGCGGCCCGAGGCGCGGAACCGCTCGATGGCGGTCCGCAGCTCCTGGGTCTGGGCGAAGCCGATGCTGTCGTCGCCGAAGCGGGCCAGCACGCCCTTCACCTTCGGGTCGCGCCGGCCGCCGTCGAGCGCGTCCAGCACCTCGCGCAGCGTGGTCTGATGCTCGAACAGGCTGCCGAACTTGCCGTCGTCGCTCTCGGCCAGCGGCTTGGTCAGGTCGAGTTCCAGCACCACGGCGGCGGGCAGGGTGGGTTCGTGACGGACCGCCAGCACCACCACCGCCACCGCGCCGACCACCAGCAGCAGGCCGATGAGCGCGAACAGACGGACGAAGAAACGGACGATCGCCATGATACCTACCCTGTGTGGCCTTGAAGACTACCGATAAGACTACCGATTAGGCTGCCGAGTGCGATGCCGGTGAAAGACCGGGACTTTCCGGGCCTTAGCGGTCCTGGCTGTGGTACTCGCGGTTCGGGATCATGTCCACCGCGGTCGCCACGCGGTTGGACATGTTGTAGAAGCCGACCGTGTCGGCAATGTCGAAGATGTCCTCGGCGCTGAATCCGGCGGCGCGCAGCGCCTCGCGGTCGGGTTCGCCCACCGACATCGGTTCCTTGGTCAGCTTCCAGGCGAAGTCGAGCATGGCGCGCTGGCGTGGCTCCAGCGGGGCGACGCGGTAATTGGCGACCAGCATCTCGCCCAGCTCCGGATCGCCCGACAGCTTGCGCACCGCCTGCCCATGGGCGACCAGGCAGTAATAGCAATGGTTGGCGGAGGAGACGACCACCGCGATCATCTCGCGCTCGAGCTTGCTGAGCCCGCTCTCGCCCAGCATCAGCTCGTTGTAGACCATCGCGAAGTTGCGCAGCTTCTTCGGCCGCAGGCTGTAGGCCTGGAGCACGTTCGGCACGAAGCCCAGCTTTTCCACGCATTTGTCGAACAGGGCCTGCATGTCGGGGTCGAGGTCCGGCTTTTCCGGCAGGGGCAGGGCCATGACGTGATCGGGTTGCGGCATCGGGCGAGTCCTCTCTTTTGTTTGCTGGGCCTTTTCGGCCGGGGGAGGGTAACCGCCACCGCGCGGTTTGTCTTCCGTTCCGCTTGTCGCTCGCCAATCGGGTCCGGTTGTGCCAGAAGTGGAAACTGAATGCGGGAATATGTCCCGGTTGGCGAAACAGACGGCGATGACCCAGCCGAAGCTCGATCTTCTCTCGGTCCTGGTGGTGGAGGACAGCGGCTTCATCCGCACGGTCCTGACGGCGACCCTGCGCGCCATCGGCATCGGCCGGGTGGAGGGGGTGGCGAGCGGCGCCGACGCCATCCGCTGGCTGGAGGAGCGTCGCGCGGCCTTGCCGCCGGGCACCGCCCCGGTCGACCTGATCCTGTCCGATCTGGTGATGCCTGAGGTGAACGGGCTGATGCTGCTGCGCTGGATCCGCTCCAGCCCGAAGAGCCCGGACAAGTTCCTGCCGGTGCTGATGCTGTCGGGGGCCGCCGACCGGCATTACGTGGAGCAGGCGCGCGATCTCGGCGCGACCGACTTCATCGCCAAGCCCTTTTCCGCCCAGACCATCGCCAGCCGGCTGCTGTTCGCCATCGCCCGGCCGCGCCGTTTCGTGCTGGCCAAGGGCTATTTCGGCCCCGACCGCCGCCGCGCCGACAAGCCGGTGGCGATGGATTGCCGGATGACCGCGCCGTCGGAGATCCTGATGGTGCACAGCGCGTCGAAGGCGCGCGGCATCGACCGCTTTCCCGTCATCTATTTCGACCTGCCCAACCGGCTGGGCGCCAAGGCCGGCCTCGCCCCGCGCGATCCGGTGCCGACCCTGCCGCCGGAGGTGCTGGCCGCCGCGGAGGAGGAAATCCTGAACCGTGCCGGTGACTATGCCGTCTGGATCGGCTCGGAGGTGGAGGAGATGGGCCGCCGCGTCGAGCGCCTGCCGCGCGAGCCCGATGCGGTGGCCGGCCTGCTGGCCCAGGTCAACCGCTCGGCCCACGAGATGCGCGGGCAGGGCGGCATCTTCGGCTATCCGCTGATCACCCACATCGCCAAGTCGCTCTACGAGGTGACCCGCAGCGGCCTGACCACAGTGACCGCCAACGAGCATCTGCTGTTCAAGGCCCATGTCGACGCGATCAGGGCGGTGATGACCGGCCGCGTCAGCGGCGACGGCGGCGCGACCGGCCAGCAGCTTCTGGCATCGCTGGAGGTGGCGAAGCGGAAATACGCGAAGGCGACCGGGGTGGGGTGAAGGGAGGCTATTCCCTCATCACCTGCGGCAGGTCGCGCGCACCGTGGACGATGCGGATCACGACGATCCGGCCCGCTTCCGCGGCTTTGTATATGATCAGGTAAGGTGAAACGGACAGGCTGCGCAAACCAACGCCCAACTCCGGACGGCATCGGCCGATGGCAGGCATCGACGCGATCTTTCTGCAATGATCCCGGATATCCAACACCATGCGGATGGCTGCCAGCGGATTAGCCTGGGCGATGTAGTCGCCGATGCTCTCAAGATCGGCATCCGCGGCGGCAGTGAAATCCAGCCGTGCCATTGCTGCCGATCAACCCTGTCCGGGTTCTCCCGCCTTGGCATATTTGGCGATCAGACGTTCGAACAGTATCTCGCCGTCCGTCGTCCGCCCTGCATCCGCATCTTCCAGTCCGACAGCGACATCGTCCTTCAACGACTGCCAGCGTTCCTCTTCACTCTCATCGACCGGTTCGATGGTCACCCGGAAGCGGGTTCCGGCCGGCGGGCGGACGGGGAGGGCGGCCGTGATCGCTCGCGGCAGTTCCTCCGCCGGAATTGTGGCCGTCACTTTGGAGGGGCGTGCCGGCGGGGTCGGCGAAACGGGCATCGCGGGACTCTCCAGGAGAGAAAACGGACTGCTGCCAGGATACATGCCTCCCTCTTGGGTGGAAAGCGGCGACCGCCATGCCGCCTTCCCAACCCCCTCACGCTGCCCGGATCTTCCCGATGAAGTCGGCGACGTCGCTGCGCAGCCCGTCCGCGTTCCGCTTCAGCGCATCGGCCATCGACAGCACCTCCTTCGCCATGGCGCCGGCGCGGCCGGCCTCGGTGCCGACGAGGGAGGCGTTGTGCGACACCTGATCGGTGCCGTCGGCGGCCTGACGGACGTTGCGGCCGATCTCCGCGGTGGCGGCGTTCTGCTCCTCCACCGCGGCGGCGACCGCGGAGATGTTTTCCTCGATGTGGGTGACGATGCTGCCGATGTCGTCGATGGCGCTGACGGTGTGGCCGGTCGCCGCCTGGATTTCGGCCACCTTGGCGGTGATGTCCTCGGTCGCCTTGGCGGTCTGGTTGGCCAGGCTCTTCACCTCCTGCGCCACCACCGCGAAGCCCTTGCCGGCCTCGCCCGCGCGGGCGGCCTCGATGGTGGCGTTGAGGGCCAGAAGGTTGGTCTGGCTGGCGATGTCGGTGATCATCCGCACGATCTCGCCCACCTGCTGGGCGGCGCCGCTGAGATCGGCGATGACGTCGGCGGTGCGCCGGACGTCGCCGACTGCCCGCTCCGCCATCTCGGTCGAGCCCGCCATCTGGCGTCCGATCTCGGCGATGGAGGCGGTCAACTGCTCCGCCGCGGCGGCGACGGCCTGGACATTGTCGGATGCCCCTTCGGACGCGCGGGCGACGGAGAGGACATGGACCTCGGTCTCCGAGGCGATGTGGCTCATCTGCTGGGCATTGCCACGCAGGCCGGTGGCGGCACCCGCCAGCTGTTCGGCGACCTCTTCGATGTGGCGGTCGAACGCGTCGACCAGCCGCTCCAGCCGCTCGGCCTCGCGCAGCCGGTCTTCCTGGTGTTGCCGTTGCTCCGCGGCGAGCCGGTCGGCTTCGGCGAGGCTGAGACGGAACTGGTCGAGACTGCGCGCCATGGCGCCCAGCTCGTCGGCGCGTTCGGCGCCGTGGATGGTCAGTTCGCGCTCGCCCGCTTCCAGCCGCGCCATGTCGCCGTTCAGGCGGGCGATGGGCCGGGTGATGTTGCGGGCGACCAGGACGGCGATCAGCGTCATGGCGATCAACAGGATCGCCAGACCGGCGGCCATGCCGACCAGCCGGGTCATCGACTCCTGCGCGTCGCGGTTGGCGAGCCCGATCAGGTCGTCGGCCACGCGGGTCTCGACGCTGCGCAGCATGTCGATGGCGGTGGTGATGGTGTCGAACCACTTGCCGGCATCGACCCGCTCGCCCTCGGCCCCATAGGCCGATGCGATGCCGATCCGCCGCATCCGCTCCACCTCCGCGATGGCCGGTCCGGCAACGGTCCGGTCGAAATAGCGGGCCTGCTCGTCCGTCAGCTTGTTCTTCAGCCCACCCATCAGCGCCTTGTATTCGCCCGACAGCTCGATGAAGCGTTCATGCGCGTCGGTGGGGAAACGGTCCTTGCGGAAGGCGCCGCCGCCGACCGCCCGCTGCTGGCCCAGCCGCTCCTTCGCTTCCGACAGGGAAACCATGGCGTCGGCGGCGCGCAGCTGGTCGCTGTCGTCGGACAGCGAACGGGACTGCCCGGCGGCGTCGAGCAGCCTGCGGATCAGGGCGGTGTAGCTCGCCACCACCTCCATCGAGGATTGCGCCATGCCGTCGACGCCGGTGCGCAGGCCGGACAGCTGCGACAGTGCGTCGCGGGCGCCGCCAATCGCGGCAGCCACCTGGGAATCGCCGATCCGGGCCTCGGCGAATTGCCGGTTCAGGTCGGCCATCCGGGCGTCGGCAGCGGTCCGCACCGTCTCCAGGCGCTTGCGGTCTTCGGCGAGCTTGCCGCCGAGGAAGATGGAGGAGGAACCGCGTTCCTTCTGAAGCTCGTGCACGAGGCTGGTCATGCCGACCGACAGGCGGGTGACGGAGGCGAGATCGGACGCCCGGCGGCTCGCTTCGACCTGTTCCCACACCAGCAGCGACGACAGCACGACCACGCCTGCCATCGGGACCGACAGGGCCAGCGCCATCTTGCGCGCGAAACGCATGTCGCCGAGCAGCCGATCCGCGACCTTCAAAAGCGAAACCATCTTACGACTCCAACATCCTTGACCGTTGCGGCATGGCGACGAAAGTTCCAAGCCGAAGGTATGAAAGCTAATGGGTTAAAGCACAGTTAGGTTTAACCACGACGTTGGTAGGGAGATTGTTAAGTCACTCCATCAACCGACGCTCATGGGGCCGGCGCGGCCAAAGCGCCGTATCCGACGGTGGGGGCGCGAAATTTGCCTCGCTTCCGTCGCGTCAGGGCGGTAGAACGTCAGTCCCGGTCCGCAGGTCTCTTGGGTTCGTGGCGTGACCGGAGCGGTCTTCCGGAGCGTCCATGTCCAACACCGAATTCCATCGCATCAAGCGCCTGCCGCCCTACGTCTTCGCCGAAGTGAACGCGATGAAGGCGCGAGCTAGGGCCAACGGCGCCGACATCATCGACCTCGGCATGGGCAACCCCGACCAGGCGACCCCCCAGCACATCGTCGACAAGCTGGTCGAGGCCGTGCGCGATCCGAAGACGCACCGCTACTCGAACTCCCGCGGCATCCCCGGCCTGCGCAAGGCCCATGCCGCCTATTACAAGCGTCGCTTCAACGTCGACGTCGATCCCGAGACCGAGTGCATCGTCACCATCGGCTCGAAGGAAGGTCTGGCGAACCTCGCCCAGGCGATCACCAGCCCCGGCGACATCATCCTGGTGCCGAATCCCTCGTACCCGATCCATCCGTTCGGCTTCATCCTGGCCGGCGCCTCGGTGCGCCACCTGCCGGTGGGCATGGAGAACGGGGCGTCGACCGACATCGACAGCTTCATGATCATGCTGGAGCGCGCGGTGCGCCACAGCGTGCCGAAGCCGCTGGCGCTGGTGCTGAACTACCCGTCGAACCCGACGGCCGAGGTGGTCGGGCTGGACTTCTACCGCCCGATCGTCGAGTTCAGCCGCAAGCACGGCATCTACATCCTGTCCGATCTGGCCTATGCCGAGATCTTCTTCGACAACGACCCGCCGCCCTCGATCCTGGAAATCCCGGAAGCGCGCGAGATCGCCGTCGAATTCACCTCGATGTCGAAGACCTATTCGATGGCCGGCTGGCGCATCGGCTTCGCCACCGGCAACAAGACGCTGATCACCGCGCTGGCCCGCATCAAGTCGTACCTCGACTACGGCGCCTTCACGCCGATCCAGGTCGCCGCCGCCGCCGCACTGAACGGTCCGCAGGACTGCGTGCAGCAGGTGCGCGACATGTACAAGCAGCGCCGCGACGTGATGATCGAGGGTCTGGCCGCCGCCGGCTGGGAGGTCCCCAGCCCGAAGGCGTCGATGTTCGCCTGGGCGCCGATCCCGCCGCAGTTCGCCCATCTGGGCTCGCTGGAATTCTCCAAGCTGCTGCTCCAGCAGGCGGAGGTCGCGGTGGCGCCCGGCATCGGCTTCGGCGAATACGGCGACGGCCATGTCCGTCTGGCGATGGTGGAGAACGTCCACCGCATCCGCCAGGCGACCCGCAACATCAAGGAGTTCTTCCGCTCCAACGCCGGCGGCGTTGCGGCGAGCGAGGACCCGGTGGCCCGCGCCGCCCTTCTGGAATCCGAGAAAGCGAAAGCCTGATGCCGAACGCCCAGCAAGCCCCCCTGAAAATCGCCGTCGCCGGCCTTGGTACGGTCGGTGCCGGCGTCCTGAAGCTGCTGGAAACGCAAGGCTCGCTGATCGAACAGCGCTGCGGCCGCCGGATCGAGGTGGTCGCGGTCAGCGCGCGCTCGAAGGGCAAGGACCGCGGCGTCGATCTGTCGCGCGTCCAGTGGTTCGACGATCCCGTCGCGATGGCCGCCCAATCCGTCGCCGATCTGGTGGTGGAGCTGATCGGCGGGTCGGAAGGCCCGGCGCGCGACACCGTCGCCACGGCGCTGGAGACCGGCAAGCATGTGGTCACCGCCAACAAGGCGCTCCTGGCCGTCCACGGCACCGAGATCGCGCAGAAGGCCGAATCGCGCGGCCTGACCGTCGCCTTCGAGGCGGCGGTGGCCGGCGGCATCCCGATCATCAAGGGTCTGCGCGAGGGTCTGGCCGGCAATGCCGTGTCGGAAATCCACGGCATCCTGAACGGCACCTGCAACTACATCCTGACGGAGATGCGGACCACCGGCCGCGACTTCGCCGATGTGCTGGCCGATGCCCAGGCTCTGGGATATGCCGAGGCCGATCCCAGCTTCGACATCGACGGCATCGATGCCGCGCACAAGCTGGCGATCCTGGCGTCGGTCGCCTTCGGCACCCCGGTCGATTTCTCCTCGGTCTATGTCGAGGGCATCCGGCAGGTTTCGGCGGTCGATTTCGACTATGCCGACCAGCTGGGCTTCCGCATCAAGCTGCTGGGCATCGCGCGGCGCACCGGGGCCGGCGTCGAGCAGCGCGTCCATCCCTGCATGGTGCCGGTGGCCGCCCCCATCGCGTCGGTGGACGGTGTGTTCAACGCCGTGGTGGCGCAGGCCGACTTTGCCGACCGGGTGCTGTTCGTCGGCCGCGGCGCCGGTGCCGGCCCGACCGCGTCGGCGGTGGTCGCCGACCTGATCGACATCGCGCGCGGGCGGTCTACGCCCACCTTCGGCGTTCCGGCCGATCGGCTGGGTGCCGCAACCCCCTCGCCGATGGAAGCGCGCCGCGGGTCGTACTACGTCCGCCTGATGGTCGTGGACCGCCCCGGTGTGATAGCGGATATCGCAGCGGCGATGCGCGACCAGAACGTCTCCATGGAGCAGTTCCTGCAACGCGGCCGCTCGCCGGGCGAAGGCGTTCCGGTGGTCCTGACCACCCATGACACCGACGAGGCGGCCATGCAGCGCGCGCTTGCGACCATCGCGGCCAGCGACAGCGTGCTGGAGCCGCCGCGGATGATCCGGATCGAGCAGTTCTGACCGGCAGTTCTGACCGGGACCGTTTCCCACCATAACCAATACACAGCCTGATACGACCGAAGAGTCGGGGGGAGCACACGATGTCTACGCCGTCTACGCATGTCGACCTGTCCCACATGGACCGCAACCTCGCGCTGGAGGCCGTCCGCGTGACCGAGGCCGCCGCCCTGTCGGCCTCGCTGCTGATGGGTCGCGGCGACGAGAAGCTGGCCGACCAGGCCGCCGTCGATGCCATGCGCCAGGCGCTCAACACGCTCTACATCGACGGCACCGTCGTGATCGGCGAGGGTGAGCGCGACGAGGCCCCGATGCTCTACATCGGCGAGAAGGTCGGCGCCGGCATCGGCTCCGGCCCGAAGGTCGACATCGCGCTCGACCCGCTGGAAGGCACCACCATCTGCGCCACCGGCGGCCCGAACTCGCTGGCCGTGATCGCCATGGCGGAGGAGGGCGGCTTCCTGAACGCCCCCGACGTCTACATGGACAAGATCGCCGTCGGCGCCGGCCTGCCGGACAATGTCGTCGATCTGGACGAGACCCCGGCTAACAACCTGAAGGCGCTGGCCGCCGCCAAGGGCACCGAGGTGCAGGAGCTGCTGGTCTGCATCCTGAACCGTCCGCGCCATGCCGAGCTGATCGCCCGCGTCCGTGAAGCCGGCGCCCGCATCATGCTGATCAACGACGGCGACGTGTCGGGCGTCATCGCCACCAGCCAGGCCGGCACCGGCGTCGACATGTATGTCGGCTCCGGCGGCGCGCCGGAAGGCGTGCTGGCCGCGGCGGCGCTGCGCTGCATCGGCGGCCAGTTCCAGGGCCGTCTGCTGTTCCGCAACGACGACGAGAAGGCCCGCGCCGCCAAGTGGGGCGTCACCGACCTCGACAAGAAGTACAGCCTGCACGAGCTGGCGCGCGGCAACGTCATGTTCGCCGCCACCGGCGTCACCGACGGCGCCATGCTGAAGGGGGTCCGCCGCGTTCCGGGCGGTGCCTACACCCACTCGGTCATCATGCGCTCCAAGTCGGGTACGGTCCGCTACATCGAGGCACACCACAACCTGTCGCGCAAGGTCAGCGTGAAGTAAGCGGTTTGCCGCCGGTCCCGCGCGGGGCCGGATGCCATGGACAGGGGCGCGCGGAACTTCTCCCGCGCGCCCTTCTCTTTGCCGTCTTTCGAAAGGACGGTTACGGCTTGCTGCTGGCGGTCGTCTGCGCCGCCGCCGGATAGACGCCCAGCGTGTTCCACAGGGCCGAGCAGTTGCCGGCCTGGTCCATGCCGGAGACCGGCGTCGTCGTCGATGACGTGCGGCTGTTGAAGACGTTCAGAACGCCGGTGGGGGTATAGGCGGTCAGTCCGGCCGGGGCCGCCGGGTTCTTGGCGAAGCTTGCCCAGGTCGAGGTCATCGTGCCGGCCAGCGCGGCGTCCGCCTGGGGCGGGTTGGCGAACAGGATGCCCAGCGTGCTGAACACATAGGGCAGCTCGTTGGCATGGCAGACATTGCCGTTGCTCGGCGCGCAGGCCGCGACCGGCTGGCCCGACGCCGTCTTGTAGAGGTCGAAGATCGGCTGCTGGCCGAACAGGTAGCCATAGATCGGCGAGGTGCCCTTGGCATTGGCGATCTGGCCGTAGGCCTGTCCGGCCGTCCACAGATTCGCGCAGTGGAAGGCGAAGTCGTCGATCAGCAGATCGGTCGTCTGCGCCGTTCCGTTGGTGATCTTGTCCAGGCCGTAATAGGTCGGCGGGTTGGCGGCCGGCGCCACGTAGGGGTTCTGGCCAGCACTGTTCTGGTAGGCGGCGATTGCGGTCCGCGCGGTGGTGTCCGGGATCGCCTTGGCCAGGATTTTGTTGTATTCCGCCGGCAGATAGGGGCCGGGGATTCCGGCCGCGATCATCGCGGCGAAGACGGCGCCTTCATCGGCATTGACGCCGAACAGGAAGGGCTTCTGCGGCATGCCGGTGGCGAAACCGGCAATCGGCTGGGCGACGACGTCCTTGCCGTCGATGGTCGGTGCCCAGGGCAGGGAGTCCGCCAGCGCCCCGGCCGCCGGAACGGGGCCGCCGCCGTTGCCGATGCCCAGATTGAGGAAGTCGGCCTGCGCCTTCTGGATGGTGTCGGGTGACAGGCTCTGCAACCATTCCATGTTGCCCGGACAGCTCAGCAGATGGAGCGTCTTGGTGCACAGCCAACGGATGAAGTTGGTGCCCTGGCTCTGGGTGTCGGCCAGCGTACGATACAGCGATCCGATGGGGTTGCTTTCCATGATCGCCGCCCGGAACAGCGGAGCGCTGGCCGGAGAGGCGAAGAGATGCAGCCCGGTGGACATTGCGCCGGCGCTTTCGCCGAACAGCGTGACCTGCGTCGGATCGCCGCCGAAGCGGGCGATGTTGGACTGCACCCAGAGCAGGGCGTTGCGCTGGTCGTCGAGGCCGAAATTGCCGTTGATGTCGACGGTCGGCGCATCCTTCTTGCCGGTCGCCGGCACCTGCGCCGCCATGAAGCCCAGCGCACCCAGCCGGTAGTTCAGCGTGACCACGATGACGCCGTTCTGCGCCAGCGCCGACCCATTGTAGACCGGCGAGCCGCCCGAACCGAGGACGAAGGCGCCGCCGTGGATGAAGACCATCACCGGCAGCTTGGCCGCCGGGTTGTTCAGCGAGGCCGTAGGCGCCCAGACATTCAGATACAGGCAATCCTCACCGGTTGCCGGCGGCTGGGCGTCCCAGGCCGGCAGCTTCTGGATGCACTGATTCTGCACGTTCACCGCCTGCATGGCAGGCGCGGGCGGCCAGTTCGCCGGCGCGCTGGGCATCCAGCGGTTCGGCGGCACCGGCTGGTTTGCCACATAGGGAATGCCGAGATAGGAGGTGACGCCCCCCGTCCCCTGGCTGCCGCAGAGGGCTGCGGTCGATTTCGTGTTGTCGGTCCAGACCGTCGTCGGGTCGGACGTCGTGCAGGCGGGGGCAGCCGGCGGTTGGGGATTCGGCGTTGCCGGCTTGGGCGAGGCCGCCCAGGCCGATCCCACGACCGATGTGGCCAGGAGGGGAAGGGCAAGCATCCCGGCGAAAAATACACTCGAAGGTTTCTTATTGCGGATGATCGACATTGGATTATTCCTCTAAAGTAGAAATAATACCAAAATAATATCCGAAATTTCGGATAACTTCCATCAGTCGGGAGTATTGCGGGAATAGAGTCTCCCAGTTCGCCGCTGGCAGTGCCTGATCGCGGCGCGGCGAAGCGTCCGTTCCACAGGCGTTTCCAGCCCATCGAATCCGTGCAGGTCTGCCGCCGCAGGACCGCAGAGGGTTGTCCGTTGATTTCGCGGGTGCGAAAGGCAAAATAGGACCATGTAATCAGCGCCAAGCGCAGGAGATCAACATGGCCTACTCTTCGATGCAGTCTTCGTCCGGTGAATTGTTTGCGGCCGGAACAAAGGAAAACACCCTCTTCCAGCGTGTCGTTCATTGGGTCCACGAACGGATTGAACTTTACCGTGCTGAAAGTGAGCTAAACCATATGTCCGATGCCGAACTGTCCGACATCGGACTGACGCGCGGCGAAATCCATATGGCCGTCCGCCGCAGCGTCTGAGGCGGCGTCCGGCGCGGTCTCGATTGTCGGAAAGACCGGATATCGAAAGGTTTGCCCACAGCGTCTGGCGCGAGGCGGCCAATCGAGTCCCGAATGCGGAAAGCCCCGGAAAATGCCGGGGCTTTCGCATATGAACCTGCATTAACCTTTTCTTCATGGACCCTGCCCATGCGACGCATATGCCTGGGAAGGGTTGCGCGCTGCAGCATGATTATGGTTAATGCATTTTAACATTACCCCCGGTTCTGTTTGAAAATGGAAACGGGGCGCCTTCGGGAACCCCATCATCCTCCGTTGAGAGCCGTGGTCGAAGCATGAGTCTCATTCATCGCCTTCAGTCGCTGGAAGCGGAGCGCGATGCCGCCCGGGAGGAAGCCGAGCGCGCCAATCTCGCCAAGTCGAAGTTCCTCGCCGCCGCCAGCCACGACCTCCGCCAGCCGCTCCAGGCCTTGTTCTTCCTGTCCGCAGCCCTTGCCCGCCATGTCGGCGACCACAGCGGCCGCGATCTGCTGTCCCGGCTCGACCAGGGGCTCGACACCATGAAGGGCCTGCTCGACGGGCTGCTGGAGGTGTCGCGCCTGGAGGCGGGCGTTGTGACGCCGGTTCTCGACACCTTCGATGTCGGCGAGCTGACGGACGCGCTCGACGCCGCCTATGGCGAGCAGGCGACCGCCAAGGGGCTGGTCTGGCGGGTGGAGAGCTGCGAGGCGGTGCTGCGCAGCGACCGCGGGCTGCTGATGCAGCTGCTGCGCAATCTGGTCGACAATGCGCTGCGCTACACCGAGGCCGGGGCGATCCGCATCCGCTGCCGCATCGATGCCGGGCCGGACGGCGACCGGCTCGCCATCGAGGTGCAGGACACCGGCATCGGCATCCCGCCCGAACATCTCGACCGCATCTTCGAAGAATTCCATCAGGTCGGCAATCCGGAGCGCGACCGGCTGCGCGGGCTCGGGCTCGGGCTGGCCATCGTGCGGCGGCTGTCGCAGCTGCTCGACCATCCGGTCGAGGTGCGGTCGGTGCATGGACAGGGATCGGCCTTCCGCGTCCTGGTGCCGCTGGCGCCGGCCCGTTTCCTCGCCGGCCGGGCAGGGGGGCCGGAGCGGCCGCCTTCCATCGACCGCCCGCGTCTTGCCGTGGTGGTCGATGACGACGCGGTGGTGCTGCTGGGCTTGCAGACGGTGCTGACCGAATGGGGTTTCCGCGTCGTCGCCGCCGACAGCGCCGACCGGGCGATGGACCGGCTGGAGTCGCTGGGACGGGTGCCGGACATCGTCATCGCCGATTACCGGCTGCGCGAGGGGCGGGTCGGCACCGAGGTGATCCGCCGGGTGCGCGCACGCTACGGTGCCGAGGTCCCAGCCCTGATCCTGACCGGGGAGACCGGCGCCGACACGCTGGCCGACGCCTCGGCCCATGGCGTGGCGATCCTGCACAAGCCGGTGACCCCGCGCCAGCTCCAGGCCGAGGTCGACCGCCAGCTGCGGATCAAGCGCACCAACGGCATCGCGCAAGCCGCGCAGTAGCTCCGCTCAAGCAGCCCCTTAAATCAGCGCACCCTGCCGCGCATCGGCCTCCGCCTCGTCGGCCGGGGCGGCGTCGCCGTGGTCATGCCCGCCCAGCGCGGTGCGGCCGGCCTCCGTCAGGCGGCAGACCAGCCAGTCCGGCTTCAGCGGATTGTCGAACCAGCGCTCCGCCCATCCCGCCTTCAGGCAGGCTTCCACCGTCGGCTTCTTCACGCGCTGCCCGCGCTCGTCGAACAGCGGCAGCTTGCCGCCCGGCTGGTCCAGACCGCGGCGCAACCATGCCCCCTGAACGTCGGACGGGGTGCTGCGGGGCGAGGAACGGCGGGGCTTTGCCATGGGACGGGCTGCTCTTGCGGATACGGGAACGGACAGGAAAATCGCCGGCCCCGGCGGGGGCTGTGGCAAAGTGCGGGCATCCTACGCGAAAGCGCGAGGCAGGTGCATCGAAAAGGAGGGAGCCTTCCCCATGCCGGAAACCAGCCCCGATCCCGATGGGGACGGCCTCGTCTTCGCCTATGTCACCGCCGGTTCGAAGGAGGAGGCCCTGTGCATCGGCCGCAGCCTGGTGGAGGAGCGGCTGGCCGCCTGCGCCAACGTGCTGGACGGCATGACCTCGATCTATCGCTGGAACGGCGCGGTGGAGCAGGCCGACGAGGCGGTGCTGATCGCCAAGACCCGATCCTCGCTGTTCGACCGCCTGACGGCGCGGGTGCGTGAGTTGCACAGCTACGACACGCCCTGCGTCGTCGAACTGGCGGTCGGAGGCGGCAACCCGGCCTATCTCGACTGGCTGCGGGCGGAGACGGCCTGAGGCGCCGCAATACAGGAATATCCAAACAGAGCCTTGACGCCGATCAAAGGCACGGGTTGCAGTTGGCGATAGGAAAGGCGCGGGCCTCGCCGCCGCTCGGGCGGCCACCTCTCCCCGGCCTCTTCATCCCGGCCTCTTCATCAAGGACATCGAGATCATGGACGATTGCTCCGCACACGGCCCCATTCCCCTGTCGCTGGACGAGGCGGTCGCCCGCGTCGCGCAGGGCTATGGTGCGGTGACCGGGACGGAGGAGGTGCCGCTGCGCCGCGCGCTCGGCCGCGTTCTGGCGGAAGAGGTGGTGGCGCCGGTCAATGTGCCGCCGGCCGATGTCTCGGCCATGGACGGCTGGGCCTTTCCCGCCGAGGCGGGGGAGGGCTTCCGGCGGCTCGACGTCGTCGGGCGGGTTCCGGCGGGATCGAAGTTCGGCGGCACGGTCGCGGCGGGACAGGCGGTGCGCATCTTCACCGGCGCGCCGGTCCCGGCCGGAATCGACACTGTGGCGATGCAGGAGGATTGCCGGACCGACGGCGACGCCGTGCTGGTCCCGGCCTCGCTGAAGCGCGGCTCCAACATCCGGCTGGCGGGCGAGGACATGACCGCCGGTGCCGTGGTTCTGCAACCCGGCCAGCGCCTGCGCGCGCAGGAGGTCGGGCTCGCCGCCGCGGTCGGCCGCTCCGCCCTGACGGTGCGCAAGCGGCTGACCGTGGTGCTGTTCTCCACCGGCGACGAACTGCGCGAGCCGGGGACGCCGAAGCCGGACCACGCCATCTATGACGCCAACCGCTACACGCTGGCCGCACAGCTCGACGCGCTGGGGGTTGAGGTGCGCGACCTCGGCATCCTGCCCGACCGGCCGGACGCCACCCGCGCCGCGCTGGCCGAGGCCGCCGGCACCGCCGACCTGATCGTCACCAGCGGCGGCGTGTCGGTCGGCGAGGAGGACCATGTCAAGGCGGCGGTCAATGCGCTGGGCTCCATCGACCTGTGGACGCTGGCGATCAAGCCGGGCAAGCCGCTGGCGCTCGGCCGGGTCGGCGACACGCCCTTCCTGGGGCTGCCCGGCAATCCGGTGTCGGCGATGGTGACCTTCCTGCTGGTCGGCCGCCCGCTGGTCCTGCGCCTGTCGGGCGCCAGCGGCATCGCCACGCCGCGCAGCCTGGTGGTCGCCGACTTCACCTTCACCAAGAAGCCCGGCCGCCGCGAGTTCCTGCGCGCCCGGCTGGAGCGCGGCGCCGACGGCCGCCCGGTCGCCGTGAAGTTCCCCAGCGACAGCTCCGGCGTGCTGACCTCGATGGTCGAGGCCGACGGGCTGGTCGACATGCCGGCGGAGGCCACGGCGGTGCGGCCCGGTGATCTGGTCGATTTCCTGCCCTTCACCGGCCTGTTCGCGTGACGCTGGAGCAGCTGCGCATCTTCGCCACGGTGGCGGAGATGCTGCACTTCACCCGTGCGGCGGAGGTTCTGCACCTGTCGCAGCCGGCGGTCAGCGCCGCCATCGCCGCGCTGGAGGCGGAGCATGGCCTGCGCCTGTTCGACCGCATCGGCCGCCGGGTCGAGCTGACCGCCGCCGGCGACCTGCTGCACGCCCAGGCCCGCGCCATCCTGGCGAAGGTCGAGGAGGCCGGCACGATGCTGGCCGAACTGTCCGGCCTGTCGCGCGGCGCGCTGCGGCTGGCGGCGAGCCAGACGGTCGGCAACCATTGGCTGGCGCCGCGGCTGCTGCGCTTCGCCGAGGCCTATCCCGGTATCCGGGTTGATCTGTCCATCGGCAACACCGAACAGGTGGCCGAGGCGGTGCGCGACGGCCGCGCCGAACTCGGCATCGCCGAGGGAGCCGTTACCGATTCGGCGCTGGTCAGCGAACCCATCGAGGGCGACCGGCTGCGGCTGGTGGTCGGCGCCGCCCATCCCTGGGCCGGGCTGGGCCGGGTCGGGCGGGAGGAGATGGCGGCCGGACGCTGGATTCAGCGCGAACCCGGCTCCGGCACCCGCGCGCTGTTCGAGGCGGCGATGCGCGGGGTGGGGCTGGCTCCCGAGACGCTCGATGTGGCGATGACCTTGCCCGGCGGTGGGGTGATCCGGGCGGCCCTGCTGGCCGGCGTCGGGGCGAGCGTGCTGTCCGACCTGATCGTCGCCGAGGATCTGGCGGCGGGGCGGATCGTGGCGCTGGACGGGCTGGACCTGCCGGCCCGGCCCTTCCATCTGCTGCGGCACCGCGACCGCTACCGCAGCATCGCCGAACGGGCGTTCGTGCGCAGCGCGCTGGACGCCGGACAGGCGCCGGCTTCCACCTGATGGGCGTGTCTTACGCCATCCGCAGGGCGCGGGTCCCGTAACCGGCCAGCTCGATGGCGGCGAAGGCGAGCATCGAAAGCCCGACCATCGGGAAGAACAGGCCACCGGCAACTGCGATCAGGATCAGCCCCTTCGGCACGGTCTGGCCCGCCGGCAGGCGCGGCGCGCCCAGGCTGCCCGCCGGGCGGCGCTTCCACCACATCACGACGCCCGACACCGTCAGCCCCACCATCGCCACCAGTGCGACGAGCAGCACCAGCTGGTTCGCCAGCCCGAAGGCCTGGCCCATATGGATGCCGACCCCCCATTCCGCCAGCCGCCCGAACAGGCCCAAATCCTTCAACTGCATGTCGAACAGCACCGTGCCGCTGTACTGGTCGAGATGGACCACCCGTTCCCGGCTGACGTCGTCGGGATAGACGGAGGCGGTGAAGACGCCGTCCGGCTTGGCCGGGAAGGCGATTGCATAGCCCGGCGCCATGCCCAGCGCCTCCACCGTCCGCACCACGTCGTCCAGCTTGGCGGGAACCCCGGCCGCCGCCGTGGACAGCGGCACCGGCTGGTTTTCCACGATCCAGGGGGCACGGTCGATGGTGTCCTTCAGCGGGACGGTGGAGACCGGGTACTTGTCCCAATATCCGTCCGGCATGCCCATGCCGACCGCATAGGCCGCGCTGTAGAACTGCTTGCCCCAATAGCCCGACCAGGGCAGTCCGGTCATCGCCAGGAAGACGATGAAGAAACTGACGAAGAGTCCGGTGACGGCATGCAGGTCGCGCCAGAACACGCGCTTGCCCGGCCCTCCGCGCACGGTGACGACTCCGCCCCGCTGGCCGCCCCTCTCCCGACCGCGCGGCCACCAGAGATAGAGACCGGAGGCGGTCATCAGCACCATCCAGCCGGCCACCCCCTCGACGATGCGCTCCGCGAACCAGCCGGCATATTGCAGGCTGTGCAGCTTGCGCACGACGTACATGGTGGGCGATCCCGCGAACCCGCCGTCCCACAGGCTGCCCAGCACGCGGCCGTCATAGGGATCGACATAGACGACGTCCTTCAGCCCGTCGGATCCCACGATCTTCACTTCGGCGGGACGGTCGGGTGCGGCGGGAGCGCCGTAGCCCTTGAGCGCGCCGGGATGCGCCTCCAGCGCCCTGGCGACCAGGGCGGACGGAGCCAGCCGCTCGGTCGCCTGGGAGGCGACGAGGCGCAGGTCGCGGTGCAGCCCGTCGTTGATCTCGTCCTTGAACAGATAGAGGGCGCCGGTCACGCAGAGCAGGATGACGATGGGGGCGCAGATCAGCCCGGCGAAGAAGTGCCAGCGCCACAGCGCACGGTAAAGGGCAGAGCCGATGGCTCCGCCTTGCAGAGTTTGCGTCATGATTGGTCCAGTCGGTCGTCGCGATGCGGGTTCGCCCGGCAGGCGGGCGGCTCAGTGCGTCGGATGACGGCCGGATGGCGGGGCTTGCGACTGGAAGGGCTTGAGCGGCTTCGGGCGGTGCGGTTGTTCGGGCTCCGGCACCTCCGCCGGCAGCAGCGGCATCGCCGGCAGGACCAGCATCTGCAACGCCGGCAGCAGGACGAGAAACTGTCCGAGCCAGTTGCAGGGCAGGTGGAGCGGCGGCAGGTCCGGCTTCTCGCTCTGCCCGCCGTCCGGCAGCGGCAGCCCGTCATGGTCCGCCGGCAGATAGACCAGTTCGCTGCCGGTGCAGATCGCGACATAGCCATCGCGGTCGGCGGCCCCGGCATAGGGTGCGGCAAGGCGAACGAACAGGCTGAGGCTCAGCGCGAGTGCAAGCGCCAGCCCCCACCGTTCCTGCAGCCTGCGGCAATAAGCCAGCATCGGTTTCCGTTCGCCAGAGAGCCCGAAAGCGTTGGATCGTTATCCGATCCGCGGGAAGCGGACAAGTGCCGGTGGAAGCGCCGCCTTCGACAAGCGTGGTGGTAACCATACAGCCGAACGGTACATCGGCGGTTCGCCATATCGCCAGGGCCCGGTTATCGGCGCTATAACCGGGCAATCCCGCTTCCGGTTGTAAGGCGACATGATGGCACGGCTGTTGACGCTGCTTTGGGTTCTGGTGGTGATGGCGATGACGGCCGGTCCGGTCCGTGCCGACTATACGCCACCCGGCGCCCTCTCCGATGCTTCCGCCTACGCCAACGGGCTGCTGCTGAAATCGCCGCCGCAGCCGAAGCCGCAGGTGATCGCCGATTTGCTGAAGCAGGCGCGCGCCGCCCGCGACCGCAAGGACATCGCCGGCGCCATCCAGGCCTACGAGAAGACGATCACCCAGGGCGGCGGCTCCCCGTCGGTCTGGCTGGAGCTGAGCGCCGCCTGGCAGGCCGCCACCCCGCCCAACAGGGACCGCGCGCTGCAAAGCGCCGTGATGGCTGGCCAGTTCAACCCGAAGGACGAGGAGCGGGTCGCCATCCTCTGGCGCGTCGCCACCCTGATGGACGAGGCCTTCGGCAAGCCGGACGAGGCGGTCAAGGCGCTGAGGTCGATCCAGGAGATCGCGCCGAAGATGGAGGCCGCGACCCTCGACACCCAGGCGCCGAAGCTGGAGGAGCGCATCGTGGCGCTCCGCCGCAAGGCCGGGCTGGTGATGACCGGCGTCACCGTCAATGCGGAGGGCAGCAGCCCGCGCGTCTGCTTCCAGTTCAGCGACCGGCTGAGCGGCAAGCAGGGCGTGCGCTTCGACGACTATGTCCGGGTGGAGCCGTCGACCAAGACCGCCATCGAGACGCGCGACAACAGCCTGTGCCTGCGCGGCGTCACCCATGGCTCCGGCTACACCGTCACCCTGCGCCAGGGTCTTCCCGGCGAGGACGGGGTGAACCTGAAGGCCGACGAGACCCAGCGCGTGCGCGTGCCCGACCGGCCGTCGATGGCCGCCTTCCGCGGCTCCGCCTACATCCTGCCGCGCAAGGGCGCCGACGGCATCCCGGTGGTCAGCGTCAACACCGACCGGCTCGACGTGTCGGTCTATCGCATCGCCGACCGCGCCCTGGTGTCCAACAAGTATGAAGGCAACATCTTCAACGAGCTGACCAGCTATTCCGCTGACCGGCTGGCCCAGGAGAACGGCGAGCTGGTGTGGTCCGGCTCGCTGGAGGTGAAGGGGGAGCGCAACCGCGACACCACTGCGGCGATCCCGTTCCGTCAGGCCGTCGGCGACGATCCCAAGGCCGGCCTCTATGTCGTGACCGCCCGCCCGCATGACGTGGAGGATGCCGACCGCTGGGAAGCGCTGGCGACCCAGTGGGTGCTGCTGTCCGACATCGGCTTGACCAGCTTCCGCGGCGCCGACGGGCTGACCGTCTTCGCCCGCTCCTTCGGTACGGCCAAGCCGCTGCCGGGGGTCGATGTCGCCCTGGTCGCCCGCAACAACACCGAGCTGGCCCGCACCAGGACCGACGAGTTCGGCCGCGCCCGCTTCGCCCCCGGCCTCTTGAAGACCGGCGGCAACGCGCCCGAGATGGCGATGGCCTATCTCGGCACCGATTTCGCCATGCAGGACCTGACCGGTGCCGCCTTCGACCTCAGCGACCGCGGGGTCGGTGGGCGTCCGGCACCGGGACCGATGGACGCCTTCGTCTATGCCGACCGCGGCGTCTACCGCCAGGGCGAGACGGTTAACCTGTCGATCCTGCTGCGCGACGACAAGACCGAGGCGGTCGACAATTTCCCGCTGACGGTGAAGGTCCTGCGCCCCAGCGGCACCGAATATTACAGCGGCGCCCTGAAGGGCCAGGAGGCCGGCGGCTTCTTCCTGCCGCTGACCCTGACCCGCACCGCGCCGCTCGGCGGCTGGGAGGTGCAGGTCTACAGCGACCCGAAGGGCGAGCCGATCGGCCGCGGCTCCTTCCAGGTCGAGGATTTCGTGCCGATCAAGCTGGCGCTCGACGTGACGGCCAGCGCGCCGATCCTGGTGCCGGGCCAGCCCTTCGAGGTGACGGCGCAGGGCCGCTTCCTCTATGGCCCGCCGGCTGCCGGGCTGGACGGCACCGCCGAGGTGGCGCTGAAGACCGACCCGATGCCCTATCCGGCCTTCAAGGACTATCGCTTCGGCCGCGTGCAGGACAACCCGACCGAGCGGCTCGACCCGCTGGAATTCCCGACCACCGACGAGCAGGGCGTGTCGCATGTCGCCGTGACCCTGCCGGAGGTGCCGGACACCAGCAAGCCGCTGCGCGCCGACATCCGCGTCACCCTGTCCGAGCCTGGCGGACGCCCGGTCCACAAGTCGGTCAGCGTGCCGGTGCGGCCCAAGACCCATGCGCTGGGCCTGCGCCCGCGCTTTTCCGACGGGCGCGTCGGCGAGGGGGGCGAGGCCGCCTTCGATCTGGTCGCCGTGGCGCCGGACGGCAGCGCCGTCGCCAAGCCCGGCATCAAGTGGGAACTGGTCGAGGAACGCGTGTCCTTCGTCTGGTTCCGCCGTGACGGCCGCTACAGCTACAATGCCACGGTACGCGACATCCCGCTGGCGTCGGGCAGCGTCGACGTCGCCGCCGACAAGCCGGCGCTGGTGGCGCTCGGCAAGCGCGACTTCGGCCGCTACCGGCTGGAGGTGACCGACAAGGCGGCCGGTGTGGCCAGCTCCTACCGCTTCTATTCCGGCTGGGCGAGCGGCGACGAGACCGCCGACATCCCGGACAAGCTGGAGGTCTCCACCGACAAGCAGTCCTACAAGCCGGGCGAGACCGCCCGCATCCGCGTGGCGCCGCCCTTTGCCGGCGAACTGCTGGTGACGGTGGCGACCGACCGCATCTTCGACGTGCGCACCATCTCGGTCCCGGCCGAAGGCGCGACGGTGGAGATCCCGGTCGATGCCGCCTGGGGTCCGGGCGCCTATGTCACCGCCACCGCCTACCGCCCGCCGGTCAAGGGCCGCGAGCGTCAGCCGGTGCGCGCCATGGGCGTCGCCTGGGTCGGCGTCGATCCGTCGGTGCGCACGATGACGGTCGCGCTCGACGCCCCGCAGGTGATGCGCCCGCGCAGCCGGCTTGAGGTCGGGGTGAAGGTCGCCGCCGCCGATGGCGGGAAGATCGAGGACACCTATGTCACGCTGGCCGCGGTGGACGAGGGCATCCTGCGCCTGACCGATTTCGCCAGCCCGCAGCCGGAGAAGCATTATTTCGGCAAGCGCCGGCTGGGGCTGGACATCCGCGACGATTACGGCCGGCTGATCGACCCGCTCGACGGTCCCTATGGCGCGATGCGCCAGGGCGGCGATTCGAGCGGCGCCGGGCTGCCGGTGGTGCCCTTCACCGTGGTCTCGCTGTTCCATGGGCCGGTGAAGGTCGGCGCCGACGGGACCGCCCGCATCGGCTTCGACGTGCCGGACTTCAACGGCGAGCTTCGTCTGATGGCGGTGGCCTACAGCCGTGGCCGCGTCGGCTCCGCCGCCGGTCCGGTGACGGTGCGCGATCCGCTGGTCGCCGACGCCATCCTGCCGCGCTTCCTCGCCCCCGGCGACGACAGCCGCGTCACCCTCTCCCTGCACAATGTCGAGGCGGCGGCCGGCACCTATGAGGTCGCCGTCACTGCCCAGGACGCGGTGGCGGTTGAGGGCGGCACCCTGTCGGTTCCGCTGGCGAAGGGCGAGCGCAAGACGCTGGTGGTGCCGCTGAAGGGCGTCGCCGCCGGCATCGGCCATGTCGCCGTGGCGGTGAAGGGGCCGGAGAATCTGGCGCTGAACCACGACTACGGCATCACCGTCCGTCCGGCGCGGTCGGTGGAGACCCAGTTCGTCACCCGCCAGATCGCACCGGGCGAGAGTGTGCGCTTCGACGGGGCCGAGCTTGCCACCTACCTGCCGGGAACCACCAGCTGGTCGGCCAGCTTCACCACGGCACCGCCCTTCGACGTCGCCGGCATCCTGCGGGCGCTCGACCGCTACCCGTTCGGCTGCCTGGAACAGACGGTCAGCCGCGCGCTGCCGCTGCTGGTGGTGCGCGACGTGGAGCTGGCGCTGGGCAAGGACCGCAAGCCCGACGACGGGCTGGAGGCGCGGGTCCAGCAGGCGATCTCCCGCACGCTGGACAAGCAGCGCTTCGACGGCGCCTTCGGCCTGTGGGGGGCGAATGACGAGGCCGACGGCTGGCTGACCGCCTATGCCGCCGAGTTCCTCGTCCGCGCCAAGCAGAAGGGCGAGGCGGTTCCCGACAAGCCCTTGACCGATGCCCTGAACTGGCTGCGCCAGCGCGCCATCGCCAGCGCGTCGGAGCCGAACGAACTGGCGGTGCGCGCCTATGCCCTGCACACGCTGGCGCTGGCCGGCGTGTCGCTGCCCGGTCCGGCGCGCTACCTGCACGACACCGCGCTGGAGAAGCTGCCGACGCCGCTCGCCAAGGGGCAGCTGGGTGCGGCGCTCGCCCGCATGGGCGACCAGGAACGGGCTGCCAGCGCCTTCGACAGCGCGGTCGGCCATCTGGCGCGCGAGGAATGGCATGTCGATTACGGCTCCACCGTCCGCGACTCCGCGGCGCTGGTGGCGCTGATGACCGAGGTCAACATGGCCGGTACCCGCATCCCGGCGCTGATCGACCGTCTGCCGGCGTCGGCCACCGCCGCCAACCGCACGAACACGCAGGAAAAGGCATGGTCGGTGCTGGCCGCCGACGCGCTGCTGCGCGGCGCGCCGGCCAAGGCGGAGATGACGCTGGGCGGTGCGAAGAAGGACGGTGCGCGGGTCGACCTGACCCCGACGCTGGCCCAGCTGAAGGCCGGCATCCCGGTCGCCAACGCCGGCAAGGCGGCGGTGTGGCAGGCGGTGTCGCTGTCCGGCGTGCCGGTGGCGCCGCAGCCGGCGGCGCGCGAGGGGCTGCGCATCAAGCGCAACTTCTTCACCCGCAAGGGCGAGGTGCTGAACCTCGACAGCATCAAGCAGAACGACGTGTTCGTCGTCGTGCTGGAGGGCGAGGCCAACACCAAGCTGTTCCACCAGGGCATGGTGACCCATGCGCTGCCGGCGGGCTGGGAGATCGAGAACGCCAAGCTGGGCGGCGGCACGCCGGAGGAGATGGCGTGGCTGGGCGACCTCAGCTACACCCGCACGACCGAGGCGCGCGACGACCGCTATGTCGCCGCGGTGGATCTGACGGAGGACCAGCAGACGTTCAAGCTGGCCTTCGTCGTCCGCGCCATCACCCCCGGCACCTACGAGCTGCCGGGTGCGACGGTGGAGGACATGTACAAGCCGCGCTTCTTCGCCCGCCAGACCACCGGGCGGATCACCGTCCGTCCGGCGGAGTGACGATTGGCGCGGGGGTGGGTGCGTAACGTTTGGGTAAGACGGGCGGGGGTGGCGGTGGCCGGCGTCGCCGTCCTGATGGGGACGGCGCTGCTGCTCGATTGGCTGTTCCCGCCGCCGCTGGACCGGCTGGCCGACCTGTCGGTGACGGTCACCGACCGCAAGGGCCAGCCGCTGCGCGTCTTCACCAATGGGGCCGGCGCGTGGCGGCTGCCGGCGACGGTGGACGATGTCTCGCCGCTGTTCGTCGAGCTGCTGCTGGCCTATGAGGACCGGCGCTTTGAAAGCCATGCCGGCGTCGATCCGCTGGCGGTGCTGCGCGCCGCGGGGCAGAATCTGGGGGCGGGGCGGGTGGTTTCCGGCGCCTCCACCATCACCATGCAGGTCGCCCGCCTGCTGGAGCCGCGGCCGCGCACCTTCGGCGCCAAGCTGATCGAGGCGGCGCGGGCGGCGCAGCTGGAATGGCGCTACAGCAAGCGCGACATCCTCGGCATGTATCTGACGCTCGCCCCCTATGGCGGGAACATCGAGGGCATCCGCGCCGCCTCGCTGATGCTGCTGGGCAAGGCACCGGCCGAGCTGGACGCGGCGGAGGCGGCGCTGCTGGTCTCGCTGCCGCAATCGCCCTCCCACCTGCGCCCCGACCGCTATCCGGAGCGGGCGCAGGCTGCCCGCGACAAGGTGCTGGACCGGGTGGCGGAGGCGAGCGCGCTGTCGCCCAAGGCGGTGGCGGAGGCGAAGTCGCTGCCGGTTCCCTCGGCCCGCCTGTCCCTGCCGGCCTCCGCCCCGCATCTGGCCGACCGGCTGCGCAGCGCCAACCCTGGACGGGCGGAGATCGCCACCACCATCGACGGCACCCTGCAACAGGCGGTCGAGGCGCTGGGCCGGCGGGCGGCGGAGACGCTGAACCCGCAGGCCGGGCTGGCGGTGCTGGTGGTGGACAACCGCGACCGCTCCGTCCTGGCCTATCTCGGCAGCCCCAACGCGCTGGACGAGACGCGGCAGGGGCCCATCGACATGGTGCGGGCGGTGCGCTCGCCCGGATCGGCGCTGAAGCCCTTCATCTATGGGCTGGGCTTCGACGACGGCATCATCCACCCGCTGACCCAGATCGCCGACGTCTCCACCCGCTTCGGCGACTGGGCGCCGCGCAATTTCGACCGCAGCTTCACCGGCGACCTGACGGTCATGGAGGCATTGCAGCGCTCGCTGAACGTGCCGGCGGTGCTGGTGCTCGACCGCGTCGGGCCGCTGCGCTTCGCCGAAGCCCTGCGCAAGGCAGGATCCCGGCTGGTGCTGCCGGGCGGCACGACGCTGCCGGGATTGCCGGTGGCGCTGGGCGGGGCGTCGATCAGCCTGTGGGACATGACGACGCTCTATAGCGGGCTGGCGCGCGACGGGCTGGTGGCGCCCTTGCGCGCCAGGCTGGACGAGCCCGGCGGGGCGGAGCAGCGGCTGCTGTCAGCCACCGCGGCGCAGCAGGTCCGCGCCATCCTGGAAGGCTCGCCGCCGCCGCCGGGGGTGGTGCAGGCGCAGGAACTGCGCGGCAGCGGGCCGGTGGCGCTGAAGACCGGCACCAGCTACGGCTTCCGCGACGCCTGGGCCTTCGGCGTCACCGGGCGCTATACGGTCGGCGTGTGGGTCGGGCGGCCGGACGGCACGCCCAGCCCCGACCATTACGGCCGCAACACCGCCGCCCCGCTGCTGTTCGAGGTCTTCGACCGGCTGCCGGCCGAGCGCGGCCGTCCCGCCGGCCCGGTCAGGAACGAGGCGCCGCCGGAGCTGCTGCGCCACCTGCGGCCGGGGGAGGTCGAACTGGCCGGCCCGCGCCAGACCGACCGGCTGCGCCTGACCTTCCCGGTCAGCGACATGGTGCTGGAGGCGCTGGGGCCGGATGGCAAGGGGGAGCCGCTGACCCTGACCGCCGCCGGCGGGCGGCGCCCGCTGTCCTGGCTGATCGACGGGCGGCGCATCGCCCAGTCACCGATTGCGCGCGACGTGGTGTGGCGCCCGGACGGGCCGGGGGTGGTGCGGGTCACCGTGCTGGACGCCGACGGCCGCAGCGACAGCGCGACCGTCGAGATTCGCTGAAGGCGTTAAGACGCGCGGCGCAGGCCGAAGGGGGAGTCGTCGCGCCGGCTCCACACCCGCGTGCGGACGCGCATCTGCTTCTGGCAATCCTCCGAGCAATAGAGCGGCGCCGGCCCCCGCGTGGACGGGCGGACGAAGGGACGGCCGCAGCAGGCGCAATGCAGCTGGCGGGCGGCGGTTTGCGGAGTTGCGGTGTGCGGGGTGGTGGCCGGACGGGCGGGGGCGGACATCTCGGGAATGTTTTGTTGGTTTCGGGTGACGGCCAATATAGGGGCGGTGTGTTGCAGTTCCATGCTCGGGAAAACGCCTAGGACTGAATGGGTAGAGGCCCTGTCCGGCGGTCCGATGCGGTTGACCGCCTTCGACCGAGGGCCTATTTGAAAAGGCTGACAACAAGCGGGAGCGGTGCGGTGCCGATGCGCGTCGCCGACTGGATGCGGAGGTTGAGCGGTGTCGCGGGAGCGTTGGTTCTCGTGATGCTCGGCCTGCTGCTGTGGTCTGGGGATGCAGCCGCCTCCTGTCCGCATGACGCGCCGGCCGCCGTCGCGGCGCATGGCGTGTCGCCTGCCGCCGACTCGGGCGGGATGGATCACGGCCGCCCCGTGCCGGGCCGGACGCATCACGCGACGCAGCCCTGCTGCGCCGGCATGGCCTGCGCGCCCATGGTCGTCGGTTTGCCGAGCGCCGGCCTGACGACCCCGGCCGGGTCTTCGGGGCTGCGGTTGCGTTGGGCGACCGGGCCGCTGCGTGAAGGGCTGGGGGTACGGCCCGACCTGCCGCCGCCGCGGCTGGGATGATGCCGGCGCGCCGCCGGGCTTCGGCGGCGCCATTCTCCGTTCCCTGTTCCCCCGATCATTCGGAGTCCGTCATGACTCTCGCGCTTTCGCGCCGCCGTCTGCTGTCGACGGCGGTTGCCGGCGGCTGTGCCGCCCTGCTTCCCGCCTTTCCCCGCTCCGTTTTCGCTGCCAGCTCGGTCGAGGATGCGGTCCGCCTGACCGTCGACCGCCGCACGCTCGACGTGAACGGCAAGGCGGCCAGCGTGTTCGGCATCCGTCAGCCCGGCGGCACCCCGGGGCTGACCCTCGACCCCGGCCGGCGCTTCGTGGTCGACCTCGCCAACCGGGCGGGGGAGGATGCGGTCATTCACTGGCACGGCCAGACGCCGCCCTATGTCCAGGACGGTGTCATTGACAACAATCGCCCGGCGATCCGCGACGGCGAGTCGGTCCGCTACGACTTCGCGCCGCGCACCGGAACCCATTGGATGCACTCCCACCACGGGATGCAGGAACAGCTTCTGATGGCAGCGCCGCTGGTGGTCCGCAGCGCCGAGGACCTGCGCGCCGACGAGCAGGAGGTGACAATCCTGCTGCACGACTTCACCTTCCGCGACCCGACGGAGCTGCTGGCCTCCCTGGGCGCGCCGGCCGGCGGAATGGCCCATGGCGGGCACGGCCAGATGGACCATGGCCAGATGGATCACGGCTCCATGGGCAATGGCTCGATGGACCATGGAGCCATGAATCACGGTGCGATGAACCACGGCTCAATGGCCGGCGGCGCCATGAACCATGGCTCAATGGATCACGGGCCGGCGGCGCATGGTTCCGGGCATGGCATGAGCGGCATGGCCGGCGGCATGGCTATGGACCTGAACGATGTCGAGTACGACGCCTATCTCGCCAACGACCGCACGCTCGCCGACCCGGAGGTGGTGCGGGTGGAGCGGGACGGACGGGTGCGGCTGCGCATCATCAACGGCGCCACCTCGACCGCTTTCCATCTCGACCTCGGGCGGCTGAGCGGGCAGGTGATCGCCGCCGACGGCAACCCGGTGCAGCCGGTTGCCGGCAGCCGCTTCGCCATGAGCATGGGCCAGCGGCTGGACATCCGCCTGACGGTGCCGGCCGAGGGTGGCGCCTTCCCGATCCTGGCTCTGCGCGAGGGGGCGGTGCAGCGCACCGGCATCATCCTCGCCACTCCCGGCGCTGCGGTGGAGAAGGTCGCGGCGGCCGGGGAGACCCAGACCGATCCGCTCGACCTGTCTCTGGAAAAGCAGCTGGTCGCCGTCACGCCGCTGGCGGCACGCGCGGCCGACCTGACGCGGCGGATGCAGATGACCGGCTCGATGGCGCCCTATGTCTGGAGCCTGGATGGCCTGACCTTCGGGGCGCACCGGCCGCTGACGGTCCGCCAGGGTCAGCGGGTGGAGTTGACCTTCGAGAATGCGTCGATGATGGCGCATCCCATGCACCTGCACGGCCATCACTTCCAGGTGGTGGCGATAAACGGCCGGCCGGTGGCGGGGGCGGTGCGCGACACCGTCCTGGTGCCGATGATGGGCAGCGTCACCGTCGCCTTCGACGCCGACAACCCCGGCCGCTGGCCGCTGCACTGCCACAACCTGCTGCACATGGCGACGGGGATGATGACGGAGGTGGTCTACGAGGGGGTGGGGTGAGGGAGCCCCCATGCCGTCAATAATGCGGCGGCGGCCGGTCGTCCTGCGGGGAGGCGATGGCGTATTCCGCCGCCTCCACCCGGTCGCGCATGCGCCTCATCTGGGCGGTCAGGCGGTCGATGGTCTGGCCCTGGGCGAAGATGACCTCCGACATCTCCTCCGCCATGCGCTCGTGATGGGCGAGGCGGCTTTCCAAGTCGGCGAGGCGTTGTTCGAGGGCGGAATCCATAAGGCACCAGCTGGGAAAACGGGGAATGGGCCGCAAGATGGACCATTCCCCGCTCCGGGTCGAGGTGCCTTTCCGCTCATACCATCGCCGTGGTGCCGGCCAGCCAGCCGGACAGGCCGGTCAGCACCAGCACGGTCAGGCTCGCCAGCCGCAGGGTCAGCGGCGCCATCGCCAGCCCGCCCATCAGCTTGTCGTTGCGCAGCAGCAACAGCATCGGGATCAGGATGAAGGGCAGGGTCAGGGCCAGCACCACCTGACTCAGCACCAGCAGCCCGTCCACCGCGCGATCGCCGGCGCTGCCCAGCACCGCCAGCGCCGGGATCAGCGAGGCGCCGCGTGTGATCAGCGCACGGGTGACCGGGCGCAGCCGCAGGTTCAGGAAACCCTCCGTCACCATCTGCCCGGCCATCGTGCCGGTGGTGGTGGAGCTTTGGCCGGCAGCCAGCAGGGCGATGGCGAAGACCAGGGCGGCGACACCGCCGATGCTGCTGCCCAGCAGGGCGTGGGCGTCCTCGATGCCGGGGGAGGCGCCGGCAGCCGCTCCCTGGAAGGCCACGGCGGCGACCGCCAGGATGGCGCCGTTGACCAGACCGGCCAGCGCCAGCGCGGTCGACAGGTCGATGGTCAGCCAGCGGGCGGCCTGCCGCCGCTCCTCCGCCGTCTTCACTTCGGCCAGCCTCGTCTGCACCAGACCGGAGTGCAGGAACAGGTTGTGCGGCATGACGGTGGCGCCGATGATGCCCAGCGACAGGTACAGCATCTCCGGATTGCGGGCCAGTTCGACGCTCGGCACCAGGCCGGCCAGCAGGGCGGCGGGGTCGGGGCGGGCGATTGCCAGCTCCCAGGCGAAGCAGACGACGACCACGCTCATCAGTGCGCCGACCACCAGTTCGGGCGCGCGGCCGCGGGCGCCGGGCAGGGCCAGGATGCCGAAGGTCAGCACGGCGGAGATCACCACCCCGGCCATGATCGGGATGCCGAACAGCAGCTTCAGCGCGATGGCGCTGCCCAGCAGCTCGGCCAGATCGGTGGCGATCATCGCCAGTTCCGACACCGCCCACACCAGCATCGCCACCGGCCGCGGGAAGCGCTGGCGGATCAGCCGGGCCAGATCGGTGCCGGTCGCCAGCGTCAGCCGGACGATCAGCCCCTGCAGGAAGATGCCGGCCAGACTGGCGATCAGCACCGCCGACAACAGGGCGAAACCGAAGCTGGAGCCCGCCGCGATGTCCGTCGCCCAGTTGCCCGGATCCATGTAGCCGACCGCCACCACGAAGCCGGGGCCGAGCATGGTCCAGAACCGGCGCCCCACCGCAGGAGTGCGGGTGGGGGTGGCGACAGTTTCGGCGATGGTGGGGGATGCGGTCTTCACGCCGGTTGCTCCTGAACGGGACGGCCAGAGGCTTGGCCACCGATGCAACAATGGCAGGGCCTTTCGATAGCGTCCAATCGACGTTTTCTAACGTTCCGATAGGCACTCGCTATTGATATGGGGGCCGAGCCAAGTCGGGTCCAGTTCAGAACAGCAGTGCGGCCACTTCGTTCGCAGTGCAGCAGTGCCATGCGGGCGAATTTCGCCGGGAACCAATCCCCCTCCGTCAATCCCCCTCCGTCAGCGGCGGTGCGGCCCGAAGCGCTTGCGCGGGGCGCCGCGGAAGCCGGAGGACGGCGGCGGCTCGCGGCGGCGGGCGCGGGAGGCCAACGCTTCGGACAGGCGTTGGCCGATGGCATCGCGGGCGCTGCGCACCCGGTCGCGGTCGGGCAGGGCGTCCGGGAACTTGCGCGACGCCCAGAAATAGAGGTCGCAGGCGCGCGATGCCGCCTCCAGCACATCGGCGGCCAGCCCGTCGAGCCGCGCCGGGATCAGCCGGCCGAGCGGCAGCCTCTCTCCGGCCTCCACCGCGTCGAGGATGGCGGCGAAGACCTTGGCATCCTCCGCATCCTCCAGATCGGCGGGGGCGAGCAGCAGGTCGAGTTTGGCGGCGAGCGCCAGCCGGCGGGCGTCCAGCATCGGTGCGGCCCGGCGCAGCGCCGACAGGTCGGCCAGCCGGAAGGGGGAGCCGGATGTTGCGGCGCTGCCGAAGCATTCCACCAGCAGCCGGGTCTCGGCGCTGTCGATGTGGCTGGCGAGGCGGGCCAGCATGGCGCGGGTCGGGCGGACGGGCAGGGGGGCGTCGGCGCGCAGCCGACGGTCGGGCGCTTCCAGCAGGCGCTTCAGCGCGGCGGGGGTGCCGCGGGCGATGACGCCGAAATGCCCCTCCTCGAACTGGCCGAAGCGGCCGGCGCGGCCGGCGATCTGCTTCACCTCCGTCGCGCTCAGCGGACGGACGCTGCTGCCGTCGAACTTCTCCAGCGCGGTGAACAGCACGCGGCGGCAGGGCAGGTTCAGCCCCATGCCGATGGCGTCGGTCGCCACCACCACATCGGCCTCGCCGGCCAGGAAGCGCGCCGCCTCGCGCCGCCGCACCGCCGGGGCCAGCGCGCCATAGATGGCGGCGACCGACAGCCCCTGGGCCAGCAGCGTATCACGGACGCTGTGGACCTCGCGGCGGGAGAAGGCGATCAGCGCGTCGCCGCGCTCCACCTCCGCCCACTCCAGCCGGCGGTCGAGCATCGACAGCGGGGTCTTGCGCTCAAGCTCCACCACCTCCAGCGGTTCGCCGAGATGGGTGGCGGCACGCTCCACCAGCGGACGGACCTCCGGCGCGCCGAGGATATAGACGCTCTCCGCCGGGACGCCCATCAGGGCGGCGGTCCAGGCCCAGCCGCGCGCCGGGTCGGCCAGCATCTGGATCTCGTCGATCACCGCGACCTCGACCGGCCGGTCCGGGTCCATCACCTCGATGGTGGAGGCGGTGTGGCGGGCGCCGGGGGTGCGGATTTCCTCCTCGCCGGTGATCAGCGTGGTGGGAGTGCCCTCGCCGTTCAGCCGCTCCATCACCTCCAGCGCCAGCAGGCGCAAGGGCGCCAGATAGACGCCGTCGCGGGCCTCACGCAGCGCCGTGATGGCGCGGTGCGTCTTGCCCGAGTTGGTCGGGCCGATCACCAGCACCAGACGGCGGTTCATGCCGCGCGCCACCGGGAACAGCCGTTCGAAGCGGGAGAAGTCGAAATGGCGGTCGACATAGAGCCGGCCGCGCGCTTCCGCCCGGTCGCGGCGCCACTGGTCGTACTCGCGGTCCCAGCGGTCGAGCAGCTCGTCGGCGTCGCTGCGGTTGCGGGCGGCCTTGCCCAGCCGCTCGGCGAGGCTGGCGAAGCCCCAATCCGGGTCGTCGCCGGCCCGGTCCGCCAGATCGCGCAGCCGGGCGGCGATGCGCGACAGGGCGTTGTCCAGCGCGGCGTGCAGGGCCGGGTCATGGTCCAGCCGGGCCGACAGCTCGGCATCGGACAGGTCCGACAGCTCCAGCGCGTCGAAGGTCCGGGAGACGTGCAGGCGGATCGCCGGGGACAGGCCGGGCCAGGGCAACTCGTCGCTGCGCACGGCGCGGACGCGGGTGCGGTCCTCGCAGGACAGCAGCGCCGTGTGGCTGCCGGCCAGCGCCCTGCGGCCCTGGGCCAGCAGCGCGTCGCGGCGGTGGGCGCGGTCGATGCGGCCGGTGATCTCCAGCAGGATGGCCTCGCGCCGCTCCGCCGGAACCAGCAGGTCGCGCTTGCCCTTCGGCAGCGGCAGGCCGAGCGGCACCAGCCCGCGCGTCTCGGCGTCGGTCATCCGCAGCAGGCCGGCCGCCCCCAGCGTCGTCACCTCCGGATGGGCGACGGCGAGGTCGTGGACCAGATGCGGGTCGGCGGCCGGCATGCCGGTATCGTCTGTCATGGCGTCGTCTGTCATGGCACCTGTCCGGAAGCGATGTGGTGCAGCACGATGCCGCTGGTGGTCGCCACGTTGAGGGAATCGAAATCGCCGGCCATCGGGATACGGACGCTGCGGGCGCGGGCCAGCAGGGCGGGCGGCAGGCCCGGCCCTTCCGAACCGAACAGCAGGGCGGCGCGGCGCGGCGGGGTGAGGGCGGCCAGCGTCTCGGCACCGGTGGGGCTGAGCGCCACCGCCTCGAAGCCGAAGCGGTCGAGCAGGGCGAGCGGGTCCTCGTCGATGCCGAGCCTCGCCGTCGGCACCAGCAGGGTCGCCCCGACCGAAACGCGGATCGCCTTGCGGTAGAGCGGGTCGCAGCAGCCGGAATCGAGGATCACCGCATCGGCGCCGAAGGCGGTGGCGTTGCGGAAGATGCCGCCCATATTGTCGTGGTTGCCGATGCCGAACAGCATGACGACGCGGGCGGGCGTACCGCAGGCGTCCAGCAGGTCGGCCACGCTGGGGACACCGGTCTTCTCCCCCACCGCCAGGATGCCGCGATGCAGGGGGAAGCCGGCGATGCGGTCCAGCACGGGCTGGGTCGCGGTGTAGACGGGGGTGTCCGCCGGCAGGGCGGCCAGCATCGGCTCCAGAGCCGCCAGCCGCTTCTCGGCGATCAGCAGCGAGCGGGCGCGGTATCGGTTTGACTGCACGAGGCTGCGCACCACCACCGCCCCCTCGGCAATGAACAGCCCGTCACGGCCGACGAGATCGCGCTCCCGCACGTCGCGGTAAGGCTCGATGCGCGGGTCTTCGGGATCGGTGATCGGGATGATGGCTGGCACAGGGCGGCTCGGCGTCTGGAGTGTTCGCCTACTTAGTGCATGTGGGGGCGGGTTTCCAATGCCGTTCCCTGCCTGCCTCCATGGGCATACCCCCTTGCCGATGCGGAAGTCCCTGCTCATGTTGCGGTGCAGCATAAGCATTTGGAGACGTGCCGGCCATGACCATGATCCGAACGCTGTGGAACCGCATGCGCGGCAAGGCGACGACTGCGCCGCGCACGTGCCCCGCGGAACCGCTGGAACTGTCGGGGCCGGAACCGATGCTGGCCCTGCCGCCGCCCAGGCCGACGCTGGCGCTGGCGTTGCAGGGCGGCGGTGCGCATGGCGCCTTCACCTGGGGCGTGCTCGACCGGCTGCTGGAGGAGGATATCCGGCTGGTCGGCGTCAGCGGCGCCAGCGCCGGGGCGATGAACGCCGCCATGCTGGCCCAGGGCTGGGCACGGGGCGGGTGCGCGGGCGCGCGGGCGGAGCTGGCGAATTTCTGGGAGCGGGTCAGCGCCGCCGGGCGGCTGGGGCCGATCCGGCCGAGCGTGACCGACCGGCTGCTCGGCCGCTGGAACGTCGACCATGCGCCGGGAACCCATCTGGTGGACTGGGCGCGGCGCTGGGTCAGCCCCTATCGGACGCAATCGGCCGATTTCCACCCGCTGCGCGGCCTGCTGGCCGAGATGGTCGAACCGGAGCTGATCCGGCGGAGCGGGCTGCGGCTGTTCGTCAGCGCCACCAATGTGCAGACCGGAGCCCTGCGGCTGTTCGACGAGACGGAGCTGGAGGTCGATCACCTGCTGGCCTCGGCCTGCCTGCCGAGCCTGTTCCGCGCCGTGCGGATCGACGGCCAGGATTATTGGGACGGCGGCTATCTCGCCAACCCGCCGCTGTCGCCGCTGGCGGCGGCCTGTCCCGGCGCCGACCTGATGGTGGTGACGATCAACCCCTTCACCTGCTCCACCACGCCGGAGGATCCGGCCGGCATCGCCGCCCGCCTCAACCAGATCACCTTCAACGCCGCGCTGTTGCAGGAGATGCGCTGCCTGTCCGCCCGCAGCGACGCCCCGCGCCTGCACCTGATCGGCGCCGACGAGCATTTGCAGGATCTGGGGCTCTATTCGAAGCTGATGACCGACTGGAGCTTCCTCAACTGGCTGCGCGACGCCGGGCGAGAGGCGGCGGGGCGCTGGGTCGAGGAGAACATGCGGGCCGTCGGCGTCGGCAGCTCGGTGCGGACCCCGGCCCTGGCCTGACCCTCACTCTGCCGGATGCTGTTGGGCGTCGGGGTCTGCGTGGGCGAACCAGCGTTTCATCCGGCGCGACAGCCCGTCGAGATAGGTCAGCGCCACCGGCACCACCAGCAGCGTCAGGATGGTGGAGGACAAGAGCCCGCCGATCACCGCATGGGCCATCGGTGCGCGCTGCTGCGCCCCCTCGCCGATGCCGAGCGCCAGCGGCAGCATGCCGAAGATCATCGCGGCGGTGGTCATCACGATGGGGCGCAGGCGGATGATGCCGGCCTCGACCAGCGCATCGTGCAGGCCGGCGCCGCGCTTGCGCGCCTGGTTGGCGAAATCGACCAGCAGGATGGCGTTCTTGGTCACCAGACCCATCAGCATGATGAAGCCGATGGCGCTGAAGATGTTCAGCGTCGACCCTGCCGTCAGCAGCCCCAGGAACACGCCGACCAGCGACAGCGGCAGCGAGGCCATGATGGCGAGCGGTTGCAGGAAGCTGCCGAACTGCGAGGCCAGGATCAGGTAGATCAGGATGATGGCAAGCGCCAAAGCCTGCATGGCATAGCCGCTGGTCTCCGCGATGTCCTTGGTCGAGCCGCCGAAGACGATGCGGTAGCCGGGCGGCAGCTCGATCTTCGCCAGCGCCGCCTGCAAATCGCGGCCGGCATCGCCGGCGGCGCGGCCCTGGACGTTGGCCTGGACATTCACCTCGCGTTGCAGGTCGCGCCGGTTGATCTGCGAGGCGCCGAGCGTCGTCACCACCTCCGCCACCTGGGACAGCGGGATCATCCTCGGCGTGCCGTTTGCGTCGACCCCGCCGGAGAAATGGATGCGGTCGAGGTCGGCGCGGCCGGCGCGGTCGCCTTCGGGCAGGCGGACCAGCACGTCGTAGCTCTCGCCGTCCGGCGCCTTCCAGCTCGACACCGTGTCGCCGGCGAACAGCGGGCGCAGCGTGTCGGCCACCTTGGCGGTGCCGATGCCGAGGTCGCTGGCGAGGTCGCGCTCCAGCCGGACCGCCAGGGTCGGTTTGGCCGCCTTCAACGTGCTGTCGACGTCGACGAAGCCGGGGATGGCGCGCATGGCGCCGATGACGGTCTGCGACAGCCGGTCCAGCTCGGCGATGTCGCGGCCCTGCACCGAGACCTGGATCTGCTTCTGCACGCCGCCGACGCCGGGGATGGCGATGCCGATGGTGACGCCGGGGATGGCCGACAGCCGCTGCCGCAGCAGCGGTGCCAAGTCGTTGGGCGAGCGCTTGCGCTGGTCGATGGGGGTGTAGCGCAGATAGATGCTGCCGCGGTTGTGGCCGATGGAGACACCGGTGTTGACGGTGCTGTAGGTGTAGGCGATCTCCGGGAACTCGCGGATCGCCGCCTCCACCTGTCTGGTCTTGGCGGTGGTGGTGGCGAGCGACGAGCCGACGGGGGATTCCACCTCGACGATCTGCTCGCCGAGGTCGGCGGCGGGGACGAACTCCACGCCGATGCGCGGCACCAGCAGGAAGCTGCCGAAGAAGATCGCCAGCGCCACGACCACCACCACCCAGCGCCGGCGCAGGCCCCAGCGCAGCAGCCGGCCATAGCCGTGCGAGAGCGCATCGAAACCGCGCCCGAACCAGGCCGCGAAGCGGCCGAAGATCGAGCGGCCGTGGTGGCCGTGGGCGGCCGGGTCGTACCAGATGCTGGACAGCATGGGGTCGAGCGTGAAGGACACGAACAGCGAGATCAGCACCGCCGCCGAGACGGTGATGCCGAATTGCAGGAAGAAGCGGCCGATGATGCCGCCCATGAAGGCGACCGGCAGGAACACCGCGACGATGGTCAGCGTGGTCGCCAGCACCGCCAGCCCGATCTCCGCCGTGCCGTCCAATGCCGCCTGACGGTGGCCCTGGCCGCGGGCGAGGTGGCGCATGATGTTCTCGCGCACCACGATGGCGTCGTCGATCAGGATGCCGATGGCGAGCGACAGCGCCATCAGCGTCATCATGTTCAGCGTGAAGCCCATCGCCGCCAGCATGCCGAAGGTCCCGAGCACGGCGACCGGCAGGGTCAGGGCGGTGATGACCGTGCTGCGCCAGGATCCCAGGAACACCATGACGATCAGGATGGTCAGGATGCCGCCCTCGACCAGCGTTTCCTGCACGTTGCTGAGCGAGTTGGTGATGCCGCGCGAGCTGTCGCGCACCACCGCCAGCGTCACGTCCGCCGGCAGGGAGCCGTTGGTCCGCAGATCCTGGATCGCCGTATGCAGGCCGCGGGCGACCTCCACCGTGTTGGCGCCCTGGACCTTCACCACATCGACCGCCAGCGCCGGGTTGCCGTTCAGCAGGGCTGCGGAGTCCTGTTCCTCCTGCCCGTCGATCACCTCGGCGACCTGGGCGAGGCGCACCGGGCTGTTGCCGCGCCGCGCGACGATCAGGTCCAGGAGGTCGCGCGGGTTGCGCACGCGCCCCTCCACCTGCACCACGCGCTCCCGCCCCTGGCCGGAGACGGTGCCGGCGGGCACGTCCTGGTTCTCGCCGGTGACGGTGGCGATCACCTCGTCGACGCCGATGGTCAGCGCCTCCAGCTTTTCCGGCTTCAGCCGCACCAGGATCTGCCGCTTCACCCCGCCGGCGATGGTGGCCTTGCCGACGCCGCGGACATTCTGCAAGCGTTTCAGGATGATCTGGTCGGTCAGCGTGGTGAGGTCGCGCAAGCTGCGCAGGTCGGAGGTGACGGCGATGGACAGGATCGGCTGGTCGTCCGGGTTGAAGCGGGTGATCTGCGGGTCCTTCACCTCGTCGCGGAAGGTGGCGCGGATGGCGGAGACCTTCTCGCGCACGTCCTGCAACGCCTGGACCGACGAGGTCTTCAGGTCGAACTCGGCGATCACCACCGACTGCCCCTCGTAGGAGCGCGAGGTCAGCGTCTTGATGCCGGCGATGGTGTTGATCGCATCCTCGACCGGCCGGGTGATGTCGGTCTCCACCGTCTCCGGGCTGGCGCCGGGATAGGCGGTGCTGACCACCACCACCGGGAAATCGACGTCGGGAAACAGGTCGACGCCCAGCCGGTTGTAGGAGAAGAGGCCGAGCACCATCAGCGCCACCATCATCATGGTGGCGAAGACCGGGTTGTCGACGCTGATGCGGGTGATCGGCATGGCGGCTGGTCCGTCCGGGTCAGGTGCCGGCTATCGAGACGCTGCGTCCGGCGGTCAGGCCGGGCAGGTTGCCGGTGACGACGCGGTCGCCCGGCGCCAAGCCTTCCACCTGCACCAGATCGCCGCGCGCCCACAGCGCCACCCGCGTGACCGGGCGGCGCACGGTATGGCCGTCCGCAATCGCGAGGACGAAGTCGCCCTGCTCGTCATGGCGGACGGCGACCGGCGGCACGGCGATGGCACCCGTCGCCTGCGCCACCAGAACGTCGCCGCTGGCGAACATGCCGCCGCGCAGCGCGCCGTCGCGATTGTCGATGGTCACATAGACCGGGATGGCGCGCGATCCCGCCCGTGCCATCGGGTTGATGCGGGCGACGCCGCCGGCGAACTCCCGCTCGCCGAAGCCCTCCACCCGCAGGCTGGCGGTCTGGCCGACGGCGAGCCGGGCCACCTGCTCCGCCGGGACGGTCGCCTCGACCTCGACCCGCGACAGGTCGACCAATGTGAACATGGCGGCATTCACCGCCAGATTTTCCCCCGGATTGACGGAGCGGGTGGCGACCATGCCGTCGATGGGGCTGAGCACCACCGCGTCGCGCAGGGCCTTGCGCGCCAGTTCGACCTGCGCCGCCAGCGCATCGACCTGGGCGCGCTGGAAACCGAAGCTGCTTTCGGCCTGATCCAGGCTGGTGTCGGAGACGATGTTGCTGCGGTTCAGCGTGCGGTTCTTGGTCAGCGTCTTTTCGGCCAGCACCAGTTGGGCCCGCGCGCCTTCCAGATTGGCCTGCTTCTCGTTCAGGCGGGCGGTCAGCTCCACCGTGTCGAAGCGGGCCAGCACGTCGCCGCGGCGGACCGCCTGCCCCTCGCGCACCGCCACCTCGGCCAGCCGTGCGGCGACCTCCGCCTTCACCGCCGACTGTTCCATCGGTGAGACCGAGCCGCTGAGCCGGACCGTCTCCCTCAGCGCGCGTGGAGCCACGGCCGTGACCTCCAGCGCGGTCAGCTCCACCGGGCGCTCCGCCGCCCGGCCCGCCGCCGGGCCGGCCGGGGTGGGGGAGGGCGCCGCCGGATTGCGGGCGCGCCACAGGGCAACACCGCCGCCCGCCACAAGAAGGACCAGCAGGATCGCCAGCAGCCGGCCGGCCCTCCGGCGCGGGCGGGGCGGGGCGTCCTCCTGCGGCGCGGGCCGCCCAGGCTGTATCTGCGGCTGCGGTGCCGGCGGGAAGGTCCGTTGAGGGGCGGTCATGATCGTCGATCCAGTTCGGCCGGGCCTGTCCGATCGGAGCGGCGTCGGTTGAGGGGGCGGCCGGCGCCCTCCATTAGGGGTGGCGTGGATGTTCCGTCAAGGTTCCCGTTGTCGCGCCTTGTGACTGCATGGTGATGTCCGGACGGAGAGCGAAGATTGGCATAGGGACATTTGCCAAAAATCCTAATTGCCGACCTCTTCGCAAGGGATAAATCGGGCATTTTTGAGGCATCTTCGGGACAGGATTCAAGAAACGGCCGTGATGTCGCTTGACAGGCGTGGGCTATACATTGAAAAGCGATCCATCTTTTGTCCCGCCTGCGCCAACAGCACGGAAATCCCCTCGTGGTCAAACGAAACCTCGCGACGATCCACGCCGCCGGAGCAATGCTGTGCCTGGCTCTCGGTCTGGCCGGCTGCGCTTCCGATGCACCGCAGGTGCAGACGGCTCCGCCGGTCGAATCTGCGGCCTATGTCCCGGATCCGAACGACCCGCTGTCCCGCTGGGTCCCGCACATCCGCGAGGCCTCCAAGCGGTACGACATGCCGGAGAAATGGATCCGCGCGGTGATGATGCGCGAGAGCAATGGCCGGGCGACGACCAACAGCGGCAAGGTTCTGACCAGCTCCGCCGGGGCCATCGGCCTGATGCAGGTGATGCCCGGCACCTATGAGCTGATGCGGGCGAAGTATGGGCTGGGCTCCGATCCGTCCGACCCGCACGAGAACATCATGGCCGGCACCGCGTATCTGCGCGAGATGTACGACCTGTTCGGCGCCCCCGGTTTCCTGGCCGCCTACAATTGCGGCCCGGCCTGCTACGCGCAGCATCTGGCCGGCAAGCAGCGGCTGCCGCGCGAGACGAAGATGTATCTGGCGGCGCTGACCCCGGTGCTGCGCGGCACCGGCCCGCGCGAGCCGTCGCTGGCGGCCGGAGCTTCGGCCATCGAGATCGCGGTGGTCCCGGACGATGCGCCGAAGCCGCGCAACGGCCAGCCGTCGGCCCCCGCCACGGCTCCGGCCCCGCAGCAGTCGGAGCCGGCGCCGGTCGTCGTCGCCTCCGCCGCTCTGGAAACCCGTGCGCCCGAATCCCGCGCACCCGAATCCCGTGCCGTCGAGCCGCGGCGGATGGAGCCGCGTCCGGCTGAGCCGAAGGCCGTCGAACCGGCGCCCGCTCCGGTGGTGGTGGCGTCGCTGCCCGAACCCGCGCCCGCTCCTGTCCCAGCTCCCGCGCCCGCGGTGGCTCCGGCGAGGCCGGTGCAGGTCGCCAGCCTCGACCCGGCGCCCGCGACGACGCACCGCGTCAGCCCGCAATTCACCACCCAGGTCGCCGAGGCGCTGTTGCCGCCGCAGTCGGTCGGCAAGGGCGAGCGCGTGGTGATGCGCTTCGTCTCCCAGCGCGCCGACGGCTGCGGCAGCCTCGCCGGCCGCGACCGTGCCTGCGTCGCACTGGCCGACGTGCGTTGACGGGATAAGGCCGCGCGGTCCCGTTCCCCTGCTGTCGAGGGGTGGGACCGCCGCTGTCTCCTTGCCCAGCTTGAGCGAAACTATTTTTTGCAGCCTTGCGGTCCGATTTGATCCGCATCACTTACGGATCGCCTCGCCGCTGGCATAACGGTGGAATGGACCGGTCCGAACACACATCCAGCCCATACCCTCCCTGCGCCTGCTGCGGCGAAGAGGTGCTGCTCGGCGAACCCATGTACTGGACGCCGGAGCGTCCGGGCCATGTTTGGCACGACCTGTGCGCGCAGCGGGAAGGCCTGCTTCCGGCCTCCCTCAAGCCAGCGCGCGGTAAGCGGCGCGGCCCCAAAACGCAGACAGTCGAATCGTTGTTCTGAACGACATCCGGGCAGACAAAAGAAAAGGGGCGGTTTCCCGCCCCTTCGTCTTTCACCGGCGATGCCCTTCCGCCCGCCTCATTCCCACTCGCCTCACTCCCACTCAATCGTCCCCGGCGGCTTCGACGTGATGTCGTAGACGACGCGGTTGACGCCGCGGACCTCGTTGACGATGCGGTTGGACACGCGCGCCAGGAAGTCGTGGGGGAAGGGGTACCAGTCGGCGGTCATGCCGTCGGTGGAGGTCACCGCGCGCAGGGCCAGCACATGGTCGTAGGTGCGGCCGTCGCCCATCACACCGACGGTGCGGACCGGCAGCAGCACGGCGAAGGCCTGCCAGATCGCGTCGTAGAGGCCGGCGTTGCGGATTTCCTCCAGATAGACCGTGTCGGCCTTGCGCAGGATCTCCAGCTTCTCCGGGGTGATCTCGCCGGGGATGCGGATGGCGAGGCCCGGACCGGGGAAGGGATGGCGGCCGATGAAGGCCGGCGGCAGGCCGAGTTCGCGGCCCAAGGCGCGCACCTCGTCCTTGAACAGTTCGCGCAGCGGCTCGACCAGCTTGAGCTTCATCCGCTCCGGCAGGCCGCCGACATTGTGGTGCGACTTGATGGTGACCGACGGGCCGCCGGTGAAGGAAACGCTCTCGATCACGTCGGGGTAGAGCGTGCCCTGGGCCAGGAACTCCGCACCGCCGACCTTGGCGCTCTCCTCGTCGAAGACCTCGATGAACAGGCCGCCGATGATCTTGCGCTTCTGCTCCGGGTCGGTGACGCCGGCCAGCTTGCCCAGGAACAGGTCGGCCGCCTCGCGGTGGACCAGCGGGATGTTGTAGTGGTCGCGGAACAGCCGCACGACCTCTTCCGACTCGCCGGCGCGCATCAGGCCGGTGTCGACGAAGATGCAGGTCAGCTGGTCGCCGATGGCCTCGTGGATCAGCACGGCCGCGACCGACGAATCGACGCCGCCCGACAGGCCGCAGATCACCTTGCCGGTGCCGACCTGGGCGCGGATCTTCTCGATGGCCTGTTGCTTGAAGGCGGCCATCGTCCAGTCGCCCTCGATGCCGGCGACGCGGTGGACGAAGTTCGCCAGCAGCTGGGCGCCGTGCGGGGTGTGGACCACCTCCGGGTGGAACTGCACGCCGTACAGGCGGCGCTGGTCGTCGGCGATGGCGGCGAAGGGCGCGCCGTCGCTGACCGCCACGGCGCGGAAGCCGGGCGGCAGCGCGGTGACGCGGTCGCCGTGGCTCATCCACACCTGTTCCTTCGACCCGATGTCCCACAGCCCGTCGAATAGGGCGCAGGGCTCCTTGATCTCGATGAAGGCGCGGCCGAACTCGCGGTGGTCTGACCCGGACACGGTGCCGCCCAGCTGGTGGCACATCGTCTGCTGGCCGTAGCAGATGCCGAGAACCGGAACCTTCAGGTCGAACACCGCCTGCGGCGCGCGCGGGCCGTTCGCCTCGGTGACGGAGGCCGGGCTGCCCGACAGGATGATCGCCTTCGGATCGTAGTCGCGGATGCGCTCGTCGCTCATGCCGAAGGGGTGGATTTCGCAATAGACACCGCTCTCGCGCACACGGCGGGCGATGAGCTGGGTCACCTGCGACCCGAAATCGAGAATGAGAACGCGTTCGGCGGAAAGGGAGGCGGCGCTGGACATCGGCGAATCCTGATGCGTGGGGACTCAAGTCCCCTCACTACCGCACCTCCGGCCCCGCCGACAAGCGTGCAAGCGGCGTCAGATCGCGCCAGCCATAAGCGATTTCCACCAGATCGCTGTTGGCGAAGCGGATCGGCCGTTCCGCCACCTTGATCCCGCCCAACCTTTCATAGAACCAGCGCGACGGGTTGTCGCGCAGGCACCAGACCGCCGCGGAGCGGATGCCGGCGGCCAGGAACTGGTCGGCCATCGCCGCCATCAGCCGCCGCCCAATGCCGTAACCCTTTGCGTCGTCTAGCAAATAAAGCGCGTGGAACTCGCCCGCATGCCCCTCCACCGTGACCCGCCGCGTGCCGAAGGAGGCGATGCCGACGATGGTGCCGGGACCGGCGATCCGGCCGGTGACATCCACCGCGACGAAGGCGCCCTGGCCGGGGCCGCGCGTCTCGGCGATGGCTGCCCAGCGCTGGGCGGCGGGCGGCTCGGACAGGTTGACCAGGAACTGCGCCGGGATCAGCCCGGGATAGGTGGAGCGCCAGCTTTGCACATGGACGCGGGCCATGCCGGCGGCGTCCGACCCGCGTGCCTGGCGGATTGCGACCGTGGTGTCCGTCATCGACCGACCCTCCCGTGCAGCCTCTCTCCAACAGTTTGGAGTGCCGGTGCAGGAAGTCCAGACGGAAAAGGAGGGAGACGCACGACGCCGTCGATAGGCTTGTTGGCGCCCGGCCTCGGCTCCCGCTGCGCCTCCCGCCTCGGCTTCGGTTTCGGCTCCGGTTGTCATCGCGGCGCAACAGAGGTAAACAGCGGGACTCGTTCCGGCGGGGGCCCGCACCGATCCTTATCGGTCGGGGCCGCGCCAGTCCGTCCCAGGCGCCATGGCGGCGCTGCGGACGGGGCTCCGGAGACCGGACACCGCATGTATTCCTCGCCTACGCTTTCCCGCTACATCGGGCGGCAGTTCGTCGTGTGGTTCTGCCTGCTGATGGTGATCCTGCTCGCCATCGTGCTGCTGCTGGACACGGTGGAGCTTCTGCGCCGCGCCGGCACCAAGCCCCACGTCACCTTCGGGCTGGTGGTGGAGATGGCGCTGCTGAAGCTGCCGGAGATCGGGCAGCAGATCTTCCCCTTCGTCGTCCTGTTCGCGGGCATGTTCACCTTTTGGCGGCTGACGCGCAGCGCCGAGCTGGTGGTTGCCCGCGCGGTGGGCGTGTCGGCCTGGCAGTTCCTCATGCCGGTGATGTTCGCCGCCGCCGCCATCGGTGTGGTGAAGGTGACGCTGATCAACCCGGTCGGCGCCGTGTTCATCGCCAAGTACGAGCAGTTGCAGGACCGCTATCTCAAACTCCAGTCCAGCACGCTGAACATCTCGCGCTCCGGCCTGTGGCTGCGCCAGACCAACGAGAATGAGCAGTTCTTCATCCATTCGGAGCTGGTGAACCCGGTGACCTTCGAGCTGTCGAACGTCATCGTCTTCCTGTTCGACGCCGACCAGAACTATCTGGGCCGCGTCGATGCGCCCAGCGCCGTGCTGAAGGACCGCAAGTGGGAATTGCAGGAGGCGATCCTGAACCGGGCCAAGAAGGACCCGGAGAAGCTGGACAGCTACACCATCCCGACCGAACTGGACATGGCGACCATCGAGGAGAGCTTCGCCCCGCCGGAGACCATCTCCTTCTGGGAGCTGCCGCGCTTCATCCACACACTGGAGACCACCGGTTTCCCGGCCGTGCGCCACCGGCTGCATTACCAGTCGCTGCTGGCCCAGCCCTTCCTGTTCCTGGCGATGGTGCTGTTCGCCGCCGCCTTCTCGCTGCGGCTGCCGCGCCGCGGCGGCACCATGGCGATGGTCACCGGCGGCGTGCTGACCGGCTTCGTGTTGTTCGTGATGACCGACGTGGTCCGCACCTTCGGCATGTCGGAGACCATTCCCATCCTCATGGCCGCCTGGAGCCCCGCCGGCATCAGCCTGCTGCTGGGCATCGCCGCCCTTCTGCATCTGGAGGACGGTTGACGGGACGGCCGCCGGGAAGGGACGCCGGGAAGGGATGGCGGGGTGGGACCATTCGCCGCAAAGCGGGCGGTTATCGCCATCGGTCATAATTCCGCCCACTTGGTTTAGCACTGGATTGCAGGGGCCGATTCCGTTTGCCAGGGGCACCGGCCCCACCGTAATAACGGGCGACCCGTTTTTGGAGCTTGAGCAGCATGTCGAGTTTGCGAGCCGTCCGGACCACCGTCGCCGTGGCGACCGCCTGTGCGCTTCTGGCCATGCCCGCCGTGGCGCAGTCCAGCAAGGCTGCCGCCGGCGCCGCCGCGCCGCGGACGGGGGACGAGAGCACGCGTCAGGCCCGCGCGCCGGGGTCGGAAGGCATCGCTGCGGTGGTGAATGACGAGGTCGTTTCGGTTTCGGACGTCAATGCCCGCATCCGGATGGCGCTGCTGAACGCCGGTGCCGCCGCCAACCCGGAGACGACCCAGCGGCTGATGCCGCAGGTGATGCGCCTGCTGATCGACGAGCGCCTGCAGATGCAGGAGGCCAAGCGCCAGGGCGTCACCGTGTCGGCGTCGGAGATCGACGATGCCGTCAAGCGCATCGCCGAGCAGAACCGGATGAACGGCCAGCAGCTTCAGGAGATGCTGAAGCGCCAGAACGTGCCCTATTCCACCCTGAAGGACCAGATCCGCGCCCTGCTCGCCTGGCAGAAGGTGATGCAGCGCCGCATCCGCCAGGAGGTCGTGGTCGGCGAGGACGAGGTCGATGCCGCGATGGAGCGGTTGAAGGCCAACATCGGCAAGCCCGAATATCTGGTCGCTGAGATCTTCCTGGCGGTGGACAGCCCCGACCAGGACGACGAGGTGCGCCGCAACGCCGAGCGTCTGGTGGAGGAGGTGAAGCGCGGCGGCAATTTCGCGGCGCTCGCCCGCCAGTTCTCGCAGTCCGCCGGTGCCGCGTCGGGTGGCGACCTGGGCTGGGTGCGCAGCGGCGAGCTGTCGCCGGAGGTGGACAAGGCGCTGTCTGGCATGCGCGGCGGCCAGCTGTCGTCGCCGGTCCGCACGGCGACCGGCTACCACGTCCTGCTGGTGCGCGGTCAGCGGCCGTTCGGCAGCAGCGGCGGCGAGACGCCGATGCCGGTCGCCCGGCCGGCCGCACCCCGTCCGCAGCCGCGGCCGGACGTGGCCAAGGCCACGGTCAACATGAAGCAGATCATTCTCCCGATCGAATCGAAGGAACAGGCCAAGTCCGTCAAGGAACAGGCTGAAAAGCTGCGCAAGTCGATCAAGAGCTGCTCCGATTTCCAGGCCCGCGCCAGGGAGACCGGCATGCCGGAATCGGGCGACATGGGCACCATGCGGGTCAAGGACATGGCTCCCGGCCTGCAGAACCTCGCGCTCGGCATCCCGCTCGGTCAGGCCAGCCCTGTGCTGATGAGCCCGGCCGCCGCGGTGATCCTGATCGTCTGCAAGCGCGACATGCCGATGATCCAGCCGCCGCCGGAAGCCCAGCCGGCCCCTCCGCCGCCGCCGGTCCCGACTCCCATCCAGGAGGCCAAGCTGCCCGGCCGCGACGAGATCGAGCGCGAACTGGTCAGCGAACGGGCGGAACTGCTGTCGCGCCGTTACCTGCGCGACCTGCGCCGCACCGCCTTCATCGAGACCCGCCTGTGACCGCCGCCCCGCCGAACGACCTGCCGCTGGCCCTGACCATGGGGGAGCCGGCCGGCGTCGGCGGGGAGATCGGCTTGAAAGCGTGGCTGGCCCGCGACGAGGCCGGCCTGCGACCCTTCGTCATTCTGGACGACCCCGCGAGGCTGGCCGCGCTGGCGACTTCGCTCGGGCTGCCGGTGCCGGTGCAGGCCGTCACGTCTTCGCAGGAGGGGGCGGCGCTGTTCGGCCGCGCCCTGCCGGTGCTGCCGGTCGCGCTCGGCAACCCGGTTGTCGCCGGCCGGCCCGATCCGGCCAACGGTGCCGCGGTGATCGCCAGCATCGACCGTGCCGTGGCGCTGGTGCAGGGTGGGCAGGCCGCGGCCGTGGTCACCAACCCGATCCAGAAATCGTCGCTCTATGCCGCCGGTTTCCGCCATCCCGGCCACACCGAGTATCTGGCCCACCTCGCCGGACTGACCGACGAGCCGATCATGATGCTGGCCGCGGCCGATCTGCGGGTGGTGCCGGTGACCATCCATGTGTCGGTGCGCGACGCGGTGAACCAGCTGACCACCGAAGCCATCGTCCATGCCGGCCGGGTCACCGCGGCGTCGCTGGCGCGCGACTTCGGCATCGACCGTCCGCGGCTGGCCGTCGCCGGCCTGAACCCGCATGCGGGGGAGGGCGGGGCGATGGGGCGTGAGGAGATCGACATCATCGAGCCCGCCATCGCGACGCTGCGCGCCGACGGCATCGATGTGTCCGGCCCGCGTCCGCCCGACACCATGTTCCATGCCGCCGCGCGGCGCGGTTATGACGCGGCGCTGTGCATGTACCACGACCAGGCGCTGATCCCGGTGAAGACGGTGGATTTCGACGGCGGGGTGAACATCACGCTGGGCCTGCCCTTCGTCCGCACCTCTCCCGACCATGGGACGGCGCTGGACATTGCGGGCACCGGCAAGGCCAACGCGACCAGCCTGATCGCGGCGTTGAAGACGGCCGACCGGATGGCGCGGAACCGGCAACGGACAGCCGGTCCTTAAGGCCGCAGTACGGAAGTCCCCGAACGAAAAAGGAGCGCCCGATGCGCTCCTTTTTTCATGTCTGCCAACGCTGCTTTTCGACCCGAAGGATCAGCCCCGGTCGTCGGGGTCGTACATGGTCGGGCCGCCCTGCTGATCGTGGTGGGAAGGCATCTGATCGCGGTGATGGTGGGTGCGGGCGATGAAGGGCGCCAGCTCCTGCAACTCGATGAAGTTGTCGGCCTGCCGCCGCAACTCGTCGGCGACCATCGGCGGCTGCGAGCGGACGGTGCTGACGACGCTGATGCGGACGCCTTTGCGCTGCACGGCCTCCACCAGCCGGCGGAAGTCGCCGTCGCCGGAGAAAAGCAGGATGTGGTCGACATGGTCGGCCATCTCCATCACGTCGATGGCCAGCTCTATGTCCATGTTGCCCTTGATCTTGCGCCGGCCCGACGCGTCGGTGAACTCCTTGGTCGGCTTGGTCACCATGGTGTAGCCGTTGTAGTCCAGCCAATCGACCAGCGGGCGGATCGGGGAGTATTCCTGATCTTCGACGAGGGCGGTGTAATAGAAGGCGCGCACAAGCCTGCCTTCCCCGGCGAAGCCGTCACGCAACCTTTTGTAATCAATATCGAAGCCAAGTGAACGTGCTGCGGCGTAGAGGTTGGCGCCGTCGATAAAAAGTGCGAGACGTTCTTCTTTGTAAAACAACTTGCTGACATCGCGCGGCAAAGTCGAATTGCGGTCCAATGCCTGGATCCTTCCATCGCTGCTTGTTGAAAATGTATCGGAACATGCGCAAAAGCTCGCGTTCCAATTTCGAAACCTAGTGTATTGTGGGCAAACATACAAGAGGCAGGGATTGCCTACTATTTTCGGGCCTCAGGCCGGATGGATATTGAGCTTGTACGGGGGTGTTCCCCCGACGCAATGCAGCAGCGCTGTCGTTCGCGCTTGCACCTATCGGGCCACATCCATATAGTCTAGAGCCTCCTATGAATCCGGAGTTCGTCTGGCATGGCCCGCGTTACCGTTGAAGATTGCGTCCTGAAGGTTCCGAACCGTTTCGAGCTGGTCATGATGGCTGCCCAGCGCGCCCGCGAAGTCGCGAGCGGCGCCCCGCTGTCGATCGACCGCGACAACGACAAGAATCCGGTCGTGGCGCTCCGCGAGATCGCGGACGAGACGGTGTCGCTGGAGTATCTGAAGAACGCCCTGATCAAGGGCCACCAGAAGCATGTCGAGCCGGACGAGCCCGAGGAAGAGATCGTCGAGCTGATGGCCGGCGAGAATGACTGGGCCGCCCGCGGCAACAACTCGCTGGGCGACGAAGACGGCATGAGCGAGAGCGACGGCGAAGAGTTGACCGAGGAAGACGACGTCGCCGCCGACATGGATGCGGAGCCGGGCGCCGGTTTCGCCATGACCGAGGATCCCGACGGAGACCTCTGATCCTGGACAACGACCGCAGGACCCGGAGGGGGCGCAACGCCCCCTCGCCGCAGGCAAGGGTGGGGGGCATCCTGCTCCCCTTCGGTTCGAACGGAACCGCCCTGAGATACGACACGAACACATTTGAGGCGCCGCGTGCGCCGGGTCGGGCCGCATGATCCGGCAGTACGAACTTGTCGAGCGCGTCAAGGCCTATGATCCCTCCGCCGACGAGGATCTGCTCAACCGCGCCTACGTCTTCTCGATGAAGGCGCACGGGTCGCAGACGCGCGCGTCCGGCGATCCTTACTTCCTCCATCCGCTGGAGGTTGCCGGCATCCTCACCCAGATGAAGCTGGACGCCGGCACCATCGCCACGGCGCTGCTTCACGACACGGTCGAGGACACCGTCGCCACGCTCGAAGACATCGAGCGGGTCTTCGGCAAGGAAATCGCGCGTCTGGTCGACGGCGTCACCAAGCTGTCGCGGCTGGAGTTGAACAGCGAGCAGGCCAAGCAGGCGGAGAATTTCCGCAAGCTGGTCATCGCCATGTCGGAGGACATCCGCGTCCTCCTGGTGAAGCTGGCCGACCGGCTTCACAACATGCGCACGCTGTTCCACCTGAAGAAGCCGGAAAAGCGCCGCCGCATCGCCCGCGAGACCATCGAGATCTACTCGCCCTTGGCCGAACGCATCGGCATGCACAAGATCAAGGACGAGCTGGACGATCTCGCCTTCGCCGAACTGAACCCCGACGCGCGCGACAGCATCCTGGCCCAGCTTGCCCGCCTGCGCAGCGAGGGCGAGAACCGCGTCCAGACCATCATCACCGAACTGCGCGAGCTGCTGGCCTCCGAAGGTCTGCCCGACGTGTCGGTGTCGGGACGCGAGAAGTCCGCCTATTCGATCTGGCGCAAGCTCCAGCGCAAGAATGTCAGCTTCGAACAGCTGTCCGACATCATGGCCTTCCGCATCACGGTCGGCTCGGTCGGTGAATGCTATCAGGCGCTGGGCATCGTGCACGCCCATTATCCGGTCGTGCCGGGGCGCTTCAAGGACTACATCTCCACGCCCAAGCCCAACGGCTACCGCAGCCTGCACACCGGCGTGATCGGTCCCGGCCGCAACCGGATCGAGGTGCAGATCCGCACCCAGGACATGCACGAGATCGCCGAACTGGGCGTGGCCGCTCACTGGGCCTACAAGCAGGACCACCAGCCGCGCCCGAATGGCGGCGAGTATCGCTGGCTGCGCGAGCTGCTGGACATCCTGGAGCATGCGCAGAAGCCGGAAGAGTTCCTGGAGCACACCAAGCTGGAGCTGTTCCAGGACCAGGTGTTCTGCTTCACGCCGAAGGGCGACCTGATCGCGCTGCCGCGCGGGGCGACGCCGGTCGACTTCGCCTATGCCGTCCACTCGCAGGTCGGCGACCATTGCGTCGGCGCGAAGATCAACGGCCGCATGCTGCCGCTGCGCACCCAGCTGCAGAACGGCGATCAGGTCGACATCGTCACGTCGAAGGCGCAGACGCCGGTTCCGGGCTGGGAACGCTTCGTCGTCACCGGCAAGGCGCGCGCCCGCATCCGCAAGTTCCTGCGCACCCAGCAGCGCGCCCAGTATATGGAACTGGGCCGCGGCATGCTGATGCGGCAGTTCAAGTCGGAAGGCTACGAGTTCACCGAAAAGGCGCTGGAGGCCGCCACCAAGATCTTCCAGCAGCCGACGGTGGACGACCTGATGGCCGGCGTCGGCTCAGGCCTGCATTCGGTCCGCGAAGTCTTCCACGCCGTCTTCCCCGGCCACAAGGCCCAGACCGCTCCCGCCGTCCGCGAACTGGAAGAGAGCGCGCCGAAGCCCAAGGCCAAGGCCCGCAAGGAATCGGCGCTGCCGATCCGCGGACTGATCCCGGGCATGGCGGTCCATTATGCCCGCTGCTGCCACCCGCTGCCGGGCGACCGCATCGTCGGCATCGTCACCACCGGCAAGGGCGTGACGATCCACACCATCGACTGCGAAACGCTGGAAAGCTTCCATGAATCGCCGGAACGCTGGATCGACGTGTCGTGGGAGACCGGCCCGGATTCGCCGGAGGAGCATGTCGGCCGCATCAGCGTCGTCATCGCCAACGAACAGGGCTCGCTCGGCACGCTGTTCACGGTGATCGGCAAGAACCAGGGCAATGTCATCCATCAGAAGATCACGAACCGCAGCACCGATTATTTCGAGCTGCTGATCGACATCGACGTGAAGGATGCCAAGCACCTGACCAACATCATGGCCGCCCTGCGCGCCACCCCGGCCATCCATTCGGTGGAGCGGGCGCGGGGGCGGTGACGCTCCCGCCGGCACGCAACAGGGCCGCAACGCCAGGACGCACTATGAAGTTGCGCGATGGGAGAACAGGACATGCGGCTCGATAGGCTGCTCCTGCCGTTTTCGGTTGCCGCCTTATGCTTGACGCCGCTTCATGGTGCCCACGCGGACAACGGGGAAAAGTTGTTCGTGGAGAGATGCGCCATGTGCCACGGGGCGGATGCGAAAGGCTCGGGTCCGCTGGCGCGCAAGAGCAACCCTCCGACCCCCGATCTGACGACGGCGGCCTTCCGGAAGCGCTTGGCCGACTATCCCGGCGTCATCGTGTCGTCGATCATCCTGCGGCCAAACGGGGATCTGATCCCGAGAACGTTGAAGGAAAACGGCTACCGGCTCCCGCCGCACGCCTGGACCGTCAAGGATTTCCGCGATCTGAACGAGTATCTGAGCGGCGTGATCCACAGGTCGAACTAAGGAAAATCCGCCGGGATCGCCGGTCCGGCCATTCGGCCGGGCGGGGGGCGGAGACGGTAAATTCCCTGTCATCCGCGATTGGGTCGGTCGGTTCGGCGTGACGGATGGCGGACGCACCGCTATATAGACGGAATCGCCCCCGCCCGTTCCGGCGGGCGGCGGCGCTTTGGAGTCCTTGCATGTCCCGTATTCTCCGCCTCGGCGTGAACATCGACCATGTGGCGACCGTCCGCAATGCACGCGGCGGGGCCCATCCCGATCCGGTGCGCGCGGCGAAGCTGGCCATCGAGGCCGGGGCCGACGGGATCACCGCCCATCTGCGCGAGGACCGTCGCCACATCGTGGATCGCGACATCGAACGGCTGATGGCCGAGATCGACCGTCCTCTGAACTTCGAGATGGCGGCGACCGACGAGATGCTGGGCATCGCCCTGCGCCACAAGCCGCACGCCGCCTGCCTCGTCCCGGAAAAGCGCACCGAGGTGACGACCGAAGGCGGGCTGGACGTGATCGGCCAGTACGACCATCTGGTCCGCCCGGTCGGCGAGCTGGGCGCCGCCGGCATCCGCGTCTCGCTGTTCATCGATCCGGAGCCGGCGCAGCTCGACGCCGCCAAGCGCCTCGGCGCCCCGGTGGTGGAACTGCACACCGGCGCCTATTGCGATGCCCACAGCCCTGCTGACCGCGAGGCGGAACTGGCCCGCATCGTCCGCGCCGCCGCCCATGCCGAGGCGATCGGGCTGGAGTGCCATGCCGGCCACGGCCTGAGCTACGACACCGTCGGTCCGGTCGCGGCGATCCAGACCATCGTCGAACTGAACATCGGCCATTTCCTGATCGGCGAGGCGATCTTCGTCGGTCTGACCAACTCCATCGCGCGCATGCGCAAGGCCATGGACACGGCGCGGGCCGCCGGAATGCCGGCATGACGATGTCCGGCACCATCCTCGGCATCGGCAACGACCTGATCGACATCCGGCGGGTCGAGAAGTCGCTGGAGCGCTTCGGACAGCGTTTCATCGACCGCATCTTCACCGATGTCGAGCAGGCCAAGTCCGAACGCCGCGCCGGCTCCGCCGCGAAGAACAACGCGCGGGCCTCCACCTATGCCAAGCGCTACGCCGCCAAGGAGGCCTGCTCCAAGGCGCTGGGCACCGGTTTCCGCGACGGCGTGTTCTGGCGCGACATGGGGGTGGTGAACCTGCCGTCCGGCCAGCCGACGATGCGGTTGACCGGCGGCGCGCTGGCCCGGCTGGAGGCGATCACGCCGCCGGGCATGCGCGCGAAAATCCATGTGACGCTGACCGACGAATACCCGATGGCGGAAGCGTTCGTCGTCATCAGCGCCGAGCCCATCCAGTCCGAAATGCCCGAAACGCCCACCGAAACGGCGACCCCAGAATGACCTTTCAGAAAGAAACGGCGCCCACCGCCAAAGCCAAGGAATCCGGGTTCGCCGAAACCGTCAAGACGGTGATCTTCGCCGTGCTGATCGCCTTCGGCGTGCGGACCTTCGCCTTCGAGCCGTTCAACATCCCGTCGGGGTCGATGATCCCGACGCTGCTGATCGGCGATTACCTGTTCGTGTCGAAGTTCAGCTACGGCTACAGCAAATACACCGTCGGCTTCGGCCTGCCGCTGTTCGAGGGCCGCATCCTCGGCTCCGAGCCGGAGCGGGGCGACGTGGCGGTGTTCAAGCTGCCGCGCGACAACAAGACCGACTACATCAAGCGGGTGATCGGCCTGCCGGGCGATACCGTCCAGATGATCGGCGGCATCCTGCACATCAACGGCCAGCCGGTGAAGCGGGAGCGGATCGAGGATTACGTGACCACGGATTCGCTGGGCCGCAGCATCCGCACGGCGCAGTTCATCGAAACGCTGCCCAACGGCCGCACCCACCGCATCATCGAGGAGTCGGACAACGGTCCGCTCGACAACACGCCGGTGTTCAAGGTGCCGCCCGGCCATCTCTTCATGATGGGCGACAACCGCGACAACTCGCTCGACAGCCGCGTGCCGTCGCAGGTCGGGTTCGTTCCCATCGAAAACATGGTCGGCCGCGCCGAATTCCTGTTCTTCTCGCTCGACGAGGGCACGCGCTTCTACGAAATCTGGCGCTGGCCGGTCGATCTGCGCTTCAGCCGCCTGTTCAACGGAGTCCGGTAAGTGTCCACCGTCACCAAGGCGCCCGCCGATCTGGGCGCCGGCTCCGACATCCAGCCCGATGGCGCCGCCCGGTCCGCGGATGTCGCCAGCCTTGCGCAGGCGCTGGGTTATGAGTTTTCCGACCCGTCGCTCCTGCACGATGCCGTCACCCACCCCAGCCTGATGGGGCTGGAGCGGACCGGCCGCAAGGGGCACAAGGGGCCGGGCATCGCCTATGAGCGGCTGGAGTTCCTGGGCGACCGCGTCGTCGGGCTGGTCGTCGCGCAATGGCTGCTGGAACGCTATCCGAACGAGCGCGAGGGCGCGCTGGCCAAGCGGCATGCCGCGCTGGTGCGCCGGGAATCGCTGGGCCGCGTCGCCGACGCCATCGGGCTGGGCGCCTATCTGCGCCTGTCGCCGGCGGAAGCGCAGAGCGGCGGGCGGGAGAACCGCACCATCCTGGGCGACGCCTGCGAGGCGGTGCTGGGCGCCATGTATCTCGATGGCGGGCTGGAGCCGGTGACGCGCTTCGTCCGGCAGGCGCTGGCCGGCGAGATCGACAAGGCGACGCCGCCACCGCTGGACAGCAAGACGACGTTGCAGGAATGGGCGCAGGGACGCGGCAAGCCGCTGCCCCGCTATGAACTGATCGAACGCAGCGGCCCGGCGCACGAGCCGCTGTTCGTGGTTGCGGTGCATGTCGAGGGCATGGATCCGGTCTCCGGGTCCGGTTCCTCCAAGCGCATCGCGGAAAAGAAGGCGGCCAGCGCATTGCTGCGCCAGGTGGGAGTGCAAGTCGATGACTGACGGTCGCGACGACATCGACAAGACGAAGATCCAGCCCGGTTCCGAAGCTGCGGAGCCGACTCCGGAGCCCGTGCCGGACGACGGGGCGCTCGACCATGAGGACGATCTCGCGGGCGAGGATGCGGCGGAGAACGTTGAGGGGGACGCCGAAGAGGGCGACTTCGAGGACGAGGACGGCGAATACGAGGACGACGATTACGAGGACGATGAGGACGCCCCGCGCGGGCAGCCCATCTCCGTCCTGCCGCCTCTGCCGACGATGCCGGACCATCCGCGCTGCGGCTTCATTGCGCTGGTCGGTGCGCCGAACGCCGGCAAGTCGACGCTGCTGAACGCGATGATCGGCAGCAAGGTGTCGATCGTCAGCCCGAAGGTGCAGACCACCCGCACCCGCGTGCTCGGCATCACCATCCAGGGCGATGCCCAGATGATCTTCGTCGACACCCCCGGCATCTTCAAGCCGAAGCGCCGGCTGGACCGCGCCATGGTGGCCGCGGCCTGGCAGGGGGCGGAGGACGCCGACGTGATCGGCGTGCTCTACGACGTGTCGCGCCGCTCCATCGACGAGGACACCCGCAGCATCGTCGCCCGGCTGAAGGAGCAGGGGCGCGAAGCCATCCTGATCCTGAACAAGATCGATCTGGTGAAGCGCGACGTCCTGCTGGGCATCGCCGACGCCTTCCGGCAGGAGGGCATCTTCTCCGACATCTTCATGGTGTCGGCCTTCACCGAGGATGGCGTCGCCCATCTGAAGCAGTTCCTGGCCGACCGTCTGCCGGACGGGCCGTGGCATTTCCCGGAAGACCAGATCTCCGACATGCCGATGCGCCTGCTGGCGGCGGAGATCACCCGCGAGAAGCTGTTCCTCCAGCTTCACCAGGAGCTTCCCTATTCCGCCACGGTCGAGACCGAGGTGTGGGAGGAGTTCGAGGACGGCTCCGTCAAGATCTCGCAGGTCATCTTCGTGCAGCGCGAAAGCCAGAAGGCCATCGTGCTGGGCAAGGGCGGCCAGCGGATCAAGGCGCTGGGGTCCGCCGCGCGGTCCGAGCTGACCCATATGCTGGAACGCCGCGTCCACCTGATCCTGTTCGTGAAGGTGCGCGAGGGCTGGGTCGACGATCCGGAACGCTACTCGGCCTGGGGCCTCGATTTCGGGGCGTCCTGACGTCGGTGCGTCCTGCCCCATGAAAAAGGCCCTCTCCCGCGGGAGAGGGCCTTTTCATTTGGGACCGTTCGCAGCCCGGACAGGCGGCGATGTCAGGCGGCGATCAGGCGCAGATGGCCGTCGAAATCGTCGAGCGCGCGCATCAGGTCCATCATCGCCTGATCGGCCTGGGCGCGGGCGAAGGGCCATGCGTCGTCATCGGCCATATGGGCGGCCTCGATGCGGGCAATGGCGCGATTGTTCAGGCCGCGGAGACGGTCGAGCGTGCGTTCCCACGTCTCCCGCCGGTCGCTGTCCGCGCGTTCCACCATTGATCGCAGGGTTTCCATGCGGTCGGTGGCGCGCAGCACCAGATCACGGCTCAACGTGTCGAAAGCTTGCCGGTTGCGGCGGCTCATGAAGTGTCCTCCTTTGATCCTCAACCGTTTTTGACTTCCTGGCCGGTCGGGTGAAGATATCCCCGTGCCGACACTGCGAAAACGCAACAGAAGCCCAGTCGGCACCGCCCGTTTGGGAGATGCCGCCCGATTTTTGCGGTGCGATTTCGCAGTTGCGGAATACCTGCCCGAATCCAAATCCCGCCGGGCCGCCCCGCCCATCAAGGACAAGGCAAACCCGGTGGCCAAGGAAGTCTTCCCGGTTGGATTGCGTTTCCTCCAGGGCCGGTTTCATCCGGCCCGTTCCTGTTTTTATACGCCGTCATTTTGACGACGTTCTTTTGTTTTGGTGACGCTTTTGTGCCGGAACGCCGGTGCCGGGTCAATCCGCCCAAAAATCATAGTCGGCGCGCAATCTGTCGCAGCCTTAAGGCGAGGTTGTAGACCTGTTATTCAGCACAAAGTCGGAAGTGGTAGACCCGTCGGGAATGCGGTCCTACACCTGTGTGCGCGTGTTCACTCGGCCGCGATGGCATAGGCGGGAACCGCCTCGGCATTGGCCGGCTCAGGCAAGGCGGATCCGCAGCAGGGGGCGGCGACCGGCGTCGCCGCAACGGCGGCGGCAGCGGCAGCGGCGGTCTGCTGTGCGAAGGTGGCGCGGTGTTCGCTGGCCATGCTGCGCATGGTCGGAACGCATTTGCCGCACTGGACCTGGCAATTGTGATGGCGGAACACCGAGGCCGGGGTCGTGGCGCCCTGATCGAGCGCAGCCTTGACCTTCTTATCGTTCAACGCGTGGCAGATGCAGACGTACATAAGCCCTCGGCGAAAGTCGGTTTCGAAAGAGGTGTCCCGGGCCCAGCAATAGCTGAGAGTGAGAATCGTTGTCAATGCCGCTATTGCGAGCCAATCGCATATAAGAAGTTTCGAGACGCTTTGTCACAGCCCCCTTCGCGTCACGCCGAAAGAGGTGCGCCGCATCCTTGCGCTTGCATTCGACGGCCGGCAGCGGTAGCCCCTGGGGCATGGACGACAGCACCCCCAAAACCGCCTCCCCGAATGCCCCCGGCACCGACCCGCAAGCCGTTCCCGGCGCGGTGGTGACCCCGCTCGGCCAGACCGTCTATCTGGCGGCGGACGGCTTCCTCGACGATCTGGTGGCGGAGCTGGGGGACGTCGCGTCGGTCGATGGCCGGCTGGTCTTCGTCGACGGCCCGGCCCGGCCCGCGGCCTGGGCGCAGAACATCTGGTACGACCCGGTGCGCATCGAGTTCCCCTCGATCAAGGGCGGGGCGAAGGCTCTGCGCGGCATCCAGCGCAATTGGGCGCTGTGGTCGCAGCGCCATCACCGCCGCGCCGCCCTGATCCAGGAAAACCTGCCGCATGTCTCGGCCAAGCCGGTGGTCTTCCCGTCGCCGCTGCCGACGGCGCCGCTGGGCTCCTGGACGCTGGTCGACGAGTCCACCATCATCGCCGCGGCGCATTGTTCCAGCCCGTTCCGCAACGGCGAGGTGACCTTCATCGAGAACCGCACGGCACCGCCCAACCGCGCCTATCTGAAGCTGTGGGAGGCGCTGACCCTGTTCGGCGAGCAGCCGGGACCGGGCGACCGCTGTCTCGACCTCGGCGCCTGTCCCGGCGGCTGGACCTGGGTGCTGCACGAGCTGGGCGCGTCGGTGGTCAGCGTCGACAAGGCGCCGCTCGATCCGGCCATCGCCGCCCTGCCGCGGGTGGAGATCCGCCAGGAGAGCGCCTTCGGCCTGAAGCCGGCGACGGTCGGTCCGGTCGATTGGCTGTGCTGCGATGTGATCTGCTACCCGACCCGCCTGCTGCGGCTGGTGAAGGAGTGGATGGACAGCGGGCTCGCCAAGCGTTTCGTCTGCACGCTGAAGTTCCAGGCGGAAACCGACCATGAGACCGCCCGCGCCTTCGCGGAGATCCCCGGCGGCCGGGTGCTCCACCTCCACCACAACAAGCACGAGCTGACCTGGATCTGGCCGGCGAAATAGGGGCCGGCGAAGTGAGGGAGGCGGGCCGGCTCAGGCCAGCGCCCGTCCCTCGGCATAGCCATAGCTGACATAATGCTGCTTGGCGGCGGTCAGGTTGCCGCCGACGGCGGTGCGGACGTCCGGGTTCGCCGCCAGATAGGCGGCGGCGTTGAAGCGGGTCAGCGAACGGCCCTCCAGCCGGCCGCTGGCGATGTAATGCAGCTCCACCGCTTCGCGGTTGTCGCCGAAGGCGGCGATCAGGTCGGGGTTGCTGGCCTCGTAGGACAGCGTGTCGAACAGGGTGGAACTGCGGCCCTCGCGGTTGCCGGCCTCGATGTAATGGCGGGTCGCGGCGGCGACGTCGCTGCCGAAGCTGGTCAGCAAATCGCCATAACCGGCCAGATAATTGTAGGGATCGAAGCCGGTCAGGCTGCGGCCCTCATAGACGCCGGCACCGATGAGATGCTGGGTCGCCGCCGCGGCGTTGGTGCCGAGCGCCGCGATCAGGTCGCTGTTGGAGGCGACGTAGCGCAGTGCGTCGAAAGTGCCGGACACCATCGACGCCAGGGCGGTGCTGCCGTCGGCGAAACGCAGATAGTCGATGTTGGTCAGCAGGTCGTTGCCGTCGGCGCCGCTGACGATGTAGCGGCCGGCGTCCAGCAGCTGGACGCGGTACTGGGCGCGGCGGCCGCTGAACACCACGGTGTCGGTGCCGGCGCCGCCGTCCAGCACATTGCCCAGATTGTTGACGGTGAAGCTGTCGTTGCCGCTGCCGCCGGTCGCCAGCTGCACCCTGGTGCCATAGGCCAGCGCCAGGAAGGTGGTGCCGCCGGCGCTGCTGAACTGGCCGCTGCGCAAATCCAGCGACAGGTCGGCCGTCTGGGCGGCGCCGTTCAGGCTGTTGTGGCCGGTGGGGTCCCACAGGGTGGTGAAGCTGGCGGTGTTCAGCGTGTAGCCGGTGTCGCCGGCCCCGGTCGCCATGTTGGCGCCGTAGAGATATTGGATCGCGGCGATGTCATAGAGGCTGGGGCCGGTCAGGTAGGTCCCCGACGGCAGCGCGGCGTTCTCGTTGTAGGACATGATGCTGAACGCATAATTGTCCGTCGCCGCCGGCAGATAAGGCCCCTCCGTCCCGTCGTCGGTGCCGGCGTTGTAGTTGCCGGGATGCTTCAGCCCCAGCGCATGGCCGATCTCGTGGATGACGGTCATGTAGCTGTAGCTGCCCGACGTCGGGTTGGTGTTCCCGGCGCTGTCGTTGGCCAGGAACACCTGTCCACCCTGGACGCCGGTGGAGGGGTAATAGGCGTAGGCCGCCGACTGGCCGCGCTGCCGGTTGGTCCCGAAGGCGACCGCGGCGCTCGCCGCGTCGGAAATCTCCACGAAGGTGACGTTGGCGACCGCGCTCCAGGCCGTCAGCGCCTGCCGGACGGCGGCGCGCTGAGCCGTGCTCATGGCGGCGAAGCCGGTGGAGTCGGTGGCGGAAACCTGCCGCGCGCTGGTCAGGAAACCATAGGTGACGGTGGCGGCGGCGCCGACGGAGCCGCCGTCCAGCACCGTGCCGTTGGCGCCCCAATGCGGCGTCCCGCTGGCGAGCAGGGTGGCGACGGTGTCGGACGGCGCAGACTGGCTCATGGACGCTGGTTCTCGCGGCAAATGGGGAGGGGCAAACGGGGAGGGCAAACGGGGAGGGGGCAAACGGAGACGTAGCCCGGGCGGACGCCGGGACACGAGGAATATATGGCTGATACGGAAGACGGGAACAGCCTCCAGCGCAACCGGTCAGGCGCGGCGCAGGGCCAGTTCGATGGAGGGGCGCAGCATCGAGGCGGCGGCATGGCCGATCTCCACCGCCTCGGCGGCGCGGTCGAACTCCAGGATGCCGATATGGGCCAGCCGCGGCGCGATCAGCACGTCGGGCGGCTCGCCGGCCAGGCGGGACCGGGTGATGCGGTCCTGCATGATGTCGATGGAGCCGGCCATCACCTCCAGCGCGTTGGGCATCTGCCTGTGGGCATGGGCGTCGTCGATCTGGTCGGCCAGGAACTGGGTGCGCCGGCTGGGCTTGCGGCCGAGCCATGTCGAGATCTGGCTGGTCAGGTGGGACAAAGCGGGGGAGCCGGCGTCGCCGCCGGCCACCACCGGCTCCGGCGCCTTGACCGCGACCGTGTTGCCGCCAATTCCCTTCCCGTTCAGCCCCTTGCCGGCCCCGCGGCCGGTCGGCCGGCCCAGCGGCGACAGCTCGCTGTTCAGGTTGACCGCGACCACGATGTCGGCCCCCAGCGCCCGGCAGAGCGAGACCGGCACCGGGTTGACCAGGGCGCCGTCCACCAGCAGGTGGTGGTCGCGCCGCACCGCCGGGAACAGTCCGGGCATGGCGGCCGAGGCCATCACCGCCGACATCAGCGGGCCGTCGCGCAGCCACATCTCCCGCCCCGTCGACAGGTCGGTGGCGACGGTGGCGAAGGGCATCGGCAGCTTTTCGATCAGGATGTTGCTGCGCTCGTTGTCGAAGCGCCCGAACGCCTTCTCGGCCGCCACCAGACCGCCGCGGCGGAAGGTGAGGTCGATGATGCCCAGCATGCCGAGCCAGCCCATCTTCTGCGCCCAGGCCTGAAGCTCGTCCAGCTGGTCGGTCAGATAGGCGGCCCCCACCGCGGCGCCGATGGAGGTGCCGCAGATGATGTCGGGCTTGATCCCGATCTCCTCCAGCGCGCGCAGGACGCCGATATGCGCCCAGCCGCGCGCCGCACCGCTGCCCAGCGCAAGCCCGATCTTCAGGTCGGTTCCCCTCGCCATCCGCATCTCCCGTCGGCGCCCCCGGTTTCGGAGGCCAGATGCCCCCGGCTTTGGAGGCTGGATGCCCCCGGCATCGGAGGCTTGATCTAGAGCTTATCATCTAGGCATTACCGTCCGGTTTCGGAAGCGGCCGGAAGTGGCACGCCGCCGGAGACGGGGGCATCGCCGCACGCGAGATGGGAAATGTCGAAAATTTGGCCGATCTTTGACCTGGATCAGAGGTCAGCTGGGCATGACTGTGGCAATTCTGTGCCAGTGGTCGAGCATTGTCGTATCGCCGGGCGATTTTAACCATGCGTCAACTGGCCCGGATGCAGTTTCGTTGCGTTGCAATGTAGTTCCCGAACCCCGGAAGGTTTGTCATGGCCGACGAACTGAAAAGTTTCAGAAAAGACTGGAAACGCTGGTCGCCGACGGAACGGCTGGTTGCCGTGACCGTGCTGGTCCTGATCGCGCTTCTCGGTGCGCCGGCGGCCGCCAGTCTGTTCTGAACCGCGCCGCTGTCGAGGCCCGCGCCCATGCGGACGCGTCGGCCACAGTGTGACGCGCCGGCCACTCGGGCGCAGCGTCAGGACCCTTGGCGGGGTCATCTTTACGGGCTCTTAACCCTCGCGTCCTAGGCTTTGTCGGCTCGGACAGTTCCTTGGACGGTTGGGCGCCACAAGCGGTCGGAGCATCGAACCTCCGCTGCGGAAGGCACCGACGGTGCGCTCGCTGGAGGGCGCGAACCGGGGAGGTTCCGGCACATTCCGCCAAGGCCTTGCCCCTCTCGCTGGACACGCCCGATGACCTTCTCCGCCCAATCCGCCGTGACGGAACAGAAGCTCCTGAGACAGCGCCTCGACACCGCCTTTGCGGAAGCCGCACAGCCGCTGTCGCGCGACGAGGTGACGGACATCGTCCGCAACATCCTGGGCAGCATGGACGGCGACATCTCCGCCACCGACCTGCGCCTGTACAAGGAGGTCGTGGACCTCGCCAAATACATCGAGACGGCCAAGCAGGAGATCGCAGCGCTCCAGCCGGCCGAAATCCGCGACGAACACATCCGCACCGCCACGGACGAGCTGGACGCGGTGATCGGTGCGACGGAAAAGGCGACCTTCGCCATCTTCGACGCCTGCGACGCCATCGGCGCCATCGCCGGACAGACGGATGCCGGCACCTCGGCCAAGCTGAACGACCAGATCACCGCGATCTACGAGGCCTGCAACTTCCAGGACATTACCGGCCAGCGCATCAGCAAGGTGGTGCGCACGCTCAAGCACATCGAATCGAAGGTGGACATGATCGTCGCCGCCTTCGGTAGCGAGGTGCGCCAGAACCACGCCCCGCGGCTGGCGAAGCTGGCGGCGGAGGAAGCGGAGGCCGCCGTGCATTTCGAGCCGATGAGCGCGGAAGAGGCCGATCAGCAGCTTCTGCACGGCCCGCAGCTGCCGGGCAACGCCATGGACCAGGACGAGATCGACCGTCTGCTGGCCAGCTTCGACTGACGCCATGCTGCCCGGCTCCCCCATCAGCAGGCCCGGCGGCGGGCACACGGCCCAGGGCATCGCCCCGGGGACGGGAAGCGCCGGGTTGCCGTTGCTGCTGCGGGCCGGGCGCGCCGGCGGTTCCGATGATCATGCCAACCCGAACAACGGCAGCATCCTGCTTCTGCTGTCGCTGTTCCTGCTGCTTCTGGTCTTCTTCATCGTGCTGAACGCCCATTCGGTGCAGACGGTGCAGAAGGTCAAGGCGGTCGCCGCCTCGCTGGAGCGGACCTTTCCCAGCTTCGTCATCGACCCGCGCCTGCGCGACGGGTCCGAGCCGGTGGCCTCGCGCGCCGGGACCGTCTTCGCCGTGCAGCGGCTGGAGGATGTCGGCACGCTGTTCGCCACCGCGGTTGCGGTCTCCAAGGTGGAGGTGGTCGCCCCCGGCCAGCTGCTGGAGGTGCGCCTGCCCGCCGACGACCTGTTCGTTCCCGGCACCATGACCCTGCGGCCGGACCGCCAGGGGCTGATTGACCGCATCGCCGATGCGCTCCGCCAGTCGCGCCAGGGCGAACGGGTCGAGCTGGACGCGCTGCTCGGCATCGGGCCGACGGGAACGCCCAGCCAGCCGCCCGGGCCGGTCGCCCGTGCCGGCGTGCTGGCCCGCGCGCTGGTCGAGGATGGGGCGCCGGCCCGCAACGTCACCGTCGGGATCGAACGCGGCGAGCCCGGCGGGGTGCGGCTGCTGTTCTCCCTGCGCTGGGACGAGGGCGGGGCGGTCCGCCCGGCCGCGAAGACCGCACCGGCCACGGTCATGACCGCGCCCGCCAAGGCCCCCCCGGCGACTGCGGCACCGGCGAAAGCCGAGGTGCGGAAATGATCCGCGTTCCCCGCATCGCCGGCAGGACGGGCGCGGACGATGGCGGCGCCCAGCGCAAGACGCTGTGGCTGATCAGCTTCACCGACCTGATCTCACTTATGCTCGCCTTCTTCGTGCTGATGTATTCGATGAGCGAGCCGGAGGCGGAGCGCTGGACCCGTCTGGCGAAGGGCGTGTCTGAGTCGATCCCCGCCGCGCGCTCGACCGCCACCGCCCCGTCGGACCGGCCGGCCGATCCCGGCGCCGCCTTCAACGCCATGGCGGTGGAAGCCCGCGCTGCCATCGACCTGCATTATCTGGCGGCATTGCTGGGAAGCCAGCTGCGGTCGAATGCGGAGCTGGCGGTGGTCGATGTCCGGCGCGAGGATGACCGGGTGGTCATCCGCCTGCCGGGAGAGCGGATGTTCGACCCCACCGGCGCCGCCTTCACCGAGGAGGGGCGGCGGGTGCTGTTCCTGCTGGGCGCCGTCATCGGCCGCATCGGCAACCGCATCGAGCTGGTCGGCCATGCGGAGCGTGAGGACACGACCGGCGGCGTCGCCTGGGAACGGGCGCTGACGCGGGCGGTCGCCGTTTCCGCCGCCCTGCGCGAGACCGGCTATCGCCGCGATCTGGTGGCGCGGGCGGTGATGATGCCGCTGGACGGGGTAGGGATTGGGGCGGGGATTGCCGCCGATGTGTCGAGCGGCGGGGGGCGCCTGCCGGTCGACATCGTGGTGCGCGAGGAAGGAGCGGATTGAGGTGACGGACGGCTCGGGCAATCGAAGGAAGCGCTGGCTGCGCGGCTGTGCCGCGGCGGTGGCGCTGCTTGCCGTGCCGGTCCTGCTCTCCCCCCTGCCGGCCGACGCCGCCAGCGTGCCGGTGCGCGGCGGCACCCACAAGGATTTCGGCCGTCTGGTCTTCGACTGGCCGGGCAAGGTCGATTTCACCGCGGCGGTCGAGGGCGACCGGCTGGTCATCGCCTTCACCGAGCCCATCGACGCCCCGCTGGACCGGCTGGTGCGGGCGTTGCCCGACTATCTCGCCGCCGGGCGGGTGGAGGCCGATGGCAAGACGGTTTCCTTCGACCTGAAGCGCCCGGTTTCGCTGAAGAGCTTCCGCAACGGCAACGCCGTCGCCATCGATCTGTCGCCCGCGGCGGCGGGGACCGCGCCGCAACAGGCCGCCGCCAAGGCCGAGAGCGCGCCGCCCGCACCCGCGAAGGCGGACGCCGCGAAGCCGGTGCCGTCCGCCGGCCGGCTGCGGGTGCAGGGGGGCGACCAGCCCGACCAGAGCCGGCTGACCTTCGATTGGCCGGCCCCGGTCGGCTACAAGGTGACCCGCGACGGCGCCGCGGTGACCGTCGCCTTCGACAAGGGCGGCACCGCCGACCTGTCGGCCCTGCCCAAAGCACCGCTGCGCAACATCCGCAACATCGAATCCTACCGCCAGCCCGACGGTTCGCTGGCGGTCACGCTCGCCGTGCCGCAGGACGCCGAGGTGAGCGACAGCGCGTCGGGCAAGTCGATGGTGCTGTCCGTCGGCAATCCGGGGTCGCGTGCCGGCCTGCCCAAGGGCGACGGCGCCGCTCCGGCCGCCGCTGCGCCCGCTTCCGGCTCCCAGGGAACGCCGGCCGGGCAGGGCAATCAAGGCGCCAGCCAGCCTGCGCCGGCGAAGGACGTGGCCAAGGAGGGCGGCAAGGACGCGCCCACGGTGGCGTCGGCCACCTCCGGCCGGTCGGCCGTCGCCGCGAACGCCGCCGCGGCCAACCCGGCACCCGCTGCTCCGCCGGCCGAGGCCAAGGCGGCTCCGGCCGCCCCTGCCGATGCAAAGGCCCAGCCGGCGGCGGGTCCGAAGGGACCGGTGCTGACCTTCGACACCGGCGGCCCGGCCTCCATCGCGGTCTATCCGCGGGCGGGACAACTCTACATCGCCTTCGACCGGCCGATGCCGATCGGCGCCGGCAAGCTCAGCGGTCCCGGCGCCGAGCTGATGGGCGCGGTGGAGCCGGTGCCGGCGACCGGCGGCAGCGTCTTCCGCACCAAGATCGGCCCGATGGTGTGGCCGACGGTGGAGCGGCAGGGCACCACATGGCGCATCCTATCCTCCGCCCGCCCCGCCAACATGGGCAGCACCGGCGACCTGCGGGTCGAGCCGGACCCCGATTTCCTGCTGGGCGCCCGGCTGCTGGTGCGGGCCCCCGATGCGGCCAACGTCGTGCAGTTCGCCGACCCGGACGTCGGCGACCGCATCCAGGTCGTGCCGCTTCCCAGCCCGGGGCAGGGGGTGCCAGAACCCCACCGCTATCCCGACCTCGAGGTCATGGCCTCCTACCAGGGCGTGGTGGTGCGGCCGATCTCCGACAATGTGACGGTGCGGGCGATCAAGGAGGGGGTGGAACTGACCACCGCCGGCGGCCTGCACATCTCGCCCACCGCCGATGCCGGCAACGCGGCGTCACCGCCGCCGCCCGCCGCCTCCGCTCCGCCGTCGGCCGCTCCCCAGCCGGTTCCGGCGCAACTGGCCGCAGCGCCGATGCCCGTTCCGCCAGCCGGCGGGTCGTCGGCAGCCATGGAGCCGCCCAAGGCGCAGCCCGCCCAGATGCAGGGGCGCCGGCTGTTCAACCTGCCGGCCTGGAAGCGCGGCGACCTCGACCATTTCACCGAGGCGCGGCAGGATCTCCAGCTTGCCGTCGTCAACGCGCCGGAATCGGAACGGGCGAAGGCGCAGCTCGATCTCGCACGCTTCTATTTCGCCAACGGGTTCGGGCAGGAGACGCTCGGCCTGCTGGACGTGCTGCAACAGAACCAGCCCGACCTGGAGGGATGGCCGGAGTTCCGGGCGTTGCGCGGCGCCGCCCGCGTGCTGACCGGCGATCTCGACGGCGGCGAGGCCGACCTGTCGACCCCCTCGCTCGCCGGCAATCCGGAAGCCAATCTGTGGCGCGCCGCCATCGCCGCCGACCGCCGCGACTGGCCCAAGGCGATGGCCGGCTTCAAGGCGTCGGGCCAGATCCTGAACAGCTATCCCGATCCGATGCTCGGCAAGCTCGGGCTGCGGGCGGCGGAGGCGGCGCTGGAAACGCGCGACACCGCGACCGCCAAGCGGCTGTTCGACCGCGTCATCGAGCATGGCGGCCCGGATCAGGAGGACAACCCGCAGACCCAGTATCTGCGCGGCCTGCTCTATGCCCAGACCGGCGAGATCGATCAGGCACGCCAGCAGCTGACCGCCGCCTTCAACAGTTACGACCGCTTCTACCGTGCCAAGGCCGGGCTGGCGCTGACCAATCTGGAGCTGTCGGAAGGCAAGATGTCGCCGACCGCGGCGGCGGAGCAGCTGGCCGGCCTGACCTTCACCTGGCGCGGCGACGATCTGGAGATGCAGATCCGCTCGCGCATGGGCGAGGTGCTGATCGCCGGCGGCGAATATGCCAAGGGCTTCAACACGATGAAGGAAACGGCGGCCCTGGTCGCCGACACGCCGCGGGCCGAGGCGATCACCAAGGAGATGTCGCGCATCTTCGCCGACCTCTACAAGGATGGGGCGCAGCGCCTGCCCACGCTGGACGCCATGCAGCTCTACGACCAGTTCCGCGAGCTGACCCCGGTGGGCGAGGCCGGCGACGAGATCATCCGGCAGCTGGCGGAACGGCTGATTTCCATCGACCTGCTGAACCGCGCCGCCGACCTGCTGCAGCATCAGGTCGAATACCGCCTGTCCGGGCTGGACAAGGCGCGGGTCGGCACCCGGCTGGCCTCGGTCCGGCTGCTCGACAACAAGCCGGAAGAGGCGCTGAAGGCGCTCGAACTGTCGAACGTCGCCGGCCTGCCGGCCGATCTGGCGGCGGAGCGGCGGCTGATGCAGGCCAAGGCGCTGGCGGAGCTGAACCGCGGCGACGAGGCGATGCAGATTCTGGCCCAGGACGACAGCACCAACGCCAACCTGCTGCGCGTCGACATCGCCTGGAAGGGGCAGAAGTGGGATGCGGCGGCACTGGCGCTGAACAAGGTGATCGGGGCGCCGCCCAACCCGGGCAAGCCGCTCGACCCCAACATGTCGCAGCTCGTGCTGAACCGTGCCGTCGCGCTGGCGCTGGCCGGCGACGGCAACGGGCTGAATCTGCTGAAGAAGGATTTCGAAGGGTCGATGAAGGGCGGGCCGAACGAGGATGCCTTCCGCATTCTGACCCGCCCCGAACAGGCGATGGGCCTGATCGACGTCGGCACGATCCGCTCCCGCGTCGCGGAAGTGGATATGTTCAAGAAGTTTTTGAAGCAGTATCGCGGCGGCAAGCAATCCGCGGACAAGCCGACGTCTTAAATCGGCGCGGAATGCCGGGCGTCAATCACGGCTCCGTGCTGCCCGCCGGTCCGGCGGTTACTTCGGCAGCAGAACCTTGTCGATGACGTGGACGACGCCGTTGGACTGCTGGACGTCGGCGATGGTGACGCGGGCCGTGTTGCCCGACGCGTCGGCGACCATCACGGCATCGCCGGATTGGGTGAAGGTCAGCGGCATGCCTTCCACCGTCTTCAGCATCGCCTTGCCGTTGCCCTTCTTGATGTCCGCCACGATGTCCTTGGCGTCCAGCTTGCCGGGAATGACGTGATAGGTCAGCACCTTGGTCAACTGGCCCTTGTTCTCCGGCTTCAGCAGCGTGTCGACCGTGCCGGCGGGCAATGCTGCGAAGGCCTCGTTGGTCGGGGCGAAGACGGTGAAGGGCCCCTTGCCGCTCAGCGTGTCGACCAGCCCGGCGGCCTTCACGGCGGCGACGAGCGTGGTGTGGTCCTTGGATTGGGACGCGTTCTCCACGATGGTCTTGCTGGGGTACATCGGCGCGCCGCCGACCATCTTCTCCATGGCCGCATTGGCGCAACCGGCAAAAAGAAGGGTGGCGATCGCCACGGTGGCAACCTTCTTCATAGCATTCCCTCATGTCGGTGAAGGTCCGCTTCCCGCGGACACAACACCGTTACGGAGGATGCTTTCACTCGGATCACAGCGATTTCTAAACGGACCACCGATTTTTTGAAAGCGAAGGACGTAATTCTTTGGTGGTATGTGTCCGTGCTTCGATCCGTCCTTCAACCGGCTACAGCTGTACCTGCGTGCCGAGTTCCACCACGCGGTTGGGCGGCAGCTTGAAGAAGTCGGTGGCGCTGACCGAGGTGCGCGACATCACCACGAACAGCTTCTCCCGCCACAGCGCCATCTGGGAGTTCATCTGCGGAATCAACGTCTCGCGGCCCAGGAAGAAGGAGGTCGCCATCACGTCGAACTCCAGCCCGAACGCCTTGCACAGGCGCAGGGCCTTGGGAATGTTCGGCTCCTGCGAGAAGCCGTAGCGCACCGTGATGCGGTAGAAGCCGTCGGCCAGCCCTTCGACCAGCACGCGGTCCTTGGCCGGGACGCGCGGCACGTCGTCCACCACGACGGTGACGAAGACGATGCGCTCGTGCAGGACCTGATTGTGCTTCAGGTTGTGCAGCAGGGCGATCGGCACGGTGTTGGAGCTGGAGGTCATGAAGACCGCCGTCCCCTTCACCCGGTGGATGTCGCCCTTCTTCGCCTGCCGCTGGATGAAGGCGTCGAGCGGCAGCGATTCCTCGGCCAGCCGCTTGGTCAGCACCGCGCGGCCGCGGCGCCAGGTGGACATCAGGCCCAGCGTGACGCAGGCGATCACCAGCGGCACCCAGCCGCCATGGGGGATCTTCACCGCATTGGCGGCGAAGAAGGAGACCTCCACCGTCAGGAAGGCGGCACCGACGCCGAAGCAGAGCGGCAGGCTCCAGTTCCAGCGGCGGCGGGCCACCACCAGGAACAGGGTGGTGGTGATGATCATGTCGCCGGTCACCGCGATGCCGTAGGCGGCGGCGAGCCGGCTGGAGGACTGGAACACCAGAACGAGGCCCAGCACCGCGGCCAGCAGGCCCCAGTTGGCGCGGGGGATGTAGATCTGCCCCTCCTCCTCGCTGGAGGTGTGGCGGATGTCGAGACGCGGGCAGAGCCCGAGCTGCACCGCCTGCCGGGTCAGCGAGAAGACGCCGGAGATGACCGCCTGGCTGGCGATGACGGCGGCGGCGGTGGACAGGCCGATCAGCGGATAGAGCGCCCAGTCCGGCGCCAGCAGATAGAAGGGGCTGCGCACCGCCGTCGGGTCGTTCAGCAGAAGCGCGCACTGGCCCAGATAGTTCAGCAGCAGCGCCGGCAGCACCACGGCCAGCCATGCCACCTGGATGGGGCGGCGGCCGAAATGGCCCATGTCGGCATAGAGCGCCTCGCCGCCGGTCACCGCCAGCACCACCGCGCCCAGGACCAGGAAACCGGCGACGCCGTGGTTGGCGAAGAAGGAGATGGCGTAGAGCGGGTTGAAGGCGACCAGCACGCTCGGCTGCTGAATCACCTCCAGCAGACCGAGGATGCCCAGCGTGGCGAACCAGACCAGCATGATCGGACCGAACAGCGCGCCGACGCGCGAGGTGCCGTGGCTCTGGATGGCGAACAGGGCGATCACGATGGTGACGGTCAGCGGCACCACCGCCGATTCCAGCGCCGGCTCCGCCACGCCCAGCCCCTCCACCGCGGACAGCACCGACATCGCCGGGGTGATCATGCCGTCGCCGTAGAACAGCGCGGCGCCGAACAGCCCCAGCGCCGTCAGCACGGTCAGCCGGCCCGAGGCGTCGGGCCGCGTCTTCGACGCCAGCGCCAGCAGGGAGAGGATGCCGCCCTCGCCCTTGTTGTCGGCCCGCATGACGAAGCCGACATACTTGACGGTGACGACCATCACCAGCGCCCAGAACACCAGGGACATGATGCCCAGCACGTTGTCATGGGTCAGCGGCAGCCCATGCTCGCCGCCGAAGCATTCGCGCAGCGTGTAGAGCGGGCTGGTGCCGATGTCGCCAAAGACGACGCCGAGCGCACCCAGGGTCAGCGTCGCGAGCTTGCCGGTGTCGGGCTGCGCGGCCTTCAAAGCGGTATCAGTCATGCGGTGATTGCGGTCCGAAGTTGGTCCGTCGTTCAAAACGCCCGTTCGATGGCGCCCGTTGTGGCGCCCGGACCGTCCATTCCGCCTTATGAGGGTCGTGGACGGTCGAAGCCATCCGGCGGACCGGCTTCCTTGCCGCCCATCCCGCCGTAAACGCGCATCGCCTTTCCTCATACGCGTTTACGGCGCCCAACGCCAGAGCGTGCTTGCGCGGCCCCTCCGGCGCCGGGGGGATGCGACGAAGTGCGCAGGACTTTTCCCGCTGTGCGTGTCGCCTCAGAGCGTCCCGAAACTGCGGGCAAGCGAACCGGCGATCAGATACCACCCGTCGACCAGCACGAAGAAGATGATCTTGAACGGAATCGCCACCATGGTCGGCGGCAGCATCATCATGCCCATCGACATCAGGATCGACGACACCACCATGTCGATGATCAGGAAGGGCAGGAACAGCAGGAAGCCGATCTCGAAGCCGCGCTTGATCTCGGAAATCATGAAGGCCGGGACCAGAACATGCAGAGGCATGTCGTTCGCCTCCGGCACGGACTGGATGCGGGCCATGTCCATGAACAGGCGCAGGTCCTTCTCGGCGGTGTGATGCAGCATGAAATCGCGGAGCGGCGCCATCGTCCGGCGGAACGCCTCCATCTCGTCGATTTCCTGGTTCATCAGCGGCTGGATGCCCTGGGTGTAGCTGCGCTCGAACACCGGGGCCATGACGAAGAAGGTCAGGAACAGCGCCAGCGACATCATCACCGTGGTCGGCGGCACCTGCTGCACGCCCAGCGCGTTGCGCAGGAAGGACAGCACGATGACGATGCGGGTGAAGGCCGTCATCATGATCAGGATCGACGGCGCCAGCGACAGCACCGTGATCAGCCCGATGGTCTGGACGATGCGGCCGGTGGCGGTGCCGCCGGCGTCGCCCAGGTCGAAGGTCAGGCTCTGCGCCAGCGCCGGCCCGGCGCTCAGGCCCAACGCCACGCCGACGCAGAGCGCCAACGCCAGCCCGGCGGCGGCCGGCTTCCAGCAGGCCCGGAGACGACGGAGGATGAACCGCTTCATCGCGGATCGCTCCCCGCCGGGCGGGGGGTGTCGCCCGGTGCGGCCTCCGCCCCGGCGAGCGCGCTGTCGAACCCGCCCGCCGGCGTGCTGTCGACCAGCAGGTCGCCGTTGGCGCTCAGCAGGATCAGATGCTCGCGGTCGTCGCGGCGGACCAGGACCAGCCGCCGCTTGGCGTCGATCGGCAGGGCCTCCACCACGCTCAGCCGGCGCTGGCGGGCGCGTCCGCGCACCGTTCCGCCGGCCATGCCGATCCGGCGCATCACCCAGGCGACGACCATAATGAGCGCGACCACAAAGACGAGCGCCATCAGGAATTTGATATACTGGTCGAGATCCATGGAAACGGCAGGCTTTCTCTGATCAGGGCGTGTCGGCGGGCAGGCCGGGATCTGCCAGGCCGGGATCTGCCAGACCGGACCCGGCCGGGCCGGCGCTGCGGCCATAGGCGGCGGCCGCGCGCTGGCGCGCGGTGTGCGGATCGTCGCGGCCGGCCAGTGCGGCGGCGATGACCTCCTCCCGTCCCCTTTGCTGATCGGTCAGGGCGGCGGCCAGCGGACCCAGCGCCGCGACCAGATCGCCGAGCGGGCCGAGCAGCGTGCGCGCCTCGCTCCGCGGCAGCGCCTCCGCGGCGAGGCAGAGACGGGCGACGCGGTCCTCCAACCCGGCGAGGTCGATCAGCACGCCGGCCTCCGCCTGTGCCCGCGCGTCGTCGAGCGTGGCGCCCAGTGCCGCGGCCTGCTGCGCGATGCGGGCGGCCGACTCGGCGCCGTCGGGATGGGGAGGAGCGGGGGAGGGCGATAGGGAGGATGGCGGCATGGGCGGCGGCATGGATGGCGGCATGGATGGCGGACGTGTCACGGCGTGTCCTCCTCCGGACTCTCTTCGGATCGCGGCTCCGGCGGCAGGGTGCCGTTGGCGCGGTAGACATAGGCCAGGATTTCGGCCACCGCGGCGATGGCTTCGACCGGAATGTCGCTGTCGACCTCGATGGCGGACAGGATCTCGACCAGATCGGCGTCCTCGCGCACCTTCACGCCGTTGGCGAAGGCGACCTCCAGGATCTGCTCCGCCACCGTGCCCTTGCCGGTGGCGACGATCCGCGGCAGGCTTTCCGTGCCCAGTTCGTACTTCAGCGCCACCGCGACCGGGCGTTGGGCCGGGCGCCGGGCGGGAGACGCCGTCTTGCCGGCAGTCGGGCCGGCAGGCGACGGGGCGGGAGGGCGGGCTTGCGCGGACAACAGGCGGCCTTGGTCGGAGGGTCCTTCCTGCGCCGCATCCTGGACCGGTAGGCTTAACGAACTGTAAAGGCGGTCATCCCAACCGATTCGAGCAGGTAAGGATTCATCCTTCGTTAACGCAAACGGGCGACCATTGTCCTCTATGGCGATATCCTTGCCGGACGCCGCCGTCAGGGCGGCATTTGGCGGAATCGGCGGCGGTCTTGGTGGCGGGATCAGGGCGATGGACCTCGGAAATCTCGGACTCTTCAAACTGATGTCGCGCAAGATGGACTGGCTGACCCAACGCCAGGAAGTCCTGTCGCAGAACATCGCCAACGCCGACACGCCCGAATACAAGAGCCGGGACCTGAAGCCCTTCAGCTTCCGCGACGCGCTGAGCGACAGCCGGCGGCTGACCCCGGTTACGACCAACGCGTCCCATCTCGCCGGCACCCGCGGCGCCGGCGGCATGGCCCAGGAACAGAAGGTACGCGATCCGTACGAGACGGCGCCGGACGGCAACAACGTCGTGCTGGAAGACCAGATGATGCGGATGAGCCAGAGTTCGATGGATTATCAGACCATCACGAACCTGTATAAGAAGCAGGTGGCGATGATCAAGTCGGCGATCCGCTCGGGCAGCTGAGTGTCTTTCCGGCCGGATTTTTGAGGAGGCGGTGCGATGGATCTCTACAAGTCGATGGCGGTGTCCGCCTCGGGCATGAAGGCGCAGGGCACGCGCCTGAAGGTCATTTCGGAGAATCTGGCCAACGCCAACACCACCGCCGAAACGCCCGGCGATCTGCCCTATCGCCGCAAGACCGTCATCTTCAAGAACGAGCTGGACCGGGCGATGGACGTCGACAAGGTCCGCGTCGCCAAGGTCGATGTCGACAAGAGCGATTTCCAGCGCAAGTACGACCCGTCGCACCCGTCGGCCGACGCGGATGGCTATGTCCTGATGCCCAACGTCAATTCGGTGGTGGAGGCGATGGACATGCGCGAGGCCCAGCGCAGCTACGAAGCCAACCTGTCGGCCATCGACACCGCGCGCCAGATGCTGACCCGCACGCTCGACCTTCTGCGCACCTGATAGGTCCCCGACCCAGGCCCGCAAGTCCAAGCCCGCCATCTTTCCTGACCGACCGGAACCGCCGCCATGATCAATCCGCTGAACGCCGCCGCGGCTTATGCCACCACCGCCGCCAAGACGACCGGCCCCGGCATGGCCGCGCGCGACGGCGCGTCCTTCGGCGACGTGCTGGAGCAGGCGGCCAAGGAGAGCATCGGCACCCTGAAGAAGAGCGAGGACATGTCGGCGCTGGCCGCTGTCGGCAAGGCCGACCTGAGCGACGTCGTCCAGGCGGTGACCAATGCCGAGGTGACGCTGCAGACCGTCACCGCCGTGCGCGACAAGGTGCTGAACGCCTATCAGGAAATCCTGCGCATGCCGATGTGACGGCCTGCGCCCGATCCCAGATGCCGCCATGCTTGGCTTGCAGTTATGAACGAGACCGAAGTCATCGAGCTTTGCCGCACCTCGATCGTCACGCTGGTGATCGTGTGCGGGCCGATTCTGGTCATCATGATGGCGCTCGGCACCGTCATCTCCATCTTCCAGGCCGTCACCCAGATCAGCGAGCAGACCATCGCCATGGTGCCGAAGGTGATGCTGGTCTTCGGGCTCAGCATCCTGCTGATGCCGTTCATGCTAAGCAAGCTGACCGAGTTCTTCGAACATGAGGTCGCCGACCGCATCGTCGCCATCGGCGTCGGCGCCAACGAGAATGGCGGCGCGCCCTTCACGCCCGGCACCGGCGTGACGCCCGCCCCGGCCCCGACCGCCGCCGCGGCGGGCCAATGAACATCCTGCAACAGCTGCTGGGCGAACAGATCTTCGTCTGGATGCTGGTCTTCATGCGGGTCGGCACCGCCTTCAGCGTGATGCCGACCATCGGCGACGCCTTCGTTCCCACCCGCGCGCGGCTGCTGTTCGCGCTGGTGGTCAGCATGGTGGTGGCGCCGGCGATCCGGCCGATGCTGCCGCCGATGCCGGGCAATCCGTTCCAACTGCTGGTGCTGGCCGCCGGCGAGATGACCATCGGCATCTTCATGGGCACCATCGCCCGGCTGCTGATGGGCGCGCTGGAGGTGGCCGGCACCATCATCAGCCTGCAGAGCGGGCTGGCCAACGCGCAGATCTTCAACCCCGCAATGGCGTCGGCCGGATCGCTGCCCGGTTCGCTGATGGGGTGGCTGGGGCTGCTTCTGCTGTTCGTCACTGACCTGCACCATCTGCTGATCATGGCGGTGGTCGACAGCTATTCAACCTTCACGCCCGGGGCGGCGATCCCGATCGACGACATGGCGAATGTGATCGGACAGCTGGTGTCGAAGAGCTTCATGATGGGGGTGCAGATGGCCGCCCCCTTCCTGATCACCGGCATCCTGTTCGCGCTGGCGCTGGGGCTCTTGAACAAGCTAGCGCCGCAGGTGCAGGTGTTCCAGCTGTTCACGTCGGTCCAGGTGCTGCTGGGCCTGTTCATGTTCGCCCTGACGCTGGGGGCGATGATGCTGTTCTGGCTGTCGCGCTTCGAATCGACCTTCATCGAATTCCTGAAGCCGCTGTAGAGGGAGGACGCCGGTGTCGGAAGAAGCTGACGAGTCCTCCAAAACAGAAGACCCGACGGGAAAAAAGCTCGACGAGGCCCACAAGCAGGGCCAGTTCGCGATGACCCGCGAGGCCGCGAACTGGTTGATGGTCGCGGCGATGCTGGTGGTTCTGGTCTCCATCCTGCCTGGCACCTTGAAGGGGATGGTCTTCCGCCTGAACTATTATTTCGAGAACCTGGACCGCATCACCTTCGACCGGGCCGGGGTCGGGGCGCTGCTGTTCCGGGTGATGAGCGACGCCATGTGGGCGCTGTGGCTGCCCATCCTGCTGTTCGTGGTGGCCGGCGTCATGTCGACCATCGGGCAGACCGGCTTCCATGTCTCGTGGGAGCTGATCTCGCCGAAGTTCGGCAAGCTGAACCCGCTGCCCGGCCTGATGAACATGTTCAAGGCCAACCAGGGCGTGGAGCTGCTGAAGAGCATCGTCAAGCTGGGGGTGGTCGGCGGCGTCGCCTATATGGCTCTGGTGCCGATGTTCGGCGGCATCGAGGCCTATATCGGCATCGACATCGTCGCCATGCTGTTGCAGATGGACGGGCTTGCCCATCGCCTGCTGGTCTGGGTTCTCGTCGTCCTGACCTTCATCGCCGCCGGCGACTTCGTTTGGCAGAAGCAGCAGTTCGACAAGAAGATGAAGATGACCAAGCAGGAGGTGAAGGACGAGCACAAGCAGCAGGAAGGCGACCCCGTGGTCAAGGGCCGCATCCGGCAGATCCGGTTCGAACGCGCGCGCAAGCGCATGATGGCCGCGGTGCCGAACGCCGACGTGGTGGTCACCAACCCGACCCACTTTGCGGTTGCGCTGAAATACGATCCGACCCAGATGGGCGCGCCGATGGTGCTGGCGAAGGGCGTGGATCAGGTCGCCTTCAAGATTCGCGAGATCGCCGAATCGAACAATGTGCCGGTCATAGAAAACCCGCCCCTTGCCCGTGCGCTCTATGCCGCTTGCGATATCGACGCGGAAGTGCCATCCGAGCATTATCGGGCGGTCGCCGAAGTCATCACCTATGTCTTCAAGCTGAAAGGGCGGTCGCTGCGCAATTGATCCGGGTGCAACCGATATGGGCGCAACGGATCCGGCCTCGTGATGGTTGATGGGGCGGTTGACGGAGGCGGCTGGATCGGTTGGATCGGCCGGCCATCGCAGGTGGTGTGACGGGCAAGTCGGACCGGGGCATTTCCCGGCCGGACCGTGTGGGGTTTGGAGTATTGGTGGACGACACAACTTCCCTTTCCGACAGCGCGCGCAATGCAGTGAACCGCAAGACTTCGTCCCGCGGGGTGTCGATGCTGCTCCAATATGCGCTGGCGCCGGCCGGACTGCTGGTGCTGGCCGCCGGACTGCTGTTGGAGCGCGATGCGGTCGGCTGGCTGGGGGCGGCGCTGGTGGCCTTGGGCGTCGCCCTGCTGATCGCCCGCAGCGTGTCGGTGGTGCGGCGGTCGGCTCACATCGGCGCGCTTCTCGGCGGTGCGCTGGAAGGGATGCCGGCCGGACAGCTGGTCTGCGACGGAACGGACGATGTGGTGTTCGTCAACGCCGCCTTCCGCGAGCTGGCGGGCTGGCGCCGCGGCGAACGGCCGCTGGACGCCCTGGCCCGCCAATTCTCCGGCGACCCCGACAGCGCGCGCGAATTCCGCCGCCTGCGCGAACGGGTGAAGGCAGGGGGCGCCGCCTCGGCCGAGCTGGCGATCCCGGCGCTGGACGGCCACCCTCCGGAATGGCGCAAGGTGCAGGGCCAGCCGGTGGCCGGCTTCCCCGGCTCCGTCCACTGGCGGATCGAGGACATCACCGCCCGGCGAGAGCTGGAGCATGTCATGCTGCGCGAGCAGGCCAAGCTCGCCGACTTCATGGAGCATGCGCCGGTCGGCTTCTTCTCGGTCGATCAGAACGGCCATTTCCTGTTCGTGAACGCCACCCTGGCGCAATGGCTGGAGGCGGCCCCCGGCGACCTGACCGACGGTGAATCGCGGCTGCACGGCATCCTGGCGGCGCCGCCGGTTTCCGCCGCCCCCTATGACCTGTTCGACCATGGCGGCGGCGAGCAGCGCGGCGAGCTGACCATGGTGGGTCTGCGCGGCCGGCGGTTCCAGGTCGCGGTGGCGCAGAGCGTGGTGCATGCCGACGACGGCACCATTCACACGCGGTCAGTGGTGCGCGACCTGTCCCCGGAACGGGAGTGGCAGGAGGCGCTGCGCCAGTCCGAGCAGCGGTTCCAGCGCTTCTTCGAGGATGCGCCCATCGGCATCGCGCTCGTCGACGAGACCGGACAGCTGACCGAATGCAACGAGGCCTTCCTGGCGCTGATCGGCAGCGAGTCCGGCAGCGTCATCAACCGCCCGATGGCCGACCTGATCGTTCCGGTGGAGCGCGAGGCGGTGATCGCCCGGCTGCGGGCGGTGCAGGGCGGCGCCGACCCCGCCCACCCGCTGGAGGTCCGGCTGTCCGGTGGGCGCGAGTTGACCGCCCAGCTCTATGCCCGGCGCCTCGCCAACCCGGTGCGGACGGATGGCCGCGCGGATGGTGCCAGGGGCGATGGGGCGCGCGGCGACGGTGTCGGCCTGATCCTGCACTTCATCGACATGACCGAGCGCAAGAGCCTGGAGGCCCAGTTCGCCCAGTCGCAGAAGATGCAGGCGGTCGGCCAGCTGGCCGGCGGCGTGGCGCACGACTTCAACAACCTGCTGACGGCGATGATCGGCTTCTGCGACCTGCTGCTGCTGCGGCACAAGCCGGGCGACCAGTCCTTCAGCGACATCATGCAGATCAAGCAGAACGCCAACCGCGCCGCCAACCTCGTGCGGCAGTTGCTGGCCTTCTCGCGCCAGCAGACCCTGCAGCCGCGCGTCATCAACGTGACCGACGTGCTGGCGGAGCTGGCGAACCTGCTGCGCCGGCTGATCGGCGAGAACATCGAGCTGAAGATGATCCATGGCCGCGACCTGGGTCTGGTCAAGGTCGACCAGAACCAGCTGGAGCAGGTCATCATCAATCTGGTGGTCAATGCCCGCGACGCCATGGCCGGCGGCGGCAAGCTGATCGTCAACACCACCAACTACGTCGTCAGCCAGCCGGAACGGCGGGAGCACGAGACGGTGCCGGCCGGCAGCTATGTCTCCATCGAGGTGATCGACACCGGCTGCGGCATCGCGCGGGAGAATCTCCAGCGCATCTTCGAGCCCTTCTATACGACCAAGGAGGTCGGGTCGGGCACCGGGCTCGGCCTGTCGACGGTCTACGGCATCGTGCGGCAGACCGGCGGCTTCGTGCTGGTCGATTCGGCGGTGGGGGAGGGAACCACCTTCACCATCCTGCTGCCTCACCACCAGGGCGAGCTGCGGCCGGTCGATACGGCGGAGCCGCGCGAGCGGCGCGGCAGCGACCTGACCGGCACCGGCATCATCCTGCTGGTGGAGGACGAGGACGCGGTGCGCGTCTTCTCCGCCCGCGCGCTGCGCAACAAGGGCTATCAGGTGCTGGAAGCCAAGAACGGCGAGGCGGCCTTGCAGCAGATCGAGACCAACGGCGCCTCCATCGACCTGCTGATCACCGACGTGGTGATGCCGCAGATGGACGGCCCGACGCTGGCCCGCCATGTCCGCAGGCTGCGCCCGGAGATGCGGGTCATCTTCATCTCCGGCTACGCCGAGGACCGGCTGGGCGAGATCGACGGCGTCGAAGTCGCCCATTTCCTGCCCAAGCCCTTCTCGCTGAAGCAGCTGGCTTCCAAGGTGAAGGAGGTCATCCGCGACGGGCGTTAGGGGGGGCGGTGACGGGGGCTGGGAGGAGCGAATTCGTTCGCGAAAACGAGCCCGGATAACCCCGGTAAAATAGGAACGCACAGGCAACATCGGCGCTTGCAAACAAGAACGAAGAGAGTACATTCAGCTTCGTTGCAAGAGCGCCGACCGTGTGTTCTAAGAGAGGGGTACCGGGCATGTCGTCCGCACAGCTTCGTTTGGTCGAGAAGGATTCCATGGACAAGCAGAAGGCGCTCGATGCCGCCCTGAGCCAGATCGAACGCGCGTTCGGCAAGGGCTCGATCATGAAGCTCGGCGCCAAGGAGAACCTGGTCGAGACGGAGGTGATTTCCACCGGCTCGCTCGGTCTCGACATCGCGCTGGGCATCGGCGGCCTGCCGAAGGGCCGCATCGTCGAAATCTATGGGCCGGAAAGCTCGGGCAAGACCACGCTGGCCCTGCACGCCATCGCCCAGGCCCAGAAGGCCGGCGGCACCTGCGCCTTCGTCGATGCGGAGCACGCGCTCGACCCGTCCTATGCCCGCAAGCTGGGCGTCAACATCGACGAGCTGCTGATCTCCCAGCCGGATGCCGGCGAGCAGGCGCTGGAGATCGCCGACACGCTGGTGCGCTCCGGCGCCATCGACGTGCTGGTGGTCGACTCGGTCGCGGCGCTGGTGCCGCGCGCCGAACTGGAAGGCGAGATGGGCGACAGCCATGTCGGCCTGCACGCCCGCCTGATGAGCCAGGCCCTGCGCAAGCTGACGGGCTCGATCTCCAAGTCGAACTGCCTGGTGATCTTCATCAACCAGATCCGCCTGAAGATCGGCGTGATGTTCGGTAACCCGGAGACGACGACCGGCGGCAACGCGCTGAAGTTCTACGCCTCGGTCCGTCTCGACATCCGCCGCATCGGCGCGATCAAGGACCGCGACGCCGTCGTCGGCAACCAGACCCGCGTCAAGGTGGTGAAGAACAAGATGGCCCCGCCGTTCCGCGTGGTCGAGTTCGACATCATGTATGGCGAGGGCGTCTCGAAGGTCGGCGAGCTGCTCGACCTCGGCATCCAGGCCAGCGTGGTGGACAAGTCGGGTGCGTGGTTCAGCTATGACGGCACCCGCATCGGCCAGGGCCGCGAGAACGCCAAGACTTATCTGCGCAACAACCCGGAGATGGCCGACGCCATCGAGGCCAAGATCCGCGGCAACGCCGGTCTGGTCGCCGATGCGATGATGGGCACCCCGGAAGCCGACGGCGAAGCCTCCACGCCGGAGTGACGCCGAACGGTCATCTGTGACGAAAAGCCCCGCTTTCCGAAAGGAAAGCGGGGCTTTTCGCTTTGGGGTGTCGGCTGGCGAATACCCTCACCTACACATCCACCACCATATGCGGCCGGAACGCTCCCTCCAGCGTCAGCAGCAGGTGCAAATAGACCGCCACCTTGCGCGCGCGGTCGGTGTTGCGGGAGAGGCAGTCGCGCAGCTGTTCGGCCATCCGGGCGGTTTCCGCATCCTGCGCCGGCGCTGCCGCGGTGACGGCCTGGACGATGTGGTCGGGATCGACCGGGATCGGCGCCGCCGGATCCTTCAGCAGGGCCTCGGCCAGCGCCTCCTCGTCATGAGGAACCGACGGCGCCGCGCTCGGTTTGGCAGGGGTACTTCGGGACAGATGGTTGCGGAGGCTGTCCTTCAGCCGGCTGCGTTGCCGCTCGTCCAGCCCGTCGAACTGGTCGACCTCATCGAACAGCAGATCGTAGAGGCGGCGGCGCTGCGGGTTCGGCGGGTTCTGCTCGCGCCGCTCCTGCTCACGCTCCTGCTGTTCCCGCCGCGGGTTGCGGCGGTGGTTGCGGTCGGTGGCGCTGCCGGCCCGCTCGACGCCCGCGGTGGTGCGGACGCTGAATTCCGGTGGGCCGACACCGTGGACATTGCCGGACATGGACAGTCTCCCAGATGGCCGCCTCCCGGGGAACCGCCCCGTCAGCGATCAAGTCTGGCAGAGCCGGCGCTTCCTTCCAAGCCGAAGCGCCGGCCTATGACCATCAGTCGCCAGCGCCGGCCACCGCATTGTCGGCCGGTTGCGGCTTGTTCCTGCCGAATCCCAGCGTCGGGAAGACGTTGATCAGCGCGGTGATGAAGGCGGCCAGATAGGGCAGCGACTGCACCACCAGCAGGCCCGACCACATGAAGGCGTCGCGGTTCTCATGGCCGAAGACCATGACGATGGCGAGCGCCGCGCCCCACAGCGACACCAGCAGAACCAGTTCCTCCCGCGCCATCAGGAAGGCCTGCATCAGCGCCGGCTGGTTCTCGCACTTCGGCGTGCGGACGAAGGGGCGGCCGGAGGTGAAGATGCCGAGCCACATGGCGCGGCCGACCGTGTGGGTCAGCGCCATGCCGGCCACCGCCGCGCCGACCTTGTCCCAGAAGCCGCACTTCACCCGCGCCTCGTAGAGCCAGAGCGAGGCGCCGACCTTGAAGGCGAAGACGCTGAGCGTCGGGATCATGAAGACGTTGGGCGGGAACTCGAAATATTTCGGGAAGGCCATCAGCCCGATGGACCACAGGATGCCGGCGATGCCGAACACCATGTGGGCGGCGTCGGCGAACCAGGGCAGCCAGCCGGTGATGAAGTGGTATTTCTGGCCGGCGGTCAGCTCCTTGGCACCGGGCGACAGCTGACGCCAATGATGTTTCAGGATCTGCACCGCACCGTAGGCCCAGCGGAAGCGCTGCGTCTTGTAGGCGGAGAAGCTGTCGGGCACGAGGCCCTTGCCGTAGCTCTCCGGCATGTAGACGGCTTCATAGCCATGCTCGAACAGGCGCAGGCCGAGGTCGGCGTCCTCGGTGATGCACCATTCGCCCCAGCGGCCGACCTTTTCCAGGGCCGACTTGCGGATGATGGTCATGGTGCCGTGCTGGATGATCGCGTTGCGCTCGTTGCGCTGGATCATGCCGATGTGGAAGAAGCCGGCATATTCCCAGTTGGTCATCCGCTGGAACAGGTCGTGTTCCCACTCGCGATAATCCTGCGGCGACTGGACGAAGCCGACCTCCGGCCGGTTGAAGTGCGGGATGGTCGCCTTCAGCCAGTCGGGATGGACCTGATAGTCGCTGTCGATGACGGCGATGTGCTCGGCATCCGGGGCGGTCTGCGCCAGACCGAAGTTCAGCGCGCCGGCCTTGAAGCCCGGCCAGTTGTCGAGGTGGAAGAAGCGGAACTTCGGCCCCAGCTTCCGGCAATACTCCTCGATCGGCCGCCAGACCGCCGGATCCTTGGTGTTGTTGTCCAGCAGCAGGACTTCGTAGTTCGGGTAGTCGAGGTTCGCCAGCGCGTCCAGCGTCTGCATGACCATGTGCGGCGGCTCGTTGTAGCAGGGCACATGGATCGACACCTTCGCCGCGTTGGGCAGCGGGGCGGCGGAGCAGGGGATGAACTTGCGCTTGAACTTGTGCTGCCAGACGACCTCGGTCAGCTCCATGCCGTCGATCAGCATGACCGCGAACAGCACCAGCTGGCAGAAGATCAGCAGGCCCCAGGCGATTTCGGTGGTGAGCGCGAGGCCGGCGGCCGAGGCGGCGCTGACGGTGAAGACCAGCACGGAGGCGACGGCCTGGATCAGCCCGCCGTAGAAGATCTGGCCGCCGATCTTCAGGTCGCTGCGGCGCCACAGGAAGAACACCAGCGGCAGGAAGCCCAGCGCCACGGCGGTGGCGCACTTGATCTCCCAGTTGCGGACCTCGTGCACCCCGCCGATCATCGGGAATTTCGGGTTGCGCTGATAGTCCCACAGGCCCCAGCTGGTGCCGGCCGTGCCTTCGATCTCCCGCTTCCAGGGCTGGTCGAAGGCCTCCATGATGAAGTAGTCGAGCTTGTTCTGGGCGGCGACGTTCAGGAAGTTGCGGATGAACTTGGCCTGATTGACCTGGCTCGCCTCGGCGCCGCGGCGCCACGGGCCGTCGGCCGGCCAGCCGATCTCGCCGATCAGGATGTGCTTGTTGGGGAACTTCGCCTTCAGCTCGTTGTAGCGGAACATGGCGTAATCGACCGACTGGTCGACCGGCACGCCTTCCCAGTAGGGCAGCAGATGGACGGCGAGGAAGTCCACCGCGTCGGCCAGCTCGGGGTTCTTCAGCCAGACGTGCCACGGCTCGGCGATGGAGACCGGGACGTTGACCTTCTTCTTCACCCGCTTGACGTACTCGATGGCCTGCGGGACCGTCAGGTCGGCACGCAGGATCGCCTCGTTGCCGACCAGCACGCGGCGGACGTTGCTGTTGGCGCGGGCGAGCTTGATCAGGCCAGCCAGTTCGGGCTCGTCGATCTCCGGCTTGCCGGCGGTCCAGGCGCCGGCGGTCACCGGCAGGCCGTGCTTGGCGGCGATGGCCGCGACCATTTCCGAGCCGTCGGTGGTCGAATAGGTTCTGACGGCCTTCACCGCGCCTTCCAGCGCCGTCATGTCCTTTTCGATGTCGTCGGCGGACGCCTTGTCGCCCTTCGACGGGCTCTTGTCCGAATGGAAGGGGGTATAGGCGACGCCGGTGATGGCGCCGGCCCAGGACCGCTCGTCCACCGGACGGTTCCACAGCGCCCAGAAGGCGATGTTGCCGAGGATCACCAGGATCAGAACCGCAAAGGCCGATTTGCGCATGTGGGTCGTTCTCGCTCGCCGCACCAGAAAACATGGATACGGCCCGCGGAAATGGCGCAAGGGGATCGTTGCCGCCCCGACCATTGCCTCGGACCGAACTCTATAAACGTCCAACGAAAGCCGCCCGTGCCATATGGCCGGCGCGCACGGCCTTCTATACAAGCTTCGCGGTTGGCCCGCCACTGCCGGCTACAACAGAGCAGCCTCCGGATTATTCCCGGATGATGCTTCCGGCCAGTACCAGACAGCCAGTGCCAGAGAGGAGTGAAGCATGTTTTCCCTTAATGAACGGCTACAGGCCGACACCTGTCCTGTGACCGATCTGGAGCTTTGCCGGGTCCTGCTGATGAACAACCGGCTGTGGCCCTGGCTGATCCTGGTGCCGATGCGCGCGGGCGCCGTGGAAATCCACCGGCTCGGCGACGGGGATCAGGCGACGCTGATGCGGGAGATCGCGCTGGCCTCCCGCGTGGTGGAGCGGCTGTTCGCGCCGGACAAGATGAATGTCGGGGCGCTGGGCAACATGGTGCCGCAGCTGCACGTCCATGTGATCGGGCGGACGCGCGGCGATCCGGCATGGCCGGGTCCGGTCTGGGGGTCCGGCCATGCCGAGCCGTACGGGCCGGCGGCGGCGGCGGCCCTGGCGCAACGGCTGGCCGACGCGCTGCATGCGGAGGAATGACCGCCGGCCCGGTCGCGGGGCCGGGCCGGCGGGGCAGGCGTTACAGGGTCTTCAGATATTCCACCAGATCCCAGCGCTCCTGCTCGGACAGGCCGCGGCCGATGATGCCGCTGCCGGCGACACCGGACCCGACGAACTGGTGCCCGACATTGGTGTTGCCGGGAATCTTCGTGTCGAGGGTGAAGGTGCCGTCGGTGCAGTCGGTCCGGTAGCCGACCTTCACCGGATCGAAGCTGCGCAGGCCGAGGCAGAAGCTCTTCGGCCGCTCGGCCAGCGGCGACAGCAGGTCGTAGAGCGTGGGGACCGAGCCGTTGTGCAGGTAGGGACCGGCGGCCCAGATGCCATCCAGCGGACGGGCCTTGTAGCCGCCTTCCGCCTGCAGGCAGTTCGGACGGAAGCCGTTCATCTCCTCCCGCTTGGCCGGCGGGACCTTGTTCTCGTCATAGGCGGTCTCGGCCGTCTTCTGGACGACGTAGCCCAGCGCCGCCGCGAAGCTGGTCCTCGTGACCGGCTCGCCCGGCTTGCCGTTGCACAGGCTGGCGGGATCGACCTTCAGGAAGGCGGGCAGCTGCACCGTCCGGGTCTGCAGGATGTTGGCCTGGGCCGGGTCGGTGCCGACATTGATCGGCGTCACCTTCAGATAGCTCTGCTTGGCGGCGTTCGGCTTGGTCCAGTATTTCGCATCCCAGAAGGCCGGGGTGTCGACCGGCGGAAGATGGCAGCCCTGGCACAGCTCATGGTACAGGCCCGCGCCGCGCGCCCGCTTGGCCTCATCGACGGCGCCGAGCACGGCTTGCGGCCATTTCGGCGCGGTCAGCCCCTGGAAGCCGGTCATGCTGCCGTCCGGCTTGCGGGCCCGCGGGTTGGGACCGGCCAGCAGCTGCTCCATCCTGTAGAGGGTGTCGACAGGAACGGAGGAGGCATAGAGCTTGCGGTCCGGGTTCGACAGGTTCACCCGCGCCGCCACGCCCATCGCCTCGCCGGCGTTGCGCACCATCGGCTGCATGATCGAGGCGTCGTACTGCACCCAGTCGAACCAGGACGCGTTCCAGATGTGCGGATACTTCACCGGCGCCGTGATGGCGGCGACGTTGGTGAAGGGGTCGAACTCCACCTTGCCGTTCAGCAGGTCGTTGGTGAAGACGGTGTTGCCGATGCGGGTCAGCGCGTCCAGACGGTTGAAGCCTTCGACGACCGCCGGATTGCCGCTCTGCGCCGCGCCGCGCTTCGCCAGGGCTTCCAAGGTGGCCAGCGTCTGCTCGAACTGCTCGCGCAGGGCGGCCGTCTGTTCGGCGGTGCGGTTGGGGCCGAGCACGCGGTCGGCGAAGCGGTCGAACCGGCCGGGCAGGACCTTGGTGTAGGCCAGCGAATAGCCGAGCGCCGCCGTCAGCGCATCGAGGTTGATGACGGCCGGCGCGCCGTCGATGCGCAGGCTGACGCCGTTATACTCGATATGGCCGGTGTGGCAGGCGGCGCAGGTCAGGCCGATCTGGTCGGGCAGCGGCGCGCCTGTCGTCGGGTCGACATAACCCTTGGTTCGGGCGAAGCCGACCGGCAGGCCGTCCGGGTTGACCTCGTCCTCCGACTGGTTGTAGGCGGCTAGCACCGCCTTGGCCGAGCCGGGTTCCGCCCCATAGCCGTAATCCCGCGCCGTGCCGCCGCCCAGCCGCTTCGGGCTGGGGATGAAGCCGAACTGCTGCAGGTACGATTCGTCCGCCAGCATCCTGGGTTCGCCGAAGACCCGGATGTCCGGCTGCTCCAGCGCCATGAACCAGGAATAGGAGATCGGGAAGGTCGAGGTGCCCTGGCTGGCATGGTGGTACCAATAGCGCTCGCCCGGCTTCCAGTTCTGGTCGAGCCAGACCGCTTCCTTGGTGGGGGCCGGTGTCGGCAGCGCCGGCGCACAGGCGCCGAGCAAAGTCAGCGGCAGCAGGCTGATCGCCGCCACAATCGACAGGCGAGACGCATTCATGGGCAAAACCTCCACGCGCGGGGGGTGATGGTCAATGACCCCACTGTCGCTGTGATAAATAAGCCCGGGCAACAGGAAAATTGTATTTCTTTTCTACATGCAATTTTTGAAACGGGAGCGGAACCGCCGGGCCGGGTGGGTGGTTATCAGATCGGAACCGTTCGTGGGTTCAGCAAAAATCCGGAGATCGCCGCCATGACCGCCGAAGACCGCTCTGCCTCCCGCACCTCAAATGCCCAGTCCGACGCCCCGTCCGAGGCCGCCCAGCGGATCGAGGACAAGCTTGTCGACCGCACCGGCAAGGCGGCCGGCGATCCCGACAAGCCTGTCCAGAAGAAGTGGGAGGAGATGGGCGAGCGCGAGGAGATCGCCGAGCAAAGCCAGCGGGAGGGCGGCGGCGCCTAGCCGCCCCAACCTCTCCCTACCGCTTCACCGTGCAGGTCAGCGCCAGCACGTCCGCGGCCTTGTCCAGATCGTCGGCGCGGACCAGCACATAGTCGGTGTTGTAGGTGGAGATCGCGAAGATCGGCAGATGGGCCTGGGCCAGCGGCACGGCGATGCGGGCCAGGATGCCGAACAGGGTGAAATCGACCACGCCCTCCACCCGGAAGGCGCGCCAGCCGCGTTCGGCCTTCACCCCTTCGGGCACGCGCTCCTCGCGGCAGAGGATCGACAGCTCCTCGCCGGTGCGGGTGGCGCCGACCAGCGGGTCGGTCCAATCGAGCCAGTCCGGCAGGCCGCTGCCCGGCGGCAGCTGCGCCACCGCCAGACGGTCGGGCAGGATCGACAGGGTCAGGCCGGTCTGCTCGCGCACCAGGGCGGCGGTCAGCGTCGCCTCGTCCACTTCGAAGGGCTTCAGGATGCGCCGGGCGCGGGCGGCCAGCGACGGCACGCCGGAGCGCATGGCGCGGCCCAGCATCTCCGCCGAGGTTGCGCGCAGTCCGGCATCCGATTCGGCCAGATCGACCACCGCCTGCAAGGCGCTGGTCTGGACGATGCGGCTGGGGCTGTTCTCGAACCAGTCGGCCAGCAGGACGGCGGCGCGGTGGCGCTGCTCCTCCGTCATGGTCAGGCGCGGCACGATCTGGGCGATATGCCAGCGCACCTCCGCCTGCTCGATGGCGACGGCATCGGTCAGCAGATGCTCGACATAGGGGTCGAGCCAGCCGGCATTGCCGCGCGACACCCGTTCCAGCGCGTCGGCGGCGCGCATGCGCACGCTGGCGTTGCGGTCGAACAGGCAGCCGACAAGCTCCGCCAGCTTGCCGCGGTCTGCCGACACCTCATCGGCGACGGAGGGAGCGTCGCCCACCGCCCGCCGGTCGCCGATGGCCAGACGGCGGGCCAGCGACGCGTTGCGGATCAGCTCATCCATCTCAGCGCCGCCCGGTCGGACGGCCGAAGCGCGACGGCGTGCCGAAACGCGAGGCGATCTTGGCCCCGGTCGGCTTCGGCGGCGGCGGGGGAGGCGGCGGCGGCGGGGTCTCGCCGCGCGGCACGCCACCGCCCGACGCCATCTCCGCCAGATCCTTGACCAGCTTCTGCACGCTGCGCACGCGGGCCGCCGGATCGGACCATTCGCGGATATAGACCAGCTTGTGGTCGGGCCGCAGCTTCATCAGCGTCAGGTGCTGGGCGATGTAGGTCAGCAGTTTGGCGGGCTCGGCATAGAAATTGTCGTGGAAGGCCAGCACCAGCCCCTTCGGCCCGGCATCGACGCGGTCGATGTTGGCCTGCTTGCACCAGCGCTTGATGGTGACGACGTCGAGCAGGTTCTCCACCTCCTCCGGCAGCTTGCCGAAGCGGTCGATCAGCTCGGCGGCGAAGCCGTCCACCTCGGCGCGGTCGACCAGATCGGCGATGCGGCGGTAGAGCGACAGCCGCACCGTCAGGTCGGGGACGTAGCTTTCCGGGATCAGCACCGGCGTGCCCAAATTGATCTGCGGCACCCAGTCCTGCGCCGCCGCGGCGGCGACGGCCCCCTCCTGCATCGCGGCCCGCGCGTTGGCGACGGCCTCCTCCAGCATCTGCTGGTAAAGCTCGACGCCGACCTCGCGCACCTGACCCGACTGCTCCTCGCCCAGCAGATTGCCGGCGCCGCGGATGTCCATGTCGTGGCTGGCGAGCTGGAAGCCGGCGCCCAGGCTGTCCAGCGTCTCGATGACGTGCAGGCGCTGCTGGGCGGTGCCGCTCAGCGGCTTGTTCGGCGCATAGGTCAGATAGGCGTAGCCGCGCTTCTTCGACCGGCCGACGCGCCCGCGGATCTGGTAGAGCTGGGCCAGCCCGAACAGGTCGGCGCGGTGGACGATCAGCGTGTTGGCGTTGGGAATGTCCAGCCCGCTCTCGATGATGTTGGTGGCGAGCAGCACCTCGAACTTGCCCTCGTCGAAGGCGGTCATCACGTCTTCCAGCTCGCTGGCCGGCATCTGGCCGTGGGCGGTGACGACCTTGACCTCCGGCACCAGTTCGCGCACCCGCTCGGCCACCTTCGCCAGATCCTCCACGCGCGGGCAGACGTAGAAGCTCTGGCCGCCGCGGTAATGCTCGCGCAGGATCGCCTCGCGGATCACCACCGGGTCGTAGGGCAGGACGAAGGTCCGCACCGCCAGACGGTCGACCGGCGGGGTGGCGATCAGCGACAGCTCGCGCACGCCGGACAGCGCCATCTGGAGCGTGCGCGGGATCGGCGTGGCGGTCAGCGTCAGCACATGGATGTCGGCGCGCAGCTCCTTCAGCCGCTCCTTCTGCTTCACGCCGAAATGCTGCTCCTCGTCGACGATGACCATGCCGAGCCGCTTGAAGTCGAGGCCCTTGGCGAGCAGGGCATGGGTGCCGACGACGATGTCGGCGGTGCCCTCCGCCAGCTCCTTCTTGACCAGCGTCTGTTCGCGGGCGGTCACCATGCGCGACAGTTGCACGACGCGCACCGGCAGCCCGTTGAAGCGGGTCGAGAAGGTGCGGAAATGCTGGCGGGCGAGCAGGGTGGTCGGCACGACGACGGCGACCTGCTTGCCGCTCATCGCCACCATGAAGGCGGCGCGGAGCGCCACTTCGGTCTTGCCGAAGCCGACGTCGCCGCAGACCAGCCGGTCCATCGGCCGGCCGCTGCCGAGGTCGGTGAAGATGTCCTCGATGGCCTTCAGCTGGTCGTCGGTCTCGGGATAGGGGAAGCGGGCGGCGAACTCCTGATAGACGCCTTCCGGGGTCAGCACCGGATCGGCCTTCTTCAGCATGCGCTCCGCCGCGATCTTCAGCAGGGCTTCCGCCATGTCCTTCAGGCGCTTCTTGACCCGCGCCTTGCGGCCCTGCCAGCCGGCGCCGCCCAGCTTGTCGAGCTGGACGTTGGCGTCCTCCGAGCCGTAGCGCGACAGCACCTCGATGTTCTCGACCGGGACGTAGAGCTTGTCGCCGCCCTCATAGACCAGGCGCAGGCAGTCGTGCGGCGCGCCGGTGACCTCCAGCGTCTCCAGCCCATCGTAGCGGCCGATGCCGTGGTCCATGTGGACGACGATGTCGCCCTCATGCAGGGCCGAATGCTCGGCGATGAAGTTGGCGGCCTTGCGCTTCTTCTTGGCCGGGCGGACCAGACGGTCGCCGAGGATGTCCTGTTCGGTGATGACGGCGAGGTCGGCGGAGGTGAAGCCATGCTCCATCCCCAGCACGATGGTGCCGATGATGCCGCGGTCGAAACGGCGGACATCCTCCATGCTCTCCGCCGGTTCCAGGCCGGGGATGCCGTGGTCGGCCAGCACGTTGGACAGGCGGTCGCGCGAGCCGGCGGAATATCCGGCGATCAGCACGCGGCGCCCGTCGGCGCGCAGTGCCCGGATATGGTCCTTCACCGCGTCGAAGACGTTCACGTCGGGGCGGTTGCGCTCCTCGGCGAAGTCATGGCCGCGCTTGCCGCCGGCATCCACCGTGCCCTTGATGCCGGGGGGCGTCGAGAAGATCTGGAGCTGCGCCACCGCGCGTTCCGCCAGCAGCGCGTCCCAGCCGGTGGCGTCGATGAACATCGAGGCGACCGGCACCGGTTTGTAGACCGGCGAGCCCGCCCGCTTCTCGATGGTCATCATGCCGTCGCGCGAGGCGTGGAAATCCACCACCTGGGCGATGCGGGCGTCGCGCGCCTCGTTGGCCTGATGGTCCAGGCCGACGATGCCGCGCGGCAGATAGTCCAGCACCGTGTCCATGCTCTCGTGGAACAGCGGCAGCCAATGCTCCATTCCGCCATAGCTGCGCCCGGCGGAGATCGCCTCGTAGAGCGGATCGTCGTCGGTCACCGCGCCGAACAGCTCGCGGTAGCCGGAGCGGAAGCGGGCGATCCCGGCCTCGTCGAGGAAGACCTCCGACATCGGCTTCAGCTCGACATGCTCGCGCTTGTCGGTGGTGCGCTGGGTCATGGGGTCGAAGGCGCGCACGCCCTCCAGCTCGTCGCCGAACAGGTCGAGGCGCAACGGTTCCTCGGTACCGGGCGGGAACAGGTCGACGATGCCGCCGCGCACGGCGAACTCGCCAGGCTCCCGCACCGTCTGCGCGCGGGTGTAGCCGTTGCCGGCGAGGTAGCGTTGCAGCTTTTCCAGGTCGATCCGGTCGCGAAGCTTGGCCGAGAACACCGCATTCTTGAAGGCGCTGCGTGGTGGCACCTTCTGCACCACGGCGTTGACCGTGGTCAGCACGATCAGCGGCGCCAGACCGTCGCGGTTGGACGCCGCGTCGCGCCGGGCGATCAGGCGGGTCAGCGTGTCGATGCGCCGGGCGACGATGCCGCCGTTGGGCGACACCCGGTCATAGGGCAGGCAGTCCCAGGCCGGGAAGGTCAGCACCTCCAGCTTCGGCGCGAAGAAGGCCAGCGCCTCCGCCAGCAGGGCGCAGCGCGTGTCGTCCAGCGCCACATGCAGCAGGCCGTAGCCGCCGGCCTTCTGCGCAAGTTCCGCCAGGATGCGGGCGTCATGACCCTCGGGCGCGCCGCCGATCAGGAGTCGGCCGGCGCGGCCGGGCTGGAGATCGTAACTGACCAAAGGAGGATGCCTCGGAGATGCGGGGACGGTCTGGAAACGCCGGGAGCCTTGACCGCGGCTCCGTCAGGAGCGTTGACGGTTGCTCCGTCAGGAGCCTTGACGTGGTGTGTAACGGAATGCCGTCAACAGGCGCATCACATCGCTGTCATGCTCCGCCGGGACCGGCTCGCGGCCCGACATCCAGTCGTAGAGGTCGGGATCGCCAAGCTCCAGCAGCGCTTCGAAGCGGTCGAGCATGGCGTGGTCGAAATCGCCGACATGGGCGTCGGCGAAGCTCCCCATCAACAGATCCATCTCGCGCGTGCCGCGGTGCCAGGAGCGGAAGCGCAGCCGTTTGCGCCGGTTTTCAAGCGATTCGGCCTTCTCGGGAGCCGGTGCCTCGGAAGCCGTGTGGGGGCCGTTTTCGGTCATTGCAGTCCAACGTCGAAAGCCCCCAGCGCCACCAGCGGCGAAGGGGGAACCATTCAGGAACCCCATCCTGCACGGGCCGGCGTGGCGATGCAACATTCGCCGCCCACCCTGACCCGCCGGTCTTGACCCGCGCGTCTTGACTGGGCGGGCGGGCTGTCCTATCTGCGGTCTGGCCCGCGGGGACGACCCCGCCGATTGCAGAGGCAAACCGGGTGGGGACGACCCCGCCATTCCAGGACGGAGGTACCGTCATGGCGTGGGTCACGCTGTTCTTCGCCGGTCTTTTTGAAATCGGTTGGGCCGTCGGCCTGAAATACACCGAAGGCTTCACCCGTCTGGTTCCCAGCGTGCTGACCGCTGCGGCGATGCTGGCAAGCATCCTGCTGCTGGGGGCGGCGCTGAAGACCCTGCCGCTCGGCACCGCCTATGCGGTGTGGACGGGAATCGGCACGGTCGGCACCGCGCTGCTCGGCATGATGCTGTTCGGCGAACCCGCCGGCGCGCTGCGTCTGCTGTGCATCGCGGCAATCGTCGGCGGGATCGTCGGGCTGAAAGTCCTGCATGGGTGAGGGGGAAACCCCCTCACAGCGCCTCCGCCCGGCAGGTCAGCCCCAGCGTTTCCGCGGTGTTGGCCACCGCCGACAGGCAGACCTCCGCCCGCTCCGGCGGGATCGAAACCGAGAAGCGCAGGACATAGCGCTCGCCCGCGCGGTCGGGCAGCGTCTGTGCGTCCAGGCGCACGATGTTGGCGTCGAACTGGGTGAAGATCTCCGACAGGCGGGCGACGAGGCCGGGCTGGTCGCCGCCTGACACCTCGACGCGGTGGGTGACCATCGCCTGCGGACCCGGCTGGGGATCGAAGGCGAAGGGGGTGACCTTCACCTCGGCGCCGGCCAGGACGGGCAGGGACGACAGGCTGGCCTGGACCTCCGCCACCGTCAGGCCGCCGGGCAGTTCACAGACGGCGGAGAACTCGGCCCCGCTGCCCAGCGAGGCGAAGGTGGCGTCGCGCAGGTTGATGCCCTGTTCGAACAGGTGGCTGGTGATGCCGGACACCAGCCCGACCCGGTCGGGGCAGAAGGTGGAAACCAGGGCCAGCCCAGCGGTCGATTCCGTCGCCATCGCACATCTCCCGTTTTGCTTTTCTTCGACGGGCACGGGTTCGGCCGTGCCGTCCGGAAGGGCGATCATCGAAGCGGGGTGCCGGGAACGCCAGCACAAAATGGCACTCAGAAGCCGAACAGCCGGCGGGCCGCGGCGCTGATGGCGTGAAGCTCCGCCGCCAGCGCCGGGTCGGCATCGTCGACATAGTGGGAGGCGAGCAGGCCGAAATTCAGCTCGTCGGCGTGGTCGAGTCGCTTGGCCCCATCCCGCGCCGCCCCGTCCACATAGTCGAGCTGGCGCTGGATGCTGCTCAGCCAGCTGTTTTCCGGTTCCCGCCGTGCCAGCGCCGCAACCCCGGCCTGGGCCTGCGCGATGCGGCGGCGCAACTCGTCGGCGGTGGCGATGTCGGGCATGGCGGGACTCCGGTTGCGATTGGGGCGGCGGGTTACTGTACCAGACCGCCGCTGGTGACGCCGGCCTTCACGCTGTTCGGCACGACGACCTGGGCGCAACCGCCCGCCGTCTGCACGCTGGTGCCGGGGGTGGTCCAGCTGTCGACGATGGGGGCGGCAACCGACTTCAGCCCCTGGCCGGCGGGCAGGACCGCCTTGTATTCGGCCCGGCCGGCGCCGGAGATGCCGAGGCAGTCGGGCGTCGCCGTCACCACGGGCGAGAAGAAGTTGCCGAAGCGGACGCTGTCATAGCCGGTACGGACATACTGGTACCAGCCGGTGCCGGCGGCGACGTCGATCACCTCCAGCGGCTTGGAGAAATCGATTCCCTTGGCATCGTCGGCATAGCGGGCGGGGGTGAGATCGGTGGAGGCATAGAAATAGCTCGCCACCACGACGCGGGCGTTCAGCTGATCGGCGCTGGCGCCGGGAGCCCTGGCGGCGGTCACCTGCTCGACGCTCGGGGCGGTCTGGCCATGACCCGGAAGGGCCGCGGCCAACGCCAGTCCGAAAACGAGCGTCGTTGTCTTGAAAATGCGCGAAAACGAATGCATTGGCGATCATCCAATCCGGAAGGTTGAAAAACTCCGGATTGACGATACCGATGCAATCGGCGGCTCCAAGCCCGAAATGCAAAAAGGGCCGGACCGCCAAAGCGATCCGGCCCTTCATCGAGGCTCGGAAGATGTCAGACGCCGCAGCGTCAGGCGGCGGTGCCGCCGACCGTCAGTCCTTCCAGCTTCAGCGTCGGCTGGCCGACGCCGACCGGCACGCCCTGGCCGTCCTTGCCGCAGGTGCCGACACCGGGGTCGAGGCGGCTGTCGTTGCCGATCATCGACACGCGGGTCAGGCTGTCCGGGCCGTTGCCGATCAGGGTGGCGCCCTTCACGGCCGGACCCAGCTTGCCGTCCTCGATCAGGTAGGCCTCGCTGGCCGAGAAGACGAACTTGCCGTTGGTGATGTCCACCTGGCCGCCGCCGAAATTCTTGGCGTAGATGCCCTTCTTGACCGAGGCGATGATCTCGTCCGGGCTGTGGTTGCCGTTGCGCATCACCGTGTTGGTCATGCGCGGCATCGGGTTGTAGGCGAAGCTCTGGCGCCGGCCGTTGCCGGTCGGGCGCATGCCCATCAGGCGGGCATTCATGCGGTCCTGCATGAAGCCGACCAGGATGCCGTCCTCGATCAGCGTGGTGCACTGGCCGGGCGTGCCCTCGTCATCGACGCTGATCGAGCCGCGCGAGTTCTCGATGGTGCCGTCATCGACGATGGTGACGCCGGGGGCGGCGATGCGCTGGCCCAGCAGGCCGGAGAAGGCGGAGGTCTTCTTGCGGTTGAAATCGCCCTCCAGCCCGTGGCCGATGGCCTCGTGCAGCAGGATGCCGGGCCAGCCGCTGCCCAGCACCACCGTCATCTCGCCGGCCGGGGCGGGGACGGAGGACAGGTTGACCAGCGCCTGCCGCAGCGCCTCGTCGACGAAGCCGCGCCAGGTTTCCGGCTGGATGTAATGTTCGTAGGTGACGCGGCCGCCGCCGCCATAGCCGCCGGTCTCCATCCGGTCGCCCTCGGCCACCACGACGGAGACGTTCAGGCGCACCAGCGGGCGCAGGTCGGCGACGCGCACGCCGTCGGCGCGCATGATCTGCACCGCCTGCCATTCGCCGCTGATCGAGCAGCTGACCTGCCGGACGCGCTCGTCCTTGGCGCGGGCGTAGGCGTCGATGTCGGCCAGCAGCTTCACCTTCTCTTCGAAGGGGACGAGGTGCAGGGGGTTGTCGGGGATGTAGAGCGCGCGGTTGGTGCCGGCCGGCGGCTCGGCCAGCGTGCCGGCGTGGCCGGCCTGCACGGCGCGCACGGTGGCGGCTGCGCGGCGGATCGCCTCTTCCGACAGGTTGCTGGCATGGGCGTAGCCGGTCGCCTCGCCGGCGATGGCGCGCAGGCCGAATCCCTGGGTGGTGTCGAAGCTGGCGGATTTCAGCTTCCCATCGTCCCAGCCCAGCGACTCGCTCTGGGCGTATTCGAGGTAGAGCTCCCCATCGTCGGCACTGTGCAGGGCGTCCTGCACGACGCCTTCCACGCGGGCGCGGTCCATGCCGGCGCGGTTGAAGAAGAGATCGTCGGTGACGGCAAGCGCGCTCATGAAAACTCCGAACCTGTGATGGGGCGGAACCCGGCCTGCCCGGCCCGCGGGGAGTAGCGGCCTTGTTCCAAGGTAGGACACAGTGTCATAGCGGGCGATCTCGCGCCGCACCGTACGATGTGTTCTAACGGACGGACTATAGTGTGGCGACGCTGGCGCGATCCGGCAAGTTCGCCGATGCCTGATTGTGTAACCTGACGGTGGGCGGTGCCGGGATGGCGGAGGGTATCATGACCGACGGTGTGGCGCGGACGACAGCCGATACCCTGAACCGCGCCGGCCTGACCGGAGCCGGAGCCGGCGGCGCCATGTCCGGCCTGCGCCCGCTGCGCGACCATCCGCTGCGCCAGACGCTCACCAACGAGGTGCATGCCCGCCCGCCGGAGGCGCTGGCCGCCCCGGTGCGCGCCACCATGCTGGCGATGCTGTCGGGCGAAGGGGCGGCGGAGGCCGACCGCCGGCATCTGGAGGCGCTGTGCGACTGGGCCGGCGTGGTCCGTCCGCCGCAGGGCGCCACCCACCACAGCGCCTCCTTCGGCAGCTTCAATCTGAAGTGGGAGCGGCATACCGAGTTTTCGACCTGGACGGTCTTCCGTCCCAGCGCCATGCCGGCCGGCTCCGTCGTCGACCCCTTCGTGGATCCGGCGCTGCACGCCCTGCCGCGCGACTGGCTGGCCGGGCTGCCGGGCGAACTGCTGGTCGGCATCCATGTCGCGGTGCTCGACCCCGACACGCCCGAGCCGTCGGCCAACATGATGGCGGCGATGTTCGGTTCGGAAAGCTATGTCGGGTCGCGAATCGCCGGCCGCTCGGCCACCGCCTGGACCGACTTCCGTATCCATGGCGACGGCTTTTCCCGCATGCTGGTCGCCGACCACTCGATGACGCCGCGCCAGACCGGCCGCGTCGTCCAGCGCCTGCTGGAGATCGAGACCTACCGCGTTCTGGCTCTGCTGGCCCTGCCGATGGCGCGCGGCGTGCTGCCGCGAATCGGCCCGATCGAGGCCGGGCTGGCCGAGGTCACCGCCCGCATCGCCAGCCTGCGCGGCTTGCAGGACGAGCGCGACCTGCTCGACCGCCTGACCCTGCTGGCGGCGCAGACCGAGCAGATCGCCGCCGAGACCGCTTACCGATTCGGTGCCGCCCGCGCCTATCACGAGCTGGTGGAGCGGCGAATCGAGGAGCTGCGCGAGATCCGGATCGAGGGGTTGCAGACCGTCCAGGAGTTCATGGACCGCCGCCTGACCCCGGCGATCCGCACCTGCGAGGCGGTGGAGGAGCGGCTCGATTCGCTGTCGCAGCGTGTCGCGCGGGCCAGCACGCTGCTGCGCACCCGCGTGGAGATCGCGGTGGAAGGGCAGAATGCCGAGCTGCTCCAGTCGATGGACCGCCGTGCGCAGTTGCAGCTTCGCCTGCAGGAGACGGTCGAAGGGCTGTCGGTGGTGGCGATCAGCTATTACCTCGTCGGCATCGTCGGCTATGCGGCCAAGGGCTTGAAAGGCTTCGGTTTCAAGGTCGATCCCGACCTGCTGGTCGGGCTGATGATCCCCATCGTCATCGCCTTCGTCTGGTCGGGCGTGCGACGGATCCGCAAGGTGCTGGTCGGCAGTCATTGAACGGCGCGGTTGCCGCCTGTCCGATCCGTTGAGGGTGCCGCAAACCCTCCTTAGCCGGGCCGGGGAGGGTGGGGCGCGCCGTCTATCACCTTCGCGCATCTGGCGGGACGCCCGGACCTTGCCCATCCTCAATCCGTGAGTCGCACGCCGCTACCGCAACAATCCTGCGCGCCGTGGCCTGAGCGCTGGCATTCATTTCCCGTAGCCAATCCTGAGAAAATCAGCTGGTCCAACGGACTGCGGCGGAATGCCGCATGGCATGACCCCTGTTTTCGCTCAACCTTTGTTCCCACGGTTCATCTGAATGTGAGGAAAAGTCTATGCAAACGATGGGGCAATCGGTGGGAGAGAGGAAAGGCTTGTAACCCAGCGGGGCACGGGGATAAGCTCCGGCTGCGGGTATATGTCGCGCTAAGATGGCGTGATCCCTGCATAAACTGACGTTCGCTGATAAGCCCAACTATGGACCGCGCGAACTGAAACCGGTCCGGATCAACAGGGCGGAGGGAGCGTCGGCGGGAGAGACGACCGCGGGCCATGACGAGCGTCGCGGCTAAGAAGGGGTTGGGGATGAGAAGGCAAAGCCTGTACGCCGCCGGCCTGGCGGCGGTCCTGTCGATGGTGGGCGGCTTCAGCATGGCCGCCCTGGCGAACGAGCCGCGACCGTGGGAAATGGGCATGCAGCCCTCCGCCTCGCCGGTCAAACACCTGATGACCTCGTTCAACGACCTGCTGACCGTCGTCATCACGCTGATCGTGGTCTTCGTCGCGGGGCTGATGGCCTATTGCGTCGTCCGGTTCAACGCGAAGCGGAACCCGGTCCCGTCCAGGACCTCGCACCACACGCTGCTCGAGGTCGCCTGGACCGTGGTTCCGGTCATCATCCTGATCGTGATCGCCGTTCCGTCCTTCAAGCTGCTCTACGCGGCGGAACGCATTCCGCAGGCCGACATGACCATCAAGGTGATCGGCCACCAGTGGTACTGGGATTACGAATATCCCGACCACGGCAACATCACCTTCTCCAGCTACATGATCGCCGAAGCCGACCTGAAGCCCGGCCAGAAGCGCCTGCTGGAGGTCGACAACCGCGTGGTCGTTCCGGTCAACACCACCGTCCGCGTGCTGGTGACGGCCGGCGACGTGATCCATTCCTGGGCGGTTCCCGCCTTCGGCCTGAAGAAGGACGGCGTGCCCGGCCGCATCAACGAGACCTGGTTCAAGGCCGAGCGCGAAGGCGTCTATTACGGCCAGTGCTCCGAGATCTGCGGCACCAACCACGGCTTCATGCCGATCGCGGTGGAAGCGGTGTCGAAAGAGGCGTTCGACGCCTGGGTCGCCAAGGCCAAGACCGCCTACGCGCCGGCCAACGCCCCCAGGGACGGCGACCGCGACGTGGCGCAGCGCCCGACCGGAACGCTGGTCGAATAAGCGGACTTCGCACAGCCCGCCACAGGGACGACGCGATAAGAAGAACCCAACCCAGCTGCCGGCGCTCCGCGACAGACCGGATCGGACGGCGGCCAGGGACAGCGACAAAGGGTAGAGACATGGCAAACGCCACACCGGGACATGGTGAGCATGTGGGTGACCATGGGCACGGGCATGACGATCATCACGTCCCCGGCTTCGTGCAGCGCTGGTTCTATTCGACCAACCACAAGGACATCGGCACGCTCTATCTGATCTTCTCGGTCATCGCCGGGCTGATCGGCGGCCTGTTCTCCGTCATCATGCGGGCGGAGCTTCAGTCGCCGGGGCTGCAGTTCGTCTCCGACGGCCAGATGTGGAACGTGCTGATCACGGCGCACGGCCTGATCATGGTGTTCTTCGTGGTGATGCCGGCGCTGATCGGCGGCTTCGGCAACTGGTTCGTGCCGCTCATGATCGGCGCGCCCGACATGGCCTTCCCGCGCATGAACAACATCAGCTTCTGGCTGATCGTGCCGGCCTTCCTGCTGCTGCTGGGCTCCGCCTTCGTCGGCACCGGTGCCGGCACGGGCTGGACGATCTACCCGCCGCTGTCCTCGCCGCTGGGGCACAGCGGGCCGTCGGTCGACATGGCGATCTTCGCCCTGCATCTGGCCGGCGCCAGCTCGATCCTGGGTGCGGTGAACTTCATCACCACCATCTTCAACATGCGCGCCCCCGGCATGACGCTGCACAAGATGCCGCTGTTCGTCTGGGCGATGCTGGTGACGGCCTTCCTGCTGCTGCTGGCGGTCCCGGTTCTGGGCGGCGCCATCACCATGCTGCTGACCGACCGCAATTTCGGCACCACCTTCTTCAACCCCGAAGGCGGCGGCGACCCGATCCTGTTCCAGCACCTGTTCTGGTTCTTCGGCCACCCCGAAGTCTACATCATGATCCTGCCGGCCTTCGGCATCATCAGCCACATCGTGTCGACCTTCTCCAAGAAGCCGGTGTTCGGCTATCTCGGCATGGCCTACGCCATGGTCGCCATCGGCGTGGTCGGCTTCGTCGTGTGGGCGCACCACATGTACACGGTCGGGCTGGACGTCAACACCAAGGCCTACTTCACCGCCGCCACCATGATCATCGCGGTGCCGACCGGCGTGAAGATCTTCTCGTGGATCGCCACCATGTGGGGCGGCTCGATCGAGTTCCGGGTGCCGATGCTGTGGGCGCTGGGCTTCATCTTCCTGTTCACGGTCGGCGGCGTCACCGGCGTGGTGCTGGCGAACGGCGGTCTCGACAACTACATGCACGACACCTACTACGTCGTTGCGCACTTCCACTATGTGCTGTCGCTGGGTGCGGTGTTCTCGATCTTCGCCGGCTGGTACTACTGGATCGGCAAGATGTCGGGGCGGCAGTATCCGGAGTTCTGGGGCAAGGTCCATTTCTACACGACCTTCGTCGGCGTCAATCTGGTCTTCTTCCCGCAGCACTTCCTCGGCCTGTCGGGCATGCCCCGCCGCATCCCGGACTATCCGGATGCCTTCTGGGGCTGGAACATGATCTCGTCGCTGGGCGCCTACCTCTCCTTCGCCTCCACGCTGCTGTTCGTGTGGATCGCCTGGAAGACGCTGCGCAGCGGCGAGCGGGTGCCGGGCGCCTATTGGGGCCCGCAGGCCGGCACGCTGGAATGGACGGTCAGCTCGCCGCCGCCGTTCCATGCGTTCGAGACGTTGCCCCAGGTCAAGTAAGCGTGCTAACGGGCGGGCGTCGCCGTGAAGGAGGCACCCGCCCGATACAAGGGACACCGATACAAGGGACCAGGCCGAGCAGCCCGAAAATGGGCGCCGGTGTGGAGGGTGCCGGGGTGACGACTTTTTGTTGGAAGGCCCGGGGTTAGAAGACAAGGACATGATATGACGGACGTGACGAACGAACTGGCGCTCAACCACACAGGGGGCGCGTCGGCCGGTGACTTCATCGAGCTTCTCAAGCCGCGGGTCATGTCGCTTGTGGTCTTCACCGGGCTGGCCGGCATCGTGCTGGCGCCCGGCCACATCCACCCCTTCCTCGCCTTGGTCGCCGTCCTGTGCATCGCCGTCGGCGCCGGGGCGTCGGGTGCCATCAACATGTGGTACGACCGCGACATCGACGCGGTGATGACCCGCACGGTGAAGCGCCCGATCCCGTCTGGCCGCGTCGAGCCGGCCGAGGCTCTCGGATTCGGCGTCACCCTGTCGGTCCTGTCGGTGGTGGTGATGGGGCTGGCGGTGAACTGGACCGCATCGGCGCTGCTGGCGCTGACCATCGGCTTCTACGTCTTCGTCTACACCATGTGGCTGAAGCGCCGGACCCCGCAGAACATCGTGATCGGCGGGGCCGCCGGCGCCTTCCCGCCGATGATCGGCTGGGCCGCGGTGACCGGCAGCGTCGATCTGCCGTCGATCCTGCTGTTCCTGCTGATCTTCCTGTGGACGCCGCCGCATTTCTGGGCGCTGGCCCTGTTCCGCAACGGCGACTACACCCGCGCCGGCGTGCCGATGATGCCGGTGGTGGCGGGCGAGGCGGCGACCAAGCGGCAGATGCTGCTCTACACGCTGATCCTGCTGCCGGTGGCCGCGGCGCCGTCCTTCGTCGGCATCGCCGGTCCGGTCTATCTGGCGGCGTCATCCATCCTCGGCCTGATGTTCGTCGGCTGCGCCGTCCGCGTCCTGCGGGCAGGCGACGACAAGCCGGCCAAGAAGATGTTCGGTTTCTCGATCCTGTACCTGTTCCTGCTGTTCGCCGTGATGATGGGCGAGCGGCTTATCCTTGGAGGGTGGGCATGACGGTGATGGAACGCGACGACCTGACCGATACCCGCAACTCCGTCGAAGAGCAGCGCCGGCAGGAAGCTGCCTTGCGGGCAAAAAAGCTGCGCGGGCGCAATCTGGCCGTGCTGGCGGCCCTGCTGGCTTTGGTGGTCCTGTTCTATGCGATCACCGTGGTCCGGATGGGCGGGGCGCACTGATGAACCGGCCCGACCGGATGAACGGGCGCGACGACAGGCTGCGCCGCCGCAACCGCCTCGTCCTCGGCACGCTGTTCGGGCTGGTGGCGGGGATGATCGGGCTGACCTATGCGTCGGTCCCGCTCTACAACCTGTTCTGCTCGGTCACCGGTTTCGGCGGCACCACCCAGCGGGCCGAACAGGCCGCGGCGCGTGTCGTCGAGCGCACGGTGACCGTCCGCTTCAACGCCGACACCAACGCCGCCCTTCCCTGGGCCTTCCGGCCGGAGCAGAAGGATCTGGTGCTGAAGCTGGGAGAGACCGGTTTCGCCGCCTACCGGGCGGAGAATCGCGGGAAGGCGCCGACCGTCGGCACCGCCGTCTACAACGTCACACCGGAAAAGGCGGGCGCCTATTTCAACAAGATGCAGTGCTTCTGCTTCACCGAACAGGTTCTCGAACCCGGTCAGGTCATGGACATGCCGGTGACCTTCTTCGTCGACCCGTCGATGGCCGACGACCCGAACATGGACGACGTGAGCACCATCACGCTGTCCTACACCTTCTTCCGCGCCAAGGACAGCGAGGCCAGGCTGGCACAGCACACGGCCGCCGCATCCACGTCCCCGGCGCCGGACTCAGGAAAACAAAAGGCGGAGCCGGGGGCGACCGCCACAAACTGAACCATATGGGGTAGTGAGACGATGGCCGACATCACCCACGGGCAAATGCCGCACGCCGAACCATCAGCCCATGAACCGGGCGCCGGCATCCCGCATCCCTACCATCTGCTGAAGCCGAGCCCCTGGCCGCTGATCGGCGCCTTTTCCGGCGGGCTGCTGGCGACCGGTCTGGTCATCTTCATGCATGGCGGCGGCAAGCTGCTGATGATCCTGGGTGTGCTGGCCATCCTGGTGACGATGTTCGGCTGGTGGCGGTCGGTCATCCGGGAATCGGTGGTGGAGCATGCCCACACCCCGGTGGTGAAGATCGGCCTGCGCTATGGCATGGCGCTGTTCATCGCGTCGGAGGTGATGTTCTTCGCCGCCTTCTTCTGGGCCTTCTTCCACGCGGCGCTGGAACCGAAGGTGTCGCCGATCAATCCCGACGCCATCTGGCCGCCGCCGAACGTGCATGTCATCGACGCCTTCGACATGCCGCTGATGATGACGCTGACCCTGCTGCTGTCGGGCGTCACCGTCACCTGGGCCCACCATGCCATCCTGGAGGGGCACAACCGCACGGCGGCCAAGGCGCTGGGCCTGACCGTGCTGCTTGGCGTCCTGTTCAGCTTCTTCCAGGTCTATGAGTACGTCCACGCCTCCTTCAAGTTCACCGACGGCATCTTCCCCTCGACCTTCTACATGGCGACCGGCTTCCACGGCTTCCATGTGCTGGTCGGCACCATCTTCCTGGCGGTGTGCTGGTTCCGGACGGTCAAGGGGCACTTCACCCCGGAAAGCCATTTCGGTTTCGAGGCGGCGGCGTGGTACTGGCACTTCGTCGACGTCGTCTGGCTGTTCCTGTTCGTGTCGGTCTACTGGTGGGGCGGCCATGGCGGCGTGGTCGCCGTCCACTGACGCGACCGGTTCCGAGCCGTTCCGGCGGCCTGTATCGCTGCCGGAACGGTCCGGACGGGAGGTGACGGCGTGATCGATCTGTACCCCAGTGTTTCCCCCTTGTCGGCGGGCCTGCGCAGCGTCTGTCCGCGGTGCGGCAAGGGACGGCTGTACGACGGCTACCTGACCGTCGCGGAGCGTTGCACTGTCTGCGACCTGGATTTTTCGCAGGTCGACAGCGGCGACGGGCCGGCCGTCTTCCTGATCTTCATCCTGGGCTTCCTCGTGGTGCCGGTGGCACTCTGGGTGTCGATGACGGTGGATTGGCCGCTTTGGCTGCACGCCATCGTCTGGAGCATCGTCGTGCTGGCCCTGACGCTGGGCATGCTGCGGCCGGCCAAGGCCTACGTGGTCGCCCTCCAGTACCGCTATCGCCGCAGCGAAGTGGAGAAGGGCTCTTGAGCGCAACCGCGGTCGAGACGGCGGGGCGGCGGCATTTCCGCCCCACGCTGGGAGCGACGCTGGTCACGCTGGCCGGGCTCGCGGTCACCATCGGGCTCGGCACATGGCAGCTGGAGCGGCTGCACTGGAAGCAGGAACTGATCGCGCGGATCGACCGGCAGATGGCCGAGCCGCCCGCGCCGCTGCCTGCCCGGATCGACGACCCCGCCGCCTGGGAGTTCCGGCCGGTGACGCTCGCCGGGCATTTCCTGAACGACAAGGACCTGCTGGTGATCGCCCGCCCGCACCAGGGGCAGGTCGGCTATGAGGTGCTGACTCCGTTCGAGCGGGCCGACGGGGCCGGCATCCTGCTGGTCAACCGCGGCTTCGTGCCGATGGACCGCCGCGATCCGGCGACCCGCGCCGCCGCCCGGGGGGAGGGCGAGACGACCGTCAGGGGCATCGTCCGCGTGCCGCAGCCGCCCGGAGTCTTCCAGCCCGGCAACGGCACCCCGGCGCCGGGTTCAGCCTGGATGCGCGCCGATCCGCCGGCGATGGCCGCCGCGCTGTCGCTGGGCAATGTGGCGCCGGTGGTGGTGGAGATGCTGCCGGTTAAGGGTGCCGGTCTGCCCGGTGCGCCGGCCGGGACGCTGGCGGGGATCGAGCCGCGGGTGGAGTTGCCGAACAACCACCTGCAGTATGCCTTGACCTGGTACGGGCTTGCGGTGACGCTCGCCGGGATCTACGTGCTGTCACAGCGCAAGCGCGCCGACACCGGAACCGACGGACGACCCGATGACCGCATATCAGGAGCTTGAACGCCGCCACGCCCGCATCGCCGCCATCGGCGACGCGCTGGGCATCCTCGGCTGGGACACCCAGACGATCATGCCGGAGGGGGCCAACGACGGCCGGGCGGAGCAGACCGCGACCCTGTCGGTGATCGCCCACGAACTGGCGACCGATCCGCGCATGGGCGATCTGCTGGCCGAGGCGGAGAGCGACAGCAGCCTCGACGCTTGGCAGCGCGCCAATCTGCGCGAGATGCGCCGCCACCACATCCAAGCCACCGCCGTTCCCGCCGATCTGGTCGAGGCGACCAGCAAGGCGGTATCGGTCTGCGAGATGACCTGGCGCGCCGCGCGGGCGGAGAGCGACTATGCCAAGCTGCTGCCCTCGCTGACCGAGGTTCTGGCCCGCGTCCGCGAGGGAGCCGAGGCGCTCGGCTCCGTGATGGGGATCAGCGCCTATGACGCGCTGCTCGACAGCCACGATCCGGGCGCGCGGGCGGAGCGGATCGACGCGCTGTTCGCCGACCTGTCCGGCTTCCTGCCCGACCTGATCGGCCGCGTCCTCGACAAGCAGGCGGCGGCACCGGCGGTGACCGAGCCGCAGGGGCCGTTCCCGGTGGAAAAGCAGCGCGAGCTTGGCGTCCGCATGATGGAGCGGTTGGGCTTCGACTTTCGCCGCGGCCGGCTGGACGTGTCGCTGCATCCCTTCTGCGGCGGGGCCACCGGCGATGTGCGCATCACCACCCGCTACGACGAGGCGAACTTCACCGATGCGCTGATGGGCATCCTGCACGAGACCGGCCATGCGCTGTACGAGCAGAACCGCCCGGCCGCGTGGCTGACCCAGCCGGTCGGCCAGTCCCGCGGCATGGCGGTGCATGAGAGCCAGTCGCTGCTGATGGAAATGCAGGCCTGCCGGTCGGCTGAGTTCATCACCTGGCTGGCGCCGGTGGTGCGCGAGACTTTCGGCGGGGAGGGGCCGGCCTGGGAGGCCGACAATCTGCGCCGCCTCTACAGCCGGGTGGAGCGCGGCTTCATCCGCGTCAATGCCGACGAGGTGACCTATCCCGCCCACATCATCCTGCGCTACCGCCTGGAAAAGGCGCTGGTCGCCGGCGACCTGACCCTGCCGGACCTGCCGGGCGCCTGGAACGACGGCATGGCCGAACTCGTCGGTGTGGTTCCGCCGAACGACCGGCTCGGCTGTTTGCAGGACATCCACTGGCCCGGCGGCGGCTGGGGCTATTTCCCCAGCTACACGCTGGGCGCGATGACCGCGGCCCAGCTGTTCGACGCCGCCCGCACCGCCGATCCGGAGATCGTCCCGGCGCTGTCGCGCGGCGAGTTCGCGCCGCTGGTGAACTGGCTGCGGGTGAATGTCCATCAGACCGGCTGTTTCCACGCCTCCGGCGACGAGTTGCTGACCGCGGCGACCGGCCGGCCGCTCGACGCGTCGGTGTTCAAGCGGCATCTGGAGCGGCGGTATCTCTGACTGACTACTCGCGGAAGGCGTGCGGAAGCCTCTTGGCAAGAGCGGGAAATGGCTTATCTTTAGGGACAGGTGCGCCGGGGTCTGATTCACCCCGACGCACCCATCCGATCAGCGGTTCAGAAGATCAAGGCACGCCTTGACGATCTGCAACAGCAGGATCAGGAGTGTGAGGATCTTGTCCATCCTCGTTTCTCCCTTGTTTGTGTGCGGCGGTGGCGGCCTATCCGCCACCCCGTTCACACAGCCCCACTATAGATGCATGGTTGCAGATGTGTGCGGCGCTACCGTCCAGTGGCGTGCATTTTCCTGTGGATAATCCGATCTGATGGAGTCTGTTTGGTTGGCGTGCAACCGTCTGCGCATGAAAAAGGCCGCCCCATGGGGCGGCCTTTTCATTGAGCGTGGTGACGTGGATCACCCGCGCGCGGTGGTGCGCAGGGTCTCCTCGGCGGCGCGGATCAGCGCCATCGACTTGTTGACGGTCTCCTGATACTCGGCTTCCGGGTCGCTGTCGGCGACGACGCCGCCGCCGGCCTGGACATACATCATGCCGTCCTTCAGCACGGCGGTGCGCAGCGCGATGCAGGTGTCCATGGCGCCCGACGCACCGAAATAGCCGACGCAGCCGGCATAGACGCCGCGGCGGGCCTTCTCCAGCTCGTCGATGATCTCCATGGCGCGGACCTTCGGCGCGCCGGACACCGTGCCGGCGGGGAAGCCGGCGACCAGCGCGTCGAGCGCGTCGAACTTCGGATCGAGTTCGCCCTCGACGTTGGAGACGATGTGCATGACGTGGCTGTAAAGCTCCACGATCATCTTGGCCGTCACCTTGACCGTGCCGACCTTCGCCACCCGGCCGACGTCGTTGCGGCCGAGGTCGAGCAGCATCAGGTGCTCGGCCAGTTCCTTCGGATCGCTCAGCAGGTCGGCGGCCAGCGCCTCGTCCTCCGCCGTGGTGGCGCCGCGCTTGCGGGTGCCGGCGATGGGTCGGACGGTGACCTTGCCGTCGCGCACGCGCACCAGGATTTCCGGGCTGGAGCCGACGACGGTCAGGTCGCCGAAATCGCAGTGGAACAGGAAGGGCGACGGGTTCAGCCGGCGCAGCGTGCGGTACAGCGCCAGCGGCGACGGCTTGAAGGGGAAGCGGATGCGTTGGGACGGCACGACCTGGAAGATGTCGCCGGCCCGGATGTACTCCTTCGCCTTCTCCACGATCGCGTGATACTCCTCGCGCGTCGTGTTGGAGGTCCAGGCCAGCGGCAGGCCGTCCTCCGCCCGCGGCTCCCGCCGGTAGGGCAGGGGGCGTTCCAGATCGGCCAGCGCGTCGGTCAGCCGTTCCCGCGCGTCAGCATAGGCGGTGGCGGCGTCCTTGCCGGCCTTCGGCCAGACCGGCGTCACCAGCGTGATCGAATCGGTGTGGCTGTCGAAGATGGCGACGATGCTGGGCCGGGTCAGGATGGCGTCCGGGATGTTCAGCTCGTCCGGATTGTTGTCCGGCAGCCGCTCCATCAGGCGGACCATGTCGTAGGTCATGTAGCCGAACAGCCCGGCGGCCATCGGCGGCAGCGCTTCCGGCAGGTCGATCCGGCTCTCGTTGATCAGGGCGCGCAGCTCGTCCAGCGGGGCCTTGTCGAGCGGCTTGAAGGCGTCGCGGTCGTGCAGCGCGTCGCGGTTGATCTCCGCCCGGTTGCCGCGTGACCGCCACACCACGTCCGGCTTGAAGCCGATCACCGAATAGCGGTCGCGCCGCGACCCCGCCCCGCGCTCCGCCGACTCCAGCAGGAAGCCGAAGGGACGGCCGTCCGCCAGCTTCATATAGGCGGAGACCGGGGTCTCCAGATCGCTGACCAGCGTGGTCCACACCACCTGCGGCCGACCGGCGGCGTAAGCGGCATCGAAGGTGGTGATATCGGGCTGGACCTTCACGGCACGAGACCTCTTGGATTGCTGTCGGCTGCGCCGAAGCCTCAGTTGCTGGCGAAGAACTGGTCGATGCGCTGGCGATGGATGCGGACCGGATACTTGTCGCGCAGCGCGTTGGTGAACTCCGCCACCAGATCGCTCTCCATCCCCTGCTCGACCGCGGCGCGGACCGGCGCCAGATCGGCGTCGGCGGCCTTCGGATCGGCCGGGATGATCTCCTTCAGGCGGGTGACCACCTGGGCATCGGCGGTGTTGCCGGTGACGACCTCGTTCGGCTTGGCGCCGAACAGCTTGGCGACCAGCTCCGCCGGCAGGCCCTGGACCGCCTGCGCGTCGCGGGTGAAGGGGCTGGTCATGGCGAAGGTGGCGCCGGCCTGGGTGGCGACATCCTGGGCCGCGGCCTCCGCACCCTGCTTCAGCCGGGCGGCGATCTCTTCCGCCTTCTTGGCGGCGCGCTCGGCGCGCTGTTCCTGCTGCCAGTCGGCGATGACCTGCTCGCGCACGTCGGCCAGCGGACGGACGGCGGCGGGGATCACGCTGTCGACCCGGACGGCGGTGAAGTTGCTTCCCTCGCCCTCGGTCAGGTTGGTGGAGGCGCCGGTCTTCAGCTGGAAGGCGTTCGGCAGCAGGGCCTTCAGGCCGGGCAGGTCCGGGGCGGCGTCCTTGCCGTCCGGGGCCTTGCCGGTGCTGTCGATGGCGGCGACCTTGCTCAGCACCAGACCCTGGGCCTGGGCGACCTCGTCGAGCGACGCGCCGCTGGCCAGCTGGTCCTCGACCCGGTTGGCGATGGAGAAGACGGAATCGAGCGCCTGCTCCTTCTTCAGCTCGGCCGCCAGCTGGTCCCGCACATCCTCGAAGCTCTTGGTCGAGGACGGGGTGACGCCGGTGATGGCCATGACATGCCAGCCGAGCGCGCTCCTGATCGGATCGGAGGGCTTGCCCGGCTCCAGCGCGAAGGCGGCGTCGCCGATCTCCGGCAGGTCGGCCTTGGCGATGTTGTCCAGGGTCACCGGCTCGACGCCGGCGTCCTTGGCGGCCTCGGCCAGACCCTTGGCCTTGGCGGCGTCGGCGATCAGCCTGGCCTTCGCCTCGTCGTCGGTCACCACCATCTGGACCGAGCGCTTTTCCGGGGCGCCGAACTCGTTCGCGCGCTCCTCATACGCCTTGCGCAGCTGGGCGTCGTCGATCTTGATGTCCTTTGCCAGCGCGTCGGGCGACAGGCGGGCGACCGTGAGGGCGCGGTATTCCGGGGCGGTGAAGCGGACCTGATGGTCGTCGTAGGCCTGCTTGATCGTCGCGTCGTCGGGCACGCCGACATCGCCGATGGAGGCGTTGGGCAGGGTCACCACCTCCGCCACGCGCTTTTCGCCGCGATAGCGGTAGAGGTCCTGCACCAGCGGCTGCGGCGGGGTCAGGCCGGCCGACACCGCGCCGGCCATCAGCTGGCGCGCCGTCTCGCGCTGGATCATCGCGACATAGCCGTCTTCGGTCAGCTGGTTGTTGCGCAGCACCGACCGGAAGATGTTGGGGTCGAACTGGCCCTGCTGGTTGCGGAAGGCCGGCTCGTCGGCGATGCGCAGGCGGACCACCTCCGGCCCGACGGCGATGCCCATGTCGGCGGCGGCGAGGTCGAACAGCGTGCGCTGGATCAGCGATTGCAGCGACTGTTCCAGAAGGCCGAAGCGCTTGGCCTGCTCGGCGGTCAGGTTGCCGCCCAGCATCGGGCGCAGCCGCTCCATCTGCCGGCGGAATTCCTGGTCCAGCGCCTGCTGCCCGATCTCCACCTTGCCGACCTCGGCGACGGTGGTGGGCGTGGTGGAGCGGAACACGTCGCCGATCCCCCAGATGCCGAAGCTGAGGATCAACAGCACGAACAGGATCTTGACGACCCAGGAGCCGGCGAAATTGCGGATGAACTGGAGCATGGGACCCGAATCTAAGCGCGTCGTTCGGCCATCCGGCCGGGGCGGCGCATCATAGATAGGGGAGGGAGGGGCGGCAACAGCCCATTTCCGGGTCGGGTATCTCCGCCGGTGCCCTGCCGGCCGAAGCTCCGTTCAAACGAAAGCCCCGGCCCTGCACGGATGCGGGGCCGGGGCGTTCGATGGTCTTGCCGACTCAACAATCCCTTACAGGTGCAGGGATCGCTTGGGCGATCACTTCAGCGTGTCGCGCACCGCATCCTTGGCGCCGCCGACGGTGTTCTGAACCTTGCCGGCCGCCTTCTCGCCACGGCCCTCGGCTTCGGTCTTGGTGTCGCCGGTCAGCTTGCCGGCGGCTTCCTTGATGGCACCCTTGATGGAACGGGCAGCGCCCTCGATGCGATCCTTGTCCATGGTGGCAACCTCATCTGTGTTGGTTATGCCTGGACAACGGAACGGAAGGCAAAAGGGTCCATTAAAAATAATACACGAAAGGCGAGCGGCCCACCCCCCAAGCTCATGCCCGGCTCACGCCCGGCGCGGCCCGTCACGCCCGGCGTGGCCCATCGATTCCGCGGCCGGACGACCGCGCCGGCACGCCGCCATCGCCAGGCAGGTCGCGGCGCATCGGCCCGGCGCTGTGACGGCGCAGGGCTGCCAGCTGGAGGGCGTGATGGGTGATCTGGTTGCGGAAATCGCGGTCGATCCGACTGAAGGCGCTGAAGGCCAGCTTCACCGCCGCCGGGGATCGGGTGTGCAGGGCATCGTTCAGGGAATCGCGCAGGGTGCGCAGTTCGAGGATACCGGGAACGAAGGCCATTTCGACCGCCTCCGCCAGGATCTCGACGGAACACAGCGTGGCTTCGTCATCGAGCGTCAGGCGCACTCCGCGTTCCCCCCCCCCCGGCCGTGGTCAGGAACCGAGCAGATCCAGCACCGCCGGCAGGCAGCGGCTGCGGGACAGGCACTCTTCGCAACAGCCCGCCATCGGACGCGGGTCCGGACAATGCCGGTTCCGCAACGCCTCCAGCCCCTGGACCAGGACGCGCTTCTTCGACTCCGAAATCACGTCGGTGGCCCGGATCGTTTCGATGGCATCCCGCATCGGGTCGGTAGCGTCTATGAGCATCATAGTATGCCTCCTGCCCAGCGAATTTATGCCGCACCCCCAGCCAAGTCCATGAATGTACTGTAATATTAGAGCAGCAAATTGAAACGAGCTGTGGCGCGTTGAAATGGCGCGCGCCGTATTGACGCCGGAAGACCCGCCCGTCAGCATCCTGCCGACTGACGCAGGGGGAAGGTGGAAGGGCGGATGGATCGGGCACAGGGCGCGACGCTGGCGCTGTACGGCGCGGCGGCGCTGGCTGAGATTGCCGGCTGCTTCGCCTTCTGGGCCTGGATAAGGCTGGACCGCAGCGCGTGGCTGGCCGTGCCGGGCGTGGCCAGCCTGTGCCTGTTCGCCTGGCTGCTGACGCGGGCCGACGCCGAATTCGCCGGGCGGGCCTATGCCGCCTACGGCGGCGTCTACATCGCGGCGTCGCTGCTGTGGCTGTGGCTGTTCGAGGGCGCGCGGCCGGACCGCTGGGACGCGGCCGGCGCGCTGATCTGTCTGGCCGGTGCGGCGCTTATTCTGGCCGGGCCGCGCGGGGGCTGAGCGCCGACGCCGGTTGGCTGACCCAAGGGTGCAGGGCAGGGCCGTTGACCAGCACCAGCCGGCCGTCATCCACCCGCAGATAGGCCCCGACGCGCACCCGGCGACGCAGGATGTCGTCGTTAAGCATGATCTGCGCATCGGCCAGGGACAGCGGGGTGCCCTGGTAATATGCACGGCCGTCGGAGTGTCGGATCTGGCTGAATGCGTTGGTCATGACGGAATGCTCCCAATCGTTTTTTCTCGAACCGCGGACCGTTGGCGGACCCGACGTGACGACGCCAGCCGACCCCGGGGGTCGGTTGTTGCGGCCATTGTCAGGAAAAACGCCTGGGACCTGCGGTTTATTCCTCCATCAGGCACAAAGAGACGGGACTGGTTGGAAAAATGCCGGGATGGTTCCCGGATCGCCGGTGTCGGCGAATAGCGTCGGCGAATATCTTGGGGCGTATACCGCCGAAGGTCCAGCACGCCGGACCCAATGCCCCCGAATTGTCGCAGACCACACGCGCGAAAGCTGTAGTGGTGCGGCGGACGGTGCCGGCCTATCTGCGAAACCGCGGCCCGCATTGAACCATGTCAATCGTACTTCGGCCTCTAACCGTTAGAGTGCAAAAGCATCACGGCGACAGGGTTGCGGAAATGCCCTGCATTTACGCGTCCGCTTGGCGTTGGAAAAGATGCCGGACGGGGTCATAATACCACCGTCGGGTATCCGAATTCGGTCAGCCGGGATCCCGGCGGTGCATCACGAGGTCCGTCTTTCGGGCCGGACAGAAGAAACGGATCGCTTCGTGGACCTACAACCGGCGGATCAGATGAATGGTTCCGAGTGCAGCGGGTCCGGCGCGGCGGATGCCGCCGGGATGCCGCGCGATCCGGCCTTTCTGGCCTCGCTGGCCGCCAGCCTGCTCGACGATGGCGGGATGGCGGGCGGGATGGCGCTGGTCTATCTGGACCGCGACCGCGTGTGCCGGCATGCCGACCGCCATTTCGCCGCGGCGCTCGACCGCTCGCCGGCGGAACTGGTCGGCCGGCCGCTCGCCGCCATCGATCATCCCGTGACCGTGGCGCTGGGGGCCGCCATCGCCGCCATCACCTCCCTGGGCCAGTCCCAGGCGCACGGCTCCGCCCCGGTCGATTGCCCGACGGTCGGCTGCGACGGCCGCCGTTCGATTCTCAGCGGCAGCGTAACCGCCCATCGCGACGGCGCAGGCACGATCCTCGGCTATCTCGGCACCTTTCACCAGACCGGCGATCCCGACCGCATCGCCGAGTTCGTGACCTGCCGCGACGCCTTCGTCGCCACCCTGCTGGACGCCGCGGTGGACGGCATCATCGTGTCCGACCGCAGCGGCACCATCCGCTCGATCAACCGCGCCTGCTGCCGCCTGTTCGGCTATGAGGACAGCGAACTGGTCGGGCGCAGCATGACCGTCCTGATGCCGCCTCCCTTCTCCCGCGACCACACCCGCTATGTCGACACCTACATGCGGACCGAGCGGGCCAAGATCATCGGCATCGGCCGCGACACGCTGGGCCAGCGCAAGGACGGCACGGTGTTCCCCATCCATCTCAGCGTCGGCGAGGCGCGGATGGGCGACGACGTCACCTTCGTCGGCATCATCCGCGACATTTCCGACCGTCTGGCGGCGGAGCAGCGCGCCTCCTACCTTGCGCGGCACGACCCGCTGACCGGCGTTCTGACCCGCACCGCCTTTTTGGAGGAGTGCGAGGCGCTGTTCGCCGGCCACCGCGCCGACGGGCCGGAGGGCAGCGGCAGTGGCGGGGCAGGCGGCGGGCTGTTCGCGCTGTTCGCGCTGGACGTCGACCAGTTCAGCGACGTGAACGAAGCCTTCGGCTTCCATGTCGGCGATGCCGCGCTGAAGGCGATGGTCAGCCGGGTGACCGAGGTGCTGCCGCCCAACACCATCATCTGCCGCATCGCCGCCGACGAATTCGCAGCGCTGTCACGGGTGGCCGACGCCGATCAGGCGCGCACGCTGGCCGGGGTGCTGCACGACCGGCTGACCGCGTCGATCTACGCCGACCGCCATTGGGTGCGGCTGCGGCTGTCGGTCGGCGCCGCGGTGCAGGACGAGACGGTCAGCACGCTGGAGGATCTGAACGCCAAGGCCAAGCTCGCCTTGCAGGCGGTGCAGCACAATGGCGGCAATGCCATCTGCTTCTATACGCCGGAAATGGCGGCGGCGGCGACGCGGCGGATGATGCTGACCATGCATCTGACCCACGCGATCGAACGGAACGAGCTGCGCCTCGTCTACCAGCCCATCGTCGACAAGGCCGGCCGGGTCCGCTCGGCGGAGGCGCTGCTGCGCTGGGACCATCACGCGCTGGGGCCGGTCTCGCCCGGGGAGTTCATCCCGGTCGCCGAGGAAAGCGGCCTGATCGTCCCGATCACCGACTGGGTGCTGTCCACCGCCATCGCCCAGATGACGGCCTGGGAGGCGGAGGGCGTGCTGCCCGACCGCGTCTTCCTCAACATCTCGGGACAGCAGTTCCTGCGCGGCAACCTCACGCTGCGCCTGGAGGAATTGCTGGGCGAGCATCCGTCGCTGCGCAGCCATCTCGGGCTGGAGATCACCGAACAGGCGGCGGTGCGCGACCTGAAGGTGGCGGTGCGGACGCTGGGCGAGCTGGCCGATCTCGGCATCCAGGCGGCCATCGACGATTTCGGCTCCGGCTATTCCTCGCTCAGCTATGTGCAGCAGCTGCCGGTGGCGAAGCTGAAGATCGACCGCGCCTTCGTCATCGACGTGCCGGAAAATCCGAAGAGCAACGCGCTGGTCCGCGCCGCCGTCGGCATGGCGCACGGCCTTGGCCTGACCACCGTGGCGGAAGGGGTGGAGACGGCGGAACAGCGCGATTTCCTGGTGTCTGTCGGCTGCGACCTGATGCAGGGCTACCTGTTCGGCCGCCCGATGGCGCCCGAGGCGCTGGCCGACATGGTGCGCACGCAGGCCGCGCCAGCCATCGCCTGATCTCCCGGTCCGACGCCGGGACGATCAAGGGCCGAGCGATCTTGGCGTGAGCGATCCGGGCGAGGGGACGGTCATCCGCCCCTCACGGCTTTTCCGCCGGCTCCCATCCCTCCGGCGCCATCCGGAACCCGGCGAACTCGAAGGCCGGCGCCACGGTGCAGCTCACCAGCGACCAGCCGTCCGGTCCCTCGGCCAAGCTCCGCGCTGCCTGCCAGGCTCCCACCGGCATCACCGCCTGCGGCCGCTCGCCTTCGGCGATGTCCAGCCCCAGCCGGCGGCGCTCGACCGTCCCGCCATCCTGATAAATCGACAGTTCCAGCGGCGCCCCGCCGTGCCAGAGCCAGATCTCCCGCATTAGATTGGATGGCGGATTGTTCACGAACGTTGCACTTGAGCGCTGTTAACGGTGCGCGCACGATTGGAGCATCGTGAACTGTACACGGCAGCGCGGCCATGACCAGCGACGCTCATGCCTCAGGTGCCTGCGGGGAACTTTGGTTTCCGCTCCCCAGGAGTAAGAGTTCCCGGGTTTCTATCAAATTTGATCCGAGTCGTTGGGACGAGGATTACGTCACAAAAATCGGCGATTGCCTGATTCGGAGGGGATCGCACCTTTCGGCAGTCACCCTACGAGCCCGGTTCGCTGGGATTAGGCGCATGATTGCGTGGTTGGAGCAAGCGCAGTCCGACAACCTGACCTCATACCTTGCTGAGGCCACGGGATTGGAAGTGTCTTCCCTTCTAAAAATGTACTTTAGCTATTTAGAAGGTGCGCAGGGTGATGACTTAACAAAGTTCGAATATGCAAAAACAGCAGCGCAAGCCTTCCAAAGCTTGGTACTTGAAAGGCTTATTCCGGCGCATGTTACACCTAGCCTACCGGCAAGTATCGTAAGAAGCGTAAAAAATCCTCGAAAAAGGAAGGCCTTGGCTGATCTTCCGCAGCTTAACGATGAACCAGCCGTGTCAACGATCCTAGGGAAAATGGCTGAAATCGACGATTCGGCAGCTGCGGCGCGGATCCTGAGAGAGCATCTGGGAGAACAGCATTCCAATGTTGTGATGGAGGTGCGTTCTATTAATAGATCGCGTTTGATGTGCGCCAGAGATGCTTATAGCGCCGTCTTCGAGGCGAAATGGCAGGACTATGAATTAGCGTGCCGCGCGATAGTTGCCGCTGGCGGCTGGCCCGAATCGATTGAGAGGGACTAAGAGTCCGTTTGACAACCGCTTCACCGGCAAACTCGCCGAAGTAGCAGGCTCGCCATGGCGAGCTGTATCATGCCGCCAGAGACGTCGATCCGGGCTTCATAGTCTCGAACCAGACGTCTCCAGCGGGTCATCCATCCGAAGGTCCGCTCGACCACCCAGCGCCGCGGTACGACTTTGAAGCCTGGCTCTGTGTCGGTTCGCCGGACCACCTCGATGGTGAAGTCGAGGAAGGCAGCCTTGTCCATCAGCTTCTTGCGATCATAGGCGCTGTCGGCGAAGAGATGCTTCATCCACGGCCAACGCTTGCGCATCGCCTCCAGAATTTTCTGGGCTCCGGCAGAGTCGGAGATGTCAGCCTTGGTCAGGTTCACCATCAACAGGCGGCCATCGGTGTCGACCGCGATGTGCCGCTTGCGCCCATTGATTTTCTTGCCCGCGTCATAGCCACGCTCCGCGGTGGCGGCGGGAGCTTTCACCGATTGGCTGTCCACAACCCCGGCGCTCGGACTGGCCTCGCGTCCAGCCCGTTCACGGTCGATCATCAACGCCACGTCGTGGATCGTCTGAAACAGCAAGCGCCGCAGGAGATGCCGAAACCACCAATACACCGTCTGCCACGGTGGGAAGTCCTTCGGTAAAAGCCGCCAGCCACAGCCCGTCCGAGCCAAGTAGCGCAAGGCATTCAAGATTTCCCGAAGGTCCACCGACCGCGGACGGCCGGTGTTGGCCTTCTGCGGCATCAGCGGCTCTATCAGACACCATTCCTCATCGGTCAGGTCCGTCGAATACCGCTTCGCCTTCTTCTCGATCCTGGCCATTCGGCTGCGCGTCGCTTCGGTCCACATCCGAAGTTTGAATCATATCACGCCGGCACAGCCAACCCTTTTCAAACGGTCTCTAAGAGCGCCTAACAAAACGGGATTTGGGCTGTTGGGAGGGGCATGGCTGCACCTCTCGTCTCCGACGCCCTGTGGGCGCTGATTGAACCGCTGCTCCCTCCGGAGCCGCCCAAGCCGAAGGGCGGGCGACCCCGGCTGGACAACCGCGCGGCGCTGACCGGCATCCTGTTTGTACTGCGCTCCGGCATTCCCTGGGAATTGCTGCCGGTGGAGATGGGCTGCGGCTCAGGCATGACATGCTGGCGCCGGCTGCACGAATGGCACCAAGCCGGTGTCTGGGAACGCCTGCACCGTGTCCTCTTGGATCGGCTGGGCTATGCCAACGCGATCAACTGGGAGCGAGCCGCCGTGGACAGCGCCGCAGTCCCGGCAAAAAGGGGGGCGCCGGGCCGAACCCGACGGACCGTGGCAAGCCGGGTTCCAAGCGCTACATCCTCGTTGATGCCAACGGCATCCCGCTGGCCGTGAGGATTTCTCCAGCCAACCGGCATGACAGCAAGTTGTTGGAGGAAGTCGTCGATGCCGTGCCGGCGATCCGGCAATGCGCGGGTCGCCCACGACGACGCCCAACCAAGTTGCACGCTGACAAGGGCTATGATTTCGCCTTCTGCCGGCGGGCGTTGCGACGGCGGGCCATCATTCCGCGCATCGCCCGCCGCGGCATCGAGAACAGCGAGCGCCTGGGCCGACACCGTTGGGTCGTCGAGCGTACCTTGGCCTGGTTTGCCCGCTTCCGCCGCCTCGCCGTCCGTTACGAGCGGTGCGCCGACATCTTCACCGCCTTCCACCACATCGCCGCCAGCCTCATCTGCTGGCGCTTCGTCCAGAGATGGTTCTGTTAGGCGCTCTTAGCCTCGGTCGTCCGCTTGGAGGGCGGGGTGGAAACGAGACTTGTCTGCTGCTTTTCCATCGATACCGTGCATCCGGTCGCCAGGACAAAGGCGACGACGACCATTCTTCGTTTCATTGTTATCAACCTGTCGGTCAGCCGTGGGAATGTCGTTAGCGTAGGAGGGGCTCCAGGTTGGCCGCGAGACGATCCAGCAAAGAATTGCAGGTTTCCCGAACGAAGCCGCTTTTTTTATGAATAAGCTGAATTCGCTCGGTGGTCAAATACCTTAGCCGGCTGTGACACTTCCGGCGATGATCGAGGATCTAAAACGGCGTGTTGGGAAGCGGCTACGGGCTTTGAGAGAGCGCCGCGGACTCACGCAAGAGCAGTTGGCCGAAGCCGTCGACTGCAGCGTCGACACTGTTGGGAACATTGAGCGTGGTCGGACCATCGCCGCATTGGAAACACTGGACCGACTATCGCGTCATCTTGCAGTGCCAATATCGGACTTTTTCGATGATGGAATTCCGATGTCACCGACGAGAGCCGGAACGGAAGCGCAGATTCGCGATGTGCTCCGCACTCTCAATGACCGAGAAGCGGAAGCAGCATTGAGGTTAATCGAGACCCTGCTTTTGGTCCGATCGGACCAGACCAAGCGGTCTCGCTGAGCGGCATGTAGAATATAATTTTGAGCACCTAATTATCCCGTGATTTAGGGGCCGAGACGGGGACGAGTTTGCTTACGACGGGGTAAGGGTTTTACTTATAGACCGCTATCTTCGTTGCCATTTATGCCAAGAGCTGCATAGAGCGCGGTCTTTCCGACCTTGATCCGCGCAGCGACTTCACGAACCGTGAGACCTTGAGCGAGGAGCGCCTTTGCTCGGCGGAGCTTCTCCTCTGTCACCACTGGCGTGCGCCCGCCCTTCCGGCCACGAGCGACAGCAGCGACCAAACCGGCACGGGTCCGTTCCCGGATGAGATCACGCTCGAACTGGCCGAGAGCGCCGAAGATGTGAAACACCAGCCGGCCGCCGGGTGTGGTCGTGTCGATCGCTTCGGTCAGCGACCGAAAGCCGACGCCACGAGACTCCAGCATGTTCACCGTTTCGATCAGGTGCGGAAGAGATCGGCCGAGACGGTCCAGCTTCCAGACCACCAGACTGTCGCCGACCCGTGCGAAGGCGATGGCTGCCGCCAACCCAGGTCGATCAGCCTTGGCTCCGGATGCTTGATCCTGAAAGACCCGCTCGCAGCCTGCCTTGGCCAAGGCGTCGAGTTGCAGAGCCGGATCCTGATCAGCGGTCGAGACTCTGGCATAGCCGATGTTCGCCACCGCCCGCTCCGTTTGTCCGGAAACCCGTCCGACAAACTATGTGTCCGAAAAGCCGTCGTCAACGCGGGTTTCCGGACACTTTGGTGCTTGACCGTCAAACGGCGAGATACTGTTGGCGAATCATTTAAAACGAATTCGTCAGGGATCTTCCTGAAGTTCAGCCGCATACCGAGGCGTAACAGACTGGATGGCGCAGGCTGCGGGACGGAGTCAGGGAGCAACGGTTGACGCGGGTGAAGTGATTGGAAATTTCGCCATGTCGCTGCACTCCCAGCCGTCTGTCCCCTTGATCCCGGAAGAAACCGCCCGTGTCGCCCGCGCCGCCTTTCCGAGGGGAAATCCTTATCTGACACTGCGCGATGATCTCGGTCCAGCTTTCATGGACAGGGACTTCGATGACCTCTATCCCAAACGCGGCCGGCCGACCTATCCCCCCTGGCGACTGGCGCTGGTGACGCTCCTGCAGTTCCGCGAGGGGCTGAGCGACCGCCAGGCGGTCGAGGCGGTGCGGGCCCGCATCGACTGGAAATACCTGCTCGGCCTGGATCTGACCGACGCCGGCTTCGATCACAGCGTCCTGACCGAGTTCCGCGGCCGGCTGCTGATCGGAGGCGCCGAGGAACGCCTCCTGGAACGGGTTCTCGATGCCGGCCGGGCGCAGGGCCTGCTCAAGGCCCACGGGCGACAACGGACGGACTCGACCCATGTGCTCGCCGCCGTCCGGGACCTGAACCGGTTGGAACTTCTGGGCGAGACGTTGCGCGCAGCACTCAACGCCCTCGCGGCCAGGGCCCCCGCGTGGCTGCGCGGTGTGGCGCTCCCGGTCTGGTATGAACGCTACAGCCGGCGGATCGAGGACTTCCGGTTGCCAAAGACGCCGGCCGAGCGGGCGGCCCTCACCGGTGAGATCGGCGATGACGGCGTTCGGCTTCTCGCCGCGCTGGACGGCCCGGAAGCGCCACCGGGGGTGGCGGCCATGCCGGCCATCGAGGCGCTCCGGACGGTCTGGCGCCGCCATTTCGAGAAGACGCCGGATCCCGGCGATCCATCGGGGGCCGGGCGGGCACGATTGCGGCCCGTGAGCGGGCGAGGTGGCGAGGACCGGCTGGAATCCCCCTACGACACCGACGCCCGGTACCGCAGCAAGAACGGCATGGAGTGGACCGGCTACATGGTCCATCTCAGCGAGACCTGCGATGACGACGCGCCGCGCTTGATCGTGCATGCCGATACCACGGCGGCCAACGTTCACGAAGCCATGCGGACCGAGCCGATCCACGTGGCCTTGGCGGCCAAGGGGATCGCGCCCGCCCTCCATCTGGTGGATTTGGCCTACGTCAGCGCGGCCCACCTCGTGACAGCCCGGGAGATGTTCGCGATCGACCTCGTCGGTCCACCCCGGAAGAACCTGAGTTGGCAGCAGCGCCAGGGCAGCGGCTTCCGCGCCGCCGATTTCCGGATCGACTGGGAAGCGAGGCGTGTCCTCTGCCCGCGCGACAAGCAAAGCCAGAGCTGGCGCGACTACAGGGACAAGTCGGGGAGCCCCTATGTCAAGGTCCGGTTCAATCCTGCCGACTGTCGGGCCTGCGAGGCGCGCGCAGTGCACCCGAGCGACCGGTGAGACGTGGGGGCGCACTCTCAGGCTACGGCCGCGTGACGAGCACGAGGCGTTGGCGGCAGCCCGGGCGCGGAAGGAAACAGGCAGTGAACAGCCACTCTACGCCTTGCGCCAGGGCGTGGAAGGCACCTTGTCCCAAGCGGTGCGCGGCTTCGGGCTGTGCCGCGCCCGGTACAGGGGTATCGCCAAGGCCCATCTTCAGCACGTGGCCGTCGCGGCGGCCCTCAACCTCGACCGGATCGCCGCGTGGCTGCGAGGGCGGCCACTCGCACCAATCCGCCGCTCCCGCTTTGCCGCACTGGCCGCTTGACCGACTGACCTTGTCCTATTCTCGTACAATTTCTTGTTCAATTCGTTTCAAATGATTCGCCAACAGTATCCGGCGGCTTGACGGACGGTATTCGAAGTCGCGGGTGGCAATCATTCGCCAGGAGCGCCATCTGCATTGCGGCAAAAGGATCTCAGTACCCCTCCATTGGGAGTGTACAGGCGGATATGAACGAGAAATCCATTTGGCCGCGAAATGTTCAAGTGGCAAGCTTTGCCTTTCCGCGGCTCCAGCGCCAAGCACGGAGCAGCAATGGGAGTTTGGAAACTCAACCTCTTTGGCGGCTTTGACCTTAGAACGCCAGCGGGCTCGCCGATTGCCCTGACCGTCAGGAAGGCCATGGGCCTGCTGGCGTACTTGGCTCTGCGTCCGGATCGGGCGCTCTTCCGTGAAAAGCTGGCCGGCCTGTTGTGGGGGGACAGCCCAGACGCCCAGGCACGGAGCAGCTTGCGCCAGGTGATCGCCACCCTGCGCCGGACGCTCACCGACGACGGCGCGCCGGTCCTGAATGTGCAGGGCGAGCTGGTGGCGCTGGCTCCCGGCACCATCCAAACCGACGTAGCAGCGTTCGAGCGCGCAGTAGCCGAGGGAACGCCGGAGACACTGGATGAGGCCGTCGCCCTCTACCGTGGGGAATTGCTCGATGGCCTGTCATTGCAGGCGGAAGCCTTTGACGATTGGCTGATGGTGGAGCGGCAGCGCCTGCGCGAATTGGCGCTGGCCGCGCTGGGGCGGCAGCTCGACCATGCGCTGGCGGGCGGCGCCACCGAGGCCGGAGTGCGCACCGCCTTGCGCCTGTTGACGCTCGATCCGCTTCAAGAGACGGCGCATCGTGCGCTGATGCAGCTCTATGGTCGCCAGGGGCGGTACACGGTGGCGCTGAAGCAGTATCAGCTCTGCCGTGCCATGCTGGAACAGGAACTCGGCGTCCTGCCCGAGCCGGAGACCGAGCGCGTGTATCGTGCGATCCGCGAGCGCCGTAACGCCCGTGCCCGGCAGGAGCATGCAAGTCCAGTAGTTCCAGGTCCGGCAGTGCCGTTGCCGATGGAGGCGCCGCCAGATGCTCCCCCACTGTCCGGAGCGCTTGGCCGCGGGATGCGGCACGGGACGATCCTCTGCGTGTCCCTGGCCGGAATGGAGCAGGCTGGCGCGACGCTCGATCCGGAGGAGGCGCACGCCTTCGCCAGCAGCCTGTTCGACCGCATCGGCGGCATCGTCGCCGATTATGGCGGCGAGACGCTGCGGCACGTGGGGGATGTCGCCCTGGCCGCCTTCGGCATGCGGCGAGCCTTCGGCGACGAGCCATGGCGCGCGGTGCGCGCCGCCATGGAGATCCACGCCAAGCTTGGGGGTATGGCTGGAACACACATGGTGACGGTGCGGGCAGGGGTCGCCTGCGGCATGGTGGTGGTGGACGGCGCGGGCGGGCACAGCGTCACCGGACGGGCCATGCACGACGCGCCCCGTCTCGCCGCACAGGCCGCGCCGGGCAAGACGCTGGTGTGCGACGGGGTGCGCGGTGCATTGGACGGACGGATCGCTGTGGCGCCGCGCGCGCCGTCCGATGACGGGCGGGACGCCTGGCTGCTGACCGGCCTGCACAGCGTGGATGTGGAGCTTCCGCAGCGTCCACTGATCGGGCGTCAGGCGGAACTGCGCCAATTCGGCGCGGCGCTCGCCGCTTGCCGGGAAACCGGTGGCGGCACCACGATCCACCTGCGCGGTGAGCCGGGGATCGGCAAGAGCCGTCTGATCGAGGAGTTCAAAAGCATCGCGGCGGCGCAGGGCGTGCGCTGCGCCGCCGGAGCGGTGATCGGTGTCGGTGTCGGCCGCGGCCAGGACGCGTTGCGGTCGCTGATGCGCAGCCTCGCCTCGCCGCCGAACGACCTCGACCGGCTGATCGCCGAAGGGCGCCTGCCGGAGAGCGCGCTGGTCCATCTTCTCCCGCTGATCGACCGGCCGCAGCCACCGGACCTGCGCCGGATGTACGAGGCCCTGGACCACCCCGCGCGTGACCGTGGCCGGCGCGCCGCCATGGGCGACCTCGTACGGGTGCGCAGCGCCGGGCAACTCGTGCTTCTGGTGGTGGAGGACGTCCACTGGGCGGACGCGCAGACGCTGTCCTATCTGGCGATGCTGGCGGGGGTCGTTGCCGATTGTCCGGCCGTGCTGACGCTGTCGACACGGGCCCAGGGGGATCCGCTGGGCGCGGAGTGGCGCGCCCAGGTCGCCGGCGGGCCGGTGCTGACGCTCGATCTGGCACCGTTGCGCCGGAACGAGGCGCTGAAGCTTGCGGCGCTCTACGCCGACCCTTGCGATCCGCATACCGAGAGATGCGTGCAGCGGGCCGGCGGAAACCCGCTGTTCCTGGAACAGCTGCTGCACAGCCGGGACAACTCCGCGGCCGTGCCCGGAACCATCCACGGCATCGTGCTCGCCCGCACCGACGCGCTGGCCCCGCGCGATCGGCAGGCGTTGCAGGCGGCGTCCGTCCTCGGTGCGCACTTCGCGCCGGACACCCTGCGGCACCTGATCGACGACCCCGATTACAGCTGTGCGTCGTTGATCGAACAGGCGCTGCTCCGCCCCGATGGGGAGTCGTTTCAGTTCGCCCACGCCCTGGTGCAGGAAGCGGTGTACGGGGCACTGCTCCGCTCACAGCGCACCGACTTGCACAGGCGTGCCGCGCTCTGGTACGCGGAACGCGATCCGGTGTCGTACGCCGAGCATCTGGACCGGGCCGAGGACCCGGCCGCCGCCACGGCCTACTGCCAGGCGGCCGAGTCCTGCGTTGCCAATTTCCGCTTCGAGCGGGCTATGGCGCTGACGGAGCGCGGGCTGGGGTTGGCCGCCACGCCGCAGGAACACTTCGCGCTCGCCTGCCTGCAAGCCGAGGTTCTGGATTGCCTTGGCGAGGTGCTCCGGGCGTCGGAGGCCTTCGCCGCAGCCCGTTCGCTGGCCACCGGCGACGCCGAACGCTCCCGCGCCTGTCTTGGACTGGCGACGGCCAAGCGGGTGAGCGACGATCTGGACGGCGCCATGTCGGCGCTGGCCGAGGCGGAGGAGGCGGCGGTGCGTGCCGGGCTTCCGGCCTATCGGGCGCGCATCCATAACATGCGCGGCAATCTGTGCTTTCCCCGTGGTGACCTGGAGGGGTGCCTGCGTGAGCATCAGGCGGCGCTGGATTGGGCAAGGCAGTCGGGCGACGCGGAACTGGAGACGGCAGCGTTGGGCGGGCTCGGCGACGCGCATTATGCCCACGGCCGCATGGCGACGGCGCACGAGCACTTCACCCGCTGCGTTGCCCTGGCGCGTCAGCAGGGTCTGCGGCGGGTCGAGGTGTCGAACCTCTACATGGTCGCGATCACGCGCCTTTACCTCAACGACCTGCACGGTGCCGTCGAGGATGCCCGTACGGGAGCGCGCGCGGCGCAGGCCATCGGCCACCGCCGGGCCGAGCTGCTGTCGCACATCTGCACTTACGAGATTCTCTTCGAACTGGGGGAGGTGGGCGCCGGACGTGACCATCTGGCCCGGGCGTGGGCCTTGACGCAACAACTTGGCGCGCGGCGGTTCGAGGCCGAGCACCTGCTGTACGAAGCGAGGCTGGAACGCGCCGCCGGCAATCCGGGAGCGGCCTGCCCCCTGCTGAATCGCGCTCTTGAGATGGCCCACGAAACCGGGCCGGGTTACATCGGGCCGTCCATCCTGGCGGAGTTGGCATTGTGCGGCGACGACCCGGCGGCCCAGCGTGCGGCACTCGCCGAGGGGGAGGGGTTGCTGGCCTGCGGCAGCGTCGGTCACAACCACCTGCAGTTCTACCGCGAAGCCATCGACACCGCGTTGGACCTTGCGGATTGGGCACTGGCGGATCGCTATGCCGACGCATTGGAGGAGTATGGGAGCAACGGGCGAATGCCCTGGTGCACGCTGTTCGCGGCGCGCGGCCGGGCGCTCGCCGCCTGGGGGATTGGCCGGCGCGACGCGGAGGCCCGCGCGGCACTCCTCCGCGTGCTGGAGGAATGCCGGCGCCTCGGCTACGTTCCGCCCGTCGGGCGGCTGGAGGCGGCATTGCGCGGTTAGGCCCGCGTCAGGTGCGCGCGTGGTACAGCAGCGCCTCGCCGGTGTGGCGGATCAAAGCATGCGGGACCACGGCGCGGCGGTCCGTCACCATGAAGCCCTGTTTCTGGAAGAGGCGCCGCGAGGCCGTGTTTGCCGCGAAGACGATGGCGCTCATCCCGTCCAGCGCCTCGGCTCGCGCCCGCTCGCGGGCGACGGCCAGCAGGCGGGTGGCGATGCCGCGCCGACGGAATCCGTCCTGCACGCCGATTCCGGCAATGTACAGGCTGCCGGGAAGCTCCAGTTCGGCGTAGGGGCGGAGAATGGGATCGGCCTCCGTCTCCACCGCGTTGGCACGCGGCGGCATGGCAAAGGCGAGCAGAAAGCCGACGACCGCGCCGTCGTGTTCGGCCAGTACGGCGTTGCCATAGCTGAACCCCACACCCTCGCGGGCGTAGCGTCGCGTGCCGACATCGAGCAGGTCTTCGTCGGGAGCGGCGAGCGTGCTCCAGATGTAGTCGGCAACGCCGTCCGCGGCAATGCGGATCAATTCGGCGATGCGGCGGCTGTCCTCGCGGTGCGCCGGCCGGATGATGAGTGCGGTGAGGGGTGCGGTTTCGCTCAGCATGGAAGAGCCTCCGTTCGACGGTTCGATGCTCCGGGTTGCGATGCTCCGTCTTGCCGGACCTCGCGTCAGCCCGGCGTGCGCGTCGCCGTGAAGCGAGCGTGAAAACGCGTTCCCGGGCACGGAGAGTGAACTTTCACGCTCCGCTCCGCAGCGGTTTCACGCCCGGGTCACGCCACCTCGTCAGAAAGGCAGCAACCGCAACGTTTTTCAGGAAGTGATGACCATGACGCTGCACGACACCCGCGGCCTTGCCGTGTCCACCCGCAACCGGTCCGCGCTGGAGCGCTACGAGGCCGCCGTCGACCTGCTGAACGGCTATTACCTCGACTTCATGGCCGTCATCGACGGGGCGTTGGAGGAGGATCCGGGCTTCGTGATGGGCCATTGCTTCAAGGCAGGCGTCTACGCCACCTGCAATGAGGCTGCCGTCCAACCCGAACTGCGCCGTTGCGTCGAGGCGGCGGAGGCGTTGTCGGCTGGCGCAACCGATCGCGAGCGTGCCCATATTGCCGCAGCACGGGCGTGGCTGGAAGGCGATCTGGAGCGTTCCGCCGCCCTCTACGGCCGGATCGTGCAGGAGCACCCGCGCGACATCCTGGCTCTGCAGATCGCCCACGTGGCCGATTTCTTCCTGGGCGAATCCCGTATGCTGCGCGACCGTGTGGCGCAGGTTCTGCCGCACTGGGACGAGAGCGTGCCGGGCTTCGGCTATGTGCTGGGCATGCACGCCTTCGGGCTGGAACAGACCAACCTTTACGGCCGTGCCGAGGAGTCCGGACGGTGGGCGCTCGCCCTCAACGACCGCGACCCGTGGGCAATCCACGCCGTGGCGCACGTGATGGAAATGCAGGGCCGGATCGGCGAGGGTGTGGAGTGGCTGGAGACCCGGCGGGCGCAATGGGCCGACAACAATGCCTTCTCTTACCACAACTGGTGGCATCTGGCGCTGTACCACCTGGAGCAGGGCGAAACGGAGCGGGTTCTGTCGCTCTACGACATGCACATCCGGTCGAACCCGGCATCGACAGCGTTGGAACTGGTCGATGGGTCGGCCTTGCTCTGGCGCCTGCATTTGCGCGGTGTCGATGTGGGCGACCGCTGGCGTGACGTGGCCGATTGTTGGGAACGGGCCGCCGCCGACGGCTTCTACGCCTTCAACGACACGCATGCCATGATGGCGTTCGTCGCCGATGGCCGTGATGACGCCGCTGATCGCACCCTCGCCGCCCAGGAGCAAGCGGCACGGCGCGGCCAAGCCACCGGTGCCATGATGGCGCGTGATGTCGGCTTGCCGGTGTGCCGGGCTCTGCGGGCGTTCGGCCGGGGCGAGTACCGGACGGCGGCCGAGTTGCTCTACGCGGTGCGCACCCGCGCCCACCGTTTCGGTGGCAGCCACGCGCAGCGCGACATCCTCGACCTGACGCTGGTCGAGGCGGCGATCCGCAGCGGCGACCTGCCGCTCGCCCAGGCGCTGACCGCCGAGCGCAGCGACCTGAAGCCCTCCAGTCCGGCAAACCGCTCGCTCACCGCGCGGGCGATGGGGATGGCCGAAGGTCGCGGCAGCACCGGACAGCCCAGCAGGACGGTGCTGCCTCAAAACTGCGTGGTCATGTAAAACTGACGGCAGGAAGCATGGTCCGGAGACGCAATTTACGCCTCCGGACCTTTGGCTGACCTGACATCCGACTCGTTCCCATGAAGGCTGTCCGTCAAAGGGTGGGATACTGTTGGCGAATCATTTGAAACGAATTGAGCAGGAAACTGTACACGAATAAGGCAGGGTCGGTTGATCAAGCGGCCAGTGCGGCAAAGCGGGAGCGGCGGGTCGGGGCGAGTGGCCGCCCTCGCAGCCTACCGCAAGGCACTGATGAACAACGGAATCGTCCAATCGATGAGCCGTAAAGGCAACTGCTGGGACAACGCCCCGATAGAAAGCTTCTTCGGCAGTTTGAAAGCGGAACTCGTTCATGGCGCCCGCTATCCAACGCGCGACGCCGCTCGCAGGGACCTGTTCGCCTACATCGAAGGGTATTACAATCGCCAGCGACTGCACTCGGCTCTCGGCTACATCACCCCGGACCAAGCCGAGCTTCGAGCCGCTTAACCCGGCGTCCTTTCTGCCGGGGAAAGGTCAATACGCTCGCCGACCATTCCGGCGGGCGGCATGATGGCCCCCCCCCCCCAGGTTTGAGACGGTTTCGTCGCAACTATAGCTGTGCGCTGTCCTGTTTTCTCAGCCACGTTTCGATCACAGACGGATTGACAACGTATTCAGGCACCCGCCACTCTGCCACCGCTAGAAGGTTCTCGCAGAATGCCTCCGGCAGGCGCATCTGAGACTCTACCGTATGTCCTACCATGTGTGGGGTAAGGATGGCGTTTGGAAGGTCGCGCAGCGGACTATTCTCTTTCAACGGCTCTGGGTCGAACACATCGAGGGCGATGCGCATAGCAGGTCGCTCTGCGGCGAGCGCGGCGAGTGTATCGTCGGGGACGATGCCGCCCCGCGTGATGTTGACAAACACCACGTCCGGTTTCATCCGGCGCAATGCGTCAAGATCCAGCATTCCTCGTGATTCAGGATTGAGCGCAGCCGCCATGATAACGACATCGCTTGTCGCGAGCACCTCATCGAGGCTCTGCGCGGCGACATATGCGGGCATCGGTCGCGTCGTGCGCACCGAGGCGACGAGCCTCACACCCCATGCAGACAGCCGTTCCGCGATAGCCTGTCCAATTTTGCCAAAGCCTATCAGGCCAACTTTCTTTCCCATGAGCATCCGCGCACGGACCTGCGAGGGACGCGGCAGGTTTTCGCGAAGGTAGCGCTCAGTGCCATGAAGGTCATAGAGCGAAGCCAGCGTGAAGAGAACTGCGGCCTCGGCCATGCTGACGGAGTTTTCCGTAATTTGGCCATTCGCCACGAGTATGCCGTTTGCTGTCGCGGCCGAAACATCGAACCCTTCGACCCCTGTGACCGGGGAAACCAATGCGCGCAAACGCGGCATCTTGGCAAACAACTCCCGGTCGGCTGTAAAGCTTGAGGACGCGCCAAGGATTTCCAAAGACTGCAGCGCGTCAACTGCGGCAAGCAGGTCCTTTCGCGTTAAGAACCGCGCCACAATATGGCCGCGCCGTTGCAACTCGTCATGGGCTAGATTGAAGAATCGATCAAAGGATGACGCTCCTACTAAAGCAACAATCAAGATTTTAGCCTCCACATGAGTTACCCGGACAATCCTAGTTTGCGGGTTCAACCACTCAAGACCGAGATGAACGTTATAGTTGTAGACCGCAAAAAGACCTGTCTAAATCGCACATCTTCGTTTGGTGTGTACGAACACAGAAATCCAGTGGATCTCACGGCCGATCACCCCGTCGTCCATGAAACCTATTTCGCCACCTCGCCGAGCCACTTATCAGCGGCAACGTCAATGTGATCCACCACTGTTCCGAAAAAGAACTGTCAACGAGTCATATTTTGTCGACACCGCCTTGATTGTCCCGCGGGACAAGATCGATTTTCCTGCCGCCGTTTCCGGCGACTGGCTTTTTTGCCCTGCTAACCCTTGCAATCGGCACGAGAAGATGGCAATCCCGAAAAATCCAGCTTCTAAGCCAATTCATTTAATCTAGTACCGGCGACCTCGCGCCTCACCTTCGGGCCATGATTGGCTGGAGAACTCAAAGCATCTGCTGACCTATAGAAACGGATAGCTCGGCTCCTGATCAACGGACTTAATTTACCACAACTGCACCGTCTATCGATACCTGTCCTGGTGGCTGAAACCGTCTCAAACCTGGGGGGCTGAGGTGGCCCTGGAAATTCGGTTCTCCCGCACTTTTCGTGGATCAGGCTGCGAGCAGGACGCGACGGCGCAGCAGATTGAAGCTGGCGCGTCCATACATCTGCCGCTTGATGAGCTTCAGCTTGTTGACTTGTCCCTCCGCCTGTCCGCTGCTCCAGGGCATGGTGAGCGCCGCCTTGACGGCTGCCTCGTCCTGCCTCACGCCGGCGGCGAAAGTTTCGACGGCTGGGATGCCGCAGGACAGTGCGTCAGTAAGCCAATTGTCCAAAATGGCGGAGGGGTTGGCAGGACGCGCATCCGATCGCACTCCACAGCGTCCGATCAGTTCAGCGAAGCGGCGAACCAAGTCGCGCCCCTTGGCGACCTCCGGGTCCTGCGAAATCCGGGCGAGGGCCTCAGTTGTGGCGGTGTCGATGCCCTGCGGCGCCTGCACCAGCCGCCATGCCAGTTGCCGGGGCGAGATCAGGGCGGGGAATGGACCGGTAGCGGAGGTTGATGCGGTTTCGGTGGGGCCGGGGCGCCACTTGTGCGGCGTGAACTTGGCAGGAGTGGTCCGCCGCTGGTTCAGCCAGCGGCGGACCTGCTTGGCCGATCCGGCAAAGCCGCGGTCTTGGAGTTCCCGCCACAGCGCCGCGGCATTCTCGTTGCCCTCGGCCAGACGGGCTTCAAGGTACTCACGATGCAGGGCGAGGATACCAAGCCCGGACTCCCGCACGACCCGCTCAGGAAACTGCTGCGCGTGGGCGTAGCTGCGCACAGTACCGCGGGCGAGCCCCATCGTCCGGCTGATCGTCAGCAGCTTCTCGCCAGCCGCGACACGCCGCCGAACCTCCTCATACAAGGCATGTCGCCGGGCACGACTGTCCGCCGTCGCGGCGGCTTCGGCCCGACTGCGCGGATAGCCCCCAACGCGCCGTGCCACGGCTCCGCCCGAAACCGGCGGCAGGCGGCGCAAACGGCCGTAAACGCCGGCTAGCCAGCGTTCAACCATCTGCCGCAGGTTTTTGGAGCAGGTGCCACCGATCAGCCACCTGAACCGCCCGGGGAGCGCCCAGGGCACTGCCGCGGGCATACTCGGTGGAACGGTCGCGGGCGATCACCGTGACCGTGCCACGGTCGTTGAGCCACTCCGTCAGCGTCTGGGCTGTGCGGTCGGGCAGCAGATCAACCACGCGGTGTGTCTCCAAATCAACCAGGATAGTGCCGTAGCTCCGCCCTTTCCTCAGCGCCCAATCATCCACGCCCAGCACGCTGGGCAGCGCGTACTCCGGCAGGGGAAGTGCGCGTACCAACCGCAGCACAGTGTCGGCGCTGCTCGGCATGCCGAGACAATGCAGCAGTCTTGCGCCGGCTTCCCCGCACAGGTGGCGCCGACCCGCGCTTGCGCGCCGGCGAGCCGCCGGGTGCGGCGTGCTCTCGGCGACAGAAGCTCCGGCACCGGTTCAGCGAAGGTCCGGCGTGGGCAGATCGGGTTGCGGCAATAGAAACGACGAACGAGAAGGTCGATGTGGACGGCGCTCCCCAGGCTCGGAAGGTCAGCTGGATGCCGATGGTACCGGCTGTGAACGGATTGGCTCGGCTGTTGACAGGATGGACAGCATGCATGGGAGTACTTGACCTGGGCAGCCACATGAAGACCAGCCGCACCAACAGGTTCAACTGTTACGACACGGCAGTCCGGGATCACAAAAAGCTCTTGCATGCTTCATTACATGGGATCTCCGGATGGCGCCGGCTCCAACGTCATCAGCCTGATCCACGAAAAGTGCGGGAGAACCGAATTTCCAGGGCCACCTCAGAACTCTTGGAGAACCGGCGCAAGCGCATGAGTTCCTTGCTTGCCCATGCCGACACGGCGGTCAAGGCGTGGGCGGAAGGAGCAGATAGGAAGCTCGCGCAGTGGGCGGATGCCGAACGCAAAGCGGAGCGGGAGCGCAGCCAGCGTGAGCAATCCTTCGAATGACGGAGCCGCGGTCCTTGAGACCATCGCTCGCCGGCAAACGCATTCGAAGATTAGGAGGGCAGTCCCCTAAAATGTGAGGAAGCGGGGGCTCTGCCCCCGCACCCCCGGGGTATTTCGACACCGACCTTGACTTAATGTCTCTTCAAGCAAAACATGAGGTGCGGTACAGGCTGGGGAGCCGATGACCGCCACCGACCTTGACGCCCCCTGGCCAGAGTGCCAGGGGCGTTTGGTCCGACTCCCGCTTTTTACATTGCCTTGTACTGGACCGCACGGGTCCATTCTGGAGATTGTTCCGGAATGGGCGCCGTAACTCTGCACAACAATTTCTAGGCTGTTTGATGCTGCGATTGGCCGTCGTCGGCCTGTGTAAGCTCGAGGCTTGAGATAAGTAAGGTCTGCCATCTAGCGACCGCTATCGTGAACAGCAGATGCTAAAAAGCTGCATCCGAGATAACCACGGCATCCACCGTGTGCCAATGCGACCGCTGGCCGGCCTTCAGCAGGAAATAGATGGCCGTCACCGCCCCGCGCCCGCCATCGCCCGGCGCACGGTAGGTCTCGGCGTAGAAGCCCCCTTCCGGATGAGGCTGCAACCCCAGCAGGTCGATCAGCCGTTCGGCGGTCGGCGCATCGTCCGTCATCGCGTGCTCCGCGCCGCCATGCCCAGCCCCTCGCGCAGTTCGGGCAGCAGCATCGCTCCCAGCATGGCGATCACCGGCAGCACCGCATAGTCGCCCTGGGCCGCCGCGTCGATCAGTTCGCGGGCGCTGTGCAGCTCGATCCGCATGTCCTCCAGATCGCCCTGATCGGGTTCCGCCACCTTGCGGGCGCCCTTGGCGTGGAACATGTGGCAGGTGCTGCCCCTTGAGTTTGCCCCGACGACGAAGCCGCCCAGCGCCGTCCAGTCGTCGGCGGCATAGCCGGTCTCCTCCAGCAGCTCGCGCCTGGCGGCGGTCAGCGGGTCCTCGCCGGGCTCGATGGCGCCGGCGGGGAAGGTCAGGCTGACGCGGCGCGGCCCATGCTTGTAGGTGCGCAGCATCACGACCTTGCCGTCCTCGGTCTCCACATACATCAGGGCGAAGTCGGGCTGGTCGATCTGGTAGAAATTCTCCACCGTCCGCCCGTCCGGCAGCTGGACCGTCTCCGCCCGCACCTTCAGGTACGGGCTGGCGTCCAGCAGCTCGCGGCTGCCGAGCACGTCCCAAGGCTTCTGGTCGCCCTGCTTCTGGTCGTCACCCTTCCGGTCGTCGCTCATGCGGCGCTCCCGTAAGGCGGCTGGGTGTAGCCGGCGGGGGAGAGGGTAAAGATCTCGCAGCCGTCCTCGGTGATGCCGATCTGGTGCTCGAACTGCGCCGACAGCGAGCGGTCGCGGGTGACCGTGGTCCAGCCGTCGGACAGGATCTTCACCTCCGGCCGGCCGGCGTTGATCATCGGCTCGACCGTGAAGACCATGCCGGGACGCAGCTCCACGCCGGTGCCGGGCTTGCCGAAGTGATCGACGTGCGGGGCGCCATGGAAGACCTGCCCGATGCCGTGGCCGCCGAAATCGCGCACGACCGAGCAGCGCGCCGCCTCCGCCATCGTCTGGATGGCATGGCCGATGTCGCCCAGATGGTTGCCGGGCTTGGCCTGGGCGATGCCGGCCATCATGCAGCGCCAGGTCAGGTCGACCAGCTTGCGCGCCTTCACACCGATCTTCTCGCCGACGAAATACATGCGGCTGCTGTCGCCGTACCAGCCGTCCAGGATCACGGTGACGTCGACGTTGACGATGTCGCCCTCGATCAGCTTCTTGTCGTCGCTGGGGATGCCGTGGTTGACGACATGGTTGGGCGAGATGCAGCTGCAGGCCGGATAGCCCTGATAGCCCAGCGTCGCCGGAATGCCGCCGCGGTCGCGCTGGAACTCCTCGATCAGCTTGTCGAGTCGCCCTGTGCTGACGCCCGGCACCACGAAGGGCGCGATGTAGTCCAGCGTCTCGGCCGCCAGCCGGCAGGCCTTGCGCAGCGCCGCGAACTCTTCCGGACCGTGCAGAACGATCCGCCGTCCATCCCTGTCCATCAAACCGTCATCCGTCACGTAAATCCTCTGACCATCCTTCGGCTGCTGCGACCATCCGCAGACAGCGAAACAAGCTATCACGGCACCCGTCTGAAAAAAGCCCCTGCATTCCACCCCTGCAATCGTAGGATTCGGCGGAACGGCTTGCTATATGTGGCGGGCCCTATCCCCATTGGACTACCAGACCTTTGGCGAAGCCCACCACCCGATATGTCTGCCAGGCCTGCGGCGCTTCCTTCCCCAAATGGGCGGGCAAGTGCGACGCCTGCGGCGAATGGAACAGCCTCGTCGAGGAGGCCGCGCCCGACAGCGCGCCCAAGGGGCTGGGCGCGGCCCGCGGCCGCCGCATCGACTTCGTCGGGCTGCACGGCTCCAGCGAGGCACCGCCGCGGCGCATGACCGGCATCGCCGAGTTCGACCGCGTCTGCGGCGGCGGGCTGGTCCCCGGCTCGGCCATCCTGATCGGCGGCGATCCCGGCATCGGCAAATCGACCCTTCTGCTCCAGGCGATGGCCCGGCTGTCGCAGGACCACCGCTGCGCCTATGTCTCGGGCGAGGAGGCGGTCGATCAGGTCCGCCTGCGCGCCCAGCGGCTGGGCTGCGCCACCGCCCCCGTCGATCTGGCGTCGGCCACCAGCGTGCGCGACATCGTCGCCTCGCTGGACGACGCCAAGGGTCCGGAGGTGATCGTCATCGATTCGATCCAGACCATGTATATGGACAATCTGGACAGCGCCCCCGGCACCGTCGCCCAGGTCCGCGCCAGCGCGCAGGAGCTGATCCGCGTCGCCAAGCGGCGCGGCGTCGTCCTGCTGCTGGTCGGCCATGTCACCAAGGAAGGCATGATCGCCGGTCCCCGCGTGCTGGAGCACATGGTGGACACGGTGCTCTATTTCGAAGGCGAGCGCGGCCACCAGTTCCGTATCCTGCGCGCGGTGAAGAACCGCTTCGGCCCGACCGACGAGATCGGCGTGTTCGAGATGGGCGACGCCGGCCTCGGCGAGGTCGCCAACCCGTCCGCCCTGTTCCTAGCCGAACGCCGCGGCGACGTGTCGGGTGCCGCCGTCTTCGCCGGGATGGAGGGCACCCGCCCCGTGCTGGTCGAGGTCCAGGCGCTGGTCGCCCCGTCGCCGCTCGGCACGCCGCGCCGCGCCGTGGTCGGCTGGGATTCCGCCCGCCTCGCCATGGTGCTGGCGGTGCTGGAGGCGCGCTGCGGCGTGCAGATCGGCGCCAACGACGTCTATCTGAGCGTGGCGGGCGGCCTGCGCATCACCGAACCGGCCGCCGACCTCGCCGTCGCCGCGGCGCTGGTGTCGTCGCTGACCGGGGAGCCGGTGCCGGCCGACACGGTGGTGTTCGGCGAACTCGGCCTGTCGGGCGAGGTCCGCGCCGTGAGCCAGACCGACACGAGGCTGAAGGAGGCGGCGAAGCTCGGCTTCTCTTCCGCCATTTTCCCGGCCCGGCGCACCGGCAAGAAGAGCAGCCGCGGCGACAACGGCTTAAAGACGGTCGAACTCCAGCAGTTGGGTGAGCTGATGCCGCTGTTCCAGCCGCAGGGTTCCTCCGGCCGGCCGCCGTCGCGCCGCGGCCATGACGACAACGACACGCGCCGCTCGCGCGACGACGAGTACATCTGACCAACCATCCGCCATCAATCGGCACCTCATCAATCGGTACAGGCAATCGGCACAGGGGTCATGGACACTCTTCCCGTCAATCCGGTGGACATCGTCGTCATCGCCGTGCTGCTTCTGGCCGCACTGCTCGCCTTCAGTCGCGGCCTCGTCGCCGAACTGGTGTCGGTCGCCGCCTGGGCCGGTGCGGCGATCGTCACGCTCTACGCGCTGCCCCATGTCCTGCCCTATGCGCAGATCTACATCCGCTTCGAGATGCTGGCCTATGCCGCCTCGGCGGTCGGCATCTTCATCGTCGCGCTGATCGTGCTGTCTCTGCTGGGGCGCAGCCTGTCGCGCGGGGTGCAGGCGTCGGCGCTGTCGGCGCTGGACCGCACGCTGGGCTTCGCCTTCGGTCTGGTGAAGGGTGGGATTCTCGTTTCCATCGCCTACCTCTTCTTCCTGTGGCTGGTGCCGAACCAGGCCGAACAGCCGGTCTGGCTCCAGCAGGCTAAGACCCGGCCCTTCCTGGCGATGGGGGCGGAAACGCTCTACGCCTTCGTGCCGGAAAATCTGCGCAAGGAAGGTCTCGGCCAGATGGACATGGCGCGCGACCGTGCGCGTCAGGCGATGGAGGCCAAGCAGGCGCTCGACCGCCTGTCGACGCCGGTGCCCAGCCCCGCGAAGACCGGGGGTGCGCAGGCGCCCGATACCGGTTATAAGGACCGCGATCGCGCCGATCTTGAAAGGCTGATGCAGAACAACGCCCGCTGAGCTTGACCGCTCGGTTTTGGCGCGATCGACGTTTGTGGGACCGTAGTTTTTTCCGTTGCATGTGCTGACGCGCGCCGACGGCGCCTCTTGGACGAAGGACTTCTGGTGATGCTGACGACGCATCCGTTCGACGACGACAAGCTGCGCGAAGAGTGCGGCGTGTTCGGCATCTACGGCAACCCGCAGGCGGGCGCCATCACGGCGCTGGGCCTGCATGCCCTGCAGCACCGCGGGCAGGAGGCGGCGGGTATCGTCAGCTTCGACGGCGGCCGTTTCCACCTCCAGCACACGCTGGGTCTGGTCGGCGACCATTTCAGCTCCGAGGCGATCATCGCCAAGCTGAAGGGCGGCAGCTCCATCGGCCATGTGCGCTACGCCACCACCGGCGACACCTCGATCCGCAACGTCCAGCCGCTCTATGCCGACTTCGAGTTCGGCGGCTTCGCGCTGGCCCACAACGGCAACCTGACCAACGCCCAGGTGCTGCGCCGCCAGCTGGTCCGCCGCGGCTGCCTGTTCCAGTCCTCCACCGACACCGAAGTGATCGTCCACCTGATGGCGACCGCCCGCGGCGGTTCGCCGGTCGACCGGCTGATCGAGGCGGTGCGTCAGGTCGAGGGCGCCTTCTCCCTGGTGGCGCTGACCTCCAAGGAGGTGATCGGCGTGCGTGACGCGCTCGGCGTCCGTCCGCTGGTGCTGGGCCGGCTGGGCGACACCTACATCCTGGCGAGCGAGACCTGCGCCTTCGACATCGTCGGCGCCGACTATGTCCGCGACGTCGAGCCGGGCGAGATGATCGTCATCGACGACAGCGGCCTCCACAGCCTGCGCCCGTTCCAGCCGCAGCAGCGCCGCCTGTGCATCTTCGAATACATCTACTTCGCCCGTCCCGACAGCGTGATGGAGGGCACCTCCGTCTATCAGGCGCGCCAGCGCATCGGCCGTGAGCTGGCCCGCGAGGCCGGCGTGCCCGCCGACGTGATCGTGCCGGTGCCGGACAGCGGCGTGCCCGCGGCGTTGGGCTACGCCCAGGAAGCCGGCGTGCCCTTCGACCTCGGCATCATCCGCAACCATTATGTCGGCCGCACCTTCATCGAGCCGACCGACCAGATCCGCCATCTCGGCGTGAAGCTGAAGCACAACGCCAACCGCGCGATGATCGAGGGCAAGCGCGTCGTGCTGGTGGACGACAGCATCGTCCGCGGCACCACGTCCAAGAAGATCGTCGAGATGGTGCGCGCCGCCGGGGCCAAGGAGGTGCACATGCGCATCTCCAGCCCGCCGACCTCGCACCCCTGCTTCTACGGCATCGACACGCCGGAGCAGGGCAAGCTGCTGGCCCACCGCATGACGGTGGAACAGATGCGCGAGTTCATCCAGGCCGACAGCCTCGCCTTCATCTCGCTCGACGGCCTTTACCGCGCTATGGGCGACGAGAAGCGCGACCCGGCGAAGCTCGGCTACTGCGACGCCTGCTTCACCGGCGACTACCCGATCCCGCTGACAGACGCGCTGGACCAGCCGCCGGTCGAGTCGAACGTCCCGGTCCGCGCCTGACGATCATCCCTCTCCCGGCCACGGGGGAGGGATTTTCATATGTAAACGAACAATAATCCCAGGAAACGAGTCGTCCCCATGTCCCGTCTCTCCGGCCGCATCGCCCTCGTCACCGGCGCCTCGCGCGGCATCGGCGCCGCCGTCGCCAAGCGTTTCGCCGCCGAAGGCGCCCATCTGGTTCTGGTCGCCCGCACGGTCGGCGGGCTGGAGGAGACCGACGACGCCATCCAGAAGCTCTCCGGCCAGTCGGCGACCCTGGTGCCGATGGACCTGCGCGACTACGACAAGATCGACCAGCTCGGCCATGCGCTCTACCAGCGCTTCGGCAAGCTGGACGTGGTCGTCGGCAATGCCGGCGCGCTGGAGGCTCTCGGCCCGGTCGCCCAGTACGATCCGAAGCTTTGGTCGCGGGTGATGGACCTGAACGTGACGGCGAATTACCGGCTGATCCGCTCGATGGACCCGCTGCTGCGCGCGTCGGGCACCGGCCGCGCCATCTTCGTGACGTCGGCCGCCGCCAAGGCGCCGCACCATTACTGGATGCCCTACGGCGCCAGCAAGGCGGCGCTGGAGATGATCGTGAAGACCTACGCGATGGAGGTCGCCTCCTCCACTGTCCGCGTCAACCTGCTCGACCCCGGCGTGGTGGCGACCAAGCTGCGCACGCAGGCCTTCCCCGGCGAGGACCCGACGAAGGTCGCCCAGCCCGACGACGTGACCGAGCGCTTCGTGGAGCTGGCCGAGGCGGGGTGCGAGCGGCATGGAGAGTTGGTGCTGGGTCAGTAACAACTCACCTCCCCAAATCCCCCTCTCCCCCCGGGGAGAGGGTCGGGGTGAGGGGGAAGCACCTGCCGCACGTCTTCGGCTCCGCCGAACCCCCTCATCCTAACCTTCTCCCCGCTTTCGGCGGATCTTCGATCCGCCTGTCGCGTCAGCGCAAACGAAGTTTGCGCGTGAGCAGGGGGGAGAAGGGATCTCCGAGAAATCAGCGCACCATCCCGCGCAGCCGGTACAGTTCCTCCAGCGCCTGCCGCGGCGTCAGGCTGTCCGGGTCGATCCCCGCCAGAGCCTCTTCCACCGGCGACGGCCCCGCAGGCGTCGCTGCCACCGCCGCTTCGGCCTTCGGCGCCGGCCGTTTCAGCGCCGCGCTGAACAGCGGCAGATCCTCGGCCAGCCGGTGGATCGTCGCGTTCTGGTCGCCCGATTCCAGCAGCTTCAGCACCTCGTCGGCCCGCCCGACCACCGCCGGCGGCAGGCCGGCCAGCTTGGCGACGTGGATGCCATAGCTGCGATCCGCCGCGCCCGCCGTCACCTCGTGCAGGAACACCACGTCGCCCTGCCATTCCTTGATGCGCATGGTGTGGCAGGACAGCGCCGGCAGCTTCGACGCCAGCATCGTCAGTTCGTGATAGTGCGTGGCGAACAGCGCCCGGCAGCGGTTCATGTCGTGCAGATGCTCGACGCAGGCCCAGGCGATGGACAGCCCGTCGAAGGTCGCGGTCCCGCGCCCGATCTCGTCCAGAATCACCAGAGCCCGCGCGCCCGACTGGTTCAGGATCGCCGCCGTCTCCACCATCTCCACCATGAAGGTCGAGCGCCCGCGCGCCAGATCGTCGGCGGCGCCGACGCGGCTGTAGAGCCGGTCGACCACCCCGATATGGGCCTGTTCCGCCGGGACGAAGCCGCCCATCTGCGCCAGGATCGCGATCAGCGCGTTCTGCCGCAGGAAGGTCGATTTACCGGCCATGTTCGGACCGGTCAGCAGCCACAGCCGGTTGTCCGTCGCCAGATCGCAGTCGTTGGCCACGAACGGCCCGCCATGGGCGGCGTCCAGCACCGCCTCCACCACCGGATGCCGCCCGCCCTTGATCGAGAAGGCGAGGCTGTCGTCCACCAGCGGCCGGCTGTAGCGCCGTTCCTCCGCCAGTTCGGCCAGCGAGGTGGCGACGTCCAGCGCCGCCAGCGCATGCGCCGCCTGGGCGATGGCGTCGGCCTTGCCGGCGACCACCTCGACCAGCCCGGCGAACAGCTCCAGCTCCACCGCCAGCGCCCTGTCGGCGGCCTCCGAAATGCGCCGCTCCAGATCCGACAGCTCCACCGTGCCGAAACGCACGGCGTTCGCCATGGTCTGGCGGTGCATGAACACCTCGCGGCCCCGCTCCGACATCAGCTTGTCGGCATGAGCGGCGGTGACCTCGATGTGATAGCCCAGCACATTGTTGTGCTTGACCTTCAGCGACGGCACCCCGGCGATCTCGGCATATTTCGTCTGGAGGCCGGCGATCAGCCGCCGGCTCTCGTCGCGCAGCGTCACCAGCTCGTCCAGCGCATAGCTGTAGTCCCGCGCGATGAAACCGCCGTCGCGGGCCAGCAGCGGCAGCTCCGGCGCCAGCGCCTGGGTCAACTGGTCGACCAGTTCCGAATGCGCGCCCAGCCGCTTGTCCAGCGCCGCCAGCCCGTCCGGCAGCGGCATGGCCCCGGCCAGCAGATCCCTGATCAGCCCGGCCTGCCGCAGCCCGTCGCGGATCGCCGCCAGATCGCGAGGCCCCCCCCGGCCCAGCGTCAGCCGCGACAGCGCCCGCTCCAGATCGGGACAGCTGCGCAACGCCTGCCGCAGCTCGGCCCGCAGCCGCTCACCCATCAGCGCGAATTCCACCATGTCGAGCCGGCGGCCGATGGCGACGGGATCGGTCAGCGGCGAGGTCAGATGGGCGCAGAGCAGCCGGGCGCCGGCCCCCGTCACCGTGCGGTCGATGGTGGCGAGCAGGCTGCCGCGCCGCTCCCCGCTCAGCGTCCGCGTCAGTTCCAGATTGCGGGCGGTGGAGGCGTCGATCTCCATCACCGCCCCCGGTCCCAGCCGGCGCGGCGGCGACAGCCGGGGCACGCGCCCCTTCTGCGTCAGCTCGACATAGCCGACCAGGGCGCCGGCCGCCGCGACCTCCGCCCGGCTGAAAGTGCCGAAGGCGTCCAGCGTGCCGACGCCATACTGGGTCAGCAGGCGCTGCTTGCCGTTCTCGCTGTCGAATCGCGGGTTGGGCTGCACGGTCAGCCGCGACTTCCAGTCCGTCCACAGCTCGAACAGCTCCGGCGTCTGGCTCAGCTTCTCCGAGATCAGCACCTCCTGCGGGTCGAGCCGCCCCAACGCGGCTCCCAGCCCGGTGCGTTCCACCGGCTGCACCACCAGTTCGCCGGTCGACATCTCCAGCCAGGCCAGCCCCAGCCCGCCGGCCGTCTCCGCCACCGCCGCCAGCCAGTTGGAGGAGCGGGCGTCGAGCAGGCTGTCCTCGGTCAGGGTGCCGGGGGTGACGATGCGGATGACGCCGCGCTTCACCACCGATTTGCCCCCGCGCTTCTTCGCCTCGGCCGGGTCTTCCATCTGTTCGCAGATGGCGACGCGGAAGCCCTGGCGGATCAGGCGCTGCAGGTAATTCTCGTGGGAATGCACCGGCACGCCGCACATCGGGATGTCTTCGCCCAGATGCTGACCGCGCTTGGTCAGCGCGATGTCGAGCGCCGCCGCGGCATTGACCGCATCCTCGAAGAACATCTCGTAGAAGTCGCCCATCCGGTAGAACAGCAGGCAATCGGGATGCGCCTGCTTGATCTCCAGATACTGCGCCATCATCGGCGTGGCGTCGGGCGGGATGACGATTTCTGCGATGTCGGACACGGGAACCACGGAGCCTTGGATGGGTGTTGTTTCGGATGCGCACCCTATCACGGGATATGCAGCCGCGGGATAGGCGGCTTTGCCGAGCCTGGGACAATGGCACGTGGGACAATAGGGCGCGCACGAACGACTCGGGTCCAGGTCCCTGTTGCGGTTGACGGGCGCGCGCAGTCGGTCGCTACAATAGGGAAAGCTGAAAAATAGGGAGACGGCCATCATGACGCAATCGACCGGGCAGACCGTGCCCGCCGCCACACCAGCCGAGGTGCGGGAGGTCGTTGCCCTCTTCGCCACCCGCGCCGCGTTCGACCGCGCGGTGGAGGCCCTGCTGGCGGCCGATTTCGACCGCGCCGACCTGTCGGTCCTGGCCAGCCACACCTCGCTGGAGGCCGCCGACCCGAAATACCGGCCGCGCGACGAGGCGCTGACCGGTCTGGTGGGCGAGCTGAAATACGCCTTCCCCCTGACCACTGCCGGCCTGATCGCCATCGTCGGCGGCCCCATCGAGGCGGCGCTGGCGGCGCTGGTCGCGGCCGGTGTCGGCGGCGTGGCGATCAAGGACTATCTGGACGAGCTGACCAGCCATCCCAAGCCCGACGAGTTCACCCGCGCGCTGGAGGCCGGCGGCATCATCCTGTGGGTGCGGGTGGAGACGGCGGAGCGCGAGGCCCAGGCCTCCGCCCTGCTGGATCGCGAAGGCGGTGGCAACGTGCATGTGAGCGTCCGCGGCGCCTGACGGAGGGACGGGCAGGGGGTAAGGCAGGCGGTGTAAGGCAGGCGGCGTCAGGCGGTCAGGTTCATCACGGCGCCGCGCTTGGCGTCCTGTCCCGTCAGCTTCCGCTTCAGCTCCTCGGCGATTTCCTTCTCGACCGCCTCCCGCTTGTCCGACGGCATCGACTTCAGGTCGTCCTCGGTCATCTTGTGACGGGCGAGCCAGTCGTCGCGGATCCGCTCGGCCGGCGTCTTCTTCGATTCCTTCAGGAAGGCGTTGACCGCGTCGGTGTCGGTGGTGGGCCCGGCACTGCTGCCCCAGCCCTTGCGCTCGGCCGCCGTCTGCGACTGGGTGTAGAGGGAGTTCGAATAGCCGCTGTAGCCGTTGACTTGCATCGCGGTGGTCCCGCTGTCGGTTGCGCCGCCGCCGGACAGAACCTGCCGGCAGTGCAGAACGCGATGCAATTTCAACGCCGAACGGAAAATCTTTCCATTTCAGGGGCTTGAGGGGTCTTCCGGGGCGGCGGAACCTGCCGCCGGGCAAGTTCTGCCGGCCCATTCCTGCCGGTTCCTGCCTTCGCGGACCCTTCCCGTCAAGCCGCGGCGGCCTGCCGGCGTTTCGGGGTGTCGACCATCCGCAGCCCGTGCGCCCGGTACTGTGCCTGGACGATGGACGCCCATCCCATGCGGATCAGCGTCAGCTTCACCCCGTCCGACAGGTCGTCGCCGGTGACGAGGTCGGTCACCTGCCACATCAGCGTGTCGTCCACCGACCGCGGGAACATCGCCGCCACCCGCAGCAGCCGCGCCATCAGCGCCGCCACCGTCTGCCGACCCAGCCCGCGTTCGGCCAGCGCCAGCGCGTCGTTCAGCGCCGCCAGCTCCCGCCGTCCCTTCAGCGATGTCTCCTTCGCCGATGTCTCCGCCGCGCGTCCCGTGCTCGTCCGGCCGGTCATGGCCCGTCTCCTGCGATACCGTCCATGGTGACCAGTCTGGCCCCGCAACCGGGGAGGCGCTGTGACGGCCGTCACAACCGGGGTCACATGCAGGGGCCGGGACCCTGGTTTTCCAGTGCGGGCGTGCTACCTGAAGGCTTTACCGCTATAGTGCGGCCGTTGCGGCCATCCGGATCGCCTGCACGCCGCTTTAGAAGCCGAGGTTTTTCCCGACCGATGCTGTCCCGCTCCAAGGCGTTGCCCCCGCCAGAGTCGCCCGCGCCCGCCATCCCGAACAAGCGCGCCATCATCTCCCGCCGCAAGCTGTCGGGGGAGCTTGAGGATCTGGTCGCCGAGCACGGCACCGGCGACAAGCTGCGCCCGGCGCTGATCGCCTGCCTGCGCAAGTCGCTGGCCGAGGGCAGGGCGGAGGTGCGGCGGCGCTTCGACGCCGGCGGCTCGGGCGAGCAGTGCGTGCGGGAAAACTGCTACCTCGCCGACCGCGTGGTCGGCACGCTGGCCGACTTCACCGTCCGCTTCATCTTCCCCACCGCCAATCCGACCTCGGGCGAGGTGTTCGACGTGGTGGCCACCGGCGGCTACGGCCGCGGCGAGCTGGCGCCCTTCTCGGATATCGACCTGCTGTTCCTGCTGCCCTACAAGCGCACGCCGCGGGTGGAGCAGGTGGTCGAATACATGCTCTACATCCTGTGGGATCTGGGGCTGAAGGTCGGCCATGCCGTGCGCAGCATCGACGAGTGCATCCGCCAGTCCAAGGCCGACGTCACCATCCGCACGGCGATCCTCGAATCCCGCTATCTCTGGGGGCCGGGCAAGCTGTTCGCCGAGTTGCGCAAGCGCTACGACAAGGAGGTCGTCGCAGGATCCGGTCCCGAATTCGTCGAGGCCAAGCTGGCCGAGCGCGACAACCGCCACCTGAAGATGGGCGACAGCCGCTATGTGCTGGAACCCAACCTGAAGGACGGCAAGGGCGGCCTGCGCGATCTCCAGACCCTGTTCTGGATCGCCAAGTATCTCTACCGGGTCGAGGGGGTGGACGAGCTGGTCGGCAAGCATGTGCTGACGCCGGAGGAGGCGCAGCGCTTCGCCAAGGCGCAGAACTTCCTGTGGACCGCGCGCTGCCACCTGCATTACCTGACCGGCCGGCTGGAGGACCGCCTGACCTTCGACGTCCAGACCAGCATCGGCGCCGCCATGGGCTACACCGACCATGCCGGCACCAAGGGCGTCGAGCGCTTCATGAAGCATTACTTCCTGGTCGCCAAGGATGTCGGCGACCTGACGCGCATCTTCTGCGCGGCGCTGGAAGCGGAATCGAAGCGTCCGCCCAAGTTCAACCTGCTGCGTCTGGCCTCGGTCGCCCGGCGCAAGGACGTGGACGGCTTCATCGTCGACGGCGAGCGGCTGAACGCCCGCAGCGACAAGCAGTTCAAGGAACAGCCGATCGACATGATCCGCCTGTTCCACACCGCGCAGATGAACGACATCGACATCCACCCGGCGGCGCTGCGCTCCATCACCCGGTCGCTGTCGGCCATCGGCCCGAAGCTGCGCAACGATCCGGATGCCAACCGGCTCTTCCTCGACATCCTGACCGGACCGAAGGATCCGGAGATCACGCTGCGCCGCATGAACGAGGCGGGCGTGATGGCCCGCTTCATCCCCGATTTCGGCCGCGTCGTCGCGCAGATGCAGTATGACATGTACCATGTCTACACGGTGGACGAGCACACGCTTTTCGCGCTCGGCATCCTGCACAAGATCGCGTCCGGCGAGCATGCCGACGAGCTGCCGCTGTCGACCGAGGTGATCCACAAGGTCGTCTCGAAGCGGGCGCTCTATGTCGCCGTCCTGCTGCACGACATCGCCAAGGGCCGCGGCGGCGACCATTCGGTGCTGGGCGCCCGCGTCGCCGAAAAGCTCTGCCCGCGCCTCGGCCTGACGGCGGAGGAGACGGAGACGGTGGCGTGGCTGGTGCGCTGGCACCTCGCCATGTCGCACACCGCCTTCAAGCGCGACCTGGAGGACGACAAGACCGTCCGCGACTTCGTGGCGCTGGTCCAGTCGCCGGAACGCCTGCGCCTGCTGCTGGTGCTGACGGTGGCCGACATCCGCGCGGTGGGGCCGCAGCGCTGGAACAACTGGAAGGCCACGCTTCTCCGCGAACTCTACAACCGTTCCGAAGAGCTGATGTCGGGCGGCATGACGGTGGAGGGCCGCGGCCGGCGTATCCAGGCCGCCCAGGCCGCACTGCGCGCCGAGCTGACCGACTTCGACGAGGCGGCCTTCGAGCATCACAAGGGCCTCGGCTACCCCGGCTACTGGCTGGCCTTCGACACCGACACGCTGGCCCATCAGGCCCGCATCGTCCGCGAGGCGGAGCGCGAGCAGCGCCCGCTGACGGTGGAGACGCGCGTCGACCGCGGCCGGGCGGTGACGGAGGTGACGATCTACGCCACCGACCACAGCGGCCTGTTCTCCCGCCTCGCCGGGGCGCTGGCCGCCAGCGGTGCGGACATCGTCGATGCCCGCATCTTCACCATGACCAACGGCATGGCGCTCGACGTCTTCTCGGTGCAGGACGCCGCCGGCGGCGGTGCCTTCGAGAGCGGCGACAAGCTCGCCAAGCTGTCGGTGATGATCGAGAAGGTGCTGTCGGGACAGTTGAAGCCGCTGAACGACCTGTCGACCCGCCGCACGTCCCATGCCAGCCGCACCCGCGTCTTCCATGTGCCGCCGCGCGTGCTGATCGACAACAATGCCTCCACCACCCACACGGTGATCGAGGTGAACGGCCGCGACCGTCCCGGCCTGCTCTACGACCTGACCCGCGCCTTGTCGAACCTGACCCTGCAGATCAGCTCGGCCAAGGTCTCGACCTTCGGCGAGAAGGCCATCGACGTCTTCTATGTGAAGGACGTCTTCGGCCTGAAGGTGACGCATGACGGCAAGTTGTCCAAGATCAAGGAACGCCTGCTGAGCGCACTCGACGACCCCACCGGCGACGCCCCGCCCCCGGCGGCGGTCAAGCGGACCCGGACCAAGGTGACGGGGGCTTAGAACCTCTCCCTCGGAGCGGTAACCCTCTCCCCGGGGGGGAGAGGGGACAGACCCCAGAAACCGACGCTATCACGGCGCCATGAACACGCTGGCGTGCTTGCCGGCTTCGCCGCTGCCCAGATCCTTGGCGATCACCGCGACATCCGTCGACCCCGACTTCACCGCCGCCGCCGGCACCTTCACGAACACCCGGAAGGTCGCCACCGAGTCCGCCTCCGCAGTCAGCGTCAGGCTGCCGCCGCTGCCGGCCGCCTCATCCCCCGCCACCGACAGGTGCGCGTCGCGCAAGCCCTCGAAACTCACCGCATAGCTGCGGGCGACGTGCGTCTTGTTCAGCACCTTGATGGTGTAGGCGTTCTGCACCGACCCGTCGGACAGCGTCACGAACAGCGGCGCCCGGTCGCGCAGTACGCTGACGTCCAGCGTCGGCCGCAGCATCAGCGCGATGCCCATGGCGCAGAGCACGACCAGCATGATCAGCGAATAGATCACCGTGCGCGGTCGGACCAGCTTCACCCGTTCCGGCTTGCCGTCGATCTTGGCGATCTGGTTCGACTGGGTGTCGAAGCGCACGAGGTCGATCGGCCGGCCGATCTGCCGCATCACGTCGTTGCAGGCATCGACGCACAGGCCGCAGCCGATGCAGGAGATCTGCTGGCCCTCGCGGATGTCGGTGCCGGTCGGGCAGACATGGACGCACTGCTTGCAGTCGATGCAGTCACCGAGCCCCGACGCCTGCCGGTCGTCCCAGCTCTGCGACTTGCGCAGCGGCGCCCGGCCTTCGCCGCGCCAGTCCTCGTAGGTGACGAGGAAGGTGTCCTCGTCCACCATCGCCGACTGGAAGCTGCGCCACGGGCAGACATAGATGCAGATCTGCTCGCGCGCCCAGCCGGCGAAGAAATACGTGGTGAAGCTGAACAGCGCGATGAAGGTCGCCACCCCGCTGGTGATCTCGCCGTGCAGCAGTTCGCCCATCAGCGTCGGCGCGTCGTTGAAATAGAACACCCAGGCCCCGCCGGTCAGCAGCGAGATGGCGACCCACGCCGCATGCTTGGCGGTCTTGCGCGCCAGCTTCGCACCGGTCATCGGCGCCTTGTCCAGCCGGATGCGGGTGGTGCGCGGGCCTTCGATCTTGCGCTCCACCCACATGAACAGGTCGGTCCACACCGTCTGCGGGCAGGCATAGCCGCACCAGATGCGCCCGGCCAGCGTGGTGGCGAAGAAGATGCCGAAGGCGCCGAGGATCAGCAGGCCGGTCAGGTAATAAACCTCCTGCGGCCAGATCTCGATCCACAGGAAATAGGCGCGCCGCCCGACCATGTCGATCAGCACCGCCTGGTCCGGGATGCCCGGCCCGCGTTCCCAGCGAAGCCACGGCGTGATGTAGTAGATCGCCAGCAGGACGATCAGCACCGCCCATTTCAGCTGCCGGAAGCGCCCCTTCACGTCGGCGGCATAGACCTTGGGCCGGTCGATGAACCAGTGGCGTCCCGGTTCCTCCTGCGGCCCGGCGTGGGTTTTGGCAGCGTGCTTGCCGGCAGGTTCGGGGCGGCGGGTGAGAGTGGTGTCTTCTTGGCGAAGGGACATGGCATCTTTCCTCGGCCGTCAGCGGCACGGGTGGCGTCAGCGTCGTCCCTTCTCCATAAGACTTCCGTGATGGAGCCGCATTGCGCAATGTCAATCCGGCCCCGGTTTTCTCCGCCGCCGCCCTCAAACGGTCTCAAGCGGTCTGGCCGCGCAGTTCCGCCAGCCCGTCGTGATAGGCGCGGTCGAACAGCGCTTCCAGCCGGGCGTCGGTCCCGCGCAGGCCGGCGACCACAGCATGGGCCCATTCGAAATACTCGACCTTGCGCGACAGCGGCCAGTCGGCGGGCGGGCTGTGCGCCATCGAGCGCAGGTTCGACACCTTGTCGGCCAGCTTCACCAGCTTCGCGCGGGTCGAGGCATGGGGGGCGGCGTCGATCTGGTGCTGCTTGCGCTCGGCCTTCGACATGCGCTTGTCGTCGGTGGTCTCGGCGACGACCTGCACCACCTCGGTGCCGAACAGCTGCTCGATCTCCTCATAGCTGGCGTCGGTGTCCTCCAGCGTGTCGTGCAGCAGCGCGGCGATCACCACCACCGGGTCCTTGCCGGCCGTCGCCTCCGCCACCAGCAGGGCGACTTCCGACAGGTGGTTGACGTAGGGCTCGGCGCGCACGCCCTTGCGGCGCTGATCGATGTGCTTGTGCGCGGCGAAATCCAGCGCGCGGGCGAAATCGAGGAGGGGGGCGCCTGTAGAGGAGGCGTTTGGCAGGCTCATGCTGTTCTCTCGGCTGGGGCATTGCTTTATTCTCCGCCCCGGGAACTCCCGATGCCGAAGGACCGCGCCCATGTTCACGTCATTCTTCTTCGATCTGCGCAAGGCCGGCGTGCCCGTCTCGCTGACGGAGTACCTGACGCTCATGGAGGCCATGAAGCAGGGCACCGCGTCCTTCCGCGTCGAGGATTTCTATTATCTCAGTCGTGCATGCTTGGTTAAGGACGAACGCAACCTCGACCGCTTCGACCGCGTCTTCGGCGCCACCTTCAAGGGCCTGACCGACGAGACTTCGGCCGCCGACGAGGTTCCCGTCACCGACCTGCCGGAGGAGTGGCTGCGCAAGCTGGCCGAGCGCTTCCTGACCGACGAGGAGAAGGCGCAGGTCCAGGCGCTGGGCGGCTGGGACAAGCTGATGGAGACGCTGGCCCAGCGTCTGGCCGAGCAGAAGGGCCGGCACCAGGGCGGATCGAAATGGATCGGCACCGCCGGCACCTCACCGTTCGGCGCCTACGGCTACAACCCGGAGGGCGTGCGCATCGGCCAGCACGAGAGCCGCCACCGCCGCGCCGTCAAGGTGTGGGACCGCCGCGAGTTCAGGAATCTCGACGACCGGGTGGAGATCGGCACCCGCAACATCAAGGTGGCGCTGCGCCGCCTGCGCAAGTTCGCCCGCAGCGGGGCGGCCAGCGAACTGGACCTGCCCGGCACCATCCGCGCCACCGCCAACAACGCCGGCTGGCTCGACCTGAAGATGGTGCCGGAGCGGCACAACACGATCAAGGTGTTGCTGTTCCTCGACATCGGCGGCTCGATGGACGACCACATCCGCCTCGTCGAGGAGCTGTTCTCCGCCGCCCGCAGCGAGTTCAAGCATCTGGAGCACTTCTACTTCCACAACTGCGTCTATGAGGGCGTCTGGCGCGACAACGCCCGCCGCCACACCGAGCGGCTGTCGACCTGGGACGTGCTGCACACCTATCCCGCCGACTACAAGCTGGTCTTCGTCGGCGACGCCGCCATGAGCCCCTACGAGATCGTCTATCCCGGCGGCAGCGTCGAGCATTGGAACGAGGAAGCCGGGCAGGTGTGGATGCAGCGCCTGCTGTCGGTCTACGCCAAGGCGGTGTGGCTGAACCCGACCCCGCCGCAATACTGGGACTACTCGGAAAGCACCCGCCTGCTCCAGCGCCTGATGGGAGGACGCATGTTCCCACTGACGCTGGAGGGGCTGGACGGGGCTATGCGGGAGTTGGGGAGGTGAGTGCGCGCACTGCTCGTTAAGGTATGTGGGAGGATGAGTATCGATAATTTTATTGCGCGCAAATGTTGGTTAAAAATACCTGAATACGATACAACATTGACAACTTAAAGTAACTTAGAGAATTCTCGAAGGGGGTAGCCTTTTTGGAGAATTAAAGTGATAAGAATAATCTCTTTGGCAGCGTTGCTGGCGTTGACCCTGTCAGCTTGTGGTCCTCAGATGCCGCCGCTCAACTTCTCAGTGCCGAATGTCGGCCCGTCCCAGGTCAAACTCGACGCGGAAGTCAAATCGATCACGGTTGCGATTGCACGCCCGGACGAGGCGACGGGCGAGTTGCCGAACGGATTGGAAATCGTCCCTCCGATGTGGAAGACGTCCCTTGAAGAGGCGTTGACGAAGATGGCGATCTTCAAGGACGATGCGCCGAAGAAAGTGTCCATTTCGGTCAAGGTGCTCAAGGTCAACATCCCTGGATTCGGTGGCGAGTTCACGACCGAGACCGGTGCGCGTTACGAGATCATCGACCGTTCCAACGGTTCGATAGTCCTCACGACGGACGTGAACAGCAAAGGCACGGTTCCCTTTGACTACGCGTTCGTCGGCGCGGTCCGCGCCCGTGAAAGCATCAATCGTTCGGTCCAGAACAACATCCTGCAGTTCCTGCAGCAGCTCGAAACGACGAAGCTGAATCAGCCGATGATTCCGGCGACCGGCGTTCCTGCGCCCGTCCAGGGCAAGGGAGTGCCGACATCGTGACCGGCCGCGGGTTATTGCTGCTGTCGGTTCTCGGTGCCTGTGCCATGGTGACGGCATGCGCGCCGAACATCTCGCCGGACAGCTATGCGGCGGGTTCGGTCGGGCAGGTTAATCGGACGGTCCGTGGCTTGGTGGTCAGCGCCCGCCCGGTTGCCATCGGCGGGACCCAATCCGGTCTGGGTGCCGGTGCCGGCGCTGTCGCCGGTGGGGCCGCCGGTTCCTCGATGGGCAGCGGTCCCCGCGGCAACATCATCGGTGCAGTGGGGGGCGCGCTGGTCGGCGGCGTGATCGGCGCGATGGCGGAGGACGCTGCGACTCGCCAGGATGGGATGGAGTATGTCGTCCAGACCGACAACGGTGCCCTTCTGACCGTCGTCCAGGGCAACGCCCCTGCGTTCGCCGTCAGTCAGAAAGTTCTCGTCCTTTACGGGTCGCGTTCGAGGATCATTGCCGATCCCACCTGACGGTAACGCTGGCGGGGGCGCACGCCTCCGCCGGCCGGTCTTCGCTGTGCTTCCGGTAATGTATCATCGCCACGCCGACGACTGGCGATGACACGCAGGCTGGCTTTTTGAAGCCAGTCATGGACAGGACTTTGAGCCGCATTGTAGGAATAAATACCAAATTCCTACGGAGCGCTCCCATGCCCGACTGCCTGTCCCCCGCCGCCCACCCCACCGATCACTTCCCCCGCTGGGCCGAGGAGCCGCCGGTTCCGCCCGAAGGCTTCCTCGTTCCCGGTTCGCGCTTTCACGAGGAACAGTGGGTGATGGCCGCCGGCATGCTGGCGCGCGGGGCGTCCTTCCAGCAGGTCGCCCGCGCCATGGGGTGCAGCCGCACCACGCTGTGGCGGGCCTATTATGGGTCGCAGGCGTTCCGCCATCGCGTCTGGTGGGAGCGGCAGGCGCTGAACCGCGAATCGGAGCTTCGGCTCGGCTCGCTGCGCGCCCTGGTGACCGAGCAGATCGAGCGGCTGGTCTCCGCCGGCGATCCCTCCACCGTGCGCTGGCTGGCGGAGCGGCTCGGCCTGTTCAAGGACTTCGACGATCTCGCCGCCAAACAGACCGCCGCCCGGCAGGACCAGCCGGTGCCCTTGGCCACCGCCGAATCCACCGCCGCCGAGTCCACCGCCGCCGAACCCGCCGTCCCGCTCCCCGGCCTCGACGACGACAGCATCCCCGGCGCGATCCGCGAGCACAATCCGCCCGACCCGAAGGTGATCGCCGCCATCGTCGCCCGGCCGGAGGCGGAGGGGCCGAAGGGCGTCTATCCCTGGACCGTCAACCCCGACGATCCCTATCCCAACCTTGGCTCGGCCCTGGAGCGCCAGGGCGGGGAAGGGGCGTTCCCCCGCCGCCGCTGAGCGGATGCGACAGTTGAACGCCGCCCGGAAAACGGTTCACGGCGTTTCAAACGTTCCATCCGCGGCAGCGCCGGTATCCCGCCCCAAACCGCCGCCTCACACCGCCGCCTGTTCGATCAGCCGGTTCGCCAGCGTCACCTTCTGCGCCAGCGTCGTCGCCAGGATGCGGTGCAGGACCAGCGCCAGTTCCGGGTCCTCGCGCTCCAGCCGGGCGAGCGTCGCCGCGGTCAGCCGGTGGATGGTGGCGGGGGTTTCCACCACCACGTCTGCGCCGCGGGTCTGGCCCAGCAGCAGGGCGATCTCGCCCACCACCGCCCCGGCGGTCATGGTGCGCAGCCGCAGGCTCCGGCCGTCGGGCAGGGCGATCTGCACCTTCACCCGGCCGCGCCCGATGATGAAGACGTCGCTGGCCGCCTCGCCGGCGCGGATCAGCACCTCGTCCGGCTCCAGATGCAGGGTGTCCAGCGCCGCCACCGCATCGGCCAGCCGGGGGTGCGGGCCGGTCATCGACTCCAGATGGCGCAGCAGCGGCGCGTCCACGCCGCCGCCATCCGCGCCGTTTCCGGCCAGCAGCGCCTCCTCGCAGGATTCCAGCGCATGATCGAGGTCGGACGCACGGCGCAGCACCGGGTCGCGGTCGGGGTCCAGGCCGCAGTTGCGGAAGGCGTCCTCCACCGCGTCGGGCAGGGCGCTCAGCACCAGCGTGGCGCCGGCCGCCTCGATCAGGTTGCGGATGCGGCGGAACACCCCGGCGGCGGCCGAGTCCATACCCTTGATGTGGTGGAAGTCGATGATCAGGAACCGCAAGGGCCGCGACCCCGCATCTCCGCTGGCCCGCTCCAGCCAGTCGCGCACCGGCCCGACGATCTGCTCGGCGGTGCCGAAGAACAGATACCCTTGCAGCTGCATCGCCTCGATGGCCGCTCCGGCGCCGGTCAGGTGCAGGCTGGCCGCCGGGCTGCGGTCGACCCGGCTGCGCAGCTCCGCCCCGCTGTGCCGGCCGCGGATCACCGGCAGCCGGGAATAGCTGTAAACGAACATCGCCAGCGACACCGCCAGACCCAGCGCCAGCCCCTCCATGAAGCCGATCCCGGCAATCGCCAGAACCACGGCCAGCACGATCAGCCACTCCGTTCGCGGCAGCCGGCGGCGCGCCTCGATCAGCCACTCCTGCAACAGCTCGACGCCGAGGAACAGGATCAGCCCGGCGGTCAGGAACACCGGCGTCACCGACACCAGCCACCCCGCAACGAACAACCCGCCCAGGATCACCGCCGCGGTCGCCAGCCCGGCGCCGCGTCCGCTGGCGCCCATCCGCCCGGCCAGCAGGGTCATGCCCAGCCCGACATAGCCGGACGGCCCGCCCAGCGCGCCTGCCAGCAGGTTGGCCGCCCCGGTGCCGCGCAGCTCGGCGTCGGCGTCGATGTCGCGCCCCTGCGCCAACTCGATCCCGCTGACATTCAGCAGAAGGCCCAGCATGCCCAACACCGCGACCGAGACCATCGCCGGCAGCGCCGCCGCCACCCGGCCCCAATCGGCCAGCGCCAGCACCTCCGTCGGCACCGGCAGGCTGAACCCGCCGTCGCCCGCCACGCCGGGCAGCCAGCCCCAGCCGCGCGCCTCCTCCGCCGTCACCCCCAGCAGGGGCAGCCCGGCATGGAAGGCCAACGCCGTCGCCAGCAGGACCAGCGGCATGGTGAAGGGGCTGTCGCTGCGCCGCATCGCCAGCACCAGCAGTCCGGCCAGCCCGACCGCCGCCACGGCGGTGACCGCCACCATCGGCGCCGCCAGCCCGGCGATGCCGGCGCCCAGCCCATGCCGTCCGCTGACCATCGCCAGTGCGCCTTCCACCAGCAGCCAGCCCGACCCGGCGAGGAAGCCGGCCACCACCGGATAGGGAAAGAACCGCACCAGCCGCCCCAGCCGAAGCCGCCCCACCGTCCAGAACAGCAGCCCGGTCACCAGCGTGCTGCCGCCCAGGATGGCGAAGGCGGTGGCGATCCTCACCCCCTCCGGCGCGCTCTCCAGCCCGGCGGCCATGGTCGCTACGGTGGAGGCCAGGATGGCGACGCCGGTTTCCTGCACCAGCGCCACGGAGTTGGGCTGCGTGCTGCGCAGGGCGACCAGCAGCGCCAGGATGGCGGCGCTCAGCAGCACCACGCCGACCCCGGCGCCCAGCCCGGCCGCCAGCGGCCCGGTGAACAGCAGCGCGGCAATCGCCAGCCCGTTGCCCAGATTGTCGATGCCCGCGATCAGCCCGATCATCGCAGATGCGATCGGGCGCCGGCCGGGATGCGCAGGGTGGCCGGTGGAAGGCTTCCGAATGGGGGCGTCGCTCATGATGTCGCGTTCGGTCCGGCTGATCGGTCGGGTCTTGTGCAAAGGCCTGCGTCACGGCGGCGGACCGCCATCACCGGTGCAGCAGTGACCGGAATCCTGCTGCCCAGGCAAGCAATAAGCGGTGATGAATTGTGCTGCGCCACCCTGCATTGCGCCAGCCGGTTCGTCCCCTGCGGATCGACGGTGCTCCGGCCCGGCCGGGAGCGGGCACGGCAACATATGTTCATGCGTGTGATTGCATTGCAAAGATCAATTATCAGGAATCATATCTCTCGATATATGACGTTATCGAGGGAGTATTTCATGAAGCATGCATATTTGCTGGGCTTGCTGGTGCCCCTGGCGCTGGGCGCCGCAACTGGCGCCGCAACGGGCGCGCTGGCCGCCACCGCCGCCAAGGACGCAACGAAGGATGTCGGGGAGCCGGCCGGCGAAGCCTTCGGCAATCCGCCGCTGCTGACCAATTCCGAATCGCCGCGCGTCGGCTCTCTCCTGATGCGCCAGCCGCAGGCGACCGCCCGCCCGCACGCCGGGCAGGCGCGCAATTACGATCTGTTCGTGTCCTTCACCGACGGCTATATCCGCAACCCCGCCCAGGGCCGTCCCGACGCGGTGCGGCTGCGCAGCTACCGCGGCACCAACGTCGACCCCAACCATCCCTATGTCGCGCCGACCATCGAAGCGACGCCGGGCGACACGGTGCGAATCAAGCTGCACAACGAGCTGCCGGCCGATCCGGACTGTACCGGCCAGCCGGCGGCGGACATCAACAAGCCGCACTGCTTCAACGGCACCAACCTGCACAGCCATGGCGTCTGGGTCAGCCCGACCGGCAACAGCGACAACGTCCTGATCTCGCTCAATCCGGGCGTCGATTTCGAATATGAATACAACATCCCGGCCGACCATCCGGCCGGCACCTTCTGGTATCACCCGCACCGCCACGGCTCCACCGCCCTCCAGGTCGGCAGCGGCATGGCCGGCGCGCTGATCATCCGCGGCGACCGCCCGCCGACGCGCGAGGCCAACGGCGATCTCGACACCCTGCTGACCAGCCCCAGGGGCGTGGCGATGACCGACCGGGTCCTGCTGTTCGAGCAGATTCCCTACGCCTGCACCAAGGACGGCAAGCTGAAGACCAATGCCGACGGCTCCATCGACTGGAGCTGCGCGCCGGGCGAGGTGGGCGAGGTGGTGTCCTACGACCAGTTCGGTCCGGGCACCTGGGAGCAGTCCGGGCGCTTCACCACCGTCAACGGCCGCGTCCGTCCGATGTTCGCCAACGCCAGGACCGGCGAACCGGAGCGCTGGCGCCTGATCCATGGCGGCGTCCGCTCCCCCATCACGGTGGAGTTCCGCAAGCTCGACCCCACCGGCTTCTTCCAGAGCGAGAAGACCCTGTCGGCCGCCGGCCAGGACCGCTTCGCCAAGGAACGCTGCGTCGGGCAGCCGGTGCCCTACATCCTGGCGGCCTCCGACGGACTGACCATGGAGGAAGGGCAGGTGCGCACCAGCGTGCCGATGCAGCCGGGCTACCGCGACGACCTGCTGGTCAACTTCCCCGAACCCGGCATCTACTGCGTCATCAACAAGCCGTCCGCCGCCAACGCCAGCCCGGACCAGACCGCCACCTCGACCGGCGTGCTCGGCTTCGTCCGGGTGAAGGGCGACCGCATCGTCAAGGACCCGGTGAAGGAGACCATCCGCCGGCTGACGGTCAACGCGACGAAATACGCGCCGTCGGTCGCCAAGGAGGTCATCGACGGGCTGACCGCCCGCTGCTTCGCCAAGACGATGGTCGATACCCCCTATTGCCCGCGCTTCTCGAAGTTCACCGCCCACCGGCCGATCACCGAGCATGAGGTGATGCACCAGCCCAAGCAGGAGCTGACCTTCTTCATCAACCTGCCGCCGGAAGGGGGCAAGCGCACCAACGCGCTGTTCCAGGTCGCCGACAGCTTCGAGGTGGTGGAGAATCCCGACGGCACCTATGGCCCGAAGGGGGCGGCCGCCTACCGGCCGAACGTGGACAACCGGCCGGTGGTGCTGGGCACCGCCCAGCAGTGGGAGCTGGCCTCCTACTTCGTCAGCCATCCCTTCCACATCCACGTCAACCCGTTCCAGATCGTCTCGGTCATCGGTCCGGACGGCCGCGACGTCAGCGAACCCGGTTCCGGCGATCCGGACTATGCCGGCATGAAGGGCGTGTGGAAGGACACCATCTGGGTGAAGAGCGACAACAGCAGCGCGCTGACCTCCGCCGAGCCGCCGAAGGGCGTCTACAAGGTGACGGTCCGCACCCGCTACGAGCGCTTCATCGGCGAGTATGTGCTGCACTGCCACATCCTCGACCATGAGGACCAGGGCATGATGCAGAATGTCAGCATCGGCGTGCCCGATGGCCGCGGCGGCGTCGCCGGGGCGCATCACTGACCGGACGCGCGCACTCCCCGCTTCCGCAATGTCCGGAGCGGGGAGTGCGCTCCCCCCGATGCTGCGATCCGCCGCTGCCTCCAACCATTGAAAAAGGCCCCTGTTTGCGTCTACGGTCGCGCGTCCCCTTGGAGTGAGTGCATGCGCGATATCACCCCCGTCACGGTCGCACGCGGCGACGGCATCGGCTCGGAGATCATGGATGCCGTGCTTTATGTGATGAATGCGGCCGGCGCGCGGCTGAAGGTGGAAGAGGTTCCGGCAGGCGAGGCCGTCTACAAGCGGGGTCATCCCGGCGGGCTGGATGCCGCCGGCTGGGGATCGATCCGCCGCACGCGGGTCTTCCTGAAGGGGCCGATCACCATGCCCCAGGGATACGGCAACAAGTCGCTGAACGTCGTCGCCCGCACCACGCTGGGCCTGTTCGCCAACGTCCGCCCCTGCGTCTCCTACCACCCCTATGTGCGGACCCGGCACCCGCGCATGGACGTGGTCATCATCCGCGAGAACGAGGAGGACCTCTACGCCGGCATCGAGCATCGCCAGACCGACGACGTGATCCAGTCGGTCAAGCTGATCTCGCGTCCGGGGTCGGAGCGCATCGTCCGCTATGCCTTCGACTTCGCCCGCTCCAACCACCGGCAAAAGGTGACGGCCTTCGTCAAGGACAACGTCATGAAGATGACGGACGGGCTGTTCCTGAAGATCTTCTACGAGATCGCCGCCGATTACCCGGAGATCAAGGCCGACCACATGATCGTCGACATCGGCGCCGCCCGGCTGGCCGACCAGCCGGAGCGCTTCGACGTCATCGTCACCCTGAACCTCTACGGCGACATCGTTTCCGACATCGCCGCCCAGCTGACCGGCTCGGTCGGGCTGGCCGGTTCCGCCAACATCGGCGAGACCTGCGCCATGTTCGAGGCGATCCACGGTTCGGCCCCGATGATCGCCGGGCAGGGCATCGCCAACCCCTCCGGCCTGCTGATGGCCGCCGTGATGATGCTGGTCCATATCGGCCAGGGCGACATCGCCGCGCGCATCCACAATGCGTGGCTGAAGACCATCGAGGACGGCATCCACACCGCCGACATCTATGCCCGCGGGCTGGGCCGTGTCCGGGCCGGCACCGCCGCCTTCGCCGAGGCGGTGGTGGAGCGGCTGGGTCAGACCCCGGTCACCATGCCGCCGGTGGGCTATTCCACCGCAAGGCCGGCCTATGACGGCATCAACCGGCTTTCACCGCGCGTGCGTGCGCTGAAGGAACTGGTCGGGGTGGACATCTTCCTGCATTGGTCCGGCGGCCTGCCCGACGATCTGGCGGAGCTGGTGCTGCCGCTGTCGACCGATGCACTGAAGCTGACCAGCATCTCCAACCGCTCGCAGCGGGTCTGGCCGGACGGCAATGCCGATGTCTTCTGCACCGACCATTGGCGCTGCCGCTTCCTGTCGCAGCAAGGCCCGGTGCAGCATGGCGCCATCGTCGAGCTGCTGGGCCGGCTGGCCGCAGCTGGGATCGACTTCACTCAGACCGAGAATCTCAGCAATTTCGACGGCAAGGCCGGCTTCTCGTCGCCGGGCCAGTGATCCGATGGGCGGAGTGGGAATAAAGCGGCAGGGCAGGGCGTCATGACTGACGACGACGCCATCCCCGGACCCGACATGAGCCCGCCCGACATCGACGACCGCGCCATCGCTGCGCATGTGCCGCGGCTCCGGCGCTATGCCACCGCTTTGGTGGGCAACCGGCCGGACGCCGACGATCTGGTGCAGGACTGCGTGGAGAAGGCGCTGGCCAACCGGCATGCGCTGCGGGACCCGTCGAAGCTCGGCGGCTGGCTGATGACGATCCTGCACAACCTGCACATCTCCAGCCAGCGCGGCCGGCGACGGCGCGGGGCCGAGGTGCCGGTGGAGGATCTGGCCGACGATCTGGCGCTGAGCGCCCCGCCGGCCGACCGTGGGGCGGTGCGCGACTTCGTCCGCGCCTTCGCCCAGCTGACCGACGAACACCGCACCATTCTGCTGCTGACGGGAATGGAGGGGCTGTCCTACCGAGAGGTGGCGGAGGTCTTGGAGTTACCGATCGGGACGGTGATGTCGCGGCTGGCCCGGGCGCGCGAAAAATTGAGGGTCCTGCTGGACGGTGGAACCCAGCAGGTCGTCAGGAGGATCAAGTGATGAGCGGCTTCAGCAATCCCGTGACCGAAGCCGAGCTGCATGCCTGGCTGGACGGCGAATTGCCGGAGGAACGGCAGGCCGCTGTCGAACGCCACCTCGCCGACCATCCGGAGGTCGCCCAGCGCTTCGAACGCTACCGTGCCCAGCGCTCCCTGCTGGGGCAGAGCTTCGGTCCGCTGATCGAGCAGCCTCTGCCCGACCGGCTGACCCCGCCCTTCACCGCCCGCGACCATTCCGAGAAGCCGGCTCCTGTCCGTGGCCGTGCTGTCTGGTGGGGAACGGCGATTGCCGCCTCCCTTCTGGTGTTCATCGCCGGCGGCGCCAGCGGCTGGCTGATGCGCGACCGCATCGGTGCGCGGGCCGAGCCACCGACCGCCGCCTTCATCGCCGATGCCGTCGCCGCTCACCGCGTCTTCTCCGTCGAGGTCCGTCATCCGGTCGAGATCGGCGTCGATGAGGAGGCGCATCTGGTCAACTGGCTGTCCAAGCGGTTGGGTAAGAATATGCGTTGCCCAAAAGTCACACGAGGGGGTTACCAACTGATCGGCGGCCGGCTTTTGGCCGATTCCGCTGGACCTGTTGCAATGTACATGTACGAGGATGCGGCCGGGCGTCGCATCACGTTGTATATCCGCCCCTCTCCCAACACCTCCGGTTCAGCGTTCCGGTTCGCCCAGGATGGTGGCGTCCGCGCTTTGTACTGGCAGGACAATGGGTTGGCGCTGGCCGTCGCCGGAGAGACCGATCGGGATACCCTGTCCGGCGTCGCCGAGGAGGTCTATGGCGCGTTGAATTCGTGAGTCTACCCACGGACTTATCAACAGGAATGTTGCCGCGCCCCCCTATCGTCCGCGGCCGTCATCTGGTAGCTTCCTCACCGGCTGGCACAAAATGTTGCGGCTTATGGAAAACGGCACTAGACCGTGACCTGTTTGCCACAGCATAACCGGACACCGGATCGGGAGTACTCGGGGATGAGTTGGACGGACGAGCGGATTCAACAGCTCAAGGATCTCTGGTCCCAGGGTTTGAGCGCGAGCGAGATCGCCGACATTCTGGGAGACATCACCCGCAACGCGGTCATCGGCAAGGCCCATCGCCTGGGCTTGTCGGGCCGGCCGTCGCCAATCAAGAAGAAGCCGACCCGCGGCGCCACCATCCTCGCTCTGACGGAGCGGATGTGCAAATGGCCGGTCGGCGACCCCAAGCACCAGGATTTCCACTTCTGCGGAAAGACCGCCCTGCCGGGCATGCCCTATTGCGCGGAGCACGCCGCTCTGGCCTATCAGCCGGCGTCGGGCAGCAAGAAGCGTGAAGAAGACCGCAACGTCGGCGCCGCCTGACAGTTTGGCAAGATACCCAACAAAAAAGCCCGCTCTCGGGGGAGAGACGGGCTTTTTGTTGAATGATTTGTGGGCCGGCTGGTTGCGCGGGAAGGAGCCCTATCGGACCTCCGCCGCATCGCGCAGCATCAGAACCATCCCCTTATGGCCGGCGACCAGCATCGCCGCCCCGGCCGGCCGATCCGGTCCTTCGACCGACCACAGCGTGTCGCCGACGAACACTCGCCCCTGTCCGTTGATGATCGGCTCGCTCAGTGTCACCGCACGGCCGACCAGCTGACCGGCGCGGTCGTTGATCCGGGCGGCATCGCTTTCCGACGACGCATTGCGGCGGCGCGCATGGACCATCGCGACGGCAACGGCAGCCCCGGCGGCGATTGTGAAGAATCCGGCCTCGTTGACCAGCCCCCAGTCATGCCAGAGCGCGGTGACCAGCCCGGTCAGCATCGCCGCCCCGCCGAACCAGATCAGGAACAGGCCGGGGATCACCAGCTCGGCCGCGATCAGCACAGCGCCCAGCGCTCCCCAAAGCAGAGGCGACATCCGTCACTCCCCATCCGCAGCGGATGCGGTCGGCGGCACCGACCAGGGATTGCGCTTGGCGGCGGCGGGAGGCTCCGGCGGTCTCGGCGGGGTCGCTTCGCGCAGCAACTCGCCCAGACCCGAGAGGGCACCCGCCACACCGGCCAGTTCCACCGGCAGGATCATCGTCTTCTGGTTGGGAGAGGCGGCGAAGGCCTTCAGCGCCTCCATGTATTTCTGACCGAGGAAATAGCCCAGCGCCTGGTTCGAACCCTGCGCCACCGCTTCCGACACCAGCCGCGTCGCCTTGGCTTCGGCCTCCGCCAGCCGTTCGCGCGCCTCTGCCTCCAGCTTGGCGGCTTCCAGCTTGCCCTGGGCGATGCGGATCTGGCTTTCCTTCTCGGCGTCCGCTTCCAGAATCTGGGCGCGGCGAAGGCGTTCGGCCTTCAACTGCCGGCCCATCGCCTGAACGATGTCGTCGGGCGGCGTGATGTCGCGCAACTCGATGCGGGTCACCCGCACACCCCAGGAGGCGGTCGCCTCATCCACCGCACGCAGCAGGTTGGCGTTGATCGCCTCGCGCTGGCTCAGCAACTCGTCGAGGTCCATGGAGCCCATCACCGTCCGGGTGGTGGTCATCGCCAGCGTCTGGATCGCCCGCTGCAGGTCGTTGACCTCGTAGGTCGCCTTCATCGGGTCCAGAACCTGGAAATAAAGCACCCCGTCGGCGGTCACCGCGGCATTGTCCTTGGTGATGACGCTCTGCGACGGTACGTCCACCACCGTCTCGCGCATGTCCACCTTGGCCCGGATCGAGCTGATGACCGGAAAGATCACGTTGAAGCCGGGATGCAGAGTCTCCTGATAGCGACCCAGCCGTTCGACGATGAAGTTGAAGCCCTGGGGGACCGTGCGGACGCTCGTGATCGCCAGAATGACGACCAGCACGAACGCCGCGATGACCAGAATGCCGAGTTCCATCAATCGCCGCTCCTGACATGGACGGGCACCCTCGCAGACGCCCTCACACCCCCCCATCATGAGCCAATTCGGAGAGGCTGCAAATGCCGCCCCCGTCGCAACAGCGTGTCTCAGTAATCCTGGGTGTCATGCTTCAGCCGCACCAGTTCGCCGTTCAACAGCGACAGCATCAGCTGCACCACCATTTCATGGACGATCACGGTGTGGTGGTTGCCGGTCTCCTGCATTGCCTTGCGCAGCGATTCCCGCACCGCCGGCACACCGGTGACATCGATCAGCACATCCAGACCGTCACCCAGCTCCGCCAGATCGTGGAAGTTGGTGGTGGTCTTCACGCCCCGGTGTTCGGCAAGGCGCATGCCCGGCGCCTTGGGATCGAGATCCGCCACACCCAGCAGTTCGACGAAGGGAGCGGCCAGCAGCTTGAGCAGCAGCGGCGTTCCTGTCTCGCCGGCACCGATGACGGCGACGCGGAACAGATCGTTGGACATCGGGTTTGTTCCTTTTCAAATTCGGACAAGAAAAAAGCGGGGAGCCGAAACTCCCCGCTCGAACCCTAGCCGAGCCGCAGTCCGGTTTGACCCGGACGCGGCGTCGCACCCTGTGAAGAAAGCGCCGGCTGAAGACGACGCCGGCCTTACGACCAGGCGGCCATCTTCTTTTCCAGGTTGTCCGACAGCTTGTCCAGGAACTGCTTCGTGGTCAGCCACGGCTGCTGCGGGCCGATCAGGATGGCGAGATCCTTGGTCATGAAGCCGGACTCGACGGTCTCGACGCAGACACGCTCCAGCGTCTGGGCGAACTTGATCACGTCCGGGGTGTCGTCGAACTTGCCGCGATACGCCAGGCCCTGGGTCCAGGCATAGATCGAGGCGATCGGGTTGGTCGAGGTTTCCTTGCCCTTCTGGTGCTCGCGGTAGTGGCGGGTCACCGTGCCATGGGCGGCCTCGGCCTCGACGGTCTTGCCGTCCGGCGTGACCAGGACCGAGGTCATCAGGCCCAGCGAGCCGAAGCCCTGCGCCACGACGTCCGACTCGACGTCGCCGTCGTAGTTCTTACAGGCCCACACGAAACCGCCTTCCCACTTCAGGGCCGAAGCGACCATGTCGTCGATCAGGCGATGCTCGTAGACCAGGCCCTTGGCCTTGAACTGGTCGGCGTAGGTCTCGTCGAAGATCTTCTGGAAGATGTCCTTGAAGCGGCCGTCATAGGCCTTCAGGATCGTGTTCTTCGTCGACAGGTAGACCGAGTAGCCGCGCTCAAGGCCGTACATCAGGCTGGAGTGGGCGAAGCCCTCGATCGAGTCGTCGAGGTTGTACATGCCCATCGCCACGCCGGCGCTGGGGTAGTCGAACACCTCGTGCTCGATCTGGCTGCTGCCGTCGGCGGCTTCCCACTTGATCGTCATCTTGCCCGGACCGGGGACGACGAAGTCGGTGGCCTTGTACTGGTCGCCGAAGGCGTGACGGCCGATGATGATCGGCTTGGTCCAGCCCGGAACGTAGCGCGGAACGTTTTCGCAGACGATCGGCTCGCGGAAGACGGTGCCGCCCAGGATGTTGCGGATGGTGCCGTTCGGCGACTTCCACATCTTCTTGAGGTTGAACTCCTTCACCCGAGCTTCGTCCGGGGTGATGGTCGCGCACTTCACGCCGACGCCATACTGCTTGATGGCGTTCGCGGACTCGACGGTGACCTTGTCGTCGGTCTTGTCGCGGTTCTCGATGCCGAGGTCGTAGTACTTCAGGTCGATGTCGAGGTAGGGCAGGATCAGCTTGTCTTTGATGAACTGCCAGATGATGCGCGTCATCTCGTCGCCGTCGAGTTCGACGACCGGATTGGCTACCTTGATCTTGGTCATGGGTGCGAGATCTCCCCGAACGGGTAAGGGCGTTGTCATTCCTTGGGAGCCGGGCGCGTCGTCCAGCGGGCGCTTGTTGCCGGGGAGCATGCCGCATGGGTGGCTCCCCGGTACCCCGGGCGGAAATCAATCGCGGTTATATAGCATCGCCCCGTGACGGAAAGGAAGGCACGGCGGTGGCTCAGGCGTCGATGTCGCACGATTCCGCTTGCAACACGGCCCTGCGCCCGGCCATGATGGTCAATTGGTATTACCGGTTGGCCGGATTGTCGCCCTTTGACGGCGGAATGCCGCGTTGGGGCCGCAAATCCGGCGCTTGGAACGGTCAGGCCGCCGACTCCGGCGTTCGTGAGGGTCGCCGTTCCACCGGAAGGCTGGCCGCCGTGCCGGCAAGGTCGCGTTCCGCATTCAGCATGTAGTCGCGGGTCAAGGGCACTGCCCCCAGCGAGCGTGCGACCTGGACTTGGAACACCATGTGCCCCTGCAGCCGGAAGGCCAGTTCGGCACCGGCCAGATAGAATTCCCACATGCGGCAGAACCGCTCGTCGTACAGGGCCTTGGCATCCTCCCAGCGGTCGAGGAAGCGGGCACGCCAGTGACGCAGCGTTTCGGCGTAATGCAGGCGCAACACCTCCAGGTCGGTGGCGAACAGGCCGGACCGCTCGATGACCGGCAGCACCTCCGACAGGGCAGGGGAATAGCCGCCGGGGAAGATGTATTTGCGGATCCAGGGGTTGGTGCTTGCCGGCCCGTCGAGCCGGCCGATGGCGTGGATCAGGGCCACGCCCTCGTCGTTCAGCATCTCGCGTACCGCCGAGAAGTAATCGTGGTAATGCGGCACGCCGACATGCTCGAACATGCCGACCGAGACGATGCGGTCGAAGGCCCCCCGGTGGGCGGCGGCGAATTCGCGATAGTCGCGCAGTTCGAAGGCGACCCGGTCGGCCAGCCCCGCCTCCTCCGCCCGCTGGCGGGCGACCGCCAGCTGTTCGGACGACAGGGTGATGCCGGTCACCCGTGCCCCGGTGTGCCGCGCCAGATAGAGCGCCATGCCGCCCCAGCCGCAGCCGATGTCGAGCACCCGCATGCCCGGCACGATCAGCAGCTTGGCTGCGATGTGCCGCTTCTTGGCCTCCTGCGCCTCGTCCAGCGATATCCCCGGCTCGGGGAAGTAGGCGCAGGAATACTGCATGTCCCGGTCAAGGAAGAGCTGATAGAACTGGCGTGACAGGTTGTAGTGATGCTCCACATTCTGCCGTGACCGCTGCATCGGGTTGTATTGCTGCACATGGCGCAGCAATGGCGACAGCGATTCCAACGCCCGGCCCAGCGCACCCTGAACCTCGGCGCCGCTCATCAGCATCGCCAGCAGGTCGTAGATGGTGCCGCCCTCAATCGAAAAGCGGCCGTCCATATAGGCTTCGCCAAAACGCAGGCGGGGATTGATCAGCAGGTCGCGCTCGACCCTGCGGTCATGGAGGCGAAGGGTCAGATGTGGAGGACCGGAGCCGATCCGATGATGCTTTCCATCGGCCGTAACAAGATTGAGGGTTCCGTCGCCCTTGGCGGCGGCAAGCAGGCGAACCAGCAGCATGCCGAACTCCTTCCGCGGTGCCGTCCAAGCATCGCGCGCAAGGCGGGGTGCGACAATTCGTCAATCGGTCAGAACTGCTACCCAATTGGGCATTGCTGCCCTATGCGCAGAGTTATGTGCGGCGCCGCTCCGCCGGGCCCTGAATGCGGAAAACCGCCCGGCCCCAGGTGGGGTGGGCGGCTTCCGGACGAGCGGTGCGACGATGCCGCGAGAACCCCGAAGACGTCTTCGGGGCTGCCGCGGCAGAAGGGCTATCAGCCCTCCTCTTCCTCGGTCGCGGTCTCTTCGACGAAGGTCTCTTCCTCGTCGTCGTCGTCGCGCAGGTCGGCGGCGGTGATCATGCCACCGCGCTGGGCCTGCAGTTCGGCCTCTTCAGCCGAACGGGCGACGTTGACCGTGACCGTGATCGACACTTCCGGGTGCAGGACGACGCGCAGCTTGAACAGACCCAGGGTCTTGATCGGGGTGTCGATCTGGACCTGCTTGCGGTCGGTCTTGTAGCCGGCGGCGGTCAGCGCGTCGGAGACGTCGCGGGTGGTCACGGAGCCGTACAGGACGCCGGTCTCGGCTGCCTGACGGATCACGACGACCGTCACCTTGTCCATCTTGGTCGCGACCTGCTCGGCGTCCTTGCGGCGCTCCAGGTTCACGGCCTCAAGGTGGGCCTTCTGCTTATCGAAGACAGCCAGGTTCGCCTTGGTGGCGCGCATGGCCTTCCGCTGCGGCAGCAGATAGTTGCGGGCGAAGCCGGGACGCACATTGACGACTTGGCCCATCTGGCCGAGCTTCTCGACCCGCTCCAGCAGAATAACTTCCATCACTCGTCCTCCTGACCGGGGGCCGCGGGGGAAAACCGGCGGCGCAGCCCGATCCATTGCTCGATCATGCCCAGGCCGACCAAAAGCAGGATCGGCCACCCGAAGAGAAACAGCATCATGTAGAAGCCAACCAGGATCAGCGTTCGCGCCGACTTGCTGCTGGCGAATACATGAACCACCGAAAGCCCGGCGAAGGCGAACGGGATTGCCAGGATGAGGGCCAGATTGACCGCCAGGAACCCGACGGTTCCCGGTACGGCCGACGCCGCAGCGACCGACACCGCGAACAGCGGCGCCAACCAACCCGGCAGCTCCAGCTCGGCCAGACGCATGGCAGGACGCCGGTTGCGGCCGAACCGCATCAGCGCCCCCTGCGCCAGCACCGCGTTGACGATCGTCATGACAAGCCATGAGACCGCAACCAGTCCCGGCAGGACGGCCGCCACCCAGAATGCCTCGGGATCCGGGGCCGGCTGGCCCTGCGAGCGGAACGCCGGCTCGACGACTCGGGCCAGGGTCTGCCGCATCAGCCCTTCGAGCCCACCGGGCTCTCCGAGCGTCAGGATCACCGCGGCGAGCAGCGCCGCCACGCCCATCCCGGTCAGGCCCATCAGGACCCGACCGGGCGGATACCATTCAAGGGATCCATCTTCCCGCGAGCGCGCCAACAGCGACTGCCGCACCACCAGGATTGCCGGAGCAGCCCCGGTCACCAGGTAGGACAGCGCCACCAGCATGCTGCCGGAGGTGCCCAGCAGCACCGCGGTGGCACCGGCCAGACCGGCCAGCGCCACCACCGGAGCCCCCAGCCACAGTCCCGTCAGGAACAGGGGCAGGGGGGCCAGATAGCCCAGGATCAGCGCACCCATCCCGCCGAACGTGACCGACAGGTAGAAGAACGCGCTCGCCAGACCGCCGCCGACGGCGACCACCAGCGGAACGGCCGGACCCAAGGCCATGGAAACCCCTTGAAGAACCTTCACCGAAACAGTTCGGCCGTTGCCGGGCTTACTTCACCACGTAGGGGAGAAGGGCCAGGAAACGGGCGCGCTTGATGGCGCGGGCCAGTTCGCGCTGCTTCTTCGTCGAGACCGCGGTGATGCGGCTCGGGACGATCTTCCCGCGCTCGGAGATGAAGCGGGACAGCAGCTTGACGTCCTTGTAATCGATCGCCGGGGCGTTCGCGCCCGAGAACGGGCAGGTCTTGCGGCGACGGAAGAACGGGCGGCGAGCGCCGCCGGTGCGGGCCGGAGCGCCCGTGGTCTGCTTGTCGGACATTTACGCGGACTCCCCTTCGGCGGCGGCAACGTTTTCCTGGCGACGCGGCGGACGCGGGCCACGGTCGTCGAAGCGACGCGGACCACGATCGCCACGCTCGCCGCGCTCACCACGCTCGTTGCGGCTCTGCATCATCGCCGACGGGTTGGCGTCGAGTTCGTCGACACGCACGGTCATGAAGCGCAGCACGTCTTCGCTGATGCTCATGTTCCGCTCCATCTCGGCGACGGCGGCGGCCGGCGCGTCGATGTTGAAGAGGGTGTAGTGACCCTTGCGGTTCTTCTTGATTTTGTAGGTGAGGGTCTTCAGACCCCAGTATTCGCTCTTGGCGATCGTACCGCCGTTGTCGCGAACGATCTGGGCGAACTGCTCAGAGAGCTGCTCGGCCTGGGCGGCCGAAATGTCCTGGCGCGCGATCAGCACGCACTCGTAAAGTGCCATTGCACTCCCCATGGCTGTTCATGGTCCGGCGCTGCGCCCCATCCCTCATGGATCGGATCAGCCGCCCGGGCCTAGCCGACGGCGGACCGGCGGCAAGGAGTTATGAAGCGGCGCAGTATGCACAGGCCGGCGGTGGTAGCAAGTGGAAAACCTCCCCACCTTTTGGAAAATCTATGCCGGCCATAGGGTGTTGTCCGGATGAACGGGAGTGCTGCCGGGATGAACACCGCTGCGCTTCCCGGGAATGGGCTGGGTAGGGGTGGAGCAAGGGTGGATATCGCGCGGGATACGGTCCGGCGCATTTGACCGAAGTGCAATACACCGCCCCAGGCGCCATGTTGCGATTGCCGCTCCTGGCGGAGCTATGCGTCGAATCGCCCACGCATGCTCCGCCGGCGGCATGACAGCCCGGTGCCTGGAGTAGCCATGCGCAAGAACATGTTGCCGTACCATGTCGTGGAACTGAGAGGGTTGGCCTGCATCCTGCTGGTCGCCTATCACGTGGTCGGCATTCCCGGATCCGGAATGCAGGTGGCGGAGGGGTCGATCTACCGCTACGCCACCGACAGCTTCGAGTTGATCCGTATGCCGCTCTTCACCTTCATCTCGGGGTTGGTCTATGCCCTGAACCCGGCCCGGAGCGACCGGCTGAAGACCTTCTTCGTCAAGAAGCTTCGTCGCCTGGGCTTCCCGTTCCTGGTGGTGTCCGCCATCTTCTATTTCCTGCAGACGCATGCGCCGGGCGCGAACGGAAGTTTCGTTCCCGAGTCGATGTGGCGGATCTACGTCTATCCCTATGCCCATTTCTGGTATTTGCAGGCGCTTTTCCTGATCTTCTCCGTCGTGGCGCTGCTCGATGCGCTCCATGCCATGGATAGACCGGGCGGATTCGTGCTGGCAATGGCCGCAGCGGTGGCGGCCTGCCTGACGGTCCATGTCGAATCGAATATCTTCTCGATCAACGAGGCCTGCTTCCTGTTGCCGCACTTCCTGTTCGGGGTGGGCGTCACCCGCTTCCGGGCGATGGTCCCGCGGCAGACGATGCAGGCGGCGGCCGGAGCGGCACTTGCCCTCGGTGTCGCGCTTCATCAGGCATCGCTGTGGGGGTATCTGCCCCACTTCGGCTGGAACAGCAGCGTTGCCCTGTTGTGCGGCATGGGCGGAGCGGTGACCCTGCTGCATGCCATGCCGTCGAGCCGGATTTTCCGGACCGTCGGCGCCTCTTCCTATGCGATCTACCTGCATCATGCCCTGTTCGCCGCCGGCACGCGGGTTGTGCTGCACCATGTGGATGCCCCGGACGGCGTGATTTTCTGGGGGGCACTGCTTTCCGGCCTGATGGGCCCGATGGTGCTGGAGATGCTGGCGCAGTTCCGGCCATGGACCAGGGTGGCGCTGATGGGCAAGGCATGACCGCAGGCCTTTGATTTGCACTGCGGCAAACGGTGCAAGACCCGGTGAGCGGCACCTCTGTGCGAGCCCACGAACAACCCCTTCGGAATGGCGGTTTTTCGTGGGCTTTCTGCCTCAATACGTGGCGTTTTATCGCACCATTGTCGCTTTGGTCATCGCGCGTCGCTTGACTTGCTCAAAAGTGAGGGTATGACTGTCGCCCAATCCATGGTGCCGCCGCAGGGGCGGGGCGCATTCATCCAGGGTTTCACCGAAGCATGACCAGGGCGTTCGTCTTTCCGGGGCAGGGCAGCCAGGCCGTCGGCATGGGCCGCGAACTCGCCGAGGCGTTCGAAGTCGCCCGTCACACCTTTGAAGAGGTGGACGATGCGCTGAACCAGCGGCTGTCGCGCCTGATGGTCGAGGGCCCCGAGGCCGATCTGACCCTGACCGAAAACGCCCAGCCCGCCCTGATGGCGGTCAGCGTCGCGGTGATGCGGGTGTTGGCGAGCGAGGGCGGTGTCGATCTGTCCAAGCATGCCACCTTCGTTGCCGGCCATTCGCTGGGCGAGTATTCGGCGCTGTGCGCTGCCGGTGCCTTCTCGCTGGGCGACACCGCGCGCCTGCTGAAACTGCGCGGGCAGGCGATGCAGAAGGCCGTTCCGGTCGGCAAGGGCGCCATGGCGGCCCTGCTGGGTGCCGATCTGGATCAGGCGCAGTCGATCGCCGCCGACGCGGCCCAAGGCGAAGTGTGCAGCATCGCCAACGACAATTCGGTCGGGCAGGTGGTGATCTCCGGCAGTGCCGATGCCATCGACCGTGCCATCGCGCTGGCGGCGGAACGCGGTCTGAAGCGCTCCGTGCGTCTGCCGGTGTCCGCTCCTTTCCATTGCTCGCTGATGCAGCCGGCCGCCGATGCGATGGCGGAGGCTCTGGCGAACGTCACGATTTCCGCGCCGGTGGTTCCGGTGGTTGCCAACGTCACCGCCTCTGCGGTGTCCGATCCCAACGCCATCCGCCGCCTGCTGGTCGAGCAGGTGACCGGCATGGTCCGCTGGCGCGAATGCGTGCTCTATATGAAGGAGCAAGGCGTCGAACGGTTGGTCGAGGTCGGGTCGGGCAAGGTGCTCGCCGGGCTGACCAAGCGCATCGACAAGGATATGGCGGCGGTGTCGGTCGGTACCCCGGCCGATGTCGAGTCGTTCCTGAAAACCCTGTGATTGTATCAGCACTCTGATAAATCAGCGTCATGAGGCCATCCATGTTTGACCTGACCGGCAAGTCGGCCCTCGTCACCGGCGCGTCCGGCGGCATCGGCGCGTCGATCGCCCGTGCTCTGCACGCCCAGGGCGCTGCCGTCGCGCTGTCCGGCACCCGCGTTGCCCCGTTGGAGGCCCTGGCCGCCGAGCTGGGCGAGCGTGCCTTCGTCGTGCCCGGGAACCTGTCGGAGGCCGCCGCCACCGAACAGCTGTTCAAGGACGCCGAGGCGGCGCTGGGCAGGATCGACATTCTCGTCAACAATGCCGGCCTGACCCGCGACCAGATCGCCATGCGCCTGAAGGACGAGGACTGGCAGTCGGTCATCGACGTGAACCTGACGGCGGCCTTCCGTCTGTCGCGGGCCGCCATGCGCGGCATGATGAAGCGCCGCTGGGGCCGCATCATCAACATCACGTCGATCGTCGGCGTCACCGGCAACGCGGGGCAGGCGAACTACGCCGCCTCCAAGGCCGGCCTGATCGGCATGTCGAAATCGCTGGCGGCCGAACTGGGTTCGCGCAGCATCACCGTCAATTGCGTCGCGCCGGGCTTCATCGCCACGGCCATGACCGACGCGCTGAACGAGGAGCAGAAGCAGAAGCTGCTCCCGTCTATCCCGGCCGGCCGCATGGGCCAGTCGGACGAGATCGCCGCCGGGGTCGTGTACCTCGCGAGCGAGGAGGCCGCCTACGTCACCGGCCAGACGCTGCATATCAACGGCGGCATGGCTATGATCTGATGAGGATCGGACGGGGCGGCATCGCCACGTGTGAAGAACGGCGCCAACCAGGCTCGCTCGCGGGTGCTGGTCAAGGCTGCTGAAATGTGTTATCGGACGGGGCTTTTCGCGGCAGGACGGCACGTTCTTCGCGTGTTGCTCCGACCGGATTATCCCGAGCGGTTTCAAGGATTGGAAGGTCTTAAAAGATGAGCGACATCGCCGAGCGCGTGAAGAAGATCGTTGTGGACCACCTGGGTGTCGAGGAGTCGAAGGTGGTGGAGAACGCCTCCTTCATCGACGATCTGGGCGCTGACAGCCTCGACACCGTCGAGCTGGTCATGGCCTTCGAGGAAGAGTTCGGTGTCGAGATCCCGGACGACGCCGCGGAGAAGATCCTGTCGGTGAAGGACGCCATCGACTTCATCAAGGCCAACGCCGCCGCCTGATCGGGCCGCGGGCATTGAGCCCCCGAGGGCCAGGCAAACCGCATTTGCAACACCAGCAGCGCGGGGCCTGGCCGTCGACGACCAGATCGTCGACAGTTTATTCGAGGAAAGGTCAAGGAACAGCCTCATGAGACGTGTCGTCGTCACCGGACTCGGTATGGTCACGCCGCTCGGCGTCGGCCACACGCTGAACTGGGAGCGGCTGATTTCCGCAACGTCGGGAATCCGCGGCATCACGGGGTTCGACGCTTCGGACCTGGCCTCCAAAGTCGCCGGGCAGGTCCCGCGCGGAAACGGTGAGGGCGAGTTCAACGCCGACACCTTCATTCCGCCGAAGGACCAGCGGAAGATGGATGACTTCATCATCTTCGCCATCGCCGCGGCGCAGGAAGCAATCAAGGATTCGGGTTGGGTTCCCCAGACAGATGAAGAGCGCGAGCGGACCGGCGTCATGGTCGGTTCGGGCATCGGCGGCCTTCCGGGCATCGCCGACGGCGCCGTCACCCTGCACGAAAAGGGTCCGCGCCGCCTGTCGCCCTTCTTCATCCCGGCCTGCCTGATCAATCTGGCCTCCGGCCATATTTCGATCCAGCACGGCTTCAAGGGCCCCAACCATGCGGTCGTCACCGCCTGCTCGACCGGCGCGCACGCCATCGGCGACGCTGCCCGTCTGATCATGTGGGACGATGCCGACATCATGGTCGCCGGCGGTACGGAGGCGGCGGTCAGCCGTCTCGGTGTCGGCGGCTTCGCCGCCATGCGCGCGCTGTCCACCAGCTTCAACGACACGCCCGAAAAGGCGTCGCGCCCCTATGACAGGGAGCGCGATGGCTTCGTCATCGGCGAGGGTGCCGGTGTGGTCGTGCTGGAGGAGCTGGAGCACGCCAAGAAGCGCGGCGCCACCATCTATGCCGAAGTTGTCGGTTATGGCATGTCCGGCGACGCGCACCACATCTCCGCTCCGGCGGAAGACGGCAATGGCGGTTTCCGCGCCATGAAGGCCGCGTTGAAGCGCGCCGGGCTGAACCCGTCCGATATCGATTACGTCAACGCCCATGGCACCTCGACGCCGCTCGGCGACGAGATCGAACTGGGGGCGGTGAAGCGCCTGTTCGGCGACGCCATGGACAATCTGGCGATGTCCTCCACCAAGTCGGCCATCGGCCACCTGCTGGGGGCCGCCGGTGCGGTCGAGGCGATCTACTCGATCAAGGCGATCAACCACGGCATCGTGCCGCCCACGCTGAATCTCGAAAATCCGTCCGAGAGCTGCATGGGCGTCAATCTGGTGCCCAAGGTGGCGCAGGAGCGCCGCGTTCGCGCCGCGCTGTCGAACTCCTTCGGGTTCGGCGGCACCAATGCCTCGCTGGTGTTCAAGGAATTTGCGTAAACGAAGCGCCGCACCCGCGTTGCGGTTTGCAGTCTTCAAGAGGTGAGCGATGGGCTGGGGTCTCCGGATTTTTGCGGGGACGCTGGTCCTCGCTGTCGGTGCGGCGGGCGGAATCGGCGTCTGGGGCTACCAGCGCTATTCGGCCCCTGGACCGTTGGAGCAATCCGAAACGGTCGTCATCCCGCGTGGCAGCGGGCTGGAGGCCATTGCCATCACGCTGGGCGACTCCGGCGTGATCGGGTCGCCGCTGGTTTTCGCCGCCGCGGCCAAGCTGTCCGGCACCTTCCGTGAATTGAAGGCCGGCGAATACCAGTTCCCCGCGGGAATCAGCATCGAAGGCGTTCTGGAGCAGATGCGCCAGGGCCGTACCGTCGTGCGTCGCTTCACCGTGCCGGAGGGGCTGACCTCCGCCCAGGTGGTCGCACTGCTCGCACGGGAAACCGGACTGACCGGCGATCTGCCCAAGCCGCCGAAGGAAGGCTCCCTTCTGCCGGAGACCTACCACTTCGCCTATGGCGACAATCGCGCCGCTCTGATCGAGCGGATGCAGACGGCGATGACCCAGGCGCTTGCCGAGGCCTGGAAGAACCGCGACCAGAATTTGCCGTTCGAAACGCCGCAGCAGGCGTTGACACTCGCCTCCATCGTCGAGAAGGAGACCGGCATCGCGGCTGAGCGGCCGCGGGTGGCGGGGGTTTTCGTCAACCGGTTGGAAGCCGGCATGAAGCTGCAGTCCGATCCGACGGTGATCTATGCGCTGACCGATGGCAGCGGCGAGCTGGGGCGGGCCCTGACCCGCAACGACTGGAAGTTCGAGTCGCCCTACAACACCTATGTCGCCACCGGGCTGCCGCCGGGGCCGATCGCCAATCCGGGCAAGGCCTCGATCCAGGCGGTGATGAAGCCCGAACGGCACGAGTTCCTGTATTTCGTCGCCGACGGCAGCGGTGGCCATGTCTTCGCCAAGTCGCTGGCGGACCACAACCGCAACGTCACCAAATGGCGCGAGGTCCAGCAAGGCCGGCAGCCGGAGCATGGCGAAACGTCATCGGATTGACGGCCGATAACGATCCGCTTGGTTGCGCGCATTTTAGGAATTCGGCAGTCTTTGCATCGCAGCGAAACTGACCACCATTCCCCGGGGAGATGTAATGAGCGTGGATGTCGAACAGCGCATCCGTGATCGCGCCTATGCGATCTGGCTGGAAGAGGGCTGTCCCCACGGCCGCGATGCCGACCATTGGGTCCAGGCCGAACGCGCGGTCCTGGCCGAAGCGGTTGCCGTTCCCGATCATGCGCCGGTCGTCGCCGTGGTGAAGGCTCCGCGCAAGACCACCAACGCCAAGCCGCGCAGTGTGGTGAAGCCCGCCGAAGCGGAAGCCGCGCCTGCCGAGCCCCCGAAGACGCGCAAGCCGCGGACCCGCAAGGCGGTCACCGCCTGATCGGTCGCAGGATGGCTTCCGGGGTCAGGCGGCGTTCGAAGCCTGCGGCAGTTGCAGGTTGGAAATGACCATCACCCCGGCGGTCGTGCCGTAGGACTTGCGGGCGGCGCGCAGAGCCTCCAGCGCCTCCGTAAGGCTTTCCTCGGCGAAGCCCGGAGCCAGCCCGGCCAGTTCCCGCTCCGTCAAATCGATGAAGGCGTCCAGCAGGCGCGCGTGGATGCGGCTGGCCAGGCGGACTTCATCGGCGACCTTCTGTGCGGGCATGGGGAACTCCCTTGGTGTCGTGTGGGTCTAATGTTCGGTAGAGCGTCTTCTCGGGATCGAGCGTTCCCGCAAACCGATTAGGCGTGGAATAGGGTTAAAAGAACTTTAAATGCCATATAATCCGGGATGGGATTAAGAATTACCACTTCAGAGACTGCAGCTGGTGGTCCTGCGCAGCAGCATGCAGCACCGGAAACGCTTCCGGGTCTCGCTTCCTGTTCAGAACTTCGGCAAGGGCCAAGCGTCAGCCGGCCTGGAAGCGCGACACCTGACGGCGCGTTTCATCGGCGAGGCGGGAGAGATGCACCATCGTCGCGGCAATCTCCTCCGACGCGGCGGCATTCTTGGAGGCGACGGTGCGCACGCTCTCGACCGACCGCTCGATCTCGCGGACGGAGGCCTGCTGTTCCTCCATGGCGACCGCGACCGACTGGAAAGCGCTGTCGATGCGGTCGACCCGTTCGGCCAGACCGTCCATCCGGCGCCGTGCCTGTTCGGTGACGGTCTTGCCCTCTTCGGCCAGTGCGGCGGCCGCTTCGATGATCTCGGCGATCTGGCGGGCGCTTTCGACGGCGTTGTCGGCGAGCTTGCCGACCTCCTCGGCGACCACTTCGAAGCCCTTGCCCTGTTCGCCGGCGCGGGCGGCTTCGATGGAGGCGTTGACCGACAGGATGTTGGTCTTCACCGCGATCTGGGTGATGGCCTCGGTGATGCGGCCGATGCGGCGGCTGTTGTCGGCGATGGTCTGCGAGACGCGCAGCAGCCGCGCCATGTCCTGCCGCCCGCCATCGGCGAAGCCGGCGGCATCCTTCACCATGTCGGACGCATCGCGTGTGCTGTCGGTGACATGGGCGATGGCGCGGGCCGATTGCCCGACCGCCGTCGCCACCTGATCCAGATCGTCGGTCTGTTCCGATGCACCGTCCGACACATGGGCGATGGCGGTGCTGGCCTGCCCGGCGGCGACGGCGACCTGGGTCGCCTGCTCGCCGATGGTGCGGAAGGCCGTGCCGGTTTCCTGCAGCAGGTCCACCATCTCGCCATAGGCCCCATGGAAGTCCGGTGCCTGCCGCGTCCCGACCGTCTCAAGCGATTCCACCGGCTTGCCGGACAGCCTGTGCATCTCACCATGCAGTCCGTGCAGCACCTGGATGACGGTGGCGAGGGCACGGCCGATGGAGCCCAGCTCGTCCTGCCGGCCGGTGTTGGGCACCGCCACCGTCAGATCGCCGTCCGACAGGCGCTGGACCGCCGCGGTGGTGGCGGCGATGGGGCCGGTCAGGCTACGGGCGATCAGGATGGACAGGATCGTGCCGGCGGCCAGCGCGCCGAGCGCCCCGCTCCACAACAGCATGACCGCGCGCGACCGTCCGGCCTCGCGCTCGGCCGTCTGGGCGGCCACCAGCTGCGTCACCTGATCGTTGACGGTTCTGGCGGCGTCGCGCATGGCGTCCCGCGCGGCGTTGCGCCGTGCGACGATGTCGGCCACCAGCAGGAACTCCGTCTCCACCCCCATGATGGAGGCGGTCAGCTTCTCCGACTCGCGCAGCGCTTCCCCGTCGTTGGCCGCCTTGCGGACATCGCCGACGACCGCCAGCAGCCGGTCGATGCTGGCACTGAGGGAGTTGCGGCCGGAACCGCCATGGTCGATCAGGAACTGCTGCACGTCCAGCAGCGCGCCGCGGGTGTCCTGGATCAGCCGCCCGGCGATGGAGACCAGCAGCGCCGAGGATTCCAGCGCCGTCACCGCCGCACGGTCGCCGGGATCGGCCTTCACCCGCGCCAGCGCGTCGGCATAGCGCGCCGACTGCTCGTGCGTCAGTGTCTGCGCGATCACCAGCAGGGCGGCGGTCTGCTTGCGCAGCTTCGCCAGGCTGGCGAAACGGTCGACCTCCAGCCCGACCACCTCGTCGAAGGACTTGCGGTAGGCCGCCAGCTTCTCCAGCGCCTCGCGCAACGCCTCCGGGGGGACTGCATGATCGGGCAGGGCCAGCAGCGCCTCGGCCTCCGTCCTCAACTGGTCGGTCAGCTGCCGCACCCGCCGGCTGGCGGAGGGATCGACGTCCAGCAGGTAGCGCGACTCCTCCTGCCGGGCGCTGTACAGCAGCGTGTCCAGACGGGCGGTCTGGGCGGCGATCTCCACCCGCGAGGCGTAGGTGTTCAGCCCGCTCCAGCCGACGACGGCGACGGCGAGCGTCAGCAGCAGGACGGCGGCGAAGCCCAGGGCGATGCGGGTGGCGATGGACATGCCGGTGGAGGTCCGATCAAGGCTGCCCCGAGGGCGGCGCCGGGTTGAGCGATGGGCGGACGGCGGAAGCCCCGCGTGAACTGCGGCATCTCAGTCCATCTGCCGGATTCACCTTGCTTCGGTTGGGGTGCATCCGGCAAGTCATAAGGGTGGCGTGCGGTCTCCGCGAGATGTCGCGGGATGCCGCTGGTCGTTCGTGAGGAGCCTGTACTGCGATGTCCCTTCCGGCCAGCTTGCGGATCCTTCCCCGCTTCGGACTCGCCGTTCTTCTGCCCACGGCGGCAGCGCTCGTTCCCCTTCTGCTTCCCCAGGCGGTTCCGGATGCCGCGCCGCAGACCGTCTGGCTTGCCACAGGCGGCGCGCTTGCCCTGGCGCTGCTGATCGGCTGTGTCCTGGCGCTCGATCTGTCGGATGCGATGACGCGGCTGGTGGCTGCTGCGGACCGCCTCGCCGCCGGAACGCCGGACACCGGAACGCCGGACCCCAGGATGCCGGACGATGCATCGGCGCTGTCCGTCCGCGGCGACGAGGCCGGAGGCATTGCCGCGGCGCTCGCCCGTGTCGCCCGGATCCAGGGCAGTCTCCATGGGACCCTCCGCCGCCTGACGCACGAAGCCGGCGGCGACGCACCGGCCGCAGAGCCTCTCCCCGGCCGCTATGGCGAGATGGCGGCGCTGGTGGAGGACGCCCGTGCCTCTTTCCGGAACATCGGCCAGCAGGCCGCCCAGGTCGCTGTCGCCGCCGGGCAGGCCAGCACCGCGGTGTCGCAGGTCGCCGACGGCGCCGCCATCCAGACCGAGGATCTCGACCGGGTGGTGAATGCGGTCGGCCGCTCCGTCCGGGCCATCGCCGACGTCACCGACAGCACCCGCGCCGCCTCCGACATGGTGCGCGTCACCGCGGGTTTCGCCGACCGCGGCAAGGCGGAGATGGCGCGGCTGGTCCGTGTTTCCCAGACCATCGGGGACAACAGCCGCCGCATCGGCCGCATCACCGAGGCCATCACCCAGATCGCGGTGAAGACCAACATCCTGTCGGTCAATGCCTCCATCGAGGCCGCCCGTGCCGGCGAACAGGGCAAGGGTTTCGAGGTGGTCGCCGAAGAGGTCGGCAAGCTCGCCGACAACGCCGTCGAAAGCGCCCGTCAGATCGCCGAGATCGTCGAGGCCGCCGCAGCACTGGCGGAGGAGGGGATGGCCGCCACGGCGGAGGTGGTGCAGATGATGGACGGCATCGCCGAGCGGGTCACCCAGATCGACCGCATGGTCCAGTCGGTCGCCGCGGCCATGGCCCACCAGCAGGACCATATCGTCGAGATCGAATCGAACGTCGGCAACATCCGCACCGTCGCCTCCAAGAATGCCGCCGCGTCGGAGGAGATCACCGCGACCATGGTCCACCTGTCCCGGCTGGCCGACGACACGCGGCGGCTGGCCGAACGCTTCTGGGCGTCGTGACCGGCGGCGCCGCTCCTCCTCCTGCCGGTTCGGATGGCCCGCTGCACGATCTGGTGCGACGGCTGCTGGAGGATGTCCGGCGCAAGGCGGGCATCCGCCACGACCGCCCGCTGGAGCGCAAGCTGGTGCGCATCCTGGCGGCGATGCCGCTGGCGGTGCTGGAAGAGTGGGTGGCGCAGATCGAAGGGGCGCCGGCCGACAGCCCGGACTGGCTGAGCCTGATCGAGAATCTCACGATCCATGAAACCTACTTCTTCCGCGACCTGCCGCATCACACCTATCTGCGCGGCCATCTGCTGCCCCGCCTGATCGCCGAACGCGCCACCACCCGGATTCTGCGGCTGTGGAGCGCCGGCTGCGCCACCGGGGAAGAGGCCTACGGTCTCGCCATCGTGACGCTGGAGGCGCTGGCCGACGCCGGGCACGCACGCCGCACCGCACAGGGGCTGGAAACCGACTGGACCGTCGAGGTCCTCGGCACGGACCTCAGCCGCATCGCCGTGCGGCAGGCCGCCAACGCCTGCTATGGCGGCGAGGGGCTGGGCCCCTTCCGCGAAATGCCGTCGGATTACGAGAGCTGGTTCGTGCCGCTGGGGGCGGAGGCACCGCTGCACCGGCGGGTGCATGGCGATGCTCGCCGGGTGGTGCGCTTCGCCCGCCACAACCTGATGGATGCAGCCCTGCCGGATGGGGTGCCGGCCGGTGGCTTCGATCTCGTGTCCTGCCGCAACGTCATGATCTATTTCGATGACGACAGCCGCGAGCGGGCGCTCTCCCTGCTGACCGCTGCGGTGGCGCCGGGCGGCTGGCTGGTGCTCGGCACCACCGACCGGCTGCCGGACAACTGCAGCCGTGTCTGCGGCTTCGAGCGCCATCGCGGCGACCGCGCGCTCGCATACCGGCGGGGAGGGGCGGCGGTATGACGACCTGCGGCTATCTCACCTTCGACATCGCCGGCACGCCCTTCGCCGTCGCCGCGGATCGGGTGGAGGAAGTGGCGGAGCCGACCGGCGTGACCCGGCTTCCCTTCGCCCCGCCGCAGGTGGAGGGGCTGGCGAATGTGGCCGGCCGCATTCTGCCGGTGCTGGACGTCACCGGCTATCCGTCGTTGCGGCTGGCCTGGGGCGGCGGACGGCGCGGCGGACTGCTGATCGTGCTGCGCGCCGGAACCGGTGTGCTGGCACTCCGCGCCGGCCGCATCGGCGGCACGCTGACGGCGGAGCGGGTGGGGCTGTGCGCGGCGGAGCCGGAGGACGGCGGTACGCCTGTGGCCGGCCGGCTGCGCCATGGCGACCGGTCCCTGCGGCTGCTAGACCCCGACCTGATGCAACTGGGGCGCGGCGGGGCGCTCGCCATTCCGAGACTGGCGGATGCAGATGCGCTGTCCGGCGGTGCTGCCGAGCCTCCCGACCCGTCGCGCGAGCGTGCCAGCATCCGCCTGCTGATGGTGGAGGTCGCCGGCCAACCCCATGCCCTGGAGATGGCCGATCTGCTGCTGGTCTTCCCCGTCGGCGACCTGCATCCGCTGCCCCATGCGCCGGCGCTGGTGCGCGGTGTGGCGCGGGTGCAGAAGCGGTCGATCCTGGTTACCGACCCGCTCGGTGCCGGTGCCGGTATTGAGGATCGGCCCGGCGGCTACGCCGTCGTCCTGCGGACGCGCCGGGGGCCGGTGGGCGTGCGGGTGGATGGGGTGCGCGGCGTGGTGCGCGTGCCGCTGGACCGTCTGCGCGCGGGCGAGGCCGGGGCGGCGGCCCGGATCGTGGATTACGATGGACTCTGGCTCGACGTGAGGAGCGTGTCGCGCATGCTGGGCGATCAACTCGACGACATCGGCCGTTTCGTGCCCGAGGGTGGCGATCCCGACGACGATCTGACGGAAAGCCGTCTGCCGCGCCGTTTCTACCGCCGCTTCCTCACCCTGGTGGTGGAGGCCCGCATCTATGCGCTGGAGTTCGAGAGGGTCCGCCGCGTGGTGGAGGTGTCCGACCGGCTGCGCCTGCCGCAGGGCGCCGAAAGTTTCGACGGGCTGACCGATGTCGACGGCCGCATCCTCCCGGTTCTCGATCTGCGCCGTCTGCTGGCGCGGGCGCCGGTCGGCGCGCCACCTGCCACGCCCGGCATCGCCGTTCTGGTGGAGATCGACGGCGGAACCGTGGCGGTGATCGCCGACGAGATCCAACGCATCCGCAAGATCGACAGCGAGGATGTCGACCCGCTGTCCGACCGGCTGACCGCCGCGGTGATCCGCCTGGACAATGCCCTGATCCCGGTTCTGCGGCCCGAGGGCTTGACCGCCGCCGCGGCTGCCGGCACCAGGGTGCTGCCCATCGGAGACGCCCGGAGCGAGGCTGCCGCGCCATGACCGACCCGCGCATCCGCCTGTTGGTGGTGGACGACAGCAACTTCGTCCGCATCGCGCTCCGCAAGATGCTGGAGCCGGCGCCCGACATCGAGATCGTCGGCGAGGCGCGCAACGGAGCCGAGGCGCTGCGCCTGTCGCGGAAACTGAAGCCGCATGTCGTGGCGATGGACCTGAACATGCCGGTGATGGACGGAATCGAAACGGTTCAGGCCATCGCCGCAGAAAAGGGACCGCCCTGCATCATGGTTTCCAACGAAACGTCGGAGGGGGCGGCCGCCACCATCCGGGCGCTGGAAACCGGGGCGGTGGATTTCGTCTGCAAGAACAGCTCTTTCATCACCTTCGACATGGCGTCCATCGAACGCCAGCTGACCGAGAAGGTGCGCCATTGGGGCCGCTGGCGCATGGCCCTGACGGGGGAGCGGGCTGCAGATTCCGTTCCGGCTCCCGTGGCCGACCTCACACCCGAACCGCCTGCATCTCTCCGCCCATCCGTCCGCGGACACCGCCCCGACCTCGTCGTCGTCGGCGTGTCCACCGGCGGGCCGGTAGCGCTGGCGGAACTGCTGGGCGCGCTTGGGCCGCTGCCCTGTCCGCTGGTGGTGGCGCAGCATATGCCGGCCAGCTTCACTGCCGGTTTCGCCGCGTCGCTCGCCCGTTCGCTCGGCCGGCCGGTGGCGGAGGGGGCCGACGGCGAGACGCTCGACGCAGAAGCCGTCACCATCCTGCGCGGCGGCGGCGACTGGACGGTGCGCCGCGGCACTTCCGGCCGCTTCACCCTGCATGCCGCCGACCCGGCCGGCGCCATCTACCACCCCTCGGCCGACCGGCTCTTCCGCAGCGCCGCGGAAGCGGCGGAGTCGCCGGTCGCCGTCGTCCTGACCGGCATGGGCGACGACGGCAGCAGCGGGGCGGCGGCCTTCGCGGAACGCCGCTTTCCCGTTCTGGTCCAGGATCCGGCGACCTGCGCGGTCGACGGCATGCCCAGGGCGGCAATCCGTACCGGTATCGCCACGGAGGTGTTGCCGGTTACGTCAATCGCCCGCAAGCTGAACGCTCTCTTCACACTCTCCTGACAGTCAGGCAGACCCCGGAATCCGACAGGCGCTGCAAACATAGGAAGCTTTTACTCATGGCGAAGCCGACGATCCTGCTGGTCGATGACTCGGTGCTGATGCGCACCATCATCGGCGACATCGTGCGCGCCGACGACGAACTGTCTCTCGTCGGCGCGGCCGAAAACGGCAAGGTGGCTCTGGAGATGGTCAAGAGCCTGAAGCCCGACATCGTCCTGCTCGACATCGAGATGCCGGAGATGTCGGGTCTGGAGGTGATGGAGCATCTGTCGCTGATGTCGCGCGCCAAGGTGATCATCATCTCCTCCGTCGCGCAGGTCGGCTCGCCCGAAGCGAACGAGGCCCGCGCCCTCGGGGCGGTTGAGATCATCGCCAAGCCGTCCGGCACCATGAGTCTCGACCTTGCCCACAAGAAGGGTCACGACATCGTCGCCGCCATCCGCCGCGCCGCCGGTTTACCCCCGCCCGCGAAGCCCTGAGTTTCCGGTTCGGCGCCTCCTTTCCAGAGCGGTGATCGATGAGCGGTGACCCATGAGCAGCGAACTGATCGAGACCCTGTGGCGACAGTTCGGCGTCGAGGCCGGCGAACATTTCGACCTGCTGGAAAAGCTGCTGTCCGCCGGCCCCGGCGATGGGCCGGAGGCGGAGCGGATCGCCGCCCTGTTCCGCTCCTTCCATTCGCTGAAGGGGGCCGCCCGCGCCATGGACCTCTTTGCGATGGAGGCGGTGGCACACCGGGCGGAAACCATCCTCGGCCGTGTGCGCAGCGGCACGCTCGCGCTGACGGAGGAGGTCGCCGCCCCGCTGCTGGAGGCTCTAGACGCGCTGCGTGGACTTGCCGAGGCTGGCATGCGCGACCGCCGCGATGGGCAGGCGCCGGCCGACCTGCTGGCGCGGCTCGACGCGCTGGGCGGGGAAAGCCCCGCCGCCAAGCCCGCCGCCGCCCCACCGCCGCCCCCGCCGGTGCGTCTGCACGAGAATGAGCGGATGCTCGGCCTGTTCGTCGGGCTGCTGCATGACGGGATGGCGACGCTGACACGCGCGCTCGACCTCGACACCCTGGACGAGGAGGGACTCCGCAGCGTCGATGACACGGCCGACCGGCTGGAGCTGGCCTGCGAGCGGCTGAACTTCCTGCCCTTCGCCGACACGCTGCGCCGGTTCCGCGAGGCGCTGGCCGCCCGTGATGCCGACGCCATCCTGCGCGAGCTTCAGGCCGTCGCCACCGCCAGCGCCCGCATCGGGCGGCTGACCGGCAAGGATGCCGGCGCGGCGATCCTGGCGACCCTGCTGGCCGACCACAACGCCCAGCTCCTTGCCCAGGGTGGCGCCCGCGCCGATGCGTTGCTCGCCGATCCGGCGGCGCTGGCCGATGCGTCCGCTGCCGCTGAACTTGCCGGGTTGCTCGACCGCATGGCGGCGATGCTGGACATCGTCCGGCTGCCGCGCGGCTCCGCCCTGCTGCGGGTGCTGGCCGATGTGATGCGCCGTGCGGCCCCCACCGACCCTGCCCCCAACTCTGCCACCAACCACGACGGTTGGCCGCTCCTGCTGGCCGATGCCCGCACCATCCTTGCCGATCTGGCGGCGCGGGCCGCGCGCGATCCGGCCGAGGATCTGGACGCCGACGGGGTGGCTGCGCTGGAAGGCCGCCTGCGCGCCTTTGTCGATGCCGTCTCGGCGGAGCGGGAGGCGGGCGAGGCGCGCCGGCCGCTGACCGCCGACGAGTTGTCGGCCCTCGGACTCGATCCCGGCCTGCTGCGCTTCCTGTCGCCCGACAGCACCGCCGACCTGCGCGCCGCCATCGCCGATCCGGAGATGCGGCTCTTTGAGGTCACCGCCTTTCTGGAAACCTCGCCGGAGGTCGCGTCCGGCTTCGTCCAGTGGATGGGCAGCAAGGTGCGCGCCATCACCAACTGGCCGGAGTTCATCGACGGCAAGACGTGGCTGCGTGTGCTGATCGCCTCCCCGCAGGAGCTTCCGGCCCTGGCGGATGCCCTGGCCGGCATCGACCCCGGCGGCGGCTTCCTGCGCATCCGCGCCTGCGCGCCGTCCGACCCGGACGAGGATGGCGCGGAGCTGGTCACACCTGACGTGCCGGTCCCTGCCGACGCGCCGTCCCTGCCTGCGGTGCAGTCCGCCGGTGCGCCGGTGACGACCGCCGCCCCGCCGCCGCCTGCCGCCCCAGCCGCCCGCCCGGCGGCGACCGCCGCGGGGGGCGTGCTGCGCGTGCCCGGCGAGGTGATCGACCGCTTCATGGCCCGCATCGACGGCATGGTCCTGCTGTCCGGCGACCTGAACGCCACCGCCAACGACCTGCGGCTGGAGTCCGCACTCGCCGCTTTGACGGAGCGGCTGGGTGCCGGCGATCCCGACCTGCGTGCCCTCCGCGAGGCGGTCGAGCATCACCGCCGCGACCTGCTGGACCTCGACACCCAGCTCAGCCGCTCGGTCGACCGCCTGCGCGAGGCGGCGCTGGACCTGCGCGTCGTTCCCATCGAAACCCTGTTCAACCAGTTTCCCCGTGTCGTGCGCGAACTGGCGCGCGGGCAGGGCAAGTCGGTCCGCTTCGCCACCGAGGGCGGCGAGGTCCGCATCGACAAGAGCATGGTGGAGATGCTCTACGACCCGCTGATGCACATGGTGCGCAACGCCATCGACCATGGCATCGAGCCTGCCGCCGACCGCGAGGCGATGGGCAAGCCGGCGCAGGCCACGCTTTCCCTGCGCGCCATCCAGCGCAACAGCCGCGTCGTGGTCGAGATCGTCGACGATGGCCGCGGCATCGCGACGGAGGCGGTGCGCGCCAAGGCGGTGCGCCAGGGACTGATCGGCGAGGAGGACAGCCTGCATTTGTCGCCCGATGCGGTGCGGGAATTCATCTTCGCCCCCGGTTTCTCCACCGCCGACACGGTGACCGAAACGTCCGGCCGCGGCGTCGGCATGGATGTCGTGCGCAATGCCATCACCCGGCTGGGCGGCAGCATCGCCATCCGCACGCGGGAAGGGGCGGGCACCGCCTTCGCCATCGACCTGCCGCTGTCGGCGGCGATCCTGCGCACGCTGCTGGTCCAGGTCGACGATCAGGTGCTGGCGATCCCCGACCGCTTCGTCGAGGAGGTCTGCGGCTTCACTGCCGACGATTTCCACCGCGTCTCCGGCTGCTGGACCGTCATGCGCCGCAAGCGGGTGCTGCCGGTGGTCCGCCTCGCCGATGCGCTGGGATTTCCCGCCGACGGGGAGTGGCCTCCGTCCGGTCCCGGCCAGCGGCTCGTCGTCGTGCTGCGCCAGGGCAGCCGCCGCATCGGGCTGGAAATCGACAAGCTTTTGCGCCGCGGCGACCTGTTCGTCCGCGAAAGCCATCCCGGCCTTGCCGAGGTGCCCGGCGTCGGCGGCGTCTCCCTGCTGAACGACGGCCGCATCGTCATCATCCTGGACGGCGACGAACTCTATCGCCTCGCTGCCATGGCCCAGCGGCGGGAGGCCGACGCGCCGGCTTGATGCACCCGTTCGGCTTGGCCGGTTCATGAAGGGAAATTCATGGTTGGGTCAGGTTGGGGACAGGGCGGACGGGCTAATGTCCTTCTTGTGACGCGGTCGGGCCAGCCCCCCCGAAACACCGGCCCGTCACAGTTGAGCGTCTTCTTATCTGGTGTCTCTTCCCGATGGTTCCCTGCCATCGGACCCGACCGTCCGGTTCTCCCGTTTGCCTCCGGACGGTACCTATCGGCGGAGCGCGTCCAAGCCAATTTCCAGGCCGACGTTGCCCCCCACCATAGGCCCCCTGGCCTTGGGTGCGCTCCGCCGTCCCTTCTTTTCCCCGCCTTTTCCCCGATGCCGTTCAGCAGCCTTGACGCCGCTGGGTCCTCCCGGCTTTCTGGTGGCCGTCGAAGGCTTTCCCGGTAGCGACCCGCCCGTGCGTCCCGCCATACTGTTTCCGCTGTTCAAACCGGTCACGGCACTCCCCGGCCTCGGCCCCCGGCTGGGCAAGCTGGTGGAGAAGCTGGCCGGCGCCCATGTGGTCGATCTGCTGTGGCATCTGCCCTGCGGCGTGGTCGACCGCCGCTTCTCGCCGAAGATCGCGCAGGCGCCGCATGGGCGCATCGCCACCCTGACCGTGCGCATCGACTCGCACGCGCCGCCGGTGAACCCGCGCCATCCCTACAAGATCCGCTGCACCGACGAGACCGGCGTGCTGGAACTGGTCTATTTCCATGTCCGCGGCGACTGGCTGTCGAAGCAGATCCCCGCCGGCACCACCATGGTGGTTTCCGGCAAGGTGGAGTGGTTCAACGACACTGCCCAGATCACCCATCCCGACGCCGTCGTCCCGGTCGACGCGAAGGAAGAGCTGGAACTGGTCGAGCCGGTCTACCCGATGACCGCCGGCCTGCCGGCCAAGACTCTGCGCAAGGCGGTGCGCGCCGCATTGAACGATGTCCCACCACTCGACGAATGGCAGGACGCGGCATGGCTGTCCCGCCGCCAATGGCCGACCTGGGCCGAGGCCCTGAAGCGTGCCCACACGCCGGAGGACGAGGGTGACCTCGCCGCCACCGCGCCCATCCGCTGCCGCCTCGCCTATGACGAGCTGCTGGCGAACCAGCTGGCTCTGATGCTGGTGCGAGCCAGCCAGCGCCGGCTGGCCGGGCGGGCAACCCAGGGCGACGGCAGCCTGCGCCGCGCCGCGCTGGCGGCGTTGCCCTTCTCCCTGACCGGCTCGCAGGCTGGATCGCTGGAGGAGATCTATGCCGACATGGCCGCCGAACGGCGGATGCTGCGGCTTCTCCAGGGCGATGTCGGCAGCGGCAAGACCGTGGTCGCGCTGATGGCGATGCTGAACGCGGTGGAGACCGGCGCCCAGGCCGCCCTGATGGCGCCCACGGAAATCCTTGCCCGCCAGCATGCCGAGAGCCTGGCGCCGCTGTGCAGGGCGGCCGGTGTCGAGATCGGGCTGCTGACCGGGCGCGATAAGGGCAAGGCGCGCCAGGCGGTGCTCGACCGGCTGGCGTCCGGCGAGCTGCCGCTGCTGGTCGGCACCCATGCGCTGTTCCAGGAGGATGTCGCCTTCAAGGATCTGGCGCTGGCGGTGATCGACGAGCAGCACCGCTTCGGCGTCCACCAGCGCCTGCAACTGTCGGCCAAGGGGCGGGCGGTCGATGTGCTGGTGATGACCGCCACCCCGATCCCGCGCACGTTGACCCTGACCGCCTATGGCGACATGGACGTGTCGCGCCTGACCGAGAAGCCGGCGGGCCGCAAGCCGGTGCAGACCGTCACCATCGCCCTCGACCGGCTGGAGGAGGTCGTCCACGGCATCCAGCGCAAGGTGACGGAGGGCGCACGCGTCTATTGGGTTTGCCCGCTGGTCGACGAATCGGAGCAGAGCGACCTCGCCGCCGCGACCGAGCGCCATGCTTTCCTGCGCGCCACCTTCGGCGACCGTGTCGGGCTGGTCCACGGCAAGATGCGCGGGCCGGACAAGGATGCGGTGATGGCCGCCTTCGCCGAGGGCAGCCTGGACGTGCTGGTCGCCACCACGGTGATCGAGGTCGGCGTGAACGTGCCGGAAGCGACGGTGATGGTGATCGAGCATGCCGAACGCTTCGGTCTTGCCCAGCTTCACCAGCTGCGCGGCCGGGTCGGCCGTGGCGAGAAGCCGTCGAGCTGCCTGCTGATGTTCGAGTCGAACCTGACGGAGACGGCGCGGGCGCGGCTGAAGACGCTGCGCGACACCGAGGACGGCTTCGTCATCGCGGAGGAGGATTTGCGCCTGCGCGGTGCCGGTGAGGTTCTGGGCACCCGCCAGTCGGGCCTGCCGGGCTTCCGGATGGCCGACCTCGCGGTGCATGGCGACCTGCTGGCGGTGGCGCGCGACGATGCCCGGCTGGTGGTGGAGCGCGACCCCGACCTTGCCAGCCCGCGCGGACAGGCGCTGCGGACCCTGCTCTACCTTTTCGAACGCGATGCGGCGGCCAAGACCTTGCGGTCGGGCTGATCGCCGTCCCGATCCTCATCGTCGGGTTCGGCCGGCGATTCCACCAGGGTGGGGCGGCGGTCGGGCGGGACGACGATGCCGCCGGACATCACCAGCTTCAGCCCATCCTCGACGGTCATGTTCAGCACGGTCACCTCGCGCCGCGGCACCATCGCCAGATAGCCGGCGGTGGGCGGCGCGCAGGGGATGAAGACGTTGACGATGTCGTCGGCTTCGCCGGCCAACTTCACCTGCACCTCGGGATGGGCGCTGCCGGTGATGAAGCCCAGCGACCACACGCCGGGGCGCGGATACTGGATCGCCACCACCTCGCGGAAGGCATTCGACTTCTTGGCCAGCACCGTCTCGAAGATCTGCTTCACCCCGCCATAGACGGAGCGGACGACCGGCATGCGTCCGACCACGCCTTCGCCGACGCCCAGCACCAGCCGGCCGACATAGCCGGCGGCGAAGGCGCCGATCAGGGTGACGGCGATGATGACCACCAGAACGCCGATGCCGGGGATCGAGAAGGGCAGATAGTTTTCCGGATTGTAGACGCTGGGGATCAGCGGCCGGATATAGCCGTCGATCAGCGAGACGAACCACCAGGCGATATAGACGGTGATGGCGATGGGGGCCGTTACCAGGATGCCGGCCAAAAAATAAGCCCGCAGGCGCCCCATCAACCCGATGCCTTCGCGGCGATGCCGCGCCGGCTCCCCCGTATGGCCTTTCGCCTGGGGCTTGCCTTGGGCTTTCGGGTCGGCCTTCACCTCGGCCTTCGGTTCAGTCTGATCTCCGCTCACGCCTGCCCATCCGCCCATCGTCCATCCGCGCCATAGTGGGGCAAGCGCGGTCCGCTCTCAACTGCCGCGTAAGGAGACGCGGGAATTGGGAAAAGTGTCAGCCGACCAGCGAGCTCGCGATCACCGACAGCAGCGTGACGGCCCCGGCGATGGCGGCGCCGTCGACATGGTTGGGGAAGGCGCGCCAGAACTCGTCCTTCGAGACCGGTTCCGGTGCGTCGTATTCGTCCATCGACAGGCCGGCGGCGAGGCTGCCACAGGTGTGGTCGGCGATGGCGCCCGACAGATGCGCCATGGCGACGGCGAGATAGCAGAACTTCACGAAATCCAGCAGGAAGCCCAGAGTGCTGCTCGCCTCGCCCAGCGGGCTGGCGGTGAAGCCGGTGGCGGCGACCGTGCTCGCCATGGCGATGGCTGCCGCGAAGGGGATCAGGGCGACCGACAGCAGCCGTTGCCGGTCGATGCGGCGGGCGGTGGGCACGGGGAACAGGCTCGGCATGGTCGGCGCTCCGGACAACGATGGGACTGGCGAATGGGAAATGGCCAATGGGAAATTCGGCGAGGCGTCACCCCCTTCTGCGCGCTCGGCGTTAACGGAGGGTTGACACCGGCCAATGGTCACAGCGCCTTCCACCTTTGCGCAGGTCACGCTATCCTTCGGGGCAACATACAGTCCGGGGCGAAGCCGGAATCTTCCGTGCCAAAGACCGACATGACGAAACCAGAATGACAAAACCCGACAGCCCGGCCGATGGGCTGGCCGAGGCATCCGCCGCCGGCCTGGACCGCATCGCGCTGCTTCGCCCGCTGTCCGCCGACCAGCGCGCCGGGGTGGCGCGCCAATGCCGCTGGCGCCGCTTCGCTCCCGACGAGCAGCTGATCGACCATTGGGCCGACACCCGCGACGTCGCTTTCGTGGTCGAAGGGCGGGTGCGGGTGCTCAGCCATTCGGCCGGTGGGCGCGAAATCAGCTTCAACGACATCGAGGCGGGGGAACTGGTGGGGGAGATGTCGGCGCTGGACGGCCGTCCGCGGTCCGCGTCGGTGGTGGCGCTGGGGGAGGGCGCCTTGATCGCCTTCCTGCCGGCCAAGCCTTTCCAGGCGCTGGTGACCGCCCATCCGGAACTGGCGATGGCGACGATGCTGCGGCTGTGCGACAAGCTGCGCGGCGCCACCGACCGCATCATGGAACTGTCGACGCTCGGCGCCAACAACCGCGTTCATGCCGAACTGCTGCGCCTCGCCAAGCGTGGTTCGCGCCAGGGTGCGTCGGCGTTCATCGCCCCGATCCCCGTTCATTCCGACATTGCCGCCCGCGTCAGCACCACGCGTGAAACCGTCGCCCGCGTGCTGAGCGACCTGACCCGCGACGGGATGCTGGAACGCCGTCCCGACGCGCTGGTGGTGCGCGATCTGTCACGGCTGGAAATGCTGGTCGAGGATGTCCGCGGCGGCGCCTGAGCGCGCCGGCAGGGAGGCGTACCCTGAAACGGACCCTTAAAAATGAAAAGGCCGCGGCAACCCGTATGGTCGGGCCGTGCCGCGGTCGCCTTTCAAACCCTCAAGACTTTTTTTGCTTTTGTTCCGCGATCAGCGGTGCAGAGACCGGACCAGGATCGCTACCGGGGTGGCCATGGCCCATTCGGTCAGGAACGCGGCGACCGGACGCAGCAGGATCGCCGCGGGGGTGGCTTCGAACCAGTCGGCGGCGAACTCGCGGACCGGATGCTGGGTCTGGGTGTCGCCATGGATGCCGTGATCGCCATGATGAAGGCTGAGGATGCTCATGATCGTCTCCGTCGGCTGGAAATGTCGGAAGGGGTGGCGGGGTGTCAGCGCTTCAGCAGGCCGAGCAGGTAACCGGCCGGGGTGGCTGCAACCCATTCGCGCAGGAAGGCGCCGATCGGACGCAGGACCAGATAGGCCGGGGTGGCTTCGAACCAAGCCACCGGGAATTCGGCGACGGCGTGCAGGGCATCGGTCGAAGCGTGGTGTTCGGTGCCGGGCTGGAAAGTGGTGGTGGTCATTGTCGTCTCCTTCGGGCTGTTGAGGAGACTATATACTGGTATACCCAATGCCAAATACGTTGGCTTTGCATTGCTGGATGCTGCAAAAATTACAGCTATACAGAGGTTTCCTTTGGCAAATCGTCTTTGGACAAATCAATCAGCCTTACGAACTATAAACCCTTGGCGACGCCATCCGGACTGCTCCCCCGCGCCCGCCGGATGTTCGGCCGACCAACCAACATCTTGACAGTGCTGCCGGAAAAAACGACTTCAGGGGGATGGTTCAGTATATCGGCCCCGATCCGCTCCGCAGTCTCTACGACGCCGTCCAAACGATGCGGCGCGAACCTTCCGCCATTCCCGAGACCTCCCGCACCGGAAAGCTGCTGGCCCAAGGCCGCGCCCGCATGGCGCGCAAGGTGGGAGAGGAGGCGATCGAGGTGGCGATCGAGGCGATGCGCGGCGACCGAGGCGCGCTGGTGATGGAGGCGGCGGACCTGCTGTACAATCTGGTGGTCCTGCTGGCCGACCTGGATGTCGCCCCCGACGAGATCCTGGCGGAGTTGCGGCGGCGCGAGCTGGCCTACGGCATAGCTGAGAAGTTGCCGAAATCGGACGACCCCATCAACGGTGTCGCCGCCAGCCATGACAAGCCGCTTCCCCCCAAGCCCAATTCCGACAAACCCAATCAGGCCAAGCGCTGCAAGCGTTAGGCGGGGTCCGCCTCCTGCGGGAAGACCAGATCGAACCGCGTGCCCGCGCCCCTGGCGAAATGGTATTCGCCGTGGATTTGCCGGGTGAAGGCCCGGATCAGATCCATGCCCATCGACCGCCGTCCGGGCGGGGCGGCATCCTCCGGTTCCAGCGCGCCGGTGCCGTCATCCTCGATGGTCAGGTGCAGCGATCCGTCTTCCGCTGTCACCGCGATATCGATGGTGCCGGAGCAGCGGCCTGTGAAGGCATGCTTGTAGGCGTTCGACACCACCTCGTTCAGGATCAGGGCGAAGGGCACCACACGGTTCAGGTCGAGGCTGACGGGCTCGACCCGGTGCCTGATGACGATGGTCCGGCCGGGGCGGCTATGGAAGCTGTTGAGGTGCCCGGCCAGCGCCTCGACGAAATTGTCGAGCCGGACCACCGACACGCCGGTCGACCGGTAGATCTGCTCGTGGATCAGCCCCATCGTGTTGATACGGGTCAGGGCTTCGCTGAACGGCGCTTCCAGTTCAGGCGACCGTTGCGCCTGCAACTCCAACAGGCTGAGAATGACCTGCAGGTTGTTCTTTACCCGGTGGTGAATGTCGCGCAGCAGCACTTCCTTGTCGGCAAGCGCCTGATCGAGATGGCGGGTGCGCTCGGCGATGCGGCCCTCCAGCGCCTCGTTGGCGCGGCGCAGCGCCTCCTGCGCATTGACCGCCTGCCGCGACCGGTGCAACGCGATGCCGCCCAGCAGGCCCAGCAGGCCGAGCGCCGGGAAGGCCGTCAGCACATAGGGCAGCACCCGGTCGCGCCAGGCCGCCTCGATGGAGGCGACATCGGTGCCATAGACCACGTAGACGGGCAGGTCGGGCACCTTGCGGCGGGCCAGCAACCGCTCGACCCCGTCGGAGGGCGTAACCGCGCGGAAGATGCCGTTCCTGTCGGGGGCGGAGATCAGTTCCGGAAACCGGCCGATGGCGGCACTGTCCTCCGGCGCGATCATCGGATTGCGGACCAGCGCCTCGCCATCCTCGCGCATCAGCAGGATCACATCGCGGGACCCATGCAGGACCGAACGGTAGAAGTCGGTGAAATAGCTGGGAAGCAACGAGATCTGCGCCACACCCTGGAACCGGTGGTCGGGCAGTTCCATCCGGCGGCTCAGGGTAAAGAAGACCTCCGATACGATCTTGCCGTTCAGCCGCGGGCCGATGTGAAGCATCGTGCCGGGATTCAGGTGGGCGCGGAAATACTCGCGGTCTCCCGCGTTCAGCGGGCGCATCGGCCATTCGTAGCTGCTGGCGCGAACCCGCCCGGTCTCGTCGGTGATCCAATAGGACTGGACCTCCGGCGATTGCGCGACCATCGCCTTCAGCCGCTCGAACAGCAGGGGAGTGCCGTCGATCCGGTCCCAGCCCAGGTCGTCCACCATCCATTCCATGTGCGACAGGGTGGAGGCATGGATACCCAGCGTCCTCGCCGCATGTTCCTCAAGAACGCGGGCGATGGCGATGCTGCGGTTCTCCGCCTCGGAGATCACCTGGCTGCGATACTGGTAGGCTGAGAACACCAGCAGGGCGGCGGTGAGGCCTAGCGACACCGCCAGCAAAGCACCCACAGCCAGGGACGCTGCCTTGCGCCTCTCCTGTTCCGCATCCCGGCTTCCTGCGGCATGTGAGTCCTGTTCGAGGCCAGCAGGGGTCATAGGGGTGAGGTCGTCCTTCCGCAAAGGGGATGGCCGTAATGGAGATGGGTTGGGCGCGAGAATAGCTCAACCGTTGCATTCCGTCATCCGACAACCATGTCGGGTTAAACATTTATACTATTTCTCCGAATGGTAGGCTTCGTCCTCTCTTCCGTCCAATCCGGCATGAATGCCCTGAAACTTTGGCCGAGGGAGCATCCCCGCAGCATGGGAAAGGGAATCCTCCATCCCCTCTCCCGGTGGGCAGCCGTCCCGTGATCAGTGTCGCACCCGCTCTGTCCTTTGCACAGCTTCCGTTGTGTGTGGGCGCAATGAACTCTTGCGAAACATTGATGAACCGGCACGACGCTGTTCGCTCATATGCGACAAATTGAAACGAATGCTGCCAATTCGTCCGATCGGACTTGGAGCCGGCACCGGACGGTGGTTCCATTGTGCTGTGGTGAGGGCGGTCATGCGCAGTGGTATGGGGGTGGCGGATGATGGGGATGGACGGTGGGCTGGACGACGAGCTGCTGTTCGGCCCGGAAGACGGCGCCGTGACCGTGGCAACGCCCCAGCGGCCGTGCGGGCTGCCCTGGCCCGTTCTGGTGGTGGACGACGATCCCCAGGTCCATGCCATGACCGCGGTTCTGCTGCGCGACTTCGATTTCGACGGACGTCCGTTCGAGGTAGTGAGCGCGCTGTCGGCGGAGGAGGCAAAGGCGGTCCTCGCCCTGCGGCCGGACCTGCCCATCGCCCTGCTCGATGTGGTGATGGAGACGGAGGATGCCGGCCTGAAGCTGGTCCGCCACATCCGGGAGGAACTGGGCAACCACCGCATGCGCATCATCCTGCGCACAGGCCAGCCGGGACAGGCGCCGGAACGCGACGTCATCGTCGGCTATGACATCAACGATTACAAAGCCAAGAGCGAGCTGACCGCCCAGCGTCTTTTCACCACCCTGGTCAGCGCGTTGCGCGCTTGGCGCGACATCGTGACGATCGAGCGCAACAGGCAGGGGCTGGAGCGGATCCTCAGCGCGTCGGCTCCGCTGTTCGAGATGCGGCCGATGCGTAGCTTCGTCGAACGGCTGGCGGAGCAGATCGCCCGCGTCGTCGATCACGGCGCCGCGCCGGCGGTGCTGGCCTGCCGGCCGGTTGCGCGTGCCGACGGTGGCCTGACCGTCGAAATCGTCGCCGGGCTGGGTCCGTTCGCCGGCAGCATCGGCATGCCGGTGGGCGACGTCCTATCTGCCGCAGCCGCCGCGGAGGTGGCGAATGCGCTCGCCACCCAGTCCAACCTCTACCGTGACGACCACTGCGTCCTGGTTTTCCGCACGCGTGAGCACGGCGTGACCATCTTCCGGCTGGAACGGACGGAGCCCTATATCGCCGACGAGCAGCGCCTGCTGGAGCTGTTCTGCAACCGCGTCGCCATCGGGTTCGACAATGTCTGCCTGTATGAGGAGCTGATGGCGCTGAACCGCTCGCTGGAACAGCGGGTGGAGGATCGCACGCTGGAACTGGCCGCCAACCAGAAGGCGCTGATCCTGGCGAAGGAACGGGTGGAACGGGCGCTGGAGCGCGAATTGCTGGCGCGCGACCAGCAGCGCCAGTTCCTGGGCATGGTCAGCCACGAATTCCGCACGCCGCTCGCCATCATCGACAGCGCCGCCCAACTGCTGGCGATGCGGGCGGGGCAGGTCGAGCCGGAGATGCTGGAACGGCTGGCAGTGATCCGCGGCAGCGTGCAGCGCCTGACCGGCCTGATCGACTCCCATCTGACCGACGAGCGGCTGCAGAGCAATGCCCTCGTCGTGGAGCGGGCCGAGGTCGACCTTCCGGACCTGATCCGCACCGTCGTCCAGCCTTTCCGCGTCGCCTACCCCGACCGCGAATTCCGGCTGACCCTGGACCGTTTGCCGCGGCGGGCGGAGATCGATGCCAACTTGATCGGTCTGGTGATCAGCAATCTGGTCAACAACGCCCTCAAATATTCCGGACCGGGTGGGCCGATCCTCCTCAGCGGCGACACCGACGGCGCCATGGCGGTGATCGAGGTGACGGACCATGGCCGCGGCATTCCCGAGGTGGAGCTTCCGCGCCTGTTCGACCGTTTCTTCCGCGGGGCAGGCGCTTCCGGAGTGCCGGGCACCGGCATCGGACTGCACACCGTCCAGCAGATCGCCCTGCTGCATGGCGGCGCGGTCGCCGTCGACAGCATGCTGGGAAAGGGATCGACCTTCCGGGTCGTGGTGCCGGTGTGATACAGCGCGATGTCGCGGCTGCTCCCAGGTTGCCTCTCCGAAAGTCTATGGTCCTTTGTCATAGGAGGTGACATAGTCGGGCGGAACCCTGGTACCGGTGGAACGTCAGGCCGCAGCCATGCTCGCCCAGCAATATGCGTCGATTAAACGCGATCTCGACGACAAGGGGATCGTGTTCTCTTTCAGCGGATATTTGTCGGAGGGGATACTTTACTCCCTGGGTGAGGCTCTGCGCGAGAAGCTGGCCTTGGAGGCGGCCGACGGGCCGACCATTCGCCGCGTCTTCTCGGTCTTCGTCGAGCAGATGCAGAACATCATCCGCTATTCGGCGGAGAAGATGTCCGGCACCGCCGGCCGCGCGGTGGAGCTCAGCGCCGGAATGGTCACCATCGGCATGGAGCGCGGCAAGGTCTTCATCGTCTGCGGCAACACCGTGCGCAACAGCGAGGTGCCCCGCCTGAAGGAACGGCTGGACCATCTGAAGAGCCTGGATCGCGACGGCATCAAGACCTACTACCGCGAGCAGCTTCGCGAGGAACCGGACGACGGCAGTCGCGGCGCCACGCTGGGATTGATCGAGATCGCCCGGCGTGCCAGCGATCCCATCGATTACGATTTCAACGCGATGGACGCCGACCGCAGCTTCTTCTGCCTCAAGGTCAGCGTATGAACGTCCGAGCCGAGCACCACGCGATGGACTGCCTGACCATTCCCGCCACCGGACGGACGCCGGGCGTGTCGTTCGACTTCGCCAGCGGCCATTTGCGCATGACCGGCGAATCCTATCCCGACGATGTCGCGGCCTTCTTCGGCCCTGTGTTCGAGGCGCTGCGCGGCTTCCTCGACGATCCCGACGGCGGTCCCATCCGCTTCGACATGGAGCTTCTCTATTTCAACAGCTCCAGTGCCAAGGCTCTGATGAACATATTCCAGATGCTTGAGACGGTGGCCAAGGGCGGGCGGCCGGTGACGCTGACATGGTGCGTCGAGGAGAATGACGAGTCCATGCGCGAACTGGGCGAGGATTTCGCGGAGGATTTGCGGCACGTCGTCTTCCAGATGCGGGAGATGCCCGCCGGCGGCCCGCCATGAGCTTCAATCTCTTCGCCGCGGAGGAGGAGGCCCTCGCCAAGGCCCGCGCTCTGGAGACGAGGCTGGGCGCGCTGGCGCCGGACTGCCTGCCCGAATTCCGCGACCTGATCGCCGCCTTCGAACTCAGCACGCGGGAGCAGCAGCGGCTCGTGCGGGTCAGCGACCGGTTGCAGGCCCAATTGAGCGACGCCATCCACGAGCTGGACCGCCAGCGCAGCGAGGCGGAAGCGGCACTCGATCACCTGCGCGAGGCGCAGGAGGCGATGGTCCAGTCGGAGAAGCTGGCGTCGCTCGGCGCGCTGGTCGCCGGCGTCGCCCATGAAATCAACACGCCGGTCGGCATCGCCGTCTCCTGCGCCTCGCATCTGGCCGACGCCACCCAGGCGATGCGCCGGCGGGCAGACGGCGGGACCTTGGGCAAGGCGGAGTTCGCCCGCTATCTCGCCACGGCGGTCGACACCACCGATCTGATCCTCGGCAATTGCGAAAGGGCGTCGCAGTTGATCGCCGGCTTCAAGCAGGTGGCGGTAGACCGCGCCAGCGCGGTGCGGCGCACCGTCAATCTCGCCGCCTATATCCAGGACACGCTGGTCAGCCTTCAGCCGAAGTTCCGGCCATCGGGCCATGTGGTGGCGGTCTATTGTCCCGCCGACCTGGAACTGGACAGCTATCCCGGCGTGCTGTCGCAAATTTTGACGAATCTGGTGATGAATGCGCTGACCCATGCCTTCGCCGACGGGCAGGCTGGGGGGATGGCGATCACGGTGGATTGTCCGGACGCCGAAACCGTACGCATGTGCTTCGCCGACAATGGCCGCGGCATGAGCGAGGAGCACAGCGCCCGGGTGTTCGAACCCTTCTTCACCACCAGGCGCGGTCGCGGCGGCAGCGGGCTTGGGCTCCACATCGTTCACAATCTGGTGGTCGGTGTTCTGATGGGCTCGATCACGGTGTGCAGCGCGCCCGAGCTGGGCACCAGTTTCACCCTGCAGTTCCCCCGCCGGACACCCGACCGCGACCTGCCGGTCGAAGCTCTGACGATGTAAAAACCGTGCTCAGCCCTGGCCCGTCCCGACCACCCGGATCGGAGCGGAGAACACGTAACCGACGCCATGCACCGACTTCAGCGGCGCAGGACCGCCGATGGCGCCCTCCACCTTGTGGCGCAGGCGGCCGACGACGGTGTCGATGGAACGGTCTTCCGGGTTCCAGCGGCGATTGTACAAAGCCTGGGAGATCTGGTCGCGGGTCGCCGGCTTGCGTGCCTGGGCGGCAAGCAGGCTGGTCAGCTTCATCTCCATGCTGGTCAGGCTGATGCGGATGCCGGCAGGATTGGTCAGGCTCCATTCCGTCGGGTCCAGGGACCAGCGCGCCTCGTCCGCCCCATCGCCGGCGGTTTCGCCGGACGCCGCACCGTTGGCGGACTGGGCGGCCGATTCCGCGGCGCGCTCGCTCAGCCGCCGCAGCAGCGACTTCACCTGCGCCTCCAGTTCGCGAAGCTCGACCGGCTTCACCAGATAGGCGTCGGCGCCGATCTCCAGCCCGACGATGCGGTCGACCGTCGAACTGCGGGCCGTGACCATGATGATGCCGGCGCCATGATGGTCGCGCAGCCGGGCCGCGATCTTGAACCCGTCCTCGTCCGGCAGATTTACATCCAGGATGACGATGGCGGCGGTGCGGGTCTGCAACAGCCGATCCAGTTCCGTCCCGTCGCGTGCGCCGATGGCATTGAATCCGCAGCTCGACAGATACTCCACCATGTCGGACCGCAAGGAATTCTCATCTTCGACCACGACGATCGTCGGACCGGCCATGCCGTGTTCTCCCTATCACCACTCCAGCGGGTGCAACATACCCTGGAATGCCTAAATTTTAAAACAAACTTGAGAGGTAGTCGCTGCTCCCGCTGCTCCCGCTGCTCCCGCTGCTCCCGCTGCGTCTGCGTCACAACCCGTCACAATATATGACATGTCTGTAACAGATTCGCACAATCGGTCCAGGACTTTTACGCCGCCCAGCGGCCGGACCCTGTGCTGGAACAAGCGACTGCGTCCGTCAGCCGCACGCGGAAACCGAACAGGGTGATGTCGTCACGCTGTTCGCGGCCGCACTGGAACCGGTCGAGCGAGCTTTCCACATCGGTCTTCAGCCGGTCCAGTGGGCTGTGGGCGCCTTGGCTCAACAGCTCGTGCAGCCTGATCCGACCGAAGCTGCGTCCGCGCTCCCCGCCATTCTGGTCGACCAGACCGTCGGTGCCCATCAGGAAGGTCTGGCCGGGCCGCAGGGCAATGCTCTGGTTGGTGAAGGGCGACTCGGCGCCACACCCGACCGGCTCGCTGCCGGTCGCGCGAAACGCGCTTGGACGATAGCCCAGGCTGCGACGGTTGCCCCGCAGTTCCGTCAGGCCGCCGTCGGCGACGACCAGCAGCGGGATACGGGCGCCGGCGAAGACCAGTTTGCCCTCGGCCGGCCGGATGTGGCACAGCCCCAGGTCGAGGCCGTTGTCGAAACAGTCGGCTCCACCGCGCGCTTCCTCCTCCTGATGCAGGGCGGCGCGGACCTTGCGGTCGACGGCGGCAAGCACCGCGGCCGGGTCCGCTGCGCCAAGCTGGTCCAGCACATTGTTGAGGATCGCGCTGGCGGTCATGGTCATGAAGGCGCCGGGAACGCCATGCCCGGTGCAGTCGGCCACAGCGACCACGAACCCGTCCTCGACCTCGCGGCAGACATAGAAGTCGCCGCTGACCACGTCGCGCGGGCGCCACAGAACGAAATGTTCGGTCAAGCCGGCCGACAGCGTGCCCGCGGACGGCAGGATGGCCGACTGGATCAGCTGGGCGTAGTTGATGCTGTCCATGATGGCGCGGTTGGTGGCGGCCAGCGCCTCGGTCCGGTCGCGGACCCGACTTTCCAGGGTGCTGGTGTGATCCTGCACCGTCGTCGCCATCCGGTTGAAGCCATCGGCAAGCACACCGATCTCATCGCTCCGCCCGGCATCCATGCGGGCGCCGTACTCTCCGCGGGCCATGGCGCTGGCCAGCTGCGTCAGGCGGCGCAATGGGCGCAGCACCATCCGGTTCAGCGTCAGCCCCAGCGCCGCCATCGCCCCCAGCAGCGACAGCAGAAGCAGCCCGGCGACCGGGATCAGCGCATCCAGCGTGGCTTGCCGCACCTCGGCCGTCGAATAGGCGATGCGCAGATGCCCGACCGTCTGCACCCGCCCTTCGCGCCCGTGCAGAAGGATGGGGCGCTCGACGGTGACGATGCCGTCGGCATCCTCGGTCTTTCCTGCGGTTTTTCCGACGGCGGTCCGTGCCAGCGGTTGCTCCCGGTCCGTCTCGAAGACGGCGATGGAGCGGATCGCCGGATCGCGGGCGGTCAGCGCCTCGATCATGCGCTGGGCGCTGCGGTTGTCCATTTCCCAGACAAAGCCGCTGAGCGCGTCGGCCTGGGTGGCGGCGACCAGCTCGGCCCGCCGCAGCAGATCCTGATGGCGCTGTCCCTCGACGATCTGCTCCGACAGCAGCATCGCGATGCTGCCGATGCTGGCCGTCGTCAGCAGGATGGCCCCGGCCACCCGCGCAAGCAGGGAGGATCGCCGGTTCAAGACAAAATCCCGCTGCGCCGCCACAGCGTTCCCAGCTGCCCGTCCGCCTCCAGACAGTCGAGCAGCCCATTGAGCCAGCCAGTGGTGAGCGCCGCGCCGTGCCGGATCAGGATGGTGTGCTCGTAAATCTGATCGGTGCGGTCGGAGACCAGGACCTGCCGGGCAAGCTCCGGCTCGCGCTGAAGGAAACGGGTCAGGAAGGATCGGGTGACGATGGCGAGGTCGGCCCGCCCGGCGACGACGCTGCGGACGTTGCCTTCATGCGTCACCGTGACGCGGGTGCGATAGCGCTGCTCCAGCCGCTTGGGGTCGGCATCGAAGCCGGCGAAGGCATAGTGATAACCGAGCCGGCCGAGGATCGTCTTCCCGGTCAGGTCGTCGAAATAACGCTGGTCGATTCCCGGCGCCGCCCTGGCGATGAACACCTCCGCATCGCGCAGGAAGGGACGGGTGGCATCGACCGGGCGGTCCTGCCAGCCCCAATTGCGGCATTCGAAGGCGATCATGTCGAACCGCCCCTGTTCCAGATCCTCGTAACGGCGCTGCGGGGCGGTCCTGACCGTCTCGAACCGGAATTCTCCCTGGACGCCGTTCAACAGCTCCAACAGATCGCGCGTGACGCCGGCGCCCGTTTCATCGACATAGGGTGGGAACTCATAGGCGCCGACCTGGATGACCGTGACGGCCGCGTGGGCCGGAGCCGGCCGGAGCCCAAGGAGCGGAAGGGTGCAGAGAAGGGGCAAGGCGGTTCCAAGAACCGTCCGGCGGGATATCGGTCCCGACATTGCGCCCCTCTCGTGCTAGCTCGAACAGATCAGGATAAGTCTACCCCGGTATGCACCCACGCCGCAATGCAGGACATTTCCTTATCAAGTCCGGCAAGACAGTCTCTCCGGTGCGGTAACGTCCTCTCAAAGTCTCAAGCCGCCTCGGTGGCCCTTTCCGTCTGGGCATCGGCCAGCGCGGCGATCTCGCCGCCGGTCAGGGTCTCTCGCTCCAGCAGGGCCTGGGCGATGCCGTCCAGGGCGGCGCGGTCGGTGCGCAGCAGCCGGCGGGCATGTTCCATGCCTTCGTCGGTGATGCGCCGGACCTCCTCGTCGATGCGCCAAGCCGTCCGTTCGGACCGGGCTCCGGGCTCGGCCGCCGCATGGGCGACGAAGCCGATCTCCTCGCTCATCCCCCAGGCGGTGACCATCCGCCGCGCCAGATCGGTGGCGGCGCGGAAGTCGGCCTCGGCCCCGGTGGTGACCTGATCGGCGCCGAAGGCGATCTCCTCCGCGGCGCGGCCGGCCATGGCGACGGCGATGTCTGCCATCAGCTTGGCACGCGAGACCGAGACGCGGTCGCCTTCCGGAAGCCGCACCACCATGCCCAGCGCGCCGCCGCGCGGGATGATGGTGGCTTTGTGGATCGGGTCGGCCTGCGGGCAGCGCAGTGACACCAGCGCGTGCCCCGCTTCATGCACCGCGATCAGCCGGCGCTCGTGGGCCGTCAGGGCGAGGCTGCGGCGCTCGGTGCCCATCAGTACACGGTCCTTGGCGGCCTCGTAATCGGCCATGGTGACGATGACGCGGCCCTGGCGCGCCGCCGACAGCGCCGCCTCGTTGGTCAGGTTGGCGAGTTCCGCACCGGAGAAGCCCGGCGTGCCGCGCGCCACCGTGCGGGCGCAGACGTCGGGGGCCAGCGTCAGACGCCCGGCATGGACGCCCAGAATGGCCTCGCGCCCGGCAACGTCGGGCAGGCTGACATGGATGTGGCGGTCGAAGCGGCCGGGGCGCAGCACGGCGGGGTCCAGCATCTCCGACCGGTTGGTGGCGGCGATCACCACCACCTCGCCGCCTTCCACGATGCCGTCCATCTCGACCAGCAGCTGGTTCAGCGTCTGCTCGCGTTCCGAATGGCTGGTCGATTCGCCGCGCTTGCCGGCCAAAGCGTCGATCTCGTCGATGAACAGGATGCAGGGGGCGTTGGCGCGGGCGGTCTTGAACAGGCTGCGCACGCGGGCCGCACCCAGCCCGACGAACATCTCGACGAAATCGGAACCCGACGCGGCGAAGAAGGGGACGCCGGCTTCGCCTGCCGCCGCCTTGGCCAGCATGGTCTTGCCGGTGCCGGGCGGGCCGACCAGCAGGATGCCCTTCGGCACGCGCGCACCGGCCATGGCGAAGCGGCGCGGGTCCTTCAGGAACTGCACCGTCTCGCGCAGCTCCTCCTTCGCCTCGTCCACGCCCGCCACGTCGGCGAAGACGGTCTTGGTGTCCTCCGGCCGCACGCGGGTGGCGCGGCCCATGCCGAAGAACTGCCCGCCGCTCATCAACAGCCCGCCGATCAGCAGGGCCACCACCACGAAGGGGGCGGCGCGGTCCAGCACACCCACCGTCTGCGCCATCAGCCCGCCGGGCCCCTCGTCGAAGGCGATGGCGACCTTGTGGGCGCGCATCTCCTTCAGCAGATCGTCGGTCACCGGCATGACGACGCGATAGCGGCTGCCGTCCGTGCCGACCGCATGGCCGGTGCCGTTGGCGAAAGTGATCGAACCGAGTTCGCCCCGCCCGGCCTGTTCGATCAGCGCGCTGTAGGTGGCCGGCCGCTCATCCGCCCGCTGGTGGTGATCGTACCAGGCGGCGAAGCCGAGCCACACGGCAAGCAGGGCGGCCAGAACAGCAAGTGCGATCAACGGGCGTTTCGGCAGCGTGGGCATGTCGGCTCCGCAAAGGGAAAAGGACTGGCTTTCGATCTATGCCATTGATGCTGGAGGGTGGGGCATGACGGCAACCGATAAGGCCCCGCGTCCCTTCTTTGACACCGTAAGCGGTGCGTTTCCGGAATGGCTCCTTTCGGATTCTACGGAGATCTCAAGCGGTTGCCGATAGGCTTCTCTTCGGACAGTATGGTCCTCCAACCAAAGTGCACCGCCCGCCGGCGCATATCGCCCGAACGATAAGGACCACACCGACATGGCCGAGGCCGCCGCCGCGGCGCCCGCCCTCCAGCTGGAAGGCGTGACCTGCACCTTTCCCTCACCCGACGGCCGGGGACGTTCCTACACCGCCGTCCAGGGTGCCAGCTTCACCGTCGCCGACGGGGAGTTCGTGTCGATCGTCGGCCCGACCGGCAGCGGCAAGTCGACGATGCTCAACGTCGCCGCCGGCCTGCTGAAGCCCAGCGAGGGCCGTGCGCTCTCCTTCGGGCAGCCGGTCACCGGCATCAATCCGAAGGCCGGCTACATGTTCCAGGCCGAGGCGCTGATGCCCTGGAAATCGGCGCTCGACAATGTCGCCGCCGGGCTGGAGTTCCGTGGCGTGTCGAAGGCCGAGGCGCGGGACCGTTCGCTGCCCTGGCTGTCGCGCGTCGGGCTGGAGGGGTTCGGCGACCGCTTCCCGCACCAGCTCTCCGGCGGCATGCGCAAGCGGGTGGCCCTGGCCCAGACGCTGATCGTTGATCCGAAGATCATCCTGATGGACGAGCCCTTCTCGGCGCTCGACGTCCAGACCCGCCAGATGATGGAGAACGAGCTGCTCGACCTGTGGGCGGCCGACCGCAAGTCGGTGGTCTTCATCACCCACGACTTGGAGGAGGCCATCGCCATGTCCGACCGGGTGCTGGTGCTGTCGGCCGGGCCGGGGGCGCGGCTGATCGGCGAATACCGCATCGACCTCGACCGTCCGCGCGACGTGGCGGAAATCCGCATGACCCCGCAGTTCCTCGCATTGCACCAGGAGATCTGGGCGCAGCTGCGCGACGAGGTGCTGAAGGGCTACGCCCAGACCAAGCTGCGGTGACGACATCATGAGATCCCACGCCAAACGCCTGCCCAGCCGTCCGGTCATCCTGCTGCTGCAGCTGGGCGTCCTGATCGCCTTCTTCCTGATCTGGCACGTCCTGACCGACACCAAGATCCTCAGCCCCTTCTTCTTCGGCACGCCGGGGGCGGTTCTGGCCCGCACCTGGGCCGACTTCGCGTCGGGCGTCATCTGGTACCATCTCGGCATTACGCTGCTGGAGACCGCGCTGGCCTTCATCATCGGCACGGTGGCCGGCATCGCCTTCGGCTTTTGGTTCGCCCGTGCGCCGTTGGTCTCCGTCGTCTTCGACCCCTACATCAAGGCGGTCAACGCGCTGCCTCGCGTGGTGCTGGCGCCGATCTTCGCGCTGTGGCTCGGGCTCGGCATCTGGTCGAAGGTGGCGCTGGGGGTGACGCTGGTCTTCTTCATCGTCTTCTTCAACGTCTACCAGGGCGTGAAGGAGGTCAGCCCGGTGGTTCTGGCCAACGCCCGCATGCTGGGCGCCAGCTCCCGCGACCTGTTCCGCCACGTCTATCTGCCCTCGGCCCTGTCCTGGGTCTTCTCCTCGCTGCACACCGCCGTCGGCTTCGCCATGGTCGGTGCGGTGGTGGGCGAGTATCTGGGATCCGCCGCCGGGCTCGGCTACCGCATCCATCAGGCGGAAGGCGTGTTCGACACCGTCGGCGTCTTCTCCGGCATGCTGGTGCTGACGATCTTCGTCGTCCTGATCGATGCCGCCGTCACCATGATCGAGAAGCGGCTTCTGCACTGGCGCCCGCAGGACACCGGCGGCGGGCAGCATTGAAATCCAATAGGAAAATTCAAAAGGGAGGCAACCAATGACGCTCAAATCGCTGATCGCGGCCGCCGCGGTCGCCCTGACCCTGGGAACGTCCGGCTTGGCCGCGGCCCAGGGCAAGCTTGAGAAGACCGACATCAAGATCGCCGTCGGCGGCAAGCCGCTGCTCTATTACCTGCCGCTGACGCTGGCCGAGCGGCTGGGCTACTTCAAGGACGCCGGGCTGACCGTCGAGGTCAGCGACTTCGGCGGCGGCGCCAAGAGCCTCCAGGCCCTCGTCGGCGGCTCGGCCGATGTCGTGACCGGCGCCTACGACCACACCATCCAGATGCAGGCCAAGGGCCAGCCCATCGTCGCGGTGACGCAGCTCGGCCGCTATCCCGGCATCGTCCTGGCGTCGGTCAACAAGTCCGGCACCGTCAAGTCGGTGCAGGACCTGAAGGGCAAGAAGGTCGGCGTCACCGCCCCCGGTTCCTCGACCAACTTCATGCTGAATCACGTGCTGACCTCGCTCGGCATGAAGCCGGAGGATGCCTCGGTCATTGGCGTCGGCGGTGGCCCCAGCGCCATCGCGGCGATCAAGCGCGGCGAGATCGACGCCATCGTCAATCTGGACCCGGTGATCAGCCAGGCCCAGGCCGACGGCGACATCACCATCCTGGCCGACACCCGGACCGAGAAGGGCACGATGGACGTCTATGGCGGCCCTTATCCCGCCGCCGTGCTCTACATGAAGCCGGACTTCATCAAGGAGAACCCGAAGACCACCCAGGCGCTGGCCGACGTCTTCGTCCGCACCATGCTGTGGCTGAACAAGGCCAGCACCGACGACGTGCTGAAGGTCCTGCCGGAGGAGTATTTCCTGGGCAATAAGTCGCTCTATGCCCAGGCCTTCGAGCATTCCAAGCCGACCTACTCGCCGGACGGCCGCTTCACCCAGGAGGGCGCCGACGCTGCCCTGAAGGTGCTGAAGGCCTTCGACCCGGCGGTGGCGTCCGCCAGCATCGACCTGTCCAAGACCTACACCAACCAGTATGTCGAGGACGCGCTGAAGCGCCTGCAGAAGTGAGCCTCCGGGCTCGCTTAGGAATACCCATAGAAAAAATGTGGGCGCGGCATTCTGTCGCGCCCTTTTTCATGCTGCACCGCCGTTAGACTGGACGAAATCGGTCCTGATTGCTCCCCGGATCAGGGCCGCCCATCCAGCAGCGGAGTGTCCCATGGCCGAAGTGATTTTCTACGGACTGGCCGGTTGCACGGCGAACGCCAGGCAGAAGCAGCAGCTGGCCGCCGCCGGCCACAGGCTGGTCGAATGCGACCTTGCCACCGCCGAGCTGACCGCCGCCGAGCTGCGTGCCTTCTTCGGCGACAAGGAGGTCGATGCCTGGTTCAACCGCCGCGCCGCAGCGGTGAAGTCCGGCGCCGTGACGCCCGGCGCCCTTGACGAGTCTGCCGCGCTGGCGGCGATGCTGGCCGACCGCGACCTGATCCGCCGTCCGCTGATCCAGGTCGGCGACCGCCGCGAGGCCGGCTTCGACCCGACCACTCTGCATGGCTGGATCGGCCTGACCTCCGGCGAAAGCTGCGACGACAAGCACGCCCGCGGCCAGTGCGACCACGGCCACCAGCATTTCGTCAAGGCGCCGGCGGCTTAACCGGACTTACTCCGAAGGCACTTCGCGCGGCTTGCGGTCCTCGCCGATGGCGACATAGGTGAAGACGCCCTCCGTCACCTTGATCGGGTCGGAGCCGGACCGTTCGCGGCGCACCCAGGTCTCGATGCGAACGCGCAGCGAGGTGCGGCCGACCTTCTCGATCCGGGCGAAGCAGCTGACCTCGTCGCCGACGAAGACCGGCTTGTGGAAGGTCATCGCCTCGATGCCGACGGTGGCGACGCGGCCATGGCTGCGCCGCACCGCCACCGTCCCGCCGGCCAGATCCATCTGTGCCAGCAGCCATCCGCCGAAGATGTCGCCGTTCGGATTGGTGTCCGCCGGCATCGCAATGGCCCGCAGGGCAGGGCCGTTGTCGAAGTCGTATGCGTCCGCTGCACTCATGCTTCCTCCGGCGTCAAAAAAATTCATCCACAAAACCATGTGGCGACGCAGTATAAGCGGCCCAGGATGCGCTTGCGCACCCCTGACGAAATTCCTATCATCCCGTCATGAGCGATCTTTTCGAGAACACGGCCCCCAAGGCCGACAGCTATTCCGCCCAGGACATCGAGGTTCTGGAGGGGCTGGAGCCTGTCCGGCGCCGGCCGGGCATGTATATCGGCGGCACCGACGACCGCGCGCTGCACCATCTGGTGGCCGAGGTCCTGGACAACGCCATGGACGAGGCGGTGGCCGGACATGCCAGCCGCATCGACCTGGAGCTGACCGCCGACTATACGGTGATGGTGCGCGACAACGGTCGCGGCATCCCCATCGACGACCACCCGAAATATCCGGGCAAGTCGGCGCTGGAGGTCATCATGACCACGCTGCACTCCGGCGGCAAATTCTCCAACAAGGTCTACCAGACCTCGGGCGGCCTGCACGGCGTCGGCCTGTCGGTGGTGAACGCCCTGTCGGACCGGCTGACCGTCGAGATCGCCCGCGAAAAGCAGCTCTACGTCCAGGAGTACAGCCGCGGCCTGCCGCAGGGGCCGCTGGCCCATCGCGGCAACGTCAACCGGCGCGGCACCACCATCCGTTTCCACGCCGATCCGGAAATCTTCGGCGAGACCGCTCATTTCGAACCGCACCGGCTGTACCGGCTGGCCCGCTCCAAGGCCTATCTCTATCGCGGCGTGGAAATCCGCTGGAGCTGCGATCCGGCCCTGCTGTCGGTCGACGCCACCACGCCCGCGTCGGAAACCCTACATTTCCCCGGTGGGCTTCAGGATTACCTGAACGCCGCGCTGAAGGACCGCAAGACCCTGACGCGCTTGCCCTTCGCCGGCGCGCTCGATTTCCCCAACGGCCAGGGCCGGGTGGAATGGGCGGTGGCGTGGCCCGACGATGACGAGGGCTTTTCGCACACCTACTGCAACACCGTGCCGACCCCGCAGGGCGGCACGCACGAGGCCGGCCTGCGCACCGCGCTGACCCGCGGCCTGAAGGCCTATGGCGAGCTGACCAGCAACAAGCGCGCCGGACAGGTCACCGCCGACGATGTGATGGGCGACGCCTGCGTCCTGCTGTCCGTCTTTATCCGCGAACCGCATTTCCAGGGCCAGACCAAGGAGAGGCTGGTGACGGCGGAGGCCCAGCGCCTCGTCGAGACCGCGGTGAAGGACCATTTCGACCATTGGCTGTCCGGCGATCCGCAGAGCGCCAACGGTCTGCTGGAACGGCTGATCGAAAAGGCCGAGGAACGGGCGCGGCGCAAGCAGTCCAAGGAGATGACGCGCAAGTCGGCCACCCGCCGCCTGCGCCTGCCCGGCAAGCTGGCCGACTGCTCGCGGAATTCTCCCGAGGGCACCGAGCTGTTCCTGGTGGAGGGTGACTCGGCCGGTGGTTCCGCCAAGCAGGCCCGCCAGCGCGAGACCCAGGCGATCCTGCCGCTCCGCGGCAAGATCCTGAACGTCGCCAGCGCGTCCGTCGACAAGATGAAGGCCAATCAGGAGCTGAACGACCTGACCCAGGCGCTCGGCTGCGGCATCGGCAAGGATTTTTCGACCGACAAGCTGCGCTACGAGCGGGTCATCATCATGACCGACGCCGATGTCGACGGCGCCCACATCGCGTCACTGCTGATGACCTTCTTCTACCGCGAGATGCCGGGCCTGATCCAGGAGGGCCACCTCTACCTCGCCCTACCGCCGCTCTACCGGCTCAGCCACGGCAACAAGCAGGTCTACGCCCGCGACGACGCCCACAAGGACGAGCTGCTGTCGAAGATGTTCAAGGGCAAGAAGCCCGACATCAGCCGTTTCAAGGGTTTGGGCGAGATGATGCCGGCCCAGCTGCGCGACACGACGATGGACCCGTCCAAGCGGTCGCTTCTGCGCGTGGTCGTGCCCAACGCCGCCGATCCGGAGGAAAAGCCGGAATGCGAGCGCACGCGGTCGCTGGTGGAGGATCTGATGGGCAAGCGTCCGGAACTGCGCTTCAAGTTCATCCAGGACAATGCGAAGTTCGTGAAGGCCGACGACATCGACGTGTGACGGGGGGCATCACCCCGCCTCTCGGCCGTTCGGCGAGGGGCAGCGGAGTTCCGCTGCCCAACGGCCGTCTTCCAAGCTGTCTGATCCGTACTTCTGATCCGTACTACGGCCCGGATCCCACCTGAAGATCGGGTGGCAAAACCTGTGCAAATTTCCCGGTTACAGAGAATGAGGCCCTGATATATCCTCCCGTGAACGGCCGGCTTGAGGGTTTTTCCCGCATCATGGCCTGTCCCTCCAGGAGGCATATGCATACCCCAGCATTTCCCGGAACAGATATCCCGGTTGACGCCATCCCGCCCGAGTTTCTGGCAGACGCGCTGACTCCGCTGATCCCATTCGTCACTGACCTTTTCATACCACAGTACCAATCCTGCGAGGTTGGACGCTGGCGGCTTCAGGTGGTTCCTCTGCTGCTGAGTCCCGGATACTGGAATCCGGCCCGGCTGACCAGGGATACCGCGATTCTCAGCCGGCGCGAGGTCGGTCAGGGCTATCGCACCTGGATGTCGATGACACCGATGGAAATCGAAAGCCAGGAGATCGGCGTGCGTGCCGCTACCGGCCACACGGTGGTGATGGGTATGGGCATGGGTTGGGCTGCGGTGAACGCGGCGCTAAGACCGGAGGTGACGCGGGTCACCATTGTCGAATTGGACCCCGACGTCATCGAGGTGAACCGGCTAATCGGTTTGTTCGACCAGCTTCCGGCCGACATCGTGGCAAAGATCGAGGTGGTCAATGCCGACGCGATGAAATACCGCTCCGACACCCCTGCCGACATGCTGATGACCGACATCTGGCTGCCGATCAACGGTGACGAGCGGATGGAGCAATCCCGGACGATGGCGCGCAACACCGGCGCGCGAAACGTCTATGTTTGGGGTCAGGAACTCGCCATTGCCCGTCGCGCTCGTGGTCTGGGGCTGGAATTGACGCACCGGACGGTCGCCCGAATTGCAGCGGAGTTCGACCTTCCCTTGGTTGGCCTGGACTGTCCCGACTATCCGGACCTGATTGCCCGCGCCGCAGACAAGTGGTTGAGAGACGTGTGACGGGCAGGAAGGCGGAGCAGGGGAGCACTCGCCCTTCCGGCAGCCGCACCCCATATCCGGCCAAGCGATACCGATGCCAGCCACACCGACGGACACCCCGATCATGCGAATGTTCCCGCCGCTCGCCGCCCTCCTGCTGGGCGCTTCCGTTCTCGCCGCCTGCACCAACGAGCGGGTCGTGGCGAGCGAGCCGACGCCGGCCTACACGCGCAGCGAGGTGGCCTATGCGGCGAGCGACCGCGACCTTCGGGTGGTGCTGCATGGCAACCCCTTCGGCCTGACGCCCGACCGCTTTGCCGAGAAGGTTCTACCCCATATGCAGGACCGGGTGTTCGGTGTGAGGACCAACCTCACCACCACGCCCAACGACACGGCTCGGCGCGATTACAAGGTGGTGCTGGCCTTCAACGTATCGGAAAACATGCTGAATTCCGCCCTCTGCACCGAAGGTCCGATCCCGACCGCTCCGCCGGGCGGACCGATCATCGTGCAGGGGGCGTTCTGCCGGTCGGGTGGCGCGCTGACCTCCGCCACCGGCTGGCTCGACCGGCCGCAGGGACCGGACGATCCGGATTTCCGCAGCCTGATCAGCGACATGACCTTCTCGCTGTTCCCGAGCCAGCGGTCGGATCTGCTCTGCGGCAGACCGGACTGCTGATCCCGGACTGCTGAGCTCCAATCGCCGCCCAGGCCGCTCAATCGCGCAGCAGCCAGTCACGCATCAGGGCGGTGACCGCCTGCGGCTGTTCCATCGCCGACAGGTGGCCGCATTCCTCGATCACCACCAGCCGCGCGCCAGGAATGGCTTCCGCCATCTCCTCATGCAGGGCCGGCGGAGTCAGGATGTCCTGGCGGCCGCAGACGACCAGCGTCGGGCAGCGGATGGCGGCAAGACCCGGCCGGCTGTCCACCCGGTTGATGATCGCCTCCTGTTCCCGCGCATAGCCGTCGACGCCCACCCGTTCCATCTGAGCCAGGACGGAGCGGACGAAGCCTTCGTCGGCCAGCCGCTCGGGATGAATCAGGCGGGGCAGGGCGGCACGGACGACCTGCCCGTAGCGGCCCTGGCGGGCGAGCGCCACCGCCTCCCGCCGGGTCGCGCTTGCCTCCGCTGTGTCGGGGCGGGCGTTGGTGTCGAGCAGGGCGAGCCGCTCCACCCGCTCCGGCGCCCGGCGCAGGATTTCCAGCGCTACATAGCCGCCCATCGACAGGCCGGCGACGGCGAACCGTTCCGGCGCCTGGGCCAGCACCTTGCCGGCCATTGCCGCGATGCCGTCGCAGTCGGCCAACTCGACCACCTGCGGATCCGCCACCTCGCTGAGATGCCGGACCTGATGGTCCCACAATGCGGCGTCCAGCGGCATGCCGGGCAACAGGATCAGGGAACGGCGGGCGGCGTTCGCAGACGCGGAGTTCGGGGGCGTGGAGTTCGGAGACATGGGGATTTTCCTGCGCTCACTTCACCAGCGCGCTGACGAGCTTGAAGACGGGAGTGCCGGCGCGCTCCATCCACTCGAACAGAACCATTTCGGTGGTGACGATGGTCACGCCGGCAGCGCGCATCCGCTCCAGCGCCATGGCGCGGTTGTCGGGCGTGCGCGACGACACGGCGTCGGCCACCAGATAGACCGCATGGCCCTGCTGGCGCAGTCCGAGCGCCGTCTGCATCACGCAGACATGGGCTTCCGTCCCGCACAGCACGATCTGGGGGCGCTTCAGCTCCGCCAGCGCGGCGTTGAAGGCCGGCTCGCCGGTGCAGCCGAAGGTGATCTTCTCGATCACCGGAGTTCCGGCCGGCAGGTCGGCGCGCACCGCCTCCACCGTCGGACCCAGGCCGCGCGGATATTGTTCGGTCAGCAGCACCGGCACCGACAGGGCGGCAGCGCCCTTCAACAGCATTCCGGCATTGCGGACGACGCGGGCGGAGTCGTGGATGGCCGGCAGCAGCCGTTCCTGCACATCCACCACCACCAGCACCGAGTCCTGGGCACGAAGAATCATCAAATGCTCTCGACCGTTCCATTTAAAGCGGACCACCCCGTTTCAGGGTGCCGGCAAGCGCCGCGACTCGCGATGTTGCCGGACGACAGCCTAGCGCAGGGGACGGATTTCGCCAACGCGGCGTATTTTCGCGTCAATTTTCGGTCGCCGAACATCGGATCTATTGACATGTAGCTTTGACTTCCTATTCTTCGGCCTCATCCAGGCATCGGGCGTCGAACGCTCGATTTCCGCACTCCAGAACAGAAACAGGTTGGATGCTTTTTTCGGAACTTGGGCTTGGCCCTGACGTCCTGCGCGCCATCGAGGACAAGGGTTACACCCAACCGACGCCCATTCAGGAACAGGCAATTCCCTGTGTCCTGCAACGCCGCGACGTGCTGGGCTGCGCGCAGACGGGCACTGGCAAGACGGCGAGCTTCACCTTGCCCATGATCGACATCCTGGCGTCGGGCCGTGCCCGCGCGCGGATGCCGCGGTCGCTGATCCTGGAGCCGACACGCGAGCTGGCCGCCCAGGTGTCGGAAAGCTTCGAGACCTACGGCAAGTACCACAAGCTCAGCATGGCGCTGCTGATCGGCGGCGAGACCTTCACCGAACAGGTGAAGAAGCTCGACCGTGGTGTGGATGTTCTGATCGCGACTCCGGGTCGTCTCATCGACCTGTTCGAGCGCGGCAACATCATGCTGAACGACATCAAGGTCTTCGTCATCGACGAGGCCGACCGCATGCTCGACATGGGCTTCATCCCGGACATCGAGCGCATCGTCAGCAAGCTGCCGAAGAACCGCCAGACGCTGTTCTTCTCGGCGACCATGCCGCCGGAAATCCGCCGTCTGGCCGATGCCTTCCTGACCCAGCCGCTTGAGATCTCCGTCGCTCCGCCCGCCTCGCCGGCGGAAACGGTGACCCAGGCCCTGACCCTCGTGCATGAGATGGACAAGCGCAAGGCGCTGCGCCATCTGCTGCAGACCGAGGATGTCAAGAACGCCTTCATCTTCTGCAACCGCAAGCGCGACATCGCCGTGCTGCAGAAGTCGCTGGAACGCCACGGCTTCAATGTCGGCGCGCTGCATGGCGACATGGTGCAGTCGAAGCGGACCGAGACGCTGGAACGCTTCAAGCAGGGTGAGATCACGCTGCTGGTCTGCTCCGACGTCGCCGCCCGCGGCATCGACGTCCAGGGCCTCAGCCACGTCTTCAATTTCGACGTGCCGCTGACCCCCGACGACTATGTCCACCGGATCGGCCGCACCGGCCGCGCCGGCAAGCAGGGCCGTGCCTTCATGCTGGCGACGCCCGACGACACGAAACTGGTCGGCGCGATCACGCGCCTCATCAAGCGGGAGATCCCCATGATCGCCATCGACGGCCTGGAGACGGCCGAGTTCGGCGAGGAAGACAGCAGCTCCCGCGGGCGTGGCCGCGGCCGTGGCGGTCGTGGAGCCAAGCCTGACTCCCGTTCGGAAGCCCGTCCGCCCCGTGGTGGCCGTGAAGAGCGCGCCCCACGCGACGAAGCCGCTCCCCGCGAAGAGCGCGCCGCCCGCGAGGAACGTCCGGTGCGTGAGGAGCGTCCCGTCCGTGAGGAGCGCCCGATGCGTGAAGACCGTCCGGTCCGTGAGGAGCGTCAGCCCCGCGAATCGCTGGCTGCCGCCGAGTCCCGCCGCAACAACGAGCCGCGCCGCGATCGCGACCGTGATCGCCGCCGTCGCCGTGACGACGACGATGACGACGTGCCGGTGATCGGTTTCGGCGATCATATGCCGGCCTTCATGCTGCGCTCGGCCCGCCCGCGTCCGTCCAGCGAGACCTCGACCGATCCGTCGCAGGAGGGCTGAGCCCGTGCAGACCATCTTCGTCATGGTCAAATGCGATCTCGGACGCGCCTATGAGGTTGCCGATCAGGCTGTGCAGCTGATCGAACAGGTGTCGGAGGTGCATTCCATCTCCGGCCAGTACGATCTGCTGATGAAGTGCTACCTGAAGCAGGACGACGACATTGGCCGCTTCGTGACGGAGCATGTGCAGACTCTGCCCGGCGTACGGGACACCTTCACGCTGATTGCGTACAAGGCGTTCGCATAGAGGCTTCTGGCGCGCGAAACTGGAAAGGCCGGGCAAATTGCCCGGCCTTTTTCGTTATCGATGGCGCCGGTTACTTGTCCGGTCCGCATCCAGGCCCGACCGCCGGATCGCTCGCGAAGCTCCCGTCATCGACCTGACTGTCCGCGCCATAGTCTGGATTGGTCCCCGCCGCCAGCGCCGCCAGACGGTGGGCGGTCGCCACATGCGCTTCGCGTTCGACCGCACGGTAATGGTCGATCACCTGTTCGCCGAAGGCGGTCAGCACCGTGCCGCCGCCATGCTTGCCGCCGACCGCGGCGCTCACCACCGGTTCGCTGAAGATGCGGTTGAGGTCGTCCACCAGCAGCCACGCCCGCCGGTAGGACATGCCCAGCGCCCGTCCGGCGGCGGAGATGGAGCCGGTGTCGCGAATCTGCTCCAGCAGCGCGATCTTGCCCGGCCCGATCGAGCCGCCGCTTTCGAAGTCGATGCGGATTCTCATGCGGGTCATGGTGATAGGCTCCCCTTCAGCGCTCGGCCGAGTCCAGACCGTCGCCGCTCCAGGCGCCGGTGCGGAAGAACGCGTCGATCCGCTCGCACCAGGGATCGATCTCCAGCCCGGCGGACTCCAGCCAGTCGCGGTTGAAGTAGGTCCCCATATAGCGGTCGCCCGGATCGCAGATCAGCGTGGCGACGCTGCCCTGTCGGCCCTCGCGCATCATCCCGGCGATCAGCTCGATGGCGCCCATCAGATTGGTGCCGGTGGAACCGCCGCAGGCGCGGCCCAGCCGCTCGCGCAGCACCCAGACGGCGGCGATGCTGGCGGCGTCGGGCACGCGGATCATCCGGTCGATCACCGTCGGCTGGAAGGACGGCTCCACCGTCGGACGCCCGATGCCCTCGATGCCCGAGCCGCGGCTGACGCTGGCCTTCGGATCGTTGTCGCGGAAGCCGGCGAAGAAGGCGGAATGCTCTGGATCGGCGACGCAAACCCGCGTCGGCAGCCGGCGATAGCGCACATAGCGTCCGAAGGTGGCCGAGGTGCCGCCGGTGCCGGCGCCGCAGACGATCCAGTCCGGCACCGGATGCGGCTCCTGCGCCAGCTGTTCGAAGATCGACTGGGCGATGTTGTTGTTGCCGCGCCAATCGGTGGCGCGCTCGGCATAGGTGAACTGGTCCATGAAATGGCCGTCGCAATCGCGGGCCAGCCGCTGCGCCTCGGCGCAGACCTCCGACGCACGCTCCACCATATGGCAGCGGCCGCCATAGAACTCGATCTGCGCGATCTTGGCCGGCGAAGTGTTGCGCGGCACCACGGCGACGAAGGGCAACTCCAGCAGCTGGGCGAAATAAGCCTCGGACACCGCGGTGGAGCCGGACGAGGCCTCGATCACCGTCGTGCCCGCGCGCACCCAGCCATTGCAGATCGCGTAGAGGAACAGCGACCGCGCCAGCCGGTGCTTCAGGCTGCCGGTGGGATGGGTCGACTCGTCCTTCAGGTACAGCGTGATCCCCTGCGCCGCCGGGATCGGCATCCGCAGCAGATGCGTGTCAGCGGAGCGGTTCACGTCCGCCTCGATCCGGCGCAGAGCCTCGTCGAGCCAGCCCCGGCGGGCGACGGTGGGAGCGGCTGCGGCGGGGGAGGGGATGGTCATGGCGTCATATCCGGCGATTGGCTGCCCCATCCATAGCGCGGAATTTTACCGAATGCATCCGGTAGAACATCCCTCCCCGCCATGGTGGACGGTCAGCCCTGCCGGATGCGGGCGACGAAGGCCGACACCTCGCCCAGCATGCGGTCGGCGCGCTCGCCCACCGCGCGGGCCGCAGCGGCCACCTCGGCGGAGGCCTGACCGGTGGCCGTCGCGTGGCTGCACACCAAGTTCAGGCTGTCGGACACCGAGCTGACGCCCTGCGCCGCCTCGTTGACGTTCTGGCTGATGTCGCGGGTCGCCGCCCCCTGCTCCTCAATGGCGGCGGAGATGCTGGAGGCGACGTTGTTCACCGTCTCGATGGCGCCGCCGACGCCGCGCATCGCCTCGACGACGGACGAGGTGGCGTCGGTCATCGCGGCGATCTGCGCCTGCACGTCGTCGGTGGCCTTGGCCGTCTGGTTGGCGAGATTCTTCACCTCGCTGGCGACCACGGCGAAGCCCTTGCCCGCCTCGCCGGCACGGGCCGCCTCGATGGTCGCATTCAGCGCTAGCAGGTTGGTCTGCTCGGCGATGGAGCGGATCAGGTCCACCACCTCCACCGTGCGGCGGGCGACACCGTCCAGCTGTTCGATCAGGGCATAGGTGCGGCGCACATCCTCGACCGCCCGGGCGGAGCCGGTCGTCGACTCGGCGATCTGCTGGGCGATCTCGCGGATGGAGGCGGCCAGCTCCTCGGTGGCGCCCGCCACCGCCTGGACGTTGCCGGAGGTGGTCCCGGCGGCGCGGGCGGCGCCGTCCATCAGCCGGGTGGTCTGTTCCGCGCCGCTGCTCATCGCGCCCGAGGTGTGGGTCAACTGTCCGGCCGACTCGGCGACGGAATGGACCAGCGCACCGACCGTGCTTTCGAACTCGTCGGCCAGCCGCCTCATGGTGGCGCGGCGGCCTTCCTCGGCTTCCCGTTCCAGCGCGGCATGGCGGCGGCGCAAATCCTCGGCTTCGATGGCGCTGAGCCGCAGCGTCTCCACCGAGCGGGCCAGGGCCCCCACCTCGTCGGCACGGTCCGCGCCGGCAACCTGGGCGGCCAGATCGCCCTTGGCGATGCGGTCGGTGGCGTCGGCGATGCCGTCCAGCCCCTTGCCGATGCGCGACACCAGACGGAAACCGAATAGTCCGAGCAGCAGTGCCGCCGCCAGCGTCACCAGCAGCGTCTTGATCAGCGTGGCACGGAAGGCGGCGTCGACATCGTCGATGTAGACGCCGGTGCCGATCATCCAGCCCCACGGCTCATAGATCGCGGCATAGGCCAGCTTCGGCATCGGCTCGGTCCCGCCGGCCTTGGGGAAATTGTAGATCAAGGTGCCGTCGCCGCCGCGGGCCGAATCGATCAAGCCGCGGATCACCAGCACGCCGTTGCTGTCCTTGAAGTCGGCGAGCTTGCGGGTGCCCTCCAGGTCGGGACGCACGCCGTGGAACACGTTGGTGCCGTCGAACTCGTACCCGAACATGTATTCGTTGCCGAAGAAGCGCAGGGCCCGCAGCGCACCCTTGGCGCGGTCCTGTGCCTCTTCCCGGCTGAACTCGCCCTTGGCGGCGCGGGCGTCATAGGACTTCATGATCGATAGCGAGGTCTGCACCACCGCCTGGATAGAGTTGCGGTAGCCCTCCACCATGGTTTCGCGCTTCGATGTCGCGGACCAGATGCCGCCCACCAGAATGGCGACGAGGAACAGCCCCTGAAGGATCAGGAGCTTTGCCTTGATGCTGTGAAGTTTGCCGATCATCGCCCTGTTCCACCCCATGCGCGCGATGCCGCATCCGCCGCCCGACGGCGCATGACAATACGGTTCGCTAATCAAACGAACTCTAATACAACAAGTCAGTCATACTGGAGTATTGTTCGTCGACGCAATGCCCGACGTCGAGCCAGGAGTAATCCGGATGGTCGCGAAACCGGTTGTGACCATTGGAGCACTAGGGTTACACCGGATAAAGAAGTCTGTCAGGATGCCACGCCATGACGCTGATCGCTTATCCCCTCTCGGGCGCGATGCCCGACATCCGCCCGGCCCGCCCGACCCGCGACTGGATCGACGCCCTTCCGGAGCAGTACGGCTACCGCTGCCTGCCGCTGAACATCGCCAGCATGCACGGGTGGGAGGTCTGCTGCCCGGTGCGGGTCACCGCCGTGTGGGATGGCGGAACGGGGCTGGACGCCATCACCGTTACGGCCGACGAGCCGCATCCCCTGCTGCCGGCCAGCCATTTCGGCAGCGGTGTCCTGACCTTTCATGTCGCGGCCCTGTTCCGCACGCCGCCGGGCGTCAACCTGATGGTCACCGGCCCGCTGAACCATCCGAAACACGGAATCCTGGGCCTGTCGGGAATCATCGAGACCGACTGGTCGCCTTACCCCTTCACCATGAACTGGAAGTTCACCGCTGCCGGCGTTCCGGTGACCTGGGAAAAGGGCGAGCCCTTCGCCCATCTCATGCCGATCCAGCGCGGTCTGGTGGAAAGCCTGACGCCGGAGGTTCGCGACCTCGACAGCGATCCGGAGACTGCTGCGCAGTACCGTGCCTGGGCGACCTCGCGCAGCCAGTTCAACAACGAACTGCGGACTCCGGGCAGTGCCGCGGCACAGGAACGCTGGCAGAAGGGCTATTACCGCGGCAAGAAGCCGGACGGCAGCGAAGGCCCGCCCGACCATGAAATCAAGGTGCGGGCGCAGCCGTTTCCGAACAAGTAGTTATCGCTCAGACAGTTAGAGCGTGTCCTGAATGCTGCGCACGAACTCCGGCAGGCCGATCTGACGGCGGCGGCGCAGCCGTTCGGCATGCAGGATGGACTCGACCGCGGCGATGCTCTCGGTCACGTCGCTGTTGACGATGACATAGTCGTATTCCGGCCAGTGGCTGATCTCGTTGGACGCCTTCGCCATCCGGTTGGCGATGACCTCCTCCGAATCCTGGCCGCGGCCGCGCAGGCGGCGCTCCAGCTCGCTGACCGACGGCGGCAGGACGAAGACGCTGACCAGATCGTCGCGGGCGTTCTGCGCCAGCTGCTGCGCGCCCTGCCAGTCGATGGCGAACAGCACGTCGCGGCCGGCGCCCAGCGCGTCCTCCACCGCCACCCGCGGCGTGCCATAGCAGTTGCCGAAGACGCGGGCATGTTCCAGCAGGTCGCCGGTCTCGGCCATGCGGTCGAAGCGCTGCTGATCGATGAAGTAATAATCCAGCCCTTCGACCTCGCCCGGACGCATCGCGCGGGTGGTCACCGACACCGACATGGTGATGCCGGCATCGCGGTCCAGCAGCCCGCGGGCGATGGTGGTCTTGCCGGCCCCCGACGGGGAGGACAGCACCAGCATGAGGCCGCGGCGGTGGATCGGGGAGGTGTTGGTCGCAGCCATGGCGGTCACTCGCAGTTGCCTGTCATTCGAAAACGGTCGTCATTCGATGTTCTGGACCTGCTCGCGAAGCTGCTCGATGGAGGCTTTCAGCGACAGGCCGATGCGGGTCAGTTCGACATCCGCCGATTTGGAGCAGAGCGTGTTGGCCTCGCGGTTGAACTCCTGGCACAGGAAGTCGAACCGGCGGCCGATGGCGCCGCCCTCCGCCATCATGTCGCGCGCGGCCTGGATGTGGGCGCGCAGGCGGTCCAGCTCCTCGCGCACGTCGGCCTTGCCGATCAGGATCGCCGCCTCCTGGGCCAGCCGCTCCTCCGACAGGGCGGGGAAGGAACCGAGGATCGCCGCGACCTGGGTCCGCAGCTTCTCGCGCAACGCTTCCGGCTGGGTCGAGGCGCAGGCCGACGCCGCATCCACCAGCCGGGCGATCTCGTCGAGATGGCCGTACAACACCTCGGCGATGCGCGCTCCCTCGGCGAGGCGGTTGACCGCCAGCTGGTCGATCAGTTTGGACAGGTCGCCCTTCAACGCCGACTCGACACGTTCGCGAGCCTCGGTTTCATCCTCTTCCACCGGCTCGATGATGCCCCGGACGGCCAGCAGCGAATCCAGACGTGGCGCGGCGGCCCCGGCCCCCTCGATCTCCCGCGCGATCTCCAGGACCTGGGCCAGAAGCTCGCGGTTGATGCGCAGCTGCGACACCGCCTGGGCGCGGTTGACGGTCAGCGTCAGGTTGACGTTCCCACGGGCCAGCCGCTTCGGCACATCGGCCCGGGCCGCCGCCTCGACGCTGTCGAAGCCGGACGGCAGGCGGCAGCGCAGATCCAGGCTGCGGCCATTGACGCTCTTGGCTTCGAAGGTCCAGGAATAGCCGTCGCCGTGCCCGTCGACGCGTGCGAAACCGGTCATGCTGGCAATGACGGGGCGATGGGCTGGCAACGGCGGCCTCACTTGAAAAGCGGTGTCGAATGATGTCGTGCTTATAGATCGGATCGTGCCAAATCGGAATCGATTTGGAGCATGACTTCGATCGACGAACAGGACGCTACGAACTCGACATCACCCCACAACAGGCTTCGGCGCCATCGGGCAGCCGACGGGCAGGGCGCAAATCCCATGAAACAGCCGCGTTCCATCGTCATAACCGGAGCCTCCAGCGGCATCGGCGAAGCCCTTGCCGTCCTGTATGCCGCCCCCGGCGTCGGACTTGCCCTGACCGGCCGCGACTCCGCAAGGCTGGAAAGCGTGGCGCAGCGCTGCCGCGGCGCCGGTGCCCTGGTCGAGACGAAGGCGATCGATGTGGCCGACCGCAAGGCGATGGCGGACTGGTTGGCTCGGGTCGATGCGACCTCGCCGGTCGACCTGCTGATCGCCAACGCCGGCATGTCGGCGGGCACCGGCGATGGCGGGGAGACGGAGGAGCAGGCGCGGCGCATCCTGGCGGTGAACATCGACGGCGTTCTGAACAGCATTCACCCGCTGCTTCCGGTGATGCGGGAGCGGCGGAGCGGACAGATCGCCATCATGGCCTCGCTGGCCGGCTTCCGCGGCCTTCCCGGCGCGCCCGCCTATTGCGCCAGCAAGGCGATGGTCCGGGTCTATGGCGAGGCGCTGCGCGGCGATCTGGCCGGGGAGGGGATCGGTGTCTCAGTCATCTGTCCGGGCTTCGTCAAAAGCCGGATGACGGCGGTGAACCGCTTCCCGATGCCGTTTCTGATGGAGACCGATGCCGCAGCCCGGATCATCCGCCGCGGGCTGGAGCGCAATCGGGCGCGAATCGCCTTCCCCTGGCCGATGATGGCCGCGGTCTGGCTGCTCGCTCTTCTTCCCCCGGCCTGGACCGACGGTCTGCTGCGCCAGGCCCCGCGCAAGACTTGACCGCGCTTAGTCCACCTTCGCGTGGGCGATGGCTTCGCGAACGCTGACGCCCTTGCGCATGATGTTGTCGACCGCGCGGCCCTGGACCAGATTGATCCCCATCTTGTGGGCATAGACCAGGCTGGTGACGCTGTCGCAGCGGGCCAGGATGAATTTGCAGCGGTCCTGTTCGGCGATGCGGTCGCGGAAATACTTCTCGAACGACGGGTCCATCTCCAGCATGTCGTTCGACCAGAAGATCTTGGCGTAGTCGGCGTTCAGATATTCCAGGTCGAAATTCGTCACCCAGAACGGGTTCAGCCCATCGACCGCGATCTGGTAGCGGCGGTCCTGGGCGAACTCCACCACCTCGTTGAACAGCGACAGGTTTTCGATCAGGTCGCCCTTCGACACCTCAAGCACCACCTGCCCGCGGAAGTCGATCGGCAGCCGCTCGTCGAACTTCACGAATCCGGTCGAAATGACGGTGGACAGGTTGATGTTGATGCCGATCCGCCGGCCCCGCATGAAGCTCAGCCCGTGGTTCAGGGCGCGCAGCACCGACTGGTCGAGATTGGCAGTGAAGTAGTTGAACAGCCACTTGTTGGCGGTGATGTCGTAATCCGGGCAGAGCCGCTCCTGAAGAAGTTTGATCGAGATGTAGAGTTCGAAATACTCCATCTCGGCTTCGCCGCTGCCGATGTTGGCGATGCCCTGATTGAACAGGAAGGGCGACAGGTCGAACATCTGCATCGAGCGTTCGAGCTTGCCGAGTTCTTCCAGTGTGATCGGCGGCTTGGTCTCGGTGACGTGGTTGCCGGTCTCGCTCGCCTGCAATTCCTCGATGAAACGGATGACGTTGATGAAGTTCAACGCCAGTTCCATGATCGAATAGAGCGAATATTCCTTGTAGGGGTTGGGCCCCGTCAGCGTCGTCTTCGACAGGAAAACCTGTTCGACCGTCTGGCAGACGTCGGTCACGCCGGTCAGCTTCAGCCCCTTGTAGAGGATGATGACGTCGCCGTTGGAAATGTTGAAGGACTGCAGATAGGACGCCTTGGTCGCCAGTTCCTGGATGATGGACCGCACCATCATCTGGCTGCTGGGGTCGCGGTCCTTCAAAAGCGACAGGTGCATGTGGATCAGGCGCATGCCCTGCAGTTCGTTCTTCGCCGACCGCAGCAGATTCAGCAGTTTGTCGTTGTCGAAGTCCGGCTTCTGATCCTTGGCGGCGGCGACGGCGGCCTGCTTCTCCGTGGTGGAAAGCCGGACACGGTCCCGTCCAATGGGTGGTCTGCCGCCAAACTTGCTCATACCTTGCTCACTCCCACAACAAGCGTCACGCCTGCCAACCACCCGTATCTTCGGCCGCTCGTTGTTCGGCAGCCTTTTGTTTTCCATCCGGGCCAGTCTGCCCGGATGGCGTTGTCGGCAGGCCGCCAGGCCGGGCATGCCTCGGTCGGCATACCCCGGTCCGCTCGATGCTGCGAAGCCGAACCGATCTTAACGGTAACTTTCTTTAAAAAGCCCTTAAGGCTGAAGTCCGGGCGCAGGAGGTACCCGGACCGCAGCAAAAGACGTCACAGTCATCGAAGCGACGCCATCCGAAAAGGTCAAGTTTCCGGTTCCGGCGGAGCCGCCGACGGGCGTGGTTCGCCAGCAGGAACGATGCGGACGCGACGTTCTATGACCGCAAGTCCGATCTTTCCATGCTTCAAGGCAAGTGCATCATTGCCGAAGAGTTCGCGCCGCCATCCCTGCATCGCCGCAATGTCTGCGCCATCGTCGGCCGCCAGAGCTTCCAGATCGGCGGACGACGCGACCAGCTTCGCCGCGACGTTGTTCTCGTCGCACTTCATCTTCAGCAGGACGCGCAGAAGCTCAACGATCGGTTGCAGGCCGGGCGGCGGTTCCTCGCGCGGTTCGACGCGGGGCAGGGCGCTGTCCGGCAGGTCCAGCCCGCCCTTCACCGCGGCCAGCACGTCGGCGCCCTGGCGCCCCTCGGCAAAGCCGCGGCCCAGCCCGCGGGTGCGGGCGAGGTCATCGACGGTGGTCGGCGCATGGGCGGCGATTTCCAGCAGGGCCTCGTCGCGCAGGATGCGGGACCGCGGCTGGTCGCGGCGCTGGGCCTCGCGTTCACGCCAGGCCGCCAGCTCCTTCAGGATCGCCATGAAGCGCGGCTTGTTGGTGCGCACCTTCAGCCGCAGGTAGGAGCTTTCCGGATCGACCTGATATGTGGCCGGATCGGTGAGGATCGCCATCTCCTCCTCCAGCCAGTGCGACCGGCCGGAGCGGGCGAGGCGGCGCTTCAGCTTCTCGTAGGCCGGGCGCAGATGGATGACGTCGGACAGGGCGTAGGTCAGCTGCCGCTCGGTCAGCGGGCGGTGCGACCAGTCGGTGAACCGGCTGGACTTGTCGATGCGCGCGCCGGCCAGCTTGGTCACCAGCGTTTCGTAGCCCACGCTCTCGCCGAAGCCGCAGACCATCGCCGCGACCTGGGTGTCGAACAGCGGATGCGGGATCTGGCCGGACAGATGCCAGAAGATCTCCACATCCTGTCGGGCGGCGTGGAACACCTTCAGGACCGACGGGTCGCTCATCAGCGCGAACAGCGGCGCCAGGTCGATGCCCTCGGCCAGCGGGTCGATGGCGACCGCGCCGTTGGGCCCGCCGACCTGGACGAGACACAGTTGCGGCCAATAGGTCTTTTCCCGGAGGAACTCGGTGTCGACCGTGATGTATTCGGTCCCTGCCAGCGACTGACAGAAGGCCTGGAGGGCGTCGGTTGTCGTGATGAGCGTCATGGTTGCTTCATACACGACCGAACGGGTGCTTGAAAGTCCGCCGACGCGCGAAGGCGATGCGTTTCTCGGGACGGCCGTCCGGGCGGGTGGGGGAGCGGACAGTCCCGGCCCGATTTTGCCGCTCCGCTTATCCCGCAGCCGCCACGGTGTTAAACTCGGGTTCGACGGCCGGCACGCCGACGGATTGAACAGGTGAACAGGGGCGCGCAGAGTGTTTCATAGCGTTCCAAATGTCGCGTTCCGGCCCTGCCGGCTGCACGCTCCGCCCTATCGCGGCTTGACTTTCGCCCGCGTCCGGTGTGGTGTGTCGGACCGCTTTTTCCGCCGGAATCCGCCCTTTTCAAGGTGTTTCGACCCATGCACCCCTACCGCACGCACACCTGCGGCCAGCTTCGTGAAGAGAATGCCGGTGAAACCGTCCGCCTGTCGGGCTGGATGAACCGGAAGCGCGACCATGGACAGCTGCTGTTCATCGACCTGCGCGACCATTACGGCCTGACGCAGTGCGTGGTCGATACCTCCAACCCGGCCTTCGAGGTCGCGAACCGGCTGAAGCTGGAATCGGTCATCACCGTCACCGGCAAGGTGGTGAAGCGCACGGCCGAGACCATCAACGACAAGCTGCCCACCGGCCGCATCGAGATGCAGATCGCCGAGCTGACCGTGGAAGGCGAGGCGGAGCAGATTCCGCTGCAGGTCAACCAGGACACCGATGCCGGCGAGGACGTTCGCCTGCGCTACCGCTTCCTCGACCTGCGCCGCGAGCGCATCCACGAGAACATCATGCTGCGCTCGCGCGTGATCGCCTCGGCGCGCCGCCGCATGATCGACCAGGGCTTCACCGAATTCCAGACGCCGATCCTCACCGCCTCCTCTCCGGAAGGCGCGCGTGACTATCTGGTGCCCAGCCGCAACCATCCCGGCAAGTTCTACGCCCTGCCGCAGGCGCCGCAGCAGTTCAAGCAGCTGCTGATGGTCGCCGGCTTCGACCGCTACTTCCAGATCGCCCCCTGCTTCCGCGACGAGGACGCCCGCGCCGACCGCAGCCCGGGCGAGTTCTACCAGCTCGATTTCGAGATGTCCTTCGTCACCCAGGAAGACGTCTTCGCCGCCATCGAGCCGGTTCTGCACGGCATCTTCGACGAGTTCGGCAGCTTCCGCCGCGACTCGAAGCCGGCCATCGACGGCCTGCCGTTCCGCCGGATCTCCTTCGCCGAGTCGATGCTGAAGTACGGCAACGACAAGCCGGACCTGCGCAACCCGCTGGTCATCACCGACGTGACCGAGGTGTTCAAGCGCGACGACGTGGAATTCCGCGCCTTCAAGCAGACGCTGGAGAAGGGCGGCGTCGTCCGCGCCATCCGCGCCCCGAAGGTCTCCGACCGTCCGCGCAGCTTCTTCGACAAGCTGAACGACTGGGCCCGCGGGCTCGGCGCTCCCGGTCTCGGCTACATCGTCATGGAAGCCGGCGGCGGCAAGGGCCCGATCGCCAAGTTCGTGCCGGAAGCCGCCCAGGCCGCCCTGCGCGAGTTGGCCGGCCTTGAGGACGGCGACGCGATCTTCTTCGTCTGCGACCAGCCCGGCCCGGCGGCCAAGCTGGCCGGCTTCGCCCGCACCCGCATCGGCGAGGAGCTGGACCTGATCGAGAAGAACGCCTTCCGATTCTGCTGGATCGTCGACTTCCCGATGTACGAGCTGGACGAGGAGACCAACAAGATCATCTTCAGCCACAACCCGTTCTCCATGCCCCAGGGCGGCCTGAAGGCGTTGCAGGAGAAGAACCCGCTGGAGATCAACGCCTACCAGTACGATATCGTCTGCAACGGCGTGGAACTGTCCTCGGGCGCGATCCGCAACCATCTGCCCGAAGTGATGTACAAGGCCTTCGACATCGCCGGCTACCCGCCGGAGGAACTGGAAGCCCGATTCGGCGGCATGCTGAGCGCCTTCAAGCTGGGCGCCCCGCCGCACGGCGGTTCGGCTCCGGGCATCGACCGCATCGTCATGCTGCTGGCCGACGAGCCGAACATCCGCGAGGTCATCGCCTTCCCGCTGAACCAGCGGGCCGAAGATCTGCTGATGCAGGCCCCGGCACCGGTCGACACCGCCCGTCTGCGGGAGCTTCACCTGAAGCTCGACCTGCCGAAGCCCAAGGTGGCCGCTCCGGCGGCGCCGCAGGCTTAAAGCCGGACAGCCCGCAGTTATCGAGAAGGGCCGCGTTTTCGGGCGCGGCCCTTTTTCTTATGGAAGAACGCTTTTCTTTCCGGCGACCTTCTTCGCCCTGGCCGCGACGACCGCATCGAGGAAGCTCTGCCGGGTCGCTTCCCTGCCGAACTCGGCCTCGATGGGCCTGAGCGTAAACATCACGGCGGCCATCGCCTGATAGAACGACATGTAGGTCAGGTTCAGCCCGGCCCCCGCCACCGCGCCGGCAATCGGCACCGACTGCGCCACGATCTTGGGCGACAGCGTTATCGCGAAGCGGCCGGCGACTTTTGTGATCATCTCGGCCACCCGCGGCGCAGCCATATTGGCGCCGACTCGCGATGCCACGAAGAGAGCGTCGGCCTCGTCGTCATCGTCCAGCGGCCCGCCGAGCGCGAACACCTGAAGACAGGCGACCTGTATCGCCGGATCCTTCAAATCCGTGCCTTTGGAGCGCGCCACGTCGGCAATCGACCGGAGAATGGCCGTGGTGGTGACGGGCAATTCCGCCAGAATCCCCGGCGCTCCAAAGAAGCCGCCCGCCGCACCGGTTGCAGCCCCCAGCAACCTGTACAGGCCTTTCGATGCTTCCTTGCCCGCCTCGTCATCCATGTTCAGGATCGCGACCTTGAAAGCCCGCTCGAGCGCGGAGCGAAGCGTGTCGTGCAGAGAACCGCGAATACCCTCGGGCAGCAAATCCATCGCGCCTTCGACCGTGCTGCCCAGCTTGGCCACGGCGGACATCAGGATCCCCTGGGCCGCCACATACCGTTCTGCGGCGTCATTCACCACGGACAAGGCATTCGAATCCAAAGTCATCTGATTCATCCGTAAAAAAGAGAATGACCGAAGCAAGCTACACCATAGGTTTTCAGGCGATCAACGCGCCGGCCGTTCCGGGTGTGTGAAGCCATGAGTTGAACCTTTTGGTCTTCGGCGATCCGATGGAGCTTGGGTGAACGGAAGCAGGCGGGCCTGGCCGTCCGTCGATGTCATAACGCTGAAAATGAGGGGCGCGGTTCACGGCGACAAAAACACTCGTCATGTCCGCGTGGCTGTTGCCAAAGTGATGCAAGAGAGCTATGTAAGCGCCGTCGTCAAAACCTCACGCGGGCTGGCGGACCCTCGGTTTTACCCCGATGGCCCGATCCGGTGTCTTCAGCCATGGTTTCCATGCGCTGTCGACAATGCCCGCGGCGGAGCAACCGGAAAAAGGGATTTTTTCCACATGACCATGCCCACCTTCACCATGCGCCAGCTGCTGGAAGCCGGTGTCCACTTCGGCCACCACACCCGCCGCTGGAACCCGAAGATGAACCAGTACATCTTCGGCGTGCGCAATGGCGTGCACATCATCGACCTCGAGCAGACCGTCCCGATGCTGCACCGCGCCCTGCAGGCCGTGCGTGACGTCGTCGCCGGCGGTGGCCGCGTCCTGTTCGTCGGCACCAAGCGCCAGGCCCAGGAGCGTATCGCCGAGGCTGCCGCCAAGTGCGGCCAGTACTACGTCAACCACCGCTGGCTCGGCGGCATGCTGACCAACTGGAAGACGATCTCCCAGTCGATCAAGCGCCTGCGCGAGATGGAAGAGCGTCTGGGCGGCGACACCTCGGGCCTGACCAAGCGCGAAATCCTGGAGCTGACCCGCGAGCGCGACAAGCTGGAGCGTGCGCTGGGCGGCATCAAGGAGATGGGCGGCCTGCCGGACGTCATCTTCATCATCGACACCAACAAGGAGTCGATCGCGGTCAAGGAAGCCAACAAGCTGGGCATCCCGGTCATCGCGGTCCTCGACAGCAATTCCGATCCGGACGGCGTGGCCTTCCCGATCCCGGGCAACGACGATGCGCTGCGCGCCATCGAGATGTACTGCGACCTGACGGTCGGCGCCGTGCTTGACGGCCTGCAGGCCGAGATGAGCGCTGCCGGCATCGACGTCGGCGCCGCCGAGGACGCCCCGGCCGAGCAGCTGCCGGAAGAAGAGGCCGCCGAGACCGCCGCCCAGGCCTGACCCTGACGGTTGAAGGGCAGCCGGGCCTTATGACCTATGGCCCGGCTGCCTTTTTTATGGGCTGCCTTTTTGATGGGTTGCCACCCGTTTTGACTTTGTGACTCAATCCGATCCGCCTGCCGGATCGCTTGGAAGGAAGAGGGCGCAACATGGCCGAGATTACCGCCTCGCTCGTCAAGGAACTGCGCGAGAAGACCGGCGCGGGCATGATGGACTGCAAGAAGGCGCTGAACGAGACGCAGGGCGACCTCGAGGGCGCCGTCGACTGGCTGCGCAAGAAGGGCCTCGCCGCCGCCGCCAAGAAGTCGGGCCGCGTCGCCGCCGAAGGTCTGGTCGCCGTCGCCACCGCCGGCACCAAGGGTGCCGTCGTCGAGGTGAACGCCGAGACCGACTTCGTCGCCCGCAACGACAAGTTCCAGGCTTTCGCCGCCAAGTGCGCCGAGCTGGCCCTGGTCACCGGTGGCGATGTCGAGGCACTGAAGGCCGCCGCCTATCCGGGCACCTCGCACACCGCCCAGGACGAACTGACCAGCCTGATCGCCACCGTCGGCGAGAACATGAACCTGCGCCGCGCCGTCACGCTGTCGGTTTCGGCCGGTGTCGTCGTCAGCTACGTCCACTCGGCCATCGCGCCGGGCCTGGGCAAGATCGGCGTTCTGGTCGCCCTGGAGTCGACCGGCGATGCCGGCAAGCTGGCCGACCTCGGCAAGCAGATCGCCATGCACATCGCCGCCGCCCGTCCGGACGCGCTGGACATCGCCGATGTCGACAGCTCGTCGCTGGAGCGTGAGCGCAGCGTGCTGGCCGAGCAGGCCCGCGCTTCGGGCAAGCCGGAGAACATCATCGAGAAGATGGTGGAAGGCCGCGTCCGCAAGTACTACGAGGAAGTCTGCCTGCTGGAGCAGACCTACGTGATCGACGGCGAGACCAAGCTCCGCAAGGTGGTTGAGAACGCCGCCAAGGACATCGGCGCCCCGGTCAAGGTCACGGGCTTCACCCGCTTCGCGCTGGGCGAAGGCATCGAGAAGGCCCAGTCGGACTTCGCCGCCGAAGTCGCCGCCGCCGCCGGCGGTCAGGGCTGAGGCCGGTAAGGTCGAACGCTTAGGTCCGCAAGCCGCATTCTGAAACAGCAAGGGAGCGTTCCCCCCATGGTCGATACCACCGGGACCACCACGCCGGCCGGGAGCGCCCGCTACAAGCGCGTTCTCCTCAAGGTGTCGGGCGAAGCGCTGATGGGTCAGCGCGACTACGGCCTGGACCCGGAGATGGTCAACCGCATCGCCAACGAGGTGAAGGCGGTCATCGGGCTCGGCGTCCAGGTCTGTCTGGTCATCGGCGGGGGGAACATCTTCCGAGGTGTGAAGGGTGCGGCGAGCGGCATGGAGCGTGCCTCGGCCGACTATATCGGCATGCTCGCCACCGTGATGAACGCGCTCTCGATGCAGAGCGCGCTCGAACGGATGGGTGTCAGCACGCGGGTGCAGTCGGCGATCCCCATGTCGACGGTCTGCGAGCCCTACATCCGGCGCCGCGCCGTCCGTCACATGGAAAAAGGCCGGGTGGTGATCTTCGCCGCCGGCACCGGCAATCCCTTCTTCACCACCGACACCGCCGCGGCGCTGCGCGCTTCGGAAATGGGCTGTGACGGTCTGCTGAAGGGGACGCAGGTCGATGGCGTCTATACCGCCGATCCGAAGAAGGATCCGGCGGCCGAGCGTTACGAACGCCTCACCTACATGGACGTCCTGACCAAGGAACTCCAGGTGATGGACGCTTCGGCAATCGCGCTGTCGCGCGAGAACCACATTCCCATTCTGGTCTTCTCGATCCACACGCCCGGCGCCTTCGCCGAAGTGATGCAGGGCCGTGGCAAGCACACCATCATAACGGAAGAAAGGGAGTAGGCCCGTGGCTGCGCCCGACCTATCGGATCTGAAGCGCCGCATGGAAGGCGCGCTTGACTCGTTTCGCAAGGAACTGGGCGGTCTCCGTACCGGCCGCGCCTCTTCCAATCTGCTGGAACCGGTGATGGTGGAGGCCTATGGCAGCCGCATGCACCTGCGCGAGGTCGCGACGGTCTCCGTTCCGGAGCCTCGCCTGATCTCGGTCCAGGTCTGGGACCGGGGCATGACCAAGGCGGTCGAGAAGGCCATCCGCGACAGCGGTCTGGGCCTGAACCCGCAGGCCGAAGGCCAGGTCATCCGCGTGCCTCTGCCGGACCTGACCCAGGAGCGCCGCGCCGAACTGGCGAAGGTCGCCCACAAGTACGCCGAGCAGTGCCGCGTCGCCATCCGCAACATCCGTCGCGATGGCATGGACGGCCTGAAGAAGGCGGAGAAGGCGAGCGAGATCACGCAGGACGAGCACAAGGTCCAGTCGGACAAGGTGCAGGTTCTGACCGACCAGCACATCAAGCTGGTCGACGATTCGCTTGCGCAAAAAGAAAAGGAAATCATGCAGGTCTGATCCGGAATGCGCGACGCGGACGACAACCGGTCCAACACGGCTCCTGGGCACGTCGCCATCATCATGGATGGCAATGGGCGTTGGGCCAAGGCGCGCGGCCTGCCGCGCACCGCCGGGCACAAGAAGGGCGTGGACGCCGTCCGCCGCACCGTGGAAGCGGCGCGCGAACTTGGCATCGGCACTCTGACGATCTTCAGCTTCTCCTCGGAGAACTGGCGCCGGCCGGAAGAGGAGATCAGCGACCTGATGGGCCTGCTGCGCTTCTATCTGCGCAGCGAGGTGGCCGAACTGCACCGCGGAGGTGTCCGCCTGCGGGTGATCGGCGACCGCACCCGCCTGTCCGAGGACATCAACCGGCTGATCGACAATGCCGAGGCGTTGACCCGCGACAACCGGACCATGACCCTGGTCGTGGCTCTCAGCTATGGTTCGCGCCTGGAGATCGTCCATGCCGCCCGGCGGCTGGCGGATGAGGTGGCCGCCGGCCGCCTCTCGCCGGAGTCCATCGACGAGGACGCGCTGTCGGCGCGGCTCTACACGTCCGACATTCCCGACCCCGACCTGATCATCCGCACCAGCGGCGAGAAGCGGATCAGCAATTTCCTGCTGTGGCAGGCGGCCTATGCCGAGCTGGTCTTCGTCGATACGCTCTGGCCCGATTTCACCAAGCGCGATCTGGAGGCGGCGATTGAAGAGTTCCACCGACGGGAACGCCGCTTCGGCGCCACCACCGCCGGGTCCCGCTGACAGCGCGGCGCCCGCCGCGGCTCCGGCCAAGCCATCCAAGACGGGCGACCTAAAGGTCCGTGTCCTGTCGGCGCTGGTCATGGCGCCGGTCGTGCTGGGCGCCGTCTGGGCCGGAGGCTGGGTGTTCCATGCCCTGATCGCCTTCGGATCGGTGATTGCCGTTTCCGAATGGACCAGCATCGTTCCCAGTGCCCGCCGGCTTCCCGCACGCTTGATGGCGACCATCGGCATCCTGGTGGCGCTGATGGTGCAGATCGTCGCCGGCCCGGCTGCAGGGTTGGGAGCGGCGGCCGCCTTCGCGGTTCTGACCGCCATCGTCGGCGGCGGCTCCGACCGCGGCCTGCTTGGCTTCGGTGTGCTGTATGTCGCGGCCGGCATGGCCGGCCTGATGTGGCTGCGCGATCTGCCCGACAGCGGGCTCTCCCTGTTCCTCTTCGTCCTCTTTGCCATCTGGGCGACCGATATCGGCGCCTACGCCGCCGGGCGCAGCATCGGCGGTCCGAAGCTGGCGCCGCGCATCAGCCCCAAGAAGACCTGGGCCGGCCTGATCGGCGGCATGGCCGCGTCCGCCCTGTTCGGCTGGCTGGTGGCGCTCGCGTTCGGGGCGGCACGTCCGGACATCGCTCTGGCGGTCGGTGCCGCCACCGCCGTGGTCGGGCAGGCGGGCGACCTGTTCGAATCGGCGGTCAAACGGCGCTACAATGTGAAGGACAGCGGCCAGCTCATCCCCGGGCATGGCGGCATCCTCGACCGCATCGATGGGCTTCTGGCCGCTGCCCCGGTGCTGGCCTTGTTCCACGCGGCCGTTGGATCGGTTCTGTCATGGTGGTGAAAGCGGATGCGCCGCGCAGCGTGACGATTCTCGGGTCGACCGGCTCGGTCGGCACGCAGACCGTCGACCTCGTCTCCCGCGATCCGGAGCGCTTTCCGGTGGAGGCGCTGACCGCCAACCGCAACGTCACCCTTCTGGCGCAACAGGCGCGGCAGCTGAATGCCCGCATGGCCGTTGTCGCCGACCCCGCCGCCTATGCCGAGTTGAAGCAGCTTCTGTCCGGCACGGGAATCGAGGTGGCCGCCGGTTCCGAGGCAGTCGCCGCCGCCGCCGAACGGCCAGCCGATTGGGTGATGGCCGCCATCGTCGGCGCCGCCGGACTGGAGCCGACCCTTGCCGCCATCCGACGCGGCGCCATCGTCGCCTTCGCCAACAAGGAGGTGCTGGTCTGTGCCGGTGCCCTGATGATGGAGGAGGTGAAGGCGCACGGTGCCACGCTTCTGCCTGTCGACAGCGAGCACTCGGCGATTTACCAGGTCTTCGATTTCGAGCGCACCGATAGCGTTTCCCGCCTGATCCTGACCGCGTCCGGCGGTCCCTTCCGCGACAAGGACCGCACCTTCATGGCGGCGGCGACGCGCGAGCAGGCGGTGGCCCATCCCACCTGGGACATGGGCGCCAAGATCTCGGTCGACAGCGCCACGATGATGAACAAGGGGCTGGAGCTGATCGAGGCCCATTTCCTGTTCGGCGTTCCGGAAGAGCGCATCGATGTGCTGGTCCACCCGCAGTCGGTCATCCATTCGCTGGTGGAATATGTCGATGGATCGGTGCTGGCGCAGCTCGGCACACCCGACATGCGCACGCCCATCGCCTATGCTCTCGGCTGGCCCGCCCGCATCGCCACCCCGGCGGAGCGGCTGGATCTGGTCAAGGCGGCGACGCTGACCTTCGAGGCGCCGGATCCCGTGCGATTCCCGGCACTTCGGCTGGCCCGGGCCGCCTTGCAAAGCGGTGGGGGCGCTCCTACTATACTCAGTGCCGCCAACGAGGTGGCCGTCCAGGCGTTTCTCGACCGCCGGATCGGCTTCCTCGACATCGAACGGATCGTCGAGGAGACGTTGACGGCGTTGCCCCACCGCCCGCTGCGCGATCTCGCCGCCGTGCGGGAGGCCGACGCGGATGCGAGGCGGGATGCCGCCGGCCGTGTTGCGGCCATCGGTGCGACGGCGGTTGGCAGCCGATGATCCGCGTTCGAGGCGCTGGAAGGCGCAAGGGTTGAAATGGACGTTATCGGCGGTTTCTGGACCTCGGTGTTGGCCTTCCTTCTGGTCCTCACCGTGCTCGTCTTCGTGCACGAGCTTGGTCACTATCTGGTCGCGCGGCGCAATGGCGTGCGGATCGAGACCTTCTCCATCGGCTTCGGGCCGGAGATCTTCGGCTTTACCGACCGTGCCGGCACGCGCTGGAAGTTCAGCGCGCTGCCGCTCGGCGGTTACGTCAAGATGTTCGGCGACGCCGATCCGGCCAGCACGCCGGGGGCGCACCTGACCGCGATGTCGGCGGAGGAGCGTGCGGTCTCCTTCCACCACAAGCGGGTGGGGCAGCGTGCGGCCATCGTCGCCGCCGGCCCGATTGCCAATTTCGTCTTTTCCATCGTCGTGCTGGCCCTGCTGTTCATGACCGCCGGCCAGTCCTTCACCCCGCCGGACGTCGGCGGCATCCAGCCCGGAAGTGCCGCGGAGCGCGCCGGCATCCAACCGGGCGACCTGATCCTGTCGGTCGACGGAACCGGCGTTCAGCGATTCGAGGAAATCCGCCAGATCGTCTCGATCCGTCCGGGCCAGCCGCTGGCGGTCGAGCTGAAGCGCGACGGCCGGGTGATGACCCTGACCGCGACGCCGGATTCGCAGACCGTCACCGACCGACTCGGCAACGCCCATCAGATCGGGTTGCTCGGGATCAGCCGCGGCAGCGTCGGAATGATGCGCCACGATCCCCTGACCGCCGTCTGGCAGGCGGGACGAGAAGTCGCAGGCATGATCACCGGCACCTTCACCGCGCTGGGCCAGATGGTCCAGGGATCGCGCGGGACGGAGGAGCTGGGCGGACCGTTGCGCATCGCCCAGATGTCGGGCGAGGTGGCCCAGTCCGGCTGGTATCCGCTGGTTTGGTTCATGACCTTCCTGTCGGTCAATCTGGGGCTGATCAACCTGTTTCCGGTCCCGATGCTCGATGGCGGACACCTGCTTTTTTACGGGATCGAAAAGCTGCTCGGCCGGCCATTGGGAGCGCGAGCGCAAGAATACGGTTTCCGAATTGGATTGGCCTTGGTATTAACGCTCATGGTCTTCGCCACGTGGAACGACCTGGTTCAGTTGCGCGTGGTCGATTTCTTCCGGGGACTGGTTTCCTAAAGCCAGCCCCTTGCCAGGGAGCGTGATTTGCCGGTGTCGAGCAAAGTTCTGGTGGCGGGCCTGCTGGCCGGCTGCGCCATGACGACGGTGTCTGTCGCCCACGCCCAAACCGCATCCTCGCCCGGACGGGCGACGGGTGCCACGGGGTCCATGGTCGCCCAGGTGTTCAGTGGCGGTACGGTGCGCGACATCCGGGTCGAAGGCACCCAGCGAATCGAGCCCTCCACGGTCCGCTCCTATCTGACGATCCAGCCGGGCGACCCGTTCGATCCCGACCGGATCGATCAGTCGTTGAAGTCGCTGTTCAACACCGGCCTGTTCGCCGACGTCGTGCTGAAGCGCGAGGGCGATGCTCTGGTCGTGACGGTGGCCGAAAACCCGATCATCAACCGCATCGCGTTCGAAGGGAACCGGCGCATCGACAAGGAGACGCTGGATAAGGAAATCCAGCTGCGTCCCCGCGTCGTCTACACGCGCACCCGTGTCCAGTCCGACGTCCAGCGCATCCAGGACATCTATCGCCGCCAGGGCCGCTTCGGCGCGACGGTCGAGCCGAAGATCATCCAGCTCGACCAGAACCGCGTCGACCTTGTGTTCGAGATCAATGAGGGCGTGCGCACCGGTGTGCGTGGCATCACCTTCATCGGCAACGAACATTTTTCGGACGGCACCCTGCGCGAGAATGTCCAGACCAAGGAATCGGCCTGGTGGCGCTTCCTGACGTCGGATGACAATTACGACCCCGACCGGCTGAGCTACGACCGCGACCTGCTGCGCCGCTTCTACCTGAAGGAAGGCTATGCCGATTTCCGCGTGGTGTCCGCGGTTGCCGAGCTGACGCCGGACAAGTCGGACTTTTTCATCACCTTCACCATCGAGGAAGGTGAGCGTTACAAATTCGGCAAGGTCGACATCAACACCTCGCTGAAGCAGCTCGATCCGGCCGTTCTGCAGAACAGCGTGCTCACCACCGAAGGCGATTGGTACAACGCCCAGAAGGTGGAAGACACCATCACGAAGCTGACGAACGCCGTCGGCGATCTGCAATACGCCTTCGTCGATGTCCGGCCGCGGATCACGCGCAACCGCGAAACCCACACGATCGACATCACCTACGAGATCAACGAAGGGCCGCGCACCTTCGTCGACCGCATCGACATCTCGGGCAACGTCCGGACGCTCGACAAGGTGATCCGCCGCGAGATGCTGCTGTCCGAAGGCGATCCCTTCAACTCCTCGAAGTTGAAGCGCTCGGAACAGCGCATCAAGGATCTTGGCTTCTTCGAGCGCGTGAACATCACGACCGCCGAGAGCAGCGCGCCCGACCGCACCGTGGTCAATGTCGACGTGGCCGAGCAGTCCACCGGTGAAATCTCCATCGGTGCCGGCTTCTCGACCTCCGACGGTCCGCTGGGTGACTTCTCGATCCGCGAGCGCAACCTCCTCGGCCGCGGTCAGGATCTGCGTCTGGGTGCGACCCTGTCGGGCCGGCGCCAGCTGTACGATATCTCCTTCACGGAGCCGTACTTCATGGACCGCGACCTGTCGGCCGGCGTCGACGTGTTCCGGACCCGCTACAATTACCAGGACGAAAGCTCGTTCAACGAGAAGAACACCGGCTTCGCCCTGCGCCTCGGCTATCCGCTGACCGAGCGTCTTCGCCAGCGCGTCTATTACCAGCTGCAGGACACGCTGATCGAGGAAGTGCCGACGACCGCGTCGAAGTACATCCAGGAGCAGCGCGGCGAACGGCTGACCTCGCTGATCGGCCAGGAACTGACCTACGACGTACGCAACAGCAAGCTGACGCCGACGGAAGGCTATTTCATCCGTCTGACCAACGACATTGCCGGCCTCGGAGGCTCGGTGCGCTTCCTGCGGAACAAGCTGGCCGGTGGATACTATCTGCCGCTCGGCGATGACCAATGGGTGCTCAGCACGACCGGTGAGATCGGGTATATCCACGGTCTCGGCAAGAAGGTGGATCTGGGCGATCGCTTCTTCATCGGCGGCGATACCCTGCGTGGCTTCAACACCGCCGGTATCGGTCCCCGCGACGTTTCGACCGGCGACGCGCTGGGCGGCACGCGCTATGCCCGTGCTTCGGTGGAGATGAGCTTCCCGTTCGGCCTGCCGGAGGAATTCGGCCTGCTCGGGCATGCCTTCACCGATGTCGGCACCCTTGGCAAGGTCGACATCAAAGATCCGAACGTGAAGGATGACGAGAGCATCCGCGTTTCCATCGGCACGGGTGTGTCGTGGAAGTCGCCGTTCGGCCCCATCCGGCTCGACGTCGCGCTGCCGATCCGCAAGGAAGGCTACGACAAGAAAGAGCTCGTCCGCTTCAGCTTCGGAACCAGGTTCTAAGATGCAATCCACGCTGTTCAAGACGCGGCTTCGCGTCGCCCTTCTGTCGGCCGTCACGGCTGCCGGTCTCGTTCTTACCGCAGGTGCTGTTCAGGCCCAGTCGGCGCCCAAGGCCGATGCCCCCAAGGCGGAAGCGCCCAAGACCGACGTGCCGGCGCCGGGTGCGGAGCTGAAGGCTCCGGTCATCGCCGTGATCGACGTGCAGAAGATCATGCAGGAGTCGAGCGCGTCGAAGGGCATCACCAAGTCCTTCGAATCGCTGCGCGACTCCTACCAGAAGGAAATCTCCACGCTGGAGGACAAGCTCCGCAAGAACGAGGACGAACTGCGCAAGCAGCAGACCGTTCTGTCGCCGGAAGCGCTCGCCACCAAGCGCCGCGACTTCGAAAAGCAGGTCGCCGACGTCCAGAAGACGGTGCAGACCCGCAAACGCGCCCTGGAGACCAGCCTGAACGAGGCGATGGCTGTCGTGCACAAGACGATGGTCGAAGTGGTCGCGGACATTTCCCGTGAGCGGGGTGCCAACCTCGTTCTGGCCCGCCAGCAGTTCGTTCTGGTTGACACCCAGCTCGATGTCACCGATGTGGTGATGGAGCGGGTGAACAAGAAGCTGCCGCAGGTTGCGCTGAACGTTCCGAAGCAGTGATGAAAATCTGACCGGGGCCGCTGCCATCCCAGTCGGGACGGCGGCGGCCCCGTTCTGTTTCCGGTTTCGGTCCTCTTCCGGGTTCGGCGTTGCGGTCGCCGCGGAAATGGGGCAAGAAGGCGGTGCAAACAGGAAGGCGCCGGTGCTCCCCATCGGGGCGGCGGTGCCCGTTCCCTGAAACGGGGAATACTGAACCCTATCGGTTGGTGGAAAGGCGGGCGGCCGGGCAATGGACGTGACGGCGGACAACAGCGCACAAAGCAACAAGATCGACGACATCGACGTCATGCGGATCATGAAGATGATTCCGCATCGCTACCCGATCCTGATGATCGACCGGGTGATCGATGTGACGCTGGGCGAAGGCGCCACCGGCGTCAAGAACGTCACGATCAACGAGCCCTTCTTCCAGGGGCACTTCCCGTCTCGCCCCGTGATGCCCGGTGTCCTGATCATCGAGGCGATGGCCCAGACATCGGCCGTTCTGGTGGTGGCCACGCTGGGTCCGGATGCCGAAGGCAAGCTGGTCTATTTCATGACCGTCGACGAGGCGCGTTTCCGCCGTCCCGTCACCCCTGGCGACACCATCCACATCCACGTCACCAAGCAGCGCCAGCGTGCCAACGTGTGGAAGTTCAAAGGCGAGGCCAAGGTCAACGGCGTCCTCGTCGCTGAAGCCGTCTATTCCGCCATGATTCTGGACGAAAAATGACCGTCACCATCCATCCGTCCGCCATCGTCGATCCCGCGGCCAAGCTGGGGGAAGGGGTCGACATCGGCCCCTTCTGCGTCGTCGGTCCCGACGTCACGCTGGGCGATGGCGTTCGGCTGGTGTCGCATGTGGCGGTCGATGGGCGCACCAGCATCGGCGCAGACACCGTCATCTACCCCTTTGCGTCCATCGGCCATCGCCCGCAGGATCTGAAATTCCATGGCGAGCCGTCGGAGCTTGTCATCGGTGCCCGCAATCAGATTCGCGAGCATGTGACGATGAACCCCGGCACCGAGGGCGGCGGCATGCTCACCCGCGTCGGCGATGACGGGCTGTTCATGATGGGTTCGCATGTGGCCCATGACTGCGTCGTCGGCGACCATGTCATTATGGCCAACAACGCCACCCTGGGCGGCCACGTCACGCTGGGCGACTATGTCATCATCGGCGGGTTGTCGGCGGTGCGCCAATTCGTGCGCATCGGCTCCCATGCCATGATCGGCGGCATGTCGGGCGTCGAGAATGACGTGATTCCCTTCGGTCTCGTGATGGGCGACCGGGCACGGCTGGCCGGCCTGAACCTGGTGGGGCTGGAGCGTCGTGGCTTCAAGAAGGACGACATCCACGCATTGCGCGCCGCCTATCGCATGCTGTTCGGTCCGGAAGGCACCTTCGCCGAACGGGTCGACGGGGTCGGCCGTGACTTCGGCGAGCGGGCGCTGATTTCGGACGTTCTGTCCTTCATCCGGGCCAAGGAAGCCCGGTCTCTCTGCCAGCCGCGCGAGAGCTGAGGCAACCGGCCGATGGCCGATACTACGCAAAGTAAAGGATCGCCGGCGGCAGGACCCAAGCTGGCGATCCTGGCCGGTGGCGGTACGCTGCCCGCCCGCATCGCCGAGGCGGTGCGTGGGCAGGGTCGCGATGTCTTCATTGTCGCCTTCGACGGTCATACCGATCCGCAAACGGTTGCGGGACTTCCGCATCTGTGGAGTCGTTTCGGCGCTGCCGGCACGATCCTGCGCCGCCTTCACGAGGAAGGCGTCGGGGAGGTCGTGCTCGCCGGACCCGTCAGGCGGCCGTCCTTCACCGAGTTGATGCCGGATTGGCGCACCGCGCGCTTTCTCGCCCGCGTCGGGACACGCGCTTTGGGCGATGACGGCCTGCTGCGGGCCGTCGTGCGCGAGGTCGAGGAGGACGGGTTCCGTGTGGTCGGTTTGCACGAACTGCTGAAGGATCTGCTGACCGTCGCAGGGCCAGTGGGCCGGCTGATGCCCGATGCCGACGCGGAGCGGGACATTGCCCGCGGGGTCGAGGTTGCCCGGGCCCTTGGCGCGCTTGATGTCGGGCAGGGTGCCGTCGTTCAGCAAGGCTTCGTCCTGGCGGTCGAGGCGATCGAAGGGACCGACGCTATGCTTGGCCGCTGCGCTGGATTGATCCGGCCGGGCCTTGGCGGCGTGTTGGTCAAGGTGAAGAAACCCAAGCAGGACCGCCGCATTGACCTGCCCACCATGGGGGTCACCACCGTGGAGCGGGCTGCGGCCTCGGGGCTGCGTGGCATTGCGGTCGAAGCCGGCGGCAGCCTGCTGGTCGACCGTGCCGCGGTGGCCGAGGCGGCAGACCGTCTCGGCCTGTTCGTCGTCGGCATCGAGATCCCGCAATGACTGCCGGTCATATGGTTGTCGCCGATGTGACTGACGATGCACCGACGCTGTTCCTGATCGCTGGCGAACCGTCCGGCGATGCGCTTGGCGCGCGGCTGATGGCGGCGGCGAAGCGGCTGACCGGCGGCAAGGTTCGCTTCGTCGGTATCGGCGGTGAGCGGATGACGGCGGAGGGGCTGGTCAGCCTCTTCCCGATGGCGGAACTGACGCTGTTCGGTATTTTCGAGCTGCTGCCGCATCTGCCGAACCTGATTCGCCGCATCGACCAGACGGTGGCTGAAATCCTGCGCATGCGTCCCGACGCGGTGGTCGGCATCGATTCGCCCGGATTCACGGTGCGCGTTGCGAAAAAGCTGCGTGCGGCCGATCCGGCAATTCCGTTGATCCATTATGTGGCTCCGACGGTCTGGGCATGGAAGCCCAAGCGTGCGGCGAAGTATGCGGCCATCTACGATCACCTTCTTGCGGTGCTTCCGTTCGAGCCACCCTATTTTGAGAAGGAGGGGCTGGCTTGCACCTTTGTCGGCCATTCGGTTGTCGAGGGTCGGGCGGGCAGGGGAGATGGGCCGGGATTCCGCCAACGCCATGGGATTGCCGCGACCGACCGTGTCGTGGCCGTGCTTCCAGGCAGCCGAAAGGGCGAAGTGTCGCGTCTGCTGCCGGATTTCCGCGCGACGCTGGACCTGCTACGTCCGTCCCATCCCGATCTGGTGGCGGTGGTGCCGACTGTGGCGACGGTGCGTGACCGTGTCGCTGTTGCCATTGCCGACTGGCCGGTCCGAACCCTTCTGGTCGAAGGGGACACCGAGAAATACGACGCCTTCGCCGCAGCGGAGGTGGCACTCGCCGCCTCGGGTACCGTGGCGTTGGAGTTGGCGCTTGCCCGGCTGCCGACAGTCATCGCCTATAGGCTCAACCCGGTGACGGTCGCGCTCTATCGGCGGCTGATCCGGGTCAAGTATGTGAACCTCGTCAACCTGATGCTCGACCGCATGCTGGTTCCGGAACTGCTGCAACAGGACTGCCGACCCGATAAACTGGCGGCCGAACTGGGGCGCCTGCTCGACGATCCGGAGGCGCGTCAGGTGCAGATCGATGGCGTCGCCGAGGTTGCCCGCTGGCTGGGGCAGGGAGATATCCCGCCGAGCGAACGGGCCGCGCGCGCCATTCTGGACGTTGTCGCAGAGCACCGCTCGATCAGGCCCCAAGAGGGCAAACCCCGAACGGGAGAACAGAGACCATGAGCGAATTCCGTCTGTTGCACACGATGCTGCGCGTGTTGGATCTGGAGAAGTCGCTGGACTTCTACACCCGCCTGCTCGGCATGAAGCTGTTGCGCCGAAATGATTTTGAAGGCGGTCGTTTCACCCTCGCCTTCGTCGGCTATGGCGAAGAGTCCGACACTGCCGTTCTGGAATTGACTCACAACTGGGATCAGAAGGAGCCGTACGAGATCGGTACCGCCTATGGCCACATCGCGCTGGGCGTACCGGACATCTACGGCACCTGCGAGAAGCTGGCGGCCGAAGGCGTGAAGATCCCGCGCCCGCCCGGCCCGATGAAGCACGGCACCACGGTGATTGCCTTCATCGAGGATCCGGACGGCTATAAGGTCGAGCTGATCGAGCGGAAGTGACCGTTCAGTACATTACCGTTTTCTGGAAAGGGCGTGGTCGGCGACGGCCGCGCCCTTTTTCGACGCGGCGGGATCATCGACAGGAAGCCGGCGGAAGCGCGTCCGGTAACTCGCCGGACTGAGCCCCAGCCTTTGCCGGAAATGGTGGCGCAGGGTGGCGGCGGAACCGAAGCCGGTCAAGGTCGCCACCTCCTCCACCGGCAGGCTGCTGCATTCCAGCACCTCGCGGGCCCGGGCCAGACGTTCGGTCAGTAGCCAGTCGCCGGGGGTGGTGCCGGTCATCGCCTGAAAACGGCGCAGGAAGGTCCGCAGGCTCATGCCCGCCCGTGACGCCATGCTCGAGAGGCTGTGGGTCTCCGCCAGCGTCTCCCGCAGATGGTCGAGCAGGGGGCCAGACGCGCCCCCTCGCGGGCTATCGGCACCGGCGTTTCGATGAACTGAGCCTGACCGCCTTCGCGGTGGGGCTGCACCACCAGACGGCGGGCGACGCTGTTCGCCGCCTCCGGGCCGAAATCGCGACGGACCAGATGCAGGCAGAGGTCGATGCCGGCCGCGCTGCCGGCGGAGGTCAGGATGTTGCCTTCATCCACATACAGCACATCGGGCACCACCCGGATGTCGGGATAGAGGTCCGCAAGCGTTGCGGCATATCGCCAGTGAGTGGTCGCCCGGCGGCCGTTCAGCAGACCGGAGGCGGCAAGAACGAAGGCTCCGGAGCAGATCGACAGGATGCGGGCGCCCCTGGAGTTCGCCTGTCGAAGGGCGGCAGTCAATGCAGTGGGAACCGGCTCCATTGCGCCGCGCCATCCGGGAATGACGATGATGTCGGCTTGGTCGAGAAGGCCGAGACCACCATCCGCCTCGACGCGGATGCCTCCCATTGCCCGCAACGGGCCGTCGTCGAGTGCCGCAACGGCGAAGCGATACCAGTCCGGTCCCAACTCCGGACGGGGCAGGCCGAACACCTCGACGGCGACACCGAACTCGAAGGTGCAGAGACCATCATAGGCGAGTGCGACCGCCAGCGGGGAAAGGGCATTTGGCATGACCTGTACGATAGCTGGCAATCGCGCCACTTTCCAGCCGAAGCCGCCACAGGGATGATTGGGTCCTCATCATTCATCGGGCGATTGCGAAGAGGACAACATGGCCAGTCTCGTCACCGAAATTCCCGCTGCTCCTTCCGAACAGGCGGAGGCGCACTTTGCCAGGCGCCTGTCCCTGGAGACCGATTGCTGGGATGTTCACGACTCATCGAAGTCCGGTGTGCCGGATTTCGTCCTGCTCGATGTCCGCGGGCCGGCAGCTTATGCGCGTGGCCATGTGCCGGGCGCCTTGAACCTGCCGCATGGCAAGATCACGGAGTGTCGGATGGCCGAGTGGCCGGAGGGAACGCTGTTCGTGGTCTATTGCGCCGGTCCCCATTGCAACGGGGCGGATCGCGCGGCTCTGCGTCTGGCGCGGATCGGGCGGCCGGTCAAACTGATGATCGGTGGCGTGACCGGCTGGATCGACGAAGGCTTCGCGCTGGAAAGCGACGGCTGACGGACTGCCTCAGACGAAGACGATCCCGGCGATCAGCGCCAGGATCAGCAGATAGACGACCAACCGGCGGACGCGCCAGCCAAGCGGCGCCCGGTTGTCGTTGGCCGGCGGGCGCAGACGCACCCGCCGGGCCGGAACGATGTACGCAGTCGGGTCCTGGGCGGCTCCGTTGGAGCCGCCCATTCCGATATGGGCTGTGGGCCGGTTAGCCACGCTCGGCCAGCGGCACGAACGGCCGCTTGACATCGCCGGTGTAGAGCTGACGCGGACGGCCGATCTTCTGCACTGGGTCCTCGATCATCTCCTTCCACTGGCTGATCCAGCCGACGGTGCGGGCCAGCGCGAACAGCACGGTGAACATGCTGGTCGGGAAGCCCATCGCCTTCAGGATGATGCCCGAATAGAAATCGACGTTCGGATAGAGCTTCTTCTCGATGAAGTACTCGTCCGACAGGGCGATCTTCTCCAGCTCCATCGCGATGTCCAGCAGCGGCTCGTCCTTGATGCCGAGCTCGCCGAGAACCTCGTGGCAGGTCTGGCGCATGACCTGGGCGCGCGGGTCGTAGTTCTTGTAGACCCGGTGGCCGAAGCCCATCAGGCGGAAGTTGTCGTTCTTGTCCTTGGCGCGGCGGACGAACTCGGGGATGCGATCCACCGAGCCGATTTCCTCCAGCATCTTCAGAACGGCTTCGTTCGCACCGCCGTGGGCCGGACCCCACAGCGAGGCGATGCCGGCGGCGATGCAGGCGAACGGGTTGGCGCCCGACGAACCGGCCAGACGGACGGTGGAGGTCGAGGCGTTCTGCTCGTGGTCGGCATGCAGGATGAAGATCTTGTCCATCGCCTTGGACAGGATCGGGTTGACCTTGAACGGCTCGCAGGGCGTGCCGAAGGTCATGTAGAGGAAGTTCTCCGCGTAGGACAGGTCGTTGCGCGGATACATGAAGGGCTGGCCGGTCGAGTACTTGTAGGCCATCGCCGCGATCGTCGGCATCTTGGCGATCAGGCGATGCGCGGCGATCTTGCGCGCGGTCGGATCGTTGATGTCCAGCGAGTCGTGGTAGAAGGCCGACAGGGCGCCGACGACGCCGCACATGATCGCCATCGGGTGGGCGTCACGGCGGAAGCCGCTGTAGAACTTGGTCAGCTGCTCGTGCACCATCGAGTGGCGGCGCAGGATGTTCTCGAACTCCGTGCGCTCGGCCGCGGTCGGCAGGTGGTTGTTGAGCAGGAGGAAGCAGACTTCCGGGAAGGTCGAATGCTCGGCCAGCTCATCGATGGCGTAGCCGCGGTGCAGCAGCACACCCTCGTCGCCGTCGATGTAGGTGATGCCCGATTCGCAGCTGCCCGTGGAGGTGAAGCCCGGATCGTAGGTGAAATAGCCGGTCTCGGCGTAGAGCTTGCGGATGTCGATCACGCTCGGCCCGACGCTGCCGTGCATGATCGGCATCGTGACCTGCTTGCCCGTCTTATTGTCGATGAGGGTAACGGTGTCCTTGCCGTCCTCAGTCTGGGTCATCTCGGCACGTCCTTATCGTTGAGGGTCGGGCTTGGTGCCCTTTTTTCGTCGGCGCAGCATAGTTCCATGGCTGCCCGATGGCAACGCACGGAAATGACCATTATGCTGCACCCGCTGCATCGCGGATGCGAGAAAGCGTCGCTTCCCGACCCAGCAGTTCGGCCACCTCGAAGATCGGCGGCGACACCGTCGACCCGGTCAGCGCGGCGCGCAGCGGCTGCGCCACCTTGCCCAGCTTTTCGCCCCGTGCCTCGGCGAAGGCGCGGACCTGGGCTTCGAGCGCGGCGGCGGTGAACTCCGGCTCGGCGGCGAAGGCGGCCGCCAGCTCCTTCAACAGGTTGCGGCCCTTTTCATCCAGCAGAGCGGTTGCTTTTTCGTCATAGCTGAGCGGCTGCGGCGCAACGTAGAAGCGTGCGCTCTGAGCCAGATCGACGACGGTGCGGGCGCGCTGCTTCAGCCCGTTCATCGCCCGCGTCAGAAGGTCGCGTTCCGCCTCGGACAGGCTGCGGCCGAGATCGGTTTCCAACCGCGGAGCGATCAGGCCGATCAGGCGGGAATCGTCGGCCAGGCGCATGTAATGGGCGTTCAGATTCTCCAGCTTGGCGAAGTCGAAACGCGACGCCGACCGGCCGATGCTCTCCAGGTTGAACCACTCGATCGACTGCTCGGTCGAGATGATCTCGTCGTCGCCATGCGACCAGCCGAGCCGCAGCAGATAGTTGCGGACCGCCTCCGGCAGATAGCCCATGTCGCGGTAGGCATCGACGCCAAGCGCGCCATGGCGCTTGGACAGCTTGGCGCCGTCCGGCCCGTGGATGAGCGGGATATGGCCGAAACGCGGCAGGTCCCAGCCCATGGAGTTGAAGATCTGGATCTGGCGGAAGGTGTTGGTCAGATGGTCGTCGCCGCGGATGACGTGGGTGACGCCCATGTCGTGGTCGTCCACCACCACCGCCAGCAGATAGGTCGGCGTGCCGTCGGCGCGCAGCAGGATCAGGTCGTCGAGCTGGGCGTTCTGCACCGTCACCTCGCCCTGAACGAGGTCGTTCAGGACGGTCTGGCCTTCCTGCGGCGCCTTCAGCCGGATCACCGGTGCCACGCCCGGAGGGGCATCGGACTCGGGACGGTCACGCCAGCGGCCATCGTAGCGCATCGGCTGGCCGGCGGCCTTCTGGGCGGCGCGCATCTCTTCCAGCTCTTCCGGGCTGCAATAGCAGCGATAGGCCTTGCCGGCGGCCAGCATCTGGTACGCGACCTCGGCATGGCGGTCCTTGCGCTCGAACTGGCTGACGACGTCGCCGTCCCAATCCAGACCCAGCCACTTCAGCCCGTCGATGATGGCGTCCACCGCCGCGTCGGTGGACCGTTGCCGGTCGGTGTCTTCGATCCGCAGCAGGAACTTGCCACCGGTGTTGCGGGCGTACAGCCAGTTGAACAGGGCGGTGCGGCCACCGCCGATGTGCAGAAAGCCGGTCGGCGACGGAGCGAAGCGGGTGACGACGGTCATCGGTCTCTCAATTTCCGGTTCGGCGCTGGTATGATGCGCCGGTGGTTCGACACCGTGGTTTAACACAGCCACCTGGCTTGGAGGCAATGCGATGCGCGCATGGACGGTCGTTGAGGGGCTCGCAGATGGCATCGCTGCGCCTGGAATCCGTTACCGGTGACGGCCGCCGGCTGGCCGGAGGAGGAAACCGACGGTCCCGCGACACTCGGCGGACGTTGGCGGCGACTGCTGGCGCGCATCGGCGGGCGACTCGTGGCGCTCGCGGAGGCGGAGGGTGAGCGCTGGGTGCTGTGGCTGCCCGTCGCTTTTGGGGCCGGTGTGTCGTTCTATTTCGGGCTGCGGCAGGAGCCCGACTGGTGGATCGGCGCGGCGGCGGTCGGCGGCTGCACGGTGCTGGTGCTGGCGCTGCGGCGATGGTTCGCCATGGCCGGCGTGGCGATGGCGCTCTTGATGCTGGCGGCGGGGTTCCTGGTGGCGCAGGCGCACACCATCCGCATGGCGGCACCGGTGCTGAGCCGCAGCATCGCCGGTGCGACCGTCACCGGCCGGGTGATGGCGGTGGAGCGGCGGCCGGGCGCGACACGGATCACCCTGCGGGACGTGAGCATCGGCAAGCTGGCGCCGGAACGGACGCCGGCCGCCGTGCGCGTCCGCCTGTCGGACCGCTTCCCGGCACCGGCGCCCGGATCGGTGGTGCGGCTGCGGGCGACGCTGCTGCCGCCGCAGGCGCCGGCCGAACCCGGTGCCTTCGACTTCCAGCGGCGGGCCTGGTTCATGGGGCTGGGCGGTACGGGCTTTGCCACCGGTGCGCCGGAACTGGTCGAGGCGCCGCCGGTGACGGGGTGGAGCACGGTCGCCGTCGCCTTCGAGAAGGCGCGCGGCGCGATTGCCGAGCGGGTGGTGGTTGCCATCGGCGATCCGGTGGAGGCGAGCGTCACCACGGCGCTGCTGAACGGCGAGGAGTTCGGCATCCCGGAAGCGACGATGGACGACTTCCGCAACAGCGGGCTGGCGCATCTGCTGTCGATCTCCGGCCTTCATGTCGGCATCGCCGCCGGCATCCTGTTCTATGTCGTGCGGGCGTTGCTGGCGGCGGTGCCCTATATCGCGCTGCGCTGGCCGATCAAGAAGATCGCGGCCCTGTTCGGCATCCTGTCGGCGCTCGCCTACACGCTGCTGGTCGGGGCGCCGCTGCCGACGGTGCGGTCGGTGCTGATGACCGGCATGGTGATGGGGGCGATCATGCTGGACCGCCACCCGCTGAGCATGCGGCTGGTCGCCTTCGCCGGGCTGGTCACCATGGCGATGGACCCGGAGGGCATGCTGGGGCCGAGCTTCCAGATGTCCTTCGCCGCTGTGGTGGCGCTGATCGCCGCTTTCGAGAAGGGCAGCGTCAGGCTGGCGGAATGGCGGCGCGATGCGGGATGGATCGTGCGCGGGTTGTTCTATGTCGGCGGGATTCTGCTGACCAGCGTGGTGGCGACGCTGGCGACCTTGCCCTTTTCGCTCTTCCATTTCCAGCAGATCGCCTTCTATGGCGTGCTGTCGAACCTGATCGCCATTCCCATCACGTCCTTCTGGGTCATGCCGTGGAGCCTGATCGCCTACGCGCTGCTGCCCTTCGGACTGGAGGCGCCGGCGCTGATCGCCATGAACTGGGGCGACCGGGCGGTGATCTGGACGGCGGAGTTCTTCGGCCGTCTCCCCTGGGCCTCGCTGACCGTGCGGGCGATGCCGGCGGACGGGTTCGCCCTGCTGGTGATGGGAGGGATCTGGCTGTGCCTGTGGACGCGGTGGTGGCGTTGGCTGGGAATGCTGCCGGTCCTGGCGGGGCTGGCCTCGCCGATGCTGGCGGTGCGGCCGGATGTGCTGGTGGCCGGCGACGGGACGGTGATGGCGGTCAGGCTGCCGGATGGGCGGCTCAGCGCGTCGGTCAAGGGCGGCGGGCGGATGACCGAAACCTGGCGGGAGCGCGATGGCGAGCGGTCGGTGGCCGATGCCTGGCCGGCCGACGGGGGATGGAGCGGGGGAGGGCGCTCGCTGGATTGCGACGCGCTTGGCTGCCTGTACCGGGTACGGGGAAAGACGGTGGCTTTGCCGCGGCTGCCGGATGCGCTGGACGAAGACTGCGGGGCGGTCGATGCGGTGGTGACGGCCGAGGTGGCGCGGCGCTGCCGGGCGGACCTGGTGGTGGACCGCTGGACCCTGCGCCATGAAGGCGCGCATGCGCTGACGGTGACCGCCGAGGGGGTGACGGTGGAGACGGTGCGCGGGCTGCGGGGAGATCGGCCCTGGACCGGAGGAAAGTGAGAGGAGCTTGGACCTCACCGATCCCATCCGCCGCGGGGACGGAGGAGAGGATCGGCGGTCGGGCAGGAAAAGCTCAGTACTTGCGCACGAGACCGACCAGCTTGCCCTGTACGCGGACGCGGTCGGCACCGAAGATGCGGGTCTCATAGGCGGCGTTGGCGGGTTCCAGGGCGATGGTGTTGCCCTTGCGGCGCAGGCGCTTCAGTGTCACTTCGCCCTCGTCCACCAAAGCGACGACAATCGTGCCGTTCTCCGCCGCATCGCAGCGCTGGATGACGATGGTGTCGTGATCGAGGATGCCGGCCTCGATCATCGAGTCGCCGGAAACCTCCAGGGCGTAATGGTCGCCACCGGTCAGCATGGAAGCGGGGACGTCGACGAAGGCGCTGTTGTCGCGCAGAGCCTCGATGGGCGTTCCGGCGGCGATCCGGCCATAGAGCGGGAGCTGGACCGTCTCGTTCGCGGCGGCCGGGGTCGGGGCGGGTGGAGCGGTATCGCGGCCGGCGAAGGCGAAATCGCCCTTGATGACGTTGGGCTGGAACTTCGGCTTGGCAGCCGCGGTCCGGTTGCGGGAGGCGTCGAGACCCTCGGGAAGGCGCAGAACCTCCAGCGCACGGGCCCGGTGGGGCAGGCGGCGGATGAACCCGCGCTCCTCGAGCCCGGTGATCAGGCGATGGATACCCGACTTGGACTTCAGGCCCAGGGCGTCCTTCATCTCGTCGAACGACGGCGAGACACCGCCCTGGCCAAGCCGTTCGTGGATGAACAGCAGCAATTCGTGCTGCTTGCGCGTGAGCATGGATGCCTCCCGGCCTCGGCCAGACTGAAGATGGAACAAAAACTAAACGTTGCTCCATGTTCTAGTTTGGTTCCTGCTGCGCGTCAAGCCCCCCATCGGCTTCTTTTAGAACTTGTGTGGAACATTTGGAACGCTGTGAAACAGTTTTCCGGGTGATGTTCACCTGTTCCAGTCTTCGTCCAAGCGCCATGTCCTGGCGCTCTGTTCAAGTCTAAATGCTGAGCACCCCATCCGTCAAAGGAAGCACGGTCACCATGGCGCCGGCCGGCTCCGGGTCGGCATTGGGCGGGCGGGGGATCAGGCAATCGGCCTGGGCGTACAGGGTGGTGATGGCGCTGTCCTGCCGGGCGAAGGGCGTGACGGTCAGGACACCGTCCGGGCCGGCGGCGAGGGTGGCGCGCAGATATTCCTCGCGCCGGTCGTTGGCCCTCAGCGCGCCGGTCAGGCGGGCGCGCAGCGGCACGCGGTCGTCCTCCGGCGGCAGGCCCTGCAGCACGCGCAGGATCGGGCGGAGGAACAGGAGCGCCGTGACGCCGGTGGACACCGGGTTGCCGGGCAGGCCAAGCAGCGGCACCGACCCGGCACGGCCGAACATCAGTGCCTTGCCCGGACGCATCGCCACCGTCTGCACCTCCAGCGCCACGCCGCGTTCGGCCAGCACATCGCGCACGAGGTCGTAATCGCCATGCGCCGCCCCGCCGGTGGTGACCAGCAGGTCGCAGCCGGCGGCTCCCTTCGCCAGGGCCGCCACACTTTCCGGCGTGTCCTTGGCGACGCCAAGATTATGGGCGAGCCCGCCCTGGGCGGTCACCAGGGCGCAGAGGCCGAGCGCATTGGTGCTGACGATCTGGCTCGGACCCAGCGGGTCGCCGGGCAGGGCGATCTCATCGCCGGTGGCGAGGACGGCGATGCGCGGCCGGCGGTGGACCGACAGCCACGGCACGTTGCCGCCGGCGGCCAGCGCGATGTCGCGCGCGGTCAGGCGCCGTCCCTTCGGCAGAAGCTCCTGACCGGCCGTGAAGTCGAAGCCAGCCTCGCGGACGAAGCGGCCGGCGGCCACGGCGCGGCCGATCCGCACGGTGGCCTCGTCGACGCTGCAATCCTCCTGCATCACCACGGCGTCGGCACCATCGGGCAGGGGAGCGCCGGTGAAGATGCGCACCGCCTCACCCGCGCCGACGCTGCCGGTGAAGGCGTGGCCGGCGGCGGATTCGCCGATGCGGCGCAGCGGGACGGGGGCCTCGGCGGTCGCGGCGGCGATGTCGGCGGCACGCAGGGCCCAGCCATCCATGGCGGCGGCGTTGAAGGGCGGCTGGGTCAGCCGGGCGACCACCGGTTCGGCCAGCACACGGCCGAGAGCGTCGGGCAGGGCGACGGTCTCCGCCGGGAGGGCGGTGAAGGCCGACAGGATGCGGGCACGCGCCTCGGCGACGGAGATCATGGCGTCAGGCTCCGGTGGAGGAGGACGCGCCCCACTTGCCGCTCTTGCCGCCGGCCTTGTGCAACAGACGCACGTCGGTGACGGTCATGCCGCGGTCCACCGCCTTGCACATGTCGTAGACGGTCAATGCTGCGACGGTGACGGCGGTCAGCGCCTCCATCTCCACGCCGGTCTGGCCCTTCAGCTTGCAGGTCGCCGTCACGTCCACCGCGTTGCGGGCGGGATCGCAGGACAGGTCGACCTTGACCGAGGTCAGCATCAGCGGGTGGCACAGCGGGATCAGGTCGGGCGTGCGCTTGGCCCCCATGATGCCGGCCAGCCGGGCGACCGACAGCACGTCGCCCTTCTTCACCCCGCCCTGCATGATGAGCGCCAGGGTTTCCGGCTGCATCAGCACGGTCGCCGCGGCTGTCGCGGTGCGTTCGGTGTCCGCCTTGTCGGAGACGTCGACCATCACCGCCTTGCCCTCGGCGTCGAAATGGGTGAAGCCGGTCATCGCACGGTCTCCGTCAAAAGCTTTTCCATGAAGACGCTGACGCCATTGTCTTGGTAGCAGGCATAGGGGCCGCGGTCGGTGAATCCGGCCTTGCGGTAGAGCGCCAGCGCCTCGGGCTGATGGATGCCCGATTCGAGCAGCAGGGCGTTCAAGCCCTCCGCCTGTGCCAGTTCCTCCAGCCGGGCGAGCAGACGGTCGCCGATGCGCTGTCCACGGGCAGCGGGATCGACATACATCCGCTTGATCTCGCCGTAACCGGTCGGATCGACGCGGAGCGCCGCGCAGCCGACCGCAACGCCGTCCTTGCGGGCGACGAGGAAGCGCAGGTCCGGCGCCTCCAGTTCGCCGATGTCGAGCAGGTGGCAGGTATCCGCCGGGTAGAGATCCAGCAGATAGCGGTCGAGCGCCGCCACCAGCGCGATCACGGCATCCTGGCGCGGGCTCTCCGCAGCGATCAGCACATCGGCTCTCGCTTCTGCTCCCGTATCGGCCACCACATCGGTCATCGCATCACACCGGAGCCAGCAGGGCGCGGGTGGCGGCGGTGACGTCGGCCTGCCGCATCAGCGATTCGCCAACCAGGAAGCAGCGCGCCCCGACCTTCGCCATCCGGGCCAGATCGGCGGGGCTGTAGAGCCCGCTTTCCGCCACCAGCATGCGGTCGGCCGGCACGTTGGCGGCCAGCTCTTCCGTCGTCGCAATATCGACCGCCAAGGTCTTGAGATTGCGGTTGTTGACACCGAGCAGAGGAGTCCTCAGCAGCAGCGCGCGGTCCAGTTCGGCGCGGTCGTGCACCTCGACCAGCACGTCCAGGCCCTGGGCGATGGCGGCGTCCTCGATCTCCGCCGCCTGGGCATCGGACAGCGACGCCATGATGATCAGAATACAGTCGGCACCCAGCGCGCGGGCTTCAACGATCTGATAAGGATCGACCATGAAGTCCTTGCGCAGGACCGGCAAATCCACCGCAGCGCGGGCGGCGACCAGATACTCGTCCTTGCCCTGGAAATAAGGCTCGTCGGTCAGCACCGACAGGCAGGTCGCACCGCCCTCGCGGTAGGCACGGGCCAGCGCCGGCGGGTCGAAATCGGGACGGATCAGGCCCTTGGACGGGCTCGCCTTCTTGATCTCGGCGATCAGGCCGTAGCGGCCGGCCTCGACCGCGGCGCTCAGCGCCCGGATGAAGCCGCGCGGCGGGTTGCTCTCGTTGGCGGCCCTGGCGGCGGCCTCCACCTCCGACAAGGGACGGGCGGCCTTGCGGGAGGCCACCAGGGCGCGCTTGTCGTCGTTGATGCGGGTCAGAACGTCGCTCATCAGGCCGTTGCCTCGTTGGTGATGGCGACCAGCCGGCGCAGGCGGTCGCGGGCGCCGCCGCTGTCGATGGCGTCGGCGGCCATGGCGACACCATCCTTCAGGGTCGCGGCCTTGCCGGACACCAGCAGGGCCGCGGCGGCGTTCAGAAGCACGATGTCGCGGTAGGGGCTGCGCACCCCGTCGAACAGGGCATGGATCGCCTCGGCGTTGACCTGGGCGTCGCCGCCCTTCAACTCCTCGATCCGGGCGCGCGGCAGACCGGCATCCTCCGGCGTCACCTCGAACACCGTCACCTCGCCGTCCTTCAACTGGGCGACAGTGGTGGGGCCGGTGGTGGTGATCTCGTCCAGCCCGTCGGAGCCGTGGACGACCCAGGCGGCCTCGGAGCCCAGCCGCTTCAGCACCTGGGCCAGCGGCTCCACCCACTGCTTGGAGAAGACGCCGAGCACCTGCCGTTTGGCGGTCGCCGGGTTGGCGAGCGGGCCCAGCAGGTTGAAGACGGTGCGGGTCCCAAGCTCGACGCGGGTCGGGCCGACGTTGCGCATGGCGAGGTGGTGGCGCGGCGCCATCAGGAAGGCGATGCCGGCATCCCACAGCGCCTTGCGGACCAGCGCGAAGTCGCAGTCAAGGTTGACGCCCAGCGAGCCGAGCACGTCGGCGGCACCGGACTTCGACGAGATGGCGCGGTTGCCGTGCTTGGCGACCGGCACGCCGCAGGACGACACCACCAGCGCCGCGGCGGTGGAGATGTTGTAGGTGCCGGCGCCGTCGCCGCCGGTGCCGCAGGTGTCGATGGTGCCGGGAGGCGCTTCGACGGGGATCGCCTTGGCACGCATGACGCGGGCGGCGCCGGTGATCTCGTCCACCGTCTCACCCCGGACGCGCAACGCCATCAGGAAGCCGCCCATCTGCGACGGGGTGGCGTTGCCGGACATGATGATGTCGAAGGCGAAGCCGGCCTCGGCCTCGGTCAGGGCGGCGCCGGTGGCGACCTTGCCCAGGATGGCCTTCATGTCGGACAGATCGCCGCTCATGCCGCGGTCTCCAGCGGCGCGCTTTGCGGGCGGGGGCGGGTCAGATCCAGGAAGTTCTGCAGGATCCTGTGGCCGTGCTCGCTCTCGATGCTCTCGGGGTGGAACTGCACGCCGTGGATCGGCAACTCGCGGTGGGCCAGCGCCATGATCAGGCCGTCGGCGGTCTCGCCGGTCACCTCCAGGCAGGCGGGCAGCGTGTCGCGCTCGACGATCAGCGAGTGGTAGCGGGTGGCGCGGAACGGGCTGGGCAGGCCGGCGAGCACGCCGCGGCCCTCGTGCCGGATGTTGTCGACCTTGCCGTGCATGGGGACCGGCGCGCGGATCACCCGGCCGCCGAAGGCCTGCCCGATGGACTGGTGGCCGAGGCAGACGCCCATCAGCGGCAGGCGGGCCTTGGCGGCGGCGTCGATCAGGGGCAGGCAGATGCCGGCGCGGTCGGGATCGCAGGGGCCGGGGGACAGGACGATGCCGTCGGGACGCAGCACCATCGCTTCGTCCACCGTCAGGGCGTCGTTGCGGCGGACCTGCACGTCGGCGCCAAGCTCGCCCAGATAATGGACGAGGTTGTAGGTAAAGCTGTCGTAGTTATCGATGAGCAGCAGCATGCGCCTTCCGCCTTCCACCTTTGCCCGGTCACCTTCGCCCGGGTCGTCCGGGCCGTTCCGGCCCTGTTCCAACGATGGACACCCTAGCGGCTGAAAGGGCGGATTTCCAGCCTCCGCGCAGAACTTCGCCCTGGGGCCTCGCGTCCTCACCGGCAGTCGAGCTGCGGCGGTGTCTTCGGCTCGTCCAGGACGTCGCCGCGGATGTCGGTTTCCAGCGTCAGCGTGCAGCGGCGGGTCTGGCGCGGCAGGTCGGCGGCGAGCGTCGCCTCGGTGCCGCGATACCGGCAGAGCACGAAGAGCTTGCCGCGCTGCGCGGCGTCGAACTCCCAGAGCTGGACCAGACGGCGCGCGTGCCTGGTCTCGCTGTCGGGCGCCAGGGTGGTGCGCGAGCTGCTGGCCATCTGCTGGCTGCGGTCGCCTTCGATCAGGGTGATGCCGATGAAGCTGTGGCTGTCGCGGCCCGGATAGGGTGCCCAGCCGCCCGGCGCTTCCGGCTGGGCGGTCACGCTGACGGTCGGCGGGCATTGCGGGCCGCCGGCGGCCAGCGCAGAGGAGGTGGAGGCAGCCAGCAGCAGCGGGACGGTGACAAGGTACGGGCGCATCGGGCAATCTCCGGGGACCGGTCGGGCCGTTGGAATGACGGCGCCGCTGCGGTGGTCGTCTGTGTCGTTTGAGCAATTGCGGTCGCTGCGGCAGGGTGCCACTGTGCGCCGCCCCGGTCGCAGGATGGACATCGTCACCATGGCCCGCAAGGTGCCTTCGAAAGCCCGCAAGGTTCCGCTTCCCCCCTTTCTGTCGAATCCCTTCGTCCTGGCTCTGGCGGCGGTTGCTGCGGTGTTCGCGGTGGCGATGGGCGTGGCGACGCTGACCGGCAGCCGGTCCGGCGGCGAGCGTGCCCAGCAGGCCCCTGTTCAGCAGAGTCCGGCCCAGCAGGTCCCGCCCCAGCAGGCAGCCGTGCCGCCGTCGCCCCCCTCGCTGCCGGCGGCGAAGGCGGAGGCTCCGGCGCCTGTCCAGCATGCGGCGGACGGCCCGGAGCATGCGGTGCCGGAAAAGCCGGCCCAGGCGGAAACGCGCCCGCCCGCCACCACCGTGGCGATGCTGCCGCCGCCGGTTCCCCCGGCCCAGCCCCCGGTGCAGGCGCCCTCGGGCAATGCGGCATTGTGGCGCAGGAATGCGCTGCCGGCCGAGGTTCCGCAGGGCAGGCCGATCATCGCCATCGTCATCGACGACATGGGGCTCGACCGCAAGCGCTCGTCCCGGATGGCCGGGCTGCACGGTCCGCTGACGCTGTCCTGGTTGCCCTATGCCCGCGACCTGTCGGTCCAGTCGAAGGCGGCCCGCGCCAACGGGCATGAACTGATGCTGCACATGCCGATGGAGCCCAGCGTGAAGGCCGATCCCGGTCCGAACGCGCTGCTGGTTTCGCTGGACAAGGGCGAGATCGTGAAGCGGTTCCGCGCGGCGCTGGACAGCTTCGATGGCTATGTCGGGGTGAACAACCATATGGGCAGCCGATTCACCGCCGACCGGACGGCACTGGCGCCGGTGCTGACGGAACTGCACCGGCGCGGACTGCTGTGGCTGGACAGCCGGACGACGCCCAACAGCGCCGGAATCGGGCTGGCGCAGGAGCTGAAGATGCCCTGGGTCGGGCGCGACGTGTTCCTCGACAATGTGGAAACCGTGGCGGCGGTGAAGGCCCAACTGAGCAAGACCGAACAGGTGGCGAAGCGCCAGGGCTACGCCGTCGCCATCGGCCACCCGCACGATGCGACAATCGAGGCTCTGGCGTCCTGGTTGCCGGATGTGCAAAAGCGTGGCTTCGTTCTTGTCCCGGTCAGCGCGGTGGTGCGGACGCACCATGCCGGCGGCTGACCCGATCCAAAGGAAGCCCGTGGCGATGCCAGTAACGATGACTGATGCGTACAAGGTGGATGGGATGACCTGCAGCGGCTGCGCCCGCTCCGTTTCCAACGCGATCACCAAGGCGGCTCCCAATGCCGCGGTGACCGTCGATCTCGCAACCGGCACCGTCGTGGTCGCCGGCGGCATCCCGGCCGAACTGGTGCAGCAGGCGGTCGAGGCGGCCGGATTCGATTTCGGCGGAGCGGCGGCCTGACGAGTCGCTGTTGCGGCGCAACAAAACCGTTTTCTTGTTGTGGGTATTGCGGCATGCTCGGACCGATGCGATCCGTTCCGCGAGGGTGCGATGCCGCTCTATTCCTACCGTTGCCAGTCCTGCGGCCAGGGGTTCGAAACCCTGGTCCGCTCCGGTGAGACGCCTGCCTGCCCGTCCTGCGGCGGTGCCGACCTGACCCGCCAGCTGTCGAATGTGGCGCCAGAGGGCAAGTCCGGCGCCATCCTCCAGTCCGCCCGCCGGCAGGCCTCCAGGGAGGGGCATTTCAGCAACTATTCGCGGTCGGAACGGCCGAAGGTCTAGGGGCGGGCAGGTCAGGCGGCGGAGCCGGACGGGGCGGTTGCGGCCGTCACCGTCGTGGCGACCCAAGTCTCGACACGCTCGGCAGCCGCCTGCCAGTCCTGTTCCAGCATCATCGCATGGCCCATGCCCGGCATGAACACCGGCTGGGTGCCCAGCGCCATCGCGGTGGCGACGATTTCCGCGCGCGGGAACAGCACATCCTCCTCGGCCCCCATCACCAGCACCGGCATGTCGCGCGGCGGCAGGACGGGGAAGGGGATCCAGCCACCGATGTCGAGCAGGACGCGGCGCGATTCCTCCTGCAGGAAGCTCTCGTACTTGGCCGCTTCGGCGTGCGGCATCTTGTCGGAGAACATGGCGCGGCGGATGGCGTCGGGGTCGATCGCGGTCTCGCCGAAGGTCATCAGCATCGACATCTGCTGGAACACGTAGGGCGAGCGCCAGGCCAGCCCCATGGTGGAAGTCAGCAGGCCATAGGGCGGCGCCGACGCCATCAGCACGCCGGCCGGAAAGCGGCGCTTCGCCAGCGCGCGCTGCACCACCATGCCGCCCATCGAATGACCGATCAGTACCGGAGGAGCGGACAGGCGGCCCGCCGCCTCCAGCACGTCGTCGACATAGTCGGCGATGCCGAAATCATGCAGCCGGTTGCGCCCTTCGCTGTTGCCGTGGCCGCGGAGCGAGACGGCGTGCGCCTCCCATCCCCGTTCGGCGAACCAGGGCAGGAACTTGGCGTCCCAGATCCAGGCGCCGCTGAAGGCGCCATGGACGAACAGGAGCGGCGGCATCCTGGCGGCGCCGGCGGGAGGTGTTTTGGCGGGATGGCGGCTGATGATTTCCAGGCGGGACATCGGATCGCAGGTTGTTGTTTTGCGCTGCAATAAGCATGGTGGGCGAAGTGGCGCCTGTCCAGCCACGGTCCCGGCAACCCAGCTTTGTAAGGGCCTGCTCCGTAAGGGGACCTGGCAGCGTTTGACGCCACCGGTGCGGTTTGCGACAGTCCGGACCCGCACCACAGAACCGGAGAGCGCCCGTGCCGAATCCACCGGTCCTCGATCCCGCGACGCTGACCGCCGAAACCGGCGCCACCGACTATCCGCAGTCCTTCCGGCCGCAGGTCGCCGGCCGGCACCGGGTGGTGCTGGGCGACCGGCTGGGCTTGAGCAATTTCGGCGTCAACCTGACCCGGCTGGCTCCCGGCGCCTCATCCGCCCTGCGCCACTGGCACAGCCGGCAGGACGAGTTCGTCTATGTTGTGGAGGGCGAACTGACGCTGGTGACCGACGCGGGCGAGACGAGGCTGACCCCCGGCATGTGCGCCGGCTTTCCGCAGGGCGTCGCCGATGGCCACCGGCTGATCAACCGCAGCGACCGTCCGGCCAGCTTTCTGGAGGTCGGCGACCGCAGCGGCGGCGATGAGATCGACTATTCCGACGAAGACATGGTCTGGCGCGACGGCACCTATCGTCACCGCGACGGAAGCGCCTGGGAATGATGGCCGGGAGAATGACTGCCGACGTCACTTTGGTGCTGGGCGGCGCCCGCTCGGGCAAGAGCCGCTATGCCGAGGGGCTGGTGACGGCGTCGGGCGGGCCGCGGGTCTACATCGCCACCTCGCAGGTGTGGGACGCCGAGATGGCCGAGCGGGTGGCGAAGCACCGCGACGACCGCGGTCCGGACTGGACGACCATCGAGGAGCCGCGCGACCTGACCGCAACCTTGCGCCGGCAGGCTGCCGAGGGCACCGGCGTCCTGGTCGATTGCCTGACGCTGTGGCTGACCAACCTGATGATGGCCGAGACCGACATCGCGGCGGAAACCGCGGCGCTGGTGGAGCTACTGCCGACGCTGCCCGGCCGCGTGGTGCTCGTTTCCAATGAGGTCGGGCTCGGCATCGTGCCCGACAATGCGCTGGCGCGCCGCTTCCGCGACCATGCCGGCCGCTTGCACCAATCCATCGCGGCGGTGGCGCCGCGCGTCGTGCTGACCGTCGCCGGTCTGCCGATGTTTGTGAAGGGAACTCCCGAATGACCGACGACAACACGGCCGATACAGACGAGCTGAACCGCCGCCACGCCGAGAAGATGAAACGGCGCAAGGCGTTGCAGGAGCGTGCGCTCGCCTCCAAGACGGTGGAGAAGGGCCTGCTGATGGTCCACACCGGCAAGGGCAAGGGCAAGTCCACCGCCGCTTTCGGCCTAATGATGCGCGCCGTCGGCCACGGCATGCGCGTCGGCATGGTGCAGTTCGTCAAGGGCGCCTGGTCCACCGGCGAGACGGTGGCGCTGGAGCGCTTCGAGGATCTGGTCGATTTCCACACGATGGGCGAGGGCTTCACCTGGGACACCCAGGACCGCGCCCGCGACATCGCCGCCGCCGAGGCCGCCTGGGCCAAGGCCAAGGAACTGATGGCCGATCCGCGCTATCGCCTGATCGTGCTGGACGAGCTGAACATCGTGCTGCGCATGGATTATCTGCCGCTGGACGAGGTGCTGGCGACGCTGGCCGCCCGCCGGCCGGACCTGCATGTCTGCATCACCGGCCGCAACGCCAAGCCGGAACTGATCGCCGCCGCCGACCTCGTCACCGAGATGACGCTGGTCAAGCACCCGTTCGAGGCCGGGGTGAAGGCCCAGGCCGGCATCGAGTTCTGAAGCCATGCGCTCACGGGCGATCATGTTGCAGGGCACCGGCTCGGATGTCGGCAAGTCGCTGCTGGTGGCCGGGCTGTGCCGGGCGCTGGTGCGGCGCGGGCTGAGCGTCCGGCCGTTCAAGCCGCAGAACATGTCCAACAACGCCGCGGTCACGGCGGACGGCGGCGAGATCGGCCGTGCCCAGGCATTGCAGGCGCGGGCCTGCGGCGTGGCGCCCAGCGTCCATATGAACCCGGTGCTGCTGAAACCGCAGTCGGATGTCGGCAGCCAGGTGGTGGTGCGCGGCGTGGTGGTCGGCACCGCGCGCGCCGCCGACTATCAGGCGCGCAAGCGCGACCTGCTGGGCACCGTTCTGGACAGTTTCGAGCGGCTGCGGGGCGAGGCCGACATCGTGGTGGTCGAGGGGGCCGGCAGCCCGGCGGAGGTCAATCTGCGGGCCGGCGACATCGCCAACATGGGCTTCGCCACCGCGGCCGACGTGCCGGTTCTGCTGGTCGGCGACATCGACCGCGGCGGCGTGATCGCCAGTCTGGTCGGCACCCACGCACTTCTACCGAAATCTGAGCAGGAGCGGATTAAGGGCTTTCTCATCAACAAGTTCCGCGGCGATGTTCGCCTGTTCGATGAAGGGCTGCGGATCATCGAGAGCCACACCGGCTGGCGCGGATTCGGCGTGGTGCCCTGGCTGCGCGAGGCGGCGATTCTGCCGGCCGAGGATGCGGTGGCGCTCGACCGGCCGCGGGAGGCCGGCGACGGGGCGCTGCGCATCGCCGTGCCGATGCTGTCGCGGATCGCCAACTTCGACGATTTCGATCCGCTGGCGCAGGAGCCGGGCGTCGCCCTGACCATGGTGCGTCCGGGTCAGCCGCTGCCGGGCGACTGCGATCTGGTGATCCTGCCCGGCACCAAGGCGACCATCGCCGACCTCTCCTTCCTGCGGGCACAGGGCTGGGACATCGACCTGATGGCCCATTGGCGGCGCGGCGGCCGGGTGCTGGGCATCTGCGGCGGCTACCAGATGCTGGGCCGGCGCATTGCCGATCCCGACGGCATCGAAGGCCCGCCCGGCGAGGCGGCCGGGCTGGGGCTGCTGGATGTCGAAACAGTGCTGAAGGGGCCCAAGGTGCTGGAGGAGGCCCGCGGCACGGAGCGGCGCACCGGCGCTGCGGTGGCGGGCTACGAGATGCATATGGGCCGCACCGAGGGGGCCGACAGGGCGCGGCCGATGCTGGAGCTTGCCGGCGGTGGAACCGATGGGGCGGAGTCGGCGGATGGACGGGTGGCGGGATGCTACCTGCACGGCCTGTTCACCACCGACGGCTTCCGCTCGGCCTATCTGCGCCGGCTGGGAGGTACCGGGTCGGATCTCGGCTATGGTGTGGCGGTCGAGCGGGCGCTCGATGCGGTCGCGGACCGGCTGGAGAGCGTCGTGGATGTGGAAGGGTTGTTGGCGGTGGCGCAGGGGTGAGGGAGGGGGCGGTGCCCCCTCAAACCGCCTCCTGCTCCATCGATAACGCGCGCGGCAGCTTGAAGACGATGTTCTCGGTCGCGGTGCGCAGCTCCTCCACCGTCACGTCGAAGCGGCTGCGGGCGGCCTCGATGACCTCCTCCACCAGCACTTCCGGGGCGGACGCGCCGGCGGTGATGCCGAGGCGGGCGACGCCAGCCAGGGCGCTCCAGTCGATGTCGGCGGCGCGCTGGACCAGCTGGGCAGCCGGGCAGCCATGGGTCTTCGCCACCTCCACCAGACGCTTGGAGTTGGAGGAGTTCGGCGCCCCCAGCACCAGCAGCGCCTCCACCTTCGGCGCGATGGCCTTCACCGCCGCCTGACGGTTGGTGGTGGCGTAGCAGATGTCCTCCTTCTTCGGCCCGGCGATGGCGGGGAAACGGGCCTGGAGGGCGGCCAGGATCTCCGTCGTCTCGTCGACCGACAGGGTGGTCTGGGTGGCGTAGGCGAGGTTTTCCGGGTCGCTCACCTCCAGCGTCGCGACATCGGCCACCGTCTCCACCAGCACCACGGCGCCTGCGGGCAGCTGGCCCATGGTGCCGATGACCTCGGGATGGCCGGCATGGCCGATCAGGACGATCTGCCTGCCGTCCTCGTGATGGCGTTCGGCCTCGCGGTGGACCTTGCTGACCAGCGGACAGGTGGCGTCGAGATAGAACAGCCCGCGCGCCTCGGCCGCCTGCGGCACCGATTTCGGCACGCCATGGGCGGAGAAGACCACCGGGCGGCCGTCCGGCACCTCGGTCAGTTCATCGACGAAGATGGCGCCCTTGGCTTCCAGGCTTTCGACCACGAAGCGGTTGTGGACGATCTCGTGCCGCACATAGACCGGCGCCCCGAAGCGCTCCAGCGCCGTCTCGACGATCTGGATCGCCCGGTCCACCCCGGCGCAGAAACCGCGCGGTGCCGCCAGCAGGATGGTCAGGGGCTGGCGGGTTGGGGAATTGGTCGTGGTCATATGCGCTGTACCGCCCTTGCGTGGAGAAGGTCGCCCTTAGGTAATCCTGTGCTGAACGGTCACAAGGGATAGAACCGCCGCGCGGTCTTGTGCCGGTCAAGCTGGGACACTAAAGTCGCGATCCAACAGCCCGTTAACCGATCAGGCCGAACCGATGGACCGCCGCGACCGTAATATAGGAACCCCCGCCCGGAAAAGCCCGCTGGCGTCCCTCTTTGGGATGGGCCGCCCTGCGTTGCTCGCGGCCGGGGCCGTTCTGGTGCTTTCCGGCTGCTCCGGCATGGGGCTGGGGCCGACCAGCCCGTCGGAAGCGGCGCTGGCCTGCCCGAAGGTCAACATCGTCCGCGACCTGCAGGAAGTGACGGTGTTCCGTCCCGGCGGCAAGGATCTGACCGATCTGGAGTCGCGCGCCGCCCTGACCGATTTCACCGGCAGCTGCGACTATACCAGCAGCGGCGTTACGGTGAATGTGAACGTCTATCTGGTGGCGGAACGCGGTCCGGCGCTTCAGGGCAGCACGGCCAAGTACCAGTATTTCGTCGCGCTGGCCCAGCCGGACGACACGCTGGTGTCGAAGGCCTATTTCGACACCGACGTGACCTTCGTCCCCGGCCAGCCGCGCGCCGGCACCCGCGAGGAACTGACGCCGAAGATCCCGCTGCCCAAGGACGCCAACGCCAAGGACTGGAAGATCTATCTCGGCTTCCAGCTGACTCCGGAGCAGCTGAACTTCAACCGGACGCAAGTTAAGAAGTAAGCGCTTCTGTCCATCGGTGCCGCCGCCTTCTCTTTTCGACCGTCGCCCCCGCCTTCGCGGGGATGACGGCCGATGAGTGGATGGGCTTGGCGCCCAATCCCTCCAATTGACAAACCTGTCCATTCGCGACAGTGTGCCGCCATCACGCCGATGATCCCTCGCGGGAGAGATCGCTTGTGAGCCTGTCGTAAATCGACAGGTCCGCAGGCGGCGCCGAAGGAGCAACCGCCCCCGGAAACTCTCAGGCAAAAGGACCGCAAGGGGATAAGGCAACTCTGGAAAGCAGCCTCGGCGCCCAGTCGCCGCGACTCACCGAAGGAGTAAACCGGGTGCCCGGCTCGACCGGACGGCGGTGAATCTCTCAGGTCCAAGACAGAGGGGGCAGCGTCCTGCACCGATCCCGGTGCGGGTGCCGTAACCCTGTCGGAGGACCAGCGTGACCGAGGCCGCAACCGCTCTCAAGACCACCCCGCTGCACGCGCTCCATGTCGAGCTTGGCGCCCGCATGGTCCCCTTCGCCGGCTATGACATGCCGGTGCAGTATCCCCTGGGGATCCTCAAGGAACACCAGCACACCCGCGAGAAGGCCGGGCTGTTCGACGTGTCCCACATGGGGCAGGTCCGCCTGACCGGCGCCGATCCGGCCGCGGCATTGGAAACGCTGGTTCCCGGCGACATCAAGGGCTTGGCGCAGGGCCGCATGCGCTACACGCTGTTCCTGAACGAGCAGGGCGGCATCCTCGACGACCTGATGGTGACCAATGCCGGCGACCATCTGTTCCTGGTGGTGAATGCCGCCTGCAAGGAGCAGGACGTCGCCCACCTGCGCGAGAAGCTGGCCGGCAAGGCCGAGGTGGAGCTGCTGGGCGATCTGGCGCTGATGGCGCTCCAGGGCCCGATGGCGGCCGCGGTGATGGCACGCTTCGTGCCCGAAGCCGCCACCATGAAGTTCATGAGCTACCTGTCCGCCACCTTCAAGGGCGTGCCGGTGATCCTGACCCGCTCCGGCTACACCGGCGAGGACGGCTACGAGATCTCCTGCGACAAGGCCGATGCGGAGATGATCGCCCGCGCCCTGCTGGGCGAATCGGAGGTCGAGGCCATCGGTCTGGGCGCCCGCGACTCGCTGCGTCTGGAGGCCGGGCTCTGCCTGTACGGCCACGACATCGACACCACCACGACGCCGGTGGACGGTGCGCTGGAATGGACCCTGCCGAAGCGCCGCCGCGCCGAGGGCGGTTTCCCCGGCTATGACATCATCCACCGGCAGCTGACCGAGGGCGCCGCGCGCCGCCGCGTCGGCATCCAGCCGGAAGGCCGCCAGCCGGCCCGCGAGCACACTGAAATCCAGGACGCCAACGGCACCGTCATCGGCGAGATCACCAGCGGCGGCTTCGGCCCGACCGCAGGCGCGCCGGTCGCCATGGGCTATGTCGACATCGCGAACTCGGCGGTCGGCACGCCGCTGACGCTGGTGGTGCGTGGCAAGCCGCTGCCCGCCCGTGTCGCTGCCACGCCCTTCGTGCCGCAACGCTATTACCGGGGCTGATGCCCCGGCTTCCCCAATCACAAGCAACCGTTTCGAACAGGGAAATCTTCAGATGACCAAGAAATTCACCAAGGACCACGAGTGGGTTCAGGTCGATGGCGATGTCGCCACCGTCGGTGTCACCGACTTCGCCCAGAGCCAGTTGGGCGACGTGGTGTTCGTCGAGCTGCCCGACGCCGGCCGCGTGCTGGAGAAGGGCAAGGAAGCCGCCGTCGTCGAATCGGTGAAGGCCGCCAGCGACGTCTACGCCCCGGTCTCCGGCACCGTGGTGGAGGCCAACCAGGCCCTGGTGGACGACCCGTCGATGGTCAACAGCGCCGCCGAGACCGATGGCTGGTTCTTCAAGCTTCAGCTCAAGGACGCCTCCGAACTGGATGGCCTGATGGACGAAGCGGCCTACAAGGCCTTCGTGGAGGAATCCCACTAACATGCGCTATCTGCCCCTGACCGAGGCCGACCGGCAGTCGATGCTGGAGGCCATCCGCGCAACATCGGTCGAAGACCTGTTCCGCGACGTTCCAAAGGCGGCCCGTCTGGCCGGCCCGATCGGGGGCTTGCCCAACCATATGGGCGAGCTTGAGGTCGAACGGCTGCTCGGCTCCATGGCCGCCAAGAATGTGCCGGCGGGGTCGGTGCCGAGCTTCCTCGGCGCCGGCGCCTACCGTCACCATGTGCCGGCCACCGTCGACCATCTGGTTCAGCGCGGCGAGTTCCTGACCGCCTACACGCCGTACCAGCCGGAGGTGAGCCAGGGCACGCTTCAGGTCCTGTTCGAATTCCAGACCCAGGTCGCGCTGCTGACCGGCATGGATGTGGCCAACGCCTCGATGTATGATGGCGCCACTTCCTGCGCCGAGGCCGTCATGATGGCCAACCGTGTCACCCGTCGGAAGAAGGCGATCCTGTCCGGCGGCCTGCACCCGCATTACCGCGACGTGACCACCACCGACGCCCGCTTCATCGGTTTCGAGGCGGTGGCCCTGCCGGCCGCCCCGACCGGCGGCGAGGATCTGCTGGCGCTGGTCGACGACAAGACTGCTTGCGTCGTCGTGCAGAACCCGGACGTGTTCGGCCATGTCCGCAATTACACCGATCTGGCCGCCGCCTGCCAGGCCAAGGGCGCGCTGCTGATCGTCGTGGTGACGGAGGCTCTATCGCTGGGGCTGCTGACGCCGCCGGGCGATATGGGTGCCGACATCGTCGCTGCCGAGGGTCAGTCCTTCGGCAACGCCCTGAACTTCGGCGGCCCCTATGTCGGGCTGTTCGCGGTGAAGGATAAGTATGTCCGCCAGATGCCGGGCCGCCTGTGCGGCGAGACAGTGGATGCCGACGGACGCCGCGGCTTCGTGCTGACGCTCTCCACCCGCGAGCAGCACATCCGCCGCGAGAAGGCGACCTCGAACATCTGCACCAACTCCGGCCTGTGCGCGCTGGCCTTCTCGATCCATGTCAGCCTGCTGGGCGAGGCGGGGATCACGCAGCTCGCCCAACTGAACCATGCCAAGGCGGTCCAGATGGCCGACAAGCTGGCAACGGTTCCGGGTGTCGAGGTGCTGAACGACGGCTTCTTCAACGAATTCACCGTCAAGCTGCCGAAGCCGGCCGCCGCGGTGGTCGAGGAGCTTGCCAAGCGCCGCATCCTGGGCGGCGTGCCGGTGTCGCGCCTCTATCCGGGCGAGATGGAAGACCTGCTGCTGGTCGCCGTCACCGAGACCAACACCGACGCCGACATGGACGCCTTCGCTGCCGCTCTGAGTGAGGTTCTGGCATGAGCATGAACAACCAGGGCCGTCCGTCGGCCATTCCGGCCGGTGCCGCCTCGTTCGACGGCGTGACCGGCACCGTCACCGGCAACCGTGGTCTCCAGATCGAAGAGCCGCTGATCTTCGAACAGGACAGCGCCGGCCGCACCGGCGTCGATCTGCCCGAATTGCCGAAGGTGGCTTCGCGCCTCGGTGCGGTGAAGCCGCGCGCCAAGGTCGGGCTGCCCGGCCTCGCCGAGCCGCAGGTGGTCCGCCACTACACCCGCCTGTCGCAGAAGAACTATGCCATCGACAGCGGGTTTTATCCGCTGGGCTCCTGCACGATGAAGCACAACCCGCGCCTGAACGAGAAGATGGCGCGGCTGCCGGGCTTCTCCGACGTGCATCCGATGCAGCCGGTCAGCACGGTGCAGGGTGCCTTGGAGCTGATGGACCAGCTGGCCTATTGGCTGAAGACTCTGACCGGCATGGCCGCCGTGACGCTGGCGCCCGCCGCCGGTGCCCATGGCGAGATGTGCGGCATCATGGCGATCCGCTCCGCGCATGAGGCGAAGGGCGACAGCGGCCGCACCAAGATCCTGGTGCCGGAAAGCGCCCACGGCACCAACCCGGCGACCGCCGCGGCCTGTGGCTACAGCGTCGACGCCATACCGGCGACCGCCGACGGCCGCGTCGATCTGGATGCGCTGAAGGCCAAGCTCGGTCCCGATGTGGCCGGGTTGATGCTGACCAACCCCAACACCTGCGGCCTGTTCGAACGCGACATCATCGCCATCGCCGAGGCGGTGCATGCGGCCGGCGCCTATTTCTACTGCGACGGCGCCAACTTCAACGCCATCGTCGGGCGGGTGCGCCCGGCCGACCTCGGCATCGACGTCATGCACATCAACCTGCACAAGACCTTCTCCACCCCGCATGGCGGCGGCGGTCCGGGGTCGGGGCCGGTGGTGTTCGCGGAGTCGCTGGCGCCCTACATCCCGGTGCCCTACGTCACCCACGGCAAGGACGGCTTCGCGCTGGTCGAGAACGCCGGCGAAGGTCCGGCCTTCGGCCGCATGAAGGCCTTCCACGGCCAGATGGGCATGTTCGTCCGCGCCCTGTCCTACATGCTGAGCCACGGCGCGGACGGGCTGTGGCAGGCGTCGGGCGATGCGGTGCTGAACGCCAACTACGTCATGGCGCGGCTGGAAGACGTGATGACGGCCTCCTTCGAGGGGCCGTGCATGCACGAGTGTCTGTTCGACGACCGCTTCCTGAAGGGGACGGGGGTCACCACGCTCGACATGGCGAAGGCGCTGATCGACGAGGGCTTCCACCCGATGACCATGTATTTCCCGCTGGTCGTCCACGGTGCCCTGCTGATCGAGCCGACCGAGACGGAGAGCAAGGCCAGCCTCGACCAGTTCGTCGATGCGCTGCGTGCGCTGGCCGAGCGGGCGAAGTCGGGTGACGTTGCCTATTTCCAGGCCGCACCGCGCCTGACGCCGCGCCGTCGCCTGGACGAGACGGCCGCCGCCCGCAAGCCGGTGCTGCGCTGGACCCCGCCGGTACCGGCGGAGGCCCTGGCGGCGGAGTAAGGACGGACATGACGCTCCCCCTCCCTGCACGGGAGGGGGAGCTTCTGTCTGTTACTTGTCGGACTTGTCGACGTACCTGTCGGCCTTCTTCTGATCCTCGGCGGCCTCGCGGGCCATTTCCTCGCCGATCTTCGGATCGATGCTCTTGGCTTCCTCGATCAGGTCACGCGCCTTGCGGGGATCGCCGCCGGCGGCCTTGTCCAGAGCCTGCTCGGCCAGATCGTGGGCCTTCTTGTGTTCGGGGCTGTCTTCGTGACGGGTGGCCATGGGGCGTTCTCCTTTGGCTTGAGCATTGAGGAACCGGTCGTTGTCCAACAGGAGCCGCCAGTGAGGGTTCCGCTCCCCGCACTGCACAAAAAATTTTTGGAAGCGGCGGAATAGGGAAGTGGGTTTGCCCGTTTGTGCGGATGTCCGGTGGCGAACGGCCACCCAGCAACAGGGCACGCGAACTCCCCATGAGCAACCCGAAGAACTCGATCCGGCGCGCAGCCATCGCCGCCGCACTGCTGGCCGTGACCGCCGGCCACGCGTCCTTCTGGTCCTGGCGCAATACGCCGACGCCTGTGGAGGCGGAGCCGGGCCGTATCGAATCCGTGTCCTACTCGCCGTCGGGCCGCAGCTACGACCCCAACCACCAGCCGGTGGTGCCGCGCAAGGACATCGAGAAGGACATGACCGCCATCGCCGGCTTCGCCGATGGCGTCCGGACCTACTCGACGCTCGGCTCGCAGGGCGAGGTGCCGGAGATCGCGGTGTCCAAGGGGCTGGACGTCACGCTCGGCATCTGGCTGAGCAAGGACAAGTCCCGCAACGAGCGGGAGGTGCTGCACGGCATCGCGCTCGCCAAGGAATTCCGCGGCATCAAGCGCATCGTCGTCGGCAACGAGACGCTGCTGCGCGCCGAACTGACCGATGCCGAGCTGGCCTCCTACATCAAGCGCGTGCGCGCCGCCGTCCCCGCCAACATCAAGGTCGGCACCGCCGACGTGTGGTCGGAGATGGTCAAGGCCGACGCCACGGTGAAGGCGTCCGACTTCATGGGCGTCCACGTCCTGCCCTACTGGGAAGGCGTGCCGGTGTCCGATGCGCTGACCTGGATCCGCGACCGGCTCGACACCGTGCGCAAGGCCCATCCGGGCAAGGCGCTGTTCGTCGGCGAGGTCGGCTGGCCGTCGGGCGGTGAGAACTTCCACGACGCCTACCCGACGCCGGAGGCCCAGGCCGCCGTCGTCCGTGGGTTCGCGGCGGAAGCCAACGCGCTTGGCCTGCATTACAACGTCGTCGAGGCCTTCGACGGTATCTGGAAGTCGACCATCGAAGGCTCGCCCGGCCCGACCTGGGGTGTGCTGGATGCCGACCGCCAGCCGAAATGGTCGATGACCGGCGCCGTCGCCGCCCCCTATGGCGAGCGTGTCGGCGCGGGCGTGGCGCTCGCCGTCGGCCTCGCCCTGTCGGCCTTCGCCGTGTTCCGGCGCCGGACCAATGCCGGCTTCGCGCTCGCCGCCTCGCTGGGCGCCAACATCATCGGCTTCGCCATCGGCTCGGCCGTCGCCGGCGCCTTCTCCGAGTATCTGACCTTCGGTGCGGTCACCACCTGGGGCTCGGCCTTCGCTCTCGGCACCCTGATGATGAGCGTCGCCTTCGCCGATCTAGTGGACGTCGCCCGCCGGCTGCTGACCGGCCGCGCCCCGGCCCTGCTGCCGCATGGCGTGCCCAGCACCGAGCACAAGCCGATGGTCTCGATCCACGTCGCCGCCTGCCGCGAGCAGCCGGATGTGCTGAACGCCACGTTGGCCTCGCTGTCGCGGCTCGACTACCCGAACTACGAGGTCGTCGTCCTGATCAACAACACCGAGGAGGAGCATCTGGTCCGCCCGGTGGAGGAGATGTGCCAGGCGCTGGGGCCGAAGTTCAAGTTCCACTGGTACAAGAAGATCTCCGGCTTCAAGGCCGGCGCCCTGAACGCCGCGCTGCGCCACACCGATCCGGCCGCCGAGATCGTCGCCGTGCTGGACGCCGACTATACCGTGTCGCCCGACTGGCTGTCGAAGCTGGCCCCGACCTTCGCCGATCCCTCGGTCGGCATCGTCCAGGCTCCGCAGGAACACCGCGACGGCCACGAGACGGCGCTGAAGTCGGCGATGACCGCCGAGTACCGTCCCTTCTTCGACGTCGGCATGCAGGAGGGTGTGTCGTCCCAGGCCTTCATCTGCCACGGCACGATGATCATGCTGCGCCGCTCGGCGATGGATCGGGTCGGCGGCTGGTCGGAAGCCGGCATCTGCGAGGACACCGAACTGGGCCTGCGCATCCTGTCGGCCGGGTACCGCGCCGCCTACACCGACGAGCGCCTCGGCGCCGGTCTGGCCCCGGACAACTTCATGCAGTTCCGCAAGCAGCGCGACCGCTGGGTGTTCGGCTCGACGCAGATCGTCCGCGCCCACTGGAAGAAGTTCCTGCCGGGTGCGGCCGCGCTGAGCGCGCGGCAGAAGCTGGGCTACGTCACCAACTGGATCCGCTGGTGGTCCGACGCCGTCGGCCTGTTCGCAGCATCCGCCGCCGTGGTCTGGACCTTCGCCTCGCTGGTTTTACCGCTCCACCTGCCGCCGGTGGCCGCCACCGCCGCCGTGCTGGGTGCCCTGGTCCTGCGTGCCGGTTCCAGCCTGCTGGCCTCGCGCTATGCCTCGGGCAACAGCTGGAAGGAAAGCCTGGGTGCCTGCGCCGTCGGCATGGCGCTGTCCACCACCGTCGCCCTGGCCGTCGTCCGCGGTCTGGTCCGCAAGCACGATGCCTTCCGGGTGACCGCCAAGGGTGGCAAGCGCACCGCCGGCCGCTTCTGCGCCAAGCCGGAAGCCTGGCTGTCGGCCGCCCTGGTCGCCTCGTCCGCCACCGCCGCGCTGGTCAACCCGCTGGGCACCCTGTCGCTGGAACTGTGGTCGGTGCTGCTCGCCGCGATGGCGGTGCCGAACCTGATGGCCGTCGCCTTCGGTATCGGTGACATGCTTCCGGTCCGCGAAGCCAAGCCGGCCCCGGTTCCGGCCGCCCAGCAGGGCAACACGGCCGGCCAGGAGCAGGGCACGAGCCACCCGGTCGCCGCATAAGGCTTTCCTCTTTCCCTCATGCAAAAACGGCCCCTCCCCCGCCTGACCGGCGGGGGAGGGGCCGACTTTTTTGGGGGTGTAGTCGTTTTTCCTACCAAGGTGAAACTTGTCTGCAACAGCGCTTCGTGCCTACCATCGGCGGCTCAAACCGATAAAGACGCGCGAACCAACGCGCCCAGCAACCTTCGGAGGGAGATCGTCATGCACGTCGTGAAAGCGTCCGACCAGTCCCCGCCTTCCCTGTCCGGTGACAACCGGGTTCGACTGGAATACTGGCTGGCCGCACGGGCCGGCGCATCCCGCGTCACGGTGACGGAGGATGGACGGCTTGGCGGCGGGGCGATCTCCCTGAATCTGGCGGTGACGCTGGATATCGTCGGCGGGCCGCTGGCCGGGCGCCATGCCTGCGTGCTGCGGGCCGAGGGCGGCGGGCGTATTTCAGCCAGCATAGGCAAGCTGCGGGAGTTCGTGGTGCTGCGCGCCGCTTTCGCGGCCGGGGTGATGGCGCCGGAACCGCTGTTCGGCTGCGACGATCCGGCGGTGCTGGGCCACGACTTCTACATCATGCGGCGGGCCGAAGGGCTCGGAGCCGGCCATGCGGTGACGCGATCCGAAGCGGCGCAGCCGGACCTGGCGCGCGAGCTTGGGCGGCAGCTTGGCCTGCTGCACCGGATCACGCCGGATACCGAGGGGCTGGAGCGGCTGTCCGAGGCGCCCGACTGCCCGGCACAGGAGACGCTGGCGCAGTACCGACACTGGTTCGGCGATCTAGGGCGGCGCGATCCGGTGATCGCCTGGGGGCTGCGCTGGCTGGAGGTCAACGCGCCGCAGCCGGGTGCGGTGGTGCTGTGCCATCGCGACTTCCGCACCGGCAATTATCTGGTCAAGGACGGTGCGCTGACCGCGATCCTGGATTGGGAGTTCGCCGGATTCAGCGACCCGATGGAGGATCTCGGCTGGTTCTGCTCCCGCTCCTGGCGGTTCCGCCGGCCCGACCGCGAGGCGGGCGGCATCGCCGACCGGGCGGAGTTCTATGCCGGCTATGAGGAAACCTCCGGCCGCCGCGTCGATCAGGCGCGCGTCGCCTATTGGGAGACGGCGGCCTATCTGCGCTGGGCGGCGATCGCGGTGGAGCAGGGGCTGCGCCACAGCTCCGGCGCGGAGCGCTCGCTGGAACTGGCCCTGACCGGACGGATGCTGCCGGAAATTGAGATGGACATGCTGCGCCATCTGCGCGCCATCAGCACCCTCGGTGGCATGGCGGCGGATGCCGTGGAGAGGGTGGCCTGATGCGCGCCAATCCCGACGCCCGCGGCCTGCTGGAGATCGCCGCCTCCACCTTCCGTGCCGACGTGCTTCCCCATGTGGCGCCGGAAGCGCGTTTCGCCGCGCTGATGGTCGCCAATGCGCTGGAGATTGCCGAGCGCGAGTTGAAGGGGTTGGACGCCGCCGGCCATTCGATGCTGGGGGCGCTCGCCCTGCTTTATGGCGAGGATGCCGACGATGCGCTGTCCGGCGACGACCTGCGCAAGCGGGTGGAAGCCTTGCAGCACCGCCTGTGCATCGAAATCGCCGCCGGCGATTTCGACCAGGAGGGGCAGGGCGTGCTGATGGATTCGCTGGAGGCCATCGTCGAAGCGCGGCTGGGGATCTCCAATCCGAAGGCACTGGGATAGGGGGCAACCGCCCCCGTCTTGCTGTCAGGCTCGAAGCGCCTTCCGTTTGCGCTTCACCTCGTACATCGCGGCGTCCGCGTTCCTCAGCGCGGTCTCCACCGTGACGGTTCGCGGATCGGACGCGATGGGCCCGAAGCTTGCGCCCGAATAGTGCAGCGTCGTGCCGCGCAACGCGTAGTCGCCGACCAGCAGCGGTGCAAGGCGGCTGCACAGAACCTCCGCTGCCGCCTGACCTTTGGCATCGCCGGAAGGCCCCAGGCCGGTGACGATGAATTCGTCGCCCCCGAAGCGGGCGAGGATGTCTCCGGCCCGCAGCCCGGCTGACAGGCGTTTGCCCACCTCGATCAGAAACTCGTCGCCGATTTCATGGCCATGACGGTCGTTGATCGCCTTGAAGCCATCCAGATCGATGAAGGCGATCAGGACCGTCTGTCCGGTCCGTTCGGCATCTGCAAACAGCCTCTCCATCTCCTTCAGAAGGAAGCGGCGGTTCGGCAGTCCGGTCAGCACATCGGTGAAGGAATGCGCCTCCAGCGCGGTGTTGACGGTTTGAAGGTTTTCGAGGAGCTGCTCCCGCTCCACATGCAGGCCGATCAGCGAGGAGAAGAGGCGGAGAACCTGTTCGCCCTTCGGGGTCAGCGGCTTGCGTTCCGACCCGGCGGCGCACAGGGTTCCGAAAATCCTGCCGTCGTTCAGTCGAACGGGAGTGCTGACGTAGGTCTGGATGCCGAGAGACTTGGCAGCGTCACAATCTCCCCACAGCGTCGGCACATCGTCGGTATGAAACCGTCCTTCGTCGAGTGCACGCTTGCACAGGGTTCCTTCCCAGGGCACGACAAGCCCTTCGGGGATCTGCATCGTCTTGCTGTTGTAGGCGAACATGACGCGCTGGACGCCGAGTTCCTGGTCGATGCAGGTCAGATAGGTGGCCTCCAGCTCCGTTACCGCCTCAAGGAGGCTCAGCAGCGGGCGGGTCAAATCCTCGACCGATCTGGCGGAAGACAGAGTGTCGGAAATCTCAGAAAAGAACTTGTCTGACATGGATGGTCCGTCGACTGCACGACAACAGTTGGTCTACGAAACGTTGTGGCCGTACTTAAGGAAGGACCACCTGCTGTTGCCCCGTCCCGGATACGCTTGGTAAGCCGCCTCAACTTCATACTCTAAACAGGATAATGCCATAACCTAATGCGGCGTCAAGTTGGGGAACCTGTTGTTCCCGTACCATCTACTTCCAAGCCACTTGTGTGGGGCATTGAACACCCGGTGAATGCACCGAGGGTAAGCGCTTGCGCAAATCGGATGCGGGGCAGGGTGTGAACCGTATCGCAATTCCCGCCAAGCCCGCGCTCGACAGACGGGGGGATTGCGGCCATATAATCGGTTCCTGTTCCGTACCCGTCCTCAGATCCGGATCGCCGCCCCATGGCAAGTCCCGTCCTGTCCGCCATTCCCGCCAAGCCGCTCGCGAAGCTGGAAGCCGGAAAGCAGTTCGTCATCGTGTCGGACTACACGCCTGCGGGCGACCAGCCGAACGCCATCGAGGAACTGACCGGCGGACTGCGGCAGGGCGAGAAGGATCAGGTGCTGCTGGGCGTCACCGGGTCGGGCAAGACCTTCACCATGGCGCACGTCATCCAGACGGTGCAGCGCCCGACGCTGATCCTGGCGCCCAACAAGACGCTGGCGGCACAGCTGTATGGCGAGATGAAGTCGTTCTTCCCGAACAACGCGGTGGAATACTTCGTCTCCTACTACGACTATTACCAGCCGGAGGCCTACGTCCCGCGCACCGACACCTATATCGAGAAAGAATCGTCGATCAACGAGCAGATCGACCGCATGCGCCACTCGGCGACGCGGGCCCTGCTGGAGCGCGACGACGTCATCATCGTGGCGTCGGTGTCCTGCATCTACGGTATCGGTTCGGTCGAGACCTACTCCGAGATGACGGTGGATTTGCGCAAGGGCGAGGTGATCGCCCAGCCGGAGTTGCTGCGCAAGCTGACCGAGCTTCAGTACAAGCGCAACGACGCCGCCTTCGGCCGCGGCCTGTTCCGTGTGCGCGGCGATACGGTGGAGCTGTTCCCGGCCCACATGGAAGACCGGGCGTGGCGCATCTCGCTGTTCGGCGACGAGATCGAGGCCATCCACGAGATCGACCCGCTGACCGGCGAGAAGCTGGCGGCGCTGGAGGCGGTGCGCGTCTATCCGAACAGCCACTATGTGACACCGAAGCCGACGCTCAATCAGGCGATCAACCAGATCAAGCGGGACCTGAAGGACCGGCTGGAGGAATTCGCCGCCGAAGGCAAGCTGCTGGAGGCGCAGCGGCTGGAGCAGCGCACCACCTTCGACATCGAGATGATGGCGGCGACCGGGTCCTGCGCCGGCATCGAGAACTATTCCCGTTATCTGACCGGCCGCGCCGCTGGCGATCCGCCGCCGACCCTGTTCGAATATCTGCCGGGCGATGCGCTGCTGATCGTCGATGAGAGCCACGTCATGGTGCCGCAGATCGGCGGCATGTACCGCGGCGACTTGGTTCGCAAATCGACGCTGTCCGATTACGGCTTCCGCCTGCCCAGCGCCAAGGACAACCGCCCGCTGAAGTTCGAGGAATGGGAGGGGATGCGGCCGCAGACGGTCTTCGTCTCCGCCACGCCCGGTCCCTGGGAAATGGAGCGCACCGGCGGCGTCTTCACCGAGCAGCTGGTCCGCCCGACCGGCCTGATCGATCCGCCGGTGATCATCCGCCCGACCGAGACCCAGGTCGACGACCTGATCGGCGAATGCAAGGAGGTGGTCGCCAAGGGCTATCGCGTGCTGGTCACCACCCTGACCAAGAAGATGGCGGAGGCGCTGACCGAATACATGCACGAGGCGGGATTGCGCGTGCGCTACATCCACTCCGATGTGGAGACGCTGGAGCGCATCGAGATCATCCGCGACCTGCGGCTGGGTGCCTATGACGTGCTGGTCGGCATCAACCTGCTGCGCGAGGGGTTGGACATTCCGGAATGCGCGCTGGTGGCGATCCTGGACGCCGACAAGGAAGGCTATCTGCGGTCGAAGACCTCGCTGATCCAGACCATCGGCCGTGCCGCCCGCAACATCGACGGACGGGCGATCCTCTACGCCGACAAGATCACCGACAGCATGAAGTACGCCATCGACGAAACGGCACGCCGCCGCGAGAAGCAGATGGCCTACAATCTGGAACACGGCATCACGCCGGAATCGGTGAAGAAGGCCATCGGCGACATTCTGGAAAGCGTCTTCGAGCGCGGGGACCATGTGACGGTCAAGACCGGCCTGAACTCCAACGAGCTGGTCGGGCACAACCTGAAGAGCGTCATCGCCGATCTGGAAAAGCGCATGCGGGCCGCTGCCGCCGACCTGGAGTTCGAGGAGGCCGCCCGTCTGCGCGACGAGCTACGCCGGCTGGAGGCGATGGATCTGGGGCTGGAAACCCCCGGCAGCATTGGCATCAGCAGTGCGCGCCAGGGTCGCGGCATTCCGGAAGGGGCACCGAAGAAGCAAGGCAGGCGTCGCCGCGGGCCGTGATCCACCTCTTGTTGACCCACCCTTGTCCTGAACAGGTTGCAACACCATACTTCCGCTTCCCGTAGGGTGGCGCGGGATCGCAGGAGGGTCGTGGCTTGTTCGTTCGTCGTGTCGTGATGGTGCCGCTGATTGCGCTGGCGCTGGGTGGCGTCGGCATCTGGCCGGTGTCCATCGCCGCGGCGGCGGATGCAAAATCCGCAGCGAAGCCGAACGCGGTGGCCGAACTGCCGACGCCGTCTCTCAAGACCAGATCAGGCGATTGCGAGCTGGCGGAGCAGGGTAACGCCGATGCCGCGTTTCGGCTGGCCCGCCGCTATCTGTTCGGCAAGGGAGTGCGCAAGGACCGGCGGCTCGGCACCGCCTGGCTGCGCGCCGCCGCCTCGCGCGGGCATCCGGAGGCGCGGCGGCTGGTCAACTATGTGCCCGGCCGCATGGGGCGCATCCGTCCCTGGTGCCGCCCCGGCGCCGGTCCGGTGCGGGAGATGGGGCCGCCCCCGGCTGAGGTGGTGGCGCTGGTCAACAGCATCGCGCCGAAATACGGCATCGACCCGGCGCTGGTGCTGGCGGTGATCCAGGCGGAAAGCGCCTTCCGCACCGATGCGGTGTCGCCCAAGGACGCTGCCGGGCTGATGCAGCTGATCCCTGACACGGCCGGCCGCTTCGGCGTCGGCGACGTCTTCGACCCCAAGCAGAACATCACTGGCGGGGTGAAATACCTGCGCTGGCTGCTGGCCTATTTCCAGGGCGACGTGACATTGGCGCTGGCCGGCTACAATGCCGGGGAAGGGGCGGTCGACCGGTACAAGGGCGTTCCGCCCTATGACGAGACGCGCAACTACGTCCGCATCATCCACCGCATCTACGACAACACCCGCCATCCCTTCGACGGGTCGGTGGCGGAGCCGTCTTCGGCCATGCCGGCCATCCGTGCCGCGGCGGAACGCGCGGTCGAGGCGGAGTTGCCACGCGGCGCCAAATCGCCGAAAAAGGGATAGTCCCGTCAATCCTGAACAGGAGTGCCCGCCCGTGCCGATGTCCGAACGCAACGTCCTCGGCCTCAGCGCCGCCGGGTTCCACCGGATGGCTTACACCCAGTGGGGGCGGGACGATGCCGCGCGCACGGCGGTCTGCGTCCATGGGCTGACGCGCAACGGCCGCGATTTCGACCGGCTGGCGCTGGCTCTGGCGGATGGCTGGCGGGTTGCCTGTCCCGACGTGGTCGGGCGCGGCCGCAGCGACTGGCTGCCGGTGCCGGCGCTCTACGGCTATCCGCAATACTGCTCCGACATGGTGGCGCTGATCGCCCGCATGGGGGTGGAAACGGTCGATTGGATCGGCACCTCGATGGGCGGGTTGATCGGCATGACTCTGGCGGCGCAGGCCAACAGCCCGATCCGCCGCATGGTGATCAACGATGTCGGCCCCTTCATCGCCCAGGCCGGGTTGCAGCGGATCGCCGATTATGTCGGCAAGGATCCGGTGTTCGAGGATCTGCCGGCGCTGGAATCCTACCTGCGTTTCGTGCTGATGGGCTTCGGCACGATCGGCGACGAGTGCTGGCGCCACATGGCGCAGCACAGTGCCCGGCCGCTGCCCGACGGGCGTTTCCGCTTGGCCTACGATCCGGCCATCGGCGATGCGTTCAAAACGGCGCCCATCGGCGATGTCGATCTGTGGGCATTGTGGGATCGCGTGCGCTGCCCGGTGCTGGTCCTGCGCGGCGCCGAGTCCGACCTGTTGAGCGCCGAAACGGCGGAGCGGATGGCGGAGCGCGGGCCGGGGGCCGCCGGTCTGGTGCGGGTGGTGGAGATTGACAACACTGGCCACGCCCCCTCCCTGATGACGGACGAGCAGATCGCCATCGTCCGCAGCTTCCTGGCGGAGGGCTGAGCACCCTCCGGAGCAGCCAATCAGTTCACCCGGCGCAGCACCGTGTCGAGCCGGCCATGGCCGTCCTTGTCGAGCCAGCTGGCGGCGACACGGCCATCCGGACGCAGGCGGTAGCGCAGGATGTTGCGCCCCTTTTCGTCGAAGACCAGCTCGCCATTCTCGATCCGGCCCTTGCGGCGCACCCGTTCGGCGGGCTGGTCCGATTCCATGCCGGCGCCCAGCACATAGTCGGCATAGACGGCGTCGCCCTCGGCCTTTTCCACCGACAGGGCGACCTCGCGACCGTTGATGTAGCTGCCGTACCACATGCCCATGTAGGGGCGCAGCGTGGTCGTCGCGTCGTTGCCCCTGGCCGAGCCCGATGCGTTCGCGGGCAGGGCGGCCTGCAGCATCTCGGCACTCGGGCTGCGGCCCCAGGTCTCATCGCAGGGCGGGTCGTTGGGCGTCGGCGGCTCCTCCGCGAAGCGGACGATGCAGGCGCCGAAGCGGCGAACGAACAGCCCGGTGTTGGCGGCGCCATGGCCGGTCAGGAGCGACGGCTGGTCGACGATCAGGCTGCTCAGCCCGCGCTGGGTCAGGATGCTGCGGGCCGGCTCGGCGCGCCCGCCCGGATCGAAATCGTCGCCATGGAAGAAGAACATCATCACCCGCGCCCGCCTGACCTCGCGCAGGATCGGCCAGAGCTGGGCGGCGTTCTCGCGATAGCTGTCGAACGCCTCGGTGAAGTTGCCGAAGGCGGCTGGGGCGGTGGCGATGACAGCGTCGATGGCGTTGGTCTGGCCGGCGGCGATCAGCGAGATGAAGGCGCCGAAGGATTGGCCGGTCAGGGCGACCCGGCGATAGCCCTTGGCCTTCAGCGTCTCCGAGTAGCCGGCGAGCGCACGGGAGCTGTTGGGCAGGGTGTCGCTGACCCGCATGCGGTCCAGCCGGTAGACGTCCCAGCCGGCGTCGCGCATCGCCTTCATGTAGAGCGGGGTAGGGGCTTCCGAATCTTCGGAGTCCACCGAGCGGCCGTGGCTCCAGACCACCGCCCCGCGGGCCTTTGCCGGACCGGCCAGCGAGGCCTCGCCGTAGGCGGATTTCAGAACGATCTGGGCCGTTGCCGGGCGGGCGACCGTCAGGCCTCCGGCGACAGCCAGTCCGATCGTCGCGACCAGTGCGAGAATACCTCCCCGAATCGTCCGCCTCATGCTCAGCGATCCCCCTGTACTGCTTGGTCGCTTCAGGATTGCCGCCGTTCGTTAACGCGTCCTTTCCGTGGTTTTCACTGTCACGGGCGGCTGTTTTTTTGTCACAGGCAGCTTCTGCAAATAAGAATGACTCGCAATTAGAGAAGGGAAGCGGTAGGGTGTTCCTGCAACCGGATGAAGGAGCATCGGCATGTGCGGGACGGTGGAAGAGGGGCGGTATTCGCCTTGGACGGTGGCGGACCTGACGACCGCCGAACGGGCGCTGCTGACCGGTGTGCGCCAGTGGTTCCGCGCCGGAACCGCCGGGGCGATGGCGTCGATGCGCATCGGGTTGAATGTGGCCGGCGTGCCGAACACCGCACTGCTGCCGCTGTTCGCCCTGCTCGGCACCTTTGCGGTGTCCGGCGCCCGCCGGCCGGAGATCCGCTGCCCGGCCTGCAGCCGGATCGGCATCGACGAAGCCGCCCTGCTGGATTCCCTGGCCGCGGTACAGAGCGGCGACGCGGAAATGGCGGCGCAGTTGTTCGACCGCTGGCTGCCGCCGGTCGCACTGCTCATGGCGACCGACGCGATGGTCGAACTGGGCGGCATCCTGGATGGTGCGCGTATCTTCCTGCCGCGCCGGCGGGTGGCGCGTCTGGTGACGCCGGCAACCGGCCCCACCATGGGCGATATGGCGATGGCGGCCGAATAAACGGCGACCGAACGAATGGAGGCGGATAGAAGGCGGCGCCGGGGTCAGTCGCCGGCCATCTTCAGGCTCCGGCTGTGGTCTGAAGGGATGCTGGCCGTGCCACTGGCTTCAGGCAGCCGTTTGTGCAGAAGCCACTGGTCGATGGCGACGCGGACCAGCCGGCCTTCCGGCGTGTGGTAGAGGAACTGCCCGCGCTCCCGCCCGCAATGTTCATAGCCCAGCCGTTCGTAGAAGGGCAGCACGCCAACATTGTCGCGGTCGACGCCCAGTTCGGCGAAGGGCACGCCGCGCTGGATCACCACCCGCTCGGCTGCCCGCACCAGACGGACACCGATCCCGATCCCACGAAAGGGTTGAAATACCCGCAGTGCCCATAGGGTCGCTCGGCCGCTCGGCCGCTTGCGCAGGAAATCGATGCAGATCTGGCCGACCGGAAAACTATTGACGTCGGCCAGCAGCATGGCGCCGTCACCGCGTTCCTGAAGACGGAAAGCGTCGGCGATGATTTCGCGATGGGGGGTGTGCAGGCCGTACCATTCGAGCGACGGCAAATCCTCCTGCCTTGCCGGACGAATGGTCAGAGGCAACTCGAGATTTTCGTTGTTCCCGCCTTTCCTGCTGTCCTCCTCTGCCGTATCCAGTCCGAAATGAGCGGTGGTGGCTGTGCCGCAGATGCCGACGCGGCGCTGTGCTGTTGCCATGATGCCGATGCCTCGCAGGTATTTCCCCGCACTGTGCCGCCGATGGATCGAGTGGCGGATTCGCTGACAACCCTATACGCCATGCGGACGTTCCCACGCTGCGCGGTTGGGATAAGGCTTTCGGTGGGACACCCCCTTTCCCGTGGCTCCGTATAAAACAAATAAAATTTGATGATAATTAATAATAGGCTGTTGCTGGTTGTGTTCTGAGGAGTGTTGGTGCTTACGGATGAAAGATGACCTATGAAAACGGCAGTGGGTTGAAGACTGGAAGTTTTATTGACGTTAGAGGAGGCTGTTTGATAAATCTGTGGGTAGAGACAAGTTCTCTCTATCATATGAAGAATAAAACAATTTTACCTAAAATTCGCGTCATCGAGCGGGGGATTGAATCATGACGAGAATCGTCAATCTGGGACGTACCGGTTTATTCGTGGCGATGCGCGGTGGAGTTATGACCAGCCTGGGCGGTCACAGCCATTGGCGCAGCGCCGACGAGGTTCGCCGCGCCGCGCTGGCGGAGAATATTCCGGTCAGCGATCTTGTTGTCCGCACGCTGGCTTGAGCGGTCGCATCGCGGTCAAGCCTGGACAATGAAAAAGGGCACGTTCCTGGGAACGCGCCCTTTCTTCTAACCTGCACCGTGAAACGGATCAGCCGGCGCGGACGCGGGTCAGGAAGCGCTCGACCTCGGACCTCAGGGTTCCCGACTGGCGCGACAGTTCGTTGGTCGCCTCCAGAACCTGGCGGGCCTCTTCACCGGCATTGTTGGCCGAAGCATTCACCGCGACGATGGTTTCGCTGACCTCGCGGGTGCCGATAGAAGCCTGCTGCACGTTGCGGGCGATCTCCGTCGTGGCGGCGCCTTGCTCTTCCATGGCCGTGGCGATGGAGGTGGAGATCTCGTTGATGCGGGCGATGGTGCCGGAGATGGAGCGGATGGCCCCGACGGCCTCCTGGGTCGCCCCCTGAACCGCGCCGATCTGCGAATTGATCTCCTCCGTCGCCTTGGCGGTCTGGTTGGCGAGGCTCTTCACCTCGCTCGCCACGACGGCGAAGCCCTTGCCGGCCTCACCGGCACGCGCCGCCTCGATTGTGGCGTTCAAGGCGAGCAGGTTGGTCTGGCTGGCGATGTCATGGATCAGCTTCACCACCTGCCCGATGCGGCTGGCGGCATCGGCCAAGCCCTGCACGGTGGCGTTGGTCCGCTCGGCCTCGGTCATCGCGGCGTTGGCGATGGCGGCCGACTGGGTCACCTGATGGCTGATTTCGCCGATCGAGGCGGTCAGCTCCTCGGCTGCCGCGGCGACGGTCTGGATGTTGACCGAGGCCTCCTCGGCGGCGGCGGCGACCTGGGTCGACTGCTCGCTGGTGATTTCCGCCGTGCGGCTCATCGCCTGGGCAGTGCCCTGAAGCTGTTGGGCGGCACTCGCCACCGCCTGGACAACACCCTTCACCTCACGTTCGAAGCTGTCGGCGGTGCTGCCCAATTCCCGCGCGATGATCGCCGCGGTGTTCAGGTCGATATAGACGGAGGTGGCAAGGTCCATGTCCAGGAACACCGCCTTGTTGATCGCCTGGAGAAGCTGCGACAGCTTTTCCGGCTTCTTGCGGTGGATCTGGGTCGCCAGCTCGATCAGCTTGTTCAGGGTGAAGCAATAGGCGCCGGTGTACCAGCGCGGTTCGAGCCCGATGCGCTGGTGGGTCTGGCCGATCTTCAGGACCTGATTGACGTAGGCCTCGTCGAAGGTGCCGGTGAAGACGTTGCGCAGCCAATGCTGCTTCTGCAGGTCGCGGGCGCGGCCGGTCACCGCCGGATTGACCAGCATCGGCGCCACCTGCGGCACGGCGTGCAGGTAGCCGTAAAACTCTTCCAGAATTTGATCGATGCGCTGCGCCAGATAGGGCTGGAACTCCCGCAGGGTTGCCTTCGTCGCCTCGTCGATGCGCAGGAAGGTGATGCGGTCGATAATCGATTGAGTCTGGGCAGCGTTCGACATGGAGCCCTCTCCCATTTGTGATATGACTAGCGTACTAAGAATTGGCGAAAATGCAATCTTTCCCGCGGGCCGCACATCATGCGCAAGCATTCGCAACTTTGAACCTGTCACTTTGTCGCATGACATCTTTAAGCGGCAGCAAACGCAATGGTTTGCGGCCGGCTGGGATCGAAGCCGAAACGGTCCACAAAAGAAAAGGCCGGCGGGGCCATGGGCACCGCCGGCGTAAAGGTTACAGGTCTGGAGGCAACAGGCGGGCCGACAGCCCGCTGGAACGATGCGGAGCGCGGCATAGCCGGTCCCGCATATGTCCCGTCCAGCAGCGCGGCAGCCGGACGGGAGAACGATGTCCGGTCAGGCCACCATCGGGGTGACCGGGCGGCGCAGGGCCTGCGCGGCGCTGAGCACCGCCTTCTGGAGCTTTTCGAAAGCCCGCACTTCGATCTGGCGCACCCGTTCGCGCGAAACCGAGAACTGCTGGCTCAGCGCTTCCAGGGTCGAGGGGTCGTCCTTCAGGCGGCGTTCGAAGAGGATGCGGCGTTCGCGGGCGTCCAACCGGTCCAGCGCCTGTCCGACCAGCCGGCGGCGCAGCGCCAGTTCGTCGGCCTCGGCCAGCATGGCGTCCTGGGTGGGCCGGTCATCGGCTAGCAGTTCCAGCCAGTTGGTTTCGCCATCGGACGAGAGGGTGGCGTCGAGCGAGCTGTCGTTGGCGGCGAGACGGCGGTTCATCTCCACCACCTCGGTCTCCGGCACGTCCAGTTCGGCGGCGATGGTGGCGACGGTCTCCGGCGACAGGTCGCCCTGCTCCAACTCGGCCATCTGGCTCTTCAGGCGGCGCAGGTTGAAGAACAGCTTCTTCTGCGCGGCGGTGGTGCCCATCTTCACCAGCGACCAGCTGTGCAGGATGTATTCCTGGATCGCTGCGCGGATCCACCAGGTGGCGTAGGTGGCGAAGCGGAACCCGCGTTGCGGATCGAATTTCTGGGCCGCCTGCATCAGGCCGACATTGCCCTCCGCGACCAGATCGACCAGCGGCAGGCCATAACCGCCGAAGCCGCGGGCGATCTTGATGACGAGGCGGAGATGGCTGCCCACGAGCTGTTCCAGGGCCTGCGGATTCCCGCGTTCGCGCCAGGCGATGGCGAGGTCGCGCTCGACATCCGGGGCAAGGATCGGGAAGCGCTTCGACTCCTCGATGTAGCGGGTCAGGCTGGCGTTTTCACCGGTCAGCAGTTTCTTCAGCACGCGATTGCCTCCTCTCCAACGCTTCCCGGAACGGCCTCTTTTCCAAGACCGGCCCGGTCGGGGCCCATGGCGGGGATCGCCTAAGAGGCGATGATCCATTGGCGGACGCAGGAATATCGTCCGTCTTTATCGGCTCTGGCCGGCTTTGGTTTGTAGTGGGGTCTGTATTTTGCCTGTCGTCTTAAGGAACTGCGTCCTTATGACACTGTTAATGTGGCCGCAGAAATGCGACCGATCAACCCTGTAAAGGGCGTGTTCCGGGTGTTTTTCGGCGTATACCCAGGCTCTTCTTCCACCCGCACCGGCAGTCTGGAGGAGGGGCGTTTCTATGACCCCTGACCTTCGGCCGGGTGACTTACGGGCGAGCGGTTCATCCCCGGTCGGCCGGTCGAACTTAGGACCGGACATCATCGCCATACCGCATCTGCGAAAGGGAACGGAGGCAGGCAGTCCCCCGGTCGACCGGATTGGCGGGAGGCGGCTATGCCTCTGCGATGAGGATGGTGATAGAACCGCCCGTGGTCCCTCAACCATACCGGAACCCTAGATGGGAAGGCCGAGCCGCTTCGCCACTCGAACATTGGTCATATGACGACAATGGGCAACGAGGTAGCCCGGGCGGAGTGAGGCAGCGTCGGGCGGAGCCGGGTGTGGGCAAAGAAAAAGGCGCGTCCCGAAGGACGCGCCCGATCGAGCAGCGATGGGCGGAGGGCCGTTATTCGGCCGCCGCACGCTTGCGGCCAAGCCCGAGCTTGGTCGCCATTTCCGAACGCGCCTTGGCGTAGTTCGGGGCAACCATCGGGTACTCCGGCGGCAGGCCCCACTTGGCGCGGTATTCGTCCGGCGTCATGTCGTAGACGGTCTTCAGATGCCGCTTCAGCATCTTCAGCTTCTTTCCGTCTTCCAGACAGATGATGAATTCCGGCGTGACCGACTTCTTGATCGCGACGGCCGGGACCAGTTCGGCCTTGGCCGGGGCCGGCTTGTCGTCGCCCAGATTGCGGAAGGCGATCTGGACGCTGTTGATCAGCGTGGGCAATTCCTGAACCGGCACCGAGTTGTTGCCGACATAGGCGGCAACGACCTTGGCGGTCAGCGATTGCAGTTCGGTTTGATCGATGGTCATGGCTGCGATCCCTTGTGACGCGGATGCGGGCGGATCAGCCGTTCACCAGATCGCGCAGCTGCTTGGCCGGCTTGAACTTCGGAGCCTTGGAGGCGGCGATCGCCACGACTTCGCCGGTGCGCGGGTTGCGGCCTTCACGGGCGGCGCGCTCGGCCACCTCGAAGATGCCGAAACCGGCCAGGCGCACATCTTCGCCGCGGCCCAGCGCGCCGGAGATGCCCTCGAACACAGCCTGAACGACCTTGGCCGCGTCGGCCTTCTTGATGCCGGCGTTGGTGGCGACGGTTTCGATCAGCTCGGCCTGGTTCATGCAAAACTCCATTTGTTCGGTTTGGTTTCGGTTTTTCGGAGTTATTGGCAGAACGGCACCATCCGCACAAGAGCGAACACAGATCGGGCAACCGTTGGTGTTTTTCTTGCGCGTCATTCGTTCGCCATCTGTGGCGTCGCTGCATCAAGTACCGGGTCCGGATGGCGTTTCGTTCGCCACCGCCGCAGATTTCCAGGGCTTCGGCATCCCAGGCACGCTGTCGGGGCTGCGACTCGCAAAGGTCAGCGAAAGACGCTGAGCGATGCTTTTGCTTGGTGGGTGGGTTCGCTCTTTATCGCGGTCTTGACCCGCGGCAGAGCGACACCATCTGCTGGCAAGTTCGGGTCCGGGCCCCTCTGGCGATCGAGGCGTCGGTCGTGATGTCGGAACCGCTTGATCTCTCCGCTCACGCAGCGTCATCAAGTGGGTTTTGCGATGGACAGTTTGTTAGCGACTGTTTTTCTCGAATTTTTGGGAAAACCGGTCTGGATTTGGTTGGTATTCGTCGGCATTGTCCTGACCCTTCTGGTGCTGGACCTGGGTGTTCTTAACCGTCGCGACCATGTCATCGGCGTCGGCGAGAGCCTGAAGCTCTCCGCCTTCTACATCGCTGTGGCAATGCTGTTCGGCGGCTGGGTCTGGTGGTCGATGGGCGGCGAAGCCGGCTTGCAGTATTACACGGGCTTTTTCGTCGAAAAGAGCCTGTCACTCGACAACGTCTTCGTCATATCGCTGATCTTCAGCTATTTCGCCGTGCCGCGTGAATTGCAGCACCGGGTGCTGTTCTGGGGCATCCTGGGCGTGATCGTGCTGCGTGGCTTGATGATCGGCGCCGGTGCGGCGCTGGTGTCGGAATTCCACTGGATCCTCTATGTTTTCGGCGCCTTCCTGCTGCTGACCGGCATCAAGATGCTGTTCGCCAAGGACGAGGAGACCAACCTGGGCGAGAATGTCGCGCTCCGGTTCGTGAAGCGCCACATCCGCGTCACCGACCGCTTCCACGGCCATCGCTTCCTCGTCAAGGAGCCGGTGGGCGACAGCGGCGCAATGCGCTGGACGGCCACGCCGCTGCTGCTGGCGCTGATCATGGTCGAACTGGCCGATCTGGTCTTCGCGGTGGACAGCGTGCCCGCGATATTCGCCATCACCACCGACCCGTATCTGGTCTATACCAGCAACATCTTCGCCATCCTGGGCCTGCGCGCGCTGTATTTCGCTCTGGCTGCGATGGTCCACCGCTTCCGTTACCTGAAATACGCCCTGGCGCTGGTGCTGGTGTTCATCGGTGGCAAGATTTTCTACACGCAGGTCTTCGGCAAGCCCGACCCGCTGATCGCCTTGGGCGTGACCTTCGCCCTCATCGGCGGTGGCGTGGCGGTGTCTCTGTGGAAGACCAGCCGGGAAAACAAGGCGGTGGCGGCCGAGTAACCGGGACGTTCGACGCTGGGGGCGGCACGCCGGTGCCGCCCTTTCCGTCATTCTCAGAACCCCAGCTTCGCCAGTTCGGCGATGCTGTCCGCGGCATTGCGGTGGAGGATGAAGCATCCGCCGGCCGTTTCCCAAGGCTCGCGGGCCTTCTCGCGGTCATCGACCAGGATGGCGCCGGGACTGGCGTAGCGGGCCTTGTCGCGGGCCATGCAGGTGATGACCGGGACGTCGGCCCCCAGCATGCGGGAGACCCAGCGCGTCTTCTGTTCCGGCGCCCAGCCGCCCAAAGGCAGGCCGGTCAGGATCGTCGGCCGGTGCGGCGCGCAGAAGCTCCAAAGCTCCTGCGCGTCGTGCATGAACTCCAGCGTGCCGAAGAAGTCGGCATGCCGGGACAGCGCCCGCCACATCTCCTTCATCGCCAGCTGTTCCGGCCGCTTGCCGGTGGCCGCGACGACGCCGCGGTCGAAATCGGCAAGCACGCCGTCGAGGTCGAGGAACAGCGGCGGCGCCATGTCAGGCCCCGCTCAGCTCCGTCCGCTCGCGGAACTCGTCGAGCGCCTGCGGGTTGGACAGCGCCTCCGTGTTCTTGATCGGCCGGCCGTGGACGGCGTCGCGCACCGCCAGTTCGGTGATCTTGCCGGAGCGGGTGCGCGGGATGTCGGTGACCTGCACGATCTTCGCCGGGACATGGCGGGGCGAGCAGTTGTCCTTGATCCGCTTGCGGATGGTGGCGGCAAGAGCCTCGTCCAGTTTCATCCCCTCGCGCAGCACGACGAACAGCACGACGCGCACGTCGCCATCCCATTCCTGGCCGATGCAGACCGCCTCCATGATTTCCGGCAACTGCTCGACCTGACGGTAGATCTCCGCCGTGCCGATGCGCACGCCGCCGGGGTTGAGCACCGCGTCCGAGCGGCCATAGATGACCCAGCCGCCATGCTCCGTCTGCTCGATGAAGTCGCCATGGACCCAGATGTTGGGGAAGCGGTCGAAATAGGCGGAGCGGTATTTCGAGCCGTCCGGATCGGCCCAGAAGCCGATGGGCATGCTGGGGAAGGGGCGGGTGCAGACCAGTTCGCCCTTCTCGCCGCGGACGGCGTGGCCATTGTCGTCGAAGGCCTCCACCGCCATGCCGAGGCCGCGCGTCTGGATCTCGCCCTTCCACACCGGCGAGATCGGGTTGCCCAGCACGAAGCAGGACATGATGTCGGTGCCGCCGCTGATCGAGGCGAGATGGAGGTCCTGCTTGATCGAGCGATAGACGAACTCGAAATTCTCCGGCATCAGCGGAGACCCGGTGGAGGCCAGGGCGCGGACGCTGGCCAGGGAATGGGTCTTCATCGGCTCCAGCCCGGACTTTTCCAGCGACTGGATGAACTTGGCCGAGGTGCCGAACAGCGTTACCTGCTCCGCATCGGCATAGTCGAACAGGATGTTGCCGTTGGGGGCGAAGGGCGAGCCGTCATAGAGGACCAGCGTCGTGCCGCTGGCCAATCCGGTCACCAGCCAATTCCACATCATCCAGCCGCAGGTGGTGAAGTAAAACAGCCGGTCGCCGGGCTTGAGGTCGCAGTGCAGCCGGTGTTCCTTCACATGCTGAAGGATAGTGCCGCCGGTGCCATGGACGATGCATTTCGGCTTTCCGGTGGTGCCGGACGAATAGAGGATGAACAGCGGGTGGTCGAATTCGACCCGTTCGAAGGTCGGCTCGGCCACCGGATGGGGCGCCATGAAGTCGTGGAGGCCGACGGCACCGGGGATCGCCGACAGGTCGGGATCCTTGTCGACATAGGGGACGATGACGGTGGCGACGACGGTCGGCAGGTCCTTGAGGACTTCGGCCACCTTGGCGCGGACGTCGTGGCTCTTGCCGTTGTACCAATAGGCGTCGGGGGCGAAGACCACCTTCGGCTCGATCTGGCCGAAGCGGTCGGTGATGCCCTGGATGCCGAAATCGGGCGAGCAGGACGACCACACCGCGCCCAGGCTGGTGGTGGCGATCATCGCCGCCAGCGTTTCCGGCATGTTCGGCATGATGGCGGCGACGCGGTCGCCCTTGCCGACGCCCCTGGCCTTCAGCGCCTGCTGAAGGCGGGAGGCGGTGGCCTTTAGTTCCGCCCCGCTCCAGCGGTACTTCACCTTGTCCTCGCCCCAGAAGACGACGGCATTGTCGTCCGGCGCGCCGGCCAGCAGGTTCTCGGCATAGCTGAGGTGGGCTTCCGGGAACCAGCGGGCGCCCGGCATCCTGTCGCCGTCCAGCAGATCGACGGCGCCGAGATCGCCGGTCAGCCCGGCCCATTCCCACAGGAAGCGCCAGAACCGCTCCTTCTCCGCGATCGACCAGTTGTAGAGCGCGTCGTAATCGTCCAACCGCAGTCCGAATCGCGCATTCGCCGCCTCGCGGAAGACGGTCAGGTTGGCCTGCGCGATGCGCTCCTCACTCGGGCTCCACAGCGGAGTGTCCATTCTCGGTTCCCTCAGCGTCTCGTTTTCGACCGGCCCCAGCGGCCGGCTCTCCTGCCGGGTTGCTTGTTCGTGCCCCGGATTGCCGTGCAGCATAGCGCATGGCTGCACCGGTTGTCTGCGCTCGGGTGGACGAAATCGGATAGGGTGGCGGACGGCAAGGGTAACGGAATCAAGGCGCTGCAAACGAAAAGGGCGGGAAGTTTCCTCCCCGCCCCCTGTCACCGGTTTGTCGGATTGCCGGTCAGGCGACCTTCTTCTTGCCGGCGCCGATCTTCGGCTCCTCGCCTTTCAGCAGGCGCCGGATGTTCGTCTCGTGCCGGATGAAGACCAGAACGGCGATGAACAGGCAGAGCCCGCCGACCAGCGGTCCGCCGAAATACCAGCCGGTCAACGGGCTGAGGCCGAGAGCCGTCAGCGCCGACAGCGACGAGATGCGGAACAGCGCCGCCATGACGATCCAGGTCAGGCAGGCCAGCAGCCCGACCGGCCAGCACACGGCCAGCAGGACGCCGATTGCCGTCGCGACACCCTTGCCGCCCTTGAACCCCAGCCAGACCGGGAAGCTGTGGCCCAGCATGGCGCCGCCGGCGGCCAGAACCGCCGCTTCCGGCCCGGCCCACCACAGGGCCAGCAGAGCTGCGATGGCGCCCTTGCCGCTGTCGAGCAGCAGGGTCGCCAGCGCCAGCGGCTTGTTGCCGGTGCGCAGCACGTTGGTGGCGCCGATGTTGCCGGAGCCGATCTGGCGGATGTCGCCCAGACCGGCCATCCGGGTCAGCACCAGCCCGAAGGGGATCGAGCCCAGCAGGTAGCCCAGCAGGGCGGCAAGCACGCCAGCGAACATGGGGGTCAGCACCGGATCAGCCCTCCGCCTGCCAGACGGTGCGGCCGTCGACGATGGTGCGCAGCGGCCGGCCCTGGACCGGACGGTTCTCGAAGGGCGAGTTCTTCGACTTCGACTTGAAGCGGCTGACGTCGATCTGCCACGGCACGTCGGCATCGAAGACGACCAGATCGGCCGGCCCGCCCTTGACGATGCGGCCCAGGGGCAAGTCGAGGATGGCCGCCGGGTTGGCGGTGACGCAGGCCAGCGCCTTCAGGAGCGGCATCCTGCCCTTGTGCACAAGTTCCAGCGTCAGCGGGAACAGGGTCTCCAGCCCGATGACGCCGGGGGCGGCCTGGGCGAAGGGAAGGCGCTTCTGGTCCTGGTCCTGCGGCACATGGTCGGACGCGATGGCGTCGATGGTGCCGTCGGCCAGCCCCTCGACGATGGCGCGGCGGTCCATCTCGCCACGCAGCGGCGGCGACACCTTGGCATAGGTGCGGTAGTCGCCGACGTCGGTCTCGGTCAGGGCGAAGTAATGCGGGGCGGTGTCGCAGGTCACCTTCAGTCCGCGCGCCTTGGCGCGGCGGATCAGGTCGACGGATTCGCCGGTGGTGACGTGGGCGAAGTGCAGGCGCCCGCCGGTCAACTCGGCCAGCCGCAGGTCGCGCTCGATCATGATGATCTCGGCCTCGCGGGGGATGCCGACGAGGCCGAGGCGGGTGGCGATCTCGCCGGAATTCATCATGCCGCCCGACGCCAGCGAGGGCTCTTCGGGGTGCTGGACGATCAGCTTGCCGAAGGTCTTGGCGTAGCTGAGTGCCCGGCGCATGGTCTTGGCGCTGACGATTGCCTTGATGCCGTCGGTGAAGGCGACCGCGCCGGCCTGCCCGAGCAGGCCCATCTCGGTGATCTCGTTGCCTTCGGTGCCGCGTGTGGCGGAGCCGTAGGCGAAGACCTTGACCAGCTTCACCTCGCGGGCACGCCGCGCGATGAACTCAAGACCGGCGACCTCGTCCAGCACGGGGTCGGTGTTGGGCAGCAGCGCCATGGCGGTGATGCCGCCGGCCGCCGCGGCGCGCGACGCGCTCTTGATCGTGTCCTTTTCTTCCTCGCCCGGTTCGCCGATCAGCACCCGCATGTCGACGAGGCCGGGAGCGAGGCACTGGCCGGCAAGGTCGATCACCTCCGCACCTTCGGGTGTGGAGTCGTTGAACAGGCCGGGGCCGAAATCGGCGATGGTCTCGCCATCGATCAGCAGGTCGCCGCGCTGGTCGAGGCCCGTCGCCGGATCGAGCAGGCGGGCGTTGCGGTAGACGGTACGCGCACTCATCGGGCCACTCATCAGACGGCTCCCGCAAGGTCGGACTGGCGGCGTTCACGGGTCAGCAGGTCCAGCACGGCCATGCGGACGGCCACGCCCAGCTCCACCTGATCGAGGATCATCGAGCGCTTGAGATCGTCCGCGACCTCCGAATCGATCTCCACGCCGCGGTTCATCGGACCGGGGTGCATGATGACCGCGTCCGGCTTCGCCACCTCCAGCTTTTCGTAATCGAGGCCGTAGAAGTAGAAGTATTCCCGGGTGGAGGGGACGTACTGGCCGCTCATCCGCTCGGTCTGCAGGCGCAGCATCATAACCACGTCGGCGTCGCGCAGGCCGGCCTTCATCGAGTGGTGGACCTCGACGCCCAGCCGTTCGATCTGCGACGGCAGCAGGGTTGGCGGCGCCACGCAGCGCACCCGGGCACCCATGGCGTTCAGCAGGTGAATGTTGGAGCGCGCGACGCGGCTGTGCAGGATGTCGCCGCAGATCGCCACGATCAGCCCGTCCAGCCGGCCGAGGCGTCGGCGGATCGCCAGCGCGTCGAGCAGGGCCTGGGTCGGGTGTTCGTGGTGGCCGTCGCCGGCGTTGATGACGGAGCAGTTGACCTTGTCGGCCAGCAGCTTGACGGCACCCGAATCGGCGTGGCGCACCACCAGCGCGTCGAGGTGCATGGCGTTCAGCGTCATCGCCGTGTCGATCAGGGTCTCGCCCTTCTTCACCGAACTGCTGTCGGTCGACATGTTGATGACGTCGGCCCCCAGCCGCTTGCCGGCCAGCTCGAAGCTGGTGCGGGTGCGGGTGGAGTTCTCGAAGAACAGGTTCACCTGCGTGCGGCCGTCCAACAGGTTGGACTTCTTCACGGGGCGGCGGTTCTGTTCGACATAGCCATCGGCGAGGTCGAGAATCTGGGTGATCTCGCCGGCCCGCAGCCCCTCGATTCCGAGAAGGTGGCGGTGCGGGAAGACCGTGTCGGGGGGCGGGTTCGCGCTCATGGCCGCGGACTATAGGAGCGGTCCGTTACGCCCGCAAGCCGCTCCATGCGAAGGGTTTCACACCGTTCCCGCCTCTTCGAACAACCAGTCGTAGAAGGCCTTCACCTTGGGCCGGGAAAAGTAATGCTGCGGTGCCACGACGTAATAGGCGAGGCTTCCCGGCAACCGCACATCGAACAGGCGGACCAGCCGCCCGGCGGCGATGTCGTCGGCCACCAGCACGCCGCGGGCGAGCGCTATGCCATGGCCGTTGATCGCCGCCTGGAGGGTGAAGGACGAATCGTCGAATCTCAGGCCGCGTTCGGTGTCCACCCCCTCGATCCCCGCCACCCGACACCACACCGCCCAGGAAATGTTGTAGTCGTCGTGCAGCAGCGTGTGATGCCGCAGATCCTCCGGATTCACCAGTGGCCGCTTGCCGGATAACAGGGACGGATGGCCGACCGGGAAGATGTCCTCGGTCAACAGCCGCTCCACCCGCAGATCCGGCCACAGCCCGTTGCCGAAGCGGATCGCCAGATCGACGTCGTGACGGGCGAAATCGACCACCTGCGCCGTGCTGTGGACCCGCACATCCATATCGGGATGACGCTTTTGGAAACGGACCAGCCGCGGCACCAGCCATTTGGACGCGAAGCTGGGCATGGTGGAGATGGTCAGCGTACCGCTGCTGTCGGCGCGGATCAGCCGGTCGGTAGCCTGGGACAGCGTGTCCATCGCCTCGCGCACCGGCGGCAGATAGCTCTGCCCGGCCTCGGTCAGCGCCAGCGCCCGGTTCATTCGGCGAAACAGCGGTAATCCGAGCCACTCCTCCAGCGCCTTGATCTGATGGCTGACGGCGGCCTGCGTCACATGCAGTTCTTCAGCGGCCTTTGTGAAGGAAAGATGGCGGGCGGCGGCTTCGAAGGCGCGCAGCGCGTTCAGCGGGGGCAGGCGGCGGGACATGGGGCGGTTCTGGACCGGAGGTGGATTCGGATTAGCAAAGCTAATCGATTCTATGAGAAAGCGTCGTTTGTCGGCAAGCGTTCCGTGCCCCATCCTCAGTTTCACAAGCGATCACACTGAACGGAGCGGCGAGGCTGAGGCCCCGCTCCCCATCCAGCGAAGGAAATCGGATCATGGCTAAGGGAACGCAGTCGCAGTTTTCCGCCGCAGAGCTGTTCGTCGCCAAGCCGGTGCAGACCAACCCCGGTCTGGGCGAACGCGTGGTGTCGCTGTTCGACCGCCTCGCCACCTGGAACGAGCGCCGCCGGCAGCGCCGCGCGCTGGAGGCCTTGCCCGACCACCTGCTGTCGGACATCGGCATTTCGCGTGCCGACGCCGACTATGAGGCCGAGAAGCCGTTCTGGCGGGGTTGAGCGATGACCGACGCGACGGCAGGGGGAGAGCGGGTCTGGACCGGCGGTTGCCTGTGCGGCGGCGTGCGCTATGCCATCGACACGCATCCGGAGCCGATCTCCTTCTGCCACTGTTCCCAGTGCAGGCGTCAGCACAGCCATGTCGGCGCCTACACCGGCCTGCCGCGTACGGCATTGCGTCTGCTGAACGACGCCACACTGACATGGTATGCCTCCTCTGACCGGGCGCGGCGCGGTTTCTGCGCGCGTTGCGGTGCCGGGCTGTTCTGGGAGGCGCTCGACCAGAGCGGTGCCGAAGATGGACCGCGCATCACCGTGACTGCCGGTAGCCTGGACGATGCGTCGGGACTCCGGGTCGAGCGCCACATCTTCGTCGACCACAAGGGCGCCTATTACGACATCGGCGACGACGGCGTCGAACGCCGGGCCAGCACGGGAGAGACGGTGGAATGAGCGAACAGGGCAGGGCGCTTTCCGGGGGCTGCCTGTGCGGTGGCGTGCGCTTCGTGCTGGCCGAGCGGCCGGACGGGGTTGTGACCTGCCATTGCGGGCAGTGCCGCCGCTTCCATGGTCATATCGGCGCCTACATCACCGTGCCGCGCGACACCGTCACCTTCGATGCAGATGCGACCCTGTCCTGGTATCGCTCCTCCGACATCGCGGAGCGCGGATTCTGCGGCCGGTGCGGATCGTCGCTGTTCTGGAAGGGCGACGGCAAAAGCGAGATCGAGATCGCCGCCGGCAGCCTGGATCAGCCGACCGGGCTGACGACGCTCCGCCATGGCTATGTCGCCGGCAAGGCCGATTATTACGAGATCACCGACGGGCTAGAGCAGTTTCCCGGGTCGTCGGAACCGGAATAAAGGGCTGGGGTTTCAAGCGCGGAAAGTTGCCAAGGAAAGTTGGTAGGGACATTTGTTTGTGGACGGCCGCATTCCTGCCGGGTGCGCGTTTCCGTCGCAGGTGCGTTGCGGAGCCTGCGGGTGCCTTTTCATTTGACCCTGGGTGGCTGGGGTGAGAATGATTTTCAGAAGCAAAAGGCCCACCAGCCCCTGAGGTTTTCCGCGAATGCGCCGTGTTTCCCTGCTGTCCGCCGCCTGTGCCATCGCCATTTCCGGCGCGGCTTTTCTGAACGCCGTTCCTGTCCGGGCCGACGATGCGATCACCATCGTCATCAAGGACCACAAGTTCGAACCGGCCGAGGTCAAGGTGCCTGCCAACAAGCGGGTGACCCTGCTGGTCGACAATCAGGACGCCACGTCAGAAGAGTTCGAAAGCGGCGAGATGAAGGTCGAGAAGATCGTCGGCGGCCGCAAGCAGATCAAGGTCATGGTCGGTCCGCTGAAGCCGGGGCGCTATCCCTTCTTCGGCGAGTTCCACGAGGCGACGGCGCAGGGCGCCGTGATCGCCGAGTGACACAGTCTTAAGACCGTTCGACGCAGTCTTAGGGCGCAGTCTTAAGCCAGAGACCGCCCCCGTACCGGAGACGACCATGCTCGCCAGTCTGATCATCGTCTTTCGCGAGGTTCTCGAAGCGGGCCTCATCGTCGGCATCGTGCTGGCCGCCACCCAGGGGGTGGCCGGGCGCGGCCGGTGGATCGCCCTCGGCATCGTCGGCGGCATCATCGGGTCCTGCGTCGTCGCGGCCTTCGCCGACGGCATCAGCTCGCTGTTCGCCGACACCGGGCAGGAGCTGTTCAACGCCACCGTCCTGCTGATCGCCGTCGTCATGCTGGCTTGGCACAATGCCTGGATGGCGCAGCATGGCCGCGAACTGGCGCGCGACATGAAGGCGGTCGGCCATGCGGTGCGGAGCGGCGAGAAATCGCTGGCCGCGCTTGCCATCGTCATCGGCGTCGCCGTTCTCCGCGAAGGGTCCGAGATCGTGCTGTTCCTGACGGGCATCCTGGCCTCGGAGGAGGGCGGCATCGCCACCGTGGCCGCCGGTGGGCTTGGGGGTGTGGCGCTCGGTGGGCTTGTCTCCGTCCTTCTCTATGCCGGGCTGGTGCAGATCCCGACGCGGCACCTGTTCGCCACCACCACGTGGCTGCTGACGCTTCTGGCCGCCGGCATGGCCGCCACCGCGGTCAATTTCCTGGCGCAGGGCGGCATGCTGAATGCGGGCGGGACGGTGCTGTGGGACAGCTCGGCCATTCTGCGCGACAACAGCCTGATCGGGCAGGCGCTCCATGTTCTGGTCGGCTACACCGACCGTCCGACGGAGGCGCAGCTGATCGCCTATGTCGGCGTGGTCGTCGGCATCCTGCTGCTGACCCGCTGGGCGGCCGGCAATTCGCCGTCCAACCGGTCGCGGGTTGCGTCCGCAGCGGAATGATCAATAGCATGAAGGTGTAGGGCCGGGCCGACGGTCAAGCGTCTGGCCTTGCCCGTTGAAATCGCGTCATAGTGCCGCTGCTACAGTCGAGCGGCGGGGAATATGGCGGAGCTTGTGACGTTGGTTGTGCTGCTGGCGGCGATGGTGGTCGCCGTGCCGGTGGCGAAAAGGTTCGGTTTCGGGGCGCCGCTCGGCTATCTCGCCGCCGGACTGGCGGTGGGGCCTGCGGGCCTTGGGCTGGTGACCAATGTGGGGGCGATTGCCCACGCCTCGGAACTCGGCGTCGTCATGCTGCTGTTCCTGATCGGGCTGGAGTTGCGGCCCGCCCGCCTGTGGGTCATGCGGAAATCGGTGCTTGGGCTTGGCGGTGCGCAGGTCGCCGTCACCGGTGCGGTGATCGCCGCGCTGTGCGGCTGGGGGCTGGGGCTCGCCTGGCCGACCGCGGTGGTGCTGGGCTTCGGTTTTGCCCTGTCCTCCACCGCCATGGCTCTGCCGATGATGGCGGAGCGCGGTCTGCTCGCCAACCAGTCGGGGCGCAACGCCTTTTCCATTCTGCTGTTCCAGGACCTCGCCATCATCCCGGCGGTGGCGCTGCTGCCGCTGCTGGGCAATGGCTCCGTTCCGCATGCCGACGGCGCCTGGCTGGCCGTGGCCAAGGCAGTGGTCGCGGTTGCGCTGGTGCTGATCGGCGGGCGCTATCTGCTGCGGCCGATCTTCCATGCCGTCGACCGTGCCGGCGCGCCGGAGATCTTCACCGCCACCGCCCTGCTGATCGTCATCGGCACCGCCGTGCTGATCCAGGAGGCCGGCCTGTCGATGTCGCTGGGCGCCTTCATGGCCGGCGTGCTGCTGTCGGATTCGGAATACCGGCACGAAGTGCAGGCAGACATCGAGCCGTTCGAGGGGCTGCTGCTCGGGCTGTTCTTCGTTTCGGTCGGGATGGGGGCTGACGTGCCGACGCTGATGGCGCACCCGATCCGTTTCCTCGGCCTTGCTGTCGCACTGCTGGTGGTGAAGGGGGCGGTGCTGCTGGTTCTTGCCCGCATCGCCGGCGTGCCCTGGGCCGGAGCGGGGCGGATGGCGACGGTGCTGAGCCAGGGCGGCGAGTTCGGCTTCGTGCTGTTCGGGCTGGCGGTCGGCGGCGGTGCGATGGCGGGGGAACAAGCGTCGGCAGCCATGCTGGTGGTCACCCTGTCGATGCTGGCGACCCCCTTCCTGTTCGCGGCGGAGGAGCGCTGGTTCGCACCGCGCCTGATGAGCGGCAAGCCCAAGCGGCCGTTCGACACCCCGCCCGACGAGAACCCGCCGGTCATCATCTGCGGCTTCGGCCGGGTCGGGCAGGTCGTCGGCCGCGTGCTGCGCATGCGCGGCATTGCCTTCACCGCGCTGGAGAGCAGTGCGGCGCAGGTCGACTTCGTCCGCAAGTTCGGCAGCAAGGCCTATTACGGCGACCCGACGCGCGTCGAGCTTCTGCGCGCCGCCGGGGCGGACAAGGCCAAGGTGCTGGTGGTGGCCCTGGACGACATGGAGCAGTCGCTGCGCGTGGTCGAGATGGCGACGCGCCATTTCCCCAACCTGACCATCTTCGCCCGCGCCCGCAACCGCCGCCATGTCCACCATCTGATGGACCGCGGCGTCACCCACATCGTGCGCGAGACCTTCGACAGCAGCATCCGGCTGACCGGCGATGTGCTCCGCCAGATGGGCATGGCGGAGGGCGAGGTCGTGCGGACGCTCGACACCTTCCGTGCCCATGACGAGCGGACCCTGATCCGCCAGCACGCCGTCCACAATGACGAGACCAAGCTGATCCAGACCTCCCGCGATGCCGCCGCCGAGCTTCAGTCGCTGTTCGAGGCGGACCGCGAGGATGCCGTGCAGGGAGAGGCGGAACCGAGAACAGCCAGCGCCTAACCGATCAGCAGGCTGTCGTCGCTGATCTCCGCCCCGCCGCGCTGTCTGGCGAACAGTGCGAGCAGGTGCGGCACGTCCAGTCCGGCGCGCTTCTCCCCTGCCACGTCCAGCACGACGCGGCCCTCGTGCAGCATCAGCGTGCGGTCGCCATAGTCGAGCGCCTGCCGCATCGAATGGGTGACCATCAGCGTGGTCAGGCGGTTGTCGCGGACGATGCGGCGGGTCAGATCCAGCACGAAGTCGGCGGTGGCGGGGTCGAGTGCCGCGGTGTGCTCGTCCAGCAGAAGGATCTTGGAGCCGGCGAGCGTCGCCATCAGCAGGCTGACCGCCTGACGCTGGCCGCCGGACAGCAGGCCCATGCGGTCGTGCAGCCGGTTTTCCAACCCCAGCCCCAGCGCCGCGATGCGGTCGCGGAAACCCTTGCGGCGGTCGCCGCCCAGCGCCGGCGCTAGATCTCGGCGGCGTCCGCGGGCGGCGGCGAGCGCCATGTTTTCCTCGATGGTCAACGTGGCGCAGCTGCCGGCCATCGGATCCTGGAAGACGCGGGCGACCAGACCGGCACGGCGCGGCGTGTCCCAGCGGGTGACGTCGGTGCCGTCGATGGAGATGCGCCCCTGCTCAGCCAGCACGTCGCCGGCCAGGGAGCCGAGGAAGGTCGACTTGCCGGCGCCGTTGGAGCCGATGACGGTGACGAATTCGCCTTCGGGAATGGTCAGGTCGACGCCGCGCAGCGCATGCTTTTCCAGCGGCGTGCCGCGCCCGAAGGTGACGTGGATGTCTTCGACGACGATCATCGGGCGGCTTTCGTGCTGCGGCTGGCCTTCGCCTTCAGGCGCGGCAGGATCAGGGCGACGGCGACCAGCACCGCGGTCACCAGATTGAGGTCCGAGGCCTGCAGCCCGATGGCATCCGCCGACAGTGCCAACTGGACTGCGAGACGGTAGAGGATCGACCCGGCGACGCAGCCGACCAGCGCCAGGGCCAGCGCGCGGGCGGGCAGCACCGTCTCGCCGACGATCACGGCGGCCAGCCCGACGACGATGGTGCCGATGCCGGTGGTGACGTCGGCGAAGCCATTGGTCTGGGCGAACAGGGCGCCGGCCAGACCGGTCAGGGCGTTCGACAGGGCGATGCCGGCATAGACATGGGCATCGGTGTCGACCCCCTGCGCCCGCGCCATCCGCGCATTGACGCCGGTTGCCCGCATCGCCAGCCCGAACTCGCTGCCCAGGAAGCGGGCGAGCAACAGGACGACGACCGCGACGATGGCGCCGACCACCAGCGGGCGGACGATGTGGTCGGGGATCCCCAGCCCATAGAAGGGCGTCAGCACGGTGTCCTGCATCAGCAGCGCGACGTTCGGCCGGCCCATGACCCGCAGGTTGACCGAGAACAGCGCGATCATCGTCAGGATGCTGGCGAGCAGATGCAGAATCTTGAAGCGGACGTTCAGCGTCGCCGTGACCAGCCCGGCCGCCGCTCCCGCCAGCGCTGCGGCGAGGCTTGCCAGCCACGGGTTGACCCCGGCGATCAGCAGCACCGCGCAGACGGCTGCCCCCAGCGGAAAGCTTCCGTCCACCGTCAGGTCGGGGAAGTCCAGGATGCGGAAGGACAGATAGACGCCGATGGCGACCAGCGCATAGACGAGGCCGATCTCGATGGCGCCGAACAGGGCGATTTCAGTCATTGCGGTGCTTTTGAAAGTGCTTGGCGGGGGAGCGCTCTGCTCCCCCCTGACGATCGCTTACTGCCCGACAACCTTCGTCGCGCGCTTCACCACCGCGTCGGGCAGGGTGACGCCCATGGCGGCGGCGGACTTGGGATTGACGAACAGGTCGGTGCCCTTGGCGAGCGCCACCGGGATGTCGCCCGGCTTCTCGCCCTTCAGGACGCGGGCGACGATGGCGCCGGTCTGCTTGCCGACCTGGAAATAATCGAAGCCGACCGAGGCGACCGTGCCGCGGGCGACGCTGTCGGTGTCGGCGGAGAAGATCGGCAGCTTCGCCTGCTGGCCGACCGCGATCACGCTTTCCAGGGCCGAGACGACGGTGTTGTCGAGCGGGATGTAGACGGCGTCGGCCTTGCCGACGAGGCTGCGCACCGCCGGCTGGGCATCGGACGACTTGGGCACGGAGGCCTCGACGACGCTCAACCCCACCTTGGCCGCTTCGTCCTTCAGCGCCTTGACCAGCACGATGGAGTTGGGCTCACCGGGGTTGTAGAGCACGCCGATGCGCTTGACCTGTGGCAGGATCTCGCGGATCAGCGCCACATGCTCGCCCACCGGGGCCATGTCGGACAGGCCGGTGATGTTGGCGCCGGGCTTGTCCATCGACTTGACCATCTGGGCCGAGATCGGATCGGTCACCGCGGTGAAGACAACCGGGATGTCGCGGGTCGCCGCCGCCACCGCCTGGGCCGAGGGGGTGGAGATCGGCACGATCACGTCCGGGCGGGAACCGGCGAACTGGCGGGCGATCTGGGCAGCGGTGGCCGGATTGCCCTGCGCGCTCTGGTATTCGACCTTGAGCGTCTGGCCCTGGACGAAGCCGGCGTCCTTCAGCGCCTCCACGATGCCGTTGCGGGTGGCGTCGAGTGCCGGATGCTGGACGATGGCAGTGATGGCGACGGTCTTGCTCTGCGCAATGGCCGAAACCGGCGCGGCGATCGGACCGACGAAGGCGGCGAGTGCCGCCGCGGCGCACAACAGGCGGGTGAAGGACATGGCTTGGGACTCTCCGCAACGCAAAGGTCTTCCCCTAGACTGCGCGGGCGCCGCCGTCAACTCGGCAGCAGGGGCGTCCGGGCCAGGATATGGCGGCATGCCGGCCCTGCCCGCAATCGGGAGTGTGGTTTGCCGGAGAAGAGCCTATATTGTGGGCAACACGGAAGGAGTGGCCATGATCGCAGGGACCGGAACGGCTCCGTCGAAGTTTCTCGCCTCCTTCCGCGGCCTGATCGGCTGCTGCCCCAATTGCGGGCGCGGCCGGCTGCTGCGGAACTTCCTCAAGCCGGTCGACCAGTGTTCGGCCTGCGGCGAGGCCTATGGCCACCTGCGTGCCGACGACGCGCCGCCATGGATGACGATCCTGATCGTCGGCCACATCGTCATTCCCGCCCTGCTGTCGGTCGAGCAGACCTACGAGCCGCCGACCTGGGTGCATCTGACGATCTGGCCGTCGCTGACCCTGCTGCTGACGCTGCTTCTGCTGCCGCGCTGCAAGGGTCTGGTGCTGGGGCTGCTGTGGAGTACGGGGGCGCCGGGGTCGGAGCGTGGCTAGGTCTTTGGGCCGGCGCTGAAATGGAAAACGGCACCGTGCGCCGAGGCACGGTGCCGCATTCTTTAGATCTGAAGCACTGAAGCTTCGACAAGGGGCGGAGCCCCGACTGCCGTCAGCGCGCGCTCGGCAGGGCGGTGCCGTGGCCGGCGCGGGCGCCGGACAGGCTGGCACGCAGACGGCCAAACAGCTCGCGCAGGTACTCGGCGCGCATCTGGCGGGCGGCCAGCATGATTTCGTCGTGGCTGCGGGGATCGCGGACTTCGTTGAAAGACATGGTCATGGCTCTGGGAATCTCCACGTGAGGTGAGAGACGTCCACTCCCTTTGGCATTGTTTGCTTTGTGGAGTTCAAGATAGGGCAGAGCCACTGTCCCATGAAGCGCGGTCCGTGCAACGCCGACCGACGTTTTCCGTATCAGCTTCGTCAATCAACGGAGGTGCGAACTATTGCCGCAGGACGCGGTTCGCAGCTGACCGCGGGCAACAGTTCGCCGGTCCGACTTCACTCTCGGTCGCGTGCGCCGTCCACCGCGACATTGCGGTCGGAGACGATGCGGTCGTTGCCGCGTTCCCCTGCCTGCCCCTGCGGCCGGTCGGGCTGGCGCGGCGGCAGCGGGCCGGTGCCGAGACCACCGGCCTCCTCGCTGCCGGGGATGCCGAAATCCTCGTCGGGCTGGTCGATAGGGCTGCCGGCGCCGGGACCGATGATGCGCTGGAAGCCTTCGATCTCCTCGTCCACGTCCAGATGATCGCGCGTCTCGCGGATATCCAGCGGGATGTCGCGCTCGTCGATGCGGCCGCTGTCGCTGGGGCCGGTGGCGTTGCCGGTCTTGCGGCTGTCGATACTGCGGTCATTGGTGGCCATGGACGCTCTCCGAATCTGCTGTGTCGAGGTTTCGCTTCCCTCAACAGGGTGGAAGGGCACTTGTCACCGACCGCACGTCGAACCAGCCGCCGACGCTGTGGCGCAGATCGTGTCGCCGGTCCTGTTCCGGTGCCGGAGCGATGTCCCACAGCCAGGACATGTCGGGGGCGGGAAGGGCGAGGCCCCAGGTCGAATCCTCCACCTCGGTCACGGTGCCGCCATGGAACCAGGAGGCGTCGATGTCGGTGAACAGCGCCGCATGTTCGGCGATGGCGCTCAGCCAGCACAGATGGCCGTGGACCATGCGCAGCGCGAAGGCCATCCGGTCCGCCGCCGGGATCTTCGGGGCGCGGCGTTCCACCGCCTCCAGCGGCAGCAGGGGCAACTGGGACAGCAGATTGCAAGAGAGGGCGAAGCGAAAGGGGCTCCCCTCCGGAATCGGCGCAACGAAGCCGGTCGGCAGCGGGCCGCGGCTGTCGAGCGACGCTGCAAGCGGGGCAAGGGCGCCGCTGACGTCCATCTCGACCAGCCGGACGTTGGGCAAGGCGGCGGCCCGGCGGCGGACGGCGCGGCTGTGCAGGATGTCGACCAGCACCACCTCGTCGAAGCGGGCCGTCAGCTTTTCCAGCGGAATTTCGATCAGCAGCCCGGACCCGGCGACCAGCGCCCGTCCGCCCGGAGTCGCCCATTCCATCGCCTGTTCGACGAAACGGTGGCAGGCGGCGACGTGTGGCGCCCACGCCCGTCTTTGCCGCCGATGGCGGGCGCCCAGCGCCACCATCTCCGACAGATAACCGAACCTGCGGGCCAGCGGCGGGCAGGGGGTGGTCAGATATTCGAAGGCTTCGCGCAACATCGCCGGCCAATTCCCTTCCGTCCGTGTCTCCCTGGCGCCTCGCTTTTTGGCTGTCTCACCCCTTGACCCGCGAGGGTGGCAAGGTACCTATGGCGCCATGGTCGAGATCAAGAGGAAAGCAGCCCTCGTCACCGGGGCCGGCAAGCGCATCGGGCGGGCCATCGCGCTCGATCTGGCGGGGCAGGGGTGGGACGTCGCCGTCCATTACCGAAGCTCCCGCGCGGAGGCCGATGCCGTCGTTGCGGAGATCGAGCGGGTGGGCGGACGCGCCATGGCCTTCGCCGCCGATCTGGACCGCGAGGCGGAGGTGAAGACCCTGGTGCCGGCGGTGACGGAGCAGCTCGGTCCGCTGACCCTGCTGGTCAACAACGCGTCCCGGTTCGAACGCGACGAGGTCGCCGACGTGACCCGCGAATCGTGGGACGCGCATATGGAGGCGAACCTGCGGGCTCCCTTCGTGCTGTCGCAGGACTTCGCGTCGCGGTTGCCGGACGGGGAGAGTGGGCTGATCGTCAACATCATCGACCAGCGCGTCTGGAACCCCACGCCACATTTCGTCTCCTACACCCTGTCGAAAATGGGGCTGTGGGCGCTGACCCGGACGATGGCGTTGGCGCTTGCCCCGCGGATCCGCGTCAACGGCATCGGTCCCGGCCCGACCCTGCGCAACGACCGCCAGACGGTGGAGGAATTCGCCGAACAGTGGGACTCGACTCCGCTGCGGCGCGGCACCACGCCGGAAGAGGTCTGCGCCGCCATCCGCTTCCTGATCGCCGCCCCAGCGATGACCGGACAGATGATCGCGCTGGACGGTGGGGAGCATCTGGGATGGGCGCAGCCGGCGCATGGCTTCGTACCCACCGAATGACGGCATGTTACAGCGCGTAAACATGGGAAGACGCGCCCGCCCGGCGCCGGACGGCGGGCATGATGGAAGCGCGGGCGAGGAAAAGGACCGCGCGTTTTACACAGGTGCCCCACCCCGCGCAAGAGGCGCCTGCGCCGCAGCGACGATTTTGTGTCAGCGTGTCAATTCCCGCTCTTGACTTGACCCTGTCCTAGTGAAATCAATGGCTTAGCAAAAATGCTCAAAAAATAGGCAGAGGCATGCGATCCCTTGCGGCGCCTAGCTCCGGGCGGGCTACTCCCTCCGTTATCGACAAACTTATCCACAGGTTTCGTGGATATTCTTCCGGAGGGGTGAGTCGATCCACATGCGACCTGCATGTGCCCAACAGTTGACCCGCGGCGGCCGCTCGACGACATTCTGGTCATGTCCGAAACGCATTCCTCAGACCCCCTGGATTCCCCCTCGGCCGACGATGCCGCAGATGGTTTCGCTGAAGATCGCCCGGCCGAAGGCGGTTTGACCGATTTGGCCGCCCCGACTGACGCGGTGCCGGTGGGGGAAGGTGCCGCCGCGCGCCCGAAGCGGCGTCCGGCCGACATCAACCGGGGTGTCGAGATCATTCGGGAGCATCTGAAGACCCTGCCGCAGACGCCGGGCGTCTATCGCATGCTGGCGGGCGACGGGGCGGTCCTGTATGTCGGCAAGGCGCGCAACCTGAAGCGCCGGGTGACCAACTACACCCAGGTGGGAAAGCTGCCGGTCAGGCTCCAGCGCATGGTCGCGGAGACAGAGACGATGGAGTTCGTCAACACCCACACCGAGGTGGAGGCGCTGCTTCTCGAATCGAACCTGATCAAGAAGCTGATGCCGCGGTACAATGTGTTGTTGCGGGACGACAAGACGTTTCCGCACATCATGATCACCAAAGACCACGACTATCCGCAGCTGACCAAGCACCGCGGTGCCCGTGGGCGCGACGCCGACTATTTCGGTCCCTTCGCCTCGGCCGGGGCGGTGAACCGCACCATCACGGCTCTGCAACGCGCCTTCCTGCTGCGCAACTGTGCCGACACGGTGTTCGCCGCCCGCACCCGGCCCTGCCTGCAATTCCAGATCAAGCGCTGCACGGCGCCCTGCGTGGGCCGGGTCAGCCCGGGGGAGTATCAGGCGCAGGTCAATCAGGCGCGTGCCTTCCTGTCGGGCAAGAGCCGCGACATCCAGGCGGAGTTCGCCGACCGGATGATGGCCGCGTCCGACGCGATGGATTTCGAGACGGCGGCGCGCTACCGCGACCGTATCCGCGCCCTGACGGCGATCCAGGCCCACCAGGACATCAATGTCGAGGGGGTGGTGGAGGATGCCGACGTCATCGCCGCCTATGCCGAGGGCGGAGTGACCTGCATCCAGGTCTTCTTCTTCCGCGGCGGGCGCAACTACGGCAACCGCGCTTACTTTCCCAGCCACGACAAGGCGGCGGAGACCGACGAGGTTCTCGCCGCCTTCATCGCCCAGTTCTACGAGAACAAGGCGGCGCCGCCGCTGGTTCTGGTCAGCCACGCCCTGCCGGAGCTGGAACTGCTGAGCGAGGCGCTGGCGGTCCGTGCCGGGCACAAGGTGGAGTTGGCGGAGCCCAAGCGCGGCGAGAAGCGCCGGATCGTCGAGCATGCGCTGACCAACGCGCGCGAGGCGCATGGGCGCCGGCTGGCCGAAAGCTCCAGCCAGGCGCGGCTGCTCGAAGGGGTGGCCGCCGCCTTCGGGATGGATTCGGCGCCGGAGCGGGTTGAGGTCTACGACAACTCACACATCCAGGGGGCGCACGCCATTGGCGGTATGATCGTCGCCGGTCCGGACGGCTTCATTAAGAACGCCTACCGCAAGTTCAACATCCGCACGGAGGGTGCGGCCGGCGACGACTTCGCCATGATGCGCGAGGTGCTGACCCGCCGATTCGGCCGGGCGGTGAAGGAGGATCCGGAACGCAGCCTGGGAAGCTGGCCCGATCTGGTGCTGATCGACGGCGGCCTGGGACAGCTGAACGTCGCGCTGGAGGTGTTCGCGGAGTTGGGGATCGACGACGTGACGCTGGTCGGCATCGCCAAGGGGCCGGACCGCGATGCGGGACGCGAGCATTTCTTCATGGAGAACCGCCCGCCCTTCCAGATGGAGCCGCGCGACCCGGTGCTGTATTTCCTGCAACGGCTGCGCGACGAGGCCCACCGCTTCGCCATCGGTACCCACCGGGCCAAGCGGACCAAGGCCATCGGCAAATCGCCTATCGACGAGATCGCCGGCATCGGTCCCGCCCGCAAGAAGGCCCTGCTGCACCATTTCGGCAGCGGCGCCGCCGTGGCGCGCGCCGGGCTCGCCGATCTGGAGGCGGTGGAAGGGATCAATCGCACCGTTGCGAAAAAGATATACGATCACTTCCATCCCGATGGTTAGAATGCAGGCACACGAATTCAGCCGGCTCTCTCACGGGCGCCGTGCGGCGACATCCTCCAGCGGTTCGAGTTCTCCGTCATGCTGACCAGCCTGCCCAACCTGCTGACCCTGTCGCGCATCGCGGTGATCCCGGTGGTGGTCGGGCTGTTCTACGTGCCGGAGGCGTGGGCCGCCTATACCGCCTGCTCGCTCTATGCGGCCGCCTGCATCACCGACTGGTTCGACGGCTATCTGGCGCGCGCCTGGGCGCAGGAAAGCGTGATCGGCAAGTTCCTGGACCCCATCGCCGACAAGCTGCTGGTGGCGGCGACGCTGATCATGCTGGCGGGCTTCCATCGGCTGACCGGCCTGTCGATCCTGCCGGCGGTTGTGATCCTGCTGCGCGAGGTTCTGGTGTCGGGCCTGCGCGAGTATCTGGCCGGCCTGCATGTCGGCGTGCCGGTGACCTGGCTGGCGAAATGGAAGACGACGATCCAGATGATCGCACTGGGTTTCCTGATCGTCGGGGATTATGGTCCGGCCGAACTGCCGGTGACCTTCATCGGTACGGTCGGCCTGTGGATCGCCGCGGCGCTGACCTTCTACACCGGGTGGGATTACATGCGCGCCGGCTTGACCCACATGATGGCGGAGCAGCCGGCGAAGCCCGGTGCCGCCCGTTCGGCCCGTAGCGCCGGTTGAAAGTTTCCGACATGAAGATTTTCGGGCTGACCGGCTGGAGCGGCAGCGGCAAGACCTCGCTGATGGTGCGCCTGATTCCGGCGCTGACCGCGCGTGGTTTGCGGGTTTCGACGGTCAAGCATGCGCACAAGGGCTTCGACATCGACCATCCCGGCAAGGACAGCCACAACCACCGCATGGCCGGCGCCACGGAGGTTCTGGTCAGTTCCCCGCGCCGCTGGGCGCTGATGCACGAACTGCGCGACGCCGAACCGGAATTGACGCTGGACCAGCTGATCGGCAAGATCGCACCGGTCGATCTGCTGTTGATCGAGGGCTTCAAGCGCGACCGGCACGAGAAGATCGAGGTCTGGCGGGCCGATGTGGACAAGGCGCTGATCGCACCGGACGACCCCACCATCGTCGCGGTGGCAAGCGACAGTGCGGTGCCGGGATGCCCGGTTCCGGTGCTGGACCTCAACGACGCGGATGCGGTCGCGGCCTTCATCGTCGCGCGCTGCGGGTTGGGGTGAGGCTGAGCCTTCACGTGGTCGGACGGTAGTATGGATGGCGCTTCCTCCACCACCCAGCGGGCGTCCGATCGCGGTGAGCATCGGCTCGCCATCTTCGATTTCGACGGGACACTGGCCGACTCCTTTCCCTGGTTCGTCGGCGTTCTGAACGGCGTCGCCGACCGTTATGGATTCTGTCGCGTGAAGGCCGACGAGGTCGAACTGCTTCGCGGCTATGACGCGCGGCAGATCATGCGGCACCTGCAGGTACCCGGCTGGAAGCTCCCCTTCATCGCCAACCACATGCGCCGGCTGATGGCGAGCGACATCGACGGCATCCGGCTGTTCGACGGTGTGCCCGACATGCTGCGGGCGATTACCGAGCGGGGGGTGACGGTCGCCGTCGTCAGCTCCAATTCCGTCGAGAACATCCGCCGTATCCTGGGACCGGAGGCGACGGGACAGATCGCTCATTTCGGCTGCGGTGCCTCGCTGTTCGGCAAGGCGGCGAAGTTCCGCAGGATTCTGCGCATCACCGGCGTTCCGGCGTCCCATGCCGTCGGGATCGGGGATGAGGTGCGTGACATCGAGGCGGCACGGACGGTGGGCATGGCCTGTGCCGCGGTTGCCTGGGGCTACACGCGCGGCGATGCGCTGGCGGCGCGGCATCCGGATCGGCTGCTGACCCGGGTGGAGGAGATCCCCGGCCTGTTCGGCGGCTGAATGCCACGTCCCGGAAAGCGCGCCTTTTCCCTCTTCGCACCCGATGCCGCAACGGACTAGAGTGACGGCCATGGTGCAACTCGACAATGACTGCTTCGCCTTCGGCGGACCGATGATGGCGCTGGAGCCGGCGCTGGCGCTGCTGGCCGGACGGGTCGGGCCGGTGACGGCGACCGAAGCCGTGCCGCTGTCCGATGCGCTGGGGCGGGTTCTGGCTGCCGATCTGGTGGCGCCCTTCAATGTGCCGCCGCACGACAACGCCGCAGTGGACGGCTATGCCGTGTTCTTCGACGACCTCGATGCCGATGCCCCCACCACTCTGCCGGTGACGGCGCGGGTCGCCGCCGGGCAGTGGCTCGGCCGGCCGGCGGCGCGGGGGGAGGCGGTGCGGATTTTCACCGGCGCGCCGATGCCCGCGGGCATGGACACCGTCTTCATGCAGGAGGATTGCCGCAGCGCCGGGACCGGACGCGATGCAACCGTCACCCTGCCGCCCGGCATTCGCCGTGGCGTGAACCGCCGGCTGGCGGGAGAGGATGTGCGCGAGGGCTCGGTCGTGCTTTCGGCCGGGCGCCGCCTGCGGCCGGAGGACATCGCGCTTGCCGCCTCGCTCGGCCATGCGGTGCTGGACGTGCGCTGCCGCCTGAGGGTGGCGGTGTTCTCCACCGGCGACGAGCTGCGGCAGCCGGGGCAGGGGCTCGAGCCCGGCGCCGTCTATGACGCCAACCGTTTTGCCCTGATCGCGCTGCTGACCCGGTTGGGCTGCGCCGTCACCGACCTCGGCATTCTGCCTGACCGGTTCGAGGCCATCCGCGATGCTCTGGCGGAGGCGGCAGCCGGTCATGACGCGCTCATCACCTCCGGCGGCATGTCCACCGGCGAGGAGGACCACGTCAAGCCGGCGGTTGAGGCGAACGGACGGCTCGATTTCTGGCGGCTGGCGATCAAGCCGGGACGGCCGGTGGCGCTGGGACGGGTGCGCGACGCCGTGTTCGTCGGCTTGCCCGGCAACCCGGTTGCGGTGGTGGTGACCTTCCTGCGCATCGCCCGGCCGATCCTGCTGACGCTGATGGGGGCATCCGCTGAGACGCCGAGGCCGATCCCGGTGCGCGCGGGCTTCGCCCACAAGAAGAAGCCAGGCCGGCGCGAGTTTCTGCGCGGGTCGCTGGTGTTGGGTGCCGATGGCGCGCTGGAGGCGGCCAAATATCCGCGCGACGGGGCCGGTGTGCTGTCGTCGTTGGTGGAGTCCGAGGGTTTGATCGAACTGCCCGAGGATCTGGCGCGGGTCGAACCCGGCATGACCGTCGATTTCCTGCCTTTCAAAGAATTCCTGTAGAGGTCGCGTGATGAAGATTCTCTATTTCGCTTGGCTGCGCAGCAAGATCGGCGTTCCGACCGAGACGGTAGATCTGCCGGTGGAGGTCGCCACGGCCGGCGATCTCGTCGAATGGCTGAAGACCCGCAGCCCCCGCCATGCCGAAGCCCTGGCGAACAGCAAGGTGGTCAAGGTGGCGGTGAACCAGGAGCATGTGCCCTATGATCACCCGATCTCGCCCACCGACGAGGTGGCGCTGTTCCCGCCGGTGACGGGGGGCTGACGGCATGGCGATCCGCGTCCAGGCCGGGGATTTCGATGTCGGTGCCGAATATGCCGCCTTCACCGCCGGCCGCACCAGCGTCGGCGGGGTGGCGATGTTCGTCGGGCTGGTGCGCGACATCGCCGGCGGTGCCGCCGTCAGCGCCATGACGCTGGAGCATTACCCCGGCATGACCGAGAAGCAGTTGGAGGCGATCGAGGAAGAGGCGCGCCGCCGCTGGCCCTTGGACGACGTGCTGGTGATCCACCGCCATGGCCGGCTGGAGCCGGGCGACCGCATCGTGATGGTCGCCACCGCGTCGGCCCACCGGGACGCCGCCTTCGAGTCCTGCCGCTTCCTGATGGACTGGCTGAAGACCAAGGCCCCCTTCTGGAAGCTGGAAGCCACGCCGGAGGGCGAGCGCTGGGTCGAGGCCAAGAACAGCGACGATGCAGCGGCGGCGCGGTGGGCGAAATGAAGTCTCGCGAAATGAAGTCTCGGGCGAGGCGGGGCGCGCTCAGGCGTGCCCGGCTTCGCCCGACAGCATGGAGACGCTGACGCCCAGCTTGCCGATGGCGCGTTCCCACTTGGCATCCAGGTCGGTATCGAACAGCAGTTTCTCGTCGCAGGGCACGTTCAGCCAGCCATTGGCCTGGAATTCGGCATCGAGCTGCCCCGGACCCCAGCCGGCATAGCCGAGCAGCAGCAGGTTGCGGCGAGGGCCACGGTCTTCGGAGATGGCGCGCAGGATGTCGATGGTGGCGGTCAGGGCCACGTCGTCGTTCACGACCAGGGTGCCGTCGCGGACATAATCGGTCGAATGCAGGACGAAGCCGCGGCCCGACTCGACCGGGCCGCCATAATGCACCGGCAGGTTGTTGACCGGCTGCGAGATGTCCATGTCGAGCTGTTCCAGCAGATCCTCGAACGTGATCGACCCGAACAGCCGGTTGACCACCAGCCCCATTGCGCCGTCTTCGTTGTGGGCGCAGACATAGATGACCGTACGCTGGAAACGTGGGTCCTCCATTCCGGGCATGGCGATCAGCAGCTGGCCGGTCAGCGTTTCCGTGGTCTTGGACTCCGGAGACTTGGTCAGGCGCGGCATGGGCGATTATCCTTGTCGTCGGTCCGGTGCGGGAAACCGCGTCCGTACCCACGTGCGGTTGTGGTTGGCGCTCTGGCGACGCTTTCACCGGAGTGTGACAGCACCGGCCGAGCTTTGTCACCATTATATGGGCTATCATATAGGGTGTCGGGGACGCGGATGCGCCCCTTCCAGGGAAGAGAACAGTGCGCGCGATGAAAAGACATGCCCTTGCCCTCCTGCTGATTCTGGCCGCGCTGGCCGGGGGCGGCGCCCCCGTTTTTGCGCAGGAGGCGGTCGGGGCCTGGACCAAGGCGGGACCGGTGGAGGCGCGGCTGGTGTCGGCGGTGCGCGGCACCGGCGATCTGGCGGTGCTGCCCTTGGGATTGGAACTGCGGCTGGAGTCGGGGTGGAAGACCTATTGGCGCTCCCCGGGCGATGCCGGATTCGCGCCGCGCTTGGACTGGAGCCGCTCCGGCAACCTGGGGGAGGCGACGCTGTCCTATCCGGCGCCGCACCGCTTCTCGGTTCTGGGATTCGAAACGGCGGGCTATGACACGGCGGTTCTCTTCCCGATCCAGGGCAAGCCGGCGACACCCGGCAAGCCGGTCGATCTGGCGCTCACCGCCGAATTGCTGGTCTGCTCGGAAATCTGCGTGCCGCAGACGCTGGAACTTGCGCTTGCCCTTCCGGCCGGGCCGGCCGAGCCCAGCGACGCCGCCAACGACGTGGCGCGCGCGCAGGCTCTGGTGCCGAAGGGGCCGAACGGTCTGCTGCGCATCGACTCCGTGCAGGGCAAGGGATCCGCTCTGGAAGTCGAGGCGACCGCCGCCGATGGCTTCGTTTCCCCCGATCTGTTCGTGGAGACGGACCCGCCGCTGACCTTCTCCGCCCCCAAGACGGTGTTTTCCGACAATGACCGCCATGTCCGCCTGACTCTGACGGTGACCGATCCGCAGCAGGGCCTCGATCTCGCCGGGCGCGCGATGACGCTGACCCTGGTCGATGGTGACAAGGCGGTCGAAGCACCGGCAACCGCGTCGGCCGGTGGCGCCGCGTCGGTGCCCGGCGGTGTCGGGCTGCTGGGGATGCTGGGGGTGGCCCTGCTGGGCGGCCTGATCCTGAACCTGATGCCCTGCGTGCTGCCGGTGCTGTCGCTGAAGCTGATGTCGGTGGTCAAGCATGGCGGGCAGGCGCCTGCCGCGGTGCGCGCCGGATTCCTGGCGAGTGCCGCCGGTATCCTGACCTCGTTCCTGCTGATGGCCTCGGTGCTGGTCGGGGTCAAGGCGGCGGGCGGGGCGGTCGGTTGGGGCATCCAGTTCCAGCAGCCGCTGTTCCTCGTCTTCATGGTCGTGCTGGTCACGCTGTTCTCGGCCAACCTGTGGGGCCTGTTCGAGGTGCCGCTGCCGCGCGCCCTGGCCGACCGGTTGGGCGGCGACGGGCTGGCCGGGCCGTTCGCCACCGGCATGTTCGCGACCCTGCTGGCGACCCCCTGTTCCGCACCCTTCCTGGGCACGGCGGTGGGATTCGCCCTGTCGAAGGGGCCGGTGGAGATCTACGCGATCTTCGCGACTCTGGGCGTCGGCTTGGCTCTGCCCTATCTGGCGGTCGCGGCATGGCCGCGGGTGGCGGGCTGGCTGCCGCGTCCGGGGCGCTGGATGGCGACGCTGAAGACGGTTCTGGGGTTCGCGATGATGCTGACGGCGCTCTGGCTGTTGTCGGTGCTGACCGCGCAGATCGGCGAGGTGGTCGCGGCCACGGTCGGGCTGATGATGGCGGGGCTGGTGCTGGCGCTGTGGGTCGGGCGGAGCGCGCGGGGTACCGCGCGGACCGCCGGGCCGGCGTTGGCGGGCGTGCTGGCGGTCGCCGCATTCGCCATGCCGGCTGCGGTCGGTCCGTCGGCCGGGGCGGCGCCGGTGCTTGCCGAATCCAAGGCGCGTTGGGTGCCCTTTGCCGAAGCGACCATCCGCGAGCATGTCGCCGCCGGACGCACGGTGTTCGTCGACGTGACCGCCGACTGGTGCATCACCTGCCAGGCCAACAAGAAGCTGGTGCTGAAGCGCGGCGAAGTCGCCCAGCGGATGGACGATCCGACCGTCGTGGCGATGCGCGCCGATTGGACCCGCCCGGACGCGGCGATCGCGAAGTTCCTGTCCGACCATGGCCGCTACGGCATTCCCTTCAACATCGTCTACGGCCCCGGCGCACCGGACGGCCTTGCCTTGCCCGAATTGCTGAGCGAGGGCGCGGTGCTGGAGGCATTGAGCAAGGCGGCGGGTAAGCCGGCAGGCAAAGGGGTCTGAGCAGGGTCCGGAAAAGGCCTATGGCTGTTGCGGCTATTCTGCGTTAACAGGGCGGCTCCGGGAGAGCCTCCCGCGCCAAGAGGACGATGATGGACGATCAGATCAACTGCCCGCAGTGCAGCTCCGAAAACGCCTACAATGACGGCAGCCTGTGGAACTGCCCCGACTGCGGGCATGAGTGGAACCCCGACACGGCCGCCGCGGCCGTCGATGCCGAAGCCGGGCAGGGTGTGCGCGATGCCAATGGCAACGCGTTGGTCGACGGTGACAGCGTCACCGTCATCAAGGACCTGAAGGTCAAGGGATCGTCTCTGGTGGTCAAGGGCGGCACCAAGGTGAAGAACATCCGTCTGGTGGACGGGGCCGACGGGCACAACATCGCCTGCAAGATCGACGGCATCGGCGCGATGAATCTGAAGTCGGAGTTCGTGAAGAAGGCGTGACCCGGGCCGTCCGATCTTAACTGGATTGGCGAGCCAACCACGCCTTGCGGCGATTCGCCGCGGGGGATAGAAGGGATGCAGGGCCGGGCTCCGCAAACGGGAGGCCGGCCGGACCCGAAAACGGGCCGAACCCAAAATCGGGCCAAGCCGAAAAACCGGAAGGGTTAGAGACGATGAGCATCCAGGTTGGCGATACCATTCCGTCCGTCACACTGAAGTGGCTGACCGACAACGGCATGCAGGAAGTCACCACGGACGAGCTGTTCAAGGGCAAGAAGGTCGTCCTGTTCTCCGTTCCCGGCGCCTTCACCCCGACCTGCTCCGCCAAGCACCTGCCGGGCTTCGTCCAGCAGGCAGACGCGCTGAAGGCCAAGGGCGTGGACAGCATCATCTGCCTCGCCGTCAACGATCCGTTCGTGATGCGCGCCTGGGGTGACAAGGGCAGCGTCGGCGACAAGGTCAAGATGCTGCCGGACGGCAACGCCACCTTCACCACCGCTCTTGGCCTGACCATGGACGGCTCGGCCCACGGCCTGGGCACCCGCGGCCAGCGCTTCGCCCTGGTGGCCGAGGACGGCAAGGTCACCCATGTCGCCGTCGAGGCCCCCGGCAAGTTCGAGGTGTCGTCGGCCGAAGCGGTGCTGGAAAAGGTCTGATCGCTCAGTGCCCTCTCTCCGGGAATTTCCGGGGAGAGGGCGCTTGGTCAGTTCCGTGCCCGCACGTCGGCCACGCCCCGGCGCGCCAGTTCGTCGGCGCGTTCGTTTTCGGGGTGGCCGGCGTGGCCGCGGACCCAATGGAACTCGATCTCGTGCTGCCGCTTCGCTTCTTCCAGGCGCTGCCACAGATCGACGTTCTTCACCGGTTTCCTGTCGGCGGTCATCCAGCCCTTGGCCTTCCAGCCATGGATCCACTTGGTGATGCCGTTCTTCACATATTCGCTGTCGGTGAAGAGACGGACGGTCACCGGCTTCTTGAGGGCCTCCAGCGCCATGATGGCGGCCATCAGTTCCATGCGGTTGTTGGTTGTCGCCGGCTCGCCACCGTAAAGCTCCTTCTCCACCTCGCCATAGCGCAGGATGGCGCCCCAGCCGCCGGGGCCGGGATTGCCGCTGCAGGCGCCGTCGGTGAAGATGTCGACGGTCTTGCCGCCGGCTTCGGGCGAGGTGGTGCTGTCCGTCATGCCGTCAGGTCCTGCCCGCGTCCGAGTCGTCGAGGAAATAGTCGCCCAGACCGCGGACCGACTGGTGGAAGCGCAGCTTGCGCAGATATTCGAGCGGGTCCTTCGGCCGCACGAAGGCGCCCGGCGGGTGGTTCAGCCAGTCATAGAGACGGGTCAGCAGGAAACGCACGGCGCTGCCGCGGCAGAGCCAGGGCAGGGCGTCCAACTCCTCGCGGGACAGCGGCCGGACCTTGCGGTAGTTGGACAGCAGCAGCCGGGCCTTGGTGGCGTTGAACGAGCCATCGATCTCGAAACACCAGGCGTTGATGCAGATCGCCACGTCGTAAACGAGGAAGTCGTTGCAGGCGAAATAGAAGTCGATCAGGCCGGACAGGCTGTCGCCGCGGAAGAAGACGTTGTCCGGGAACAGGTCGGCGTGGATGACGCCCGAAGGCAGACCGACCGGCCAGTTGGCCGCCAGCGCCGCCAGCTCCGCTTCCAGAGTCGCGCGAAGGCCGGGGGTCACCTCGTCGGCGCGCTCGGCCGACTTGGCGAACAGATCCTTCCAACCGGGCAGGGCCAGCGCGTTCGGCCGCTCCATGCGGAAATCGCCGACCGCCAGATGCAGCCGTGCCAGCGCCTCGCCCAACTGGGCGCAATGCTGCGGCGTGATCCGGCGCGGCCACATGCCGGCCAGGAAGGTGACGATCACCGCCGGGCGGCCGCACAGCTCGCGCAGAGCCACGCCGTCGCGCGCCGCCACCGGCAGCGGGCAGGCGATGCCCTTGTCCGCCAGATGCTCCATCAGGCCGAGGAAGAAGGGCAAATCCTCCTTCCGCGTGCGCTTTTCATAGAGCGTCAGGATGTAGGGTCCGCTCTCGGTCACCAGCAGGAAGTTGGAATTTTCCACCCCCTCCGCGATGCCCTTGCACGACAGCACCGCGCCCAGATCGTACTGGGCGGCGAAGGTGCTGAGATCCTCGTCGGTGACTTCGGTGTATACGGCCATGATGTGCAGCGCCTTACCGGGTTTCCGGCTTGCGGTCAATTTCGGGAGTGATCGGCTCGTAATATTCCGGGCCGAAGCCGGCCAATTGGCGGCTGGCGGTGTTGAAGGGGCGTTTCAGCCCGCCACGGAAATGGCGGCCGACCAGCTCCTGCCACACGGCGACCGGCTCCATCCCGCGGTCGGCGCAGAGATGGACGAACCATCGGCGGCCGGCGGCGACGTGGCCGATCTCCTCGTCATGGATGGTCTGGAGCAGCTCGGCGCTCTCCGTGTCGCCGAAATCGCGCAGGCGGCGCACGGTTTCCGGCGTCACGTCGAGTCCCCGCGCCTCCAGCACCATCGGCACCACCGCCAGCCGGGCGGCGAGGTCGTGGGCAGTCTCGGTCGCCGCCTGCCACAGCCCGTCATGGGCCGGCAGGTCGCCGTAGGAGGCCCCCAGCGCGTTCAGCCGGGTTTCCAGCATCTGGAAATGCCGCGCCTCGTCGTCGGCCACCTGGATCCAGTCGTCGGTAAAGCCCTTCGGCAGGCCGAGAGGCGCGAATCGGGCGACGATGTCCCAGGCGAGATCGATGGCGTTCAGTTCGATGTGCGCCAGCGCATGCAGCAGAGCGATGCGGTTCTGGGCACTGCCGCCGCGCCCGCGCTTGGGCATGTCGCGAGGCAGCTTCAACTCCGGCCGGTCGGGACGGGCAGGGCGGTCGGGCGGCGGTGCCGGCACGTCGGGCGACAGCAGATTGTCGCGCCATGCGGCGGCGTGAAGGCGGGTCAGGCGGACTTTCTCCAGCGGCGCCGCGGTGGTCAGCACCGCGGTCGCCGCTTCACCCAGGCACCATACGGACACGGTCATTTCCAGCCGTAGGCGACGAAGTTCGGATTCAGGATGTCGTCCTTGCCATAGACCAGCGGCGAGCCATCCGGCTGTTCCACCCGGCCGCCGGCGCCGATCAGCACGGCATGGCCGGCGGCGGTGTCCCACTCGCTGGTCGGTCCGAAGCGCGGGTAGAGGTCGGCCTTGCCGCTCGCCACCGTGCAGAACTTCAGCGAGCTGCCGCAGGACACCCGGTCCTTCACCGCATAGTTGCCAAGGAACTCGTCCAGCACCGACCCGCTGCCGTGGGACCGGCTGGCGACGACGGTCAGCCCGTCGGCCGGCGGGTTGCGGACGGAGATCGCGTGGTCGTGGCGGCCTTCCGCGCAATGGACGGCGGTGCCGGGGCCGGCCGCGGCATACAGGTCGCCGGTGGCCGGAGCATAGACGACGCCCAGCACCGGGGCGCCATTCTCGATCAGGGCGATGTTCACGGTGAACTCGCCATTGCGGGAGATGAACTCCTTGGTGCCGTCGAGCGGATCGACCAGCCAGAACCGGCCGCCGGAGATGTCCGGCTTGTGGCCGGCGGCCATCGCCTCTTCCGCGACAACCGGGACTCCGGGCAGCAGGTGGTGCAGCGCCGGAACGATCACCGCCTCCGCCGCATGGTCGGCCTGCGTGACAGGGCTGCCGTCGACCTTGGTGGCGACGTCGATGCCGTCGTTGTAGAAGCGCAGGATGACCTGACCGGCCTCGTGAGCGATGGTGCGGACCGTCGGCAGCAGGCGCGCCACAGCGGCATCGGGCATGGAGTGAACTCCCTATGGTATGAAGAGTCAGCATACCGTGCCCGATGGCGGGCCGGAAGCTCTTGAACGGGTGTGGAACGGAGAAGGCGGATGACGGCCGGATTGCAGTCGGACGGTGAGCGGGGAGAGCGCTGGGGCGCATCGGCCTTATGGCGTGCTATGACCGCGGCCGATCTGGATCGGATTCTCGCCATCGCGGACATCGTGCATCCGGCATATCCGGAGGACCGCAGCGTGTTCGAGGAACGGCTGGCGCTCTACCCCGCCGGCTGCCGTGTGGCCGAGCGCGACGGAGAGGCCATCGGCTACGGCGTCATGCATCCCGGCAGGCTCGGTGTGCCGCCGCCGCTCGATACGCCGCTCGGCAGCCTGCCGGCCGATGCGGACTGCCTGTATCTTCATGACATCGCGCTGCTGTCGGAGTCGCGCGGCACCGGGCTGGGGGTGGCGGTGCTGGATTATGCGCACGGGCTGGCGGTGCGGGAGGGCTGGCAATGGCTGGCGCTGACCTCCACGCCGGGCGCACGGAGCTATTGGGACCGGGTCGGCTTCACGCCCTATGCGGAAGGCGGGCCGGCGCTGGAGGCCAAGCTGGCCAGTTATGGTGGGGGGATGAGCTACATGACGGCGCCTGTTCAGGCGCGGGAATGAGGCTCAAGCGGCCAGCATCGCCATTTCCGGATCGGTCACCACCGCCTGGAAGGCCGGCTTGGCGAACAGGTAGCCCTGCATCAGGGTGACACCCAGATCTCGCAGGGCCTTGGCCTCTTCGGCGGTCTCGATGCCCTCGGCGATGGGCGTGATGGCGAGGTCCTCGCACACCGCCAGGATGGCCTTGACGATGCTGCGCCGCGCCCGCTCGGTGTCGATGTTGCGGGTCAGTTCCATGTCCAGCTTGATGATGTCGGGCTGGAACTCGGCCAGCAGGTTCAGCCCGGAATAGCCGGAGCCGAAATCGTCGATGGCGGTCAGGAAGCCCTGGCGCTTGTATTCGTTGAAGATGCTTTTCAGATGGTCGTGGTCCACCACCCGCTCGTTCTCCGTCACCTCGAAGATGATGCGGTCGGTGGGGAAGCCGGTGCGGCGGGCGGCAGCCAGCGTGGCGCGGATGCAGGCTTCCGCCTTGTAGACGGCGTTCGGCAGGAAATTGATCGACAGGCGCGCGCCGTTCATTGGCAGGCTTGATGCCAGCTCGATGGCCTTGATGCGGCAGGACTGGTCGAAGGCGTAGCGGGTGGAAGCGGTCACCTGTCCCAGGACCCAGCCTGCGCCCTGACCTTCAAGACCGCGCACCAGCGCCTCATGCGCCCAGACACAGCCATTGGCGACGTCGACGATGGGTTGGAACGCCATCGTGAAGTCCAGATCGAGACGGTCAGCACATTGGCCGCCACACCCGCCGTCGCCAAACGCCATCGCCTTACCCCTGTCAGTCAATAGATTGCCACCTTTAGGTAAGGAACAATGCCATGGATTTTATCCGACGGAGGTGTGGCAAGTGCCACACCTTCCGACTAGGACTTTCCCTTACCGTTCCGGTAAGGCTCGTTAAACGGCCTACTCCGCCGCCATCCGTGTTTCGGCGCGGCGGATCGCCGCCCACACCGTTTCCGGCGTCGCCGGCATGTCGATGTGGGTGATGCCGAGGTCGGACAGCGCATCGACCACCGCGTTGATGATGGCCGGCGGTGCGCCGATGGCCCCGGCTTCGCCGGCGCCCTTCATGCCCAGCATGTTGGTGGTGCTGGGCACGCTGTTCAGCTTCACCTCGATCGGCGGCATGTCGACCGCCCGCGGCATCTGGTAGTCCATGAAGGAGCCGGACAGCAGCTGACCGCTGTCGGGATCGAACACCACACGCTCCTGCAACGCCTGACCCAGCCCCTGGGCGACGCCGCCATGGATCTGGCCGATCACCAGCATCGGGTTGATGACCGTGCCGAAATCGTCGACGACGCTGTAGCGCAGAACCTCGACGATGCCAGTGGCGGGATCGACCTCCACCTCCGCGATGTGGCAGCCGTTGGGGAAGGTGCTGGCCGGCGGGGTCCAGCGCGCCATCTCGGAGAAGGCGATGCCGTTGTGCCCATTGCCATCGCCCTCGGCAGCCTTGGCCGCCACCTCCTTCAGGGAAACCGAGCGGTCGGTGCCGACGATGGTGAAGTGGCCGTCAGCGAACTCCACATCGACCTCCGCGGTTTCCAGCAGGTCCGCGGCTACTGTAGTAGCCGCCTTCACCACCTTGGCCGCCCCCTCCGCCAGCGCCGAGCCGCCGACCGGGACCGAGCGGGAGCCGCCGGTGCCGGACCCCCAGCTGACGCGGTCGGTGTCGCCCTGCACCACCTCCACATCCTCCGGCGGGACGCCGAGCCGGTCGGCGAGGATCTGCTTGTAGGCGGTTTCATGGCCCTGGCCGTTGGTCTGGGTGCCGATCATCAGCACCACCTTGCCGTCGCCGTTGACCTGGACGGTCGCCTGCTCCGGCCCGCCGCCCGAGCACGCCTCGATGTAGGTGGCCAGGCCGGCGCCGCGCAGCTTGCCGCGGGCCTTCGCCTTCTCCTTGCGGGCGGGCAGGCCGGCCATGTCGGCGAGGATCAGCCCGTCCTCCAGATTCTGGATGAATTCGCCGGTGTCGTAGACCTGCCCCATCGGCGTGGCATAGGGCATGGCGCTGGCCGGAATGAAGTTGCGCCGCCGGATCTCCGCCGGACCGAGGCCGGTGACGCGGCCGGCATGGTCGATCAGCCGCTCCAGCAGATAGGCCGCTTCCGGCCGCCCGGCGCCGCGATAGGCGTCCACCGGCTGGGTGTTGGTGAAGACGCCCTTCACACGGACATAGACGGCAGGCGTCTTGTAGGACCCGACAAGCATCGCCGAACCGGCATCGGTCGGAATGAAGGGGCCGTAGTTGGACAGGTAGGCGCCGAGGTTGGCGACGGTATCGACCCGCAGGCCCAGGAAATGCCCGTCGGCATCGACCGCGAGGCGCGCCTTGCTGACATGGTCGCGACCATGGTCGTCGCTGATGAAGCCCTCGATCCGGTCGGCCGCCCATTTCACCGCACGGTTCAGACGGCGGGCGGCGAACAGGCAGGCGACATATTCCGGGTAGTTGAACAGCTTCATGCCGAACCCGCCGCCGACATCGGTGGTCAGCACGCGGATGCGCGAGTCCGGTTCGTTCAGGATCCTGGCGAACTGCTTCTGCAGGCCATGCACGCCCTGGCTGGTGACATAGATCAGCAGCCGACCGGGCGCACCGTCCGCCCCGGTTTCGACGCCGGCGACACAGGCGCGGCCCTCCATCGGATTGGCGACGACGCGGTTGTTGACCAGTTCCAGCTCGATCACGCGGTGAGCGCCGGCCAGTGCGGCCTCCACAGCAGCTTCGTCGCCGGTGTCCCAGTCGAAGCAGAGGTTGTTCGGCGCCTCGTCCCAGACCAGCGGGCGGCCGGGCTCCAGCGCCTCCAGCGTGCCGGTGACGGACTGTCGGTCCTCGTAATCGACCATCACCAGTTCGGCGGCCTCGCGCGCGGCTTCGAGCGTTTCCGCCACCACCATGGCGACCGGATCGCCGACATGGCGGGCGAAGCCGCGGGCCAGCGCCGGTCGCGGCGTATCCACATAGTTCGAGCCGTCGCGCTGCTTCAGCGCCGCCTGGCAGGGGATCATGCCGATCTTCTCGGCATCGAGATCGGCGACGGTGTAGACCGCCAGCACACCGGGCTGCGCCAGCGCTTCCGACGCATCGACCGCGCCGATGGCGGCGAAGGCATGGGGCGAGCGGACGAAGGCCGCATAGGCCTGTCCGGGAAGAGACACGTCGTCGGTATAGCGGCCGCCGCCGGTCAGCAACCGGGCGTCTTCGGTGCGCGGAACCGCCTGTCCGATGCCGAACTTCATGGGTGAACTCCCGCCTTCCGGTTCGATGCGATTGGTGTGCCCCGCGAAGATAGGCCGGCTTGAGCGCCAGGGAAACCCCGGCCGCCGGCATGGGTGACGGTTGTCCGCCGCAAGGATTGTCGGTGGCACGTAGCGATGCCAGGGAATGCGACTGGCGCACGGGACCTTCCGGGGCCATATTCCAGGGCATGTGTGGACGAATGCTTCTCACCACCCCGATCAACGAGATCGAGCGTGTGTTCGGCGTGTCGGAGCGGCCGAACCTGATGCCGCGGTGGAATATCGCCCCGACCCAGGACATCCCCGTCATCCGGCGGGAGGAGGACGGCCGCCATCTGGCGATGGTCCGCTGGGGGCTGGTGCCGCCCTGGGCCGACGATGCCGCCATCGGTGGCCGCATGATCAACGCACGCGGCGAATCGGTGGCCGACAAGCCCGCCTTCCGCGATGCCTTCCGCAAGCGTCGCTGCCTGGTCCCGCTGGACGGATTCTATGAATGGACCAGCGTGGGGGAGGGAGCGAAGCCGCGCAAGCAGGGCCACGTCATCCGCCGCCGTGACCGCGGCCTGTTCGCGCTCGCCGGTCTGTGGGAGCGTTGGCGCGGGCCGAAGGGCGCCGCTCCGCTCGATCCGCCGCTGGAGACCGCGACGGTGGTGACGACGGCCACCAATGCCACGCTGTCATTCCTGCACGACCGCATGCCGGTGGTGCTCGATCCCGCCGATTGGGACATTTGGCTGGACCCGGCCACCCCGCTGCCGGTGCTGGAGGGGCTGATCCGCTCCGCACCGGAGGAGTGGCTGGACGTCGTGCCGGTGGGGCCGAAGGTCAACAGCGTCCGCAACGACGACTGCTCCTGCCTCGACCCGCCGCAGGAGACCGTGCCGGCGAAAGCGAAGGACAAGCGGGGCGATGATCAGCCGAGCCTGTTCTGAGGCGATGCCGAGGGCGGCGGCGATGAGGGTTGCAACGGTCGTCGCGGTGCTTTTGCTGGCCGGCTCCGCCGCGGCGCAGACCAACCAGTCGACCAAGAGCCGCGGCCCCATCGCCAACACGCCGGACCAGACGATCAAGGGCTCCGCCATGGCGGTGGAGGGCGATCTGCTGACAATCAACGGGACCGCGGTGCGGCTGATGGGCATCGATGCGCCCGATCCGGGGCAGAAGTGCAAGAACCGCTACGGCCACGAGCTGGACTGCTTCAAGGTCGCCACCGCGGTGCTCGCCAATATGGTGAAGGGCGAGGAGGTGACCTGCACCGTCACCGAACAGGACCGTACCGGCGAGAAGAAGGGCGAATGCCGCGTGCGCGGCGTCGATCTGGGGGCTGCGATGGTGGCACGCGGCTGGGCCTTTCAATATGCCAGCCTGTCGCCCGCCTATCAGAAGGGCGAAGCCTATGCCCAGAGCAAGCGGCTGGGGCTGTGGGCCGGGCAGGTGGAAAAGCCCTGGCAATGGCGCAGCAGGCAGATTCGCCAGAATGCCAAGTAATCCGTGCGCCAAGTGACCTGTGCGCCAAGTGACCGTAAGCCAAGCGACCGGTCGGTCTGACCCTGATCGGAGGTTGCTGACCGGGCGATGACCGCCCACACCCCCATTTCCCAGTCGACCCCTCCGCCGGTCGTGGTAGGATCCGGGAAAGACGACGGACGATCATCAAGCAGGTTCTGCGGCCCGATTGGACAGGGCCGGCGCGATTCCAGAGCGGCAACTCCCACCGGGGAGCGGAGTCACGGGTATGCTCGTTTACGAATGCGAACTTTTCGAAGTGGTTCCGGTGCTGCGCCGCTATGCGCGCGCATTGACCGGCGCCACCGATCGTGGCGACGCGCTGGTCACCCGCTGTGTCGAGGCTGCGGTGATGGCACCCACCCGTTTCGGGCTGGACCGCGGCGGCGATGGCGCCCGCCTGTCGATGTACGCCCTGCTGAACCTGCTGTTCGATCGCTCTCCGGAGGAGTTCGGGCCGCCCGGCCGCCCGTTGCCCTCTCCCCATCCCATCGAACGGGCCCTGGCCGAACTGCCGGAGGCCGACCGTCGCCTGTATCTGCTGACGGCACTGGAGGGTCTGCCCTTGCCGCAGGCGGCGAGGGTTCTGCAATTGAGGACGGGGGAAGCGATCCCGCGGCTGAAGTCTGCCCGCGCGCGGGTGCGCAGCACCATGGTCCAGCGGGTGATGGTGGTCGAGGACAATGCCCTGCTGGCGATGGAACTGGGGGCGCTGGTCGCGGAAATGGGACATGTCGTCTGTGGCACCGCTGGCAACGAGCCGGAGGCGCTGGCTCTGCTGGATGCCGAAAAGCCGACATTGGCCCTGCTGGACGTCCGGCTGGCCGATGGCGGCAGCGGGATCGAGATCGCCCGGCGGTTGAAGCGCGTGCGCGACCTGCGCACCATCTTCGTCACCGCATTCGACGATGACATCCTGGCCCGCGACGCCTGCCATCTGGGGCAGATCGTCCGCAAGCCCTTCACCAACGCCGGCATCCAGGCCGCCATCTCCCGTGCCATCTTCATGCCGCAGCCGGTGGCGCTGGCCTGACGCCCTTCGAGCGATGACAAAGGAACCTCAATGAAAAAGGGACCGCAGGTCGTCCGACGGTCCCTTTTTCATGTCCGGCCTGCTGGCAGGCCGGCATTTCTCTGAACCGTCCTTACACCGTCGTGCGGCGGCCGGCGATCATGCGGTAGATGGCCAGGATGACGACCGCGCCGACGATGGCGCCGATGAAGCCCGCGCCTTCACCCGGCCGATACCAACCGACGGCAGCACCCAGATAGGTGGCGACGAAGGCGCCGGCGATGCCCAGCAGGGTGGTGATGATGAAGCCGCCCGGATCGCGACCCGGCATCAGGAACTTGGCGACGATGCCGGCGAGAAAGCCGATGATGATCGTCCAGAGAATGCCCATGGTGATTTCCCTTCCGTTGCGGGACCGTCTTCCCATGCCCAATAACGGGCAAAGAGGGATTTGGTTCTCAGCGCCGGTGGATCTTTTGGACTGGTACTCTTTCGGTAGGGCGGAGCCTCCCGGCCCTACGCCGTATCCTCCCGGCCGTCTCCCTGAACGAAAACGGCCCCGCAGCGCTCCTCGATCGGGGGCGCTGCGGGGCTGCATTCCTTCGGGCCGGGTCAGCGCAGCGCGCTGATGTTGGCGGCGTACTGCTCCGATCCGCCGGTGAAAGTGGCGGTGCCGGCGACCAGCACGTCGGCGCCGGCCTCGATGGCCAGACGCGCGGTTTCCGGATTGATGCCGCCGTCCACCTCGAGGTCGATCTGCTTGCCGAGCGCGTCGATGCGGGCGCGCAGGTCGCGAATCTTCGGAAGCTGGCTCTTGATGAAACTCTGGCCGCCGAAGCCGGGGTTCACAGTCATTACCAGCACGAGGTCGATGTCCTCCAGCACATGCTGGATGGCGTCCACCGGCGTGGCCGGGTTCAGCGACACGCCAGCCTTCTTGCCCAGCGACTTGATCAGCTGGATGGTGCGGTGCAGGTGCGGACCGGCCTCGGGATGGACGGTGATGATGTCGGCGCCGGCTTTGGCGAATTCCGGAACGAAGAGGTCCACCGGCGAGATCATCAGGTGGACGTCGAAGACCTTGGCGGTATGGGGGCGCAGCGCCTTCACCACGCCCGGCCCGATGGTCAGGTTGGGCACGAAATGGCCGTCCATCACGTCGATGTGGATGTAGTCGGCGCCGGCGGCATCGACCGCGCGGACCTCCTCGCCCAGCCGGGCGAAATCGGCGGAGAGAATCGAGGGGGAAATCTTGACGGCGCGCATGGGGCTTTCCTGGTGCGGGAGGTGGCTTGGACCGGGTCCGATCAGCCGAACTTCCTATCACGGCGTAGCGAGGCAAGTCATGACATGATGTGAACGCCCGATATGCGCATCCAGGTTCGGCAGCTGAGAGTCGGATCCAGCGGCAGCCGGGCCGTTTGGGCTTTACCGCAATTGCGAAGCGTTGTATCCGTTTGAATATAGATGAAATGTCAAATCCGGCAGGAGGTGGCGATGGTTGGGTTGCATGGGTCTCTGGGGCGCGGCCGGTTCAGGTCGGCGATGTCGGCGGTCATTCTCGGTGTCGGGCTGACGCTCGCGGCACCGGCGGCGATGGCGCAGGATGTGCTGGTGCTGGCGGCGGCCTCCACCAAGAATGCGGTGGAAAAGCTGGCCTCGCAGTTCAAGGCGAAGACCGGGGCCACCGTGACCTCCTCCTTCGCCGCTTCGTCGGCTCTGGCCAAGCAGATCGAGAATGGCGCTCCGGCCGATATTTTCATCTCGGCCGATCTCGACTGGATGGACTATCTCCAGCAACGCAGCCTGATCAAGACCGACAGCCGGGTGAACCTGCTCGGCAACGAGCTGGTGGTTGTGGTGCCGAAGGGATCGACGCTGAAGCCCGATCTGTCCAAGGGCGGCAAGCTGGCGGAGCAGTTAAGCGACGGGCGGCTCGCCACCGGCGACCCGTCGAACGTTCCGGTCGGGAAGTACGCCAAGGCCGCGCTGGAGAAGCTGGACCAGTGGGCGGCGGTCGAACCGAAGCTGGCGCGGGCCGACAGCGTGCGTGCGGCCCTGGTTCTGGTCAGCCGCGGCGAGGTGCCGGTCGGCATCGTCTATCGCACCGATGCGGCCGTCGATCCGGGGGTGGAGGTCGCCGCGGCCTTCCCGCCCGACAGCTATCCGCCGATCACCTATCCGGCGGCGCTGGTTGCGTCCTCGAAGAATGCGGCTGCCGCGTCGTTCCTCGACTACATGAAGTCGCCGGACGGCATGGCGGTCTGGAAGGAATTCGGCTTCGTCCCGGCGCCCAAAGCACCGTAAGCTCAGCGGCATGGAAATCCTGACGCCGATGGAAACCACCGCGTTGCTGCTGAGTCTGCGTGTCGCGGGCGTCGCCATCGCGTTGGGATTGCCGCTCGCCGTGCTCGCCGCCTGGGTGCTCGGCCGCTATTCCTTTCCGGGCAAGACGCTGTTCGACGGGCTGGTCCATCTGCCGCTGGTCCTGCCGCCGGTGGTCACTGGCTATATCCTGCTGGTGACCATGGGGACGAAGGGAGTGGTCGGCGGCTGGCTGTACCAGACCTTCGGGGTGAAGCTGATCTTCACCGCCGAAGGCGCCTCGCTGGCGGTGGCGGTGACCTCCTTCCCGTTGATGGTGCGGGCGATCCGCCTGTCGGTGGAGGCCATCGACGGCGGGCTGGAGGCGGCGGCGCGCACGCTGGGTGCCGGGCCGGTCGACCGCTTCTTCACCATTCTGCTGCCGCTGATGGCGCCCGGACTGCTGTCCGGCGCCATCGTAGCCTTCGCAGCGGCGATGGGCGAGTTCGGAGCAGTGATCACCTTCGTCTCCAACATCCCCGGCAAGACGCAGACCCTGCCGCTGGCGATCTATGCCGCGACGCAGGAACCCGGCGGCGATGCGGTGGCGGCAAGGCTGGCGGCAATCTCCTTCACCGTGGCATTGCTGGCGCTGATGCTGTCCGAATTCCTGGCGAACCGGGTTCGCCGCCTGATCGGGCAGGTCTGAACATGCTCGATTTGCAAATCCGCCAGAGGCTGGGCGCCTTTACGCTCGACATCGCCTTCACCGCCGAGGAACGCGGCGTGACGGCGCTGTTCGGCCGTTCCGGGTCTGGCAAGACCTCGGTCATCAATGCGATTGCCGGACTGACCCGGCCGGACGACGGGCATATCCGCGTCGGCGACACCGTGTTCTTCGACAGCGCCCGGCGCGTCGACGTGCCGGTGGAGAAGCGGCGCATCGGCTATGTGTTCCAGGATTCGCGGCTGTTTCCGCATATGACCGTCCGCAGCAACCTTGAATACGGCCTGCGCCGTGTGCCGGCCGCGGAACGGCGCATCGCCTTCGGCCCGGTGGTGGACCTGCTGGGGCTCGGCCATCTGCTGGACCGCCGGCCGCGCGGTCTGTCCGGCGGCGAGAGGCAGCGTGTCGCCTTCGGCCGCGCCCTGCTGGCCCAGCCGCGCCTTCTGCTGATGGACGAGCCGATGGCTTCGCTCGACGCCGCCCGCAAGGCGGAGATCATGCCCTACATCGAGCGGCTGCGTGACGAGATGAACATCCCCATCGTCATGGTCAGCCACGCGCTGGACGAGGTGGTGAGGCTCGCCACCACCATGGTGCTGATCGTGGAGGGCAGGGTGCGTGCGTCCGGACCGGTCGGAACGGTGATGGGCCGGCTGGACCTGTCGGCGGTGACCGGCGCGCAGGATGCCGGCGCCGTGCTGGACCTGACGGTCGAGACCCATATTCCGGACGACGGCCTGTCGGTGCTGGCCTTCGACGGCGGAAGGCTGACCGTGCCGCAGATCGACCGTCCGCCCGGTTCCGCGGTGCGGCTGCACATCCATGCCCGCGACGTGATCGTCGCGTTGCAGCCGCTGGCCGGCGTCAGCCTGCGCAACGCGCTGGCTGCAACGGTGATCGAGTTGGCGGAAGCCGGCCCATCCTCCGCCGACGTGCGGCTGGCGGTGGGTGGTTCCTTTCTGATCGCGCGCATCACCCGTGCGGCAGTGCGCGAGTTGGGACTGATGCCCGGCCGCGAGGTGGTGGCGCTGGTCAAGGGCGTTGCGTTCGAACCGCATGGCGGCACCGCCGTGTCGGACCGGCATGGACGGGTGGTGGACGTGTAAGCGGACGGCCCCTCGTCCGCGAAAAGGAGAGGGGCCGCAATCCGCCGCTTTTACTGCCCGCCCGAGGGGGCGGCGGATCCGCCGGTGCTGGCACCGCCACCGGCCGACCCGCCGGCGGTCGATCCGCCCGGCACGGTTTGGGTGGCGCCGGTGGTCTCGTTCATCGAGTTGCCGGAGGTGCCGCCCTGCACCGGCACGCCGGTCGAAGGCGGCGGGACGGTGGTGGAGCCGCTGCTCGACCCGCTGCTGGTCGTCGGGCTGGTCTGGTTGGACGCGTTGGAATTCTGGGCGTTCTGGTCATCGCAGGCGGCCAGACCCAGAAGCAGGGCGGGCATGGCCACGATCAGAAACTTGCTGCGCATGAGTGTTGCTCCTCAGCCAGTGGGCGGCGCCATCGACGGGACCTGCTGTGCGAGTACGAAGCGGACTCGGTACGGCCCCGGTGACGTCGTATGCGTTCAAACACGCCACCGCCGGTTTCATTCCATCGACCTTGGTGCTATGCCGGGTGGGTGCCTGTTCCGATGAACGGGTTTCCGGCCACGGATGTTTACGATGACAGATGAGAACTTTACAGGAACATCGTCGCGACTTGTGGTCTGCGCGTGACAGATACCCATTACTGGGTTGCGCAAAGAACACGAACCTTTTGCGACTTGGCTTTTCCATCTTTTTCGTTTGACCGGCGGAAAGTCGCTGTGATTCCATCATGCCACCATGACGATGATCGCCGATCTCACCGACACGCTCGCCCGCGCCGCCAAAAGCGCGATCCGCCAAGCAATCATGCCGGCGCTATGCGCCTGCGTGGTCGCCTACTTCGCCTACTACGCGGTCCACGGCGACCGCGGGCTGGTGGCGATGAAGCAGATCCAGGGGGAGATCGCCCAGGCCGAAGGGGTCCTCAACCAGCTCCGCACCGAGCGGGAGGATATGGAACGCCGCGCGCAGCTGCTGCGCGGCGACGGCCTCGACCGCGACATGCTGGAGGAGCGGGCGCGCCTGATGCTGAACTTCTCGAATGCGCGCGACGTCATCGTAAAGCTGCCGAAACTGGCTGAACAGGAAGGGTCCAGCCAGCAGAAGTAAGGGGATTTCAGCCGATTAACCGTTTCGCGGTTAATCTGAAATAGCGCTGCAAAAACAGACGTTTGCGCGCCTCCTGAAGCTCGTGTAGTGTGCGCGCCATATTCGCTTCCGGTGCGGGCTCCCGTATGCCCGCAACGCGCGGCGGCAAAAGGTTCTGTCAATGACCTTTGCCGCTTGAACCCTGGGGAGGAATCATGGCCGCGTCCCGACGCCGTTCCACCAAGGCGCAGACCGACACCGCGCCCGCTCAAGCCGTCTCTTCCGAAGAGCTTCTTCATTATTATCGCGAGATGCTGCTGATCCGCCGCTTCGAAGAGAAGGCGGGCCAGCTGTACGGCATGGGCCTGATCGGCGGCTTCTGCCACCTCTACATCGGCCAGGAAGCCGTTGTGGTCGGCGTGCAGGCTGCCCTGAAGGATGGCGACAGCGTCATCACCAGCTACCGCGACCACGGCCACATGCTGGCTTGCGGCATGGACGCCAAGGGCGTGATGGCCGAGTTGACCGGCCGCATTGGGGGATACTCCAAGGGCAAGGGCGGCTCGATGCACATGTTCAGCCAGGAGAAGAACTTCTTCGGCGGCCATGGCATCGTCGGCGGGCAGGTCCCGCTCGGCACGGGTCTGGCCTTCGCGCACAAGTACAGCAACGACGGCGGCGTGGCCGCCGTGTATTGCGGCGACGGCGCGATCAACCAGGGCCAGGTCTACGAGAGCTTCAACATGGCGGCGCTGTGGAAGCTGCCTGTGCTCTTCATCATCGAGAACAACAAATACGCCATGGGCACCTCGCAGGAGCGCGCCTCTGCCGGCGAACTGCACCAGCGCGGCGCGGCCTACGGCATCCCCGGCTATCAGGTCAACGGCATGGATGTGCTGGAGGTCAAGGCCGCGGCGGACCTGTGGGTGCCCCACATCCGTGGGGGCAACGGCCCCGTCATCCTCGAGATGAAGACCTACCGCTACCGCGGCCACTCGATGTCCGACCCGGCCAAGTACCGGACGAAGGAAGAGGTCGAGAAGATGCGGTCGGAATCCGATCCCATCGATCAGCTGAAGGCGAAGATCCTGTCCGGCAACCACGCCGACGAGGACAAGCTGAAGGAGATCGACCGCGAGGTGAAGGCGATCGTCACCGAATCGGCCGAATTCGCCCAGCAGAGCCCGGAGCCCGATCCGTCGGAGCTGTGGACCGACATTCTCGTCTGATCCTGACGTCAACGATAAGCGGGAGCGGCGCCTTGTGGGACGGGAAACCGGATTCCCCGCGCCGCCGGAGGTTGAGGAATGCCGATCGAAGTGCTGATGCCGGCCCTGTCGCCCACGATGACAGAGGGCAAACTGGCGAAATGGCTGAAGAAGGAAGGTGACTCGGTGAAGTCCGGCGATGTCCTCGCCGAGATCGAAACCGACAAGGCGACCATGGAGGTCGAGGCGGTCGATGAAGGCCGCGTCGGCAAGATCCTGATCGCCGAGGGCACCGACAACGTCGCCGTGAACACCCCCATCGCCGTCCTGCTGGAAGAGGGCGAGGACGAGAGCGCGCTGAGCAAGGGCGGCAACGCCCCGACCGCCGCCGCTCCGGCCGCCCCCGCTCCCGCCCCGGTGGCGGAAGCCGCTCCGGCTCCGGCGCCCACGGTGCCGGCGGCTCCGGTCGCGGCGCCCGCGTCGGACGAGGACAGGTTCATGGCCAAGACCGTCAAGAAGACGGTCCGCGAAGCGCTGCGCGACGCGATGGCCGAGGAAATGCGCCGTGACGACAAGGTGTTCGTCATGGGTGAAGAGGTCGCGCAATACCAGGGCGCCTACAAGGTGACCCAGGGCCTGCTGCAGGAGTTCGGCGAGCGTCGCGTCATCGACACGCCGATCACCGAGATCGGTTTCGCCGGTCTCGGCGTCGGCGCCGCCTTCAAGGGGCTGAAGCCGGTCGTCGAGTTCATGACCTTCAACTTCGCCATGCAGGCGATCGACCACATCATCAACTCGGCCGCCAAGACGCTGTACATGTCGGGCGGTCAGATGAGCAACTCGATCGTGTTCCGCGGCCCCAACGGCGCCGCTGCCCGCGTCGGCGCCCAGCACTCGCAGTGCTATGCCTCGTGGTACGCCCATTGCCCGGGCCTGAAGGTCGTGTCGCCCTGGTCGGCGGCCGACGCCAAGGGCCTGCTGAAGGCGGCGATCCGCGACGCGAACCCCGTCGTCTTCCTCGAGAACGAGATCCTCTACGGCCAGAGCTTCGAGGTTCCGGAGGACGAGGACTTCGTCCTGCCGATCGGCAAGGCCAAGGTCGAGCGCGCCGGCAAGGACGTGACGATCACCGCCTTCTCGATCATGGTCGGCCATGCCCTGGCTGCCGCCGAGATCCTGGCCAAGGAAGGCATCGACGCGGAGGTGATCAACCTGCGCACGATCCGTCCGCTCGACACCGAGACCATCGTCAACAGCGTCAAGAAGACCAACCGCCTCGTCTCCGTCGAGGAGGGTTGGCCCTTCGCCGGCATCGGTTCGGAAATGTGCGCGCTGATGATGGAGCAGGCGTTCGATTATCTCGACGCGCCGGTGGCCCGCGTGGCCGGCCTCGACGTGCCGATGCCCTACGCTGCCAACCTGGAAAAGCTGGCGCTGCCGCAGGTCGATCACATCGTCAAGGCCGCCAAGCAAGCCTGCTACCGCTGAGAGGAGGGCTGATAGGATGACCGTTCAGATTCTGATGCCCGCCCTCTCGCCCACGATGACCGAGGGCAACCTCGCCAAGTGGCTGAAGAAGGAAGGCGACACGGTGAAGTCCGGCGACGTGCTCGCCGAGATCGAAACCGACAAGGCCACCATGGAAGTCGAAGCGGTCGATGAAGGCCGCATCGGCAAGATCCTGATCCCGGCCGGCAGCCAGGGCGTGGCGGTGAACACCCCCATCGCCATCCTGCTGGAAGATGGCGAGGACGAGAGCGCGCTGGCGTCCGCCGGTTCCGCTCCGGCCCCGGCAGCCGCTGCTCCGGCCGCCGCCCCGGCGCCCACGGCAGCCCCGGCTGCCGCCGCTGCTCCGGCTCCGGCCGCTCCGGCGGCGGCTGGCGAGCGCGTGTTCGCCAGCCCGCTGGCCCGCCGCATCGCCGAGCAGGCCGGCGTCGACCTGAAGACCATCAAGGGCACCGGCCCGCACGGCCGCATCGTCAAGGCCGACGTCGAGGCCGCCAAGGCTGCCGGCCCGGCCAAGGCCGCTGCCGCTCCGGCTGCTGCCCCGGCTCCGGCCGCCGCTCCGGCTTCCGCCGCTGCACCGGCCCCGGCTCCCAAGGCCGAGGGTGTGGATGCCAAGGCGCTCGCCGACAAGCTGGGCATGGCCTACACCGCCGTGCCGAACAGCGGCATGCGCAAGACCATCGCCAAGCGTCTCGGCGAGGTGAAGCGCACGGTCCCCGACTACTTCCTGACGGTGGATGTCGAGATCGACGCGCTGATGAAGGTCCGTGCCGAGCTGAACGGCCGGTCCGACGCCTACAAGCTGTCGGTGAACGACTTCATCATCCGCGCCGTGGCGCTGGCGCTGAAGAAGGTCCCGGCGCTGAACGCCGCCTGGACCGACGAGGCGATGCTGCAGTTCCAGCATGCCGACATCTCGGTTGCCGTCGCCACGCCGACCGGGCTGATCACCCCGATCGTCAAGAAGGCGGAGACGAAGGGTCTGGCCGACATCTCCAACGAGATGAAGGTGCTGGCCAAGAAGGCGCGCGACAACGCGCTGAAGCCGGAAGAGTATCAGGGCGGCACCATCTCCATCTCCAACCTTGGCATGATGGGGATCAAGCAGTTCCAGGCGATCATCAACCCGCCGCAGGCCTGCATCCTGGCCATCGGCGCCAGCGAGCAGCGCCCGGTGGTGAAGGACGGCGCTCTGGCCATCGCCACGGTGATGAGCCTGACCGGCACCTTCGATCACCGCGTGGCCGATGGCGCCGTCGGTGCGGAATTCCTTGGAGCGGTGAAGAAGCTGCTCGAGGATCCGCTCTCGATGCTGCTCTGACGGTTGGAGGACCGGTTCCATGTCGAAAAACCTTGCCCCGCTTCGCGCCGAAATCGACGCCATCGACGACGAGATCGTCGCATTGCTGGGCAAGCGCCTGTCCGTCGTCCACCGCGTAGCATCGGTGAAGATGGCGGAGAACCTGCCGGCCGTCCTGCCCGACCGCGTCGAAGCGGTCAAACGGCGGGCGGCCGAGGCGGGTTTGGCGTACGGCCTGGATCCGGACTTCATGGCCACCCTGTACCAGACGATCATCGACGAGGCGTGCCGGGTCGAGGAAGGCATCTTTGCCGCCGGCCGCGAGGATGCGCCTCGCTCCTGAATGGGGAGAACACCCTTGGCCGACATCAATTACGACGTCATCGTCATCGGCGGCGGACCGGGCGGTTACGTGGCGGCGATCCGCGCCGCGCAGCTGGGCCTGCACACCGCCGTCATCGAGCGTGAAAACCTGGGCGGCATCTGCCTGAACTGGGGCTGCATCCCGACCAAGGCGCTGCTGCGCTCGGCCGAGGTGCTGCATCTCGCCAAGCATGCGTCCGACTATGGTCTGGTCATCCAGAACCCGTCCTTCGACCTCGACAAGGTCGTCGCCCGTTCGCGCAAGGTCGCCGGGCAGCTCAACGGCGGCGTCAAGCACCTGCTGAAGAAGAACAAGGTCGCGGTGATCGAAGGCTCCGCCAAGCTGCTCGGCAAGGGGCAGGTGGCGGTTTCCAAGGGCGAAGCCCCGGTCGGCACCTTCGGCGCCAAGCACATAATCATCGCCACCGGCGCCCGTGCCCGCACGCTGCCGGGCCTGGAGGATGACGGCAAGCTGGTCTGGACCTACCGCAAGGCGATGACCCCGGATGCCATGCCGAAGTCGCTGCTGGTCATCGGCTCCGGCGCCATCGGCATCGAGTTCGCCAGCTTCTACAATGCGCTCGGCGCCAAGGTCACCGTGGTCGAGGTGATGGACCGCATCCTTCCGGTTGAGGATGAGGAGATCTCGGGCTTGGCCCGGAAGGCCTTCGAAAAGCAGGGCATGCGCATCATCACCGGCGGCAAGGCCGGCAACCTGCGCAAGGCCGCCGACAGCGTGACCGTGGCCGTCGAGGCCGGCGGCAAGACCGAGGACATCACGGTCGACCGCGTCATCGTCGCCGTCGGCATCAGCCCGAACACCGAGAACCTCGGCCTGGAGAACACCAAGGTCAAGACCGACCGCGGCCACATCCAGACCAACGGCATGTGCGAGACCGACGAGCCGGGCGTCTACGCCATCGGCGACGTGACCGGCGCCCCCTGGCTCGCCCACAAGGCCAGCCACGAGGGTGTGATCGTGGCCGAGCACATCGCCGGCAAGCATCCGCATGCGCTGAACGTCCGCAACATCCCGGGCTGCACCTATTCGCACCCGCAGATCGCGTCGGTCGGCCTGACGGAGAAGAAGGCGAAGGAAGCCGGCTACGAGATCAAGGTCGGCCGCTTCCCGTTCGTCGGCAACGGCAAGGCCATCGCGCTCGGCGAGCCGGAAGGCCTGATCAAGACCATCTTCGACGCCAAGACCGGCGAGATGCTGGGCGCCCACATGATCGGTGCGGAAGTGACCGAGCTGATCCAGGGTTACGGCATCGCCAAGTCGTCGGAGCTGACCGAGGCCGAGCTGATGCACACTGTGTTCCCGCATCCGACCCTGTCGGAAATGATGCATGAGTCGGTCCTTGATGCCTATGGCCGGGCGATCCACTTTTAACTAGTGTTTCCGAGGTGACGTTCTTCCCAGTCGGATGGGGCCATGGACCGCAGCAGCGCCGCGTATGACGATGATTTCTATGCCTGGACCCAAGCCCAGGCGCAGGAGCTTCGCCGTGCCGGCGCCGAACGGAACAACGCCCCGGTCGACTGGGAGAACGTCGCCGAGGAGATCGAGAGCATGGGCCGCAGCCAGAAGTCCGAGATCGACCATCGCCTTGGCGTTCTGTTGGTCCATTTGCTGAAGTGGATGTTCTGCCCAGATCTTCGGGAACGCTGCGAGCGTGGCTGGCGCCTGACAGTACGGGAGCAGCGCAAGAAGCTAATCCGCGAGATCAAGGACAGCCCAAGCCTTCGGCCATACATCGCCGACATTTTCGCCGAGGTTTACTCGGATGCCCGCCTGCGGGCAGCCGTCGAGGCGGATACCTCTGACGGCCATTTCCCGGTCGAGCCGCCTTTCACGCTTGACCAGGCGCTCGATCCGGCCTATCCGGCCGAACTGTTTCCGCCGGAATGGCGGGTTTGACATCCTCATCGCACCTAATTGTCGGGGCCGGGGCATCGCGTCGGCCATCGGGAGCTTTAGACCATGACCCTCGTCGACCAGACCGAGAAGCTGCGCCACCCCGAAAAGGCCCATAAGCCCGACAATCCCATCCAGCGCAAACCGGCCTGGATCCGGGTCAAGGCGCCGATGAGCCAGGAATACAACGAGACCCGCCAGCTGATGCGCGGGCTGAAGCTGAACACGGTGTGCGAAGAGGCCGCCTGCCCGAACATCGGGGAGTGCTGGAAGCAGAAGCACGCCACCTTCATGATCCTGGGCTCCATCTGCACGCGCGGCTGCGCCTTCTGCAACGTTGAGACCGGGCGTCCGGATCTGCTCGACCCGCATGAGCCGGAGAAGGTCGCGGAGGCCGTCGGTCAGCTGAAGCTGTCCCACGTCGTCATCACCTCGGTCGACCGCGACGATCTGGCCGACGGCGGTGCCGAGCATTTCGCCCGCACCATCCGCGCCATCCGCGTCGCCTCGCCGACGACCACCATCGAAATCCTGACCCCCGACTTCCAGAAGAAGAAGGGTGCGGTCGAGGTGGTGGTGGAGGCCAAGCCCGACGTCTTCAATCACAATCTGGAAACCGCGCCGCGCCTCTACCCGACGATCCGTCCCGGCGCGCGCTACTTCGCCTCGCTGCAATTGCTGGCGCGGGTGAAGGAACTGGATCCGACGATCTTCACCAAGTCCGGCCTGATGGTCGGCCTGGGCGAGACCAAGGAGGAGATCGGGCAGGTGATGGACGATCTTCGCTCCGCCGATGTGGACTTTCTGACGATTGGGCAGTATCTCCAGCCCACGCCCAAGCATGCGGCGGTGGATCGCTTCGTGACTCCCGAGGAGTTCGACGGTTATTCCACTGTTGGCCGCGGCAAGGGCTTCCTGCTGGTGGCCTCGTCGCCGCTGACGCGCTCGTCCTACCATGCGGGTGCGGATTTCGAGAAGCTGCGCGAAGCCCGGCTGCGTAGGCTGGGGGTCGCCGCCGCCTGATCCAGGCGGTTCAATAAGAAAGGACACGGTACGGGCATGCCGACGCACGCGGAGAAGAAGGTTCTTCCCTACACGCCCCAGCAGATGTACGACCTGGTCGCGGACGTGGAGAAGTATCCGGAGTTTCTGCCCTGGTGCCTGGCGGCCCGCATCCGCAAGCGCGAAGACAATGTCATGTTCGCGGACCTGATCATCGGTTTCAAGATGGTCCGCGAACGCTTCACCTCACGAGTGGAGTTGCACGAGCCCGACTGCCGGATCAACGTGCAGTACACTGACGGGCCGTTCCAGTATCTGAACAATCACTGGATCTTCAACGAGCATCCCGGCGGCTGCTGCGTCGACTTCTTCGTCGATTTCGAGTTCCGCTCGAAGATGCTGCAGAAGATCATGGGCCTGCTGTTCAATGAGGCTGTCCGCCGCATGGTGCAGGCCTTCGAAACGCGCGCGGCCCAGCTTTACGGGCCGGGCCGGGCGACGCAGCCGGCCTGACGCCGGCCGCGGACGATTGAGGCGGGTGGTCGGTCAGCTCTTGTCCGACCACAGTTCCCCGCCGCTCGCCCAATCGCTCTTCTTCACGTCCTGAAAGATGATGTCCACCGCGGACGGCGAGCAGCCGAGGACCTTTACGGTCGCCTCGGTCAACGCCTTGGCGTATTCGCGCTTCTGTTCGACGGTGCGTCCTTCGAACAGCTGGATGTTGATGGTCGGCATCGGGTCTTTTTCCTTATTGGTAAAGAGCTTGTCGGCGATTCTTCAGCGTAGGCTTCCGGTTGGCCGGGCGAGCCGAAGCCGCTCCAGCGCCGCCTGGACCGTCGCCATCCGAACGGCGTCGCGGTCGCCGGGGAAGGTGTATTCCTTGGCCTTGGCAGCTCCGCCGCGCACGGCGGTGGCGACATAGACCCGGCCCACCGGCTTGGTTTCCGTGGCCCCGCCGGGGCCGGCGATTCCCGTCACCGCCACCGTCACGTCGGCGCGCGACTTTGCCAGCGCGCCGACCGCCATGGCGACGGCCACCTCCGGGCTGACGGCACCATGGGCATGCAGCAGGCTGGCGGGCACGGCCAGCACCTCGGTCTTGGCGATGTTGGTGTAGGTGACGAAACCGCGGTCGACCACCTTGGACGAGCCGGCTATGTCGGTCAGGGCGCCGGCGATCAGGCCGCCGGTGCAGGATTCGGCCGTCGCCAGCATGAAGCCGGCGAGGCCGTATTCGGCAAGCGTCTGGGCGGCCAGGTCGCGGATGATCTCGGGAAACATGACGGCCTCTCCCGGTTCGTATCGTTGGTCGGGATGTTATAGCGCCGTGCGTTTAATATGAAACGGACGGCGCTATAGCTTTCTGTTTAACGATCGGATTCACGCGTCAAATCGATTCCGATTTTACGCGATCCGATCTATCCCGGAAGTCGGACGGTCGCCACAGCCTGTGCCGCAATACCCTCGCGCCGACCGGTGAAGCCCAGCTGTTCGGTGGTGGTCGCCTTCACGCTGACCCGTCCGACCTCGATGCCCAGAATCTGGGCAATGCGGTCCGCCATGGCGGCGCGGTGGGGGCCGACCTTCGGTCGCTCGCAGATGATGGTCACGTCGGCATGGGCGATGACGCCGCCGCGCTCCGCCACCAGATCGGCGGCATGGCGCAGGAACTTGGCGCTGTCGGCCCCGCGCCAACGCGGATCGGTCGGCGGAAAGTGGCTGCCGATGTCGCCGGCAGCCAGCGCCCCGAGAATGGCGTCGGTCAGGGCATGCAATCCGACATCCGCGTCGGAGTGGCCTTCCAGCCCATGGCTGTGGGGGACGCGCAGGCCGCAGAGCGTCACGAAATCGCCATCGGTGAAGCGGTGGACATCGAAACCGCTGCCGGTCCGCACGTCCCACAGGCTGCTCATGATCGTTCGGGTGGCGCGGGTCAGGTCGTCGGGGGTGGTCACCTTGAAATTGTCCTCCTTGGACGGCACCAGCGCCACGGTCAGCCCGGCACGCTCCGCCACCGCGGCATCGTCGGTCAGCGACAGACCGGCGGCGGCCCGGTGCGCTTCGAGAATGGCGGGAAAGCGGAAGCCCTGCGGTGTCTGCGCCCGCCACAGCCCGTCGCGGTCAACCGTGCCGGTGATGGCGTCCCCGCTGCCGCGCTTCAGCGTATCGGCCACCGGCACCGCCGCGATGGCGCCCGGCGTGCTGTCCAGCGCCGCGATCACCGCAGCGATGGTGTCCGCATCGATCAGGGGGCGGGCGGCGTCGTGGATCAGCACGAGATCGGGTGCGCCGTCGGCGGCCAGGGCCTCCAGCCCATTGCGGACCGAGTCCTGACGGCTGGCGCCGCCGACAACCGGGTCGGGCAGGGCAAGCCCGGACAGGGCGGCGTCATAGGCATCGCGCCAGGTCGGGTCGATGACCACGCGCACGCCGGTGACCTGCGGATGGCTCAGGAAAGCCTCCACCGTCCGGCGCAGCACCGGCTTGCCCGCGAGGTCGAGATACTGCTTCGGCCGCTCGGCCCCGAACCGCTGTCCGGACCCTCCGGCCACGATCAAAGCAATACAGGTGGGGGCGATGCAGGTGGGCATAAGGCAAACCGTAAGATATGATAGCCACTTGACGGAAACGTCGCGGAGCCTAGCCTGTCGCCGTGGTTCCGCCAAGTGCCGAGCCTTGCCGCCGAGACGCTCCGGACAATGTCAGGGAGCCGGCCGGCGCGCTCCGGCAGCATGATGGCGGGAAGACGGGAGTGCATTCGGGTCCATGTCGCAGAACATTCTTTTGAGCCTGACGGCGCTGGTGGCCCTGGTGCCTGCCGCCCTCTACCCCTACCGGCGCATCGCGGGGCAGGGCGTGGAGGGGCGCGGCTGGGCTTTCTGGGGCGCGTTGTTGCTTGCCGCCGCCGGACCCGGCATGTGGGCGATTCTCCAGGTTGCCGGCCAATGGCAGACCGGATTCTCGACGGCGCTGTGGGTAACGACGGCCGCCTGCATGGCGCTGTTCATCGGATTGAGCCTGTTCCATGCCACCGCCTGGAGGCTGGCGCCGCTGCTGCTGCCCTATCTGCTGGTGGTCTGCCTGCTGGCGACCCTGACCGAGGATGCGCCGGCGCCGATCCTGCGCGGCAATGCGCCGGGCGTGTGGATCGACCTGCACATCGCCGTGTCGGTTTTCACCTATGCCCTGCTGACGCTCAGCGCCGTGTCGTCCTTCGCCGCGGTGATCCAGACCCGGGCACTGAAGTCCAAGCGACCGACCCCGCTCAGCCGCTTCCTGCCGCCGGTGGCGGAGAGCGAGCGGCTGCAACTGCGCCTGCTGATCGCGTCCGAAGTGGTGCTGGGTGCCGGGCTCGCCACCGGCATGGCCGTGCTCTATTTCGAGCAGGGGCTGCTGTTCCGCACCGACCATAAGAGCCTGCTGTCGCTCGCGACCTTCATCGTGATTGGAATCCTGCTGCTTGCCGAATACCGGACCGGGGTGCGTGGACGGACGGCGGCGCGCACCATGCTGATCGTCTACCTGCTGGCGACGCTTGCCTATCCCGGCGTCAAGTTCGTCTCGAACGTGCTGATCGGGCAGTGGACCTGGAGCTGAGCCGGAAATCGGCGCAAGCCGGTGCAAGATCATGGGTTTAGGACGGGGCTTGAGCGCGGCGGCCGGGCTTCGCCCTTGCGCACGACTGTCGCCACGTGATAACTTGCCCAAATTGACGGCACTTTGTTGATTTGCCCATCAATCGGGCAGGTGAGAATGACCATACAAATCGGACCCATCACGCTCGCCGGACCGGTGATCCTGGCGCCCATGTCGGGTGTCTCCGACCTGCCGTTCCGCCGTCTGGTGAAGCGCGCGGGCTGCGGCCTCGTCGTGTCTGAGATGATCGCCAGCCAGGCGATGATCCGCGAGAACCGGCAGACTCTGCGCATGGTGGAAACCGAGCCGGAAGAGTTTCCGATGGCGGTCCAGCTCGCCGGTTGCGAGCCCGAGGTGATGGCCGAGGCGGCGAAGCTGAACGAGGACCGCGGCGCCGCGGTCGTCGACATCAATTTCGGCTGCCCGGTCAAGAAGGTGGTGAACGGCCATGCCGGCTCCTCCCTGATGCGGGACGAGGCACTGGCCGGCCGCATCCTGGAGGCGGTGGTGAAGGCCGTCGGCATTCCGGTGACGCTGAAGATGCGGCTGGGCTGGGACGAGACCAACCGGAACGCCCCCAATCTCGCCCGCATCGCCGAGCAGTGCGGCATCAGGATGGTGACGGTCCATGGCCGCACCCGCATGCAGTTCTACACCGGCACCGCAGACTGGACCTACGTCCGCCATGTGAAGGAGGCGGTGAAGATCCCCATCGTCGTCAACGGCGATATCGCCAGCTTCGAGGCGGTGGACCGTGCGCTCGCCGAATCCGGCGCCGACGGCGTGATGATCGGGCGCGGCAGCTACGGGCGCCCCTGGTTCCCGTCTCAGGTCATGCAGTATCTGCGCACCGGCGAGAAGCTGCCCGACCCGACGCTGCCCGAGCAGATGGACACGCTGCTGGAGCATTTCGACAGCATGCTGAGCCATTACGGCACGGACGGCGGCATCAAGGTCGCCCGCAAGCATGTCTCCTGGTACTCGACCGGCCTGCGCGGCTCCAACGAGTTCCGGCAGGAGGTCAACCAGCTGGATGACCCGAACGCGGTGCGCGACCGCATCCGTGCCTTCTATGAACCGGCAATCGAAAGGATGGCCGCCTGATGGATCCCGTACCGATGACCGCTCCGGGCCAGCGTGGCCGCAACCGGTCGGGTGCCGCCAGAGCGCCGCGGCTGGACTCGCTGGTGGTGCTGAACAGCCTGCCCGATCCGGTGCTGGTGGTGGACGGCAACGGCGACATCCGTTTCGTCAATCTGGAAGGGCAGGAGTTCTTCGACCTGTCCGCCAACGCCATGGAAGGCATGCCGCTGCCCGACCTGCTGCCGCCGGACAGCCCGGTGATGGGCCTGATCGAACAGGTGCGCCGGGGCAGCCGCCGGGTGTCGCAGGACGGTGTCATCATCGACACACCCCGCATCGGCCCGCACCATGTGACGGTGCAGGTGGCGACCATGGGCGACCCGCCCGACCATGTGGTGCTGACCATCCATGAGCGGTCCCTCGCCCGCAAGATCGACCATTCGCTGACTCACCGCCACGCTGCGCGCTCCGTCACCGCCATGGCGGCGATGCTGGCGCACGAGGTGAAGAACCCGCTGTCCGGTATTCGCGGCGCCGCCCAGCTGCTGGAGGAGAATGCCAGCGACCAGGATCGGGTGCTGACCCGCCTGATCTGCGACGAGGCCGACCGCATCGTCGCACTGGTCAACCGGATGGAGGTGTTCTCCGACGAACGGCCGCTGGAGCGCGCCGCGGTGAACATCCACACCGTTCTGGAACATGTGCGGAAAGTGGCCCAGAGCGGCTTTGCCCGAAAAATACGCTTTGTCGAGCGGTACGACCCGTCACTGCCTCCTGTTTACGGCAATCGCGACCAACTTGTGCAGGTTTTCCTGAATCTGGTTAAAAATGCGGCGGAGGCTGCACCGGAATCGGGCGGCGAGATCACGCTGACGACCTCCTACCAGCACGGTGTGCGCATGGCGCTGCCCGGCGGGGACGTGCGCCGGCACCTGCCCCTGCTGGTGACGGTTCAGGATAACGGCGACGGCATTCCGGAAGACCTGCAGTCCAACCTGTTCGATCCGTTCGTGACCAGCAAAGTGAACGGGACTGGCCTTGGTCTTGCATTGGTGGCGAAACTGATAGGCGACCATGGCGGAACCATCGAGTTCGACAGCCAGCCTCGCCGGACCGTCTTCAAGGTGTCGCTGCCGATGTACGATGATTCGAAATACGATCAACCGAAGCTTTCCGGGGACTCGAAGATTTCTGACGCTGGCTTGCAGTCCAAGGGCGGCCGGGGGACTCGTTGATGAGCGCAGCGACCATTCTCATCGCGGATGACGACCGCGCCATCCGCACCGTCCTGACGCAGGCCCTGGCCCGGTTGGGGCACGAGGTCCGCACCACCGGCAACGCCGCGACGCTGTGGCGCTGGGTGGCGGACGGGCAGGGGGATCTGGTCATCACCGACGTGGTGATGCCGGACGAAAACGGCCTGGACCTGATCCCGCGCATCAAGAAGCTGCGGCCCGAAATGCGCGTCATCGTGATGAGCGCGCAGAACACGCTGATCACTGCGGTGAAGGCGGCGGAGCGTGGGGCCTTCGAATATCTGCCCAAGCCGTTCGACCTGAAGGAACTGGTTTCCGTCGTCGAACGCGCGCTGAACACCAACACCCCGCCGGCCGCAATGCCGGGGGGCGACATGGAGGGCGAGGAACAGCTGCCGCTGATCGGCCGCTCGCCCGCCATGCAGGAAATCTACCGGGTGCTGGCCCGCCTGATGGGCACCGACCTGACGGTGATGATCACCGGCGAGTCCGGGACCGGCAAGGAACTGGTGGCCCGCGCGCTGCACGATTACGGCAAGCGGCGCAACGGCGCCTTCGTCGCCATCAACATGGCCGCCATCCCGCGCGAACTGATCGAATCCGAACTGTTCGGCCACGAGAAGGGCGCTTTCACCGGTGCCACCAACCGGTCGACCGGCCGGTTCGAGCAGGCGCAGGGCGGCACGCTGTTCCTGGACGAGATCGGCGACATGCCGCTCGACGCCCAAACCCGGCTCCTGCGCGTGTTGCAGGAAGGCGAATACACCACCGTCGGCGGGCGCACCGCAATCAAGACCGACGTGCGCATCATCGCAGCGACCCACCGCGACCTGCGCACCCTGATCCGCCAGGGCCTGTTCCGCGAGGATCTGTTTTACCGCCTCTGCGTGGTGCCGATCCGCCTGCCGCCGCTGCGGGAGCGGACGGAAGACATCCCGCTGCTGGTCCGCCATTTCCTGAATCTCGGCATCAGCCAGGGACTTCCGGCCAAGAGCATCGACCAAGCGGCGATGGACCGGCTGAAGCGCTATCGCTGGCCCGGCAACGTCCGTGAACTGGAAAACCTCGTCCGCCGTCTGGCTGCGCTCTATTCGCAGGAGGTCATCGGGCTGGACGTGGTCGAGGCGGAACTCGCCGACGCCACCCCGGCCGCCCAACCGGTCGAGGAACCGCAGAGCGAGGGCCTGTCCTCGGCCGTCGAGCGCCACCTGAAGGACTATTTCGCCGCCCACAAGGACGGCATGCCGTCCAACGGCCTGTATGACCGGGTGCTGCGTGAAATCGAACGGCCGCTGATTTCGCTCAGCCTGTCGGCGACCCGCGGCAACCAGATCAAGGCGGCACAGCTGCTCGGTCTGAACCGCAACACGTTGCGCAAGAAGATCCGCGACCTCGATATCCAGGTGATGCGCGGCATCAAATAGGTCGCATCCGGCAGTGCGTGTGGGAGGCCCGCCATAGCGGCCGATCCGTGCCAAAATTGTGACACAGCCCGGTCAAGGGCGGCGGGCAAACCGCCGCCCATTGGCCACTTAACGCCTTCTGCACCTCGTCTGACACCTTCCGGCGTAGACTGTGCTGTCCGAAAGGCAGATTCGTTGAGGCTTGGCAGGGCCGCAACAGAGGTGTATCTTTCCGGCAACAGATTAGCGCCGGATCATGCCACCGAATTCCGACATTGCAGCAGCCGGCCAAAGGCCGGTCTGGCAGAAGATTCTCCAATGGTCCAGGCGGGTCGGCCTGGGCAAGCGGCTGGCCTTTGCCCTGTCGCTGGCGGCCTTGGCCGCCGGGTTCGCCACCTATGCGGCGATGACGGAAAGTGCGCCGTTCGGTCAGGCCAACCCGCGGACCGTCACGCTTCTGCTGACGCTCGACCTTGCGATCCTGCTGACGCTGGGCGTGCTGATCGCCCGGCGCATCGTCGCCATCCTGATCGGGCGGCGGCGCGGGCTGGCGGGGTCGCGGCTGCACACCCGTCTGGTTCTGGTGTTCAGCGTGCTGGCGGTGGCGCCGGCCATCATCATGACCGTCTTTTCCACCCTGTTCTTCTACGTCGGGGTGCAGAGCTGGTTCAGCGACCGCGTCCGCACGGCGGTGAATGAATCCCTGGTCGTCGCCAGCGCTTATCTGCACGAACACCAGCAGAACATCCGCGCCGACGCCCTGGCGATGGCCAACGACCTGTCGCAGGAGGCGCGCTTCTCCAGCGACCCCGAGCGGTTCGAGCAGGTCGTCGCCACCCAGGCGATGCTGCGCGCGCTGTCGGAGGCGATCGTCTTCAACGGCACCACCGGCGCCATTGTCGCGCGGGCCGGCTACACCTTCACCCTGGAATTCGAACCGATCCCGGAAGACAAGATCCAGCAGGCCCGCACCGGCGAGGTCGCGCTGATCGTCAAGGAATCCGACGACCGCGTCCGCGCCCTGGTCAGTCTGGACCGGGTGTCCGACACCTTCCTCTATGTCGGCCGCATGGTGGAGCCGCGGGTGCTCCAGCACATGGCCTCGGCCGAGGGAGCGGTGAAGGAATACACCGCGTTGGAGAACCAGCGCGGCAGCCTGCAGGTCACCTTCACGCTGATCTTCCTGGTGGTGGCGATGCTGCTGCTGTTGGCGGCGGTGTGGGCCGGGCTGAATTTCGCCACCCGGCTGGTCCGCCCGATCAGCGCCTTGATCGGCGCCGCCGAGCGGGTGCGCGCCGGCGACCTGACCGTCCGCGTGTCGGAACCGCCGGGCGAGGACGAGTTCGTCCTGCTGTCGCGCGCGTTCAACCGCATGACCACCGAGATCGAGGGGCAGCGGCGGGAGCTGCTGTCGACCAACCGGCTGCTCGACGAGCGCCGCCGCTTCACCGAGACGGTGCTGTCCGGCGTGTCGGCCGGCGTGCTGGGTGTCGATGCCGACGGCGTCATCAACCTGCCGAACCTGTCCGCCGCCCGCCTGCTGGGCGAGGAGGATCCGGAGCGGATGATCGGCATGTCGCTGGTCGAGCTGCTGCCGGATATCGGCGACCTGCTGGAAAACGCGCCGAAGAAGCCCGGCCGCGTGGTGCAGGACCAGATCCAGATCCGGCGTCCGGGCAAGACGACGCTGACCCTGCTGGTTCGCATCGCAGCGGAGATGCGCGACGGCACCGTGCGCGGCTATGTCGTCACTTTCGACGACATCACCGAACTGGTGTCGGCGCAGCGCAAGGCGGCCTGGGCCGACGTGGCGCGCCGCATCGCGCACGAGATCAAGAACCCGCTGACGCCGATTCAGCTGTCGGCCGAACGGCTGCGCCGCAAATATCTGAAGGAGATCTCCAGCGACACGGAGGTCTTCACCATGTGCACCGACACCATCGTCCGACAGGTCGACGACATCCGCCGCATGGTGGACGAATTCTCCGCCTTCGCGCGGATGCCGCAGCCGGTGATGAAGCCGGTCAACATCAACGATCTGGTCCGGCAGGCTGTGTTCCTGCAATCGAGCGCCCATTCCGGCAAGATCCGTTTCGACACGCGGCTGCCGTCCGGGCCGTTGACGGTGGCCTGCGACAGCCGGCAGATCTCCCAGGCGCTGACCAACCTGCTCCAGAACGCCGCCGACGCCATCGAGGGGCGCACGCCGCCGGCCGACGGCGCGGATCTGCCGCCTGGAGAGGTGGCTATTGCAGTCGAGGATGACGGCGAGAAGGTCGTCGTCACCGTACAGGACAACGGCAAGGGCCTGCCCGGCGGCGAGCAGCGCGACCGGCTGACCGAACCCTATGTGACGACGCGGGCCAAGGGCACCGGGCTGGGGCTCGCCATCGTCAAGAAGATCATGGAGGACCATGGCGGCGTGCTGACCCTCGAGGACCGCGAAGGCGGACCCGGGGCGCGCGTGACCCTGGTCATTCCACACCCGGTTACGGTCGCGAACGACGCGGGCGGCCGTGACGACAGGCCGGCGGAGACCGGCGGAGAGATGAGGCACGAAGCCCATGGCGCATGACATTCTGATCGTCGATGACGAAGCCGATATCCGGATGCTGATTGCCGGCATCCTGAACGACGAAGGCATCAAGACGCGCGAAGCCGCCGACGCCGATCAGGCCTTCGCCCAGGTGGCGGCGCGCCGGCCGAGCCTCGTCGTGCTCGACATCTGGCTCCAGGGCAGCCGGCTGGACGGTCTGCAAATCCTGGAACAGCTGATGCGGGATCATGCCAACCTGCCGGTCATCATGATCTCCGGCCACGGCAACATCGAAACCGCAGTCCAGGCGATCAAGGTTGGCGCCTACGACTTCATCGAGAAGCCGTTCAAGGCCGACCGCCTGCTGCTGATGGTGGATCGTGCCATCGAGGCCGCGCGGCTGAAGCGCGAGAATCAGGAGCTGAAGCTGCGCGCCGGCGGCGATGCGGAGCTGATCGGCAAGTCTTCGGCGGTCAATCAGGTTCGCCAGTCCATCGACAAGGTGGCGCCCACCGGCAGCCGCGTCCTGATTTCCGGCCCGCCCGGTGCCGGCAAGGAGGTGGTCGCCCGGCTGATCCATGCCCGCTCCCGCCGGGCCGGCGGTCCCTTCGTCGGGCTGAACTGCGCCACCATGCGGCCGGAACGGCTGGAGATGGAGCTGTTCGGCACCGAAGCCGGCGTCGATGGTCCCGGCCGTAAGATCGGCACCTTCGAACAGGCCCATGGCGGCACGCTGCTGCTGGACGAGGTCGCCGACATGCCGCTGGAGACCCAGGGCAAGATCGTCCGCGCCCTTCAGGAGCAGGTGTTCGAGCGCGTCGGCGGCGGACAGCGGGTCGAGGTGGACGTGCGCGTCATCGCCACCTCCAACCGCGACCTTCAGGCGGAGATCGAGCAGGGGCGCTTCCGCCAGGATCTGTTCTACCGCCTGTCGGTGGTGCCGATCCGCGTGCCGTCGCTGGCCGAGCGGCGTGAGGACATCCCGGTGCTGGCCCGCCATTTCATGCAGCGGTCCGCCGAAGCGTCCGGCCTGCCGACCCGCGAGTTCGGCGAGGACGCCATGGCCGCCCTCCAGGCCTATGACTGGCCGGGCAACGTGCGCCAGTTGCGCAATGTCGTGGACTGGCTGCTGATCATGGCCCATGGCGACCCCAAGGAGCCGATCCGCGCCGACACCCTGCCGCCGGAGATCGGCGCCATCACGCCGACGGTCCTGAAATGGGACAAGGGCGGCGAGATCATGGGCCTGCCTCTGCGCGAAGCCCGCGAGGTGTTCGAGCGCGAATATCTGCTGGCCCAGGTCACCCGCTTCGGCGGCAACATCTCCCGCACCGCGTCCTTTGTCGGCATGGAACGCTCCGCCCTTCACCGCAAGCTGAAGTCGCTGGGCGTCCATGGCAGCGAGAAGGGGAAGATGTTCCTCGAGTGATCGGTGCAATCGCTCGACCGCAATCACTTCTCAGTCCGTCCCTCATTCCCGCGAAGGCGGGAATCCAGCGTTTGCACGGAAGTGGCTGTGGGTCAGCCTGGATCCCCGCCTTCGCGGGGATGACCTCCGCGTGAGGGAGTCGGCTTCGTGCCGATCATGTTCACGCCTGCCGGAGTATCTCCTTGTCCTCCCCCATCACCCTGCCGCGCGCCGTCATCTATGACTGGGACAACACCCTGGTCAGCAACTGGGACACGGTTCGCGAGGCGCTGAACCATGCGCTGGTGTCCTTCGGCCTTGCCCCCTGGAGTGCCGAGGAGGCGCGCGAGCGGATCAAGGCATCGCTGCGCGACAGCTTCCCGCGCATTTTCGGCGAGCGCTGGACCGAGGCGCGCGACCTGTTCTACGCCTATTTCGCCGCCCACCATCTGGACGGGCTGACGCCGTTGCCGGGTGCCGAGACGCTGCTGCGCCATTTCCACGAGCGGGGTGTCTATCAGGCCGTCGTCTCCAACAAGAACGGCAAGTTCCTGAGGGCGGAGGCCGACGCGCTGGGCTGGACCCGGTATTTTGGCAAGCTGGTCGGCGCCCAGGATGCCGAGTTCGACAAGCCGCACATCGCCCCCGTGCGGATGGCGCTGGAGCCGGCGGGGATCGCGACGGTTGAGGATGTCTGGTTTCTCGGCGATGCCGACATCGATATGGAATGCGCCCATGGCGCCGGTCTCGTTCCGGTGCTAATAGGGCTGGGCGAGGGGAGTGGCTTCGACCGCTTCCCGCCCGCCCATCGCCACACCGACTGTACGGCGCTTCACCGCGTCCTGTATGGCTTGGTGGACGGCAATGGTGATACCATATCCCTGCAAACGGCTGTCGAGACGGTACCAACGCGGACCACACCTACACCGTGAAACGGGGAGCGGACCGCCTAGCAAAGGGGTCCCAAGAACATTGAAGAAGGGGGCATGAAAAATGTCTGAAAAAAGCCAGAACGTGCAGGACGTGTTTCTCAATCACGTCCGAAAGAACAAGACTCCCGTAACCGTCTTTCTCGTGAACGGCGTGAAACTCCAGGGCATTATTACTTGGTTCGACAACTTCTCGGTACTTCTGCGGCGCGACGCGCATTCCCAGCTCGTCTACAAGCACGCAATCTCGACGGTCATGCCGGCCCATCCCATTCAACTTTTCGAGCCGCCCAAGGAAGGTGAAAGCGTCTGATCCCTTGACCAATGGTAACGGCGCGGCCCCTGAAGGCGCCGCGCGGGCCATCGTGGTCCACCCCGTCCTCCGCAGTGAGGCGGACGGGGACATGCGCCCTCCCGAATCGCGGCTTGAGGAGGCGATCGGTCTTGCCCAGGCCATTCAGCTGGATGTCGTCCATGCCGAATGCGCCAAGGTGAACCGCCCGCAACCGTCGACCCTGCTCGGCTCCGGCACGGTTGAGCATCTGGCACAGGTGGTGGAAGAGGCCGAGGCTTCGCTCGTCATCCTCGACCACGCCCTGTCGCCGGTCCAGCAGCGCAACCTCGAACGGTCGCTGAAGGCGAAGGTCATCGACCGCACCGGCTTGATCCTGGAGATCTTCGGCGCCCGCGCCCGGACGCGCGAAGGCATGCTCCAGGTCGAGTTGGCGTCCCTGACCTACCAGAAATCCCGTCTGGTGCGGTCCTGGACGCACTTGGAACGGCAGCGCGGCGGCTTCGGCTTCCTCGGCGGTCCCGGTGAATCGCAGCTTGAGCTTGACCGCCGCCTGATCGGCGACCGGATCATCAAGATCAAGAAGGAACTGGAGGAGGTGCGGCGGACCCGCGGCCTTCACCGCAAGGCACGTGCGAAGGTGCCTTATCCCGTGGTGGCTCTGGTCGGCTACACCAACGCCGGCAAATCGACGCTGTTCAACCGGCTGGCGAATGCCGACGTCTTCGCCCAGAACCTGCTGTTCGCCACGCTCGATCCCACCATGCGGCAGGTGACCCTGCCGTCTGGGCGCAAGGTGATTTTGTCGGACACTGTCGGCTTCATCTCCGACCTGCCGCACGGCCTCGTCGCCGCCTTCCGCGCCACGCTGGAGGAGGTGGACGCCGCCGACATCATCCTGCATGTCCGCGACATCGCCCACATCGACAGCGACGCCCAGAAGGCCGATGTCCATGAGGTGCTGTCCGACATGGGCATCGACCCGGAGGCGGACGACCGGGTGATCGAGGTGCTGAACAAGATCGACGCGCTGGACGAGGAAAGCCGCGCGGCGATCCTGGCCCAGACCGGTCGCAATCCGCGTGCGGTGGCGGTCTCCGCTCTGTCCGGCGAGGGGATCGACAACCTCGACCGCCTGCTGGACCAGCGGATGAACGTCAACCGCCAGGTCGTCGACCTCTCAGTCGGTCTTGACGACGGTGCTGCGCTCGCCTGGCTCTACGCCAGAGGCGAGGTGCTGGACCGGCGCGACGACGAGGAACATGCGCATCTGCATGTCTCCATCGACCCCGTCGATCTCGCCCGGTTCGAAAAGCGGTTCCAGTCCGACAATCAGGCCGAACCGCAACCTTAGGCGGTGCAGCTGAGGGTCATGGCTAAACGGAAAGGGGTGTGGACAGGACTATGACCTGTTGCACCCCACTCCGGTCTTAAGACGAATGCGGCGTGGTTATTTGCCCGTTGGGGTCCGATGATGGGAAAGGAGCGGTCGCGCTCCCCCTTGAGGAGGACTGCCAATGCGGTTGCAAACCGATCCGTCGTGCTTCTCGATTACGGCATTTCTCGCCGATCAGGTAGCTCTCGTCGCCCGTCAGGAGAATTTGCCGCCGGGTGCGGCCCTGCTGCGCCTACAGGAGCTTTCGCGCACGCCGGAAGGCCGTGCCACCCTGATGCATCTGATCGAGGCCGCCGGCGAGCGGGAACCGAACGCCGATGAGGCCGCGAAGATTTCGGCGATCTGCCGTGAACTGACCGCCTGGGGCTATGGCGGCTTCACCGGTGGCCCCCGCCATGAGTCTCGTCACGATCAGCGCGCCGCGGCATGACGGTGATTTGACACATGCTTGAGGGATGACGGCGCCTGCGATGGCAGGTCATAATGAGCCGTTCGCCATCGCCGCGGTCCCGAATTGCTCCGTTTCCCTTCCCGAACCATCCTGACCGGTGCCGGCCGTCTGATGCCGGCGCTGCCGCTGTTGCTGGCATTCGTCCAGCCACTGGCGGCGGCGGAGCCACTGCGACCGGGAATGCCGCTGCCGCCCGGCTATGTGGAAGAACCGGAAACCCCACCCGAAGACCCGCTTCCTCCGCCGCCGAAGCCGCTGTCGGTGGCGCCCGACGAACCGCAGGTCGTCGCCCCCGATGCTGCGGGTCTGCTGAAGGAATGCAAGCAGCAGACCTTCACTGACTGCTTCCGCCTGTGGCAACCCCCGCCGCCTCCACCGCCGCCGCCGGAGCCTGAAAAGGACACCGCTGCAGCGCCTCCGCCTCCACCACCACCCGATCCCAAGGCGCCACGCCAACCGGCGCAGGGCGGTCCTGTGCCGCCGCCGCCACCCGATGCGGCCAAGGAAGCCGCCGCGGCAGCAGCCGACCGCGCCACCTTCGATGCGCTGTCGAAAGCGCTGAAGGACAGTGGGCTGGACGGCAAGGTTCTGCTGACCGACCCGAAGGGCGGCGATCCCCTGTTGAAGCTGGACAGCGTGCCTGGCAGCAAGCCGGCGGCGAAGCGCTGACCCTCTCTGAACTCAAGCCGCAAAAGGGCCAACCGACCATGACGGGTTTCCCGCTTCCCGACATCGACCGCGTCGCGGATCTGATCCGCTCCGTCGCCCGGACGGAGATCATGCCCTATTTCCAGAAGCTCGACGCCGCCGGTATCCGGCAGAAGACCGGCCCGACCGATCTCGTCACGCTTGCCGACGAGGCGGCGGAGCGGGCCTTGACCCCGGCGCTGTCGACGCTGCTGCCGGGCAGCCGCGTCGTCGGGGAGGAGGCCGCATCGGAGGACGAGCGCGTGCTCGACCGCATCCATGGCGACGATCCGGTCTGGATCATCGACCCGGTGGACGGCACGATCAACTTCGCCCAGGGACGGCCGATGTTCGCGGTGATCGTCGCGCTTGCCTGCAAGGGGGAGACGGTCGCCGGCTGGATCCACGATCCGGTCGACGGTCGGATGGCGACGGCGGTGAAGGGGCAGGGGGCCTGGCTCGACGGTCGCCTCGTCCATGTCGCACCGGCCGTGCCGTTGCCGCAGATGGTCGGAGCGCTGTCCACGCGCTTTTGCAGCGCAGAGATGGGGCGCCAACTGGAAGAGCGCAGCGTCGGGCTGGCGGACCGCGTGTGTCTGTCGAGCGCCGCCCAGGAGTATCTGCGCCTGCTGGAGGGGCGGGCGCATTACTCGCTCTATCACCGGCTGATGCCGTGGGACCATGCGGCCGGCGTCCTGCTGCATGCCGAGGCCGGCGGCTATTCGGCGCTGATCGACGGGACACCCTACCGGCCGGGGCTGCTGAACGGCAGCCTTCTGCTGGCGCCCGACCGCGAAAGCTGGCAGGCGCTGCACGGACAGCTGTTCGGCTGAGGGCGTGTTGGGTGCAGGAGGGCGACAGCCCTCCCGCGCCCCTTCAATGCGCCAGCAGCGCCGGCAGGGCCAGCCCGTCCAGCACCGTGCGGGTCGCCCCGCCCAGCACCAGTTCACGCAGGCGGGAGTGGCCGTAGGCGCCCATCACCAGCAGGTCGGCGCCCTGGTCGGTGCAGCAGGACAGGATCATGTCGCCGACCTCGCCGCCGGATGCGATGACCGACTGCGGACGGGCGGCGATGCCGTGGCGGTGCAGCCAATCGACCAGGGTGGCGGCTTCTCTGCTCTGTTGCCCGAGCGGTTCCACGGTCAGCACGGTGACGGACTCCGCCGCCTCCAGGAAGGGCATGGCGGCACGGACCGCGCGCGTGGATTCGCGTGTGTTCTTCCAGGCGATCAGCACATGGCGGCCGATGGGCGCCGCAGCCGGTTGTTTCGGCGGCAGGACCAGGACCGGTGTGGCGGTCTCCAGCGGCAAACGGTCGGGGATGTGGTGCAGCGACACCCGTTCACCAGCCCGCACTGCCGCGGATTGCGCGACGACGATCAGGTCGGCATAAGCGGCGCGCTCGGCCAGCAGATCGACATGGTCGCCCTCTTCGATGGTCCAGTCGTAGGGCAACCCGTCGAGCGACTTGCGGACCTCCTGCTCGATCCGCTCGGCATTCTCGTGGGCGATTGCAGTCGCCTCCGCCATGAAGCCATAGGAGGCGGCGCGGCCGGTGGCGCCCGCCGGCATCGACACCGGGGTGGCGATGTAGAGCGCCTGGATATGGGCGGAGAAACGCTTGGCCAAGGCCGCGGCCACCGCCAGACGGCTGGCGTGGGCGTCGTCGTTGGCCATGTGCAGCAGGATGGTCTTGATCGGCATGCCCTCGCGTCTCCCAACATTATGATCGGTCCACCATCAGCCGGCGGAGCGGTTTCCCTCTAGGTAACGCTCCGCCGGGGTCGATGGCAATGTCGGTGGATGGCAGGGACCGTGGGAGACCGTTACTTCACCACCACCGCATACTGGTCGACCGGCGCCACCGCCTTGATCAGACCGCGGGCCTTCAGGAACTCGGCGAAGCGGGTGTAGCGCTCGGCATCCAGCGCGGCTGGGCTGTGGGAGAAGCGCGGCAGCGTGTCGGCCCAGGCGCGGCGGTTCAGCTCGTCGTTCAGTTCGGGCCGGCCCTTGACGAAGGCAGCCTGCGATTCTTCCGGATGGTTCAGGATATAGAGCGTCGCCCGTTCCACCGCCGCCAGGAAGCGCTTGAAGCGCGGATCGTTCGCCTTGTCCTTGCGGGCGACCAGAATCAGTTCGTCATAGGGCGGAACGCCCTCTTCCTCGGGATAGAAGGCGCGGCCGGGGTGCTTCTCGATCTCCATCTGGTTCAGTTCGAAGTTGCGGAAGGCGCCGACCACCGCATCGACCTGGCCCGACAGCAGCGATGGCGAGAGGGAGAAGTTGACGTTCACCAGCTCGACGTCCTTCAGGCTCAGCCCCTGCTTCTCCAGCATGGCGCCCAGCAGCGCGTCCTCGAAGCCGGCGATGGAATAGCCGACCTTGCGGCCCTTCAGATCCTTCAGCGTCTTCACCGGCCCGTCGCGCAGCACGACGACGGAGTTCAGCGGCGTGGACACCAGCGTGCCGATGCGGACCAGCGGCAGTTCCTCCGCCACCTGCAGGATCAGCTGCGGCTGGTAGGAGACGGCGATGTCGGCGCCGCCGGCCGCCACCAGCTTCGGCGGATCGTTGGGGTCGGCCGGGGCGGTCAGGGTGACCTCAAGCCCGGCATCCTTGAAGAAGCCCTTCTCCTGCGCCACCACCAGCGGGGCGTGGTCGGGGTTGATGAACCAGTCCAGCATCACGGACAGCTTGTCCTGGGCCAGCGCGGGAAGCGAGGTCATCAGGCCGGCGGCGATCAGGCCGGCGGTGAAAAGATGCTTCATCGGGTGTCTCTCCCCCTTCAAGGGTTGGCGTCTTCGGCAGGTTGGGTATCGGGTTGCCAGGGCAGGGCGCGGCGGGCCAGCGCATCGACGGCGGCGTACAGCGTCACCGCGAACAGCCCCAGCACAAGCACGGCGGCGAACAGAAGGTCGATCTGCATGCGGGCATTGGCGTGCAGCATCAGGTAGCCAAGGCCGGAAGACGACCCCACCCATTCGCCGATCACCGCCCCGATGGGCGCCACCGCGGCGGCCACGCGCACGCCGGACCAGAAGGCGGGCAGGGCGGCCGGCAGGCGGATGCTCCACAGGATCGCGGCGGGCGAGGCGCCCATGGTGCGGGCAAGGTCGAGCCAGCCGGGATCGGTGCGCCGCAGCCCGTCGAACAGCGCGGTCGTCACCGGGAAATAGATGACCAGCACCGCCATGGCGATCTTGGACGCCATGCCATAGCCGAGCCACAGCACCAGCAGCGGCGCCAGTGCGAAGACGGGGATGGCCTGACTGACCAGAAGCAGCGGCATCAGCCAGCGCCGCGCCGTGCGGAACCGCGCGAGCAGCAAAGCGCTGACCCCGCCCAGCGCCACGCCGGCCACCAGCCCGATCAGGATTTCGGCCAGCGTGGTCAGGCCATGGGCCAACAGCAGTGGGGCCTGCCGCTGCATGGCGTCCGCCACCGCCAGCGGACCGGGCAGCAGGTAGCGCGGCAGCCCGGTGGCCCATACCAGCGCCTGCCAGCCGGCGACCAGCACCAGCAGGGTGATCGCGCCGCGCAGCAGCGCCTTCATTCCGCCAGCCTCCGCAACAGTTCGGCCTGATGCGCCAGCAGGTCCGGATCGTCGACCCGGCGCGGCACCGGGCCGGAGGGCTCCAGCGCCGGTCCCATGACGGCCGGCCGGCCGGTCATCACATGCAGTCGGTCGCCGATGCGCAGCGCCTCCAGCGGGTCGTGGGTGACCATCAGGACGGTGCGGCCGGCCAGCGTCTCCGCCGCCGTCTTCTGCAAGCGCAGCCGGGTGATGGCGTCGAGCGCGGAGAAGGGCTCGTCCATCAGGACCAGCGGCTTGTCCTCCATCAGGGTGCGGGCCAGCGCCACGCGCTGCTTCTGTCCGCCGGACAGAGCGGCGGGACGGTCGCGCTCGCGCCCCGCCAAGCCGACGCGGTCCAGCAGCGCGCGGGCCTGCTCCACCCGCGCCGGATCGGGACGGCGGTGGCGCAGCCGGTCGCCGAGCAGGACATTGTCGAGGACGGTCAGCCAGGGCAGCAGCAGGTCCTGCTGCGCCATGTAGGCGATCCGGCCGGCCAGCGGCTGCCGGTCGCCGGTGACCACCTCGGTCGGCGGCTCCGGCTCGGCCAAACCGGCGAGGATGCGCAGGAGCGTGGTCTTGCCGACGCCGCTCGGCCCCAGCAGGCAGGTGGTCCGCCCGGCCGGCAGTTCCAGCGTCAGGTCGGAGAACAGCAGCGTGCCGCCATAGGTCAGCCGCGCACGCGAGATGGTCACCGAAAGCGGCGTCATCGCAGGCACGCGGGCATGCATCGTGGAGTGGCGGAGATGGAGAGGGTGCGGTCCCGCATCACTGATCCCTACGCCGGCATGAACCGGATCAGGTTCCAGGGGTCGTCCCGCAACAGGACCTCTCAGCCGCCCATCGGCTCCCCCCAGTGAAGGCGGCGACTATAGGCGCGGACGATCCGTGACCGCAAGCATTGCCGGATGCCGCTTCCGGCATGCGGAAGCGGGCGGCTTGACCGCACCGCCGCGGCGCCTAGTTTCTGACGGGCATCGAGGAGTGCCCGTCCTGACCACGCCCTTCCGCACACCGCTGTTCATCGGCGGGGAAATCTACCGCGGCTCCACCTATGGACCGAAGCATCCGCTGGCGATTCCACGCGTGTCGACCGCCATCGACCTCAGCCGCGCCATGGGCTGGCTGCCGGACGAGGTCTATCTCGACACCCATGTCGCGAGCGAACGCGAACTGGCGCGCTTCCACACATCCGACTACATCGCCGCGCTGAAGCGGGCGGAGGCCGAGCAACGGGTCGACGAGGCGACCGCCACCCGCCACAATTTGGGCAAGCTGGAAAATCCCGTCTTCGCCGAAATGTACCGGCGGCCGGCCCACAGCAGCGGATCGGCGTTGCAGGCGGCCAGGATTCTCGGCGACCGGCCCGCCGGTCTGGTCTATGCGCCAGCGGCCGGGACGCATCATGCGCGGCGCGACCGGGCCAGCGGCTTCTGCTATTTCAACGCGCCGGTTCTCGGCATTCTGGAACTGATCGACCATGGGCTGGAGCGGGTCCTCTATGTCGATCTCGACGCCCATCATGGCGATGGGGTGGAGGAGGCCTTCGCCGACGACGACCGGGTACTGACCCTGTCCATCCATGAGGATGGGCGTTGGCCCTACACCGGCAAGGCGGAGGACCGCGCCGGCGGCATGGCCCGCAACCTGCCGGTCCCGCCGGGCTTCAACGACAGCGAGATGGAGCATGTGATGGAGGCGGCGGTCCTGCCGCTGGCCCGTGCCTTTCGTCCGCAGGCGATGGTGATCCAGACCGGCGCCGATGCCTTGGCCGAGGATCCGTTGAGCCGGCTGGAGCTGTCCAACCGCGCGCTGTGGGATGCCGTGGCGGCGCTGCTTCCGCTGGCGCCGCGGGTGCTGGTGGTCGGAGGCGGCGGCTATAACCCCTGGTCGGTTGGGCGTTGCTGGGCCGGGATCTGGGCGGTGATGAACGGCATCGATCCCGCCGTGCGGCCGACGGCGGAGGCGGAGGCGGTGCTGCGTGCCCTGACCTGGAACCGCGCCGCCGGCCGCAATCCGCCGGACCATTGGTTCACCACGCTGGGCGACGAGCGGCGTCCCGGGCCGGTGCGGGACGCGGTGAAGCGGGTGGCGGAGACTGCCATGTCCTGAAGGATGGCGCTGTCCTGACCCGCAGCCGACCGACTCATTCCGACGAATTCCGAACCAACCTGTGACGATTCGTTGACGGGGTCGGATTGTTCGTTGATTCTCTCTTCCACTGTGCCGGTGCAGCTTCCGCGTCGGGTGATGCGGGCTTCGGCGGGATTTGCGGGCAGGATTTGCGGTAGGAGGACGGGCGGGCGGATGTCGAACACGACGCTGTTCCTGATCGCCATCGTCATCATCATGCTGGCTGCCGTCCCGGTCGCCATGATGCTGAAGGATTTCCTGCCGAACATCATGGAAAAGAGCAGCGGCCTGGATCAGGTCGAGAACCGCATCTATGTCCTGCATGCCGAGGCGCAGGAGCTGCAAAACCGGGTGAACCATCTGGTCCAGCGCCGGAACAGCCAGTCTTCCGACCGCAACCGGCTGGAAAGCGATATCCGCAAGGTGGAAAAGCAGGTCCGGGACCTCTCGGACCAGCCGCCGATGTTCGTGCATGAGGTCGGCGACCCGCAGGCCGGACTGATGAAATTCGTCGCGACGGTGACGCAGGAGAAGGCGTCTGCCGCTGCCCGCGCCGCCGGTGAGCGGGCGCAGGTCAATCCCATCTGGCGGTGCACGAACGTGGCCGAGGTCTGGGCGTCCAGCTTCGATGAGGCCAAGCAGATGTGCGATGTGGCCTTCCCGTTCAAAATGGGTTTCCAGAAGACGTTCATGCGCGGCGATGCGCGGGCCGGGGGCAAGGCCGCCGGCAAGGGCGTGCCGACGCCGCCCGCCACCGCCCGGGCGAAGGCGGGTGCCGCCACATGATGATCAACTTCATCATCGTCCTGGCCATCGTCGCCATCGGTGCCTGGCTCGGCAACATCCTGATGAGTGTCGAGCAGCGGGTGTCGCAGGCGCGCCAGCGCGTCCGCGGCGTCCGCAACAACCTCGACAAGCTGGATGCCACCATCCACCGCCTGCATCGGGAGGAGGAGACCCTCCATGCCGAGATCGACGAACTGACCCGGGAGATGGTGGAACTGCGCAAGAAGCAGACGGAGGTGCAGCAACGCCTGACCGAAGCGCAGTCGAAGCGTCGTCCGCAGATCCTGATCCTGACCGACCGGCGCAATCCCGGCGACAAGGAATGGCTGGTCACCGTGGTGAACCAGCAGATCGGCGAGATCGATGCCGCCCACCCTCTGGCCGTCGAATGGGCACGGGGGCGCCAGTATCTCGTCTGGGCGGAGTCGGACCGCGAGGCCGGCGAACGTGCCAACCGCCGCTTCAGCGCCCGGCCCGGCTATCAGGTGCGGTCGGTGGCCCCGGTGAAGGAAGATCTCTACAGCGCCAGCCCGGCCCAAAGCGCAGCGTAGAAGAGCGCCCCGTAGATATCGAAAAGCCCCTCTTCCGCCGGGGAAGAAGGGCTTTTCGTGAAGGTCCGTCTCAGCGCTTTCCCAGGCTTCAGCGCGCCTTGGCGGTGGCCGGGGTCTGGCGGAAGGCGTCGTGCAGGTAGGGCGACAGCGACTGGCGCATGTTGCGCAGCCATTCGTGGATGATGATCAGCGAACGGGAGGCGACCGGCGGGGTCATGCCCAGCTTCACCAGATCCTCGCGGGTCATCGTCGCCACCTGATCCAGCCGGTGGCCGGTCAGGCGCGCCCAGGCCGGGGCGGTGCAGGGCTGCATGGAGATGACCTGCAGGCCCTCGCGCTCCACCATCTCCGCCTTGCGGCGGGCATACTGGCTGTCCTCCAGCTGGGAGAACGGGCCGGAGAAGCCGTTTTCCACCAGGACGCGCTTGGCCTTCGGGGCGATGGTCGCCACCCGCTCCAGCGTCGTCATGCCGGTGGACAGCGAGGCGAGGTCGACGGTCACCGGCACCATGAAGGTCAGCCGTTCGCCTTCGCCGACGTAATAGTCGAAGCCCGACACTTCGGCCCAGTTGAAGAACCACTGCGAGATGTTGCCGCCGAAGTCGTACAGGCGGCCGCCGCGCTGCAATTCCGGCCCGATCAGGTCCCAGAACTCGTAGAAGCCGTCACCCGAGCCCATCATGTTCATGAAGTCCTGGGTGATGCGGCGGTGTTCGACCACGTCCGGGCCGAACAGGCGGGCGAGACGCTCGTTCACCTCGTACTCGACGACCTTCAGCTGCAGGCCTTCCAGCATGGCGGTCGCCATCAGGTGATGGGACAGCAGCGTCTTGCCGACGCCGCCGCGGTCATTGAGGACGAAGATCGTGCCCAGCATGCGATCGCCTTTCCAGTATGCGTTTGTTGAGTCGTCTTGGGTCATCGTGGCAGGCATCGGTGGGAATACAGGAGAGCCGGTGCCCCGCGCAACCGCCGTGGACGTCCGATGGGAAGCCGGCTGCGGTTCCGGCCTGGTCATTGCGGGTTCGGGAGGCGTTTCATCCTCCCCGGTTCCGGTGTCGTCCTCTGCCGGCCGATCTTCGGCAACGGCGGTCGCCGGTGCGAGCAGGTCCAGGGCAGGGGAGGCGGGTTGTGAAGATTCCTCCACGGCTTCCGGGGCCGGTTCGCTCTCTTCGGGCGCGGGCTCTTGCATCAGCGGCTCTTCCGCGACGGCGTTCGCCTGGGCATCCTCGCCATCAAGCTCGCCATCAAGCCCGGTCGTCTCGGTCAGCAGTTCCACATCGGAGTCGGCAGCCTCCGTCACGGGTTTGACAACGGAGTCGCGCCCGTCGTCCTTCTCGCCGTCCTTCTCGGGGCCGCCCTCATTCGCATCTTCGGCCTCTTCCTTCAGGCCGGCGGACAGGGCTGCTTCATGGACGGCTGCCAGGGTCTCGGCAGGAAGGACAGCGGCGCCATGGTCACCGGCGACCTCGCTTCGCCCTTCGTTTCCGACGAGGAAGAAGGCGGAGCGCAGGGTAACGGGCGAGATCGGCTGGTTGTCGCGGGCAGTCACCCCCAGTTTGGCCAGCAGATCGGAGATCTCGGCCCAGGACAGGCCGCGCTCGCGCATCAGCCCGATATCGGCATAGCTTTCGCGCACCGCCTGCATGGCGCTGCGGTTGCCAGCCGGGCGATCGGCAAGGAGCCGTTCAAGTTCCGAGCGGTCGATCGACACCGTATGGGATTCCGGCAAGATGAAATGGCGACGGGGAAGCGCCTGGATGTTGGATCGCAAGGAATCCATTCCCCTGGGGCCGAAAAAATAGTACAAGCGGCCATCACGCGCAAACGGTTTCCAAACGACATCAACGGCGCTAAACAGTGTTGCCCGATCTGGAACCCATCCGTGACGCCGGGCAACTTCGCCGACGCTCCGGCAAATGGCGCCATGACGTTGGCTTTTGGAACCGCCTGTCGGTTGCGCGGGTTGCCATAAGGGTGGACACGGCCGTTTTCGACGGGTCGGACGTCTTCATCGGGCTGGGCTTGGAACCGGGGTAAGGCCAGGATGCCTCACGATTTTGGTTCGTCACGCGACCGGCGATCCGCACCCGTGCCGGGGGCGGGCATCGGCTTTCACGAGTTGCGGCAGGCGTGCGAAATCTCCGCATTGCGCGAGGATCTGGAGCGTCTGGCCCACGAGGCCGGCGCCCTGCGTGATGGTGTGGAGCAGGCCGTGGAGACGGTGCGCGACCGTTTTGCCGCACTGACCGCCGAGGAAATGGCCGACCCGATGGTGCTGGCGCCGTTGCTGCAATTGGCGGTCACCACCCTGCTGGAAATTCGCGAGCAGGCCCGGCAGTTGAACACCCAGACCGGCCCGCTGTCGGATGACGAGCGTCCGTCCTGGCTGGGAGCCGCCGACGCTCCCCGCCTGCGACAGCCTGCCGCAATGGCCTGGGGAGTGCCGGATGATCAAGGCATGTCCGACGGCTGGGGCGGCGACGATGCGCGGGAGCGGAGCGACGAACCGCTTCAGGCCGACAGCGCGCCGCCACGTCCGGCCGATTTGTCGGCCCGACCGTCCCAGCCGGCTCTGGCCCCGCCGGCTTCGCAGGCTTCTCCATCTCCCGGCCCCCTGGCACCCGCCCTGTCGCAGGTTGCGGCGGTAAATCCATCCAGTCCAGCCCCTCGGTCGTCGGCTCCGGCACCTGCCCGAACCGCCGAAGGGCAGGCGTCATGGCTTGCCAGCGAACCGGCGCCACCACCGCCGCCATCCCGCGCGGCAACGGTTCGGGCTACTGCCAGCGCTGGCCCAAGACCCAAGGGTGGTATCGACTGGCTGGGGCCGGCCGGACGCTGACATCGGCAAAAACAGCATTTGGACAGGCGTCAAAAACGCTGCGACTCGCGGCGCCCGCACCCCTTTTGCGCCCGACGCAAAAGGTCAGATTCTGAACGATTGAGCTTGCAAATTCGGGGGAGTTCTAGTACAAACGGCGTATCGGTAAATGAAATTTTACCAAGATTCGCCGCATACCGCGCAACAGTTGCAACGTCCGAGGTCGGTCGCATGCTCCGGATCGACGCCATCGCCAAGCAGCATCTGCCCCATCGCACCCGTACGCCAGGGCAGCCGTTGCGCGTCATTCTGGTGGAGCATGATCCCGGCATCGCCGACGCCCTGTCGGTGGTGATGGCGGATCTGGGGCACACCGTCTGCGGCATTGCCCGGACAGAGTGTGAGGCGGTCGATCTGGCGCTGCGTGAACGTCCGGATCTGGCAATGACCGATGCGCATCTCGGCGGTGGAGACGGCATCGCGGTGGCGCGCCGTCTGAACCTGGACCACGGACTGCGGTCCATCTTCCTGTCGGGCAACAGCGACCATGGCACCATGGCGCGCATCACCGAAACCTATCCGCTGGGCGTTGTGCACAGGCCCTTTTCGCATGCACAGCTGAAGATCGCCCTGGATCTGGCGGCGCGTCGCCTGCGCTGATCCCAGCGCCGATTGACGGGTTTCCAGCACTAAGCCGAAGGATTCGGTTTTCCCGCGCCTGTTCCTCTGCTATATTTGTTCATGGAGTGTTCTTGTTTGGAGCGGCAGGGCGAGTGCGCCGGTCCGAACATCACCGGAGCATTTCCGACGGCGGTTGACCGGCGTCGGTCCCTCGTGCTTCGTTGCGCGGGACCGGGGGGATGGTCGCCATTGAACAGCCGGCCCTGCGAATGGGAACCCTCGGCATCTGGGTGCCTCCGCCGGGCATCCTGACGGGTCGGCATGGATGCTGGGACACTCGCGCTTAGGAGCAACGAGCGATGAATGTTTGGACGTTTACGGGACGCCTGGGCGCGGACGGCGAATTGCGCACGACCCAGAGCGGCGAGAAGGTGCTGGGTTTCCGCGTCGCCAACGATGTCGGTTTTGGCGAGCGCAAGACGACTCAATGGGTCGATTGCTCGATCTGGGGCCGTCGCGCCGAGTCGCTCGCTCAGCACCTGACCAAGGGCAAGAGTGTCGTCGTTTCGGGCGAAGTGACCCTGCGCGAGTATGAGAAGCGTGACGGCACCCGCGGCGCCGGCCTGTCGGTGCGCGTGGCCGAAATCGACTTCACCGGCGGCGCCCGTGAAGAGGGTGGCGGCGGCAGCTTCGGCGGCGGCGGTGGCGGCTACGAATCGCGTGGCGGCGGAAGCAGCGGCGGCTATGGTGGTGGCAGCGGTGGTGGTGGCAACTACGGCGGCGGCTCTTCGGGCGGCAACCGTGGCGGCGGTGGCGCTCCGCCCCGTCACGAGGATCTCGACGACGAGATCCCGTTCTGACGCAATCTGCCGAAGTGGTGCGTTCCATCGGCCGGATGCCAGTCATCCGGCCGATTTCTTTTTCAGCGTCCGGTAAATCAGCCCGCCAGCATCGCGCGCAGGCGCGGGGCCATATGGTCCAGAAAGGCTCGGACACGGCGTGGCGCACGGTCGCGGCCGGTATAGACGGCGTGGATTTCCTCGGTATCGACCAGCGTGTCGTCCAGCACCGCGACCAGCCGTCCCTCACGCAAATCGTCGCGGACGTGGTATTCGGCCAGCCGCGCCAGCCCCAGTCCCAGCAGCGCCATATGGCGAACCGTCTCGCCATTGTTGGCCAGGATGCGGGTCGGCACCTCGCGATCCACCAGCCGTCCGCCGGACTTCAGCGGCCAGACCGCGGCGGCACGGCGGAAATTGAAGCCCAGACAGTCATGGGCCTCCAGATCCGCGGCGGTCATCGGAACGCCTTTGCGGTCCAGATAAGCGGGGGAGGCGACGATCCTCCGCCTGACGACGCCCAACCGCTGGGCCAGCAGCGCCGAATCGCTCAAGGGCCCGGCGCGGAAGGCGACATCGACACGGGCGGCATAGAGGTCCACCACCTCGTCGGTCATCGTCACGTCCATCGTGATGCCGGGATGGTCACGCAGGAACTCAGGCAGCAGCGGCAGCAGGCAATGCTGGCCGAACGGCACCGAGGCGTTGGCGCGGATCAGGCCGGTCGGCGCGCGGGCGCCGCCGGCAATCTCCGCATCCAGCGCGTCCAACTCTCCCAGCAGCGCCTGTGCCCGTTCCCTATACAGTTCTCCCTCGGCGGTCAGGCGCAGCTTCCTGGTGGAGCGTTCGACCAGCCGCACTCCCAGCCGTTCCTCCAGCCGACCGACCAGCTTCGCCGTGGATGACGGTGTCATACCGACATCGCGCCCGGCGGCGCTGAAGCTGCCCTGTGCAGCAACCCGCAGGAAAACCCGCATTTCCCAGGCGCGCGGATCGCTCATTCCGGCATCTCCGTCCTCACCTTTTCCCTGAATGACAAAATCATGCGAACTGGGCTGGTATTCCCGTTCCTGACCTTATGGCGCACATCGTCTTCCCAGCACAGTCCTTCTTGGAATGGAGACCTTGGAAATGCCACTTGCACTGCTGTCGCTGGCGATCAGCGCCTATGCGATCGGGACGACGGAGTTCGTGATCGTCGGCCTGCTCCCAACCGTGGCGAGCGATCTGGACGTCAGCCTGCCGCTGGCCGGCATGGTGGTCAGCGTCTATGCGCTGGGCGTCACGTTCGGCGCGCCGATTCTGACCGCGCTGACCGGCCGGGTGCCGCGCAAGCCGCTGCTGCTCGGACTGATGGGCGTGTTCGTCGCCGGCAACCTGCTGGCCGGCATCAGCCCCAATTACGAGACGCTGCTGGTGGCGCGGGTGCTGAGCGCCTTCGCCCACGGCGTCTTCTTCTCGGTCGGTTCGACCATCGCCGCCGATCTGGTGCCGGAGGACCGGCGCGCCTCGGCCATCGCCATGATGTTCTCCGGCCTGACCATCGCCATCGTCACCGGCGTGCCGCTGGGCACCTGGATCGGCCAGACCTTCGGCTGGCGCGCCACCTTCCTGGCGGTGTCGGCGCTTGGCGTCATCGGCGGGCTGGGTGTCGCGGCGCTGGTGCCGGCAAGGCTCAGCCGGCCGCCGGCCGCCGGGCTGGGCACGCAGCTTGGTGTCCTGGCGAAGCCGCGGCTTCTGCTGGCCTTCGCCATCACCGCGCTCGGCTATGGCGGCACCTTCGTCGCCTTCACCTTCCTGGCGCCGATCCTTGAGACGATCACCGGCTTCTCGAACTCGACCGTCAGCCTCGTGCTGGTTCTGTACGGTGCCGCCATCGCGGTCGGCAATGTCGTCGGCGGCCGGCTCGCCAACCGCCGGCCGGCTCGGGCGCTGGCCTGGCTGTTCGCCTTGCAGGCTCTGGTTCTGATCGTCTTCACCTTCACCGCGGACGCCAAGGTTCCGGCGCTGATCACGCTGGCCGGCATGGGGGCGCTGGCCTTCGCCAATGTCCCGGGCCTTCAGCTTTATGTCGTCCAGCTGGCGCAGCGTCACGCGCCGGAAGCGGTCGATGTGGCGTCGGCGCTGAACATCGCCGCCTTCAACCTGGGCATCGCGGCGGGCGCCTTCTTCGGTGGGCAGGTTGTTTCCTCCCCGCTCGGTCTCGGCGCCACGCCGTGGGTCGGTGGCCTGTTCGTTCTGGGCGGTCTCGTCCTGACGCTGGCGAGCGGTGCGCTCGACAGGCGGGAGACCGACCGCCGGACGACTGTTCCGGCGGCCTGCTGAACCGGCCTGTCAAACCGGGTCCGCCTCCAACGTCAGCGTGTCGAGCAGGAAGCTGCCGTCTTCGGTGATGTCGAAATGGGTGCGGACCTCCGCCGCCGCACTGCGCTGGAGCGAGCGGATGGCCTGGGCATGGAGGTCCGGGGTGCGGGTGCGGGCGGTCCACACCGGGAACTCCATGCGCAGGCGACGCGGCGTCAGGGACCGGACAGCGAAGCCCGCCCGTGCCAATGCCGCCATCCATTCAGCCGCCGTATAGTTGCGGACATGCGACGGGTCGCGCAGCACCTCGACCACCTGCAGGTGGGTGTCCAGCACGGCGGCGGCCGGTGCGATGCAGTCGATGAAGACCGCAATCCCGCCCGGTGCCAGCACCCGCCGCGCTTCCCGCAGTCCGGCCTCGAAATCACGCCAATGATGGGCGGTGAAGCGGCAGAGCACGACGTCGAACCGGCCATCCTCGAACGGCAGCCGTTCGGCAGGCGCCTGCCGGGTGGCGATGTTGGACAGGCCGCGCTCCGCGGCGGTGCGGGCGACCACCTCCAGCATCTCCGGCGTCAGGTCGACGGCCACGACCTCCGCCACATGGGGAGCAGCGCGGTAGCTGACATGGCCGCCGCCGCAGCCCAGATCCAAAACCCGTGCGTTCGACCGGCCACGCAGGACCAGTTCGATCTGGTCCAGGTCGGCACCGCCGGCATGGACAGCACTGGACACATAGGCATCGGCGCGCGGGCCGTAATTCTCGGCGACGACGCCATGGTGAGTCCGGGTCATGGAGGGCTTCCTTGCAGTTGGCTGGCTGATGTGGCGAGCGTCGCGCCTTTCATAACCGGGTACAAGGCAGGTGGTTATCCTGGTATAAGCACTGCCACCATGATCCGCACACCCGCCTCCACCGGTCAGGCCCCCGTCGATCCAACGGCCGACCGCCGCCGCCTGCTAGCCTCCTTCCTGCGGCGCCACCGTGAACGGATCGCTCCGGCAGAGGCCGGTGTTCGAACCGGCTCCGCCCGCCGGAGAACGCCCGGCCTGAGGCGGGAGGAACTGGCGCAGCTCTGTGGCATCAGTCCGACCTGGTACACGTGGCTGGAGCAGGGCCGCGACGTTTCGGTTTCTCCCGCGGCATTGGCGCGCCTGTCGAATGCGCTGCACCTGACCCCGGCTGAGCGGGCCTATCTGTTCGAACTGACCCGCAAGCGCGACCCGGACATGCCGGCAGCGGGGCAGGCGGACAGCCCCCCGCCGTCGCTGCTGGCGGCGCTGGCGGCGATGACCGCGCCAGCCTATCTCCTCGACCGCTGCTGGAGCGCCGTCGGCTGGAATCCCCGGGCGGAGCGGCTTTTTTCCGGCTGGCTGGCTGGCGCCGAAACCAATCTGCTGCGCTATGTCTTCCTCGACCCGTCGGCCCGCGATTTCATCCAGGATTGGGAGAATCGAGGCCGCCGGCTGCTGGCGGAGTTTCGTGCCGAAACGGCCCGGCACCCGGACGACCCGACACTTCGGCAATTGGTCGACGAACTGCGGCAGGCCAGCCCGCTTTTCGCCCGGTTGTGGGAGGACCAGAGTGTTCTGGAGCGCGAAGGCGGCCTGCGCCGATTCAATCATCCGCTGGATGGCGCTCTGATGTTGGAGCAGGTGACCCTGCGTCCGGGTGACCGGTCCGCTTTCACTTTGGTCATGCTGGTCGAGCCTTCTGCGAACGAGGTCGCGGAGACCCAAGAGTAAGGCTGCCGATCCGACTGCCCTTTGCCGTTTGGCACCTGATCACCGGCAGCCGGGGAGCACGGTTCGTAATTTTCCATCGCAAGCCATTGCAGAAAAATGCAACTGCGTGTTTTTCATACCCTGTGGTTGTGATACTTTGAGGCTGTTTTCGTTCAGCTTGAGCGATCCTAAAAGCGTCATCCGAATAACACGCGTCGAGCTGAAAACGAACGCAACAAAAATCAGGGGAAGGCCTATGGCGCGCTTTATTGCGGGTGGTTCAACCGGGGTTAACACCGACAATATCTATATCGCCGATCTTCTGTATGCGCAGATATCCGGTGCAAACAGCACCTATATTTCGGCAAGCTACGGTGGCGGTGCAGTTACCGAGTTTTATGGAAATTTTGCATACAATTCGACGGGCACCAATGTGGTGGGCGGAACGATTTCCGCCATACGCTCGCTGTCGAATGGCAGGCCGACCTACACCGTCGAAAACCTGTCGGTTCCCGCGACCACCTTCCTCGCGTGGCTGTCCAGTGGCGAAAGCAGCAGCGCACGGTCCTCGATCCTGTCAGGTTCGGACACGATGTTCGGGTCGGATTTCAACGATACGATTCGGGGGTATACCGGAAACGATACGATTCTGGGTGGCGGCGGATCGGACCTTCTGGATGGCGGCTACGGGAACAACGTTATCGACGGTGGTGACGGCATCGATACCGTCCAACGTGATAGGAGCACGTATTGGAATACCGTTTTCAGCTATGGCGGGTCCGTCTATGTCTATGACTCGAACGGTTACGACCAGCTGATCGGGGTCGAATACATCCGCTTCGAGGATCGTACGGTTGCAACCTCAAGCGTTGCTGCACTGGATCCGCTATCTTATCTGGCAGCGAATCCTGATCTGGCCGCCGCGTTCGGCGGAAACACCGCGCCGGTGTTGAGCCATTATCTGAGCGCCGGCATCCGCGAACGCCGGTCGACGACCTTCGATGCCGCGAGCTATCTTGCGGCTAATCCCGATCTGGCCGCCGCGTTCGGTGCGAACACTGTTGCCGCCACCCAGCATTATATCAATGCCGGACGTGTGGAAGGACGCAGCACCAGCTTCAATGCAATGAGCTACATCGCCGCCAATCCCGATCTCATCCAGGCATTAGGAACGAACACGACCGCTGCAGCGCTTCACTATGCCACCGCAGGACGGCTTGAAGGCAGGTCGACCACGTTCAATGCCTCCGCTTATCTTGCGCGGTATTCGGACCTTCGCGGGATGTACGGCACCAGCGAACTGGGGGCTGCGACGCATTATGTGACATCCGGGTATCGCGAGGGACGGTCTGCCGCCCCGCTGACGACATCCACCAGCCGTTCCGCGCAGTTCCTGGCATCCGAACAGGCTTCGGCTTCACTCGCCACCGCTCTTTAACGAAAGAATGGCTCGGGACACCCGAAAGGCAAGTGCTCCCAAGTCATCTGCCTCCGGTCTCGACGCCCCGGTACAGTGCCGATCTCGGAAGGGGTCGGCACTGGCCCGGCTGACAAAAACGCGAAAACCCGCCGAAGGGCGGGTTGGAGGTTTGCTGTATCAGCAATTGGAAAATTGGCTGGGGCGGCAGGATTCGAACCTGCGGATGGCGGTACCAAAAACCGCTGCCTTACCACTTGGCGACGCCCCAACCGGCGCGGCGATCTCTCGTATCGCCGGAAGGAGCGGCACCATAATCGGAAGACCGGCCGAACGCAACAGGCTGTTTTCAGAAAATTTTTGCTATCGATCAGCCCTCCGCGAGGCTGCTCAGCGGCCCTCCCGGCGCCATGCCATCAGCAACCCACCCAGCACCAGGGCCAGCACCGCACCAACCGGCAGCAGCGGTACGTCGGTCACGCCGGTCACCGTATAGTCACCGTTTGCGCGCAGGCCGATCCAGCCGGATCCGGTCTGGCTGCGGTCAGGCTGGGTGCGGCGCACATCGATGCCGGGATTCGGGCCGCTGTCGGTGTCGGTCACCCAATGGATGCCGCCGCCGGTCGCCTCGGCCACCGGCTGCATGCGGTCGCCGGTAGACCTCACGTCAGCCAGTTCCGGCGTGTTCACGGCACCCACCACCGCCAGCGTCGTCCGCTCCCCATCGGAGATGCGGTAGATGCCGGGGGCCGCGGCGGTCACGGTGGCGATGGCCCGGCCGGTGCGGTCGTCGGTCAGTTGGAGCGTGCTGGTCCGGTCGGACGGATCGGTGATGGTGACGGAGCGCGGGTCGGGCGTCAGGGACCGACGTTCGACCGTGATGCGGTTGCCGTCCACATGGGCGCGCAGGTCGTTTTCCTCCAGCTCCGGCTCCTTCATCAGCCAGTGGGCGAGGCGGCGCAGAAGCTCCGCCTGCGGACCGCCGCCTTCGAAGCCGCGGCTCCAAAGCCAGATCTGGTCGGAGGCGAGCTGCGCCACCCGGCCCTTGCCGACGCGGTCGAGCACCAGAAGTGGGCGATTGCCGGCACCCTGCATCACCACGGTGCCGCTGTTGGGCGTCACATCCACCTGATGGAACCAACGGCCCCAGCTCGGTGCCGCGTCCAGCCGATCGCCGGGCAGTCCGGCAGTCACCGGATGGCGGCGGCCGACATCGGTCACGGTCGGCAGGAACGGGCTGTCCACCGTCTGGCCGCTGGGCGCCGCTGGCAGGATCGACCCCAGCGGCGTGCGGTACAGCGACAGCGGCCCGGCATAGCCCTGGCCGGAGGTTTCCAGCAGGGCGCCACCCTTGCGGACATAATCGGCGATATTCTCCAAATACATCTGCGGCAGTACGCCTCGGCGGCGGTAACGGTCGAAGATGATCAGGTCGAACTCGTCCAGCTTCACCTCGAACAGCTCGCGGATCGGGAAGGCGATCAACGACAGCTCACGGATCGGCGTGCCGTCCTGCTTCTCCGGCGGGCGCAGGATGGTGAAATGGACAAGGTCCACCGCCGGATCGGCCTTCAGCAGGTTGCGCCACGTGCGCTCGCCGGCATGGGGTTCGCCGGAAACCAGCAGAACGCGCAGCCGGTCGCGCACGCCGTTCACCACCACCGCCGCGCGGTTGTTGGCGAGGGTCAGCTCCTGCTTCGCCGGCTCGACCTCCAGTTCCAGAACATTCTGGCCGCCATGGGTGATCGGCAGGTCGACGCGAACGTCGCGGCCGACCGGCACGCGGATGGTGCTGGGGGCACCGCCGTCCTGGCGCAGGGTCACCGCGGCGTCGTCGGACTGGCGGCCGGGCATGTCGTCGACGCGGATGGTCAACTCGACCGGCTTGCCGACAAGGCCGTAGTTCGGCGCCTGCACGATGGCGATGCGGCGGTCGCCCTCGTCGCGGTCGCCGGTCAGCAGCGTGTGGATCGGGCCGATGTCGGCCAGCTTGCCCGGCACCTGCGGAACGTCATGCACCTGACCGTCGGTGATGAAGACGGCGCCGGCCATGCGGCGGCGCGGCACATCGGCCATCGCGCGGTTCAGCGCATCGAACAGATGGGTTTCGTTGATGGTGCCGCCGGTCTCGCCGCCCTCGGCGCTGCGGACGACGCGCACCTCCAGATCGTTGAAGCGCTTCAGCCGCTCGGTCAGCTGGTCCGCCGCCCGTTCCGTGCGGGCACGGCGGTCGCCGATGGCCTGGCTCGGCGAATCGTCGATTACCACGACGGCCACGTCCTTGATCGGATCGCGCTTCTCCTGGACCAGCGAGGGGTTGATCAGCGCCAGCGCCAGAACCGCCACCGCCAGCAAGCGCAGCCATGTTCCGCGAGCCCGGCGCACTGCCGCGATCAGCACCACCAGCAGGGCGAAGCCGATGAGTGCGCCCAGCACCGGCCAGGGCAGCAGGGGCGCCAGCGCCACGGAGACTCCGGAGAGCAGATCGACGGGCATCACTGGCCGAGCCTTTCCAGGATGGCGGGCACATGGACCTGATCGGCCTTGTAGTTGCCGGTCAGCGCATACATCACGAGGTTGACGCCGAAGCGATAGGCGATCTCTCGCTGACGCTCGCCGCCGGGGATCACCGCGAACATCGGCTGGCCGTTGCGGCCGACCGCCCAGGCCGACGCCCAGTCGTTGCCGCCGATGACGACCGAGGACACGCCGTCATTCGCCGGCCCCTCCCGTGCTTCGATCCACAGCTGCCCGCCGGCATAGCGTCCGGGGAAGTCGGTCAGCAGGTAGAAGGACTTGCGCAGCACATGGTCCTGCGGAACCGGGGCGAGCGGCGGGATGTCCAGGCCCTGCACCAGCCGTTGCAGAGCGGCCGGACCGCCTCCCGGCGCCTGATCGCGGGTGTCGAACAGGATGGTGCCGCCGCTGCGCATATACTCGTTCACCCGCTGGCGCGCCTGATCGGACAGGGCTTTCTGCCGATCCGACACCGGCCAGTAGAGCAGGGGATAGAAGGCCAGCTCGTCCTGTTCGGGATCGACGCCGACCGCTCCGGCCGCTTCGACGGCGGTGCGCAGGCCGAGGACACTGACCAGCCCCTCAAGCCCGGCGCGGGCGGTGTCGTCGACGCTGCTGTCGCCGGTCTGGACATAAGCCAGGTAGGTCTCCGCCGTCACCTTGACCGCCTTGTCCTGATCGAGCGCGCGGGCGGGCTGCGGAGCCGACGACAGGGCGAGGGCAAGCAGCAGGCCGGCCGCCGCCCCGCCGGCACTGCGCCGCAGGCTGGGCGGGCGCAGCAGGCCGCGCAAGGCCAGTGCGATCAGCAGGTCGATGGACAGCAGGGCCAGGGCCGCCGCCAGCAGCGACGGCTTTAGCGGAACCTCGCCGCGGCCGCCATAGCCGTCGCGGCCCACGCCGGCCGGCATCGGCGGCAGCGGGTCGATGGCGGTGACGGCGGCGGACAGGTTCAGCGCACGCCGGGCATCGTCGGTGCCGTAGAATCCCGGCGGATGGCGCGGTCCGATCACATCGGCGGCAGCATTGCCGGGGATGGGGAAGGCGGTGGGCGGCGGAGGAACCAGCCGGCCGGTGCCGTCCAGCACCTCGACCGGATCGAGCGAGGCGGTAGACGCCATTCCCGTCACGCCGCCGCTGAGCGCGACCAGCCGGCGCAGCATGTCGACGAACAGGCCTGACAGTGGCAGGTTCGACCAGTCCGGGCTGGCGGTGGTGTGGACCAGCACGATCCAGCCGTCGCCGCGCTTCTGCGAGGTGACCAGCGGCGTGCCGTCGGCCAGCCTCGCCCAGGTGCGGTCGGCCAGATCCAGGGCGGGCTCGGCGAGCACCTGCCGGTTCACCTGGACATCGGGCGGGATGGTCAGCCCCTCGAAAGGCGATTTCGGCGGGAAGGGCTGGAGCTTTGCCGGTTCCGACCAGGACAATGCGCCGCCAAGCGCGCGGTCGCCGATGCGCAGCCGCTCAGGCACCAGCGTGTCGGCATGTTGGGCCAGACGCGGGCCGGCGAAGCGGACCAGTACGCCGCCCTTCTTCACCCAATCCTCGATGTCCTGAACCTCGGTCCCGGTCAGGGCGCCGATGTCGGACAGGATCAGCACAGCCAGATCGCGCTTCAGCAGATCCAGCGTCTCGCCGCGACGCACCTCGTTGTAGGGCGACAGCGCGCGTTCGAGATAATAGAGATCGGAGAGCAGCGGCTGGCTTTCCCCCTCCGCCCGGCCGGACGCGAGACCGACGGGGCGGCGGCGCCAGCGCTCGTCCAGCAGGACGGTGGCACCGGCGGTGGTGTCGCCTTCGACCCTTAGGCTTGCAGCGTCGTTGCGCAGCTCTGTCGGCACGTCCAGCCGCACCTCCCGAACCTTCTGGCCCGGCTCGAAGGTGACGGTCTGGCGGGTCAGCAGCCGGCCGTCGGCAGCGGCGAGGCGGACGGTCACCGGCTCCGGCTTCGACGGGTCGGCGCGGACGACACGGGCGGTCAGCGCCGTGCCCTCGCTGGAGGGCGGCAGCAGCAAATGAGGCGGATGCTCGGCGGAATCGTCGAGGACATCGGCGGAGCCCAGCCGCTGCAATCCGGCGGCGAGGGCGGCGGCCTGGCGGTCGCCGACGCCGTCGCTGAGCCACACCGCATGGATCGAGCCGCGCCCGTTGGCCTGCGTCGCCACCGCCTTCAAGGCCTCCAGCGCCGCGGCACGGTCGGTCGGCCAGGGCAGGGGAACCATCGCCTGGGCCAGACGGCGGGCCTCGGGTGCCGGCAGGACGGCGCTTGCATGGATCGGTTGCCCGTCAGCGGCCGGGGCGGTGGGCAGCAGGATCACCGGCCGCTGCTGGCGGTCGGCCTGGGCGATCAGCTCGTCCATCGTGCGCTTGCGGGTCGGCCAGTCGCGCCCGGCCGCCCAGCCATTGTCGACCACCAGCAGCAACGGCCCGCCGCCGGGCAGTGCCGCCCGCGGGTTCAGCAATGGACCGGCCAGGGCCAGGATGATCAGCGCCGCCACGATCAGCCGCAGCAGCAGCAGCCACCACGGCGTCCGGGCCGGCGTCTCCTCCCGCGCGATCAGGTCGCGCAGCAGGCGGATGGCGGGAAACTGGATCGCACGCGGGGCCGGCGGCGTGACGCGCAGCAGCCACCAGAGGACCGGCAGGGCTGCCAGTGCGGTCAAGACCCAGGGGGCGGCGAAGGCGATCGGTCCGAGACCCAGCATTGGCGCGTCTTCACGAGGGGGAGGGGCGAGAAGGGGTAGGCCGGCGCGTCACACCGCCTCCATCGCCATCGCACCCCAGAGGGTGAGCAGCGCGGATTGCGGCGAACGGTCGGTGCGATGAACGGCGAAACTCCAGCCGGCGGTGCGGGCAAGCGCCGCCAGCCCGTCCTGCTGCGCCTTCAGACGCTCGCGGTAGGCTTCGCGAACGGCCTCGACACGGGGGACCAGCAGATTTTGTTCGCCCTCCAGGCCGTGGAAATCGACACGGCCGTCATAGGGCAGCGTTTCTTCGGCCGGATCGAGGATCTGGACCAGATGGCCGCGCAGGCCCCGCCCGGTGAGGCCGGCAACGATAGCGTGGATTTCCGGCAGGGGGGACAGCAGGTCGCCGAACAGAACCGTCTGCGCATGGCGGGGCAGCGGTTCCACACGCGGCAGCGGATCGGGTGCGGCAGCGGCACGCGGGTCGGTCATCAGACGGGCGATGCGGTCGATGGCGGTCTTGCCATGGTCGGGCCGCACGCCGCTGTTCAGCAGGGCGACCCGCTCGCCGCCGCGGGCCAGCAGCACGGCGGTGGCGAGCGTCAGCAGATCCGCCCGCTCCCGCTTGGTCGGCAGCCCGGCGGCGGAACGGAAATCCATGGAGGCGGAGCGGTCGCGCCACAGCCAGACGCTCTGCGCCGCCTCCCATTCATTCTCGCGGACATAGACCGGCTGGGTCTTGGCCGACTGGCGCCAGTCGATCATCGACGGGGCGTCGCCCGGCTGGTAGCGGCGGAACTGCCAGAAGGTCTCGCCCAGCCCGACGCGGCGGCGCCCATGCACCCCCTGGGCGACGGTCGCCGCCACCCGTTCCGCCGCGACCAGAAGCGGGGGCAGGGCGGATGCCAGCTCCTCCGCGCGATGCCGCGCCAGCAGGGTGTTCGACAGCTGACCCGGCGGCTGGCCTTTTTGCGGGGAGTTTGGGCTGCGCGGCATTGCGGCTCCGCTTCGAGGGGTCAGGCCAGAGGCGCGCAGAGGCGGTCGATGACGTCGTCCAGCGTCACCCCATCGGCCCGCGCGGCGAAGTTCAGCGCCATGCGGTGTTTCAGGATCGGCTTGGCCAGCGCAACGACATCGTCCAGTGACGGCGACAGGCGGCCGTCCAGCACCGCACGGGCGCGGGCGGCGAGCATCAGCGACTGGCTGGCGCGCGGGCCGGGACCCCAGGCGACATGCTGGCGCACCTCCATCAGCTCCGACGTCTCAGGCCGGCCGCGGCGGACGAGGTCGAGGATCCCGTCCACCACCCCTTCGCCGACCGGCACGCGGCGGACGAGGCGCTGTGCAGTCTGAAGATCGGCGGCGGACAGCACCGTCACCGCGCGCTCGTCGGTGGCCCCGGTGGTGGCGATCATCATCCGCCGTTCCGCCTCGCGGTCGGGATAATCGACGTCGATCTGCATCAGGAAGCGGTCGAGCTGGGCTTCCGGCAGCGGATAGGTGCCTTCCTGCTCCAGCGGATTCTGGGTCGCCAGCACGTGGAAGGGCTGGGGCAGGGGGTGGTACTGGCCGGCGACCGACACCCGGTGCTCCTGCATCGCCTGGAGCAGGGCCGACTGGGTGCGCGGGCTGGCGCGGTTGATCTCGTCGGCCATCAGCAGTTGGCTGAACACCGGACCGGGCAGGAAGCGGAAGGACCGGCGTCCGTTGTCGCCCTCCTCCAGCACTTCGGAGCCCAGGATGTCGGCGGGCATCAGGTCGGGCGTGCACTGGATTCGCTTTTCGGCGAGGCCCAGCACGGTGCCCAGCGTTTCCACCAGCCGCGTCTTGGCAAGGCCGGGAACGCCGATCAGCAGGACATGGCCGCCAGCCAGCAGCGTGACCAGCGTGCGGTCGATCACCTCCTGCTGGCCGAAGATCACGCGGCCGATGCGGTCGCGGACTGAGGCAAGGCGGTCGCCCAGCGCCTCGATCTCTTCCATCAGCCGTTGCGGGTCCTCCGGCACGGGAGGCTGCCCCCTCAGGATGTCCTGTGCGCTCAAGGTCTGCTGCTCCCCGATGATGGGCCGATCGGTGTCATGGTCGCTGGATTCCGCGACGCGAAACACGGGATCCGCATGGTTGGCCCTGTTCCGGCACCTTGTCGACACCCATTTTCCGAATCCCGCCGCCGGATGTGCCGCCGGACGGGTGGTGGCGCCAGGACCATTGGAGTGGACCTAGCGGCCGAGTGTGGCGAAAATGCGCATGTCCGGGGACAAAGCGGTTCCCAATCCTATGAAGGTCGGTAACGCGATGGCGAATGACAAGCGCTCAGATGGACAAACCGTTCCGGAGACGCCGCCGGATCTGCCGTCCGACTTGCCGGTGGCGCTGGGACGGACACCCACGCTGGAGCAGTACGACATCCGCATTGCGCGCGACGGCACCTGGTTCCACAATGGCGATCCCATCCGCCGGATCGAATTGGCGAAGCTGTTCTCCACCGTCCTGAAGCGCGACGACGACGACGATTACTGGCTGATCACGCCTGTCGAGCGCGGCCGGATCGTCGTGGACGACGCCCCTTTCGTCGCGGTGGAGATGACCGTGGCGGGCAGCGGGGCCGATCAGGTCCTGTCGTTCCGTACCAACCTCGATCATTGGGTGGAGGCCGGCCCCGAACATCCGATCCGCGTCGCCGTTAACCCTGAAACCGGGGAGCCGGCACCCTACATCGAAATCAGAAGCCGGCTTGAGGCGCTGATCCTGCGGCCCGTGTTCTACGACATGGTGGAGCGCAGCGAGACGCGCCAAACCGAAACCGGCGAGTCCGAGGTGGGTCTATGGAGCAACAAGGTCTTCTTCACGCTGGGCAGGCTGCCTGGCGACTGAGCCTGGAGGAAGTCCGCCGGCGCTTGCCGGCGATGAGCACCGATGCGGCGGTGGAGAGTGTCGTCCGGTCGAACCGGACGGCGCCGAAGCACGCCGCCAAGATCCGGGGCGACCACGACCTCAATCCGGAAATGGGGCCGCCCTCCACCCTGCGCGAGGCGGCGGTGCTGGTCCCGCTGGTCGACCGGCCGGAGGAGTTGACCGTCATCTTCACCCAGCGCACCGCGACGCTGAGCGCCCATGCCGGCCAGATCAGCTTCCCCGGCGGCCGGATGGAGCCGGAGGACGGCACGCCGGAGGAAACCGCGCTGCGCGAAACGGCGGAGGAGATCGGGCTGGAGCGCGGCCGGATCGAGATCGTCGGCCGGCTGGATACCTATGTCACGCGCACCGGATTCCGGGTGACGCCGGTGGTGGGGGTGGTGACGCCGCCCTTCATCCTGACGCCCGACCCGACCGAGGTGGCGGAGGTGTTCGAGGTGCCGCTGTCCTTCATCCTCGACCCGTCGAACCCGCAACGCCACAGCCGCGAGTTCCTGGGCAAGCCGCGCTGGTTCTACGCCTTCCCCTACCCGCAGCGTTACATCTGGGGGGCGACCGCCGGCATGCTGGTGAACCTGCGCGACGTGCTGGGTGCCGCCGCCCGCGAAACGGGGAAGGGGGCGGACTGACGGTGCCAGAACCGACGGTCCCGAACCCGACGGCGGTGGAATGGGGACCGGGAATCGGATAGCGTCGCGCGCCATGACCGTTGCCGCACGCCTGTCGCCCCAACCCTGGATGACCGCCCCCGAAAGCCTCGCGCTGTTCGCTGCCCTGGCATCGGGCGGCGCCGACGCGCGATTCGTCGGGGGCTGCGTGCGCGATGCGTGGCTCGGCCGGCCGGTGAAGGACATCGACATCGCCACCCATGCGCCGCCCGAGCGGGTCATGGAACTGCTGGAGGCGGCGGGGATCCGCGTCATCCCGACCGGCCTCGCGCATGGCACCGTCACCGCGCTGTGCGGCGGCAAGCCCTATGAGATCACCACGCTGCGGCGCGACGTGGAGACTTTCGGCCGCCATGCCCGTGTCGAATTCACCGACGACTGGATCGAGGACGCCGCTCGCCGCGACCTCACCATGAACGCGCTGAGCTGCACGCCCGATGGGGCGATGTTCGACCCGTTCGGCGGTCTGGCCGACCTCGCCGCCGGACATGTGCGCTTCGTCGGCGAAGCCCGCCGGCGGATCGAGGAGGATGTGCTGCGCCTGTTGCGCTTCTTCCGCTTCCATGCCCATTACGGCCGCGGCGAGCCGGATGCCGAGGCGATGGCCGCCTGTCGCGACTTGGCGCCGCGCCTGCCGACCTTGTCGGGCGAGCGGGTGCGGGGGGAACTGTTCCGCCTGCTGACCGCTCCCTGCGCCGCCTCGATCTGGCGGTTGATGATGGGGCAGGGGATCATGGTCCATCTGCTGCCGGAGGCGATGGACACCGACCGGCTGGATCGGTTGATCGCGGTGGAACGCGATCTCGGCCTGACGCCCGACCCCACCCGCCGGCTGGCCGCCGTGCTGGACAGCGACCGGCCGGGCGCGCTCAGGGCTGCCGACGCTCTGCGCCTGTCCAACCACGAACGGGACCGCCTGCTGGCCCTGGTCGAGCCGCCGGTCGCGGTGGCGCCGTCGGACGACCGCAAGGCCCTGCGTCAGGCGCTGTATCGCGTCGGCGACGCGGAACTGTTCGGTGACCTGCTGCTGATCGCCGCCGCAATCCATGACGGTCCGCTGGATCTGGGCGCGTTGCGCAAGGCCCTGTCGGTGGCCGACGACCTGCCGGGCTTGAAACTGCCGATCGCCGGTCGCGACCTGCTGGAGCTTGGCATTCCGCGCGGCCCGCTGGTCGGCGGAACGCTGAAGCGTGTCGAGGCCTGGTGGATCGCCGGGGATTTCCAGCCGGACCGCGACGCCTGCCTCGAAATGGCGCGTCGCCTTCTCGATCAGGCATCCGGCCGTTCGGCGTAACGGCGGCAATGCTCCAGATAGGCCGCTTCGTGACCGACGATCAGGTCGACAATGCTGGACCACAGCCAGGACGGAGCATCAAGGCTCTTGGTCCGGTTGCGCGCCAATTCGCCGCGCCATGACTTGCGCGTCGCCTCGTCCATCTGACGGGCATGCGCCTTGCCGACCACGGCGGCCAGATAGAAGGCGACGCGGGTCGCTTCCTCGCGCGTCAGATGATCGAAGTCGAGCTTGATGTCCTGCGGCAGCAGCTCGCGCAGGAAGACGGCGCGGTCGAGCAGGCGGGCAGGGCGCATGCGGTCGCCGAGATAGGGTGAAAGATTCTGTGCGCCGGTCACCACGCGTTCCGCATTGTCGCGCGGCATGCCGTTCTTGGCTGCACGCGGTGCTGCGGCCTGGACCGCCTCCTTGATGTCGATCAGGCTGAGGCCGCCCTCGTCGTAATGGCCCTCGCCGACGCCGAGAAGCACCGCGATCCGCAGCCGGCCGAGCGAACTGCAACCCTTCACCCAATAGGCCGCATCCAGAAGCTCGATCCGGTCGTTGTCGTCGCGGGAGTGTAGGGCGGTCACCAGGCGGCGGACCTGATCCTTGGCGAACAGATCCTCGACGGCGGCGCGCTCCTCGTCGGTCAGCGGCCAGAACCGCTTGCCGAGCGGGATGGTCGGCCGGATGTCCTTGATGCGGTCCTTGGCAAGATGCTTCCAGGTGCGGCCGATGGCCTGACGCATGCCGACGCGGACGACCGACGGCCTCTTCCTCACCGTATCGCCGCCCAGTTCGCCGTCGAGGGTCATCATGTAGCCCTCGATCATCCGCTCCAGCATCAGCGCCGTGGTGACGCCGGGCAGGTCGGAACCGCGCGCCGCGGTGGCGAGCGACAGGCCGAGCCTGATCAGGTCATGGGCGGGGTTGCCGACAACCGTCTGATCGACATCGCGAATCTGAATGCCGATCCGGCCCTTGGCATTGGCGACCGGCCCGAGGTTGCCAACATGGCAGTCGCCGCAGATCCAGACCGGCGGACCGTCTGGGACCTTGCCGCTGGACTTCTCCAGCCATTCGTAGAATTTCACGGTGCTGCCGCGCACATAGGCGTGAGCGGATTCGGCCATCTTGAGATTTCGGCGCTGGGACAGGACCGCTTGGCGCTGATCGGGCGGGGTGGGCTGGTTAATCGACGACATCATCCATCCGGATCCGAAGTTGCGAGGCCGGAAATGGGCAACGCATCGGTCATCCGCCATGCCGCAACCGGTCAACCCACAACGACCCAGCCATGCATGCTTACGGGGCATGTTCTTGGGAACCGCCGGCGATCAAGCTGATTTCTTCTCAACTTCCTCGGACTGTCAGAAGGGGCAGTGTGCTTCTGCACGACTTCGAGATGATTTGCATAAGTTTTTTCGGAACTATCGGCTTAACCAAGTAGCCATTGGCACCGATCTTCAACGATGCCATGACAATGTTCTGCTCGGAATGGGCAGTAAGCATTACAATCGGGGTTTCCTTTTTCCCAGGCAAAGGCACGTATCCGTCCCTTACAGCTTTCGTAAATTGGAGCCCGCTCATTCCTTTCATCACCACATCGCAGATAACCACGTTGATCTGGTTGGAGAACAGGCACGCCAATGCAGTCTCCCCGCTGTATTCCTGATAAACCTCTGATATCCCATGGGCATTCAGGATTTTTCTTACCAGATCCGCAGTGAATTTGTTGTCGTCGACAACCAAAACGGAAAGCAGTTTGTGATCGATCAGCTTGGACAGCTCTTCCATTTTGACCTGCGTGGGGGATTGGGAAAATGCCGAGAGAGCAGGTCGTTGGATATGAAGTTCAGACACTCACAGACAATTGGGAAATACTCTTATATACCACGAGTGTTCCCATCGATGAATTTTGAATATTTTCCAGGTTTGGCTTATAGGCGCTTCACGGAAACCGCAGCCAAACACAGGAACTTTGCAGACACCTGTCTGGCAGGTTGCGCTTCGGAATAGAAGCTACCGGTCGGCACACCAAAAACACATAAGTTAGGTTATGGAAAATAATACCGCCACTGTCCGCTTCGGCCTTGCGAATTCGAAAGCAAGAATCGGATAGCCCGAACCGGACCGGTTTCGCGACTTTCGGGCCATTCACCGCATGGGAGAATGGCAATGAAACAGCTGGACGGAAAGATTGCAATCGTCACGGGCGCCAGTTCCGGGATCGGGCGCGAGGCGGCGCTGCTGTTCGCGGAACACGGCGCAAAACTCGTTCTGGTGGCCCGGCGGCGTGACGAACTGGAACAGCTGGCGGACGAGATTCGGAGCATTGGCGGCGATGCCGTCGCCGTGGCCGGCACTGTCGCGGATGCCGACGTCGCACGCTCTGCGGTCGAAACCGCCATCCGCCGGTTCGGCGGACTGGACGTCGCTTTCAACAATGCGGGCACCACCGGCGCGCAGGTTCCGCTTCCCGATATGACGGCGGAGATGTGGCACGAGGTGATCGATACCAACCTGACCAGCGCCTTCCATGCCGCCAAGCACCAGATTCCGGCGATGCTCTCCCGCGGCGGCGGATCGCTGATCTTCACCTCGACCTTCGTCGGCCATACCGTCGGCTTTCCCGGAATGGCCGCCTATGCGGCCAGCAAGGCCGGATTGATCGGCCTGATGCGGGTGATCGCGGCGGAATACGGACCGCAGGGCATCCGCGCCAACGCCTTGCTGCCGGGCGGCACAGATACGCCGATGGGACGGGCCGTGTCGAGCACGCCGGAGGCGCTGGCCTTCGTCCAGGGGCTTCACGCCCTGAAACGCCTTGCGACGCCACGGGAGATCGCACAGTCGGCGCTCTATCTGGCGTCGGACACGTCCAGTTTCACCACCGGAACCGCGCTGCTGGTGGACGGCGGCGTTTCGATCACTCGGACGTGATCAACCACACATGAACGGGCAGGGCCGCACGCCATTCACCGTCGTCCGGCCCTGCCCTGTTCCTCCGGCCCTACTCCGCCGCCTGCGGCCGCAGCGGCTGGACCACATCGCCCTTGAGATTCATCGCCTTGGCCAACGCATCGATGCGGCGCTGCACCGCTTCGCCGGACGGGACGCTGCCGTCGTCGGGCAGGGTCAGCACGATGCGGCCATCGCCGACCTTCAGGCTCGTGCGCTCCAGCAAGGCCGTGGCGCCGCCCGACAGCGTATGGGCAAGGCGCAGAGCCAGACCCAGCACCAGCGCCTTCATGCCCTGCCCTTCGCTCACCAGCGTCCGCACCGGTGCGGTCAGCGGCACGTCGATGGTGCCGGCATAGCGGGCATGGGCGGCAAGCGCGAGGAAGGCACGCTCGTCGTGGTCCAGCGCCGGGAACGGATAACGCAGCACGCGCAGGAAGGCATGTTCCGCCCGGTAGTCGGGATGGTCGGCCCAGCCGACGTCGCTCAACAGGCAGGCGGCATGGCGCAGCCGGATGGCGTTGTCGTCCTCGCCGGCGAAAAGCCCGGCGGTCCAGGACATCAGCAAGGCCGGATCGCCCATCCGCACGAAGCGTCGCGCCCAATCGGCGGCCGACGCCATCAGCGGATCCTCGCGCTGCCCCTCCGGCGAGAGCAGAGAATAGAGATGCCCCTCGCGCAGGCCGTAGGCGGAGAAGACCAGCTTCGACGGCTGGGCGATGCGCAGCAGCCGTTCCAGCACCAGCCCGGCCAGAGGCAGCGTGTCGAGCCGTCGGCGCGATCCCGCCATCTTCTCCAGCGACGAACGGCTCTGCCGGCCGATCAGGCCGGTAAACTCCCGCGCGTCGGCGGACTGGATGGTGTAATGGTGGATGATGTGCAGCGGGTGGCCGGACTGTTCCATATGCAGCTTGGCAATGGCGCGCCAGCTGCCGCCGACCGGGTAGAAGGGCCGCCCCTTCATCGCCGGCAGCCAGGGCAGCGATTCCAGATGCTGGTCGATCAGCTTGGCCGGGCCGCCCTTGGTCGAGCCGACCTCCATCAGCCGCAGCGGGCCGAGCGGCAGAGTCACCTGCCTGCCGATCACGCCGCGGTCGAGCGGGACCAGTTCCAGACTGCCGCCACCGAGATCGCCGACGAGACCGTCCGCGCCGGGGGTGCCCGACAGCACGCCCATGGCCGACAGCCGCGCCTCCTCCTCGCCACTGATGACGCGGACGGTCAGGCCGGCCCGGCGTCGGATGGCATCGACGAAGGCGGCGCCGTCTCGGGCATCGCGCACGGCGGCGGTGGCGATCACGTCGAGCCGGCCGACGCGCATACCCTGGGCCAGCGTCGCGAATCGTTCCAACGCCGCCAGCCCCTGGGCGACGCCGTCGGGGTTCAGCACGCCGGCCTTCTCCACGCCGCGCCCGAGACCGCACAGCACCTTCTCGTTGAACAGGGCAAGCGGCGAGCGGGTCAGCCCATCGTAGACGACGAGACGGATGGAGTTCGACCCGATGTCGATCACACCCACCCGGTCTCCAACGCGCTCCCCGGCGGTCGCAACGCCTGAAGCGCTGCCGACCGCCTGCCCCAGCTCGCCGAAATTGGCGGCGGCGCGTTTCTCAATGTTCATACTCTCGCTCCCGTCACCCGCCCTCAGGACACCGTATGCAGCATCAGCCGCGGCGGCGTGCGCTTATTGCTGAGCGCGCTGCCCCGGCCGGACAGGCTGGGGTTGGTCATGAAGTAATTATGGGCACTGAACGCATCGGGGCCAGCCTTGATGCGATGGTACACGCCATCGGGCCCCAGCTTCCAGGTGCTTGCATCGTCCTTCATGTTGGCGACCATGATCTGGTCGAGCACCTGTTCGTGCACCGTCGGATTCTCGATGGGCACCAGCGTCTCGATGCGGCGGTCCAGATTGCGGGTCATCCAGTCGGCGGAGGAGATGAAGATCTTGGCCTGATTGCTCGGCATGGGGTGGCCGTTGCCGAAGCAGATGACGCGGCCATGTTCCAGGAAGCGGCCGACGATGCTGCGCACCCGGATGTTCTCAGACAGTCCCTTCACCCCCGGACGCAGACAGCAGATGCCGCGGATGATCATGTCGATCTGAACGCCGGCCTGCGAGGCCTTGTACAGCTTGTCGATGATGACCGGATCGACCAGGGAGTTCAGCTTCACCCAGATCGACGCCGGACGGCCGGCGACGGCATGGGCGATTTCCGCCTCGATCAGGTCCGACAGGCGCTGGCGCAGCGTGATCGGCGCGATGGCGATCTTCTCCAGCACCTTCGGCGTGGCGTATCCGGTCATGAAGTTGAACATGACCGCGGCGTCGTGGCACAGCGCCGGATCGCAGGTGAAGAAGGACAGGTCGGTGTAGACCTTCGCGGTGATCGGGTGGTAGTTGCCGGTGCCGAAATGGACGTAGCTGCGCAGCGCCTTCTTCTCTCGCCGCACCACCAGCGACACCTTGGCGTGGGTCTTCAGATCGACGAAGCCGTAGACCACCTGGGCGCCGGCGCGTTCCAGATCGCGCGCCCAGCGGATGTTCGCCTCCTCGTCGAAGCGGGCCTTCAGCTCGACCAGAGCCGTGACCGACTTGCCGGCCTCTGCCGCCTCGATCAGCGCGGCGACGATCGGGCTGTCCTTGCTGGTGCGGTAGAGCGTCTGCTTGATGGCGACCACCTGCGGGTCGCGCGCCGCCTGCCGGATGAACTGCACCACCACGTCGAACGACTCGTACGGGTGGTGGACGACGATGTCCTTGTGGCGGATCGCCGCGAAGCAGTCGCCGCCGAAATCGCGGATCCGTTCCGGGAAACGGGCGTTGAAGGGGCGGAAGACCAGATCGGGCCGCTCGTCGACGATCAGCAGCTTGGTGTCGGTCAGGCCGATCAGCCCGTCGAGGATGAAGACATCGTCCGACGCGACGTTAAGCTCATGCCGCAGGAACTCACGCAGGTCGGCGGCCATGCCGCTGTCGGTGGCGAGCCGGATGACGCTGCCGCGGCGGCGGCGCTTCAGCGCGCTTTCGAAGGTGCGGACCAGATCTTCCGCCTCTTCCTCGATTTCGATTTCGCTGTCGCGCAGCACGCGGAAGACGCCGTGCGCCTTGACCTGGAACGGAGGGAACAGGCGGTCGATGAACTGCATCACCACCTTTTCCAGCTGGATGAAGCGGATGTCCGAACCCGGCAGGCGCAGGAACCGCTCAAGCTGCGTCGGCAGCGGCACCAGCGCATCGATGTGCCGGCCCTTGACCGGGTCATGCAGTTGGAGCGCCAGCGAGAATCCCAGATTCGGCAGGAAGGGGAAGGGGTGGGCCGGATCGACGGCGATGGGCGTCAGGATCGGGAAGATATCGTCCAGGAACTTGGCTTCCAGCCAGTCCAGTTCGCCTTCGCTGAGGTCGGCCGGATCGACGACCGAGATGCCGGCGCCACGCAGTTCACCCTTCAGCGAACGCCACGTGGCCTGCTGGCTCTCCATCAGGGCGGCGATGCGCTGCTTCACCGCGACCAGCTGCTGGGCCGGCGTCAGATTCTCAGGGCTGGGCGTCTTCACGCCGGCGGCCACCTGCCCTTTCAGGCCGGCGACGCGGACCATGTAGAATTCATCGAGGTTGCTGGCGGAGATCGACAGGAAGCGCAGCCGTTCCAGAAGCGGGTGATTCGGGTTGGCCGCTTCGTCCAGGACGCGCTGGTTGAAGGCCAGCCATGAAAGCTCCCGATTGATGAAGCGTTCCGGGGCGTTTGGCTCGATACCGACCGAATCGAGTTCCTGGAGATGCGTCACGTCGACCTCTGAAATCGTGAAATCCCGAACGCCGGCGCTTGGCTTTGAACCATGCCGACGACGGTTATATGGTGGGCAGACAGAGTATCCCATATGCGTTACGGTTTCAGGACTCCCATTTGGTTAAACACTGCGACCTCTTCCCACCTCGCCGATCCCGCCGCCTGCCCCCTCGCCCCTCCCCTGCCGGCCGATTTCCGCCATGAAGACGCTGTTCCTGCTGCGCCATGCCAAATCCTCCTGGGACGATCCGTCGCTGGGCGACCATGACCGCCCGTTGAACGCCCGCGGAGAGAAGGCGGCCACCCTGGTCGGCGCCTATCTGGCCAAGCATCACGCGCACATCGACCTCGTGCTCTGTTCGACCGCCGTGCGGGCCGTGGAAACGCGCAAGCGGGTGATGACGGCGATGGGTACGCCCTATCCGCCGGTGGAGCATGAACGCGGCCTGTATCTGTGCGGCGCCCATACACTGCTGGAAAGGCTGCGCGACGCTCCCGATTCCGCGACCGGCCTGATGCTGGTGGCGCACAATCCCGACCTTCACGAATTGGCGAACGCCCTGACCGGCAGCGGCGACCATGGCCTCCGCCACGATCTGGCCGACAAGTTCCCGACCGGCGCCTGCGCCGTTCTGGTCTTCGAGACGCTGCATTGGGCCGACCTGGAGATGGGCGCCGGCCGGCTGGCGGATTTTGTGCAGCCGCGTAAACTCTCTTAACCTGCGGCGGCGGTTGGAGTATCCACGGATCCACCTGATACGCTCCAGGCCAGTTCGGCCGCAAGGCCGTGCCCCGGCCGGATTCGGGAGGAAGCCGCCCCTTGACCCCCGTCAGCCCACCCACGGCACCGCCCAGCAGCCCGCAGCCCGGACCCGACGCGCAGCCGGCGGCATCGACGTTCCGCGAGGTGGAGTTGAAGCTGCATGCGGCGACGGCGGATCTGGCGCGGGTGGCTGCGCTGCCGGGGCTGCTGGCGATTGCCGACGGCCCGGCGGCGACACAAAGGCTGCGAACCGCCTATTTCGACACGCCCGACTTCAAGCTCGCCGCCAACGGGGTGGCGTTGCGCGTGCGGCAGGAGGGCGACCGCTTCGTTCAGACCCTGAAGACCGTCAACAGCGCCAGCCCCGGCGATTCGGCCGCCGTTGCCGTGCGGCGGGAATGGGAGTGGGTCGTCGCCGGCGAGGCGGTCGATGTCGGCGTGCTGACGGATCCCAGCGTCGCCGGGCTGGTGCCGTCGGCGGCGCTCGATGCGCTGGACTGCCTGTTCATCACCGATTTCCGGCGCACCACCCTGCTGCTGCGCCCCGATCCGCTGACCGCGGTCGAGCTGGCCGTCGATGACGGAGGCGTCTATGCCGGTGGCAACTCCCTGCCGATCAGCGAAGTGGAGCTGGAGCTGAAGGCCGGCAAGGTCGCCAGCCTGTTCGATCTGGCGCTGATGCTTCAGGCCGCCATCCCCATGCGCATCGGCACCGAAAGCAAGGCGGAGGCAGGTCTGCGGATGGTCACCGGCAGGGCGCCGGGACCGGTGGAGGCCGAACCGCTCGGCCTGTCGCCGCTGACCACGGTCGCCGAGGCCTATCGCCATATCCTGCGTCAGGCACTGCGCCAGTTCCTGGCCAACGAGTCCTGCGCGCTGGCCGGCGGCGACGTGGAGGGGCTGCACCGCATGCGCGTGGCGCTTCGCCGGCTGCGCACCGCCCATCGCCTCTTCGCTCCGCTGATCGCCGCGCCGGAAGCCGACCGGCTGATCGAGGAAAGCCGGGGGCTCGCCAAGCGGCTGGGACCGGCGCGCGGCTGGGACGTGCTGATGTCCGGCGTCCTCGTTCCTCTCCTTGCCGACCCGAAGGCAGCCCCGGGCATCGACCGGACGGCATTGGAGCGGCTGGAGTCGCTGGCCCGCTCCGCCGGGGCCGGTCCGGCACGAGAAGCGATGGCGGCGATTCTGGCGCCCGGCTGCACCACCACGGTCCTCGGCCTCGCCGCGTGGCTGGAGCATGGCCGCTGGATGTCGGAGGCGGACAGCGACCGGCGGGCCGTGCTGTCGGCGCCGGTCACCACGCTTGCCGGCGGCTGGCTGACGGCGCGCATGGCGAAGCTCGGCAAGCCGGCGAAGCCGCCGGAGGATGCCAAGGGGCGCGACAAGCTGCGCCGGCGGATGCGCACGCTGCGGTATACAGCCGATTTCTTCCGGGGACTTTATCCGGAGGCGGCCACCCTGCCCTTCTTCGCGGCGCTGGAACAGTTGCAGGCGGCACTGGACGCCGATCAGGACGCCGTCACCAGCGCCCGTATGCTCGCATCGCTGACCGGCGCCGACCCGAAGACGGTCGGCGCGGTGGCCGCCTGGATCGAGCGCCAATCCGAAAAGCGGCGCAAGGCGCTGCCCGAGCTGTGGAAGCGGTTCCGGGCCGTTCCGCCCTTCTGGTCATGACCGACCCGCGCGGGGCGCCGGTGGCAATGCCGCGCTTGGCGCATATATCATCAGCCGACCGGCGGCGGGGGCCATTTCCTCTGGGCCATTTCCTCTGCCGGCCGATTTTCGTCATGCGTCGCGGCGCCTTGCCGCTTTCCATCCGGAAAAGCTTCGGGTAAAAGAACACTCCATGAACAAGTACATCAGCGTCCGCGGCGCGCGGGAACATAACCTGAAGAACGTCGATGTGGATCTGCCGCGCGACGAGCTGATCGTCATCACCGGCCTGTCGGGATCGGGCAAGTCGTCGCTCGCCTTCGACACGATCTATGCCGAGGGGCAGCGGCGCTATGTGGAGAGTCTGTCGGCCTACGCGCGCCAGTTCCTTGAGCTGATGCAGAAGCCGGACGTCGATTCCATCGAGGGTCTGTCGCCGGCCATCTCCATCGAACAGAAGACGACCTCCAAGAATCCGCGCTCCACCGTCGGCACGGTGACGGAGATCTACGACTACATGCGCCTGCTCTGGGCGCGCGTCGGCATCCCCTATTCGCCGGCCACCGGCCTGCCCATCGAAAGCCAGACGGTCAGCCAGATGGTCGACCGCATCATGGCAATGCCGGAGGGCACCCGCCTGCTGCTGCTGGCACCCTTCGTCCGTGGGCGGAAGGGCGAGTACAAGAAGGAAATCCAGGACCTGCGCAAGCGCGGCTTCCAGCGCGTGCGGGTCGACGGCACCATGTACGAGATCGACGAGGTGCCGGCGCTCAACAAGAAGTTGAAGCACGACATCGAGGTGGTGGTCGACCGCATCGTGGTCCGCGAGGGGCTGGGCAACCGTCTGGCCGATTCGCTGGAGACCGCGCTGGGGCTGGCCGACGGCATCGTCTGGGTCGAGAATGCCGAGACCAACGAGCAGACCGTCTTCTCGCAGAAATTCGCCTGCCCGGTCAGCGGCTTCACCATTCCGGAGATTGAGCCGCGGCTGTTCTCCTTCAACAACCCGTTCGGCGCCTGCCCGGCCTGCGACGGCTTGGGCAGCAAGATCTATTTCGACCCGATGCTGGTGGTCCCGGACGAGCGGCTGCCGCTGTCGAAGGGCGCCATCGCGCCGTGGGCGGGTTCGACCTCCAAATATTACGACCAGACGCTCGAGAGCATCTGCGAGCATTTCGATGCGTCGATGACGACGCCCTGGCAGGATCTGCCGGAGAAGGTGCGCAAGACCATCCTCTTCGGCTCGGACGGGTCTGCCATCACCATGACCTACGACGACGGCCTGCGGCGCTACCAGACCAACAAGGCGTTCGAGGGCATCGTCAACAATCTGGAGCGGCGTTTCCGGGAAACCGACAGCGCCTGGACGCGCGACGAGCTGTCGAAGTACCAGTCCTCCCAGCCCTGCGAGGTCTGCAAGGGCGCCCGCCTGAAACCGGAGGCGCTTGCGGTCAAGATCCGCGGCCGCAACATCTCCGAGGCGGCAGAGCTGTCCATCGCCGGCGCCGGTGCATGGTTCAGCGAACTGAACGAGCATCTCCGCCCGAAGGACCGCGAGATCGCCTACCGCATCCTCAAGGAGATCAACGAGCGCCTCGGTTTCCTCAACGCCGTCGGCCTCGAATACCTGACGCTCAGTCGCGGATCCGGTACGCTCTCGGGCGGCGAGAGCCAGCGGATCAGGCTCGCCTCGCAGATCGGCTCCGGCCTGACCGGCGTGCTGTATGTGCTGGACGAGCCGTCGATCGGACTGCACCAGCGCGACAACGACCGGCTGCTGGAAACCCTGAAGCGCCTGCGCGACATCGGCAACACCGTCGTCGTCGTCGAGCATGACGAGGATGCGATCCGCAGCGCCGACTATCTGATCGATATGGGTCCCGGCGCCGGCCAGCATGGCGGTTCGGTCATCGCGCAGGGGACGCCGGAGGAGGTTCAGAAGAACCCCGACAGCATCACCGCCCAGTATCTGAACGGCACCCGCTTCGTTCCCGTGCCCGACACCCGCCGGCCCGGCCATCCCGGCCAGTTCCTGGAGGTGCAGGGCGCACGCGCCAACAATCTGCAGAATGTCTCGACCAGGATCCCGCTGGGCACCTTCACCTGCGTGACCGGTGTGTCGGGCGGCGGCAAGTCCACGCTGATCATCGAGACGCTGTACAAGGCGGTCGCGCGCAAGCTGATGGGTGCCCGCGAGCATCCGGCCGAACATGACGCGGTTCTGGGCCTGGAGCATCTGGACAAGGTCATCGACATCGACCAGTCGCCGATCGGCCGCACCCCGCGCTCCAACCCGGCGACCTACACCGGCGCCTTCACGCCGATGCGCGACTGGTTCGCCGGCCTGCCGGAGGCGAAGGCGCGCGGTTACGGTCCGGGCCGCTTCTCCTTCAATGTCAAGGGCGGGCGCTGCGAGGCCTGCCAGGGCGACGGCGTCATCAAGATCGAGATGCACTTCCTGCCCGACGTCTATGTCACCTGCGACGTCTGCCACGGCAAGCGCTACAACCGCGAGACGCTGGAAGTCACCTACCGCGACAAGACCATCGCCGACGTGCTGGACATGACGGTCGAGGAGGGCAAGGAGTTCTTCAAGGCGGTTCCCGGCATCCGCGACAAGCTGGACACGCTGGAACGCGTCGGCCTCGGCTACATCCACATCGGACAGGCGGCGACCACCCTGTCGGGCGGCGAGGCACAGCGCGTCAAGCTGTCCAAGGAACTGAGCCGCCGCGCCACCGGCCGCACGCTATACATCCTCGACGAACCGACCACCGGCCTGCATTTCGCCGACGTCGAAAAGCTGATGGAGGTGCTGCACGCGCTGGTCGACCAGGGCAACACGGTTCTGGTGATCGAACACAATCTGGAGGTCATCAAGACTGCCGACTGGATCATCGACCTGGGGCCGGAGGGCGGCACCGGCGGCGGCGAGATCGTCGCCGAAGGCACGCCGGAGGATGTCGCCAAGGTGGAATGCAGCTACACCGGCCGCTATCTCGCCCCCTACCTAAAGGCGAAGCCGGTGGTGCGGAAATCGGCAACCCGAAAGAGGGCGTGAACAAACGCAAGCTGCGCTTTGTTCTTCCAGGCAGAATTCGCACTGCATGGGAGACGAGAGGCATGAGCAAGACGCTTCTGACCGGTATGGGGGCCGCCCTTGGTGCGGCCCTGCTGCTGGCGGCCTGCGGGTCCGACAAATCCACCACCAGCACGACGACCACGACGACCACCACCCCCAGCTACGGTTCGACCACCGTGACGCCGGCCCCGACCGGTTCCACCACCGTCGAACGCAGCACGACGACGAAGAGCGAGTGAGCCACTGCTTGGTTGACGCCCCAGGCTCAATGCTCTGCTTGGATCGATGTTCTGACTGACTCTTGATCGACTTGCAGCCGGCCTTCTCCGCGAAGGCCGGCTGATCTGTGTCTGGCGGCGACCGTTTGAGGACTGTCGTTTTGGGAGCAGAAAGCCTAGATTGCGCGCCAATCGTCCGCAGTCTTCTGTTTGGAAATAGCCTCTATGACCGACTCCCTTCGCCCCGTCCATGTCATCGGCGGCGGTCTCGCCGGCTCGGAAGCCGCGTGGCAGCTCGCCTCCCGCGGTGTGCCCGTCGTGCTGCACGAGATGCGGCCGGTCCGCAAGACCGAGGCCCATGATACCGACAAGCTGGCGGAATTGGTCTGTTCCAACTCCTTCCGGTCGGACGATGCCGAATACAATGCGGTCGGGCTGCTGCATGAGGAGATGCGGCGCTGCGGCTCGCTGATCTTGCGCTGCGCCGACGCGCACAAGGTGCCGGCCGGCGGCGCGCTCGCCATGGACCGCGACGGTTTCGCCGATGCGGTGACGGAGGCGGTCACCACCCATCCGCTGATCACCATCCAGCGCGAGGAGGTCGCCGGCCTGCCGCCGGAGGAGTGGGACAGCGTCATCGTCGCCACCGGCCCCCTCACCTCCCCCGCCCTGGCCGAGGCGGTGCGCGTCCAGACCGGCGAGGAGTCGCTGGCCTTCTTCGACGCCATCGCCCCCATCGTCTATCTGGAGAGCGTCGACCTGTCGAAGGCGTGGTTCCAGTCGCGCTACGACAAGCCCGGTCCCGGCGGCACCGGCAAGGACTACATCAACTGCGCCTTCGAGAAGGACGAGTACCGCGCCTTCATCGCCGCTCTGATCGAGGGCGAGAAGCTCAACTTCAAGGAGTGGGAGAAGAGCACCCCCTACTTCGAAGGCTGCCTGCCGATCGAGGTTATGGCGGAACGCGGCGTCGACACTCTGCGCTACGGTCCGATGAAGCCGGTCGGCCTGACCAATCCGCACAAGCCGGAACGCCGCCCCTATGCGGTGGTCCAACTGCGCCAGGACAACGCGCTGGGCACGCTGTACAACCTCGTCGGCTTCCAGACCAAGCTGCGCCATGCCGAACAGGCCCGCATCTTCCGCATGATCCCCGGCCTGGAGAATGCCGAGTTCGCCCGGCTGGGCGGTATGCATCGCAACACCTTCCTGAACAGCCCGCGCATCCTGGACGGCGCCCTGCGGCTGAAGTCGCTGCCCCGCCTGCGCTTCGCCGGTCAGGTCACGGGTTGCGAAGGCTATGTGGAGAGCGCGGCCGTCGGCCTGCTCGCCGGCCGTTTCGCCGCCGCGGAGCGTCTGGGGCAGGAGATCAGTGCGCCCCCGGTGACCACGGCGCTCGGTGCCATCCTCGGCCACATCACCGGCGGGGCGGAGGCGGAAACCTACCAGCCGATGAACGTCAATTTCGGCCTGTTCCCGCCGGTGGATGACAAGATCCGCGGCCGCGAGCGCAAGCTGGCCTACACCCGCCGGGCGATGGCCGATCTTGACGGCTGGCTGAAGGGCTGAGCGACGGGTATCCAGCGGCGGGTATCTGCGGGTTTCCGTGCAGCGCGGGCGTCAGTAGCGCCCGCGCATCGCCGCCCAGCCCAGCCGAAGCTGACGGAACGGATTGGCCAACAGGACGCGCGGAGCGAACACGTCGTTGCCCTCGCGCGCGATCACGCCCAGATGCAGGTCGGCCAGCGTCGCCGGCAGCAGCGCCGGGATCGCCGCCTTCGTCATGTCGCGGCGCAGGGCGCGGGCGTCGGCGAGATGTTTGCGCGCCACATCGGCGATCTCGCCAACCACCGGCCGCAATTGAGGCGTAGAGCGTCCGGCGAACAGCTCCTCGCTGTTGGCGCCGTGGCGCTGCATCAGGTCGTCCGGCAGGCGCAGACGGTGCTGACGAGCCAGGAACGGAACCGCCCGCAGGATACCGGACAAGGCATAGGCGATGCCGACATGACGCGCGGCCGCCATCGCCGCCGCGTCCCGCACCCCCAGAATCTCCAGAGCCAGTTGGACCAGCGGCGCCCCGGTGACCTCGGCATAGTTGACGAGACAGGTCAGGTCGGCCGGCGGCGTGTCGTCCAGATCGGCTTCCCGAGCATCGATCAGACGGTCGAACAGGGACCGGCTCAACGCCAGCCCGCGCGCCGCCTGCGCCAGAGGCTCCATCACCTCATGCCGGGGTACGGGTCCATCCTCATAGACGGCTTCGATGCCGTCGCGCCAGAATTGAAGTCTCATCTGGCCAAGGATCGGTTCACTGACCACCTCGCGCGTTTTCGCGATCTCAAGGTTGAAAGCATAGAGCGCGAACGTTGCCTCGCGCCTGTCGGCGGGGGTGAACAGACCTGCCAGAAAGTGGTCGTTGTCATATTTCCGAACCTCCCGTCCGCAATAGGACAGGTCGGTCGCAGCCTTCACCATGGGATGCCCGATTGGAAAAAGAGGGGAGGAGCGATGGAAGGACGGGCCAAAGCCTGTTGCTACGCCTATATGAAGCACACACGGTCGCACCGCCAGCCCCGACGCGCAGCAGGCAGGGATCCCATGACGGATTTCAACATCGCCCCGACGAAACCCCGCAAGACCGGTCCGGTCGCACGCAAGGACGAATCGGGAGAGAATTTTCCCGTCGCGTCCCGCCTGATACCGAAGCATCTGCGTCCGCATGTGATCGCCTTCTACCGCTTCGTGCGTCTGGCCGACGACATCGCCGACGATGCGGATCTCGAACCGGAGACCAAGCTGGCCTATCTGGAGGCGCTGGAACGGGCGCTGACCTCGGGCCAGGCCAAGCATGCCTATCTGAAGCCGGCCACCGATCTGCGGGAGAGCCTGCAGAAGACCGGCGTCAGCGACCGCCATGCCCGCCAGATCCTGCGCGCCTTCCGCCGCGATTCGGTCGGCGCCCGCTGCCATAGCTGGAGCGACCTGCTTCTCTACTGCCGCTTCTCGGCCAATCCGGTGGGCCGCTACCTGCTGGAGCTGCATGGCGAGGGTGTGGCCGCCGGACCGGCGTCCGACGCGCTTTGCTCCGCCTTGCAGGTGTTGAACCATCTCCAGGACGCGCGGGAGGACTGGACGCAGCTCGGACGCTGCTACATCCCGCTGGCCTGGTTCGACGAGGCCGGAATCAGCGTCGAGCGCCTTGTGGAGGTCGAGAGCGACGCCCGCATGCGCGCCATCTTCGATCAGGCGCTCGAACATACCGACCGCCTGCTGGAACGCGCCGCCGCCCTGCCCGGCCTGATCCAGCATCGCGGCTTGCGGATGGAGGCGGCGGTGATCCTCAGCCTCGCCGAATCGCTGTCGCGGCGCCTGAAGTCCCGCGACCCGATGAAGACCCGGGTGACGCTGGGTGCGCATCACAAGCTGGCCGCCGTGGCGCGGGGGCTGGCGCGGAGCTTCTCCGCCGCATAAACTCCTGGGCCACACGTCGCGACGTGCACCGTCAGGCACGTCACGACGTGCAATGCCCAGGATGTTACAGATGACCCCTCCGCCGCTGGAGACGGCCCCGCTGGAACCGGTATCCACGACGTCGCCGGACAAAACCGCGCCGGACAGGACGGCACCCGATACGGCGACCTCCGTCACCGCCAAGTCCGGCAGCACCTTCTATTGGCCGATGCGTCTGCTGCCCGCCTCCAAGCGCGCGGCGATGTTCGCCATCTATGCCTTCTGCCGCCGGATCGACGACATTGCCGACGAACCGGGCGAGCCCGCCGACAAGCGGGCTGCCCTCGACGTCTGGCGCCGCGACATCCGCGACCTTTATGTCGGCGGTGCCCCCGGCGGCCCGCTGACCGCTGCGCTGAAAGGCGCCATCGAGCGCTACGGACTGCCACGGGCGGAGTTTGAGGCGCTGATCGACGGCATGGCGATGGATGTCGCCGGCGAGGAGGCCGGCGGCATGCAGGCACCAGATCTCGACACCTTGCGGCTCTATTGCCGTCGCGTCGCCGGTGCCGTCGGCATGCTGGCGATCCGTGTCTTCGATCGTGCCGACCCGGCCACGGAGCGCTTCGCCCTGGCGCTGGGCGAGGCCCTGCAACTGACCAACATCCTGCGCGATCTGGCTGAGGATGCGGAATTGCGCCGGCTGTATCTGCCGCGCGAGCTGCTGCGGACCGCCGGCATCGACGCCACCGACCCGGACGAGGTGTTGGCCAACCCCGCCCTGCCCAAAGCCTGTGAGGCGTTGGCCGATCTTGCGGAAGCCCGCTTCGCCGAAGCACGTTCCGCCATCGCCGGGCAGGCGCGCGGATCGCTGTGGGCGGCGACCGCCATGATGGTGCTGTACCACCGCCTGCTGAAGCGCCTCCGCGCCGCCGGCTGGCGCGACCTGAAGGCCCGCGTCCGTGTCGGCCGGCGGGAAAGCGCCTGGGTGGCGGTGCGCTGCATGCTCGGCATCCCTCCGGCCGGCTGATGAGCGGCACCGGAACCGTCCATGTCATCGGCGCCGGGCTCGCCGGGCTGGCTGCCGCCGTCAGGCTGGTGGAGGCGGGGCAGCGTGTCGCGCTCTACGATCAGGCTCCGCAGGCCGGCGGCCGCTGCCGAAGCTTCCATGACGCGACGCTCGGCCGGCTGATCGACAACGGCAACCATATGGTGCTCAGCGGCAACCGGGCACTGCTCGACTATGCCCGACGGACCGGCGGAGCCGATGCGCTGGAGGAGCTGCGGCCGGCGGTCTTTCCCTTCCTCGATCTGCGCGACGGTGCTGCCTGGACCCTCCGTCCCGGTGGGCTATGGCTGTTCGACCCGGCCCGGCGGGTGCCGGGCAGCCGGCCGCTCGACTATCTCGCCGCCCTGCGCTGCCTGACGGCCAGTCGGAAGCACTCCGTCGCCGACCGCCTCCCCCCCGGTGGAGCGCTGTTCGAGCCCCTCTGGCGCCCTCTGGCGGTGTCCGCGCTGAACGGGCCGATGGAGCGCATCTCGGCCCGCCTGTTCGGCGCGGTGCTGCGCGAGACGCTGCTGTGCGGCGAGGCAGCCTGCCGGCCGGTGCTGGCGCCATACGGCCTGTCCGCCGCCTTCGTCGAACCGGCCCTGGCACGGCTGCGGGCAGCCGGTGCGGCGCTGCATCTCGGCGCCCGGGTCGATGGGTTGACCTTCGATCAGGACCGCGTGACCGGATTTGCCGCCGCCGGCAGCGCCTTGACGCTCGGCCCGCTCGACAGCGTGATCGTCGCTGCGCCGGCCTGGGTGGCGGAACGGCTGGTGCCGGGGCTGACCGTGCCGCCACCGGGGCCGGCCATCGTCAATCTGCATTTCCAGCTCGACGGGCCGGTGCGGCTGCCGGGCGGCCTGCCCTTTGTCGGGCTGGTCGGCGGAACCGCGGAATGGCTGTTCGCCCGCGACGACCTGCTGTCGGTCACCGTCAGCGACGCGGATGCGCTGGCCGATCTTCCGGCCGAGGAGATCGCCGGCCGCCTGTGGGCGGAGATCGCCCCCCACCTGCTCCCGGCACCGCGACTCGGGGGCCCGATTCCGCCCGTCCGCGTGGTGAAGGAGCGGCGGGCGACCCCCGACCAGTCTCCCGAATCGGTGAGGCGCCGGCCGGGGACGCGCACGCGCTGGAGCAACCTGACGCTGGCCGGCGACTGGACGGAAACGGGACTTCCCGCCACCTTGGAGGCCGCCGTGCGCTCGGGAAACCGGGCGGCGGTGGCCACTTTGTCGAATGGAAATAACCCTATACGACGTTCAAGAGTGTTTCCGGCCTTCACAAGCTTCCGTCATCGGCCTATTTGGACGGACGGAGGTGCCGTGCCCGCAAGGCACGGCCCGGAAGGACAATCAAATAAGAGAGGGTAAATCAAATGGCGTTCGAACTTCCGCCGCTTCCGTATGCGTACGACGCTCTGGCTCCGTACATCTCGTCGGAGACCCTGCACCTGCATCATGACAAGCACCACCAGACCTATGTCACCAACCTGAACAACCTGACCAAGGACACCCCGCTGGCCGACGCCAGCCTGGAGGAGGTCATCAAGGCCTCTGCCGGCGATTCGTCCAAGGTCGGCATCTTCAACAACGCCGCCCAGGTGTGGAACCACACCTTCTTCTGGCAGTGCCTGAAGAAGGACGGCGGCAAGATGCCGGCCGCCCTGGAGCAGCGCATCGTCGCCGACTTCGGCAGCGTCGAGAAGTTCAAGGAAGAGCTGACCCAGGCCGCCCTGACCCAGTTCGGCTCGGGCTGGGCCTGGCTGTATCTGGACGGCGACAAGCTGAAGGTCGGCAAGACCGGCAACGCCGACACCCCGCTGGCGCACGGCCAGAAGCCGCTCTTCACCATCGACGTGTGGGAGCATGCCTATTACGTCGATTTCCAGAACCGCCGCGCCGATTTCGTGAAGGCGGTCATCGACAATCTCGCCAACTGGGACTTCGCCGCCGAGCAGCTGGCTGCGTAACGTTTCCTGTCGAGGTATGAAAAAGCAAAGGCGCCCTTTCGGGCGCCTTTGTCGTTTCCGGTGAGGGTATTCGGATTTATACCGGCAGCATCGCCGCAGCCACCCGCCGACCTTCGGCCAACAGGACATTGTAGGTCCGGCACACCGCACGGCTGTCCATCAGTTCCACCACGATGCCCTGCTCGCGCAGGGCCAAGCGCAGGGCCTTCGGAATCATCCGCATGGTGCCACCGGTGCCGAGCAGCAGAATCTCCACCTTCGGCTCCGCCGCCAACACCGGCCCAAAATCTTCCACCGACAGGGAGGCGACGTCGGTCGCCTCCCACACCAGGGTGCGGTCCGGCAGGACGATCACCGCGCCGACACGCCACTGGCCGGAAATGCAGAACTGTCCCGGACCGTAGCCGTCGATGACCTGACGGTCCGACGGGATCATCGGCATAATGTCGGCCATGCTGCCCTCTCCTTCCCCAAACGTCCGGCGTTACGGCGTGGTCGCCGGGGTGTTGCCCGCCGAAGCGGCATCGGGAGAACCGCGCCGCAGGCGATTCTCGCCGAGGAACAGCAAGATGGGGGCGGCAATGAACACCGACGAGCTGGTCGCAAGGATGACGCCGAAGATCAGCACGATGCCGAAGTCCTGCAGCGCCTCGCCGCCGAACAGCGCCAGCGGAATGATCGACAGCAGCGTGCAGACCGAGGTGCCGACGGTACGGTTCAGCGTCTCGTTGATCGACATGTCGATCAGGTCGCGCAGCGGCATCTTCTTGTAGATGCGCAGATTCTCACGCATGCGGTCATAAACCACGACCTTGTCGTTCACCGAGTAGCCCATGACGGTCAGGATCGCCGCCACGGCCGTCAGATTGAACTGGATGTCGGTGATGGCATAGAATCCGACGATCTTGGTGATGTCGAGGATCAGCGTCACCACCGCGCCGAAGCCGAACTGCCATTCGAAGCGGAACCAGATGTAGACCAGCATCGCCAGCATGGCGAGGCCCAGCGCCAGCATGCCGTTGGCGAACAGCTCGCCGCTGACCGACGCGCCGACGGCTTCGACGCGGCGGACCTGAGTGCCGGGAATGGACTGCGCCAGCGTGTTGCGCACCTTGTCGGCTGCGACCTGCTGGGCGGCGTCGTCGCCGGGCTGCCGTTCGAGACGGATCAGCACGTCCTGCGGCGACCCGAACTCCTGCAACGCCACCTGCCCCATGCCGAGGCCGGACAGCGTATGGCGGAGCGAGGCGAAGTCGGCGGCCTGCGGCGTGCGGGCTTCGATGACGATGCCGCCACGGAAGTCGATGCCGTAATTCAGGCCGGGATGGAAGAACAGGACGACGGACGCGATTGACAGGATCGCCGACACGACGAGGCCGGCGATGCGGCCGTTCATGAAGGGGATCTTGGTGTTGTCGGGGACGAGGCGGAGATGGAACATCGGAAGACCTCTCTCAGACCGGCAACACGGCCGGACGCGTCCGGCGCAGCCACGTCACCATCATCAGGCGCACAAGCACCGTGGCGGTGAACATGGAGATGAGGATGCCGAAGGTGATGGTGACGGCGAAGCCCTTGATGGTGCCGGTGCCGAAGACGAACAGCAGCGCCATCTTGATGGCTGTCGTCAGGTTGCTGTCGACGATGGTGCTGTAGGCGCGGCTGAAGCCGGCTTCCATCGAGGCGAAGACCCCACGGCCCTTCTTCGTCTCCTCACGGATGCGCTCATTGATCAGGATGTTGGCGTCGACCGCCAGACCCAGCGACAGCAGCACGCCGGCGATGCCGGGCAGCGTCAGGGTGGCCTGCAACAGCGACAGCGCCGCGAGCGTCAGCACGAGGTTGATGAACAGCGCCGAGCAGGCGAAGGCGCCGAACAGCCCGTAGCAGGCGATCATGTAGATGCAGACCATCACGAAGCCGACGACGACGGCGGTCAGGCCGGCGCGGATGGAATCGGCACCCAGGTCGGGACCGACGGTCCGCTCCTCGATCACCTTCAGCGGGGCCGGCAGCGCGCCGGCACGCAGCAGGACGGCGAGGTCGTTGGCGTTGGCGGCGGTGAAGTTGCCGCTGATCTGACCGCGGCCGCCGGTGATCGGCTCGCGGATGACGGGGGCGCTGATGACCTTGTTGTCGAGCACGATGGCGAAGGGCCGGCCGACATTCTGCTTGGTCACCTCGGCGAACCGGTTGGCGCCGGCGGTGTTGAACTCGAAGTTCACCACCCATTCGCCGGTCTGCGGGTTGGTGCCGGCCGACGCGTTCTGCAGCGTGGCGCCGTCGACCTCGACCTTCTTGCGGATGACGTATTTGGACTGGTAGCGGTCGCCCTCGGTCGACGGCAGGATCTCGGACCCCGGAGGGGCGCGGCCGGTGGCGGGATCGGCGTTCACGTCGACCAAGCGGAAGGTCATCTTGGCGGTGGTGCCGAGCAGCCGCTTGATGCGGTCGGGATCCTCGACGCCGGGCAACTGGACCAGGATGCGGTCGTTGCCCTGGCGGGCGATGGTCGGCTCGTTCACGCCGGTCTCGTCGATGCGGCGGCGCACGATCTCGATCGACTGCTCGATGGCCTGGGTGGCGCGGTCGCGCAGGGCGACCTCGCTCAGCGCCACGGTCACCGTGCCGCCGTTGACGGTCACGTCGAGGTCCGGCTGACCGCCGCCCAGAGCCGTGCGGGCAACCGGGCTGGAGAGCTGGCGCAGGGCCTTCACGGCCTCCTCGGCCTGGGCCGGGTCGCGCAGCTGGACGGTCACGGCGCGCTCGCCGGCGTTCAGCGCGGTATAGCCGACATTGGCGGTGCGCAGCTGCTGCCGAGCGCCGTCCACCAGACCTTCCACGCGGTCGCGGATGACGGTGGCCATGTCGACTTCAAGCAACAGATGCGATCCGCCGCGCAGGTCGAGACCCAGCGACACCCGGGTGTTGGCGTACCAGGACGGCAGCGCCGCCAGCGTGTCGCGGCCCATGAAGTTGGGCAGCATCAGGATGAACCCGGCGATGCAGGTCGCCAGGATCAGGTAAATCTTCCAGCGCGAAAAATAGAGCATGCGTCACTCGAATCCGATCAGACACCCGGTCCGGGCGACCGGTCCGCCACGCTTTAGCGGCGACCGGCCGGGCCGGACGGGAAGCGCCTTCGGGCCGACCCGTGGAAGAGGGGCCCGGCTGCGGCTTACTTGCGGCCGAACAGCTTGCCGATCCCGCCGGCGGCGGTGGTGTCGGCCGGCTTGGCCTCGCCATCGACGGTCGGCGCGGCGTCGCCGCCGGACTTGCCGGCCGGCTCGGTCTTGGCGAGCACTAGATTGACGGTCGAGCGCAGGCAGCGCACGCGCACATTCTCCGCGATCTCGACGGTGATCTCGTCGTCGGTGCCGACCTTGGTGACGATGCCGATGATGCCGCCGCCGGTCACGACGCGGTCGCCGCGGCGGATGGCCGACAGCATCGCCTTATGCTCCTTCATCTTCTTCTGCTGCGGACGGATCAGCAGGAAGTAGAAGACGACGAAGATCAGGATCAGCGGCGCGAACTGGACGAGCATGTCACCGCCGCCGCCAGCCGGGGCCGCCGTCTGTGCATAAGCCGTCGAAACGAACATCTGGAAGCTCCTTACAGGTTTGGTCTCGGCACCGGATCGGCGTTCCGCCGGGACGCCGCGACTATAGCCGCCCATGACCGGGATGCAATGGTGATGCGCCACAATCCGCGGGCGCACCACAGCTTGTGTGCTTGCCTTGCTGTGTTACGGTGCGAAGGCGTCGGAAAGATGGCTGCGCGGGCACCCACTTTCCATGGAACATCCAGAAAAAATTTCCGGAAAATTATGTCGCAATCCATCGAAAAGTCCGGTGCCGATCAGGCGCTCGTCCCCTTGCTGACCCGCATCGCCGAGGCGCTGGAACGTCTCGCCCCGCCGCCGGACCGGCCGCTGGACTTCGGTGCGGCGGATGCCTTCGTCTGGCACCCCGATCCCGACCGTCTGGAAGGGGTTCCCGTGGTCAACCGCGTCGACATCATGCTTCTTCAGGGCATCGAGCGGCAGCGCGAGATCCTGCTGGACAACACCCGCCGCTTCGCCGCCGGCCTGCCGGCCAACAACGCCCTGCTGTGGGGTGCCCGCGGCACCGGCAAAAGCTCGCTGGTCAAGGCCGCCCACGCCGCCATCTGCACGGAGCGGCCGGGCGAACTGGCGCTGGTCGAGATCCACCGTGAGGACATCCCCACCCTGCCCCGCCTGCTGACCCGGTTGAAGGGCGAGGCCCGCCGCTTCATCCTGTTCTGCGACGACCTGTCCTTCGATCATGACGACGCCCATTACAAGTCGCTGAAGGCGGTGCTGGACGGCGGCATCGAAGGGCGGCCGGACAATGTGGTGTTCTACGCCACCTCCAACCGCCGGCACCTGATGCCGCGCGACATGATCGAGAACGAGCGGTCGACCGCCATCAACCCGGCGGAAGCGGTGGAGGAAAAAGTGTCGCTGTCGGATCGCTTCGGTCTGTGGCTGGGCTTCCACAACTGCGACCAGGACACCTTTTTCGCGATGATCGAGGGCTATGTCCGCCATTTCGGCCTGGAGATCCCGGAAGACCGGCTGCGCGCCGAGGCCGTCGAATGGTCGGTCACGCGCGGAAGCCGGTCGGGCCGGGTTGCCTGGCAGTTCATCCAGGACTTGGCTGGCCGCCTCGGGAAGTCCCTTCGCTGACCTTGCGGTCCATCTGGTCGCTCGGGTCGACGGCCTGGCTGCCCTTGCGCAGCTCGAAATGCAGCTGGGGCGAGGACACGCCGCCGGTCTGGCCGACCCGGGCGATCACCTGCCCCCGCTTCACCGACGCGCCGCGCTCCACCTCGATCTTGTCGAGGTGGGCGTAGGCGGTGATCCAGCCGTCGGAATGCTTCAGCAGTAGCAGGTTGCCGAAGCCGCGCAGCTCGTTGCCGGCATAGGCGACCACGCCGTTGTCGGCGGCGACCACGGCAGTCCCCTTCGCGGCCGCGATGTTCAGCCCGTCATTGTGCAGACCGTCTGGCTTCGGCCCATAGCCGGAGATCAGCTTGCCCTTTACCGGCCACAGGAAACGGGCGCCGCCACGCGGCGGCGGGGCGCCGACCTCGGCCTTCGGCTCCGGCTTCGGTGGCGCAGCGGCGGCAACCTCCTGCTGCGGAGCGGCGGCAGGCGGAGCGGGCTGTGCGGCTGGTGCCGGAATCGGCGTTGCCGCCGGCTTGCTGCCGGGCGGACGCAGCATGGTCGGCGCCTGGCCCGGTTGATAGGCGGTATCGCCGGCTGCGGCAGGGGGCGCTGCGGCCGGTTCCGGCGCGGCCCCAGGCTTGGACGGCGGCGGCAGCGGCGTGGCGGCGATGCCGCCGGAGGACATGGAGCCGGAGGACAACGCGCCGGGAGGCGGAAGCTCGGCCGCCTGCACCGACCCGCGACCGGCAGGCGAACCCTGCGGCGTCAGCGGCACGGCACCGCCGGAGGCGATCCCGGAAGCGACCATGGTCCCATTGCTGTCATTGCTGCCCGGCAGGCGCAGGGGCTGGCCGACCTGCACCGCATAGGGCGGGGTCAGGTTGTTCAGCCGGCTCAGTTCGCTGACGTCGACATTGTGCATCCGGGAGATGCTGTAGAGGCTGTCGCCCTTCTGCACGATGTACTGGCGCGAGGTCGGCAGGACCAACCGCTGCCCGACTTCCAGCCGGTAGGGCGGAGCCAGCTTGTTCGCCTCGATCAGGTCGCGCAGCGGCACATTGTAGCGGCGCGACAGGCTGTAGGCGCTGTCGCCCTTCTGCACGCTGATGGCGCCGCCGGCCGAATCCGGCACCTCGGAAACTGTGGTGAAGGGGGCAAGCCCCCCCACCCGCTCGCAGGCGCCGAGCGCCAGGACGGCGGCGGACAGGACCAGGGCGGGCAGGACGCGCTTGGAAAATGCGGGTTTCATGCGGAACGGACCGATTGCGGCGGGTCGGACAGCAGCGGAACGAAACGGACGGGCCACAGGTCCTCCCGGATAAGGCCAGCTTCGGAGCGCCGGAAACGCACGACCCTCTGGTCGCGGTGATCGGTCCCCAACGGAATGACCAAGACACCATCAATGGCGAGTTGATCCGTCAAGTCTTTTGGCGGCTCCGGCCCACCGGCGGCTGTGACCAGTATACGGGCGAAGGGCGCCTGCTCCGGCCAGCCCCGCGTCCCGTCGCCGAGCCGCGTGGTGATGTTGCCGATGTCGAGCGCCCGGAACCGCCCCTCGGCCTCACGCAGAAGCGGCTTCAGCCGCTCTATGGTGAAGACCCGGCGGCAGAGGCGCGACAGCACCGCCGCCTGATAGCCGGAACCGGTTCCGACCTCCAGGACAAGATGTCGCGGGAGCAATTCCAGCGCCTGGGTCATCAGGCCGACCACCAGCGGCTGGCTGATGGTCTGGCCCTGATCGATCGGCAGCGCCGTATCCTCCCACGCCCTGTCCTGGAAAGCCTCCGGGACGAACAGCTCGCGCGGGATCCGCTCGATGGCCGCCAACACGTGCGTGTCGGTGACGCCGGCCCCGCGAAGGGCCATCAGCAAGCGGATCTTGCGCGGGTTGTATGTCACACGAAGGCCTGCCTCAACGTCTGCAACGTTGGCGTATGGGTGAGGTCGAGATAGACGGGCGTCACCGAGATGCCGCCGTTGAAAACGACATGGATGTCGGTGTCGTCCGCCACGTCGGCTTCGCCGCGCAGCGTGCCGATCCAGATGTAGGGCTTGCCGCGCGGGTCGACACGCTCGAACAGCTCGTCGCCGATCTTGCGCTTCCCGTGGCGCACCACTTGGATGCCGGTCACCTCCGCGGCTGGGCGTGCCGGGAAGTTGACGTTCAGCAGCACGTTCTTGGGCCAAGCCACCGTCACCGCCTTGCGCACCACGTCGGTGCCATGGGCGGCGGCGGCAGACCAGTCGATCGGCTGGCCCGGCTCGTAATGCTGGCTCATGGCGATGGCAGGCACATTCAGCAGGGTCGCCTCCATCGCCGCGGCGATGGTGCCGGAATAGGTCACGTCCTCGCCGATGTTGGAGCCCTGGTTGACGCCGGACAGAACCAGCGTCGGACGGGCGTCCTTCATCACATGGTTCACCGCCAGCAGCACGCAATCGGTCGGCGTGCCGTCGACGGTGAAGCGGCGTTCATCCAGCTTGCGCAGACGCAGCGGCCGGTTGATGGTCAGCGAATGGCTGGCCGCCGACTGCTCCATCTCCGGCGCCACGACCCAGACGTCGTCGGACAGCTCGTGCGCGATGGCTTCCAGGACCTTCAATCCCTGGGCATGGATGCCATCGTCGTTGGTGACGAGGATCCGGGTCCGGGACAGGTCGAGCGGCAGGTCGAACATCAGATGGAAATCCTCTCCACTCCGCGCATGTAGGGACGGAGCGCTTCAGGAACCAGGATCGAACCGTCGGGCTGCTGGTAATTCTCCAGAACCGCGATCAGGCAGCGCCCGACCGCCACACCCGATCCATTGAGGGTGTGCACGAACTGAGTTTGCTTCTCGCCCTTGGCCCGGCAACGGGCTTTCATCCGCCGGGCCTGGAAATCGCCGCAATTGGAGATGCTGGAGATCTCGCGGTAGGCGTTCTGGCCCGGCAGCCACACCTCGACGTCATAGGTCTTGCGCGAGGAGAAACCCATGTCGCCGGTGCACAGCACGATGGTGCGGTAAGGCAGGCCCAGCCGCTCCAGGACCGTCTCGGCGCAGCGGGTCATGCGCTGATGCTCGTCCTCCGACTGTTCCGGCGCGGTGATGGCGACCATCTCCACCTTCCAGAACTGATGCTGACGGATCATGCCGCGGGTGTCGCGCCCGGCCGACCCTGCTTCTGCACGGAAGCAGGGGGTCAGCGCGGTGTAGCGCAGCGGCAGCTCCTCCGACGCCACGATCTGGTCGTTGACCAGATTGGTCAGCGGCACCTCGCTGGTCGGGATCAGGTAATGGTCGCTGGAGGTGGTCTTGAACAGATCCTCCTCGAACTTCGGCAGCTGGCCGGTGCCGAACAGGGCGGTGTCGCGCACCATCAGCGGCGGCGCGATCTCGGTGAAGCCGTGCTCCGACGTGTGGATGTCCAGCATGAAGTCGGCGAGCGCGCGCTCAAGACGGGCCAGACCGCCCTTCAGCACGGTGAAGCGGGCGCCGGACATGCGGGCCGCCGCCTCGAAGTCCATCAGGCCCAGCGCCTCCCCCAGCTCGTAATGCTGCTTGGGGTTGGCGAGGTCGGGCGGCGTGCCCCAGCGGCGAACCTCGACGTTGGCGGTCTCGTCCGGGCCGTCCGGCACGTCGTCGGCCGGGATGTTGGGGATGCCCGCCAGGATGGCGTCGAGTTCCGCGCCGAGTGCGCGTTCCTCCTCCTCCACCTGGGGCAGGCGGTCCTTCAGGGTCGCCATCTCGTCCAGGATCGGCTGGGCATCGCGCCCTTCGCGCTTGGCGAGGCCGATTTCCTTCGCCGCCTCGTTCCGGCGGGCCTGCATCTCCTGCATCTGGGTCTGCGCGGCGCGGCGGCGGCTGTCGAGGTCGAGCACGGAGGACGACATCGGCGCCAGTCCCCGGCGGCCAAGGCCGCGGTCGAAGGCTTCGGGATTCTCACGGATGGCGCGAAGGTCGTGCATGGCTCGAACAATCAACGAATTGTGTGGGGCACTGGTTATACGGCGCGACCCCGCCAAGGTCCAGTGCGAGGCCGCAGCGCCGGTCGGTACGGATGGAGTCGGCCATCGTCGGTGCCCCCGATGATGCCGCGCATCGGGGGCTCTGCTCAGGCAGCCGGCTTGGTCAGCACGGCGACGGACTGTCCCAGGGCATGGCCGCCCCAGCGCGGGTCATGGGAATCGACGAAGGCGACCTGCGGACACCCCAGATGTGCAGCCCAGCGTGAAATCGCATTGCGCTCGATGAAAACATTCAGGTGCGGCAGAACCGACTGCCGACGGGCCGCGACCGTGTCGGTAAAGATCGTCCAGTGGTTCGGATCGGCAAATTCCAGAAACGAGAAGATGATGCGACCGCCCGGCTTCGCGGCACGCACCAGATCCGTCAGGTACAGGTAGGAATCCTCGTGCCTGAGATGGGTGAAGACGCTGAAGGCGCAACAGATGTCGGCAAAAGCGTCGGGCACAGGGATTGACAGCCCGTGATTCAGAAGGAAGCGGTAGTGTGGCGGAGCCTTCGAGGCGGCGAACCGAAGGAGGTCGTCGACAACGTCCACTCCAAGATATTCGATTTCCCACTTTTGCGAAATCGCCGTGGACAGACGACCGCTGCCACATCCGAAATCGAAAACGGACATACCGTTCGCCAGACCATAGTGTTCCAGTATCTGGCATTCGATATGACCGAAAATCTCGTAAGCGCCGCCAACCGCCTTGCTCATCGCCACGTCGATGGGATCGACGCTCTTCAAGGCCGCAACCAGCTTCTCGTAATCATCGACGAAATATTCTTTTTCCATTACCGGTCTCGACAAAAGGAGAGAAATCGATCGTACTGCGGCTGCCGCAGCCACGAGGTCCGAACCATTTTCGACGGACCATAGAACGGAAATCAAACCCTGAGAAGCCGCGAAACAGCCAAGTATCGGCTGGCCCCGATTCCGCCCGGGCAATCCGGATCAGGGACCGGATGTCGTCGGATTGCGTCCGGAGCATGACGGACAAGACTTTGGGAGCTTGGACAATTTTTCCCTCGGCGCACAATGTCCGCCGGCCGTTCGCATGGCAGCGTGGCGAATCTTCTGAAGCGCAGCAGGACTTTTTGGCAGTGAGGGATTGTGGCAGTGCAGGATAACGAATCGTCCGCTTACCTGGTGTCCGGAACGCCCGCCTATCGTCGTGCCAGCCGTATTCTGTTCGTCGCCGGCTTCTCCACCTTCGCCACTCTCTATTGCGTTCAGCCGCTGCTGCCCGACTTCGTGCGCGAGTTCGGGGTGACGCCGGCGGAATCGAGCCTGTCGCTATCGTTGACCACCGGCATCCTGGCGGTGGCGCTGCTGGTGGCCGGCGCCATTTCCGACGGGATCGGCCGCAAGCCGGTGATGGTCGCGGCATTGCTCGGCGCCGGCATCCTCGGGATCGTCGGCGCGCTGATGCCGGGCTGGCATGGCTTCCTGGCGGTGCGGGCGCTGGAGGGTCTGGCACTGAGCGGCCTGCCCGCTGTGGCGATGGCCTACGTCTCAGAAGAGGTCGATCCGAAGTCGGCCGGCGTCGCCATGGGACTCTATATCGGCGGGACGGCCATCGGCGGCATGTCGGGCCGGGTGCTGACCGCCGTCCTCACCGATCTCGGCAGCTGGCGGCTGGCGGTCGGGGTGGTCGGCGCGCTGGCGGTTGCAGCCGCCGTCACGGTCTGGTTCGCCCTGCCGCCGTCAAGGCACTTCGTCCGCCGCGCCGCCGGGCTGCCGGCCCTGGTGCGGGCATGGCGCGGATTGCTGACCGATCCGGCTCTGCTCGGGCTCTTCTCACTCGGCTTCCTGCTGATGGGCGGCTTCGTCACCGTCTTCAACTATATCGGTTTCCGGCTGAGCGAGCCGCCATTCGAACTGCGCCCGGCCGTCGTCGGCGCGGTTTTCCTGGTCTATAGCTTCGGCGTCGTCAGCTCTCCGCTGTTCGGCGGCTGGTCGGGCCGATTCGGGTCGAACCGCACGCTGGCGGCGGCGGTGGCCCTGATGGTAGCCGGGCTGGCGCTGATGGAGATCGAGGGCCTGTTCGCCATCGCCTTCGGCATCGCCCTGTTCACCTTCGCCTTCTTCGGCGCCCATTCCATCGTGTCGGCCTGGATCGGCCGCCGCGCCGCGATGGCGCGCGGCCAAGCCTCCTCCATCTATCTGTTCTGCTATTATCTGGGCTCGACGCTCGCTGGGACGCTCGGCGGGCTGTTCTGGCATGGCTATGGCTGGACCGGTGTGGCCGCCTTCGTCGGCCTTCTGCTGACAGTCGCGGTGGGGGTAACGGTCGGCCTGCAACGCAGCCGCTGACGGCCGAGCTGCGGTACAGCCGCCGATGCGCGGCGAACGGTCGCGGCTGCGATTCGGCTTATTGCGCTGCGCCGGACGGCGCTTCACGTTGTGCGCGTCCATTCGGCGGGAGTGCGCGCAGTGAGCGATCTGACCGTATATCTGGAAAGCGATGCCCGCCGACCGGAACTCCGCACGTCCGATGCGGCCTTGATAACGGCTCATCTCGCCCATGCCGGTATTCTCTGCGAGCGCTGGAACGCCGATACGCCCCTCCCCGCCGATAGCGATGCGGATGCCGTGCTGCACGCCTATGCTGTACCCATCAAGCGGCTGAAGCAGGCGCGCCGTTTCCTCACAGCGGATGTCGTCCGCATCACCCCGCAGACGGATGGCATCGCCGCATTGCGTGCCAAGTTCCTGGACGAACACACCCATGACGAGGACGAGGCGCGATTCTTCGTAGAGGGTGCCGGCGCCTTCTACATCCATCTGAAGGCCCGCGTCTTCCGCGTGGTGTGCGAGGCCGGCGACCTGCTGAGCATTCCCGCCGGCACGCCGCACTGGTTCGACATGGGGCCGAAGCCGCGCTTCACCACCATCCGTTTCTTCGGCCGTCCCGACGGTTGGGTGGCCACCCCGACCGGCGACGCCATCGCCGCGCGCTTCCCGCCCTTCGAGCCGGAAGCCGCGCAGGCGGCCTGAATCCGCCCCATTCCCGCCTCAAAAAATTCACTTGAATCACGGGCGGAAAAGCGTAAATCAATCGGCACGACGCACCCGCACGTGCCTATGGCCCTCTGTGGTTATGCTACGACGTACCGCGTCCTTTTTGGCAGAACCGACCATTCCAGTGGGTCGGTCCCGAGAGGGAGGTCAGTATGTACGCTGCCCACGGTGGGGCTGTGAGACGGTAGCCCTTTAGCCGGTAAACGACGCGCTGTTGCCTGGAGCTTCACAGCCCGGGGCCGCTGCTCGCACCGGCTTTTTCCGTCTCCCCCTTCCCCAAATCCGATCGATCGCCGATTCCGCTGCGCCACCCGCGCCCAGTCCTGTGCTGGCCGGCTCGTGACGCGGCCGGGGATCGCCGTCTGCTCACCGGACCGGCCTGCGCGCCGCCGTCCGGGGATAGGAGTGCGCCATGGGTTTCCTGCGTTCCCGTTCCGCCGTCACCCCGCTGCGCCGCGTCGGCCTGAACGACAGCAGCGCCGTTTCTCTGTCCACCGGCCGCCGCTCCACCGTGGCGCAGGCCGTCGCCCTGCACCGCCCGGAAGAGCCGATGCACTGCATCCGTCCCGGCGTGCTGGCCGACACCGCCGACAGCTTCCTGAAGGCATTCGCCGGTACGACCGATGCGGTCGCCCGTGGCGGCGACGTGCTCTATGCCGTGAAGTGCAACCCCGAGCCGGCAGTGCTGCGCGCCCTGTGGGCCGGCGGCGTGCGCCATTTCGACGTCGCCTCCCCCGGTGAGATCCGCCTGATCCGTCAGATGTTCCCGGACGCCGTCCTGCATTACATGCACCCGGTCAAGGGCCGTCAGGCGATCCGCAACGCCTATCACCAGTATGGCGTCCGCGACTTCGTCCTCGACAGCCGGGAAGAGCTGGACAAGATCCTGGAGGAGACGGACGGCGCCGCCGACCTCGGCCTCGTCGTGCGGCTGTCGCTGCCGAAGGGCAACGCCGTCTACGACCTGTCCGGCAAGTTCGGCGCCGCCATCACCGATGCGGTGGAACTGCTCCGCGCCGCCCGCGCGGCGGCGGCGAAGGTCGGGCTGTCATTCCATGTCGGCTCGCAGATGCTCGACCCGTCGGCCTATGAGCGCGCCATCGCGCTGGCCGGCTATGTCATCGCCGAGAGCGGCATCGACCTCGACGTCCTGGACGTCGGCGGCGGCTTCCCGGTGTCCTATCCGGGCGTCACCCCGCCGCCGCTCGGAGACTTCATGGCCGCCATCGCCCGCGGCGTCGCCGCCATCGACCTGCCGGCGCAGTGCCGCCTGTGGTGCGAGCCCGGCCGCGCGCTGGTCGCCCCCGGCGTCTCTCTGGTCGTTCAGGTGGTGAAGCGGCGCGGCAGCGAACTGTTCATCAATGACGGCGTCTATGGCGCGCTGTCGGACGCCGGCGTGCCCGGCTTCCGCTTCCCGGCACGATTGATCCGCCCGTTCGAGGCGATGACCGATGCCGGGGATGAGGCCTTCAGCTTCTACGGCCCGACCTGCGACAGCGCCGACAAGATGGCCGGCCCCTTCCACCTGCCGGCCGATGTGAAGGCCGGCGACTGGATCGAGCTGGGGCAACTCGGCGCCTATGGCTCCTGCCTGCGCACGGCCTTCAACGGTTTCGACCAGGCGCGCGTCGTCGAGGTGTCGGACGCCCCCCTGCTCGCCACTCCCGGTTACCAGCTTCGCTCCTGCGCGGCCTGAACGCGAAGCCGGTTTCTGTGGATAAAGCGTAAAGACATCCGTAACATTCAGTCGCCCGGCGCGTCCCGTTTCCGCTTCTCCGAAGTGGGCGGGAGCGCCGGCTTATGTCGTCGGCCTAAACTACCTCGGGGAGACAAAAAATCATGGCCCTGGACACGAAGCTCTGCACGTTCACAGGCCGCATGGTCATCGTTGGATTCGGTTCGATTGGCCAGGGTGTCTTGCCGCTGCTTCTCCGTCACATCGACGGACTTACGGCCGACCGAATCACCATCGTCACCGCCGAGGAGCGCGGGCGCGAGGAAGCGGAGCTTTACGGCGTCGCCTTCCACAACAACCCGCTCGACAACGACAATTTCTTCCAGGTTCTGAAGCCGCTGATCGACAAGGGCGATTTCCTGGTCAACCTGTCGGTCGACGTCTCGTCGCTTGCGTTGATCGAGTTCTGCCAGCGGGTCGGCGCCTTCTACACCGACACCTGCACCGAACCGTGGGCGGGCGGCTACACCGATTCCAGCCTGTCGCCGTCGCTGCGCTCCAACTATGCGCTGCGCGAATCGGCACTGGCGCTGCGCGGCCGTTACGAGGGCGGCCCGACCGCGTTGATCACCCATGGGGCGAATCCGGGTCTGGTGTCGCATTTCGTCAAGCAGGCGCTGCTGAACATCGCCGCCGACACCGGCGTGGAAACCGATGTCCCGACCGACCGCGACGGCTGGGGCCGGCTGGCGCAGAGGCTTGGCATCAAGACCATCCATGTGGCCGAGCGCGACACTCAGGTGTCGAACCAGCCCAAGCAGATCGGCGAGTTCGTCAACACCTGGTCGATCGACGGCTTCGTCAGCGAAGGCTGCCAGCCGGCCGAACTGGGCTGGGGCACGCACGAGAAGGACTTGCCGCCCGACGGCAGCCGGCACGAATTCGGCTGCGACGCCGCCATCTACCTGATGCGCCCCGGCGCGGCGACGCGCGTGCGCACCTGGACCCCGCTGGAGGGGCCGTTCCACGGCTTCCTCATCACCCACAGCGAGGCGATCTCGATCTCCGACTATTTCACGGTGCGCGACGGCGACCGCGTCGTCTACCGGCCGACCTGCCACTATGCCTATCACCCCTGCGACGACGGGGTGATGTCGCTGCACGAGCTGGCCGGCAAGAATTACAACATGCAGGCCGAGCAGCGGCTGATGATGCATGAGATCACCGGCGGCATGGACGAGCTGGGCGTCCTGCTGATGGGCCATCCCAAGGGCGCCTACTGGTACGGCTCGCGGCTGGACATCGACACGGCGCGCTCGCTGGCGCCCTACAACAACGCCACCTCGATGCAGGTGACCTCCACCGTTCTCGGCGGCATCGTCTGGACGCTGGAGAACCCGAATCGGGGGTTGGTGGAACCGGACGAGGTCGACTTCCGCCGGGTGCTGGACATCGCCACCCCCTATCTCGGCGAGGTGGTCGGCGCCTATGGCGACTGGACTCCGCTGCAGGACCGCAATGTCCTGTTCCCGGAAGACATCGACGAGGACGATCCCTGGCAGTTCAAGAACTTCCGGGTGAATTGAGAGACGTTGGATGAAGCACCGCAGCCCCCAAAGCCGGTTCCGGCGCGGCGGCTGCGGCAGCGCTGCCACAGGGGGGACGGCGACACGGTGACATTGCCCGTGGAAGGGTCTTGAAACCGTTGACTTGGGCTTTCGCTTCCCCCAATCGTTCCGACATGCCCAAGCACGTCTCCCGGCGCGCCCGCGCCAAAGTTCCGACCGTCGCCAACCCCATCCTGCGCTCCGGCATCGTCGGGCTGATGGTGGCGTGTGGGGTCGCCGCCGTGGATCTGGCCCTTCCGGATTCGGCCCATGCCCAGACGCCGGCCAAGCAGGCGCTGACCCCAAAGCCGACTCCCAAGCCGGCCGACGGACCGCTTCCGGGCAGCAAGCCCACCGCTCCGGCCGCCCAGGCCGGCGCGGCCGGCACCGAATCGAAACAGGACCCCGTCCTGCTGACGGCCGATCAGGTCACCTTCGACGAGGTGAACAGCATCGTCACCGCCAGCGGCAATGTCGAACTGGCCCAGGGCAAGCGCAGCGTCCGTGCCGACAAGATCACCTACAACCAGAAGACCAAGGTCGTCACCGCCACCGGCAAGATCAGGCTGGTGGAGCCGTCGGGAGACATCGTCTTCGCCGATTACGCCGAGCTGACCGACGATCTGAAGGACGTATTCATCGAGAACATCCGCGTCCTGATGACCGACAACGGCCGCATGGCCGGCAACGAGGGTGAGCGTCGCGAGGGCCGCCTGACGCGCGTCAGCCGCGGCGTCTACAGCCCTTGCGACCTGTGCAAGGAGGACCCGACCCGTCCGCCGCTGTGGCAGATCCGCGCCGTGCGCATCGTTCACGACAACGAGGAGCACGAGGTCCGCTATCGCGACGCGACGATGGAGATCTTCGGCATCCCGGTCGCCTACACGCCCTATCTGTCGCATCCCGATCCGTCCGTGGACCGCAAGAGCGGGTTCCTGACGCCGTCCTTCGGCAACAACTCCAATCTCGGCGCGATCCTCAAGACCCACTATTACTGGGACATCGCGCCGGACCAGGACGCCACCTTCGACCTGCATTACTACTCGCAGCAGGGGCCGCTGCTGGGCGGCCAGTACCGCAAGCGGTTCGAGAGCGGCCGGCTGGAGCTGGAAGGCGCCATCACCCGTGGCGACGTGGCCAACACCACCATCGTGCCGAAGGAAACGCGCACCCGTGGCTACGTCGCGGCGCGCGGCCTGTTCGACATCGACGAGACGTGGCGCGCTGGCTTCGACATCAAGCGGGCCAGCGACCCGACCTTCCTGCGGCGCTATTACGATTTCCGCGAGGATTACCTGACCAGCAAGGCCTTCGTCGAAGGCTTCCATGGCCGGAACTATGCGGCGATCACCGGCTACAGCTTCCAGGACATGCGGTACGGGAACCCGATTCCGGAGCCCGTCACCCTGCCCTATGCGCAGTACAACGCGCTGGGCGAGCCGGGCAGCCTGCTGGGGGGCCGCTGGTCGTTCGATACGAGCCTGCTGGCGGTGTCGCGCTTCAGGAACGCCGGCCCCGACACCCAGCGCGTCATGGTCCAGCCGGGGTGGGAGCGCAACATCGTCTCCAACGCCGGTTTTGTGACGACCCTGTCGGGCAGCGTTCTGGTCGCCGGCTACAAGGCGCAGCAGTTCAACTACAACGACCCGACGGTCCGCGGCGACGACAATATCAGCCGCTTCCGCTTCTTCCCGCAGGGGCAGGCCACCGTCCGCTATCCGTTCGTCCGCTACGGTGAAAGCTCGTCCCAGCTGGTTGAGCCCATCGGCCAGCTGACCTTCGCGCCCAAGCTGCCGAACGGCCGCCTCTTCCCGAACGAAGACAGCCTGGACGTCGAGTTCGACGATGTGAACCTGTTGCAGCCCAACCGCTTCACCGGCATCGACCGGCTGGACGACGGCATGCGCTTCACCTACGGCTTGCGCGGAGCGATCTACGGCTACACCCAGGGATCGGCCAGCCTGTTCCTGGGCCAGAGCATTCGCCTGAGCGACAGCAGCGCCGGCTTCTCCGGCGATTCGGGCCTGGAGGAGCGGGTTTCCGATTATGTCGGCCGCCTGGATCTGCAGCCCGCCGACTGGCTGGACGTCAATTACGGCTTCCGTGTCGATCACGAGACCTTCCGTCCGCGCCGCCACTCGCTGAACGCCTCGGCCGGCGTGCCGCTGCTGAGGCTGTCGACCTCCTACACCTATGTCGACCAGACGACCTCCCGCACCGCGGTCACCCGCAACCGGGTGGAGCAGGCGAACTTCGGCGTTTCGTCGCAGTTCACCGATCGCTGGAACATCGGCATCGCCCACACCCAGGCGATGGAGCCGCAGCCTGGTCCGCGCTCCAGCCTTGCCGTGCTGACCTATGGCGACGAATGCCTGCTGTTCCAGACCATCGCCCGGCGCGACTACACGATCAGCACCACCGGCGAGAAGGACGGCAACACCATCTTCTTCCGTCTGGTCTTCAAGAATGTCGGCGAGTTCAAGAGCCCGGGCATCAACGCCAGCTTCCTGGGCGGCGGGTCGGCCAACCAGTAATAGCGTTTCCTCGGGACAAGACGGCACAAACCAACGGCCAGGGGGTTGCATCCCCTGGCCGTTGCCATTAGCCATAAAGGTCCGACGAGACAGCCCGCCACGACCGAAATCATGACCCTGGGACGTTACGACTACGAAAGACGGTACCGCAAACGCATGCGGGCCGGCGCGATCAAGTTCATGCTGCTGGCGGCACTCGTGCTGGGGGTCGGGCTTTTCTCCTACCAGATGGGAATCGAGCAGCTGAAGGGCCGCGATGTGACCCTGCGCGAGGAGATCGCCACGCTGTCGCGCCAGAAGGCGGAGCTGGAGCTGCTGGCCAGCCAGATGCAGCATGCCGCCCGCACCGCCGAGGCACGCGCGGCTGAACTGGAAGGCCGCCTTCAGCGCGAGGTGCCGACCGGCGATCTCGCCAAGCTGAGCCAGTTGGTGGGGGAGCGGCTGAAAAGCGGGCTGGACGCCAACCGCCTCGCCTTCGTCATCTCGCAGGCCCAGGTTCCGCGCAACTGCCAACCGACCGACACCAAGCGCTTCACACTGAGCACCCCGCTGCTGAAGGGCGGCGCGCGCGGAGTCACCTTCGGCAACGGAACCGTCACGGTCACCGGCGAGGGGCAATCGGCGCACAACCCGCAAGGCAACGCCGAAAGCTGGTTCGATCCGGGCCAGCCGGTGACCATCCGCATCACCGGCATGGGCGGCAAGGGCACCACGGTCAGCGGCGTTCTGCCTCTGCACCAGTCGCTGGTGGTCGACAACAGCGAATACCGCTTCACCATCGCTGCGGCCCAACGTTCCTTCGTCGAGGTGACCGCCGACCGCTGCGCCTATCCCTGAGGCGGAACGGCGAATCCGCGCGGCGGCTCTCCCGCCGCGTGGATGTCCCACATGGTCGTGAAAGCCGATTCGATGGAACGGGCGAACCGGTCGGTGTCGAACAGGGGAGCGGTGGCGCACGCCCGCTCCAGCCGCAGCTTCAGAGCGGCCAGCTCGGCAGGCTCCACCGCCAGCCGCCGCGCCGTCGCCTCATAGGCGTCCCAATCCGCCACCGCCAGTTCGGGCAAACCGACCGCGTGCAGCAGGCTGGCGGCAACCCGCCCGGCAAAGGACCGGCCGGGGACTGTCAGCACCGGCAGCCCGGCCCAAAGAGCATCGCTTGCCGTGGTGTGGGCGCCGACCGGGGCTGAATCGAGGAAGAGGTCGGCCAGCCGGTGGCGCGCCAGATGCGCCGGTCCCGGAAGGCGCGGGGCGAAGATCAGGCGTTCCGGCGCAACGCCGCGCTCCGCAGCCGCTCCCCGCAGGTTGGCGGCGACCTCTGCCGGCCCGTCCAGCAGCCACAGGACCGATCCCGGCACGCGTTGCAGAATCCGGCACCAGCGACCGAACAGATCCGGCCCGATCTTGTAGGCCGCGTTGAAGGCGCAGAAGACGAATCCGTCGGCCGGCAGCCCGCAGTCGGCGCGGTCCGGTATCGGCCCGATGGTGCGTTTCCGGTCGTTCGGCTGGTAGCTGTCGGGCAGATGGACGATGCGCTCGCTGTAGAAGCGCTGGTGATCGGTCGGCGCCACCACCGCGTCGGCGATGACGTAGTCGATGGCGGTGCTGCCCAGCGTGCCCGGATAGCCGAGCCATTGCGCCTGCACCGGCGCCGGCCGGTATGCGGCGATGCCCGGGCGGGCGTTCTGGGTGTGGCCTTTCAGATCGACCAGGATGTCGATGCCTGCCTCATGGATCAGCCGGGCTGCGGCCTCGTCGGTCAGGGCGGACAGGTCGAGAAGACGGTCGAACCCGGCGACCAGCCGCTTGCGCAACGGCCCGCCGTCGTCGGGGCCGTAGGAGCAGCCAATGATCTCGAAGCGGTCGCGGTCGTTCCGTTCGATCAGCTCGGCGATCAGCACCGCGGTGGCGTGCTCATGGAAATCGGCGGAGAGATAACCGATCCGAAGCTTTGCCCCGCGGTCGGTGCGCTTCGGGAAGCCGGGCCGGATGCCCCGCGTCTTCCAGCCGGAATAGCGCTCGGCACAGGCACGCTCCAGCGCCGGCCCCGCTCCCTCTCCCAGGACGATCCAGGGGTGAGCCTGCTGCGTCCGCCCCTCCCGCACCAGATCGACCAGCCGGGCGGACAACGCGCCCAGCCCAGCCCAGCGGCAGAGATGCCGGCGCTGCTGCACCAGCTGCGCCAGCACACCACCGGCATCGGGCAAGCCAATGCGCAAAGCGCGGTCGAAACCAACGAGGCTTGCTGCCGCGTCCTCCGCCGGGCCGCCGCGCTGCCCACACTCCTTCAACGCAAGGGCAAGGTTGGCCTGTCCCTCCGCCAGATCGGGCAGCAGAGACAGGCAGGCACGGAAACCGGCAGCGGCGCGGTCCAGATCGCCGCGGTCACGGTGCAGGGCGGCCAGGGCCAGCCGGGCCGGCACCAGCGCACGGTCAAGCTCCAACGCCCGGCGTAGCGCTGCTTCCGCCTCGTCCAGCCGGCCAAGCTCGCGCAGGAGGACGCCCTGGTTGCACGGCGCCGGCGCAAAGCCGGGCATCAGCCGGGCGGCTTCGCCATAGGCTGCCGCAGCCTCCGCCGGACGGCCGAGCGCCTGCAGGGTCACGCCCCAATTGTAATGGTTGCCGCCGAAATCGGGGAACCAATCCAGCGCCTTGCGGTGATGTGCCTCCGCCTCCGCAAGGCGGCCCTGACGCCGCAACGCCTCCCCAAGGTTGGAGCGGGCGACCGCCTCCTCCGGCGTGCCGGCCTGGCCCAGCGTGTCGAGTGCCGCGAACAGGGCCGACAGCAACGCCGCGTCGCCCGCTTTGCCGACAAGGCGGCGACGCAGGTCGGCAACGACGCCCTTGCCAGTCTCCTTTCCGACCATGGGCGGCGAGGTCACTTGCGCTGCCACTCGCCCGCGGCGGTCATCACGAATTGTCCGGCCGGGGTGCGCTCGATCAACTGCTGGCCGGCAACCGCCTGGACCTTGTCCAGCGCCGTGCCGTTGCCCTTGGCGATCTCCTGATAGCGGGCCAGGCGCTGGGCGTTCACCTGCTGCGCCAAAGCCTGGGCGGAGGCGGGCGCGCCCGGAACCACGCCGACCATCCCGTCCGGACGCTCGCCCAGCTGCCCGGTGGCCTTGGCGGCGGCCAGCGCATCCTGGGCCAGCGCCAGTTGCGGCATCGCGACCGCCAGCAGTCCGGCAGCCAGGGTGGAGAGTGCGAGCCGGTTGAAGTGCCGGCGACTGATGGGGCTTCTCGTCATCACTTCTTCCCCTTCGTCGAAGAAGGCACGGTGTCGGTGGGAAGACCGAACAGGGCGGGGTCGTTGCGGATCGCGTCGTCGACGTCGCGCTCCAGCTTGACCCGCACCTCCTGCTCGATCCGGACGTTCAGGTTGATCTCGATGGGCTTGTCGGGTGCCTCGATCTTCACCGTCGGGGCGCAGGCGGCAACGGAGGCGGAGATCAGCAGGGCAGCCGTCAGGCCTGTGTGGGGAAGTCTGGTAACCATGGTGGCGATCAGTGGTCCTTCTGGTCGGAGCCGGTCATCCGCTCCCGCAATGTGTCGGGAATCCGGTAGACGTCGAGGTTCTGGCGCAGAATCCGGTCGAGCGCGCCGGACAGCTTAAGGTTAAGCGCAACCGGATAGCCATCGTAGAATGACGGGTTGGCCCCGCGCAGGGAGAAGCCGGCGTTGAGTTCGCCGCCGGCCTGCCCGTCGATGGTGATCCGCAGGGTTTCGTAATGGAAGTCGGTCAGGGCGCCCATCAGCATGGCGGTTGGGCTGCCTTCCTCCCCTTTCAGGCCGGATGGCGGCTGGGCGGGGTCGTAACGCAGCGTTCCGGGCCCCGCCGATTCGAGGACACCGCCGTTCAACGTGACCGTATCGCCGGCAAGGACCACGGGGAGGGTGCCGGCCAGCTTGCCGCTTGCCTCCAACCCATCCACGGCAATCAACTCCAGCAGCTTTGCGGCATCGATGCCGGCGGCATGTAGGGTGACCGTCCCCTTCGGCTTGTCGGGCGACAGTTCGAACGGGTCAGCATGGAGCGTGCCGCCGGCCCAGCGCCACTCCGCCCGGTCGACATCGAGACGCCCGTCACGGCCATAACCGAACAGCAGCGTCCCGTCGGTCAGCGGAATGCCGACATCCAGCAGGCCGATGGACAGCTTCTGCCCGACCGGGATCACCGGTGGCGACAGGCTGGACAGGGCGACCGTACCGCTGACACCGGCGACCGTCACCGGACCGGCGGCGCCGGCCAATCCCTTGACCACCGCTTGGCCGGCCGTGGTCAGGCCCTTTGGGGTCAGGGAGAGTGTCGCCTTGCCGGACAGCGTGCCGGATGCCTTCTCCAGGAAGGTGGCACCCAACGGCGAGACCGCGGCGAGACCGGGTCCGTTCTCGGCGACGTGGATCGGCTTCGCCACCGCCTCCAGCCGTCCGGTACCGGCGGTCTGGTCATAGGTGCCGTTCAGACCGACCGTAAGAAGACCGTTTGCGCCCTTGGCGGTGCCGTCGATGTTCCACGGCCCCTCCCCCGCCTGAACCGCCTGCATTGTCACGGCCAGCGGTACGACGGGTGCCGGCTTGGCCGTGCTGGTCAGCCGCGCAACGGTGGCATCCGCCCGCCGTCCGTTGCCGTCCTGCCCCAGCCGCAGCACGACCTGCTCGGCCCTCAGACTGCTCGTCGGCATGTCGAGCCGCGGCGCTTGCAGCTCTGCCGCGACGGTCATGGAACCGGGCGCCCAGCGCAGAAGTTCACCCTTCTGCGCGGCGCACAGCGTCGCCCCCTGCGGCAGGTCGAGACGCTGGCCGGAAACCGTCAGACCTTCCGCCTTGGCCGGCAGGCAGCCATCGGGGGTGACGGTCACGGCGCCGCCATCCGTCCCGACCACCAGCGCGCCGGACAGGATCAGCCGGCCCGACATCGGCAAATCCAGCGCCTTGGCCGTCGCTTCGAGCGAGCCGCTATCGCCGGTGATTTCCAGCCGCAGCCCCTGCCATCCGTCGGCGATGCGCAGTCCGGTGACGGTCACCGCGGCACCAGTGAAGCCGGTCCCGCGCAGCGCTTCGGTCGCTGTGGCGCCGATCAGCGCCGGTCCGGCCAGGATCACCCCGCCCAGCCCGACGACGCCAAGCGTCACCGCCACCGCCGTTGTTCCCGCTATCGCCCGCCCCAGCCTCAATGCCCCCGCCCCTTCCCGTTCGATCGTCAGGACCGGCATGCCACGTCCACGCCCGGATGAACACCCGGACGAGCGGCCGTCATCCGTGACCTTTGGCGGATCTTTCGGGTGGCAGACCGGCTGGCCCGCCTATCGATTGGCCGACCGGCCGAACTCCCCGCCAGCGTGGCTTTGCATTCCGCCGCTTTTCCCCTATGGTCCGGGGCGCGGATTTCGGCTCATCGGAGTGTTTCGCATGAAGCGGTGGACCCGCGCGTTGCTGGCGGCTCTGTTCGCCACAATCTTCACTGTCTCGTTCTTTACAGTTTCTCAAGGGGAGGCGAAGGCCTTGGATCCGGAAAACACCATTTACCTCGACCTGAAGGACGGTCGCGTGGTGATCGAACTGCGGCCCGACCTGGCGCCGAACCACGTCGCCCGCATCAAGGAACTGACCCGCCAGGGCTTCTACAACGGCGTCGTCTTCCACCGCGTCATCGACGGCTTCATGGCCCAGACCGGCGACCCGACCGGCACCGGCATGGGCGGCTCCGGCCAGAAGCTGAAGGCGGAGTTCTCCAGCACCCCGCACATCCGCGGCACCCTGTCGATGGCCCGTGCGCAGGATCCGAACAGCGCCGACAGCCAGTTCTTCATCTGCTTCGCCCCGTCCCAGTTCCTGGACCGCCAGTACACCGTCTGGGGCCGCGTGGTCGAGGGCATGGAGTTCGTCGACATGATCAAGAAGGGCGATCAGGCCCGCAACGGTCAGGTCTCGAACCCGGACAAGATCATCAAGATGCAGGTCGCTGCCGACGTGAAGTAACGTCGCCGCATCAGCCGACCGAAAAAAAGGGACCGGTTCGCCGGTCCCTTTTTTCTTGTGCACCGACTCCGAACTCAGATGCCGGCTTCAGCCGCCGGACAGTGCGTTGGTCATGGCCCGCAGCAGGTCCTTCATCGATTGCGGCCGGTCCTGCCAGCGCATGGACAGCCCCGACAGAAGCACCTTCTCGAATCCGGGGACCAGCACCACCCCCAGCTCCGACGGCTTCGGCACCTTGTCGTTCATGAAGCGGGCGGTGGCGTCGGGCGGCGTACGGCCGGTCAGCGCCAGATAGATGGTGGCGCAAAGCGCATAGACATCGGACCAGGGGCCTTGCCGCCCCTCGTTGGAATATTGCTCCGGCGGGGCATAGCCCGGCTTGAGGATCACGGTCATGCCGGCTCCCGGACGGGCGGTCTGCCGCGCGGCACCGAAGTCCAGCAGCTTGCGGTCGCCGCCATTGGTCAGAAAGATGTTGTCCGGGCTGATGTCGCGATGGATCAGACCCTGGTCGTGGATGGCCTGCAAGGCCTTGGCGATCGGCATCACAACGGCCAGGGTCCGCTTCACGTCGATGCGTCCACCGCTGTCGACCAGATACTTCTTCATGGTGCGGCCCTCCAGCAGCTCCATGACCAGATAGGCGGTGCCGTTCTCCTCGAAGAAATCCTGTACGCCGACGATCTCGCGCACGTCCCGCAGCCGGGCGAGCGTCCGCGCTTCCTCCAGGAATTTCTCCAGACCGGCGGCGAAGGTCTCCGCATGTTCGTCCGAGAAGGGGGAAACGGCGGCGGCGTTGGGAATCCGGGCGATCAGGTTGGCCGGGTAATATTCCTTGATCGCCACCCTCACCTGCAACCGGTCGTCCCAGCCCAGATAGGTGGCGCCGAATCCGCCCTGCCCCAGCACCCTCCCGGCCCTGTAGCGGCCATGCAGCAGCGTGCCGGGCACAAGATGCACGCCCGGCCGGTTGTCGGACTTTTCCGGGAAACCACAGGCGGCACAGGCGCCAGCGTTCCCTTGGGTCGCGTAGCAGCTTGGACACAGGCCGGGTCTCACCCCCGAAGCCGGCTTCGATGCCGCCACTCCTGCCGGCTGGCCGCTGACCGGGTGAAGGATTGTCTCGGCACCGCGCATGCCTTTCGGCGGAGGTCCCTGGGGCGAAAGCTGCACCACATCCACGGTGGGCTTCATAGCTCCAGGGGAAACAGGCGGCATGACGGGTGGAGGGGCTGGTGCCGTCGCCAACTGGCGCAGCCGGTCCAGCAGTTCCAACAGACGCCGGACCTCGGCCTGGGCGACTTCGCTCTCCGGCTGGGCAATCTCGGCCTGGAACTGCGGTTGGCGGACGATCTCAAGGATGTGCTGGCGGATCAGCGGCAGTGCCCCGTCCTCGCGGATCAGGCCCGAGCACGCGACCTCCGCCAGCCGGACGGTGCGGCGGCGCAGGACCGGCTCCACCTGCCGCAGGCGGACGGCGAGCTGGCCGGTCTTCACATAGTCGTCCACCGCCCGTTCGGCTTTCGCGGCGATCCGCTCGCAGGTGTCGACCGGCAGCGGAGCGGAGCGGAGCGCCGCCAGCGCGCGGACGAAATCCCGCTCCAGCAGAGCCGTGTCGGGCGTCTGCACCAGCATGTTCTCGATCAGCAGTTCGTTGCAGACGGCAGCCTCCAGCGAGGCAAGGATCTCGTCGGCATGCCGTTCGGCGGCGGGGGCCGCAGCGACGCGGGTCAGGTAATGGATGCGGCAGATCAGGTCCGATTGCCCCTCGCCAAGCCCGACGATCGACCGGCGATAGGCGCTGGCTCCCCCCTGCTCCAGCCGGCGCGAATAGCGCACGGTCAATGCATCGGCCATCGCCGCACCGCCGATCAACCCGTCGCGGGTCAGCAGATGGCCGACCAGCGTCTTCAACATCTCCGCCTCCTGATCGAAAGCGCCACGGCCCAGCGGCTGGGGCGCTTTCAACTGGCGGCGGATGCGGTCGAGCACCGCGGCCTTGGCCTGGGGAAGCTTGTTCTGGCGGAACAGGGCGTTCAGCACGCCGACGCGGTTCGGTCCGATGGCCTCCATGCCGATCCGGCCGAACAGCAGGTCACACAGGGTTCCCAGCAGCGCGCCGGGCAGCAGGTTGGCGCCGAACAGCTCCGCACTCGCCGCGGAAGAGGCCAGGATCTCGCCGATCACCCCATCGACGGCCGCGGCCAGCCGTTCATCCCGATCCCACTGGTGCAGCTCCAGCAGCCGGTCCAGCTTGCCGTTCCAGGTCTTGATGTCGAAAAGCTCCAGGCCGATGGCAACGCGCATGTCGTAATCCGCATCGACGGTCGGTGTCTTGCTTCCCTGGGACAGCAGCCAGTCGACGGGGGTGCGGCCGCGCGGCATGGCGGCGAAGGCAACCTGGGCGCCCCGGGCCTTTGCCCAGCTCTCGTCCACCGCTGCGCGGATGGCGCGGCGGCGAAGCTGAAGATCCTGCCCCGGCGCGCGTGCCTGGATCGTCGCGATCCTGGTGATGGCCGCCTCGACCAGGGAGCCTTGCTCCAGACAGGATTTCAGCGGCTTGGCGAGATGGATCAGTTCCGTCGGCGTCAGAAGCAGCGGGTCCAGATACGACCGCATCGCCACCCCGATCACCAAACGCGCCGGCAGCGAATGGTAATCCGCCAGCGCGCCGCACAGCTCCGCCTCATCGAGCATAGCCATGGCCGGCTGGGGTGTCGGGGTTGCGCGGCTGAGCTGGGGACTGGACACTCAGGGCCTTTCCATCAGGTGGCGGATGGTGCAGCCGGGGCGCAACAACGGCGCCGCGCCTGCGTTGTTGATCAAGCCGGCGTGCCGCACCGGCCAGGGCACGCCGCCGGAATATACCGCCGGAGAAGCATGTTTGCGCAGCGAGGGTAAATGACGAGTGTACGATACCCGCATTTTTCATCAAAAACACAAGAGTTGTGTCAGCATTGCGCCATGCGGCCTGTTGACTGCGGGGCCCGTTCCCTTCGCTCTTCGCATGTGCGATAAAAAATCGGAACGCTGACGATGGGAGAAACGCATGATCCGGAACGGCACCATCATCGCGTTGCGACACGGGCCGATGACTCTCACGGCGGCCCCCCGCTGCGGTGGCTCGCTGGCGAGTTGGAGCCTGTCCACCCCCGATGGTCCGGTGGAACTGTTCCGGCGGGCGTCCGACCGAGCGCTGGCCGGCGATTTCGCCCCTGACATGGCCTGTTTTCCCCTGGTTCCCTTTTCCAACCGCATCGGCGGCGGCCGCTTCGTCTTTCAGGGCCGGGAGGTGAGACTGGCGACCGACCCCGGATCGCCGCACCGCATCCACGGCCATGGCTGGTCCACCCCGTGGAACGTCGAGGCTGTGACCGACGATGCCTTGCGGATGGCCTTCACCCACCGGGGGGACAATTGGCCCTGGAGCTATCGCGCGGCGCAGACCGTGGCGCTGGACGGCGAGGGTCTGACCGTCACCCTGGACCTCATCAACGAGGCCGATAGCGACATGCCGGCCGGATTGGGCCTGCACCCCTATTTCGTCAAGACGCCGGGCAGTCGGGTGACCGCCGATGTCAGCAGCATGTGGGAGAATGACGAGACCATCCTGCCCTGCCGCAAGCGCCCGCTACCCCCGGTCTGGGATTTCCGCCACGGCGTGACGATGGACCGTGTGGCGCTGGACAATGGCTTCACCGGTTGGAGCGGTTCGGCGACGCTCGACCGCCCGCAGGAGCGGCTGCGCCTGACCATGCTTGCCGATGGGCCGGCCGCTCACCTGATCGTCTATGCTCCGGCGGACGAACCTTACCTGTGTCTGGAGCCGGTCACCCACATGACCGATGCGCTGAACCGCCCGCAGGAGCCCGATGCCGGCGTGATCGCCCTGCCGCCGGGCGAACGGCTGTCCTTGACCGTCCGCTTCCTGCTGTCGCGGCTTTAGCGGCAGCGCACGAATTCAGCGGCGAAGGTCGCCGGCGGCTGCATGCGCAGGACCAGCCGGTCGAGGCGCGGCGAATCGGCCGGCAACAGCCGCAGGGTCGCCAGGGGTGCCGGTGTGCCTTCCGCCGGACCGGCGGGCAGGAGCGCCACCCCCCGGAGCGGATCGCCGTCGCCCGCCAGCGTGCCGTTCAGCGGAAACTGCGGCAGCCGCGCATCCACCGCTTGCAGGCCGCGGTCTGCCCCGATCTCCAGGTAGGAGCTGCGGCAATCGTCGATGGCGGCACGGTCGGTCGGATCGGCCTTGGCCCAGCGGCCGGCGAGAGTCGACAGGGCCACCTTGCGGCTGAACGGCGGGATATGCGGCTCGGGTGTGTCGAACCGGCGGGCGGCGGCACCGGTGACGGACAGCGGCAGGTCGCCGACCGGATGCGAGCGCGCCTGACGCTCCGTCTCCAGCGCGGCCGTGCGCTGGCGAAGAACGCGCAACAGGCAGTCGCTGCGGGTCTTGCCGGTCTTCGAGTCGGCAAGATCGGCCGCGGTCACCTGACAGGCCTCGTCCCGGCGTGCCCGCCAGACGGTCTGGGCATCCGCAATCGCCGCACGCCCGGCGTCGTCGGTGGTGGTCCCCAGTGCTGCCAGCGCGGCATCCATCGCCGCACTGGCCTCCGCAAGCTTCGGATCGCGGCACATCAGCTGCGCGACCGGGGTCTCCGCCGCTTCGCAGGCGGGCGCAGCCGGAGCCACCGCTTCGGGCGACGGGGTATCCGCCGAAGCCGAAAGGGCGGGGACCGCGGTCATGACCGAGAGCAGGGAGCCGGCAGCCAGAAAACCGCCAACCAGGGACAGGGCGCGCATCGCAGGAAACCTTGGATGGGGAAACGGGACGTCACGAAGCGGGGAAAGCCTCCAGCACGGCCTTGACCTGACGCTGGAAATCCTGATCGGTGCGATAGCGCGTCACGACCGACTTGTCACGCTCCACGAAAAACAGCATGTCGTCGCGGCTGGGCAGCATGCGCGGGTTGGGCTTGTCCAGCAGCTCACCATTCCAGTCGACACGGGCCATGAAATAGACGGCTCGGGCAAACAGCATGAACAGCTTGTTGTCGGGCGCCAGCTTTTCCCGCCGGAGCAGAGCAAAATAGTAATAATTTCGGCCGTGGAAATAGCTGGTGTGGATGGCTTGCAACGCGGCGAAGCGCTCGTCGGGACTGTTGACCTTCTTGATCTGCTTTTCCAACCGGAAGCCGGCGAAAAAATACTCCCGTGCTTCATGCTCGAAGGAGAAGGGACTGCCTTTGATCAGCGCCATCTGCTCGCCGTAGCGCTTCAGCGCACGGGTCATCAGCAACTCAAGAAAACGCCGTTCCGCCGCATGAATGTCGGGGATGTTCGGCAGCATCTCGAACACGTGGCGCAGGTGATAGGGATGGCGCACGACGACGATGGGAACTGACAGCTTCTTGCTCTTTGCCGGCGCCCGTTTCTCCGCAACCAGCGTGACGGCGGGCGACAGCGACGCCATCGTCGCCTGAATGGTGTCGTACAGCTTCCAGCGCAGGCGGGTCTCCGCCGACTGGCTTCCCAGATTCATCCGGGCAAGAAACCGTTTCACCCGGCTGCCGAAGGTCTCTTTCGGCAGCTTGTGCGTCGGCAGGTTGGGAACGACCAGCGGGTTGCCGAGGATGTCGGCCGGAGGCGGCAGCGGCTTGAAATTGAAATATTTTCCGGTGACGACTCCCCGCCCGGCGCCGCCCGGACCCGCGTCGCCCATACCGCCGGAACCCCGGTTGCCGCCCGCTGATGAAAAAGCCGCCACCGACACCATCCAGACGCGAATCCCCGCCGCAACGCCAGCCCGTTCGCTTAGGATATAAAGGGTAACGCGAACGGAAGAAAGCCGCAGCGCGCGTCACAGGCAACTTCGTGACTTTTTCGCAACTGCGGTAGGATCGGCGGCGGGGCACCCTGTCGGGGCGGATTTATCGGTGTTACCGTTGCGGCGGCGACCCTGGACCAAACCATGGCGCGAACATCATCGAACAGGCATGAGGCGGGGTTTTCAATGGCGATCCACGTCGCGCTGAACCACAAGACGATCTATCGCTACGACCGGCCGGTCTCCCTCGGCCCCCAGATCATCCGGCTGCGCCCGGCGCCCCATTGCCGGACACCGATCCTCAGCTATTCCCTGAAGGTCACGCCCAAGCAGCATTTCCTGAACTGGCAGCAGGACCCGCAATCGAATTTCCAGGCCCGATTCGTTTTCCCGGAAAAGACCCGCGAGTTCGTTGTCGAGGTCGATCTGGTCGCCGAGATCGCCGCGATCAACCCGTTCGACTTCTTCCTGGAGGAGAAGGCGAGCCACATCCCCTTCGCCTACGAGGACTGGCTGCAGCGCGAGTTGCGCCCCTATCTGGAGACGGAGGAGCCGGGTCCGGAACTGGCCGCCTACCTGACCGACATCCCGCGGGACAAGACGCCGACCATCGACTTCCTGGTGGCCGTGAACCAGCGGCTTCAGCAGGAGATCGGCTACGTCATCCGGCTGGAACCCGGCATCCAGAGCTGTGAGGAGACGCTGACCAAGCGCACCGGATCCTGCCGCGATTCGGCGTGGCTGCTGGTGCAGATCCTGCGTCACCTGGGGCTCGCCACCCGCTTCGTCTCCGGCTACCTGATCCAGCTGACCACCGACCAGAAGGCGCTGGACGGCCCGTCCGGTCCGGAAAGCGACTTCACCGACCTGCATGCCTGGGTGGAGGTGTTCCTCCCCGGTGCCGGCTGGGTCGGGCTGGATCCGACCTCCGGCCTGCTGGCGGGCGAAGGGCACATCCCGCTGGCCTGTACCCCCGATGCGTCTTCCGCCGCCCCCATCTCCGGCCTCGTCGATGAGGCGGAGGTCGAGTTCGGCCATGAGATGTCGGTCACCCGCATCTACGAGGCGCCGCGAGTCACCAAGCCCTACAACCCGCAGCAATGGGCGGCCATCGAGGCGCTGGGCCACCGCGTCGACGAGGATCTGAAGGCCGAGGATGTCCGCCTGACCATGGGCGGCGAGCCGACCTTCGTGTCCATCGACGACATGGACGGCGCCGAGTGGAACACGACGGCGCTCGGTCCGCAAAAGCGCAGGATGGCCGCCGACCTGATCCATCGGCTGATGGCGCGTTTCGCCCCCGGGGGGCTGCTGCATTTCGGCCAGGGCAAATGGTATCCCGGCGAATCCCTGCCACGCTGGGCGATGACCGTCTATTGGCGCCGCGACGGCGGGGCGCTGTGGGCGAACAGCGACCTGCTGGCACGCGAGGACACCGATTACGGCCACACGGCGCAGGATGCCGGCGTCTTCCTGATGGCGCTGGCGAAGCGGCTGGGCCTCGACCCGAACCTCGTGCTCGGCGCCTATGAGGATCCCTGGCACTACCTGCGCAAGGAATCGCAGCTTCCCATCAATGTCGATCCGCTGAACAGCAAGCTGGAGGACAAGGAGGAGCGGGAGCGGCTGACCCGCGTCTTCACCCGCGGCCTGGCGGAGCCGGTGGGCTTCGTCATGCCGATCAACCGCCGCATGACCCAGCAGGGTCCGGTCTGGCTCTCCAGCACATGGCCGCTGCGCCAGGAGAAGCTGCTGCTGATCCCCGGCGACAGCCCGGTCGGCTACCGCCTGCCGCTGGGGTCCCTGCCCTGGGTGTCGAAGTCCGACTATCCCTATGCCTGGGAAACCGACCCGTTCGAGGATCGCGGCCCCTTGCCGCCGCATCCGGTGCAGCGCCGGCAGGAGATCCGCGGCGCCGTTCAGGAATCCGACCGCGGCGTCCACACGGACAAGCGGATCGCCCAACGCCAGCGCATCATGGCGGAAATCCGCGACGAACTGCCGGAGGACGGCAAGTCGGCCTGGTGGGTGGTGCGCACCGCCCTGAGCTGCGAGGCGCGCAACGGTCGCCTGCACCTGTTCATGCCGCCGATGAGCACGCTGGAAGACTATCTGGCGATGCTGGCGGAGATCGAGGCGACGGCGGTCGAACTGGAGATGCCGGTGGTCATCGAAGGCTACCAGCCGCCGAAGGACCCGCGGCTGAACTCGCTGGCCGTCACCCCGGACCCCGGCGTGATCGAGGTGAACATCCACCCGGCCCACAGCTGGGACGATCTGGTGCGCAACACCATCACCCTGTACGAGGATGCGCGCCAGTCCCGCCTGGGGGCGGAGAAGTTCATGATCGACGGGCGCCATTGCGGCACCGGCGGCGGCAACCATGTGGTGATGGGCGGCGCCACCGCGGCCGACAGCCCCTTCCTGCGCCGCCCCGACCTGCTGCGCAGCCTGATCACCTACTGGCAGAACCACCCCGCCCTGTCCTACGTCTTCTCCGGCCTGTTCATCGGCCCGACCAGCCAGGCGCCGCGGGTGGACGAGGCGCGCGACGACCAGCTCTATGAGCTGGAGATCGCCTTCAACCAGATCGATCAGGCGGCGGCGAGCGGCAACTGTCCGCCCTGGCTGGTCGACCGGGTGCTGCGCAACCTGCTGGTCGACGTGCAGGGCAACACCCACCGGGCGGAGTTCTGCATCGACAAGCTCTATTCGCCGGACAGCTCCACCGGCCGCCTCGGCCTTGTCGAGTTCCGCGCCTTCGAGATGCCGCCGCATGCGGAGATGAGCCTGACCCAGCAGCTTCTGATGCGGGCGCTGGTCGCGCGCTTCTGGAAGCATCCCTACAAAGGCCGTCTGGTGCGCTGGGGCACCGAGCTTCACGACCGCTTCATGCTGCCGCACTTCCTCCAGCAGGACATGGCCGACGTGCTGCAGGATCTGCGCGACCATGGCTATCCGCTGGAGGACAGCTGGTTCGCGCCGCACTTCAACTTCCGCTTCCCGGTCTACGGCCATGTCAACCAGCGCGGCATCACCATGGAACTGCGCATGGCGCTGGAGCCCTGGCACGTCCTGGGCGAGGAACCGGGCGGCGGCGGCACGGTGCGCTATGTCGACAGCTCGGTGGAGCGGGTGCAGGTCCGCGTCAGCGGCCTGATCGACGCCCGCCATGTCATCACCTGCAACGGCCGGCGCGTGCCGCTGATCCCGACCGGGGTGGAGGGCGAGTTCGTCGGCGGCGTGCGCTACCGCGCGTGGCAGCCCCCCTCCTGCCTGCATCCGACGATCCCGGTCCACACCCCGCTGATCTTCGACATCCTGGACAGCTGGGCCGGCCGGTCCATCGGCGGCTGCACCTATCACGTCATGCATCCGGGCGGGCGCAACTACGAGACCTTCCCGGTTAATGCCAACGAGGCGGAAGGGCGCCGTCTGGCCCGCTTCTTCCCCTTCGGCCATACCCCCGGCCCGATGGACAGCCCGGCGGAGGAACGCAACCCGCAATTCCCGATGACACTGGATCTGCGGCGGGGCTGAGTTTCGACGACCCGACGGCGTCGGATCGGTCCGCAATTTCCGGCAAGCCGGAGCGTCGCCTTGCGCGGCGCTCCGGTTTTTTCGTTTCAGGACACCGGTCTGCGATCATCCATCGATGACAGGATCGCCACGGAATCTTTCCTCTTTCGGATGGATCCCAGGTCCACCAGCCTTGCATCGACGGGCGGGGACGTTCAGACTGTTGCTTCCTTCATAGGCAATACGCACCAGTCAGACCTTGTCCCAGCCCGATCAGCCATTCCGCGCGCCGGCATCCGTGGTCCCGTCCGGGATGCCGCCGGTCCCTTTCACCCAGGGATCGCTGTTCGGCGAGGCCGACGCCATCGGCTACGGCTCCGGACAGGTCTATGACGAGATGGTGAACGGCCAGGGCCGGCTGCGGCCGCACTGGCAGATTTTCATGAGTTCGCTGGGGCCGCTCGACTCCGAACAGATGGCGCAACGCTGGGAGGAAGCGCGGCGGCTTCTGCACCAGAACGGCGTCACCTACAACATCTACGGCGATCCCAACGGGATGGAGCGGCCCTGGCCGCTCGACATGATGCCGCTACTGCTGCCGGCCCATGAATGGAAGGCTATCGAATCGGGGCTGATCCAGCGGGCGTCGCTGCTGAACGCCATCCTGACCGACATCTATGGACCGCAGACGCTGACCCGCTATGGCCGGTTGCCGCCATCGGTGATCCATGCCGACCCCGGCTTCCGCCGCGCGGTCCACGGCATCCGGGTTCCGAACGACGTCCATCTGCATTTCTACGCCGTCGACCTCGCCCGTGCGCCCGACGGTCGCTGGTGGGTGCTGTCCGACCGGACCCAGGCGCCGAGCGGCAGCGGCTATGCGCTGGAAAACCGCGCGGTTATCGCCAAGGTCCTGCCCGACAGCTTCCGCCATTGCCAAGTGGAGCGGCTGAGCGGCTTCTTCGACACCTTCAAGGAAACGCTTTTCTCCATCGCGCCGCGGACCAGTGCCGCCGGGCGATTGCCGCGCGTGGTGCTGCTGACCCCCGGCCCCTACAACGAAACCTATTTCGAGCATGTCTATCTCGCCCGCTATCTCGGTCTGACCCTGGTGGAAGGGGCGGATCTGACGGTGCGCGACCGGACGGTCTATCTTAAGACTCTGTCCGGGCTGGAGCAGGTGGACGTCATCCTGCGCCGGCTCGACGCCGATTTCGCCGACCCGCTGGAGATGCGCGCCGACAGTTCGCTCGGCGTCGCCGGGCTGATCGAGGCGGTTCGGGCCGGCACCGTCGTGATGGCCAACGCGCTCGGCTCCGGCCTGATGGAATCGATGGCGATGAAGTCGTCGCTGCCGACGCTGTGCCGCCACCTGCTGGGGGAAGAACTGCGGCTGCCCGGCGTCGCCAGCTGGTGGTGCGGCAACGATGCGGAACGCGCCTACGTCATCGACCATCTCGACGGTCTGGTGATCAAGCCGGCCTTCCCGTCGCTGTCCTTCGAGCCGATCTTCGGCGCCCAGCTGTCGGCTGCCGAACGCTCTGCCCTGACCGAGCGGATCAAGCGCCGCCCCTGGTATTTCGTGGCGCAGGAGCAGATGGCGCTCTCCACCGCCCCGGTCTGGCAGGACGGCCGGCTCCAGCCGCGCCCGCTGGTGCTGCGCGTCTTCCTCTGCGCCACCCCCAGCGGCGGCTATGCGGTGATGCCCGGCGGCCTGACCCGCGTGTCCAGCGAATCGGGGCGGCTGGTCGTGTCGATGCAGAGCGGCGGCGGCAGCAAGGATACCTGGATCCTGGCGCCGCGGCGTGCCGACGTGGTATCCGGCCAGCCGCGCCCGTCTGCGCTGGCAATGGAGCCGACGGCCAGCGGTGCGCGTCCATCCGCCAACGACCTGCCCAGCCGCGTTGCCGACGGTCTCTATTGGCTCGGCCGCTATGCCGAACGGGCGGAGGGCGCGCTGCGTCTGCTGCGCGCGACGCAAAGCCGCCTGATCGACAGCAACATGCCGGGCGCCACCTTGCAGCAGCGCCCGCTGCTCGACCTGCTCGGTTCGCTCGGCATGATCCCGGCGGAACTGGCGCGGGTGACGGAAAGCGGCACCAGCCGCGGCCTGCGCGATGCGCTGCATGCGGCGGTGACGGACCCGGACCATCCCAACAGCCTGCGTGCCCAGGTGCTGAGGCTGCACCGCACCGCCTATTCGGTGCGCGACCGCCTGTCGATGGACATGTGGCGGGTGGTATCGGCAATCGACCGCCAGACCCAGCAGCCGAAGGGACGCATGGACGCGGCCTCGCTGCTGCTGCGGCTGGACGATGCGATGATCATGCTGGCCGCCTTCTCCGGCCTTGAACAGGATAGCATGACGCGGGGGGCCGGCTGGCGCTTCCTCGACATCGGCCGGCGGATCGAGCGGTCGCTGCATATGGTGGCGCTGATGCGCGGGGTCCATGTCGCCGATCTCGACCGCCAGGACGAGCCGATGCAGGCCGCCACCCTGTCGGTGCTGCTGGAGTTGGGCGAGAGCGTGATGACCTATCGCGCCCGCCACCTGACCAGCGTGCTGCGCACGCCTGTGCTGGACCTGCTGCTGGGCGAGGAAGCCAACCCCCGTGCGCTGGCTTTCCAGCTGGCGGCACTCGACCGGCACATGCGGGCGCTGCCCAGCCAGGGCGTCGGCACCGGGACGGACCCGACCGGCGGCGCGCTGGCCATCGTCGCCGCCGCGCGCAACAGCCTGGAACGCACCGACGCCATGGCCTCCAGCGAGGCGCTGCGCACGCTGCTGGACACGCTGGCGATGACGCTGCCGGACGTGTCGAATTTCCTGGCTCACGCCTATTTCAGCCATGCCTTCGCAAGATCGGCCTGAAGCGATGACGCCTCCGCCCTCCGCTCCCGCTTCCGGCAGCAGCGATCTTTCCACCCGCTATCGCCTGCGCCACTCCACCGCCTACGACTATGGCGAGGACGTGCCGATCTCCCACCATCTGCTGCACCTGACCGCCCGGCCGCACCCGCGCCAGCGCATCCGGCGCAGCCTGCTGACCATCGACCCGGTCCCGGCCGTGCGGACGGAGCGGGTGGATTATTTCGGCAACACCGTCACCTACGTCGCCGTGCAGGAGCCGCACCGGACTTTCTCCGTCATCGCCGAAAGCGAAGTGGAAGTGTTCGATCCGCCCGCATTGGTGCCCGACGATTCGCCAGCGTGGGAGCATGTGCGCGACAGCCTGCGCGGCCTGACAGGGCCGGACGACGGTGCGGAGATCACGCAATACTGCTTCGACAGCGCGCTGGTCGCCTCCAGTCCGGAACTGCTGGACTATGTCCGGGGAAGCTTCACGCCGGGCCGTCCGGCGGTCGCGGCGGCCATCAGCCTGATGAACCGCATCAACCGCGAGTTCGCCTTCGATCCCACGGCCACCACGGTCGCGACTCCGCTGGCGTCCGTGATGCGCAACCGCCGAGGCGTCTGCCAGGACTTTGCCCATATCGCCGTCGGCTGCGCCCGCGCCATCGGACTGCCGGCACGCTATGTCTCGGGCTATCTGCGTACCCTGCCCCCGCCCGGCCAGCCGCGGCTGGTGGGTGCGGACGTCAGCCATGCCTGGGCCTCGGTCTGGTGCGGGGCGACCGCCGGCTGGCTCGACATCTGCCCGACCAACGCCTGCATCGCCAACCGCGACTTCATTACAATCGCCTGGGGACGCGATTATGACGACGTCAGCCCGGCCCGTGGCGTCCTGCTGGGTGGAGCCGGCCATGGCCTGACCGTCAGCGTGGACGTCGAACCGCTGGAAGACTAAGGGAAACGCCTCAGGCTTCCAGCGGTATGCCCAGCATACGGTGCAGCGTGTTGCAGATGGTGCGCGGGTTGACCGGCTTGCTGAAGATCTCCAGCGGTTTCCAGCGCTCCTGCTTCAGGTCGCTGTCCTCCGTCAGGTAACCGGTCATCACCACCACCGGCAGGGTGGCGTCGCGGTCACGGATTTCTCGGATCAGCGTCTCGCCATCCATGCGCGGCATGCGAAGGTCGGTCACCAGCGCGTGTATCCGCTCGGCGGCATAGCGCTCCAGCGCCTCCACCCCATTGGCGGCGACGGTCACCCGGAAGCCTTTGAAGGACAGGAAGTCCTCCAGCGCCATGGCCGCCAGCACCTCGTCTTCCGCGATCAGGATATGGAACCGATCAGGCATGCGAGAACTCCCTGTCGACTGAGGAGACCGGTTGGCTCGGCAGCGTGATGGTGAAGCGGACGCCGCGGCCTCCACCTTCCAGATCGACGTTGCGCGCTTCGATCCGCCCACCCATGCCGTCGATGATTCCATAGCCGATCGACAGCCCCAGGCCGGATCCCTTGCCGACCTCCTTGGTGGTGAAGAAGGGATCGAATATCTGTGGCAGCACCGAGGGATCGATCCCGCCGCCATCGTCGGTCACCTGGATGACCACGCTATACCCGTCGGGATCGTCGCCGACCGCCACCATGATGCGTCCCGCTGCTCCACCCGTTGCACGAAGTGCGACGATCGCGTCGCGTGCGTTCGAAAACAGGTTGAGGATCACCTGCTCCAGTTCAAGTGGCCGTCCGGATACCGCCAGTTGCGCCGCCCAGCCTTTCTCGACGATCTCGATGTCTTCCTGACGATATTGATGGCGGACAAGCTCGACCGCGCTCTGAACGCAGTCGGCGGGATGGAAGGTCCGCATGCCTCCGCCGTCCCGTCGCCCGAACATGCGAACATGGTCGATCAGTTTGCCCATGCGCTCGGTCTGCTCGATCACCAGCTTCAACGCCTTCTCCGCACGGGCGGGTTCGAGCAGATTGTCATGCAGGCGGGTCAGGGTGTTTTCCGTCCACAGACGAATGACGTTCAGCGGCTGGCTCATCTCGTGCGCCATGCCCGCAGCCAGCGTGCCCAGCGTCGCCAGCTTGGAGGTTTGGATCACCTCCTCCTGCAAGCGCTTGCGTTCGGTCACGTCGCGGCCGCTGCCAAGGATCTGGACGACCCGGCCGGCGGCGTCCTTGACCGGCACGAGCATGGTGTGGAAAACGCGCTGGCCGGCCGGCATGTCCAGCGTCTCTTCGTAATCGATGGATTTGCCGCTGTCGCGGCAGGCGGCGTAGCGCGGGATGACCAGATCGGCCAGTTCCGGGTTCACCGCATCTCGGACACGGCGGTTCCGCATCAGATCGGGGTCCAAGCCGCCGATTCTCGCCAATGCCGGATTGATCGCGTCGTAGGCGAAGTCACCGTCGGGAAGAACCTGGACGATGAACAGCGCCTCGCCCAGGTTGTTGAAGAAGCCCGAATAGCGGGCCTCCATTTCGCGCCGGGTCGCCACCTCCAGTTCCAGGGCGCGGTTGCTTGCCTCAAGCTCCCGCGGGCTGGGCAGGGCCAACAGGCGCGGCATCAACCACCAGAGCGCCGCGGCGGTCGCCAGCGAGGCGAAAGCGGTGATCAGCTTCACCAGACCTTCGAGCACATAGTCGGGAGTCCACAAGGTCCAGACCGACAGGAAATGGGTGGTGCCGCAGGCGATGATGAACAGCGCGAACAGCAGCGCCATCCAGCCGAAGGCCACGTCGCGGCGGCGCATCACGAAATAGATCAGGGCCACCGGGATCGAGAAATAGGACAGGCCGATCAGCACGTCCGACGCGACATGCAGCATCAGGATGTCGGGGCGCCAGAGCAGGCAGACCCCATGGGGCACGAAACCGCCGGTGTCCAGAAGCTCTTCCAATCCCACCGCCATGTCCGCCTCTTTTCCCACCGTGCCCGTCCGACGGAGGACGTTGATTAGGCGTCGAAACCAACTGACGCATCGGCACACGTTCCGCCACCGGACCGACTCCGTCAAGCCGTCAATCCGTTAAGGGCAGATCTGTGAGGTTTCTCTACTGAAAGGACGCCCGCTCCGTGGTTACGGCCACGTGAGCGGGCGTTTGCGTCACGCGGCGGTGTGGACCTTGCGATTCTGCTCGCGTGTCTTCAGGAAGCGCAGCGCCGGGAAATCCTCCTGCGCGCGGTTCAGGTGCCAGGCGTTGCGGGCGAGGAACACCAGTGCGCCGTCATGGTCCTCGGCCAGCGCCGAGCGGTTCAGCTCGATGAACTTTTCCAGCTGAACCTTGTCGTCGGTCTCGACCCAGCGGGCGGCGTCCAGCCCCGCACCCTCGAATCGGGCGGCGATGCCGTATTCCGCCTCGATGCGCGAGGCCAGAACCTCGAACTGCAGCTGGCCGACGACACCGACGACCCAGTCGGCGCCGGTCAGCGGCTTGAACACCTGGGAAGCGCCTTCTTCGGCGAAATGCTCCAGCGCCTTGCGCAGGTGCTTCACCCGCATCGGGTCGTCCGGGCGGACGCGCTGCAACAGTTCCGGCGCGAAGCTCGGCACGCCGGTGAAGCGCAGATCCTCGCCCTCCGTCAGCGTGTCGCCGATGCGAAGGCTGCCATGGTTGGGGATGCCCATGATGTCGCCGGGCCATGCCTCCTCCGCAACCTCTCGGTCGCGGGCGAGGAACAGAACGGCGTTGTTCACCGCCATCAGCTTGCCGGAGCGGATGTGCTTCAGCTTGGCGCCGCGCTTGTAACGGCCGGAGCAGAGACGGACGAAGGCGATGCGGTCGCGGTGGTTCGGGTCCATGTTGGCCTGGACCTTGAACACGAATCCGGTGACCTTCTCCTCGTCCGGTTCGACGGTGCGCGGATCGGCCGGCTGCGGACGCGGCGGCGGGGCGTTCTCCGCCAGACCGGACAGCAGCTCGCGCACGCCGAAATTGTTGATGGCGGAGCCGAAATAGATCGGGGTCAGATGGCCGGCGCGATAGGCCTCCAGATCGAAGGCCGGCATCAGGCCGCGCGCCATCTCCACCTCTTCACGCAGCTTGGCGACGGCGTGGGCGGGAAGCAGCTCGTCCAGACGGGGATCGTCCAGGCCGTTGCACTCGATGCCTTCGTCGATCTCGTCGCCCTTGCTGCGGTCCATCAGGATCAGCCGGTCGCGGATCAGGTCGTAGCAGCCCAGGAAGTCGCGGCCCATGCCGATGGGCCAGCTGGCCGGCGTGACCTCCAGCGCCAGCGCGCTCTCGATCTCCGAGATCAGGTCGAAGGGATCGCGCGCCTCGCGGTCCATCTTGTTGCAGAAGGTCATGATCGGCACGTCGCGCAGACGGCAGACCTCGAACAGTTTCAGCGTCTGCGCCTCGATGCCCTTCGCGCCGTCGATCACCATCACCGCGCTGTCGACCGCGGTCAGCGTGCGGTAGGTGTCCTCCGAGAAGTCCTCGTGGCCCGGCGTGTCGAGCAGGTTGAAGGTGCGCCCGTCGAAATCGAATGTCATGACGGAGGCGGTCACCGAGATGCCGCGCTCGCGCTCCACCTTCATCCAGTCCGACTTGGCGCGCCGCTGCTCGCCGCGCGCCTTGACGGCACCGGCCATCTGGATGGCACCGCCGAACAGCAGCAGCTTTTCCGTGAGCGTGGTCTTACCGGCGTCGGGGTGCGCGATGATGGCGAAGGTCCGACGGCGGGAGACGGCGTCCTGAAGTTCGGACATGCGCAGAATCCCGTGACTTGAAGGCGTTATACGGTACGAACGGCGAAAGGGCCGACAGGCGAAACACGCCCGTCGGCCCCCGTCGCATTACATAGCAGTGCCTGCCCTGGGATTCCAGAGCATTGCCGTCTGCCTTACAGCGCCAGCTCGGCGATCTGCACGGCGTTCAGGGCGGCGCCCTTCAGCAGCTGGTCGCCGCAGACGAACAGGTCCAGGCCATGATCGCCGAAGACGATGTTGTTGCGGATGCGGCCGACCTCGACGTCATACTGGCCGGTGGCGTTCAGCGGCATCGGGTAGGCGCCGTTGGCCGGATCGTCCACCACCTTCACGCCGGCGGCGTCGGCCAGGACGGCGCGGGCAGCGTCGGGCGTGACCGGCTGGATGGTCTCCAGCGTGATGGCCTCGGAATGGGCGCGGTAGGTCGGAATGCGGACGGCGGTGCAGCTGACCGGCAGATCCGGAACCTCCATGATCTTCCGCGTCTCCCACGTGACCTTCATCTCCTCCTTCGTGTAGCCGTTCTCCTGGAAGGCGTCGATCTGGGGGATCAGGTTGAAGGGGATCGGGTGGCGGAACACGCTGTTGGTGACCGGCTTGCCGTCCAGCTGGTTGCGAGTCTGCTCTTCCAGCTCGGCCATGCCCTCGGCGCCCGCGCCGCTGGTCGCCTGATAGGTGGAGACGATGGCGCGCTTGATGCCGAAGGCCTTGTGCAGCGGACCGAGCGCCACGACGGCGATGGCCGTGGTGCAGTTCGGGTTGGCGATCAGGCGCGACCCGGCAGCGTACGCCTCGCGGAAGACGTGGGCGTTGATTTCCGGAACGATCAGCGGGATGTCGGCGTCGTAGCGGAAGGCGGAGCTGTTGTCGATCACCAGCGCACCGGCCGAGGCCAGATCCTTGGCGTGCGCCTTGGCGAAATCGCCCGACACCGCCAGCAGGACAACGTCGTACCCCTTCACCACCGCGGCATCGAAAGCCGTCAGGGTCAGGGCGCCATAGGGGGTGTCCTGAACCTTGCCGGCGGACCGCTCGGAGGCGAACAGGCCGAGTTCGGCGACCGGGAAGTTGCGGTCGTGAAGGACCTTGACCATCTCGCGGCCGACGGCGCCGGTGGCGCCGACCACGGCGACGCGGAGGGACTTGGAAGAAGCGGAGGCGTTGCTGCTGCTCATGGCGGGGTTCCGTCCTGTCTATCGCACTGTTGATCGGACCGGCCTATCGGTCGTTCGGACAGCGGACCCCGGATACGACGAGGCCCCGTCCGTTGTCCGGCGGGGCCTGCCTCGTGGAAGAAACGCTGGTCGATCCGATCAGCACGCACCACGACGCTGCCCGCCGAAGCGAGTCGCTTTTTTGGTCGTAGTGATGGTGATGGCCTTGCGGTTCATGACGCCTTCTTATCCGAACGCGCAGGCATTGTAAAGCGCCTGCGCGTTCGCCCTTTCAGAAATTACCGGCTTTACCGGAACCCCTCGCCGTCATGGCTCGGCTTGACCGGGTGTACGTCCCAGATCTCGCCGGCATACTCGTTGACGGTACGGTCGGACGAGAACCAGCCCATGTTGGCGGTGTTCAGGATGGCCTTGCGGGTCCATTCCTCGGGGTCGCGGTACAGCTGCATCGCGGCATCCTGCGCCCGGCAATAGTCGGCGAAGTCCGCCGTCACCAGGAAATGGTCGCCGCCGTCGGTCAGCGCCTGGACGATGGGGTGGTAGCGGTTGCGGTCGTCCGGCGAGAAGGCGCCGGTCGAGATCATGTCGAGCGCCCGCTTCAGGCTGGGGTTCGACGCGATCACCTCGCGCGGGTTGAAACCGCCGCTGGCGCGCAGGTCGTTCACCTCATCCGCGGTCATGCCGAAGATGAAGATGTTGTCCGCACCCACATGCTCGCGGATCTCGACGTTGGCGCCGTCCAGCGTGCCGATGGTCAGCGCGCCGTTCAGGGCCAGCTTCATGTTGCCGGTGCCCGACGCCTCCATGCCAGCGGTGGAGATCTGCTCCGACAGGTCGGCGGCCGGAATGATGATCTCCGCCGCGGTCACATTGTAGTTCGGCAGCAGCACGACCTTCAGGTTGTCGTGCACCGACGGGTCGTGGTTCACCACCTTGGCGACGTCGTTGATCAGTTTGATGATCAGCTTGGCCATGTGATAGGAGGGCGCCGCCTTGCCGGCGAACACCTTGGTCACCGGAACCCAGCTGACCGTCGGGTTGTCGCGCATCTCGTTGTAGAGCGCGATGGTGTGCAGCACGTTCAGCAGCTGGCGCTTGTATTCGTGCATGCGCTTGACCTGCACGTCGAAGATGCTGTCGACCAGCACCTCCTCGCCGGTCTGGCGGGCGATATAGGCGGCCAGACGCTTTTTGTTCTTGCGCTTGGCCCGGCGGAACTCCTCGCGGAACACCACGTCGTCGGCCTTCTCGCGCAAGGCCGCGATCTGCGACAGGTCGGAGATCCAGCCCTCGCCGATGCGGGTGGTGATCAGCTCCGACAAAGCCGGGTTGGCCTGCTTCAGCCAGCGGCGCGGGGTGATGCCGTTGGTCTTGTTGTTGATGCGGTCCGGGAATTCCTCGTGGAAGTCGGCGAACACCGTCTGCTTCATCAGGTCGGTGTGCAGGGCCGACACGCCGTTGACCTTGTGCGAACCGAGGAAAGCGAGGTTGCCCATGCGCACGCGGCGCTCGCCGCGCTCGTCGATCAGCGACAGCCGCGACAGCTTGGCATTGTCCCCTGCCGCCTTCGCCTTGGTGCGGTTCAGGAACTTGGCATTGATCTCGTAGATGATCTGCATGTGGCGCGGCAGCACCCGCTCGATCATCCGCACCGGCCAGGCTTCCAGCGCCTCGGGCAGCAGGGTGTGGTTGGTGTAGGCGAAGGTGGCGCGGGTGATCTCCCACGCGTCGTCCCAGCGCAGCGCATGCTGATCGACCAGCAGGCGCATCAGTTCGGCGATGCCGATGGCCGGGTGGGTGTCGTTCAGCTGGATCGCCGCCTTGTTGGGCAGGTTCTCGAAGGTGGAGTGATGCTGAAGGTAGCGGCGCAGGATGTCCTGCAGAGAAGCGGAGGTGAAGAAATACTCCTGCTTCAGCCGCAGCTCCTTGCCGGTCTCCGTCGCGTCGTTGGGATAGAGGACGCGGCTGAGATTCTCCGACAGGATCTTCTGCTCGACCGCCTTCATATAGGCGCCGTCGTTGAAGTGGCCGAAGTTGAAGTCGCGGGTGGCGCGGGCCGACCACAGGCGCAGCGTGTTGATCGTCTCGCCGCCGAATCCGACGACCGGCGTGTCATAGGCCATCGCCAGCACGCGGTCGGCATCGACCCAGCGGTAGGCGCGCTCGCCGACGCTGTCGCGGAACTCTTCGACGCGGCCGTAGAACTGGACCGGATACAGCACCTCCGGACGGGCGAATTCCCACGGGTTGCCGAATTGCAGCCACTGTTCGGGGTATTCGACCTGCCAGCCGTTCTCGAAGCGCTGCTCGAACAGGCCGAACTCGTAGCGGATGCCATAGCCGTAGCCGGGCAGATTCTGGGAAGCCATGCTGTCGAGGAAACAGGCGGCCAGACGGCCGAGGCCGCCGTTGCCGAGTGCCGCGTCCGGCTCGGCGTCGACCACATCCTCCATCGACAGGCCGAGGCGGTCGAGCGCCTGACGGCACTCGTCCACGATGCCCAGGTTCGACAGGCTGTTGGTCAGCAGGCGCCCGATCAGGAACTCCAGGGAAAGGTAATAAACGCGCTTGGCGTCTTCATGATAATAGCTGCGGGTCGTGTCCATCCAGCGGTCGACGACGCGGTCGCGGACGGCCAGCGCCACGGTGTGGAACCAGTCGCGGCGCGTGGCGGCGCGTGCATCCTTGCCGACCGAATAAACCAGCCATTCCAGGAACGACCGTTTGAGGCCATCGACATCGAGGCTGCGGCGTTCGATGTCGCGAGATTTGAACCGAGCGTCCATGTCCTGACTTTCTGCGTGAAAGGCCAATAGGAGCGGGCGGCTGGAAGGACGGCGCTCCGTATATTGGGGAAGTGTCTGCCCTGTTGGTTAAGCAAAGCTTTCCCCAGATGGAACCTACCGTCGTTTCGCTGTGGTAAAAGGGAGTAGGTTGTCATCCCCTTCCCTATTTCCCATCAACGATGCGTCACGAATCCAATCCTGTCCACTGCGATGCAGCATGCATCGGCATCCGCCACGCCGAATCGGCCGATATTCCTGCGCTGCTGGCGATCGAGGAGCAGAGCTTCGCGACCGACCGGATGACACAGCGCAACTTCCGTTATGCGATCCGGCAAGCAAAAGGTGTGGTGCTTGTGGCATACCGCCAAGTACCGAAGGTGCAAGAAAGGCCGCCGTCCTATCAGCCCGGCGGCTATGGGGTCGTCGGATTCCATGCCGGGACGCCCTTCGCCCGGCTGACCTCCTTCGCTGTGGCCCCGGACAAACGTGGGCAGGGACTCGGCCGCAGCCTGCTTGCCGCCCTGGAGAAAGCCGCCGCCGACCATGGCTGCCGCGGCATGAGGCTGGAGGTGCGGGCCGACAATTCTGCGGCAATCGCCCTCTACACCGCCGCCGGCTATCGCTGTTTCTCCACCTATCCGGATTATTACGAAGACGGAATGGCGGCGCTGCGCCTGGAAAAGCTGCTGGGTCCCGGCCACTGACTGTTGCAGGTGCGCACCGGCAGCCGCGTTCGATGGTGGTAAGCCCGGCAAGCGGAGCCTGGACCGGAATCGCCGGATTCTGCCACCGATGTCACTCTTTCCGAATCCTGCGGTGGAACATCATCGGCGGACGGCGCGTTTAGCTCCCGACACGATCAAAGACGGGCAACAACGGGACCGCCTCAATGACGCCACCGCCGACCGGATCGTTCCGCAATACCTCGCAGAGGCAGCCGACCCGCGCCAGATGACGGGCCGGCCCATGGGCCCCCGGGAGACCATCCCCAGGACGCCCTGAGCGTTCAAGACCGAAAAAAGCACTGTCAGCCCTTCGAACCGGTGGCGCCGCCTTTGCGCGCCGGAAAGCCCAACGCCGTCCCCGCTCCGCGCCCCGCCTGACCGCGACGGGCGCCGCCGCCGACCAGGCCGGCGGGAGACGTACACAGACCGTGGAGGAATGAAAGACCATGGCGTACTCGTTCGAAAACGAACTGATCCGCTGCATGCCGAACCTGCAGCGCTATGCCTGCAAGCTGACCCGTGACGCCAACGCCGCAGAAGACCTGCTGCAGGACTGCCTGGCCCGTGCCTTGTCGCGCCAGCATCGTTTCGAACCCGGCACCAACATGCAGGCATGGCTGACCACCATGCTGAAGAACCTGCACTTCAACAACCTGCAGCGCGACCGCCATGTGACGAAGGTGGAACTGTGGGACGGCGCCATGTCGGTCGATGCGGCGCAGATGTCGCGGCTGGTTTTCCGCGATGTCGACCGGGCCTTTTCCTCCCTCACCCCCAGCCAGCGCAAGGTCGTCAAGCTGGTCGCCATCGAAGGCCGTCCCTATCAGGAAGCGGCGGAAACGCTGAACGTGTCGATCGGCACCATCCGCTCGCGCCTGTGCCGGGCGCGGGAACGGCTGAACAACCTGATGGCCGCCTGATCGACCGGAACTCCTCCATGTCGGTGCTACGTCCCCGCCAAATCGGCCATGAACGCCCTCCGCAGTCCGCTGCGGGGGGCGTTCGCGTTATGTGGGGCTTTTCACGCCGGGTCCGGAAGACGCCGACCGCGCGAGATGACCGGGGACGGCTCCGGTGCCGCTGGCGTCGGAGCCGCCCGCCTGTCGTCCGTCAGCCATTCACCACGGTGCCGCCATTCGGGTGCAGTACCTGACCGGACATATAAGAAGAGTCATCGCATGCCAGGAACACATAAGCTGGCGCCACCTCGTCGGGTTGGCCGGCACGTTTCATCGGCACGTTGCTGCCGAACTTCTCCACCTTCTCCTCGTCGAAGGTGGAGGGGATCAGCGGAGTCCAGATCGGACCGGGCGCCACCGCATTGACGCGGATGCCGCGGTCGGCCAGCGACATCGACAGCGACCGGGTGAAGGCAACGATGGCCCCCTTGGTCGCGGAGTAGTCCAGCAATTCCGGACTGCCCTTGTAGGCGGTGACCGACGTGGTGTTGATGATGCAGGCCCCTTCGTGCATGTGCGGCAGCGCGGCCTTCACCATATAAAATTGGCCGAAGATGTTGGTGCGGAAGGTCCGCTCCAGCTGTTCGGCGGTGATGTCCTCGATCGATTTCTGCGGATGCTGTTCGGCCGCGTTGTTGATGACGATGTCGATGCGGCCATGCTCGCCGATGAGCTGCTCCACCGCCTTGCGGCAGATCTCCTCGTCGCCGACGTCGCCGCTCAGGATGGTGCAGGGTTGACCTTCGGCTTCGATCAGCCGGCGGGTCTCACGGGCATCGTCATCCTCGTTCAGGTACAGGATGCCGACCTTCGCACCCTCACGTGCGTACAGCACGGCGATGGCCCGTCCGATGCCGCTGTCACCGCCAGTGATCAGCGCAACCTTGTCGCGCAGCTTGCCACTGCCGCGATAGCCAGGCCGGGTTTCCGAGGGCTGCGGTACCATGGGACCCTGATGGCCGGGCCGGGTGTCCTGATGCTGGGGCGGCTGCCTGCTTTCCTGTTGAGTCATAGGTATTCTCCTTGGTTGGCAAGCCGTTCGGGTATGGATGGGATGAGTTGCACATTCACAACAAACCCCAATGCACGGCGTTCCTCACAGAAGAGAGCCGGAACAATCGGCGACATTGCCTTGTTACTTGGCCGGGCGACGCGAAAGAGGATGGCAGTGCCGGATTGCTCGTCTCGAAAGTGAGCAATGATCGCGCCGTTTGTCGGACTGGTATGGCCGAGGATCATGCCCATAAGATGGGGTAGGGGTCCTTTCGGCCGAGCCGTCCGCCAGCGGTGGAGCCACCGGACGTGTCACGGTTGATCGTGTCCCAGGGGAGAACCCCGGCGACCCATCCGGGAACGACAGAGATGAAGCGTGTAACGATGACCGATATAAACGCCTATCTGGACGGCGCCCTGGACGAGCGGGAGCGTGCCGAATTCGAGAGCGTGGTCGAGAGCGATCCCGACGCAAAGGCGCTGCTCGCTCAGCATCGCCAGCATGTCGAGGAGCTTCATCGCCTTTACGACCCGGTCCTGAGCGAAGAGGTACCCCCCCGAATGCTGGAACTGCTGCGCAAGCGGAACGGCTGACGGCCCCCCGGCCGCGCGCCCCGCGTTATTTTTTCTCCGTCCGGCAGCACATTGCGCTATTGCATGCGGCAGGCCCATCTTTGGGGGAAGGGCCGGTTCGGACGGATGAAGCATGGCGCCGAGACGAGCGGAGCCGAGCATCCTGCTCGGCCCGATCCTGTACTTCCGCGGGGAGCAGCGCGACCGATGGTGGCTGTCGGCGCTGTTCGTTCTGGATGGGGACGTCGAGCCCGACGATCTGCGGGTGGACGGCGTCACCCTGCCCGTCCCGCCGCGTCACCTGATGGTCTGGCGCCGCCGCCAGGTATGGCGCTTCGACTTCGCCGTTCCCCGCGGCATGCGCGACACGGATGTCACATACGGTTTCCCTGACGGTCCCCGCTGGAACGTGATCGTTCCGGGCCGTCATTCATTTCCCCGCCTCGCTATTCTTTACGGGAGCGGAATGAGTGGAGATGCCGGTCCCGACGCCAATGCGCCGCCGGCTCTCTGGCCCGACCTGATCTCCCGGCATACCGCCGACCGCTATCACCTGTTGGTTCAGGCGGGCGGGCAGATCGATGGCGACGCGGTGATGTCAGCCTCCGCCCAGGCCCGGGGATTGCTGACGGATGCCTCACGGCGGCTCGGCCCCGCCCTGCCCGGTGTGGCGGAGGAATTGATGACCGCCGGCTTCGACCGGATGCTGCGGGTTTGGAGCGGTGCCGCCGCGGCCTCGGCGCTGGCCTCCATCCCGTCGGTGATGATGTGGGATGGCGCCGATCTCGGCCGTCTGCTGGCGGGCGCCTGGAGCAGCCGGGAGGAGGGCGACGCCACATCGCGCAGCCTGCGTCCGCTGCTGATGGCGGTGAGGCGTCAGGTCCAGCTGTTCCAGACCGGGTCGGTGGCGGACAGCCCGCCGGATTGCCTGTGGGGGTCCGCCTGCGGAACGCTGGCGCAGGGCTTCGTCCTGGGCGAAGCCGGCCTTCTTGCGCTCGATCTCTGGACCGACCGCAACAGTCGGCGCCTGCTGTCCGAACGGGACTGGAGCCTGCTGTCCGACTGGCTCGACCGCTTCGCCGGATGCCGGCATCTGATCCTGGTCAGCGGCGGGCCGCTCCTGTCTCCCGCCGCCGCCTTGCTCGACCGCCTGGGAAGCGCAATTCCGGACCGGATGCGCAACCGACTGGAGGGCCGGCTGCAGGGGCGGCTGGGGGACCGTTTGTCGTCGGCCGGACGCCATGCCGATTGGGAGAGGATGCTGCGCACCCTGGGCGATTTTTCCCGGCGCAGCGGCTGCCGCATCACCATCGCGTCCCGAGGCCTTGCAGACGGAGCGGGAGCGCGGGGAGTGCTGCGCGGTGGCGGGCTGGAGATGTGGCAGCTCTATACCCCCACTTTCACCGCAACCGGCCGGCCGGCCGGCTGGCGGTCACGGTTGGCGGAGCCGCTGGCGATCCGCCCCGATCATCCCCTGCCGGCCCATCGGTTCGAGATGCCGCCCTTCGCGGAAAACGGGCGGCGCCTGCTGCGGGGGGCCGGATGGATCGCATGCAGCTTCGATGCGAAGGGTCAACTGCATGCCCGCTGGTGCCTGCCCGGCGATGGCGGCCGTTACACCCAGGCCATCTGAAAGGGCCATCCGCCAAAGAGAGCGTCGAGGTCTGCGGCGCCTCCCTTATGGCGCCGCCCGCTCCACCACGAACAGCAGGCCGGGAACCGGTACGCCCTTCTCCCGGCGCGGCGTGCAGGGCTCCATCAGGCGGATCGTGAACCCGGCCATGCCCGCGGTTTCCCGGACATAGCCTTCGGCATGGGCATATCGCCGGGTGGCGCCGAGAACAAAGGGATCGACCGCCGCTTCGTCCGCCAGACGCTCCACGGTCGCGGCGAAATGGCCTCCTGGCACCAGAGCGTGGGCCGCCGCGGCAAAGACGGCTGCGAGATCGCCGATATAGACAAGGACATCGGCGGCGACCAGCAGGTCCCAGCCGCCGGGCGTCCGCTCCATCGCCTCCACTACGTCGCCGACACTCAACTCTTCATAGAGCATGCGCTGGCGTGCCTTCTCGACCATCCTCGGCGACAGATCGACCCCGGCCAGATGTGCGGCAAGCGGTTTGAAGGTCACCCCCGCCAGCCCGGTGCCGCAGCCGAGATCGAGAATCCGCAGAGCCACGGCAGCGGGCATCACCCGGTCGACCGCAGAGCGCAGCAGGTCCGGCGCCGCATAGCCGAGCTTGCCGACCAGATCCTGGTCGAAGCGGTCGGCATAGCGGTCGAACAGGGCACGGACATAGGCGGCCGACAGGTCGGCCCCCTCCCCGGCCTCCAGAGCGGCGATCAACCGTTCTATGGCCGCCGCCTCATCCCCCTCCGCGAGGCCCCGGGCGTGACGGAGCACAGCCAGAGCCTTCACCGGTTCGCGAAGGGCAAGCCAACTGCGTCCCAGCGCATGATGGACAGCCGAATCGTCCTCGTACCGGCGGGCAAGCGGCTGAAGCAGTTCGACCGCCGCCAGCGCATCGCCCGACGCGCTCAGTGTTTCGGCCAATGCCAGCACGGCATCGCGGTCGTTGGGGCGCAGAGCCACCGCCTCCCGGAATTCCTCCAACGCCTCATCGGACCGGCCAAGTGCAGCGAGACAGCGGGCGAGCCCGAGTCGAACCTGCGCCGAATCGCTCCGCTCCGCCGCCAGAGCGTGGAAAAGCGCAAGTGCAGCATCGATTTCGCCGCACTGCCGCAGGGCATCGGCAAGCATCGACCGCCATGCCCGGTTTCCCGGCTCAAGCGCGACGGCGCGCCGGAAACAGGCGGCGGTCTGCCCCGCCGGACCCTGTGCGCCTTCCGCTTCGCCCAGCGCGGACCACGCTTCGCCATTGTCGGGATCGACAATGACGGCGGCACGGAATGCGAGCCCGGCCCCGGCGTGATCCCCGGCATAGAGCCGGTCGTATCCAACCCGGAACATTTGATCGAGATTGTAGATTTTCGGCTCGTCGCCGAAGGAGGGATCCGCTGACACGGATGAATGTCCTCTGGTGTCGGGCTTCGGCCAGGGAGATGCCGCCGGCCCGGAGAACCCGCCTCCGCCCGCCATCGGGCCGTCCCGGGCGACGCTGCGGCTCCGCCAACCCCCAGGCATCCGAGTCCCGGGAAATAAGGCGGCGGAGTTTACTGCCCCAACATGCTGCGCTGCGCAAGGGGGGAGCGAAAATCCTTCCGAAGTGTGATTCCGGCGACACGCGGTCGCAGTAGCCCTGTTTGCGGACCCTGTTCAAAAGGATAGTGGAGCCAGCTTGGCTAACCCTATCGTTATCGCCGGCAAATGTGGCGATTCAATGGCTTATGTCCCACGCCGAAGGGCCTAAGCCGTCCGTTTCAGGGCTCGGCGTGACATCTGCCGGACGAAAGCTGTGGTATTACCAGGGTGCAAGCGGGTTGACGATGGATCAAATTTTTGGAAGTGTGGCCCCGGCGCCCGATTGGGAGGCGCTGAACATCTGGGTAGGAGGCGGTCGCCGTAAGCGACTCGGTGACCGGAACAACGGCCCCGCGCGGGGGGTCAAACAGCCGCCGTAGAACACGGGGCGACAGCAGAAGGAGGTTTGGGATGCGGGGACGAAATCAGCGCGTAGGCGCCACAGGGTGTGGACGCTTCGCACTGGCTGCGGGACTGCTGACGGCTTCCATGGCTGTCCTCACCGTTTCCGGCATGGCCCAGGCCCAGACCGCGCCTCAGTCGAAGGAAAGCTGCGTCACCCACGCGGTGGAAGCCGAGCAGAAGTTGGGCATTCCGTCCGGCATGCTGGTCGCCATCGCCCTGGTGGAGAGCGGCCAGGACGGCGCTCCCCACCCGTTCGCGATGAGCGTGCAGGGTCGCCCCTATTACGCCCGGAATGTCAGTGACGCTGCCCGCCACCTGCGCGACCATCGCGGCCAGCTTCGCAGCAACACCTATGTCGGCTGCATGCAGCTGTCGGTCGCGACTCACCGGGGCGAGTTCCAACCGCTGGAGAAGATCGTCGAGCCGCGCGACAACGTGTTTTATGCCGGCCAGCTTCTCGTCCGCTTCCACGGCGAGGAAGGCAACTGGAAGACCGCGCTGACCCGCTACAATGGCAGCTCGGGCCGCCGCGCCCAGGCCTATGTCTGCAAGATCTGGCAGAGCCTGTCCGAACTGGACACGCAGAGCGCCAAGCTGCTCGCCTCCTCCCGTTGTGAAGACAGCGATCCCGTCAGTGTCGCCCCGCGTACCCGCCGCAGCTTCCGCAACGCCCAGCAGGTCGCGGCCATCAACTGACGAACACCTGACAGCCATGCTGCGTGACGGTCGCTCTGAGAGCGCTGGCGCGGCGCTGTCGGATCGGGTAAACCCCGACGCATGAACTACCGCCATATCTTCCACGCCGGCAACCCGGCCGACGTGATGAAGCACGCCGTCCTGGCGCTGATCCTGGATCATCTGCGCGCCAAGCCGGCACCGTTCTGCGTGCTCGACACCCATGCCGGGATCGGCCGCTACGACCTGACGTCCGAAGCGGCCCGCAAGACGGCGGAGAGCGACGAGGGCATCGGCCGGCTGTTCGGCCATCCCCTGCCGCACCCTGCCCTGGCACCCTATCTCGACGCCGTACAGGCACTGAATCCGGATGGGTCCCTGCGCTGGTACCCGGGTTCCCCCCGCGTAGCCCGCGCGGCCCTGCGCCCGCAGGATCGCATAGTGCTGGTGGAACTGCATCCTGACGACGCCCACACCCTGAAAGCGGAGTTCGCCGGCGACCGCGCCGTCGCCGTCCATCAGTCGGACGCCTACACCGCGCTGAAGGCCCACCTTCCGCCCAAGGAGAAGCGCGGGCTTGTCCTGATCGATCCGCCGTTCGAGCAGCCGGACGAGTTCGCCCGCATGGCGGAGGGGCTGGCACTGGCGCACCGCCGCTGGTCCACCGGCATCTTCGCCCTGTGGTATCCGATCAAAGAGCGTGCGGCTGTCTGGCGGTTCCAGGATGCGGTGGAAAAGACCGGCATCCCGAAAGTGCTGATCGCCGAACTGACCTGGCACCCCGAAGACACCCATCTCCGGCTGAACGGCTCCGGTCTGCTGATCGTCAATCCGCCCTGGCAGCTGGACGAAACGCTCAAGGCAATGCTGCCGGCCCTGCACGACGCCCTGCCCTCGACCGGCGGCGGCACGGCGGTCAGCTGGTTGACGCCCGAGGCGTCATAGGGAAAGCCGGTTCAGGCGCAGAAAAAACCCCGGTCCTATCGGGCCGGGGTTGAGTCAGGATGGAGACCGTTCGTTATCGATGACGTACCGTCATCGGCGGCGCGGTGGTCAGAACCGGCGCTCCGCCTGCTGGGCCGCGCCTTCCAGGCGGGCATTCAACTTGCCGATGGCGGTGTTGGCGGTGTTCGCCGACAGCTCGGAGATTTTGACGCTGCGGCTGAGAACCAGCTGCATGTTGTCCTTCAGCATGCGGCTCTGCGCGGCGTAAAAGTCGGGAACGCTCCGGCTGCGCATCAGGGCGTTCACGCCCTCCGCGTTGCGGGAGGCGACCTCCTGGGCCAGCCCCATCCATTCACGCCAGGCATTCTGGAGACCGTCGGCCAGCACGCTGCTGCACTGGACCATGACGTCCATGGTCTCGCGGGTCTGGCTGGCGACTTCGCCCTGGGCTTCCTTGGACAGGCCCAGAACGCGCTGGAACTGCTCCGTCGTGCGGCCGGCGACATCGGTGGCGGAGCCCATCGCGGACTTGGCGGCTTCGGCGCCACGGCGGGTGATGTCGGCACCGGCATCCATCGCCTTCTGTCCGGCACCCAGACCGGCATCGGCAGCGTGGGCTCCCGTTTCCGCCGCGGTTCCACCGATCGAGCGCGCGGCGTCGGCAGCGCGGCGGGTGGTGGTCTCGCCGGCGCGCGTCAGATCGTCGAGCGTGCCCTTCGCCAGGTCGGCGGTCTCGCGCACACCGGTTGTGGTGTCCTTGTCCATAGCCATGCGGGATGCTCCTCGAATATTATCGTCCGGGAGGACGCTTCTTCCCAAATCTCGCGTCGGCCATTTATGCTGCACCGCCGAACGAGTTCATCCCTATAACACCCGGAAAACAGAACGTTCCAGGACGCAAAATAATAGCGTCGCATACTTTCTTTCGAGGTATGCGGTATTTTGAAATCGAACTGTCTTTTGCATGAAACAGTTATTATTCGATTTGATCCATCTTAATCAGGGCCGCTATCCGGAACGGCTCTGCTTTCCAAACCGCGCCTGGATCTCCCCGGCAATGCCGCGGCGGAAGACCAGCACGCAGGCGACGAAGATGCAACCGATCACCACCGGCACGGGAAGGCTGGTCGCCGCCAGATAATTCTCCAAGGTCACCACCAGAGCGGCTCCGATCACCGGCCCGGTCAGCGTGCCCATGCCGCCCAACAGCGTCATCAGCACCACCTCGCCCGACATCTGCCACGTTACGTCGGTCAGCGTCGCCAATTGAAACACGATCGCCTTGGTGCCGCCGGCCAGCCCGGCCAGCGTCGCCGACAGGACGAATGCCATCAACTTGTAACGCTCGGTGCGGTAGCCCAGCGAAATGGCACGCGGTTCATTCTCACGAATCGCCTTCAGAACCTGTCCGAAGGGGGAGTGCACGGTCCGCCAGATGATGGCGAAGCCGATCAGAAAAACGCCCAGCACCGTATAATACATCGCCAGCGGGTTGTTCAGGTCAAAGATACCGAACAGCACGCCGCGCGGAACCGCCTGGATGCCATCCTCACCATGGGTAAAGGGCAATTGCAGGGCCAGGAAGAACACCATCTGGCTCAGCGCCAGCGTGATCATGGCGAAATAGATGCCCTGGCGACGGATCGCGATGCTGCCGAACAGGATGCCGAGGAATGCCGACGCCGCGGTGCCAAGCAGAATCCCCAGTTCCGGCGACAGTCCCCACACCTTCACCGTATGGGCCGTGATATAGGCGGCGCTGCCGAAGAAGGCGGCGTGGCCGAAGCTGAGCAGACCGCCGAAGCCGATCAGCAGGTTGAAGGCGCAGGCGAACAGCGCGAAACACAGCACCTTCATCAGGAAGACGGGATAGAGCAGAAAGGGAACCGCCAGCAGCGCCACCAGCACCGCAAGGGCGCCGACCCGCGCCAGCGTCGCCCCCGTCGCCGGCGCTTGGGAAGCCTTCCCGGATGCCCGGATGCCGCTTTGCGAATGAAGGCTCATGCGCTCACCTCTCCCGTCCGAACAGGCCGGCTGGCTTGATCATCAGCACCACCGCCATGATGACGAAGACCACGATGTTGGAGGCCTCCGGGTAGAAGACCTTGGTCAGCCCCTCCAGCAGGCCAAGCCCATAGCCGGTCAGCACGGCGCCAAGGATCGAGCCCATGCCGCCGATCACCACCACCGCGAACACCACGATGATCAGATTCGATCCCATCAGCGGCGACACCTGGTAGATCGGCGCCGCCAGTACGCCGGCAAGCCCGGCCAACGCCACGCCGAAGGCGTAGGTCAGCGTGATCATCCGCGGGACATTGATGCCGAAGGCCTGAACCAGCACCGGATTTTCCGTCGCAGCGCGCAGATAGGCGCCCAGCTTTGTCTTCTCGATGGCGATCCAGGTGCTGATGCAGACAATCAGGGAAGCGACGACCACCCAGCCGCGATAGTTGGGCAGGAACATGAAGCCGAGATTCTGCCCCCCCTTCAGCGTGTCGGGGATGGGGTAAGGCTGCCCCGAGACACCATACTGGTGGCGGAACGCGCCCTCGACGATCAATGCCAGCCCGAATGTCAGCAGCAGGCCGTAGAGATGGTCCAACTTGTAGAGCCGCGACAGCAGCGTCTTTTCCAGCACCACCCCGAACAGCCCGACGACCAGCGGCGCCAGCAGCAGCGCCCACCAGTAACCGATGCCCAGCTGGGTCAGCAGCAGCCAGGCGACGAATGCGCCCATCATGTAGAGCGCGCCATGGGCGAAGTTGATGACGTTCAACATGCCGAAGATCACCGCCAGCCCAAGGCTGAGCAGCGCGTAAAACGATCCGTTGATCAACCCCAGCAAAAGCTGGCCGAACAGCGCCTGGGGCGGAATGCCGAAAATCGTTCCCATCATGAGCGTCGCTCTCCCCAACGGCATCCCCGCCGAACCGGTCCCCCAGGACCGTCGCGGCGGGGATGCCGCTCCGTCACGTCATGGCTTGTGCCGGCCGGCCATCATTTCGGCACCGTCATTTCGGCAGCTTGCAGCCGCTCTCCTCGAAGCTTGCGAAGGCTTCCTTGCCGGGGATGGTGCGCAGGATCTGGTAATAATCCCAGGCGCCCTTCGATTCGGACGGCTTCTTCACGCGGGCCAGATACATGTCGTGGACCATGCGGCCGTTCGGCAAGATGGTGCCGTTCTTGGCGAACATGTCGTTGACCGGCATCTCCTTCATCTTGGCGGCGACGGTCGGGCCGTCGTCGGTCCCGGCGGCCTCGATGGCCTTCAGATAATGGCGGACGGCGGAATAGCTGCCGGCCTGCACCATCGTCGGCATCTTGCCGTAGCGGTCGAAGAACTTCTTGGACCAGGCGCGCGATTCGTCGTCGCGGTCCCAATAAAAGCCGGTGGTCAGCACCAGATCCTGGGCGACCTGAAGCCCCAGAGCATGCACGTCGGACAGGAAGATCAGCAGACCGGCGAGCTTCTGCTGGCCACCCTGCGTCAGGCCGAATTCCGACGCCTGCTTGATCGAGGTGATGGTGTCGCCGCCGGCGTTGGCAAGGCCGACGATCTTGGCGCCCGACGCCTGCGCCTGGAGCAGGAAGGAGGAGAAATCGGCGGAGTTCAGCGGCGCCTTCACCGAACCGACGACCTTGCCGCCCGCCTTCTTCACCTCGACCGAGGTGTCGGCCTCCAGCTGATGGCCGAAGGCGTAGTCGGCGGTGATGAAGAACCAGCTGTCGCCGCCCTCCTTCACCATCGCCTGACCGGTGCCGACGGCCAGCGCGTGGGTGTCGTAGGGCCAGTGGAAGCCGGTGGGGGAACAGGCGTCGCCGGTCAGACGCGAGGTGGCCGGACCTTCCATCAGGAAGATCTTCTTCTTCTCCTTGGTCACTTCCTGTACGGCCAGCGCCACGCCGGAGTTGGGCACATCGACGATCACATCGACGCCATCCTGGTCGATCCATTGGCGGGCGAGGTTGGCGCCGATGTCCGGCTTGTTCTGGTGGTCGGCGGAGATGATCTCGATGGGCTTGCCCAGAATCTTGTTGCCGAACTCCTCCGCCGCCATGCGGGCGGCGATGACCGATCCCTCGCCGCCGAGGTCGGCATAGAGGCCCGAACGGTCATTCAGCACACCGATCTTGACCATGTCGCCGGACAGCTTGCCCTGCTGGGCCATGGCAGGCCCGGTGGACATGACACCGATCGTCAGGGCAGCAAGGGCGGCACTGGCCAGAAGACGTGCGATCATGCGTGAATTCCTCCCCCTCAGCGTTGCGTTGCGCATAGTGCGGGCGCCCGTCCGGATTGGATCGTTCGGATCGGTTCGTCCGGCGGGTCCCGGACGGTCGTGCCGGCCTGCTCATTTGGTTTCATCGGAAACCGTCAGGCCGTGCGCGCCGTCCCTTCCCGTCCACTATGCAGGGGCATCACCTTGTACGGAAAGCGGAATTTCAGCTTCACAAACAATTTTCATCAAGGGTCTGCCGAAACGCCCGCTTTTTCCATTCGGCGGTGTATGGAGCTGTCCGGCGGCGGGTCAACGGCCTGTCGGCCCCGGTCGATCCGCCGCATGATCGGCGTCACCGTGGTGCCGTGAACGAGAATCGAGAGCAGCACGATCAACCCGGTGATCGCCCACAGCGCATTCGGCACATCGAACTCCGCGGCGTTCAGCGCATAGGCGATGTAATAGATGCTGCCCATGCCGCGGATGCCGAAGAAGCCGATGGCCAGCTTCTCGCCGACCGGCATCGCCACGCCGGTCAGCCCGACCACCCCCGCCACCGGACGCACCAGAAGCAGGATGACCACCGCGGCACCCACGGCGCTCCAGGACAGGGCGTCGATCAGGCCATGCGCGATCGTCCCACCGAACAGTACGAGCATCATCATCATCATCAGCCGCTCGGTCTGCTCGACGAAATCGTGCAAACGCTCGTGGTATTCGCTGTTGCGCTCCGCGTCGCGCAGGGCAAGCGCGGCGACGAAGACGGCGACGAATCCATATCCGCTGGCAAGTTCCGTCAGGCCATAAGCGATCAGCGTGATGCCGAGCGACACGAACCCGTCGCCGGTCCGCGACAGGTTGGCGCGGTTCGGCACACGGAACGTGACATAGCCGAGGAAACGCCCGACCAGCCAACCGACACCGACTCCGGCAATCAGCTTCCAGACCACGTCCAACAGCACCCAATGTTCCAGCAGGTCCCAGGGCGGATTGCCGTTGAGCAGCGCCACCCCGATGGCGAGATGGACGAAGGGAAAGGCCAGCCCGTCATTCAGCCCGGCCTCGGAGGTCAGGCTGAACCGGATCTCGTCCTCCTCACCCGATTTCGGCGGGCCGACCTGAATGTCGGAGGCAAGGACCGGATCGGTGGGCGCCAGAGCCGCCCCCAGCAGGATCGAGGCCGGAAGAGGGAAATCGAGCCAGTACCAGCCGATCAGGGCGATCATGAGAATCGACAACGGCATGGTGATGCCCAGCAGGCGCCACGTGATGATCCAGCGACGCCAGCCAATGCGGCGATCCAGCTTCAGCCCCGCCCCCATCAGGGAAATGATGACGATCAGTTCGGTCAGCCGCTCGGTTGCTTCCGGAAAGGCCAGCGGCTCCGGGTTTTCCAGTTCCAGCGTTCCGAAGACCAGAAAGCCGAGACCGACGCAGATGATCGGGAGGGACAGCGGCAATTCCCTCAGCACCATCGGCAGCCACGCCACCAGCAGGATCAGGAATCCCAGCCCTACTAACATGACCGTGTAAGACATGCGCCGCCCATTGCCATGATCGCTTCGGCACGGCAATAGGGCCGCGCCAAGGCCAATCTACGACAACGCACGACGTCGCGAATGGGTTCAGCTCAGGCGCAAGAAGGCTTGCGGAATGGATGGCGAAGGTGCCGGCTCAATCGGTCGCGCTTCCCTGCCCGAACTGGAGGCCACAATGGAACGCTTGAACCCGATGCCGCCCGCGGGAGCCGGAACCGCGGGGGCCGTCGCAAAATCGGCCGGTCAGGCCGCCGAGGTCATCGGAAAACCGCTGTAGTCGAGCGAGGCCGACCAGAAACGTTCCAGCTTGCGCAGGGTCTCGTTGGCCTTGGTCAGTTCCTCGTCGCTGAAGCCGGCCTTCTCGAGGGCGGTCAGATGACGTTCGAACATGACGCTGATCTTCTCGCGCAGATCCAGGCCCTTCTCCGACAGGCGGACACGGACCGACCGGCGGTCGTGCGGAGAGCGTTCCTGGCCGAGATAGCCGTTCTCGACCATCTTCTTGACGTTATAGGAGACGTTGGAGCCCAGATAATAACCGCGCGCGGTCAGTTCGCCGACCGTCATCTCGTCTTCGCCGATGTTGTACAGGATCAGGCTCTGGACGTTGTTGATGTCCTGGATGCCGAGCCGGTCCAACTCAGTCTTGAGCACTTCAAGAAAGTGGCGGTGAAGCCGCTCGATCAACAGAATGCTCTCATAATAGGGTTTGCGCACCGCGGTCTCCTTTGGCTCTAACCGGCCGTTCCCCGCGCAAGGACGATACCGGGACCTTAAAGCGAGATTAACCGATCATTCGTCGGCAATCATCTTAATAATTCCAGAAAAAGTCTGGCACAACCCGTCTGTACAGGCCCCTTTCGCAGGGTCCCCCCGGCGAAAGGCTTTCGGCCGGGCGGCAGGTCACGCATAAGCAAAAAGGGGAAGGCCACGCAATCGGTGCGTGACCTTCATCCCCTCGGCATCGCCTATGGTCAGTCCCGGAACACGAGATCGCCGCCAGCCGGTTCGGCGAAGTGCCGCTCGACATCCGACGGACCGACATCGGTCAGCTCGGCCGGCTTCCATTTCGGGTTCTTGTCCTTGTCGACCAGGACGGCGCGGATACCCTCGTAGAAATCGTCGCCGGCCAGACAGGCGAGGCTGAGGCGCAGTTCCTGCACCATGCAGCCTTCAAAATCCAGCTTGGCGCCACGGCGCAAGGCAGCCAGCGTCACCTTCAGGCTGGTCGGCGACACCCGGCGCAGGATGGCGATCTGACCGGTTGCCCACTCGGTTCCCTCTGCCTCCAGCGCCTTGACGATGGCTTCGACACTGTCGAAGGCGTAGCAGCGGTCGACCGCCGCGCGGATGCCGCTCACCGCCGCATCGCCCGCTTCACCGCGGTGGGTGGCGACGGCTTCGTCGGCCGGAACGCCGGCAGCCAGATCGTCGATCAGCGCGTCGATCCTGGCGCTCGGTACGAACGCGTCGGCGGCACCGATGGCAAGCAGGTCGGCGGCCTTCAGCCGGTCGCCGGTCAGCCCCAGCCAGATGCCGACCTGCCCCGGCAGGCGCGGCAGGAAATAGGTGCCGCCGACGTCGGGATAGAGGCCGATCCCGGTTTCCGGCATGGCGAACAGGGTGCGCTCGGTGATGATGCGGTGGGTGCCGTGCACCGACAGTCCGACGCCGCCGCCCATGGAAATGCCGTCGATCAGTGCGACATAGGGCTTGGACAGGCGCTTGATCAGCCGGTTCAGCACATATTCCTCGCTGAAGAAGGCACGGACCGGTCCGGTGTCGCCACGCCCCTCCTTGGCGGCCTTACCAGCCTCATACAGGCTGACGACGTCGCCGCCAGCGCAGAAGGCCTTTTCGCCGGCACCGCGAATCACGACGGCCTTGACCTCCGGATCGGCGTTCCAGGCCCGCAACTGCGGATCGAACAGCCTGATCATGCCCAGCGTCAGCGCGTTCAGCGCCTTGGGCCGGTTGAGCGTGACGAGGCCGATAGCGCCCCGACGTTCGAACAGAATCTCAGCAGCGTCGCTCATCGTCTTGTATTTTCTCAATTATCGTTGCGAATCTGGCGGTGACGGGCCACCTGCGCCATCCCTGCCGAGCATCCCTTTGCGCGTCAGGACGGCAGCATCGGCCGACAGCGATGATACGGGAGCGGGCGGCGCTGTCAAACCCACCATACGGATCCGGATGTTCGCCCGTTACGGTCCGGCACGGCCAATCAGGAACATCGCCCCTCTTGGACCGTTGCGCTCACGCTCTCATCTGAAGACGAGACACCATTCGACTTCTCAGGGAAGGTCAGATGCCGATGCCGCTCAACAGCCTGCCGGGTGCGCCATGAAGATCGGAATCGTCCTGAACCGGCAGGCGGGCTCCCTGGTCGATCGGCCCATCGATCGCGCGGAGACGGCGATCCGCACAGCATTCGAACGGCATGGCGCGACCGTGGACCTCCACACCGTCGACGGCGCGCAATGCACCGACACGATCCAACGGGTGCTGGACTCCGATGCCGAGGCCGTTGTGGTCGGCGGCGGCGACGGCACGCTGCACAGCGCGGTGAAGCTGGCGCTCCCTAAGGGCAAGACGCTTGGCGTGATACCTTTAGGGACTCTCAACCTGTTAGCCCGTGATCTTCATGTTCCGCTGGAACTGGAGGATGCGGCGGAGGCACTGGCTGCGGGCCGGATCCGCGCCATCGACATCGCCGAGGTGAACGGGGAGCCCTACACCAACAGTTCGGTTCTGGGCTTTTATCCGCAGGTGGTCCAGGAACGCGAACGCCAGCGCAAGCAGCACCGGCTGCTGAAATGGCCAGGTGCCGCCGTAGCCTTGGCGAAGACGCTGTACCGGCTGCCGATGCTGGATGTCCGGCTGGACTGGGGCGAGGGGCCGCGGCGGATGCGCACGCCGATTCTGGTGGTCTCTAACAACGTCTATGACGACGGGTTCGGGCTCGTCCTCTCCCGCCAAGCGCTCGATGCCGGGAAACTCGGGGTTTATGTGGCCCGCGAACGGAACGCCTTCGCGATGTTGCGGTTGATGGGACGTCTGGTTGCCGGTTCGTGGAAGCAGGACGAAGGGCTGGAGACCTATGCGGTGACCAACCTGACGGTCCACAGCCGCAGGCACCACCTGAAGATGGTCAACGATGGCGAGATCCGGAAACTGCACGCCCCGCTGCATTATCGGATTCTCCCCGGTGCACTGAAGGTTCTGGCGCCCGGCTGAGAGAAAGGATGAGGATGGCGTGAAACGGCTCGCTCACATCTCCGACCTGCATTTCGGGCGGATCGACCCGCGCGTGGTCGATGGCCTGCTGGCCGACCTGACCGCGCAGGCTCCCGACCTGATCGTCATTTCAGGCGATTTCGTCCAGCGGGCCAAGCCGCGCCACTTCGAAGAGGCGCGGGCCTTTCTGCAAAAATTGCCGTTTCCTTACATGGCTGTACCGGGAAATCATGACATCCCGGTTTACAATGTGTTCAAGCGCTTCACCGACCCGTTCGGCCATTACCGGCGCTACATCACCAGCGACTTCAGTCCGCTGCACATTGACGACGAGATCGCGGTGCTGGGCATCAATACCGCCCGCCCCGTGATCATGGATTTTTCCGAAGGGCGGATGAACAAGCGGCAGATCGCGCGGGTCCGCGAGGTCTTCTGCGGAATGCCGGACAGGGTGTTCAAGGTGCTGTTCACCCACCATCCCTTCCTGCCGCCGCCCGACCTGCCAAAGACCCAGCTGGTCGGCCGCCACAAGCTGGCGCTGCCCGCGTTGGAAAGCTGCGGCGTCGACCTGCTGCTGGCCGGGCATCTGCACAAGGCCTATTCCGGCGACATCATGAGCTTCCACACCCAGGTCGCCCGGTCCATCCTGGTCGCCCAGGCCTCCACCGCCACCTCCACCCGCCTGCGGAACGAGGCGAACGCCTATAACCTGATCACCGTCGCCCATCCCGATGTGAGGTTCGAGGTGCGGTCCTGGGAGGGCGCCGCCTTTACCGGCGGATTGGTGTCAAGTTACCGCAAGGAAGGCAGCCGCTGGGCCCTGCAGGCACAGGACACCGGCTTCCGGCCGGTGGGCTCCGATGGTTCCACCGTCGCCGATCCGATGGCTGCGCGATGGGAGTCGGTTGCCCGGCATGCAAGCGGGGAGGCCCATGGCGGGGCATGAGACCTGCGCAAGGCTGCCGGCCCGGTCCCTAAGGACTGGAACGGCCCCCGCGGCTTGAGTTCACGATGAGGGAAGGCGTAGGATCGCCGCACTCGTTCTAAGTGCATGGTTCTCCCGATGCCGATCACCCTGCCCGCCGCCTTCCCGCGCACCCGTCTGCGCCGCAACCGCGCCGATGCCTGGACCCGCCGTCTGGTCGCCGAGAACACGCTGACCGCCGACGATCTGATCTGGCCGGTCTTCGTGATCGAAGGCGAGAACCGGCGGGAACCCGTCGCCTCGATGCCTGGGGTGGAGCGCATGACCATCGACCTGCTGTGCGAGGCGGTGGTGGAAGCCGGCGCGCTGGGCATTCCCTGCATCGCGCTGTTTCCGGTCGTGGGCTCCGAGGGCAAGTCGGAGGATGCGGCGGAAGCCTACAATCCTGAGAATCTGATGAACCGCGCCATCCGCGCGGTGAAGGCCGCCGCTCCCGATGTCGGCATCCTGGGCGACGTGGCCCTCGACCCCTACACAACGCATGGGCATGACGGCCTCCTGCGCGACGGCTACATCCAGAATGACGAGACGGTCGAGGTTCTGATCCGTCAGGCCCTGTCGCAGGCGGAGGCCGGCGTCGACATCGTCGCCCCGTCCGACATGATGGACGGCCGCATCGGCGCCATCCGCGACACGCTGGATGCCGAGGGGTATCAGCTGACCCGTGTCTGTTCCTACGCCGCCAAATACGCCTCCGCCTTCTACGGCCCGTTCCGCGACGCAGTGAATTCCGGCGGCTTCCTGAAGGGCGACAAGACCACCTACCAAATGGACCCCGCCAACACCGACGAGGCCCTGCGCGAGGTCGCCTGCGACCTGCAGGAGGGTGCGGACATGGTGATGGTGAAGCCGGGCCTGCCTTATCTCGACGTCATCAGGCGGGTGAAGGACCAGTTCGCGGTCCCGACCTTCGCCTACCACGTGTCGGGCGAATACGCGATGCTGCGCGCCGCGTCTGGCAATGGCTGGCTGAACTACGACAAGGCTCTGCTGGAAACGCTGATGGGTTTCAAGCGGGCCGGATGCGACGCCATCCTGACCTATGGCGCGGTGGATGCGGCGAGGCTGCTCAGGCAGGGCTGAGCGGTTCGGGACCGTCTTTGAGCCGTTCGGGGCCGCGGAGCGATCCGCGGCCCTTTATCGTCAGGGCATCCCGAACGACGGAGACGCCCGATGACCGCTGAATTTCCCGTCCGCATGGCTCTGCTGACCGGCCTGCTGCTGGCCGCCTCGCCCGCTGCGGCGTTCGAACTGCACAGCCCCGATTTCACCGACACGTCGCCGATCCCCGAGCGCAATGTCTTCGCTGGCTTTGGCTGTACCGGCGCCAACCAGTCGCCGGCCCTGAGTTGGACGGCGCCCCCGGCCGGCACGCGCAGCCTCGCCGTCACCATCTACGATCCGGATGCGCCGACCGGCAGCGGCTGGTGGCATTGGGTGGTGTTCAACCTGCCGCCCGACAGCCGCGGCCTGCCCGCCGGTGCCGGCGATGCGGCCAAGCCGACCCTGCCAGCCGGTGCCGTTCAGAGCCGCACCGACTTCGGCACTCCCGGCTATGGCGGTCCCTGCCCGCCGCAGGGCGACAAGCCGCACCGCTATGTCGTCACCGTCCATGCGCTGAAGGTCGACAGCCTACCCCTGCCCGCGGACGCATCGGGCGCCATGGTCGGCTTCAACCTGAATGCCGCTGGCTTGGGCAAGGCGACGCTGACGGCCCGTTACGGCCGTTGATCGCCTGACCCGACCAGCCCTAGGATTGACCGAGGCCGAAGGATGAACGCCATGGGTCCCGATCTGCTCGCCCGCCTGTCCCGCTTCGCCGCCCGCGATCTGCGTCCCGGCGGCGGCGACCGGCCACACCGGCCGGAGCTGTGGGCCTTCGTCGCCCATGACCGCGAGCGTCTGGCCGAGGTGCAGATCGAGCGCACCGCCCTGATCGCGGTGCTGGAAGGCACCAAGGAGCTGACCGACCAATCCGGCACAACCCGCCGCTTCCCGGCCGGCAGCGCCATGCTGCTGCCGCCGGGCTGGTCCGGAGCGGTGGTGAACGATCCCAGCGCCGGCGGACGTTACCGTGCGCTGGTGCTGGAGTTCCCGGCGGAGATGGTCCGGCGGCTTCTGCGGGCCCATGGCACGGACGGGCTGACGCAACGCACCCGGCCCGGCGACTGGCATGTCACCCTGACGCCATCCCTGACCGACGCCATCCACCATGCCGCCGCCGGTCTCACCGCCGATCCTCCGCTCCCGCCCAAGCTGGCGGAGCATCGCTGCATGGAGGTGTTGCTGGCCTTGCTGGAGGATGGTGTCTGGTGGCTGGGACCGGTGGCGCCGACCGGGACCGCCGACGCGGTGCGCCAGTTGCTGCGGACCCAGCCCGACATTTCCTGGACCGCGGAGCGCGTGGCCGGAGCGCTCAACCTCAGCACCGGCACGCTGCGCCGCCGATTGAGCGACGAGGGGTGCTCGGTCCGCAGCATCCTGACGGAAGAACGGGTTGCCCACGCCCGCGACCTGCTGGAAAGCGAGGGGCTGAGCGTGCAGGAGGCGGCGGAGGCCTGCGGTTATGCCAACCGCTCCCACTTCGCCCGCCGCATCAGGGAAGCGATGGGCGTCAACCCGTCGAACCTGCGGGGACGCTGACCGGCGCAGCACCGTAGGCGCGGATCAGGGCCGCGACCGAATCGGCGATCACCTTCTCCGGGTCGGCGGTGACCGGCAGGCCCAACATGGTCGGCCAGAACAGAACCTCCTTCATGCCGCCAAGCAGCTGGGTCGCCACCACATGCGGCTCCGGCGCGTTCAGCCGGCCGCGGGCATGTTGGGCGGCGATGTAGTCGTCCAGCAACGCATAGGCTTGGCTCTTACCGCCTTCCAGATAGTCCTGCGACAGTTCGGGAAAGCGCTGATGCTCGGCGATCACCAGACGCAGGAGGCCGCGCACCTCAGGCCGGCCGGTATGGACCAGCAGGGATCGCAGGAAAGCCGGCAGAGCCTGCTCCGGCGGCTGGTCGTGGCGCAGCAGGCTTTGTCCGTCCTCGCTGCGGAACCCCTCATAGAGTTCCGACACAACGGCCTGGAACAGCTCCCGCTTGCCGGGGAAATGGTTGTAGACGGTGCGCTTCGACACGTTGGCGTCGGCGGCGATGGCGTCCATCGACGACGCCTCATAGCCATGTGTCAGGAAGGCACGTGTGGCCGCCTCCACCACCGCATCCCGTTTGGCCGAACCGCGCGCGGCACCCCCCGCCTGAGACGTTGACATTCCCCACCCTCTAAGTACACTGCACAGTGTAGTGTAGTTGTTGCCGCAGGTTCCCAGGGTAATCCGCCCGGCCGCGGCACGGGAGGGGTAAAGCGATGAAACAGCGCAACATCGGTGGCATTCTCTCGGTATCCGAAATCGGCCTCGGCTGCATGGGCATGTCGGAGTTCTATGGCCCGACCGACGATGCCCAGTCGCTCACCACGCTGGAACGGGCGTTGGAGCTTGGCGTCACCCACTACGACACCGCCGACATGTATGGCAGTGGACACAATGAAACGCTGCTCGCCCGTTTCCTGACCGGCAAGCGCGACCGGGTGACGATTGCCACCAAGTTCGGCATCGTCCGCCAGCCCGGCGAGTATGCCCGCCGGGTCGATACCAGCCCGGCCTACGTGGCCCAGGCCTGCGATGCTTCGCTGAAGCGGCTGGGGGTGGAGACCATTGACCTCTATTACGCTCACCGCATCAACCCGGACATCCCCGTGGAAGAGACGGTCGGCGCCATGGCCGATCTGGTGACGGCGGGCAAGGTCCGCGCGCTCGGCCTGTCGGAGGTGTCGGCGGCCACCCTGCGCCGTGCCCACGCCGTCCACCCCATCGCCGCGGTGCAGAGCGAATATTCGCTGTGGACCCGCGATGTGGAGGCTGCGGTGCTGCCAACCTGCCGGGACCTCGGCATCTCGCTGGTCGCCTACGCACCGCTCGGCCGCGGCATGCTGACCGGGACGGTCAGCAGCCCCGACCAGTTCGCCGAGAACGACTTCCGCCGCGTGGCACCACGCTTTGCCGGCGACAATTTCGACCGCAATCTGGCCTTGGTCGAACAGGTCAAGGCACTTGCGGCGCAGAAGGGCTGCACGCCGGGACAAGTGGCGCTGGCTTGGCTGCTGGCTCAGGGGCCCGACATTCTGCCGATCCCAGGCACCAAGCGGATCAAGTATCTGGAGGAGAATGTCGGCGCAGCAGCGGTGACGCTGACCGATGCGGAGGCCAAGGCGCTGAACGACGCGCTGCCACCGGGCGCGGCGGCGGGGGACCGCTACACCGCCGAGGGGATGCGCGGGGTGAATGTGTAAGTTGCGATGACGGACGATGGGAGGCGGCATGGCCTGCCACCTCCCATGTCCTGCATGTCCTACTTCGGCGTTCCCGACCAGACCTGGAACTGGGTGGTTTCCATCAGCATGTCGCTGTGGCCGAACGCCGCCTTGAACAGCTTGCCGATGCCGGCAGTCCTCTGCGTCACCGCAACCAGCGTGCCGCGCAGCTTCAGATACTGCTTCGTCCCAGCCACCAGCGCGTCGAGCATGCCGAAATCCTCGTCCTTGCCGCGGTGGAGCGGCGGGTTGGACAGGATCAGGCCGAAACGCTCGCGGGTGCCCAGGCCGGCCAAGCCGTCGCTCAGCACCAGTTCGGCGTCCGGCACATTCTGGCGGGCAGCGTGCAGGGCCACCGCGTCGATGTCCAGCAGGGTCAACGGCGCGTCGGGCTGGCGTTCACGCACGGCCCGTGCGATCACCCCAGCGCCGCAGCCGAAATCCAGCACGCGGGTACCGGCCGCCACCTCCGGCAGCACTTTCAGCAGGCATTCGGTGCCGGCATCCAGATGGCCGTGGGCGAACAGGCCCGGATAGGACACCAGCTCCAGCGTCCGATCGGGCAGAGCGAGGGTGACGGTCTGCCGCCAATCCTCCAGCGCCCCCTTGGCCGGTGCATCGGTGCGCCGGGTCAGCAGCAGCCGGGCGCGCCGCTTGATGATCAGCGTTTCCGGCTCTTCCGTCAGCCCGTCCAAATGCTTCGCGGCACTGGTCACGCCTTCGTCGTTGCCGCCGGCGATCCACAGCGGGGCACCGGGGGAAAGGCGGGAGGCAAGCGCATGCAAGGCCATCTCGAATCCCGCCCAACCGCGCGGCAGGCGCAGCACGGCTCCGTCGAACGGTCCCTCCGCCGGCCAGGGGGTGGCGGCCTGCCCGCCCGTGGCGAGACGGTTCCACGCCACCACGTCCGCACCGCCATCGCGGAGCGCGTCGGCGATGGCACCGTCGCTGTCGAAGGCGACGAGAATCCGGCCCTGCGGCCGGATGTCGGACAGGGCTTCGGCGGCCACGGCGGCGACGGTGGAGTCGCGGTCCGTAGCCCGATTGTCGAGACGTGCCACCGGATTAGCCCTTGTCCCGCATCAGCCGTGCCTTGTCGCGCTGCCAGCTGCGGTCCTTCTCACTCTGACGCTTGTCATGCTTCTTCTTGCCGGTGGCGAGGCCGATCTCGACCTTGGCATAGCCACGGTCGTTGAAATAGACCGACATCGGCACCAGCGTGACGCCCTTCTGCTTGATCCCGGCCGCGAGCTTGTCCAGCTCGCGGCGACGGACCAGCAACTTGCGCGGCCGCTTCGGCTCATGCTGATCGATGCGGCCGGCCTGGAGATATTCGGGGATGTACGCGTTGAACAGGTACAGTTCCCCGCCCTTCAGCCCGGCATAGGCCTCGTTCACACTGGCGCGACCGCCGCGCAACGACTTCACCTCCGACCCGGTCAGCATGATCCCGGCTTCGAGGACATCATCGATGAAGAAGTCGAACCGCGCGCGGCGGTTCTGCGCCGCATATTTTTTTGCTTCCTCGCGCGTCGCCAAATCTCTCTCCTATACGGCCCGTTCCGTCACTCAGGACAACAGGCCGGCCTTGGTCATGGCTCCACGCACGGCGGCACGGGCGGTCTCGGTCGCCGGAACCAGCGGCAGGCGCACCTCGTCGCTGCCGAGGCCGAGCAGGCTGGCGGCGAACTTGACCGGCGCCGGGCTGGTTTCGACAAACATCGAGTCGTGAACCGGCGACAGCACGTCGCGCAGGCGGAACGCCTCCTTCAGGTCGCCCTTCGCCCAGGCGGTCTGCATGGCGGAGCACAGCGCCGGCGCGATGTTCGCGGTGACGGAGATGCAGCCCACCCCGCCCTGCGCGTTGAAGGCCAGCGCCGTGGCATCCTCGCCCGACAGCTGGATGAAGTCGGGGCCGACCTCCTGCAGCAGGCGGGACGGGCGGGACAGATCGGCGGTCGCGTCCTTCACGCCGACGATGTTGGGCAGCTTTGCAAGCCGCGCCATCGTCGCCACAGACATATCCACGACACTGCGGCCCGGAATGTTGTAAATGAAGATCGGCAAATCCGCCGCGTCATGGATCGCCTTGAAATGCTGGTACAGACCCTCTTGAGACGGCTTGTTGTAGTAGGGCGTGACCACGAGCGCCGCCTGCGCGCCAGCCTGCTTGGCATGGCGGGTCAGGGCGATGGCTTCGTCGGTCGAGTTGGAGCCGGTTCCGGCCATCACCGGAACCTTGCCGCCGGCCGCCTCGATGCACAGCTCCACGACGCGGTTGTGTTCTTCGTGGGACAGGGTCGGCGACTCGCCGGTGGTGCCGCAGGGCACAAGACCGTGCGTGCCCTGCGCGACCTGCCACTCCACGAAGGACTGGAAGGCCTTCTCGTCCACTTTCCCGCCCTTGAACGGAGTCAGAAGGGCGACGATGGAACCGTGGAACATGGCTGCCTCCTCAGTCGGCTTAGCTGGAAAAAAGAGTTGCGCACATTATCCCTCCCCGCCGCCCTCGGCAAGAGCGCCCGGACCTCTGTTTTTGCGGGTCTCCTCACCCTTTTCGCGGCGCTTCCCGGCGCCCTTCCCGCGGCGGCGCTGAGCCCGCAGGACATCGTCCTCTACCGCGAGGCCTTCAGGCTCGCCAATGACGAGCGTCTTTCGGAAGCGCTGGCCTCGGCGTCGAACGCGCAAGACCCGTTACCGGCGAAGGTTCTGCGCTGGATCGCGCTCGCCAACCCGGGCGGCGGCAGCTTCACCGACATCGCCGCCTTCATCCGCGAGAATCCGGACTGGCCGAACATGGCGGCGCTGCGCCGTCAGGCGGAAATGGCGATGCCCGACATCCCGCCGGCCGACGTGGTGGAGTGGTTCCGCCAGAGCCCGCCGCAGACCAACGATGGCTTCGTCCGCTATGCCGACGCGCTGATCGCGACCGGCAGCGCGGAGCGTGCGACCACCCTGATCCGCAAGCAGTGGGCCGACGCCACCTTCACGGCGGACGAGGAGGCCACCTTCCTCTCCCATTACACGCCTTATCTGCGCCAGCAGGACCATAAGGCGCGCATCGACCGGCTGCTCTGGGCCAAGCAGGAGGCTCCGGTCCGCCGGATGCTGCCCTTCTTCGACGAAGCCTATGACGCGCTGATCGAGGCGCGCATCGCGCTGGACGGCGACAGTGCGGGCGCCGAGGCGATCCTGTCGCGCGTGCCGCCCAGCCTGCTCAACGATCCGGGCCTGATGTTCGACCGCGCCCGCTATTTGCGGCGCAAGGGCGACGATGCCGGCGCGCTGGAAATCATCGCCCAGGCCGGCACCGACATGGGCCGTCCGCAATCCTGGTGGTCGGAACGGCATCTGCTGGCCCGCCGGGCGATGGAGCGCGGCGACTACAACCTCGCTTACCGGCTGGTCAGCGCCAACGGGATGAGCGAGGGCAGTTCCTTCGCCGATGCGGAGTTCCTGTCGGGCTTCCTGGCGCTTCGCTTCCTCGACAAGCCGTCGGAAGCCTTCACCCACTTCCACAAGCTGTACCGCTCCGTCACCGCACCGATCAGCAAGGCGCGCGGCGCCTACTGGTGCGGCCGTGCCGCGGAGGCGTTGGGCCAGACCGGACCGGCGCGCGACTGGTATGCCAAGGCGGCGACCTACCCCACCACCTTCTACGGCCAGTTGGCTTTCCGCCATGTCTCCGGGGGCGCGGTGACCCTGCCGACGCCGCCGACCGTGTCCAGCGCCGAGACGGCCGCCTTCAACAGGCGCGAGGTCGTGCGCGTCGCCCGCCTGCTGGCGGAGATCGGCGGCAATGCGTCCGATCAGGTGACCGGGTTCGTCCGCCGCCTGAGCCTGGACGCCAAGACGCCGGCCGACTATGTGCTCACCGCCCGGTTGGCCAGCGACGTCGGCCGCCGCGATCTGGCTGTGGCAGCCGCCAAGGACGCCGCCCAGAACGAGGTGTTCCTAGTCGAGGCCGGCTATCCGATGATCGATGCCCGCCCGGCCGCACCGGAACTGGCGCTGATCCACGGCATCATCCGGCAGGAAAGCACCTTCAACCCCACCATCGTTTCGTCCGCCGGTGCGCGCGGGCTGATGCAGCTGATGCCGACGACGGCGCAGCTGGTGGCGGGAAAGCTGGGGCTGAAGCACACGAACGCGCGGCTGACCTCCGACCCCGGCTACAACGTCACGCTGGGGTCGGCCTATCTGGCCGAGCTGATCGACCGCTTCAACGGATCCTGGGTGCTGGCGATCGCCGGCTACAACGCCGGTCCGAACCGGGTGCGCCAGTGGCTGCAGACCTATGGCGATCCCCGCACGGAGACCATCGACGTGGTCGACTGGATCGAACTGATCCCGATCTCCGAAACCCGCAACTATGTCCAGCGCGTGCTGGAGGCGGTGCAGGTCTATCGCGCCCGCCTGAACGGCGACCGGGCCGAGCCGAACCTGGACAGGGATCTGCGGCGGTAAGCAGTTCGGGTTGGGGAGGGGAACAGCGCCCCCTCCCCAGTTCCTTTACGGTACAGCGACGCCGTCACGCCGTCGTCGGGTTGGGCATGCCCGGCATCGGCTCGTCGGCCGGCGGAGGGACTTCCGGCAGGATGCCGGGGTTGTCGGGCACCGGATAAGGATCGGGCGTCGTCGGACGGTCGGGCTGCGGCGGATTCGGGTTGGACGGCGGCGGAATCTCGCCGGGGGTGGACGGCTTCTGCGGTTCGCTCATACGGGAACTCCTTCGCGAGGGTGGCCATGGGGGTGGCCCTGGGATAACGCGTCAGTTGACAGTCCGTTCAATCGCCCGGCCTCCGGCCTGAACGTCCTGACCGGCACCCTCGACCGTGTTGCAGCCGGTCAGCATGGCCGCCAGCGCCATCAGAAAGGTCAGGATCACCATCTCGCGCGCGGGGAACGGGATGGCGCGGGCGGTGGCGCGCTGCCGACGGTTCTTGGCGTGCTGCATGGTGTCTCTCCGGTCTGGGGTGGGGCTGGGAGAAGGAAATCAGCGATTGCGATTGGGTGATGGCCGGGGTGTCGTTCGTCTCTGTTTCTGACAACGGAATGACAGCGGCTTGGTTCCGCACCCCACCTCGCCGCCATGCAGTGAATGCAACGGTCCTTTCGAGGCGCCTGAAAACCTTGACGCGGTACGCCCACCGGGCAAGATGACCAGCTTTTGCGCAGCCTGCCCGCTTTCCGGTCAAGCCCTACGGTCCGGCGGCACGGCACAGGCCGCGACATCACCCTCTTCCACCACAGGTTTCGTCATGAGCACCGCCACCCTGCCCGCCCCGGAGCCGTTGCGCGCGCGCCTTGCCGCCCACATCGGCGAACTGCTGCGGCTGGCGGCGCCGGTCATCGTCTCCCGCGCCGGCCTGATGGTAATGATGGCGGTCGACACCGCCATCGTCGGCCGTTTCTCCGCCCAGGAGCTGGCCTATTACGGGCTGGCCCATCTGCCCGGCAACATCATGGTCGGTACCGGTGTCGGTCTGCTGATGGGCACCGTGATGATCACCGCCCACGCCTTCGGCGCCGGCAACGATGCGGACTGCGGGCGGGCATGGCGGCGGTCGGTCCCCTATGCGCTGCTGCTGGGGGTGCTGTTCGCCCTGGTCTCGCTGCTCGGCGTTCCGCTTTTCCAGGCCGGCGGCCAGACCGCGGAGATGTCTGCCGGCGGCGCCCATGTGCTGGCGGTTCTGGGCCTCGGTGCGCCGGGCATGATGCTCTACATCACCACCGGCTTCTTTCTGGAGGGCGTCAAGCGCCCATGGCCGGGCATGGTCGCCATGGTGATCGGCAACATCGTCAATGCGGCGCTGGCCTGGGCGCTGGTGTGGGGCCATGTCGGGCTGGAGCCGCTGGGCGCGGTCGGCTCCGCCTGGGCGACCACCATCGTGCGCTGGGCCATGGGGCTGGGGCTCGTCGCCTATGTCTGGTGGATGCGAGACCATGACCGCTGGCAGGTCCGCCGGCCGGTGTCCGACTGGTGGAGCGGTGCCGCACGCCAGCGTCACCTCGGCTATGCCGCCGGGCTCAGCATCGGGGTGGAGAGCGGGGCTTTCGGTGGGCTCGGCCTGTTCGCCGGCATGATCTCCCCACTGGCGCTGGGGGCCTACACGGTCGGGCTGAACCTGACCGCCCTGCCCTTCATGGCGGCGGTCGGACTTGCCTCGGCCACCGCGGTGCGGGTCGGCGTCGCCTATGGCCGCGGCGACCGCAGCGACATGGCGCTGGCCGGCTGGACCGGCCTCGGCGTCACCAGCGCCATCCTGGCCTGCGTCGGCATTCTCTATCGCAGCGTGCCCGACGCGCTGGGCGCCATCTACTCCAACGATCCGCAGCTGCTGGAGGCGGTGGTGCCGCTGATCGCCTTCACCGCCTGGATCCTGATCGCCGACGGCGGCCAGACGGTGATGGCGAACGCGTTGCGCGGCCGGCACGACGCCTGGATCCCGACGGCGCTGCACTTCTTCTCCTACGCCGTGGTGATGATTCCGGTGTCGGCCTTCCTGGTCTTCGGTCTCGGCCACGGTGCCCATGGGCTGTTCGAGGGAATCCTGATCGCCAGTCTGGTATCGGTCACCATCCTCTCGCTCCGATTCGCGTATTTGAGCCGGCGTTGAGCCGGCTTTTCAGCCCCGAATCGTTGTGTGCAATTGCGAGAGTTGCTATATTTCCTAGGCAAAACCTTCGGCCCGCAAGGCCAGTGACTGCCGCGGATTCGTCAAGCGGCGGCGCATTCGAAGAATGAGTGTCCTGCTTGAGCAACACGCCCCTTCCTCCCGCCTCCGACATCGCGCCGATCAACATCGAAGACGAGATGCGGAAATCGTATCTCGACTACGCGATGAGCGTGATCGTGAGCCGCGCCCTGCCCGACGTCCGCGACGGGCTGAAGCCGGTGCACCGGCGCATCCTCTACGCGATGAAGGAGGGCGGGTACGACTCGACCAAGCCCTATAAGAAGTCGGCGCGCATCGTCGGCGACGTGATGGGTAAATACCACCCGCACGGCGACAGCGCGATCTACGACGCCATGGTCCGCATGGCGCAGGACTTCTCGATGCGCCTGCCGCTGATCGACGGCCAGGGCAATTTCGGTTCGATGGACGGCGATCCGCCCGCGGCGATGCGCTACACCGAGGCGCGTCTGGCCAAGTCGGCGGAAGCGCTGCTGGATGACATCGACAAGGACACCATCGACTTCCAGGCCAGCTACGACGATTCGGGCCGGGAGCCCACCGTCGTCCCGGCCCGCTTCCCGAACCTGCTGGTGAACGGCGCAGGCGGCATCGCCGTCGGCATGGCGACCAACATCCCGACCCACAATCTGGGCGAGGTGATCGACGCCTGCTGCGCCTATATCGACAACCCAGACGTCACGCTCGAAGAGCTGATGGAGCATGTGCCCGGCCCCGATTTCCCGACGGGCGGCCTGATCCTCGGCCGCTCGGGCAGCCGGGCGGCTCTGCAGACCGGGCGCGGCTCGATCATCCTGCGCGCCAAGACCCATTTCGAGGAGGTGCGCAAGGACCGCACCGCCATCGTCGCGACCGAGATCCCCTATCAGGTCAACAAGGCCAAGCTGATGGAACGCATCGGCGAGGTCGTGAACGACAAGATCATCGAGGGCATCGCCGACCTGCGCGACGAATCCGACCGCGACGGCGTGCGCGTGGTGGTCGAGCTGAAGCGCGACGCGGTTCCCGACGTGGTGCTGGCCCAGCTGTTCCGCCACACCCAGCTCCAGACCTCCTTCGGCGTCAACATGCTGGCGCTGAACGGCGGCCGTCCGGAGCTGATGCATCTGCTGCAGATCATCACCGCCTTCGTCCGCTTCCGCGAGCAGGTCATCACCCGCCGGACAGAGTTCCTGCTGGGTAAGGCGCGCGAGCGGGCGCACACCTTGGTCGGTCTGGCGGTCGCCGTCGCCAACCTGGATGCGATGATCGAGCTGATCCGCAGCGCCCCCGACCCGGTCTGGGCGCGCGAGGAGATGATGAACCGCGAGTGGCCGGTCCATGACGTCGGCCCGCTGATCGAACTGATCGACGAGCCGGGCCGCGGCGTCAGCGAACAGGGCACCTACCGGCTGTCGGAAGTCCAGGCGCGCGCCATCCTCGACCTGCGCCTGCACCGCCTGACCGGGCTGGAGCGCGATAAGATCGGCGCCGAGCTGACCGACGTCACCGACCAGATCGCCGATTTCCTCGCCACGCTCGCCAACCGGCCGAAGCTGATGGGGATCCTGCGCGACGAGCTGGTCGAGATGAAGGAGCGGTTCGGCACCCCGCGCCGCACCGAGATCCAGGATCTGGAGTTCGAGGCCGACATCGAGGACCTGATCCAGCGCGAGGACATGGTCGTCACCGTCAGCCAGTCCGGCTATGTGAAGCGGGTGCCGCTGTCGACCTACCGTGCGCAGAAGCGCGGCGGCAAGGGCCGCTCCGGCATGTCGATGAAGGCGGAGGATGCGGTCAGCGACCTGTTCGTCGCCAACACCCACACGCCGCTGCTGCTGTTCTCGAACCGCGGCATGGTCTACAAGCTGAAGGTCTACCGGCTGCCGCTGGGCAATCCGCAGGCGCGCGGCAAGGCCTTCGTCAACCTGCTGCCGCTGATCGACGGGGAGACCATCACCACCGTCCTGCCGCTGCCGGAAGACGAGGCCGCCTGGTCCGATCTGCACGTCGTCTTCGCCACGTCGAAGGGCAACGTGCGCCGCAACCGCATGTCCGACTTTGCCAACATCCGCTCGAACGGCCTGATCGCCATGAAGCTGGAGGAGGAAGGCGAGCGGCTGATCGGCGTCCACACCTGCTCGGAAACCGACGACATCCTGCTGGCGACCCGCGGCGGCAAGTGCATCCGATTCCCTGTGGACGACGTGCGCGTCTTCGCCGGCCGCACCTCCACCGGCGTGCGCGGCATCAAGCTGGCCGACGGGGACGAGGTGGTGTCGCTGTCGATCCTGGCCCATGTCGACGCCACGCCCGAGGAACGCGCCGCCTTCTTCAAGATGAAGCGCGACGAAGGGCTGGAGATGGAGGGCGAGGCCGCTCCGGAAGCCGATGAAGTGCCGACCGACAGCGTCACCCTGTCGCAGGAGCGGTACGAAGAATTGAAACAGAAGGAACAGTATATTCTCACCGTCTCCGACCGCGGCTATGGCAAGCGCAGTTCGTCCTACGAGTATCGCACCGCCGGACGCGGGGGCCAGGGCATCTGGAACATGGAGATGGGCGAGCGTAACGGCTCCATCGTCGCCGCCTTCCCGGTCGAATCGAACCATCAGGTGATGATGGTCACCAACGGCGGCCAGGTGATCCGCATGCCTCTGCACGATGTGCGGGTGGCAGGCCGCAAGACGCTGGGCGTCACTCTGTTCCGCGTGGGGGCGGACGAACGCGTGGTGTCCGTCGCCACCATCGCCGAGGAAGAGGGCGAGAATGGCGTGGGTGAGAACGGCCTCGGGGAGACTGGAGTCGAGGACGGCGGTGACGCCAACGGTTCGGTCGGGTCGGTCGGCGATGCCGGCGGCACCACCGGGCCGAACGAATAACGGACGGGCCTAAAGGGGAACCCATGGCGACCAGCCAGACCGAGACCAGCACGGGTCGTCGAATCGGTGTCTATCCAGGCACCTTCGATCCGATCACCAACGGTCACATGGACATCATTCAGCGCGCCGCCCGTCAGGTCGACCACCTGATCATCGGTGTCGCCCGGAATGCCGGCAAGGGGCCGCTCTACTCCACGGACGAACGGGTCGCCATGGTTCGCGAGGATGTGGCAGCGCTGAATGCCGGCGGGGCCAGCATCGAAGTGCGGGCGTTTGACAATCTGCTGATGCATTTTGCCATCGAGATGAACGCCCGCGTCATCATCCGCGGCCTGCGCGCCGTCTCGGATTTCGAATATGAATTCCAGATGGCGGGCATGAATGCCCGTCTGAACCCGAAGGTCGAAACGATCTTCCTGATGTCGTCGGAGAAGCACCAGTTCATCTCCTCGCGCTTCGTCAAGGAGATCGGGCGCCTGGGCGGCGACATCCGCCATTTCGTTTCGGCCCGTGTCGCCGAACGGCTGGCCGAACGCTTCGCGCTGGAGGCCGGCAACGGCACTGTCCCGACGACCAGCCAGACCTGATCCTCGAAGCCATGGGTTTGATGGGCGGGCTTGATGCAAAATCCTGCATCCGCCATCAACCCCATGGTTGACCTTTCAGGCGCGTCTTTCTATGGTGCGCCCACTTCCGGCGGGGGCCAGTTTCCCACCGCCGCGCTGGATGATCCGGTAGCTCAGTCGGTAGAGCACGTGACTTTTAATCATGTGGCCGTGGGTTCGAATCCCACCCGGATCACCATCCCTTCAAATTTCCACCAAGCGCGATCAACGATTTCTCACAGGCCACACAAGCGTGGTTTTTCGAGTCGTGGATCGGAAAAATCAGATCCCCCTTTTTGATATTTTCTTTCGTAGGCCATGAGAGGAAATCGATAAGGGTAAGCCCCAATTTAATCTTCCCGTGATTCTATTAAGACTCACAACGATTAGAGATTAAAGGGTTCAGCCATGGATCGGTTGATGAATGCATCTGTTCGGGCGAAGGTGATTGCAGCTTTCTCGGTGCTGTTAATCGGCACCGCGCTGCTTGGCCTGTTTGCGATCAACCGCATGTCATCTGTCAATGACGAGGCGGCTGAGATTCGCGACAATTGGCTGCCTTCGGTCGTCGCCGTCTCCGATCTCTATTCGACCTTCTATTCCTACCGGACCGGCGAAGGCGCATTGATCGCCGTGCAGGACGAGGCCGAGATCCGCAAGGAAGAGGAAAGCCTGGAAAAAATCATCCACGCTATAGAACAAAAGCGCGCCGTGTACGAGAGCATGCTGACACCGGGCTGGGAAACCGAGACCTATCGAAAGCTCGTCGAGTCGCTCAATCGCTATTTCACCATCAGTCGGGACAAGTTGCGCCCTCTCGCGCGCAAGAACGACGCGGTAGCAATCTCCGGACTGTTCATCGGCGAGTCGCGACAGGAATTCCGTACTGCCATGGCAATTCTGGAAGAGCTGGTGAATTTCAATCGCGTTGAGGGGGTCAAGGCGGCGGACAATGGGGCCAAGATCTACGTCGTCTCCCGTAACTGGATCGCCGCTGCGATACTCGTGGTGGCGATGTTTGGCATGGGCGCCGCCCTGCTGATCCTGACCGCCGTCGTAAAGCCGATTCATGCCCTGACCGGAACCATGGGCCGGCTGGCAAACCGGGAAATGAGCGTCGAAATCGCTGGCACGGCGCGACGGGATGAGTTGGGCTCGATGGCCCGCGCGGTCCAAGTGTTCAAGGACAACATGATCGAGGCCGATCGCCTCGCCGCCGTCGAAGCCGCCGAACAGCAGGCCAAGATGCGCCGCGCCCAAGCCATCGAGCAGTTGCTCACCGGCTTCGAAAATTCGTCGACCGCCGCTCTGCGCACAGTCGCAGCGGCCGCGTCGGAGTTGGACGCCACCGCGCACAGCATGTCGGCGATGGCGCAGCAGACCAGCACCCAGGCCACCGTCGTGGCATCGGCGGCCGAGCAGACCAGCGCCAACGTCCAGACCGTCGCCACCGCCACCGAAGAAATGGCCAGCTCGATCCGCGAGATCGGTTCCCAAATCTCCCGTTCCGCCGACATCGCCGGCAAGGCGGTGCAAGAAGCCTCCCAAACCAGCGATGCTGTCCGCAGCCTCGCCCAGGCCGCGCAGAAAATCGGTGAGGTCGTCGGACTGATCACCGACATCGCAAGTCAGACCAACCTGTTGGCCTTGAACGCCACCATCGAAGCGGCGCGGGCCGGTGAGGCCGGGAAGGGCTTCGCCGTCGTTGCCAGCGAGGTGAAGAGCCTTGCCGGCCAGACGGCCAAGGCGACGGAGGAGATCGCCAGCCAGATCGGCGCCATCCAGCAGACGACGCAGGGCGTGGTGACGGCGATCACCGGCATCGGCGGCACCATCGGCAGCATCAACGACATCACCACCGCCATTGCCGCCGCCATCGAGGAGCAGAGTGCTGCGACCAACGAGATCTCCCGCAACGTCCAGCAGGCCGCGGCCGGGACGCAGGAAGTGACGGGCAGCATCGTTCAGGTGACACAGGCGGCGGGCGAGGCCGGCAATGCCGCCGGTCAGGTACTGACCGCCGCCGGCGAGTTGTCCCGGCAGGCCGAACTGATGCGCCGGGACGTCGAAACCTTCCTGGGCGACATCAAGGCCGCCTGAGCGCCAGCCTCCCGACCACAAACGAAAAGCCCCGCCGAAGCGGGGCTTTTCGTTGTTCTGAAACGGACTGCCGAGATGGCGACCCCAGCTGGATTCGAACCAGCGACCTGCCGCTTAGAAGGCGGCTGCTCTATCCAACTGAGCTATGGGGCCTTATCCCGGTTTCTCCCCCGGATGCTGGTCGCGACTCGGGCCGATACCGGCTGCCGCATAGGCTATCAGAAGCGCGGGCGGTCGGTGCGGAAGTTGTCGGCGTAGTTGCGCGGACGGACGCGGCGGACCGCAACCTCCTGCACGGTATAGCTCCAACCCTCGCGCTCCGCGAAGGCGATGGCCTCTTCCTTGGTCTCGAAGGACAAGCGCACCTGGTTCAGCGTGTCGCCGGAGCTGGTCCAGCCCATCAGCGGTTCCGGACGGCGCGGCGTCTCGATCTCGTAATCCAGCATCCAACGGTGAGTCTTGGCCCGGCCGGATTGCATGGCCGTCTTGCTCGGCTGATAGATCCGGACGTTCATGGCTCGCTCGTCTCCCCAAATGCCTGCCGTTGCGTCCTGGCTCCATGGCTTGGACGCGGATTTGTCCTCTGGCGATGGTCGGGGCGCCCGGATTCGAACCGGGGGCCTCCAGTACCCAAAACTGGCGCGCTGACCAGACTGCGCTACGCCCCGTCGCCGCGTTGTGAGATACACGAACGCCACGCTCACGGCAAGCGGAGGGCGCACCGCTTTCGCGGTCTTTTCCATCCCGCCTGCCCTGCCGGTCGTTCGCTGCGGCATTCGGTCGCTCAACAGCCTGTCGTCAACACCGTTCCGGATCCGTTTCGTTGCCATCACTCCCCCCCGCACCACTCGCCATCTTGCTGTTCCAGCCGGACCTTGCCGACCGGCCGGACCGCCGCTCGGCCATCGACCTCGCCCACGAACTGCTGCGAACAGGTGCTGCGGTGGATGTGGTGGCGCCGATGGGCGGAGGACCGCTGCGCGCGGAGCTGGATCCCGCCGTCGGGCAGATCGACCTTGCCAAGCGCCATGCCGCCACATCCCCTCTCGCCCTGGCGCGCATGGTGGCGGAACGGCAGCCGGCGCTGCTGGCGGTTCCGCGGGAGGTGGTCTGGGTCGGCCGGCTGGCGCTGTGGCTGGCGCGCAGCAAGGTGCCGCTGGTCGTGCTGACGGGCGAGGTGAAGGCCGACCTTGCGGCTATTCATGCCGCAGCGCCTCGATCGGGTTGAGGCGGGCAGCCCGTCTGGCGGGGTACAGGCCGAAGAACACGCCGACGATACCGCTGACCACCACCGCCAGAACGACCGAGTCGATCTGGATCAGCGTCGGCCATCCGGCCAGAGCCGCGACTCCCATGGCGGTGCCGATGCCGAGCGCCACGCCGACGGCGGCGCCGATCAGCGACAGGGTGGTCGATTCGATCAGGAACTGCACCAGGATGTCGCGCCGCCGCGCCCCAATGGCAAGCCGCAGCCCGATCTCCCGCGTGCGCTCGGTCACCGACACCAGCATGATGTTCATGATACCGATGCCGCCGACCAGCAGCGAGACCGCTGCCACAGCGGCCAGCAGGAAGGACAGGGCGCGTGACGAGGCATCACGGGTCGCGGACACCTCCGACAGGTCACGCATCCAGAAATCGTCGTCCTGGCCGGCAACCAGCCGGTGGCGCTGGCGCAGCAGGTCGCGGATCTGCGCCTGGGCCTCGGCCATGTCGGTGCCGTCGCGCATCTTCACCACCATGGTGTGGATGAAGCGCGGGTTGCTCTTCGCCATGCCCGGAATGTTGCGCTTGGCGGCGGACAGCGGCACGAAGATGACGTCGTCCTGATCCTGACCCTGGGTGTTCTGCCCCTTCTCCGCCAGCACGCCGACGACGGTCAGCGGGGTGGAGAAGACCCGCACCGGCTCCCCGATGGGGTCGCCGCCGCCGAACAGGTTGCGCACCACCGTCTGGCCCAGCACCACCACCTTGTTGGCCTGTGCCACATCCTCGTCCGACAGGCCACGACCGGTCGCGACATTCCAGTCGCGGGCATCCATATAGTCGGGCGTGATGCCGAACAGCACGGTGCCCCAATTCTGGTTGCCGGCGACGATCTGCAACCCCCAGCGCACCGACGGAGCCGTCACCACCACGCCGGGGATCTCCGACAGCACCGCCAGCGTATCGTCCTCCGTCAGGGAGGAGGCTGTGCCGGCGCCCAGCTTCACACCGCCCCGGGCGATGCTGCCCTGCCCCACCATGATCAGGTTGGTGCCCAAGCTGGCGATCTGGCGCAGCACCTGATCGCGCGCACCGGCGCCCACCGCGACCATGGCGATAACGGCAGCCACGCCGATGACGATACCCAGCATGGTCAGCGCGCTGCGCAGCGGGTTGGCCCGCAGCGAATCGAGCGCGGCGCGCAGGGCGTCCCAGGCGGTCATGCCGCGGCCTCCGGCGTCTGGTTCACGTCGTCGATCAGCCGGCCGTCGCGGAAGTGCAGGACGCGGGACGCGAAGCGCGCCACCTCCGGCTCATGCGTCACCAGCACGATAGTGATGCCGCGGCGGTTCAGCCGCTGGAACAGGCCGATGATCTCCAGGCTGGTGGCGCTGTCGAGCGCCCCGGTCGGCTCGTCGGCCAACAGCAACAGCGGATCGTTGACCAGCGCACGGGCGATGGCGACGCGCTGCTGCTGCCCACCGGAAAGCTGGGTCGGCCGGTGCCTTGCCCGTTCGCGCAGCCCCACCGAGTCGAGTGCGGCAAGCGCCCGCTCGACCCGCTGGGCATGGCCAACGCCGGCATAGACCATCGGCAGCATGACGTTGTCGAGCGCCGTCTGCCGCGGCAGCAGGTTGAAGGATTGGAAGACGAAGCCGATGCTGCGGTTCCGCACCGCCGCCAGCGCGTCGGAGGATAGTCCGGCACCCTCTTGCCCCGTCACCTCCTGCCGATCCAGCCGGTAGGTGCCCGAATCCGGACGGTCCAGGCAGCCCAGCAGGTTCATGAAGGTGGATTTGCCGGACCCCGACGGCCCCATCACCGCAACGAACTCGCCACGACGGATGACGACGGAGACATCGTCCAGCGCATGGACGATCTGCGGCCCCATGCGGTAATGGCGGGTCAGGCGCTCGACCGCGATCAGAGGCACGACCTGAGGCTCGGCCGTTTCAGAAGCCAAGGCGCGGTCCCCGGCGGGTATCGCGGTCGGCGGCGAGGATGCCGGTGATGACCTCCTGCCCCGCCCGCAGGTCGCCGGACACCACCTCGGTGAAGCTGCCGTCACCGATGCCGAGCCGCACCGGCACACCGACAGGGCTCCCGTTGCCTGGGCTGGGCACCCAGACGGTGCGCGTGGCTTCGGCTGCCCGGCCGGGATCGACCAGCGACTCGAAGCGGTCGCGCTGCGCCGGGTCGAGCAGTCCGGCCATCCGCTCCAGCGTCGCGGTGCGGATGGCGTTGGCCTCTACCCGGCGGCGTTCCGGATCGCCGCCTTCCGCATCCAGTACTGCGAAGCGCTCGCGGGCCTCGGCGACCAGGGCGGCGATGTCGCGCCGCTTGATCTCGTCCAGCTTCAGCCCGTCCGTCACCCGCTTGGCGGCAGCCTCCAGCGCCACGGCACCGCGCCCGCCATTCAGGCCGCCGGTGGTCGGCGCCGGCGCATCGGCGGACGGTTCGACGCCCGGCGGACGGAAGCGCAGGGCCGCATTCGGCAGCTTCACCGCCGATGGCCGCTCGTCCACCGTGATGCGCAGGTTGGCGGTCATCCCGGGCAGCAGGCGCAGCTCCGGATTCTCCACCGTGATGACGACGATGTAGGTGACGACGGTCTGGTCCTCCTTCGGCGCCAGCCGCACCTGCGCCACCCGGCCGGTGAAGCTGTCGCCGGGGAAGGCGTTGACGGTGAAACGCACCGCCATCCCTTCGCGGACCCGGCCGATGTCGGCCTCGTCGATGTTGGCCAGCACCTCCATCTGCCGCAGATCCTGGGCGATGGTGAACAGGGTGGGCGCCGACAGGCTGGCCGCCACCGTCTGGCCGCTGCTGACCGCCCGGTTCACCACCACGCCGTCGATGGGCGACCGGATGACCGAGCGGTTCAAATCGACACGGACCAGTTGCAAGGCCGCTTCGCGCTGGGCCACCTGGGCACGGGCGACCTCCACCTGGGCGGCGGCGACCGCCAGCGAGGCTTCGGCGGATGCCTCCGCCGCTTCGGCCTGCCGCTTCTGCGCACGGGCGGCGATCAGCTGGGCCTGGGCGCTGTGGGCCGCGGTTTCCGCCTTTTCCAGATCGGCGGCGGCGACCACGCCACGGCCCTGCAGATCGCGCCGCCGCCGCAGGTCGCGCTCCGCATCGCGCTGGGCAAGGTCGGCACGGACGATCTGCGCGTCGGCATTGGCAATGCTGGCGTTGGCATTGGCGAGATCGGCCCGCGCCTTGTCGAGCAGGGCCTGCTGCTGGATCAGCGCCGCCTTGGCGGAATCGACATCCGCACCGGCCTGGGCCAGCCGCGCGGCAAGCTGATCGCCGTTCAGCCGGGCGAGGATCTGCCCGCTGGTGACGCGGCTGTTGAAATCGGCATAGAGCTCGGCGATCTGGCCGGAGAGTTGCGAGCTGACCTCAACCGTCACCAGCGCGCTCATGGTGCCGGTGGCGGTGATGGCGCTGACCAGCAGACCTTGTTCCACCCGCGCCAGACGATAGGACGGACCGGGCTCGGCCCGCGCCAGCACGACATAGGCGGACAGGCCGGCTACGGCGCTGAGCGCCAGTCCGATGAAAATCGCCGCCTGCCTGCCTGCTCCCTTGGCCATCGCGCACCTCCGCACCGCGCCACCTGCACGATGAATCTGGGAGAGTTTACGCGAAAGTCATGGGCTGGGGGGCCGTCTTTCAGCTTTCGGCTTACGGCTTGGCAATGTCCGGGGAAACCACACGGTCGCCGGGACGGATACCGAGCCGCGAAGCCATGCCGCCGTTCAGCTCCAGGATCGCCTTGACCGGGCCGTCGGAGTTGACGGAGTCCAGCGATTCCGGCACCGCCCGCTCATGGATGTTCACGATGCGGCCGTCGGCGGCGATGAACAGCATGTCCAGCGGAATCAGGGTGTTCTTCATCCAGAAGCTGGCGGGCTGAACCCGGTCGTAGACGAACAGCATCCCGGCATCGGCGGCCATCGACTGGCGGAACATCAGCCCCTGGGCCTGCTGGCCGGGCGTCAGCGCCAGTTCGATGTCGAAGCGGAACTTGCCGCCGCCGGCCGTCTCGACGGTCAGCTTGGATTTCTGGAAACTCTCCAGCGCCAGTGCCGGGAAGGCGACCACCAGCAGCAAGAGTGCCGCCACCACACCCCGAAAACTCCGACCGACCATCATGCTTGTCCCCGAAGGCTGACTTGACCCGTGGATGCGGGAGAGGCGCCAGTGAAGCACGGTGCCCCGCCCCAGCCAAATTAAGCCTGTTTAGGACTTCGCCAGACGGTCGAATGCCTGCAGCTTCGCCAGCAGGGCCGGCATGTCCGTCAGCGGGACCATGTTGGGACCGTCGCTCGGGGCGCAGTCGGGGTTCTCGTGAGTCTCCATGAAGACGGCGGCGACGCCGACGGCGACGGCGGCGCGGGCCAGGACCGGAACGAACTCCCGCTGGCCACCCGAGGTGGTGCCCTGCCCGCCCGGCTGCTGGACGGAATGGGTGGCGTCGAACACCACCGGGAAGCCGGTCTCCGCCATGATCGGCAGCGACCGCATGTCCGACACCAGCGTGTTGTAGCCGAAGCTGGCGCCGCGCTCGCACAGCAGCACGCGCTCGTTGCCCGAGGCGACCAGCTTGGCGGCGACGTTCTTCATGTCCCACGGCGCCAGGAACTGGCCCTTCTTGACGTTCACCGCGCGGCCGGTTTCGGCGGCGGCGATCAGCAGGTCGGTCTGCCGGCAGAGGAAGGCCGGGATCTGCAGCACGTCCACAGCCTCGGCGACCGGGGCGCACTGGGTGGATTCATGCACGTCGGTGATAACCGGGCAGCCGAACCGCTCGCGGATCTCCGCGAAGATCGGCAGCGCCTTGTCCATGCCCAGACCGCGCGCGGTGGCGATGGAGGTGCGGTTGGCCTTGTCGAAGCTCGACTTGTAGATCAGCCCCATGCCCAGCGCGCGGGTCATCTCCACCAGCGCGGACGCGGTCTCCATCGCATGGTCGCGGCTTTCCATCTGGCAGGGGCCGGCGATCAGGACGAAGGGACGGTCGTTGGCAATGGTCAGGTCGCCGACCTGAACGGCGCGCGGCGTGGTCATCGGAGTGCTCCAAAACAAATCGAGGCGAGAGGGCGCCGCCCTCCCGCGCTCACCCGACAGGGGTTCGGGCAAGGGTCGGAAGGCCCTTGCATCCCACTATTCAGGAAATCGGTCAACGGCGCTGGCGTCAGGCCAGATGCGTCCGGAAGAACTCCACCGTCAGCCGGTTCGCCTCGTCGGCGGCATCGCGGTCGTAATGCTCGCCGCCCGGCCGAGCGAAGGCATGGTCCACGCCGGGATAGACCTTGGCGGTCACCCATTCGTTATCCTTCACCCCGGCGACCACCGCATCGCGCTTGTCGGGGCTGGAGAACTTGTCGTTCTCGGCGATGTGCAGCAGCAGCGGCTTGGCGATCTTGTCGACCTCACCCAGCAGCCCCTCCAATCCGACGCCGTAATAGCCGACATTGGCATCGGCGTCCGACCGCGTCGCCATCATGAAGGCCAGCCGGCCGCCCAGGCAGTAGCCGACGCTGCCGGCCTTGCCGGTGCAGCCGTCCTGACCACGCACCCAAGCCAGCGCTGCTTTGAGGTCGTCCACCGCCTTGTCCTGATCCATGCCGTTCAGCAGGGCGAAGGCCTGGTTCCATTCCTCTTGCGTCTTGTCGGTCAGCTGCACGCCCGGCTGCTGGCGCCAGAACAGGTCCGGGCACACCGCCAGGAACCCCTGCGAGGCGTACCAGTCGCACATCTCGCGCATCACCGCGTTGACGCCGAAGATCTCCTGAATAACCACCAATCCGCCGGCGGGGGCCACCGTGGGCTTGGCGACATAGGCTGAGAAGCGGCCGCCGTCGGCGGCATCGATCATCACGTCTGACATGGCACTGTCATCCTCCCGTTGGCAAATCCGCCCCTGATATGGAGCGGAGTTGCCCCCGGTCACCCCGCCTTCCGTCAGAAACCGACACTGACGCCAATGAGGCCGCCGAAATCGCGGCGGTTCTCCTCGCCCAACCGGGCATTCAGGCCCAGCGTGCCGGTCACCGACTCCGCCAGCTTGAAGGAGGCGCCGGCCGTCAGGTCGACATAGCTGCGGTCCGGCTTCGCCACCGCCACGTCATAGGCCAGCGTTGAAATGCTGCGGCTTTCCACCGTGATGGAGCGCTGGTCGTCCTTGAACTCCCGATTCAGCGTCACCTTGGCATAGGGCAGGACGCTGCCGAAATCATAGGCCGCCTGATAGCCGATGCTGCCGACCAGCGAGTTGCGGGTCTGTGAGCGGTAGGTGAAGCCGAACAGGCTGTTGTCCTCGCTGAACCCTTCCACCTCGACATGCTGGTAGCGCAGGCCCAGCACCGGGCCGTGGGTCAACCCGCCGGTCATGAACTCATAGCCGCCCTCGGCGCCGATGGAGGCGTTGATGCCCTCGGTGTTGCCGCTGGTCGAATGGTCGGTGCCGTTGATGCTGACACCACGGCGCAGGTCGTAGTCGGCGAACCCGATGGAGCCGACGCCGTTCACGAAGGCGCCGCCCATGCGGTAGACGCCGTAACCGCTCAGCACATACTCCCGCTGCTTGTAATCGCCGCCGGTGGAAAAGCTGCCGCGGTAGTGCGACGCCGTGCCGGCCACGCCGAGCAGCAGGTTCTCGGTGAAACGCTTGTCGATGCCGACGCTGACCGACAGCGGCGTGCCGCGCACCTCCGCCTGACCGCCGGCACCGGGATCGCCGGTGCGGTCGCTGGTCAGCCGGCCGACCCCGCCGCTGATCCAGGCGCCGCTCGTGCCGGGCTTGCGACTCCACAGGCTGGTCGCCGCCTGGGCCAGGATGGTGGAGGTCAGCCGGTCGCGGGTGTGGATCGGCGATTCGGCGAGCTGCGCCACATTGCCGGGGGCGGTCAGCGCGTTCAGCACGAAGTCCGACACCGCGCGATGCCCGGCCGTGGTCGGGTGGACGCCGTCGGCGAACAGGTAGGTCTGCGCCGCGTTGGACGCCACCAGCGTCCCGGAGGTGCAGAGCAGCGAACTGCTGGTGGTACAGGCGGTGCCGGTCACATTGGTGAAGCCGAAGGCCGCCGGATCGGCCACCGCCGCCCGCAGCAGGGAATAGGTGTCGATGGGAATGACCGATACGCCGGCATTCGCCAGACCCAGCGTGACCAGCTGGTTATAGCCGCTGACCAGTTGCGTGATCTGTGCCGCCGCGGCTGAGCCCTGCGCCCGTCCGAACGGAGTCGATCCGATGTCCGGCACCGTCGGGACCAGGATCGTGCGTGCCCCGGCGGCGCGCAGACGCGCCACCTGCGTCACCAGATCGCCGGCGGCCTGAGTCACTGTCGCCTGAGCGGTGGCGGGGTTGTTGAGTGCCGTGAAGATGTCGTTCGCCCCGCCCCAGACGGTGTAGAGCGCATTCGGATCGGCCCGGCCGCCGCTGGAGGCGAGATAGCCGGAGATCTGCGTCGCCACGCTGGGGGCGAACGCGGTCGGGCCGGTCGCCGGAAAGCCGACCGAGGTGTTCACCCGTGCGCCGCCGACCGCATAGTCGGTGCCGCCCCGCGCCGCCGTGGTGGCGGAGGTGCCGAGCGCTCCAGCCACATTCTCCGCCCACACCGGACCCGGGTTGGTGGTGAACTTGCCGCCGACGGGCAGCAGCGACTGGAACGCGCCGCTGTCGGTCAGGCTGTCGCCGAAGAAGATGGTGGAGGAGTAATCCGCCGCAGCGGCCGGGACCGCGGCGACAGCGGTCAGACAGGTGGCGAGCGCGGCGATCCTGACGCGATTCATGGCCCTTCCCCGATCAGATTGTTTGATTGCCCGATTTTCAGAGGATCGTCGCACAAGGGTGTCGGGCGCGCAAGGTACCTGACGTATGGGGAAGGTTGCGGGCGGCAAAAAGCCCCGCCGGTTAGGGCGGGGCTTCCGTAACCGAGGACGGTCGGTCCGAAAAGGTCAGACCAGCCGGCTCTGATCGATGGCCGCCTTGATGAAGGCGGTGAACAGCGGGTGCGGCTCGAACGGCTTGGACTTCAGTTCCGGGTGGAACTGCACGCCGATGAACCAGGGATGGTCGGGGATCTCGACGATCTCCGGCAGTTCCCCGTCCGGCGACAGGCCGCTGAACTTCATGCCGCAGCGCTCCAGACGCTCCTTGTAGTACACGTTCACCTCATAGCGGTGACGGTGCCGTTCGGAGATGTCGGTGGTGCCGTAGATCTCGGCGACCTTGCTGCCGTCCAGCAGCTTGGCCGGATAGGCGCCCAGACGCATGGTGCCGCCCAGATCGCCGACTTCGGCACGGCGTTCCAGCGTGTTGCCGCGCATCCACTCCGTCATCAGGCCGACGACCGGGTTGCCCGGCTTGCCCAGCTCGGTGGAACCGGCATCCTCGATCTTCGCCATGTTGCGGGCGGATTCGATCACCGCCATCTGCATGCCGAAGCAGATGCCGAAGTACGGCACCTTGCGCTCACGCGCAAACTGGGCCGCCCGGATCTTGCCTTCCGTGCCGCGGGAGCCGAAGCCGCCCGGCACCAGGATGCCATGGACGTTTTCCAGCCGCTTCACCGCAGCATCGTCGTCCTCGAAGATCTCCGAATCGATCCAGTCGAGGTTGACCTTGACGTTGTTGGCGATGCCGCCATGGGTCAGCGCCTCGGCCAGCGACTTGTAGCTGTCGAGCAGGCTGATGTACTTGCCGACCACCGCGATGGTGACCTCGCCCTGCGGCTTGCGCACCCGATCCATGATGCGGGTCCAGCGCGACAGGTCCGGCTCCTTGTCGGTCGGCAGACCGAAATAGCTCAGGACCTGGGTGTCGAAGCCTTCCTCGTGGTAGCTGATCGGCACCTGATAGATCGAGTCGACGTCGAGCGCCGCGATCACCCGCTCCGGACGGATGTTGCAGAACAGCGCGATCTTCTTGCGCTCGTTCTCCGGAATCGGACGGTCGGCGCGGCACAGCAGGATGTTGGCCTGGATGCCGACGCTCAGCAGTTCCTTCACCGAATGCTGGGTCGGCTTGGTCTTCAGCTCGCCGGCGGTCGGGATGTAGGGCAGCAGCGTCAGGTGGATGTAGAGCACATTCTCCTGGCCGACCTCGTTGCCGAACTGGCGGATCGCCTCCAGGAAGGGCAGCGACTCGATATCGCCCACCGTGCCGCCGATCTCGATGAGGACGAAGTCCTCGTCGGTGGCGTCGGCGCGGATGAACTCCTTGATCTCGTCGGTGATGTGCGGAATGACCTGGACGGTGCCGCCCAGGTAATCGCCGCGACGCTCCTTCGCGATCACGGTGGAGTAGATGCGGCCGGTGGTGATGTTGTCGCCCTTGCGGGCCGACACGCCGGTGAAGCGCTCGTAATGGCCGAGGTCAAGGTCCGTCTCGGCCCCGTCGTCGGTCACGAAGACCTCGCCGTGCTGATACGGGCTCATCGTGCCGGGATCGACGTTCAGGTACGGGTCCAGCTTGCGCAGCCGCACCTTGTAGCCGCGCGTCTGGAGAAGCGCCCCAAGCGCCGCCGATGCCAGACCTTTGCCCAGCGAAGAAACGACGCCACCGGTGATGAAGATGTAGCGAGTCATGTCCGTCCGAAGAGCTTGAGAGCTGTTCCATGTCCCCAGAGGGGACGGAATTTCCATGTCCCCCGATGGGGGCGAATGTTTCAGTCCCCGGAGGGCCGCCGCGGCGTCAGCCGCAATCAACCCTCAAAAGAAAGAGGCGGCTTCGGGGAGGCCGCCTCGCTGTCCGCTTCGCACCCGTGCGCTGGGAACTGTCCCGTTACTGGGACACCGGCGGCGCGGGTTGGGCCGGAGCGGCCGGCTGGGCCGGGGCCACCGGGCTCGCCGGCAGTGTGTCGATGATCGACGCCGGGCGCGAATGGCCGCCGGCCAGGATCGCCAGCACGATGCTGGTGGCGAAGAAGCAGCCCGCCAGAATGCCGGTGGTCCGCGTCAGCAGGTTGGCCGTGCCGCGGGTGCTCATCATGCCGCCCATCGTGCCGCCGCCGATGCCGAGCCCGCCGCCTTCCGACCGCTGGATCAGGATCACACCGACCAGCCCGACGGCGATCAGCAGATGAATGACCAGAATCACCGATTCCATGCGATGCTCACCCCACACCATCCCAAAAATCGAATAGCGCGCCACAGGCCGTCTTAAGGGCCCGTGGCGCGCGCCCATTGTTTGTACCGCGCCATCGCGCGATATGCTAGCGCCAAAATACCTGAGCCTTATCCGTTGGCGGCATGGCTGACACCGCTTGCGCGCCATGCCGCAAGGGAAGGCCGGCGTCAGCGACAGGCGGTGCCGATGGCCCAGAAATCGTCGGCCTTCAGCGACGCACCGCCGACCAGAGCGCCGTCGACATTCTCCACCGCCATCAGCTCCGCCGCGTTGCCAGGCTTGACCGAGCCGCCATAGAGGATGCGGACCTTGGCGGACTCCGCGATCTTGCCGTCCAGCTCGGCGCGGATATGGGCGTGCATCGCCTTCACATCGTCCGGGGTCGCGGTCTTGCCGGTGCCGATGGCCCAGACCGGCTCATAGGCGATGACGGTGTTCTCTGCCGTCGCATCGGCGGGGATGGAGCCGGCCAGTTGCCCCGACACCACGGCGTTGGCTTGGCCGGCATCGCGCTGAGCTTCGGTCTCGCCGACGCATATGATGGCGACGAGTCCCTCCTTGTGGGCGGCCACCGCCTTGGCGTTCACCACGGCATCGCTCTCGCCATGGTCGGCGCGGCGCTCCGAATGGCCGAGGATGACGAAGCGGCAGCCGGCGTCCTTCAGCATGGTCGGCGCCACGTCGCCGGTGTGGGCGCCGGAGGTCTTCGGCGCACAGTCCTGGCCGCCCAGCGCCAGCGGGCTGTCGGCGATCGCCTCGCCCACCGGGAACAACAGCGGGAAGGGAGGGCAGATCAGCATGTCGAAAGCGACCGGCCCGGCGCCCTTCAGCCGACCGGCGAGGTCGGAGGCGAGATCCAGCGCGTCGGCCTTCAACCCGTTCATCTTCCAGTTTCCGGCGATCAGCTTCCGGTTGGCGGTCATGGTCGTTTCCTTCTTGTCTCGGCTTTATATGGGAACTTGTGGAACGTTCTTGGCCTCTCGTGACCAAAGCCCATAGCAAGCCCGCTGCGGAAATTCCACTCACCCGACCGGCACATCGCCCCCCGAAAGCCATAAGAGACATCTTGTAGCAGTCCCCTGGCGCAGGCCGGCCAGCCGCCCTCCGGCAAAGGCGGATCACATCCTTGGCGGAGCCGAACCATACGAAGTGCCATGTTGCAGATACCCCTTTCCGGAATAGCATCATTTGCAACGCACCAACTCCCCTCGGCGAAGGCCTGACCACCATGAAGAATTTTTCGGACCTGACGGAAAAGGAGCTGCTGGCACTCGCCATTGCGCTGGAGGAGGAGGACAGCCGCATCTATGACGAGTTCGCCCACGGTCTTGCCGACAATTATCCCGACACCGCCAAGCTGTTCCGCGCGATGGCATCGGAGGAAAGCGGGCACCGCCATCGGCTGCTGGAACTGTTCCAGGCACGATTCGGCGACCACATCCCGCTGATCCGCCGCCAGGACGTGAAGGGCTTCGTCGAGCGCAAGCCGGTCTGGCTGACCCGCCCGCTGGGGCTCGACACCGTGCGGCGGCAGGCAGAACTGATGGAGGCGGAAACCAAGCGCTTCTACACCCGCGCCGCCGAACGGTCGCAGGACACCGCAATCCGCCAGCTTCTGGGCGACCTGGCGGAGGAGGAGCGGCGGCACGAGGCGAAGGCCGAGCGACTGGAGGCGGCATACGTTTCACCCGACGTGCGGGAACGCGAACACGAATCGGAACGCCGTCTGTTCGTCCTTCAGGTGATCCAGCCCGGCTTGGCCGGCTTGATGGATGGATCGGTATCCACGCTGGCCCCGCTGTTCGCCGCCGCCTTCGCCACCCAGGACAGCCACGAGACCTTTCTGGTCGGTCTGGCCGCCTCCATCGGCGCCGGCATCTCCATGGGCTTCGCCGAGGCGCTGTCCGACAACGGCTCGCTGACCGGGCGCGGCAGCCCGTGGCTGCGCGGGCTGGTCTGCGGCGCCATGACCACGGTTGGCGGGCTGGGCCACGCCCTGCCCTATCTGATTCCGCATTTCTGGACGGCGACCGCCATCTCCATCGGCGTGGTGGTGATCGAACTGGCCGTCATCGCCTGGATCCGCAACCGCTACATGGACACCCCACTGCTGTCCGCCGCCTTCCAGGTGGTGGTCGGCGGGCTGCTGGTATTCGCCACCGGAATCCTGATCGGCAGCGCCTGAGCGCGGGAGGAAAAGCCGGCTCCCGGAACGAGCTTGTTCTTGTAACCGGACGCACGATTGTTTATGTCTGAGTTGCTGTCCTAATTAGAACAAATCGAACCAACCGCGTTGCCATGGCTGACCTTAAAGCGGGCGTGAACCAGCTCTTCCTCCGCGAGGAGGAACTCCGCACCGGGATGGAGCTGCTTTTCTACGCCTATCGCGAATTCACCGCCGAACCGGACGAAATTCTGGCGGAGATCGGCTTCGGCCGCGCGCATCACCGCGTGATCTACTTCGTCGGCCGTTATCCGAAGATCACGGTGTCGGAACTGCTGGCGATCCTGAAGATCACCAAGCAGAGCCTGTCGCGCGTGCTGGGTGAACTGGTCCGCCAGGGTTTCATCGACCAGCAGACCGGTGCCCGCGACCGAAGGCAGCGGCTGCTGGAGTTGACGGAAAAGGGTGTGGAGCTGGAGCGCCAGCTGTCCGAGACCCAGCGCCAGCGCATCGCCCGTGCCTATCGCATGGCGGGGGCCGAGGCGGTGGAGGGTTTCCGCAAGGTGATGATGGGCATGCTGGACGAGGAGGACCGGGCGAAATTCGCACCGCCCGTTCCCCCTGCCCGTCTTGCCGTCAAACGCTGATAAGGAAAATGTCGAAGCGGATCAGCCGGCTTTCGATTCGATGGTCTCCACCGGAGCTGCGGTTTGGGCCTCCGCCGGCGTTGCCTCGGTCGGCTTTGCTTCGGTTGCGCCGTCGGCCGGCTTTTCAGCGGCCGTCTTCGCCTCGTTGGGATTGCGGCGGCGGAAGCCGCCCTTGCGGTACACCACGTTTTCAGAAGCGCCCGGTGGGCATTGAACGATGTTCCCGCCCTTCGCCAGGAAGGCACGGGTCATGTCGGCGAGGTCTTGGGCGTCCAGGTCCCGGGGGTCGTTGGACCTGTGGTGGTCGGCCATCGTGATCGCTCCTCGTGTCTCTCGGCCCTCAGCGGAGGGCACATGGAGGTTAACACGGATCAAGGCCAAAACGACCAAGCGCTTACACGACTGCCCGCCATGCATACCCAAGATATGTTCGACAGGCACCTCTATGTCGATTGCGGGGAGCCGCGTTATAGTCCGGCCATGACCGAAGATCAGCCCCACATCCTGGTCGTCGACGACGACACCCGCCTGCGCGAACTCTTGCGCAAATACCTCGCCGGCAACGGCTTTCTGGTCAGCACCGCCCGCGACGCCGCCGATGCGCGGGCACAGCTCGGCGGGCTGGCCTTCGACCTGCTGGTGCTCGACATCATGATGCCGGGCGAATCGGGGCTGTCGCTGACCGAATCGCTCCGGCGCGAGCGGGACCTGCCGATCCTGCTGCTGACCGCCCGCGACGAGCCGGACGACCGCATCGCCGGGCTGGAGGCCGGGGCCGACGACTATCTCGCCAAGCCCTTCAACCCGCGCGAACTGCTGCTGCGCATCAACTCCATCCTGCGCCGGCAGGCGGCACGCCCGCCGGAACCGACGGCCCCGCCGGCGGCTCCGGTCCGGCTCGGTCCCCTCACCTACCTGCCCGACCGGGACGAGTTGCGCCAGGGCGACGAGGTGATCCGCCTGACCACGGCGGAGGCCAGCCTGCTGCGCATCCTCGCCACCTCGCCCGGCATCACCTTCACGCGCGACGAACTGACCGAACGCAGCAAGGTCGCCGGCAACGCCCGCACCGTCGATGTCCAGGTCACACGCCTGCGCCGCAAGATCGAGATCGACCCGCGCGAGCCGCGTTACCTCCACACCGTCCGCGGCGAGGGGTATGTGCTGAGGCCCGATCCGTGACGGCGAGCGGGCAGACCGGAGCCGACAATGCAGCGGCCAGGCGGGCGGCGGTCCGCCGGGCCGAACGGCGCCGGCGTACGCCGTTCCTGAAGAGGTTCCTGCCGCGCACCCTGTTCGGACGGTCCCTGCTGATCATCGTCACGCCGGTGATCCTGGCCCAGGCGGTGGCGACCTGGATCTTCTACGATCGGCATTGGGATACGGTGACGAACCGGCTGGCCTACGGGGTTGCCGGCGACATCGCCACCGTCATCGCCGTGCTGGAACACGACCCGACGCCGGAGGGGCGCGACTGGACGCTGGCCACCGCCGCCCGCACCACCGACCTGATCGTCACGCTGGAGCCTGGCCAGATCCTGCCGGAGCAGCGCCGCCAGCAAAGCGGCCTGCTCGGCGGCCTGCTGGAACGAACGCTGGGCAAGGCGCTGGATGAGCGGGTCGGCCGCCCCTTCACGATAAACACCCGCGTCGCCCATGAATGGTACGAGATCCGGGTGCAGATGGCCGACGGCGTGCTGTCGGTGATGTCGCCGGAACGCCGGCTGTTCACACCCACCAGCTACATCTTCATCCTGTGGATGGTCGGGTCGGCCATCGTGCTGTTCGCCGTCGCCATCCTGTTCATGCGCAACCAGATCCGGCCGATCAAGCGGCTGGCGATTGCCGCCGATGCGCTGGGCAAGGGACGCGACGTCTCCAACTTCAAGATGGAGGGGGCGACGGAGGTACGGCAGGCGGCATCCGCCTTCCTCTTGATGCGCGAGCGCATCCAGCGCCAGATCAACCAGCGTACTGAGATGCTGGCCGGCGTCAGCCACGATTTGCGCACGCCGCTGACCCGGATGAAACTGGCGCTCGACATGATCGAGGATCCCGACCTCGACCCCGAGGTGGAGGAACTGAAGGCCGACGTCGCCGAGATGGAGGAGATGATCGAAGGCTACCTCGCCTTCGCCCGCGGCGAGGGGACGGAGGCGGTGCAGCCGACCGACCTGACCCGCCTGCTGAACGAGGTTGCCGCCGGTGCCCGGCGCGAGGGAACCGAGGTGACGCTGACCGCACCGGAGGGGCTGTCCCTTCCGCTGCGGCCCAACGCGGTCCGCCGCTGCATCGCCAATCTGCTGGTCAATGCCGGCCGTCACGCCGGCACCGCCTGGGTCAAGGCGGAGCGGAAGGACGGCGTGATCGAAATCACCGTGGACGACGACGGTCCCGGCATTCCCGCCTATCTGCGCGACGACGTGTTCAAGCCGTTCTTCCGCGTCGACAGCAGCCGGAACCTCGACACCGGCGGCTCGGGCCTGGGGCTGACCATCGCACGCGACGTGGCGCGTGGCCACGGCGGCGACATCACGCTGGATGACAGCCCTTACGGCGGCCTGCGTGCGGTGATCCGGCTGCCGATTTGATCCGATGAGGTGATGCCATGAAAAAGCCCGCCTTCATTCAGGCGGGCAATTCATGTCATGCAATGACGGCCTCGTCCCCCACCCTCCCTACAAGCTGCAAAGCGCAAGCAGGAAAGGTGGGAACGGGGGCAATGGACGAGCGCGTGGTTACTGGTTCGCCGCCGCCGCGACGACATTGGCGCCGGCAAGCTCGCCGCCGATGCCGTTGTTCAGCGCCCAGATGGCGGCCTGGGTGCGGTTGGAGGCGTTGATCTTGCGCAGCAGGCTCTTCAGGTGAACCTTCACGGTGGCTTCCGTGATGTTCAGGTGGTTGGCGATCATCTTGTTGCTGTCGCCGTTCAGCAGGCAGCGCAGGATCTGCACCTCACGCTGCGACAGGCCCTTGCGCGACACCGGCATCTCGGTGCCGTTGCCGTTGACGCGGCCGGAGATCAGCAGAGCAGCCAGATGGGTCGGGAACACCTTCTCGCCCATCATCACCAGCTTCAGCGACTGGGCCAGCGCGTCGGACGACAGGTCCTTCATCAGATAGCCGTCTGCACCGGCTTCCAGCGCGTTCGCCAGGCGGCGGGTGCACAGGTCGCTGGTCAGGATGACCAGCCGGGTTTCCGGCAGCAGGGCGCGCAGGCGGCGCATGCCGTCGGCTTCCTCGTCGCCACCATTCTGCAGGTCAAGAAGGACCAGCTGAGGCCGAATGCCGTTCTCGACCGAACCCAGCGCCTCCCGCAGGTTTCCCGCCTCGGCGACGATCTGGAAGGGCGAATCGTCGAGCAGGCGCTTCAGCCCCTCGCGAAACAGCTTGTTCGAGTCGATAAGAAAAGCGCGCACTGAGTCCATCGTCCGCTCCCGCAATTTTAGTCGATCGTCATGACGTCGTGGCCAGGGTGGAGGCCGTTGTACAGAGGAAGGTCCCGACGCATTGGCGATTCGGCGATTACCCCTCGATAGCTTCGGCAGGCCGTTATTTAGGGGGAGGTTACCCCCGTGTCGTGTCCTACGGTACCACTCTCCGGAGTTAAAAGAAGAACGCATTGGGCATATGCGCAAAGCCTCTCCAAGATTTCCGGATCCAAAGATATCACAGCAGCGAACATTGTTATGCGCAAAGGCATTAACTGTTTTGTTAACCACCACTTATTTGCGTATGAGCGTATCTCCTAAGCAATCAATGCCGCAAAATTCTCACATCGGGTTGCTCCGATCACTGCCGACGGGATGACGCCAACAGATACCCCGAATGGAACGTCCGTACTTTCGACATATAAGAGGCCGCCGCCATCGTCGTAGCCTTGACCCTGCCCGGTCGCGCATGCGCATTTCCGCCGGCTTCCGCCACCCGGCGAAGAGAGGATGAGGACAGGATGGGTTGGCAGATCATCGCCGCCGCCATGGCGGGCTATCTTGTGCTGCTGGGACGCAGTGCCTGGAAACAGGGCGAGTTCCTCCAGTACCTGCGCAGCCTCGCCATCGTCGCCACGCTGTGCGCCCTGCTCGCCGGCGCCGTCGCCCTGGCGATGCTGCTGGATGGAGCATAGGCGCGCGGCCAGCACCTTCTCCCACTGCCCACAAACGAAAAGGGCGCCGGCGGTTTCCCGCCGGCGCCCTTCTTCATTGCCCGCAGGCGATCAGCTGAGCGGGATCGCCACGAAGCGCAGGTCGCCCTTGCGGTCGACCAGCAGCAGCACCGACTTCTTGCTCTGCTCCTTGGCCTTCTGGACCTTGGCGGTCACGTCCTCGGGCTTGCGGACCTCTTCCTGGCCAACCTCGATGATGACATCGCCGGCGCGCAGGCCTTTTTCCGCCGCGGTGGAGTTGCCCGCCACGTCGGTGATGACCACGCCCTTCATGTCGGGCTTGATCTCATACTGCTGGCGCAGTTCCGGGGTGATGGCGGTCAGCTTCATGCCGAGGGATTCGGTCGGCTTTTGGGCCGGGGCCTTGTCCTTCGGCTGCTGCTTCTCGTCCGGACCGGCGGCGAGCAGACCCTGCTCCTCCGCCGCCTCAAGCTCGCCGACCTTGACCTGGACGGTCTGCGACTTGCCCTTGCGCCACACTTCGACCGGAACGGCCTTGTCGATGGAGGTTTCGGCGACGACGCGCGGCAGGCGGCGCATCTCGTCGATTTCGCGGCCGTCGAACTTAATCACGACGTCGCCGGCCTGGATGCCGCCCTTGGCGGCCGGGCCGTCGGGGGTGACGGAAGCGACCAGCGCGCCCTTGTGGCCGGGCAGGCCCAGACTTTCGGCGATCTCCGGCGTCACCGCCTGGATGCGCACACCCAGCCAGCCGCGGCGGGTCTTGCCATAGTCCTTCAGCTGCGCCACCACCTGCTTGGCGAGGTTGGACGGAATGGCGAAGCCGATGCCGACCGACCCGCCCGACGGCGAGAAGATGGCGGTGTTGATGCCGATGACCTCGCCGTTCAGGTTGAACATCGGGCCGCCGGAATTGCCGCGGTTGATCGAGGCGTCGGTCTGGAGGAAGTCGTCGTACGGGCCGGCGTCGATGTTGCGCTGACGCGCCGAGATGATGCCGGCGGTGACCGACCCACCCAGGCCGAACGGGTTGCCGATGGCCAGCACCCAGTCGCCGACGCGCATGGCGTCGCTGTCGCCGAAGGACACGGCGACCAGCGGGTGGCTGGTCTTGATCTTCAGCAGGGCGAGATCGGTCTTGCTGTCCTTGCCGACCAACTCCGCTTTGATGTTGGTATCGTCCTGCAGGATGACGGTGATCTCGTCGGCGTCCTGAACGACGTGGTTATTGGTGACCACATAGCCGTTCTTGGCGTCGATGATGAAGCCGGAACCGAGCGATGTCGCCTTGCGCTGCGGCTGGTCCTGCTGCTGCTGGCGGTCGAAGAAGTCCTTGAAGAAATCCTCGAAGGGCGAGCCCGGCGGGAACTGAGGGATCTCCGGCCGCTGGCCCTGCGGACGCTGCGGCGCGTTCTGGCTGGTGGAGATGTTGACGACCGCCGGCAGCAGCTTTTCCGCCAGATCGGCGAAGCTGCCGGGCGCATTGCGGTTCGGCGTTGCAGCTTGAGCTTGAGCCGGAGCGGCAGCGATGCCGCCCATCACGGCGCCGCCGGCCATGACCGACGTCATGCCCCAGACGATCGCGGCGACCAGCGGCCGGACGCCCGCCTTGCGAGGCCGGGCCTCGGCCACGGCGCCGCGCGTGGCGGGTTCGAAGTTGGGTATGCGAATCAACGTGCTCTCCCTACCAGACGTCCGGCCGATTCCATGGACGGGAGCGGCCGCCCAGTTCTGGGCCATATATGTGTTGGGCCAAGAGTATGGCCGCAAGATGGCGTGCCGGTCCAGTCGGCACCAGTGGAAAACTTAAGGCCGGAGTTTTCTTTTGAACTCTTGCTGCGGACCGTCGGTCCATCGGCTCGCCCGGCCCGACAGCATTGCGGCCGGACCGGGGGAAACTCCGATCCGGCCGCAAGCCGTTTCGAACCTGTCGCGCGGCGTTACTGCGCCGGCGCGGGGGCCGGTGCCGGTGCCGGTGCGGGAGCGGGAGCGGGCGCCGGGGCACCACCGCCGACCTGCGGGCCGGCGCCGTTGAAGTAACGGAAGAACTCGCCGGTCGGCGACAGCACCATGGTGGTGTCGTTGCCGTTCAGCGACTTCCGATAGGCCTCAAGCGACCGGTAGAAGCCGTAGAAGGCGGGGTCCTGCGAGGTCGCCTCGGCGATCAGCTTCAACGCGCTGTTGTCGCCTTCGCCGCGCAGGATCTGCGCGTCGCGCTGGGCCTCGGCGATGATGACCGTGCGTTCGCGTTCGGCGCGCGACTTGATCTGCTGCGACTGCTCCTGACCCTGGGCGCGGGCCTCGGACGCTTCGCGTTCGCGTTCGGAGCGCATCCGGGCGAAGATCGACTGGCTGGTCTCCTCCGGCAGGTCGGCGCGGCGGATGCGGACATCGACGATCTCGATGCCGAAGCGCTTGGCCTCGTCGTTCACCTGCCCCTTGATGTCGGTCATGATGCGGGCACGTTCGTCCGACAGCACGGCCAGCACCGTGACGTTGCCGAGCACGCGGCGCAGGGCCGAGTTGACGATGGAGTTCAGGCGGGTTTCGGCCACCGCCTCGGTCCCGGCGGTCTGGTAGAAGCGCAGCGGGTCGTGGATGCGGTAGCGGGCGAAGGCATCGACATCCAGGCGCTTCTGGTCGGCCAGGATGACCTGTTCCACCGGCGGGTCGAGGTCGAGGACGCGACGGTCGAGCAACCGGACCTCCTGGATGAAGGGGATCTTCACCTTCAGGCCCGGATCCTGGATCACCCGGCGCGGCTCGCCGAACTGCAGGACGAGCGCCTGCTGGGCCTCGTTGACGGTGAACAGGGCGGACGACGCGACGACGCCGAGGGCGACGATGGCGATACCGGCGATGGCGAGGGTGCGTTTCATGATGCGATCCTCCTCACTGGCCGGACATTGACGGGTTCTGGGAAGAATTCTGGGGCAGCGCGGACAGCGGCTGCGTCTGCGTGCCGGACCGCGCGCCCCCCTGGTTGCCGCCCTGGTTGGACGGAGCCTGGCGCGGCGCCTGCTGCTGCGGGGCCGGCGTGGCGTTCGGGGCCAGCTGGTTCAGCGGCAGATAGGGCACGACGTTCTGCGCCGAACCCTCGACGATGATCTTGTTCCGGCCGCGGAAGATCTCCTCCATGGTCTCCAGATACATGCGCTTGGACGTGACGTCCTTGCTCAGCGCATAGGCCTCGTAAACCTTGCGGAAGCGGTCGGCGTCGCCCTGCGCCAGGCTGACCACCTGCTCGCGGTAGGCCGAGGCCTCCTGCACCAGCCGCTCCGCTTCGCCGCGGGCGCGCGGAATGATGTCGTTGCGGTAGGCTTCCGCCTCGTTGCGGGCGCGCTCGCGGTCGGCGCGGGCACGCTGCACGTCGTTGAAGGCGTCGATGACCGGCTGCGGCGGATCGGCCTTCTGCAGCTGGACCTGGGTGATCTCGATGCCGGCCTGATACTCGTCCAGCATGGTCTGGAGAAGCTGGCGGGTCGAGGTTTCGATCTGCTGGCGGGCCTCGGTCAGGGCGGGCTGCAGGTCGGTGCGGCCGATGACCTCGCGCATGGCGCTTTCGGCGGCCTTCTTCACCGTCACTTCCGGCTCGCGGATCTTGAACAGGAAATTGCCGGCGTCCTTGATGACCCAGAACACCGTGAAGTCGATGTCGACGATGTTCTCGTCGCCGGTCAGCATCAGCGACTCGTCCGGCACGTCGCGGTCGTTGCGGCCGCCGCCGACGGAGGACCGGTAACCGACCTCGATGCGGTTGACGCGCGTCACCTTGGGCAGCAGCACCGTCTCGATCGGCGACGGCAGGCGGTAGCGCAGGCCGGGCTGTTCGGTACGGGTCCACTCGCCGAAGCGCAGGACGACGCCCTGCTCGTCCGCCTCGACGCGGTAGATGCCGCTGGCGAGCCAGATCAGGCCGAGCACGCCGGCGACCAGCGCCACGCCTCGACCGCTGCCAAAGCCGCCGGGCATGGCGCGCCGCAGGCGGTCCTGGCTGCGCCGCAGAAGATCCTCAAGGTCGGGAGGCTGCGGGCCGCCGCCACCGCCGCCATTTCCTCCGCCCTGGGGACGGCCCCACGGGTTGCCCGGGCCGTTGTTGCCCGGCGGGGGACCCCAGGGGCCGCCACCGCCGCCCCCACCTTGATTGTTCCACGGCATCCGACTCTGTCCCCCTTCTGCGATTCGTCCCATCATGTGGAAGCGCAATGGCTTAAGCCCCGCGCATCCCTTTACCGATCTCGTCCGTCGGTCCTATAGTCCCCCATACCCTTCGGCAAGGATTCCACCAACGGATATCCGCCAATATCGGGAAGACAGCGGAGTTTTCAACCATGGCGCAGATCAGCGAAGCTCAAGTCATGCAGGCGCTGAAGACCGTCATCGACCCGGACCGGGGCGGCGACATCGTCAGTTTGGGCATGTTGTCGGGCCTCGTGGTGCGCGACGGGCATGTCGCTTTTTCCATCGAAGTGGACCCCAAGCGCGGCGCGCAGGCCGAGCCCCTGCGCCACGCCGCCGAGAAAGCGGTCGATGCCCTGCCCGGCGTCCTTTCGGTCACCGCCGTGCTCACCGCCCACCGCGCCGCGCCCCAGGCGGCGCCGCAGCAGGGCCACTCGCACGGTGGGCACGGCCACTCGCATGGTCATTCCCACGGGCCCTCCCATGGCGGCGCCCCGCAGAACGATCCGCAGAAGCCGCTGGTCCCCGGCGTGAAGGCCATCGTCGCGGTGGCATCCGGCAAGGGCGGCGTCGGCAAGTCGACCACCTCGGCCAATCTGGCGCTGGCGCTGGCGGCGAACGGGTTGAAGGTCGGTTTGCTCGATGCCGACATCTACGGCCCGTCGATGCCGCGCATGATGGGCATCGCCGGCCGGCCGAACAGCCCCGACGGCAAGCGCCTGGAGCCGATGGAGAATTTCGGCGTCAAGGTGATGTCCATGGGCTTCCTGGTCGCCGAGGACACGCCGATGATCTGGCGCGGACCGATGGTGATGAGCGCGTTGCAGCAGATGCTGCGCGACGTGAACTGGGGCACCCTCGACGTGCTGGTGGTGGACATGCCGCCGGGCACCGGCGACGCCCAGCTGACCATGGCCCAGCAGGTTCCGCTGGCGGGTGCGGTGATCGTCTCCACCCCACAGGACATCGCCCTGCTGGACGCCCGCAAGGGGCTGAACATGTTCCGCCGCGTCGATGTGCCCGTGCTGGGCATCATCGAGAACATGAGCTATTTCTGCTGCCCCAACTGCGGCCACCGCACCGACATCTTCAGCCATGGCGGCGCCCGCAAGGAAGCCGACGATCTGGGCATGGAGTTCCTCGGCGAGATCCCGCTTCACCTGTCGATCCGCGAGACCTCCGACCAGGGCCAGCCCATCGTGGTGTCGCAGCCGGACTCCGAGCATGCCCAGGCCTATCGCCGGATTGCGACGCGCCTGTGGGAGAAGATCGGCGGCGGCACCGGCGGCCGTGCGGCGCCGCGCATCGTCGTGCAGTGACTGGTCAGGGGTGGGAGGTCACCTCCCACCCCGTCCCGTTCATCCGTAGCGCCGCAACGCTTCCACCGTCAGCCCCAGGCCGACGGAGCCGAAGATGTTGCCTTCCACCACCCGCGCGCCGGGCGCCTCGGCCAGGATCGCCGCGCGGACCTGGGGCAGCAGGGTGGAGCCGCCGGTCAGGAACACTGCGTCGATGCGGTCGGCGGTCACGCCTGCATCGGACAGGCAGTCGCGGATGCGCGTGCCGATACGGGCCGCCAGCGAGCCGGTGGCGCGGTTCAGCGCCTGCCGATCCACCGCAAGGGCAAGGTCCCCGTCGCCCCAATCCAGCGCCAGCTGCGTCGCCTCATGGTCGGACAGGGCGATCTTGGTGCGCTCCACTGCCATCGCCAGCGCATGGCCCTGGCGATGTTCGACCACGCCGATCAGGCGCTCGATCTTCTCCGGCTCGGCGGAATCGCGTTGCAGGCGCTCCAGCTCGGCCATCGCCTTGGCGGTGTAGAGGAAGTTGATCTTCGACCAGGTGGCCAGATCGAAATAGATGCTCTTCGGCGCCAGCAGCCCGGCACGCTTCATGGCGCTGCCCAGCCCCAGTTCCGGCATGGCGGTGGCGAGGCTGAGGTCGCGGTCGAAATCGGTGCCGCCGACGCGGATGCCGTCGTTGGCCAGGATGTCGCCGGCCCGGTCGGCCTTGCCGCGCCGCGCCGGCCCGATGCGCACGACCGAGAAGTCGGAGGTGCCGCCGCCGATGTCGGCGATCAGCGCCAGCTCCTCGCTCGCCACCTGCTGCTCGTAGTCGAGGGCGGCGGCGATGGGTTCGAACTGGAAGGAGACGTTGCGGAAACCGGCGGCCTGCGCGATCTGGCCTAGCGTCTCTTCCGCCGCGGCATCGCCGGCCGGGTCGCCATCGACGAAATGGACCGGGCGGCCGACGACGACGTCGCCCAGTTCCCCGTCCAGCGCATCCTCCGCCCGCTTTTTCACCAGATCGAGGAAGGTGCCGATCACCGCGCGGAAGCTGATGCGACCCTTGCGGAGTGCCGTGTCGGCGTCGATCAGGTCGGTGCCGAGCATCGACTTGATCGAGCGCATCAGCCGCCCCTCCACCCCCGACACATAGCCGTCGATGGCGGCCTGGCCGATGGTGGTACGGTCATGTTCGAAGTCGAAGAACACTGCGGTCGGCAGGGTCGTGCGCGTGCCGTCAAGCGCCAGCAGCCGGAAGCCGTCCGCATCCTGTACGCCCAGCGTCGTGTTCGAGGTGCCGAAATCGAGCCCGCACGCCGTCATGTCCCGCCTCCTGCCCGGATGACCGGTGCGGCCAGCCGCCGCACCGGAAAAGGGGCGAGCGTATAACGGCTCCGGACCGCCGGATCAAGCGCCCTGCCGATCGATCGTCACATGTTGCGCATCGCCCTGCCCGCCAGAGGGCGGCTGGCCAGCACCACCGGCAGCAGGAACAGGGTCAGGTTGGTCCAGGAGAAGGCACGTCCCCGCCCCTCCTCCCTGCCCCGGCCTCTACCCCTGCCGCGCTCCGGCTGCCGCTCCATCCAGCCGCCGCTGGCGCCCTGATATTCCGGCATGGCCGTCAGCACGCCGCCCGAGGTGTCGGGGGCGGAGCGGTTCTGGAACATGTCGCGCTCGATGGTGTGAGCGAGCGCTCGCTCGGTCATCTGCGGCGCCATGGCGTTGCCGACGGCGGCGAGACGCCCATCGGCCCCGACGAACAGCTCGCGCTGGGGATTGGCCGCCAGCGACAGGATAGCCGCGGCGACCTCCTCCGGCGGGTGGATCGGGTTCAGCGGCTTGATTGCCCGGCCGGTGTAGTTGGCGGCATGTTGCCACAGCGGGGTGTCGATGGAGGCCGGCATGACCATGCAGACATGGATGTCGGGCTCGTCCACCAGTTCCTGCCGCAGGGATTCGGAGAAGCCGCGCACGGCGAATTTCGCCGCGGTGTAGGGGGTGGCATAGCGCTGGCCGATGTTGGACACCATCGACGCGGTGTTGATGACGATGCCCTCCCCGCGGTCGAGGAAATGGGGCAGCACGGCGCGGCAGCCATGGACCATGCCGAAGAAGTCGGTGCGCACCACCTGCTCGAACACTTCGTCGGGGATGTCCTCGAAACGGCCGAAGGCGATGACGCCGGCATTGTTCACCCAGACGTCGATGCCGCCGAAGGCCTGGATGGCACGGTCGGCCAGAGCCTGCATCGCGCGCTGGTCGGTCACGTCGGTCGGCACCACCATGGCGCGGCCGCCGGCTTCGATGCACTCCTCCGCCACCTCGTGCAGGGCCGCCAACCGCCGGGCGGCCAGGATCACCGCGGCCCCCTGGCTGGCGAACTCCAACGCGGTCGCCCGACCGATGCCGCTGGAGGCGCCCGTGATGACAACCACCTTGTCGCTCATATCGCTGCCCGGCCGCTTCGCCATGAACGCAGTCCTTTCGTCAAAGTTTCTCGGGGCAAATTCCTTGCGATTGCGCCGTACAACAGCGCAGGGACCGGAAAATTTCGGACGAGGGTCGACCGCGGCGCATGCGGCCTTCCCGCCGCCGGTCTGGAGATGCGGAGACGAACCGGCTACAGTCACATGTCCTTGTTAAGGATTTTGTCCTCAACCAGTGTGGAGCGGGCGCGGTGCCGGCGAGAGAGCTTGACGTGAAGGGGCTGCATTGCCCGTTGCCCATCCTGCGCACCCGCGCCCTGCTGAACGGCATGGAGGCTGGGGAGGAGCTGGTGGTCTACGCAACCGATCCGGCCTCCGTCATCGACTTCAAGCATTTCTGCAACACGACCGACAACGCGCTGCTGTCGCACGAAGCCCAGCCCGACGAAATCCATAAGACGGTCTTCGTCTACCGCATCCGCCGCGGCGTCTGAGGCGTCCATCGCCGCCCGTCCGCCGTCCCGCGAAAGGTCCCTGCCCCGATGCCGCTTTCCCCCGCCATTCTGCCGCCCCTGCGTCCCGGTGCCGTCATCCATGGACCCGGCTCCTATGGTGTCGACACACTGCTGGACGGCTTTTCGGCGGAGTTGAAGCGGCGCGGCTTCCGTGTCGGCGGGTTGGTCCAGCGCAACCACGGGCCGGGCGACGATTGCGCCGAGCGGATGGAACTGGTCGACGTCGCCACCGGCCACGCCTATGACATCACCCAGAGGCTGGGCCGGGAATCGCAGTCCTGCCGCGTCGATCCGACCGGCGTGGCGGAAGCCAGCCAGGCGATCCGCAACGCCGTCGCGTCGGGGGTCGACCTGCTGGTGGTCAACAAGTTCGCCGGGCTGGAATCGCATGGCGACGGCCTGTCGGACGAGATGCTGGCCGCCATCGCCGAGGGCATTCCCGTGCTGACCAGCGTCGGCAGCCGCTATCTCAACGAATGGCAGACCGCGACCGGCGGCTTCTGCGACCTGCTCTCCCCGGTGGCCGACGCGCTTTGGCGCTGGTGGGGGCCGCAGCGGATGTACCAGGATCTGGTGCAGGGCGTCGCCGATGCCGACGTCCGCCGCGTCGTCACCGGCGACAAATGGGTGCTGGTGGAAACCGCCAATGGCCTCGGCGTCGCCGTAAGGCAGGCGCCGGCGGCTGAGGAAACTGCGCAGCGCTGGACCGGGCGGGGCCTGCGCGATCTTGCCGCCATGGCCGCTCAGTCCTGGGATCCGCTGGAGATCGCTGTCGGTGTCGCCGCCCTGAACGCGCATTACAACCGTCCCGACGTGACCGGCGTCCCCGGCAACGGGCTGGACCTGTTCGCCTCGGTCGAGGGCCGGGTCGTGGTGATCGGCGGCTTCCCGCAGCTTGCCCGCCGCCTGCCCCGCGCCAAGGTGATCGACATGAACCCGCAGGAGGGCGAGTACCCCGAGGCCGCCTGCGACTGGCTGCTGCCGGGCGCCGACGCGGTGGCCATCACGGCGTCGGCCTTCGCCAACCGCACCCTGCCCCGCCTGCTGCGGGTTTCGGCGGGAGCGGAGGTGGCGATGGTCGGCCCCGGAACGCCGCTGACCCCGCGCCTGTTCGATTACGGGATCCAGTCGCTGGCCGGTTTCGTCGCCATCGACCGCGAGGCGGTGGTGCGCACCATCGCCGGCGGTGGCGGTTCGCGCGATTTTCATCCCTATGGCCGGATGGTCACGCTGCACCGGCCACCCCATTCTTAACTGAACAAGAATACCGGAGGAGTTGAGACCCCATGGCCGATCTGGACCACCAGACCCGCATCGAACTGGAAGCCGCCGCCTTCCGCGGTCTGGTCGAACATCTGCGCAAGCGCACCGACGTGCAGAACATCGACCTGATGAATCTCGCCGGCTTCTGCCGCAACTGCCTGTCGAAATGGTACGCGGCTGCCGCCAAGGAACGCGGCGTCCAGCTGTCCGACGAGGATGCCCGCATCGCCGTCTACGGCATGCCCTATTCCGAATGGAAGCGGAAGCACCAGAAGGAAGCCTCCCCCGAACAGCAGAAGGCGTTCGAGGATACCAAGCCGCTGCACGCCGAGATCAGCGGCCACCGGTAAGGCCGCATGCCCCCTTCCCGCGCCGATGCACGCAGAAGGGGGCAACGCCTCAGGCGTTCACCGAAAAGGGCTGCACCACCGCCTTGAACTCCGCCATCGCCTCGCAGGCGTCGGAATGGGCGGCGAGCGCCGGCCAGCGGGAGCGGTCGAACACGGCCGGGTGGGCTTCGCCGACGAAGCGCAGGGCGCAGCCGGCGGCGATGTCGGCATGGCCGATGCGGTCGCCGAACCACCAGGGACCGGCGGTGGCGGCGCGGTCGGCCTCCAGCACGTCGAGGACGGCACCGATCTGGCCGGTGCAGCGCTCCATCCACAGATCGGACCGCTCCTTGTGCAGGACGCGTTCGTAGACAAGACTGACCGCCTTGTCGGCCAATCCCGTCGCCAGCGCCGAGAGCTTCAGCGACCGTCGGCGCTCCAGCCCCTGGCGGGCGATCAACGCGCGGTCCGGTCCGGCGACCTCGTCCAGATGATCGAGGATGGCGCCGCTTTCGATCAGCACCTCGCCATCCGCCAGAACCAGCGTCGGCACCCGTTTCAGCGGGTTGAATCGTGCGACCTCCGCCGCGTCGGAGAAGACCGACCAGGGCCGATGCTCGTAAGCCATGCCGTAGAGGCGCAGAGCGATGGCGACGCGGCGCACGAAGGGCGAATCATACTGTCCGATCAGAATCATCGATTGTTTCCCTGATGATGGCCCTAGGGATGGCCCTAGGGATGGATGGGCCGATGGCTGAATCCTTCCATCTATCCTAGACCGGATTTATCCCGCCACCGCATTCGTGCAACGCGGTTCAGTCCCGCGCCACGATCGGGGTCAGCTTGTAGCGGGCGGCGATGCTCTCCAGCCGTCCATCCGCCTTGATCGCTGCAACGAAGGCATTGACCCGGTCCAACCAGGCTGCATCTCCCGGCGCCACCGCATAGGCGTAGGGGGTCGGCTGCACTGGCACATCCGGCACGATCAGCCGTGCCCAGGGGTGAAAGGCCAGCATGCGCTGTCCATAGGGATAATCTGTCAGGAAGGCGTCGGCACGGCCGGACTGAACCTCCTCCTCCCGCTCCTGCGGGCGGGTCACGGCGACGATTCGCGCGGCCTTCATGGCGGAGCGGGCGTAGCCGTCCATGTAGGTGTCCTTTTGCACCGCCACGACATTGCCGGTGCGGTCGAGATCCTCCCACCGCTGGATGCCGCCGTTGGTCTGGGTGGTCACCGCATAGATGCCGCTGCGCAGATAGGGCTGGCTGAAGGCGACTTGCTGCGCCCGTGCCGGGGTGGCGCCGATGGCGAACATGCCGATGTCGCAGCGGTCGGCCAGCAAATCCTCGATGAAGCGGGGAAAGCTGCTTTCCACCACCGTCAGGCGAACGCCCAGATCCTTGGCGAATTCCTGCGCAAGCTCCGCATCCAGCCCCTCCAGCGCACCGGTGCGTGGATTTCGAAACGAGATCGCATAGTAATCGGGCCACGAGCAGACACGAAGTTGCTTTTGTTCTGCAATTTTCTGAAGTCTCCCGTCCGCCGCCACGGCCGGCGCCACGATTCCGACCGATAGAACCGACAGAATTGAGAAGCTGACTGCCCACAGGCCTCGCGTCGCCATGTCACACCTTTCGTTAACCAACCATCGCTGTTCTTTGCGACCTGGAAGCAAGACCGCAAAACCGCAGCGGTATCTTAGCATCGACCGGCCCGCGACGGCAGCGGATGCTTGGCGTCGGGTGTGTGTAGCTGCTATTGTACCAGGCGTAAACTTCGACCAAGAGCTTGGGCCCAGCGCATTGATCCGACTGCGATCCGGTAGCGGACCGCAGATGACGGACGGCTTCGGACCCATGCCCCCTGCGGCTTGGTCGCTCCACCACATCTGACCGTCCGGAACGAACGCCCTGTCCCCGTCCCCAGTCAAAGCGGATCTGAAGGGTCTCTTCGAAAAGCGGGGCGGCATCATCGCCTTCGCCCTTCTTGCGGTTTTCGCCCTGCTGATCAACCAGGGCCAGCAGCTGATCACCGCGCGCCAAGCGGCCCTCGACTCGGCGGAGGCCAGCCTCGCAAGCCTCGCAGCGGCGCTGGAGGTCTCGACCACCCGCACGGTGCAATCGGTCGATGTGACCCTGTCCTCCATCGTCGATGCGCTGTCGGACGCCAACTGGACGGTGGAGGACGGCGCACCCGGTCCCGACGTGACGGCCATGCTGATGGACCGGCTGCGCCGGTCGCCCCACCTGCGCGGGCTGACCCTGCTCGACCGCACCGGCCGGATCGTCGCCACCACCGAAGGTGCTTACCCCGCCGCCACCTACCTGACGGAACTGGACGTGTTCCGCCTGCAAGCAGCCGCCCAGGGCAACGGGCTGGTGATCGGCGATCCACGCCCGGGACGCAGCCTGATCGACCGCGCTCCGGCGGGCGAACGGTCGGGCCGCTGGCTGCTGCCGATGAGCCGCGCCATGCGCGAGGCCGACGGCACGCTGCAAGCGGTCGTCGTCGCCACCGTCAATCCGGATTACTTCCAGGGCCTGTACCGGGCGGTGCAGGGTGGCACCGGCGCGGGAATGGGCGACCGGATCGCGCTGTACCGCTATGACGGCACGCTGCTGACCGTCCAGCCGCAGATCGGGGACGAGATCGCCAAGTCCTTCGCCGCCACCCCGCTGTTCCGCCATTATCTGCCGCAGGCGGAATATGGCGTATTCCGCCACTCCGGGACCGATGTCGGCGCCGGCCCGGGAACGCGAATCGTCGCCTACCGGACGACTCCGGTCTGGCCGCTGATCCTGACGGTCAGCGTGCGCACCGACACGGTTCTGGCCCCCTGGCGCGACAATCTGCGGATGGCGTCGCTGCTGTCCGGCGGCATGATCCTGCTGCTCAGCCTGTTCGGGCTGCTGCTGGCCCGCTCCCTTGCGGCACAGCGCGAACAGGGCAAGGAACTGGAAGAGACCAATGCCCGCCTGTCCGCCATCGTCGATACCGCGGCGGAGGGCATCGTCACCGCGCGGCCGGACGGCGTGATCGAAGCGGCCAACCCGGCCGCCCATGCCATCTTCCGCTGCGCACCGGGCGAGCTTGTCGGCCGGCCGGTGGTGGATTTCCTGCCGACGGACAGGCGGTCCGGCGTCTCCCGCGCGCTGGAAGAGATCACGCGCGGCCGCCGCGCCATGGACCTCGCCACCCGCGGCGAGATCATGGCGCTGCGTGTGGCTGCCGACGATGCCAGGGATCGGACGGAAAGCTTCCCGCTGGCCTACTCGATGGCCTTGGTCAAGACCGCCGCCGGCCCGCTTTATGCCGCCATCCTGCGCGACCTGACCGAGGAGAAGCGGCTGGAGCATACGTTGCGCGACGCCAAGGAGCGGGCGGAGGACGGCCAGCGCATCAAGATGGAATTCCTCGCGACGATGAGTCACGAGATCCGCACACCGATGAACGGGGTGATCGGCATGGCCGGGCTGCTGCTCGACACGCCGATGGAAGCCGAACAGCGCACCTATGCCGAGACGATCCGCGATTCCGCCGAATCGCTGCTGGTCATCATCAACGACATCCTCGACTTCTCGAAGATCGACGCCGGCCGGCTGGATTTGGAGGTTGGAGAGTTCGAACTGGTGCCGATGGTCGAGAGCGTCGCGGAAATTCTGGCGCCGCGCGCCGCGGCCAAGGGACTGGACCTCGCCAGCTTCGTGCCGCCGGGGCTGCGCGGCCCCCTGCTGGGCGATGCCGGCCGGCTGCGGCAGATCCTGTTGAACCTTGCCGGCAACGCCGTGAAATTCACCGATTCCGGCAGCGTCACCATCCTGTTGAGCGAGGAGCCCGACGAGTGGCAGGAAGCGGACGGTCCCGACGCCGGCAAGGCCGAAGACGGCGGCCGCGTCCGGTTCGAAGTGCGCGACACCGGCATCGGCATCCCGGAGGAGGAGCGGCCGCGCCTGTTCGCCATGTTCACCCAGGTCGATTCGTCTCCCGCGCGGCGCCATGGCGGCACCGGTCTGGGGCTGGCGATCTGCAAGAGGTTGGCCGAGCTGATGGGCGGCCGGATCGGCGTGGACAGCGAGCCGGGGACGGGAAGCGTCTTCTGGGTGTCCGTCCCGCTGAAGCGCGGTGTCGGCAGCGCCCATCCGCCGGCCCCCATCGGCAACTGGGCGGGACGGCGCCTTCTGCTGGTCGATGACATCGCCGTCAACCGCGATCTGCTGACCCGGCAGATCGACGGATTCGGCATCGTCGTCGAGACGGCGGAGACCGGAGAGCAGGCGCTCGACCGGCTGGTCGCCGCCGCCCGTCTTGGCACGCCCTTCGATGCCGCGATCCTCGATCACCGCATGCCCGGCCTGACCGGACCGGAGGTGGCACGACGTATCCGCGCTATCCCGGAACTGGCCGGCATCCGGCTGGCGCTCGCCTCCTCGCAAAGGCTGGAGGGGCAGGAGCGGGAGCAGGCGCCGGTGGACACCCACCTGCCCAAGCCGATCCGTTTCAGCACCCTGTGCCAATGCCTCGCCCGCCTGCTGGAACGGCCTGCGCTGTCGCTGGCGGGCGCCCCAACTGCGTCCTGGCCCGATGCTGCGCCGGGGAGCGGCCCGGCCACTGGGAACGTCATTCCGCGTCAGGTCGACAGCCCGGCAGCGGTGCCGCCGACCGCCGCAAAAATCGATCCGGCCCCCAATGGCCAGCCGACGCCGCGCGTCCGCGTTCTGGTGGCGGAAGACAATCCCGTCAACCAGCAGCTGACGCTGGCCCTGCTGCGCCGGGCCGGAGTCAGAGCGGAAGCGGTGTCCAACGGCGAGGAGGCGGTAGAGGCGGTGACCGCCCGGCCCTACGACCTCGTCCTGATGGACGTCCAGATGCCGGTGATGGATGGGCTGGCGGCAACGCGGCGGATTCGCCGGCTGTCCGGAGCGGTGGCCCGGATTCCCGTCGTGGCGCTGACCGCCAATGCCATGCAGGGCGATGCCGCCATCTGTCTGGAGGCCGGCATGGACGACTATCTGTCCAAGCCGATCAATGCCCGCAAGCTGCTGGACACCATCGCCCGCTTCATCCCTCCGGCGGCGGACGACAAGAGCGACGACGCCGGCCAAGCCGCATCGCCACCGAAGGCGGACCCCGGACCCGCCACCGTCAATACCGAGAAGATCGAGGAACTGCGCGATGCGCTGGGCAAGGACGGCTTCGCCCTGCTTCTCGAAACCTTCTTCGGCGACAGCCCGCAGCATCTCGATCTGCTGCGCGCAGCCATTGCACGCGGCGACCGCACCGGAATCGAGCGGGAAGCCCACATCCTGAAGGGCTCGGCCGCAAATGTCGGCTTCGACCGGATGGCGGAGACCGCTCATCATCTGGTCGACGCTGCCCGCCGTGGCGACCTCGACGCCCTGACCGCCACCGCGGGCGAACGCGTCGCCGACGAACTGTCGGCGGCACGGAAAGCAGCTGTTGCGCTTGTGGGGACTGCCGATTGATGTCTACAACTGGCAATGCTGCGACGCAGTGCCGCCGGTGATTGTGCGATTGCGGCGGTTTCGGTAAAATGCCATGGAATTTCCCCAATCGCGCCCCGAACCGCTGGAGTACACGCCGACCATGGCCGATGCCGTCACCGCTCTGGTCGTCGATGACGAGGAAATGACCCGCGCCATCGTCGCCGGCTATCTGTCCCGCATCGGCTATCGAACGCTGGAGGCGGAGACGAAGGCGCAGGCCTGGGAGATCCTGTCGGCCAGCGGATCGACGATCCATGTCGTGCTGCTCGACCGCCGGCTGTCCGACGGCGACGGTTTGGAACTGTACGAGCGGATGAAGCGCGAGCCGCATCTGGCCGACATCCCCGTCATCGTCCAGACCATCTCCGACAGCAGTTCCGAAATCGCCGCGGCGATCCGTGCCGGCGTCTTTTATTACCTGATCAAGCCCTATGACGGCGCCCTGCTGCGCTCCGTCGTCCGTGCGGCGGAGGAGACGACCGGAAGGCTGAAGAGCCTGCAAGGCGACCTGCGGTCACGCTCCGACGCTATCGGCCTGCTGCGCGACGGGCGCTTCCGCTTCCGCACCCCGCAGGAGGCGCAGAATCTTGCCATCACCCTGTCGTCGGTCGCCGCCACCGCTCACAGCCTGACCTTCGGCCTGTCGGAGATACTGGTGAACGCGGTGGAACACGGCAACCTCGGCATCGGCTTCGAGGCAAAGGGGCGGCTGAAGGCCAGCGGCATGCTGGCGCGCGAGATCGAGGCGCGACTGGCCTCGGCCGAACATCACGAAAAATACGCCACCTTGCATGTCGAGCGCACCGACAGCCGCGTCATTTTCACCGTCACCGACATGGGGTCGGGCTTCGATTTCAACCGCTACCTGTCGGTCGATGCCTCGCAGTCGGATGCCACCCACGGCCGCGGCATCGCGCTGGCCCGCATGGTCGGTTTCGACCAGCTCACCTTTGTCGGCAACGGCAACCGCGTGGTCGGCATCGTCAATCTGGACCGGACCGCGGACGGACGCTCCGGCTGATCCACAGCACCGTCAGATCGTCGGCGAGCAGCCGGGGCACGGTCGCGAAATAGCGGTCGAGCATACGGCCCAGCGGCCGCTCCAGCCCATCGTCGCCGAGCCCCTGCACCAGATCGGTCACGCCGCCATAGCCGAACATTTCGCCGTCCCAGCGACGCGCCTCGTACAGCGCGTCGCTGAACAGCAGCAGGGGCGAGCCGGGCGGGAAATCCAGGCAGTGGTTGCGGTATCGCACCTCGCCCACCAAGCCCAAGGGCAAGCCGCAACTCGGCCCCACCTCCAGCCCGCCGTCCCTGTGGCGGACCAGCGGCTTCGGCGCGCCGGCGGTGGCGTAGACCAGCCGGTCGGCACTGACATCGACCACGGCATAGATCATCGCGGCGAACTGCGCCTCCGGCAAAAGCCCGACCAGCAGTCCGTTCAACGTGCGCAGCGTCTCGGCCGGATCGTCGGCCGGCAGGTCGGTGCGGGCCAGCAGCGCGTGCAGCCGGAAGGTGTTCAGCGCGGCCGCCACCCCGTGGCCGGTGAAGTCGCACAGGAACAGGGCGAAGCGCCGGCCATCGAGCGGACGCGCCCCCCACAGATCGCCGCCCAACTCCGAACTCGATTCGAAATGGCTGTCCATCGCGATGCTATAGCGCCCCTCCAACGACCGGCAGGCAGAGGCATCCGGCAGCAGTCCCAATTGCATCTGCCGCGCCAGCGCCATCCGCTGCATGGCGCCGTGATGGTAGCTGTGCAGGCTGCGGATAACCTCCTGAAGGGAGCGGTCGAGGCGGCGCCTCTCCAGATACACCGACAGGCGGGCGGACAGTTCCGCCAGGGTCAACGGACGCGCCAGCAGGTCGGTCACCCCTGCCCGCATCAGCTCCGCCCGGCGGGAGCCGCTGGCAAAGCGGCCAAGGACGAGGATGGGCACGTCGCGCAACTGCGCCATCTCCCGCAATCCCACCAGGAGATCCGGGCCGAAACCGGACAGCCCGGCATGTAGAAGAAGAAGCTGCGGAGGCTCGGCCGCGGCATCGGCAACGGCCTGCGCCAACCCGTCGCCATCCACCACCGTGAGGCGGCGAACCCCCAGCCGGCCCAGAACATCGCGCAGTGGCCCGGCGGCGGATGGGCGAGGATGGCCGATGACGACCGGCGGACCGCCGCTCACCGCTCAGAACTCGCAGGGAATGATGGTGTGGAACTCGGAAATCTCGATCAGGTCGCGGACCTGACCGCGCGGATGCTTCAGGCGGAAGGTGATGCCGGCCTGCCTGGCAGCGATGTTCGCCATCACCAGAAGCCCCAGCCCCGCGGAATCCATGTAATCGACGGCAGACAGGTTGAGGACGCAATCCGCGATGCCTGCCTTCTCCCACCCCGCGAGGATAGCCCGGAAATCGGTGTCGGCTTCGAAGGTGATCTGTCCGCGCATCTCCAGTTCGCGCAGGGTGCCGCTGTCATGCACCGTGTAGTCCATCGCCCCGTCCCACATCGCCAGCCATCAATCCGACGGCCCGGGCATCGGAGCGTCTCCGCGATCAAGGATAGCATAATGCAGAACAGGGACCAGCCTTGAGGCTACATTCCAGGCTCGAACACCGCTACAAGGTTGCGGCCGAGATGCTTGGCGCGATAAAGCGCGAGGTCGGCACGATGGATCGCCCGTTCCAGCGTGTCGGTCGCACCCTCCAGCCCGGCGATGCCGATGCTGACGGTCAGACGGAAGGTGCCGTCCGGCGCCTCGATGGGCATGCGGGCCAGATGGCGGCGCACCCGTTCAGCCACCACGCGGCTTTCATCGGCGGTCGCACCGGGCAGGACCACCACGAACTCCTCCCCACCCAGCCGGCCGAGGATGTCGTATTCCCGCAGGATGGCCTGGCAGCCGGCCGCCACCATGCGCAACGCATCGTCGCCGGTGGCATGGCCGAAGCTGTCGTTGATGCGCTTGAAATGGTCGACGTCGAGCACGAAGACCGACAGCGGCTCGTGGAAGCGATGGGCGCGGGCCAGCTGGGCGCGGGCCATGTCCATGAAGGAACGCCGGTTGAAAATGCCGGTCAACGGATCGCGCGACGCCATGTCGCGCAGCGCCTCTTCCATGCTGCGGCGCTCGGTGTAGTCGTAGATCCAGGCCAGATTGACCGCCGTGCCCTGGATCACCGCCTGATTCACCGTGAACAGGGTCCAGAAGGGCGACCCGTCGGCCCGCCTGAACTGAACCTCCATGTTGGTGACGCCGCCGCCGCCGCGCAGCCGCTCCAGCACACGCAGGCGCTGGTGGCTATCGAGGTAGTAATCTCGGGCGCGGCTGCCGATCAGCTTCTCACGCGGCAGGCCGATCAACTCCGCGAAGCGGGTGTTGACGAAAATGATACAGCCGTCGTCGCGGCGGGACACCGAAACGCCGATAGGGCTCTGTTCGAGGATGGCTTCAAGCCGCCCCTCGTTCGGATGCAGGTCATCCAAATCCCGGGTGACACCGGCAACGCCCACCTCGTCATGGAAAGCACCCTTGGCCGGGAAGCGGGTCGCACCCTTCGCCACAAGAACCGGCGCCTCGTACCGGACATTGCCGCCATAGTCCAGCAGCGTGCCGGCAGCCGGACTCCCGGCCTGCGATGCAGCCTCGTCCGCAAGCATGGCCTGCCGATAAACCGCATCGACGTCCATCACCGTCACCAGCCGCAGGCTTTCCGCCCCTCCTTCGGCCTTCGCACCGGACGGAAGCGAGGTCCAGGATGCCTCAGCCAACGTCACCCGGCAGACGGTGCCGTCGTTCCGCAGCGCCCGGTGCGCCCGCGCCGGATCGGCGGCCGGACCGCCGCCATCGCAGGTGTCCAGCCCGAACTCGCACAGGCTGCGTCCCGGCAAACCACCCGGTTCGCAGGCCAGCAGCGTATGGAGCGCCGGGTTCGCATGATGAATGATCCCAGAAGCCGCGACGACGCAAACCCCGACCGGAAGGCAGTCAAGGATCGACAACGCGGCATCGCGTCCGTCATGCGCATCACGGCCGGAGATCATTGCCATGCAACCCGGAACCGGCATGGCCGAGAGTGTCTCATTGACTTTTGATTCCCCGCAGCGCCGGTGGTTTCCGACAAGGTCGAACTGGAAGGGCCGGACTTCTAAGAACGGTTGAGTGTATAAAATTTTCGGCGATTGTTCAAGATGCGGACATTTTACAAGGTTGCATCGCCCAAACTTGTTTCCGGACAAGCTCGTCATCAAGACGCTGCCATGCCAAATCGTCTTCCGGCAGTCCGAACCGCAGCCAATCCGGCCGTTGCTCGAACCGGCGGACCAGGATTCCGGCTTCGCCCAAGGCACGATAGAGCGCTGGCGCCCGATCGTCCTCGACAAGACGGAACAGGTCCGTCCCGCCAACCACCCGCAATCCGGCTCCCGCCAGCAGCCTGTCCAACTCCGCCGCGGCACCGGTCAGGCGGTTGCGCGTGGCTGCGATCCAACCGCGGTCGCTGAGGGCCGTCGTGGCGATGCTCAGCCCCGGACCGGACACCGCCCAGGGTCCGATGGCCTCGCGCAATGCCGTCGCCAGATCGGCCGGGGCGAGCGCTATGCCCAGGCGCAGCCCCGCCAGCCCGAAGAACTTGCCGAAGGAGCGCAGGATGACCAGCCCCGGACGGCCGGCATGCTCAGCGGCACTGTCGTCCGGCCGCATATCGGCGAAGGCCTCGTCCACCACCAGCCAGCCGCCGCGCGCGGCCTGCGCCGCGGCAAGCTCCAGCAGCCGGGCGACAGGCCAGCGCCGGCCATCGGGGTTGTTGGGGTTGACGACGACCAGCACGTCGGCCTCCGCCACGTCCGCCGCCATCCGCACGTCGTGGCCGGCCAGCGCCCAGCAGCGGGCATGCTCGGCATAGGTCGGCCCCAGCACGGCCACGCTGCCCGGCGCACGCAGCCGCGGCAACAGCTGGATGAGCGCTTGCGACCCGGAGGCCGCGGCAACCAGCTCCGCCGATGGCACGCCATAGCAATCGGCCGCCGCCGCGCGCAGCGCCGCCTCCTCGCCCCGGCCGGGCAGCCGGGTCCAGGCGTCCTGCGGCACCGGCGGCAGCGGATAGGGCCAAGGGTTGATGCCGGTGGACAGATCGACCCACGGCAGCGGCGCACCGGGAAAGGCGGCGCGGGCACCGTCCAGGTCGCCGCCGTGCAAAGGGGCGCCGCCGGTCGCCTCACCCTGCCCCCGCGGGTCCGCCATATGCGGCTTGGTCGCCGGGCTGTCTTCGGCCATGATCGCGCTCCTCATTTCCCCGTCGCGCGGCCAGCGGGCCGCCCCAATCCTGGAACGTCCCTGCCGTGCCGCTGCATCCCTTCCTGCTCGCCACCGCGCTGATCATCGAGGCGGCGGTTGGCTATCCCGATCCACTCTACGCCCGCATCCGTCACCCGGTCGTATGGATCGGAGCGCTTATCGCCCAGTTGGACGGCGCACTCAACCGTGAGACCGACGGTTTCGACCGCCGCAAGGCGTTCGGCGTCCTGGCCGTGCTGGTGCTTCTGCTGACGGTGGGCGGAGTCGCGGTGGCGGTGGCCTGGGCCTGCCGGCTCCTGCCCTTCGGCTGGCTGGTCGAGGCGGCGCTGGCGTCCACCCTGCTGGCCCAGCGCAGCCTGCACGACCATGTGGCGGCGGTCGCCAAGGGCTTCCGCACCGCCGGGCTGGAGGGCGCGCGCAAGGCGGTATCGATGATCGTCGGCCGCAACCCGGCCACGCTGGACGAACCCGCCGTCGCCCGTGCCGCCATCGAGAGCCTTGCCGAGAATTTTTCCGACGGGGTGGTGGCGCCGGCCTTCTGGCTGCTGGTGGGTGGGTTGCCGGGTCTGGCGCTCTACAAGGCGATCAATACGGCGGACAGCATGATCGGCCACCGCACCCCGCGTCACGAAGCCTTCGGCTGGGCAGCGGCACGGCTGGACGATCTGGTCAACCTGCCGGGATCGCGCCTGACCGCCCTTCTGCTGGTGGGTGCCGCCTGGATGACGGGAGGGGCGGATGCGCGGCAGGCCTGGGCGTCGGTCAGGCAGGACGCCCACCGCCACTGTTCCCCCAATGCCGGCTGGCCGGAAGCGGCGATGGCCGGTGCGCTCGACCTGCGGCTGGGCGGGCCGCGGGTCTATGGCGACACCCGAATCGAGGATGTCTGGCTCGGCGCAGGACGCACCGCCGCCACGCCGGACGACATCGGCCGGGCACTGGCACTCTACCGCCGCGCCTGCGTGCTGCTGATCGCCGGGGCGCTGGTGCTGACCGTGCTGGGGTGACTGCTCACCCCCGCCCCGCCCGCCGCACCATCAAGGACAGGCGCCGGCCGACCCGGCGCGCGAACTGACGGACCGCGATCAGCAGCCTGCGTGCGGCGCGGACGGGAGCGGTTTCCTTCAGCCAAGCGAGCCAGGCCGTCACCCGCACATAACCCCAGGCGAACCAGCCGATGGTCAGCAGCTTCGGCTTGGCGATGTGAAACAGCCTCTCCACCAGGGTGATCTTGACCAGTTCCGCCCCGACGATCACAGCGGCACCGGCCATGGGGCGGCCTGTCGCGAACAGCCAGGCGCCGACCGGCTTCGCCGGCTCCAGCAGGGCCAAAGGCACCAGCACGAGGACCAGCGACGGATAAGGTCCAAGCCCCGCCACCCATTGCCCGAATCTCACGAACAGTGGCAGCCGCGCGATCCGGCGGGCGACCGGCCGCACCACCCAATAGGCCAGCGCGTCCAGCAGGAAATACGCGACCGCGAACAGTGTCGCGACCGGGCGTAGCAGGCGGGACAGCAGCCGGCGCGGCGGCGACGGCGGTTCGGGGGAGGCGGGGCGGTTCTGCGCCTCGGGAGGGGGAGTGCTGTTCATTGGAAATATTCCGCCGGAGGTCTTAGGTCCCTTCTACCACGAAGGCGAGCCTTTCGTTCGTGGGAAGGGGCTGGCACCTTCACCCAAATTGTTTCTCTAAACGCACAACCGAGTCCGCTCCCTCCCCGAACGATCCCACACAACAGCCAAATCCACCGTGCCCGGCCATTACGACCCCCTCCTCGTCGCATTATCCTATGTGATCGCCGTGTTCGGCGGTTATGTGGCGCTGGATCTCGCCCATCATTCCCGCGGCGGCACGGCGGACCAATCCCTCGCATCGGACCTTCGGAAAGCGACCGGAAGCGGCCCGAGCGACAAACGGCGGCTTGCCGGTGCGGCGCTGGCACTCGGGGCCGGAATTTGGTCGATGCATTTCATCGGCATGCTCGCCTACCGCAGCGACATGCCCATTGGCTATGATGCCGGGCTGACTGCATTGTCCTTCGTGCTGGCCGTGGGCGTTTCGGGAGCCGGTCTGTTTGCGGTAGCGCGCAACCGCCATACCAACTATTTTAAATTGCTGATCGCAGGAACCCTGACCGGGCTCGGCATTGTCAGCATGCATTATGTGGGAATGGCGGGCATGCGCATGGACATGGACCTGTCATATGACGTGGTTCTGGTCGCCGTTTCGGTGATCGTCGCCATCGTCGCCTCCACCGCGGCCTTGTGGCTGTCCTTCCGCACAAGCCGCCCCCTGCAACGCGCCGCAGGGGCCGTCCTGCTGGGGCTGGGGGTGGTGACGATGCACTACACCGGCATGGCTGCAGCCGGGATGGAGCCGATCACGGAACTGAGCGCCGCGGCCATCGGGGGCGCGGATGCCAGCCGCGCCGCCCTTCCCCACGCGGCGTCCCACTCCGGCCAGGGCATCGCGCTGTCCTCGTCCCTGCTGGCGATCATGACCGGGATGGGGACACTGCTTCTGCTGTCGCTGGCGATGCTGTCGTCGCTGCTCGTCCGCCGGCAGCAGGCGGAACGGTCGGCGGAGCAGGAGGCGCGCTACCGCGCCATCGTCGACACCGCGGTGGACCCCATCGTCCTGATCGACGACCAGGGCATCGTGGAGTCCTTCAACCACGCGGCGGAGAAGACCTTCGGCTACCGGGCCGAGGAGGTGATCGGGCGCAACATCCGCATGCTGATGCCGGAACCCTACCGCAGCGCCCATGACGGATATCTCGACCGTTACCGCCGGACGGGCGAGCGGCGGATCGTCGGGATCGGCCGCGAGGTGGACGGTCTGCGCAAGGACGGTTCCACCTTCCCGCTCGACCTGTCGGTGGGCGAATGGCATGTCGGCAAGCGCCGCATGTACACCGGCATCATGCGCGACATCACCGCCCGCAGGGCGTCGGAGGAAGCGATCCTGCGCGCCCGCGACGAGGCGGAGGCTGCGAAGGTCGAGGCCTTGCAGGCCCGCGACGATGCCCAGCGCGCCGACCGCGCCAAGACCAAGTTCCTGGCCGCCGCCAGCCACGACCTGCGCCAGCCGCTGCAATCGCTGTTCTTCTTCGCCCACGCCCTGTCGGACAAGCTGGAGGATCATCCGGCCGCTCCCCTGCTGGCCAGCATGACCGATTCGCTGAACGGGCTGCGGGTGATGCTGGACAGCCTGCTGGATGTCTCACGCCTGGATGCCGGGGTGGTGAAGCCCAGCGTCACCGATTTCGCGCTCGGCCCCCTGCTGGAGCGGCTGGCGGAGGAATACCGCGTCCGCGCCGCCGAGTCGGGGCTGACGCTGCGCCATGTTCCAACCTCCGCCTGGACCCGCAGCGATCCCGCCCTGCTGGAACGCATCCTGCGCAACCTGATCGAGAACGCCATCCGCTATACCGAACGCGGCGACATCCTGGTCGGCTGCCGGCACCGTGGCGGCGCGTTGCGGCTGGCGGTGCTGGACCAGGGCATCGGCATCCCCGCCGACAAGACCCAGGACATCTTCCAGGAGTTCACCCAGCTCGCCAATCCTGAGCGCGACCGCCGCAAGGGACTTGGGCTGGGGCTTGCCATCGTGCGGCGGCTGGCCGGGCTGCTGGAGCATGAGGTGACGGTGCAATCCGCACCGGGACGCGGCAGCGGCTTCTTCCTCGATATGCCGACAGCGGTTCCGCGCCCCATCCCGAAGCCGGTGCGCGTCCCCGCCGAATTGCCGGACGCCAAGGGGCTGATCGTGGTCGTCGACGACGACACCATCATCCTGCTGAGCATGCGGGCGATGCTGGAGGAATGGGGATACGAGGTGGTCGCCGCGGTCTCCGCCGACGAGGCCATCGCCTCGCTGCTGAATCTCGGCCGGCAGCCGGCGATGATCGTCGCCGACTATCGCCTGCGCGAAGGACGGACGGGGGTGGAGGCGATCCGCGACATCTACGGCGTCTGCGGCGTGCGCGTTCCCGCCGTGGTGCTGACCGGCGACACCGATCCCGCCCGCATCGCCGAGGTCCAGCGCAGCGGCCACCGGCTGATCCACAAGCCCGTCTCCGCCCCGATGCTGCGCGAGATCCTGACCACCGCCGCATAAGGCGGCAGATCTTCCACCCGAATCGGCGGCAGGGACGCGAAAAAGCGCCAGACTCCACCGAAGCAACCCTGGACGGGCCGGCGGCCGGAAGACTAGCATCCGCCGCCCGACCGAGCCTCCCGGCGGCCCCCGCCCGTCGCCGCCCCCTTCTCTTCCACGGACCGTGATGCTGCGCCGTTCCCTGATCCGCGCCGGCGAGACCTGCGCTTTCCAACTCCGCGCCGCCCTGGCGCGTGCGCTGTCCCGCCCGGCCCCGCCCGTTGCCCCGCCTGCCGCTCCGCCCTATGACGGCTATCAGCCGCCGCCCCACCAGACGCAGCAGCCGGTCCAGCATCCGAGTGCGCCGTATCCAGGCGCCCCTTACCCGCAAGCACCGCAACAGCCGGTCTATCCGCCCAACCCTTATCCACCAAATGCGTACCCACCCGGCGCTTATCCGCCGGGTACTTATCCCCCCGCGGCCCATCCCTTGGGTGCGCAGCCGCCCGGCCAGCCCTATCCCCAGCAGCAGCCGGCGCCGCCCTATGGCGTGCGGCCGCAACCGATGCCGCCCCAGCGCCCCCGGCGCCCGCGCCTGCGCCTGCCCCGGGGGCGCTGGGGCAAAGTCGCGGCCGTCGCTGGCGTGCTTGTGCTGCTGCCGCCGGCGGGGCTGCTCGGCACCTATGTGTGGATGCGGGCTCAACAGCCGCAGACCAGCGGCACGGTCGCCATTCCTGGCAACGGCGCTCCGGCCGAGGTCGTGCGGGACAAGCAGGGTGTGGTCCATATCTTCGCCGCGACCGAGCAAGATGCCTACCGGGCGCTGGGCTATGCCCACGCCCAGGACCGCCTGTGGCAGATGGAGACGATGCGCCGGGCCGGGGCCGGCCGGCTGGCCGAACTGATCGGCACCAAATACGGCGACTTCGCGCTCCGCACCGACCGGCTCATGCGCACGCTGGGCGTCCGCCGCGCGGCGGAGGCGATGGCCGCCACCCTGTCGCCCGAAGCCCGCACCGCTTTCGAAGCCTATGCCGAGGGCGTGAACGCCTATCTCGCCACCCGGTCGGAGGGGTTGCCGGTCGAATTCCAGCTTCTGCGTCACACCCCGGAGCCCTGGACCGTCGCCGACAGTCTGGTCTGGGCCAAGCTGATGGCGCTGCAACTGTCCGCCAATTACCGCGACGAGCTGTTCCGCTCCCGCGTGCTGGAACGGCTGTCACCGCAACAGGTCGACGACCTGTTCCCGTCCGACGTTCCGGGCACTCCCACAACGCTGGCCAGCGACCTGCGTGGCATGGATCTGCGGGAAACGGTGCGCCGCACCCTGGCAGCCTTGCCGCAGATGGGTTTCGACACCGCGTCGAACGAATGGGTCCTGACCGGCGCCCGCACCACGACCGGCAAGCCGATCCTCGCCAACGATCCGCATCTGGGGCTGGAAGCGCCGATCCTCTGGTATCTCGCCCGCATCGTCACGCCGGACTTCACCGTCACCGGCGCCACCGTGCCGGGCGTGCCGCTGACCATCCTGGGCCACAACGGCAAGGTCGCCTGGGGCTTCACCACCACCCACAGCGACACCCAGGACCTGTTCGTCGAAAAACCCGACCCGCAGGACCCTGCGCGCTACCTGACCCCCGACGGCAGCCAGCCCTTCGAAACGCGTGCCGAGACCATCGGCATCGCCGGCGAAGCGTCGCAGACGCTGACCGTCCGAACCACGCGGCATGGCCCCATCATCTCCGATCTGGACGCCCCGTCCATCGACGGCAAGGCGCCCGGTCCGGTGCTGGCGCTGTCCTTCCCCGGCCTTGCCGACGACGACACCAGCGCGGAGGCTCTCTATCGCCTGAATCATGCCGGATCGGCGGAGGGCGTGCGCGACGCGCTGCGCCTGCATGTCGCCCCGCAGCAGAACGTCGTCTATGCCGATGTGAGCGGAGAAGTCGGCTTCATCACCCCCGGCCGGGTGCCGATCCGCCGCAAGGGCGATGGCCGCGTGCCGGTTCCCGGATGGACCGGGGAGTATGACTGGACCGGCTTCCTGCCTTATTACGCCCTGCCGCAGTCGGTGAATCCGCCGACCGGGCAGTTCGTCAACGCCAACAACGCGGTGGTCGGGCGCGACTATCCCTATCGCCTCGCCACCGAATGGCCGGATCCCTCGCGCGCCAAGCGCATCGTCGAGATGCTGGGAAGCGGGCGCCATTCGGTCGAGGATGTGGCCCGCCAGCAGATGGACATCGTCTCCCTGCCCGCCCGCGACTTCCTGCCGGAATTGCTGAAATATCCAGTGCCGCCCGGCCTCGCCAGCGACGCGACAGCCCTGCTGCGCGGCTGGGACGGCCGGATCGACCGCAACCGGCCGGAACCGCTGATCTTCGACATGTGGCTGCGGGAACTGGTCCGCGCGGTCTTCGCCGACGAACTGGGCGCCGACTTCGCCTCCTACTGGGATCTGCGGCCGGAGGCGTTGCGCAATGTCCTGAACAATCGGCCGGAATGGTGCGACGACGTCACCACGCCGCAGAAGGAAAGCTGCGCCGACATGATCGGACGCTCTCTGGAAACGGCGGTCAAGGCGCTGGCCGAGCGTCATGGGTCCAGCATGAAGAGCTGGCGCTGGGGCGACGACCACACCGTCGCGCTGGTCCACCGCATGCTGAGCCGCGTGCCGCTGATCGGCGGCAAGGCCGACCTGTCGGTGGAGACCGACGACGATTTCTTCACCGTCAACCGCGGATCGACCACCATCCGTGACCCCGGCAACCCGTTCCGCCATGTCCAGGGCGCCGGGTTCCGCGCGGTCTACGATCTGGCCGACCTCGACAATTCCCGGTTCGTGATCGCCACCGGCCAGTCCGGCAACATCTGGTCCCGCCATTGGGGCGATCTCGTCACCCTGTGGCGCGACGGCGGTTCGTTGCGTATGGCCGGCGACCGTGGCACGCTGGTCTCGGCAGGGGCGGAGGTGCTGACACTCACACCACGCAACACCGGGACAAACACGAAATGACCATAACCTTGGAGGACGTGCGCGCCGCCGCGGCGCGCATCGCGGGGCACCTGTCCCGAACGCCCACGGTTCCGGCTCCCCGCCTGGGGGACATGGCGGATTGCCGGATGCACGTGAAGCTGGAGAACCAGCACGCCACCAGCTCCTTCAAGGAGCGCGGCGCGCTCAACAAGCTGCTGTCGCTGGGCGAGGCGGAGCGCCGCGCCGGCGTCATCGCCATGTCCGCCGGCAACCACGCCCAGGCGGTGGCCTGCCATGCCACGCGGCTGGGCATCCGCTCGACCATCGTCATGCCTGCCTTCACGCCATTCACAAAGGTGGAGCGGACCGAGAATCTGGGCGCCACCGTCGAACTGCATGGCGAGACGCTGAGCGAGGCCGCCGCCTTCGCCCATGAGCTGGCGGCGCGTGACGGGCTGACCTTCGTCCATCCCTATGACGACCCGCTGGTGGCCGCCGGCCAGGGCACCGCGGCGCTGGAACTGCTGGAGGATGTGCCGGACCTCGACGTGCTGGTGGTGCCCATCGGCGGCGGCGGGCTGATCTCCGGCATGGCGACAGCGGCCAAGGCGCTGCGGCCGGATCTGGAGATCGTCGGGGTTCAGTGCAGCCTCTACCCGGCGGTGCGTCAGGCGCTGGCCGGCCAGCCGATCACCTGCGGCGGTGCGACCGTGGCGGAAGGCATCGCGGTCAAGGCGCCCGGCGCCCTGACCCTGCCGATCATCCGCGCCCTGGTCGACGACGTGGTGGAGGTGGGAGAGGCCCGGCTGGAGGAAGCGGTCTACCGCCTCGCCACCGTGCAGAAGCTGGTCGCCGAGGGCGCCGGAGCGGCGGCGCTGGCCGCGGTTCTGGAGGATCCGCAGCGCTACCGCGGCCGCAAGGTCGGGATCGTGCTGTCGGGCGGCAACATCGACTCCCGCATCATGGCGCAGGTGCTGATGCGCGGGCTGGTCTATGAGGGCCGCATCGTCCGCCTGCGCATCGGCATCACCGACGCGCCCGGCGCGCTCGCCCGCGTCACCCGCCTGCTGGGCGAGGCTGGTGCCAACATCGTCGAGGTTCACCACCAGCGCCTGTTCCACAATGTGCCGGTCAAGATGGCGGAAGTGGACGTCGTGCTGGAAACCCGCAACCAGACCCATGTCGATGCGCTGATCGCCAGGATGAAGGACGCCGGCTATCCGACCAGCCTGATGATGGAGGTCGGGTAAGCCCCCACCCCGTCAGATGCTGTAATTGTCCGCGATCTCGGAGCGGAGCTGCTCCACCTGATCGCGGAACACCGCCCCGTCCCGGCCGGCGCTGTTGCGCACGTCGCGCACCACGCGGGCCGGGGTGCCGCCCAGCACGATGATGCGGTCGGCCAGATGCACCGCCTCTTCCAGATCATGGGTAACGAACAGAACGGTCTTGCCGGTCTCCTGATGGATGCGGCGCAGCTCGTCCTGCAAGTTGTGGCGGGTGATGGCGTCGAGCGCGCCGAACGGTTCGTCCATCAGCAGGATGTCCGGGTCGACCGCCATGGCGCGGGCGATGCCGATGCGCTGGCGTTGTCCGCCCGACAGCTCGTAGGGCCAGCGGCGGGCATAGCCGTCGAGCCGCACGAGCTTCAGCGCGGCTTCCGCCCGCTGGCGGCGCTCGTCGCGGCTGACCGGCAGGCCTTCCAGCCCGAATTCCACATTGCGGATCACCCGGCGCCAAGGCAGCAGGCGGGAGTCCTGGAACACCAGACCCACCGGGCGATGGCCGGGACGCTGGTCCTGATGGATGGTGACGCCGCCGCTGCGCGCGGTGTGCAGTCCGGCGACAACGCGCAGCAGGGTCGACTTGCCGACGCCGGACGGACCGACGATAGCCACGAAGCTGCCACGCTCGACCGACAGGTTGACATCGACCAGAACCGGCGGAGCGTCCTTGCCGTAGCCGATGGACACGTCCTCGAGGTCGATGACCGAGGCGGTTGCGGTCTTGGAAAGGGTCACCGCTGCCATGAGAGCACCCGCGACTGGACTTGCATGAACAGGAAATCCGATACGCCGTAGAGCAGCGCGATGGTGACCATGTAGAGCACGACGATGTGGGTCGCCAGCAGGCCCGACGCCTCCATCATCCGCATGCCGAGGCCGGAGATGCCGAAAAGTTCGGCCGCGACAACGGTCATCCAGCCCTGCCCCAGCCCGGCGCGCAGCCCCGACAGGATGCCCGGCAAGGCACCCGGCAGGATGATCTTGAACAGGCGCGGGATCAGCCCGCCCTGGCCGAAGGCGTAGCCAAGCTCGATCAGGTCCTTGTCCACCCCGCGTACCGCGGCATAGCTGGCGTAGTAATTGATCCAGAACACCGTCAACGCGATCAGGAAGGACGCCGCCCCCTCGCTGACGCCGAACCAGATGATGGCGAAGGGGATCCAGGCGATGGCCGGGATCGGGCGCAGCATGCGCACGACCCAGGCCTGGAAGGCGTCCCACTTGCCCCACAGCGCGGCGGCCGTACCGAACGACACGCCGAGGAAAGTGCCCAGCGACAGCCCGACCAGATAGTGCGACAGGCTGGCCAGCACCATCGCCTGCCAAGTGCCGCTGTTGAACTCGGTCAGGAAGGCGGCGGGCACCGCGCTCGGCGACGGCAGCAGCCGGGCCGGCACGACGCCGCTGCGCGCCACCGCTTCCCACGCCAGCAGGAAGACGATGACGCCCAGCGCCGACAGGGCGATCTTGTTGTAGGTCTTCATCGGCTTGTCGATGTCCCTGGCCCGGTCGGTTTACTTGACCGCGGCGTCGTAGAAGCTGAAGTCGAAGGCCTCGGCCACCGGAACCGTCTCGGAAGCCGAGCCGATCTCCTTGGTGTAGGCCATCATCTGCTCGACCGCCGGGACGACCTTGTGCGGATCGGCAACGAACTTCGACCCCGGCCCCTTGAAGGCGGCCTCCAGCGTCGCCGGCTCCATCAGGCCCTTGCCGAGATAGTTGTTCACGATCTTGGCGGAGCCGGCCGGGTCCTTGGCGATCAGATCGACCGCGCGGATGTGTGCCTTGACCAGCGCTTTGATGGCGTCGGGGTTCTTCTTCAGCACCTCGGCACGGGCGGAAACCACGGTGCCGGGCTGGTCCGGGAACATCTGGGCGCCGGTGGCGAGCAGCACGACGTTCGGGTCCATCTGCTGGGTGACGGTCACCGTCGGCTCGCGGATGGTGGCGGCGTCGAGCGCGCCGGCCAGCAGGGCCTGCTGAGTCTTCTCGATGCCCATCGGCACCAGCTCGACATCGGCCGGATCGACCTTCACCACCTTGAACAGCCAGTGCTTCAGCACGGTGTCGGGGACCGAGCCCGGCGGCTGGGTGCCGATCTTCGGCTTGCGGCCGTTGTCGGCAGCAAATTTCTTAAAGGATTCCGCGGTCGGGGTGGTGCCCACCGCCTTGGCGAAGGGACCGCGGGCGGCGACCACCATCTCCTCCACCGCCGAGTTGGCGATAACGGAGACATCGACGCCCTTGGTGCGGGCGACCAGCACGGGGGCGACGCCGGCATAGAGCAGGTCGATCTGGCCGGCAGCCATCGCCTGGATCGCGTGCGGGCCGGATTCGAAACGGGTCAGCTTCAGCGCGATCCCGGCCTCCTTGGCCCAGCCCTGCCCGTCGACGATGAACAGCGGCGATGCCGCCAGAATGGGAATGTAGCCGATTTCCAGCTTCACCGGGTCGGCGGCGTGCGCGGTGCCTGGCATGACGGCAGCGGTCGACGCGGCAGCCGACGCGAGGGCGACCAGGGCGGCAAGGGTGGAGCGACGGGTCAAGCGGAGCATCGGATCGTCCTCGGCTAAGGTTCCGACGCTATTTAGCACGGTTGCCCGAATGGGGAAGAGAGATTTCCACATAACAGGAAAAGGGAATTAGCAATTTAACACGTTAGAATCGTGTTATCCTTGGACCGAAGCCGCCTGGAACCGCGGAAAATGTGGGTTCGGCGCGGCGCTGGCGGTTCGGCTTCAGGTCTCGGTCAGCAGATAAAGCGAGACGCCGCAGAGCGAGACTCCCACCATCAGGATCGCCATGGCGATGCGCGTCCAGAGCGTGATGTGCGAATCGAGCGGGTCGGAGAGATCGTCGTCATCCATGGTCGGGTTTCCGTCACTGTGGGGGAGCCGGCGGCAAGCAGACCGCCGGCTTTCGGTGACGGTAAGCGTTAGCGGTGCCGTGTTGCGGCGATGTGTCCCGCGAACGGTTCTGTGTAACGCTTGGTAACCGTGCCCCCCGGTCGATCCAGGCTGGACGTTACAGGCTGGACGTTACAGGCCCTCCACCACGATCATCTTGAAATCGGCGGCGTCGCGCCGGGCCTCGCGGGCCTTGCGGTATTCCGGGCTGTCGTAAAAGGCCTTGGCGGCCGCAACGTCCGGGAATTCGAGGATGACGATGCGGTTGGGCTGCCAGCCGCCTTCCAGCACCGCCGTCTCGCCGCCACGGCTGAGAAAACGTCCGCCATTCCTGGCAATCGCGTCGGGGGTCAGCGACTTGTAGACCTCATAGGCGACCGGGTCGGTCACGCGCACGTCGGCGATGATGTAGGCGGTCATCGGTTCCACATCCTCATTTATGGTCTTTGAGCCCAAAAGAAACGGGCGCGGGAAGCCTCGCCTCCCGCGCCCGGTCCGGTCAACCGCTTGGTGAACCGATCAGGCTTCCATCGCCTTGACAACCTCTTCGGTGACCTTCTTGGCGTCGCCGAACAGCATCATCGTGTTGGGGCGGAAGAACAGCTCGTTCTCGACACCGGCATAGCCGGCGGCCATGCCGCGCTTGATGAAGAACACGGTCTTGGCCTTCTCCACATCCAGGATCGGCATGCCGTAGATGGGCGAGGTCGGATCGGTCTTGGCCGCCGGGTTGGTCACGTCATTGGCGCCGATGACAAAGGCGACATCCGCTGTGCCGAAGTCGCGGTTGATGTCCTCCAGCTCGAACACCTCGTCGTACGGCACGTTGGCCTCGGCCAGCAGCACGTTCATGTGACCGGGCATGCGGCCCGCCACCGGATGGATGGCGTACTTCACATCCACGCCCTCATGCTTCAGCACATCGGCCATCTCACGCAGGGCGTGCTGGGCCTGGGCCACCGCCATGCCGTAGCCGGGGACGATGATGACCGACTGGGCGTTCTTCATGATGTAGGCGGCATCCTCCGCCGAGCCGGCCTTGACCGAACCCTGCGGACCCTTGGCGGGACCGCCGGCCGCGGCACTCTCGCCGCCAAAGCCGCCGAGGATGACGTTGAAGATCGAGCGGTTCATGCCCTTGCACATGATGTAGGACAGGATCGCGCCCGAGGAGCCCACCAGCGCGCCGGTGATGATCAGCAGGTTGTTCTGCAGTGTGAAGCCGATGCCGCAGGCCGCCCAGCCCGAGTAGCTGTTCAGCATCGAGATAACCACCGGCATGTCGGCGCCGCCGATCGGCAGGATCAGCAGGAAGCCCAGCGCCAGCGCCACGACGACGATCAGCCACATCGCAGCGTCGGCGTTCGACTGCACCAGCCAGATGATCAAAATGACGGTCAGCACGCCGAGCGCCGCGTTCAGCGGATGCTGCATCGGGAAGACCAGCGGCTTGCCGGTGACCAGACCCTGGAGCTTGGCGAAGGCGACGATGGAGCCGGTGAAGGTGATCGCGCCGACCGCGGTGCCCAGCGCCATTTCGATCAGCGAGCCCTTGGCGATGGCGCCGCGGAGGCCGATGCCGTAGGCCTCCGGCGAATAGAAGGCGGCGAGCGCCACGAAGACGGCGGCCAGACCGACCAGCGAGTGGAAGGCGGCGACCAGCTGCGGCAGCGCCGTCATCTCGATCTTCTTGGCCACCACATAGCCGATGGCGCCGCCGATGGCGATGCCGAGCACGATCATCCAGTAGGACTGGACGATGGGCGAGGCCAGCGTGGTCAGGATGGCGATGGTCATGCCGACCATGCCGTAGATGTTGCCCTGGCGCGAGGTCTCCGGGCTGGAGAGCCCGCGCAGCGCCATGATGAAGCAGATGGAAGCAACGAGATAGAGAAGGGCCGACAAGGTTTCCATGGTCTTACTTGCCCTTCTTCTTGAACATGGAGAGCATGCGCTGGGTCACGAGGAAGCCGCCGAAGATATTGACGGATGCCAGGATGACGGCGAGGAAGCCGAGGACCTTGGAGAAGCCGAAACCGGCCGGGCCGGCGGCGACCAGCGCGCCGACGATGATGACCGACGACACGGCGTTGGTGACGGCCATCAGCGGCGAATGCAGGGCCGGGGTGACGCGCCAGACGACGTAATAGCCGACGAAGCAGGCCAGCACGAGCACCGTCAGGCCGGTGACGAAGAAGCTGCCATGACCGCCGGCGACCTCCGCGGCGGGCTGGGCCGCATGCGCGACCTGGGCGGCCAGCTGGTCGGCCTGCTGGCCGAGCGCCGCGAGGTTCGCCTTGAGCTCGGCAATACGGGCGGACAGTTGAGTCTGATCCATTGCGGTAAGTCTCCTCGGGCGCCCGGTCAGCCGGCGAAGGCGGGGTGAACGACGGCGCCGTCGCGGGTCAGCGCGATGGCCTTGACGATCTCGTCGTCCCAGTTGACGGCCACACCGGTGTCCTTGCCGTGCAGCGAGGTCAGCAGCGCCAGCAGGTTCTTGGCGTAGAGCAGCGAGGCGCTCTCGGCGATGCGGCTGGCGTAGTTGGCATGGCCGACGATCTTCACGCCGTTGGCCGTGGTCACCACCTCGCCCAGCTTGGCGCCCTCGACGTTGCCGCCCTGCTCCACCGCCAGATCGATGATCACCGAGCCCGGCTTCATCGACGCCACATGCTCCGCCGTCACCAGGATCGGCGCCTTGCGGCCGGGGATCAGTGCGGTGGTGATGACGAGGTCCTGCTTCTTGATGTGCTCGGCGACCAATGCTGCCTGCTGGCGCTTGTAGTCGTCGGACATCTCCTTGGCATAACCGCCGGCGGTTTCGGCCTGTTTGAACTCGTCGTTCTCGACGGCGACGAAGCTGCCGCCCAGCGACTGCACCTGCTCCTTCACCGCCGGGCGCACGTCGGTGGCCGAGACGATGGCGCCGAGGCGCTTGGCGGTGGCGATGGCCTGGAGGCCGGCGACGCCGACGCCCATGATGAAGGCACGGGCCGGCGGCACGGTGCCGGCGGCGGTCATCATCATCGGGAAGGCGCGGCCATACTCGCTGGCGGCATCGACGACGGCCTTGTAGCCGGCGAGGTTGGCCTGGGAGGACAACACGTCCATGACCTGGGCGCGGGTGATGCGCGGCATGAACTCCATGGCGAAGGCGTTCACGCCGGCATCGGCGTAGGCCTTCACATGGTCGCGGCTGTTGTAGGGATTGAGGATGGCGAACAGCAGCGTGCCCTTGGCCATCAGCGCCAGCTCGTCGACTTCCCCCTCGCCGGAGATCAGCGGACGCTGGACCTTCAGCACGATGTCGGCATCGGCCAGCGCCGAAGCCTGGTCGGCGGCGATGGCGGCCCCCGCCGCCTCATAGGCCGCGTCGGTGATGCTGGAGCCGAGGCCGGCCCCGCTCTCCACCACCACGTCCAGTCCCAACCCCTTCAGTTTCTTCACCGTTTCCGGTGAGGCGGCCACGCGAAGTTCGCCCGCACGTCGCTCCTTTGGAATGGCGACTTTCATTAGATAAAACTCCCCTGCCTCAAATACGCCGATCCCGGCATCCCCCATGGGTTATCGGCACAGACGACGCGCATACATGCCGGATCCATGTGACTTTGTGAAGCCGAACCCACCGATGGTAATACCAGCCTATTGGGTGCGCCGCAACAAAGGGAATGGCTGCGTAGGCCTATCGTACGATTGTTTCATGCAAACAGACAAATCAGCCACGGGCTGTTCAAATTCCGGCGACGCTTTCGCTTGTACGAAGGAGTCGCCGCGACGCGATGACGCAGCCGTGCCCCTGCCGTGCACCGGCGCGGCACATCGCCGGCTTGCCATTCCCCCCGCCCGCCGATATTGTCCCGCCCCGTTCACGAACACCCCCATCGTTTGAGGTTTTGCCATGTCCGACGTCGGCGGCATCGCGGCGGATCGCCTGAAGTCCTTTGTCGAGCGCATCGAGCGTCTCGAAGAGGAAAAGCGCGGTCTGCAGGAAGACATCAAGGAAGTCTACGCCGAGGCGAAGGGCACCGGTTTCGACACCAAGATCATCCGGCAGATCATTCGCCTGCGGAAGATGGACAAGGCCGACCGCCAGGAGCAGGAAGCCATCCTGGAACTCTACAAGGAAGCGCTGGGCATGGTGGAGTGACGGGTTTCCCGCCACTCTCCCAGCTTACAGGATTTGCGGACGCGGCGGCCCCTTCAGGCCGCCGCTTCGCGTTCCGGCACCTCGGCGGCACGCCCGGCCAGCGTCTCCATGACGTTGGCAACGAGCGCCAGCCCAGCCCCTCCATTGGCCCCACCGCCGGCGGCCCCGTCCAGCGTCAGGATCGATTCGGGATGGAACTGCACGGCGGCCAGCGGCAGCGACCGGTGCTCGATCGCCATCACCGTCCCGTCCTCCGTCTCCGCCGTCACCCGCAGGTCCGGCGGCAGGCTGTCGCGCCGCGCCACCAGCGAATGATACCGGCCGGCCCGCATCCCCTGCGGCAGCCCGTCGAAGAGCCCGCTCCCCTGGTGACGCAAGCTTGAAGCCTTGCCATGCATCGGCTCCGGCAGGCGGTCCAGCGCCGCACCGAAATGCTCGACCATGCCTTGCAGTCCCAGGCAAACGCCGAACACCGGCACGCCGAGATCGAGCGCTGCCTGCACGCTGCCGCCGACATCGAAATCGGCCGGCCTCCCCGGTCCCGGCGACAGCACCAGCAGGTCGGGCGGATCGTTGCGCAGAGCGGCACGCGCGTGGGTGTGACGCAGCGTCGTGACGCTGGCGCCGGTCTGCCGGAAATAGTCGGCCAGCGTATGGACGAAGCTGTCGTCATGATCGACCAGCAGCACCCGCTTGCCCTCGCCACTCCCTTGCCCGCTCCGCCGGACACCGCTCTCAACCACCGACAGCCGGGGGCCGGCACCGCGCACCGCGTCGAGGAAGGCCGACACCTTCAGCCTGCACTCGGCGTCCTCGGCATCCGGATCGCTGTCGGACAGCAGGGTGGCGCCGGCGCGGACGAAGGCAACCCCGTCCTTCATGCGGATGGTGCGCAGGGTCAGCCCGGTGTCCATCCCGCCGTCGAAGCCGATGCGTCCGAACGCCCCGCCGTACCAGCGGCGCGGCGAATGTTCGGTATCCTCCAGGAACTGCATGGCCCAGCGCTTGGGCGCGCCGGTCACCGTCACCGCCCAGCTGTGGGTGAGAAAGGCATCCAGCGCGTCGAAGCCATGGCGCAGGCGTCCTTCCACATGATCGACGGTGTGGATCAGTCGGGAGTACAGCTCGATCATCCGCCGGCCGATCACGCGGACGGAGCCGGGTTCGCACACCCGCGCCTTGTCGTTGCGATCGACGTCGGTGCACATGGTCAGTTCCGCCGCATCCTTGGCCGAGTTCAGCAGCGCCAGGATCTGCGTCGCGTCGGTCAGCGCATTGGTTCCGCGCGCCACGGTGCCGGAGATCGGGCAGGTCTCCACCCGCCCCTGGCCGACGCGCACATACATTTCCGGACTGGCGGCGACCAGGAACTCGCCATCGCCAAGATTGATCAGCGCCTCGTACGGAGCGGGGTTGGCGGTGCGCAGACGGCGGAAGATCGTGGCCGGGCTGTCGGCACAAGGCTCGGCGAAGGTCTGGCCGGGGACGACCTCGAACAGATCGCCGCGGTTGAAGGCCTCCTTTGCCGCCCGCACCACCTGCTGGTATTCGCCGGGGGCATGGTCGCACTCCGCGGCGGCGTTGGTATCGGAACGATAGCCGTGGACCCGCCCGCCACCCGCGATGCCCTCGGTCGAGACGCCGTCCACCACGAACTCGTAGGCGAAGCGGCGCGCCACCCCGGCGGCATGGTCGACCACCAGTAGCCGGTCGGGCAGATACAGCACAAGGTCGCGCTGGTCGTCCGGCCGCACCAGCCGGCGGCTGATCGGCTCGAACTGGAAAGCGAGATCGTAGCCGAAGGCGCCATAAAGCCCCAGGAACGGCTCGTCCGGGCAGGCGAACAGTGCCATCAGCGCCCGCAGCACGCTGAAAACGGAAGGCTGGCGGCTGCGCTCCTCCTCGACGAAGCCCCCGACCGGCCGGCGTATCAGGGCGGTGACCCGACCGGCAGTGACCTCCAGCCCGACAAGCGCCTCATGCCCGTCCAACGCCCCGGCCACGGCAGGCAGCAGCAGCCGGCCCCGCGGGTTCAGCGCATCGATGCGCACGGTCCGGCCGCGGGCGGTCACCGACAGCGGCGGATCGACGAAGCCCAGCGCCTGACGCCGGTAGCGGCCGGGCGCCTCCACCCCGCCGGACAGCAGCAGCCCGCGCCGCTCGTCGAGCGCAGTGACCAGCGCATCGATCGCCTCGGCCGGCACAACCGGCTCGGCAGTGCGGTGCAGACCGAGGCCACCGCCGGTCTTGGCCGCGAACGGATCGAGGAAGGCAGGATCGGCAAGGAACAGGTGGGACGGGATCATGACGGCGGTGCTCCGGTTCGGGCGTCTTTTCGGTGACGCCGCCCGGTGCTTCCGCCTGCCTGTCCGTTCTTCCGCTGGGTGACCCGTTGTGACGGATCAGGAAAAAGGCCGCTCCGGATGCACCGGGCGGCCTTTTGTTCTCAATCCACGCTCACGCGCGTCGCCAGGCCGGCCCGTTGGAGACGGGCCACCACCAATGCTGCGACAGGAGGGGCGAGGAGATATTCATGACCGCAACCGCAACACAGGACGGGGCTGCCTGTCAAGTGCTCCCTTCAAGCGTTCCCTGTGTCACGCCCGGTCCTGCGGCGGGGCGACGGCGTAGCTGCTGAGGTCCTCCTTGCGGCGTTCGTCCGACGGCAGACGGCCCTTGACCAGGAAGCTGATGTTCTCCGCCACGTTGGTGGCATGGTCGCCGATGCGCTCGATCGACTTGGCGGCGAACAGCAAGTGGGTGCAGCCGGTGATCTGCGCCGGCGTCTCCATCATGTAGGTCAGGAACTCGCGGAACAGCGCGGTGTAGGCGGCGTCCACCTCCCCGTCGCGGTCACGGACGGAGGTGGCAAGCTCCGGGTTCTGTTCGGTATAAGCGCGGCGCATGTCGCCGATCATCGCCTGCACCATCCGCCCCATGCGGACCAGGGAGGCGACCGGGGGAGCCACCGGCAGGGTCGACAGCGTGACCGCGCGCTTGGCGACCGATCCGGCGAAATCGCCCATGCGCTCCAGATTGGAGGCGATCTTCAACGCCGCGACGATCTCGCGCAGATCCTTCGCCATCGGCTGGCGCAAGGCCAGCAGGCGGACGGTCATCGCCTCCACCTCCGCCTCCAGCCGGTCGATCTCGGCATCGCCCTTCAGAACCTCACCGGCGATGTCGGCATCGGGACCGGCCAGCGAATCGAGCGCCAGCCCGACCTGCCGCTCCACCAGTTCGCTCATGCGGTCGATGGCGCTGCGCAAGGCCGCCAGTTCGGTGTCGAAAGCCGCAAGCGTGTGTCCACCCGACATGATCCCCAACTCCTTGTTCTCACTTGGCTGCGACCGGCGGTTCGACGCCCGGCGCCCCGCAGATGGGGCCTGACGCCGTCCACGCCAAGCCGGCGCGGCACTGGATGCGGCATTAACCTTTGGCATAGATTATTTCGGAACACTGGTCTATCGATGGACCACGCAACCATGCAGACCGGACAGGATCGATGACACCGCACGAGTTGGTTGCCGTGCTGGAAAAGCACGAGCGCTGGCTGAAGAACAAGTCGGGCGGTTCGCGCGCCAACCTGACCATGGCGAACATGGAAGGGTCGAACCTGTCCGGGGTCAATCTGGCCCAGGGCAAGCTGTCCGGCGCCAACCTGTCCCATTGCGACCTTTCGAACGCCAATCTCAGCACCGCCGACCTTTTCGCCGCGCACCTGACGAAGGCCGACCTGTCGGGCTGCAACCTCTATCGCGCCGACCTGCGCGGCGCCCACATGCGTGGCGCCAAGCTGAAGCGCGCGATCCTCAAGGAGGCCGACCTGCGCGGCGGCGCCCTGCTGTATGGCGGGCATGGCGGCAAGAATGGCAAGGGGCTCGATTTCGTCCGCTCCGACCTGTCGGGCACGGATTTCGACGACGCGTCGCTGAACAACGCCAACCTGTCGGGCGCCGACCTGACCGACGTGTCGATGAACGGTGCCGATTGCGAGGGCGCGCTGCTGACCGGCGCCACGCTGATGCGCGCCAGCATGAAAAGCTGCAATCTCGCCCGCGCCGACCTGCGCGGCAGCAACCTGTCCGGCGTGAATTTGCAGGGAGCGGTGCTGCGCGATGCCAACCTGACCGGCGCCATGCTGGCCGGAGCCAACCTGCGCAACGCCGACCTTCAGGGGGCGAAGCTGGAGGGTGCCGATCTGGCCGGGGCCGACACCACCGGCGCCAATCTGGCACGGTCGGCCGACAATTTCTCGGTCCAGATCCAGCAGGCGCTGCACAGCCATTACACCTGGATCAACACCAACGGAACGATGGGCGCCAGGGCCGACCTGACCGCCGCCGACCTCAGCCACATCGACCTGACGGGGGTCAACCTGTCGGGCGCCAATCTGAAACGGGCCAATCTCAGCGGCGCCAAGATGCGCGAGGCGCTGCTGATCATGTGCGACATCTCCGAAGCGGTGCTGGACGGCGCCGATTTCAGCGGGGCGATCCTGGACGGCGCCAATCTGCGCGGCGCCAACATGACCGGGATCCGGCTGGACGGGGCGGGAGTCGGCTGGGTCGATATAAAGGGACCGGACGGTCAGCCGACCGGTCGCCTGTGGGCGGCGAACCTGACCGGCGCAAGGCTGACCGGAAGTTCCTGCGTCCGCACCAACCTGCGCGGCGCCAACCTGTCCGACTGCGATTTCAGCAACGCCAACCTGACAGGTGCGATCCTGAGCGACGCCAACATCCGCGACGCGAAATTCACCGGGGCCAACCTGACCGGCGCCAGCCTGCCGCCGCCGCCGGACCCGGACGACGATTGACCCGAGATGCGGCTGATCGGATTGACGGCCGCTCCAGGCAAATCTTCCAAGATCGACTGAAACGGGACGGCGGGAGAAGCAGACCGAAGCAGCCTTGCGCTACCTCTCGTCCCGCCCGCCGCCGTCTTCGCCGTCGCGGGCCGCCGCGCAGGCGGCGTTGAGGTTGGCGCCGACACGGCGCAGCACCTCCAGCGTCAGGTCCAGATCTTCAGGCGCAATGCCGTCGATGGCGATCTGCGCGATCTCCGACGCGCTGGGCATCATCGTCTGACGCAGGGCCCGGCCCTTGTCGGTCAGAAAGACGTTCATCTTGCGGCGGTCGTGGCTGTTGCGCACGCGCTGGACCAGTCCCTGGCTCTCCATCACGTTGACGGCGGTGACCGTGGTCGGCTCCATCATGCCCACGCGGTGACTCAGCTCCCGCTGGGTCAATCCATCCTCTTCCCACAGGGCACGCAGGAAGAACCATTGCCCCATGCTGACCCCCGACCGCGCGATGCGTGTCTGGAGGGCGCGGGCGAAGGCGCGATTCACGTCCCGGACGACGAACGATAAAGCACCATCGGCCGAACCGGCCGCGTCTTCCGACTCGCCGGGGCGTTCCGGCTCCCACCCCTTGACAGACGCCTCCATACCGACAATCTCTCTGCCGTCGTTCCGTGCCCACAGCCACCCCAGCCCGTTGGCCGCGATGGACGGACAGCCGCCTGTCGAGGCGACGCCGCCGCATTGCATCCACCGGGTCCATGCCTGTCTGGTAACACCACCTTGACACGAGTGGGCATGGCTGCGTCATCCAATCATAACGTGTTGTGTGCAAAGCGCAAATCAATTGCGCAGCCATCGGTCGCCGGCATGCAATGATATGTCGGTTTTGGTCATCCAAATCGCCGGCAGCGTAAGCAGAACACGCCCACAGACTCTTCGCATGGCCGACTTGTGTCACATCCATCTTTTTGGGGACGTCGCCAGACACCATATCCGCATATGATGATCGATATGATGATTGCCGATTGGATCGGTTTTATTTGGCAATTCGTACAGCACTGGAGCATTAAATTAATATTTCGCTAAATTTTTGAGAATTCCTTTTCGACCACTTGCAACCGCCGCGACCTTTGGTCACACAAGCCCCGAACCGCCCTTCACAGGAGCCGCGAACCCGCAATGACCGCTTCGCCGACCGTCCCTTCGTCCCGTACCGTCACCGTCGCCGCCACCCAGATGGCCTGCAGCTGGGACCGTGCCGCCAACGTCGATGGCGTCGAATCGCTGATTCGCGAGTCTGCCGCCAAAGGCGCGCAGATCGTCCTGCCGCAGGAGCTGTTCGAGACCCCCTATTTCTGCAAGGACCAGAAGCAGTCGTTGTTCGAACTGGCTGCGCCGGCCGAAGGTCACCCGGTGATCGGACGGATGCAGGCTCTTGCGCGGGAGCTGTCGGTGGTCATCCCCGTCAGCTTTTTCGAGAAGGCCCGCAACGCCTATTACAACTCGATGGCCATGGTCGATGCGGACGGCAGCCTGCTGGGCGTCTACCGCAAGTCCCACATTCCCGACGGCCCCGGCTATCAGGAGAAATTCTATTTCAGTCCCGGCGACAGCGGCATCCAGGTGTTCAAGACCCGCTACGCCACGGTGGGCTGCGCCATCTGCTGGGACCAATGGTTCCCGGAGACGGCGCGCGTCATGGCTTTGAAAGGGGCGGAGATCCTGCTCTATCCCACCGCCATCGGCTCGGAACCGCAGGATTCCTCCATCGACAGCCAGGGCCACTGGACCAGGGTGATGCAGGGCCACGCCGGCGCCAACCTGATGCCGCTGGTGGCCTCCAACCGCGTCGGGGTTGAGCAGGGGGAAGGTTGCGCGCTGACCTTCTATGGCTCGTCCTTCATCGCCGGCCCGCAGGGGGAGATCGTCGCGCAGGCCGACCGCGAGAGCCGGACGGTCCTGACCGCCAGCTTCGACCTCGACCGCATCGCGGCGCAGCGCGCCTCCTGGGGCGTCTTCCGCGACCGCCGGCCGGAGCTGTATGGCGCCCTGCTGACGCTGGACGGCGAAACCACCCCGCGTCGCTGACCGGTTGAGAGGGGGAACTGACGCTGGCGACCGGCGCTGGCCACCGCGGCGTCAGACCGTCAGCCCCTTCCCCGTTCCGGAATTGCTTCCCGCAGTGCCGAGCGTCTGTGCCGCGCCGTAGGCGGCAGCAGCGCGGGCGGATGCCGTATCGCCACCCTGCCGGCGCTGGTCTGATTGGGCTTGCAGCTTCGCCGCATCGGCCTGTGCGGCGACTCGCAAGTCCTGAGGCGAGGGATCGGCCGGTGCGAGCGCCGCGGCCTTGACCTGCTCCATCTTGGCGACGGTGGCTGCCGGCTCCGATTCGGCGCTGACATCGATCGGTACCTCGCCGGCGGTGGCGTAGTTCTTGCCGTCCGGACCGCGGGTAAAGGTGAAGGAGGCGCCGCCGGCATGGGCACCGCCGGCCGCCTGATGCGCCGCCTCATGCTGGCGGACGCTGGTGTCGGCCTGCTTGAGTTTCTGGACCTGCTGCCGGGCTGCGTCGGACAGGGTGACGCTGTCGGCGGAGCCGCTCTTGCCATCCTGAGCACCGGATGCGTCCTTCCCGTCCCGCCGCAGCGGCAAGCTGCGCGGGGTGGAATAAGTTCCGATCGACGGGCTGGAGATGGAAAGGTCGGCAGCCACCGCCCGCATCCTCACTCAGATGCCGAACTTCCCATCAATTTAGGACGATTCGTCCGCACCGGCAACGGTATGGACATCCCTGCGACCGTCCCTAGGCCCGTCTCTCTGCCTCAGACCTGCTCGAAGCCGGTCAGGACGTTGGCGACATTGACGCCCAGATCGTCGACGGCATAGCCGCCTTCCAGCACGAACAGGGTCGGCAGGCCGAGTCCGGCGATGGCAGCGCCCATGCGCAGGAAATCCTCCGACAACAGGCGGAAGCGGGAAATCGGGTCGCCGCCATAGGTATCGGCGCCCAGAGACAGCACCAGAGCGTCGGCGCCGAACTCGCGGATGCGTGCCGCTGCGACGTCCAGCGCCTGGGCGTAAGCGTTCCAGTCGGTTCCCCAGGGCAGCGTCAGGTTCAGGTTCGCCCCTTCCCCGGCACCCGCTCCGGTCTCATCGGCATGACCGCAGAAATAGGGGAACTCGTCGGCCGGATCGGCATGGATCGACACGAACAGCACGTCGCCACGCTCCCAGAAGATTTCCTGGGTGCCGTTGCCGTGGTGATAATCGACGTCCAGCACCGCCACGCGCGCAGCCCCACCGTCGCGCAGGGATTGCGCCGCGATGGCCGCGTTGTTCAGGAAGCAATAGCCGCCGTAGAAGGCGTGGCCGGCATGGTGGCCCGGCGGACGGCACAGCGCAAAGGCGCTGCGGTCGCCGGCCCGCAGCCGGTCAGCGCCGGTCAGCGCGCTGTCGGCTGCGGATGTCGCAGCCCGCCAGGTGCCGGCGGTGATCGGCGTCCCCGCGTCGAAGGAGTAGAAGCCGAGCCGCCCGTCGATGGACCGGGGCACCCGCCGCCGCGACATCCCGGGAGCCACCCAGTTCAGCGGCAGCGCGTCGATGTCAGCACCATGCTCCGCCACCCAGTCGTCCCAGGCGGTCTGGAGAAAACCGAGGTAGCCGGCATCATGCACCCGTTCCAGCGGGGCGATGCCGTGACGGGTGGGCTCCACGACCGGCCCCATCCCGACCGCCTCGATCCGCGCCCGGACGATGTCGGCACGCGCGGGCTTCTCGTAGCAGGGAACGAGTTGGCCGTCGTTGAGTTCGGACCGGCCGGCCTGCAGCCGGTGCTCTTCACTGTGGATGACGATCACGCCGTTGGCTTCCTTGACTGTTTCGCCGTCCCGGAAAGGTTCGGACCGGCGGAAGGCGACCTCATCATAACGCCGCCCCGTCATCCGCGGATGCCACCCTTTTGCATGGCGCCCCGGACGCAGGCCATTGCCTTTCGGCCTATTGCACGCGATAGTGTTCAGCGCCGATCACTCGCGCTGTGCGGGTGGTTGCTGGGGTTGTTGGACATCATGTTGGCTGCTGCGTGCAGGATATTCGCCCGAATTGCGCCCGGGGCGGCGTTGATTCTGTGGGCGTGCGCCGTGTCGGCCGCCGGGCCCACGCGGGGCGATCCACTATTGCCGCGGCCTCAGCTGGCATCGACGGTCTACCCCCTGGAGGCGGCCTTCTCCACCCGTGCGGGAGAACCGTTGCGCCAGTTCGGCTATGACCTGTTCGCCTCCGCCACCGATGCGGCTTCGGCGACCGAGGCCGCGCCCGGCGCCATCCAGGGCGACTATGTCCTGAACACCGGCGACACCGTTCTGGTCACCCTGCGCGGCCAGAAATCCTTCAGCAAACGCTTCACCGTCGACCGAAACGGCCAGCTGGTGGTGGACGATCTGCGACCGCTGACGGCTGCCGGCCTGACGCTGGACGCCCTGCGACGCGACTTGACCGCCACCGTCGCCGCCACTTGGCCCAGCACCGATGCCTTCGCTTCGCTGGCGGAGGTGCGGCGGATCGGTGTGCTGGTCACCGGCGCTGTCCACCGCCCCGGCCGGCAGGAAATCAGCGCCTTCGCCACCGTGCTCGATGCGCTGTCGGCTGCCGGCGGTGTGGATCGCGGCGGCAGCCTGCGCGCGGTCAGGCTGATGCGGTCCGGCGGTGCGGTCATGGTCGACCTCTATGCCCTGCAAATCGCCGGTGCCACCGGCAACGCGGATATGCCGTTGCGTGACGGTGACCGCCTGTTCGTCCCGCCGCTCGGCGCCACCGTCGCGATTGCCGGACCGGTGAAACGGCCGGGCATTTATGAACTGCCGCCGGATGGTGGCCCCTTGTCGGCATCGGAGATGCGCGACCTCGCCGGTGGCGCGCTGCGGCCCGGCCGCGGCCGGCTTGTGCGATTCGGCATCGGACCGTCGGGCGAGGAAGCGACGGAGGAGATCGCCGATCCCGACGCCAAGCGGTTCGGTGACGGCGACCTGCTGCTGATTGCGCCGGAACGGGAAGACCGCCGCGGCGAGGTTCGGCTCGACGGACATGTGCTTCGTCCCGGCCCGCGCGCGCTGACCCGGGCTAAATCCTTGTCCGGACTGCTTTCCCGTGCGGATCTGCGCCCATCGGCCTATTTTCCCTTCGCCGCCCTGGAAAGCACGGCCCCTGCCACGGCGGCGCGCAGCCTGCGGCCAGTCGACCTGTCGGCCGTTCTGAACGGACGCGACCGCCGGCAGCTTTCGGACGGCGACACGCTCTATGTCCTGGGGACTGCGGATGTCGATTTCCTGACGTCGGAGGCGGTGCTGGCCCTGCTGCGCGGCGAACGCCAGCCGCCGCAGGATGCCTGTCCCGGTCTGGTCGCGCTGGCCCGCATCCTGGCGGCGGAGCCGGCCGGCACCCTCGCCACCGGTCCGCAGGCGCGCGCCGCCGCCACGCTGACCGGTTCCCGCACTCCCTGCCCGCCCCTGTTCGCGACGGTGCCGGACCTGCTGCCGCTTGCCCTGCGCCATTCCGTTCTGCGGCTGACCGGTGCGCCGCGGCCCGGTTTCTATCCCGTGGCCGATGGGCCGGAGAGCGCCGGCGCGCGCGAGACCATCGTCGAATCGGAAGCGCCTCAGTACGAGATGATCGGCCATGTCCGCCGGCCCGGCACCCGCAGGTTGCCGGCAGGGGCCACGCTGCACCAGGCTCTGGCGGAGGGCAAGGCCCTGAAGCGCGACGTGTATCCGTTGCTTGGCATCGTCGAACGCTATGACCGCCGGACCTTGACCCGCGCCTATCTGCCCTTCTCCCCGCAGGAGGTGGCTGCCGGACGTGCCGACCGTGCCCTGAGCGACGGTGACCGCATTCACCTGTTCGCCGCCGACGACATCCGCGGCCTGGTGAAGCCCACCGAATCCAAGACGGACAGCAACGCGGACGACGAGTCCGAACCGCCGATGCTGGCGGCCTTGCTCGATCCGGCCATCGTCGCGGTGATCGGAGAGCGGACTGTCCAGCTGCGTGGCGCCGTGCGCGATCCCGGCGGCTATCCGGTCGCCGACCTCACCCCGCTGGCGGCCCTGGTCGCGGTGGCAGGTGGGCTTTCCACCGACGCCGACCCCACGGTGGCGGAACTGACCGCCGCCAACGGCACTCGCATCGCCATCGACCTGACCCGCGACGGCGCCCGCAGGATCGGTCCAGGCGATGCGCTGCGTATCAACCCGCGACCGCAAGCGCTTGAGGCCCGCGCGGTCGCCATCGAAGGGGCGGTGCGCCGTCCCGGCCGTTACGACATCGGCCGTGGCGAGACGCTGTCCTCCCTGATCGCGCGGGCCGGCGGCCTGATCGACGACGCCTATCCGGCTGGGGCCGTGCTGACCCGCGAGAGCGAACGCCGCCGCGAGAAAGAACAGTTCCAGCTGCAAGCGCGCGAACTGGAGCGCACGCTGGCGCTGGAGGTGGAGAAGGGCGAGCCGGTGAAGGCGGAGAATGTCGCGCTGGCCCGCCAACTCGCCGCCCAACTCCGTGCTGCCGAGCCGCTCGGCCGCATCGTGGTGGAAGCGGACCCGGCTGTCCTGCGCAGCCGCCCGGCTCTCGACCCGCTGCTGGAGCCCGATGACCGGATCGTGATCCCGAAGCGACCGCTGACCGTGGCGGTATCGGGCGAGGTTCTTCACCCGACCGCGGCACAGTTCGTCAGCGGTAAGGATGCCGAGGATTACCTGAACGAGGCGGGCGGTCCGACCCGCGATGCCGACACCGGCCGCAGCTTCCTGGTCCTGCCGGACGGCCGGGCTCGGCCGCTGGCGCTGTCCTCCTGGAACCATCGGGTGGACGTCATCCCGCCCGGGTCGATCCTGGTGGTACCGCGCGACCCCCGTCCCTTCGACGGGCTGGACGCCACCAAGGCCATCGGCAACATCCTGAGCCAACTGGCGATCACTGCCGCCTCGATTTCGGTGATCACGCGATGACGGCGCCCGCCCCGCTCCGACTCGCCATCCTGACCGTGGTCCGCAACGACTGCGCCGGACTGGCCGACACCTATGACAGCCTGCGCGGGCAGCTCTGTCCCAGCATCGTCTGGCTGGTCGCCGACGGCGCCTCCACCGATGGAACGGCGGAGTGGCTGGCGGGACATGCCGATGTCCCGCTGTGGTCGCGCTCAGCCCGCGACTCGGGACTGTACGATGCGATGAACGATGCGCTCGCCGCCGCGGGCCGGCTGGGCTGCAGCCATGTGCTGTTTCTGAATGCCGGCGACCGGCTGGCGGAGCCGGGCAGCGGCATGCGGCTTTTGCAAGCGATTGCCCGGCATCCCGACTGCGCCCTTCTCTATGGCGATGCGCTGGAACGGCTGGGTGACGGACGTATCCTGCTGAAGCGCGCCCGCTCCCACCGCTGGGCATCGCTGGGCATGTTTACCCACCATCAGGCGATGATCTACTCCGTGACCGCGCTGGCAGGGCTGCGCTTCGACTCCGGTTACCGGATCGCGGCCGATTATGACTTAACCTTGTCGGTGCTGAAGCGCGGACGGGCCGAACGGCTGCACTGGCCGGTCTGTCTGTTCGCGGCCGGCGGCCTGTCGCAGCGCGACGCAACCACTGGCCGGCATGAGCAAACAGCGATTCGACAAAGGCATTTCGGCCATAGAACCACACACGCCGCAATGATCGCCATCGCTCAACGAGTCGCACTGGCATTGCGCCACCATCTTCCCGCTCTATACGCGAAATTACGTTTCAGATGCCCTGAAATTTAATGTCTTTCGCTCTCTTCCTCCCCCTTCCACCCAAACGGACCGTTGATACGCACAAATGGTTGCATAGAATTTACTTTCTGAACTAAGCATTCTCGCGGCGCCTTCCCTCTGGCTTTCCTTTCGAGGTACGACTTATGAGCGCGACCAAGACCAAACTCGCCCCCGCCCACACCCTGTCGCGCCGCGGCGAAGGTCCCAACCCCATCGACATCCATGTCGGAGCCCGCCTGCGGCTTCGCCGGACCCTGCTTGGCCTGAGCCAGGAGAAGCTGGGCGAAGCGGTCGGGATCACCTTCCAGCAGCTCCAGAAGTACGAGCGTGGGTCGAACCGCATCAGCGCCAGCCGCCTTTACAACCTCTCCCAGGTTCTCGGTGTGCCGGTCAGCTACTTCTTCGACGACATGCCGTCGCCCGACCAGATTGCCGCCGAAGTCCCGGCCGAGGCGATGAGCGAGACGGACGAGTTCGAATCGATGGCCCGCCGCGAGACGCTGGAACTGGTGCGCGCCTATTACCGGATCGAGGATCCGGGTGTGCGCAAGCGGACCTTCGACCTGCTCAAGGCGCTGGGTGGCGACCGGATCGCGCTGCTCGAAGAGTAAGGGTCGCCGGACGGACGGACAGTCCGGACAGACTCGGAAGCGGCGCGGATGGACGGGAAACGGTCGAACGCTCCCGGTGCCATTGCCGCCGACCGCATCTTGAGCCCGACCTGCCAATAGTAGAACGCGCGCGCCAGCGCGTGGTCTAGCCCGGCTGCGCCATCGAGGACGCCAAGGCGCAGCACATAGGCATGCAGAAACGCCAAGAGCGGCCGGCCCGGCAGGCGCTGGAAAAGCCGCTTCTGCATGCGCCGGCCGATGAGGGCACGAAGGCTGGGAAAGGCGCTGGAGCCGCCATCCGGTTCACCCGTTATCAGCCGCTCCATCCGACCGTCGGCACGAATCGCCGCCTCCCAATCGGAATAGCGGTTATGGCGGTCGAACCAGGCCGAGAGCGGCTTGGCATCCTCATGGTCCATCGGGTGGCGAAGCCGGCCGGTCGTGCCGGCCACCTGCGGCTGGTAATGCCCCTCCACCTCCCACATAGCGGCGATATCCAGGTCGGGCTGATCGGGAAAGCGCGCGCGCCGACGGTCCAACAAAGCAAGCTTGCGATTCCAGCAGCCGAAACGCAGCCGCCGGCCGCGGACGACCGGCCTGCCGTCGATCCAGTAGGCCGCGCAGGCCGGGCCTAACGCCATCAGCCGGGCGATCTCCTCAACCAGCTCCGGCGTCAGCCGCTCGTCGGCATCGACGAACAGAACCCAGTCATGGGCGAATGGCAGACTATCCAGGCACCACTGCTTCTTCTTGGGGTAGCGGCCATTCCAGCGGAAGGGAACCAGGCGGGCGCCATGTGACCATGCGATGTCCGGCGTGCCGTCGTCGCTGCCGCTGTCGACCACGAAGCACTCGGCGAATCGGGCGAGCGGCGGCAGGCACTGCGGCAGGTTCGCCGCCTCGTTGCGCGTCATCACCACCACGGAGACCGGAATTGCCGTCGTGGCGGGCACAGGCATGTTGGACATCCTCATGGCGCCGCCTCCATTCCCGTCGTCCGTTCCCGCAGGGCATGGGACACGGATAGGGCGAATCCGGCTGCGACCAGCCCGACCAGCCCGGCCAGCGGAATCACCACGGCCGGGTTCGGCCAGTCCGGCAGGGTGGCGGCGGCCGGCGGCTGGATCATGTCGGCGGCAAAGGGCAGATCGACGCCGATCATCATCGCGACCCGTTCCTGGTCCAGCAGCAGGTCGCTCAACGCCTGCCGGTGTTCCGCAACGGTGACGGCACCGAGACGAAGCTTGATGTGGGCGATCTGGGCGGCACTGCGCCGGGCCGCTTCCGCCCGCAGATGGGCGTCGGTGGCCGCGGCGATCCGCCCGAGCAGTTCCACTGCAATCGCCCGGTCGGCATGGCGGAAGGTGATCCGCCGCATCGGACCCGACCGCAGCATGTCGACAACCAGCCGATCACGCAGGGCGCGCGCCACGCGGTCGCCGTCCGGCTCAACCCAATCCTCGCGCCCGACCATTGCCAGCAAAGCCCGCTTCACCGTCGGGAACAGTCCGGGCGGCGGACGCCAACGCTCCGCCTCCGCATCCCAGCGTTCGGCAAACAGGGCGCGCAGGATGGCGGGGTCCGCAGCCAGACGGTCGGCCACCGGTCCCGAACCGAACAGTTCAAGATAGCGGGCGAAATCCGACAGCGATTCGTCTCCCGCCCCCGGCTCGGCAACACCGGCGGAATCGCGGCCGTTGAGCGTCGGCACCCGAGCCCCCATCGCAGCGGAGCCGACCCGGGCCGTCGGCCCGATCACCATTGCCGCGGTATAGGCCGGCGTCACCAGCCACAGAGCCGCCACCGCCAGCGCCAGACCGCCCACCCAGCCGCCGACCAACCAGCGCCAGCCGGTCCGCAGGGTGCGAACGACGTTGCGCAGGTCTCCCTCCCCTCCGGCCATCGGCAGAGCCAGCGTCATGGCATGCGGCGGAGGTTGGGTGTGACGCGGGGCGATGACGCCGTCAGGCATGGGGCAACGGCCTCCCCAACAGGGGCCGGACGGCACGGCGTGTCTCGACCAGACGTTCGGCCAACCCGACGAAGGCCGCGGCGGCACGGTCGGCCGTCCAGGCTTCGGTCTTGCGGGCGGCGCGCTCCCCCTCCGCGGCGCAGCGGTCGGGGGCGGCGGCATAGGCGCGCACGGCTTCGGCAATGGCGGCCCCGTCGAACGGGTCGATCACCATGCCGCATCCGTCCACATGCGCCGTCGCCTCGCTTCCGGCCGGTCCCAGGAACAGGCAGGGCCGGCCGGCCGCCTGCACCCCGGCCAGCTTGCTCGGCACCAACATCCCCTCCGCCGCCGGGTCCATCGCCACCAGATGCAGGTCGGCGGCGGACAGGCACTCCGCCAACCGGTCGGCAGGCTGCCAGGGAAGCCGGCGCAGGTTGCGTACGCCCTTGCGGCGTGCGGCCTCTTCCACCGCAGCGAAGCCCCTGCCCTCGCCGACCAGCAGGAAAATCACGGATGGATCGCTGTGCTGCAGCCGGGCCGCCGCCTCCAGCACGCCGTCCATCGGATGGGCAAGCCCCAGCGTGCCGGAATAGGCCACGAGGAAACGGCCGTCGCCCTCCGCCAACCCCAGCGAATGGCGGACGCTGTTGCCGACCTTCTCCAGGGGACGGATCGCCGGATCGGACCAATTGGGCAGCAGGGTCACCCGATCCGCCGCCACGCCGGATGCGACGATGCGTTCGCGCATGCAGCGCCCAATGGCGATCACCCCATCCTGCCGCCGCAATGCCCGCGCCATACCATGCCCGGCCACGCGGAGAAGCAGGTCCGGCATCCGCACGCCCAGCACCGGAAGAAGATCCGGGTAAAGATCCTGGCACCAGTGCAGCGACGCCACACCATGGCGCGCAGCCAAAACCGGGCCGGCCAGCGCCAGCATCGGCGGATCGGTCATCGTCACGACGAGGTCGTGGCGCGGCAGGCGCAGGGCCTGAACCGTGAGTCGGCAAAGCGCCTCGATATAGGCGCGCGTGTCGGGCCGCTCACCCTCCGCCACCCTGCGGCCGGTGCGGATGAGCGTGACCCCGTCCGGAACAGCGCAGTTCGGCGCCTTGTCGCTGTCCGGCTCGCCATCCGCAACCACCGTCACCCGCCAGCCCGCGGCCGCGATTCGCCCGGACAAATCCGACAGGCAACGTCCAGTCGCCCCACGGTCAGGCGGGAACACCCGGTTGACGAAAATGATGGATGGTCGGTCGAGCAACACGGCGCACCGAAGCGTGAATTACACGCGAAAGTATGAAGATCCTCTAAGGCTCAGACAACCCCTTCCTGCATTCGGCCGCCAAAAGCATCAGGGATAGGATGACGCCGGTGTCGAGATACTTGAAACTCGTGTGAAGGCAGAGCGCCATCGCCAGCGGCGGCACCACCGCCAGGGCCAGCGGCGGATCGGCCGCCAGCAGCCCGCACCAGGGCCTGACCAGCGCGCCGAGGTAGGCCGCCAGCGCCACCATGCCGCACAGTCCGGTCTTCAGCAGGCTGTAGCTCGCCAGCGTGTGGGTATAGCTGACCCGCCAGCCGCCCACCGCCGGATTGGCGATCCGCGCGCCCCAACCGTCGCCGAACAGCAATGCCCAGGGAGAGGCGACGGCATGCTCGATCACCGCCGCCGCCTCTTCCCACCGGGCATTGATCCCGGTCAGCCGCGTCTTCTCCGCCGCCTGCTGCCACGCTCCGACCAGCGCATCCCCACCGACGGCAACCGCCAGCCCCAGACCGATCAGCAGAGGCAAGGCCAGCCACGCCTGCCGCCGCGCCCACCACAGGGCGATCAGCGCCAGCGACAGCAGCGCCAGCCCCAGCGCGGTGCGGTGGACCGCTCCGGCGAGCGCGGCGAGGCAGAGAGCCCCGCCGACGGCACAGGGGATCGCGGCGAGCCACCAGCGGAACCGGCCGCCGACACCGATCAGCGACAAGGCCGTCGCCGGCAGGACCACGGCGGCGAACAGCACCGCAGGCGCATTGAGCAGATAGGCGCCACCGTCGGCCATCGCCCGCTGTCCGATGGCGCCGAACCCCCAATCCGCCTGCCGCCACCAGCGCAAGGTCAGCAGCAGGCCGGCAATGCCAAGCCCACCGGCCAACGCGCGCACAGCGGTCCGCCCCGCGGCGCGCAGCGCCGGCACCAGAAGCACGGGAAGGAACAGGTACAGGAGGGGCACGACGTCGCGCAGGATATCGACCGCATCCCACCCCAGCGCCGCCGCGCGCAGCAACGGCACCCACAGCAGCCAGGCGAATGCCGCAACCGCCACTGGCATCCATTCCCTGTCAGGCGACGTCCGCAGCGCATGACCGCTCGCCACTGCCAGAGGCCATTTCCAGCCTATCGACAGCAGGATCAGAAGGCCGATGGACAGTTCCACCCCTCGCAGGGCCGGCGGCGCCGGCACGCTGAGGCCGCCATAGAGAAGCAGGGCTGCCGCCATCGACAGCGCGCCCATCCGTGCGGCGGCCACCGTCATGGCCGCCCCTCGCGGAAATCGGCCGCGTGGCTCAGGCCCAGCGCTGCTCGGCGCGGTCCAGGCGATAGAACAATCCCTCCTGCGGGCGCAGCCGCAAGGTTCCGGTCAGGGTCAGCGGTTCCCGCGTCGCCGGCAGGGCGATGGCGGTGTGGACATGCATCATGGTCGCCGGTCCTGGGCTTTCGCAGGCGGGACAGCCCATCGGATTGGCCGACAGGATGAAGCGGTTGTGGGCGGCGCCGTCGGTCAGCGGCACCATGAAGCCGCGCACGGTGACCGGCCGGCCGTCCAACGCCGACACCTTCACCGGAAATTGCGGATCGCCGGCCAGACCGCCCATCCTCACGGCGCCCAGGTCGCGCCAGATCGCCGTGGACTCGTCCAGCGGCAGATGAAAGGGGCCGGCGGGGTGGCTCGGCGCCTCCGACGTTCCGGCAGCCCAAACGGCCCAGCCGGCGACGGGGGCGAGCGCAAGCGGCAACAAAATCTGGCGCCGGCCGGGCATGGCCGTGCCAAGACGGGTGGCGGTGGTCATGGTCGCTTCTCCCCTGCTGCGTTGCTTCGTCACCGGGGCTGCGAAATCGGGGCGCCGTGTGTTGTCGAAGTCTTTTGTCCGGTCGCCTGGGAATTATCCGAGGAACAGCTGTGTCCGGTGCGGGGCGACGCCTTCTGTTGGGCGGTCGCCGATTGCGCGAAAGTCTCCGGCAAGCGCAGTTCAAGGTCAACCGGCAATTCTGCCGGGCGCAGCAGGAAATGGAACGCGTAAGGATAGGTTTCCACCAACCCGGCATCCCCACTCTTTCAAAAAAACGCAATCTGTTTGACGGGGTGCGGCACCGCCCGTCATAGTCCCACCGCTGCCCCTGCCGCACTGCACACAGTGCGGCGCAAGCCGTTCCGATGACGAGACGAGCCATGGAAACCTTCCGCTTCCAGCCGGGCGAAACCCCGGTCCTGCTCAGCATTCCGCATGTCGGGACCATGATTCCGCCGGACATCGCCGCAGCGATGACGCCGGAGGGACTGGTGCAGCCCGACGTCGACCGCCATCTGGACCGGTTGTACCACTTCGCCCCCGCGCTCGGAATCGGTTTCCTGACGGCGCTGTGCTCGCGTTATGTGGTGGACCTCAACCGCGATCCCGACGGCGTCGTGCCGCAGCCGGGGCAAGACCCCACCGAAATCTGCCCCCTGACGACGTTCGACCGCGCACCGATCTATCGACCGGGACTGGAGCCCGACCGTGCGGAGATCGAGCGGCGGGTCGGCGCCTATTGGCGTCCGTATCATGAGCAGATGCGCAACGAGCTGCGCGCCTTGCGCGACCGCTATGGCGTGGCGATCCTGTTCGACGCCCATTCGGTGCGCAGCACGGTTCCGCGCTTCTTCGACGGCACCCTGCCCGACTTCAACCTGGGCACCGGCGACGGCAGCAGCGCCGCCCAGCCGCTGGTCGTCAGGCTGATGAATGTGCTTTCGGCATCGGAGCGCTATTCAGCCGCGCTGAACGGCCGCCTGCGCGGCGGTTTCATCATCCGCAGCTATGGCCAGCCGGAAGAGAACATCCACGCCATCCAGCTCGAACTGACCCAGTCCACCTATATGGACGAGGACTCCCCTTATCACTTCCGCCCGGCGCTGGCGGCAGAGGTGAAGCCGTCGCTGGAGCGGCTGCTGAGCGTCGTGGTCGAATGGGCATGGCAGAAGGCCAGCGGCCAGCGGCGGGCGGCGTTCCTGTAACGCCTCACCGCCTGCCAAAAGACCCGCTGTGCAAAAGGGTCTACCATGAAAGAGTGGCCCTCCCCCGTCGCCGGGGAAGGGCCGAAGGACGGCCTGATCGGGGATGGATCAGATCTGGCCGCGCTCGCTGGCCTGACGCATCAGGACATATTGGCGCATCATCTGGTTGCGGAAGCGATAGCGCTCCAGTCCCGGCTCGACCACCGGGGCCAGGACCCCGCCATGGTCCTCCCGCGTCAGGCGCTTCAGCAGGTCGAGCGTCGAGGCGCTCGGCAATTCTCCGCTATCACCAGCCAGATCCTTGGGATCGAACACGCCATAGGCATCGGCCGGACACAGCGCCGCAGCCAGCAGAGCGTCCTCCAGCTCGGCCCTACGGTCGGCGGCCAGCGCACGGGCGTAGCTCTCGACAATGCCGCGCTCGGCTTCCTGCAGGCAGCGGGCGACGGCATAGGCCAGATCCGGCCGCTCCACCAGCTTGCTTCCGCGGCTGACGGCGCTGCGCGCCGCATGCAGGCCAAGAAGCTGGGCGTAATACGGCAGGCCACGCACGAACTCCGCGATCCGCCGCACCACGTCGGGGGCGAACTCGATGCCGGCATTCTGCGCGCCGGCCTGGATCAGCCGGCCGATCTCCTGATCGGTCATCAGTGGCAGATGAACCGGAACCAGCGAGCGCTGGATCGACGGATGCTTGCCCAGCAGCTGGTCGAGATTCTCGGCGACGCCGACCACCAGCAGGGTGACCGGGATCGAGCTGTCGGTCAGGTTCTTGAACAGCTCCGCCAGCTTGTTGCGGAAATCCTCGTCCTGGACGCGGTCGTACTCGTCCAGGATCAGCAGCACATGGGTGGCGTGGATGCCCGACAGAACCTCGTTCAGCTCGGTGACGCTGAAGGTGCCGTCCGGCAGCAGCTCGTTCAGGCTGGCGAAGTTGCGCCGCGCCGCGAACGGATTGTCGAGCGCGGAACGGTAATAGGTCGACGGGATTTTCTTCAGGAAGTGCCTGAAGATGTCCTCGAAACTCAGTTCGCCGCTGCAGGTCAGCTTCAGCGACAGATAGCCCGCCTGCCCCGCGATCTTTTCGATCGCATTGGCGACGGAGGTCTTTCCGCGGCCACGGTCGCCGTAGAGGATGACGTGCGCCCGCTCCTCTTCGATGGCCGAGATGATGCGGCGCAGCGTGTCGTTGCGGCCGATGAACAGGCCGTTCAGCTGCTGCTTCGGCCGGGTCGGGGTGAAGGCTTCGCGCAGCAGGCCGTTCAGTTCCGGCGTCAGGCCCTTCAGCATGGCCGGCGCATTGGCGCCCATGCCGCCGCGATAGCCGCCGTTGACGGACATTGTAAAGCGCGGCAGGTCGTGCTCGCCCTCAACATCCTGGCCGCCCGGCTGCGGGAACATGTGGCCGCGGCGGTCGCCGGTGGCCTCGTTGTCGATGATATCGGGCAGCCGCGGCGCGGCCGGACCGCGCATCGCTTCGAATCCGGCACGGCCACCGATGCCGGCGCCGCTGCCACCACCCATGTTGCCGTCCACCGGACGCAGGTGAGCCCCACCGGGCCGGGCGAATCCCGGTCCATTGGAAAAGCCACCGGCCCCGGCATTGCCCATCCCAGGCCCCGCGACGCCGGAACCGCTCATGCCCGGTCCACCCATGCCCGGTCCGCCGGTCAGCGGATTCGAACCAAGGCCGCCACCGGTGATGCCCGGATTACCAAGGCTGCCACCGGCAGCCGGCATGCGCTCGTCGGCCACAGCGGCCGAACGACGCTTTCGAAAGAAATTCCGCATCCGTCCCAATCCCCACGCGTTGTCGGCGTTCGCGGAACCGGCCCCCTTTCGGCTTCTCGAATGGGCCAGGGACGGGTCCGCGTGTTCCCGATGTAAGCGCTGCGCCGGCCGGGGTGGGCTGGGATTTCGGATATAATACCGACGCGGCATTCCCCCTTTGGGGACCTCTTTCGAAGGGATGCGCCCCCGAAACCCTCGGGCGCATCCCGGCCATCCTCAGCCGATCAGAATCGGCCCGACCGTGGCCCAGCCGTAGAGCACCGCCAGGAAAAAGGCGAGGGTCATGCATTCGCGCAGGAAAGCCAGAACCGACATGCCAACCTCCGTTGTTCGCGTCTTGTTCCGATAGAGCTACCAGAACGGACGAGGAACGGCAACCAATCAGTTCCTCCTATGTTCCTGCTTCGGACTCAGGTGTTCCATTCCGGACACAGATCGAACGGACAGGAGGTTGGAAAGTTACGTGTCGAATGCAGGAATCTGTCAGGCCGGGTCGGCGTCGTCGTAGCGGATCAGGTCGGTCCAGGCGCGTTCCAGCCGGCGTAGCGTGCGATAGGTGGTCTCGAAGTCGGCACCGTCGCTGTCGGTCCTCAGCAAGGTGTCGGCGCGCGTCGCTTCCAGCTTCTTCAGCGCCTCGCAGGTGGCAAGCCCCTGGGCGGACAGCTTGAGCCGGGCTGCCCGCCGGTCGCGCTGGGACGGGCTGCGGTCGACATATCCCGCCTCCACCAGATGCTTCAGATTGTAGGAGGCGTTGGAGCCCAGATAATAGCCGCGCTCCAGCAGGTCGCGGACCGACAGTTCCTCGGTGCCTATGTGCAGCAGCATCAGCGCCTGTGTCGGGCTGAGGTCGGTCACGCCGATGCGGGCCAGTTCCATCCGAAGCACGTCAAGGAAGCGCCGGGTGATGCTTTCCATGACGCGGCCAAGGTCGGTGTAGACCGCGGGGGCCGCCACACTCTGCTGCATGCTCATCGTTCCTGTGCCAGTGGCTCGCAAAAGCCGTTGTCCGGTCGCCGCGGCACTGCCGCGTTTTGCCGACCGGCGGACCGGGGAAGCGGCGCCCAAGCCGATGCTGGAGCACCCCTTCCCGTCGCCGTTTCTTAATGGCCTGTGACGATGGGCGGATTTTATTGCGAATTGGAGAGACAAACTTGAGACGCGGCGGCGGCCCGTCTCCCGATACCGCAGGTTACATCGTGCCAGGGAAGGCTCCGCCATCCAAAAGGATGTTCTGCCCAGTCATAAAACCGGAGCTTGCGGCACAAAGAAAGGCACAGGCAGCCCCGAATTCCTCCGGATCGCCGAATCGGCCGGAGGGATTCGACTTGCGGCGCAGTTCCATCTCTTCGTCGATGCTGCGTCCGCCGGCCTTGGCACCGCCTTCCATCGTCTTGCGCAGGCGGTCGGTCTCGAAGGGGCCGGGCAGCAGGTTGTTGATGGTGACGTTGTGCTTCACCGTCTGGCGCGACAGGCCGGCGACGAAGCCGGTCAGACCGGTGCGGGCACCGTTCGACAAACCCAGAATCGGGATCGGTGCCTTCACCGCGGCCGAGGTGATGTTGACGATCCGGCCGAACCCCCGGGACATCATGCCGTCCACCGTCGCCTTAATCAGGAAGATCGGCGTCAGCATGTTGGCGTCCAGCGCGCGGATCCAATCCTCGCGGTCCCAGTCGTGGAAGTCGCCCGGCGGCGGGCCGCCGGCATTGTTGATCAGGATGTCCGGCTCCGGGCAGGCGGCGAGCGCCGCGGCCCGCCCCTCCTCCGTCGAGATGTCTCCGGCGGCGGTGGTGACGGTGACGCCGGTCGCCTTGCGGATCTCGTCGGCGGTCGCCTCCAGCGCATCGGCGTTGCGGGCGGTCAGGGTGACATGCACGCCCTCGCGGGCCAGCGCGAAGGCGCAGGCGCGGCCCAGCCCCTTGCTGGCGGCGCAGACGATGGCGCGGCGGCCGGAGATACCCAAATCCATGGTCGTCTCTTCCCTTGTCGGTATCAGAGGGTCGTTTTGGAACCGGATCGTTGCGGTTCCGTCCGTTGCAGTTCCGAAAGGACTTCCCGGGCCAACGGCACGGTCACACCACGATGGGCGGCCAGCGACGCATGATCCAGCGCCGCCACCAGACGGCGGGCGAAATCGAGCGACCGCTCCATCCGCGCCAGCAGATAGGTGATGACCTCCATCCCCGGCCGCAACTGGCGGTCGGCGAACAGCTTGACCAGAACCGCGGCGAGCAGCGCGTCGTCGGGCGGCCGGACCTCGACCGCCGGCGCGCCCTTGATGCGCGACCGCAGGTCGGGAAGCTTCGTCCGCCAGTGCGACGGCGCCTTGCGCGACAGCAGCAGAAGATGGCCCCGCTGTTCGCGGGCGAGGTTGTAGAGATGGAACAACGCCTGTTCCCGCTCCGGCTTTCCGGCAACCGTGTCGGCATCCTCGACGACCACCGCGTTGGCGGGGGCCAGCAGGGACGGCACCGTTGCCGACTCGAGGGCATCGCCGCGGGTCACCAGGGCATGGCTGCGGGCGCGCCAGACCTGGGACAGGTGGGTCTTGCCGCAGCCGGCGGGACCGTACAGCGTCAGTGCCGGGGCGGGCCAGGAGGGCCAGCGGTCCAGCCACGCCACGGCATCGGCGTTGCTGGGTGCGACGAGGAAATCCTCGCAGCCCATCGCCGTCCGGTGCCCGAGGTCGAGCGGTATCTGCGCCGGCAAGCTCATGCGGACACACCCATCAGCGTTCCGCGTCGGTGCCGCGGTAGTACGGGCTCGAGAGATACTGTCGCAAGGCGAAGCGGGTCAACACGCCGATCACCGCAGCCACCGGAACCGCCAGCAGCACGCCGACGAATCCGAACAGACTGCCGCCCGCCAGCAGGGCGAACATCACCCACACCGCATGCAGCCCGACCTTGTCGCCCACCAGCTTCGGCGTCAGGACATTGCCCTCCACCGCCTGCCCGAACAGGAAGATGCCGATGACGATGGCGACGCGCCAGAACTCGTCGAACTGCAGCAGGGCAAGGCCGGTGCTGGCGACGAAGCCGAACAGAGTGCCGACATAGGGGATGAAGGACAGGAGCCCGACCATCAGGCCGATCACCAGCCCGAAATCCAGCCCCGCCGCCGACAGCGCCAGTGCATAGAAGACGCCCAGCACGACGCAGACCGTCGCCTGCCCGCGCACGAAACCGGACAGGGTGACGTTCACCTCTCGCGCCTGCTCGCGCACCGTCTCGGCATGCTGGCGCGGCAGCCACGAATCGACCTTTCCCACCATCAGGTCCCAGTCGCGCATCATATAGAAGGCGACGACGGGGGTGATGAACATCAGCGTGACGATGTCGAACAGTGCCAGCCCGCCCGACAGGATGCGGGTGACGACACGGCCGACCAGCCCCGCCACTTCACCGGCATAATTGCCGGCGGCAGCGCGCAGCCGCTCGACATCGTCGGCCGGCAAGCGGTGAATGAAGCGGTTCAGCGCCGGGATCAGCCGTTCCTTCGCCAGGGTCGCATAGTTCGGCAGCACCTCCAGCAGGTGGGAGACCTGCCCCTGCACCAGCGGCAGCAGAAGCAGCGCCATCAGCACCATGACCAGCACGAAGCCCAGCAGCACCAGCGTGGTGCCGAGCCAGCGCGGCAGCCCCGCCGCCTCCAGCCTGTCGACCGCGGGGTCGAGCAGATAGGCGATGGCCAGCCCGACCACGAAGGGCAGCAGCATGTCTGCCAGCAGCCACAGCGCCAGAACGAACAGCCCCAAGCCGATCAGCCAGAAGCGGAGCTGCTTGGCCGGCGTCACGGAACGCCGCCGAGCCGGTTGAACAGCAGGGCGCCGCGCCGGGCGTACAGCACACCGGACAGCACCGTCGTCACCGTGCAGACGTACACCAGCACCTCGACCAGCTCCCAGCCATACAGGTGGATGTCCGGCAGCCCCAGTGCCGGCGGAGCCAGCACGGCGGCTGCCAGCGCGATCTGCACCACCGTGTTCACCTTGCTGATGTAGAGCGGCTGCATCGCCAGCGTCTCCTTCAGCGTGAACAGCAGGATGACGCCGCCGATGATCATGATGTCGCGGAACACCACCATCATCGCCAGCCACAAGGGGATGGTGCCGACCCAGGCCAGGGCGATGTACACCCCGACGATCAGCGCCTTGTCGGCCAGCGGATCGAGATAGCCGCCGAGCACCGTACGCGCGCGGAACATGCGGGCGATGGCGCCGTCCAGCGCATCGGACAGGCCGGCAGCGACGAAGAGGGCGAAGGCCCACTCCATCCTGCCGGTGAGGATCATGTACATCGCGGCCGGAACCGCCACGATGCGCAGGAACGTGATGATGTTGGGTACGCTCACGGTGCGCTCTTCGCCGGCAGCGTTCCCAGGTTGCGCGGCGGCGCGCCCATCGTGCCCACGGCACCCGCATCCATCGGCGCCGACGGCGCCAGCGATGTCGGGGAGGCCATCGGCGTGGCGGCGGACGGAACGGCACCGGCCGACGCGGCACCCGACCCGCGCGGCAGCAGCGTCAGCTGCCAGTCAGCCGACGGAGCCGGCAGCGCGGGGTAGCCGGCGGCAACAGGGGCGTCGACGGGCGGCGCGGCATGCGTGAAGCTCAGATCCTGGCGGGCGAGCGCCTGGGCCAGTTGTTCCGGCGCACCGCGATAGGTCAGGGTGATCAGCGCCTCGCTGCGGGTGATCGACATCAGGGTGTTGCGGGTCACAGCATTGACGGCGGACAGCCGCTTGCGCGTTTCCACCCAGTCGTTCACCGCGGTCAACGGCACGCGGACGAGGGTGTTCTGCTCCGGACCGGTGGCGGTGGTATGCTCGCGCTTCCACGAATCGTCGACCTGGGTGCCGACCGAGGCGACGGCACGGTTCAGCAGTTCGTCGGCGGTGCCGCCGCCCTTCACCTGGACCGTCTGGTTCTCGCGCGTGCCGTCGAGCCCGTAACGGGTGACGTCGACCGTCAGGCCGCGGGCCGGATCGGGGCCGTTGGCCGGAAGATCGGTGCGGGCGACGACGACTCCGCCCGCCTTGTAGGCCTGGGCGATGCGGGCGAGCGCGTCGGCGTTGCCGGCGACGGCGTCCTCGCCGCTGATCGCCTGGGCATCGGACAGTTCTCCATCCGGCACCACCAGCGGCACCAGCGAGGCGGCGGGCTGCCGCGCCTCCCAGGCCGCGCGCCAGGGGGTGCGGTCCTGCCACAGGATGGTGCGCCCGTCGGTCAACGTCACCGGCAGGATGACGAAGGGCCGCGACGGCGGCTCCACATACTGGGCGGCACCGCCGCTCTGACCGAGGGCATCGCGCACCGCATTGGGCCGGAACCGCACGGTGATGGCGCCGACATAGCGGCTTGCCGACACCTTCTCCTCGTCGATCTCGAAGCCCTGGACCAGCTTGGCGATCTCGCCATCGGACAGGCGCGGAGGGTTGCCGCCGCCGGGAACGAGCCGGCGGTACAGCTCCGTCCAGGCCTTGGCCTGCGCCTCGCGGATCGCCTGGTCGCGCACGGTGGTCGGATTGCTGCCGTTGATGTCGACCCGGACGCCGGACACCGCGAAGGGGTCTGCAGCGGACGGGGCGGCGGCAGCGGAGGTGGCGGCGGAGGTGGCGGCCGGCGGCGGGGAACCGGTCTGCGCCCCGGCCGGCCCGGTCATCGTAACGACCAGAGCGGTGGACATGGCAGCAAGACCGGCGAGGAGCGGCGCGCGGCGGCGGTGGAGCATTGCAAAGCCTTCCGATTCGAGTATGTTCGGCCCGAGCCCAAGGCCCGGTATATAGCTCAGCCCAAGCGAGGATACCATCAGCACCCAGTCCTATAACATGTCCGACGCCTACAAGCAGGCCGGTGTGGACATCGATGCGGGCAACGCGCTTGTCGAAGCGATCAAGCCGCTTGCCCGCTCCACCGCGCGTTCAGGCTCCGACGCGGGCCTGGGCGGTTTCGGCGCGCTGTTCGATCTGCGCGCCGCCGGCTACCAGGATCCGCTTCTGGTCGCGACGACCGACGGCGTCGGCACCAAGCTGAAGGTGGCGATTCTCGCCAACCGTCACGACACTGTCGGCATCGACCTCGTCGCCATGTGCGTCAACGATCTGGTGGTGCAGGGCGCCGAGCCTCTGCTGTTCCTGGATTACTACGCCACCGGCAAGCTCGACGTGGCCGCCGGCCGCGACATCGTTGCCGGCATCGCCGAAGGCTGCCGTCAGGCCGGCTGCGCGCTGGTCGGCGGCGAGACCGCCGAGATGCCCGGCATGTATTCCGAGGGCGATTACGACCTCGCCGGCTTCTCCGTCGGTGCGGTGGAACGCCAGCACGCCCTGACGGGTTCCGCCGTCCAGGCGGGCGACGTGGTCCTCGGCCTCGCCTCCACCGGCGTGCATTCCAACGGCTATTCGCTGGTGCGCAAGCTGGTCGAGAAGTCGGGCCTCGGCTACGACTCAGCCTGCCCGTGGGATGCCTCGAAGACGCTGGGCGAAGCCCTGCTGACGCCGACCCGCATCTATGTGAAGAGCACGCTGAAGGCGGTGCGCGCCGGCACGGTCCGTGCCATGGCCCACATCACCGGCGGCGGCCTGATCGAGAACATTCCGCGTGTCCTGCCGGACGGGCTGGGTGTCGTTCTCGACGCCTCGGCCTGGACCCTGCCCCCCGTCTTCTCCTGGCTGATGAAGACCGGCGGCATCGCTCCGTACGAGATGGCGCGCACCTTCAACGTCGGCCTCGGCATGGTCGTCGTGGTTCCGGCCGACAAGGCGGCCGAGGCCATCGACATACTGCGCGAAGGCGGCGAGACGGTCTTCACCGTCGGCACCGTCACCGCCCTGAAGGACGGCGACGCCCGCGTGACCGTCACTGGCATGGACGCGGCCTGGACCGCGTAAGGGACGCCTAAGGATTCGTTGATGAGCAAGTTGAAGCTCGGCGTCCTGATCTCGGGGCGCGGCAGCAATCTGCAGGCGTTGATCGACGCCTGCGCCGCGCCGGGTTTCCCGGCCGAGATCGCGCTGGTGCTGTCCAACAAGGCCGATGCCTTCGGCCTTGAACGTGCATCCGGCGCCGGGATCGCCACCGCGGTGGTCGACCACCGCGGCTATCCCGGCGATAAACCGGCCTTCGAGGCGGCGATGGATGCCGCTCTGCGCGAGGCCGGTGTCGAGCTGGTCTGCCTTGCCGGCTTCATGCGCCTGCTGTCGTCCTGGTTCGTCGGGCAATGGCACAATGCGCTCATCAACATCCACCCGTCCCTGCTGCCCTCCTTCAAGGGGTTGGACACCCATGAGCGGGCGCTGGCCGCCGGCGTCCGCTTCCATGGCTGCACCGTCCATTATGTACGTCCGGAAATGGACGAGGGTCCGATCATCGCCCAGGCGGCGGTGCCGATCCTGCCCGGCGACGACGGCCACAGCCTGGCCGACCGCGTCCTTTTGTCGGAACACCGGCTCTACCCGCACGCCGTCTGCCTGATCGCCGAAGGCCGCGCCCGAGTCGATGGCGATCTGGTGCGGATCGAAGGTCCGGCTCCGGACCTTGCCGCCTTGGTGAACCCGCCGTTGAACCCGTCACTCTAGGCTCCTATCCCTTCCGATCGCCACCCTTCCGGCATGGTTGACGGTTCCACTCGGAATCTGTTGCGTTTCTGCGCGCCCGCGTCAAAATTTGCGGGCAAAAGAAACTGTTGGAGGATTGATTGATATGGCGGCCGTGAGTCCGAACCCGGTCAGTGCAGAGACCGTCCGCTCGCATCAGGCGACCTGGATCGCCTTCACCAAATTCATGAAGCTCAGCATCGCCGGGGTCATCGCCGTGCTCGTGCTGCTGGCGATCTTCACGCTGTAGCGGACGGATGGGAAGGGGGCATGTAACCGAGCCCCCTCCCCCACACCTCACCCGGCCAGCATCTCCAGCGCCTTCTGCAGCTTGTCGCGGGCCTGATCGGCGGCCTCGCGGCGGTCGCGTTGCTCCTCGATCACCTCTTCCGGAGCCTTGGCGACGAACTGCTCGTTCGACAGCTTGGCGTCGATCTTCTTGATCTCGCCGGCCAGCTTGTCGATCTCCTTGGACAGGCGCGCCTTCTCCTTGTCGAGATCGACGATGCCTTCCAGCGGCAGAACCAGCGTCGTCTCGTCCAGCACCGCCTGCACGCTGCTCTTCGGCACATCGCCCTGGAGCGGCTCGACGCTGGACAAGCGCGCCATACGCAGGATCAGGTCGCGGTGGGTGTCCAGCCGCTTCAGGCTGACCGCGTTCGGATCCTTCAGCTTCAGCTCGATCTGCGCCGCCGGCGGGACATTCATCTCCGACCGCATGGAGCGGACCGAGCTGATCAGACGCACGACCCAATCCATCTCGTCGCGCGACGCCGGATCGACCATGTCGGCGGCGAACTCCGGCCATTCCGCCGAGATCAGCCGGTTGGCACGGGCCGGCGACAGCTGCTCCCACAGCTCTTCGGTGATGAAGGGCATCAGCGGATGCAGGATGTGCAGGATCTGGTCGAGCACCCAGGCGGTGGTCGCCCGCGTTTCCGCCTTCGCCGCCTCGTCGGTGCCGGCGAGGATCGGCTTGGTGAACTCCATGTACCAGTCGCAGAAGGTGCCCCAGGTGAACTGGTAGGCAGCACCGGCGGCCTCGTTGAACTTGTAGGCGTCGATCGACTCGGCGACCTTCTTCGCCGCATCGGCCAGCGCGCCGACGATCCAGCGGTTGACCGTCTGGGTCAGGCCGACCGGCTTGTAGCCGGCGACCGGATCGCAACCGTTCATCTGGCAGTAGCGGGCGGCGTTCCACAGCTTGGTGGCGAAGTTGCGGTAGCCCTCGACCCGGTTCACCGCCAGCTTGATGTCGCGGCCCTGCGCGGCCATCGCCGACAGGGTGAAGCGCAGCGCATCGGTTCCATACTGGTCGATGATCTCCAGCGGGTCGATGACGTTGCCCTTCGACTTCGACATCTTCTGGCCCTTCTCGTCGCGGACAAGGGCGTGGATGTAGACGGTGCGGAAAGGCACGTCCTTCATGAAATGCAGGCCCATCATCATCATCCGGGCGACCCAAAAGAAGATGATGTCGAAGCCGGTCACCAGCACGTCGGTCGGGTAGTACCGGTCCAGCTCCGGCGTCTGGTCCGGCCAGCCGAGCGTCGAGAAGGGCCACAGCGCCGACGAGAACCACGTGTCGAGCACATCGGCATCGCGCGTCAGCTCGACATCGCTGCCGTAATGGACCTTTGCGGCGGCGTGCGCCTCCTCCTCGGTCTCCTCGACGAAGAAGGTGCCGTCCGGACCGTACCAGGCCGGGATCTGATGGCCCCACCAGATCTGGCGGCTGATGCACCAGGGCTGGATGTTGCGCATCCATTCGAAATAGGTGTTCTCCCACTGCTTGGGCACGAACACCGTCTTGCCGGTCTCCACCGCCTCGATGGCGGGCTTCGCCAGGGTCGCGGCATCGACATACCACTGGTCGGTCAGCCACGGCTCGATGGCGACGCCGGAGCGGTCGCCGTGCGGGACCATGTGGGTGTGCGGCTCGATCTTCTCCAGAAGCTCAAGCGCCTCCAGCTCGGCGACGATTTTCTTACGCGCCTCGTAGCGATCCAGCCCGCGGTAGGCCTCGGGCACATTGTCGTTCAGCCGGGCATCGCGATCCATGATGTTGATCTGCTCGAGCCCGCAGCGCTTCCCGACCTCGAAGTCGTTGAAGTCGTGGGCCGGCGTGATCTTCACCGCACCCGACCCGGTCTCCGGATCGGCATATTCGTCGCCGACGATGGGGATCAGGCGACCGACCAGCGGCAGGCGGACCATCTTGCCGATCAGGTCCTTGTAGCGCTCATCCTCCGGATGCACCGCCACGCCGGTGTCGCCCAGCATGGTTTCCGGACGGGTGGTGGCGACCACGATGAAGCGCCCCTCTTCCCCGTCGATGGGGTAGCGGAAGTGCCAGAGGTTGCCCTTGATCTCCTTCTGCTCGACCTCGAGGTCGGAGATCGCGGTGTGCAGCTTCGGGTCCCAGTTGACCAGCCGCTTGTCCTTGTAGATCAGGCCCTGGCGGTGCAGTTCGACGAACACCTTGCGGACGGCGCGGCTCAGCCCCTCGTCCATGGTGAAGCGTTCGCGCGGCCAGTCGGGCGAGGCGCCCAGGCGGCGCAGCTGGCGGGTGATGGTCCCGCCCGATTCGGCCTTCCACTCCCACACCTTGTCGATGAAGGCGTCGCGGCCGAAATCGTGGCGGGTCTTGCCGTCCTTCGCCAGATTGCGCTCCACCACCATCTGGGTGGCGATGCCGGCATGGTCGGTGCCGGGCTGCCACAGGGCGTCGCGGCCGCGCATGCGGTTGTAGCGGGTCAGCACGTCCTGGATGGTGAAGGTCAGCGCATGGCCCATGTGCAGGCTGCCGGTGACGTTCGGCGGCGGCATCATGATGGTGTAGGGATTGCCGTTCCCCTGCGGCTGGGCGGCAAAGGCGCCCGACTCTTCCCACAGGCGGTAGTGCTTCTCCTCGACCTCGGCGGGCCGGTACGTCTTTTCCAACATCACCACGAACTTTCGCTAGAAACGTCTTAATCGGGGCTCAAACGGGCAGGGATCGAAAAGGCGGGATCAGAATTTCTGCGACCGCCGGATCATGCGGTCGATCTCCTGCTGGACCAGCCGCTCGACCACCGTCGGCAGATTCTCGTCCAGCCATTCCTTCAACAGCGGCTTCAGCAGCTCGCGCACGACCTCTTCCACCGTGCGGATGCCGATGGGCATCGGGCCGATGGACAGGTCGTCGCCCAGCTCGCGCGCCAGATGGGTCAGGTGGTGCGAGGCATCCTCCGCCGTCCGGCGGGAGATCAGCCCGGCATCCGGATCGACCGCGCGGCGGCGCGGACGCGGCGGGGGCGGCGGCTCGTCATCCTCAAAATCGTCGAAGGCCGGCATCGGCCGCCGGGCGGCCGGACGCGGCGGCGGCATCGGTTCGGGTTCCGGCTCGTCCCAGCGCGGCGGGGGCGGAGGGGGAGGCGACGGCTCCGGAAAGGCCGGCTCCTCCGGCCAGGGGTCGGGATCGGGCTGGCCGAAGTCGGGCCGCTCGTCCGGTTCATCCTCCACCATCTGGGTCAGTTCCAGAACGTCGTCGTCCTCCTCCACCATCGGGGGGGGCGGGGGCGGCGGCGGAGGGGGTGGCGGAGGGGGTGGCGGCGAAGGCGCCTGAGTTTCCGATTTGGCAGGCTCGCCGTCCTCGGAAATGATCCGCCGGATGGAGGCGAGGATTTCCTCCATCGAAGGTTCTTGCTGGCCCTTATCGCTCATCTTGGCAACCCGAGACGTCAACCTGCCCCAAACCTAGGGCAGGGCTGACAAAAAAGCCATAATACAAAAACGGCCCGCTTTCGCGGGCCGCTTCGTTCATTCGGTCACCGAAGTTCCGAACCACTTGCCCCGCGTCTTGTCGTAATTCGCGGTCGGGTCGTATTTCTGGACCGGCAGGTTCAGACGGTCCGCCGTCAACTGTCCGCTGGACGCCAGTACATTGAAGGCCGCGACCATTTCGTCGTGCTGGGCACGGACGAGGAAGACGCGGGCGTTCAGCAGTTCCTGTTCCTGGTTCAGCACGTCGAGCACGGTGCGCGAGCCGACCTGCGCCTCCTGACGGACGCCTTCCAGGGCGATCTGGGCCGCCTTGATCTGCGCCGAGTAGGACTCGATGCTGGCCCGGGCCGTCTGCAGGGCCTGCCAGGCGCTGACCGCCGATTCGGTCACCTGACGGCGGGACTCCTCGATCTGCAGGCGGGCCTGGTTGGCTGTCTGCTTGGCCTCGCGGACCAGGGCTTCCGGCTGGCCGGCCTGATAGAGCGGGATGGTCACCTGGGCGGTGACCTGCGCACTGTCGGAGCGGTTCAGGTCGATACCGGACGAACGGCCCGGATCGTAGGTGCGGGTGCCGCTGGCCGAGAGGTTCACCGACGGCAGCAGGCGGCCGTACTGCTGGTCCACCGCCTCGCGCTGCGCCGCCTCGGTGTAGGAGGCGGACAGGACGTTCGGGTTGTTGGCGCGGGCCAGCTCGACCAGTTCGTCCAGGTTCTTCGGCAGGCGGAAGGCTGGCTTCGGCGCCTTCAGCTCGCCGGGAGCGGCACCGACCAGACGTTCGTAGGTGGCGCGGGAGGCGCGTAGCGTGCCTTCGGCCGAAATCTTGGAGGCGATGGCGGCCGACAGGCGCGACTCGGACTGGCTGACGTCGGTGCGGGTGTATTCGCCGACGCGGAAGCGGTCACGGGCGGCGTCCAGCTGGCGGCGCAGCACCTGCTCGTTGTTGGTTTGCAGTTGTAGGATGGCCTGGTTCTGGACGATGTCCAGATAGGCCTGGGCGGCGGCCAGCAGGACCGACTGTTCCGAGGCGATCAGGGTGGCGCGCTGCGCCTCGACCAGCCGCTCGGCGCGGCGGACGGCCGGGGCGACGGTGGCGTCGTAGATCGGCTGGGTGGCGGTGACGCCGACGCTCTTGGCGTTGCTTTCCGAGCCGGTCGAGCCGCCGTCGAACTTGCTCTCGCCCATCGAGCGGGAGATGCCGGCGGTCACGCGGGCGGTCGGACGATAGCCGGACAGCGCCTGGGGCACGCCTTCGTCGACGGCGCGCAGGCGGGCGCGCTGGGCGCCGATCGTCGGGTTGTTGGCATAGGCCTGGGCAAGGGCCTGTTCGAGGGACTGGGCCTGGGCCGTACCACCGCCGGTCACTGCTGTGCCCATCGTAGCGGTCAGGGTCAGGGCCGTCGCCAGCAGCCAGCGGCGCGCAAAACGGCTTCGCACGGTCATGTTCAGTAGACCTTCATGTTCGGGTCGATTCGGCGCGCCCAGGCATCGACACCGCCATCCAGGTTGATGGCGCGGTCGAAGCCCTTGGAACGCAGCCACATGGTGACCTGCGCGCTGCGGCCACCGTGGTGACACACGACGACGACATCGCGGTCCTTCGGCAGCTCATCCACCCGACCGGGAAGCCCGTTCATCGGGATGTGCAGGCTGCCGTCGATGGCGCACAGCGCAAACTCCCACGGTTCGCGCACGTCGAGGACGACCGGTTCGTCGCCGGCCTTGCGGCGACGGTCCAGTTCTTCCACCTCGATCTCAAACGGTGCGGCCATGGTTGCTCACTTTCGTGCAAGGGCGACGGCGACGGTAGCGCAGAACCGCGCAGAGGTAAACTGCACGGTTCAGTTCAAGACCAGTCCAACCGGCGATTCCGGTCAGAACACGAAGGAGGCCTTCTTTTCGAAGCCGGGCAGCGCGTGCGGCTGGGCCTCGAACAGGATGCGGCTGGACACCACGCCGGCGGTGCGCTGGAACAGCCGGACCTCGCCGACGCTGCCCTTGCCCTGGACGATGGCGACCAGACGACCGCCTTCCGCCAGCTGGCCGGTCAGCGAAACCGGCACCTCCGGAACGGTACCTTCGACGACGATCACATCGTAAGGGGCGTTTTGGGCGTACCCCTCCGCCAGCGGACCGGTGACGGTCTTGGCGTTGGCGATCCCCTGCCCGGCCAGCGCCGTGGCCGCGGCGGCGGTCAGCTCTTCGTCGCAATCCAGGCCGACAACCGACGAGGCGAGCCGCCCCAGCACCGCGGTGGAGTAACCGCCGGCGGCCCCGACGTCGAGCACGCGGTCGGTTTCCTGCACGGCAGCTGCCTGCAGCATACGGGCGAAGACCATCGGTTCCAGCAGGAAGCGGCCCTTGCCGATGGGGAGATCGTCGTCGACATAAGCGACGCCGCGCGCCGACGAAGGAACGAAGGCTTCGCGCGGAAGCTCCGACAGGACATCGACGAGACGTTGATCCGTCACCTTGTTGGGGCGGATCTGTCCCTCGACCATGAAATAGCGTGCGGCGGCGAAATCGGTCATGGCGGTCGCTTATTGATGTGTTGTGACGACACCGGCACCAAGCCGAACAGCGAACGGCTTCCTGCCATGGCGGTATATAGCCGCAAAGGCTTGGCGAACACAACGTCACGAGCGATATGCGGGCGGGCTTTGCCGAAGGCCGGGAAAACGGCCGGCGGAGTCGTCGGCAAAGAGCGGCCATGCCGGTTCGATCGACGATGTTCAAAAATCGTCACCATTCGCCTTGACCGCTCCGTTTCAGGCCGCTATACCACCGCTCCACACCGAGGGCGCACCGGAAACGGCGCGCCGGTGCCGGTCAGGATGGCGCGGTGGCAGAGTGGTGATGCAGCGGACTGCAAATCCGTGTACGTGGGTTCGATTCCCGCCCGTGCCTCCATACCTGACAGCAGTATACATGATGGTCAATTAGACTGAACGCAGCCCCGCCCCCAGCGGGGCTTTTCGCGTTTGGGCCTTGTTTTCATTCGCAGAATGCCCTTCGCCCGCCGTCGAAAGAAAATTCATTTTTCTGTCGGAATTGGCTTGGCAGGGCCGAATGGTTCGGCTATACACCCGCCACGCCAACAACGGCGGCGGCCGAAAGGTCAGTCACCGATCCCGGTTAGCTCAGTTGGTAGAGCAGCGGACTGTTAATCCGCTTGTCGCTGGTTCGAGTCCAGCACCGGGAGCCAGATCAAAAAGGCCGGATGCCGAACGCATCCGGCCTTTTTGTCTTTCTGCACTCTTGCAGCTTGACTGTGGCGCTTAAGTAACCGAATTCGGTTTAAAGCAGTTGGGCTAGGACTGACGGTGGCCCAAGACGGTATGAACTAGTCCCAAAAGACGATCCTGCCTTGCCGGAAGCGAAATGACGCGCACGTCTGCGCGGGGTTAGACTTGATAATAATCCGGGCCGAGCCTTGGGCCGGGCGTCTCCAGCCGATGGAGGACCGCCGTGCTTCTGCCATTCCAATCCGAACATTTCCGCACCGCCCCTCCGGTCGGCAGCACCGGCAACCGCTCGCCCGAATCCGACGAGCGCCCCGTCCGGACGGTTGACTGCGTCACGGCAATGCTGCTGTTCCTGGCAGCCGTGCTGGTCGCCCTGCTGGCTTTCAGCGCCGATTGGACCGGACCTGCCGCCGACCGCAATCCGCAGGCCTACGAGAACACCCCGGTTCTGGTGATCCCGCCTAACCCGCGTTGAACGGCCGGGAGCAAGGCACCGGTCGTAGAGGCGCCCTACTCCACCAGATCGTCATAGATGCTGTCGTCGGAGTCCGATGGGTCGCCGCCCACCGCGGCGACCGCCACCCGCTTCCATTCCCCACACCAGTCGGTGGACAGGGTAATCGGAAAGTCGCCTTCCGGGCTTCGCGGGGTCACCACCGGCGGATAGCGCCGGCAGGTTCCCTTCGGCCCGCGCTGGCGGAGCCCCTGCCCCTCCCAGAAGCGGCAGGTATAGCAGGTGTCGAGTCGCTTCATCGCGGACCGCTCTCCTTAATGATGGCCGGCGTTATGTCGGTCGGCCAAGCGGACCCGCTTCCCCCTCCGTCAACCGGTGGAGGGCGGCTTGGCAGGCCGCATCGTGTCTGCGCATCTGGCGTAGTACGACTTGATGTCCGCGTCCAGAACGCTGCGGCGGCGTCCCTCCTCGGAACCTTCCGGTGCGTCGCTCAGGCGCTGGAACTCCTGGACGGCCTGTTCCAGTTCCTGTTCGCTTTCGATGGGCATGCTGTCACCTTTCCCCTTTGATTGCGGGACCCGGACAAGACAACAGCGGCCGACGGCGGTATGTTTCCATCACCATGGTCGCGCTTGTGGTGGACAACCGCGCGATGACGGCTTGATGAGCCGCGACTCGAACGCAATGTCATGCTTGTGTCACCCGAGTCGCGACGGACAGGGCCGCGCGTCGCCGGGGGTGCCCTTGGCCCTGCCTTGCGCGGGAGTGCGGCGTCATGCGGGTCGTCTCAACACCGGTTATGCCGCGTCTGGCGGCGGCCGTCCTTTTCCTGATCGGCCTGCAATTGGCCGTCCCCGGCGTTGTCCCGGCCAAAGCGGCGGAGTCTGCGCAACTCGACCCGGAGCGTGTCGTCCGTTCCGTCGTCGGCATCACCGCTACTGTGCCAGCGGACAGCCAGAGCGCCCGCACCCTGGGCACCGACCGCGAGGGCAGCGGGGTCGTCATCGACGGTTCCGGCCTGATCCTGACCATCGGCTATACGGTGATGGAAGCGTCGCAGATTCAAGTGATTGCCGCCGACGGACGCAGCTATCCCGCCAACATGGTGGCCTACGACCCCGTCAGCGGCTTCGGGCTGCTGCGGGCGGAGATGGGGTTTTCAGCCCCCTGGCTGCGGCTGGCCGGTCCAGGCGCCGTGAAGGAAGGCGATACCCTGCTGGCGCTCAGCGGCGGCGGCAATCGCGGAGCCACCGCCGTGAAGGTGGTCGGCAAGCGGGAGTTCGCCGGCTATTGGGAATATCTGCTGGACGAGGCCCTGTTCACCTTCCCGCCGATCCGCGCCTTCAACGGCGCCGCCCTGGTCAACCGTGAGGGCCGGCTGGTCGGCATCGGATCGCTTCTGGTGGCGGAGGCGGTGGAGGGGCGCAGCCTGCCCGGCAACATGTTCGTCCCCGTTTCGACGCTTGAGCCGATTTTGGCCGACCTTCTGGCTTACGGAAAACGGCAGGAACCGGCCCGTCCCTGGCTGGGCGTCACCCTGCGCGAAGAGATGGGGCGGCTGCTGGTGGAAAAGGTGTCGCCACGCAGCCCAGCCGAGTCGGCCGGCCTGCGCCCCGGCGATTGGATCGTCGGCGTCGGCGGCCAGCGCTTCAATGGACTGGCGGATTTCTACCGCAAGCTCTGGGGGCTGGGACCGGCCGGCATCGTCGTTCCGCTCGAGGTGATGCGCGGTTCCACACTGACCCCGGTTCCGGTGACCTCGGCCGACCGCGTGCGGTTCCTGAGGCTGAACCCGACGCTGTGATGCCTGCACCAACAGCCGGTTACCTGCCCGGGCGCTTGTGAACGGCGTGCCGGCATAGCACCCTGTGCGAAACAGCCATCCATGGACCCACGCCGATCATGAACCATCCCGACATCGAGATTCTCGACAAGAAAACCCCCTACAAAGGCTTTCTGACCATCGACGTCTACCGCCTGCGCCACAAGAAGTTCGACGGCACCTGGACCGACGTGCTGCCGCCGCGCGAGGTGTGCGACCGTGGGGCCGCAGTGGGCGTCCTGCTCTACGATCCCGATCTCGACACCGTGGTGATGATCGAGCAGTTCCGCGTCGGCTCCGCGGCAGCTGGCGGCCCGGCCTGGATGACCGAAATCGTCGCCGGCATGGTCGGCGAAGGCGAGAGCCCGGAGGAGGTTGCGCGCCGCGAATCGATGGAGGAGGCCGGCTGCGTCATCCAGGAAATCGAGCAGATCTGCGATTATTACGTCAGCCCGGGCGCCTTCACCGAGGTCGTCACCGTCTTCTGCGGCCGGGTCGACAGCCGCAACCTCGCCGCGACCGGCGGTCTGGAGGAGGAACATGAGGACATCCGCATCATGGCCCTGCCCGCCGACGAGGCGATCGGCATGATGGACGGGAACCGCCTGCGCAACTCCGTCGCCATCATCGCCATCGGCTGGCTGGCCCGCCACCGCGAGTCCCTGCGCAAGCGCTGGCTGGGTCAGGGGTAAGGTGCGGGGGGGTCTCGGCTCCCAGGCTCCACCGCTTATTTCACCCGCGATTCGTGTTCAATGCAGCATTTCACACTCCCTGCCTTGAAACCGCAGCCCTGCGCCCTGATAGTATCGGCAGCAATCCACATCCGACTTTGGGAGTACCCGCCTTGGACATCCGCAACGGCTTCATCGGCGCCATCGGCAACACGCCGCTGATTCGCCTGGAAGGGCCATCGAAGGCGACGGGCTGCGAGATCCTGGGCAAGGCGGAGTTCCTGAACCCCGGCGGGTCGGTGAAAGACCGTGCCGCTCTCGCCATCGTCCGCGACGCGGAAGAGCGCGGGCTGCTGCGCCCCGGCGGCACCATCGTCGAGGGCACGGCGGGCAACACCGGCATCGGGCTGGCTCTGGTCGGCAATGCGCTCGGCTATCGCACCGTCATCGTGATGCCGGAAACGCAGAGCCAGGAAAAGAAGGACATGCTGCGCCTGATCGGCGCCGACCTGCGGCTGGTCCCCGCAGTCCCCTATTCCAACCCCGACAATTACGTCCGCTATTCCGGTCGCCTTGCCGAGGAGTTGGCGAAGACCGAGCCGAACGGCGTCGTCTGGGCCAACCAGTTCGACAACACCGCCAACCGCGACGGCCACCGCACCACCACCGGGCCGGAAATCTGGGACCAGACCGGCGGCAAGCTCGACGCCTTCACCTGTGCGGTGGGCAGCGGCGGCACGCTGGCCGGCATCGCGCTGGCCCTGAAGGAGCGGAACCCGAACATCCGCATCACGCTGGCCGACCCGATGGGTGCCGCCCTGTTCAGCTACTACACCAGCGGTGAGCTGAAGTCGGAAGGCAGTTCGATCACCGAAGGCATCGGCCAGGGCCGCATCACCGCCAACCTGGAAGACGCGCCGATCGACGACGCCGTGCAGATTCCCGATGAAGAGGCGCTGCCGATCGTCTTCGACCTGATCAAGACCCAGGGTCTGGTGCTGGGCGGCTCGTCGGGCATCAACATCGCCGCCGCCATGCGGGTGGCGCGCGACCTCGGCCCCGGCCACACGGTGGTGACCATCCTGTGCGACGGGGGTCAGCGTTACCAATCGAAGCTCTTCAATCCTGACTTCCTCCGTGAGAAGAATCTTCCTGTGCCAGACTGGCTGGCCTGACTCTCTTCGAGGGGGATATGGACGCGCTTTTCCGTGAGGACGCCTACGCCCGCAACTGCGTCGCCACCGTTACGACGGTGGACGAGCATGGCATCCGGCTCGACCGCACCGTCTTCTATCCGACCGGCGGCGGCCAGCCGGGCGATACAGGCGTCCTGCGCTTCGACGGCTTCGAAGTCCGCATCAAGGACACGGTGAAGGGCGACGGCGGCCCCGACGACGTCATCCATGTGCCGGAAGACGGGCAGGAGCTGCCCAGCCCCGGCACCGCGGTGGAGGCGGAGATCGATTGGGACCGCCGCCATCGCCACATGCGCATGCACACCGCGCTGCATTTGCTGTGCGCGGTGGTGCCGGGGTCGGTCACCGGCGGGCAGATCGGCGCGGACAAGAGCCGGCTGGACTTCAACGTCCCCGCCGAATCGCTGGACAAGGACGCCATCACTGACGCGGTGAACCGGCTGATCGCCGCCGACACTCCCATCGGCACCCGCTGGATCACCGACGATGAGATGGCAGCGCAGCCAGAACTGGTGCGCACCATGTCGGTGAAACCGCCGACCGGCAGTGGCCGGGTGCGTCTGCTGGATGTGGAGGGGATCGATTTGCAGCCCTGCGGCGGCACCCATGTCGCCCGCACCGGCGAGATCGGCGGAATCGAGGTGACGAAGATCGAAAACAAGGGCAAGCAGAACCGGCGCGTCGTCCTCGCGCTGAAGGACTGAGGCCGTTTTGCCGATCTGTTGCCCGACAGCCCCCATTTTCAAGGACGTGCAGCATGAGCGACAGCATTGTTGAAGCGCTGACCGGCCCCGTCGTCTCCACCGACTGGCTGGCCCGCAATCTCGGCCGGCAGGGCCTGAAGGTTCTCGACGGGTCCTGGCACATGCCGGCCCTGAAGCGCGACATCCGGGCGGAGTTCGCAGCGTCCCACATCCCCGGCGCGCGCCTGTGCGACGTCGATGATGTGGCGGCGCCGAACACCGCTCCCCTTCCCCACATGGTCCCGGACGAGGAGACCTTCGCCGCGAAGATCGGCGCGCTGGGCATCGGCGACGGCGACACCGTCGTCGTCTATGACAGCGCCGGCATGGCGACCGCGGCAGCGCGTGTCTGGTGGCTGTTCCGCCTGTTCGGTTTCGACCGGGTGGCGGTTCTGGACGGCGGCCTGCCGAAATGGCTGGCGGAAGGCCGGCCGACCGAATCGGGTGACGCTGCTGCGGTCCAGCCGGCGGTCTTCACGGCGCGCAAGCGGGCGGACCTGATCCGCAGCGCCGATCAGGTGCTCGCCAACATCGACGCGCAGGCCGATCAGGTCACCGACGCTCGTGCCCAACCGCGATTCGAAGGTGCGGTGGCCGAGCCCTGGCCCGGCCGACGCAGCGGCCGCATTCCCGGCAGCTTCAACCTGCCCCACACCGACCTGATCGACGCCGACAGCAAGACCCTGCTGCCGCCGGACATCATCGTGCAGAGGGCGCGTGCGGCGGGGCTGGACCTCGACCGTCCGGTGGTCGCCTCCTGCGGCAGCGGCATCACCGCCTGTGTCATCGCGCTGGGCCTCGCCACCGCCGGGAAGCCGGACGTGGCGATCTATGACGGCTCCTGGGCCGAATGGGGCCTGCGGGAGGATCTGCCGCTGGAGACGGGGCCGCGGCAGCCGTGAGCGAGTCCGTCACTGTCAGGTCCTGCGCAGCGGAGGATGGCGACGCCGTCGTCGCGCTGTGGACCGCCTGCGGGCTGGTGGTGCCATGGAACGACCCGGCGTCCGACTTCGCGCTGGCACTGTCGAAGAGCAGTTCGACGGTGCTGGCTGCCATCGAGGACGGGCGGATCGTCGCCACCGCCATGGTCGGGCAGGACGGGCATCGCGGCTGGATCTATTACGTCGCCGTCGATCCGGCCCTACAAGGCCGGGGACTCGGCCGCCGGATGGTGGCGGAGGCGGAGGGTTGGCTGGCCGCGGCCGGCATGCCCAAGGTCCAGTTGCTCGTCCGTGAGACCAACCAACGGGTGCTGGCCTTCTATGAGAGGTTGGGCTATGCCAGATCGCCCGTTACGATGATGCAGAAATGGCTGACCAACCCTTCTCCCTGACCCGCCCCGCCGTGCCCACCGCCAGCCGGCCGGGCCATCTGCCGGTAATCGTCACCTATCTGGAGATGACGGCGCCGCCCGCCCATGCGCCGGTGCGCCAACCGGCCGGCAACCTCACGCTGTTGCGGTCCAATCCGCCGAGCTGGTCCTTCTACCGCTATCTCTATGACACGGTGGGCGAGCCCTGGCTGTGGCACGAACGCCGCCGCATGCCGCGCAAGGAACTGGAGCGCTCGATCCTCGACCCGCGGGTGGAGGTGTGGGTGCTGTATGTCGACGGCACGCCCGCCGGTTACGGCGAGCTGGACCGGCGGACGCAAGAAACCGACCTCGCCTATTTCGGCCTGATCCCCGACTTCATCGGCCACAAGCTGGGCCCCTGGCTGCTCGACACCATCATCCGCAAGGCTTGGGACGGCGGTGCGTCGAAGCTGGTCGTCAACACCTGCACCTTCGACCACCCCAAGGCCCTGCCGCTTTACCAGAGCATGGGCTTCGTCCCCACCCGCCATGTCGCCCGCGAGGTCCGCGACCCGCGGTTGGACGGTGTGCTGCCGCGCAGCTCGGGGGATCACATTCCGCTGGCGGGGTGAGGCTGGGGAAGCCGGCCCACCTCCCCCCTTGACCACCCCGACCACCGCGCCCCATCTACCGCGGAACGCCGGAACCCTGTTGCGGACCGGCGCGTTCCTTCAGACAGGCGGAAGCTCCGCCATGACGAGCGTGAGGTGGGGCCTTGATGGGTTGGATCATTCGGACGCTGGTGTTGTGCTTCATCGTCGGCTTCGTGCTGTCGTTCCTGCGCATCGATCCGGCCAGCATCCTGACGAACAGCTGGCAGACGGTGCAGGACATCGCGGCACTGGTCATCGAAGCCGGGAGCTGGGCCCTGCCCTACATCCTGATCGGTGCGGTCGTGGTGGTGCCGCTGTCGCTGATCGGGCTGGTCATGCGCTGGAATCGCTCGCGCCCGCCCTCCTGAGTCCGGACAAAAAAACAGGAGGCGCCGGAACCGGAGCCTCCTGTGAAACAGGGAGGGTTAGAGACACTCATAGGTCTACGCCCGATCACCCCTTCCTGCGTTGATGCATGTCAACGGACCGGCACTTTCCCCGACCTTTGCTGAAACTTCAGGCCGGAAAAGAAAAAGCCGGAGCCATCCATGCGGATGCTCCGGCTCAGTGATACAGGGAGGTTTAGAGACGAGACGGACCTTATGTCGAAACGCATAGACCGTTCGTTGATCTGAATCAAAAGCGCAGAAATTTCCTGCAAGCGGCGCGTGTCGTCCCACCGCTGTTCTCAGCCGAGAATCTCCGCCAGCGCCACCACAAGCGCCTTGTTCTCCTCCTCGCGGCCAACGGTGATGCGCAGGCAGTCCGACAGACCATATTCGGTCACCGCCTTCACCAGGATGCCACGGTGGGCGAGATGGTCGATGACCGCCTGGGTGCCCAGGGAGGGATCGGTCGGCACACGCGCCAGCACGAAATTGCAGACGCTGGGATAGACCCGCAGCCCGACCCGTTCCAGTTCGCGCGACAGCCAAGGCAGCCATTGCGCATTGTGGGTGAAGGTCGCCTCCTCATGCCCGGCGTCGCTCAGCGCGGCGGCGGCGGTCAGTTGGGCAGGCAGCGAGACGTTGAAGGTGCCTCGGATGGCGTTCACCGCCTCGATCACCGTCGCCGGACCATAGCCCCAGCCGACCCGCAAGCCGGCCAAGCCATGCATCTTGGAGAAGGTGCGGATCAGCATGACGTTGTCGGAATTCTCGACAATCTCCGTCCCGTCGCTGTAGTCCGGCAGGCGGCAGTAATCGGCATAGGCCGAATCCAGAACCAGCAGCGTGTGCGGCGGCAGCCCGGCGCGCAGCCGCTGCACCGCATCGGCCGGGATGTAGGTGCCGGTCGGGTTGTTGGGGTTGGCGAGGAAGCAGATTTTCGTACGCTCGCTGGCGCGGTCGATCAGCGCCTCGACATCCACCACCATGTCGCGTTCCGCCGCGATGACCGCAGTGGCGCCGGCGGCACGGATCGCCTTGAGGAAGCCGCGATAGCCCCGTTCGTGGCACAGCACCTCGTCACCGGGCCCGGCGAAAGCCTGCGCAACCAGATGGATCAGTTCCTCCGATCCCGCGGTGCAGACGACGTGATCGACGTCGATGGAGTGGCGGCGCGCGATGGCGTGGCGCAGCGGTTCCTGGTCCCAGTCGGGATAGCAGTGGATGCGGGTCGCCGCCTCGCAATAGGCGTCCAGCGCCAGAGGGCTCGGGCCGAGCGGATTGTGGGTCAGCGAGAGGTCGATCCACCGGCGGCCGTCGCGTGGAGGGCGAGCGGGACGGTACGGCTTGATCTGGCCAACGCTGGGACGGGGGCTGAGCAGGTCCATAACCTCGGTCTCCGGTAGCGGATCGGTCGAACAGCACGTCAGGCGACCGATTGAACCGCAAACCGGTGCGCGACGCCACAGGACATTGCGCCGCGCACCCTAAGTCGAGGTGTTTTGTTTCCAGATGGCAGGCCGAACGGAACCGCCGGCCTGCCGACCGTCTCAGTGGTTTAGAATTTGGCTGAGGAAGAGGCGCGTGCGGTCCGACTTCGGATTGGAGAAGAACGCATCCGGCGTGTCCTGCTCGACGATCTCGCCGCGATCCATGAAGATCACGCGGTCGGCGACCGACTTGGCGAAGCCCATCTCGTGCGTCACGCACAGCATGGTCATGCCGTCCTCGGCCAACCCGATCATGACGTCCAGCACCTCCTTGACCATTTCGGGGTCAAGCGCGGAGGTCGGCTCGTCGAACAGCATCACTTTCGGGCTCATGCACAGCGACCGCGCGATGGCAACGCGCTGCTGCTGGCCGCCCGACAACTGGCCGGGATACTTCTTGGCCTGCTCGGCGATGCGCACCCGCTTCAGGTAGCTCATCGCCCGCTCTTCCGCTTCTGCTTTCGGCATCTTGCGGACCCAGATGGGGGCCAGGGTGCAGTTTTCCAGCACGGTCAGGTGCGGGAACAGGTTGAAGTGCTGGAACACCATGCCGACTTCGCGGCGGACCAGCTCGATGTTCTTGAGGTTGTTGGTCAGCTCGATCCCGTCGATGACGATCGTGCCCTTCTGATGCTCCTCAAGCCGGTTCAGGCAGCGGATCATCGTCGATTTGCCCGACCCGGATGGGCCGCAGACAACGATGCGCTCGCCCTTCTGGACGCTGAGGTTGACGTTCTTCAGGACGTGGAACTCGCCGTACCACTTGTTGACGCCCGTGCAGCGGATGATTTCCTCGCCGCTGAGGGCGTGCTTCGGCTTGGCTGCCTGGGACATGGCCTGGGACATGGGTTCTCGTGTCTCCCTTGACGGCGATACTATCTTCACTTCTTACGATCGGACCAACGCTTCAAATCGATTCCGATTTTGCGCGATCCGATCTAGCGGCGGTGGCCGCGATTGAGATCGCGTTCGAGCTTCTGGCTGTACTTCGACATGCTGAAGCAGAAGATCCAGTAGATCACGCCGATGAACAGATAGGCCTCGCGATAGAAACCGCGCCAGGACGGATCGGACAGCGCGGCCTTCGCCGTGCCGAGCAGATCGTACAGGCCGATGATGATGACCAGCGAGGTGTCCTTGAAGAAGCTGATGAAGGTGTTCACCAGCGGAGGGATGGCGACGGCCAGCGCCTGCGGCAGGATGATCTTGCGCATCTTCTGCCAATAGCTGAGCCCCAGCCCGTCCGCCGCCTCATACTGCCCCTTCGGGATCGCCTGCAGGCCGCCGCGGATCGCTTCCGCCATATAGGCGGCGGCGAACATGATGAAGGCGATCTGCGCGCGCAGCAGCTTGTCGATGGACACGCCGTTCGGCAGGAACAGCGGCAGCATCACCGACGCCATGAACAGCAGGCTGATCAGCGGCACGCCACGGATCAGCTCGATGTAGGTGACGCACAGCACCTTGACCGCCGGCATGTTCGACCGGCGGCCCAGCGCCAGCAGGATCGACACCGGGAAGGCCACGGCCAGACCGATCACCGACAGGATGATGGTCAGCGGCAGGCCGCCCCACAGCGTGTTCTCGACATAGGTCAGGCCGAAGACGCCGCCCCACATCAGGACCGCCACCAGCGCCAGCCCGGCGGCCCAGACCAGCCCGAACCACGGCTTCCAGAAGCGGCGGTCGCAGCTGGCGACCAGCAGGGCGATGAAGACGGCGATGGTCACCAGCGGCCGCCACTGCTGTTCCCACGGGAACATGCCGAACATGATGAAGCGCAGCTTCTCGCTGATGAAGCCCCAGCAGGCGCCGCCGGCATCCTGCCGGCAGACGGTTGAGGTCGCGTCGAAGCCGTGGGCGCGGAACAGCAGCCAGTTCATGAAGGGCGGAATCGCCGACGCCAGCAGCCCCAGGACCAGAATGGTCAGGATGGCGTTGTACCAGCTGTTGAACAGGTTGTTGCGCAGCCACGCGATCGGGCCGACGGTGTTGGCCGGCGGACGTTCGTCCGGCAGGCCGACGCTTTGCACGTTGTCGGTCATGGCCGTTACCGCTCCACCAGCGCGATGCGCTTGTTGTACCAGTTCATGAAGATCGAGATGCTGAGGCTGATGACCAGATAGGTGCCCATGATCATCGTCACGCCTTCGATGGCCTGACCGGTCTGGTTCAGCGTCGTGTTGGCGATGGACACCAGATCGGGATAGCCGATGGCCAGCGCCAGCGAGCTGTTCTTCGTCAGGTTGAGATACTGGCTGGTCAGCGGCGGCACGATCACGCGCAGTGCCTGGGGCAGGATCACCAGACGCAGCGTCGGGCTGCCCGGCAGGCCGAGGGCACGGGCCGCCTCGGTCTGGCCCCAGTTGACCGCCTTGATGCCGCTGCGCACCACCTCGGCGATGAAGGCCGCGGTGTAGAGCGTCAGGCCGGTCAGGATGGCGAAGAATTCCGGAGAGATGGAGGCGCCGCCGGTGAAGTTGAAGCCGGCCAGCTTCGGCACGTCCATCGCGAGCGGCGCGCCGCCGGCGAGCCAGGTCAGGATGGGCAGGCCGACGATCAGGCCGAGACCGGCCCAGCCCGCCGGGAACGGCTGCCCGGTGCGCGCCTGCCGTGCCCTGGCCCAGCGCGACACGCCCCAGGCGGCGACGATACCGACCAGCAGGGCGATGCCCATGTTGGTCCAGACCGGATCGGGGGCGGGCACCGGCACGCGCAGGCCGCGTTGCGACAGGAAGACGCCCGGGATCGGGTTCAGCGCCTGTCGCACCGGCGGCAGGCCGTCCGACACCAGCGCGTACCAGAAGAACAGCTGCAGCAGCGGCGGGATGTTGCGGATGATCTCGACATAGGTCGAGGCCAGCTTGGCGATCAGCCAGTTGCTGGACAGGCGGGCGACGCCGATGATCGTGCCGATGATCGTCGCCAGGATGACGCCGATGATCGACACCTTCAGCGTGTTCAGCACGCCGACCAGGAAGGCCCGGCCATAGGTGTCCTTCGGCGAATAGTCGATCAGCGACTCGCCGATGCCGAAGGCCGCTTCACGCTCCAGGAAATGGTACCCGGTCGCGATCGAGCGCCGCGCGAGGTTGTCGAGCGTGTTTGAAATCAGGAACCAGCCGACCAGGACGACCGCGCCGACCACCAGAATCTGGTAGACGATGGCGCGGAACGTCGGGTCGCTGAGGGAAAACGATACGCCACCCGGCGGCGGAGCGCCTTGGGTGGTCCGGGTCTTGGTCGCCACGGACTACTCTCCCCCAACCATCGCGCCCCATACGGTGCCCACGCGGTCCCGGACGTTCTTCCGGGCATTTCCCACACCGTAGGGAATGCGACATGTCTCCCAAATGCGGCCCCCTGCGCAGGCGCTTCGCTGGCGCCCTTCGCGACCGCTCCCAAAAGAACCGGAAGGCCGCCCCCGGCAACGGGCTGCGGGCGGCCTTCAGACGGTGACGTGCCTTACCGGAACGGCTGCGCGTACATCAGGCCGCCCTTGGTCCACAGCGCGTTCAGGCCGCGCTCCAGCTTCAGCGGGGTGCCCGGGCCGACGTTGCGGTCGAAGATCTCGGCATAGTTGCCGACCTTCTTCACGACGTTGTAGGCCCACTTCTCATCCAGGCCCAGGGCCTTGCCCATGCCCGGCGAGGTGCCGAGGAAGCGCTGGATGTCCGGGTTCTTCGAGTTGGTGAACTCGTCGACATTCTTGGAGGTGATGCCGAACTCCTCCGCCTGGATGGTGGCGAAGACGGTCCACTTCACGATGTCGAACCACTGGTCGTCGCCATGGCGCACGGCCGGGGCCAGCGGCTCCTTGGAGATGACTTCCGGCAGGATGACGTGGTCGTCCGGAACCGGGGCGACACCGGCGCGGGTGCCGGCCAGACCGGACACGTCGGTCGTCAGCACGTCGCAGCGGCCGGCGAAGTAGGCGGCGTTCACCTCGTCGTTCGACTCGATGACGACCGGGTTGTAGGTCATGTTGTTGGCGCGGAAATAGTCCGCGAGGTTCAGCTCGGTCGTGGTGCCGGACTGGACGCAGACGGTGGCGCCGTTCAGCTCCTTGGCGCTCTTCACGCCCAGCTTCTTCGGAACCATGAAGCCCTGGCCGTCGTAATAGGTGACGGGGGCGAAGTTCAGGCCGACCGAGGTGTCACGGGTCAGCGTGGCGGTGGTGTTGCGCGACAGCAGGTCGACTTCGCCCGACTGGATGGCGGGGAAACGCTGCTGGGCGGACAGCGGGGTGAACTTTACCTTGTTGGCATCGCCGAAGATGGCGACGGCGACGGCACGGCAGTAATCGACGTCCAGGCCGGTCCAGTTGCCGGCGCTGTCGGGGTTGCCGAAGCCCGGAAGGCCGGCGTTCACGCCGCACTGCACGAAGCCGCGCTGCTTGACGGTGTCCAGCGTGGCAGCACCGGCGACGGCGCTGGCGGAAACGACCACGGCCGCTGCGGCGGCGGCCAGGAACCCTGACTTCATATTATGAACTCCACCCTGTTCTTGCGTTCTTCGCTTTGAGCGGTCTGATGACGCGCTTGGTCACGCCAGCTCCATAATCCAACCGGAACGACCCTGCCGGACCGATCCGCCTGACAATCCGGCGGACCGATCCCCATTGGACCCGTCCTGTGAGGATCGCGACGCAGCCATGCGCGTGGGACAAGAGTGTATCAACTTGATCCGGCTTGTCGAATCCTCTGTGCATTGGTGGTGTTACCAGAACATCCCATCCGCTGACGGCCGTTGCGCGCAATCCGCGATGGCGGCGGGGCGTCCGCGGTGACACAATGTTCGGCCGCGCCCGCACCGCTCGCCCCGGGGTTCTCCCCGCTAAGGTGGACTCGGACGGGACGGATTGCCGCTCCAGCCAAACGGACAGTCGATGAAGGACGTCACCAAGGACACGATTCTCGTGCATGCCGGCCGCGACCCGCGGAACAACCACGGCATCGTCAACCCGCCGGTCTATCATTGCTCGACCGTGCTGTTCCCGACCTTGGACGCGCTGGAGGAAAGCGACCGTAACATGCTGACCAGCGTGAACTACGGTCGCATGGGCACGCCCACCACCTTCGCCTTCGAAGAGGCGGCGGCTGAACTGGAAGGCGGCTACAAGTCGGTGAACACCGGCTCCGGCCTCGCCGCCATCGCCATCGCGCTGTCCGCCTTCACCAAGGCCGGCGACCATGTGCTGATCACCGACAGCGCCTATGGCCCTACCCGCCGCTTCGCCAAGGAGACGCTGATCCCCTATGGCGTGGAGGTGGAGTTCTACGATCCCTGCATCGGCGCCGGCATTTCCGCCCTGCTGCGGCCCAACACCAGCGTGGTGTTCCTCGAATCGCCGGGCTCCCTGACCTTCGAGGTGCAGGACGTTCCGGCCATCGCCGCCGCCGCAAAGACGGTCGGCGCCACGGTGATGATCGACAACACCTGGGCGACCCCGCTGTTCTTCCGCCCCTTCGACCATGGCGTCGATCTGTCGATCCACGCCGCGACCAAATACATGGTCGGCCATGCCGATGCGATGCTGGGCGTCGTCACCTGCCACGACGAGGAAAGCTGGACCGCGGTGAAGAAGACCGCCACCCGTTTCGGCGTCTGCGGCGGGCCGGACGACCTCTATCTCGGCCTGCGCGGCCTGCGCACCCTGTCGGTGCGCATGCGCCAGCACCAGGAGAGCGCACTGGCGCTCGCCGGCTGGCTGGCGGCCCGGCCGGAGGTGACGCGGGTGCTGCATCCCGCCCGTCCCGACTTCCCCGGTCACGAGCTGTGGAAGCGCGATTTCACCGGCTCCAGCGGCCTGTTCTCGGTGATCGTCAATCAGGTGCCGCGCAAGGCGCTGGCGGCGATGCTGGACGGGATGGAGCTGTTCGGCATGGGCTACAGCTGGGGCGGCTTTGAGAGCCTGATCCTGCCGACGCGGCCGGCAGCGGTGCGCTCCGCCACCCGCTGGACCGATCCGGGTCAGGTTCTGCGCCTGCACGCCGGGCTTGAGAGCCCCGACGACCTGATCCGCGATCTTGAGGCCGGCTTCCGGCGGATGGCCGCCGCCCTTTGAGTGCGGTGGACAGTTGAGGAGTGATTTGCCATGACGGAAAAACCGTCGACCGAGTCCGGCTCCTTTGAAGAGGTGCTGGCCGCCATCCGCTTCACCGCCGATGGGTTGGTGCCCGCCATTGCCCAGGCCGAGGGCAGCGGCGAAATCCTGATGATGGCCTGGATGAACCGCGATGCGGTGGTCGAGACCCTGTCCACCGGTCGCGTTTGCTACTGGTCGCGGTCGCGCGGCGGGCTGTGGCGCAAGGGAGAGACCTCCGGACAGGTGCAGCGGCTGAAGGATTTCCGGGTGGATTGCGACGGCGACACCCTGCTGCTGATCGTCGAGCAGGACGGCGTCGCCTGTCACACCGGCCGGCGCAGCTGCTTCTATCGTGCCTGGCGCGATGGAAAGCTGGAGACGATCCAGGCGGTCGAAACCGATCCGTCCATCCTCTATGGCGGCCATTCGCACGGCCACGGCTGAGAGACCCGATTTGGAGAGGGACTGAGAAGGGAGCCGATTCACCACTCGGGTGCATTTGTTGATCCACATCAAAGCGGCACCCCTGCCGAAGGGTATACACACCTTCTTGTCTCTAACCCTCCCTGTATATGACTGCACCGGGCGCTCCTTTGGACGCCCGGTTATTTTTTGCCTTACGGGCTGCATCCGAAACTTCGGACAACGCCCGGCGCGTTTGCGCCATGGAACCTCTTTCGGACGATCCGCTACGGCAGCCCGTTTGGCAGGTGGCCTACCGCCTCGCCTGCCCGCGCATCGCCTTGGTCAGCCGAGCCTGTGCCGTTCCGCAGCTCAAAACCTGCCCATATGGGAGAGAAAGTCCTTATTCAGTCACAGAAAGATCCTGTTTTCGGCCACAAAAACGACGAATGAAGAAACATTTCATTTCTTTAATTCGATCAAGTTTCAATTATCTGTGTCATCTCATCCGACCCCCTTTGTATTGCCCCTTTATCGCTTTTCGACCGCCCGGGCCCCATGGTTAACATCTGGTTAATCGTTAACAGCACGTTAACGGCACTGATGGAGAGACGCCATGCGCCAGTTTTGGGGGACTTCGAACAACGACGCCATGACCGGCACCGCCTTTGATGACCGTCTCGACGGTCTGGATGGCGACGACCGCATCAACGGCGCCGGCGGAAACGACCAGCTGTATGGCGAACGGGGAAATGACTCGCTGATCGGCGGCCTGGGCAACGACCAGCTGCATGGCGGCGACGGCAACGATTGGCTCGGCGACCCCTATGGCGGCAACGAAGCCGGCAACGATTCGATGTGGGGCGATGCCGGCAACGACCAGCTGTTCGGCGGCGACGGCAACGACTGGCTGGACGGCGGCACCGGCGACGACATCCTGAAGGGGATGCGCGGCGACGACACCATGATCGGCGGCGCCGGCAACGACACGCTGTATGACAGCTATCGCGACGGCGGTGCCGACCTGTTCCGGCCGGGCACCGGTGACGACACGATGGTCAGCTACACCGACGGGCAGGTCGACCGCTTCCTGATGGAGCAGGCGACCGGCGGCTTCGGTCATGACACCATCAATTACTTCGAGCGGGGGATCGACCAGATCGAGTTCCATGGCTACACCGGGGGCCAGATGTCGCTGACCTCCAGCGGCTTCCAGTCGACCTTCACATTCGCCGACGGCTCGTCGCTGACCGTCGATCAGGTTGGGCTGACCGCCGGCCACGATTTCATCTTCACCTGACCTGTCCGGCTCCCCCTGTCCGGAAGGAGGTCTTCCGGGGGCGATGGGGTCACCCCGTCGGCGCGGGGGACCTCCGGCCACGCTCGTGCTGTTGTAGGGGCGGACATTTCCGCGCCGTCAGCAAAAAGGCCAAGAACGATGGACCACCGCCGCCTTTCCCTGCGCACGCACTTCCCCGCCCTGCCGGCCCTGGCTCTCCTGCCGGTTCTGGCGTTGGGTGCCTGCGCCAGTTCCGACATGGGCGGCGTCCCGTCGGCAGAGGTCGCGACCCAGCCTCCGGTGGAACTGGTCGGGCTGACCGTGCAGACGCCGGATGGCCGCCGCATCCTCGGCAACGTCACCGACCTGGTGATCGGGCCGACCAACCGGGTGGAGCAGGCGATCATCACCGTCGGCGCCCCCCGTTTCCCGAACGAGCACAAGGTGACGGTCGCCAGCGACAATCTGCGCTATGCCCGCAACCGTCAGGCGGTGATCCTCACCGGCATGACGGCGGAACAGTTCGCAGCACTGCCGCCGGTCGCCGGAAGCGACCGCATGGTGTCGCTCGGCAACGCCGGGGTGGTTCTGCCCGCCGGCACCGCCCCGACCAACTGGACCGGGGCGACGACCCCGACGCGCTGACCCTTTCCCAACCGGAAACGCACCGATAAGAAAGGGGGGCCGGACGAACCGGCCCCCCTTTTGCTGGCCAGATTTTACTGTCTGGCTCCTGTGACGCTTCCGATTACTTGCCCTGAAGCTGCTTCATGATGTCGTCCGCCGGGCTCTGCTCCGATTGGCCTGGAGCACCGAAGGGCGGAGCCACATCCTGATTGTCGAAGGCCGGAATCTCGATCTTCACGTCGTTCAGGTTGATCACCGGTCCCTTGTCGCGGCCGGCATCGACCAGTTGCGGGAAGCCGATGACGAGACCGACCATGATGATCTGGATGATCACGAAGGGCACCGCACCCCAGTAGATCTGGCCGGTGGTGATCTTGCCGATCTTCCTGCCGGTGACCTTGTCGATGTAGTCCATCTTCGGCGCCACCGACCGCAGGAAGAACAGCGCGAAGCCGAAGGGCGGGTGCATGAAGCTGGTCTGCATGTTGACGCCCAGCAGGACACCGAACCAGATCAGGTCGATGCCGAGCTTGTCCGCCACCGGTCCCAGCAGGGGGACGATGATGAAGGCCAGCTCGAAGAAGTCGAGGAAGAAGGCCAGGACGAAGACCAGGATGTTACAGACGATCAGGAAGCCCAGCTCGCCGCCCGGCAGGCCGATCAGCAGATGCTCCACCCAGAGGTCGCCGTTGACGGCGCGGAACACCAGGCCGAACACGGTCGAGCCGATCAGGATGAACACCACGAAGGACGACAGCTTGGCGGTCGCGTCCATCGCCTGACGCATCAGGTCCCAGCCGAGCTGCCGCTTGGCGAGCGCCAGCAGGATGGCACCGGCGGCACCCATGGCGCCGCCCTCCGTCGGGGTGGCGATGCCGAGGAAGATGGTGCCCAGCACCAGGAAGATCAGCACCAGCGGCGGAACCAGCGAGGTGATGACCCGCAGCAGCAGCTTGCCGCCGCGCAGCGTGCGGGCTTCCGGCGGCAGGGCCGGCACCATCTCCGGCTTGATGATGCTGGTCAGCAGGATGTAGCCGGCATAGAGCGCGGTCAGCACCAGACCGGGGATCAGGGCGCCGGCATACATGTCGCCGACCGACCGGCCGAGCTGGTCGGCCAGCACGATCAGCACCAGCGACGGCGGGATGATCTGGGCCAGCGTGCCCGACGCCGCGATGACGCCCGACGCGATCCGGCGGTCATAGCCGTAGCGCAGCATGATCGGCAGCGAGATCAGGCCCATGGAGATGACCGAGGCCGCGACCACGCCGGTGGTCGCCGCCAGCAGCGCGCCGACGAAGATCACCGCATAGGCCAGACCGCCGCGGATCGGACCGAACAGCTGCCCGATGGTGTCGAGCAGATCCTCGGCCATGCCGGATCGCTCCAGAATCAGGCCCATGAAGGTGAAGAAGGGAATCGCCAGCAGCGTGTCGTTGCGCATGATGCCGAACACGCGTTCCGGCAGCGCCTGCAACAGCGCCGGAGTCAGCAGACCCAGCTCGATGCCGACCAGGCCGAACACCAGACCGTTGGCCGCCAGCGCGAAGGCGACCGGAAAGCCCATCAACAGGAAAATCACCAGGGCGCCGAACATGACCGGCGCCAAATTGGCGGATACGAACTCTACCATCTGGGGGGCGCTCCCGGTCCTTAGGAATGGCTGTGCATCTTCTCGCCCGGCTCGTCACGATGGCCGGTGAGGAAGGCGATGCGCTTGATCAGTTCCGACACACCCTGTGCGGTGAGCAGGAAGAAGCCGACCGGGATCAGAATCTTCGCGGGCCAGCGGATCAGGCCGCCCGCGTCGCTCGACATTTCATTGGTGTGGAAGCTGTCCCAGAACATCGGAATCGACAGCTTCAGGATCAGGATCGTCATCGGGAACATGAAGACCAGGATGCCGAAGATGTCGACCCAGGCCTGGACGCGGCGGGAGAAACGCCCCAGCACGATGTCGATGCGGATATGTTCGTTGCGCAGGAAGGTGTAGCCGGCGCACAGCAGGAACACCGCCGCGAACAGGTACCATTGCAGCTCCAGCCAGGCATTGGAGCTGATGTTGAACGCATAGCGGATGACCGCGTTGACCGAGCTGACCACCACGGCGACCAGCACGAGCCAGTAGGCGAGCTTGCCGATGCCTTCGTTCACGGCATCGATCAGCCCGCTTAGTCTGAGCAGACCTGTCAAAGGAGAAACCTCCCTGTTGCGGGGGCGCGGCCTTGGCCGTCCCCTTTTGCTTTTGTTGCAGCCGCATAGGCACGGCAGGTCGCAACCCTCTCTCGTTCGGAGGGTATACCAAAAGATAGGATTTGAAGGGACTATTCCTTTCTCGCCTTCCAGCGGCAAGGGCTACGTTGGAGCTACGTAGAATCCCGTAGATCTCTCACGCGGGTTGCATTGCAATTCGCATTGCGCACGGCAAGGCGCGCAGGAGGTCACAACCAGCATCGTCCAGGTGACGCAGGCAGCGGGAGAAGCCGGCGACGCTGCCGGTCAGGTGCTGAGTGGCGCCGGCGACATGTCCAAGCAAGCGGAATTGATGCGCCGCGATGTCGAAAAGTTCTTGAGCGACATCAAGGCCGCCTGACGGCACCCCTCAAGGAGGTATCGCCGCCGAAACGGACGGTGGCGATGCCACTACTCCACGTCGCTGTCAGGCACGATGTCGGCACGGCGCCAACCGTCCTCACCCAGGCATTCCAGCGGGTGGAACTTCGCCTTGTAGGCCATCTTGCGGCTGCGGGCGATCCAGTAGCCCAGATAGACATAGGGCATGCCAGCCAGCCGCGCCCGCTCGATAAGGCCAAGGATCAGAAAAGTGCCCAGACTGCGGCGATCCTGAGCCGCGTCGTAAAAGCTGTAGACCGCTGAATAGCCGTCCGACAGCCGGTCGGTCAGCATGCAGCCGACCAGTTGTCCACGCTCATCGCGTGCTTCCAGCAGGTTGGTGTCCGCCCTGCCCTCGTCGACCATGGCAGCGAAATCGCCCATCGCCATGCGGGCCATGTCCGAGTCGCCATGGCGGGAATTCTGGTACAGCGAGAACAGCCGATATTGCTCCGACGTGGCGTAGGCCGGTCGTTCGCTCAGCGTCACCCCGTCGTTCAGCTTCAGCACCCGACGCTGCGACCTTGTCGGCACGAAATCCGCGACCGGCACGCGCACCGGAACGCAGGCCTGGCAGTTGGGGCAAACCGGCCGATAGACGATGTCGTGGCTGCGGCGGAAGCCCGCCCGCGACAAGGTGGAGTTCACCTCGGTCGCATAGGGACCGATCAGGCGGGTGAACAGCTTGCGCTCCACACGTCCGGGCAGATAGGGGCAGGGCATAGGCCCCGACCGGAAGAATTGCTGCAATGGACGCTGCGGCGGCTGGATGACCGACATTCTGAGCGACAACCACCACGACAATGACGAGGAGGCGGAGGAGTGCGGACCTCCCCCGCCGGACCCGAGCTTACTGCGACTGGCTCTGAACTGCCAGAGGAGGCTGGGCGCCGAAGAAGGCTTGCGCGATCTCCGTGGTGACGACGCTCAGCTGCAGCTGTATCCAGTCGAGGTACTCGTGCAGCCCGTCGCGCAGCACCGCATCGATCGGACGGGACAGCAGGGCGGCCAGCAACTCGTCCACCCGCTCCATCGCCGCCGACCCGCCACGCAGATCGTAGCGCGAGCGCATCCGCGTCAGCACGCCGTCGATCTGCCGCACGCACATCACCACCGACCGCGGGAAGCCCTCGTTGAACAGCATGAAGCCGGCGACGGTGGCCGGCGACATGCCGCGGGGATAGACCCGGCGGAAGGCGTGATAGCCGGCGGTGCAGCGCAGGACCGTCGTCCACTGGCTGACGTCCAGGGTGGAACCGACCTCCACCGGCGACGGCAGCAGCGTGTGGTACTTGATGTCGAGCAGGCGCGTTGTCTGGTCCGCCCGCTCGATATACTTGCCCATCTGATAGAAGTACCAGCCCTGGTCGCGGTAGAAGGTGCCCTCGGTGATGCCGGTGTGGGTCTGGCACTCTTCCTTGATCCAGGTGCAGACCTTGGACAGGTTCTGCGTCGCCACGTCCTTGACCGACATCTCCAGCAGCTTGTTGTGGAACACGTTGATCTGCGTCCACATCTCCGTCGAGATCCAGGGGCGCAGCGTCCGCGCGTTCTCCCGGGCCATCCGCAGCATCGACAGCAGCGAATTCCGGTTCTGCGGATCGAACATGTAATAGTGGATCACCGCCTCCGCCGTCGGGCGGTCATGGCGGCTGAAGAAGTCCTTCTCGTCTGCGTTCAGCTGGACGATGGAGAACCAGTTGGTGGCCCCGCGGGTGTCGCGCGCGAAGGTCTCGTGCACGTCGAGGATGCGGGCGAGGTTCTCGGCCCGCTCCATGTAGCGGGCCATCCAGAAAATGCACTCGGCGTAACGGGACAGCAGGTTCATGCCGCACCACCTTCCAGAACCCAGGTGTCCTTCGAGCCGCCGCCCTGGGACGAATTGACGATCAGCGTGCCTTTCTTCAGTGCCACGCGCGACAGGCCGCCGGGCAGGACCCAGCTGCTCTTGCCGGTGATGGCGAAGGGACGGAGATCGACGTGGCGCGGTTCGATGGCATCGTCGCAGACGGTCGGGCAGACCGACAGGTCGACGACCGGCTGGCTGATGTAGTTAGACGGATCGGCCAGCAGCTTGGCCCGGCAATCCTCCAGTTCCGCCTTGCTGGCGCGCGGGCCGATGGTGATGCCGTAGCCGCCGGCCTCGCCCACCGGCTTCACCACCAGATCGGCCAGATTGTCGAGCGTGTATTGCAGGGCGTCCGGCTCGCGGCAGATGCGGGTGTCGACGTTGGGGATGATCGGATCCTGGTCCAGGTAATATTTGATCATCCGCGGAACGTAGCAGTAGACCGCCTTGTCGTCGGCGACACCGGTGCCGATGGCGTTCGCCAGCGCCACGTTGCCCTTGCGGTAGGCCTCCAGGATGCCGGGCACGCCCAGCAGGCTGTCGGGATTGAAGGCCTTGGGATCGAGGAAGGCGTCGTCAAGCCGGCGGTAGATCGAATGGACCGGGGCCAGGCCGTTGGTCGTCTTCATGAAGACGCGGTCGTTGTCGACCACGAGGTCGCGGCCCTCGACCAGCGGCACGCCCATCTCGCGCGCCAGGAAGATGTGCTCGAAATAGGCGGAGTTGTAGGTGCCCGGCGACAGCAGGACCACCTGCGGATCGTCGACCGGCGCGATCTCCACCATGGCGTCCAGCAGCTTGTGGCCGTAATTGTCCACCGGCCGGATGCCGATGTCCTGCATCAGGTCGGGGAAGACCCGCTGCATCATGTGGCGGTTCTCCACGACATAGGAGACGCCGGACGGAACACGGCCGTTGTCCTCCAGCACGCGGAACGTGCCGTGGCGGTCGCGCACCAGATCGGTGCCCATGATGTGGATATAAGTGTTGAAGGGAACGTCCAGCCCGATCATCTGCGGGCGGAAATTATGGTTCCCTTCGACCAGATCCCGGGGGATCACCCCGTCCTTCAGGATCTTCTGGTCGTGATAGATATCGTGCAGGAACAGGTTGAGCGCGGTAACCCGCTGCTTGACGCCCGCCTCCAGATGCTTCCATTCCGGTGCGGAGATCACCCGCGGGATGACGTCGAACGGCAGGATGCGGTCGACGGCGTCCTTGTCGGAATAGACGATGAAGGTGATGCCGAGATTGTAAAGCTCCCGCTCCGCATCCTGCGCACGGCGGCGCAGTTCATCGAAATCGAGTGCGGCCAGCCTTTGGCGGATGAGCGCCGTATGTTCGGCCGGCAAATCCATGGCTCCGAACAGCTCGTCGAAGTACAGGCCAGGATTGTAGGATGACAATAGGTCGGACGGTTTGCCCTCGGGTACGCTCACAGACTCCCCCGCGCTTGTATCTGACCGATCATCGCGGGCCGGGCGGCATCGCCCCGGCCATGTCGCATTGTGCAGGAAGTATGACGCATCGCCGCGCGCTTTGAACAGGGCAAACGCGCGCCCCGTTGTGCGACGCAGTGACAAAGCAAGAATTCGGACGCGGGTGCTTCCGGAAATTAGCGCCAAAGTACCGGCGGCGCGGAAGTCTTATCGTGCTTTGGTGGGGGCGCCACCACCGCCGGACTGGCCGCCGGCCGAAGTCGCCGCTTGGGTCTCGCGCAGCAGGACCATGGTGATGCGGCGGTTGCGCGGGCTGTTGGGCTGATCGGCGACAAGCGGGTCGCGGTCGGCCTTGCCGACGACGTCCTGGATTCGCGTCGGGTCGATGCCACCGGCCAGCAGGGCGCGGCGGGTGGCGTTTGCCCGCTCGGTCGACAGATCCCAGTTGTCGCGGCCGGAGCCGGCGGGAAACGGAGAACTGTCGGTGTGGCCGCTGATCGACAGCTTGTTGGGCAGCTTGGACAGCGCCTTCGCCACCTGCTGCACCAGCTGGCGGGTCTGCGGGTACATCTGGCCGGAACCGCCGGGGAACATCGACACGCGGTCCTGATCGACGATCTGAATGCGCAGGCCCTCCGGGGTCTGGTCGATCATCAGGTTCTGCGCCAGAGGCTCCAGTTCGGGCACCGACTGGATGGCCTGCCGGATCTCGGTGGCGGCCTGCTGGAACTGGCGGGCCTCCTTGGCGGCACCCTGGAGGCTGTCCATCGCCTCCTTCACCCGCTCGCCGAAGTCGGACAGCTTCTCGCCGGGCTTCTGGCCGGGGATGCCCAACTGCTTGGCCATCTCCTCCATCCGCTTCTGGAACTCGGCGCGGGTTTCGTTCGGCTTCTGGTCGGCGACGTCGGCGTCGGGTGCCGCGCCGCTGGCCGGCTTTCCGGGACCGGTGCCCCGGCCGGGGCCGGAGGTCGATTCGGTCGGGTCGTCGGCATCCTCGGTCTGCTGCGCCGAATAGCCCGGCGGCCCGGACACCGGCACGTCCGCCGACATGGGCGAACTGGGGGAGACCTGGGCACCTGGCACGGTGATGGTCTTGCCGCCCAGCATGCCGCCGGAGCCGGACTGTTCGCGACTGACCGACACCGGCGAGAAATAGTCGGCGATGCCCTTGCGCTGGTCCGAAGTGGTGACGTTCAGCAGCCACAGCAGCAGGAAGAAGGCCATCATCGCGGTCACGAAGTCGGCATAGGCCACCTTCCACGCGCCACCATGGTGGCCGCCGTGCCCGCCCTTTTTCTTCTTGATGATGATCGGCCGCTCGTCGCCGCCGGAATTCCCGCTCATGCCCTGGCCGTGGCGAATGGTTCACAGCCCGAAGGCCGATTTCCCGTATGCGATTTCTGGGCGCGGCGCCGCGGTGAAAGCGGCGGCCGACCACTGCGGCAGAACCCTGACCGGGTTTCATTAAGATCCGTTTAACGACGTTATTGGGGCTGGGGAGACAGCGGTGATGCAACGGCGATGGGGTGGAGATGCGGCTTGCGCCGGGTGGCGTGCTGGATTAATTCCCGGTATTTCCTACCTTGTGTGTCACCTTCACCGCCACCGGAGGGCGTATGACCCACGCCGGCCCTCCTGCCAACCCTGCCCCATCCAGGCCCACACGACAGGACGTCATGATCACCGACCAGCCGATCGATCCCCTTGCGTTCCGTTCCGCCCTCGGCTGCTTCGCGACCGGGATCGCCGTCATCACGACCATCGCGCCCGACGGGCTGCCGCTGGGGGTCACGGTGAATTCCTTCTCGTCCGTGTCGCTCGACCCGCCACTGGTGCAGTTCTGCCTGGGCCGCGCCGCGATGTCCTTCGAGGCCTTCAAGCTCGCTCCGCATTTCGCGGTGAACATCCTGGCCGCCGATCAGGAGGAACTGTCCAACCGCTTCTCCCGCCGCGACCTGCAGGAGCGCTGGACCGGTCTGGAGACGACCGCCGGCCGCGGCGGCGTCCGCCTGCTGACCGGTTGCCTCGCCACGCTGGAATGCGACCGCGAGCATCTTCTGGACGGCGGCGACCATGTCATCGTGCTGGGCCGCGTCCGCAAGCTGACCTCGCGCGACAGCGGCGACCCGCTGCTGTATTTCCGCGGCCGCTACGCCCGCCTGGGCTGAGCGCGTTTCTCAACCGGCCGCGACCTACCCCGCCGCGCGGTGCAGATCGCGGCCGGTCAGGTGGATGTTGGCATCGGGGTCGAGCGCGCGGGCCATGATGCGCTGCTCGGCCGCCCGTTCGAACAGCGGCCGGTTCATGCAGACCTGCTGAACCGCCTCGTCCGGCTTGGGCGTGTGGCCGACGATGCCCTGCAAGGTGCGGCGGGTGACGAGGACCCGGCCCTGATATTCCCCGACCTGCACCGGGAACTCCACGGCGTCGGCCTCCTCGTTCCAGATGGGATCGTCAGGAAACAGGAAGATGGGCATCGGGTCCTCAATCGCCGTGAATCACTTCAGGACATAGGTGATATCATAGCCGCTGCGTTTGAAGCGCGTCTTCAGCAGTGTGCCGTCCGCCGCATACCAAAGATCGCGTTCCACATCGCCCTCGATGCGGTGATGGGCGGCCTCCAGCACCTTGCCGCCGGCTTCCACCGTCTCCGCCCCGACCTTGCGCGCCGCCACCTTATAGGGCGCCGCATCGATCACCGACAGCAACTCCCTGTGCTTCAGCACGTCCGGCGTCCACAGGGTCAGTGGCAGGGCGCTTGCCGAGGCCTGCTGGACCTTGCCGTCCACCGTCAGGCGGTAGCCGCCGGCATCGCGGGCCATTTCGATCTTGTGCGGCGTGCCGTCGTCGTCGGTGGTGGCGGTCATCGATTCGAGGATCCCGCCTTTCCACATCTCCTCCCGCTTGTGGTCGTAGCGGAAGTTGATGAACAGCACCTTCACCCGCGTGGTGGCGGTGACGGTGACCTTGGTGCGGTCGCCCTGCGGCTCGATCTTCACCTGCTCGCTGCCGATGGGGTCCTCGCCCATCAGGATTTGATAGGTCAGCGTGCGCGCCGCCCCTTGCGCGCAGGCAGAGCCCGGCAGGCCGGTCAGCAGGGTGGCCGCCATCAGGGCAGCCGACAGGGTGACGCAGTTCGTGCGCATCGTGATCATGTGCGTTTCCTCCCGGTTGGTCTGTCTGGCGGCTCTTCCGGCCGCTCAGTCGTCGAGCAGCTGAGCCAGCTTCATCGCGACGCCCATCGAGCCCTCGACCTTCAGCTTGCCCATGGTGAAGGCCAGCATCGGGTTCAGCTTGCCGTTGATGAGCTTTTGCAGGTTCTCCGGCGAGATGCGGATGGTGCAGTCGGCCTCGGCATCCTCGCGGCTGATGTTGATCGGGCTGGCACGGCCATCGACCCGGATCACCTCGCCCTCCTTGCCCAGCAGGAAGCGGACCGAGGCGTTGAGCGAGCGCAGATCGCCGCTGCGGCTGCGCAGTTCCTGCAGAATGTCGTCGACCATGAAAGCGTGCCCTCAGGATTGTTCGTAGGACTGGCCTTGACAGTAGGCGCGCATTACGTTTACGTCAACGTCATAACGAAAGCGTTTCAGACGCCCGCCGCCACGGTTGCCGCCTTTCGGTACAGGCTGCCAAGCGATCCGGAACGCGCCACCGCCAAGGGGAGCGAAACATGCCCGAGCCGCTTGCGCAGAGCGCCAACCCGTCCACCGCCGCCGTAAACGTTGCCGCCGATGATGCCGCCCATCCCTGGCTGACGCACTATCCGAGCGGGATCGCCTGGGACCAGCAGTTCACGCCGATGCCGCTGCACATGCTGTTCGAAGAGGCGGCCGGGCGCTATGCCGACCGTCCCTGCCTGGACTTCATGGGCCGCCGCTACAGCTATGCCGAGGTTCTGGATCTGGTGAACCGCGCCGCCCGCGGCTTCCAGGATCTGGGCGTCGGGCCGGGGGTGCGGGTGGGCTTGTGCCTGCCGAACTGCCCGACCTACGTCATCTCCTATTTCGCGGTGCTGAAGGCCGGCGGGACTGTCGTCAACTACAACCCGCTCTATGTCGAGCGGGAACTGGAGCACCAGATCACCGACTCGCAGACCGAGATCATGGTGACGCTGGACCTGAAGCAGATCTACCCGCGCGTCGCCGCGATGCTGGCGCGCACGCCGATGAAGCGCATCGTCGTCTGCCGCATGGCGACCATCCTGCCGGCGGTGAAGAAGGCGCTGTTCAGCGTGCTGAAGCGCAGCGAGCTTGCCGCCGTGCCGCGCGACGACCGCCATGTCGACTTCGGCAGCCTGCTGGCCAATGACGGCAAACTGCGCCCGGTGCGCATCGACGGGCTGCGCGACGTCGCCGTGCTGCAATACACCGGCGGCACCACCGGCGTGCCGAAGGGCGCGATGCTGACCCACCACAACCTGCTGTCCAACGCCCGGCAGGTGCAGGCCTGGTTCCCCACCGTGGCGCTGGGCCAGGAGCGCATGCTCGCTGTGCTGCCCTTCTTCCATGTCTTCGCCATGACGGTGGTGCTGAACATGGGGCTGGCCTGTGGTGCGGAACTGATCATGCTGCCGCGCTTCGAGACCGAACAGGTCCTGAAGACCATCGCCAAGCGCAAGCCGACGCTCGTCCCAGGCGTGCCCACCATGTACAAGGCGCTGCTGGGCCACCCGCAGGTCGCCCGCTATCCGATGACCTCGATCCGCTACTGCATCTCCGGCGGCGCGCCGCTGCCGATGGAGCTGAAGCGCCAGTTCGAGACGGCGACCGGCTGCGTGCTGATCGAAGGCTACGGCCTGTCGGAAGCCTCGCCCGTCTGCGCCGCCAACCCGCTGAGCGGCGTCAACAAGGAAGGGTCGATCGGCCTGCCGCTGCCAGGCATCTCCATCGAGATCCGCGACCTCGAGGACCCGACCCGCAAGCTCGGCATCGGCGAGAAGGGCCAGGTGGCGATTGCCGGCCCCAACGTGATGGCCGGCTATTGGGGCCGGGCGGAGGAAAGCGACCGCACCGTCATCGACGGCTTCCTGCTGACCGGCGATGTCGGAACGATGGATGAGGACGGCTACGTCTTCCTGCTCGACCGGTTGAAGGACCTGATCATCTGCAGCGGCTACAACGTCTATCCGCGCATGATCGAGGAGGCGATCTACCAGCACCCCGACGTGGTTGCCGCCTGTGTCATCGGCCTGCCCGACGATTACCGCGGGCAGACGCCGAAGGCCTTCGTGCAGTTGAAGCCGGGCGCCAGCATGACGGTGGAGGCGCTGCGCGATTTCCTGCGCGACAAGATCTCCCGCATCGAGATGCCGACGGCCATCGAGTTCCGCGAAGAGCTGCCGAAGACCGCCGTCGGCAAACTGTCGAAGAAGGAACTGATCGCCGAGGCCCGGCAGGCTCTAGCGAACGGGGGATGACCGGAAGCCATCGCCCTCACCCGGACGTAAAGGGAAGCCTTATCACGCGACGGCAGCTGTGCTACCAAACGGAAGGCGCATTGTGCCGAACACGAACAAAAGGTCTTCCCGGGGATGGAACAGCTTTACACGGTCAACCAGCTTGCGGAGGAACTGGGCATCACTCCGCGGGCCCTGCGTTTCTACGAGGTCAAGGGACTGCTGGCGCCCAACCGCGTCGGCAACAACCGGGTCTATACGAAGCGCGACCGCGCCAGGCTGAAGCTGATCCTGCGGGGCAAGCGCCTGGGCTTCTCGCTGGCGGAAATTCGTGAATATCTCGACCTCTACAACGTCAATGGCGGGGTCGAGCAGCAGAGGAACCTGCTGAAGCGCGTGCAGAAGCGGTTGAAGGACCTCGCCCAGCAGCGGGAAGATCTGGAAGCCACCGTGCAGGAACTGCGCGACATCGAAGAGCAGGTCAACAACACCCTGGCGGAGCAGAAGTCCGCCGCGAAGGACAGCTGACCGGTCGGACGCCCCCGGCGCTCCGGTCGGCCCTATGAGGGGGATCGGAGCATGATGGGACAGCAATGGCTGCGGGCAGCCTGCGATGCCCTCGGGGTGAAGGGCGGGAAAGGAGATGGGGCATGAACCTGATCTTCCGCCTGCTGACGGTTGCCGTCGCCGCCATCGTCGCCGCATGGCGCGGCCGCCGCGCCGGGCTGCTGGATCCGTCGGCGCTGCGGTTCCGGGTCTGGCCGACCGACCTCGACATCAACCTGCACATGACCAACGCGCGCTATTTCAGCGTGATGGATCTGGGCCGCACCGACCTGATGATCCGGGTCGGGCTGGGTCCGGCGATCCTGCGCAACCGTTGGCAGCCGGTGCTGGGCGGAGCGACCATCCGCTACCGCCGCTCGCTGCGGCCGTTCCAGCGCTTCACCCTGGTCAGCCGGGTTCTGTGCTGGGACGACAAATACATCTTCATCGAACACCGCATGGAAACACGCGGCGGGCTGGCGGCGTTGGCCGTCGTCCAGGGTGCATTCGTCGGCGCGACGGGCGTGGTCGCCCCGGCCGAGGTGCTGGCAGCACTCGGCACCACGGCTGCCTCCCCGCCGATCCCCGATGCGGTCGCGGCTTTGCGTGGACAGGCCCTGTCCGCAGTTGCCTGAGCCTTAACAAGAAACACCATCCGAGAGGAGACACTCCATCATGAAGGTGCTGGTGCCCGTTAAGCGAGTGGTCGACTACAACGTGAAGATCCGCGTCAAGGCGGATGGCAGCGGCGTCGAGACCGCCAGCGTGAAGATGAGCATGAACCCCTTCGACGAGATCGCCGTCGAAGAAGCCGTGCGCCTCAAGGAAGCCGGCAAGGCGACCGAGATCGTGGTGGTGTCCGTCGGCCCGACCCAGGCCCAGGAGACGCTGCGCACGGCGCTGGCCATGGGCGCCGACCGCGCCATCCTGGTGCAGACCGACGTGACGACCGAACCGCTGGCCGTCGCCAAGGTCCTCAAAGCGCTGGTCGAGAAGGAGGCCCCCGGCCTCGTCATCCTCGGCAAGCAGGCCATCGACGACGACTGCAACCAGACCGGTCAGATGCTGGCGGCGCTGCTCGGCTGGGGCCAGGGCACCTTCGCCTCGAAGATCGCCGCCGGTGACGGCACGGTCGCGGTGACCCGCGAGATCGACGGCGGGCTGGAGACGGTGAATCTCAAGCTGCCGGCGGTGGTCACCGCCGATTTGCGCCTGAACGAGCCGCGCTATGCCTCGCTGCCCAACATCATGAAGGCGAAGAAGAAGCCGCTGGAGACCGTCACGCCGGACAGCCTCGGCGTCGACGTGACGCCGCGGCTGAAGACGGTGAAGGTCGCCGAGCCGCCGAAGCGTCAGGCCGGCATCAAGGTGCCGGACGTCGCCACGCTGGTCGACAAGCTCAAGACCGAAGCCCGCGTGATCTGAGGGGAATGAACTGACCATGGCCAACATTCTCGTCATCGCCGACCACGACGGCGCCTCGCTGAAGCCCGCCACGCTGAACGCCGTCACCGCCGCCGGCAAAATCGGGGGCGATGTCCATATCCTGGTCGCCGGCAAGGGCGCGCAGGCTGCTGCCGATGCCGCCTCGAAGGTGGCCGGCGTCGCCAAGGTGCTGCTGGCCGACGATGCCGCCTACGAGCATCAGCTGCCGGAAGACGTCGCCCCGCTGGTGGTGTCCATCACCAAGGGCGGCTACGGCCATGTCCTGGCCGGTGCCACCTCGGTCGGCAAGAACCTCCTGCCGCGCGTCGCGGCCCTGCTGGACGTCGCCGCCATCTCCGACATCACCGCCGTGGTCTCCGCCGACACGTTCGAGCGGCCGATCTACGCCGGCAACGCGATTGCCACCGTGCAGTCGGCCGATGCGGTGAAGGTGATCACCGTCCGCACCACCGCCTTCGAGACCGCAGCATCCGAAGGCGGTTCGGCCGCCGTCGAGGCCGTGTCGGGCGCCGGTGCCGCCGGGCTGTCGAGCTTCGTCTCGGCCGAGCTGACCAAGTCGGAGCGTCCGGAACTCACATCCGCCCGCGTGGTGGTGTCGGGCGGGCGCGGCATGCAGTCGGGCGAGAACTTCCCGCTGCTGGAGGCCCTGGCCGACAAGCTGGGTGCCGCGGTCGGTGCGTCGCGCGCCGCTGTGGACGCGGGGTTCGTGCCGAACGACTATCAGGTCGGGCAAACCGGCAAGATCGTGGCGCCGGAGCTGTACATCGCCGTCGGCATCTCGGGTGCGATCCAGCATCTGGCCGGCATGAAGGACAGCAAGGTCATCGTCGCGATCAACAAGGATGAGGAAGCGCCCATCTTCCAGGTCGCCGATTACGGCCTCGTCGCGGACCTCTTCAAGGCCGTGCCGGAGCTCCAGCAGGCGCTCTGACCGAAGGGCCGGGCCTTCCGCTCGGGAGGCCCGGCCGCTTCGCGCTTGCCGCGGCGGGCCGGCTGTTCTATCGCTGGCGGCACAGAAACCCGACAGCGGCAGGACGCCATGAGCATCGACGGCATCACCGGACTGGACCATCTGGTCATCGCGACCCGCGATCTGGACGCGGCGCGCGACGCCTACGCCCGGCTTGGCTTCACCGTGACGCCGCGCGGCCACCACACCCAGCTGAAGTCCGCCAACCATACCATCCTGTTCCCGACCGGCACCTATCTTGAGTTGCTCGGCATCGAGGAGCAGCGGCCGGTCAACGCCCATTACTCCGCTTTTCTGCGTCAGCGCGAGGGCATCGCCGCCATCGCGCTGAAGACGCCGGATGCCCGCGCAGCCGTCGGGCCGCTGACCGCCGCCGGCTTCCCGGTTTCGGAGCCCGTCGATTTCGGCCGGCCGGTGGAGTTGCCGGGCGGCAGCCGCGACGCGACTTTCACCATCACCCAGATCGACCCGGCATCCACCCCGGCCGGCCGCGTCTTCCTGTGCCAGCATCACACGCCCGATCTGGTCTGGCGTCCCGACCAACTGGAGCATGCCAACAGCGCCACCGGGCTGGAAGCACTGGTCATCGCCGCCGCCGATCCCGATGCGGTCGCCGCGACCTATGCCACACTGCTGGGCGGCACCGTCACCGACCGCGGCTCCGCCCGCGTGGTGGTGCCGGCCGGGTCCGGTGACGGTCAGGTGCCTGTGCTGGTCGCCACGCCCGACCGCCTGCATTGGGCCTGGACCGCCGATCCCGCCTTCGCCGCGGCCACCCTGCCCTTCTTCGCCGGCTTCGTCGTGCGCGTCGCCGATCCGGTGAAGGCCCAGCAGGCATTGCAGAAAAGCAAGTTCCCGACCGTGGTCGGAGAAGGCGTGATGCGGGTCGGATCGGGCAGCGCCTGCGGCGCCATGATCGCCTTCGCCCAGGACTTCGACCTCGACAGCCTGATACCCTGAAATTCGCGATGATTTGCGCCGAATTGGGCATAGGTCCCGCTGAATTGCTTGTGTAGTGTCCACCGACAGTTGCGCCCGTGGATCGGGCGCGGACTGTGGAGATACACATGATGACAGCGGGTCAGGCGATGGACGTGACGGGGGCTCCGGGGCAGGAGACCGGTTCCGTACCGGCGCCGCCCGCCCCATCCTCCGCATCATCCTCCGTGCCCCCGCTTTTCGATGCGTTGCCCGTCGCCGCCCTGCTCCGCGAGCCCGACGGGCGGCTGCGCGGCAATCGCCGCTTTCTCGACCGCTACGGCAGCGCCGACACCTTCACCGCCGACCTTTCCGATGCCGTCGCCGGTACCGAACGGGAAGTCACCATCCAGTCAGCAACCGGCGAGCCCCGCGACCTGCTGGTCCGCGTCGGCGGTCCGCCCTGGATCGCGACGGTGGAGGATGTCACCGAGCAGCGCCGCACCACCCGCGGGCTGGAGCTGGCGACCGAGAATCTCGAAGAGGCCTATCACACCGCCAAGCTCGGTTACTGGGAATATGGCATCCAATCCGGCGAACTGGTGCTGAGCGACGCCGGGCTGGCGGTGCTGGGTCATGAGCGAGATCGCTTCGCCGGGGGGTTCGATGGCCTGCTGGGCATCCTGCACCCCGATGACCGGCCGCGCTTCGGCAACATGCTGGAAAGCGTGGTCGGCAACCCCCAGCGCGTCTATGTCGAATACCGCGTCCACGACCGTGACAGACGGGTCCGTTATGTCACCGCCTCCTGCGCACCGCGGCTGGATGCGCAGCAGCGGCTGACCCACGTGTTCGGCGTGCTGATGGACAGCACCGAGCGGGCGGAGGCCGCGGCCCAGCTCGAGGCCGCCAAACAGCGGCTGGAGGAGGCTTACCGCACCGGCCATCTCGGCTATTGGGAGTATGGCATCCACAGCGGCACGCTGGTGTGGAACCGCGAGGCCTTCGGCATCTACGGCCAGGATCCGGATCGGTTCGAGCCGACCTTCGACAATCTGCTGGGCCTCCTGCACCCCGATGACCGCATGTCCTTCGGCAACATGCTGGAAAGCGTGATCGGCAACTCCCGCCGCGTCTATGTCGAATACCGGGTGATCGATCCGGCGGGAGAGGTCCGTTACGTTTCCTCCTCCTGCGCGCCGCGCTTCGATCTGGATGGGCGCCTGACCCACCTGTTCGGCGTCATGCTGGACACCACCGAGCGGGCGCGGGCCGCCGATGCCCTGCGTGCGGCCAAGGACCGGGTGGAGCAGGCCTATCGCGAGTTGCAGGCCGCCCAGGACAGTCTGGTCCAGACCGAAAAGATGGCGTCACTCGGCCAGCTCGTCGCCGGCGTGGCGCACGAGGTGAACGGGCCGGTCGGCGTGGCGCTGACCACCGCCTCCCACCTGCTGAGCCGGGCGGAGGACGTGAAGCGCCAGTTCGCCGCCAACGCCCTGACCCGCTCGGCCCTGGCCGGTTTCCTGGAGGTGGCGCAGGAGGCCGGGCAACTGCTGGTCGGCAACACCGAACGCATCGCCGCGCTGGTTCACATGTTCAAGCAGGTGGCGGCCGACCAGACCGGCGACGAGCGCCGCACCTTCTACCTGCGCGAATACACCGAAGATGTGCTGCTGAGCCTGCACACCCAGATCGGCTCCTCAGGCCACCGGGTGGAACTGGCCTGTCCGGAGGCGCTGCAACTGGAAAGCTTCCCCGGCGCCTTCGCCCGCGTGCTGACCCATCTGGTGCGCAATTCACTGACGCATGCCTTCCGGCCGGAGCAGAGCGGCCGGATCACCATCGACATCCATGCCGACGGCGACGACTGGATCGAGGTGGTTCACAACGACGATGGGCAAGGAATCCTGGAGGCCGATCTGCCCCGGATCTTCGACCCCTTCTTCACCACCGCGCGCCATGCCGGCTGCGTCGGGCTGGGTCTGCACATCGCCTACAATCTGGCGACACAGACGCTCGGCGGCCAGTTGAGTGTCCGCAACAACCCCGGCCACGGCGCCGTCTTCACCCTGCGGGTGCCGCGGCAGGCACCGGTTCTCGGTTGATCCCGGCCGCCACCCGCCGCCGGTCAGGCGACGGTCTGGCGTTCGTGCAGCAGCGGTTCCAGCGCCTCGGCCACCGCGCGGCGCAGGTCGGCGGCGATCACCGGCTTGTGCATCACGCGGAAGTTGCCGGCCTCCGCCTCCTGCGCGCGGGCGGGGGCGGTGTCGCCGGTGACGAGGATGCCCGGCAGGATGCGGCCCAAGGCCAGCCGCACCTCACGGATGGCCTCCGTTCCGGTGCGGCCGTCGCGCAGGCGGTAATCGGCGACGATCAGGTCGGGAGCCGGCCCGCGGTTGGCGAGGTCCAGGGCCTCGGCGCAGGATTCGGCGGCCATGACGCCATAGCCCCACTCTGCCAGCATGGCCCGTAGCCCTTCACGGACGATCGTGTCGTCCTCGATCACCAGCACCGTGGTGGCGAAGGCCGGACGGGGAGAACACGGAGCGGGCGCCGGTTTCACCGCCGGGGGATCGGCAACGGGAAGCTCGACCGCAAAGACCGAGCCTTCGCCGGGTGTCGACCGCACCGTCACCTGATGGCCCAGCATGACCGACAGCCGCCGCACCACCGCCAACCCGAGGCCAAGTCCCTGGTCGCGGTTGCGGCTGGCGTTGCCGACCTGGACGAACTCCTGGAAGATGTCCTCCTGCTGGTCGGCGGGAATGCCGATGCCGGTGTCCCACACCTCGATGCGCAGCATGTGGCCGCGGCGACGGCAGCCGATCAGGATGCGCCCCCTGTCGGTATAGCGCAGGGCGTTTTCCACCAGATTCTGCAGGATGCGGCCGAGCAGCATCGGGTCGCTGCGCACATGGGCGCTGCTCGGCACGATGTGCAGGAGCAGTCCCTTCTGGACGGCGACCGGCCGGCTGTTGGCGGCGACGCGGTCCATCACCTCCGCCAGCGCAAAGACCTCGACCTCCGGCACCACCGCACCCGCTTCCAGCCGGGAGACATCCAGCAGCCCGTCGAGCAGCATCTTCAAGGCGCCGAGCGCCCGCTCCATCGTGCCCAGGACATTGCGGGTCATGGGGTCGCTGACACGGCTCGACAGCACCTCCATCAGCAGCATCAGCGACTGTACCGGCTGGCGCAGATCATGGCTGGCGGCGGCCAGGAACTTGGACTTGGCGACATTCGCCCGGTCGGCCTCCCGCCTCGCATCGGTCAGCGCCGCCTGGGCACGCTTGTGTTCGGAGATGTCGCGGACGGTGGCGATCAGACTGACCAGCCGGTTGTCGTGATCGCGGACCGGCGACGCGCTCAGTTCCAGGCAGCGCGACCCTTTCGGGTCCGCCCCCTCCTCATCGGGGTCGGACCGGGTCAGCTCCACGCGCGCATCGCGTCCGACGACGATGGCGTCGCGCAGGGGCTGCAAGGCTGCACGGTCCCTGGTCGCCCGCTCCAGCGCGGTCAGGGCGCCGCTGCCCATCAGGGCGGAAATCGGCGCACCCAGCAGCTGTTCGAGCGCCGGATTGACATAGACGATTGGCATGCCCGGCTGGGTGGCGTCGGCGATCATGATGCCGTCGTTGCTCCAGGCCAGCGCCCTGTTGCGCACCCGCAGCGCCCGGTCGGTGTGCCGGCGCCATTGCAGCTCGACGATGAAGGCGATGACGAACAGCAGGATCACCACCGTGGTGGCGACCGCCCAGCCGATGTAGAGGCGGGCATTGTCGCGCCAGGGACCGAACACCGTCTCCACCGATTCGCCGACGATGGCGACCACCGGATAGTCGGGCGCCGACCGGAAGGCGGTGATCCGCTCCACCCCGTCGACCGGACTGATCATGCGGATGTGGCCGACGGGATGCTGCCTGATCGCCTGCCACAGTTCGTTGTTGGTGGTTCCCCGCCCCGTAACGCTGCTGGCCCCTGCGTTGCGGGCGATGATGACGCCGTCGGTCCGCAGCAGCGTCGCCGCCCCGTCGGCGGGCAAACCGAGCACGCGGTAATAGCGGGCGAAGGATTCGACCGGAATGTCGGCGACCGCGATCCCCGCGAAGGTGCCGTCGGCATTCTCCAGCCGGCGCGAAACCGGGATCAGCAGATCCTGCGTTTCGGACGATGCGTAGGGCATGCCGATCACCAGCCCGCGCGGCGCGGCGTCACGGGCGATGCGGAATTCGTCGCGGTCGGTGACGGCACCCTGGAAGGTGGCCCGCCCCCCGCCCATGGTCAGCAGGCCCAAGGAATCATAGACGCGAACCCCGACCACCAGACCTTCTTCGAAGGCCCGACGGGAATCCAGGCGCATGGAGCGGTTGCGCTCGGTGTTGGCGATCAGGTCCAGCAGCAGGTCGTCGACGCGGCGGAAGGTGGAAACCGCATGCTCCTCCACCAGACGGGCGACGACGGCGGTCTTCTCATGGGCGGTCAGGTCGAGCAGACGCTCTTCCCGATGGAGGCGGTCGAGCAGAATCCACCACAGGGCGGCGATGGCCAGCGCGACCGCCAGGGCGGGCAGGACCAAGCGCCCGCCGAAACCTGAAAAAAGCCAGAGCGCCCGCTTCACGTATACCCCGAACGCAGTGGATCGTCCGCCGGCCGTGTCCATCGCCAGGAAAGCGGACGCCCGCGGCAGGCGGACGCAAGCATGCCGCAACGCAGATGCCGACGCAACGCCGTAACCGGCAAGGTGGCACCGGCGGACAGTTGCTCCACCCATGCAGACCACCGCTCCGGTCCTCTCATCCACAGCGTTCCGAGAGATGCTCCGGCGCACGGGACCGCAGGGTCGCAGGATGGGCCGCGGGCGGGTGGAGGGCGGGCGGCGGCATCGACCGCGCCGAAAAGCCGGCTTTGCCGCGCTGCCGCAGCCGGCTATACCGCCGCGATGAGCTTCGCACGCGCCATCGCCACCGTCGGCGGACTGACCCTGCTGAGCCGGCTCGCCGGCTTCGCACGCGATATTTTGACCGCGGCGGTCCTGGGCGCCGGCCCGGTGGCCGACGCCTTCTTCGTCGCGCTGAAGCTGCCCAACCTGTTCCGCCGGCTGTTCGCGGAGGGCGCCTTCGGCGTCGCCTTCGTCCCGCTGTTCGCCGCCGAGCTTCAGACCCGCGGACGCAGCGCCGCCATCCGTTTCGCGGAGGAGGCGCTGGCGATGCTGCTGGCGATGCTGCTGCCTTTCACGCTGGCAGCCATCGTCGCCATGCCCTGGCTGATGCACGGCCTCGCCCCCGGCTTCGTCGACGAACCGGCCAAGTTCGCCCTGGCGGTGGATATGGCACGGCTGACCTTTCCCTATCTGGCGCTGATCTCGCTGGTGGCGCTGCTGGGCGGCGTGCTGAACGCGCTCGACCGTTTCGGGCCGTTCGCGGCGGCGCCCATCGCCTTCAACCTGACGCTGGTCGCCGCTCTGCTGATCGCCCCGCGGCTGGGGCTGGAACCCGGCACCGCCATGGCGGCGGCGGTGACGCTGTCGGGGGTGGTTCAGGTCGCCTGGATGGCCTGGGCCTGCGCCAAGGCGGGAGTGGTGTTGACGCTGCGACCGCCGCGGATGACGGAGGGGATGCGGCGGCTGTTCCGGCTGATCGGACCGGGTGCCATCGGTGCCGGGGTCATGCAGATCAACCTGTTCCTGAACATCGTGCTTGCGTCGCTGCTGCCGTCGGGCGCGGTGTCCTTCCTCTATTATGCCGACCGGTTGAACCAGATGCCGCTGGGCGTCATCGGCATCGCCATCGGCACCGCCCTTCTGCCGGTGCTGGCCCGCCATGTCGCCGCCGGGGACGAGCGGATGGTCCGCCATTACCTGAGCCGCGCGCTGGAGTTCAGCCTGCTGCTCGGCCTGCCGGCGGCGGTCGCGCTCGGCGTGGCGGGGACGCCCATCGTCGCCGTGCTGTTCCAACGCGGCGCCTTCGGTCCGGAGGAGGCGCACGCCACCGCGATGGCGCTCGCCGCCTACGCCATCGGCATCCCGGCCTATGTGATCGTGAAGTCGCTGAACGCCGCCTTCTTTGCCCGCCACGACACGGTGACCCCGGTGCGCGTCGCCGTCATCGTGACGGTGGCGACCGCCCTGCTGGCGCTGCTGCTGATGCCCTGGCTGGGCCATGTCGGCATCGCGCTGTCCACCGGACTGACGGCCTGGCTGGATGTCGGGTTGCTGATCGCGGCGATGCGCAAGCGCGGCCTGTTCGACCTGGACGACCGGCTGAAGCGCCGCGCTCCCCGGATCGCGACGGCGGCGGCCGGCATGGGGGCCGCACTTCTGGCTGGCGGGCATGTGCTGACGCCCTGGCTGGACGCGCCCTCCACCGCAGTGCGGTTCCTGGCGCTGGGCTTGCTTGTCGCCGGTGGCGCCGCAGTTTTCGGCGCGCTGGCGACGCTGCTGGGCGGGGCAAAATTGGGAGACGTCAAAGGAATGCTGTCGAAGCCGGCGCAATCCGGCAAAGAGCAGATCGGCTGAATCACGACCATCGGAAGCGGCGCCACTTCCGATGCCTGTTGATCGGCTTTGATTTTCTCGGATTACTTCAGGGGCAGATACACATCGGTCAGAAGATCATGTTCCGCTGTCTCCCCGATGAAGTTCAGATAATGGAAATAAACCGGGAAATCGCGAAGCTCCTCGCCGCTTTCCGGCAGCCATCGGCCATACAGAAACCTCACCACCTCGCCGATCTGCTCATGCGAACCCCGGTGCCTGACCACGGCGCAACGACCGCCGGGGATGAGTTTCTTCACAACCCCTTGCGGGTTTTCCGGCACCTCGCCATTGATCTCTCCGCAGATGTCGAACCGGAAGTCGGCCGGCTCGGTGGTTTCCGGGTTGTCGAACGCGACGCCGAAGGTCCGGCACCGGTCGCGCGGCGACAGGCCGCTGGTTTTGCGCCAGTCAATGAAGATGCGAACCGAGTCATTCACGTCTTCGATCGGTCCCCGATGACAGTAGGCCGCCACCTGGACAGGCGCGAAGTCGACGATTGAAACATCCATGGTCCTGATCCTTTTCCTTTTGATATGACGATAACGGTCGTGCCATTGCCGCCATTCCGGAGTTTTCCTGAACGTGGACGGGGTCTGGCCGAACGTCTTCCTGAAAGCGCGGGAGAAAGACTCCGGTGTCTCGAAGCCGGCATCCAGCGCTATGTCGATGACCTTGTCGGCCGGATAGAAGGCCAGCCGGAACGACGCCCGCTTCAACCGCGCAAGCTGGATGTATTTCCCGACGCTGATGTCAAAATGAGCCGAGAAGAGACGGTGAAAGTGGAACTTCGAGAGACAGGCGACATCGCTCAGTCTGTCGAGCGACAGGTCTCCCTCCAGATTCTGGTCGATATAGTCGAACAGCCTGGAAAACCTATCATCGTATTCCTGCCTGCTCATCGTCTGTCCGGCCTGCACGGTTGATGGGAGAGACCATAAGCCGGCGGTTCGGCGGCCGTCCTGGCACATCTTGCTGAATATCGGCTGCGGTTTCGGATCGGCGGGACGCGTGGATTACGGAGAAAAGATTGCGGTGCTACCCCTCTTGACGGCGGTCATAGGCAGTCGTACAAGCGGATCAACGTGGTGATTTGGTCGACCGGCTTGCGGGCCACGTAAAACAACCCGCTAAAAAGGTCCGAGCCGCGTCCGCGCCTCGACCCGATCGGTCGGGGCGTTTTTTGTTTGCGGCCGGCCTTGCCCCACCGGCGATCATCAGGGGAGAGTCGCGGAATGTCGCGCACCGATCATCGCAATCCGAACGTCGCGGGGCTGCGCCCCCGCTCCAAGCTGGTCCATGGCGGCATCCGCCGCTCGCAGTTCGACGAAACCTGCGAGGCGCTGTACCAGACCTCCGGCTTCGTCTACGGCTCGGCGGAAGAGGCGGAGAACGCCTTCGCCAACGACGGCGCGCGCCACGTCTATTCCCGCTTCCGCAACCCGACCTCGGCGATGTTCGAGGACCGGCTGGCCGAATATGAGGGGGCGGAATGGGCCTATGCCACCTCCAGCGGCATGGCCGCGGTGCATGGCGCCCTTATGAGCGGCCTGCGCACCGGCGACCGGGTGGTGGCGCCACGGGCGCTCTTCATCTCCTGCTACTGGATCCTGAAGGAGCTGTGTAGCCGCTACGGCATCGAAACCGTGTTCGTCGACGGCACCAATCTGGCCGAGTGGGGAGAGGCGCTGTCCAAGCCGGCCAAGGCGGTCTTCCTGGAAACCCCGTCCAACCCCGGGCTCGAGGTCGTCGATCTCCAGGCCGTCTGCGATCTCGCCCATAAGGCGGGTGCGGTGGTCGTGGTCGACAATGCCTTCGCCACGCCGGTGCTCCAGCGTCCGTTCGACTTCGGCGCCGACGTCATCATCTATTCGGCGACCAAGCACATCGATGGCCAGGGCCGCTGCCTGGGCGGTGTTATCCTCGCCAAGGACAAGAAATACGCCTCGGAGGTCATCCATCCCTTCCTGCGCAACACCGGACCGACCATCTCCCCCTTCAATTCCTGGCTGCTGCTGAAGGGAATGGAGACGCTGGAGCTGCGCGTACAGGCCCAGTCGGCGGCCGGGCTCCAGGTCGCGGAGTTCCTGGAAAGCCATCCGAAGGTCGCCCAGGTGCTCTACCCGCTGCTGCCCAGCCATCCGCAATACGATCTGGTGCGCAAGCAGATGACCGGTGGCGGCAACATGCTGTCGGTCTTCCTCAAGGGCGGCAAGACCGAGGCGTTCAACACGCTGAACGGCCTGCGCATGGTGATGATCTCCAACAATCTGGGCGATTCGAAGAGCTTGGTCACCCACCCCGCCACCACCACCCATTGCAAGCTGACGGACGAGGAGAAGGCCGCCGCCCGGATCGAACCCGGCCTGCTGCGCCTGTCCGTTGGTCTAGAGGATCCCCAGGACATCATGGAAGATCTCGACCGCGCGCTCGCCGAGGCGTAAAGATCGTGCCGGAACTTATGCTGCAGTGCAGCGTTGACCCTGCAGTCAGGTTCCGGCAACGATTTCTAAGAGAGAGGCGACGCCCATGTCACGAGAGAATGCCGGCAACGGCCACCCCACCGACAGGCTGATGGCGGTGGCAGGCCAGATCACCAAGACCGGCCTTCGCGGTGGTGAAATGGGCGTCGCTGCGGCGCAGACCATCGGCTATCGCACCGCGATGATGACCGCGGCGCTGTCGAACCCCATCGACTTCGCCAATCCGGAATTCATCCGCATGGGTGCGGAGAAGGTGGAAGCGGCGGTGGAGGCCTTCCACGCCGTCGCCACCGGCATCGGCGAGTTCGGGCAGGCCTGGATCACCATGATCACCAAGCAGACCCAGGCAGCCGCCACCACCATCGGCGGGCTCGCCAGCTGCAAGAACCCGGTGGAGATCATTGATGTCCAGCAGCGCCTGCTGGCGGATGTCGTCGATGCCGGCATCCATGCCAACCTGCGCCTGATCGAGGCGACGGCCTCCCTCGCCGCCGCCGGCATGAACCCCGCCTACCGTAAGGTGCGCGCCAACGCCCGCCGCCTTGCCCGCGAACAGGCCTGACCGATCAAACCACGTCCGCGGGAGCAAGGCGGCAGCAGCTGCCGTCATGCTCCACCTGGATGGTGGCGTGGCCGATGCCGAAGCGCTCCTTCAGCACCGTCGATATGTCCAGCAGCAGCGCGTCGTCCTGATCCATACCGGGACGGACGAGATGGGCGGTCAGGGCGGTTTCGGTCGTGCTGATCGGCCATATGTGCAGGTCATGCACGGCGGTGACGCCGGGCAGTCCGGCCAGATAGCGCTCCACCCCCGTCCGGTCGACGCCGTCCGGCACCGCGCCCATCGCCAAGCGTACAGACGCTTGCAGCAATCCCCAGGTGCCGGCGACGATGACCAGGGCGATGAGGATGCTGGTCACCGGATCCAGCCATAGCCAGCCGGTGAAGCGGATTAGCAGCGCCGCCACCACCACGCCCAGCGACACCGCCGCGTCGGCCGCCATGTGCAGATAGGCGCCGCGGAGGTTGATGTCGTGCTTCTGCCCGCCCATGAACAGCCAGGCGGTCCAGCCATTGATGACGATGCCGACCGCCGCAACCACCATCACCGTCGTTTCCCCGACCGGTTCCGGATCGGCGAGGCGGTTGACCGCCTCCAGCAGGATGGCGCCGACGGCGATCAGCAGGATCATGGCATTCAGCAGTGACGCCAGGATCGAGGCATTGCCGAAGCCGTAAGTATAGCGTCCCTGCGGAATTCGCCGCCCGAGCCACACCGCTCCCCAGGCCAGGAGCAGTCCCATCACGTCGCTGAGATTGTGCCCGGCGTCGGCGATCAGGGCGGTGGAGTTGGCGATCAGCCCATAGACCGCTTCCACCACCACGAAGCCGATGTTCAGCAGCGCCCCCAGAGCGAAGGAGCGGTCGTAACGCACCGGCCCGTGATGGTGTTGGTGTCCGGCATGGCCGTGATCGGAATGATCGTGGTCGAGTTGGGTGGAACCGCCGTGGGAATGGCCGTGCGGCATGGTGGTGGGTCTCGCCATCGGATTGTGCGTCGCAGCGCACCGGAGTCTGGGCGCTCATGGGCCCTTGGACAAGCCCGACATTGGAGGGCACGGCCCCCTTGCACGGGATGGCGCAGCGCGCCTCTTGCACCGATCCGTCGCGGCGCCTAGCTTCGCGCGGTCACTCACGATCAACAGTGAACGAAGGAAATGGTCATGAAGGCGCGCGTCACCTGGGTGGACGGCAAGATGTTCGTCGGCGAATCCGGCAGCGGCCATGCCGTGGTGATGGATGGCGCCGTGGAAGCCGGTGGCCGCAACGCCGGCATCCGGCCGATGGAAATGCTGCTGATCGGCATGGGCGGCTGCACCTGCTTCGACGTGGTGATGATCCTGGAGAAGGGTCGCCAGCAGATCACCGATTGCGTCGCCGCCATCGAGGCGGAGCGGGCGGACACCGATCCGAAGGTCTTCACCAAGATCCACGTCCATTTCACCGTGACCGGCCGCAAGCTGGACCCGGCCAAGGTCGAGCGCGCCATCGCCCTGTCGGCGGAAAAATACTGCTCGGCCTCCATCATGCTGGGCCAGACCGCGACCATCACCCACGACTTCGAAGTGGTCGAGGCGCCGTAACGGGGTGGCTCCATAGCTTTTCAGTTGCATCCATACGCATGACTCGCGAAGGATCGGACACCCGCTCCGAACTTTCGCGATCATCGCGTGCGCCTCTTCGTCATTGCTTCCCTTCTCTCGATGCTCACCTCCCCCGCTTTCGCCGGAGAGGCAAGGGTCAGCTTGTCCGACTGGGGCGGGATCGGGCTGTTGCAGATGCCGAACGCCCGGATGGCGCCCGACGGGTCGATGAGCGGCGGGCTGACCGCGCTCGGCGACCTGCACCGCCATTACACGATCTCGGCCCAGCCGCTGCGCTGGCTGGAGGTCACCGGGCGCAACAGCGCCTATCCCGGCTATTACGGGCTCAGCGAACCCGGCTTCGACCTGAAGCTCCGCCTGCGGCGGGAGGACGAGCATGGGCCGGCAATCGTGGTCGGCGGACGCGACGTCACCGGCTCGGGGCTGGATCTGCCGGGCAAGGGCCGCTTCGCCGGCGAATACATCGCCCTGTCACGCCGCTGGTGGGATGTGGACTTGACGCTGGGCATGGGATGGGGAACGCTGGGAGAAGCCGGCCAACTGCGCAATCCGCTGCACTTCCTCGGCGGCCGGTTCCGCCGCGACCGCGATCCCTCCGCTTGGCCGACCACCCGCGGCCCAAAGGCATGGTTCAGCGGCGAGCGGGTGGCGCTGTTCGGCGGTGCGGAGTGGCACCTGCCGGTCGACGGCCTGAGCCTGAAACTGGAATCCTCCGGCGACCGTTTCCGCGCCCAGCGGCAGGATGAGCCGGGCTTCGATCCCGGCAGCCGCTACAGCCTGGGCCTGTCCTGGCGCCCCACCTCCTGGGCCGATCTGGGCGCAGCCTACGAGCAGGGACGCCGGTTGATGCTGCGGCTGTCGGTCCGCTTCGATCCGGCGGTGGATGCCGACAAGCCCGACCGCCCTCCCCCGACCATCGGCCCGCGCCCATCCGCCGGATCGGCCTTGTCCGCCGATGCCATCGCCCTGGTGGCCCGCAGCCGGGGCCTGCCCGTCCGCTCTGCCAGGATCGAGGGGGAATTGGCGACCCTGTGGCTCGACCCCGCCGGGGGCGGGCGGATGCCGGTGGCGCGCGAGGTCGGCGATGCCGCCCGCCTGCTCGCCGACCTCGCTCCGCCCGAAGTCGAGCGGCTCTGCATCGTCACCGGCGCCGCAGGCCTCGACGCGGCGGCCGTGACCCTGCTCCGCCGCGACCTGGAACGGGCCGCAAGCCATCGCGGCAGCGCCGAGGAGATCTGGCAAACCATGCAACTCGCCCCGGCAGCCGAACCGCCGCCCGATTGGCGCCCCTCCCTCGATCTCTCAACCCGGCTCGTCGCCACCTTCGATCTGACGGAGTTGGGAACCCCATTGGCCCAACGCACCCACACGGACGTGATGCTGCGGGCGGAACCGATGCGCGGGCTGGTGCTGGGCGGCGGGCTGCGCATCAACGCGCCGAGCGATCTGGAACTGCTGGATACCAATGCCCTGCCGGCGGCACAGCCCGTGCGCAGCGATCTGCCCCGCTATGCCAACCGTCGGCTGTCCCTCGACCATGCCTATGGGGCATGGCTCACCCGTCCGGCGGATGGGCTGACCACCCGGCTGTCCGCCGGCCATCTGGAGGAGATGTATGGCGGCATCGGTGCCGAGGCGCTGGTACAGCCGCTCGCCGCCCGCTGGGCGCTGGGCCTCGACCTCAACCATGTGTGGAAGCGGCGGCCGGACAGTCTGGTCGGCTTCGACCGCACCGATACCCGCGGCACCGGCCATGCCAGTGTCTATTGGGAATCGCCGGGGGCCGACACCACGACCGCGCTTCGGCTCGGCCGCTATCTCGGCGGCGACTGGGGCGGCACGGTGGAGGTGATGCGCCGCTTCGACGGCGGCATCGGCCTGACCGCCCATGCCACTTGGACCGAAGGGCCGGACGGTGCGCAAAGCCGGTTCGGCGGGAGGATGGACTGGGGACTGGCTCTTGTGGTGCCTATCGCCGCATCGGGCTGGCTGCCGGTCGGCGGCACGGTGGAGACGGCGGTGCGCACGCTCGGCCGCGATGCCGGACAGCGTTTGCAACAACCGCTTCCGCTCTACGATCTCCGTGTGCCGGGAGGCGTCGGCCGCCTCACCGGCACATGGTCGCGGCTGCTCAACTGAATCAATGGACCGGCTTGCTGCCCGGCGTGACGACGGGAGCGGCGGCCGGCGTCGTCGAGGAGTGGTGCGGGTCGAGCACCACCGTCGTCCACTGCCCCTGCGGAGTCATGGCGTTGGCGACATAGCGGTCGCCTTCCTTGCGGAAGTCGCGCACCGAGACATAGCCGGCGGCGCTGAGTTGGTTCAGCAGCATCGTCTGTTGCAGTTCGATCGGCTTCTGCCCCCGGCCGCGGCGCCCGGCAAGATCGGAGGAAGGGCCTCCAGCGGAGCCGGTCATACCGGACAGATCGCTGCCGGTGCTGCCGGAATGGTTCTGGCTCGAATAGGTGGAATAGCCTTGCGAATAGGTCTGCTGCGCCATCGCCGCCGGAACCATCGCGACTGAGGCGGCCATTGCCGCCAGGATCAATCCGGTCTTCATCGGGTCCTCGCTCGTTGTCGTCCCCCATGGCCGGCGGATGCCGGACCTCTCAGGAAACGGAAACGCGCAGACAGCCCCGTTGTTGCATAAATGCCAGTCCGCACCAGCCCTGCGGTGCTCCGATACTGCGGCCGATCACGAACAGGGAACATCACGCCCACGGCGTTGTTCTGATCTTCGAATGCCGCCGCACCGGCTGTGCTTACCGTCACCCCGCCCCGACTTGCTTACCCAAGCAGAGGCCAGGAGATGGAGACGACGGGACGGCGGATGCGGCCACGACTTGTCTCATGCGTGACGCCGGCAGTCCTTGGTGACTATTCGGCCGAGCGAGGGAGGGTATGATGCTCTATTGGGCTCTCGTTTTCTTCGTCATCGCGCTGATCGCCGGCGCGCTCGGGTTTGGTGGAATTGCGTCGGCCAGCTCCGGCATCGCGCAGATCCTGTTCTTCCTGTTCCTGGTCCTGTTCGCCATCAGCCTGATCATGGGCTTGGTCCGGCGACGCTAGGCAGGCTGCCAAACCGGCCGGCCTAAGGTTCCGGCGGGACGGAACCTCCTTCGGGCCGGCCGGTTGATCGGGGTGTCTCCTGAGGCTGCAAGACTCTCTCTCCTCCAGAGATGCCGTCGGTGGCCGGTATGCCCTGACGGCATTTCGATAATCCCCGCCTCCGGCGGCGTCCGTGCGGGCGCCGCCGTTCTTTTTTGTCTGCCGTCTTCCGTCCGCGGCCGGACGCGACGGACGCACATGGAAACGGGGCGCCCGGCCACCGGGCGCCCCGCGGAAATCAGCATTTGCCGGCACTCGGCGAACACGCGCCCGCTACGATCAGGCGTCTGCGTCGTCCGACGGGCTTTCCCCTTCCATCAGCAGGCGGAGGGCGCGGCGGCCGCGCGACAGGCGCGACTTCACCGTACCGATGGAAATGCCCAGGATGTCGGCCGCCTCGTTGTAGGAAATCCCTTCCAGCCCGATCAGCAGAACCACCTCGCGCTGCTCGTTCGGCAGCAGGGCCAGCGCCCGGCGGAGATCGCGCAGTTCCATCCGCACGAACTGCGATCCGGGAGCGGCACCGATGGCGGCCTGCGCCTCGGCGTCGATATCGACGACCGGCTGACGGCGGCGCACACCGTTGATGTGCAGGTTGCGCAGGATGGTGAACAGCCAGGCCCGCAGGTTGGTACCGGGACGCCACAGATGCAGGCGCGACAGGGCGCGTTCAAGGCATTCCTGCACCAGATCGTCGGCCAGGGTGGCGTCACGCACCATTGCGCGGGCGAAGCGGCGCAGGCGTGGGATTTCCTCTTCGATCTGGCGGATCACCGCCGGGTCGGGCGGTGCGTTGGGATCGGGGCGGAAGTCGTCCTCCGCAGCGGCCTGGACAACCGTGTCGGCGGCGTCGGCAAGATCGGCATCGGTATCGACATCGGCCGGGGCTTCGTCGATTTCGGTGCTGGCTTCGGCCATCCTGGCCTCCGCATGGGCAGTCAAATGGGTCTCCATCCCGGCATCGGCGGTGTCTTGGTCAAGATACGTCGGCAGGCGGTCCGAACGGGTCCGGCCAACGGCCTCGGCGCCGAAGGGCACCGGCTCGACCGGGGTGCGCTGTCGGTGGCTCAAGGTGGTCGCGACGTGGTTCGCCATCGGTGAAACGATGCCTCCTTCAATGCCGTTCGCCACGGCGGCTCTCCGCGTCTTGGTGCGGATGGCTTTGCCGGGGCCTCCGGCGCGACGGCCCCGGACAATGGAGAGTCTCCGTCGTCCGGGGCCGTCGAATTCGCAGCCGATTATCTGGCCCGATCCGTACTTAATGAGCGCACAAAGGAGCTGCCAGTTGGGAAAAAGGCTAGTGGGTCATACAATGGAGACAATTAACCCCTAGAGTACCCCTGCTATTCCACACCAATCACCGTTCGGGCATTGGCTTAAAACATGGTCGTTCGTTATTTCTCCAACTCGATTGGAGGACGCATGACCAACGCGAAAAGAAAAAGACCGACCGACACCAGTCGATCGGCCTATGTATTTTTTATTGGCGGCGCCGCATCAACCTCTTACGGTGATGTATTCTCCGGCAGCCGGCCTTCCGTTTCGGCTTATGCCGCCATGCCTGGCACCCGGCCAGTTGGGTGCGGCGGCGTCCTCCCTGAAAACTCTGCTTCCGACCTTTTGATGGTCTCCAAAAGCTCGAAGAAAATCATACAGGGGGGTCCGGTGGAACACCACACGAACCTTTGCGGTACACCGTCCGCGTTTCGCGCCCAATCAACCTCGCAGGGCAATGCCAAGCGGCGAACCCGCGTTGCGCGCATGTCGGCGTTTGCCGCAGCGGCACTCCTGCCCTGCCTGCTGGCATCGGCACCGGCCAGCGCCGGCATTGCAGAGAAAACCGTCGCCGCGCTGGAGGCGTTGGCCAACAAGGGCAGCGCCCGCGCCCAGTATGAACTGGCACAGCATTACGAACGTGCCGACGGGGTGAAGGCCGATCCGCGGCTGGCCTTATCCCTCTATTGTCGGGCTGCCCGCCAGGATTACTCCGACGCCGCGCTGATGGCCGGGCGCATGCACATGGCCGGCCTGGGCGGCGTGTCCAAGGACGCCGACCTCGGCCGTGCCTGGCTGCGCAAGGCCGCAGCTTTGGGCAACGAGCAGGCGGAGCGTCTGGTCGGCAGCGCCGGGGGAACAGTGAAGACGCCGGACCGCTGCGAGCCGCCCAACCTGCGCTGGGGCATCATCCGCAAGCCGCCGGCGGAAATCCGCGCCATGGTTCAGAAGATGGCGCCGACCTACGGCCTCGATCCCGATCTGGTGCTCGCCGTCATCGCGGTGGAATCCGGCTATCGCGTCGATGTCGTCTCGAACAAGAACGCCCAGGGGCTGATGCAGCTGATCCCGGAGACGGCGGAGCGCTTCGGCGTGTCCGACCCCTTCAACGCGGAACAGAATATGCGCGGCGGCATGAAGTACCTGCGCTGGCTGCTGGCCTACTTCAACGGCAACGTCGCCTATGCGCTGGCGGGCTACAACGCCGGCGAAGGCGCCGTGCTGCAATACAAGGGCATCCCGCCCTACCGCGAGACGCAGGATTACGTGACCAAGATCCGCGGAATCTACGCACAGACCTATCATCCGTTCAACCGTGACATCGTGCAGTCGGCCGGCCTCGTCAGCAGCGCGCGAGAGGAAGTGGCCGAACTGTCGCTTTCGACCAAGGCGCGTAGCGGCGGAAAACGATGAGAACGGAAGATTGCGACTCGGAAAAATACGACTCGAGCGACTCGGGCGGCGCTTGGTTAACACTTTGGTTATAAACTGACGATTACCCTCGGGGAACGACGGATTTCGCAAGCGTTGGCGCCTTTCGGGACGCCTTCCCGCGTCACCCGCCAGCGTCTCACCCGCAACGTTTCATCCGAACGTTTCCCGAGGACCTGCCCGATGCCCATGGCCGCCGACGTCGACACCATCGAACGCACCTCCATCGTCGCCTACACGCTGCTGAATGAGCTTCATGAAGTCCTGGCCCTGCCCAAGGCTCCGGACGACGTCACGCTGGGCATCCTGATGGGCATGGCCATGTTCCTCGACGACAAGGTTGGCCCGATGCGCGCCAAGCGCCTCATGGCCGAGGCGCCGACCATCGTGCTGAAGACGGATGCCCACGTCACCACCGACCAGACCCAGCGGATCATGCCGGTCCTGCGCGCCTTCGGCGATCACCTGAAGGAACTGCGCATGAAGGCGGAACGCCCGGTCACCGGCACCGTCGGCTGACCCCGGCAGCCTCCCCGGTTGTTTCTTCGACAGCGTGGACCCGGCGCCCAACTCGGTGCCGGGTCCGTTGCGTTCATGGATTGTCAGGCTGCTTGACCATCGGGTGAAATGGGCGGAAGCTTCGCGCCCATGGACTGGTTCACCGGGATCAGCATCGTCGCCATTGCGGCCGGCGTGACCATCAGCCTTGTCGTGCTGGTGGCCGTCGGATCGATCCGCCGCAGCCAGAACGAGGCGGCGGCCCGCCAGTCCCAGCAAATCCGCAAGCTGACGGAGACGGTGGCGACGCTGTCCCAGCAGCAGCAGGCGGCGCAGACCCGCATCCAACAATTGACCGACGCCAACCGTAAGCTGTCCGACGAGCTGTCGGCCCTGGGCGAGCGGCTGAGCGATGCCGACACGGTCCAGCGCGTGGCCGGCACGGCGAGGCTTCTCCATTGACCGCAACCACCCGTCCCGACACCGCACATGCGGATGCCGCCCCAACCGATGCTGCCCCGCCCGATGGCACCATGCCTGATGCCGATCGCGAGCGCGACCGCTGGGCCGCCAGCGCCGACGCCTGGGACCGCTGGGCCGATCCGATGGCCGATCTGGCCGACAAGCTGAACCGCCCGCTGCTCGATGCGGTGGGACTGGTCGAGGGTCACCGCCTGCTCGACCTTGCATCCGGCGCGGGGGAGCCCGCCTTGAGCGCCGCGCGCCGGGCCGGTGCGGACGGGCTGGTGGTCGGAAGCGATCTGGTCCCCGGCATGATGGCCGGCGCCGTGCGCCGCGCCCGGAGCGTGGAGGGGCCGGCTCCCGCCTTCATCGCCGCCGACATGACCGCCCTGCCCTTCGCCGACGCCGCTTTCGACGGGGTGACCTGTCGCTTCGGCATCATGTTCGTGCCGGCGGTGGAAACCGCCCTGCGCGAGGTGCTGCGTGTCCTGCGTCCCGGCGGCAAGGCCGCCTTCATGGTTTGGGGATCGCGCGCCGGGAATGGCCTGTTCGCGGAGATCGGCGACGCGGTGGCCGACCATCTCGGCGAGGATGGCAGCCTGGATCCGCTGTTCCGCTTCGCTCCACCGGAACTTCTGTCCGACCTGATGCGCGCCGGCGGCTTTACGGAGACATGGGAGACCGACCTGACCCCGGTCCGCAAGGCGCCGGCCGGCCAGCCCTTCTGGCATGCCGCCCTCGACATGAGCTTCGGCCATAGGCTCGGCGGATTGACTGCGGAACAGCGAAAGGCGCTGGAGGCCGACATCGCCCGGCGGTTCGACGCCAAGACGGTGAACGGCATCGTGCCGGTGCCGTCGCATGCGCGGATCGTGGTCGGGGTGGCGGGTTAGCGCTGCCCCACCCCGTCAGTAATCCTTCTCGTACACCACACCGAACTTCGTCTCGGAATTGGCGCCGACGGATGCCGTGCCCTTGAGGTTCTTGGTGATGTCGACCTCGACTTTCGCCCGGCTCTGGTTGGCGCCGATTCCCTGCTCGACGCCGACATAGACACGGTCGCTGACATAGCGGCCGGCCTGCACCGCCCCGCCCTTGCCGTTCTCGCCCTGGGTGAAGTCCAGCCGGTCGACACCCAGGCCGCGGCGCACCGTGTCCAGGATGCCGCCACCTCCTCCGCCAACACCGGCCAGGGCCGCCGCGGACTGGGCAAGCTGCACCGCCTCCGCCGCGCTCAGGTCGCCCACCGACTTGCCGAACAGCACGCCGGCCAGCACCTCGTCCTGCGGCAGTCCCTGGGGCGAGGTCAGCTCGATCTTCGGCTGGCGGGCGGTACCGCTGACCACCACGTCGGCGGTGATGCCGTTGGCGGTCGCCTCGGCCAGCAGGTCGAGCCGCGGGTCGATGGGCTGGGTGCCGTCGAAGTCGAAGATGCCGCGCTTGAATTCGAAATTCTTGGCCAGCAGGTTCAGGCTGCCTTTCAGGATGTTGAAACGGCCCGTCACCTCCGGCGCCGCAGCCGTTCCCTTGACGCGCAAATTGCCGGCAAGCTCCGCATCCAGCCCACGGCCGCGGACGAAGATCTGGTTCGGCGCATTCACCGTCATATCCAGCGCCAGGACGAAGGGTGTCGCGGCCGGCGGGGCGTCGGCCGGTTGGGGCACGCGGCGGGTGCCGCCGGCGGTGGACACCTGGGTCGTCCCGCGGGCGCGACGGCCCTTGCCGACCTCCGTCACCTTCAGATCGACGACGTTTGCCGGCATGCGGTCGGGCACCTGGATCTCGGCGCGGCGGATATCCACCGGCCCGGCCAGCCGGGCGTTGGCGAAGCCGCCGGTCAGGGTCAGGTTCGCTCCGATCTCCGCCGTCACCAGATCGATCTCCACCAGCCGTGCATTGTCGGCCTGGAGGGCGATGTCCAACTGCCGGTCGGCAGGGGCGCCCGGACGGATGACGCCGCTGGCGCTGATCGCGCCGCCGTTGCGCGTCCGGCCGCGGAAGCTCTGGATGGTGAAGACGTCGCCGTCGCCGACCAGCCGCGCCTCGATGTTGGTGATCACCGCACCCGACGCCCGGTTCTCATAGCGCCCGTTCGCCAGCACCACAGACCCGCCGAGCGCCGGCTTGCCCACCGTCCCGCCGGCGCGCACGTCGAGCCGCAGCGATCCACGCGCCCGGTCGCCGGAGGCGGCGAGCAGGTCGTTCGCCAGCGACAGATCCACCGTGCCGTTCACCGCCGCCTCAAGCGCCCCGTTGGGCGGCACGCTGACGGCATAGCTGTCGGGGTTCATTACCAGCGGAAGCGCGGCGCTGGCGGTCAGCGTGCCGGCATTCTTCGGCATGGCGATCCGGCTGTTCAGCGACAGCCGGCGGTCGCGCCATTGCGCGTCCAGCGTCGCGTCGATGCCCGGCAGACCGGCCTGCGTGGTCTGCTGCGCCTTCAACCCGCTGACCCGCAGGGTGGCGTCGGCGCGCGGGTTGCGCAGCGTGCCGCCCAGCGACGCCCGCGCGTTGGCGACGCCGTCCAATGCCAGCGTCGGGCTGGCCAGCTTCGCCAGCGCCAGCGGCAGGCGGTCGATGGTCAGCTCGCCGCTCAGCCGGTCGCCGTTCAGACCGAGGTCGGCGGCCAGCCGGGCATTGCCCGACGACAGCCGCAACTCCTTCACCTCATACCGGCGGTCGGCCAGCAGGATGGTCGCCGGGGCGGTGGTCCGCAGATCCTCCCCGGCATAGCGCGCCTGCAGGCGGTCGAGCCGGATGCGCGTCACCTGCCCTTCCCGCGTCAAATTGCCGGCAAGGTCCAGCGCGACCGGCTGGGCGCCCGCTCCGGCGGCAGTGGCCTGGAAGCCGGCCTTCGCCAGTGACCCATCGACCGAGGCCGTAACGCTGCGCAGTTCGGTGCCGGCAGCGTTGCCGTCGGTCATCTCCACCCGCGCCTTGCCGCTGGGGGTACCGAGCGCATCGGCAACATCGGCCTTGGCCGTCAGACGGCGGGCGGTGAGCAGCGGTCCGCCCTCCCCCTCGATCCGCAGATCGCTGGCATCGGCGGTCAGGTTGGCCGCCTGCTTGCCGCCCTTGCCGTCGAGCGCCAGGGTGAAGCTCGCCCCGCCGCCCAGCGGCATCCCCGCCAACGCCGACAGGCCGTTCAGGTTGGGCAGCTTGCCCTCCAGCCGCCCGGTGGCGAGCAGCGTGTCGAGCGCCACCTGCGCCTGTCCGGTGATGCGGTTGTTCCCGTTGGCGACGGTCAATTCGTCCAGCCGCAGCGTCTGTTCCCGCAGCGCATAGCGCCCGTCGACCGACAGCGGCGTCTTGTCCAGGTTGGTCCGCGCCGAGACCGTGCCGTTCGGCGTCGCCGGCAGGCCGGCGGCGGTCGCCTTCAGCTCCGTGGCGCCCAGCCGGCGGCCCTGCACCACGAGGTCGCGAGCATTCAGCGTCGCCTGCGCCTCGATGGCGTCGAGCGGGCCGCGGGCGGTCGCCTCCAGCGTCGCCGCTCCCTCCATCGGCGTGCCGAGCGCGCCGCCCAGCGGCTCCAGCTTCGCCACGGTCAAGGTGGTGCGGGCATCGACCTTGTTGTCGGCCAGTGCCGCGTTGCCGGTCAGCTTGCCGTTGCGGCCATCGACCGTCAGGTCGGTCAACCGCATGGCGCCGTCCGGCTCCATCCTGGCGGCCAGCTTCAGCGTCGCCTTGTCGCCCAGCACCGCATCGGCAGGCGTGCCGGTGGACAGCCGGTCGAGGCTGCCGGTCAGATCGGCGGTCAGCGTGCCGTCGGCACCGCGCTTCACCGGCCCCGCCAGTGCCACGGCACCGGCCAGCGGCCGGCCGGCGAGGCCCGACAGCGGGGCAAGGTCGTCGGCGTTCGCGCTCAGCGTCAGGTCGACGGTCTGGCCCCAGCCGCCGACGGTGCCCTTCGCCTCGGCCCGTGCCGCGGCGGCGGTCAGCGCCAGCGTCTCCAAACCGATCCGGCCGCTGCCGGTGTCGATTTGCGCCTTGGCGGCGAGAATCGTCTCCGGTCCGGTCAGGTGGGACAGCGCCGGATCGTCGGCAGCGAGGTCGCGCAAGGTGGCGTTCACCGCGACGTTCAGCGCACTCAGCGCCCCTTCGGCGGAGCCTTCCACCACGCCCTCGCGCCAGGACAGCGGCACCAGCGGATGCAGCGTGGAATCCGGCCCGGCCTGCAAGGTCCAGCGCAGGGTCAGGCTCTTGTAATCGGCGGCGACGTCGCCGTTCACCGTCGCGTTCGCCGCGGCGACGGTCAGCGCCAGCGGACGCAGGCTGATGGCCCCAGACGGTGCCCGCAGGACGGCCGCGTTCAGCGTCGGGTTGGGGCCGATCAGCGGCACCACCGTTTCACCGGCCAGACCGGCGATCAGCGGCGCGAAGTTGCCGCCGGCCGCCAGCGTCAGCGCATGCCCCTCCGGCCCCTTCTTGATGGTGGCGTCGGCATTCAGCGTGCCGGTGGGCGATGCCGCCTCGCCGGCCATGGCGGTCAGCTTGCCGGTCCAGTCGTCCAGCGTGCCGTCGCCCTTCAGCGCCAGTTCGACCGGCGGCAGGCCGGGAATCGACAGCCCGCGGGCCATGACGCCGCCCGCGGGTTCGGATGCATCGACCGACAGGTTCAGCGTGTTCTTGCCGGGATCGAAGATGGCGACCAGATCGGCCTTGCCCGGCTTGTCGTCGATGCGCGCCACCGACAGGTTGGCGTTCAGCGCCCCACCGCTATGCTCCAGCGCCAAGGCGCCGGCAATGCGCAGCACAGCCGATTCACCGAGCAGCGCCGGTGCCAGTTCCAGCCGCTCCACCACCAGCTTCTTCAGATCGATGTCGACCGGCAGGCTGGGCAGCAGCGGGGCGTTGGGATCGGACGGTGCGGCCGGCTGGGTGCTGACCGGTGCTCGGGTCACCACGACGGATGCCGCCTCCAGCGCGTCGATCCTGGCGCTTCGCAGGAACAGGGCGGACGGCGACATCACCACATGCAGCCGGTCGATGGTCAGCCAGACGCCCTGGCTGTCGGCCAGCGTGACGGTCGCGATGGTGAAGTCGGTGGGGATGCTGCCTTCGATGGCGCCCAGCTTCAGGTGCATGTCCGGCGACTCGACGGCGCCCTCGATCTTCTCGACCAGCCAGTCGCGGGCGGTATCGCCGGCGAACAGCGAGAAGGCCCGAGCGGGCTGCGGACCGGCCAGCAGGCCGGCAAGGATCGTCAGACCGACCAGAAATAAGCGAACCGCCGTCACACCATACCCTTTCACCAGCACCATCTTTGTCTCAACCGCATTAAACAGTCATCGTCCCAAAGGATTGGGACGAAAATGCGCCATCAGAACGCCTGACCCAGGCTGAGATACAGCTGCCAGCGCGAATCGCCGCTGGCGGGATTGAGCGGAACGCCGACATCGACGCGCAGCGGACCGAAGTCGGTGTAGTAACGCAGCCCCAGCCCGGCACCAACGCGCAACGGCTCGCTGAAGTCGGGATATGCCTTGTCATAGACGGTGCCGGCATCGACGAAGGGCACCACGCCGATGCTCTCCGTTACCTTGATGCGCAGCTCCGCCCCGATCTCGAACAGCGACCGGCCGCCGACCGGATCGTCGTAGCGGTCGCGCGGCCCCGCCTTCTGGAAACCGTAGCCGCGCACCGACCCGCCGCCGCCGGCATAGAAGCGGTGATCCGGCGGAATGTCGCTCAGCGACGTGCCGAGGATGCTGCCCAAACCGATCCGGCCCGCGGCGACATAGCGCCCGTCCTTGCCGAGATCGTAATAGGTGGAGCCGTTCAGCAATATCGAGGTGAAGGGCGATTTGGTGTCGCCGCCCACTGGGAACCAGGGCGTCACCTGCAACGATGCCCGCTGGCCGGAGGTAGGGTTCAGCAGATTGTCGGTGCCGTTCCAGGCCGCCCCCAGCGGCACGCCGATGAAGGAGGTCTGATAGGTGGTGTCCTCCGTCCGCACCCGGCCGCGCTCGCCGGTCACGCCATAGCTGACGGTCAGCTGGTCGGTCAAAGGCCGCTCCAGCTTCACCGTCAGTTCGGACGCGACGCGGCTGTAGGCCGGCGGCTGGTCGTTCACCACGGCGAAATTGACCACCAGCGACTGCTTCACCGCCAGAAAGTCCGGCTTGCGGAAATTGACGCTGAAGCGCAGGTCCGGCAGGTCGTTGCCTTTGCTCGACGTACCGCCGCTTGAGCCGGCAACGCGTCCGACATCGACGCCGACGCGAAGCTGCTCCGCTCCGCCGAACAGGTTGCGGTGGCCCCAATAGGCGTTGGCACCCACCCCGTCCTGGGTCGAATAGGTGACGCCGCCGCCGATGAAGCGACGCTTGCGCTCGCCGACCGACACGATGACAGGGGTCACGCCGTTCGGCCCCGGCTCGTCCGCCATCCTCACGCGGACGGTGTCGAAGACCTGGAGGGCGGCGATGTCCTGACGCGCCCGGTCGGTGGCGCCCGGGTCGTAAACCTGCCCCTCCTTCCAGGCGAGACGCCCGCGCACAAGATCCTCGTCGACCTTCTCCAGCCCTTCGATTCGGGTGGCGCCATAGCGGGTGAGCGGACCGGGATCGACGCTGTAGGTGACATCCATCGTGCGGTCGGAATGATCGACCACCACCTCGCGGTCGGGCACCTTGGCGAAGGCGTAGCCGCGCTTGCTCAGCCGGCCGACCAGTTCCGATTCGGCATCCAGCACCTTCTGGGCGATTGCGGGGGCACCGGCGACAAGGCCGAGATCGTCGGTGGCGACCTCCTTCGGCAGGATGGAGCTGCCAGCGGGACTGGAAATACCGCGCACCGTCACCGTCTTGATGTGATAAAGCGGCCCCGGCGTCACTGCGACCGTCACCTTGACCGGGGGAGCCTGCCCGCCCGCCGGCAGGGTACCGGCCGCCGCCGGATCGTCGATGCGGATGTCCAGCTTCGCGTCGTAATAGCCGGCGGAGCGCAGCGCCGTCTGCAAACGGTCACGGTCGCTGTCGGCCCGCCGCTCCAGCCCGATCAGCGAGGGCGGATGGTCGTCCTTCAGTTCCACCAGGGTGGAAGCGTCGCGCAACGTGCCGCGCAGCCCCTCATCCTCGACGCCGGTGATCTCCACCTCATAGGTGATGCCGGCCGGCCTCACCTCCTCGTCCGGTGGCACGGCGTCCGGCGGAGCACCCTCCGACGGCGCCGCGGGCACGGCGCCGGGGATGCTGTCGGGCGGCGAATCCTGGGCATAGCCGGCGTCGGCCGGTCCCAGCATCAGCAGGGCGGCGACCATCGGTACGGCGATCGGAGCCTTGAGCGGAGCGGCTGCAATCCTCGTTGCAGCGGCCGCGCGGCGGCGGGAAGCGGAAGCGAAGCGGATCATCGTCCCCAATGTAGGGCCCATTGACGCATGGCTCCATCCCGGAAATTCGCCCTAGCCCAAAGGGCACGGCGCTTGCGTTTTTGCCCGGGATCCATATATTGCGCCGCAACAGTTTCCCCGACAGCGCCCACCGATTTCTTTCGGCGGGCCTTTTTGTTGTTTGTGGCATGACGCTGCTGCGTGTCGGGGGTGCCCTTGCGAGACCGAAGGCTCCATGAATCTCCGTAACGTCGCTATCATCGCCCACGTCGACCACGGCAAGACCACGCTGGTCGACCAGCTCCTCAAGCAGGCCGGCTCGTTCCGCGAGAACCAGCAGGTCGCCGAACGCGCCATGGACTCCAACGACCTGGAGCGCGAGCGCGGCATCACCATTCTGGCCAAGTGCACGTCCGTTCTGTGGAACGACCTGCGCATCAACATCGTCGACACCCCGGGCCACGCCGATTTCGGCGGCGAGGTGGAGCGCATCCTTTCCATGGTCGACGGCGTCGTCCTGCTCTGCGACGCGGCCGAAGGCCCGCTGCCGCAAACCAAGTTCGTGCTGGGCAAGGCCCTGAAGCTCGGCCTGCGCCCCATCGTCGTCATCAACAAGGTGGACCGTCCCGACGGCCGTCCGCACGAGGTGCATGACGAGGTGTTCGACCTGTTCGCCTCGCTCGACGCCTCGAACGAGCAGTTGGACTTCCCGACCCTGTTCGCTTCGGGCCGCAACGGCTGGGCGACCACGGACCTGGAAAACGGCGCCCGCGAGACGCTGACCCCGCTGTTCGAGCTGATCCGCGACCATGTCCCGGCCCCGAAGGTCGAGGAAAACCTGCCCTTCAGCATGCTGGCGACCACGCTGGAAGCGAACCCGTATCTGGGCCGCATCCTGACCGGCCGCATCCTGACCGGTTCGGTCAAGGTCAACATGGCCGTCAAGTCGATGAGCCGCGACGGCAAGCTGATCGAGAACGCCCGCATCAGCAAGGTGCTGGCCTTCCGCGGCCTGGAGCGCGTTCCGGTGGACGAGGCGCATGCCGGCGACATCGTTGCGCTGGCCGGCATGACCAACACCACGGTTGCCGACACCATCTGTGCGCCCGAAGTGGCCGAGCCGCTGTCGGCCCAGCCGATCGATCCGCCGACCCTGGCGATGACCTTCTCGGTCAACGACAGCCCGCTGGCCGGCCGCGAGGGTGACAAGGTCACCAGCCGCATGATCCGCGACCGCCTGTTCCGCGAAGCCGAAGGCAACGTGGCGCTGCGCATCTCCGACACCGAGGGCGGCGACGCTTTCGAGGTGGCCGGCCGCGGCGAACTGCAGCTGGGCATCCTGATCGAGACCATGCGCCGCGAGGGTTACGAGCTGGCGATCAGCCGTCCGCGCGTGCTGTTCAAGACCGATCCGCTGAACGGCCAGCGCCTGGAGCCGATCGAGGAAGTCGTCGTCGACGTCGACGAGGAGTTCTCGGGCACCGTCGTTCAGAAGATGTCGGAGCGCAAGGCCGACCTGATCGAGATGCGTCCCTCGGGCGGCAACAAGACCCGCATCGTCTTCCATGCGCCGTCGCGCGGCCTGATCGGCTACCAGGGCGAGTTCCTGACCGACACCCGCGGCACCGGCATCATGAACCGCCTGTTCCACGGTTACGCCCCGTTCAAGGGCGCCATCGCCGCCCGCCGCACCGGCGTCCTGATCTCCAACAGCGACGGCACCGCGGTGGCTTACGCCCTGTGGAACCTGGAGGATCGCGGCCCGATGCTGATCGATCCGGGCGTGCCGGTCTATCAGGGCATGATCATCGGCGAGCACACCCGCGGCAACGACCTTGAGGTCAATGTCATCAAGGGCAAGCAGCTGACCAACATCCGCACCACCAGCAAGGACGAGGCTGTCCGCCTGACCCCGCCGATCCAGATGACCCTGGAAAAGGCGCTGTCCTACATCTCCGACGACGAGCTGGTGGAAGTGACGCCGAAGTCGATCCGCCTGCGCAAGCGCTACCTCGATCCGAACGAGCGCAAGCGTCACTCGCGTGCCGCCGAAGCCAGCTGATAACGGTTCGCATATAGGGTAGAGTACCGGCGGCGCCTGCCCCCTCACCAGGGAGCAGGCGCCGCCTTCTTTTTGCACCCTGATTTTTGAACCGATGCGAGGATGTTTCCGCATGGCGATGGCGACCGACGCGAAGTCCCCCGGCTCCCCGTCCTTCTCTCCCCGCCAGCTCTGGGCACGAATCGGCCCGACCGGGCTGTTCGCCCTGATCCTCGCACTGCTGATCGCCCTGCCGATCCTCGCCGTCTTCGTCCAGTCCGCCGGAGTCTCCACCGATCTGTGGGGGCACATGGCACGGACGGTGCTTCCCGGCTATATCCTCAACACGGTGATCCTGCTGGGCATCGTCGGCGTCGTCACGCTGGTGACCGGCGTCGCCTGCGCCTGGACCGTCACCATGCACGACTTCCGCGGTCGCGGGATCCTGCAATGGCTGCTGCTGCTGCCGCTGGCCATGCCGGCCTATGTGCTGGCCTACACCTACACCGACTTCCTGCAATTTGCCGGACCGTTGCAGTCCTTCCTGCGCGCCACCTTCGGCTGGCGGCGCGGCGACTATTGGTTCCCGGACATCCACACCGCCTGGGGCGCCGGGCTGGTGCTGTCGTCGGTGCTGTACCCCTACGTCTATGTGCTGACCCGCGCCGCCTTCCTCGAACAGTCGGTCTGCGTGCTGGAGGCCAGCCGCACGCTGGGTTGCTCCGCCTTCGGCGCCTTCCGCCGCGTGGCACTGCCGCTCGCCCGGCCGGCGCTGGTGGCCGGCGTCGGCTATGCGCTGATGGAGACGCTGGCCGACTTCGGCGCGGTCCGCTATTTCGGCATCGACACCTTCACCGTCGGCATCTACCGCACCTGGTTCGCGCTGGGCGATCCGGCCGCGGCGGCACAGCTTGCCGCTGTCCTGCTGCTGGTGGTGCTGGCGCTGGTCGGGCTGGAGCGGCTGTCGCGCGGAAAGATGCGCTTCCACCAGACCACCGGCCGCTACCGCGCCCTGCCCGCCCCGCGCCTGTCGGCCCGCGGCACCGTGATTGCCTGGATCGTCTGCCTGACGCCGGTGCTGTTCGGCTTCCTGCTGCCGGGTGCCGTGCTGATCCGCATGATCCTGCGCGGCGGCACCGAGCTGACGCTCGCCCGATTCACCGACCTGACGGTGAACACCTTCATCCTGGGCGCCAGCGGCGCGGTTCTGGTCGTCGCGGTGGCGCTTATGGTGATCCATGGCGTGCGCCATGACCGCAGCGGCTTCGCCACCGGCGCTGCACGCCTTGCCTCGCTCGGCTATGCCACGCCGGGCACGGTGATCGCCGTCGGCATCCTCATCACCGTCGGGCTGACGCGCGACTGGACCGGCTGGCCGATGGGCGCGATCCTCGGCACCACCATCGCCGGCATCCTCTACGGCTATTTGATCCGCTTCTTCGTGGTCGCCTATGGGCCGCTGGAGTCGGGCTTCGCCAAGATCGGCCCGAATCTGGAAGGGGCGGCACGTTCGCTCGGCCACACGCCGTTACAGGTGCTGCGCCGGGTCCATCTGCCGCTGCTGCGCCCCAGCCTGCTCAGCGCCGCCATGCTGGTCTTTGTCGACATCACGAAGGAGCTGCCGGCGACGATGATCCTGCGGCCCTTCAATTTCGACACGCTGGCGATCGAGGCTTTCCGCATGGCCTCCACCGAGCGGCTGGACGACGCCGCCCTGCCCGCCCTGGTGATCGTTCTGGTCGGCCTCGCCCCGGTCATCTATCTCAGCCGCACCATCGCGGCGTCGCGGCCGGGGCACCGCGACTAACGTCAGACTTCAGTGCGGCTTTCCACCCGTTCGTCGTGCCGGGGCTCCGCCGCCGGCACGCCCGTCCGGCACGCCCGCTGCTTTTCGCGTTCCTTCCAGCGGCGGAAGGACTGCTCGTTCCACCAGCCGCCCAGCCGCCCGCCGATGTCGGCAAGCCGCTGATAGAGCGGCCGGCGCCGGCTGGTCACGCGGGCCGGCTCCAGCGCCAAGCCGACGGAAGTGATGATGCTGTCCTCCATATCGCGCACGATCAGCTCGACGCCGCCCATGCGCACCCGGTCGCCCAGCTCGCAGGAGCCACCGAACTCGTTGCGCAGCAGGTCGCTCAGCGTCAGCCGGGCGTTCGACATCGACAGCGGCAACCCATACATCTCGGCGATCTGCTCCACCGTCGCGTCGGGGCTCAGCACCAGATCGCCGTAGAACTCCCGGTCGTTCTGGTCGAGCGCCCGGCTGCCGCCATAGAGCCTGTCGATCAGGGTCAGCCGGTGCTGCGGCGTGAACAGATAGACATGGTCGCCGGGCTGCAACGGCTTCGCCCTGTGCAGCGGCACCACCGCACCCGACCGGATGACCAGCGACGGCCTGGCCCAGCGCGGCATGCGCTGCCCTCTGGCCGCCGGGCTCTTGGCATGGACGGTATAGGCGACCAGTTCCTGGTCGGCATTGCCGGGAAGCTCCAGTTCCACGCGCTCCACCGGGCCGCGGCGCGGCGGCACGATCAGTTCCAGCGCCCGCGCCATCGTGCCGATGGTCCAGCCCTGCACCAGCAGCGACACCACCACGACGATGAAGGCGGTGTTGAAGATCAGCTGTCCATTCTCCAGCCCGCCCAGCACCGGCACCAGCGCAAGCAGGAGCGACACCGCCCCGCGCAAGCCGACCCAGGCGATGAAGCTGGTCTCCCGGACCGAGAAGCGGAAGGGCAGCAGGCACATCCACACCGCGGCAGGGCGGGCGACGGCGATCAGGACGAAGGCCACACCCAGCGCCGGCAGGATTATTCCACCGAATTCCCGCGGCGTGGCGAGCAGCCCCAACATCACGAACATGACGATCTGGCTGAGCCAGGTCAGCCCGGCATGGAAGCGCCGCAGTTCCAGGGCGCCGCGCAGCTTGACGTTGCCGGCATAAAGCCCGGCGGCATAAACGGCGAGATAGCCGCTGCCGCCCATCACGTTGGTGACGGCGAAGATGAACAGGGCGAAGGTCAGCGTCACCACCGGGTTCAGCCCGGCTTCGAAATTCGCCTTGTTGATGAAAGTCACCAGCAGCCAGCCGCCGGCCAGCCCCATCACCCCGCCCAGCGAAAAAGCCAGCACCAACTCGCCGACAATGGCGATTGGAGACGCCAGACCGTGGGTCGCCGCCTCCACCAGCAGGATGGTCACCATGATGGCGACCGGGTCGTTGCTGCCCGATTCGATTTCCAGGGTGGAGCGGACGCGGTCGCGGAGGGTGATGCCGCCGACGCGCAGCAGGAAGAAGACCGCCGCCGCGTCGGTGGAACTGCACGCCGCCCCGACCAGCAGCGCCTCCCCCCAGCCCAGCCCCATCAGGTAATGGGCGGCGATTCCCACCACGCCGGTGGTGACCGCCACCCCGACCGTCGCCAGCGTCATCGCCGGCCAGGCTGCGGACTTGTAGCTGGCGAGCTTGGTGTCGAACCCGCTTTCGAACAGGATCACGGCCAGCGCCATCGATCCGATCAGGAAGGCGGAGCCGGCATCGTTGAAGGAGATGTGGCCGATCCCGTCCTCGCCGGCCAGCAGGCCGATGCCGAGGAAGATCAGCAGCAGCGGCGCACCGACCCGCAAAGCGAGGTAGCTGGTCAGCACGCTGACGATCAGCAGGGTCGATCCGATGAGGATGATGTAGCTGACCGCCTCCATAAGCCCCGCACGCCATTCTTATCGGGCCGCCATCCGGCGGAACTCCTTGATTTTGACGGCAACTCCCCACATCCGCAAGGAGTAGGACCCGGAGGCGGTCATTCGGATAGGCTGTACGCTTACGATACCAGCTTCCAGCTTCCGTCAGCCTGACGGCAGGCGGTGCCGCGCGCCACCTCGGTCCTGCCGTCGATCACGACCGTATGGTTGTAGTCGCGGCAGGTCTGACCGTCGGTGCCCTGATAGGTCCTCACCGGCTGGATGGTGCCGCTGTTGCCGGACTGCGGGTTGTTCCAGGTGATGGTCTGGTTGTTGGCGACCGCGCGCTCCTCCGCGTCCGACGCGCGGTTCTGGTCGGCGGGACTGAAGTGCCGGGCCAGCTGCTGGCCGGCATAGGCGCCGACCAGCGTGCCGATGGCCGTCGTCGCCAGCTTGCCCGCGCCTCCACCGAAGCGCGAGCCGAGCAGGCCGCCGGCGACGGCGCCGCCCAACGTGCCGACGGTCTCCGACGTATTCATCCCGCCGATGCCGCCGCCGCTGCTGTTTCCGGTCTGGCAGGCGCCGAGCGATAGAGCCGCGACCGCGGCGATGGCCGTGACGCGCAACCTGTTGGTCATGGTCCGCATGGTGGTTCCCCCGTATCAACGTTTCACGGTTAAAGTCCGGTCAACGCTTATGGAGAGAAGAAGTTCCTCCAAAGAAGCAGGACCAAAAGATCAGGGGGCGATGGAAGCAAAATGCGTTTTCGCGTGTTTAGAGACCGAACAGTCAACACGTGGAGGGTAGTATGATGTCCCGTTTGCGTCTGATCGGTGCGGTGTTCGCGCTCCTTTCCGTCACCGCCTGCTCGACTGGCGGCGTGGTCGGCGGTGCGGCCGGTGCGGCCGGCGGATACGCCGTGGACGGTACCCGCGGCGCCGTGATCGGCGGTCTGGGCGGTGCGGCGCTGGGCACCGCCATCGATCACTAGAGTGTGATCGCTTCAAGCGGAATCGCTTGAAGCGTGAATCACACGGAAAACCAAAAACTTAGAGTTTGTATGGTGCTTCAATAAGCATCAGACGAACTCTAAGACCGGCCGCCCAAAGGCCTCAGTCACGCACCGGTGCGCGCGTCGATTCGCGCGGACCGGTGGCGAAGACGGCGAGCGCGTCGTGCAGTTCCGGCAGGACGCGCTCCACCGCCAGTTCGCCCTCGCGGATGCAATCGTCGGCCCGGTCGAACTCGGTCAGCCCGATGTGACCCAGCCGCGGCACGATGTGCACGTCCGGCGGATCGCCGGCAAGCCGTGACCGGGTGATGCGGTCGGTGACGATGCTGAGCGACGAGACCATCACGCCGAACAGGCTCGGACCCTCATAGTCGCGGCGGAAGATCCGACGCGTCAGGGCGCCGATGCCGCTCGGCGCGCGATGGCCCGGCGTCTCGTCCTCGACCAGCCGCAACAGGTCGAATCCTGCGGCGGTCGGCACGCTCGACCCGGGCTTGCGCGCCTTGCCCAGGATATCGCCGGCCAGATTGACGGCGATCACCATCTGCGCGCCCAGCGCCCGGCAGGCCGACACCGGCACCGGGTTGACCAGCGCGCCGTCGATCATCCAGCGCCCGTCGATGGACGCCGGTGGGAACACCCCCGGCAGCGAGAAGGACGCCCGCATGGCGTCGACCAGTTCGCCGCGCTGCAGCCACACCTCGTGGCCGGTCACCAAGTCGGTGGTGACGGCGGCATAGGGGCATGGCAGTTCCTCGATCCGCACGTCTCCCAGATGCAGGCGCAGTTCAGCCAGCAGCCGGTCGCCGCTGATCAGTCCACCGCCCTGGCGCAGCCGCAGATCCAGATAGCCGACGATCTTCATCCGGGTCAGCGTGCGCACCCACTCTTCCAGCGTGTCGAGCTTTCCCGCGAGATGGACGCCACCCACGAGCGCCCCGACCGAGGAGCCGCAGACGATGTCGGCCTCGATGCCATAGCGCTTCAGCGCCCGCAGCACCCCGATATGCGCCCAGCCGCGCGCCACGCCGCCGCCCAGCGCAAGACCGATGCGCGGACGCCGCGCGCTCCCGCCGCCATTTCCGCCATTCAGGCTGGTTCCGTTTGGCATTGGCCTGTTCCCCTGTCCCCGGCGGCACCCATGTTCGCCGCCCTAATCGTCAGCAGTCTCGTACGAAATCGGTAAAGGAAGCCTGTAACCAGCACCGGCACCGCCACGTCGACCGGTGGACAAAGCCGAAGCCCATGGGCTAAGCCATCCCCATCGGACAAGATGATCGGATGCGACCGTGACGAACAAGAGCGGCAAGCCCCTGCGCCTGGATGCGGCGACCGAACGGCTGGCGGCCCGGATGTGGCGCGAATGGGTGCGTCCCTATCGCGGCAAGCTGCTGGTGTCCTTCGTGCTGATGGCGGTTGTGGCGGCGACCACCGGCGCCTATCCGCTGCTGATCGACCGGTCCTATGCCATGTTCTCCGCCCAGGACCGCGGCATGCTGCTGGCGATCCCGCTCGCCATCGTCGCGGTGACGATCATCAAGGGCGTGTCGCTCTATTCCCAGACGGTGGTGACCAGCGACATCGTCCAGCGCATCATCGCCGACGTCCGGCTGGCGATGTTCACGCACCTGCAAACCGCCGACATGGCGCAGCTTCACGCCACCCCCACCGGGTCGCTGACCTCGCGCTTCATCAACGACGTCGATCTGATCCGCAACGCGCTGACCCGGACGCTGACCGGGCTGGTGCGCGACATCCTGACGGTGATCGCGCTGGTCGGGTCGATGTTCTATCTCGACTGGCTGCTGTCGCTGATTGTCTTCATCATCTATCCCATCGCCGCCGTTCCCATCGTGCGGATCGGCAAGCGCCTGCGCCGTGTCTCCCGCGACACCCAGGCGCAGATGGGCGACATGACCTCGCTGCTGACCGAAAGCCTGTCGGGCGCGCGCATGGTCAAGACCTACAACCTCGAAGATTATGAGCGCGCCCGCGCAGGCCGCGCCTTCCACGAGAACTACTTGCTGACGATGAAGGCGGTGCGCGCCCGCTCGCGCATCGACCCGATGATGGAGGTGCTGGGCGGCGTCGCGGTTGCCGGCGTGATCGCCTTCGCCGGCTATCGCATGACGATGGGCGAAGGGTCGGTCGGCGCCTTCTCCGGCTTCGTCGGCGCGCTGCTGATGGCGGCCCAGCCGGTGCGCGCCATCGGCACGCTGAACGCAGCCTTGCAGGAGGGGCTTGCCGCCGCCCAGCGCATCTTCGAACTGCTGGACCAGCAGCCGACCATCGTCGAGCAGCCGGGCGCCAAACCGCTCTCCGTCTCGACGGGTGCCGTCGCGCTGCGCGGCGTCCGCTTCTCCTATGAGGCCGGGGCCGACACGCTGAAGGGCATCGACCTCGACGTGCCGGCCGGCAGCACGGTGGCGCTGGTTGGGCGCAGCGGCGCCGGCAAGTCGACGGTCTTCAACCTGATCCCCCGCCTCTACGACGTGACGGGTGGCGAGGTGCTGATCGACGGCCAGGATGTCCGCGGCGCCACCCTGCGCAGCCTGCGCGGTGCCGTGTCCATCGTCAGCCAGGACACCGTGCTGTTCAACGACACCGTGCGGGCGAACATCTGCTTCGGCCGTCTCGATGCCGGGATGGACGACGTGATCGCCGCCGCCAAGGCGGCCGCCGCGCACGATTTCGTGTCGAAGCTGCCGGAGGGCTACGACACGGTGATCGGCGACCGCGGCGTGAAGCTGTCGGGCGGCGAGCGCCAGCGCCTGGCGCTGGCCCGCGCCTTCCTGAAGGATGCGCCGATCCTACTGCTGGACGAGGCGACCAGCGCGCTGGACAGTGAATCGGAACGACTGGTGCAGGCTGCTCTGGAACGGCTGACGGAGGGGCGCACCACACTGGTGATCGCTCATCGTCTGGCGACGGTGCGCAATGCCGACCGGATCGTGGTGATGGAAGGCGGGCGCATCATCGAACAAGGCCCGCACGAGGCGCTTCTGGCCGCCGATGGGGCCTATGCCCGGCTGTGCCGGCTGCAATTCGGCGAGGACGAGGTGCGGGCGGGGGCCTGAGGCCTCCCCCCACCCCTCGCTCACTCTGCCGGGAACACCATCGCGCGTTCGGTCGCCATCGCGGCGGACAGCTCTTCGCCGGCACGCACGTCCACATGGCCGGGCAGGCGCGCATGAACCTCCGACCCGGCCAAATCCAGGCACACCCGCGTTGCAGGCCCGAGGAAGCTGGAGTGGCGCACCCGCACGGGAACGGCATCGGGCCGGGTGCCCGGCGGAAGCAGCTCCAGATCCTCGACCCGGCAGGCGACCTCGACCTTCGTTCCGCCCGGCAGGCCGGGGGCCATGATCCGGCCGAGCGGCGTGACGATCTGCCCGTCGCGCACCGTCGCTTCGAACCGGTTCACCTCGCCGAACAGGCGGGCGACGAAGCTGTTGGCCGGGCGCTGATAGAGGGTCACCGGCGTGTCGGCCTGGACGATGCGCCCGGCCTCCATCACCACGACGCGGTTGCCCATCTCCATCGCCTCTTCCGGGTCGTGGGTGACGACGACGGTGGCGATGCCGCTGGCGCGGATGATCCGCACCACCTCCTCCCGCACCGACCGGCGAAGCTGCTCGTCCAGTGCGGAGAACGGCTCGTCCAGCAGCAGGACCTTGGGGTCGCGCGCCATGGCGCGGGCCAGCGCCACCCGCTGCTGCTGGCCGCCCGACAGGGTGTGCGGGTAGGCGTCGGCATAGCGGGTCAGCGCCATGGTCTCCAGCAATTCGTCCACCCGGCGCCGGCGTTCGGCGCGCGGACGGTCGATCTGGCCGAAGGCGATGTTGCCCGCCACCGTCAGGTGCGGGAACAGCGCGAAGTCCTGGAACATCATGCCGACCGGCCGCTTTTCCGGCGGCAGCGACCGGCCCGCGGTGGCGAGCACCTGCCCGTCCACCGCGATCTCGCCCTTCTGAACCGCCTCAAGTCCGCTGATCAGGCGCAGCAAGGTCGACTTGCCGCAACCGGACGGGCCGACGATGCACACCACCTCGCGCGGGGCGACCGACAGCGAGACGCCGTCGACCGCCGTCACGCCGCTGTCGGCGCGACCGTAGCGGTGGGTGATGCCGGAGAGGACGACCGACGGGGAAAGAGCGGACGGGGAAAGGGCTTCTGTCATCTTACTTCCAGCCGGCACGGTCCATGATGCGCAGCGCCTGCGGCGTGTGGGCGGCGAAGGAGGCGGCGTTCACCTCGGCCGCCTTGAAGCTGCCGAGCTTCACCAGTTCCGGATGCGGCTGGACCGCCGGGTTGACCGGATATTCCATGTTGCCGTCGGCGAACTGGCGCTGCGCCTCCGGGCTCAGCAGATACTCCAGCAGCTTGCGGGCGTTATCCTGGTTCTTGGAGGTCTTCACCACGCCGGCGCCGCTCAGGTTCACATGGGTGCCGCGGTTGCCCTGGTTGGGGAAGATGACGCCGATCTTGGACGCGATCTCACGGTCCTCCTGCTTGGCCGAGGTGATCATCTTGCCGACATAATAGGTGTTGGCAATGGCCAGATCGCCTTCGCCGACCGCGACCGCCTTGATCTGGTCGGTGTCGCCGCCCTGCGGCGGACGGGCGAGGTTGGCGACGAGGCCCTTGACCCACTCCTCCGTCTTCTCCTCGCCCAACGCTTCGATCATCGAGGCGGTCAGGGCAAGGCTGTAGGGATGGGTGCCGCTGCGGGTCAGCACGCGATGCTTCCACTCCGGCTTGGCGAGGTCCTCGTAATCCTTGATCTGCTCCGGCTTCACCCGGTCACGGGCATAGACGACGATGCGGGCGCGGCTGGACAGGCCCCACCAGGCGCCGTTCGGATCGCGCAGGTTTGCCGGAACCTTGACCGCATCGAGCTGCGGCGAGGTGACGGAGGCGAGCAGCCCTTCCTTGGCGGCAGCGGCCAGACGGCCGGCATCGACGGTGATGAACAGATCGGCCGGGCTGCTGGCCCCTTCCGACTTCATGCGCTGGATCAGCTCATCATGGTTGCCTTCAATAATGTTGACCTTGATCCCGGTCGACTTGGTAAAGGTTTCATAGATCGCGCGGTCAGTATTGTAATGTCGGGAATTGTAGACATTGACTTCCTGCGCCTGGACGGAAAAGGCGGTCAAGGCACCGACTGCAAAAGCGACGCCAGCGATCTTAACGATGAACATCCATCACTCCCGGACTGCGAATGGCTCTCAATTTCATGAGAATGGATATCAGTTGCAGGCTTCGCTGTCGAGACGGGATTTATCCTGGGGAGAGTCAATCGCACGGCGCGGTGCGAGCCTGCCCGCGTCACAGAGGGCCGCTCTCAAATCGGTCGCTCCGATGACCTATGGTGAGGCACGGACAATCCCGGGGACCGCAAGGAAGGGTCTGGATCGGACGACTGAGGCGGTGGCGTCCAAATTCCAGGAGCGGACCGACGGACAATCGCCCTTGGGACGCCGGGACTGGGCGGATAACAGCGCCTGCCCAATCAGCGGGCGACGCTTCCCATCGACAACATGTAAAGCCGCCTGGCAGGTGGACGCAGGTCAGCGCAAATTTTTATGTGGAGCGTGATCGTTTCAGATCGCGCTCCACAACATTACCGGTGCTCGTCGTAGCCCTCTTCCCATCGGGGAGAGGGGACATCGGGATCAATCGTCCGCGTACGGATTCTTACCCTTGCGCAGAAGCAGGCGCACCGGCACGCCGGGCATGTCGAAGCTCTCGCGCAGATGCGTCGTCAGGTAACGCTGGTAGCTTTCCGGCAGATCCAGCGGCTTGTTGACGAACAGCGCGAAGGTCGGCGGACGGGTCTTCACCTGGGTGACGTAGCGGATCTTCACCCGGCGGCCCTCCACCAGGGGCGGCGGGTGGTGGTCCAGAACGCCTTCGATCCAGCGGTTCAGCTGGGCGGTCGGGATGCGGCGGTTCCAGACCGTGTAGGTCTCCAGCACGCCGTCCAGCAGCGTGTCGAGCTTGTGGCCCTTCAGCGCCGAGATTGTGACGACCTTGACGCCCTTGATGTAGCCGAGCGCGGCCTGGAGCTTGTCCTCGACCTGACGCAGAGCCATGGCGCGGTCGTCGACCGTGTCCCACTTGTTGACGGCGATCACCAGGGCGCGGCCCTCGGAAATCACCAGCCGGGCGATGGTCAGATCCTGCTTGTCGAGGATGGCGGCGGCATCGACCACCAGCACCACGACATTCGCCATGCGGATGACGCGCAGGCTGTCGGCAACCGCCAGCTTTTCAACCTTCTCGTCGACGCGGGCCCGGCGGCGCATTCCGGCGGTGTCGACCAGCTTGAAGCGGCGGTCGCGCCACTCCCAGTCGACGGCGATGGCATCGCGCGTCATGCCGGCCTCAGGTCCGGTCAGCACGCGCTCCTCGCCGAGCAGGCTGTTCAGCAGGGTCGACTTGCCGACGTTCGGACGGCCGACGATGGCGATCTGAATCGGCTTGCTGCGATCCTCTTCCGGCTCGGGCTGGTCGCCGATGGGGATGGAGGGATCGAAGCCGTCGTCAGCGTCCTCGGTCTCGTCGGAGTCCTCGGGCGGAGCGTAGGGCAGCAGGGCCTCGACCAGATCGGCCATGCCCTCGCCATGCTCGGCGGACAGCGGGATCGGATCGCCCAGGCCGAGTTCGTAGGATTCGAACATGCCGGGCTGGCTGGCCTTGCCCTCGGTCTTGTTGGCGACCAGCAGCACCGGGGTCTTGCCGCGGCGCAGCAGCTTGGCGAAATGGCGATCCAACGGCGTGATGCCGGCACGGGCGTCGATGATGAACAGCGCGACGTCGGCACGGGCCAGGGCCTGCTCGGTCTGGCGGCGCATGCGCGCCTCCAGGCTGTCGTCGGTCACATCCTCCAGACCGGCGGTATCGACCACCGTGAAGGACAGGCCGCCGACATGGGCCGGGGCCGAGCGCCAGTCACGGGTGACGCCCGGCGTATCGTCCACCAGGGCCAGCTTCTTGCCGGCCAGACGGTTGAAGAGGGTCGATTTGCCGACATTCGGCCGACCGACGAGGACCACGGTGAACGACATGGGGCCAAAGGCCTTTCACAACAGACGGAGGAAATCCGCGATCAGCGGAACGCGACGAGCGTTCCGTTGTCGCACAGCACATAGAGAGTGTTGTTGGCAACGACCGGAGACAAGTAGGAACCGGTTGGCAGCGAACGGGTCACCTCGACCTTGCCGTCGGACGGCGACAGGCCGAGCAGCTGGCCGTTGGAGCCGGCGACCCACAGGCGGCTGCCCGCCATCACCGGGCCGGACCAGACGATCGGACCGGACCTGTCCTCCGGATCCTGGAAGCGGGCGAGCGGTGCCACCCAACGGACCTTGCCGTTCTGGCGGGCGACCGCGACCACTTCCTGGTCGTTGGTGACGGTGAACAGGTAATCGCCGGCCAGCCAGGGGGTCTGGACGCCGCCGATCTCCGTTTCCCAGATACGGGCGCCGATGCGCTCGTCGATGGCGACCATGCGGCCGGAATGGCCGATGGCATAGACGGCGCCGCGGTCGACCACCGGCAGGCCGCGGATGTCGGCCAGATTGCTCAGCGCACCGCTGCGGCGGATGTTGGCGAGGCTGTCCTGCCAGGCCACACGGCCGTTTTCCGGACGCAGGCCGAACAGCTCGCCCGAGGAATAAGGGGAGACGACCAGCGTGCCGGTCGCGGCCGGGCTGGCGGCGCCGAGCAGGCCGGCGGTCTCCAGGATGCCCTGCTGCGACCACTGCACCGCACCGTCGTCGGTGGACAGCGCGATGGTCTGGTTGTCCAGCGTGATGACCAGCACACGGCCGCCGGCGACCGTCGGCGCGCCGCGGACCGGGCCGGCGATGCGCTTGCGCCACAACACCTTGCCGCTGCCGGCGTCGAACGCCAGCACCTCGGCGAAGCCGGTGGCGGCGTAGACGCGGCCGTCGGCATAGGCGACGCCGCCGCCGGTGGCGCCGCCGCGCTCGTTCTCCGGACGGGTGTCGAACCGCCACAGCGACTGGCCGCTGCGCTCGTTCAGCGCGGTGACGTGCGAATCGGCATCCATCGCGAAGATACGGCCGTCGGCGATCACCGGCGTGCCGAGCAGCGCCCGCGAGCTGCTGGACCCGGCGCCGATGTCGGCGCGCCAGGCGTCGGACGGGCTAGCCGACAAGGCGAGGTTGCCCAGCATATGGTCCGGCGTGCCGCCCGGCTGCGCCCAGGCCGCGTTGGCGACCGGCGGCGGCACGGTGACGGCGGTGGCGGCGAGCTGGGCGTCCGGCTCCACCTTGCGCTCGCGCTGGAGCACTGCGACCCGTTTGCCCGGCAGGGGCGGATCGGGCGTCTTCCCCATCCAGCTGTCGATGGTGTCGCAGCCGGCGAGCAGGACGGTCAGCAGCGATGCCGACAGCAGCGCGGCGCGGCGGATCGAACCGGCCATTGCGGTCTTCTCGGTCTTGGTCTTCATGGCCCGGCTCAGCCCTTGCCGTAGAGGGAAGCGAGATCGGCGGCGCGGCCGCGCACGCCCGACGGGGCCTGCTGGTCATCCGCCAGTTGCTTGTAGAGCGTGCGCGCCTTCTCGGTGTCGCCGGCACGGGCGGCGAGCATCGCCGTCAGCTCACGCGCCGAGAAGCGCCAGGGGCTGGTGTCGGCGGTCAGCGGCTGCAGCTTCGCGGTCAGCTGCGCCGGGTCGCCGCCGTCGGCACGCTGCATCACCCCCATCAGGGTGGCGAGGTCGCGGTACTGCGCAGGCACGGCGGCGTTGCCGGCGATGCCGTCATAGACGGTCGCGGCGTCGCTGCCCTTGCCCTGGCGGATCATCAGCGCCGCGGCGTTGAACTGGGCGATGGCGGCGAGGCTGGGATCGGCGGAGCCGGCGAACGCTGCAAGCGCGTCGACACCCTTCTCCGGCCCCTGGCCGCTCTGCGAGATGGCGGTGACGAGGGCGGCGGTCTGCTCCTGCTTCTTCTGTGCCTGCCAATGGCGCCAGAAGCTGTAGCCGCCGGTACCGGCGACGACCAGGACGGCCGCGGCGATCATAGCGCCGCCATACTTCTTGAACAGGTGCTCCGCGCGGTCCCGGCGCAGATCCTCGTCGACTTCGCGGAAAATATCGCTCATGGCGCTGCGGTGGCGTCCTTGCGGTGGCGGCTTCGCGCACGGCCCGGATGGCGGCGCGGGTCAGGCGGAACCCAGCCGGCCGGCAATCCGGACGGATGATTCCACAAGATCAAGAGGGGCGGATAGCATCGGGCAGCCCACCCGGTCAAGAGGCAGGCTGATTCGCGGTGGGGGGAAGTGGTGGCAGGCAAAAGAAAATGGGCCGCGGAGGCGATGCCCCGCAGCCCAGTCCCACGACCCGGACTTGCCCCGGATCGGTCGATTCCCATTGGAAAGCTTCGCTGCGGCTTACGCCGACACAATCCAGACGGCTCACGCCGACATGGCGGCGGCGGCGATGACGGCCTGGGTGCGGTTCTTGACGCCCAGCGACTTGAAGATGGCGGTGACGTGGATCTTCACCGTGCCTTCCGACAGGCCCAGCTCATAGGCGATCTGCTTGTTGGACTTGCCGAGACGCAGGCATTCCAGCACTTCGCGCTGGCGCTGGGTCAAGCCGTAGCCGGCGTTGCGGTCGGACATGTCGACGGTCCGGCGGCGCGGGGCGGCGTCCATGCTGGCGGTCAGGGCGCCCGGCGGCAGGTAGATGCCGCCCGAGAACACGAGGTTCAGGGCACCCATCATCACCTTCACGCTGCTCGACTTCGGGATGTAGCCGGTCGCGCCATGGTCGAGCGCGCCGCGGATGTCGCCCAGCGCTTCCGACGCGGAGATCACAACCACCGGGACACCCGGCTGCAGAGCCTGGATCTCGCGCAGGCCGTCGAAGCCCGGCCAGTTCGGCATATGCAGATCCATCAGGATGATGTCGAAGGTGCCGCTGGTGCGGCATTGCTCCAGAACCTCGTCGAAGGTGCCGGCCTCCACGAAGCTGGCATCGCCCTGCAGTTGTTCCAGCAGACGCCGCAGGCCTTCACGGAACAGCAGATGGTCGTCCCCGATCAGAATCTTCATGGTCCCCGTCATCCTCGCTCGCCGGCCCTTGCCGGTGCCGTCCGCTTCGCGGACGACCGCCCGTCAGGGCTTGTTGTCAATCTCGCCCGGTGCGCCCCCGCGGCACCCGGGTCACCGATTTCATGCCGCTTGCACGGCTTGGTGGCCGATTTGTGCTGCGGCCCCGTTCGGGCATCGGCCGGAAGGCTGTCTGCCGTTGTGGGGCTGTTCTTCTCTGTGTTGAGTATCTGATACCACGATCGGAAGGGGCTCTGTATCCCGACAAGGGCCATAGGTCATTCGAAGCCGCCACCCTCCTTCGAGGCACCGTTCGTCATGCGACCGGCAAGAAACGGCCCTGCCTAAGGTCATAGAGTCTATTGCGTCCGCGAATAGAGTTATCGCGCACATCCATTGGATTCATTCGATCCGGACGGGTTCGTTCAAAAAGAGACCTGCTGTCTCCATTAGCGACGGGAATTTTTCTGGAACCTTGCCATCTTTGCGGCGTTCGTGTGGCAGGGATGCGGCTAATCCCGATTCGAGCACGCAATTGAGGAGGGAAAAGCCGTTGCGAAACCGAAAGGATAGCCCTGAAGGATGCCTGTACCAACGCGCATTCCCGTGTGACCCGGCCAGCACACATCATTCCATAGGTGTTACCGTTTCGAAACCTGAGGCGACCAACAAGGAGACGGGAAGCGATCTTGGCTGATCATCCATCGCCTGATTTACGAAGAGCACCAATCATTTCTAAATCACGCGGTGCGAACAGGACTTCCCGAACCCCGACAAGGAGGGTGTCTGCGGTCCGCACGCAAATACTTTCATCTCCGCAATATTCCCCAACGACGTGACCCAATCCATGACGTGCCTGGGCCAACCGGCCGGTTCCTCCTCAACCCTTAGACGCAGGCGGCAATGCCCTGAGCCGGGCCGGCCGTGGATGCCTCCTCCAGACAGAGCTGACCCATGCACACACACCATGAGTACGCCCATGAGAAAGCATCTCACCAGACCCGCAACGCGGTGACTCCCATGCATGTCTGCCTGATCCTCGACAATAACGCGCTGACCGAGAACGTGGTCCAGCAGCTCGACCGGGGCGGCCGCCATCGCGTCACGGTCCTGCACGACATCGGGGAGCTGACCCAGAGCGCACTGACGCCGGATGCGATCCTGATCGGGTTGCAGCAGTTCACCGCATTGCGCGAAAACGAACCGATGGTCTATCTGCGGCTGTCGCGCCGCTCGCGGATCGTCGTCGTGCTGTCTTCCCGCGAGTTGCTGGACGCCGCCCATATCCTGGCCTTCGCCGACGCCTGGGTGTTCGAGGATCTGAACGTCGACCGCATCAACGAGCTGCTCGACCTCGGGCTGGAAGGCCATTGCCTGATGCCCAAGCAGTTCCTGTCGCGCCTGGGCGTGGACGAGATCCGGCTGACGCTGCTGCCGCGCCTGTCCGATCCGGAGTTCGAGACCCTGCGCCTGCTGGGCGAGGGCATGAACAACCGGACCATCGCCAACGCGCTGGACCTGTCGGAAGCGGTCATCAAGTCGATGGTGCGTAGCGTGCTGTCCAAGCTGCATTTCCGCAACCGCACGGAAGCGGGCGTATTCGCCGCCCGCCAGCAGGGCGCCCTCGAGCAGGCGCGGACCGGGATGACCCCGCCGCACGTCCAGGCCGCCGTCCGCCGGGCCGGGGTCTGACGAACCCCGAAACACAAATCGGAACCGCGCCGGAACCGTCAGGGATCCGCGCGGTCCGTCACCGCTCCCCGGCCGGGACCCATCCGGACAGCCGGGATCAGGCCGTCAGGCGACGCCCGGCCATCGCCTCTTCGAATCGGTCGAAGCGGGCGTCGAAGGCCTGCCGGTCAATCTCCGACAGCCGGAAGCGGATGCGCACCACCCCCTCCTCCCGGTTGAAAGCCTCGAAGGGCAAGGCCACGCCCAGGCTGTCGAACAGCAGGGTGCCGCGGGCGCCGACCGCGTCGGCCTCGGCAAGCGCCGCCCCGTGGCGGGAGATGTCCAGCAGCCGGACGGTCAAACGGCCCTCCGGCCCCTCCACGGAGCAGGGCGCCTCGACGCGGTAGCGCGGCAGGCTGCGGCGGTCGACATCGTCGGTCGCCGTGCGCACGGCGCGGACCAGCACATGCATCAGTTCGTCGATGCTGTGAGTCACCTCCGACGCACCGGAGCGCAGCACGTCGGCCCGCTCCTCCGTCACCTTGGCCTCGCGCGACACCTCGTCGATGCGGGTCGACACATCGGTTGCGGCACCGGCGGTCTGGGCGACGTTGCGCGAAATCTCCTGGGTCGCCGACGCCTGCTGCTCCACCGCGGCGGCGACCGTGCCGGAAATGGCGTCGATCTCGCCGATGGTGCGGCTGATGTCGCGCACCTCCTCCACGCTGCGGGCGGTGACCGACTGGATCTCGGCGATCAGGCGCGAAATCTCCTCGGTCGACCGCGATGTCTGGTTGGCGAGGTTCTTCACCTCTCCCGCCACGACGGCGAAGCCCTTGCCCGCCTCCCCTGCCCGCGCCGCCTCGATGGTGGCGTTCAGCGCCAGCAGATTGGTCTGGGCCGCGATGCCCTGGATCAGTTCCGCCACATCGCCGATGCGACCGACGGCCGAAGACAGCGACTCGATGGTGGTCTCGGTCCGGTTGCTGGCGGCAACGGCAGCGCGGGTGACGCCGGCGGCATGGCCGACCTGGGTGCCGATCTCCTCGATGGAAGCGGAAAGCTGCTCGGCGGCCGACGACACCGCCTGGGCGTTGCTGAGCGCCTGCGCCGCCGCAGCGGCGACGTTCTGGGCGTTGGCGCCGACAAGCCCAGCCGACTTCGCCATGGCGCCGGCATTGTGGTCCATCTCCTGCGTCCGGGCGGCGACCCGCTCGACCGCGTGGCGGCTTTCCAACTCCACCGTGTCGGCCATCGATTGCAGGGCCCTGCGCTTCAGCGCCTCCCCCTCGACGCGCTGGCGCTCCTGTTCGGCACGCAGGCGTTCGGCCTCGGCCATGCCGTCACGGAAGACCAGGACGGAGCGCGACATGGCACCGATCTCGTCCAGACGCTCGGCGCCCGCCACCCTGGCGGTCAGGTCGCCCGACGACAGGGCGGTCATCACATGGCTGAGCTGGCCCAGCGGGCGCAGCAGCCGGCGCGACACCAGATAGCCCGGAACCGCCAGCACGACAGCGCACAGCACCACCAGCATGGTGGCGAAGCGCATGCTGTCGTCGAAGGTCTTGAACACCTCCGCCTTCTTGATGCCGACATAGAGGATGCCGACCGGGTTGCCGGATGCATCCTTGATCGGATCATAGGCGGCATAGTAGGGCTCGCCCAGGATCTCGACCATACCGCGGAAGGGCGCGCCCCGGCGCAGCACCGAATCGTAGGCCGGCCCCTGCGCCAGCGTCGTGCCGACGGCACGGCTGCCGTCGGCGGCGGTGACGTTGGTGGCAATCCGGCGGTCGCCCAGGAACAGGGTGGCGGTGCCGCCGGTGATGCGTTTGATCTTGTCGACCACCAGATTGTTGTCGTTCATCACGACACCGTCCAGCAGCAGCTTCCCGTCGGCGACGGAGAATCGGCCGCCGCGCTCCTGCAACGACGACCAGGCGATGTCCATGCTGAGACGCTGCATCTCGATCGCCTGCCGTTCCAGATCGCGGACGATCACCTGTCCGATGGCGAACAGGATCGCAGTGCTGAGGACCAGCATGCCGACAAGATTCAACACGGTGACTTTCGTGGAAATCGAAAGCCGGCCGACAAAGGAGCGCAGGGCGTCCATGGGTGCCATCCACCAGGAAAACATGTTGCAGATGCGAAGTCGTAGTCGCTCCGTACTATGCCATCCTGTTTAGACTGCATTCATTTAAAATACACATTACCCCTGCGGCAACTTGTCGCCTTATGGTGTCCGCACTAATTCAACCCTGAAGCGATATTTTAGAACATGAAGCGTGTTCGAATCTTTTACGACGACTTGCCGGAACGGCCTCAAAACAGCCGGGCACCATCCGGCACCGACTGATCCGGGCCGACCAGCACCACGGCACCCTCGGCATCGGGCAGGCCAAGGCACAGGACCTCGCTGGTGAAAGGGCCGATGCGCTTGGGCGGGAAGTTCACCACCGCCAGCACCTGCCGGCCGACCAGGGCATCGGCTTCATAATGGCTGGTAATCTGGGCCGAGCTGCGTTTGGTGCCGATCTCGCCGCCAAAATCGATGGTCAGCTTGTAGGCCGGCTTGCGCGCCTCGGGGAAGACCTCGACGGCGCGGACGGTGCCGACGCGGATATCGACCTTGGCGAAATCGTCGTAGCTGATGGTCATGACGGGTCCGATGCGGTTCTGGCGATCCGCGCCAGGGTAGCGCGCCAGGGTCGGCATCGGAAAGGGCAAGCGCACGCGGCCTCCATCGAACCAGAGTGGGGGCCGAACGAGACAGACGCCGCAAACGAAAAAGGGGCCGCCGATGGCGACCCCTCTTCGTGGAAATCCGGCTGACCGGAGAGGATCAGGCCTTCGCCTTGGCGATGGCGGCCTTGACCTCGTCCAGGCTGTCCGAGACGCGCTTGGTCAGGATCTCGGCAGCTTCGGTGTTCGACTTGGCGATCATCTCGCTCAGCTCGCGGATGTTCGACAGCGACTTCTCGAAGGCGGTCTTGACCAGATCGGCCTGCTTGGCGGCCTTCTCTTCCGGGGTACCGGCAGCCGTCAGCTCGCCGACGGCGCGGTTCACGTCTTCGGCGACGGTGCGCAGCACTTCGGCCTGACGGCGGACGATGGCCTGGAAGCCTTCGAAGGCAAGCTGGTTGGCGGCGGTAACCGCCTCGATGTTGCGACGCTGGCTGGCGATGATGGACTCGACGTCCACACCCGGAACCTTCAGGTCACCCATCAGCTTGGACGGATCGAATTCGAGGAAGGGGTTACCGCTGATCTTGGCCATGTTTCTCATCCCAGCATCGGTGTTTGCTACCCGCATCTGAATACGGGCATGTTGCGTCGCAACATTACAGAGGCCGACTATGCAGAGTGCCGAAAAGTTAGTCAATCCGCTTTTTTGCGCCGCAGCATAACCTTGACGGGAAAAAATCCCTGCTCCGGCTCGCTGCGCCGTTGCTAAATGCCTGATGCCATGGACTCTGTTCCCGATTGCTTGCCGAGCGGCCTGCACGGCCGGGTCCAGCGGCAGAAGGTCGCGCCCCAGCGTTCCGCCCCGCGCAGGGCGTTGTCCAGTGCCGCCATGGTGCGCGACAGGTCGGCGGTGTCGTCATCGAGGAATACCCGCATGACACGGGCATGGACGGTGCCGAGGCCGGCCACGAGTGCCGCCCCGCCGCGCCGGTCGGGATCGATCCCCGCCGCGCGCAGCATCCAGGCCATGGAGCGGCCGAAGGTGCAGGTGAAGGCAAGTGCCGTCGCCGGATCGGCCGGCAGGTCGCGCACGACGGACCGCAAACCCTCACGGTACGGACGAAGCGCGTCGAAGCGGCGCATCATCACGTCAAACAGGCGGTCGCGGGCCGATTCGGTCGGATCGACGGGAGCGTCGCCGGCCAGAACGGTAGCGTCGGCGACGCGCGATACCGCCGCCAGCACGTCGGCGCGCCCGCGATAGCGATGATGGAAGCGGGACAGCGGGATGCCGGCGGTATGCGCGATCTCCAACAGGCCGACGCGCCGCCAGCCCTTCTCGGCCGCCAGCCCCATCGCCGCCGCGGCGACGGCGCGGTCGAGCGAATCGGAGTCCGTAGGATCGGAGCGGAAGCTGTTGTCTTCAGGCTTGTCGGACGACATGTCGGACATGGACCACCTCCAGGCGACAGGGATTGCCTTATAAGGTGGTGCGTGGACCGGCGAACGTCACCCGCCCAACTGATCAGTCATGCCTTGCGGACAGCTTCCACCCGGCCGCCGGTCATGCTGACCAGATCGGCGGGGGTCAGGCGGAAAACGGCATTGGGCGTGCCGGCCGCTGCCCAGATGGTTTCCAGCCGCAGCAGATCGTCATCGATCACCACCAGCGGCGGCACGGCATGGCCGATGGGCGGAACGCCGCCGATGGCGAAGCCGGTCGACTCGCGGACGAACTCCGGATGGGCACGCTCGATCTTCTCGCCGATCAGCCGGCCGACCGCCTTCTCGTCCACCCGGTTGGCGCCGCTGGCGACGACCAGAACCGGGCGACCGGTCTCCTTCGTGCGGAAGATCAGCGATTTGGCGATCTGCGCCACCGCGCAGCCGACGGCGTTGGCGGCATCCTCCGACGTGCGGGTACTGCCTTCATGCTCGACCACGCGATGGCCGAGGCCGATGCTGTCGAGCTGGGCCTGGACGCGGGCGGCGGACGGGCTGAGCGCCGTCATGGCCGCGCCTCTCAACCTGCCAGTTCGCGCGACCGCCGGGTGGCGGCGGCGATGGCGGAGGTCATCACCGGCTGCAAGCCTTCCGGCGCCATCAGCACCTCGAGCGCGGCCTGTGTGGTGCCGTTCGGGCTGGTCACCGCCTTGCGCAGGTCGGCTGCCTCCTGCTGCGGCGAGGCGTCGAGCAGTGCACCGGCCCCCGACACGGTGGCGCGGGCCAGCCGCACCGCCAGATCGGCCGGCAGCCCGGCGGCCTCGCCGGCCTTCGCCATCGCCTCGACCAGGAAGAAGACATAGGCCGGGCCGCTGCCCGACACGGCGGTGACGGGATCCAGCAGCCCTTCGTCCTCCACCCAGGCGACGTCGCCGACGGCGCGCAGCAGGCGGTCGGACAGGTCGCGCTGGTCAGCGCTGACACGGGAATTGGCGACGGCGACGGTCATGCCCCGGCCGATGGCGGCCGGCGTGTTGGGCATGGAGCGGACCACGACCGTCCCCTCTCCCAGCAGCCGTTCGAAATAGGCGATGGTCTTGCCGGCGGCGATCGACAGGAAGACGGTGTCGGGGCCGACCAGGGCACGGTAGGACGGCAGCGCCTCCTCCATCACCTGCGGCTTCACCGCCAGGACGACCACGTCGGGAACGAAGCCGTCCGGCAGGGCGCCGGCGCCAGACGCCAGGGTGACACGGGAGTCGCCCGCCACCGATTGCGGCAGGCCGGCGCGGTCGACCACCACGACGCGCGACGCCGTCCCGGCGGCAAGCCAGCCGTCCAGCATCGCCCCGCCCATCTTCCCGCATCCGACCAACAGCAGCGACGCACCCGATTCCGCCGTCATGACCCCTGCCCCTCTCCGGTTCGCCGGGGCTTTCCCGCCCAGGCATCTTGTCTTGTTACGCTTCGCCCATGGTGTCGAGAATGGCGGCGGACACCGCCTCGGACGCCGACTTCCCGCCCCAGATCACGAACTGGAAGGCGGGATAGAAGCGCTCGCACTCCGACAGGGCGATCTCCACCAGATCCTCAAGCTGCTCCACCGCGGCGCCACGCGCCCCGCGCAGCAGCATGGTCTGGCGGAACATCGGCGTATGCTCTTCCGAGCAGACGTCGAAATGGCCCAGCCACATGCGGCCGTTGACCTCGGCCAGCAGCTCGGCAACGGCAGTGCGGCGGGCGGCCTGTACCTTCATGTCGAACTGGCAGGAGAACTGCATCGCGGCGACGTCCGGCTGCCAGACGAAATAGAGCCGGTAATCGCACCAGCGCCCGCCGATCTCGACGACCAGCTCGTCCTCGGTGGCGCGGTCGAAGGGCCATTCATTGGCGGTGACGATCTCCTCGACCACGTCGAGCGGATTGTGGGCGGAAGTGGTGGTTTCGACGGCGACTGCCGACATGTCCGCGTCCTCCTGTGAAGGCGCTATGGGCGGTACCGTTCACCAGGACCGAAGAGACGCGCCTGCGACAGCGCGCGGTCCGGGCCAATACCCCAAGATGATGAAGAAACGGGCTGAATCGAGGGCGAGACTGGCGCCAGCGCACACCTATCCGGCCGCCGGAAGCGGCGCGGACAGGGACGACGGGAGGGGGCGTCGGGTGTGTGGGCGGCGGCGCCGGCGCTCAGGCGGCCGGGGTGGCCTTGCCGGGCTTGCCCTCTTCCGGCTTGGCGCCCGCCGGATCGGCCTCGGCCACGGCGGGGACACCGGCGGCCTCGACCGGGACCGGCAGCGGCGCCTTCGCGGCGCTCAGCGATGCGACGGTCGCTTCAAGGGCGGCCAGCCGCTCGGCCATCGCCTCCTGCTCCTCGCGGGCCTTGGCGGCCATGGCGCGGACAGCCTCGTATTCCTCGCGGCTGACCACGTCCATCCGCGACAGAACACGTTCGAGCTGGGCACGAAGCTGGCCTTCGGCCTCTTCGCGCAAGGACGAGAAGGCGCCGAGAGCGCCACCCGCCACACGGGCGAGATCGTCCAAAATCCTGTTGTCCACCTGCATCGCTCTGACTTCCGGTTACCGTTCGTTCATTATGGACGCCGCGCGCGGCGACTTCAACGCCCTTGGCCGTGTGGGCAGGCCGTCAATTTCGCCGGGGCATTATTTGGGCCGGCCGTCATTTCGCGGGGGCCGCGTTGAAGCGGTCGCGCAGCGCCTTCAGGTCCAGGGTCTGGGTCGGGGCGGCCCAGGGGCCGGTCATGCGCAGGGTCAGCGGCGGCAGGTCGCCGTCCGTCTTCACCTTCAGGGTCAAACCCAAATCCACCTCCTCCTCGGCCAGCGAGACGGTGCCGGCCAGCGTGCCGTCGGCCGGCGCGGTGGTCAGACGGGCGTCCTCGGTGCGGATCACCCCGTTGTCGATGGCGAAGCGGGCGTCGAGCCGGTCGAGCTTCGTCTCTCCGCCCTGGAGCGCGCCGGCGACCGCGGTCAGCACCTCCTGCGTGCGCTCCACCCCGGCAAGGCGGCTACGCAATGCCACGAGGTCGACGCCGCGCAGCACGCCGCCCGACGCCACCGCCCGGCCGCGGCCGGTCAGGCTGCGGAGCAGTGCGTCGCCGTGGTCGCTGCCCGACAGGGTCACGTCGAGATCGACTGTGCCGCCGCTGAGGCCGAGCCCGGTGAGGCCGGACAGCGCATTGCCCGTGTCGGCCTTGATGACGGTGAGATCGGCGTCGAGCTTCGGCGCCTGCCCGGCCGCGGTGGCGAGACGGCCGCTGAGGCCGATCTGGCCGCCCTGCCACTCGCCGTCCAGCTGCTCCAGGGTCGCGACGCCCTTGGACAGGGTCGCCCGCAGCGCCGGCTGGGCGATGCGCTGCCCACCCACCGTCAGGGAGGTGGAGGTCAGGCCGAGGCGGCCGTCCAACGACTGCATCCAGGCGAGGTCGGACAGCGGGTCGGCCGGCGTTGCGGCGGGATCGCCGGCGGCGGCGGCAGGACGACCGGCGCCGTCGCCGACCAGCGGGGCGTTGCGCAGCCGGTCGAGGTCGAGGTCGCCGGTCTGGATGTCGGCCTGGAAGGCGGGGCGTTCAGCCTTGCGGTCCAGCACCAGCTTGCCGCGCAGGGGCACGCCGGCGACCAGCCCCTGGAGGTTGTTCAGAGCGGGCGACGCCGCCGAACCCGACAGCTCGCCATAGAGATCGAGCGGGCCATAGGCGCGGGCCAGGCCCGTGTCCGTGAACAGGGCGGCGATCCGCCCCATCTCCGGATGGGTGAGGCGCAGCTTGAGGTCGGCGCTGGGCGTTCGGTCCAGCCCGAGCAGAACGCCGCCGGCCTCCAGCGTGCCGCCGAGCATGCCGGCCGAGGCCTCCACCGCCAGCCGCTCGCCGTCGCCGGCCAGCCGCGCCTTGGCGCTGACGGCACCCAGCCGCTCCGGCACCGGCAGGCCGCGCGGCCAGGACACCGCACTGGGCAGGCCACCCAGCGACTTGGCATCGGCCGTCAGGGCGAGATTCACGCCGCGCAGCGGGATCAGGCTGGCGACCTGACCGTCGATGCGGGCCTGGAGGCCGGCGATATCGTCAACCTTGGCCTCGCGCACCGTCAGCGCACCGGAGGCGACCGTGGCGTCGAGGCGCAGCCCCTGCACCGGCAACCCGCCCACCGTCAGCTGCCCGACCCGCAGATCGAGGTTGGCGTCGGCAATGCCGATCATGCGCTGCGGTGTCTGGCCGGAACCGGTGGAGCCGTTGGCGGTCCCATTGCGCGGGCCGACGGCGCGGTTGGCCGGCTGCGCAGCGGTCTGGGATAGCCCCTGGGATGGCACCTGGGCGGTCGTGGGATCGGCCGGCAGGTAGCCGTCCAGATTGAGGCGGTCGAGCTCCAGCCGGGCGCCGAAGGCGGGACGGCCGCGGTCGACATAGGCGATGGCGCCGCTGAGGCGGCTGCTGTCGAAGCGGAAATCGAGGCCCGACAGCTCGAAGCGGTCGGCATGGCCCTGGAGACGGCCCGACAGCGAGGCGCGGCGCAGCCGGTCGGCCGGGACGCCGTGCAGGTCGAGCTTCGCCCAGTCCAGCAGGGCGCGCAGGTTGTCGGCGTTCGCCTCCATCCGCACGTCCAGCGTCGGCTGGCCGCCCGGCGTCGTCACCTCCCCCGCCGCGACGAAGTCGGAGCCGCCGGGCAGAAGCGCGCTGATCCGGTCGATGTTCAGCCGGCCGCCGGAGAGGCTGGCTTCGATCCGGCCCTGCCGCACCACGCCGCGGTTGTAGGCGATGGCGTCGACGGCGACATCCAGCTTGGCCTCCACCCCGGCAGGCAGCACGATGGACAGGGTCTGCGCCTTGCCGCCGCCGGAAGCGTCCGTGGTGCCGGACGCGGCGGATGGGGCGGACGCGGTGTTGCCGCCGCTGCGCGCGCCCTGCGCCAGCCAGGCATCCAGGTCGAGACGGTTGACGGCGAGGGTCAGCTCGGTGCGCGGCTCCTCGCGCTTGGCGGGATCGCCGGCGCGGAGCGTGGCGTTGCCGGTGGCGCGCGTGTCGCCCAGCTGCGCTTCCAGCCCGGAGAAGGTGGCGAGGCTGGTCCCCGCCTCCACCGTCGAGCGCAGGCTGAAGGGCTGGGCCAGCGCCGCCGGGGCCCAGGAGGATTTCGGGGAGTCGATCAGCTTGGCGAAGTCGCTGCCCTCGGCGCGCAGATCGCCCTGGACCTTCGACCCGTTCCCGCTGTTGCCGCCGCCGGTCAGGATGCCGGCGAAGCGCAGGGTGGCGTCGGTGTGCGGCATCGACAGGGTGGCGCGCACCGGCACCGCTGCCCCTTCGGTGAAGCGGCCGGCGGTCGCTTCGCCATGCAGGGACAGGCCGCGCAGGCGGAAGTCGCCCTGGATCTGGAAGGGGCCGTTCAGGCTGCCGGCGGCGATGCGGGCGCTGAGGCCCGCCACCGTCTCGGTCCGGCCGTTGCGGTCGTCGCGGTAGATGATCGTGCCGTTGTCGATCAGCACCTGATCGAAGCTGACGGCGGAAACCAGCCCCTCGGCCGCCCCCAGCCCGTCGCCGCCGCGGGTACCGGCGGTGGACAGGTCCCAGTTGATGCGGCCGTCCTTCAGCACCTCGACCACGAAGGTGGGTTCGACCAGCGCGATGCTTTCCACCTGGATGCGGCCGCCCAGCAGCGGGCCGAGCGCCACCCGGGCGTCGAGCTTCTTCAGGCGCACCATGTCGGGTTCGGCGGCGCCGGCTGCGTTGGCGAGCCGGGCGTCGCGCACCGTCAGCGCCGGCGACGGCAGCAGGGTGAAGCCGACATCGCCCCGCAACTCCACCTGCCGGCCGGTCGCCTGCGACACCCGCTCGGCGATGATGCCCTTGTAGGCGTTCCAGTCGATGAGGCTCGGCGCCGCCAGCAGCAGACCGGCCGAAACCGCCAGTCCGGCCAGTGCAGCGATCAGGATCTTCTTCACCGGGTTTCCGCCTTCCCTGCGACCGGCCCTGTCGTCGGCCGCGCCCCTTTGCCACGTCTATACAAAGACCAGTTCCCCCACCCATCGCACCGTCCGCTTCCGGTGCGCGCCATCCTTCGGTAAGCTAGCGCCCGCAGAAGAAACAAGCAATTTGGGCAATCCCACGGCCAAGTCGGGATCCGCCCGGATTTTTCGTAAAGTTTTTTCGTCCCGCCGCCCGCCGGAATCGGCCGTGCGGCGCCGAACCCCCTGAAAACAGCCACCGGAGACCGTGCCATGGGCGACGTGGTCAACCTCAACCGTTTCCGCAAGACCCGCGACAAGGCGGAGCGCACCAGGGAAGCGGAGGCGAATCGGGCCCGATTCGGCCGCACCAAGGCGGAGAAGGAGCGCGACCGCAAGGACGCCGAGCGGCGCACTCAGACTTTGGATGGGCATAAGCTGGACGGGGAGGACTGACTGCATAAGCCGAAAGCACGGCAAAGACCAAGCTGCGAAGTGGGAATAACCTCTTCTTATTTGTTACTATTGGGTATACCGATAGTTCCCTATTGCGACTATCGGGGCGGTTGTGTGACAGTGCTGGTCATGGGCGCCGGCCGGCGCTTTCCTAGGCTGATGGGGAGGGCCGTCTTCATGGTCGACATGACGTCTTTTCGCGGTTCGGTGCAGGCGCCTCAGACGCAAACCCCCAACTGGCTTCCGGCAATCCGTTCGGTCGAGATGGACCGGCCCTGGGTCTGGCTGGCATCGGCCTGGCAGGACATGATGGCCGCCCCCGGCATCAGCTTCGCCTACGGCGCGCTGGCGGTGATCTCCAGCCTGGTTCTGGTGGTCGGGCTGGCGACGCTGGACATGGAATATCTGCTGCTGCCGATGGCGGCCGGCTTCATGCTGGTCGGGCCGCTGTTCGCCGTCGGGCTCTATGAGACCAGCCGCCTGCTGGAGCTGGGCGAACGGCCGACGCTGGCCAAGGTGGTCGCAGCCTATCGCCGCAACGGGGTCCAGATCGCCGGGATCGGCATGGTGCTGATGCTGGCGCTGCTGGCCTGGATCCGCGTCGCCTTCCTGATCTTCGCCCTGTTCTTCTCCGGCGAACCGCCGGCGCTGGACCAACTGGTCGACCGCATCTTCTTCTCGGCGGAGACCATCCCCTTCCTGCTGACCGGGACGGTGTTCGGCGGGATCATCGCGACGGCGGTGTTCTCCGTCGCCGTGGTGTCGGTGCCGATGCTGCTGGACCGTGAGACCGACGTCTTCACCGCCATGGCGACCAGCATCGCGGTGGTGCGCGCCAACATCAAGCCGATGATCGCCTGGGGCTTCCTGATCGCCCTGTTCATGAGCGCCGGGATGGTCACCGGCTTCCTCGGGCTGGCCATCGCCCTGCCGGTCGTCGGGCATGCCTCCTGGCATTGCTACCGCGATCTGGTCGGCATCGGGCGATGACGTAGGGCAACACACTCCGCAAGCAGACGAAGCCCCTCTCCCCCGGCGGGAGAGGGGCTTTTTTCACCCCTTTTTGAAGAATGCCTCGGCCGCCGATTTCTGCGCCTGCTTGCCGGCGATGGCGGCGCGGGCGCGGACGATTTCCGCTTCCAGCGTGGCGATGTAGGCCTCGATCTCGGCCACGCCCATCACGGTCAGGTCCTTGGGCGCCGGCTTGGCCTTGCGCGGCTCCAGATCCTCGAAACGCTCGTCGATGGCCATGATTGGGTCCCTCCCCCTCTTGTGTTTTCGGGCCCTGGTCCGGCTTGTCAGACCGGTTGGGCAAATCTACCTTTCGGGCCGGACATTGCCAAACAGACAAAAACGGAAGGGACGACCGCCATGGGTCTAAGCTTGCCCGACAGCATGCGCTGCGTCGAGATCACCCAGCCCGGCGGGCCGGAGGTGCTGCGCCCCGCCCGCCGCCCCGCCCCGGTGCCCGGCCCCGGCGAAATTCTGGTGGAAGTCGCCGCCGCCGGCGTGAACCGTCCCGACACGCTGCAACGCCAGGGCCGCTACGACCCGCCGCCGGGCGCATCCGACCTGCCGGGGCTCGAGCTGTCCGGCACGGTGATCGCCATCGGCGAAGGTGTGGAGAGCTGGGCCAGCGGCGACAGGGTCTGCGCCCTGGTGGCCGGCGGCAGCTATGCCGAATATTGCGTGGTGCCGGCGGTGCAGGCCCTGCCCGTGCCGGGCCCGCTGTCGATGGTCGAGGCGGCGGCGGTGCCGGAAACCTTCTTCACCGTCTGGACCAACGTGTTCGAGCGCGGCGCCCTGAAGCGCGGCGAGACCCTGCTGATCCATGGCGGATCGAGCGGCATCGGCACCACCGCCATCCAGCTGGCCAAGGCCTTCGGCGCGACGGTGTTCACCACCGCCGGCAGCGACGACAAGTGCCGCGCCTGCGAGGAGCTGGGTGCCGACCGCGCCATCAACTACAAGACCGAGGATTTCGTCGCGGTCATCCGCGAGGCGACCGGCGGTCGCGGCGTCGATGTGGTGCTGGACATGGTCGGTGGCGACTACATCGCCCGCGACATCGACATCATGGCGTTGGACGGCCGTCACGTCTCCATCGCCTTCCTGCAAGGGGCGAAGGTGTCGCTGAACATGGCTCCGGTGATGACCAAGCGACTGACCCTGACCGGATCGACGCTGCGCGCCCGCCCGGTGGCGGAGAAGGGCCGCATCGCCGCGGCCTTGCGCGAGCATGTCTGGCCGCTGCTGGAGACCGGCGGCATCAAGCCGCAGATCCACGCCACCTTCCCGCTGGAACAGGCGGACGAGGCGCACCGGCTGATGGAAAGCAGCGCGCATATCGGCAAGATCGTGCTGACGGTGGGGCCGGACGCCGCCTGATTTTGCGCTTTTCTTCGCCGCTGCGGCACCGTCGGGCTTGCCATCCGCTGCCAAGACAGGTTAGCAGAGGCGAGCGGGCGGCCGGGATTTCCCGGTGCGCCTGCGCAAGCATGCTTACGCGGACCGGTATTCGCCCTATATCGTGGTGGCGAGAATGGGGCGGCCGCCCCCGGAATCGCGAAGCCGGGTCGCGAAGCCGCCCCCGCGCCGCATAACCAGTTAGAACGACCGGCCGCACCACCCGCCAGCGGGTGCGGCCGGTAAAGAAGTTTGTCAGGAGGGATGATGGCTCTGCCCTTGATGCCGAAAGCGACAGCCGTCTGGCTGGTCGAGAACACGTCCTTGTCCTTCGAGCAGATCGCCGCCTTCTGCGGCATGCATTCGCTGGAAGTCCAGGCCATCGCCGACGGCGAGGTCGCGGTCGGCATGGTGGGGCTGGACCCCATCGCCAACGGCCAGTTGACCAAGCACGAGATCGAGCGCTGCGAGAAGAATCAGGACCTGCGCCTGAAGCTTCTGGTCGCCGACCTGCCGCAGGTCGCCTCCCGGTCCAAGGGCCCGCGCTACACCCCGATCACCAAGCGCGGCGACAAGCCCGACGCCATCGCCTGGCTGCTGAAGCACCATCCAGAGCTGTCGGACGCCCAGGTCTGCCGCCTGATCGGCACCACCAAGCCGACCATCGCCGCGGTACGCGACCGCACCCACTGGAACGTCGCCAACATCAAGCCGCGCAGCCCGGTGATGCTGGGCCTCTGCTCCCAGCGCGAGCTGGAAGAGGCGCTGGCGCTGGCGATCCGCCGCGGCGGCGTGCCGCGTGCCCCGGAGGACGCCGCCGAGGACTTCTACGGCGAAGGCCGCGAGGACGACCGCTATTCCGAACAGGAAGACGCGCACTGAGGGGGGTGTCCCTCTCCCCGAGCGGGAGGGGGAATACCGCTTGATGAAAGCTTAGAATCCGGCCATGACCGATCCCACCACCCCTCCGCCCCGGCTCGTCGTCGGCATCAGCGGCGCGTCGGGAGTGATCTACGGCATCCGCATGCTGCAGACGCTGCGGCGGATCGGCGTCGAATCGCATCTGGTGGTCAGCCGGTCGGCCGAGGTCACGCTGGCGCATGAAACCGCCATGAAGGTGGCCGAACTGCGGGCGCTGGCCGATGTCAGCTATGCCGCCGCCGACATCGGCGCGGCAGTGTCCAGCGGCAGCTTCCGCACGCTCGGCATGGTGGTCGCCCCCTGCTCCGTCCGGACGATGAGCGAGATCGCCAGCGGCGTCACCTCCACCCTGCTGACGCGAGCGGCGGACGTGGCGCTGAAGGAACGGCGCCGGCTGGTTCTGATGGTGCGGGAGACCCCGTTGCATCTGGGCCACCTGCGCACCATGACCGCGTTGGCCGAAATGGGGGCGGTGATCGCGCCGCCGGTCCCTGCCTTCTACGCCAAACCGCAGGGCATCGACGATCTGGTCGACCATTCCGTTGGCCGGGTGCTGGACCTGTTCGGACTGGACGCCGGAAACCTGCGGCGCTGGGGCGAGCATAGGTGAGACACCTGCCCCGCGACGGTCGCCTAACAGGTGGCTTGGAGCGCGGGCGCAATGCCATTATACCGCTGTCGATGCACCACGACGCGGAACCGGCATCGCCGCCGGCCGGCGCCAAAGGGGAAAAGCCCATCATGCCCTTCAGCAGCAAACCGTCCGAGCCCATCCGCCAGCTTCTGGCCGGCATCAAGGCATTCCGCGCCCGCTATTACGAGCGACGCCCCGACAGCATGCGGCAGCTGGCGACCGAAGGGCAGCACCCGGAGGTTCTGCTGATCGGCTGCTCCGACAGCCGCGTCGACCCGGCGCTGCTGACGATGGCGGAACCCGGCGAGATGTTCGTCGTGCGCAACGTCGCCAACCTCGTCCCGCCCTACCAGCCCGACGGCGCCTATCACGGCACCTCGGCCGCCATCGAATATGCGGTCAAGGCGCTGAAGGTGTCGGAGATCATCGTGCTGGGCCATGCCAAGTGCGGCGGCATCCAGGGCCTGATCCGGCTGCGCGCCGGGCAGAAGGCGGAGGACGATTTCGTCTCCCCCTGGGTGTCCATCGCCGGTTCGGCGCTCGACCCCTATGTCGGGCCGGAAGGCTCCGAACAGGCGCGCGCGGACGCGGAGAAGCTGCAGAACACCCCGGCGGTGATCGAACGCGCCGCGGTCCGCGCGTCGGTCGAGAACCTGATGACCTTCCCCTTCGTGCGCGAAGGGGTGGAGGCCGGCACGCTGAACATCCATGGCTGGTGGTTCGACATCGAGTCGGGCGAGATGTGGGCTATCCATCCCGTCACCCGACTGTTCCAGCCGGTCGAGTGAGCGGCTCGGCGAGCCGTTTCAGACCAGGAAGCGTTAACCCGAGCGCCGGCACGGGATTTGCCGGCCCCCTGCCCTGTTGAGGACGAAGGATGAAATCTCCTTCGCAATCCTCATAAGGGAAAGGGACTGCCATGAAGACCGCGCTCCGCTTCGTGATCGTCGCCGCCGTGCCGTTGGCGCTCGCCGCCTGCAACCAGACCAGCAGCAACAGCGGCGGCGGCGGACTGTTCGGCAACAGCGGCGGTGGGCTGTTCGGGTCGGGAGACTCCGATTCCTACGTCCGCAACGGCCGCTGCGACGACCCGCGCTACAACACCTCCAACGGCGGCCATGCCGAGGCCGGGACCGACGATTACGACTGCTCTCGCTATGGCAACGGCCTGAAGCGCTGAGCCAGCGCCGCCAGTTCCGCGGCCATGCGCCCGGCGACCGCAGGCCAGTCGCCGGGCGCCGGCTGACGGAACAGGCGGGCGGTCGGATACCAGGGGCTGTCGTCACGGCCGGTCAGCCAGCGCCAATCCGCCGAGAAGGGCAGCGCCACCCACAGCGGCACGCCCAGCGCGCCGGCGAGATGGGCCGGCCCGGTGCAGGACGACACAACCAGATCCAGGTTCGCCATGATCGCCGCGGTGTCGGCGAAATCCGAGATGACGGTTCCCAGATCGGTGAAGCTCTCCGGCATGACGCTCTCGGCGAGGCCGGCGCGTCCTGGCCCCATCTGCAATCCATAGAACCGGCAACCCGGCACATCGAACAGGCCACGCAGACCGGCGAGCCTGGGCGAGCGCTCCTCGTCGCCGGGGAAGCGCGGGTTGCCGGCCCAGACGACACCGACGCGCAGCCCGTCCTGCCGCCCCAGCCGCTCCCGCCAGCGGGCGACCCGCACCGGGTCGGGGCGCAGATAGGGGATATCGGCGGGCACGCTGTCGAAGCCGGTGGCGAAGGCGTGCGGCAGGCTCATCAGCGGACATTCGAGATCGAAGGGCGGCAGCGGATCGCCACGGGCGATGACCTGCGCCGCCCCCTCAAGCCCGGCCGTCAGGGGCAGCAGGGGCCGCTGCACCTCCAGCACCACCCGGCCACCGCGGGCCGCCACCAGCGGGACATAACGCAGGAACTGCAGCGTGTCGCCCAGCCCTTGTTCGGCATAGAGCAGGATGGTACGGCCGTTCAGCGGCTCGCCCTGCCATTGCGGTTGAGGGAACGGCCGCCAGGGCGGATCGGCATGGGCGTCACGGCGGCGCCAGTCGAACTCGGGCCAGCCGCGCCGATAATCGCCGGCCATCAACTGGGCGAAGCCGAGATTCCAGTGCAGACCGACATCCTGCGGCCGGTCGGCCAGCGCGCGTTCGAACTCGACGGCAGCCTCCGCCGGGCGGGTCATGGCGATCAGGGCGATGCCCCGCGCCGCATGGACCGACGGGCCGGGTCGCAGGCGCTCCGCCATGGCGAAGGCGTCCAGCGAGTCAGGGAAGCGGGCGAGCTTGGCCAGGACGGCGCCCAGCACCTCCCACGGCTCGGCGGCATTGCGGTCGAGAGCCAGAGACTCACGGGCGGCGGACTCGGCCTCCGCCCAGCGGCGCTGGGCCGCCAGGGCCGCGGCAAGGGTCGCACAGGCAACAGCGGACCGGGCGTTCAGACAGAGCGAGCGGCGGGCGCAGCCCTCGGCCGATCGCGCATCGCCGCAGGACAGCAGGGCGGCGGCCCGGTTCGCCAGCGCGTCGGCATGGTCGGGCGCCAGCGCCAGCGCATGACCTGTCGCCGTCAGCGCGGCCGGCGCCTGCCCCAGGCGGCGCAGCGCGCCGGCGCGGCTGGCATGGGCATCGGCGAGGTCCGGCATCAGGCGCAACGCCCGGCCATAGTGCTGCACGGCGTCGTCGAGGGCGCCGGCGGACTGCTCGACGCCGGCAAGGTTCGACAGCCCGCCGGCCCCGTCGGGACGCAACGCCACGGCAAGGCGCAGGCAGCGTTGCGCCTCCGCCTGCCGGCCGGTCTGGGCGGCCAGCACCCCCAGAAGCTGCATGGCGTCGGCATATTCGGGGTCGGCACCGAGGATTCGGCGATAGATGTCCTCCGCCTCCGCCACACGGCCCGCCTGATGGTGGTCCAGCGCGATCAGCAGAGCCTGCGACAAAGTAACCATCGGCACACATGTGAAGTGATGGAGGGAGTAACGGGCTTGCCGCCGGGAACGGGATCATGCCTCTTCGGAACCCGCCCGGTCCAGCCGGGCCTATGCCTGAAATCGTCGCAAACGGTCACAGAATTGGGATTTTCCCTGGATTGTCATGACGCTGACCCATCGTTATTGTCCGCGCCGTTCTTCGAGGAGCGGATCATGACCACCCGCCCAATCCGGGCACTCTTCTGCCACTCCGGCCTCCGCCGGGTTACTCTCGCCGCCGCCCTGACCGCTTGGTTCGGGACAGTTGGTTTCGGAACAGTTGGTTTCGGGATCGCCGCCGCGCAGGCCAATGAGGGCGCCAAGCCGAACGGCTGCCCATGGGCCCAGGACGTGACGCTGGAGATCAACGGCAAGACGCTGACCCTGAAACAGGACGCTTTCACCACCACCAGCTCCGAACCGCTGGAGATCGAGCAGTTCAAGGTGTTCCCGCTGATCGACCAGTTGAAGCTGCGCATCATCGGCCCGAAGGGGCGGGAGTGGGAGGCGGCGCTGACTCGTCTGGTCAGCGGCAAGCGGTGCAGCGCCTTCTATGCGGGCAAGCCGGTGCTGGTGTCCAACACCGTGCGCGATCCGAACGAGCTGATCCTGAACCGGTAGGTCAGTTCCCCAGCACGCCCGGCAGCACCCCCGCCAGTTCCTCTAAAGCCGGGTCGCCGCCGGGCACCAGCAGCGCCATGTTGGCGACGGCAAGCTCCACGCCGCCGCCCGGCTGCGGGGTAAAGCCCGCCGTGGCGAACAGGCGGTCCTGCTGGACCCGCTCGGCCTCCAGTTCCGCGGCCTTCATGCGGCGATAGAAGGCGTCGTCCTCCGTCTTGACACGGCGGCGCAGAGCGCGCAGCGGACGCACAACCTCCTCCCGCCAGCCGGCGACCGCCCCGTCGATGCGGGCCAGTTCATCGGCCGACAGGCGGATGCCGCATTCCAGGCCGGCCCAGGCGGCGAACAGCAGCACATTCACGTCGACCCCGCGCCGGTCCTGAAGGGACAGGCAGCAGGCCGGCACCCCCGGCCGCCCGTAGACGGCCAGGGAAAAGTCCCAGAAGGGATTCGCCGGCATTCCTCCCATCGCCACCGGGATCAGTCGCCGAAGCTGATGTTCAGGCCGCGGGCCGTCTTCACCAGCGCACCGTCCAGCTCGACGCAGGAGTAATGCTCGATCGCCTCGGTGATCGGCACGTCGATGACACCGCGGTTCGACCAGGCGACCATGCGGTTGAACTTGCCCTCCGCGATCAGGTCGACGGCATGGACGCCGAAGGCCGAGGCGATCAGGCGGTCACGCGGGCTGGGCATGCTGCCGCGCTGGACATGGCCCAGCACGGTGACGCGGGTTTCGGCCCCGGTGGCGTCGGCGATCTTCTCGCCGATATAGTCGCCGATGCCGCCATAGCGCTTCTCGCCGCCCTGGAGGATCTTCTTGACCCCGGTGCCCTCCAGCGTCTTCACCGCCTCCGACACCACGACCAGGGCGAAGTTGCGGCCGGAGTCGCGGACGCTCTGGATTTTGGCGGCGATGCTTTCGATGGAATAGGGGATCTCCGGGATCAGGATCACGTCGGCCCCGCCGGCGATGCCGGCCGCCAGCGCGATGTGGCCGGCGTCGCGGCCCATCACCTCCAGCACCATCACGCGGTGGTGGCTGGCGGCGGTCGGTTGCAGGCGGTCCAGCGCCTCCACCGCCACGGCGACGGCGGTGTCGTAGCCGACCGACACCTCGGTCTTGCCCAGGTCGTTGTCGATGGTCTTGGGCACGCCCACCATCGGGAAGCCGCCCTTCTGCGCCAGCTTGTGCAGGATGGCGAAACTGCCGTCACCGCCGATGCCGATCAGCGCGTCCAGTCCGAGTTCGCGGTAGCCGCCGACGATCTCGTCGGAGCGGTCCTTCAGCGTGCCGTCGGGCATCGGATAGGCGAAGGGGTCGCCGCGGTTGGTCGTGCCCAGGATGGTGCCGCCCTGGCGCATCATGTGGCCGTCGACGGAGCCGAGATCGAGCGTCTGGTACTGCACCGGGCGCTGGAGAAGGCCCTGGGTGCCTTCCTTGATGCCCAGCACCTGCCAGCCATAGCCGGTGGCGCGGTGGACCACCGCACGGATGACCGCGTTCAGCCCGGCGCAATCGCCGCCGCTGGTCAGGATGCCGATGCGCTTGCCGGCTTTATTAGGGGCAGTCATTGAGGGTTTCCCGTCCCGTTCGCCTGTTCGTTGAAATGGACCACCATGTTACCGGAACAGAACTTTCCCGCAATCGTTGCCCGCATCCGCGAAGGGGGCATTGCGCCAGCCGCATTCTCTCCGGCGCGACGCCGGGCATGCCAAAGCGCCGAGCCGGCGGTTTGGCGGTGCCGTATCGCCGGAAATCTGGTATAGTCCGGCCCGCCCAGCCAAGGGTCACCCGCAAGAGCACCCCCGTCCCACCCGGGGCAACGGCCATTCCTAACGGGCGCGATGAACGAGCAAGAGATTTTGAAGGAAAAGCTGGCGAGCTTGCGCAGCGAGCACCGCGACCTGGACGACGTCATCGCCCGGTTGGCCGAACGTGCGCCCTATGACCAGTTGCAGATGCAGCGGCTGAAGAAGCGCAAGCTGATGCTGAAGGACCAGATCATGGTCCTGGAGAGCCGGCTGCTGCCGGACATCATCGCTTAATCATTCCCTCTCCCGCCCCGGGAGAGGGAGAAGCTCGTCACCCCTTCTTCGGCACTGTGAAGAACTGGATGCCCATCTGGAAGCTGCGGGCGATGTTCTCGGCCTTGCCGATCAGGAAGTTGGCGCCTTCGGCCGGCAGGACCTCGTGGGCGGTCTGGCGGAACAGGCCGAGCCAGCGTTCGAAATGCGGCGGCTCCAGCCCCAGCGAGATGTGGACCGGCATCGGACGCCCGTCGTAGCGCTGGGTCAGTAGGGCGATGGACGACCAGAAATCCATCATCTTGCGCAGATGCGGCTCCCAATCGGTGATGGCGCGGCCGAAGATCGGACCAAGCTCCTCGTCCTTCATGATCTTGCCGTAGAAGGTCCGCACAAGCGTCTCGATCGACGCTTCGTCGATGCCGACCGCGGCCATCCGTTCCTCCGCCATGGCGGCGCGGATGTCGCGGTGTTCCTTGCGCTGGGTGTCGCCGAGGTCTTCGCCGGAAACGGAGTCGGTCATGCGATGGGTCCGCCGAGTGAATTGAGCAGGGTCTATCCAGTCCATATAAGGCGGCACCATAAGTGGAACCATGTTCCGCCGGAAGGGCCGGAATGTCGCAGCCGCAGGGTGGGATTCGCGGCACGCAGACGCCAAGGAACGGCGCCGCCTCTGGACAGAAGCCCGACTCTTCCTATAATGCGCCGCTTTCCGGACCTTGAGGAAAGCGCCAGGCCGTGACCGCCGACCACTCCCCCAACAGCACCGCTTCGGCTACCGGCGCCCAGCCGCTGGTCGGCATCATCATGGGCAGCCAGTCCGACTGGACGACGATGAAACACGCTGCCGACACGCTGGCGGCGCTGGGCGTCCCGCACGAGGTCCGCATCGTTTCCGCCCACCGCACCCCGCACAGGCTGGTGGAATACGCCACCACCGCCAAGTCACGCGGGCTGAAGGTGGTGATCGCCGGGGCCGGCGGAGCCGCCCATCTGCCGGGTATGGCCGCGTCGATGACGCCGCTGCCGGTCTTCGGCGTGCCGGTCGAAAGCCACGCGCTGAAAGGCATGGACAGCCTGCTGTCCATCGTGCAGATGCCGGGCGGCGTGCCGGTCGGCACGCTCGCCATCGGCAAGGCCGGTGCCATCAACGCCGCCTTGCTGGCCGGCTCGGTCATCGCCCTGATGGACCCGGCGGTGGCCGACGCGCTGGACGGCTGGCGCGCCCGCCAGACCGCCGCAGTCGCCGAAGCCCCCGTCGACGATCCTGCCTGACAACTGGCCTGATAACTGGCCCGGACAACTTGAAAGCCTCACCGTCATGACCGGCACCCCCCTGCCCCGCCTCGCCCCCGGTTCAACCATTGGCATGCTGGGTGCCGGACAGCTCGGCCGGATGACGGCGCTGGCCGCGGCACGTCTGGGCTACAAGACCCATGTCTATGCCCCGGACGCGGCCGACAGCCCGGCGGCGCAGGTCAGCGCCGCGGCGACCGTCGCCGGTTGGGACGATCTGGAGGCGCTGGAGCGCTTCGCCCGCTCGGTCGATGCGGTGACGCTGGAGTGGGAGAATGTGCCGGTCGCCACGGCCGAGCACCTCCGCCGCTTCACCAACCTGAACCCCGGCCCGAACGTGCTGTCGGTGGCGCAGGATCGCATCGCCGAAAAGAGCTTCGTCAACGCGCTGGGCATCGCCACCGCCCCCTGGCGCGCCGCCAGCAGCGCCGAGGAGGTCGCCCGCGCGGTGGCCGAAGTCGGTCCACGCTGCGTTCTGAAATCGACGCGGCTCGGCTATGACGGCAAGGGACAGGCCCGGTTGGACAGCGGCAGCGATCCGGCGGCGGCCTGGGCCGGCATCGGCGGCGGCAAGCCCGGCGTGGAGGGCATCGTCGAAGGCTTCGTCACCTTCGCCTGCGAAGTGTCGGTGATCGTCGCCCGCGGCGCCGACGGCGCGATGGTCGCCTATCCGGCAGTGGAGAACCGTCACAAGGACGGCATCCTCGACGTCACCGTCGCGCCCGCCGCGCCGGAAAAGGTGTCGGCGGCAACCGCGGCGGAGGCCGACCGCATCGCGCGGCGCATCGCCGAGGCCCTGGATCTGGTCGGCGTGCTGGCGGTGGAGATGTTCGTCACCGCCGACGGCGCCGTGCTGGTCAACGAGATGGCGCCGCGCCCGCACAATTCCGGCCACTGGACGATGGACGCCTGCGCCACCTGCCAGTTCGAACAGCTGGTCCGCGCGGTCTGCGGCCTGCCGCTGGGCTCGGTGGAGCGGGTGGCCGATGCCGAGATGACCAACCTGATCGGCGACGACGTGCTGAGCTGGCCGGAGCTGTTGGCCGACCCCGGCGCCCGCCTGCACCTGTACGGCAAGGCGGAAGCCCGGCCCGGCCGCAAGATGGGCCACGTCAACCGGCTGTTCCCGCGGCGCTGACGCCGTCACCACGGCAAAAGCCGAAGGGCCCCGCGACCGTTACGGTCGGCGGGGCCTTATCCATTTGGATGGGGGGTCGGTCCCGTCGCCACCGAAGTGCAGCCACTGCACGCGCTGCGCCGGTGGATGGACATCACCGGTTTCTCGGCCGCGACGGGACGGCTGGAGAATGGCGGTTGAGCCTGCCCGGCTCAAGGCCGAAGGAGCGCAACCTGATGGCGCAAGCAGCGTACCGCTTTGAAGGCAACCAAACGGTGTTTCGGGCTCCAGCCAGATGTGGCGCCGCTCACAACGGGTATGACACCCCACAGTCGGGCAAATCCGCGGTCCTCAGGAAGCGGACATTCCATCGCCACAACCTTTCGGAGGTAATCACCGGCCGGCGTTCGGAATAAGCCTGATTTCCGCTTTTTGGTTGCGGTTCCGACATTTACGTTCAGCCAACGGTAATCGGGCGCATAGTCCCCATCGCCGAGCAAATATCACCTTTTGCAGCAAAAATATCGGCAGCCGGCGTGAGAAGGCTGACACACCCGCCAATCTGGAGATCCGAAATGCGCTTTCCAGTTCTCGACGGCTGGCGCGGCTTATGCGCTTTGTTCGTCGCACTATTTCACTTCAACGCCTCAGGTCATTTCTATCCCGTTCCATTCGTTCGCGGCAGCTATTTGTTTGTGGATTTCTTTTTTGTTCTCAGCGGTTTCGTCATCACCCACGCCTATATCCACCGCCTGAACTCGACCGCAGACGGCAGGAATTTTCTGGTCAGACGCCTTGGCCGGGTCTGGCCGCTGCATGCCGCCACCCTGATCGCCTTCATTCCGCTGGAGATCGTAAAGGCACTGGCGGTCAGCGGCGAGACGGCGGCCTTCACCGCCCGCTTCGCGCCGTCCTCCATTCTCAGCAACCTGTTCCTTGTGCACTCCCTGGGCATCGAGAACGGGTTGACCTGGAACATTCCGAGCTGGTCGATCAGCGCTGAGTTCCTTGCTTACGTCAGCTTCGCAGCGCTCTGCCTGCTGGCCCGCCGCACATGGCTGGTGACGGTTTCGGCGGTGGCGCTCTCGGCTGCCGGCGCCTTCGTGGTCATGGGATGGTCCGACCAATACATAGACACCAGTTTCGACTTTGGATATTTCCGCTGCCTCTATGGCTTCTTCACCGGCCATGTGGCGTATCGGCTGTTCCAGGCGGCCCGCGGCGCCGGACTGCCCAAGCTGACAATGGGGCTGCCAATAGCCGGTTTACTCGAAGGTCTCAGCCTTGCCGCGGTGGTCGTCTTCGTCGCCACAGCCCGCGGGAATGCTCTGTCCTATGCCTCACCGCTGCTGTTCGGTCTCGTCGTCTGGGTGTTCGCCTTCGAAGCCGGGGTGATTTCACGGCTGCTGGCGATGCGGCCTTTCCAATGGCTGGGTGCCCGCTCCTACTCCGTCTACATGGTGCATGCGCTGGTGATCGCGCTGTACGAGAAGGCGGCGGTTGCGATGCAGAGGCTGTCGGGTCAGCCGATGTTCATCGAGCAAGCGACCGACGGCGCCGAAGACCGGCTGATCTCCTTCGGTGCCACCTGGATGATGGATCTTCTGGCGCTAGCCTATCTGGGAACGGTGGTCGCGGTGGCCAGCCTGACCTACCGCTTCGTGGAGATACCCGGACAATCCAGCTTCAACGCACTGCTGCTGAAGCGGCGGAAGCCCGCGGTCCGGCCGGCGGCGATGGAAGTTACCTGACCTTCTTAACCATCATGCATGGCGAGGCGGCTCCGGTGGAAAAGACCCGATAGGGCCGCCGGCCTATGCCGGACACCATCGACAACGGTCATTCTGATTCCGGAACGATTTCGTCAATTTCCTGCTAACGTTATTAATCGCAGCCATGAGGACCCGGCAAAGTCACGCCCGGTAGTTCACATTTGCGAAATAGATGTCTCAAATTGTCGCGTTCAAGTCGGACGAAGGTCATTTCCCATCAATGCGGCTTTTATCTCGTATCGATATTGGTTACTCTCTGTTGCATTCAGGAAGAAACTCTCTAAACTTTGATGTAATTTGTAGCCGGATGACGATGCCCTTGTCGCAGGAAAGCGCAGGTCGCTCCCCTCCCCCGATCGGACCGGCCGTCACCCCGGCCTCCGGCGCGGCCGGTCATCGCCGCCCACAGTCCAGCCGCGACCGCGACCGCTTCGTCGGCTTTGCCTTCGCCGCCGCCGATCTGCTGATCGAATCGGATCCCCAGGGCAACATCCTGTTTTCCGCCGGCGCGCGCTGCCGGCTGACCAAGGGCGAGGTCGGCGGGCTGGTCGGCAGCAACCTGATGGAGGTGGTGGCCCCCAGCGACCGCAAATACGTCCATGTCCTGTTCGACCGCATCCGCGAAAAGGCGCGGATCAAGCCGTCGCGCGTGATGTTCCAGGCTTTCGACGGTCAGCAGTTCCCGGCACTGCTCGGCGGCTGCCGGCTCGACTCCTGTCCCGGTTCCCTGTTCCTCACCGTGCTGCTGACCGCTCCGGCCCGTGGCAATGGCGGCAGCGGGGCGGTCACGGCGGCCCAGGGTGAACTGCTCGACCAGTGCGGCTTCGCCGGCATCCTGGAGGAGCGCATCCACGCCGCGCGCGAACGGGGACTGGAGCAGGGGCTGACCCTGCTGCTGGTCGAGGGGTTGCAGGCGATGGTGGATTCGATGCCGGAGGGAGCGGCGGCGGAGGTGCGCGAGGGCATCGACGCCTATCTGCGCGGCATCTCCGCCGACGGCGACAGCGCCGGGCAGCTGACCGGCGACCGCTACGGCATCGTGCATGCCGCCGACATCGACGGGCGCGAGGTGCAGGGCCACATCGCCCAAATCATCGAGGCGGCGGGCGGCGCTTTGCCCGGCGGCATCCGGTCCTGGACGCTGGACATGGCCGACGACCGGCTGGACGCCGCGGATGCCGCCCGCGCGCTGGTCTACACCGTGCAGGCCTTCGCCTCCGCGCAAGGCGGCGAGTTCACCATCTCCAGCCTGGAGGATGGCGCGAACCGCCTGATGGCCGGGGCGGTGGAGCGGATCGGGCAGCTGCGCGCCACCATCGACAACCGCGACTTCATCGTGGTTTACCAGCCGATCGTCGACATCGGCACCGGCGCCGTCCACCATCTGGAGGCGCTGACCCGGGTCGAGGGGATGAGCTCGCCGGCCGACTTCATCACCTTCGCCGAGGATGTCGGGCTGATCTACGACTTCGACCTGCTGCTGACCCGCACGGTGCTGGACACGCTGCAGCAATTCCGCAAGGAACCAAAGCTGCCCGACGTGGCGATCAACCTGTCGGCAAAGACGCTGATGAGCCCGATCTTCTTCCAGCAGTTCCAGTCGGTCGTCGCCCCTTACGGCGATCTGGCCTCGAAGCTGCTCATCGAAGTGACGGAAACCGTTGTCGTCACCGACATCGCCAAGCTGAACGAGGTGTTGCAGAAGCTGCGCGAAAGCGGCTTCCGCATCTGCCTGGACGATGTCGGCGCCGGGTCCACCAGCTTCCAGTCGCTGTACGGCATCCAGGCCGACTATGCCAAGATCGACGGCAAGTTCGTCCGCGGCGCCGTGAACAGCCCGCGCGACATGGCGATGCTGCGCAGCATGGTCGATGTCTGCCGTCAGCTGGGGCTGGAACTGATTGGGGAGCAGGTGGAGGAGACGGTGCACGCCGAGCTGCTGAACGGCTTGGGCGTGTCGTTTGCCCAGGGCTTCCTGTTCAGCCGGCCGTCGAGCGACTTCGCCTATTTCGCCAAGGACTGGTCGAAGGTGCGCAGCGGCGGCAAGGTGCTGCTGAAGGGTTGACGCGCCGTGATCGCCGGAATGCCGGTGCCGTCTCAGGCCAGGGCCGGGGACCGGCCGAAGCCCTCGAACACGCCCATTTCCTCGATGCTGTGGACCTGCTCGAGCCGATTGCGGGCCGCGTTCAGAAGTTCCCGGTTGCGGGCCAGCGTGTCACGTCCGGCATAGCCGTCGCGCAGGTGAACGCGGTTCAGCAGAGCCTCCGCCTGATCGAGGGCTTCCATGATGGTTAGTGCAGTGTCGGCGTTCATTTTCGCCCTCTTGTTCTCTGAGCCGCGCCGACAAGCTGTCGTGCGATCCTTGATGAACGGACCTTAGCCGCCGCAACTCGCCATCAGGTAGAGGATATTTGGTCGCATGCGCAAGAAAACGTGTGGGATTTTACTTATTATTTCGCTTTGCTTGAATCGTTTCTCTCCAACCACTGGGTCTGTACGCGGATGACCTTCTCGGTGGCGGAAAACGCCTGACGGCGGGTGAGAACGAAAACGACGCCGCTGGACGCCGCGATCAGCGGAATGGGGCCGATGATCCAGACCAGGGCCGCCAGTGCGAAGTAATAGGCGCGGATGCCTCCGTTCAGCGCGACGATGGCCAGGGTCAGCGCCTCGCTGATGGTCTGGGCGATCTCCCGGCGGTCCTGCGGCGGCACCGGCGGCATCGGCGCAGAGCCGATCAGGGCGCAGCAGTAATTGTACTGACGCAGCGCCCAGGTGAACTTGAAGAAGCCGAAGGTGAAGATCACCACCATCAGCAGCATCTTGATCTCGAACATCTGGTGCGAGGTCGGGACGGCGAAGGACAGGTCCGATATCAGCTGCTGCGCCCGCTCCGCCGCACCGAAGGACCCGATCAGCCCGGCCAGCACCAGCATGTTGGTGGAGGCGAAGAAAGTGCAGCTGTGCATGGTGTGGCCGAACAGCTGCGCGTCCATGATGCGGTTGTCGCGCTCCAGCATCCGCTCGATCCAGTGGCGGCGCACGATCCGCAGATGCCGGTTCACCACGTTGCGCCCGGCCATCAAATGATCCTGGGTGACGGTGAAACCGACCCAGGAACCGATGAACCAGACGAAGGCGATGATGTCGAGCGTGGTGACGTCTGGCGGCATGGCGGCGGTCTTGGCACGGTGATGAGGGGGGCAGGCACCCGTGTACGCCGGCAATGGGCGGGTGTCCACCTGCGGGTATCCGAGAGCCCCCCTACTCCCCGCGCCCCTGCACCGCCTTCAACACGTGGACGCGGATGGCGCTGGACAGGTTGCCGGTTCGGGTCTGGTCGATCTCCTCGATCAGGGCATTGACCGACAGGCCGCGGGACTGCGCCACCGATTTCAGGGCGTCCCAGAACTCTTCCTCGAGGGAGACGCTGGTGGGATGGCCGGCGATCAGGACCGAACGCTTCTTCATGGTCACGCACGCATCGCAGTGGGAGATGGGGGTGGTCAGAGGAAGGCCGGTGCGGCCGGGATAACTCACCCCCACCCTAACCCCAAGCTTAGCCTGGACCAACCATCCGTTCGGGGCGAACCCATTGATCGAATTGCTCATCCGTCAGGAGTCCGAGTTCCCGCCCGGCCTCCTTTAGACTTGTCCCTTCCTTGTGGGCTTTCTTGGCGATCTTCGCCGCATTGTCATAGCCGATGTGGGGGTTCAGCGCCGTCACCAGCATCAGGCTGTCCGACACAAGCTTGGCGATGCGCTCGCGGTTGGCCTCGATTCCCACCACGCAATTGTCGGTGAAGCTGTTCGCGGCGTCGGCCAGCAGGCGGATCGATTGCAGGACGTTGAAAACGATCACCGGCTTGAACACGTTCAGTTCGAAATGGCCGGTGGCGCCAGCGACGGTCACCGTGGTGTGGTTGCCCATCACCTGGGCGCAGACCATCGTCATCGCCTCCGATTGGGTCGGGTTGACCTTGCCCGGCATGATGGAGGATCCCGGCTCGTTCTCCGGCAGCGACAGCTCGCCGATGCCCGAGCGCGGACCGGAGCCGAGCAGACGGATGTCGTTGGCGATCTTCATCAGCGACACCGCCAGCGTGTTCAGGTGGCCGTGCACGTCGACCAGCGAATCATGGGTCGCCAGCGCCTCGAACTTGTTCTCCGCGGTGACGAAGGGAAGGCCGGTGAAGGCCGCCACCTCCTCGGCGAAGGCTTCGGAGAATCCCGGCTTGGCATTCAGTCCGGTGCCGACCGCGGTGCCGCCCTGGGCCAGCCGGTAGAGCTGCGGCAGCGCGCCCTTCACCCGGCCGATCCCGTAGGAGACCTGGGCGGCATAGCCGGAGAATTCCTGCCCCAGCGTCAGTGGCGTGGCATCCTGGAGATGGGTGCGGCCGATCTTGACGATGTCCTGGAAGGCGTCGGCCTTGGCGTCGAGCGCCGTGCGCAGATGCTCCAGCGCCGGGATCAGGCTGTGCACGATCTCGTCGGCCGCCGCGATGTGCATGGCGGTGGGGAAGCTGTCGTTCGACGACTGCCCCATGTTCACATGGTCGTTGGGGTGGATCGGCGTCTTCGACCCCATGGTGCCGCCCAGCCGCTCGATGGCGCGGTTGGCGATCACCTCGTTGGCGTTCATGTTGGTCTGGGTGCCGGAGCCGGTCTGCCAGACCACCAGCGGGAAATGATCGGCCAGCCGGCCGTCGATCACCTCGTCCGCCGCCTCCATGATAGCGGCGCCGAGTTTCGGATCGAGCACGCCCAGCGTCATGTTCGCGGCGGCGGCGGCGCGCTTCTGGATGCCCAGCGCGCGCACCAGCGGCACCGGCATGCGCTCCCCGCCGATGCGGAAATTCTGAAGCGAGCGCTGGGTCTGCGCCCCCCAGTAACGGTCGGCCGGAACGTCTATGGGGCCGAAGCTGTCGGTTTCGGTGCGGACACCGTTCATGGTCGGACCTTTCCTGATCGCCGCTTTTGGTCACGGGTGGGACGGGTTGCAAATTCCCCCGCCCCGCCTGATCTTTGCGGTGAAGCCCGGAACGGCAAGGGCCGGGACTGCGCAGGCCAGGGCCACGCTCCAAGCGGGAGCTTGAGCGACTCGGCGGAAATCCTCGCTATTCACTCGAATTTGTTCTTGTTGCGTTCGCTGTTCTTCCGTACGCTTTCCTCAACGATCCGCCGCAAGGCCGGCGGCTATCGACCGTGATTGGGACAGCGATTGGGGGAACAGGATGGACGATCTGGCATACGACCATGTCCGCGCCTTCATTGCCCGGACGCGCGTAGCTGAGATGAAGAGCCGCGGCTGGCGGGTTCTCGGCCCCGGCGAGGAAGGCTCCCTGCTGATGGAAGGCCCGATGCTTGCCGGCCGGGCCGCAGTTCTGGAAGAGCCCATCGGCGGAGTTTTCGACGATCTGGTCGCCCGCGCCCTGGAGCGTGCCGATGCCCGCGACCGCACCGCCGCCCGCCGCGCCGCCTGATAGACTTTTCGGGAGTCAGCATTTTCAGGGGGTTGTGTTTGCCCAACCGGGTGGGCGGGACTGCACCCTTCGGTGGTCCCTCCCTCCAATTCCCTCGGGCGGTCTGAGCAACCGGACATAGCGGTGCGTGTTGTCATCATGCATGCTACCCGCCGGGGCATCCGACGGGGATCGATTGCAGCAGAACTTCAAAGGTCCTCATAGACGTTTTGAGGTAACTCTTCGGGGCGATCCTATATAACGCGACCATAGATCGGAAGTACCCCCGAAGATACCACCTGCCGCATAGTCCCGTTAGGAAGTCTTTAACTCGCCCGATGGCTTGATAAGGCCATCGGGAACGCTCAGGCCTAGGGAGATTTACATGATCGGCGCCGTCAACTCGAAGAAGATCACCTCCTCCTCCGCGGCCCATATCGCGCTTCTCGACCAATTCATTCGATTGACGCAAGACACCATCGTCGAACAGGACGATGCGTTCGTCCGCGACAGCCTGGTCGATCTTCTGTCGAACCTGCGCAGTGAGCGTGCCGACTACGCCGAGATTATCGGCGCGTCTGCTCTGAACCGCGCCGTCTGATCCCCGCCTTCTACTCTTCCCCGGTACCGACTTCCGCCGCAAGGTCGGAAAGGGCCTCCCCGGTCAGGCGATAGGGAAGCCATTCCTTCATCTGGCGGAAGCCGACCCGGTCGTAGAATCCACGCGCCGGGTTCCAATCCAGAACGCTCAGATCCACCCGGCGGTAACCGCGCTCCACCGCGCGCTTCGCCACCGCGGCCAGGAGCTTGCGGCCGACGCCGTAGCGCCGGGCGTCGGGCGTGACGTAGAGATCCTCGACATAGAGGCCGGGACGCCCCTCCCAGGTGGAGAAGTTGCGGAAGGTCAGCGCGAAGCCGACCGGCGCGCCGTCCAGCTCGGCGATCAGCGCCTCGAACACCGGCTGCGGCCCCCAGCCGTCGCGGCGGAAATCCTCCTCGGTCGCCTTGACCGCATCGGCCTCGCGCTCGAACTCCGCCAGTTCGCGGACGAAGCGCAGGATGGTCGTGCAATCCTCCTCGACGGCAGGGCGGATGGTGACGGTCGGCATCGGCAGCGGGCTCCCTGACAGGTTAAACGGCATTGGGCGCAAAACGAAACGGGGAGCGGACCATAGCCCGCTCCCCGCATTTTCGCATCCCCGTTAAACCGGATGTCGTCAGTCGTCGCCGCCGCTGCCCTTCAGGTCCAGGATGCTGCGCAGTTCCTGCACGCGCCGCTCGGCGCTGTGTTCGGCCAGCACCCGCTTGCGCGCCCGGCGGCCGAGGTCGGTCAGGTGGTTGCGCGGCAGCATCATCGCCGTGGTCACATCGTCGGTCTGGGCGGCGACCAGGATTTCGCGGCCGGGCTCGAAGAAGCTGTCCAGCCCCTCCCACTGATCGGCGACGATGGCGGCCCCGCAGGCGGCGGCCAGGAACAGCCGGGGCGACGGGCACCAGCCGATCCGGCGCTCGTCGTCGCGGGCCAGCGTCAGTGCGAGACTGGCCGAGGCCAGGACATCGGCATGACGTGCCGGGTCGAGGTCGGGGAAGGTCAGGATGTTGGAAGCGCGCGGCACGCCATCGGGCAGATCGGCGCCGACCAGCGCGAAGCGCCGGCGGGTCAGCCGCTGGGCCGGGTCGATGAAGAAGCTGTCCAGCCCCTCGCGGATGCCGTCCGGCCCACCGACGATGCAGCAGAGATCGGCCAGATACTCCCGCTTGAAGTCGCCGGGCTTGTCGGCCTCCGGCACAATCCAGGGATAGAGCGGGGCCACCGACTCAGCCCCCGCCTTGGCACGGTAGCGGTCCAGCGCCGGCCCGCCGCAGGAGGCGAGCACCATGTCGAAGCCGGCCAGCCCATCGGCCGGCAGATGGTCCACCGACTCTCCCGCCTCCAGCGCCGTCAGGCTGACCGGGGCTTCGGGATCGTAGAGCACGCGGCGGGGTGTTTTGGACTGGCGGACGAGGTCGGCGGCAAGGCGGGCGTCCGGCCCCTGCGCCACCACCAGCGCCACGCCGGCATCGTCCGCCTGTGCCGCGGCCGTCGCCGCCACCTCGTCCCAGGCGCCGTAGGACAGCACCTCGCCGCCGGGAATGGTCCAGGGGACAGGGGAGCCGGGGCCGGCCCGCTCGACCGCGACGACGCGATGGCCGCGGATCGCCAGCCCATGGATCAGCGCGCGCCAGCGCATGCTGTGCCCGCCACCCTGGCGGTACCCGTTGGTCAAGCCCCCGTTGGTCAAGCCGAGGATCACGATTTTCATGGCGTCGGCACCCTTGGCGTTCCGCGGCGGGAAGCCGCTTCCCGATGGAAGCGCTCCCAGATCGACGCGATTGGAGAAGGTGGTGTTCCGGCTTCCGGTCCCGTCCCGGCAGCCCTGCCCAAGACGAAGTCAACTTGGACAAATCCGACCGGGTTCAACGTCTGGAGACAGGGCTTTGCCGGACGGGATTTGGGAAAGCGTTGCATTGAAATTTGATATGGACCGGTCCGGCGGCCCTGCAAGCGTATACCCCTCGCAATAGGCGTTTCCCCGATAGGGCTGCCCATTTGACGGTTGAGCCTTGCGGCCGGGGGCCTTAGGGTCACGGCCCGGTTTCCCCTCCGATCACGGTCGAGCGCATGCGACTTCCGTTCCGTCATCCCGCCCGCCTCCTTCTCGCCACCCTGCTGATGGCCGGCTGCCAGAGCACCGGTGCCACCGCTCCGGTCGCAACCGGCGCCTCGGCACCCGGCACTGCGACGGCGGCCGTCCAGCCCGTGGCGCAGCAGCCCGCCTCCTTCCCGGAATGGTTGGCGGCGCTGCGTGCCGAGGCGCTGGGCCAGGGCATCCGTCCGCAGACCTTCGACCGCGCTTTCCAGCGGGTGAAGCTGTCCGACCGCGTCGTCGAACTGGATGGCGCCCAGCCCGAGTTCACCCGGCAAGTGTGGCAGTATTTGGACAGCGCCGTGAATGAAAAGCGCGTCCAGGACGGCCGTCAGAAGTTGCAGGAGCATGCGGCGTTGCTTTCCCGCATCACCCGCCGCACCGGCGTTCCGGGAGAGATCCTGGTCGCCTTCTGGGGGGTGGAATCGGACTTCGGCAAGTCGACCGGCAACTTCTCGGTCATCGACGCGCTGACGACGCTGGCCTTCGAAGGGCGCCGCGCCGCCTATTTCCGGTCGGAGCTGCTGGCAGCCCTGCGCATCCTCGATTCCGGCGACATCGCGCCGGAGCGGATGACCGGCTCCTGGGCCGGCGCCATGGGCCAGACCCAGTTCATGCCGACCGTCTTCCTGCGCAACGCGGTGGACGAGGACGGCGACGGCCATCGCGACATCTGGGGCAGCATGCCCGACGTGCTGGCCTCCACCGCCAAGTTCGTGCTGGCGAATGGCTGGCGGCAGGGAGAGGCCTGGGGACAGGAGGTGCAACTGCCCGACGGCTTCCCCTACGATCAGGCGGAGCTGAGCATCACCAAGCCGCAGTCGGACTGGCGCCGGCTGGGCGTCCGTCCGGTGGATGGCAGCGATCTGGGCGGCGAGGGATCGGCGGCGATCCTGGTGCTGGCCGGGCATCGCGGCCCTGCCTTCCTGGTGCGGGACAATTTCCGCGCGATCATGCGCTACAACCCGTCGACCAGCTATTCGCTGGCCGTCGCCATGCTGGCCGACCGCATGACCGGCAAGCCCGGCGTCCGTGGCCCCTGGCCGCGTGAGGAACAGGCGCTGAGCCGCGACGAGCGCATCGACCTGCAACAGCGTCTGGCGTCGCTGGGGCTGGAGCCGGGCGCCGCCGACGGCATCGTCGGAGCGAACACCCGCAACGCGGTGCGCCGCTTCCAGGCGTCGGTCGGGGAGATCCCGGACGGCTTCGCCACCAAGGCCCTGCTGGAGCGGTTGCGCCAGCGGTCATGAAGACAGGGGGGCTGATGGGGTGGTGGGGCTAGCGCCCAGCCAAACCCTCGCCCCCCTCGCCTCCCATGCCGCCGCGCAGCAGGCCCCAGGCGGCCGGCAGCAGGAACGCTGCGATCCCGGCGCCGACCAGCGCGTCAGGCGCTCCGTCCAGCAGCAGCCAGCTTGCCGCCAGCCCCACGAGGCCGGCGCCGAGCGGCAGGACATCCTTGCGCGAACACAGCCAGATTGCCCGCAGGGTCAGCGCGCCGCGCCGGCCGGCGAACAGCAGGGTCGCGGTCGCCACCGTCACGCCGATGGCCAGCAGCAGGGCCAGACTGGCGAGCGGCACGTCGGGGATCGCCATGCCGGCGATGCTGCGCCCGGCCGTCACCACCAGCGCCACCGCCGCAACAATCAGCGCCGCCCCCTGAATCATCGACAGGCGCGCGTGCCAGTCCGCCCGGCGGCCGAGCCCGACCAAAGTCACCGCATGGCCGGCGGCGTGGTTCAGCATCAGCAGGGCCGCAGCCCACAGGGTGACCGCCTCAGTCGCGTTGGCGCTGGCGAGCAGCAGGGCGCCGAGCAGCCCGTTCACCACCATCGCCATCCGCATGGTGTGCTTCAGATCACCCGATCCGCCGGAAAGACGGGATGATCCACCGCCACGTGAACCGCCGCCACAGGATCCGCCACCGCATCCACCGCTCATCGCACGCCCCATTCGAAACCCGACAGGGAAATCATAGGGGCGGCGGAAGCGTGCGTCCACCACCATCAGAACTTTCTGATATTCCTAGATCTCACCGTTCCGGTATCGAAAGAGGTGTTCGACCGAGCAGGCTACCCATTCGAACGGCGGCGGGGATAACCCGGCCCACCCAACGGTACATGGGCTGTCTCATTGGGCGCTTACCCGTCCCCCTCCATGAAAAGCGGGCCGTCGAGGCGGATATCGGGACAGACACAGCCGCATCATCGGAACCACTCCATGACGAAGCGTCCCGCCTCCCCCATCAAGATCCTCATCGTCGACGACAATCCGCTGTTGCAGCGTGCGTTGAAGGACATGCTGGGGCTGTGGGGCGTCGGCCAGATCACTGCCGTCGGCAACGGGCAGGAGGCCAAGGACGCGCTGCGGCGCGAGGTCTACGACCTGATGGTGACGGACTGGGTGATGGAACCGGTCGGCGGCGCGCAGCTGGTCCAGTGGATCCGCCAGTCGCCGGGCAGCCTGCGGCCCAGCATGCCGATCATCGTGCTGACCGCAAATGCCGACCTCGCCACCGTGCGCAGCGCCTGGGATGCCGGCGCCGATTCCGTGCTGGCAAAGCCGGTGCCGGCCGCCACCCTGGCCCGCCGCATCGACGCGGTGCTGAACCGTCGCGACGGCTCCCCCCGGACGGGAACCGCCGAGCCGAAGCGCGACACCGTGCGCCCGGCCGATCAGGGCAGCCCCGCGACCGCCAGCCTGCCCTCCCCCCGGCCAGTCACGCCGCGCCCGGCGGTGAGCGGCATGGCACATCTGCCCCCTCCCGCAACGCCGCCCACGACACCGACGACCCCGGTGCCGCCAACAGCGGTTCCAGCCGCCGCCATGCCACCCGACCGCGGTGCCGCCGCCATGCGCAGCGACGATCCCAAGCGGATGCGGATGCTGCTGGCGCTCGACAAGCTGGAGGCGGCAATCGAGCGGCCCGACCCGATCGGTAGCCGGCTGCGCCATGCCCTGTCGGATGTGCAGATCGCCACCGCCGGCGATTCCGCCGCGTCCTCGGTCGTCGCGTCGCTGTCCACCTGCATCACCTGGGTGGAGCCGGACATCGAAGGCTATGTCGATGCGCTCCAGGCCCATGCCGCGGCCCTGCGCTGGCTGGCGGGATCGGACGGCGGCGCCCAGTCGATGGCGGTGGCGCTGTGCCTGATCCGCACCCTGCGGGCCAGCGTCCGCACGCTGGCCGCCCGCGGCCAAAGCGATTTCGGCAATTGGCCGGACGGCGGCAGCCCGACCCCTCCGGGCAAGTCCCCCCTGACGGGGCGCTGAGTCCCTCCCCATATCGTCTGAAGACGATCTGGGCGAGAGAGGGACGGAGAGGGAATTTCCGCAAATTAGGGCATTCCATACGCTCCGTTACGGAAGACCGGCAGTTGCCGCGCCGTTCCTTGCTTTTTGCAGGACGGCCGGCCGCAGCCGTTGCGATATAAGACAGCCTTCATTACCTTTTTGCCCAGCGAACAAATCGGCTCCCCAGCACTCCGTCCAGGAGTTTGCCAGGCTGCCGACCGATGGGAGGGAATGAAGAATGGCGCTCGCAACTGTCTCGCTCGAAGACAAGTACGCGCTCGAACAGGGCCGTGTTTACCTGACCGGCACTCAGGCGCTGGTCCGCCTGCCGATGATGCAGCGCCAGCGCGACCTTGCCGCCGGGCTGAACACCGGCTGCTTCATTTCCGGCTATCGCGGCTCGCCGCTGGGCGGGTTCGACCAGAATCTGTGGAACGCTCGCAAATTCCTTGAAAAGAACCACATCCAGTTCCAGCCCGGCGTGAACGAGGAGCTTGGCGCCACCGCGGTCTGGGGCAGCCAGCAAGTCGGCATGTTCAAGGGCGCCAAGTATGACGGCGTCTTCGCCATGTGGTACGGCAAGGGCCCCGGCGTCGACCGGTCGGGCGATGTGTTCAAGCATGCCAACGCCGCCGGCACCTCCCGCCATGGCGGCGTGCTGGTGCTGACCGGCGACGACCACAACTGCAAGTCCTCCACCTTCCCGCACCAGTCCGAACACGCCTACATGCACTCGATGATCCCAGTGCTGAACCCGTCGGGGGTGCAGGAGATCCTGGATTACGGTCTGATCGGCTGGCAGATGAGCCGCTATTCCGGCTGTTGGATCGCGATGAAGACCATCGCCGAAACGGTGGACACCTCGGCGTCGGTCTACATCGATCCGCACCGTGTCTCCCCCATCGTCCCCGCCGACTTCGCGCTGCCGCCGGGCGGCCTGAACATCCGCTGGCCCGATCCGCCGCTGGAGCAGGAATATCGGCTGATGAAGCACAAGCTGTACGCCGCCCTGGCGTTCGCGCGTGCCAACAAGCTGGACAAGGTGGTGATGGAGAGCCCGCGTCCGCGCTTCGGCATCGTCACCACCGGCAAGAGCTATCTCGACGTGCGTCAGGCCTTCGACGAGCTTGGCATCACCGAGGAGATGGCCGCCGACTGGGGCATCACCGTCTACAAGGTCGGCATGCCCTGGCCGCTGGAGCGCGACGGCGTCCGCCACTTCGCCGAGGGTCTGGAAGAGATCGTCGTGGTCGAGGAGAAGCGCGCGGTCATCGAAAACCAGCTGAAGGAACAGCTCTACAACTGGAACCCCGACGTCCGCCCCAAGGTGGTCGGCAAGTTCGACGAGCAGGGCGAGTGGATCCTGCCGAGCGCCGGCGAGCTGACACCGGCCCAGATCGCCGTGGTGATCGGCCGCCGCCTGCAGCGCTTCATCGAGAACGAGAACCTTGTCCGCCGCATCGCCTTCCTCGATGCGCAGGAGAAGCAGAAGGCCCATGTGGCGCGCGTGGTGCGCAAGCCGACCTTCTGCTCGGGCTGCCCGCACAACACCTCCACCGTCGTGCCGGAGGGCAGCCGGGCGCTGGGCGGCATCGGCTGCCATTACATGGCGACGTGGCTCGACCGCTCGACCGACACCTTCACCCAGATGGGCGGCGAAGGCGTGCCGTGGGTCGGTCAGGCCGCCTTCACCGACGAAAAGCACATCTTCGCCAACCTGGGCGACGGCACCTATTTCCATTCCGGCATCCTGGCGATCCGGCAGGCCATCGCCGCCAAGGTGAACATCACCTACAAGATCCTATTCAACGACGCGGTCGCCATGACCGGCGGCCAGCCCTTCGACGGCACGCTGACGGTGCAGTCAATCGCCAACGTCCTGCGGGCGGAAGGCGTGCAGCGCATCACCGTCGTCAGCGACGAGCCGGAGAAGTACGGCATCGGCAACGGCCTGCCGCAATACACCACCGTCGAGCATCGCGACGACCTCGACCGCGTGCAGAAGGAAATGCGCGAGGTTCCCGGCGTCAGCGTCCTGATCTATGACCAGACCTGCGCCACCGAGAAGCGCCGCCGCCGCAAGCGCGGCAAGATGGTCGACCCGGCCAAGCGCGTGGTGATCAACGAACTGGTCTGCGAAGGCTGCGGCGACTGCTCGGCCAAGTCGTCCTGCGTGTCGGTGATCCCGCAGGAGACCGAGTTCGGCCGCAAGCGCCAGATCGACCAGTCCAGCTGCAACAAGGATTATTCCTGCACCAAGGGCTTCTGCCCCAGCTTCGTGACGGTGGAAGGCGGGTCCTTGCGCAAGCCGAAGCCGGCGGCGGCGAAGTCGGCCGACGCCACCGCCCTGCCCGCCCCGGTCGTCCCGGCCTTCGACAAGACCTGGAGCCTGTATGTCACCGGCGTCGGCGGTACCGGCGTCGTCACCATCGGTGCGCTGCTGGGCATGGCCGCCCACATCGAGGGCAAGGGCGTCGGCGTGCTCGACATGACCGGGCTGGCGCAGAAGGGCGGTGCCGTCACCAGCCATATCCGCATCGCCAACACGCCGGAGGACATCCACTCCGTCCGCATCGCCGCCGGCGGGGCCGATGCGGTGCTGGGCTGCGACCTGATCGTCGCGGCGGCGGGCGACGGCCTGTCGAAGATGACCGCCGGCCGCACGCGGGCCGTCATCAACACCCATGACAGCATCACCGCCGACTTCATCAAGAAGCCGGACATGGTGATCCCGGTCCGCGATCTGGTCGGCGACATCCGCAAGGCTTGCGGCGGCGAAGCGAATGTCGACGCCTTCGACGCGACCAAGCTCGCCACCGCGCTGCTGGGCGACAGCCTCTACGCCAACCCGTTCCTGATGGGCTATGCCTGGCAGAAAGGGCTGATCCCGCTGAGCGAGGAGTCGATCCTCAAGGCCATCGAGCTGAACGGCGTATCGGTGAAATTGAACCTCGACGCCTTCCAGTGGGGCCGCCGCGCCGCCGTCGATCTGGCCGCGGTGGAAGCCGCTGCAAAGCCGCAGGAGGTGGCGCAGACTGCGCAGTCGCTGCTGCTCGACCAGCGCCGTCCGTCCGGCAGTCTGGACGAGGTGATCGAGCGCCGCCACCGCTTCCTGGTCGATTATCAGGACGCCGCCTATGCCGCCCGCTATCATGCGCTGATCGACTGGACCCGCCGGACGGAGCAGCAGAAGGTCCCCGGCTCCACCGCGCTGACCGAGGCGGTCGCCCGCGCCCACTTCAAACTGATGGCCTACAAGGACGAGTATGAGGTGGCGCGGCTCTACACCGACAGCGGCTTCGTCGAGAATGTCCAGCGCATGTTCGAAGGCGACTGGAAGCTGACCTTCCACATGGCCCCGCCGGTGATGGGCGACACCGCCGAGGATGGGGCTGAGCCGAAGAAGAAGAGCTTCGGCCCGTGGATGCTGCCGGTCCTGCGCCTGCTGGCCAAGGGCAAGCGCCTGCGCGGCACCCGGCTCGACCCGTTCGGCCGCACCGCCGAGCGCCGCCAGGAACGCCAATTGATCGCCGACTATGAGGCGGTGGTGGGCGAGTTGCTGAACGGCCTGACCCGCGAGAAGTTGGAGCTGGCGGTGGAAATCGCCAGGGTGCCGATGGAGATGCGCGGCTACGGCCCGGTGAAGGTCCGCAACGTCACGGCGGCGAAGGTGAAGGAGGGCAAGCTGCTGGCCGACTTCCGCGCCCCGGTCGCCGCCCCGCAGCCGCTGGCGGCGGAGTGAGGCTGGCCGGGTGACCGGTCGAACTCATCGATAACGGCGCCCTTCCCAAGCGCGGGAAGGGCCCGCCGCCTCTGTCCAAGGCCATGGGAGCCGGTGGGGCTGGTGGATCGCATGCCATCGGTCGGCTTGGAAGCAAGACACAATCAGAGAAACCCACGGCATCGGCCTATCCGAGCAGTCGCTTTTTTCATTGCCCCATGAACAGGCACCAAAGTCTCATAGCGAAGACGACGGATTTTGTTCATGTTAACTTCGCGAGCAGCGCCGCAATCCCATTTCAGAAACGTCACAAACTCCGCATGCAAGTGACGAATTGCGACGCAATCGTTAAATAGTCCCCAAACTTCTGGACGGAATTAGGTGCCGCAAGGCGAATGCAGACTGAATTCGCTGCAACTTGGCTTGACGGGGTCATACGCATACGGCCGTATGATGATGGGAATATCCCCTCTGCCAAAGATGAGCCGGCCCATGGGCATCCTGCTAACCCGCATCAGCATCAGCCGCAAAATCTCCGCCATCGTCATCCTGATGGCGCTGATCGCGTCCGTAATCGGCACCATCGGCTTCCTCGCAATCCAGACCTTGGGCGGCAGGGTCGACGACATCCAGGTCCGCTCGCAGCGGGCGCTGCTTGCCGAACAGGTCAGCAGCCTGATCTACAAGACGGTGATGGACAGCCGCGGCCTCTATGCCGCCAAGTCGAAAGACGACGCACAGCTGTTCAGCAAGGGGATCAGGGAGTCGACGGCGTCGATCGGCAAGCGGATGGCGGAGTGGGAGCGCCTGCTGACGCCCGACCGCAAGGCAGACTTCCAGAAGATGACAGCCACCGCCAACGAGTTCGTCGCCATCCGCAACGAAGTCGCCCGGCTCGGTGTCGAGGTCTCTCCGGAAGCGGCGCAGAAACACGGCGACACACCGGAAAGCCGGGCCGGACGCACCGCGCTGGGCAAGTCCCTGGAGGCGGCGGCACAGCGGAACATCGACAGCATCCAGCAGGCGAACGACGAACTCGACGCCTTCAGCACCCACATGATCACCCTGATGCTGGTGGTCGGCATCGGCGGCATCGGCATGGCGGTCGTGGTCAGCGTCGCCGTGTCGCGCTCCGGCATCGTCAAACCGATCACCGGCATCACCGGAACGATGTCCCGCCTCGCGGATGGCGACCTGTCGGTCGAGGTCGCAGGCAAGGACCGCGGCGACGAGATCGGCGGCATGGCCCGCGCGGTCGAGGTCTTCCGCCAGAACGCGCTGGACCGTGCCCGGATGGCGGCGGCCGAGGAGGCGGAGCGGTTGGACAAGGAGCGGCGCACCGCCGCGGTGGAAAGGCTGGTCGCCGGCTTCGACAGCAGCATGTCTGGCATCCTGCGCACCGTCAGCGCCGCCGCCACCGAACTGGACGCCACCGCGCAGAGCATGTCCCACACCGCCGAACAGACCAACAGCCAAGCCGCCAGCACGGCTGCGGCGGCGGAACAGGCCTCCGTCAACGTGCAGACGGTGGCGTCGGCGACCGACGAGTTGACGGCGTCGATCTCGGAAATCAGCGCGCAAGTCTCGCGCTCCACCACCATCGCCGCCCAGGCGGTCGGCGAGGCGCAGGCCACCAACCGGCAGGTCCAGGGGCTGGTCGAGGCGGCCCAGCGAATCGGCGACGTGGTGAAGCTGATCACCGACATCGCCAGCCAGACCAACCTTCTGGCGCTGAACGCCACCATCGAGGCAGCCCGCGCCGGTGAGGCCGGCAAGGGTTTCGCCGTGGTGGCCAGCGAGGTGAAGAACCTCGCCACCCAGACCGCCAAGGCGACGGAGGAGATCGCCGGCCAGATCCAGGCGATGCAGCAGGCGACCGGCGAAGCCGCGAACGCCATCACCGGGATCGGCGGCACCATCACCGCGATCAACGAGATCGCCACCTCCATCGCGTCGGCCATCGAGGAACAGGGTGCCGCCACCGGCGAGATCGCCCGCAACGTCCAGGAGGCGGCGCGGGGAACCGAAGTCGTGACAGCGAACATCGCCGAGGTCAGCCAGGGCGCCACCCAGACCGGCAGCGCGGCGACCCAGGTGCTGGGAGCCGCAGGGGAACTGTCGCGGCAGTCCGAACAGATGAAGATCGAGGTCGAACGCTTCCTGGCAGGCATCCGCGCGGCGTGAGGACATTGCGGAGGACGGGAGAATAAGCCCGCATCCTCCACCGCCGATGGGCAGGGTTGAGTAAAAACGCTACCCCTTGCCTTGAAAAAAGGGCAGCTTCGGCTGCCCTTCCGCTTCGATAAGTGGAACGGTCGGAGCGGCCGCCCCGTACCTCGGCGGTTGTAAATCCCTGCCTATCTTTTTCCCAGGACTGTGCCATTGCATGGGACGTCTGTCCCAACACATATTTTGCCGGGGGATTATCCTTTTCGCATATTTATTACGTCGAATTGCTCTCGAGCGCCTGCCGGCCGATAGAACAGGGCGCCGGAGCTTGCGGGGCCGGCCGGACGAGGGAGAGTTGGGTGGCGGAACAGCGGTTGATGTCCGATGAGTCGGACCGGAGCGAGGACCGGTATCGCGCTCTGTTTAACACTCTCGACGACGGCTTCTGCATCATCGAGTTCAGCGAGGATGCCGACGGCACCCTTACCGATTACATCCACATCGAGGCCAACGACGGGTACGAGCGCCAGACCGGCATCCGCAACATCGTCGGCATGGCGGTGCGCGATCTGGCGCCGGCCGAGGCGGATGGCTGGATCGAACTGTACGGCAATGTCCTGCGCACCGGCGAACCGATCCGATTCGAGCGCCATTTTGCACTGGTGGAGCGCTATATCGAGGTGTCGGCGGCAAGGCTGGAGCCGGCCAGCCTGCGCCAAGTCTCGGTCCTGTTCCGCGACATCACCGCGCGGCGCCGCGCCGAAGAAGCCTTGCGCGTCAGCGAAAGGTTGGCACGGGAGAATGTGCAGCGCGTCCAGCTGGCCCTGGCGGCCGGCGCCATCATCGGCACCTGGATTTGGGAAATTCCCGGCAACCGCTTCACCGTCGACAAGCCCTTCGCCGAAGCCTTCGGCCTCGATCCGTCGCTGGGCCGTGACGGGCTGAGCCTGGAGCAGGTGATCGTCAACGTCCATCCCGACGACAAGCCGGGGCTGGTCATCGCGGTGGAGGACGCCCTCGCCCGCGGCGGTGCTTATGCCCACCAGTACCGGGTGAAGCGGGCGGACGGGAATTACTATTGGATCGAGGCCAACGGACGGGTCGAGCTTGGGCCGGACGGGAAGGCGCTGAGCTTCCCCGGCGTGCTGATGGATGTCCAGGAACGCCGCGCGGTGGAGGCTGAGCGTGACCGGGCGGCGGCGGCATTGCGCGCGCTGAACGAAACGCTGGAACAGCGCGTCGCCGAGCGCACCGCCGAACTGATGCGCGCCGAGGAGCAGCTGCGCCAGTCGCAGAAGATGGAAGCGGTCGGGCAGCTGACCGGCGGGCTGGCGCATGACTTCAACAACCTTCTGGCCGGCATCTCGGGCGCCCTGGAACGCATCGCCGCCCGCGTCGATCAGGGCCGCGTCAACGAGCTGGACAAGTTCATCATCGCCGCCCAGGGCGCGGTGCGGCGCGCGGCGGCGCTGACCCACCGGCTGCTCGCCTTCTCCCGCCAGCAGACGCTGGCGCCGAAGGCGGTCAACATGAACCGGCTGGTCGGCGGCATGCTTGAGCTGGTCCAGCGCACGGTGGGACCGGGCATCCAGGTGGAGATGGTCGGCATGTCCGGGCTGTGGGCGACGATGGTCGATCCCTCGCAGCTGGAAAACTCGCTGCTGAACCTCTGCATCAACGCGCGCGACGCCATGCCGAAGGGCGGCCGGATCACCATCGAGACCGGCAACCGCTGGATCGACCATGAAGGGGCGCGGCAGCAGGACATGCAGCCCGGCCAGTATGTCTCGCTCTGCGTGTCGGACAACGGCACCGGCATGACGCCGGACGTGATCGAGAAGGCCTTCGACCCCTTCTTCACCACCAAGCCCATCGGCCAGGGTACCGGGCTGGGACTGTCAATGATCTATGGCTTCGCCAAGCAGTCGGGCGGGCATGTGAAGATCTACTCGGAGATCGGCGAAGGCACCATGGTGTGCCTGTATCTGCCCCGCCACCGCGGCGAGGCGGAAGAGGAGGAAATCCGCGACGAGCCGGCCACGACCCAGCCGGCACGGCAAGGCGAGACCGTTCTGGTGGTGGACGACGAGCCGAGCCTGCGCCTGATGGTGATGGACCTGTTGAGCGACCTGGGCTATGCGGGAATCGAGGCGGCGGACGGTGCAGCCGGCCTGCGGGTTCTGCAATCCGACGCGCGCATAGATCTGGTGGTGACCGACGTCGGCCTGCCCGGCGGCATGAACGGCCGCCAGATGATCGATCTCGCCCGCGTCGGTCGTCCGAAGCTGAAGACACTGTTCATCACCGGCTTCGCCGAGAACGCGCTGCTGAACAACGGCCAGCTCGAACCCGGCATGTCGGTGCTGACCAAGCCCTTCGCCATGGATGTGCTGGCCGCAAGGATCAGGGAACTGATCGCAAGCTGAGGAGCGGTTCGGGCGACAGGATTTGGACGGCAGGATTTGGACAGCCGATCAGATTTGCAGGCCGCATTCCTCGCCTTTGACCGTCCGGTTGCGGCCGTTGCCCTTGGCATTGTAGAGCGCCTTGTCGGCCCGGTTCAGAATGTCGCTGACCGACCTGTGGCGTTCGTCCAGGCAGGCGATGCCGATGCTGATCGTCACGGTCACCGAACAGCCGGCATCGAGATCGATCAGGGTGTCCGCAACCGCTTGCCGCAGACTTTCCGCGACCGCGAACGCACCGCTTCCGTTGGTTTCCGGCAGGACGATGGCGAACTCCTCGCCGCCGATGCGGGCAAAGGTATCGGTTTCCCTCAAGCGCTTGCGGATCACACCGGTAACACCGACCAGAACAGCGTCGCCTGCATTGTGACCGTGGATGTCGTTGACCGCCTTGAAATGGTCGATGTCCAGGACGACAATGCTGAAGTCGCGCCGATGGCGGCGGTGGCGCGCAAGTTCAGTCTCCGCAACAGAAATGAAACGTCGGCGGTTCGGAATCCGGCATAATGGATCGGTTTCTGCCAGTACGACCAGTTCCTCCTCCCGCCGCTTCAATGCGCGATGGGCATCCGCCAGTTCCTCATGCGCAGCCTTGAGTTCGGCGTTCATTGTCTTGACGGTCACGTATTCGCGGAAGACCGTCCAGATCGCAACGCGAGTTGCCAGTGCGGCAAGCGTCAGCAGGACCGTTCCGCCCGTGCCGATCAGATACCCCAGCAGCGCCGCGGAGTTGGAACGGGCGAATGCCGTCTCGTGATCCACCATGGCTACGACGAACAGGCCGTACTCCCGCAATTTTTGATAGCCGACAATCCGATGGACGCCGTCGATATAGCTGGTCACCTCGAACACTCCGGAATCGGAGGCATGCGGCTCCATGTAAGGCCGCTGCTCGACAACCTTTCCAAGATATTGCTCGTCGTAGTTTCCGCCGAGAACCCGCGACAGCAATGTCCGATCCTGACGGAGAAGCGCGATCACGTCCTTTCCAGCCAGGGAAACCGACTCTGAAAAGCGCCCGAGATAGTAGGGATCGATCGACAGAACGATCACCCCGTCGAACTCGCCCCGGTCGTTGAAGATCTTGCGGGTGAACTGGATCGACCATTTCTGCGACACGCGGCCAAGCAGAGGCTTGCTGATGAACAGGAAATCGCCTTCCCGTTCCCGATGGACGCGAAAATGCTCCCGATCCGAAAGATCGATATTATCGGTAATTTTTTGTAGATTAGAGTAGGACAGATGACCATCGCGGCTGATAACAGCAACCTGAAAAAGAAGGTCTGGACTGAGCAGCGATAATAATTCCTGGGATATCGCTGTAATACCACCGATTTCTTTCGCATACTCGCTTCGCAATAATTGAGATGCCTGATCGATCTGGCGAATTGTTCTTATAAGATATTCATGATACGCCTTCGCCATCATCTGAGCATTGGTTTCAGCAACCTGCCGATCCAGATCGCGATAGGTGCTGATGTTGTGAAAGATAAAGGTCCAAAGCACCACGGTGGAGACGACGAATGTCGCCATGAGGGCGCCAAGCCAAACATTTCGATGATAACGGCCTCTCTGCACGGCTTTCAAATCCTCAAAATTCACCAGAGAGATTCGGAAAAGACTGATAAACAATAAGACTGTCGATAATCGAGACGAGTCTATGGGTATATGCGGACTCGCCATAGATTAGAGTCGCAATGCTCATATTTTTATACTGCGTAATTTTATCTAAGACTTTTATATAGAAAATTTCATTTTCATATTGCTTAGATTATAACGCAAAGAAGATAAATTTCTATTCTTTGCAATATCGTATCGAAATCTGCTCAGACTGATGGAATGATTGAGGAGAACGCCGTGAAGCCAGTGCGGAGCGGCCGAAAGACTCACAATCAAAGGAAGTTGAAACCTTTCCTCGTCCCCTTCCTTGGCCCCTCCCCGGCGTTACTGTTGCGGCAGCACCGACCGCATCAGACTGCGGCCGTCATCCTTCGAGCCGGACCGGAAAGCGCAGCACGAACCGCGTGCCCTTCTCGCCGTCATCCTCCAGCGCGATGCTGCCGCGCATCGTGCCGGTCATGATGTTGGCGCAGATGCTGAGGCCCAGACCGCTGGCGCCCATGCCGCGCTTGGTGGTGAAGAAGGGTTCGAAAATGCGGGTGCGGATGGAAGCGGGGATGCCCTTGCCGTCGTCGGCATAGTGCATCTCGATCCAGCCGGCCGGCTGCTCGCGGGCGGAAAGCTGGATGCGGCCGGCCTCGCCCTCGTCATAGGCATGGACCAGGGCATTGATGATCAGGTTGGACAGCACCTGCGCGAAGGCTCCGGGGTAGCCGTCGACGATCAGGCCGGCCGGGATTTCGAGATCGACCGTCACCCGGGTGCGGCGCAGGCGGGGGCGCAGGCTCAGCAGCACCTCGTCGACATAAGCGGCGAGGTCGAAGGGGCGGCGCTCGCCGCTCGCCTGATCGGAGGCGACCTGCTTGAAGCTCTGGATCAGGCCGGTGGCGCGCTCGACGTTCGACAGGATCATCCGCGTGGATTCCCAGGCGACGTCCAGGAAATCCTGGAAATCGCTGCGGCGGATGCGGTTCTCCTCGAACAGAGCGCGGATGCGGCCGACCTCCTCGCCCAGATGGGAAATGGCGGTCAGGGTGACGCCAATGGGGGTGTTCACCTCATGCGCGACGCCGGCGACCAGTTGGGCCAGCGAAGACAGCTTCTCCGCCTGGATCAGGCTGGCCTGGGCATCGCGCAGTTCGGCCTCCGCCCGCTTGCGCGCGGTGATGTCCAGCGCCACCGTGACGATATGGGTGACCTCGCCCCCTTCGTCGGTCAGCGGCATCTTGGTGGTCAGCCAATCGCGCATCGCGCCGTCGCCGTCGGGCGCGCGGTCCTCGTGGAAAGGAACACCCTGGCTGCTGTCCACCACCAGCCGGTCGAGCGCCGTGGCCCGGTCGGTCGTGGGCCCCGGCGGCGGGGCGGCGGCGGGACCATAGGTTTCGCGGTAGAAGCGATTGGTCAGTTGCACCGTGCCGTCGCGGTCCTTCACGTCGATCAGCGCTGGGATGGCGTCGATCACCCCGGTCAGGATTTCGCGGCTCTGGCGCAGCGCCTCGTCGGCGATGACACGGTCGGTGATGTCGGTGAAGGTCCGCACCTGCCCGCCGTCCGGCAGCGGTACCACCCGCACCTCGATGAAGCGGCCGTCGCCCTGGGGGCGGGCATAGACGAACTCCCGCTCCGGCCGGCCCAGCCGGTCCATCAGATACCTGGTCTTGGCATCCAGATCGTCACCGAAATCGGGGGCTCCCGCCGGCATGGAGACCAAGCCTGTGGAGATCTGGTGGCGCACGATGTCGGACAGCGCCGGCTTGCTGCACATCACCTCCTCCGACACGCCGAGGATATCCAGCGCATGGCGGTTCCAGGCGATGTAGCGCAGGTCGCGGTCCAGCAGGACGATGCCCTGCCCCATATTCTCCAGCGTCAGGCGCAGCATGTGGCGCTGCGTCGCGAGGTCGTCCTCCGCCCGGCGGCGCTCGGTCACGTCGGAGTAGGTGCGTACGAACCCGCCGGCGGAGGTGCGGCGGGTCCGCACCTCCAGCACGCGGCCGTTGGGGCGGCGGTGCTCATAGAGCGGCGGATCGGCCCGGCGTGTCCGTTCCAGATGACCGGCTGCGAGGACATCGGGGTCGCCCGGACCATACTCGCCACGGCGGGCGAGGTAATGGACCATGCGGGCATAGTCGTCGCCGGGCATATAGCCCATCGGCACGTCGAACATCTCGTAGAGCCGGGGGTTGATCACGCGGACCCTGAGGTCGGCATCGACCAGCATCACGCCCTGGTCCATCTGTTCCAGCGCCAGCACGGCAAGGTCGTCGCCGCTCACGGGCTCCGGTCCGGGAACGTCGGCCGCAGGGGATTGGTTCGTCGGGAGGTCGGGGATCCGGGCTGGCAAGGTCGGCGCGCCATCCTTCGTTACGCGTGTCCACAATCGAACGTCCCACTGTAACAGCCGCGCCCCATCCTGCCGAGCTTTCGTCTGCGCCACGGCGTCGCAACAACGCGACATTTGTGGGACATTTTAAGTATTTCGGAACCTTTGCCGCACTAGCCTGTTTCGGGTGGCGACAGGTTTGTGCAAGATCGTCCGATGAGCGATACTATGCCGTCCTGCATTCCGCTCACCCCGCGTTTCCTGCTCCCGTGAGGTAACCGCCCCTTGTCCGGACTGGCCGCCCTTCCCGCACCGACCAGCACGATGCCCACCTCGGGCCTTGCGAAGCTGCGTCAGATGCTGGCGAGCGATGCCTCGGCGGTCCAGCCGATCCGCCGCGTCCCTGGTGATGAGGAACGCAAGCGCGGCAAGGAAGGCACCGAGGCGACCGGCGACGCCCTGCAGGGCAGCGGCCGCGCCGACGGAGAGTCGACGGCAACACGGACGCGGACGGCTGCCGGTTCGTCCAGTGGATTTACCATCAGCGGTGCGGCAGACGACGCCGGCCCGGTCAATGGCGGCCCGGTTCCGCTGAACGCCCTGCCCAACGCCGGCTATGTCGCCCAGAGCATCCATCAGGAGGCCATGGGCAGCGGCCTGACCATCGAACCCTGGTCCGAAGCCATCGACGCCTACCGCCGCGCCGATGCCGGGGTGAACACGCCGATGGTCACGCAGATCGCGGTTTAAGAACACCTAACAAAACGGCGTTTGGGCTGTTGAGAGGTGTATGGCTTCCCCTGTCGTCTCCGACGCCCTTTGGGCGCTGATTGAACCGTTGCTCCCACCGGAGCCGCCCAAGCCGAAGGGCGGGCGGCCTCGGCTGGACAACCGCGCCGCTCTAACCGGTATCCTGTTCGTGTTGCGCTCGGGCATTCCCTGGGAACTGCTGCCGGTGGAGATGGGGTGTGGTTCGGGCATGACCTGTTGGCGCCGGCTGCACGAATGGCAGCAAGCCGGCGTCTGGGAGCGATTGCACCGCGTGCTGCTCGATCGGCTTGGCTACGCCAACGCCATCAACTGGGATCGCGCGGCGGTGGACAGCGCCAGCGTTCCAGCAAAAAGGGGGGTGAGGAGACCGGGCCGAACCCGACGGACCGCGGCAAACCGGGCTCCAAGCGCCACATCCTCGTCGATGCCAATGGCATCCCCCTCGCCCTGAGAATTTCGCCGGCCAACCGGCATGACAGCAAGCTCCTGGAGACGTTGGTCGATGCCGTGCCGGCAATCCGCCAATGTGCGGGCCGGCCACGGCGCCGACCAGCCAAACTGCACGCCGACAAGGGCTACGACTTCGCCCACTGCCGGCAGGCGCTACGCCGGCGGGGGATCATTCCACGCATCGCCCGGCGTGGCATCGAGAGCAGTGAGCGCCTTGGCCGACACCGATGGGTGGTCGAGCGGACGCTCGCCTGGTTTGCCCGCTTCCGCCGCATCGCCGTCCGCTATGAACGGCGCGCCGATATCTTCACCGCCTTCCACCACATCGCTGCCAGCCTCATCTGCTGGAGATTCGTCCAGAGATGGTTCTGTTAGGCGCTCTAAGGCCGTGGCGTGAAGCCCCCTCTCCCGGCGGGCGGGAGAGGGAAAACTCCTCGGAACTCAATCGTCGCCGCCCGCCGGCATCGGGCCATGGGGGATGTCCGCCTTGCGGCTGCGGAACAGGTTGCTCATGAAGTGGCCGAAATCCTCCATGTAGAGGTAGAGCGACGGCGTGATGTAGAGCGTCAGCACCTGCGACACGCACAGGCCGCCGACCACGGCGAGACCGAGCGGCTGGCGCAGTTCGGCCGCAGCGCCATGGGCGATGGCGATGGGCAGGGTGCCCATGATCGCCGCCATCGTCGTCATGATGATCGGGCGGAAGCGCAGCAGGCAGGCCTGCTCGATGGCGTCGCGCGCCGACATGCCGTTGCGCCGGGCGTCCACCGCGAAGTCGATCATCATGATCGCGTTCTTCTTCACGATGCCGATCAGCATCAGGATGCCGATGATGGCGATGACGCTGAGTTCGACGTCGAACAGCATCAGCGTGGCCAGCGCGCCGATGGCCGCCGACGGCAGGCCGGACAGGATGGTCAGCGGGTGGATGAAGCTCTCGTACAGCACGCCCAGCACGATGTAGATCACCAGCACCGCCGCGGAAAGCAGCAGCGCCTGACCGGCCTGGGCATCCTGGAACACCTGGGCGGTGCCGGCGAAACCGGTGGTGATGGTGGGCGGCAGGCCCATCTCGCGCTCCGACGCGCGGATCAGATCGACCGCCTGCCCCAGCGAGGCGCCGGGCGCCAGGTTGAAGGACAGGGTGACGGCTGGAAGCTGGCCCTGGTGGTTGACCGCCAGCGGGCCGGCGGTGCGCTCCACCCGCGCAAAGGCGTCGAGCGGAACCAGCTTGCCGGTGGTGGTGGAGCGGACATAGATGCGCGACAGCGAACTGTCGTCGCCCTGGTATTTCGGTTCCAGCTCGATCAGCACCTGATAGTCGTTGCTGGGGGTGTAGATGGTCGAGACCTGACGCTGGCCGAAGGCGCTGTAGAGGGTCGAGCGCACCTGATCGACACCAAGGCCCAGCGTGGCCGCCTTCTCGCGGTCGATGTGGACGTAGGCCTGCGGATTGTTCAGCTGAAGGTCGCTGGTCACGTCCTGCAGGATCGGAATGCCGCGCAGCGTCTGCTCCAGCCGGCCGGACCACTGGTACAGCTCGTCGAGGTCGAGGCCCTGGATGGTGTACTGGTAGAGGCTCTTCGACGCACGGCCGCCGATGCGCAGGTTCTGCACCGGCTGCATGTAGACGGCCATACCTGGGATGCCGTTGACCTGCCGGCGAATCTGCTGGATCACCTCGGTCGCCGACGGACGTTCGTCACGCGGCTTCAGGGTGATGAACATGCGGCCCTGGTTGCCGGTGCTGCCGCCGACGCCGACGGAGGAGATGACGTCGACCACCGCCGGATTGGCCTTGATGATGGCGGCGACCTGCTGCTGCCGCTCCGCCATCGACGGGAAGGCGATGTCGGCCCGCGCCTCGGTCGTCACCTGGATCTGGCCGATGTCCTCGGTCGGGAAGAAACCCTTGGGGATCGCCTGATAGAGCAGCGCCGTGCCGATGACGGTGCCGATCATCACCAGCCCCATCAGCGGCCGGTGGCGAAGCGTCCAGCGCAGCGTGCGGGCATAGCCGTTCAACACCGTGGAGAACCCGCCCTCCAGCATGCGGCCGAACCAGCCCTCTTTCTGGTCATGGGCATGGGTGAGGAAGCGCGAGCACATCATAGGCGTCAGCGTCAGCGACACGAAGGCCGACGCGCCGATGGACATGGTGACGACCAGGGCGAATTCGTGGAACAGCCGCCCGACCACGCCGCCCATCAGCAGGATCGGGATGAAGACCGCGACCAGCGACAGGGTGATCGACAGGATGGTGAAGCCGATCTCGCGCGAGCCCTTGATGGCGGCCTCGAACGGCTTCATCCCCTCTTCGACGTAGCGGACGATGTTCTCCATCATGACGATGGCGTCGTCCACCACGAGGCCGACCGCCAGCGTCAGCGCCATCAGCGAGATGTTGTCGACGGAGAAGCCCAGCAGATGCATGCCGCCGGCCGTCGCGATCAGCGAGATCGGCACGGCCAGCGCCGGGATCAGCGTCGCCGACAGCCGGCGCAGGAACAGGAAGATCACCATGACGACCAGCACGATGGTCAGGCCCAGCGTGAACTGCACGTCCTCCACCGCCTGCCGGATCGATTCGGAGCGGTCGTTGACCACCTGGATGGCGGCGGCGGCGGGAAGCTGGGTCTGGAACACCGGCACCAGCTCGCGCACCCGGTCGACCACGTCGACGGTGTTGGCGTCGGGCTGGCGCTGGACCGCCAGCATGATGCTGCGGGTGCCGTTCAGCCAGCTGGCGGTGCGGTCGTTCTCGACGCTGTCCAGCACCTGCGCGACATCGCCCAGGCGGACGGGCGCGCTGTTGCGGTAGGCGACGATCAGCTGGCGGAAGGCGGCGGCGTCGGGAAGCTGCGGGTTGGCGGCGATGACCAGCTGCTGCTGTTGGCCGGTCAGCGTGCCGACCGGCGTGTTGGCGTTGGCGGCGGCCAGCGCCTTCTGCAACTCGTCGATGCCGATGCCGCGCAGCGCCAACGCGTTGGGGTTGACCTGCACCCGAACCGCGTATTTCTGCGAGCCGTAGATCTGCACCTGGGCGACGCCCGGCAGGGTGGCGACCTTGGGCTGGATCAGCGTCTCGGCGATGTCGTTCAACTGCGCCAGTGGCAGGGTCGGCGAGTTCAGCGACAGGAACAGGATCGGCTGGTCGGCGGGGTTGACCTTGCGGTAGCTGGGCGGGGTCGTCATCTCCGCCGGCAGCCGGCGCTGGGTGCGGGCGATGGCCGCCTGCACGTCGGCCGCCGCCGCGTCGATGTCGCGTTCCAGCACGAACTGGATGGTGATGCTGGTGTTGCCGAGCGTGCTGTTCGACGTGATGGTGTCGATGCCGGCGATGGTGGAGAACTCACGCTCCAGCGGGCTGGCGACCGACGCCGCCATCGTCTCCGGCGAGGCGCCCGGCAGGGTGGCGGTGACGCTGACCACCGGGAAATCGACCCGCGGCAACGCCGCGGTGGGCAGTTGGCGGTAGGCCGCCAGACCGCTCAGCACCAGGGCCGCCGTCAGGAGAATGGTCATCACCGGACGGCGGATGCAGAGTTCGGAGAGGTTCACGTGGCACCCCCGGTGCTCTTGCCCTCGGCGGACTGGCCGCTGGCCGCCCCATTGGTTGCCGTGCTGCGGGCAGCGTCCTGGGTGGCGGAGCCCTGCTGGCGCCCACCCTCGGCGGTCTCGCCGCCCCCGGGGGAGCCGGTTGGGGCGGCGGGCTTGCCGCCGGCCTTCTCGGTGATCTTGGCGCCGGGGAACAGGCGCGACTGTCCATCGACCACCACCCGCTCGCCCGCCTTCAGGCCGGAGGCGACGACGCTGAGGCCGCCATGGCTGCGCTCGACGGTGACCGGGCGGACCTCGACCGTCTCGTCGGCCTTGACGACATAGACGAAGCGGCCCTTCTGGCCGGTCTGCACGGCAAGGTCGGCGATGGTCAGCGCGTTCTGCTCGACGCGCAGGGTCAGGACGGTGTCGACGAACTGGCCGGGCCACAGGCGGGTGTCGGCGTTCGGAAACTCGCCCTTGACCAGAATGGTGCCGGTCTGCTGGTCGACTTGGCTGTCGACGAAGGACAGCTTGCCCTCCGCCTTATCGCCCCCTGGATTTTGGCCATGCCCGCCGGCGATGGTGGCGGTCACGGAAAGCGAGCCGCTGGCCATCGCGGCGCGGATCGCCGGCAGATGCTTTTCCGGGACGTTGAAGGAGACGTTGATCGGGCGCAGCTGGGTCAGGGTCACCAGCGGGTTGGTGTCGGCGGCGCGGACCATGGTGCCGACCTTGGCGGCGACGGTGCCGGTGCGTCCGTCCATCGGAGCGGTGATGCGGGTGAAGCTGAGCGAGACCTTCGCCGCCTCGATGGCCGCGAGGTCGGCCTTCACCGTGCCCTCCAGCGCGTCGGCGGTGGCGACAGCGGCGTCATAGGTGGTGCGGGAGATGGCGCTGGTCCGCACCAGCTCGGCATAGCGCTTCACGTCGCCCTTGGCCTTCTCCAGATTGGCGCGGTCGCGCTCCAGATTGGCCTGGGCCTGACGCAGCTGGGCGTCGAGCGACCGGCTGTCGAGGGTGAAGAGCGTGTCGCCGGTCTTCACCTCCTGCCCTTCGGTGAAGTTGACCGTTTCCACCGCGCTGTCGACGCGGGCCTTGATGGCGATGGCGGCGATGGGCTGGACGCTGCCGATGGTGACGATCTGCTCGGGCACGGCCTGTACCGCCACCGTCTGTGTCACCACGGGAACCGTCCGTCCTGCACCGGCCGGCGCTGCCGCCTTGGACTGCGACTTCTGGCCGTCCGCCGCCGCCGTCTTGCCATCCGCCCCGGCATTGTGGGTCGCATACCAATAGTACCCGCCGCCGCCGATCACAGCGGCCAGCAGCAGGACCAGGAAAAACCGTCTCATCCGATTGGACTCCAAACGCCGGAGCCAGGGACCGGCACAGGCTTAGATAAAGGGGGGCAGATTGGTGATGCCGGACATCAGAATGTCGATGACGGAGCGCTCCAGCGCCTCGCGCGGGCGTTCGCCCAGCTGCATGATGCCGCCGCGGACCATGCCGATGATAAGCAGCGGCACGACCTCCAGGTCGATCTTGCGGAACTCGCCGGACGCCATGCCGTCGGCCAGCACCTGCTGCAACGCGGTGGCGGTGCGCTGGCTGCGGCGGCGCAGGATGCGGCGGGTGCGGTCGGCCAGATCGGACTGGTCGCCACCCAGGAGCTTCAGCGTCTGCAACTGCTCGCTCAAGGTGTCGACCAGGGCCGAGACCATGGCGGACAGCCGGACGGATGCCGGCACCTGCTGCGGCGCCAGTTCGGCGTTCAGCTTGTGCTCCAGCCCGCCCAGCGCGCGTTCCAGCGATTCCAGATACAGCTCTTCCTTGGAGGGGAAGTAGCGATAGAGCGTGGCCTTGCCTACGCCGGCCCGTTTCGCCACCTCTTCCACCTGGACCGAGGCGTAATCGCGGCCGGCGAAAAGCTCCGCCGCAGCGTTGAGGATCACCTCGCGCCGCCGAGCGCGCCAGTCGGGTATCTCTTCCGCATCAAGAGGCATGAATGGAACTCACGGGTTTCAAAAACTGACGATAGTCGAGATCCTTAGAGTGTCAAGGAACCTGTTTCCAATAAAAATGAATTCGGCGTCATGTGGGGGAACTGTTTCCTTTCCATGACCGGATCGGGCGGATTTGCGGTCCTTAGAACGTAAAAAGGCGCGAAGCCCGACCTGCCCAGGGGGGGGAATTACCTGGGAGGCCGGGCTCGCGCCCATTCAATCTAAGGCGGTGACGCGGGACGTCAGCTCCGCGTGGTGGTGGAGCGGCCGATGCCGGTCGTGCCGGTCACGCCGGTGGTCGAACCGGCCATCGAACCGGTGCCCGCCGATGCTCCGGCCGGGCCGCCGCTGGTGCCGACGCCGAGGCCGGCGGCAGTGCCTGCGCTGGTGGTGTCGGCCCCCTGGAGGCCGCCTGTTGTCCCGCTCATCGACGAGGAGGTGCCGCCGGGGGTCGAGCCGGTGCCCGCACTCGCCATCGCCGAGGCGCCGGCGCCCGTCGAACTGCCCCAGTTCGAGCCGCCCTGAGTTCCGGTCTGCGCACGGACGCGCAGGTTGTTCTGCACATGCGACACGCCGGAGACGGACTCGGCGACATCCTCGGCCCGGCGCTTGGTGTTGCGGTCGGGAACCATGCCGGTCAGCGTCACCTCGCCGCCGCTGACCGCCACCTCGATGTCGGAAGCGTCGATGTAGGCGTCGTCGGTCAGCCGGTCGCTGACATCCTCACGCACACGCTCGTCGGAACGGCTGTAGCCGCGCGGACCACGGCCGCGATGCTGGGAGGCGCGCGTCTGGTCTTCGTGACGGCGGCGCTCCGCATCGTCGTCGCCGAACCAGGAGGCGATTTCGTCGCCGGCCTGTTCCCAGAAGCCGCGCTGTTCGCCCCGGCCGCGGTTCTCGCCATAGCCACGGCCTTCCTGGCTGCGGTACATGGCCCCGCGGTCCTCGCCCCAGGAGCGGTTGCGGTAATCGTCTCGGCCATAACCTGCACCATGGCCGGTGGAGGAACTGCCGCCGAGATCGCGCCGGCTCCAGTCGCCACGGTTCCAATCGCCACGGTCGCGGCCGGATTCGTAACCGCCGCCATAACCGCTGGATTGGGGACCGTAAGCGCGGGACCCGTAAGCGCGGTTGCGGTCGTCGCTGCTTCCGGGGCTGCGCTCGCCGTAATTCCGCTCGCCATAGGGGCGGACGCCATAATCGCGGTCACGGTAATCGGCGCTGCCGACATCGCGGCTGGTGTAGTTGCCTTCGGTTCCGGCATTGCCGGCCCCGGCATAACCGCCATAGCCGCTGGAACCCGACCGGCCGCCATAGCCGGCACCGTAGCCGCCGCGGCTCATGTCGCGCCCGCCGCCGAAGTTGCGATCATAGACCCGCTCCATCTCGCGGGAATTGTCGCGGCGGTTGTCGTCATGGTGGGAATCGCGGCCGTAACCGCCCGATTCATTGCCGACTTGCCCGCCATAGCCGGCGTCGCGATAGTCTCGGCCCTGCTCGTCCTGATGGCGGTGGGCCTGGGTGCGATACATGCTCTCGTGCTGGCGGCTGTCGTCCCCGCTCTGGGACCGGCTCCAGTCCCCTCCCTGTTCACGGCTCCGGTCCTGGCCGTAGACGCCGGTGCGGCTGGGCCCCTCGCCCCAATCGCGGTGCCGGTTGGGTTCACGGTCCTCGTCGCGCCAGTCGCGGCCCTCGCCTCGCCACCGATTCTCGTACTGCGCCATCGTGGTCGGCTCCCTCTTTTCAGGATTCTTGAATGGGCGGGCGGCACCACGCATGGCGTCGCCACGCCCGTCTGTCCCGATCAACAGGGGCGGTCGAACGGCGTTCCGGAAATTCAGCGGCCGGTGACAGGGAAAACCGAGAGTTCTGGCACGGGGTTTGCGAAGGGCACCGCGGTTGGTTCCACGCATCACTTACGGCTTCGGCGCTTCATGCACCGAAGCCGTTTTCTTTTGCGCCATTTTATTGGGCAGAGACTTCAATCTGCTTAATTTGGCAGCGACTGGTCGAGCAGACGGGCAACCGCAGCGCCCAACTCCTCGTTGAGGAACGGTTTGTAGATGATCTCATCCGCATTGAACATGCGGGTCATCTTCAGCAGATAGCCGGCCGGCATGTTGGGCGCGCCGCCGGACATGGCGAGGATCTTCACATCCGGCTGGGTGCTGCGGGCGGCCTTGATCAGTTCGATCCCGTCCACCTCCGGCATCAGCACGTCGGTGACGATCAGGTCGAAACTGCGGCGGTCGAGGGCGCGGATGGCCGCCCGTCCGTTCTCCGCCTCCGTCACGTCGAAACCGCGCCCCTCGAGATATCCGGCGACGGACAGCCGCACGGCCGGCGAATCCTCGACGACCAGGATGTTGGGGCGATTGGCACTTCCCATCATGCACCCGGCTCCTTTTGGGAACCGCCTTATCGAAAAGCCGGCCGCGGCCGGCGGAAGTCTAAGCGTGCCCCTCACCCACCCATTGCCGCGACGGCCGCAGCCGCGTCGGCATGGATCTGGAACAGGGACGAAAATCCGCTGACATCGAACATCTCGCGGATATTCGGCGCCATCGCGGACAGGACGATCGAACCGCGCTTTGCCCGGGCCGCCTTGGCGGCGACCAGCAGGGACCGAAGCCCGGCCGAACTGATGTAGGCAAGCTGGGCCATATCGACAACGATCCGCGTGCCCTCATCGCCGATGGCGGACATCAGAACGCGTTCGAATTCGCCTGTGCTGCCGCTGTCGATGCGTCCGACCGGGTGCAGCACCGTGACGCCATTCTCTGTTCGCTCGGCAATGTGCATACCCGGCTCCCGCCACATCCTTCCAGACCCCGGTTATAGCATGTCGGCGGAGTGCCGACGATGCCTTCGCAGTGCGGCGGAAATCGCGCTCATCGCGCCGCCCGCTGCCGCCCGCACAGCGCGGCGGGGCTGCGGGAGGCGGGACGCTCATGACTCGATGATTTCGGCGAAGTTCAGCAGGCCGATGGGCGGGTAGTATTCGAGAAGCCGCACGGTGGCCATGTTGATGATGACGGAGAAGCGCTTCAGCGTTTCCACCGGAATGTCCGCCGGATCGGTCCGGTCGATCAGAATCTGCGCCGCCTTGAAGGCGGTGAGGCGGCCGATGCCGTAGGCACTGCTGGCCAGCGCCAGCATCGCCTTGTCGGTGCGCACGATCAGTTCGGTCGCCGAGAAGGTCGGCAACCGCAGGCGCAGCGCCTCCGCCGCGACGATTGAGCGGGTGTGGAAGGCGATGAAGGTGTCGGGACCGATGTACAGCACCTCCGCCCCGCGGGCCGCCACCCGGGCCAGCGCATCGGGAACGGCGGCGGCGACCGGCTGGCCACGGTCTTTCAGCGGCACCGGCTCCTCCACCAGCTCCAGCCCGCGCAACGCCATCTCCGCCCGCAGCCCCTCGATGGTGAGGAGGGAATTGCGTTCCTGAGGGTTGTAGACGATGCCCAGCCGCCTGATCGGGCGATAGGCCTGAATGGTGTTCAATTGCACCGCGATGGGCGCGACGTGGATGGTGCCGGTGACGTTGCGCCCCGGCCGGCCGAGGTCGGGCACGATCTTCGCGTCCACCGGTGCGGCGACGAAGGTGAAGACCACCGGAATATCGGTGACGTGGCGGCGCGGATCGGCATCATCGAAGGGACCGACGATGCCGCGGGTCTGCGGCGTGCCGAAGCTGTAGACCAGATCGGGGCGGGTGTCCTTGATCTCCTCCACGATGGCCGGCAGCCGGGCGGGATCGCCGCCGGTGTCGCGGATGATGTAATCGACCTTCAGTCCGTAGCGGGCCAGATAATCCTTGAAGCCGTGTTCGTTGTCGCTCTCGCCCCGGCCAAGAACCATGGTGATGCGGAAGGTTCTGTCCGGCACCCCCGCCGCAAGGGGAAAGACCGGCAGCATCAGACCGCCGGCGGCAAGGCCCAGGAGAGAGCGGCGGCGGATGACACGAGATTCGTCTCCGAAGCGCATCATGGTCATGCCTCCTGCGGCCGGACCGCGGGCGCGGCTGGGCCGAGCGCGCCGCCCAGCCTCATGGCACGCCGCCGTCATGAAACGCCGATGCATCAATCACGGGCCGCCCAAAGCTCCACCGTCATCCGCCGGGTGTGCCTTCGCAGGGCACCACCCATCAGATGAACCGCGATTCCGCCGGAGCTTGCAAGCGGTTTTCCAGCTTGTACTAATATAACGGGCCAGCGGCCCTCCGGGCGGCCTCAGCCGGGAGGCATTGCGCCGGCATGGGCGCTCTGCATGGGGATTTCCTGCATGCGGCGCTGCTCCGGCCGCCATGGCGCCGCGTCGTCCTCATCCTCCGCGGCGGCCGGCCAGTCCTCGGACAGGTCCGGGCGCAGGTCGGGGATGACAGTTTGCCGCAGTTCGGCCAGCGCCACCAGCGCGTCGCGGTCGCCGGCCGCTGCCGCCGCCTGAAGCCAAAGGGCGGCTTCGGCCGGATCCCGGGCGGCGCCAACTCCCTCGCGCAGGCACAGGCCAAGGCGATATTGCGCGGCAGGGTGCCCCTGTTCGGCAGCGGCACGCAGCCAGCGCACCGCTTCGGTTTCGTCACGGTCGACCCCGCGGCCGTCGAGCAGCAGCAGGGCGAGGTTGACCTGGGCGGGGGCGGAGTGCTGGAGCGCGGCAAGCCGGTACCACAGCGCCGCCTTGGCCGGATCGCAGGCTACGCCGGCGCCATGTTCGTGCATGTAGCCCAGATTGTTCTGCGCACCGACGTCGCCCTTGGCGGCGGCGCGGCGATACCAGGACACCGCCCGGCGCGGGTCGGGCGGCACGCCGATGCCATTGGCGAGCAGGAAGGCCAGCATGGTCTGCGCCGCGACATGGCCCTGGCGGGCGGCGCGGCGGTACCAGGAAACAGAAGCGGCGACATCGGCCGTCCGCACGGCCTCCGCCAGCCGGTATTGCGCGTCGCTGTCGCCCAGTTCGGCCTTCATCCGGGTCCAGAGCGTGGGCGTGGCAAGCATGGGCTTGGCAAGCATGGACATGGCGCCGGCACCTTCGTCGATTGTCCCCCCGGGGTTCCGTTCCACCAACACCGCGCGAACCGGCTTTATTCCGGTCGCCGCAGCGTTGTGGCCGAACCCCTTCACCCGAGTCTGTCCCCCTGCCGCCGCCCATTCAACCTCCCCAGCCGGCGGTCGAGGAATTGTCACGCCGACGCTATCGGTTAAGAATGACCATCCCTTCGCGCCCCCGTGATACCCGGAGGCATAGGGGAAAAAGTGGGACCGGGAGGCGAACGCGGATGGACGGAAAAGCGGCGAACCGCCTGGAGGTGGTCTTGCGCAGCGAGCTGTCGGAGCTCGGCCGGCTGGCCGCCGCGGTCGAGGACTTCATCGCGAGCAACCAGTTGCCCCCGGACCTTGCCTTCCGCTTCACACTCTGCCTCGATGAACTCGTCACCAACATCGTCTCCCATGGCTACGGCGGTGCCGACGGGCATGGCATCCGGGTGCGGCTGGAAACCGATGGGCAGGAGCTGCGGGCGGAGGTGGAGGACGATGCCGACGCCTTCGACCCCTTCGCCGAGGCCTCGTCGCCCGACCTCGGCGGCGATCTGGAGAGCCGGCGGGTTGGCGGGCTGGGCATCTTTCTGGTCGGCAAAATGATGGACCGCGCCAGCCACCGGCGCGAAGGCGGCCGTAACCTGACCCTGCTCGCCAAGCGCATCGGCTGACCGTCGGCGGCGGAGCGCAACTGCGAAGGTCAGCCTCCGAACAATCCCGCTTCAAAAAATCTTCATGGAAGCCTTGTCCGTCTCGAACTCCGATCCATGCGACGTCGTGAACGCCAAGTCCCCAATATTGACAGGGTCATATAGATGGATCGGCGAACCTTACATGCTTTTCATCAAATGCCCGCGAGTTGCCGTCCATGACAATCCGGCAAAGCAGAGCGTTTCGCTCTGCAACAAACCGACACATGACAAGGGGGTCAAATTCTTGCACTATTGTGGATAGCCCCAGGTTGCGGCCGGGATCGGCCGTTCGGGTAAGCCGATGCAGACCGGGGCAGGAGCATGGAAGGCGGACGCTAACGTGTGGAGTCGACGCATCATGACAGGGACGCAGTGCCAAGAGGCACGGCTGCGCCTTGGCTGGTCGACACGGATGCTGGCGAACAAGGCTGGCGTTCCGTGGTACGCCGTGATGAACCTCGATTACGGCACGGGTGAAGTCGACCCGGCCATCGTCGACGCGCTCACCCGCGCCTTCAAGCAGGCGGGGCTGGAACTGCGGTAACGGAAGCCCCCTCTCCCGGGATGGGAGAGGGAGCCGTCTCCGCTCCGCCAACTCATTCCCTCAGCTCGTTTTCCCGGCCTTGCCCTTCTCCGCCGGGCGGTCGATGTGCTTTGCCGATTCGGTGTCGGGGGTGATCGGCTTGCCGGTATCGGACACCTCCCTGGCCGCCTCAAGCGGGTCGGCGATGTCGCGGTCGGGCTCGTTGGACAGGATCTTGCCGCTGTCGGGTTTGTGGTCTGCCATGGAATCGCTCCTTCCGTCGGATGATTCCATCACAACAGGCGGCTGCCGACATTCGTCCCGGATACACTCTGTTACCGAATCCATGACCGCCGGACACAGGCCGGCAACGATAGGCCGCCATCCTGATCGCCATGGACGCCCCCGGCAGGACCGGGGAGCGCCGGACGCGATAGGATGGACAGCATGAAAAAGACCCTGCTCGCCGTGGCCGCCGCTATCCTCGCCGTAACCGCGGCGACCGGAACGCCAGCAATGGCCCAGGGATGGCAGCCGGGCCCGGACGACCGTCCGGCCGGCCACCAGTACCCGCAGCCGCAGCCGCCCCGCGGGTACGAACATGGCCAGCGGTACGAGCACCCTGGCCGTCAGCCGGTCCACCGTCCCGGTCCGCCGAAGGCGTATGGCTGGCGGGCCGGCGAGCGTCTGCCGCAGGAGTGGCGCGCGCCCCGTCACGTGATCGCACACCCCGCTGCCTATCACCTGCACCGCCCGCCGCGGGGCCATCGCTGGGTCCGCGTCAACCATGACGCCGTTCTGGTCGTTTCCACCACCGGCATCATCGTGGAGATCATGCCCGGCCTGTTCCGCTGACCGGAGTTCCCGCCCCTATAGCTCCGTGCGTTAAATATGAAACGCACGGAGCTATAGCTTTATGTTTGACGATCGGATTCACGCTTCAAATCGATTCCGATTTTACGCGATCCGATCTAATCGCCAAAACCCTTCTGCGCCAGGACCAGGAAGATCTTCTCCTCCAACTGGTCGGGTGTGAAGGGCTTGGCGATGTAGCCGCTGACCTGATGGGCCAGCGCCTTCTTCACCGCATCCAGCGTTGCCAGCGCCGTGACCATCAGGAAAGGCAGGTCGCTGCGGGTCTCGCGCACCTGCTTCAGCAGGTCGAGGCCGCTCAGCCGCGGCATCATCCAGTCGCAGACGATCAGGTCATAGGCCACACCGTCGGCCAGGAAGCGCTCCAGCGCCTCCTGGCCGTCGGCGGCGGTGACGATGTGGCCGATGCCCAGTTCCTGGAGGACGGAGGTGACGAAGGCGCGCGGCCCGGCCTCGTCATCCACCACCAGGACGCGGTGGGAGGACAGGTCGATGAAGGGCACGCCGACCATGCCCAGCGCCTGCCGCAGCCAGTTGGCACGCGCCAGCCGTTCCTTCGGCCCCGGCGCGTTCAGCAGCACATGGCGGACGAAGCGCGGCCGGTGGCAGTGGCGGTAGAGCACGCGGGCCACCGCCAGCCGGCTCTTGCCGGTGCAGAAGGCCCCCTCCCCCGCCAGCCGGACGATGTCGAGCACGGTGTCGGCCGGCGGATCGTCCTTGGCCTGGATCAAGGGAGTCAGCACGCGCTGGGTGCGCAGGAAGGCGTTCTGGATGTCGTCGAGCTGGCTGCCGAGATACTCGCGCTCCTCGTCGGGGAAGGCGCTGGACAGCACAAGGCGCTGAACCTCTGCCAACCCCTTCAGCTTCTCGTTCCGGTCCTTCCAGCAGTCCAGCAGCCGACCGGCGAAGTCGCGGCTATCGAAGAAGCTCTTCAGGTAATCGGCCACCGCCTTGGCCGCGGTGGGCGACAGCGGCATCTTCTGGAGCACGAACAGGATGCGCAGCTTCTGCACAAAGTTGCGGCCACGGGTGATCTCCGGGACCGTATCCTCGTTGACCAGCAGGGCGGTGCGGCGTTGCAGAGCCGCTTCCGTCCGCGCACCGCCGACATAGGCGCCCTCGCGGTCGCGCAGGCGGGCGGACAGGTCGCTCAGCGCCAGAATCTCGCGCTGCACCGCCTCGATGCCGAACATGTCGCCGGCACTGGCGATGGTGAAGCAGGCCGGCTTGGCCATCTCGCGGCGGAAGGCGGCGGCCAGCGCGTCCCGCAAACCCGGCATCGGCACCCGGCGCATCAACACGTCCAACCGGCGGAACACCGATGGGGCATCGTCCGCCATCGGCCGGTCGGTGGCGATCAGCGTCACGATCATGTCGATCAGGGTGGTGAAGGGGGCATCCCGCGCGCAGGACGCGGTGCCGGCGTCGCTCAGCAGGATCTCTCCCAGCAGCCGCTCCACCGGCGTCAGCGCGTCGGGATGCTCGGTGGTTTCGGCGAGGTTCAGCAGCGCCTCAGCCTTTTCGGCGAAGCTGCGGCAGACGGCGATGTGCTGGGTGACGGCGGCGTCGAGAAGGAAACGGCCGAGAAAACCGCCGACGGACAACAGCTCCGCCGCCGTGCCGGGATAGTCGGCGGACAGGAAGTCGGGCGGCGGGTGCTCCTTCACCCGCTCACGCGTCAGCCGGGCGATCTCGTTGACCAGCGGCGTCATGCCGCCCTTACGGTCCATCACCCGTTCGGCTTGGGTCAGGATGGCGACGAAGGTGGCGGTGTTGGACAGCCCGGTCTGATGGCGCGGGTGGTGCAGCAGCTCCGTCGCGGTCAGCGCGTTCTCGTCGAGGAAGCGGCGGCAGAAGCGGCCGACCCCGTCCCGGCCGGCCGGGGTGTAGAAGTCGGCAGGCTCGCGACAGGCGGCGGGGGCGGAACCCTCCGCCTCGTCCAGGGTCGGTTCCGCGGCGGGGGCGTCGTGACGGGACTCCTCCATCGCCACCCTCACAGGGCCAGCAGGTCGCGAAGCGCGCTGAGCAGCCGCTCGGGCGCCACCGGCTTCATCACGATCTGCCGCCCCTCCTGCGCCGTCAGCCCGGCCGCCGTCTCGCGCGAGGCATAGCCGGTCAGGAACAGGATGGGCAGAAGCTGGTTGCGGCTCTCCAGTTCGCGGGCCAGTTCCAGCCCGTTCATCCGCGGCATCGACACGTCGCTGACCACCGCGTCGAACAGGCCGCCGGCCTCGTCGTACCGGGTCAGCGCCTCCTGCCCGTCGGACGCCTCCACCACCGTGCAGCCGGCCTCCTCCAGCACGAGGCGGAGGTAACGGCGCACCGAATCCTCGTCATCGACCAACAGGATGACAGCCCCCTCCCCCTCCGCGACCTGCAGGGGGTCGAGTCCAACCGGGGATGCCGGCGGCTCGACGGCGGGCAGATAGAGCGCGAAGGTGGCACCCTGCCCCTCCTCACCCTCCAGTTCCACCGCGCCGCCTGACTGCTGCGCCGTGCCATAGACCATCCACAGGCCGAGCCCGGTGCCCTTCCCCGGCTCCTTGGTGGTGAAGAAGGGCTCCCAGACGCGGTCGCGGATCTCCACCGGCACGCCCGGCCCCCGGTCGCTGACGCGGATCGCGACATAGCGACCAGGCTTCAGGCCGCGGTGACGGGCGAAGAAGGCGTCGTCCGGCGTCTCCACCGCCAGGGCGATGGTCAGGGTGCCGCCATGGGGCATGGCATCGCGCCCGTTCAGCGCGAGGTTCAGCAGAGCCTGGTTCAGCGTCACCGGGTTGACCAGCGCATGCGCGCTTTCGTCATCGGCCAGGATCGCCACATCGATACCGGCGCTGAGCAGGGGTTTCAGGAAGACGCGCAGGTCGCGCACCAGCGGGGCGACGGCGACCACCTCGCGCTCGTCGGTCACCCGGCGGTGTGAGAAGTCCAAGAGCTGGGCGGTCAGCGCCGCTGCCCGTTCGGACGCCTTGGCGATCTCCTGCACGCAGGTCAGCACCCGGTCTGGATCGGCCGGATTGCGCTCCGCCAGCCGGGCGAAGCCGCCGATGGCGGTCAGCATGTTGTTGAATTCATGGGCGATGCCGCCGGCCATGCGGCCCACCGCCTCCATCTTCTGGGCGCGCTGAAGCTCGCCCTCCACCCGGCGGCGGTCGGTGATGTCGTTCAGCACCAGCAGCACTGCCGACCCACCGCCATAGACGGCCTGACTGGCCGCGACCTCCAGCCGGCGGCGCTCGCCGGTCGGGCGCAGGGCGTCGCATTCCAAGCGGCGCTCCTCCCCCTCGGCAGCGGCGGCGAGCGTCGCGGCCAGCGCCTCGCCCTCCGCCAGAAATCCGGCAAGCAGTTGGCCTTCCAGCGCATCGGCGGCGACGCCGAGGATCGTCGCGGCGGCCCCGTTGGCGAAGCGGATGGCGGCGCGATCCCAGATGACGATGCCGTAGGGGGCCAGTTCGACGAGCTGGCGGTAGCGTAACTCGCTTTCCCGCAGGGCGCCGACGGTCTGCTCCAGCCGGGCGGTCTGGCCGGCCAGTTGCTCTTCCCGCGTTTTCAGCTCGGTGATGTCCATCAGGATCTTCACCACGCCGCCGGTGCCGGTGGCATGCTCGCTGATGCGGTACCAGCGCCCGTCGGACAGCCGGCCGTCGACCGGGGTGGAGTGCTGGAGATGGCGGGTCAGCCGCTGCTCCACCCAGGCGCCGATGTCGCCCTCCCCCTCGTACCCGCCGCGCTCGGCGGCGGCGCGCAGGATCTCGGCGAAGCTGCGGCCGGGGGTCAGCATGTCGGCGATGGTGGGATAGGCGCGGCGATACTGCTCGTTGCAGATCAGCAGCCGGCCGTCGGCGCTGAACAGCACGAATCCTTCCGACACGCTGTCGATGGCGTCATGCACCACCGCCTGCATGAAGCGCGCCTCAACCAGCGCCAGCGTCTCGGTGGTGGCATCGGTGCCGCAGCCGCGATAGCCGCGGAACCGCCCGTCGGCGCCGCGCACCGGCACGGCGCTGAGCCGCAGCACGAGGTCGCGCCCGTCCACCCCCTCGAAGCTCAGCTCCAGGTCGCGGAAGGCCCGACCGGCCTCGATGTCGGCACGGTATTCCGCCCAGGTCGCCTCGTCGGCGACCAGCACCCCGAGGTCGAGAAGGGAATCGCCGAACACCGTCCGCGGATCGCAGCCGAGCAGCGTGGTAAGCCCGCCCGACAGCGAGAGATAGCGGTGGTCCGACCCGGTTTCCCAGAACCAGCCGGGCGTCACGGCGGCGAAGTCGCGGGAGCGGTCGCGCAGCCCCTCCAGCTCGTCCATCGCCCGGCGCAGAGCGGCGTCGGAACGGGCCAGAGCAGTGGCGGCGGCCCCGGCGCGCCGGGCGCTCCACAGGGCCAGACCGCCGGCGGCCACCAGCGCGCCGGCGACCGGCCAACCGACCTGCCCGCTTGCAGAGAGCGCCGCCAGGGTGCCGATGCCGGTCAGCCCGGCCAGCAGGCCGGGAAACGAGGCGGAAAGACCCGACGGACCGGACACCGGTCTGGCGGCACCCCCGGTGGGATGCGGTCGGTCGGTGCCTGCAACGTCCACGGGGCCTCCGTCTGTCCGAAAGGGTGCCGGAAGAGTTGTTGTCCGGTGACATCATCACCGGATCGTCCCGTCTTAGGCTGTCAGGCGTTAACAGCAGGTTTAGTTGCTAAGCTTTCGCACAGCCGCGACAGCCAGAAGCGGTAGGGGCGATGGGGAGGAGATCCGGAAGGCCGCGGAACACGTAAAAACCGGTTGCCATTCCAAAGCCGGCCGGTTTCGAAAGGACCATGCCATGCCGCCCATGACTCCTGGGGCCACTCCCGAGGCTCCACCAAAAGCAGACGTGATTACGTGGAGCAATCTGCCGGCTCAGATCGCCGAAGGGGTGGAGCGCCGCAGCCTTCCCGGCACCGGCGCATCGCTGAAGCACATCGTCATCAAGGCCGGCACGTCCGCCCCACGCCACGACCACCCGCACGAACAGTTCGTCATCGTCGTGGAAGGCCGCGCCCTGCTGACCTGCGAAGCGGGGCCGGTGGATCTGCGGCCGGGCATGGTCATCCGTTTCGACCCCGGCGCCTGGCACAGCGCCGATTTCGTCGAGGATACCGTTCTGATCGAGGTGAACTTGAACCCGGCGGGGTGAGAAGTAAGGTCAGACGCCGATATCGATGTCGATCTCGTCGTCGTCTTCCGGAGCGCGGCCCAGCAGCAGGTCGGCAGCGTCGAGGGTCAGCGCCTCGACCTCCTCGTTGCGCTCCTCGTCTGGCAGGCGGAGCGCGTGCATCAGCTGGGTCGCCAGATGGATCAGCATGGCGCGGACGCAGTCGTCTTCCGGATACTCCAGCGCAACCACGTCCTTCAGGAAGGCGCCGAGCTGGTCCGGCGAATTCCAGGGGTGGGTGATGACGGTCTCGAAGCCGCTGGTGCCGAGGAAGACGGAATTCAGCGCGATGGCCTGACGGTTGATGCCGTCGACCGCCTCGTCCTGGTCGAGATTGCCCTGGAGAACCTGATTGAAGGCGTCCAGGCTGAGGTCGATGAACTGGCGGACCAGCAGCCGCACCACGGATTCGTCGGACAGGTCGTTGCGGGCCTGCGGCTGGGTCAGCACCGGCAGCGGTTGCAGCAGCGCCGCGATGATCGGCTTTGCGGATTGGGATTCCATCGCGGGCAACTCCTGTCGGGATCGACCCCGGCATCTGCGGGGCAAAAGGTTCACGGCTCCCGATACTGCCAGAGCCTGACGCAAAACGCAAAAAAGGCCGCCCCCTTATCGGGAGCGGCCTCTCGCCAGGCCTGACTGGAGGTCAGACCTGAAAGATCAGCCCACCAGCTCGATGCCGGCGAAGAAGAAGGCGATCTCCTGGGCGGCGGTCTCCGGGGCGTCCGAACCGTGGACCGAGTTGGCCTCGATCGACTCGGCGAACTCCTTGCGGATGGTGCCTTCGGCGGCGTTGGCCGGGTTGGTGGCGCCCATGATCTCGCGGTTGCGGGCAATGGCGTTCTCGCCTTCCAGAACCTGCAGGACCACCGGGCCGGAGATCATGAAGGAGACCAGATCGCCGAAGAACGGACGCTCGCGGTGCACGCCGTAGAACTGCTCGGCCTGGGCCTTCGACAGCTGGACGCGCTTCTGGGCAACGATGCGCAGGCCGCCGTCTTCGAACTTGGCGTTGATCTTGCCGGTCAGGTTGCGGCGGGTGGCATCGGGCTTGATGATCGAGAGGGTCCGTTCGACGGCCATGGTGGTGACTCCTGCGGGAATGGGGCTTTTCGCCGATTGAAAAACTCGCAGGCGCCGCCGGATGACCGGGGCGCCGGATGGGCGGCTTTATAGAGGCGCTTTCACGGCGCGGCAAGGCGTTCGTTTGGGGCCGGGTTCCCCGCCCTCCGCAAAAAATACGGCCGCGGTGGCATCCCAGCGCGGCCGGAGTCGAGGAGGCTTTGGGGAAGCAGGCGTCAGGTCAGGATTTGGCGGCGCCCAGCTTGGCCTGGGCGGCGGCCAGACCGTCCTTGCCGTCCAGCGTGGTGACGCCGGACAGCCAGGTCTTCAGGACGGCGGGATTCTTCTTCAGCCAGTCGGCCGCCACCGCTTCGGGCTTGCGGCCGCCATTCATGATGCCGTCCATCACCGAGTTTTCCATGTCCACGGTGAAGACCAGATTGGACAGGAACTTGCCGATGTTCGGACATTCGGCGGCATAGCCCTTGCGCACGTTGGTGCTGACGGTGGCGCCGCCGAAATTCGGGCCGAACCAGTCGTCGCCGTCGGACAGATAGGTGATGTCCATCGTCTTGTTCATCGGATGCGGCGCCCAACCGAGGAAGGCGATCCATTTCTTGGCCCGCACCGCGCGCTTCACCTCGGCCAGCATGCCGGCCTCGCTGGACTCCACCATCTTGAAGTCCTCCAACCCGAAGGCGTCGGCCTTCAGCATCTTGTCGATGATCAGGTTGCCGTCGTTGCCGGCCTCGATGCCATAGATCTTGCCGTCCAGCTTGTCCTTGTATTTCGCCAGATCCTTGAAGCTCTTCAGCCCGGCCTCGGCGGCATAGGTGGGGACGGCCAGCGTGTATTTGGCGCCTTCCAGGTTGACGCGCGTCACTTCGACCGAGCCATCCTCCAGCACCGGCTTGATGAAGGTCTCCATGGTGGGCATCCAGTTGCCCAGGAACACGTCCAGCGACTTGGTCTTCAGCCCGAGATAGACGACCGGAACCGACGAGACGCTGGTGGTCGGCTTGTAGCCGAGCGCATCCAGCGTGACGGAGGCGAGCGCCGTCGTCGCCGCGATGTCGGTCCACCCCACGTCGCCGAACCGCACCGCCTTGCAGGAGGCCGGATCGGCAGCCTTCGCCGTCCCCGCTGTCAGGGCGGCGGATCCGGCCGCCAGCATCAGGCCGACGGCCAGGGTGGAGAATTTGGCGGCGGAGAATTTACCGAATGTCTTGGCCATGTCCCTGTTCTCCTTGCTTGTGGTTTTCGTTGTCGTCTCTGTCGTTGTGGCTGCGGGTCTCAGGCCCGCCGCCGCTGGTCCTTCACTGGCTCCTTCTGTCTGATGGCGGCATCCGCGACGTAATAGGGCACGTCGGCGCGCGGCAGCGGCGGACGGCCGCGCACCGCGTCGGCCAGCTTTTCGGCCATCATGATGGTGGGCGCGTTCAGGTTGCCGGTGACGATGCGCGGCATGATCGAGGCGTCGATGACGCGTAGCCCCTCCAGCCCATGCACCCGGCCCTGGCCGTCCACCACCGCGCCATCGTCGGTCCCCATCCGGCAGGTGCCGCAGGGGTGGTAGGCGGTCTCGGCGTGATGACGGACGAAGGCGTCGAGGTCGGCGTCGGTGACGCAATCGGCGCCGGGGCTGATCTCCTCGCCGCGATAGGGCGCCAGGGCGCGCTGGCGCATGATGTCGCGGGTGATGCGGATGCCGGCGCGGAACTCCCGCCAGTCCTGCGGATCGGCCATGTAGTTGAACAGGATGCTGGGCGCCTGCCCCGGATCGCGCGAGCGGGCGTGGACGCGCCCCTTGCTGGGCGAGCGCATCGAGCCGACATGGGCCTGGAAGCCGTGCGCCTCCACCGCGTTGGTGCCGTTGTAGCTGATGGCAACGGGGAGAAAATGGTACTGGATGTTGGGCCAGGGCACGTCGTCGCCGGTGCGGATGAAGCCGCCGGCCTCGAACTGGTTGCTGGCGCCGATGCCGGTGCCCAGGAACAGCCATTCGGCGCCGATGGCCGGCTGGTTCCACCATTTCAGCGCGGGATAGAGCGACACCGGCTGACGGCAGTGATACTGGATATACATCTCCAGATGGTCCTGGAGATCGCCGCCGACGCCCGGCAGGTCGATCACCGTCTCCACCCCCAACTCGCGCAGCAGCGGCGACGGCCCCACCCCCGACCGTTGCAGGATCGCCGGCGAGGCGATGGCCCCGGCGCACAGCAGCACCTCCCGCCGCGCCCGCGCCGTCACCGGCGTGCCGTTGCGCAGATAGGCGACGCCGACGGCACGCCGTCCGTCGAACAGGATGCGGTCGGTCAGCGCATGAGTGACGATGGTCAGCCCCGGCCGCTCCCGCGCCCGGTCGAGATAGCCGCGGGCCGTGCTGCACCGCCGCCCCTGCGCCGTCACCGTGCGGTCCATCGGACCGAAGCCCTCCTGGCGGTAGCCGTTCAGGTCGGCGGTGCGGCCGTAGCCGGCCTGCGCCCCCGCCTCCACCATCGCCTCGTAGAGCGGGTTGACGCCGGGCTTGGCGGTGGTGACGAACAGCGGGCCGTCACCGCCGTGATAGGCGTCGGGGCCGATGTCCCGCGTCTCCGCCTTGCGGAAATAGGGCAGGCAGTCGAGATAGCTCCAGTCATCCAGACCCGGCAGCCCGGCCCAGCCGTCATAGTCCAGCGCGTTGCCGCGGATGTAGCACATGCCGTTGATCAGCGACGACCCGCCCAGCCCCTTGCCGCGCCCGCACTCCATCCGACGGTTGTCCATGTGCGGCTCGGGTTCGGTCTCGTAAGCCCAGTTGTAGCGGCGGCCCTGGAGCGGGAAGGCCAGCGCCGCCGGCATCTGGGTGCGGTAGTCCAGCCGGTGGTCGGGTCCGCCGGCCTCCAGCAGCAGGACGCTGACGCCGGCGTCCTCGGTCAGGCGGCAGGCGAGGACGTTGCCCGCCGACCCGGCGCCGACGACGATGTAGTCATACTCGCGCACCGCGGGGGCGAAGGAGGATGTGGCGGCGGGCATAGCGGCGCCGTTCTCCGGCGCAGCGGCCCCGGAGGTCGGTTGGTTCGACATCGAACACCCCTTCTTTAAAAAAGCGGGCTTCCCTGAAAGACGGTCTCAGAACACCGACGAGTAGGATCCCAACTCGACCTGGACCGATTTGATGTGGGTGTAATGGTCGAGCGTCTCGGCGCCGTTCTCGCGGCCGATGCCCGACTGCTTATAGCCGCCGACCGGCATCTCCGGCGGCGATTCGCCCCAGGCGTTGATCCAGCAGATTCCGGCCTCCAGCCGGTGGATCACCCGGTGGGCGCGGGCCAGATCGCTGGTGACCAGCCCGGCGGCGAGGCCGTAGCTGGTGGCGTTGGCGCGCGCGACGACCTCTTCCTCCTCGTCGAAGATCAGGATCGACAGGACCGGACCGAAAATCTCCTCGCGCACGATGGTCATGCCGTCGTGGCAGTCGGTGAAGACGGTGGGCGCCACATAGGCGCCGCGCGCGAAGGCGGCGCCTTCCGGAACCCCGCCCCCGGCCAGCAGCCGCGCGCCCTCCGCCTTGCCGGCCTCGATGTAGCGCAGCACCTTGTCGCGGTGGGGGAAGCTGGCGAGCGGGCCGAAATTGGTGTCGGGATCCAGCGGATCGCCCATGCGGATGCGGCGCACCCGGACCATCAGCCGCTCCTCGAACGCCGCCGCGACGCTGCGCTGGACGAACACGCGGGTGCCGTTGGTGCAGACCTGACCGGAGCTGTAGAAGTTCGCCATCATGGCGATGTCGGCGGCGCGGTCGAGGTCGGCGTCGGCGAAGACGATCAGCGGCGATTTGCCGCCAAGCTCCATCGTCACCTCCTTCAGGGTCGATCCGCCGGCCGCGGCCATCACCCGCTTGCCGGTCTCCACCCCGCCGGTGAAGGACAGCTTCTCGATGCCGGGATGGGCGGCCAGCAGGGCGCCGACCCGGCCATCGCCCTGGACGACGTTGAACACGCCGTCGGGCAGCCCGGCCTCGCTGTAGATCGCCGCCAGATGCAGGGCGGTCAGCGGCGTCACCTCGCTCGGCTTGAAGATCATGGCGTTGCCGGCGGCCAGCGCCGGGGCCGATTTCCACAGCGCGATCTGGATCGGGTAGTTCCAGGCGCCGATCCCGGCGACCACGCCCAGCGGCTCGCGCCGGGTGTAGACGAAGGAGGTCGGGCGCAACGGGATCTGCCGCCCTTCCAGCGCCGGGGCGAGGCCGGCGTAATATTCCAGCACGTCTGCGCCGGTGACGATGTCGACCGCGCGCGTCTCGCTCAGCGGCTTGCCGGTGTCGAGCGTTTCGATTTCCGCCAGCGCGTCGTTGCGCTCGCGCAGCAGGGATACCGCCCGGCGCAGCACCCGTGCGCGCTCCATCGCCGTCATCGCCCCCCACACCGCCTGTCCGGCGCTGGCGCTGTCGACGGCGCGGTCGACCTCCGCGGATGTCGCTTGCGCAACCTCGGCCAACACCTCCCCGGTCGCCGGATCGACGGTGGCGAAACGCTCCGCCCCCTCGTCTTCGACGGGACGGCCGTGGATGTAATGGGCCAGACGTCCGAACCGCGTCATGTCGCGTCTCCCTGATCCGAGGTCCAGAGGGTCCAGTGAATCGCAGCAATTCGATTGCCGGAGTCAGCGTGGTTTTTATTGATTGAACGTTCAATTAAAAAAGAACGGGTGGCGATTCCGTTCCTTGAATTGGTCGTGTTCAAACAAACCCGATGACCGGCACCAAGCCGAAGCAAGGCGGAACCGGCTGCCCTGCGCGGGACAAAGCCGTGCCATTCGCGCGCCATCGGCCCTGCCCCGCTTCAAATCGGCGGCCCCTCGTGCTACATCCTCGCGCGCTATGCTGCACATCAATGACCTGACCTTCCGCTTCGGCGGCCGAGTGTTGTTCGACCATGCGACGGCGGTGGTGCCCAAGGGGCATCGCGTGGCGCTGGTCGGACGCAACGGCACCGGGAAATCGACCCTGCTGAAGCTGATCTCGGGCCAGCTGCAAACGGATGCCGGCGCCATCACCCTGCCGGCCGGCATGCGGATGGGCATGGTGGCGCAGGAGGCCCCCAGCGGCCCGACCACGCTGATCGACGCCGTGCTGGCCGCCGACACCGAACGCACCGCCCTGCTGGCGGAAGCCGAGACGGTGACCGACCCGATGCGCATCGGCGAGGTCCACGCAAGGCTCGCCGACATCGAGGCGCATTCCGCCCCGTCGCGCGCGGCGCAGGTGCTGTCCGGCCTGGGCTTCGACGCCGAAGCGCAGCAACGGCCCTGCTCCGACTTCTCCGGCGGCTGGCGGATGCGCGTGGCGCTGGCCGGCGTGCTGTTCTCCCGCCCCGACCTGCTGCTGCTGGACGAGCCGACCAACCACCTCGACCTCGAAGCCACCATCTGGCTCGAGGGCTATCTGAAGAACTACCCGCACACCATCCTGCTGGTCAGCCACGACCGCGAGCTGCTGAACGCGGTGCCGACCACGACGATCCACATCGACCAGGGCAAGCTCGTCACCTACAGCGGCAATTACGACCAGTTTCTGGCGCAGCGCCGCGCCAACCAGGAACGGCTGGCCTCGATGGCGGCCAAGCAGGACGCGCGGCGCAAGCACATGATGGCCTATGTCGACCGCTTCCGCTTCAAGGCCAGCAAGGCCCGTCAGGCGCAGAGCCGCCTGAAGCTGCTGGAGAAGATGGAGTCGATCACGCTGATGGAGGACGATCCCGAGGTCGTCTTCAACTTCCCCGCCCCGGACGAGCTGGCGCCGCCGCTGATCGCGCTGGAAGGGGTCAGCATCGGCTATGGCGACAAGGTGATCCTGCGGCGGGTCAACCTGCGCATCGACATGGAGGACCGCATCGGCCTCCTGGGCGCCAACGGCAACGGCAAGTCGACGCTGGTCAAGCTGCTGGCCAACCGGCTGCAACCGATGGCCGGCGAGATGCGGCGCCCGTCCAAGCTGCGCATCGGCTATTTCGCCCAGCATCAGGCCGAGGAGCTGGACCTGTCGCTGACGCCGATCCAGCAGACCCAGCGCATCATGCCGCTGGCGCTGGAGGAGAAGGTGCGCGCCCATCTCGGCCGCTTCGGCTTCCCGCAGGTGAAGGCGGAGACCAAGATCTCCAGCCTGTCCGGCGGCGAGAAGGCGCGGCTTCTGCTGGCGCTGATGAGTCGGGAAGTCCCGCACATCCTGATGCTGGACGAACCGACCAACCATCTGGACATCGACAGCCGCGAAGCCCTGATCGAGGCGATCAACGATTTCCCCGGCGCCGTCATCGTCATCAGCCACGATCCCCATCTGATCGAGATGACGGTGGACCGGCTGCTGCTGGTCGCCGACGGCACGGTGCAGGCCTATGATGGCGATCTGGACGACTACCGCCGCTATCTGCTCGACCGCGCCAAGGCGGAACGGGCAGTGGCGAAGGGTGGAGCCGAACGCGACGCCGGCCCCAACAAGAAGGACCAGCGCCGCGCCGCCGCCGAGGCGCGTACCGCGCTTGCCCCGCTGAAGCGCAAGGCCACCGACGCCGAGGCGTTGGTGACCAAGCTGAGCGAGGAGAAACGCAAGATCGAGGCGAAGATGTCCGACCCCGCGCTCTACACCGGCCCGTCCGACAAGCTGACCAAGCTGCAGATCGAACTGGGCACGGTGGAGAAGAAGCTGGCGACCGCCGAGGAGACCTGGCTGGAGGCGCTCGAACTCTACGAGAGCGCCGCGGCGGAGGCCGGCGTTTGAACGCCCGCAGGCACATCGACGGCTCCGGCGCCCACGGTCAGGCAGAGATGGGCCCAGCGGAGATGGATCGGGCGAAAATGGAGCATGACGGCACCATCGCCCTGCCCGCCGCCTGCGATGCGGTGGAGGAGGAGCGGACCTCCGACGTGCTGGCCCGCTTCCGCGCCAACCTGCCGAAGGGGCGGGTCACGCTGGGCGACCTGATCCAGGCGCTAGGTGACCGCTCGCTCGGCACCATCCTGCTGGCACTGGCGCTGCCGACCATCGCCCCGGTGCCGCTCGGTGTGTCCTGCCTGTTCGACCTGCCCATCGTGCTCTACACCGCGCAGATGGCCTTCGGCCGGCGCGGGGCCGGGCTGCCGGACTGGCTGCTGCGCCGCTCCATCGGCACCCGCCTGGCGGCGCGGACGCTCGACGCCGCCATGCCGCGGCTGGTGTGGATCGAGCGGATGCTGAAGCCGCGGCTGCACCGCCTCGCCCGCATCGACGAGGAGCGCTGGTTCGGGCTGCTGCTGTTCATCCTGACGCTGACCTGCATCGTGCCGCTGCCGCTGACCGGCTGGCTGCCGGGATTCGCGCTGGTGCTGATCTCGCTGGGATTGATCGAGCGCGACGGCGGCGCCATCGGCATCGGGCTGGGGCTGACCGCAGCGGCGCTGGTGTTTTTGACGCTGGTGGCGAGCAGCCTGTCATACGCAGGTCACCAACTTCTGGCAGCAACTCTGCATTAGGACGGCTGCATCGGAACCATGGGTGCAGGTCGTCCCGATCCAGGGAGGCCCACATGACCGAAACGGCATCCGCGACGCTTTCCGAATCCTGGCTGTTCTTCCGCCGCTGGCTGGCCGATCCCTGGGCGATGGGGTCGGTCGCCCCCTCCTCCCAGGCGCTGCGCCGGCGGATCACCCGAGAGATCCGGCGGGAGCCGGACGAGGCGGTGGTGGAGTTCGGCGGCGGCACCGGCCCGATCACCTCGGCGATGCTGGAGGCCGGGATTCCGGCCGACCGGCTCTACAGCTTCGAGATCGACCCCGACCTCGCCCGCCATCTGCGCGCCCGCTGCCCGGCCGTCACCGTCATCGCCGACGACTGCCGCAAGGCGCCGGAACTGCTGGGCGAGGCACTGTGCGGCAAGGTCGGCACCGTGGTGATCGGCATCCCGATGATCACCTTCCCGCTGGAGTTCCAGCGCGAGGTGCTGGACACCACCTTCCGTATCCTGCGGCCGGGCGGGCGCTTTCTGCTCTACAGCTTCATGCCGCATTCGCCGCTGAACCGCGAGGCGCTGGGGCTGACCGGAAAGCGGCTGAGCTTCACCCTGCAAAATCTGCCGCCGGCGTCGGTATGGGGATACCGCCGCACCGCGGAGTGATACGGTCCTCCGTCCGGAACCCATAACCAGCGAGAGCCTCCATGAAGTTCGGCTATACGATCCTCTATGTTCCCGACGTCGCGGCGTCGCTGGCCTTCTTCGAGAAGGCGTTCGGGCTGAGCCGGCGCTTCCTCGCTGAAACGGGCGACTATGGCGAGTTGGACACCGGCTCCACCACCCTGTCCTTCGCCAGCCAGGAGCTGGCGCTGTCGCACCACCCCGCCGGCTATGTCTTCGCCAGCGCCAGCGAGAAGCCGCTGGGCGTCGAAATCGCGCTGGTCACCGGCGACGTGGAGGCGGCGCACGCCACGGCGCTGGCCGCCGGCGCCAGCGAACTGGCGCCGCCGAAAGCCATGCCGTGGGGGCAGACCGTGTCCTTCATCCGCTGCCCCGACGGCACGCTGGTGGAGCTGTGCACGCCGGTCGGCGGCTGACGGCAGCGGGGCCGGCGCGGTTGCCCTGCCCCGACCGCCGCGCTTATCGTCCGCCCACCCGTCCACCATCGTGAGCCTGCCGGCAATGTCCTTCATCCTGTCGAAGCTGCTGTGGGGCGTCTTTGCGCCCGGCAATGCCCTGGTGCTGGCGGTGGCGCTGGGTGCACTGCTGCTGCGGACGCGGCGCTGGCAGCGCGCCGGACGGCGGCTGGTCACGCTGGCGGCGGTGCTGCTTCTGCTGGTGATGTACACGGGTCTCGGTGCGCTGGTCGCCCTGCCGCTGGAGAACCGCTTCCCGCGATTGGTGCCCGAGGGGCGGATCGACGGCATCATCATGCTGGGCGGCGCCCTCAACCCGCCGATCACCGCCGACCGCGGCGATCCGTCGCTGAACGACGCAGCGGAGCGGATCCTGGGCTTCGCCGACCTCGTCCGCCGCCATCCGGAGGCCAAGGCCGTCTTCACCGGCGGATCGGGCCGGCTGCTGGCGCCGGACCTGAAGGAGGACGTGACCGCCCGCGCCGCCCTGCTCCAGGCCGGCATCCCCGCCGACCGTGTGCTCTATGAGGCTGAGTCCCGCAACACCTGGGAGAATGCGGTCTTCAGCAAGGAGATGGTCAAGCCGGCACCGGGGGAACGCTGGGTCCTGGTCACTTCGGCCATGCACATGCCGCGGTCGGTCGGCATCTTCCGCACCGTCGGGTGGGAGGTGACCCCCTATCCCGTCGACTACCGCACCAAGCATGACGCTACGCCCTGGCTGCGCTTCGAGTTCGGGCAGAATCTGGTGATCCTGGACGACGCGGTGCGCGAGTGGATCGGGCTGACCGCCTATTGGCTGATGGGGCGCACCGACAGCCTGTTCCCCGGCCCCTGACGGCCCTGCCCCCCTGCGGGCTGTGTCATCGTACCGCCGCCGCGTTCGAGCCATTGGCGCGGCGGTGCCACTCCGCTAGAGTGCCGCCGCCCTGGCGGTCGGGCCGGGTCGAGGAAAGAAGGAAATTGGCGGATGCGTCGCTGGCGCGGGGTGAGCAGGGTCGTCGTGCTGGTCGGCGTGGCAGCGCTCGCCGCCTGCGCGCAGAAACCCGCCGGCACCGGCCCGGGCCTTCCCACCAGTGGCGTCTACAAGGTGGGAAAGCCCTATCAGATCAACGGCGTCTGGTATTATCCCAAGGAAGATTTCAGCTACGACGAGACCGGCATCGCCTCATGGTACGGCCCCGGCTTCCATGAGAAAAACACCGCCAACGGCGAGATCTACGACCAGAACGAGCTGACCGCCGCGCACAAGACGCTGCCGATGCCGAGCCTGGTGCGCGTCACCAACCTCGACAACGGCCGGTCCATCGTCGTGCGGGTCAACGACCGCGGCCCCTACGCCAACGGCCGCATCATCGACATGTCGCGGCGCGGTGCCCAGCTGCTGGGCTTCGACGGTCCCGGCACCGCCAAGGTGCGCGTACAGATCCTGGCGGAGGAAAGCCGCGCCATCGCCGCCGCCGCGCGCCAGGGTACGCCCGCCCCGCTGCTGGCCGAGGTCGACGGCCCGCCGCCGAAGGCAGCCCCGCGCGGCCGGATCGAGGTGAGCGGCCCATCCGGACCGGCGACGACGCTTGCAGCCTCCCTGTCTCCCTCCGCCGGCACTCCCCGTGCGCCGGTGGTCGGCGCCCCGGTCCCACCGCCGGCCACTGTCGCCGGCAGCATGGCGGAGGGCCGCTTCGTGCCGGCCCCGGTGGTGGCGCAGCTACCGGTGAGGGCGCATGAGGCGATCTATGTGCAGGTCGGCGCCTTCGGCAGCGAGGAGAATGTGGCGAAGGCCCGCGCCCGCCTGTCGTCCATCGGCCAACGCGCCAGCGTCAGCCAGACACGGACCGCCGGCCTGACCCTGCACCGCGTCCGCGTCGGACCGCTGGACAGCGTCGACAGGGCGGATACCCTGTTGACCCAGATCATCCAGGCCGGCCTTACGGAGGCCAAAATCGTGGTGGATTGATCCGGCCACCCGACACCACCCCCGGCCGCTCCTTATGAGCGCCAGCGACCCTATGCCTGTACCGAGTGCCCTTGGAGGATTGTTGCCATGAACGCTGATGTCGTCCGCCTGTGTGCCGTTTTCGGCCGTTCCGTTGCTGTCGCGGCCGGAATAGCGATGGCCGGGGCCACGATTGGCGCCAGCTTCACCGCGGTCTCGGTCCAGGCCGCGACCCTCGACACCATCGCCAAGCAGGCGATCCTTGTCGATCTGACCTCTGACACCGTGCTGTTCGAGAAGAACGCCGACGAGCGCATGGCGCCCTCGTCGATGAGCAAGATCATGACCGCCTACATGGTGTTCGAGGCGATCAAGGGCGGTCGCCTGACGCTGGAGAGCACCCTGCCGGTTAGCGAGCGGGCTTGGCGGATGCAGGGCTCGAAGATGTTCGTCGAGCTTCACAACAACATCAAGGTCGACGACCTGCTGAAGGGCATGATCGTCCAGTCCGGCAACGATGCCTGCATCGTGCTGGCCGAGGGGCTGGCCGGGTCGGAGCAGGCCTTCGCCGAACAGGCGACCAAGCGCGCGCGGGAACTGGGGCTGAAGAGCAGCAATTTCGTCAACTCCACCGGCTGGCCCGACCCCAACCACTACATGACCGCCCGCGATCTGGCGCTTCTGGCCGAACGCCTGATCAAGGATTTCCCTGAATTCTACCGCTACGATTCGATCCGTGAGTTCAAGTATCACGGCATCACCCAGGGCAACCGCAACCCGTTGCTCTACCGCAACATGAACGTCGACGGCCTGAAGACCGGCCACACCGACGCCGGCGGATACGGCCTGACCGCATCGGGCGAGCGCGACGGGCGCCGGCTGTTGCTGGTGGTCAACGGCCTGCCCAACATGCAGGCGCGCGCCGACGAATCGGCCCGTCTGATCGAATGGGGCTTCCGCGAATTCGCCTCCTACACCCTCTATAAGGGCGGCGAGACCATCGAGCAGGTTCCGGTCTGGCTGGGCGAGCAGGACATGGTCCCGGTCACCGTGCCGCAGAACCTGAGCGTCACCATGGCCCGCGCCGACCGACCCGGCATGAAGGTGTCGCTGGTCAGCAATGCCCCGGTCGCCGCCCCGATCAAGAAGGGCGACACGGTCGGCAAGCTGGTGATCTCCGCCCCCGGCTTCCCGGGCAAGGAGGTGCCGGTGGTGGCCGCCCAGGACGTGCCGAAAGCCGGCATGTTCGGCCGCGCCTTCGCCGCCGCCAAGTATCTCGTCTTCGGCAACAGCCTGTGACCGTGACGACGATGCCGACCTCTCCCGCACGCGGCCGCTTCATCACGCTGGAAGGCGGCGAAGGGGCCGGCAAGTCGACCCAGCTGCGCCGTCTGGCCGACAGCTTGCGCGTCTCCCTGCGCGCCCGCGGCGTCGAGCTTGTGACGACGCGGGAGCCGGGCGGATCGCCCGGCGCGGAGGAGATCCGCGGCCTGCTGGTGACCGGCGAGACCGGCCGCTGGAGCGCGACCACCGAGGCCCTGCTGCACACCGCCGCCCGCCGCGACCATCTGGAGCGCACGGTTTGGCCGGCGCTGGAGACCGGAACCTGGGTGCTGTGCGACCGCTTCTTCGACAGCACCATGGCCTATCAGGGCTATGGGCTGGGGCTGGGGCGCGATCTGATCGAGACCTTGCAGACGGCGGCGCTCGGCGGCTTCCGTCCCGACCTGACGCTGATCCTCGACATCGATGTGGAGACCGGCCTGCGCCGCGCCGTGGCGCGCCATGGCGGCGAGGACCGCTATGAGCGGATGGACATCGGTTTCCATCAGCGGCTGCGCGACGGCTTCCTCGACATCGCCCGGCGGGAGCCGGAGCGCTGCGCCGTGGTCGATGCCGACGCCGACCTCGATACCGTGCAGGCGCGCATCCGGGACGCGGTGTCGGGCCGGTTGGGATTGACCCTGGGGCTGGCGTCGTGAGCAAGGCGCGCACATCGGCCACCGCCGTCCCGGCCGCGGAGGAGGCGCTCGCCCCGCGGCGCAACCCGGACCTCGTCGGGCATGACGAGGCGGAACGGCTGCTGCTGGAGGCCTGGAACTCCGGCCGGCTGCCACATGCGTGGCTGATCGGCGGCACGCCGGGCATCGGCAAGGCGACGCTGGCCTTCCGCTTCGCCCGGTTCGTCCTGGCCCAGGAGCCGCCCAGCGACAGCCTGTTCGGCAGCGCAGCGCCGGTCACCTCGCTGCACATCGGCCCCGACCATCCGGTGTTCCGCCGGGTGGCGTCGGGCGGCCATGCCGACATGCTGACCATCGAACGCCAGCGCGACGAAAAGAAGGGCCGGCTGAAGCGCGACATCGCCGTCGACGACGTGCGCAAGATCGGCCCCTTCCTGCGCCGCACCTCGGCGGAAGGCGGCTGGCGCGTCGCGGTGATCGACGGCGCCGACCGCATGAATCTCAGTGGTCTGAACGCCATCCTGAAGATCCTGGAGGAGCCGCCGCCCGGCGCCCTGCTGCTGCTGGTCAGCGACAATCCCGGCGGCATGCTGCCGACCATCCGCTCGCGCTGCCGCAAGCTGACGCTGAAGCCGCTGGACGAAGACACGGTGATCGACCTGCTGGGCCAGCACCGGCCCGACATCGCCGCCGACGACCGCCCGGCGCTGGCCCGCCTGTCGGAGGGCAGCGTCGGCCGCGCCATCGATCTTGCCGACGCGGGTGGGCTGGCGCTCTACCGCGAGATGATCGGGCTGCTGTCCGACCTGCCGCGTATCGACATCGTCGCGGCGCACGCCTTCGGCGACAAGCTGACCCGCCGCCAAGATGACGGGATGTTCGAGACGGCGACCGAGCTGCTGGTCTGGTGGCTCGCCCGCTTCGCCCGCTCGCTCGCCCGTGGCTCCTGGCCGGCGGAGGTGGTGCCGGGCGAGGCCGCCCTGATGACCCGATTGGCGAACGCCCACGGTCTTGAACGTTGGGTGGAGGTGTGGGAAAAGGTTCAGCGTCTTTTCGCGCGCGCGGAATCCGCAAACCTGGACCGCAAGCAGGTGGTCCTGAACGCCCTGTCGGCGCTGGAAACGGCAGCCGCCTAGGGTTATTTCAGAACCTGCCGGTTGAACCTGACTTGAAAGAAAGTGCCGCAAATGGCCGGGCCGAAGACCTTTTACCTGACGACGCCGATCTATTACGTGAACGACGTGCCGCACATCGGCCACGCCTACACGACGCTTGCCTGCGACGTCCTCGCCCGGTTCATGCGCCTCGACGGCTATGACGTGAAGTTCCTGACCGGCACCGACGAGCACGGCCAGAAGGTGGAGAAGTCGGCGGAGAAGGCCGGCATCGCGCCGCAGGAATTCACCGACCGGGTGTCGCAGAACTTCCGCGATCTCGTGTCGCTGATGAATTATTCCAACGACGACTTCATCCGCACGACCGAGCCGCGGCACGTCAAGTCGGTGCAGGCGCTGTGGACGGTTCTGAAGGATCGCGGCGAGATCTATCTCGGCTCCTACGCCGGCTGGTATTCGGTCCGCGACGAGGCCTTCTATGGCGAAGACGAGCTGACCACCAATGCCGAGGGCAAGAAGATCGCCCCCACCGGCGCCGAGTGCGAATGGGTCGAGGAGCCGTCCTATTTCTTCAAGCTCTCGGCCTGGCAGGACCGGCTGATCGAGTTCTACGAGCAGAACCCCGATTTCATCGCGCCGGCCGGCAAGCGCAACGAGGTGATGTCCTTCGTCAAGTCGGGCCTGAAGGATTTGTCGGTCAGCCGCACCACCTTCAAGTGGGGCATCCCGGTGCCGGGCGACGACGCCCACATCATGTATGTCTGGCTTGACGCGCTGGCGAACTACATCACCGCCGTCGGCTATCCCGACACCACCGGCGACTATGGCAAATACTGGCCGGCCGACCTGCACATGGTCGGCAAGGACATCCTGCGCTTCCACGCCGTCTACTGGCCGGCCTTCCTGATGGCCGCCGGCCTGCAGCCGCCCCGCCGCGTGTTCGCCCATGGCTGGTGGACCATCGAAGGCCAGAAGATGTCGAAGTCGCTGGGCAATGTCATTGCCCCGGACTCGCTGGTCAACACCTACGGCCTCGACCAGACCCGCTATTTCCTGCTGCGCGAAGTGCCGTTCGGCAATGACGGCGACTTCTCGCACAAGCAGATGGTCAACCGGATCAATGGCAACCTCGCCAACGATTACGGCAACCTCGTGCAGCGCGTGCTGTCGATGATCGGCAAGAACTGCGGTGCCGCCGTGCCGACGCCGGGTGCGTTCACCGAGGCGGACAACGCCCTGCTCGGCTCGGCCTACGGCATGCTGGACATCGTGCGCGCGGAGATCAGGGCGCAGGCCTTCCACAAGGCGCTCGACGCCATCTGGGCCGTGGTCGGCGACGCGAACCGCTATGTCGACGAACAGGCGCCGTGGGCGCTGAAGAAGACCGACCCGGCGCGCATGGCGACCGTGCTCTATGTGCTGGCCGAGACGATCCGCCATCTGGCGATCCTGACCCAGCCGGTGATGCCCGACGCCTCCGCCAAGATCCTCGACCTGCTGGCACTGGGTCCGGACGCGCGCGGCTTCGGCACGCTGGGTCCGTCGGGGGCGCTGGCCGCCGGCACGCCGCTGCCGACGCCGCAGGGCGTCTTCCCGCGTTACGTCGAAGAACCGAAGGCCTGAGTTCCGCTGATGCTCGTCGACAGCCATTGCCACCTCGACTTTCCCGATTTCGCCGAAGAACTGGACGCGGTCGTCGACCGCGCCCGGCAGGCCGGCATCGGGCGGATGGTCACCATCTGCACCTACATCAGCCGCTTCGACCGCATCCTGGCGGTGGCGGAACGCTACGACGACATCCTCTGCACGGTGGGGGTCCATCCCCATCAGGCGGCAGAGGAGTTCGCTATCACCACCGTCGACACGCTGGTTGAGCTGTCGCGCCATCCCAAGGTGATCGGGCTGGGCGAAACCGGGCTCGACTATTTCTACGACAAGAGCCCGCGCGACCAGCAGCAGGAGTGTTTCCGCCGGCACATCCGCGCCAGCCTGGAAACCGGCCTGCCGCTGATCATCCACACCCGCGATGCCGACGACGACACCATGCGCATCGTCAAGGAGGAAGCGGCCGGCCAGCCGGTGAAAGGGCTGCTGCACTGCTTCAGCTCCGGCCGGGCGCTGGCGGAGGAGGCGGTGGAGTACGGATTCACCCTGTCGCTGTCGGGGATCGTCACCTTCAAGAAGTCGGAGGAGTTGCGTGCCATCGTGAAGGACGTGCCGCTCGACCGCATCCTGGTGGAGACGGACGCGCCCTATCTGGCGCCGATCCCCTTCCGCGGCAAGCGCAACGAGCCGGCCTATGTCGCCCACACAGCGGCCTGCGTGGCAGAGGTGAAGGGCGTGTCGGCGGAGGAACTGGCCCGCGTCACCACCGACAACTTCTTCCGCCTGTTCGACAAGGCCGCCCAGCACAAGGCCGCTGCATGAGTGAAGCCGGCGCATCACCCGGTGCTGCGCGCGTAACCGTCCTTGGCTGCGGCGGATCGCGCGGCGTGCCGGTGATCGCCGGTGTGCCCGGTGGCCAATGGGGCCGCTGCGATCCTACCAATCCGAAGAACCGGCGCATGCGCCCGTCGGTTCTGGTCGAGCGGGACGGCGTTTCGGTGCTGGTCGATACCTCCCCCGACCTGCGGCAACAGCTGCTCGACAGCGGCTGCGCGCGGCTGGACGCGGTGTTGTGGACGCATCAGCATGCCGACCATTGCCACGGCATCGACGAACTGCGCGAGATCTGCCGCCACATGCATGCGCCGATCGACGCCTATGGCTGGGACGAGCATCTGCGCGACATCGAGCTGCGCTTCCCCTACTGCTTCGATCCGCTGCCGGAGGGCTATCCCTTCTACCGGCCAGTGCTGAACACCCACCGCATCGACGGACCGTTCAGCGTGAAGGGGATGGAGATCGCGCCGTTCGAGCAGGACCACGGCTATATGCGGACGGTCGGCTACCGGTTCGGCAGCTTCGCCTATTCGACCGACGTGGTGCGGTTGGACGACCGGGCATTCGAAGCGCTGGCCGGCGTGGACACCTGGGTGGTCGATTGCGGCCGGCTGGAGCCGCCGCATCCCGTGCATGCGCATCTGGCGTTAACGCTGGAATGGATCGAGCGGGTGCAGCCGCGGCGGGCCTATCTGACCCACATGGACAACAGCATGGACTACGACAGCCTGCGGCGGATTCTGCCGGAGGGGGTCGAGCCGGCATACGATGGACTGGTGATCGAGGTCTAGGTCTCGCACGGGAGGAGGTGGAAATCCACCTCCTCCCAGCAGTTGCTTACTTCTTCTTCTCAAGCGGCGGTGCCGCATAGACGAAGCGGTCGAAGCTGTATTCGGCGACGCGGAACCACAGATACTCTTCCTCGCGGAACTTCTTCCACGCGTCGTAGATCTTGCGGAACTTCTCGTTCTTCGCCGCTTCGTCCTCGTAGACCTCGATGGCAGCCTGATAGCAGGCCTGCATCACCTCGTTCGGGAAGGGACGCAGCTGGGTGCCGCTGGCGACGAGGCGCTTCAGCGCGGTCATGTTCTGGACATCGTACTTGCCCAGCATGTCCAGCGTCGCGTCGGCGCAGGCCGCTTGCAGTGCCGCCTTGTAGGTGGGCGGCAGCGATTCGAACTTCTCCTTGCCGAACAGCATGGAGACCTGCGGGCCGCCTTCCCACCAGCCGGGATAGTAGTAGTATTTGGCGACCTTCTGGAAGCCGAGCTTCTCGTCGTCATAGGGGCCGACGAACTCGGCGCCGTCGATGGTGCCCTTTTCCAGCGCCGGATAGATGTCGCCGCCGCCGATCTGCTGCGGCACGACGCCGAGCTTGGCCATGATGGTGCCGGCGTAGCCGCCGATGCGGAACTTCAGGCCCTTCAGGTCCTCGACGGTCTTGATTTCCTTGCGGAACCAGCCGCCCATCTGGGTGCCGGTGTTGCCGGCGCCGATGGAGACGAGGTTATGGCCGGCGAAGAACTCCGCCATCAGCTCCTTGCCGCCGCCATGGGTCATCCAGGCGTTCTGCTGTCGGGCGTTCAGGCCGAAGGGCATCGCCGCATCGAAGGCGAAGGTCGGATCCTTGCCGACGTAATAGTAGGAGACGGTGTGGCCGCACTCGATGGTGTTGTCCTTCACCGCATCCAGCACTTGGAGCGCCGGCACGATCTCGCCAGCCGCGAAGACGCGGATCTGGAACTTGCCGTCCGTCAGCTCGGCCACGCGCTTCGCCACGAACTCCGCACCACCATAGATGGTGTCGAGGCTCTTGGGGAAGCTGGAGGCGCAGCGCCACTTGATCTCGGGCGCGGACTGGGCGATGGCAGGGGCGGCAAGCGTGCTGGCGGCGACGCCCACACCGGCGGAGGTCAGAAATGCACGACGTTTCATCCAGAAGCTCCCTTGTCCATTCTCGTTATGAGTTATGAGTTCTTGTCGCCGGACCGGCGGAGACCCCGCGTTGGGGGCGGCCGGGCCGCACCCGTCAAGGCCCGGTCCTTCACAGGACAGGACGAAACCGGGTGAGCGGGGAAAGCGGGAATGAGTGGGATGCACGCTCGACCAGCCCGGACGTCGCACCGCGGGGAACCGCGGGACCGGTGGGCGCCGGCGCAAGGCGCCCCCGTCCTGTCCCGCGGTTCTCCGTCGTTGGTGTGCGTTTCCTCCCGTCCATCCGGGATTGCCGCCGGCCTTCCGGCCGATCCGCCCCAGCTTTCTTTTGCTGGCCGGATTATGCAGGAAGCAAACGGTCCGGATCAAGTGCGAACGGGAATTGAGGACTGTATTTCAGAGGTTTAAGGCTGCGGCGCGAAGCCGCGGGTTCCATTCAACCATTGGCCCCGACAACGGCCCAACCCCATTCCCGGCCCATTCGGCGCTTAATGTCTCGACTCCGGCGGCCGCACCCCCATCTTTTGCAAGGCGTACCCCGGGAACCGGGCCCGGCTGAATTGTTGATGAGGGCGGAGCAGACACTTGCAGGTGGAACGGCCATGAAAGGCGCGGCCATGAGGGAAGGAACTGCGGCGGAGAGCGGGAACGAGACGGCGGCACGCGACCTGCGGCTGGACTTCTTCCGCGGTCTGGCCCTGTGGTTCATCTTCGTGAACCACATTCCGGCCAACCAGATCTCGTGGGCCACGCCGCGGAATTTCGGGCTGAGCGACGCCACCGAGATCTTCGTCTTCATCTCCGGCTACACCGCAGCCCTGGTCTATGGCCGGACGCTGGACCGGCAGGGAATGCCGATGGCGGCAGCCCAGGTGCTGCACCGCTGCTGGACGCTGTACGCCACCTACATCATCCTGTTCTTCGCCTACACAGCACAGATCGCCTACACCGCCCGCGCCTTCGACAGTCCGCTGTTCGCGGAGGAGATGGGCATCGCCGGCTATTTCCAGGATCCGGTCACCGCCCTGACCCAGGCCATCCTGCTGAAATTCCGGCCGGCCAACCTGGATGTCCTGCCGCTCTACATCTTGCTTCTGCTGGCGATGGCGCTTCTCCTGCCGGCCCTGCGCCGCCGGCCACTGGGGGCGCTGGCAGGATCGGCGGCGCTCTATCTGGCGGCGCGGCAGTGGGGATGGAACCTGCCGACCTATCCGGACGGCGGCGTCTGGTACTTCAACCCCTTCACCTGGCAGTTCCTGTTCGTGCTGGGCGCGTCGCTGCAATTCCAGCCGGATCTTCGGACGGCACTGACCCGCTTCCGCCGGCCGGTGGCTGTCGCCGCCGGGGCGGTCCTGCTGGCCAGCCTGTTCCTGACGCTGTCCTGGAAATTCGCCCCGCTGCATGCGCTGATCCCGGTGTGGCTGACCGAGATCCTATATCCCATCAGCAAGACCGACCTCGACCCGCTGCGCCTGCTGCATTTCTTCGCGCTGGCCTATCTGGTGCTGTGGCTGGTGCCGGCGGGGGCGTCCTGGCTGCGCGGACCGCTGGCCGCCCCAGTGCTCGCCTGCGGGAAGCAGTCGCTGCACGTGTTCTGCCTGGGCGTGCTGCTGTCCTTCGCGGGGCAAACGGTGCTGGTCCATGTCAGCGGCTCGCTTTCCGCACAGTTCCTTGTTACGGTGCTGGGCATCGCCGCGATGGTGCTGATGGCGCGCTTCCTGAACTGGTACCAGTCGGCGGAGCGGGCGCGGCGCCACCGGGTTGCGGCCACTACGAAGATGGGCACATGAGGGGTGCATGGCGCGAAGGCAGGGTCAAGGGCGGGGACGGCGATTGCTGACCGTCACGGCGATCCTGCTGGCGGCCGCGCTGTTCGCTTCGCCGGATCGCCTCCTGGCCGGCCAGCCCGTTGTCCCGTCCGTCGATCCCGCCTGTGCCGTGCCAGAGTCCGTCCTCGCTCCCGGCGGCGTGCTGCCGCGGGTGTCTGCACAGCTGGCCGCAGGCCTGCCCTTGTCGGTGCTGGTCGTCCATTCCGCGAAATCCCCGCCCAAGCCCGGCATCGACGGCTATCCCGCCCGGCTTGAAAGCGAATTGAAGCGCCGCCTGCCCGGCCGCGAGGTCAGCACCGCCGTGCTGAGCCTTCCCGGCGAAGCGGCCCCGGCGATGGTCGCCCCGCTGACCCAGGCGGTGGAGGACCGGCGGCCGGCGCTGGTGGTCTGGCAGACCGGCACGGTCGACGCCATGCGCAGCCTGGATTTGGAGAGCTTCGGCACGGCGCTGCAATCCGGGATCGCCGAGGTCCAGCGCCGCGGCGCCGACATCGTCATCATGGACATGCAATACAGCATGCACACCGCGCAGCTGATCGACTTCGCTCCCTACGTGTCCTACATGTCCTGGTTGTCCCAGAGTTCCGACGTTTTCCACTTCCCCCGCTACGACATCATGCGGCATTGGGTGGAGGACGGCCGGGTCGATTTCGCCGACGAATCGGACGAGGCGAAACGGCGTTCTTATGAATTCGTTCACCAATGCATCGGACAATTGCTGGCACAAAGCGTCGCGACGATGATCGACCCTCTGTCGATCGGCCGGCGCACCGGAGCGAGCAATTGAGGTCTGTCCTGCCGTCCGCCGTCCGCATCCTGTCGCTGATCGCCACTCTGACCATCGCCAACCTGGCCGTTTCCGTTCCGGCCCAGGCAGCAGAGTCTGCGGCGCCCGCCAACTGCCAGCTTCCGCGGAGCGAGTCCGCCCTGTCGATCCCGCTGACGCAACTGTCACAGCGCATCGCGACGGGCGTGCCGATCCGCATCGTCGCCATCGGCTCCTCCTCCACCGCCGGGGCGGGGGCGAGTGCGCCGGACAAGGCCTATCCGGCCCGGCTCGACCATTATCTGAGCGAGCGGTTCCGCAACGCGGACATCGCGGTCCTCAACCGCGGGATCAACGGCGAGACCGACGACCAGACCGAAAAGCGGATCGAGGCCGACGCGCTGGCCGCCAAGCCCGATCTGGTGATCTGGCAGGTCGGCGCCAACACGGTGCTGCGCGACGGCGACCAGTCCTTGAGCGAGCGGTCGGTTCGCCAAGGCGTGGCGCGGCTGCGCGCCGCCGGGGTCGACGTGGTGCTGATGGACCTGCAATACGCCCCGAAGATGCTGGAAAAGACCGGCCTCGCCCCGATGCTGACCCGCATCGCCGGGATCGCCGCCGACAACCGTATCGGGCTCTTCCACCGCTATGACGTGATGCGGTCGCTGGTGGAGACCCGTGGGATGACCATGGCCGACCTGATCGGGCCGGACGGCATCCATGGGAACGATGCCGGATACGACTGCGTCGCCCGCATGCTGGCGGTCGGCATCGAGGACGCGGTGAACGTCCACAACAGCAAGCTTCAGCGGTAACAGAAGCGGGGGGCGGACCTCCGCCCGGCAACGCCCCTGGCCCCTCAGCGCTGCATCATCGCGCTTTCCTTGCCGCAGAGGAAAAACACCTTCGAGTAGACCTTCAGCAGCGCATCGGTCAGCGCCTGCACCTCGGGGCTGCCCATGGCGCGCGGCTTGGCGGGGTCGACATGCAGGACGCAGCTGTCCTTCACGTCGTTGAAGGCGGCCAGCGCGTGGATGCGGTCGGGGCGGAACTCGTCGGGGAAGGTTTCATCCATCAGCCAGAAGCACTGGAAGTTCCTGCAGGATTGCGGCCGCTCCTCGTAGATCGAGCAGCCTTTGCCCTGGTCGCAGGAGACGCACCACTTGGCGGAGGGCTTCTTCAGCTCAGGCACGCCCATCAGCTTGCAGCACAGGGTGCATTCACCGCAGGTGCGGTCGGACATCACGGAAACTCCAAATAACAACGGCTCGCAACGGCTCTACGCCGATGCTGGCAGGGCGATGTGCTCGTCCTCGGCGGCCAGCAGCCGCTCCACCGCTTCTGGCAGGGCGGGACGGGCGAAGTGGTAGCCTTGGGCGTATTGGCACAGACCGCGCAGATACACCGCTTCGTCCGCCGTTTCCACCCCTTCCGCCACGCAATCCAGCCGCAAAATGGTGGCAAGCCCGGCGATGACCTGGACGATGGCGGCATTGCCCTCCCCCGTCGACACCGCGCGGACGAAGCTGCGGTCGATCTTCAGCACATCCACCGGCAGCTTGTGCAGATAGGCCAGCGACGAATAGCCGGTGCCGAAATCGTCGATCGACAGCCGCACGTCCATGTCGCGCAGGCTCTGCATCAGCATCCGGCATTCGTCCGGATCCTGGACCAGCAGGCTTTCGGTCAGTTCCAGCTTCAGGCTGGACGGCGGGATCGGCACCGCGTCCAGCAGGTCGCGCACGGCGCCGACGATGTCGTCGTCACGGAACTGGCGGGTGGAGACGTTGACGCTCATGAACAGCGGCACGGACCGGGGAAAACGCGTCTGCCACGCCGCCAGCTGCCGCACCGCCTGTCCCAGCGCCCAGCGGCCCATCGGCGCGATCAGCCCGGTCTCCTCGGCCAACGGGATGAACTCCAGCGGAGACACCAGACCGCGATCTGGGTGGTTCCACCGCATCAGCGCCTCGAAGCCGGCGATGGCACCGGTCTCCAGCAGGACGATGGGCTGGTAATGCAGGCAGAGCTGCCCCTGCTCCAGCGCGGCGCGCAGGTCGGCCTCCATGCGCATCGCGGCCATCGCCTGCCGGCGCAGATTGGCGTCGAACACGTCGATGCGCGCCCGCCCGCCGCTCTTGGCGCGGTACATGGCGAGGCTGGCGTCGCGCAGCATGTCCTCCGCCCGCTCGTAGCCGGTCTGGCTCAAGGCCACGCCGATGGAGGCGGTCAGCACCACGTCGTGCCCCTCGGCCAGCGTCACCGGGCGGGAGATGGCGCGGGCCATCCGCTCCGCCGCCTCCAGCGCGTCGCCGGCATCGTCCATCTCATCCACCAGCACGGCGAACTCGTCGGCGGACAGGCGGGCCAGCGTATCGCCGACCCGGCGGCTGACGTCCAGGCGCTCTGCGACGATGCGCAGCATGCGGTCGCCGGCGCTGGTGCCGAGCGCGTCGTTGATCGCCTTGAAGCGGTCGAGGTCGATGATGATGGTGGCGAAGGGACGGGAGCCGGCACGGCGGTTGCGGTCGAGCGCCTGCCCGATGCGGTCCAGCAGAAGCGTGCGGTTCGGCAGGCCGGTCATGCTGTCGTGGACGGCGTTGAACAGGATCTGCTGTTCGGCCTTCTTGCGCGCGGTGATGTCGGTCATCGAGCCGGCCATGCGGACCGCAAAGCCCTTGTCGTTGCGGACGGCCAGCCCGCGCACGAGCATCCACATCTCCTGTCCGCCCTTGCCGCGGATGCGGAACTCCTGCTGCAGGTGCGGACGCTCGCCGACCAGGTGCAGGCCGATCGCGGTGCGCAGCCCGTCGAGATCGCCCGGAAGGACCCGGTTGAACCATTCGTCGACGGAGCCGGCGATCTCCGCCTCCTCGAAGCCGAGCATCGCCTTCCAGCGCGGCGAGTAATAGACCTCGCCGCTGTCGATGTGCCAGTCCCACAGCCCGTCGGCGGCCCCGGCCGCGGCAAGGGCGTAGCGTTCCTCACTCTGGCGCAGGCGCTGCTCGGCGGTCTTGCGGTCGGTCACGTCGGCTTGGCTGCCGACGAGGCGGATCGGCTTGCCCGCGGCGTCCAGAACGGCGATGCCGCGGCAGGCCATCCAGCGGATCGCCCCGGCGGCGTTGCGCATGCGGTATTCGACCTGGAAGGCCGCCTCCGCCCCGGTTTCCGATTCGGGCTCCGCCCGGCCGAGGGAGGCCATCGCATCGGTCAGGATGGCGCGGTCGGCAGCAAGGATGCGGCCCAGCCACTCCTGCGGTTCGTCGGTCAGGTCCGCCGGCGACAGCCCGAGAAGCGAGGCCCAGCGCGGCGAGTAATAGACGCGGTCGGTGACCAGGTCCCAGTCGTAGAGCCCGTCGTTGCTGGCCGCGGCGGCGAGCGCATAGCGTTCCTCGCTGCGGCGCAGCTCCTGTTCGGCATGCTTGCGGTCGGTGATGTCGGCGACCGACCCGACCAGCCGGATCGGCTCACCCGAATCGTCCATCACCGCCATGCCGCGGCAGACCAGCCAGCGCCAGTGCGGCTTCGCCGCAACGGACGCATCGGCGCGGCGGACGCGGTGTTCGATCTGGAAGGGGACGGACAGCCCGACCATCTGCGCCTCGAACGAGGCATGCAGCCAGTCGACATCCTCCGGATGGACCAGCGAAAGCCAGTCGTTCGGCCGGTTGGATTCGCGGCTGGAATCGCCCGGCGGCAGCCCAAGGAAATCCTTGAAGCGGGGGGAAAGGTACAGCGTGTCGCTGCGCAGGTCCCAATCCCAGACGCCTTCGGTTCCGGCCTTTTCCGCCAGCAGATATCGGTCGATGTTGGTGTTCAAGACCCCTCGTCGGACCTGTCGGCGGTCAGCGATTGGTGGGGCCTCCCACCGTTGAGGGTCCGATGGTAGGGGTATTTTGGTGAAGAAACCATAAATGCTCCAAGCACGCCGTTATCGCGGTTGCCGAGGGTTCCTTCTGCGAAATTTTTTCCTATATTAGGATAGCTCGCCACCTCTTCCGAAACCGGCACCGATGGATTGGTCCGATCAGGGAATCGTTCTGTCCTCCCGTCCCCAGGGGGAAGGGTCCGCCGTCGCGACTGTGCTGACGCGCGAACACGGCCGCCATGCCGGGATGGTGATGGGCGGACGCTCGGTGCGCCAGCGCGGCACGCTGGAGCCGGGAACCCTGGTCCATGCCCGCTGGCGCGGCCGGCTGCCCGAGCATCTCGGCCATTTCACACTGGAGTCGGTGAAGGGCTATGCCGCCAACTTCTTCGACGACGCCCAGGCGCTGGCCGCGCTCATCAGCGCCTGCGCGCTGGTGGAGGCGGCGCTGCCGGAGCGGGAGGCGCACCCCGCCCTGTTCGACGGGCTGCTCGCCCTGTTCGGCCTGCTGGACGGGCCGGCCTGGGCGGAGACCTATGTGCGGTGGGAGATCGGTCTGCTGGCCGAGCTTGGATTCGGCCTCGACCTCGACCGCTGCGCGGTGTCGGGGGCCAACGACTACCTCGCCTATGTCAGTCCGCGCACCGGCCGCGCGGTGACCGCGTCGGTGGGTGAACCCTACCGCGACCGGTTGCTTCCCCTGCCCGATTTCCTGGCCGGGCGCGGCGGCGGCGGACCTGCCGCGGTGGCGGACGGGCTGCGGCTGACCGCGCATTTCCTGGAACGCCACGTGCTGAACGGGCCGCTGCCGCCCGCGCGTGAACGCTTGAGAGAACGTTACGCGAACGCGGTAGCGCGTTCCGCCTGAAACTGCTAGACCCCCTCATCATGAAGCCGCAAAACCCCGCCTCCGAAATCCTGGAAAAGCCGCTGGCCGACGCGCTCGGCGAGCGGTATCTCAGCTACGCGCTGTCCACCATCATGTCCCGCTCGCTGCCCGACGTGCGCGACGGGCTGAAGCCGGTGCACCGACGCCTGCTGTTCGCCATGAGCCAGCTCCGGCTGGAACCGACGACGCCGCCCAAGAAGTCGGCCCGCGTCGTCGGCGACGTGATCGGCAAGTTCCATCCGCACGGCGACACCTCCGTCTACGACGCGCTGGTGCGGCTGGCGCAGGACTTCTCCGTCCGCTACCCGCTGGTCGACGGCCAGGGCAATTTCGGCAATATCGACGGCGATAACGCCGCGGCGATGCGGTACACCGAAGCCCGCCTGACCGAGGTCGCCAAGGCCCTGCTGGAGGGCATCGACGAGGACGCGGTCGATTTCCGCCCGACCTATGACGGCGACGGCGACGAGCCGGCGGTTCTGCCCGCCAACTTCCCCAACCTGCTGGCCAACGGGTCGAGCGGCATCGCCGTCGGCATGGCCACGAACATCCCGCCGCACAATGTCGGCGAGATCTGCGACGCGCTTCGCCACCTGATCAAGCACCGCGACGCCAGCATCGAGACGCTGGTCGGCTTCATGCCCGGCCCGGATTTCCCCACCGGCGGTCTGCTGGTCGAGTCGCGGCAGAATGTGATCGAGGCCTACCGCACCGGCCGCGGCGCCTTCCGCCTGCGCGCCCGCTGGGAGGTGGAGAAGCTGGGTCAGGGCACCTGGCAGATCGTCGTCACCGAAATGCCCTATCAGGTGCAGAAGGCCCGGCTGGTCGAGAAGATCGCCGAGCTGCTGCTGGCCAAGAAGCTGATCCTGCTGGACGACGTGCGCGACGAATCGGCGGAGGACGTCCGTCTCGTCCTGGTGCCGAAGAACCGCAACGTGGATCCCGAGGTGCTGATGGCCTCGCTGTTCCAGGCCACGGACCTGGAAATCCGCTTCTCGATGAACATGAACGTGCTGGGCGCCGACCATGTGCCGCGGGTGATGAACCTGCGCGAGGTGCTCCAGGCCTTCCTCGACCACCGGCACGAGGTGCTGGTCCGCCGCTCCAACCACCGGCTGAAGCAGATCGATCATCGCCTCGAGGTTCTCGGCGGCTATCTCGCCGCCTACCTGAACCTGGACGAGGTGATCCGCATCATCCGCGAGGAGGACGAGCCGAAGCAGGAGCTGATCCGCGCCTTCACCCTGACCGACGTGCAGGCCGACGCCATCCTCAACATGCGGCTGCGCAATCTGCGCAAGCTGGAGGAGATGGAGATCCGGCGCGAGCACGAGGCGCTGACCACCGAGAAGAACGGCCTGCTGGAACTGCTGGGCGACGAGACCCTGCGCTGGAAGCGGATCGCCGAGGGTGTGGCCGAGATCAAGAAGAAGTTCGGCGCCGGCGCACTCGGCAAGCGGCGCACCGACGTGGCCGACGCGCCGACGGTGATCGAGGTGCCGCTGGACGCACTGGTGGAGCGCGAGCCGGTGACCGTGATCTGCTCGGCCAAGGGCTGGATCCGCACGGTGCGCGGCCATCTGACCGACGTCGAAGCGGAGGATGTGAAGTACAAGGACGGCGACGAGCGCGGCTTCATCGAGCGGTGCGAGACGACCGACAAGCTTCTGGTCTTCGCCAGCAACGGCAAGTTCTTCACCATCGGCGTCGACAAGCTGCCGCGCGGCCGCGGTTTCGGCGAGCCGGTGCGCTTGATGATCGACCTCGGCAACGACGTCGACATCGTCGACCTGTTCCGCCACCAGCCCGGCCGTACCCTGCTGGTGGTGTCGGAGGACGGCCGCGGCTTCCGGGTCGAGGAAGCGGAAGTGCTGGCCCAGACCCGCGCCGGCAAGCAGGTGCTGAATTTGGAAGACGGCAAGTCCGCCCGCATCTGCCAGCCGGTGAGCGGGGATACGCTCGCCATCATCGGCAACAACCGCAAGATGCTGGTCTTCCCGCTGGAGCAGGTGCCGGTGATGACCCGCGGCAAGGGCGTCCAGCTTCAGAAATACAAGGATGCCAGCGTCGCTGACGTGAAGACCTTCACGCTGGCCGAGGGACTGAGCTGGAAGAACGGTGAGCGCAACTTCAACGTCACCGACCTGACCGGCTGGATGGGCGACCGCGCCGGCCAGGGCAAGATGCCGCCGAACGGCTTCCCGAAGAACAACCGCTTCCTGTGAGAATTGTATTTGGCGACAAGCGCCCTCTCTCCCCGGGAGAGGGCGTAATTGTTTTTACTTCGGCGTCGTGACCGTCGCCGTCAGCGGCACGCGGCGTTCGACCAGGGCCGAGGTGACCTCCTTGGCCTTCACCGGATCCATGGCGGCCAGGATGGGCGCGGTCTTCTGTTCCTTCATCTTCTGGATGACGCCCAGCAGCACCGGCATGTCGAGTTCCTCGAAGATGCGGGCCGCTTCCTTCGGCTTCATCGTCTCGTAGATCTTCACCAGGCTTTCCAGCTGGGCCGACTGCTTCTCGTCACCCTGGGCCATCAGCTTCTGGATGTCGGAGCGGGTCTTCTCCATCTCCGCCACCTTCTGGTCGATCCGCTTCTCGGCAGCGGCCAGCAGGGCCTCGCGCTGCTCCATCTCCTTGGTGCGGCGCTCGATCTCGGCGCGGCGGTCGGCGAAATGCTGGAGCAGTTCCTGGTTGTCGATGGGACCGAGAGGCGCCAGGGGCGCATTGGCCGCCGGAGCGTTGGCCGGACCGCTGGAACCGCCGGGAGCCGGAGGAGCGTCCTTGCCGGCCGGCTTGGTGGTCGCGGCGGGAGTCTGCCCGGCCGCCATCTGCACGGGCGGCGTCGCCGGGGTGGAGCCCTGCGGCCCCTGGGCGAGGCTGACCGGGAAATCGGGCAGGCGGGCGTCATGGGTGGCGAGGCGCCACAGATCGCCGACCCGCACGCCCAGCATCAGCACCGCGACGAAGATGGTCAGCGGCAGCAGGCGGAAACGGGCGCCGCGCATCCGTGCCCTCAGCCGCTGGGTCAAGGGTACCCGCGGCGTCGCCGGCTTGCGCGCCTTGGCCTTCGCCTTGCCCTTCTTCGCCGGCACCTTTCCCGCCGCAGGGCGGACGGCCGGCAGTTGCGCCTGCTGGGCCTGCTGGGCGGCCAGAGTGGGAGAGGTGCGGACGCCGGTCGGGGCGGCGCCAGCCGGGCGGATCACGACCTTGGGTTCGCCGCCCGCCGCAGCGGGCCTGCCGTCACTGGTGCGCATGGTCATCCAAGCCCCTTGCCGGCATTCTCGATTGCCTGAAGCAGTTCGCGTTCGGCCCGCGACAGGCTTTCCCCGTCGCGGGTAATGGGGTCACGGGTGATGGGGTCGCGCGCCTCGGCCGGCGGTTCGGCGCGGGCGGCGGCACGGCGCGGCGCAACGTCCAGCCGGGCCGGTGGTGGCGCATGGTCGTGATGGTCGTGGTCGTCCTCGACCGGCAGGCTGCGCAGGGCCGGTCGTGGCGCCACCAGCGGCGCCTTCGCCGGGCTGCGCGCGGCCAGCGTCGGGGCAACCGCCACGGAACGGCCGCCGTCACGCCCGCTGTCGCGGCGACCGCCATCACGTCCGCCGTCACGCTCACCGACGCCGCCCAGCCGGTTGGCCAGCGCGTCGGCCGCTTCGATCATGAATTCCAGTTCGTCGCGCAGGGTCTGCGCCTTGTTGACGGTGCGCTGGAGATCCTCGCCGGTGTCGCTCGCCGCCTTCTTCAGCGTTCGCACGCCGGTCTCCGCCCGCCCCATCGCGTCGTTCAGGCCCTGGATCAGTTCGGCCATCTCGCCACGGCTCTCGCGCAGCGCGATGATCTGCCGGTTCAGGATGATCGCATAGGCGATGGTGGCGGCCAGCAGGCCGACCATCACGACGTCGATGATGATGGAGACCAGCGGACTCATAACCTCATGACCTCCTGCTTGGGCAGTTCCTTTTCCAGGCGGACGGCGATATGCCCGCCCTTGCGCCCCATCCGCCCCTGGAACATCGACACGTCGCCGCAGCGCAGTTCTATCGCGCCGTCGGGGGTGGCGTTCAGCAGGATGCGGGTGCCGACGCGCCAGTTCAGCACGTCGTGCAGGGTCATCGTCACCTCGTCCAGCACGGCCGACAGATCGACGTCCGTCACCATCAGTTCCGAGGCCAGGTGGGTTTCCCAGATCGAGTCACGGCCGAACTTCTCGCCCATGAACATCTGGAGCAGCAGCTCACGCACCGGCTCCAGCGTCGCATAGGGGATCATCAGTTCCAGCCGGCCGCCGCGATCCTCCATGTCGATGCGCAGCTTGACCAGCACCGCCGCGTTGGCGGGACGCGCGATGGTGGCGAAGCGCGGGTTGGTCTCCAGCCGGTCGAAGCGGAAGGTGACGGGCGACAGCGGATCGAAGGCGGCGGACAGGTCGGACAGCACCACATGGACCATGCGTTCCACGAGGTTGCGTTCGATGGTCGTGTAGGGACGGCCTTCGATGCGCATCGCCGCCGTGCCGCGCCGGCCGCCCAGCAGCACGTCGACGATGGAGTAGATCAGCGCGGAGTCGACGACCATCAGGCCGTAATTGTCCCACTCCTCCGCCTTGAACACCGACAGCATCGCCGGCAGCGGGATGGAGTTCAGGTAATCGCCGAAACGCACCGAGGAAATCTGGTCGAGGCTGACCTCGACGTTGTCGGAGGTGAAGTTGCGGAGGCTGGTGGACATCATGCGAACGAGGCGGTCGAAGACCACCTCCAGCATCGGCAGGCGTTCGTAGTTGACCAGCGCCGAGTTGACCAGCGCCATGATGCCGGAATTGTCGCCGTCGCCGGCGCCACCCTGGTCGAAGCCCAGCAGGCTGTCGATCTCGTCCTGGTTCAGGACGCGGGTCGACCCGCCGCCGCCCATGTCGCCGACATCGCCGCTGTCCTCGGCCAATGCGGCCCATTCGGCAGCAAGCCGTTCTTCTTCGCTCAGTTCACCGGTGTCGCTCATCGGCCCCCATCCCCACCTGACCGGGCCCTCACTGGACCAGCATTTCCTTGAACAGCACGTCCTTCACCTTCACCGGGAACGCGGCGGCGGTGATGCGCAGAAGCAGTTCCTGGCGCAGCCGGTACATGCCGGCCGACCCGCGCAGATCCTCCAGGCGCAGCTCGCGCAGGTAGACCTGGAAATTGTCGATGATGCGCGGCAGCACATGCTCCACCGCCCCGACATCCTCCGGCTTCGACAGCTGGATGGAGATCTTGATCTTCAGGAAGGCCGGACGCTTGTTGCCGGTGTTCAGGTTCACCAGCATGTCCGGCAGGTCGTAGAAGATCGGGGCGGCATGGGCGGCGTCGCCCTTGCCGGCCTCCGCCCCATGTTCGCCTTCCGCCGCCGCCGCGTGCTCCCCCTCCTCCGCCGGCTTCTCCTTGCCCAGCAGCCCGTCGAGCAGACCGGAGAAATAGACGCCCGCACCGGCGCCGATCAGCAGGACCAGGGGAAGAACGACGAACAGGACCAGCTTCTTGCCGCTGAATTTCTTCCGGGGCAGGCCGTCGGTCAGTTCACCGGCATCGGTTTCGGCAGCCATGACATCCTGGGATCGTTCGAGGTACGCAACGGCTCAGGCATGCGCCGCCTGACAAGGGTCAAAGCTACTTTTGGGATAGTTAATAACTCCTTTCGAGTGGGGAATGGACCGCCCCGGACGGGCAGGTTTCCCCCGCCTGTCACCATTTCGGCACGGTTCTTGATTGGGACTGACCGGCAATCCGTGTCCGCACTGCGTCCGCTCTCCACTCGGAACGCAGGCACGCCTGGATTCCGCCTCCAGCGGCCCGCCGTCCCCATTGGGATTGCAGGCCTGCCGGCCATCGCCCTGCCGCACCCCTCTTGCGGCGGGAACGGGAGAGTCTTGCCCGGTGACACCCGGCAAGGAACGCCCTCCCCCCGGCAGATTCTGCCCGGCATCCCCTGCCCCACCCGGCGGGAACGCCCGCCCCTTGCCCGCATCCTGCGGATTCCAAGGCTTCGGCGACGTTGGCACGCCGCCTGCAATACCCCTTTCGCCGGTCGGACGCTGTCGTTCGATCCGTTCGCAAGGTGAAGAGGCCGCAAGATGGAAAATTCGATCTACGTCGCCCTGTCGCGCCAGATGGCGCTGCAACGCCAGCTGGACGTGACGTCGAACAACATCGCGAACATGAACACGACCGGCTACAAGAACCAGCGGATGCTGTTCACCGAATATCTGGAAAAGCCCGGCCTGCACGAGAAGGTCAGCTTCGTCCAGGACCGCGCGGTGGTGCGCGACCTGTCCAACGGCCCGATGACGCAGACCGGCAACCCGCTGGATCTGGCACTGACCGGCCAGGGCTACTTCACCGTCGATACCGCCAGCGGCCCGCGCTACACCCGCGCCGGCAATTTCCGCCTGAACGACCAGCGCCAGCTGGTGGATGCCGGCGGCCTGCCGGTGCTGTCCAACAACGGCCAGCCCATCACCATTCCGGCCGGCACCAGTGACGTGAAGGTGAGCGGCGACGGCACCGTCGCCACCGAGCTGGGCCCGGTCGCCAAGCTGAACATCGTCACCTTCAAGACCGAGCAGCTGATGACCGAGGTCGGCAACGGCCTGTACGTCACCGACGAGCAGCCGCAGCCCGCCCCGGTCGAGACGAAAGTGGCACAGGGCTTGCTAGAGGGTTCCAACGTGAAGCCCGTGGTCGAGATGACGCAGATGATCGACATCCAGCGTCAGTACATGTCCGCTCAGAAGATGATGGACAACGAACACGAGCGCATCCGCACGATGCTTCAGCGTCTGGGCCGCACCGCCTGATCCAGACCGACGACGAGAGGAGAAGACCAGAATGCGCAGCCTCGCCATCGGCGCCACCGGCATGATCGCCCAGCAGTTCAACGTCGAGACGATCTCCAACAACATCGCCAACTCGACCACCACCGGCTACAAGAAGCAGCGGGCCGAGTTCCAGGACCTGCTGTACCAGAACTTCCGCCGCATCGGCTCGACCTCGTCGGATGCCGGCACCGTGGTGCCGACCGGCGTGCAGGTGGGTGCCGGCGTGCGGGTCGCCGCGGTGGCCCGCGTGCTGGAACAGGGCAACCTGAACATCACCGACAACAAGCTGGACGTGGCGATCAACGGATCGGGCTACTTCCAGGTGACGCTACCCAGCGGCGACACCGCCTACACTCGCGCCGGCAACTTCAAGCTGTCGCCGGAAGGCATGATCGTCACCGCCGACGGCTATCCGATCCAGCCGAACATCACCGTCCCGACCAACGCGGTGGACATCTCCATCAACTCGTCGGGCGAGGTGCTGATCAAGCTGGACGGCCAGACCGCCACCCAGAATGTCGGCCAGATCCAGCTCGCCACCTTCGCCAACGCCGCCGGCCTGGAAGCCACCGGCGACAACCTGTTCATGGAATCCGGCGCGTCCGGGCAGGCAGTGACCGGCAACCCCGGCGCCCCCGGCTTCGGCCGCGTCACCCAGGGTGCGCTGGAGACCTCCAACGTCAACGTGGTGCAGGAGATCACCACCCTGATCACCGCGCAGCGCGCCTACGAGATGAACTCCAAGGTCATCAAGACCACCGACGAGATGATGCAGCAGGCCAGCCAGATGAAGTAACGCCGCCGACCTCGCCGTCGCCTCGCTTCAGCCTTCAAACCGGGAACCACCGCCATGATCCGCCACCTCGCCGACCGCCGCCTGCCCGCCCTGCTTCTCGGTGCCGCCCTGCTGACCGTTCCGGTCATGGGGTTCGGCATCGGGCAGGCCGCTGCGGCCTCGGCCATGGCTCCGGCCCCGGCCGGCTCGGGTCTGGCGCCCGACGTGGTGTACGGGATGCCGCATGTGGAGGCGGTTCTGTCGGATGCGCTGTCGCGGGTCATCACCGCCGGACGGCTGCAGATGGAGCTGGACAGCCGCGCGGTGGAGCTGCGCGCCCCCCAGGGCGCCGGCGGGCTGGCGGTCGAGAACCTCTATTACAGCCCGGTCCAGGGCCGCTTCGCCGCCGAGATCGTGGTGACCGGCAGTCAGGTCCGCCTGCCGGTGTCGGGCCGCGCCTTCGGCGTGGTGCAGATCCCGGTGCTGTCGCGCCGGATCATTCCCGGCGACGTCATCGGCCCGGGCGACATCGACTGGCAGGACGTGCGCGCCGACCAGACCACCAGCGACACCGCCGCCACCGACGCGCAGCTGATCGGCATGACGCCGAAGCGCGGCGTGTCGACCAACCAGCCCGTCCGCCTGCGCGACCTGCAATCGCCGCGCATGGTCGACAAGGGCTCGATGGTCACCATCACGCTGACCACCCAGTCGATGACGCTGACGACCCAGGGCAAGGCCCTGCAGGACGGCGGCAAGGGCGAGGTCATCCGCGTCGTGAACACCCAATCCAACCGCATCGTCGAAGCGACGGTTGCGGGGCCCAACGTCGTCGCCGTGGCAAAGCCCGGCATCATCGCGCAGTAAGGAGAAAGCTCCAATGTCCGCCACCATGACCGCCCGCCTGATCCGCTTCGCGATGATCGCCACCGCTGCCACCTCATTGACCGCCTGCGGCGCCGCCTCGCGCATCGCCGACATCGGCAAGGCCCCCGAGATGAGCGGCATCCAGGACCCGCAGGCCAAGACCGGCTACCAGCCGGTCAGCCTGCCGATGCCGACCCCGCTGCCGACGGAGCGCAACCCGAACTCGCTGTGGCGGACCGGTGCCAAGGCCTTCTTCAAGGACCAGCGTGCGGCCAAGGTCGGCGACATCCTGACCATCAACATCTCCATCGCCGATCAGGCCAAGCTGTCGAACGAGAGCAAGCGGTCGCGTGCCAACACCGAAAAGGCCGGCATGCCGAACCTGTTCGGCCTGGAAGGCGCCACGCTGAACCGCGTCCTGCCGGCCGGCGCCTCGGCCGCCAGCCTGGTGGATCTGTCGAGCGACACCTCGAACGACGGCAAGGGCTCGGTCGACCGCAACGAGAAGATCGAACTGAAGGTGGCGGCGCTGGTGACCCAGACCCTGCCCAACGGCAATCTGGTCATCCAGGGTCATCAGGAAGTCCGCGTGAACTACGAGCTGCGCGATCTGCAAATCCACGGCGTGATCCGTCCGGAGGACATCACCGCGCAGAACACCATCAGCTACGAGAAGATCGCCGAAGCCCGCATCTCCTACGGCGGCCGCGGCCAGATCACCGACGTCCAGCAGCCGCGCTACGGCCAGCAGCTGTACGACATCATCATGCCGTTCTGAGGATTGCCGGGGTAACGGCGGCGGAACCGGCGGCCATGGCGGGAAACATCCCTCCGTGGCCCTGCGGTGCGTTGGGAACCGCCGCGATCTCTGGAACTCATCGCCAGCGGATGGGAAATTGCTGCCGGCCGGAGGGTTGTGCCGGGCCGATGTTGCCGACTGGCCCTCTCTCGGCGAAACCGACGCGCTCCGCCGCTTCAGCCTTCCAGCGAATGCCGCGATGCCGCGGTGAATCCATCCATCATGCCGACGGCCATGTTGCCGCAGATCCGCCCCAAAGCCGGACCGATGAGTTCGGTGGCACGGCGGTAAGCCTCGCGTTGGGCGACGCAGTCGATCAGGTCCGCCGCGTTGGTGACGCTCTGGGACAGGGTGAGGTCGCTCGTCATGGTTCGTCTCCCTCATCCCGGCCATGATCGGCCGGTCGAGGATGACCATAAGCTCCACTCACACCGCCCGCTGTTGCGTGCATCACGTTTCCGGCGCGACGCCATGAAACGGCCCGGCCCCTCATCGGGAGCCGGGCCGTTTCATGGCCGTTCGTCCGCTTACTGGTAGCCGCCTTCGCGGGCGCGGTCCTTGGCGGCTTCCTCCTGCGCCTTCACGGTCTCGCTGCTGATCTTGCCGCCCGCCTTATTGCCGGGATCGGCGGGCTTCTGCGGTCGGTCGTCGCGGACGGCGTCGGCCGGTTGCTGGTTCGGCTGGTTGGCCATGATGCTGCTCCTCGATGGGTTTCGTCTGGCGATGACGAGGAAAACAGCAGAGGCGGAAGATCGTCGCGGAAATGGTCCGGCCGCCTCAGCCAGCCGGAGACTCGGGCTCGCCACCGGCATCGGCGCGCTCCAGGGCGGCATTGATCTGGTCCAGCGTGCGGCCGCAACCGGTACAGACATCGCCGTCGATGGCGCACATGCCCAGGCAGTCGGGATCGTCGCTCATGGAACTGGCTTCCTTCGGGATTGGCGCTCAGGGGCCATCCCTAACCGAAAGGCCGCTGTGCCTCAAGCGGTCCGGTTCGAAGGCGGGGGCTCCCCAACCAGGGGCTTCCCCTCCCTCGCATGCCTGCCGAGACAATGTAAGGTATCGGCGGCGGTGTAGATTGCCGATAAAACGATTAGGCCTTAAACCATCAACCCGTTTTCTCCCACGCGAAGGTGTGCATGCCCACGGCATTGCTGGTGTCCTGCGCGATGTATCGTTACGGTACCGCAAGGATGCCTGCCGCATTGAAGGCGGCAGGATTTCGGGTGTTCGTCATCTGTCCGAAGGACTCCCTGCTCGAGTTCTGCGACCAGATCGACGGCCGGCATTGTTTCTCTCCCGAATTGGCCGCCGATGACCTGACCGTGATCGCCGCACGGGCGGCGGCACAGTTCCGGGCCGACATCGTCATCGGCTGCGAGGAATCCGCCGTCCGCGTTCTCGGCCTGGCGGGACGGTTGCAGGAACGGGTAAAGGCGGACAGCGCCGACGCCCGAAATCTGCGGTTCGTCCAGGCTTGGTGCAGCGACGATCCCTGGGAAGAGAAGCGGTCTCGCTGTGTGGACATGGCCGCGGCGGCGGGCGTCCGGACGCCGCGTCAGGTCGCCGTCGATCCGCACCGTACCGCTGCGGCCGATCTGGCCGCGCTTGGCGAACCGCTTCTGCTGAAATACGACGGCAGTTCGGCCGGCCGCGGGGTACTTTTCGCATCCTCCGCCGGACAGGCACTGGCCATGGCGGCAAGCCGGTCCGCGGAATACCCGGACCAGCAGGCGGTCGCGCAGGAATTCGTGCGCGGGCGCGCAGCGTCGGTATCGTTCTGCGCGCTGGGCGGGAAAATGCTGGAAGGCTTCGCCTACACGGTCCTGCGTCATGAGCCGGCCCCCTTCGGCCCGGCATCCGTGATCGAACTGACCCCCCATCCCGGGCTGATCGACATGGCCCACCGGATGGTGGAAGTGACGGGCTACTCCGGATTCGGCGGCATCGACGCCATTCTGCCGGACGATGGCAGCCCGCCGGTTTTCCTGGAGTTCAATGCCCGGCCGACCCAGACAACCCATCTCGGCAACCTGGCTGGCAGCGACCTGTGCCGGGCGATGGCCTGCGCCCTGACCGGCGACCCCTATGACGCGGTCCTTGGCCGAACCTCAGGAAGGCAGGTCGCGCTGTTCCCGAGCGAATGGGCCCGCGACCCCAACAGTCCCTACCTGACCTCGGCCCACCACGATGTGCCATGGACCGAACGCCGGCTGACCGCCGCGATCCTGACCGTTACCCCACAGCTCCATGGCACCCGGGCCGTCACTCCGGCGGCTGTTCAAGCGACAGCTCACCCGTAACTTCGTGCGTCAGCCCGATACCGTCGACCGTCAGCACCATGCGGGCCGACAGGGACTTCACTCCGTCCAGCCGTCCTTCGGCCAGCGCGCGGCCGACCGCAAGCTCGATCTCCCGCTGCGAGGTGACGCCGACCTGCTTCAGAAATTTACGCAGGTCGAGGTTCAGGGTCTCGTTGTCCATGGCTGCCCTCCCGGCTTGGAACCGTCGTTTCGGATGACGTTCCGAACCCTGTGAGGACGGCTTGGTTCCATCGCCGGCCCTGAAGCCAACGGATGCAGGCGACGGCAACAGCCTTGAAACGACGAAAGCGCCGGTCGGGACCGGCGCTTTCCATCCGTTCGGTGCCATCTGTCCCGTGCAATGCCGACGCGGCGCGCCGCCCTGCCCCTGGTGAGCGGCACTGTGCGGGCCTGCGGGACCGGAAGGCGCGGCGTCAGTCGTCGCGCTGGGTCCGTTCCATCCGCTCGTGACGCTCCTGGGCTTCGAGGCTCAGCGTCGCGATCGGTCGGGCATCGAGCCGGCGAACGGAGATGGGATCGCCCGTCTCCTCGCAATAGCCGTAGCTGCCGTCGACCAGACGCTCCAGCGCGGCGTCGATCTTGGAGATCAGTTTGCGTTCACGATCACGCGTCCGCAGCTCCAGCGCACGGTCGGTCTCGGCCGATGCGCGGTCGGCGATATCCGGTTCTTGGATACCGCCTTCCTGGAGGCTGTTCAACGTGCCGGTGGATTCCGCCAGCAGTTCCGCGCGCCAGCGCAGCAGCTTCTGGCGGAAATACTCCCGCATGATCGGGTTCATGAACTCCTCGTCTTCCGACGGGGAATAGTTCTGGGGCAGAAGCGGCGACGTCATCCGAAAGCATCCAGCGAAAAAGGGGTGATCCGGGCGGCGCGGAGTATAGGCACGCCACGGCACGACCGCAACCCATTGGTTCGCCCCCGCAACGACCAAACAAGCCCTTGGAATAAAAAAGATTTGTCAGCGTTGCAGATTCGCCGCCACCGTCTGGCGGCCATGCATGGGCGAATCCGGCCGTCGCATGGGGCTCTCATCGGCGGCACCCTGCCCCACCGGCACGGGGCGCCCGCCTCAACGCTTGAAGCGACCGTAAAAGCGACCGGTCGGTTCAGGAGGTCAGCTTCGCCAGTTCGACCTGGGCGCGCAGATCGATCTCGTCGAGGATTTCGGCCAGCCCCGGATCGTCGACCTGGGCACGGCGCGTCTGCACCACCTTCGCCAGATCGGTCAGCTTCTGCACCGACAGCGTACCGGACAGCAGCCCGTGCTGGATTTCCTCCAGACGGTCAAGCATCTCCTCCGCCCGCATCTTGCCGCGGGACGCACGCGCGGTGGCGTCGTCGGTGACGTCAACCTCCTGCAAGGCCAGCACGCCCGAAACACCGGCGCTGGCGGCGGTGCCGCTGACGCCGTGGGCGGAGCCGGCCTCTCCCACCAATTGCTTGGAGAAGGCCGCGCCGGACGAGCCTTCGGCCTTGCCGGTGCGGCGGACAGACCCACCGCCGCGTATGTTTCCGGAGCCTTCGACTTTCATGATCCGTGCAACCGTTTGCAGTAAAGGATTCGTAAACGCGCACACAATAGATGGATCAACCTTAACATCCGGTCAAGGCTTGCCGCAATCGGGCAAAAATTGCCGGCCGGCTGTGACCGAAAGGCGCCATATTCCGGACGTTTTTCAGGACAGGCACCGAAAGCCGCCGTTTACGGTCTCTGGCACGGCGTTTGTATAGGGATGGGCACGAGTTCAGGAGTGTCCGCGTCATGATCCCCACCGCCTTTCGCCTTCTGCGCCGTCGTGCCGTCCTGGCCATGCTGACCGCCCTGCTGGCGTTCGGCATTCCGGCCGCACCGGCACTGGCCGCGTCGGCCCGTATCAAGGACATCGTCGATGTCGAAGGCGTGCGCGACAACATGCTGATCGGTTACGGGCTGGTGGTGGGCCTGAACGGCACCGGCGACAGCCTGAACAACTCACCCTTCACCGAGCAGAGCCTGACCGGCATGCTGGAACGGATGGGCGTCAACACCCGCGGCACCAACCTGCGCACCAAGAACGTGGCGGCGGTGATGGTGACGGCGACGCTGGGCGCCTATGCGGCGCAGGGTACGCGCATCGACGTCACGGTGTCGGCGATGGGCGACTCCAAGAGCCTGCTGGGCGGCACCCTGCTGGTCACTCCGATGATGGGCGCCGACGGCGAGGTCTATGCCGTGGCCCAGGGGCCGATCGCCGTGTCGGGCTTCACCGCCCAGGGCCAGGGCGCCAGCGTGACCCGTGGCGTGCCGACCTCCGGCCGCATCTCCTCCGGTGCCATCGTGGAGCGCGAGATCCAGTTCTCGCTGGCCGAGCTGCCGGTGCTGCGGCTGTCCCTGCGCAATCCCGACTTCACCACCGCCCAGCGGGTGGCGACCGCCATCAACATCCAGCTGCGCGGCAACCGCGCCCAGGCGACCGACCCGGCCTCCGTCCTCATCAACGTGCCGGACTCGCGCCGCGGCGACGTGGTGGGGCTGGTGACGGAGATCGAGCAGCTGCGCATCACCCCCGATCAGGTCGCCCGCGTGGTGGTGGACGAGAAATCCGGGGTGATCGTGATGGGCGAGAATGTCCGCATCTCCACCGTCGCCATCGCCCAGGGCAACCTGACCATCCGCATCACCGAAACCCCGCAGGTCAGCCAGCCCGGCCCGTTCAGCCAGGGCCAGACCGCGGTGGTGCCGCGCACCGACATCCAGGTCGACGAGCAATCCAACAACCGCCTCGCCGTGATGAATTCCGGGGTGACCTTGCAGGAGTTGGTACAATCCTTGAATGCGCTTGGAGTGGGACCGCGGGACATGATCGCCATTCTCCAGTCGATCAAGGCCGCCGGAGCCCTGCAAGCCGAGATCGAGGTGATCTGATGACCATGAGCCCCGCCCTTTCCACCGCTTCGGCACCGCGCAGCGCACCGCCCGCCTCGTCGTTGGTGGAGCGCGCCCAGGCCGCAGGGTTCGGCGTGCGCACCCTGGCAAAGATTTCCGATCTCGAGGCCAAGATCGACCCGGCAAAGCTTGCCCAGATCCGCAAGTCCGCCAACGAGTTCGAGAGCCAGTTCGTCTCGCAGATGCTGGGCCCGATGTTCGAGGGGATCGGCACCGACGAGACCTTCGGCGGCGGGCGCGGGGAAGAGATGTTCCGCCCGATGCTGATCGAGCAGTTCGGCAAGCAGATCACCCAGCGCGGCGGTTTCGGCATCGCCAATCAGGTTTACGGAGAGCTTCTTCGCGCCCAGGAGGCCAGCCATGGATAAGGTCGACGTTCGTTTCCCCCAGCAGCCCAAGCCGGCCGCCAACCTGCCGAAGAACGCCCAGGAGCGCGCGGTCGCGCTGATCGAGCTGATGGGCCGCCTGACCGCCCTGCTGGAACGGGAGGCCGCAGCCGTCCGCGCCCGCCGTCCGGCCAAGGAGCTGGCGCAGATCGTCAAGGACAAGCAGCCGATGACGCTGGTCTATGAGGAGATCAGCCGCATGCTGCGCGTCGACCGCGAGGGGTTGATCGCCCTGCCGCAGGAGTTGAAGACGTCGTTGAAGGACGCGACCGGCAAGCTCTATGCGGCCACCGCCGACAATGCCGAGGCCCTGCGCATCGGTGGCGAGGCGCAGAAGGTGATGGTCGACACCGTGGTGACCGTCATCACACGCCAGCAGAAGGCGCCGACCACCGCCTACGCCGCCCACATGGGTGGCGGCCGCGGCTATTCCGCACCGCCCAGCGGGCCGCGCACCTCGGCGGCGCTGAACACCCGGCTCTGATCCGATCGACCTCCATCCGTAACTGCCGAGCTTTTTCGGACGGCCGCCTCTCTCCACAGGGGCGGCCTTTTTCTTTTTGTGCCTTTCTTTTTGTGCCTGGCGGCTACGGCAAGAAAGGCCCCGCACCCGGCGGAATTTGCCGGTCAGGACCGTACGATGCGGCGGGAACTGCCGTCCGGCTCCCGATCAAGGGCGCGATAACAGGGGACCGCGGTTGGCCCGTCCGTTGCATTGGTCCCAGCGCATCGCCGTCGGTGCGTTCCGCCGTCCCTGAGAGGCCCTTCCATGGAAGTCCAATCGAACAAAATCGCCGCGTCCTTGTTCGACGGTCTCAGCCAGTCCCAGCAGACGCAGGGGACCGGAACGAAGAACGATCTATTTTCCAAGATGATGGACCGCATGCTGACCGATGCCGCGGCGCGCAAGCGCGAGCAGGCCGACGCGGCAGCCCGCGACTCCGCGAAAGACACGTCTAAGGAAGCGGCGAAGGAAGCGGCGAAAGATGCCGCAAAGGATGCCAGGGACGCCCGCGCCGCGGAGGCGCAGCGCCGGCAGCCGGTGCGCGCGGAGCCGAAGCTCGACCTGACCCGCGACAGGACCGCGGAAACCCGGCGCCAGCAGGATGCCCCCGACGCGACGCGCGCGGCCGAGACGAAGGCCGGCAAGGACGACGATCCGAAGGTTCAGGCCCGCCAGGAGGACCACCGTCCGGCCAAGGCCGAGAAGACGGCGAAAGACCAGCCCAGGACCGACAAGGCCAAGGGCAGCCCGGATAAGGCCAATGCCGACAAGGCGGATGCGGACAAGACCGATGCGGCGACGGCCGTCGGCAGCGCCGATGCCGAAGACGCTGCCGCGACCGGCGATTCCGCCTCGGCCGACGCCGCCGCACAGGGCGAAACCATGGCCGACGCCGGCGGTGAGGACCCGTCGGATGGTTCCGCCGAGGGACAGGCCACCGCCCAACCCGCCGACCAGCCGTTGCCGCCTGTCCAGCCGACGGCGCAGCAACCGATCCCGCAGGCGAGCGACCTGATCCTTGCCGGCCTGATGCCGGCCGGACAGACGAAGGCGCCGGACAGCACAGATGACGCGGCCGGCGGTGCCGACGCCCCTGCAACCGGAGTGGCCGGGCCTGTCGATCCCGCCGCCCAGCGTGCAGCCCAGCTTGCCCAGGCGCAGGCCGCCGCCACCGAAGCCGCGGCAGCCGGTCAGGCGGGTGCGGAAGCCACAGCGAAGGCCGGCGGCAAGGCCGCCGCCGTCGGTGGCGACGCCGCCCAGACGACGGATGCGGCCCAGGCCGAACCCGGCGCACAGCCCGACGCCGAGGCCCTGCCGACCGACGATGCCGCTTTGCCCGACCGCTTCGCCGATCTGCTGGCCGCCGCCAAGGCGAAGGCCGGCGATGCCAGGCAATCCGGCAAGCATGCCGGAACCGAGGGCGGCAGCCGGAATGATGCCCAGCCCCAGGCGCCGACCGCGATGCAGCAGCCGACCCCACCCACGGCGCCGGCCATGCCGGTGGCGGAAGCGGCCACAGCAGCCGCGACGGGCACCGCTGCCAAGGCGCTGGAGGGCATCGGAGGCGTCGAGGGAACCGCCGCGACCGGCGCGTCTGCCGCCAGCCCGCACACCCACCCGGCGCTCGCCGCGATGGAAGGAATGCATGCCGGCATTCCCGGCCTCGACCAGCCGCAGGCCGCCACCGCGACACTCCGTCCGTCGCGCGGCGCCGGCATGCCAATGGGCGTGCACGACCAGATCGCCGTCCACATCAGGAAGAGCGTCGCCGACGAGGTCGACCAGTTCACCATCAACCTGCATCCGGCCGAACTGGGCCGGATCGACATCAAGCTGGACATCGGCGCCGATGGCCGGGTCAATGCGATGGTCGCGGTGGAAAAGGCACAGACGCTCGAACTTCTGCAACGCGACAGCCGCGGGTTGGAACGCGCCTTGCAGGACGCTGGATTGCAGACGGACGCTAACAGCCTGAACTTCAGCCTACGCGGCGAGGGCAATCCCTTCGCCGGCGACGGCCGGGGCGACGGCAAGGGGACCGGATCGGGTAAGCGCGGCCGCGGCTTCGGCAGTGGCGGCGACGATGACGGGTCCGAGGCTGCCGTCTACACCGCGACGCTCGGCGACGGGCGCGTCGACATCCGCGCCTGAGCGGAGCGGCCGATCCGGCCGCATCCCGCCTTCGCATCAGAGATTCCGGCCGACAGGGCCATAGAGGACGACCGCCATGACCACGACCACCAACACCACCAACACCCCGACCGTGAACCAGTACGGCACCTATTCGGGTGGTCTCTCCACCGGGTCGAAGACGGCGTCCGAAACCTCCAAGACGCCCCAGACCGATGCCGAAAAGACCGCCTCGGCCACCAAGGGGCTGGGCGACAATTTCCAGACGTTCCTCACCATGCTGACCACGCAGATGAAGAACCAGGATCCGCTGAAGCCGCTCGACACCAACGACATGACCAAGCAACTGGTCGATTTCGCCAACGTCGAGCAGAACATCGGCACCAACAGCCGCCTGGACAAGCTGGTGCAGTTGCAGTCGGCCGGCACCGCCTCGACCAACCTTGCCTATCTCGGCCGCACCGTCGCCTTCGAGGGCGACAATTTCCAGTATTCGCAGGGCATGACCCAGGCGCCGCTGGGCTACGAACTGGCGACCTCGGCCAAATCGGTGCGCGTCGACATCCTGGACTCCAACGGCAACATCATCCGCTCGATGCCCGGCGAAACCACCGCGGGCACCAAGCATGCCGTCAGCTGGGACTTCAAGGACAACAACGGCCGCGCGGTGCAGCCCGGCACCTATCGCATGAACGTGGCGCCGGTGTCCGAGAACAAGAACGACACCATCAAGACCACCACCTACACCTTCGGCACCGTCGCCGGTATCGGCAACAACAAGGACGGCGAGACGGTGCTGAACATCGGCACCAGCGAAGTTCCCCTGTCGAAGCTGACCACCGTCTACTGACCCGGATTCGTTGTACCGGCCGACTGCTGCAAGCCTGGACGGATGGGCCACCGCGACCGCCCTGTCCGTTCGGGTGAGCAACTACCACCCGATAAAAAGTTAACCCTTTCGTTTAGGCATTTGTTAAGTGCCGGCGCATACAGTACCCCGAAATCGTGGAATCCACAGTTTGGGTTGGAGCGTCCGCGCATGGCACTCATCGAATTCGACATCGGCGACGATTCTGCAGCCGGTGCATCGGTCATTGGTCCTGAGGGGCGTCCCATGACCGAAAACGACCTTCCCCCGCCCGACACCAAGCGTTGGGTGATGCGCCGCAAGGCGGAAGTGGTCGCTGGAGTCCGTTCGGGCCTGATAAGCCTGGAGGAAGCCTGCCGCCGCTATACCCTGTCGGTGGAGGAATTCCTGTCCTGGCAGAGGCTGATCGACAGCCACGGCATGCGCGGTCTGCGCGCCACCCGGTTGCAGGACTACCGCCCCGGCCAGACGGTCCGCGACCGCATCGGCGCCGACTGACGCAGTGTGCCGACTTGGGAAAGCGCCGCGGGAGCGTCCCGCGGCGCTTTCTTGCGTTTGATGGAGCGCCAAGTCTCGGGTGACTATTTCTCCGCGCAGGCCCCGTCGATCAGGGCCGCAGCCGCACTCGCCACCGCTTCGTTGCCCGGCCCCAAATCCAGCACGCGGCCGGCGGCATAGGCGCCTTCCATCAGAAGCTGCAACTGACCGCACAGCCGGTCCGGATCGTCGGCGCCCGCCGCGACCGCCAGCGTGTACAGGCGGTCACGGACCATGCTCTTGTGCGCCAGCGCCAGCGCCCGTGCGGGGTTGGCGGGATCGCGCAGTTCGGCAGCAGCGGTGGTGAAGGGGCAGCCCTGGAATTTCGGATGATCGATCCAGTGGCCGAGCGCTGTAAAGATCGCCTTCATCTGGGCGCGCGAATCACCAATGTGGCGGGCAGTCACCCGGTCCCACCAGGCGGCGTGCTGAACCATGCTGCGCTCCAGATAGGCGCAGACCAGATCGTCCTTCGACGCGAAATTCCGGTAGAGGCTCATCTTCGCGACCCCGGAGCGGGCGATGATCGTGTCGATGCCGACCGCGCGGATGCCCTCGCGATAGAACAGCTCCGCCGCGGTGTCGAGAATCCGCTCGCGCGCCGGCTTCCTCTCACCTTCAACTCCACCCATCCGCCAATCCCACCCGCTCACAACAGTCGGGTCCAAGCCCCGCATTGACAATGATACAGACCTGTCTCTACCATCGCAACGAAGAGACAGGTCTGTATCATCAAGAATGGAGTTCAGGGGGATGCGCTATTTCGAGGATGTCACCGCGGGCGACCGCTTCACCGGCGGGCCGCTGACGGTCGTTGAGGCGGAAATCGTCGCCTATGCGGAAAAGTTCGACCCGCAGCCGTTCCACCTGGACGCCGAAACGGCGAAGGACACGCTGTTCCGCGGACTGGCGGCCAGCGGCTGGCACACCGCCGGGATGACGATGCGAATGATCGTGGGCAGCAACGCCGAACTGGCCGGCGGCTATATCGGCATGGGGGTCGACCAGATAAGCTGGCCGCGCCCGACCCGTCCCGGCGACGTGCTGCGCATCGAGATGGAGGTGCTGGAAGCCCGGCGTTCCGCCAAGCGGCCCGACCAGGGCGTGCTGCGGGTGAAGACCACCACCCTCAATCAGAACGACGAGGTGGTGCAGACCATGATCGCCAACCTGCTGGCCCCTGGCCGCCCGGCCTGACGGAAATATGCCTGAAAAAAGCCCCCGCATCCGGGACGGGATGCGGGGGCTGCAAACTTCAGCCTATGACGTCAGCGCTTCAGGCCGGCGGTGAAGGCGAAGTTGTCGAAGGAGTTCTCGGCCACCCGGAACCACAGATATTCGTCGTCGCGGAACTTCTTCCACGGCTCATAGATCTTGGCGAACTTCGGATTGGTCTTGGCGGTTTCGTCATACAGCTCGGTGGCGGCCTTGTAGCAGGCCTCCATCACCTCGCGCGGGAAGGGGCGTAGTTGGGCGCCGCCGGCGACCAGACGGCGCAGGGCCGCCGGGTTTTCCGCGTCGTACTTGGCGTTCATGGTCAGGTTGGCCTCGAAGCAGGCGGCCTCCAGAACGGCCTTGTACTGCTTGGGCAGCTGTTCCCACTGCTGCTTGTTGACCAGCAACGAGACGTTCAGCCCGCCTTCCCACCAGCCCGGATAGTAATAGTACTTGGCGACTTTGTTGAAACCGAGCTTCTCGTCGTCATAGGGGCCGATCCACTCGGCGGCGTCGATGGTGCCCTTTTCCAGCGACGGATAGATGTCGCCGCCGGCGATCTGCTGCGGCACCGTGCCCAGCTTGGCCAGAACCTGCCCGGCGAAGCCGCCGATGCGGAACTTCAGGCCTTTCAGATCTTCGACGGTCTTGATCTCCTTGCGGAACCAGCCACCCATCTGCACGCCGGTGTTGCCGGCCGGGAAGTTCATGACGCCATAGCCGTCGAAGAACTCGCGCAGCAGGGCCATGCCGCCGCCATTGTAAATCCAGGCATTCTGCTGGCGGGCGTTCAGTCCGAAGGGCACCGTCGCGTCGAAGGTGAAGGTCGGATCCTTGCCGACATAATAATAGCTGGCGGTGTGGCCGCACTCGACCGTGCCGTTCTGCACCGCGTCCAGCACCTGCAGGCCGGGGACGATCTCACCGGCGGCGAAGGGGCGGATGGTGAACTTGCCGTCGGTCGCGGCGGCGACACGGGCGGCAATGGTGTCGGCGGCGCCATAGATGGTGTCCAGGCTCTTGGGGAAGCTGGACGCCAGACGCCAATGGATCTCCGGCTGGCTCTGGGCGATGGCAGGGGCCGCCAGGGTGCTGGCGGCGACGCCGACACCGGCGGAGGTCAGGAAGGAACGACGCTTCATGAACGTTTCCTCATCGTTATGGCCATGGCGCCGGTTGAACGATGACGCCATTTGCCGAACACAAGACACTATGGTGTCCGAACAATCCTAGAAATCGCAACGGCTGTCCGACAATTCGTTAAATTGCATAGCTTCCATTCCGGTTTTATTTCGTCGCGTGAAAAATACAGAGTGCATACGCGACTGAAGCGACGCCAAGTGGTCATCGCTCTATCCGGGATTTCTCAAAGCAATGCATCACGGGATGACACGGGAATCGTTCATTCGCTCTGGCGAACAGCCATCAGCCGTATCGATCAACCGCAGAACCGTCTTGCCGTCGCCTGAATGGTTACATGTACCGATGATATATGCGACGGGCGAAATGGCACCCACCCCTACTTTCGTTCATGGGCTTGGCCGTGGCGACCTCACGATGCCAGCGGTTTCGCCGACAGTCTTCGCCCACGCGCAAGGGCGAACAAATGCAATTGCATGCGACTTCCAGCTGATCGGGATGCTCGGCATGTTTGCCGCGCAGTCGGGGCGGCGGAACGGCCACCGCCCGCGCCGTACTGACGGAGGGCGAGAGGATGGAGAAAATCCTCACTCTCCTGATCCTGCTGTTGCAGGTGGTCAAACTGCCGCTTGAGTACCTGGACCGCTGATCGGGCGGGCGTATCGGGGATAGCAGCCCCGGTACGCCCACCCCAAAAATAGTGCGTTTCCACCCCGCCGGCAACGGATCAGCCCAGCGTGCGCTTCACGATCAGCGACAGCTTTTCCAGCATCGCCGGATCGCGGTGGCCGGGCGCCGTCATGATGGCGTTGTCGAGCGCCGTGTGGCAGCCCTGGGCGCACAGCCCCTCGCGCCGCGCCACCTTCGGCGCCAGCGCCGCCACCAGAGAGCGGGCCTTGCCGGCATTGGCGACCACCACACGGATCACCGCATCGACCGAGACATGGTCGTGCCCCTCGTGCCAGCAATCGTAATCGGTGACCATGGCGACGGTCGCGTAGCACATCTCCGCCTCGCGGGCGAGCTTGGCCTCCGGCATGTTGGTCATGCCGATGACGTCGCAGCCCCAGCTGCGGTAGAGGTTCGATTCGGCGACGGTGGAGAATTGCGGCCCTTCCATCACCATGTAGATGCCGCGCCGCTGGTGCGGAATATCCAGCTCGGCCAGCGCCCCCTCGATCAGGTCGCCCAGCCGCCCGCAGACCGGATGGCCCAGCGCCACATGGGCGACCAGACCGCTGCCAAAAAAGGTCTTGTCGCGGGCGAAGGTGCGGTCGATGAACTGGTCGATCACGACGAAGGTGCCGGGCGGCAGATGCTCCTTCAAGGAGCCGACCGCCGAGACCGACAGGATCTCGGTCACGCCCAGCTGTTTCAGCGCATGGATGTTGGCGCGGAAATTCAGCTCCGACGGCGGGATGCGGTGGCCGCGGCCGTGGCGCGGCAGAAAGACCAGCTTCTGGCCCGCCAGCTCACCGGTCAGCAGTTCGTCGGACGGATCGCCGAAGGGGGTCGTCACCTTGACCCAGCGGGTGTTCTCCAGCCCGTCGATGTCGTACAGGCCGCTGCCGCCGATCACGCCCAGAACAGTCTCTCCACTCTTGCCGTCGCTCATGAACCGCCGTCCCCCGCTGAAGATCGCGCGAGTATTTCGGTGACCGGCGTCGAATGCAACCGCTCAAGGCACTTTCTAAAGTCCGCCGTTCGCCCGGCTTCGCCCGGGCAGGATCAGCACCGCGCCCAGCAGCAGCCCGGCGGCCAGCCCGCCGGCATGGGCGCCCCAGCCGACCTCCGCCAGCGGGGACTCCGCGTTCAGTGGCACAAGCGTCATCGCCGCATTCAGCAGCGCAAAGACCAGGATCGCCCCCTGCACCAGCCGCCGCGGCAGGCGCCGCGACAGCAGGCCGGCGCGTGGGCGCAGCCACAGGAAGGCTCCCATCAGCGCGCAGATTGCCCCGCTCGCCCCGATCAGCGGCGCCATCCGGTCAGCGGCCAGCAGCCCCTCCGTCAGCGCCGCCGCCACCGTTCCGGCAAGGAACAGCAGCAGATAACGGACATGACCGACCTCCCGCTCCACCACATCGCCCAGCAGCCACAGCACCGCCATGTTGGACAGCAGATGCGTGAGGTCGCCGTGAACCAGCACATGGCCGAACAGCCCGCGCCACAACGCGCCGGTGGGCAGCGGCCCGGCCAGCTCGACCGTTCCGAAGAAATAGGCGGGGACGAAGGCGAAGGATTCCGGCGGCAGCCGCAGGACGAAGGCCAGCACGCAGACCAGGATTACGGTGCGGTTGGCATAAGGCGGAGCGGCCATGGCGATGATCGGTCCACCTCTCCCGCCCCGGCCTTGCCGGTCCACCGCCAGCGCCATGCCCTGCCCCCGTACAATCAGGTACCGCAGTCCCATGCCGCCACGGCTTTGCGCGGCGATAGGTCTCACCCCAATGTAGGAAGGGATATTCCGGAAAAACAGCGGTTTCCCGCGGCATCAGGGACGCTCCTATACCGGTCGGACGGATTGGAGCATCGTTCCCCAACTGGCACAGTCATTCCACCATCCGGCGAGGATCCGTCTGCCGGACAAAGACAACCGGGGAAGAAACGACCATGAACGAACGTCAGGACACCGGCAGCATGACGGTTGAGCGCCAGGGCCGCGTCATGGTGCTGACCATGAGCGACGCCGGCACCCGCAACGCGCTTGGTTTGAAGATGATGGCCGACGGCCGCGATGCGCTGGACGAGGCGACGCACGACCCCGGCATCGGTGCCATCGTGCTGACCGGCGCCGGTGGCGCCTTCAGCTCGGGCGGGCATCTCAATAACCTCTATCACCATGGCAGCCGGTCACGGTCGGAGAACCGGGACGGCATCGAGCGTTTTCACGGTTGGGTCCGCGCCATGCGCGAATGCCCCAAGCCGATCATCGCCGCGGTGGAGGGTCCGGCCGCCGGCGCCGGCTTCTCGCTGGCGCTGGCCTGCGACCTGATCGTCGCGGCGGAGGACGCGCAGTTCCTGACCGCCTATGTCAAGGTCGGGCTGACCGCCGACGGCGGCGCCTCCGCCTCTCTCGCCCGCGCGCTGCCGCCGCAGCTCTATGCCGAGCTGATGCTGACCGGCGGCCCGGTCGATGCCGCGCGTCTGCATGCAGCCGGCGTGGTCAACCGCATCACCGCCCCCGGACAGGCGCTGGCCGAGGCCATCGCCTGGGCCGGGACCATCGCCGAAGGGCCGAGCGGTGCCATGGGCCGGGCCAAGAAGCTGATGGAGCTGGCCTATGGCAGCTTCGCCACCCAGCTTGCCCGCGAAAGCGACCTGTTCGTCGAAGCCCTGCACCATGGCGAAGCGAAGGAAGGCATCACTGCCTTCTTCGAGAAGCGGCCGCCGACGTTCCATAGGCGTTGACGGACGCGAACGGCCGGGCGTCGTGGGTGCGGCGCCCGGCCCTCGTATCCGTGGCCGCGCCCGTGCGCGTCACCGCACGAGAACGTGCGCCGCCTCCTTGGTCCTTTCGACCGCGCCGGACACCTGACTGACCGCGCTGGAGATGGCGGAGACGTTGGAGGTGACGGTCGCCACGGCGGCCGACGCGCTCTGCATGTTGGACGACATGTTCTGCGTGACGGCGCTCTGCTCCTCCACCGCCGACGCCGTGCCGGTCACATGCTCGCGCACCACCGCGACGGCTTCGCGGATGGCGTTCAATGCATTGGCGACCTCGGTCGAGGTCGATTGGATGCCTTCGATCTCGGCGGAGATCTGCTCGGTCGCCTTGCCGGCCTGATTGGCGAGGTTCTTCACCTCCGAGGCGACGACGGCGAAGCCCTTCCCCGCCTCTCCGGCGCGGGCGGCTTCGATGGTGGCGTTCAGCGCCAGCAGATTGATCTGGCCGGCGATGCTGTTGATCATCCCGACGATGCCGTTCATCGCCTGGGCTGCCGCTGCCAGCCGATCGGTGCTTTCCGCCACCGCCACCGTGCGGTCGAAGGCGCCGTCCGTCGCCGCGCGGGCGCGGGTCATGCTCTGGGAAATCTCGGCAATGGAGGCGACCAGCTCCTCGGCGCTCGCCGCCACAGCCTGGACGCTGGCGGAGGTCGAACCCGCGGCATGGTTGGCGGACTCCGCCTCCCCCATCGACAGGCGGAGCGCCTGATCGACCTCGCCGAAATTCTTGTCGATCATGATCTTGAGGTTGTTCAGCAACGAGACCTGCGCGGTCACGTCGACGGCGAACTTGACCACTTTGACGACCCGCCCCGTCTCGTCGAGGATCGGGTTGTAGGCGCCCTCGATCCACACGGGCTTGCCGGATTTGGCGATCCGCTTGTACTGCGCCGCCTGGAATTCGCCCCGCCGCAGCGTTTCCCAGAAACGGGCATAGTCCGCACTGTCGCGGTAGGCGGTCTCGACGAACATGCTGTGGTTCTTGCCGACGACCTCGTCCAGGCGATAGCCCATCACCTTCAGGAAATTGTCGTTGGCCCTGGTGATGATGCCCTCGGTGGTGAACTCGATCACCGCCTGCGACCGGTTGATCGCCGTCATCTGGGCAGCGTAGTCGAGGTTTTGCAGCCGATCCTTGGCGTCGGCCCATTCGACGACGAAACCGATGCGCTGGCCGTCTTCGGTCAGCGGCGTGACCAGCAGGTCGAACTGATGCCCGCCGACCTTGATCGTGGCGCTGTGCGGCTTGGTCAGCGACGCCAGCATGGTGCGTTGATGGCTGGGGTTCTTGTGGAAGACGTCGATGTTGCTGCCGACCAGACGATCGACGTCCAGGCGCGGCAGTTCCTTGCGCAAATCGCCTTCCGCCTGACGCAGCAGCCCGACCACGGCGGGGTTGACGTGGACGATGGTCAGATCGGCATCAGCCACCATCACCTTGGCGCGCAGCGCATCGAGCGCCGCCATCTTGCGCTTAAGCGCCAGATTGTGCTTTCCCCGTCCGAACATCGATCACCTCGCGTGAGTACTCTATTATGCATGCGAATGATAGCGATAATTGCAGAGAACTCCATAAGGATAAATTTGTCATGTTGTGACAATTTTCATTACCCATGAAGCATATGACTGTCATAAAAGACCAATAACCATAGACATTATGGGAAAAACTCAAAGATAAACCAAATCTAATATCTTAACTTTCCTTCAATTCTGAAACTTTATTGCCTGCATAGAATAAAATTGTTTCGCGCCAGCGTGCCGCCGAAGCCCTTCATGGGTCTCCCTACAGCCACAGCAGCGCCGAACCATCCAGGAGCAGAAATATCGCGCCAATCGCGAATTAGTGCGAATGCATGTTGAACCCCCCGATATCAGGTTGTAAATGTTTCCGGCATGACACAACCGCGCCGCCCTTTGACCGACGCCGAACGGCTCGACTGGATCCGCCTCATCCGGACGGAGAATGTCGGGCCGATCACCTTTCACCGCCTGCTGGACCAGTATGGCAGCGCCGCCAAGGCGCTCGACATGCTGCCGGATCTGGCGCGGCGCGGCGGACGGGCCAAGGCGCTGCGCATCGCCTCCAAGGCCGAGGCGGAGCGGGAGATGCAGGCCAACCGCCGCTTCGGCGCCCGTCTGCTCTGCGCCTGCGAACCGGATTACCCGGAACCGCTGGCCGCGGTGGACGATGCCCCGCCGGTGATCTCGATCATGGGTCACGCCCATCTGCTGCAACGGCGCGCGGTCGCCATCGTCGGAGCGCGGAACGCCTCGCTGAACGGCAAGAAATTCGCCGAATCGCTGGCGCGTGACCTCGGGACTGCCGGGCTGCTGGTGGTTTCCGGCCTGGCCCGCGGCATCGACACCGCCGCCCATGCCGGTTCGCTGGCCAGCGGCACCGCCGCGGTGCTGGCCGGCGGCATCGACGTCGTCTATCCGCCGGAGAATGAGAGGCTGTACCGCGACATCCTGGCGCAGGGCGTGGTGGTGGCGGAAAGCGCCATCGGCACCCAGCCGCAGGCCCGCCACTTCCCGCGCCGCAACCGCCTGATCTCCGGCCTGTCGCTGGGGGTGCTGGTGGTGGAGGCGGCCTTGCGCTCCGGCTCGCTGATCACCGCGCGGATGGCTCTGGAGCAGGGGCGCGAGGTGATGGCGGTGCCGGGCTCCCCGCTCGACCCGCGCTGCCATGGCACCAACAACCTGCTGCGCCAGGGCGCCACGCTGGTGGAGCGCAGCGACGACGTGCTGCGCGCCATCGAAACCCTGCGCCCGCCGATGCTGGCGGAACGGCAGCCCGACCTGTTCAGCGCACCCGCCCTCACCCATGGCCGAGCGATGGAACCCGACGAATCCGACCTTGCCAAGGCGCGTGCCGTGGTGCTGGAAAACCTCGGTCCCTCGCCCGTCACCATTGACGAACTCGTTCGCGGGTGCCAATTGTCCGCTCCGGTGGTGCTGACCGTGGTTCTGGAACTTGAGCTTGCCGGCCGAGTCCAGCGTCTTCCCGGTCATCAGGTCTCTCTCGCCTGATCGGCGCCGCCTTGGTTTGAGTGGGCATACGCGAAGGGCTGGTTTCTTGCCGGGCAGCAACGTCGTCATCGTCGAATCGCCGGCCAAGGCGAAGACCATCAACAAGTATCTGGGCGACGACTACACCGTCATCGCCAGCTTCGGCCATGTCCGCGACCTACCGGCCCGGGACGGCTCGGTGCGCCCGGACGAAGACTTCGCGATGGAGTGGGAGCTGGGCGACCGCTCCAAGCGCCACATCGACGAGATCGCCAAGGCGGTGAAGTCGGCCGACCGCATCTACCTCGCAACCGATCCGGATCGCGAGGGAGAGGCCATCGCCTGGCATCTGTCCGAACTCCTTCGCGAAAAGCATCTGTCCGACAACCGCGACGTTCAGCGCGTCACCTTCAACGAGATCACCAAGTCGGCCGTCCAGACCGCCATGGCCAACCCGCGCGCCGTGTCGCAGGAACTGGTCGACGCCTATCTGGCACGCCGCGCCCTGGATTATCTGGTCGGCTTCACCCTGTCGCCGGTGCTGTGGCGCAAGCTGCCGGGCTCCAAGTCGGCCGGCCGCGTGCAGTCGGTGGCGCTGCGCCTGATCTGCGAGCGCGAGTCGGAGATCGAGGTCTTCAAGCCGCAGGAATACTGGTCGATCGCGGTGGGCTTCACCACGCCGGCCGGCGCCGCCTTCACCGCGTCGCTGACCCAGCTGGACGGCAAGCGCCTCGACAAGTTTGGTCTGCCCAACCGCGAGGCCGCCGAGGCCGCGGTGGCGCGGATCCGTCCGCAGGCTTTCGCCGTCTCGACGGTGGAGCGCAAGCAGAGCCGCCGCAACCCGTCGCCGCCCTTCACCACCTCCACCCTGCAGCAGGAGGCCTCGCGCAAGCTGGGCTTCGGCGCCACCCGCACCATGCGCACGGCGCAGAAGCTGTATGAGGGCGTGGACATCGGCGGCGAGACGGTCGGCCTCATCACCTATATGCGAACCGACGGCGTCAGCCTGTCGCAGGAGGCCATCGACGGCGCCCGCGGCCTGATCGGCACGCAGTATGGCGAGCGCTATGTCCCGGCCCAGCCGCGCGTCTACAAGACCGCCGCCAAGAACGCCCAGGAGGCCCACGAGGCCATCCGGCCGACCGACCTGCACCGCCGCCCCGACTCGGTGGCCGGCTATCTGGAAAGTGACGAACTGCGGCTCTATGAGCTGATCTGGAAGCGTACGCTGGCCAGCCAGATGGAAAGCGCCGTGCTGGATCAGGTGGCGGTCGACATCGCCAGCCCGTCCAAGGACGTGGTGCTGCGCGCCACCGGCTCCATCGTCGTGTTCGACGGCTTCCTGAAGGTCTATCAGGAAGACCGCGACGACGCGGCCGAGGACGACCAGCAGGAACGCCGCCTGCCGGCCATGGACCAGGGCGATGATCTTTCCCGCGGTGACATCGACCCGGAACAACATTTCACCCAGCCGCCGCCGCGCTATTCCGAAGCCAGCCTCGTCAAGAAGCTGGAGGAACTTGGGATCGGCCGTCCGTCGACCTACGCCTCGATCCTTCAGGTGCTGCAGGACCGCAATTACGTGCGGCTGGACAAGCGGCGTTTCATCCCCGAAGACCGCGGCCGTCTGGTCACCGCCTTCCTGGAGAACTTCTTCCACCGCTATGTGGAGTACAACTTCACGGCGGAGCTGGAGAACCAGCTGGACGAGATCTCCGACGGCAAGATCGACTGGAAGACCGTCCTGCGCGATTTCTGGACCGCCTTCGACGTGGCGGTGAACGGCACCAAGGACCTGACGATCACCCAGGTGCTGACCACGCTCGACAACGAGCTGGGCGCCCATTTCTTCCCGGCCGCCACCGAGGACGGCCATGACCCGCGCGTCTGCCCGGTCTGCCGCGAGGGCCGGCTGGGGCTGAAGCTGGGCAAGATGGGCGCCTTCATCGGTTGCTCGCGCTATCCGGAATGCCGCTACACCCGGCCGCTGGCCGTCGCCAACGACGAGAATGGCGAGGCACAGGAAGGCCCGCGCGAACTGGGCAACGATCCGGAGACCGGCCTGCCGGTGACGGTGCGCCGCGGTCCGTACGGCGCCTACATCCAGCTCGGCCCGGCGCCCGCTGCTGCCGCCCCGCCGGTGGAGGAGCCGCTCGCGGAGGAGCCTGCGGCGGACGGCAAGAAGCCGAAGGCGAAGAAAAAGAAGAAGGACGAGGCACCGAAGCCCAAGCGGGTTTCCCTGCCCAAGGGCATGGCCGCGGCCGACGTCGATCTCGACACCGCGCTGAAGCTGCTGGCCCTGCCGCGCGTCATCGGCAACCATCCGGAAACGGCCGAGGAGATCAGCGCCGGCATCGGCCGCTTCGGTCCCTACCTGAAGCATGGCAGCGTCTACAAGTCGCTGACCCCCGACGACGACGTGTTGACCATCGGCATCAACCGCGCCGTCGACCTGCTGGCCGGTGCTGCCAAGAAGGCGTCGGCCCCGGCCAAGACCCTGGGCGACCACCCGAAGACCGGCAAGCCGATCACCATGGGGTCGGGCCGCTTCGGGCCTTATGTGAAGCACGCCAGCGTCTACGCCTCGATCCCCAAGGGGACCGAGCCGGACAGCGTCACGCTGGAGCAGGCGCTGGAACTGATCGACGCCAAGGTCGCCAAGGACGCCGCCAAGAAGGGCGGCAAGGCGGCCAAGGATGCCGAACCGGCCAAGGCGGAGGGTGCCGAGGCGGAGAAGCCCGCCAAGGCGAAGGCCCCGGCGAAGACTGCGGTCAAGAAGCCGGCCGCCAAGAAGGCGACCAAGGCCAAGGCTGCGAAGGATGCTCCCGCCGAAGCCGCCGCCGCGCCGAAGAAGAAGACCGCGAAGGCGTCGTAACCGCCTTCGCCACCCCGGCAATTCCCCCTCCTCCCATCGGGAAAAGGGGGAATTCCATACCCCTCAGCGTGGTCGTTTCACCGCCAGCATGCTGGCGATGGCCGCACCGGTCTTTCCGGCACGCTCCCCGATCACGGTCAGCGTCTCGCCCGGTGCGGCGTCGATGTTCGCGGCCTTCAGCACCTCCACCGCCTTGTCGGGCGCCAGCCCCAGCGCCGGAGCGGCGGCTTCCAGCCGGGCGCCGGACAGGGCACCGAACACCGCCCCCGGATTGGCCCCGCCGCCCCCGGTGGTGCCGGTCATGCCGGTGAAGACCACCGAGACGATCAGGCTGCTGGCGAAGGCCGCCCGGGCGGCGTGCCGCTTCAGATAGCCCATGAAGGCGCGCCAGTTCTTCGCCAGATGCCACAGCGCAATGGCGGAGAACACCACGCTCAGCCACTCGTGCGAGAAGCGCACCAGCCCGGCGTTCCAGTGCAGAAGCAGCATGATGCCGGTCACGGTGGACACGACGAAGGTGACAATGGTGACGGGCGTCACCACGTCGCGGGTCATGGTCCTGGAAATCGTCGTGCTGGAATTGGAGGTTTTGGAAGACATCTGGGAAACGGTCATGGCAGTCGCTCTCGATCCGGTGTCGCTTCTTGTTGCGGCCATGATCGCGCGCGACTGTAACCGGACGATATCGGCCAGGCTGACGCTGTGTAACAGTATGTAACGCACCACCCGCATAGGGCGCCCGCCAGCAATCCTGTCCAAGACGACCGGGGCGCCCGCCTGTTAGACTGCGGCATGGACCAGCAATCCGCCCTCGATCCTTCATTGAACCGGACAGCAACCGGCGGCGGCGACTTCGCCCGGCTGTGGCGGGAGGCGCGCTTCGACGGCATGGAATGCCTGAACGCCCGCTTCCAGCGCCACAGCTACGCCCCGCACACGCACGAGACCTATGTGGTCGGCGTGATCACCGCCGGGACCGAGCTTTACCGCTGCCGCGGCACCGAACGGGTGGCGCGGGCCGGACAGGTGGTGGTGTTGGATCCGGAGATCCTGCATGACGGCCGCCCGGCGGAGGACGGCTATGCCTACCGCATGTTCTATCCCTCGGTGGCGCTCTTCGAACAGGCGATGGCCGACGCGCTGGGCCGGCCGGCGGCACCGCATTTCTCCGCCATGGAACTGGACGACCCGGAGCTGTTCCAGATCCTGCGCGGCCTGCACCATGGGCTGGAGGGGTCGTACCGCGAACCGCTGCGCACCGACACCGACGCGCTGCGCGCCTTCACAGCATTGGCGTTGCGCCATGGCGACCTGACGGCGCGGCCACGCGAGGCGGGACAGGAGCCGGCGGCGGTCCGCCGCGCGCGGGAGTATCTGGACGCCCATCTCGACAACGCGGTCGAACTGGCCGATCTGGCGGAGGCGGCCGGGCTCAGCCGCTTCCATCTGCTGCGTGTCTTCCGGGCGGCGGTGGGCACGACCCCGCACGGCTATCTGACCGACCGGCGGGTCGCCCAGGCCAAGCGGCTGCTGGCGGGGCCCCTGCCGCTGGCCGACGTGGCGCTGGCCTGCGGTTTCTGCGATCAGGCGCATTTCAACCGGGTGTTCAAGGGACGGGTCGGCGTTTCCCCCGGCCAATACCGCCGCGGCAGCAATCCCATCCAAGACGCGCCCGCAGCAGCAGCCTAGCGTCCCCACCCATGAGCACAGAAATGAGCACGGGCAGCTTCGCCGTACCGGCATCCCCGCGGCAGGACTTCGCGTCGGGTGTCGTCCATAGCCTGCCCATCGTGGCGGGCGCCATCCCCTTCGGCTTCCTTCTGGGCAGCCTAGCCGCCAAGGCCGGCCTGTCGGCGCTGGACATGGGACTGATGAGCGCCCTGGTCTTCGCCGGCAGTTCGCAGTTCGTGGCAGTCGAGCTTTTGGATAAGGGCAGCGCCGGGCTGGCGGTGGTCGGTGCCATTCTGCTGATCAATCTGCGCCACCTGCTGATGGGGGCGACGCTGGAGCCGCGCTTCCGCGGCGTGTCCAGGGCGCGGGCCGGGCTGGCGCTGTTCTTCATGACCGACGAGCAGTGGGCGCTGGCCCTGCGCCGCGGACCGGAGTTGTCGCTGGCCTACTGGTACGGCGTGGCGACGACGCTCTATCTGGCGTGGCTGTCCAGCACGGTGGCCGGGACGCTGGCCGGCACATTGATCGCCGACCCCGCCGCCTGGGGGCTGGATTTCACCTTCATCGCCGTCTTCCTCTGCCTGCTGGCCGGGCTCTGGCGCGGAGCCGGATCGCTGCCGCCCTGGCTGGCGAGTGCCGCCGCCGCACTGGCGGTCCATGCGATGTCGTCCGGCGGAACCTGGCACATCCTGGCCGGCGCCGTTGCTGGCGGGGCGGTCGCGGCCCTCCAAGCGAAGGGGCAAGGGAGGACCCGCAATGCCTGAGGCCCTGAATCTGGACTGGAGCGTCTTCGCCATCGTGCTGGGCGGGGCGCTGGTCACCTGGATGACGCGGATCGGCGGACCGTGGCTGATCGCGCGGGTGCGGCTGGGTCCGGCGGCGAATGCGGCGCTGGAGGCGACGCCGGGCGCGGTGCTGGTGGCCCTGGTGGCGCCGGCCGCGCTGTCGCGCCCGTCCGACGCGCTGGCCGCCGCCTTCGTCTGCCTGATCGCCCGGCGCGTGCCGATGGTGGTCGCGGTGGTCGCCGGCGTGGTGGCCGTGGTGGTACTGCGCCGCCTGATCTGACCCTTGCATTGCTCCCTGTTGCAAACTGCCGTCTGGTGAAGCGCGCGGGGGATGCCTATAAGTCGAGGATGACCGACCCGATCTCCGCCCCCGCCGCTGCCACCACCGCTGCCACGGCCGCTTTCGACCCGCATGCCCTGCCGCCGTTGCGCGACGTGATCGCGCGCTTCGGGCTGGAGGCGCGCAAGTCGCTGGGGCAGAACTTCCTGCTCGACCTGAACCTGACGGGACGGATCGCGCGCTCGGCCAACCTGCCGGCCGGCACCACCGCCATCGAGGTCGGTCCCGGTCCCGGCGGCCTGACCCGCGCGCTGCTGGCGACCAACGCGGTGAAGGTCATCGCCATCGAACGCGACCGCCGCTTCATCGAAGCCCTGGCCGACGTCATCGAGGCCTCGCAGGGCCGCCTGTCCATCGTCGAGGCCGACGCCCTGACGGTCGATCCGGAGGAACTGGCGCCGGCCCCGCGCGCCATCGTCGCCAACCTGCCCTACAATGTCGCCACCCCGCTCCTGCTCGGCTGGCTGGCGCGGATCGAGGCCTATGTCAGCCTGACGCTGATGTTCCAGAAGGAGGTCGCCGACCGGCTGGTGGCGAAGCCGGGCAGCAAGGCCTATGGCCGGCTGTCGGTCATCACGCAATGGCGGTCCGACGCCCGCGTGCTGTTCAACCTGCCGCCGCGCGCCTTCACTCCACCGCCGAAGGTCGAATCCACGGTCGTCCACCTGACGCCGCGAGCCAATCCGGAACCGGCCGACTGGCGCGCCCTGGAACAGGTCACCGCCGCCGCCTTCGGCCAGCGCCGCAAGATGCTGCGCCAGAGCCTGAAGTCGCTGGGCAGTGCCGAGGCGCTGCTGGAGGAGACCGGCATCGTCCCCACCGCGCGGGCGGAGGAGATCGACGTCGCCGGCTTCGCCGCGCTGGCCCGCGCCTTCCGCGCCCGCAACCCACTTGAGAGTCCGGCATGATCCGGGTCAACCCCCGCATCAGCCTGGACGAAAGCGAGTTGCAGGAGGAGTTCGTCCGCGCCTCCGGCCCCGGCGGACAGCACGTCAACAAGACCGAGACCGCGGTCCAGCTGCGTTTCGACGTGCGCCACTCCCCCAACCTGCCTGACCCGGTGCGCTACCGGCTGGAGCGGCTGGCCGGGTCGCGGCTGACCCAGGACGGGGTCCTGATCCTGGTGGCCGACCGCCACCGCTCGCAGATGCGAAACCGCGAGGACGCTCGCGAGCGCCTGATCGACCTGATCCGCGAAGCCGCCGCCCCTCCCCCGCCACCCCGCCGCCCGACCAAGCCGACCAAAGGCTCCAAGGAACGGCGGCTGGAGGGCAAGGCCAAGCGGTCGGAGGTGAAGAAAATGCGCGGGAACGTGCAGGACTGATCCGGACGTTCACCCGGCATGCCCGCCATGAGACGGGCGCATTGGACGGTTCAACCATCCCGTGCCAGCCTTGCCCTTCGCTTGCCTGCAAAACATTCCCCCGCGAGGACAAATCCGGGGCCGGAGACGTTCGATGAGTCATCCATCCGCCAGCGCCGCCCTGCCGTCGCCGACATCGGCCCGTCTGTCCGTCGGCTTCGCCTGGGTCGGACATTCGCTGATGCATATCGTGTCGGCGCTGTTCCTGACCATCGTGCTGGCGCTGGAGACCGAATGGAAGCTCTCCTATGACGAGCTGATCCGGCTGTGGACGCTGGGGGCCTTCATGATCGGGCTGGGGGCGCCGCTGGCAGGCTGGCTGGGCGACCGCTGGAGTTCGGCCGGCATGATCGCCGTCTTCTACCTGATGACCGGCGGCGGAGCGGTGCTGGCCGGGCTGTCGGACGGGCCGGAGATGCTGATGTGGTCGCTGGCCCTGCTCGGGCTGGGGGCATCGATCTACCACCCCGTCGGCATGGCCTGGATGATGGCGAATGCCGAGAACCGCGGCAAGGCGATGGGCTGGCTCGGCCTGTTCGGCACCTTCGGCGTCGCCACCGCCGCGGTGGTCGCCGGCAGCCTGACGCAATGGCTGAACTGGCGCATGGCCTTCATCATTCCCGGCGCGGTCTGCCTCGTGCTGGGCGTCGTGCTCGCCCTGCTGATGATGACCGGCGTGGTTCAGGACCGCCATGCCGACGTGAAGCCGCAGCCCAAGCCGTCGCGCGGCGACGTGGTGCGCGCCTTCTTCGTGCTGTCGCTGACCATGGTCTGCGCCGGGCTGATCTTCAACGCCATGCAGGTGGTGCTGCCCAAACTGTTCGAGGCTCGGCTTGGGGGGTGGTTGGGTAGCGGCACGCTGGGCGTCGGCGGGTTGGTGACAGCGGTCTACCTGATCTCCGCCCTGCCGCAGATGATCGGCGGCGTGCTGGCCGACCGGCATTCGCTGAAACGGGTCTATGTCCTTTGCCTGCTGGCCCAGATTCCGCTGATGGCCGCGGTGGCCGTCCTGGCCGAGCTGCCGCTGGTGGCCGCCGCCGCCTTCGTGGTCATCGCCTCGCAGACGCAGATTCCGGCGGAGAACATGCTGCTGGCCCGCTACACTCCGGACAAGCATCGCGGGCTGGCCTATGGCGCCAAATACATCCTGTCCTTCGGCGCCGGTCCGCTGGCGGTGCAGCTGGTCGCCTGGGTCTATGAGCGCACCGGCGACTTCACCATGCTCTATCTGACCCTGTCGGTGCTGGCGGCCATGGCCTTCGCCGCGGCCCTGCTGCTGCCGGACGACCGCCGCAAGGCCGAGCCGGTGGCGGAGCCGCTGCCGGCGGCGGAGTGACCCGCCGCCGGTTTCCCGGACCTTACCCCAGCGTCTTGTTCAGCGCCTGATCGAGGTCGGCGATGATGTCCTCCGGCGTCTCCAGCCCGATGGACAGGCGGATCACGTCGGGGCCGGCGCCGGCCGAGGCCTGGGCCTCCGCCGACAGCTGGCGGTGAGTGGTCGAGGACGGGTGGATGATCAGCGAGCGGGCATCGCCGATGTTGGCGAGGTGGCTGAACAGCTCCACGCTCTCCACCACCTTCACACCGGCCTCGAAGCCGCCCTTGACGCCGAAGGTCAGCACCGCACCGGCGCCGCGCGGCAGGTACTTCTTCGCAAGCTCATTGTACTTCGACGAGTCCAGCCCGGCATAGCTGACCCAGCCGACCGCCGGATGGCTTTCCAGGAACGTGGCCACCTTCAGCGCGCTGTCGGCGTGGCGCTGCATGCGCAGCGGCAGCGTCTCGATGCCGTTCAGCGTCAGGAAGGCGTTCATCGGCGCCTGGCTCGGCCCCAGGTCGCGCAAGCCCACGGCATGGCCGTGGATGGTGAAGGCCAGATGGCCGAAGGTTTCGTGGAAACGCAGGCCGTGATAGCCGGGGTCGGGCTCGCTCAGCGCCGGGAACTTGCCGGACTTGCTCCAGTCGAACTTGCCGCTGTCCACCACCACGCCACCGACCGAGGTGCCGTTGCCGGACAGGAACTTGGTGGTCGAATGCACAACCAGCGTGGCGCCCCACTGGATCGGGTTGATCAGGTACGGCGTCGCCAGCGTGTTGTCGACGATCAGCGGGATGCCGGCCTCGTCGGCGATCCTGGCGATGGCCTCGATGTCGGTCACCACGCCGCCGGGGTTGGCGAGGCTCTCGACGAAGATCGCCTTGGTCTTCTCGGTCAGCGCCGCCTTGACGTTGTCCACCGTATCGGTGTCGACGAAGCTCGGCTGCCAGCCGAAGGCGCGCGGGAAGCTGATGCCGAGCTGGTTCAGCGAGCCGCCATAGAGCTTCTTCGACGCGACGATGTGGTCGCCCGGCGCCATCAGCGGGAACAGGGCCAACAGCTGCGCGGCATGGCCCGACGAGGTCGCGGTGGCACCGGCGCCACCTTCCAGATTGGCGAGACGCTCCTCCAGCACCGCCACAGTCGGGTTGGTCAGGCGGGAATAGATGAAGCCGACCTTCTGCAGGTTGAACAGCGAGGCGGCATCGTCGACATTCTCGAAGACGAAGCTGGTTGTCTGGTAGATCGGCGTCTGGCGGGCGCCGGTCGCCGGGTCGGGAGCGGCGCCGGCATGGATGGCGCGGGTCTCGAAGCCGAAGCTCTTCTGCTCAGTCATCTGTGAGATTCCCCCAGTTTTTCAGATCAGTTTTTTGAAGGATTTCGTCGGCGCCCTGCGGCGCGTCACCAGCACGTTGGAATTGACCCCGATCCGGCCGATCTCGCCGTAAAGGCGCTGGATTTCCATCTTCGGACAGCGGTCCATCACCACGGTCAGGCCGGCGGCCTGGGCACGTGCCGCCGCCTCGTCGTTGCGCACGCCGAGCTGCATCCACACCACCTTGGCCCCGGCCGCGATGGCCTCGTCCGTCACCCCGCCGGCGGCGGCGGAGTTGCGGAAGACATCGACCATATCCGGCGGCTCCGGCAAATCCCTCAGGCTGGCATAGACGGCCAAGCCGAGAATGGTCTGGCCGGCCATCTTCGGGTTGACCGGGATGACGGTGTAGCCCTTGTCGCGCAGGTACTTCATCACGAAGAAGCTGGCCTTCACCGGATCGGCGCTGGCCCCCACCACGGCGATGCTCTTCGCGCTTTCCAGAACGCCGCGCAGGAAGGCGTCGGTGTAGTCCGCCGGCTCGGTGATTGTCTGGTCGCTCGTCCTGGAGCCGCTCATTGCCCGCACCAGACCGGCGTGCGCTTGCCGAGGAAGGCGTCGATGCCTTCGGCGGCGTCCTGCGCCATCATGTTCTCGGTCATCACTTTGGCCGCGTAAGCATAGGCGCCTTCCACGTCCAGATCGATCTGGCGATAGAAAGCCTCCTTGCCGGTGGCGAGCGTCAGCAGCGATTTCGACGCGATCTTGGCGGCGACGCCGGCCACCACCTCGTCCAGCTGGTCGGCCGGCACCGCGCGGTTGACGAGGCCGATGCGCTCCGCCTCCTCGGCGTCGATCAGGTCGCCCAGCAGCAACATCTCCATCGCCGCCTTGCGCCCGACCGCACGGGTCAGCGCCACCATCGGCGTCGAGCAGAACAGCCCGATGTTCACGCCCGGAGTCGCGAAGCGCGCGTCCTCCTCGCAATAGGCCAGATCGCAGGTCGCCACCAGCTGGCAGCCTGCGGCGGTCGCCACGCCGCGCACCTTGGCGATCACCGGCTGGCGGATGCGGTTGATCGTCAGCATCAGGCGCGAGCACTGGGTGAACAGCGCCTCGTACAGCTCACGCGACGGGGCGGCGCGCATCTCCTTCAGGTCGTGCCCGGCACAGAAGGCCCCGCCGGCTCCGGCCAGCACCACGGCGCGCACGGAGCGATCCTCGTCGATGGCGTCCAGCGCGTCCTGCAACGCCGCCATCAGCCCGACCGACAGCGCATTGCGCGCCTTCGGCCGGTTCAGCGTCAGCGTGGCGACCCCGTCGAGGTCTTCGCGCAGGACCAGCGGCTGATTGGGATCATGGGTGGTGACTGCGGCGCTCATGGTTGTTGTCCTCCCGTGCGTCTTCGGTTTTTGCACCGCGGGCAGCTTACCGCGCCGGGCCTGCGGGCAACACGGGGAACCTGCAAGGCAGGAAGGATGAGACGACATGCAGCAGAGGAATTCAACAGTGATTTCTGTTGTTCATCAGTTAAAATCTTCTATTAAAATAGGGAATTCGCATGGAAAGACGGCGCCGCCCCATCCGCGGAACAAGCGCGCCTTTTACTCCTCGTCGCCGTCACCGAGCAGATAGTCGATGTCGCCGCCGTCCAGCGCGCTGACCAGTCCCTTGCCTTCGATGGTGGCGTCGGACAGGCTGCCCTTGCGGCGCTGGAGGTCGAGGATGCGCTCCTCAACCGTGTTGGCGGCGATCAGCTTGTAGACGAAGACCGGCTTGTCCTGGCCGATGCGGTAGGCGCGGTCGGTCGCCTGATCCTCGGCGGCCGGGTTCCACCAGGGATCGTAATGGATCACCGTGTCGGCGGCGGTCAGGTTCAGGCCGCGGCCGCCAGCCTTGAGGCTGATCAGGAAGACCGGGACCTCGCGGTTCTGGAAGCGGTTCACCGGTTCGGCGCGGTCCAACGTGCGGCCGGTCAGTTCGACATAGGGGATGCCCGCCTTCTCCAGTTCCAGCTTGATCAGGTCGAGCATGGTGGTGAACTGCGAGAAGATCAGGATGCGCCGGCCTTCCGGCACCATCTCCTTCACCATCTCGGTCAGGGCGTGCAGCTTGGCGCTCGGCCGCGCCTTGCCGCCCAGGGCCGCAATGGATTTCAGCAGGCGCGGATCACAGCAGACCTGCCGCAGCTTCAAAAGCGCGTCGATCACCGCGATGGCGTTCTGGCCCAGCCCCTTGCCGCTCGCGGCCAGCGCCGCGCGCACCGTCTCGTTCACCGACAGGCGGATGGTCTCGTAGAGGTCGCGCTGGTCGCGCTCCAGGTCGATGCGCACCACCACCTCGGTCTTCGGCGGCAGTTCCTTCGCCACCGCCTCCTTGGTGCGGCGGAGCAGGAAGGGGCGGATGCGGCGCATCAGCAGGTTGGCGCGGGTGTTGTCGCCGCGTTTCTCGATGGGCACGCGGTAGCGCTTGCCGAACTCCTTGCGGTCGCCCAGCAGGCCCGGCATCAGGAAGGCGAACTGGCTCCACAGCTCGCCCAGATTGTTCTCCACCGGCGTGCCGGACAGGCAGAGCCGGTGCCGCGCCGGCAGTGCCGCCACGGCGCGGGTCGCCTTGCCGTCGGGGTTCTTGATCGCCTGCGCCTCGTCCAGCACGATCATGTGCCAGGTCAGGCGCTTCAGCAGATCGACGTCGCGCGCCACCACGCCATAGGTGGTCACCACGATGTGGGCGCGGTCGATCTCCGACAGCTTGCCGTGACGGTCGATGCCATGCAGCACGACGACGCGCAGATGCGGGGTGAAGCGTTCCGATTCCGCCACCCAGTTCGGCACGAGGCTGGTCGGCACCACCACCAGGCAGGGCTCGGTCAGCCGGCCCTCATGCTCTTCCATGGCGATGTGGGCCAGCGTCTGGGCGGTCTTGCCGAGCCCCATGTCGTCGGCCAGGATTCCGGCGACGTTGTTGGCGCGCAGGCTCTGCATCCAGGCGAGGCCGCCGCGCTGGTAGTCGCGCAGTTCGCCCTTGAAGCCCGGCGGCGGGGTCATGTCGCCCGGCATCTCGTCAGCACGCAGGCGCTGGAGATAGCCGTCGATCTGCGCCGTCTCGTCGCCGCGCCGGGCGATCAGGTCGTCGATGTCCAGCAGCGAATCGGCCTCGGCCAGTGGCACCTTCAGCCGGTCGCCGCTGCTGCGCCCGCTGTCCAGCATCGCTTCCAGAACGCTGAGCAGCCGCTCAATGCGCTCGGCCGGCAGGGCCAGGACGTTGCCGTCGTCGAGCACGATGTGGGCGCGGCCATCGATGATGCGGGTGCTCGACAGGCCGCCCTTCTCGACCAGACGGGCGAGGATGGGGAGAAGCGGCTGGCGCTCGCCGTCGATCTCGACACCGACATCCAGGTCGAACCAGCCGTCGCCGGCATCGCGCACGGCGACCTCGACCTCGGCCCCCGGCTCGATCACGCGGGTGCCGAAATCGGCGCCGACCTCGACGATCCAGCCGGCCTTGGCCAAGGCGGGAACCTCGTTGGTCAGGAAATGCTGCCAGCGCTCCTCGACGTCCCGCCCGGTCAGCCAGTGGACGCGAGAGCCGCGGGCGTTCAAGGCACCCTTGGGCGGCTCGATCCGCGCCTGGGCGAAGCCGAGGCCGGACAGCCGGTCCAGCGCCGCCTGCTCGTCGGCCTTGTCGCGGCGGACGAAGATGACCTCGTTGAACTCATCCTCGTAACGGGCGAACTGGCGCTGGTCGTCGGGCTCGATCTCCACCGCATTGTCGGGTTCGCCATAGTCGAAGGACAGGCGCAGCACGTCGACCAGCCCATCGGCCGGCGTCACCACGCGGCCAAGGCGGGCGATGATGCGGGGGGAGCGCTCGACGATGGCCGCGGCCTCCGCCGCCCCGCTGCGAACGCCGGGAATGCCGCTGTCGCGGAAGCTGGGCGTGGAAATTGACGGAGGTGGAGGAGTGATGCGCGGCATCGACGCGACACCACTGCGCGACGGACCGAACAGGCGCGACGGGTTCGCCTTCGACGGCACCGGCGGCGGTGGCGGGGCGGGCGGCACCGGTTTGGCCTTCGGCACCTCCACCACCTGGAGATCGACCGGGAAGACGGTGCCGGTGGCGCTGTCGACGCACCAGTAGGACTGGCCCTTCACCAGCACGCTGCGCTCGGGCAGGCCGGTCGGGCGCAGCTTGCGCGTGGCCGGGTCGCGGAAGGTGCGGACGGTACGGCCCGGCGCCTCGGCCAGCGGGGTGCCGTCGCGCCAGCGCAGGCGGCCGGTGGAGAGCAGACGGCGCAGCAGGCGGTCCACCGCCTCGCCCCGGCTCTTGGCGACGGGGGTGCGCTCGGTGCCACCACCGCCGAGCAGACGGGCGATGGCGCGGTCGGCATCGCCGTCCAGCGAGCGCGGCGCCTTGGCCAGCACGTCGCGCGGCGTGGCGGGGCTGCTGTCGGCAGAACCCTCGGCCACGAACTCCGCCAGGATATAGCAGGCGACATCGCCCTGCCCCGGCTCCAAAATCCAGCGCAGGCTGCGCACCGGCTCCGGCTTGGGAGTGGGGGGTGGTGGCGGCGGGGGTGGCGCCACGCTGCGGACCGGCGGTGCAACCGGCGGGCGGACCAGTGTGAGCGGGGGTTTGGGAGCAGCCGGCGGCACAGGAGGAGGCGCCGATGGCTGCACGGTGGCAGCAGCGACCGGCGGGGATGCGACCGGAACCGGCGGAGGAGGAGGAGGCGGGGCGAGCGGCGCCTTCACGTCGGCCACGTCGAACAGGGAGGCGCGGCGCCATTCCGGACGGCTTTCCAGCGCCAGCATCGCCGCCGCCGCCATGTGGGCGCAGGCGTTGCGGCCACAGGAACAGGTACGGTCGAGCACCACGCTGCGCTTGCCCTGCACCGGGGTCACCGTCACCGACAGCCGGCGGCCGAGGTCGCTGACCTCCGCCTCGATCCGGTCGCTGCCGGGCGCACCCAGCGTCACCGCACCCGTCATCATCAGCGTGCGGCCGCGCTGCAGCGTCTTGGCATCGAAGACGCGCGTCAGGTCATCCTGACCGAAGGGGACGGCGGCGCCACCCGACAAAGGGCCACGCGGCAAGGCATCGAAGAGCGACATGCGGTGCGGGGGTGACCAGGGCAGTTTGGATGGATTGGGTGCGGAAACGGAACGGAACGGAAACGGGGCGTCGGTATAGGATCTTACGCGGCGCCGCGCAAGCCTTTGGCTTAAGCATTGACGTGAACGGCGCCGTGTTGCCGGGACCGTGCGCGGCCGTCCGTCATAACACAGGATGCCGCCGGCTTCACCCCGGTTGGTGACTTATCCGCGGCTGCCGGGGAAGACACGGCCGGCCAGCTCGCACAGGCCGGCCCCGCTGCCGAGCTGATGGGCGGCCCAGCGGATGGTCCCCTCCACGAAGGACGGGTCGCCGGCATGGACCAGCAGGGCGAGCCCGAGCACCATCGCACTTGCCAGCCAGGGAGAGGGACGCAGCCGCGGGGCGCCGTCCTTTCGGCTGCTCCACAGGAACAGCAGGGCCGACAGCCCGCCGATGGTCAGCCCGGCCACCACCTCCGCCCCGGAATGGGCCGAGACGGCGACGCGCGAGGCCCCGATGGCCAGCACCAGCGCCACCGCCCCCAGCGGCAGGCCGATGCGCAGCCAGCGCGATTCAGCATTGCGTGCCGCCAGCGCCGACACCGACCCGTAGAAGACGGCGGAAAAGGCGGCGTGGCCGCTGGGGCTGATGAAGCGGTCGCCGGCGAACAGCGAGGGGAACAGCGGAAAGTCCGGCAGGCCGCAGCCATGCCCGATCAGCTTCAGCACGACCATTGCGCCAAGGCAAAGCGCCAGGGCCAGCAGCCAGCGCAGCGCCAGCGGCGCCGAGTGATGCCGCCACAGCGCGGTTGCATAGAGGGCGGACAGTGGAACGAGAAGGCTGCTGCTGCCCAGATGGGTGATGGCGCCGCTGGCGGTGGCGAGCATCTGATCCCCAATGATGCCGGTGGAAAGGAACGGCTTTGCCACATGGTGCGGCGCAGCAGGGACAGCAAGGGGACGAAAAAGGGGTGCGGACGCCCGGTCCGCCCCTCAACCCTCCAACTGGTCGGCGCGGGCGTCGGCGATCACGCAGTTGCGGCCCGAACGCTTGGCCTCGTACAGCGCCTCGTCGGCCCGGCGGACCAGACCCTCGGCGGTATCGCCCAGCCGGCCGCCGATGGAGATGCCGATCGACACCGTCACGTTGATCTCGCCGCGGTCGGCCGAGACGGCGAAGGGGAAATCGGCGATGCGCGAGCGCAGGCGCTCGGCGACGATCAGCGCCGCTTCGCCGTCGGTGTCCGGCAGGATGACGATGAATTCCTCGCCGCCCAGCCGGGCGACGAGGTCGAAGGTGCGCAGGTTGCGGCTGGCGCGGGCGGAAACCTCGCGCAGCACCTCGTCGCCGATGGCATGGCCGTAGGTGTCGTTGACCACCTTGAAGTGGTCGATGTCGAACATCAGCACCGACACCGGCTTGTGGCTGTCGATGGCGCGCTCCAGCAGCCGGGGCAGATGGGCGTTGACGTAGCGGCGGTTGAAGACGCCGGTCAGGCTGTCGGTCAGCGCCATCGACAGGCTCTGCTCGTAATTGGAGCGCAGCCGTTCCTGATAGCGCTTGCGCCGGATCTGGGTGCGGGCGCGGGCCAGCAACTCATTCCGGTCGACCGGCTTGATGACGTAATCGTTGGCGCCGAGTTCCAGCCCCTTCGCCACCTGCCCAAGGTCGCCGTCGTCGACCATCAGCAGGATCGGCACCTGCCGGGTGCGCTCATGCGAGCGCAGCTGCGAACAGAGCCGCAGCCCGTCCTCGTTCAGCAGGGTCAGGCTGACCACCACCAGATCGAGCGGGTTGCCCAGCGCACGTTCCAACGCCTTGGCGCAGGTGTCGGCGGAGGTCACCGTGTTGTGGTCACGCTCCAGCGTGTCCGTGATCTTTTCGAGATCGAGCGCGGAATCCTCCAGCACCAGCACGCTTGCGCGCTCGAAGGATTCGCTCAGCATGGTGCCGCTGCGCTCGATGACGCCGAACTGACCCGACGTGGTTTCGCGCAGGCGCCACTCGTCCATCATCATCTTCAGCCGCACCAGCGAGCGGACGCGCGCGAACAGCGCGATGTCGTTCACCGGCTTGGTCAGGAAATCGTCGGCTCCCGCCTCCAGCCCCCGGACGCGGTCGGCGATGTCGGACAGCGCCGTGACCATCACCACCGGAATGTGCATGGTAGCGGGGTCGGAGCGGATCTTCTCGCAGACCTCGAACCCATCCATGCCCGGCATCATGACGTCCAGCAGGACGATGTCGGGCGATTCCTTCCGCACCATCTCCAGCGCGTCGGGTCCGTTGAAGGCGGTCAGCACATTGAAGTATTCGCGCGTCAGCTTTGCCGCGAGCAGCTTCACATTGGGCAGAACGTCATCGACAACAAGGACACGCGCGGACATCGGAAGGGAAATCCTGCAGAATTGGCACAGTTGAAAGCGACTTATCCGAGAAACTTTTTGACCGTTTCAAGGAATTTCATGACCGAGATGGGCTTCGCCACATAATCCTCGCAGCCGCCCTGACGGATTTTCTCTTCGTCGCCCTTCATGGCGAAGGCGGTGACTGCGACGACCGGGATGCTCTTCAACTCCGGATCGTCCTTGATCCAACGGGTGACCTCCAGCCCCGACACTTCGGGCAGCTGGATGTCCATCAGGATCAGGTCGGGACGATGCAGGCGCGCCAGACGCATCGCCTCCATGCCTTCGCGGGTCTGCAGCGTGCCATAGCCGTGCGCCTCGAGCAGGTCATGAAAGAGCTTCATGTTCAGCTCGTTGTCCTCGACGATGAGGACGGTCTTGGTCGGCTTACCACCGGTCTCCAATGGTCCGCACGGCTCCGCTGGCATGCATCCTCCCTGGGTGTGACCCCCGCGTTCACGCTGTCCCGTTCACGCGGTCCGATGCCGCACCTTGCGCACCGCGGACGCGCTTCCCCCGGCCGGCAGGCCGAAGGCACGGTTGCGGGACCGCAGATCCGGTATACCCCCTTTCTGATTAGGTCGCGACGGTTAAATAGTCGTTACCGAACCGCTGGCCGGCATCCCTTATCGGACTGCGATCGCCCTGTCGGAAAACGGAAAACCGCCCGCGACGGACGCGGGCGGCCTCGATTGTCCGGAACAGCAACAACAGGCGGCGTCCGGCCTTCTCAGGCCGCCCGCTTCGCCTTGCGCTTGGCGTCGCGGCGGCGGGCACCCTTGGCGCCATACATCATGGCGTCGGCGCGGCGCATCACCTCGTCCTCGCTGTCCTCGGCACCATAGGGCTGGGTGCCGACGGAGAAGCGGACCGGCAGGGTCTGGCCGCCCCACTCCACATGGGTGGCATCGGCGATGGCGGCCAGCTGGCGGGCGCGGGCGAGGCCGTTGGCGGTGTCGGTGTTGGTCAGCAGTACGGCGAACTCGTCGCCGCCCAGCCTGGCGACGACATCCTCCTGCCGGACATTGCCGACGATCATCCGGGCCACCTGCCGCAGATAGGCGTCGCCGGCGACATGGCCGTGGGTGTCGTTGATGGCCTTGAAGCCATCCAGGTCGATCATGACCAGCAGCCCGCCGGCAGTGCCGTTGCGCCGGGCCGAGGCCAGTTCACGCCGGAAGTGGCTGTAGAAGCCGCGCCGGTTCAGGAGGCCGGTCAGCTCGTCCGTCATCGTCAGGCTTTCCAGGTAGGCGACACGCTCCTGCAACTCGGCGATCGTATCTTTTGCTTCGGCGAGCAACGCGATCGTCTCGTCCAGAGTCTGGCGCTCGGTCCCCCGCAGAAGCCCGACGCGCGAGGCCAGCGCGACCGGTGACCAGCCTGCCGGCACGTCGAAACGGTCGGCGGCGTGATGCTTCAGGTCCAAGGCGGCGACGATGGCGTTCATGGGGTCGGCTCCTCTGATGAAGGTCGGAACACTTCGCCTTCCTCTAAGCAACCCCCGTGCCAACCCGCCGCACCCCGGAGATACCGAGCATTTTATGCATTTCCGGCGGATTGCCCCGGCGGATCATTCGGCAGGGGTGGAGCCTCTTTCCCACCAGACCGGCATCTTCTGCCCACTCCAATCGTTCGGGGCAGGAAATCCCTGCCGGGGATGCCGGGCAGACGATGTCAGGCAGTGGTGGGCAGGCAGCGGAGGGCGGCCGGCAAAAGGCTCCCCCCTCCCGTCACACCACCCGGTCCGGCGCCGGCCGGCCGGCCGTCACCGCGTCGACATTGTCCAGCGCCTTGAACCCCATGGCGTTCCGCGTCTCCACCGTGGCGCTGCCCAGATGCGGCAGCAGGAAGGCGTTGGGCAGGTCGCGGTAGCCGGGATGCAGGTTCGGCTCGTTCTCGAACACGTCGAGCCCAGCCGCCGCGAGGCGCCCCCGCTTCAGCGCATCGATCACCGCGCCGTCGTCCACCACGCTGCCGCGCGCGGTGTTGATCAGGATGGCGCCGGGCGGCAGTCGTTCGATCCGTTCGGCGTTCAGCCAATGTCGGGTTTCCGCCGTGGCCGGGAAATGAAGCGACAGGACATCGCACACCGGCAGCATCGCCTCGGGGTCGGCATGGTAGGTGGCACCCAGTTCCAGCTCCGGGGCCAAGCGACGGCGGTTGCTGTAATGGATGGTCATGCCGAAGGCGCGGGCGCGGACCGCCACCGCCTGCCCGATGCGGCCCATGCCGACGATGCCCAGCCGCTTGGCCCCGACATGGGTGCCCATCAGCTGGGTTGGGGTCCAGCCGGTCCAGGCGTTGGCCCGGATCATCCGCTCGCCCTCCGAGGCGCGGCGCGCCGCCCCCAGCAGCAGAAGCAGGGCGATGTCGGCGGTGGCGTCGGTCAACACGTCAGGCGTGTTGGTGACGGTCAGGCCGCGGGCGCGCGCCGCCTCCAGGTCGATGTGGTCGGTCCCGACCGAGAAGGTCGCCAGCACCCGAACGCTCTGCGGCAGGGCGGCGATGGCGGCGGCGTCCAGCCGGTCGCCGGCACAGCAGAGCACGGCATCGGCCCCGACCTCCGCGGCGCGGGCGGCGATCTCCTGTCCGCTGAAGGCGCGGTCCTCCGGGTTGAGCACCGCCCGGTAGTCGCGCGAGGCCCGCGCCTCCACCGCATCTGGAAGGCGGCGGGTCAGCAGCAGCACGGGCCGGGCGGAGGAGTCGGAGACGGGACTGTCCGACTGCGTCACGGGCTGCACCTCGGCAGGGCTTGTCATTCCGGCGGTTCCCTTCCATTGATAGGACATTCGGGTGGCGGGCCTTTCGGACCGCGGCAAAAACACCCATACTCCACCAAGAGCCGTCAATCACCTGTGGATCCCGTCTTGCTCGACCGTCTCTCTGCCCTTCCGGCAACCGTTGGTGCGGTCTTCGCAGCCGCCGTTTCCGCCGGTGCGCTTCTCGCGGCCTCCCCTGTCCTGGCTCAGCCGGCCGCGACCTCGCTGGCGGCGGTGGCGGCCAAGATCCAGCCCCACCGGGCGATCTACGCCATGTCGCTGGGGTCGGCGCGCAACGGCTCGAAGGTCAGCGACGTCCGCGGCCGCATGATGTTCGAATGGGCCGACGCCTGCGACGGCTGGACGACGGAGCAGCGCTTCCAGCTGCGCTTCGTCTACAGCGAGGGCGAGGACATGGCGATGAACACCAACTACACGACGTGGGAGGCGAAGAACGGTCTGCGCTACCGCTTCAACGTCCGCAAGCTGGTGAACGGCGAGGTCGACGAGGAGGTGCGCGGCGAGGCGAACCTGAGCGAAGGCGGCGCCGGCAGCGCCCAGTTCACCAAGCCCGATCCGCAGGAGATGGAGTTGCCGGCCGGCACCATGTTCCCGACCGCCCACACGCTGGCGATCCTGGATCATGCCGAACGCAAGGAGCCCTTCTTCACCCGCACCATCTTCGACGGCTCCGACGCGGAGGGCCCGACCGAGGTGTCGACCGTCGTCGGCAAGCCCGGTGCGCCGAAGGACGCCGGAAAGGATCCGCTGCTGAAGGTGGGCAAGGCCTGGCCGGTCCGCATGGCCTTCTTCCCGGTGCAGAGCGATTCGGCCCAGCCGGAGTATGAGATGAGCCTGCATCTGCTGGAAAACGGCATCGCCGAGTCCATGCAGATCGACTATGGCGATTTCACCGTCAACGCCGTGCTGGAAAAGATCGAGGCTCTGCCGAAATCGGGCTGCTGAGAACGCTGCCGATAAGCCGGCAGGCCGTGACATTTCACCGTGCGTTTACCGGCCTGTGGGATATTCGACGGTTTCTCTGTTGATCGCGACATGTTGCTGCGCTTAACTGTCGGTTGAGTTTTGCGCAACAGGCCGGCTCCCCCATGGGTGACCGGCCGTCCGAGGGTTTTCCGTCATGAGCAAGAAGCATGTCCAGATCGGGCAGGTCTTCCAACCGGTCGGCAGCGCCGGCGGCCGCGGTTGGCGGGTGACGGCAACGGTCAACCTGCTGGGCATCCCCCACGCCCGCGTCGTCAGCACCGAGGACGAGGGCGTCTCGAAGACCCTGAGCTGTTCAGTCCTCGCCGACACCAGCCATTACCGCCTGATCGCCTCGGCCCCGGCCGATGGGATGGCGGCGTAAGAGCCATTTGTTTTCGGGCAAGTCATTCGCCCTGTCCCGCGCGTCGGCGTAGGACGGGGCGAAATCGCTTTCCCTACTCCTCTCCCCGCCGCTCGCGCAGCTTGGCCCAATAGTCCAGCCGCTTGCGCAGATCGCGTTCGAAACCGCGCTCCACCGGTTGATAGAACTCGCGCCGCGCCATGCCGTCGGGGAAATAATTCTGGCCGGAGAAGCCCTCCGCCGTGTCGTGGTCGTACTCGTATCCCTTGCCGTAGCCGATGGTCTTCATCAGCTTGGTCGGTGCGTTCAGGATATGCTTGGGCGGCATCAGCGAGCCGGTCTCCTTCGCCGCCCGCACCGACGCCTTGTAGGCGGTATAGCCGGCGTTCGACTTCGGCGCCGTCCCCAAATAGATGACCAGCTGTGCCAGGGCCAGTTCGCCCTCCGGGCTGCCCAGCCGTTCATAGGCCTCCCACGCGGCAACCGCCTGGGTCAGCGCGTTGGGGTCGGCCAGCCCGATATCCTCCACCGCGAAGCGGGTCAGACGCCGCGCGATGTAGCGCGGGTCCTCGCCGCCGTCCAGCATGCGGCTGTACCAGTAGAGGGCAGCATCGGTGTCGGAGCCGCGCAGCGACTTGTGCAGGGCGCTGATGAGGTTGTAGTGCCCTTCCTGCGACTTGTCGTAGAGCGGGGCACGGCGCTGGATGGTGGCGGCGAGCGCGTTGGTGTCGAGTATCGTTTCACCCGGCAGCGCGAACAGCTCCTCGCACAGGTTCAGGCAGAAACGGCCATCGCCATCGGCCATCGCCTTCACCGCGGCACGCGCATCGGCGTCCAGCGGCAGCGGCCGGTCCATCTCCGCCTCGGCCCGCGACAGCAGCTTTTCCAGCGCAGTGTCGTCCAGCCGGTTGAGCACGAACACCTGCGCCCGCGACAGCAAGGCGGCGTTCAGTTCGAAGGACGGATTCTCGGTGGTGGCGCCGACCAGCGTGACGGTGCCGTCCTCGACGAAGGGCAGGAAGCCATCCTGCTGGGACCGGTTGAAGCGGTGGATCTCGTCGATGAACAGCAGCGTCCCCTGCCCCGCCACCCGACGCGCGCGCGCGGCGTCGAAGACCTTGCGCAGGTCGGCGACACCGGAGAACACCGCCGACAACGGTTCGAAATGCAGGTCGGTGCTGTGGGCCAGCAGGCGGGCGATTGTGGTCTTCCCGCAGCCGGGCGGCCCCCACAGGATCATGGAGGCCAGCCGCCGCGCCGCGACCATGCGGCCCAGCGGGCCGTCGGGCTTCAGCAGATGATCCTGCCCGACGACCTCGTCCAGCGTGCGCGGACGCAACCGGTCGGCGAGCGGACGGGGAGCCGCCGCAGAGAACAGCCCGGCATCCCCGCCCGACTCGCCGCGTTTTGCCATGACCGCCGCCTCAGCGCACCGAGGTGCAGCGCTGGTAGCACTGCTTCAGCTGGTAGCTGCAATTGTCGGTCGGGCTGAAGGGAGTCGAGTCGGTGCGGTCGATGCCACCCTGGTTGCGGGCCGCGACCGAGTCCATGCAGGAATTGTGGCTGCGCTCGCACTGGGCCTGGCAGGACGCGCCGGCACCGGTGCCCCCGTCGATCCGCAGCGACTGGTCGTCGGCGCCGGCGCGCGGGGTGGACGGTCCCGGGACCACGGTAACGGTGGGGGCCGGGCCGGCGGCGGGGCGCGAGGCCGGATCGGCGCAGGCCGACAGACCGAGCAGAGCCACGGCCACGAGCGGGGCAACGAGACGGACCGGACGGAACATAGCCACGACGGCTCCTATTGTTCTTGTTGTGGGAATGGCCTTTGGCATGACGGAATGCCACACCCCTCTGGACCATCCCCCATTCGGTCCCCACTATGCCGATAACCGTAGCAAGAAGGGAATGACTGAAATGACACCGGAATCGGACGGCAGATCGACACGCAACCCGCCGCGCCACCGGTCCTTGCGGCTGCTGCTTGCGCTGCTCGTCCTCGGCCTCGTCATGCTGGCCTCGCGCGTGCTGGCGCTGCCCAACATCGGCATGGGGGAGATGATCGTGCCGCTGCTGGGCGGTCTGTTCGTGGCGGTTGCCATCGTGCTGATCGTGCGCCGCGACCGCGCCGACCGCGACGCCCTGCCCCCGTCCCGGCGTGACCGCCAGGACCAGGGCATGCCGGACTGAATAGAGGGAACCGTGTGATTCACGCTTCGGGCATTTCCGCTCGAAGCGATCTCACTCCGGAGCGTTCAGACGAACTTGAAGCTGAGGAGGCCGCCGACCACCACGACCAGCAGGACGGTGGCCACCAGCATCAGGCGCTTTTCGATGATGTGCTGAACCTGCGGGCCGTAGAAGTGCAGCAGGATGGCGATCATGTAGAAGCGGGAAAAGCGCGCGACGATGGAACAGAGGATGAAGACCGTCAGGTCGAGATGGGCGAAGCCGGCGGTGATCGTCAGCAGCTTGTAGGGGATCGGCGTCACCCCCTTCAGGATCAGGAACCAGGGGCCGAACTCGGAGAACATCTCCTGAAAATGCTGGAACGACTCCTGCGCGTTGTAGAAGTCGATGATCATCCGCCCGACGCTCTCGAACAGATAGAAGCCCAGCGCATAGCCCAGCATTCCGCCGAGCAGCGACGCGAAGGCGCAGATGTTGGTGTAGAACCACAGCCTCTTCGGCTTCTCCAGACACATCGGCACCAGCATCACGTCCGGCGGCAATGGGAAGAAGGAGCTTTCGGCGAAGGAGATCGCCGACATCCACCAGACGGCATCGTCGCGGGCGGACAGGCGCTGGAGGCGTGTGTAAAGAGAACGCAACATTTGACCGGCCACAAATGAGAAAACCCTTCCTCCGGCGAACCGGAGGAAGGGTCTAATATATCACCGATATCGGCGATCCCGTCCTGTGCGATACGGGGCCCTGGGACCCGATGCCGCACAGGGGGTGAGACCGGCGCGATTGCCGGTCATGTTACTCGGCGGTCTCGCCTTCGGCCTCGGCGACGTCCTGCGTCGGGCCGGAGTTCTGACCCTTGGCCGAAACGTCACGCTCGACCAGCTCGAACACCGCCATGTCGGCGGCGTCGCCGTAGCGGAAGCCGGCCTTCAGGACGCGGCTGTAGCCACCCTGACGGTCCTTGTAGCGGTCGGCCAGGACGGTGAACAGCTTGGTCACCGTCTCGTTGTCGCGCAGCTGGGCGAAAGCCAGACGACGGTTGGCCAGGCCACCCTTCTTGCCGAGCGTGATCAGCTTGTCGACGATCGGACGCAGGTCCTTCGCCTTCGGCAGGGTGGTGGTGATCTGCTCGTGCTTGATCACCGCGTTCGCCATGTTCGAGAACATGGCCTTGCGGTGGCTGCTGGTCTTGCTGAACTTACGTCCCGAAACGCCGTGACGCATGGCGGTCCTCCTTCATGGCATGGCCCCCCTCGGGGAGCCGATCGTGAACCCCGCCGCCCAGTCGTAATGCTGGTACGGCAGCCGGGTCGGGCCGTGGCGGCCCTGGGGAATGCGCCCCTCCCGCCCGGAGACGGACGGGGCGCGGCAAACGGCGAGATGCTTAGTACGGCTCTTCCAGACGCTTGGCCAGCTCTTCGATGTTCTCCGGCGGCCAGTTCGGGATTTCCATACCGAGGTGCAGGCCCATCTGGGACAGCACTTCCTTGATCTCGTTCAGCGACTTGCGGCCGAAGTTCGGGGTGCGGAGCATTTCCGCCTCCGTCTTCTGCACCAGGTCGCCGATGTAGACAATGTTGTCGTTCTTGAGGCAGTTGGCCGAACGGACCGATAGCTCCAGCTCGTCCACCTTGCGAAGCAGGTTCTTGTTGAACGGAACCTCCTCGTGCTTCTCCTCGGAGACGGCGTGCGTCGGCTCCTCGAAGTTGATGAACAGCTGCAGCTGGTCCTGCAGGATGCGGGCGGCGAGAGCCACCGCGTCGTCCGGCTTGACCGAACCGTTGGTCTCCACCGTCATCGACAGGCGGTCATAGTCGGTGACCTGCCCGACGCGGGCATTGTCGACCTTGTAGGACACCTTGCGGACCGGGGAGAACAGGGCGTCGATCGGAATCAGGCCGATGGGCGCGTCTTCCGGACGGTTCTGGCTGGCCGGGACGTAGCCCTTGCCGGTCTCGACCGTCAGTTCCATGTTCAGCCGCGCGCCGTTGTCCAGCGTGCAGATGATCAGTTCCGGATCCATGACCTGGATGTCGGGACCGGTCTCGATCATGCCGGCCTTTACCTCGCCCGGGCCTTCGGCACGCAGGCGCATGCGCTTCGGGCCGTCGCCGCCCATGCGCAGACCCATCGTCTTGATGTTCAGGACGATGTCGGTTACGTCCTCGCGGACGCCGGGGATGGACGAGAACTCGTGCAGCACGCCGTCGATGTGGATCGACGTGACGGCGGCACCCTGCAGCGAGGAGAGCAGGATGCGGCGCAACGCGTTGCCCAGCGTCAGACCGAAGCCGCGTTCCAGCGGCTCGGCGACCACGGTCGCAAAGCGGTCGGCGTCGTCACCGGGCTGAATGTCCAGCTTGCTCGGCTTAATCAGTTCCTGCCAGTTCTTCTGAAGCACGGATCGACCTCAAGATGCCATCGGGTGAACACGAACCCGCGGGGCCCGAACCATTCCCATGCTGAGGGGGCCGCGATGGCTGCGGCCCCCTGTCCCGGAACGGTCGGTCCCCGCGGGTGCGGAAACAAAGCTAAATCAGACGCGACGCTTCTTCGGCGGGCGAACGCCGTTGTGCGGGATCGGCGTGACGTCGCGGATCGACGTGATCTGGAAGCCGATCGACTGCAGGGCGCGGAGCGCGGACTCACGCCCCGAACCCGGACCCTTCACTTCGACTTCCAGGGTCTTCATGCCGTGTTCCTGAGCCTTGCGGCCAGCGTCCTCGGCAGCGACCTGGGCGGCGTAGGGCGTCGACTTGCGCGAACCCTTGAAGCCCATGGTGCCCGACGACGACCAGGCAATGGTGTTGCCCTGCGCGTCGGTGATGGTGATCATCGTGTTGTTGAACGAGGCGTTCACGTGAGCGACGCCGGCGGTGATGTTCTTGCGCTCGCGACGACGCAGGCGCTGAGAAGCGGCGGAGGGCTTGGCCATTTTGCGTTCGTCCTCTTACTTCTTCTTGCCGGCGATCGGCTTGGCCGGACCCTTGCGGGTGCGGGCGTTCGTGTGGGTGCGCTGGCCGCGGACCGGCAGGCCCTTGCGGTGACGCAGGCCACGGTAGCAGCCCAGGTCCATCAGACGCTTGATGTTCATGGCGACTTCACGACGAAGATCGCCCTCGACGCGGTAGTCGGCGTCGATGGTCTCGCGGATCTTCAGGACTTCGTCGTCCGTCAGCTCGTTCACGCGACGCTCGGCCGGGATTTCCAGCTTCGCGCAGATTTCCTTGGCCTTGAAGGGGCCGATGCCATGGATGTAGGTCAACCCGATCTCCACGCGCTTCTGCGCGGGGATGTTGACGCCAGCAATACGCGCCACGCTACTCTCCTCAGTCTCGATATCTCAACGGCAGCCCGTCGGGCCGCCTACACACCGAGCAAATCCCGCCCGACACAAGACCGGGACCGGGAACGCACAATGTTACCCGCCACCCATGCAGGGCAGCGAGAGGGTGCGACTATAGGAAAACCCTGGAACTTGTCAAGGCCGATTACCGGCAGCAGCCCGACCGCCGGTCATTCGGCGGGAACCGGCACCCGAACCGCAGCCGGGACCGGCTCCTGGCCGGTTCCGGCCTCCCCAACTGCGATATCGGCGACCGCGACCGGCCCCACCGGTGCCCGGCCGGCATTCAGCAGGGCACGGTCGCGCAGCACCTGCGGCAAGTCCATGCTCAACTTCAATTCGATGTTCCGCCAGATCTGGCGCAGGCGCTGGACGTGCAGATCCTCGCCGATGGACAGCACCACCGATTCGAGATTCTCCATCGTGATGCCGCGCTCGGCCAGCAGCACCCCACCCTTCCCGTCCGTCTTGGGACAGTTCAATGCCTGGACCAGCCGCGGCCGCGACTCCGGGCGGCTCATGAAGCGTTCCACGTCGAAGATGGTGCGGATGTTGATGACGCGCAGCGCCTCGATCTGGTCGAGGTCGAGCGCCAGGATCAGCTGCGCCTGCGCCACCCAGTCCATCGTCTCGTAGATGCCGTAAGGTGTTTCGACGAACAGCAGGATCGGGTTGGCCGTGGCGAGATTCTGCACGTCCTCGATCTCGAACTCCGCCAGCCGGAACTTGATGGCCGAGTCGATGCCCAGGATCATGTCGATGGGATACTCACGGATGAAGCTCTGCGCCCGGGGATCGATCCGCCGGATCTGCAACTGCGGCACCCGGCTCAGCAGGGTTTGCAGACCCAGCTTGGGAAAGAAGCCGACCAGAAAGGCGACCAGCAGTTCCGGCACGCGGTCGCCCACCGCCTGCTCCGGCACCATCTGCGCCAGGTCCATATAGGCGTGATGCAGTGTGACCGCGGTAATGCAGGCGAGGATGATGTGCCCTGTCACCCGCAGGAAGGAGATCGGCGACAGATCGTAGTTGGAGATTCGGCGGATCAGATAATCGATCGACCAGACATAGGCGCCGAAGAAGGAAAAGGACAGCACCGCCACGGTCTGAAGCTGGTAATGAACCATGTCGATCCGCGTGATGCCATCGACTCCATACAAGGTCATGCCACTGAACAGGGGCTGGAAATGGTCCAGCCGGTCCTTGCTCAGCAACATGCCGCTGGAGGTCAGGAAACCGCTGAAGGACACCATGATGAAGACCAGAACCGGGAAGAAATAGGCCCGCCATTCCGACGGCTGCGTCCAATCCGGCCCCTGCGGCAGCGCGCGGTATTTGTAGGCGGCGAATTCGAAGGACGGAATCAGCTGGTCGTGATCCTGCCCTTCGATGCGGAAGACCGATTCGAGATCGGCAATGATCTTCTGGCGCACGTTCTTGATGTTGCTGCGGCCAATAAAGATCGTCAGCGGCAGGATGAAGGACAGGCAGAGCAGGCCGAGCGCGCTCAACACCCGCAAGTCACCGATCATCTGGATCGCATGGTCGAACATCCCGCCTCCGCCCGCGACGACGGCACATCCATCCGTCATGGACGCGCGGTCATGACACATCGACCGCATGGCGGTCGTAGCACCGGATGCTATACCCCTATAGCGGGTTTTTCATGATAGTTCTGCGCGCGATAGCCAGCGGGGCGATTGGGAGCGTCGGCCGGCCGCCTACAGATCGGTTCCCGCCCGGCGATTGCGGATCGCATCGGCCTGCGCCCGAACCCGCGCCAGATGCGGATTGATCTTCAGCGCCGCGTCGAAGGCACGCAAAGCAGGCCTCTCGTCGCCCAAAGCCAGATAGACCAACCCCAACTCCACCAGCGCCCCAAAATGGCGGGGCTCCAGCGACAGCGCGCGATGCAGATCCAACATGGCGCCGCGGTAGTCGCCCAGCATGTAGTGGGTGGCGGCGCGCTTGTTCCAACCTTCCGCATAGGACGGGTCGCGGGCGACCACGGCGTCGAACGCGTGCAGGGCCGAATCGTAGTCGTCGCCGTTCAGGCTGTTCACCCCGGCGCGCATGTCGCGCACCATCACCGGGTCGGGATGATCGAGCCAGAAGTCCCAGATATGCTCCTCCACCGATTCGGCATAGGTCGCGTCGGTGGTGGTGTTCAAAGCCTGGAAAAGACTGTCCAGACGCATGTTCCCCTGCCCTGCCCCGGCCGGCACCCCGAGGGTCAGCGTCAAAAGCACAGTCAAGGAAAAGAAGCGTCGAATCGTCATGCTCCAAATTTGGGCACGGATTCGCCGAACTGCCAACTATTTTTTGGTTGCAAAACGATAATGAATTGGTCATTGGCCGCCGTTCCGGTGCCTTAGGCCGCCGACCTATGTCCCTTATGCCATCGGTGCAGACGACGGATCGGCTTGGAACGGAAGGCCTTATGCCGCTGTTTCCATCCTCCGTCCCTTGAAACGGCGAACGGCCGGCGGATCGCTCCGCCGGCCGTCTGCTTTACCGGATGTCTCCCGATTGCCAGCCCCGAAAAGTCGGAGCCAAGCGATCAGGCGGCCTTGTTGCGGCCGGCCACGATTTCATCGGTGACGTTGCGCGGCACCGGCTCGTAGTGGCTGAACTCCATCGTGTAGGACGCGCGCCCCGAGGTCATGCCGCGCAGCTGGCCGATGTAGCCGAACATTTCGTTCAGCGGGACATTGGCCTCGACGGCGATGTTCGAACCACGCTCCAGCTGGCCCAGGACGGTGCCGCGACGACGGTTCACGTCGCCGATGACGTCGCCCAGGTAATCGTCGGGGGTGACGATCTCGACCTTCATGACCGGCTCGAGCAGGATCGGACCGGCCTTCGGCAGAGCCTCGCGGAAGCAGGCCTTGGCGGCGATTTCGAACGTCAGGGCGTTCGAGTCGACGTCGTGGTACTTGCCGTCCACCAGGCGGGCGCTGAAGTCCACAGTCGGGTAGCCGGCGAGGACGCCGTCTTCCTTCTGCATCTCCAGACCCTTCTTGACCGACGGAACGTATTCGCGCGGAACCGTGCCGCCGACCGTCTCGTCGAGGAACTCGAAGCCCTCGCCCCGCTCGCGCGGCGCGAAGACGATCTTCACCTCGGCGAACTGGCCCGAACCACCGGTCTGCTTCTTGTGGGTGTAGGTGTATTCGACCGGCTTGGTGATCGTCTCGCGATAGGCGACCTGGGGCTTGCCCATGTTGCCTTCCACGCCGAACTCCGTGCGCATGCGGTCGAGCGTCACTTCCAGGTGCAGCTCGCCCATGCCGCGCAGGATGGTCTGGCCGGTTTCACGGTCGGTCTCCAGGCGGAGCGACGGATCGGCGCGGACCATCTTGCCGAGCGCGATCGAGAACTTCTCCTGCTCGCCCTTGGTCTTCGGCTCGACCGAGACGCTGATGACGGGGTCGGGGAAGCGCATGCGCTCCAGGATCACCGGCGCGGAGGCGTCGCACAGCGTGTCACCGGTCTCGGTCTCCTGCAGGGAGACGAGTGCGATGATGTCGCCGGCGCGGGCTTCCTCGATCGGGTTGGCGTCCTTCGCGTACATCTCGACCATGCGGCCGATCTTCTCGCGCTTGCCGCGGGTCGAGTTCAGGATCGACATGCCCTTGGTCAGCACGCCCGAATAGACGCGGACGAAGGTCATCGAGCCGTAGGTGTCGTTCAGCACCTTGAAGGCCAGCGCCGAGAAGGGCGCGTCGTCGGAGCTGAGACGCTCGCCGTTCGGGTTGCCGTCCTCGTCCACCGTCTTGATCGCCTCGACGTCGGTCGGGGCCGGCAGCAGATCGACGACCGCGTCCAGAACCTGGCAGACGCCCTTGTTCTTGTAGGACGAGCCGCAGAGCACCGGCGTGAAGGCGCTGGTGATGGTGCCCTTGCGCAGGCAGGCGCGCAGCACGTCGGGCGACGGGTCCTCACCCGATTCCAGATAGGCTTCCATCGCCGCGTCGTCCTGCTCGAGCGCGGTGTCGACCAGCTCGGCGCGGAGCGCCGGGATGCTGGCGATGTTGTCCAGGTCTTCCTTGACGGTCAGGTTGAGCTTCTGGGCGAGATCGTCGGTGATCTCCCAGATTTCCCACTTGGCGTCCTTGTCGTCCGAGAACCAGACATACGCCTTCATCTCGACCAGATCGACCATGCCGCGGAAGTTGTCTTCCGAGCCGAGCGGGACCTGGATGCAGACCGGGCGGGCGTTCAGGCGGGCCTTGATCATGCTGACGCAACGCTGGAAGTTCGCGCCCGAACGATCCATCTTGTTGACGTAGCAGATGCGCGGCACGTTGTAGTTGTCAGCCAGGCGCCAGTTCGTTTCCGACTGCGGCTCCACGCCGGCGACGCCGTCGAACACCACGACCGCGCCGTCGAGCACGCGCAGCGAGCGGTTCACCTCGATGGTGAAGTCGACGTGGCCCGGGGTGTCGATGACGTTGATCTTCTTTTCGCGCCAGAAGGTCGAAACCGCGGCCGACTGGATGGTGATGCCGCGCTTCTGCTCCTGCTCCATGTAGTCGGTCGTCGTCGACGTCTTCAGATCCTTCGTCTCGTGGACGTCGATGATCGTGTGCTTGCGACCGGTGTAGTACAGAATGCGTTCGGTGGTCGTCGTCTTGCCCGCGTCGACGTGGGCGATGATGCCGATGTTCCGAATGTCAGACAGTGGCGTTTGGCGCGGCATGTTGCGGTTCCATTGCAGTAACGCGACAACCGAAGCGCGACCGTCAGGGGTCGTCCGCTTCGGCGGCAGAGGTTGGTCGGGGTTTTACGGGCGATCTGTTAAGGCGTCATTAACATTCCGTAAACCGACAAGCAATTTGTCGGAATATTGAAGCGCGCGGCCCTCACAGCGTTCGGGCCACGCCGGCACACCCCAACCGAGGCTGCCGGGTCGCCCCGTTTCCGCCGCCTTATTTAGCAGCGGTGACCTGAATTTCAACGAGATACTGGGGTGCGGCCAGCTTGGCTTCCACCGTGGCGCGGGCCGGCGGATTGGCCGGATCGACCCAGGCGTCCCAGGCCTTGTTCATCGCGCCGAAGCTGGCGATGTCAGCCAGATAGATGGTGGCCGACAGCAGCTTGCTCTTGTCGCTGCCCGCTTCCGCCAGCAGGGCGTCGATCTGGGCCAGGATCTGGATGGTCTGACGCTCGACGTCGGGCGTCGGCTCGTCGGCGACCTGACCGGCGAGATAGACCGTGTCCTTGTGGACGACCATCTGGCTCATGCGCGGTCCGGTGTGGAAGCGCTGGATCGACATGACGGAAAGACTCCGGGTTCCGGGGCTGAAAAGACGCGGGTACGTCTATGCCATTCGGGGCCGCGCGCGAAGAAAAAAATGCGCATCCGCCGCTCAGGGCTGACCCGCGGCGGTATCCTTCGCCAAAAGTGCGGCGAAATGCGCGGACGGGACCGCAAAATTGCGCACGGCCGGTGCGTTTCCGGCGGCGACGCCGACTCCGGCGACCGCCCACCCCCCGCCGCTCGCCCCGATGCCATCAGCCCCGGCGGCGCCCGCCGTCCGCACCAGCAGCGGCCCGCCGCTGGTCCCGCGCGTGGCGTCGCAGTCGTGCACAAGAAGCCCGGCGCTTTCCCCCAGCAGATGGCAAGCGCTGTCGGCCATCAGAATCTGCGCCCGATCCTGGCTGTAGCCACCGAGCATCAGCGGCATGCCGGGCCGCAGCGGCGCCACGCTGACGGGGAGCGGCGGCACCTGGTCCGGCGCTGGTTCCGCCAGGGTCAGCACCGCCCAGTCGCCGGCGAGCATCGGCACCGCCGCAGCCGGGTCGTAAGCGGGGTCCGTCGCCACCCGCGCCACCGTGACATGGCGGGTGAACTCGCCGCGGTCATAGCCGAACAGGACATGCAGCGACGACGCCTGGAGGAAGCGCCGGGTGCGCGGATTGAACAGGCAATGGCCGGCGGTCACCACCGTGCGCCGGCCGACCAGCGCCCCGGTGCAGCGTCCGGCCAGATTGGTCTGCACCCGCACCACGCTGCGCCAGGGATCGGCGGCGGCATCGACCGGCACCCGCCGGTCGCCCGGGCCAACGCCGGGGAGCAGGGGCCGCTCGGCATGGGCCACGGGCACGCCTGCCAGCATCGTCAGACCGGCCAAGGCTGCGACAACAGCGCCGTGCCGAAAGCCACGCCGGCCGCGCGCATGTTCTTGCTCCGTTTCCTTCATTCCCGTATCCTCCGGCGCATGGCGACGCTGATCATCACCGAGAAATCCAGCCAGGCGAAGGACCTGCGCGCGGCCCTGGGCGACCGCTACGGCCGCATCCTGCCGGCTGAGGGCCATCTGCTGCGGCTTGCCGAGCCTGACGAGGTCGATCCCGCCTGGAAGCGCTGGTCTCCGACCCTGCTGAAACCGGACGGTCTTTATCCGACCCGGCCCGACCAGGGCGGCAACAAGGCGGCGAAGCTGCAGGCGATCACCGCCGCGCTGCGCGGCTGCGACGAGGTGATTCTCGCCACGGACTGCGACCGCGAAGGCCAGTTGATCGGCCAGGAAATCCTGGAGCATGTCGGCTATCGCGGCAAGGTGCGGCGCGCGCTTTTCACAGCCCAGGATCCCAAGACCCTGCGCGACGCCTTCGCCACGCTGAAGCCGAACGACAGCATGCAGCCGCTCTACGAGGCCGCGGTGGCGCGCCAGCAGGCCGACCAGATCTACAACCTGTCGCTGACCCGCACGGCGACCAAGACCCTGCTGGCCCCCGGCACCCGCGGCGTCATCGGCATCGGCCGGGTGAAGACCCCGACGCTGGCCATCGTCTGCCTGCGCGAGCTGGAGATCCGCAACTTCAAGCCGGAGGATTACTTCGAGGTGGTGGCCACCGCCACCGTGGCGGAGGGCAGCTTCCAGATGCGCCATGCCCCAGCGCCGAAGGACCGCATCAAGGACCGCGCCACGGCCGAGGCAATCGCGCGTGCCGCCGACAACCACCGCGGCCCGCTGACCGTGACGATTGAGGAGAAGCGGCAGGCGCCGCCCAAGCTGTACGACCTGCCGTCGCTGCAGAAGACCTGCGGCCAGCGCTGGGGCTGGACCGCCGACCGCACGCTGGCGGTGGCGCAGGAGCTGTATGACGGCGAAGGCAAGAAGCTCATCACCTATCCGCGCGCCGAGGCGCGATACCTGTCGGAGAACCAGATCGCCGATGCGCCGGCCATCGTCGGGGCGCTGACCCGGCTGCGCGGCTTCGCGCATCTGGACATTTCCCGGCCGGTGATCCGCAAGGGCAAGTCCGGCCATTTCTGCGACAAGGCGCTGGAAGGCGTGTCGCACCATGCGGTGATCCCCAACGTCAATGTGCTGGACGATCTGGAATCGCGGCTCTTCCGGCTGAGCGATGACGAGAAGCGGCTGTTCGCGCTGATCTGCCGGTCGTACCTTGCGGCGGTGATGCCGGATTACGAGTATCGCCAGACCAGCGTGACCATGCCGGTCCCGGTGCCGACGCCCGGAGGGGCCAAGCCGGTCGCCTTCCGCGCCGTCGGCCGCATCCCGTTGAAGCTGGGCTGGAAGGCCGCCTTCGGCTCGGCTGAATCCGATGGCAAGCCGGAGGAGGAGACCGAGCAAACCCTGCCGCCGCTGACCGACGGCGAACTGGCGACCCTGAGCCATCCCAAGGTGGAGGCCAAGCGCACCCAGGCGCCGCCACGCTACAATGAAGGCACGCTGGTCGATGCCATGCAGAATGCCTGGAGGTTCGTCGAGGACCCGCCTCTGCGCGACCGGCTGAAGGAGGCCAAGGGCATCGGCACCCCGGCCACCCGCGCCGAGGTGATCAAGGGTCTGCGCAAGCAGAACCTGCTGGGGGCGGACGGCAAATGGCTGGTGCCGACCCCGGCCGGCCTGCATCTGTTCGAGACCCTGCGCGCGGCCGCCCCGACCCTGGTCGATCCCGGCACCACCGCACTGTGGGAAATGAAGCTGGACGAGGTGGTGACCGGCCGTGCCGATTTCCGCCGCGTGATCGATGCCATCGCCAGCGAGGCTCACCGGCTGATCGGTGCGCTGGTCGGACAACGCGGTACCGCGCTCGACCTCGGCCTGCCTGCGCCCAAGGCGCGATTCGCCCGCCAGGGCGCGACCGCAAGGGGGAAGGCAGCCCGCGGCGCTGCAGCAGCACCCGGTGACGCGGCCAAGCCGGTGCGCCGGCGAATGCGCAAAGCCACGGTTTCCATCGACGGGGAAGCTGTGGCGCCGAAGCCGCGGCGCACCCGCAAGGCAAAGGCCGATGGCAATGCCCCGCCGGCTGCCGCCGTTGCGGAAAGCACTCCGGTTGCCGATACGCCGATCTCCGACGCACGGCTTCGGCGCGAACCGACCGAGCGCATGCTCGCCTTCGCCCGCAGTCTGGCCGAGCGCAAGGGCATCGCCCTGCCCGACCCGTGCCTGCGCGATTTCGACCAATGCCGCAGCTTCCTGGATCAGCATGCCCGCTGAGCACCCTTGAATGGCGAGGGCGGCGGTTGCGTCGTCGCCTGGATTAGCGCGTTTTCGGCGATATTGGTTGCTGGATTTCATCCACTTTTCGAGCAATTTTCATGGGATACTCAATCATTGCCGAGCGCTCCCATGAGATTTTACCGTCGGGCTTCGCGTACTGTCACAGCCGCCGCGCTGACGCTGGTTGCAGCAGTCCCTGCGCTGGCCCAGAGCTTGCCGAGCTACGGCGGCGCCGGCGTGACGCAATGCATTCCCTTTGCGAATTTCCAGCCGGTGTCCTTCACCGACCCGCCGAAGCTGAATTTCAGCATCGCCGGCGACAGCACCATCCACACGGTGACGATGGACACCGGATCGGTCGGCGTCGCCATGTCGGCCACCAACATCCCGAACTACGAGACGCTGAAGACGGCGCCCGGTGCCAAGCCGGGAACCCAGTTCCTGTCGAGCAGCAAGGTTCTGTGGGTCGGCACCTGGGTGCCGATGACGGTGACCCTGTATGACCGCGCCGACAACAAGGTCGCTACCTCCGAGGTCTTCATTCTCGGCGTGGAGAAAGCCGGCACCTGCGACAGTTACCAGCATGACCAGCAGATCTGCCCTGGTCTGCCGGCGCCGGCCAAGCCGGTGCTGTACATGGGTGTCGGCTTCGGCCAGGAGGCGGATTTCCAACCGCAGGGTACGCCGGACAAGAACGTCCTGTTGAATCTGCGCAGCGTAAACGGTCAACCCATCGCCGACGGCACGCTGAACGCGGGCTACATCATCGGCCGGCAGGGCATACAGGTCGGATTGACCGCCGGCAACACGTCGGGCTTCCGCTTCGCCAAGCTGGCCCGTTATGCGCAATATCCCGGCGACTGGATGATGCCGCAAGGCTGCATCACCGTGAATCCGGAGGTGAACCGCGATGCCAACGGCCCGATCTGCACATCGGCCAACATCCTGATGGACACCGGCATTCCGCAAAGCTACGTGACGCTGCCGCCGACGATCCAATTCGATACGGTGGAGCAGACCGATCTAAGCGAGCCGACGAAGACGGTGAAGGTGCTGGCTCCCGGGACTTCTGTGGCCGTCAACATTCCAACCGCCGCCGATCCAATCGCCATAGACGCCTTCTTCGTTGGTACCGGAGCGCCGAACGAACCGGCGCAGGTAATCCCCTCCAGCACCGAACCGCCACCCCCCGCTCCCAAGAAGGCGCCCTTCATCAACACCGGCCGCCACGTCCTGCGGCAGTACCAGTTCCTTTACGACGCCAAGCAAGGCTATGTCGGCATGAAGGAACAGCCGAACCTCTGCGGCGAACAGTAAGCGTAACAAGGGGCGCCTACCTGGCGGATTCGCAGCGCGCCCCTTATCGCGGGACTTAATGGCCGCTGCTCCACACAGCGGCCTCCCAGGCACGCCCAAGTTCGAAGAGACCGGAACATCCCCCTGCAGCGTCGGCTGGGGGGGTGGACTGCAGGCGGAATCGTCTTCGTCAAGCCGAGGGCGGAGATCAGAATTTCCTGGAGGGGCTCCAGCCGGGCGAGGTCCTGCATGACGACAATGACCTGCCCTTCGCGCGCCGGCATCACCGCGACGAGTTGGACGGCGACACCGTCACAGACCGGGACGAAGGCCTCACCGCTGCGGCCAGCCGCTACCGACGCGATGGCTTGGTGCAGGCGGGCCGCACTTTGCGCCTCCCCAGAGGTCAACCGATTGCCCAGGCCGCGCTCCAGCACACCGCCGATGCGCAGACGGCGCACCATGAGCGAAGAGCTGTCAATGAGCCGGGCATCGGCGGTTACGACCGCAGATGCCACCCCCATCCGCTCCAGCAACGCCGCAATCGTCGCATGAGCCCGGTTGTCCATCGAAAGCGCCTTGCAGACTTGGCACGGACGAGTCGTCGACGTCGTACAGGGAACGTCGAACCGGCACCCAAATCTGCGCGTTTCAGTCGGCGTTCAGCCCGGGTTTGATACCGGTCATACGGAACGCCGTCTTAGAGCGCGGCTCAAAACCTCTCCTGGGATGATCAAAAACAATGGCTTGGAACCACAAAGGCAAGGTTTTGTTCCGCGCTCTTAGTTGCGGCGAAATTGGAAGCTCCGCTCTCTCGCCTGCGCCATCTTTGCGTAAGCGAGGTGTGCTTCCGGGTCGACAAGGATGGCCGGCTCGGCAATCCGGCCGCGCTGGACGCCGACCTGAAAAATATCGTCGACCGTGATGACTGTGGACCAGTCATGCTGGTGATGCGGCTCCCGATCCTCTGAATTCGCGAATATGACGACGTCCCGCTCATAAATCAGGATCGATCCCCTCACATCGGCTGCGATTTTGATCAAGTCGGAAAGCTTTGCCGGGATCTCGGTTGTTCCCATGGGCTTCCGGAATTCTCGAGCGGCAAATCCGCATTGCCAACGCTACTCACGGGTGGCACGATCAAAATGGCAATTCTGCCACTGAGTGGCAAATTTCGAGACTTGCACACCAGAACTGTTGCTGTCGCGCAACGCATATAAAGCGGCGCACAATGCCGCAACAAATAATTTCATACCCGGCAATGCACGCTTGGTGTGAAAAGAGGTCCTGAAGCATGCGAATCGCAACGAATGGCAGTATAGTCGCCGCTTCATGGGCTGTGGGCTCCGTTGTCGCATTCTGTGCAGGCAGCGCTGCAGCGAAACTGCTTGGAACGAAGCTGCCGGCCATAGAGATGACGTTCATCCGGTCTCTGGTCGCCGCGGTCATGGTGGCAGGAACATGGCGGCTTCTGGCCGACCTCAAGCAGGCCCGGGATTTACGGGGACATGCCATCCGCTGCCTGTTGGGGGTGGTCGCAATCTTTGGCCTGCTCTATGCCGTCACCGTCCTGCCGTTGGCATTGGCGATGGTTCTCTACATCAGCCGGACGTTGATGATGCCCATCGCTGGCCGGTGGATGTTGGGGGAAAGGTCAGGAGCATTGGTGTGGAGCGCCGTCGTGCTGGGCTTCGCGGGCGTCCTCCTATCGTCCTGGCCGGAGATGCAGGCCCCTGAATCGCGAATCGGTATCCTGGCCGCCCTGGCCGCCGCCGTGGCCTCCGCCGGATCGCAGACAGCTGTCCGCAGGCTAACCCGCACCAACTCGGCGCCGCTGATCGTCCTGATCTACAGCGCCGCCGCCGTCATCGGCACACTGCCAGCCGCCCTGCCGGCATGGGTGATGCCGCCCATCGCGGATTGGCCGGTTCTTGTTGTGCTGGGGCTGTGCGCCGCCGGTGCGCAGCTTTCCGCCGCTCGCGCTTTCGCTCTGGCTCCCGTCGGCTTCCTGGCGCCTCTGGATCTGCTTGGCGTGCCGGTCGGAGCCATCATGGGCTGGCTTCTATTTGGCGAGGTGCCGGGCATGCTGGCCGGGGTTGGCGGGATCTTCGTTCTGCTGGCAGCCCTGACTGTGATGATTATCCCCGCGAAAGCCGCAGTTCTCCGCCGTCCGGTTGAGCGGTTCGCGAAAGCATGAGATTCATGCACCTCGCGGCGTTCCTTTTGGAAGGGCAATGCCAGACCGCAGCCCTTCTTGCATTGCTCCCAGATAAGCGCGGCCCAAATGTTGCCCAGAAACGACGAAAGCCCCTGCGAGGGGCTTTGCATAGCAGCTAAGTCATTGAAAAGTTTGGTGGGCGATGAGGGGATCGAACCCCCGACATTCTCGGTGTAAACGAGACGCTCTACCGCTGAGCTAATCGCCCGAACTGGACAAGCCTTCGCACTCAAAGGCAAGCCGGCCGGGAGGGTGCCCGGCCGGCCGCACTATGCCCTGAGCGGACCAAAAACTTCAAGCGCTGATAGGCGCTTAGTTCAAGGCGTCCTTCAGAGTCTTGCCAGCCTTGAACTTCGGCTGCTTGGACGCCGGGATGTCGATCTTCTCGCCGGTGCGCGGATTGCGGCCTTCGGTCGCGGGACGCTCAGCGACCGCGAAAGTGCCGAAGCCGACCAGACGGACCTCATCACCGTTCTTCAAGGATTCGGCAATGCTGTCGAACACGGCGTCGACGGCCTTCGTGGCGTCGGTCTTGGACAAACCGGACGCTTCGGCAACATGCGCCACGAGATCGTTCTTGTTCACGCAATCCCCCTTCGAAATTCAGCAAATACTGAAAGACAAAAGCCGCCCCAGGACTTTTCGTCCACGACTTTTTGGAAGCAAAGGATAAGCACAGCGCTTGCCGCCCGTCAATTCCCGACGGGCGGCAAAGCGGCTCTTGTCCCAAAAGTCACGCCAACGGGTGGCGGTCACGATCCGATCGCGACCGCAGGTCCCGGATCAGTGACGCAGAGCCTCGCCGTCGGCACCCTTCTCCTGGGCCTTCGCCGCAGCCGCATCGACCTCCGGCTCGGTCCACTCGATGGGCTCCAGCGGACGAACCAGCGCGTTGCGCAGCACCTCGTCCACCGTGCCGACGGGCATGATCTCCAGCCCGCGCTTCACGTTGTCCGGGATGTCGGCAAGGTCCTTTTCGTTGTCCTTCGGGATCAGCACATGCTTGATGCCGCCGCGCAGGGCAGCCAGCAGTTTCTCCTTCAGGCCGCCGATCGGCAGCACCCGGCCGCGCAGCGTGATCTCGCCGGTCATCGCCACGTCCTTGCGCACCGGGATGCCGGTCAGCACCGAGACGATGGAGGTGGCCATGGCAACACCGGCCGACGGGCCGTCCTTCGGCGTGGCGCCTTCGGGAACGTGGACGTGGATGTCCTTCTTCTCGAACAGCGTCGGCTTGATGCCGAAGGCGATGGCCCGCGACTTGACGTAGCTCTCGGCCGCCTGGACCGATTCCTTCATCACATCGCCCAGCTTGCCGGTGGTGGTGACGCGGCCCTTGCCGGGCAGGCCGACGGCCTCAATCGACAGCAGCTCGCCGCCGACTTCGGTCCAGGCCAGACCGGTGGTGACGCCCACCAGATCCTCCAGCTCCGCTTCGCCATAATGGAAGCGGCGAACGCCGGCATACTTGTCGAGATTACGGCGCGTGACCGCGACCTTGGCGTTGCCGCCCGACTTCAGCAGGATCTCCTTCACCGCCTTGCGGCAGAGGTTGGCGATCTCGCGTTCCAGCGAACGGACACCGGCTTCCCGCGTGTAGTAGCGGACCAGATCGCGCAGTGCATCGTCGGAGATGGTGAACTCGCCCTTTTTCAGGCCGTTCGCCTCGATCTGCTTCTCGATCAGGTGGCGCTTGGAGATTTCGACCTTCTCGTCCTCGGTGTAACCGGCGACGCGGATGATCTCCATGCGGTCCAGCAGCGGCTGCGGCATGCGCATCGTGTTGGCGGTGCAGACGAACATCACGTCGGACAGGTCGTAATCGACCTCCAGGTAATGGTCGTTGAAGGTGCCGTTCTGCTCCGGATCCAGCACCTCCAGCAGGGCAGACGACGGGTCGCCGCGCCAGTCGGCGCCGAGCTTGTCGATCTCGTCCAGCAGGAAGAGCGGGTTGGAGGACTTGGCCTTCTTCATGCCCTGGATGACCTTGCCGGGCATCGAGCCGATGTAGGTGCGGCGGTGGCCGCGGACCTCGGCCTCGTCACGGACGCCGCCCAGCGACATGCGGACGAAGTTGCGGCCGGTGGCCTTGCCGATCGACTTACCGAGCGAGGTCTTGCCGACGCCGGGCGGTCCGACGAGGCAGAGGATCGGACCCTTGACCTTGTTCATGCGGTTCTGGACGGCGAGATACTCAAGGATGCGCTCCTTGACCTTCTCCAGACCGTAATGATCGTCGTCCAGCACCTTCTGGGCGAGCTTCAGGTCGCGCTTCACCTTGGTGCGCTTCTTCCACGGAATGGACAGCATCCAATCCAGGTAGTTGCGGACCACGGTCGCCTCGGCCGACATCGGGCTCATCGACCGCAGCTTCTTCAGCTCGGCGAGCGCCTTTTCGCGGGCTTCTTTGGAGAAGCGGGTCTTGTTGATCTTCTCTTCCAGTTCCGCCGATTCGTCGCGGCCATCCTCAGTCTCGCCGAGTTCCTTCTGGATCGCCTTTAGTTGCTCGTTCAAGTAGTACTCGCGCTGTGTCTTCTCCATCTGCCGCTTGACGCGGTTGCGGATGCGCTTTTCCACCTGCAGCACGCCGATCTCGCCTTCCATGAAGGCATAGACCCGCTCCAGACGCTCCGACACGGTGGCGCATTCCAGCAGCTGCTGCTTTTCCGGAATCTTCAGCGCCAGATGCGACGCGACGGTGTCGGCCAGCTTGCCGGCTTCCTCGATCTGGTTGATCGAGACCAGCACTTCCGGCGGAATCTTCTTGTTCAGCTTGATGTACTGCTCGAACTGGGAGACGACGGCGCGGCTCAGCGCCTCCAGCTCCTGGTTCTCGCCGGTCTTTTCCTCGACCAGCTCGGCCTGGGCCTGGAAGAACTCCTCATTGTCGGCGAACTTGGTGATGGCGGCACGCTGGCCGCCTTCCACCAGCACCTTGACGGTCCCGTCCGGCAGCTTGAGCAGCTGCAACACGGTGCCGACGGTGCCGACGCTGTAGATGTCGGCCGGAGTCGGATCGTCCTGCGCGGCGTTCTTCTGGGTGACGAGCAGGATCTGCTTGTCATCCTTCATCACGTCTTCCAACGCGCGCACGGACTTCTCGCGCCCGACGAACAGCGGCACGATCATGTGGGGGAAGACCACGATGTCGCGCAGCGGCAGGACCGGGTAGAGGGCACCACGGGAGAGTTCGATCATGGGCAGGGCCTCAATGAATGGATCGCCGCCAGCCCGGACTGGGCCTGACACAGCCCCCGCCTCGGGTTGAGCGCGGGGATCGCCTACGGCACCCGACTAACGTGGCACACGGCCCTGCGGCCTTCAAGGGGGTGACAACCCCCAAGGGCGGTTTCCAAGCCGCAACCTGGCAGGAAACCGCCGCTTCCCTCCCCGTTTTTGCCGGATCAAGCGGTTTTGAGGCGGTTCACATAGCCATCGACGGTCGTACGCAGGGTTCCGGCCTCATGCGACAGGCCGCGCGACGCGGTCAGCAGCTCTCCGGACGCGACGCGCGTGCTTTCGGCGGTGGAAGCGACCTGCCCGATGCTGCCGGACACCTCCACGGTGCCCTGGGCGGCAGCCTGGATGTTGCGGGCGATCTCGCGGGTGGCGGCATTCTGCTGCTCCACCGCGGCGGCGACAGCCGACGCCGCCTCGCTGATCGCGGCGACGGTGCGGCTGATGGCGTCGATGGCGGTCACGGCACTGCCGCTGACGTCGCGAATCTCCCCGACGCGAAGCTGGATGTCGTCGGTGGCTTTCGCGGTCTGACCGGCCAGATTCTTCACCTCGCTGGCGACGACGGCGAATCCCTTGCCCGCTTCGCCGGCCCGGGCGGCCTCGATGGTGGCGTTCAGCGCCAGAAGATTGGTCTGGGAGGCGATGGAGCTGATCATATCGACCACCGAGCCGATGCCGGCGGCACGGTCGGCCAAGGTCGCGACAATCCCGGCCGTGCTGCCGGCCTCGCGCACCGCGTCCTGGGCGATCCGGGACGCGTCGTCGATCCGGCGGCTGATCTCGCCGATGGAGGATTGCAACTGCTCCGCGGCGCTCGCCACCGTCTGGATGTTGCCGTTGGCCAGTTCCGATGCGGATGCCACGGAGGACGAGAGGGACGAGGCGCTTTCCGCGGCCGACGACAGGCGTTCGGAGTTGCTGCGCACGGAGTCCGCCGTGGCGGACAGATGTCCGACCACCGATTCGAGCTGCGCCACGAAATCCTGCGTCGCCCGCTCCATGGCGCGCCGGTTCTCCTCGCGCTGCTCCAGTTCCGTCCGGCGTCGGGCTTCGGCGGCGTCGGCCTCCCGGGCGCTGGTTTGCAGCACGTCGATTGCCGCGGCCATCTCGCCGATTTCATCGGAGCGATTCCGGTGGAGAACGTCGAGGTCACGCCGCCCGCCGGCAATCGCACCGACGATCCGGGCCAGTTCGACGATAGGGCGCGAGGCCCGGCGCGTGATCGCAACCGCCACACCCAGCAATGCGCCGAGCCCGGCGACGATGATTCCGGCCGCCAGCATCAGATGACGCAGAGCCGAGGCATGATGGCTGTCGGCCAGTTCCCGTCCGACGGTGAAGCCGGCGTCGCGGATCGTCAGGAGGTCCTGCAGCAGGGGCGAGGCCGAGCGGCGCCATTCCGCACCGTCCAGGTCATAGGGCCTGCCGGCCCGCGATGCGGTCAGCACGCGGGTCTTGAAGCCGCCAAAACCCTGAATGTAGCCTTTCCGGGCAGTCTCCAGCGCCGTGCGTAGGGTCGGCTCCATCTCGCCGGTGACGATATCGTCCTCGACCGACTCCCAATTGGCCGAGATCCGCCCTTCCAGCGTCATCGCCTCGGCTTCGGCTTCGTGGGTCATCGGCTTGCCGGTTCCCAGTGCGCGCAGATATAGGACCGACTGCTGGCCTGCCATCTCCCGCAGTTGGGCGGCGCGAACCGCGATATCGGCCCGGTCGCCGACGGTCGAATCGAGGTCATTCAAGCGATGGCCGAGGCGGTTCATCGTCACCCCGACCTGGCTCGTGACCTTGACCATGCCGGCGAAGAACTGCGCCGAGGCGTCCGCCGGGCGGCCGGACCGGTCCTTCACCAGCCAGCCGTCGACCTGGGTGCGGACGGTCGCCAGACTGTTGCCCAAGGCGGCGGTCTCGTCGGCGGACTTGGGGTCGCCCAGCGCCCTGGCAGCGGCAACGTAGCGGGCGAGCGCAGCGTCGGACTGCGCACGGGCCTTCTTGAGGGCGTCCCGGCCGGCGTCGTCGATCGCCGCCCCTGCCGTCAGTGGCAGGTTGACGACGCCGCGCTCAAGCGCCATCGACTCGTTCACAGCGGTGGCGGCGCCGAGCACGTCAACCACGTCCCTGGCGGCTGACGCCCGGCCGGCCGAGTTGATTTCCTGCACCGCAAGCCAGGTGGCCGGAACCGAAGCGACCACTCCAACGCACGCCAAGCAAACGTAAAGGAAACTGCGTATTTTCATTTCCCGCCCACCGCAATATTCGTACGCAAACAATGGATAGCGGAGATGCCAAACCTGGAATGAAGGCAGTTCACCCACCTACCCAATGTCTCTGCACCGACATTAGGGCTTTATCTTTTTACATTCGTTAAATTTGTTGAATTGATTCGCTTTTTCAGCGGTTTACATCAGGTAGGCCCAATACAGAGAATGGTTTTATTGGGATATCCGGCAGCAATCGGAAAAAGAAAAAGGGACGCCGGAGCGTCCCTTTTTTGATTTCCGCACCGGGAAAACCCAGACGGTCAGGCTCCCGGCGCTTCGCTGCGCCGCTCCGCATGGACGTAGAGCGGCTTGGCCCGCCCTTCGACCACTTCCTTGTTGACCAGGATGCTCTCGATGCCGGTCAGGCCCGGCAGATCGAACATCGGGTCGAGCAGGATGGCCTCCATGATCGACCGCAGGCCACGGGCGCCGGTCTTGCGGGCAATCGCCTTGTGGGCGATGGCGCGCATGGCGTCCTCGGAGAACTCCAGATGGACGTCCTCCATCTCGAACAGGCGCTGGTACTGCTTGACCAGGGCGTTCTTCGGCTTGCTGAGGATCTCGACCAGCGCCGCCTCGTCCAGATCGGACAGGGTGGCCAGAACCGGCAGGCGGCCGATGAACTCGGGGATCAGGCCGAACTTCAGCAGATCCTCGGGCTCGACCTCATGCAGGATCTCACCGGTGGCGCGCTCGTCGGCGGAGCGCACATCGGCGCCGAAGCCTATGCTGGTGCCCTTGCCGCGCTGGGCGATGATCTTGTCCAGGCCGGCGAAGGCGCCGCCGCAGATGAACAGGATGTTGCTGGTGTCGACCTGCAGGAATTCCTGCTGCGGATGCTTGCGCCCGCCCTGCGGCGGCACGGAGGCGACGGTGCCCTCCATGATCTTCAGCAGAGCCTGCTGCACGCCCTCGCCCGACACGTCGCGGGTGATCGACGGGTTGTCGGACTTGCGGCTGATCTTGTCGACCTCGTCGATGTAGACGATGCCGCGCTGCGCCCGCTCGACATTGTAGTCGGCGGCCTGGAGCAGCTTGAGGATGATGTTCTCGACGTCCTCGCCGACGTAACCGGCTTCGGTCAGCGTCGTGGCGTCGGCCATGGTGAAGGGAACGTCGATGATGCGGGCCAGGGTCTGGGCCAGCAGCGTCTTGCCGCAGCCGGTCGGGCCGATCAGCAGTATGTTCGACTTCGCCAGTTCGACGTCGTTGTGCTTCGTCCCGTGGGCGAGGCGCTTGTAGTGGTTGTGGACCGCCACCGACAGCACGCGCTTGGCGTAGGACTGTCCGATGACGTAATCGTCGAGCACCGCATGAATGTCGCGCGGAGTCGGAACCCCATCGCGGGACTTCACGAGGGTCGTCTTGTTCTCCTCGCGAATGATGTCCATGCACAGTTCGACGCATTCATCGCAGATGAACACCGTCGGACCGGCAATCAGCTTGCGGACCTCGTGCTGGCTCTTGCCGCAGAAGGAGCAGTAGAGCGTATTCTTCGAATCGCCGCTGCTGGACTTGCTCATCGGTACTCCGTCATCTCGCGGGAGGCGTGGCCCCTGGGGCCATGCCCGTTCGCGGCGCCCCCCGACGCCGGTCCTACTCAGGTTATCGCGGACGGCGTCCGCGACAAGGTCATGCGCCGTTTTGGCGACGCATCACGATCCGCATAGCCGGGTCCCTTGCGAGACTCTCCCCATTCGGGACCGGCTCCTTATCGGAACCGGTCCATGACCGGATCGTGTCACTGCCATTCAACAACAGCGTCACGACCCGATCAACCCTTTGTTGGGAGGGCCGAGGACCCGCGGCTCACGAATGGTGGTCGACGCCCGGGCGCTTCTCCACCACCTCATCGATCAGACCGAAGGCCTTCGCCTCTTCCGGCGACATGAACTTGTCGCGCTCCATGGCGGTCTCGATGGTGTCAAGATCCTGCCCGGTGTGCTTGACGTAGATGTCGTTCAGACGCGAGCGCAGCTTCAGGATTTCCTGGGCCTGGATTTCGATGTCCGAGGCCTGGCCCTGGGCGCCGCCCGACGGCTGGTGGATCATGATGCGGCTGTTGGGCAGCGAGAAGCGCTTGCCCGGCGCGCCGGCGGCCAGCAGAAGCGAGCCCATCGAGGCGGCCTGCCCCATGCACACCGTCGACACCTGCGGACGGATGTACTGCATGGTGTCGTAGATGGCGAGGCCTGCCGAGACGTAGCCGCCCGGCGAATTGATGTAGATCGCGATGTCCTTGTTCGGGTTCTCCGACTCAAGGAACAGCAGCTGCGAGCAGACCAGGCTGGCGACGGCGTCGTTCACTCCGCCGATCAGGAAGATGATCCGCTCCTTCAGCAGGCGCGAATAGATGTCGTACGCGCGCTCACCCCGGTTGGTCTGTTCGATGACCATCGGGACCAGAGCATTCATCTTCGGCTCGAAGTCGTACATGTGTTCTTCCCTGCCCCCGCAGTTGGCTGAACCGGTGATCGTTGCCGGCACGGAACCACATATAGGAACCTTTGGGGGCGGATGGTAGTCCGCCCCCACTCCTTTTGGGGAGTTAGGCCGCCGCAGACTCGTTGCCTGCTTCGTCCTCGTCCTTCGTCAGCTCTTCGACGCTGACGGTCTTCTCGGTGACCTTGGCCTGATCCAGGATGTGGTCGACGACCTTGTCCTCGAAGATCGGGGCGCGGAGGTTCTCGAGCGCCTGCTGATTCTGCTTGAAGAACTCGAACACCTGACGCTCCTGACCGGGGAAGCGGCGGGCTTCGTTGATCAGGGCGCGGTTGACCTCGTCCTGGGTGACCTGGATGTTGTTGCGGCGGCCGACTTCCGACAGCAGCAGACCCAGGCGGACGCGGCGCTCGGCGATCGAGCGGTACTCGGCCTTCAGATCGTCCTCGGACTTGTCGGCGTCCTCGCCGGCGGTGCCGTTCTTCAGCTCTTCCTGCAGGCGGGCCCAAATGCCCTCGAACTCGATGTCGACCATGCCGGCCGGCACCTCGAAGGAATGGGCCTCGGCCAGCTTGTCGAGCAGCTGGCGCTTCACGCGCAGGCGCGACAGGCCGTCATACTCGCCCTTGATGCGGTCGCGAATCGCTTCGCGCATCTTCTCCAGGCTCTCCATGCCGAACTCCTTGGCGAGTTCGTCATTGACCTCGGCCGGGACGTTCTTGCGCAGCTCCTTCACGTCGACCTCGAAGACCGTCGCAGCGCCCTTCAGGCGCTCGTGCGGGTAGTCTTCCGGGAAGGTGACGTTGACGGTGCGATGCTCGCCGGCCTTGACGCCGACCAGCTGCTCCTCGAAGCCCGGAACGAAGCGGCCGGCACCCAGCTCCAGCGGGTAGTCCTTGCCGTCCATGCCTTCCAGCGCCTCGCCGTCGACCGTACCGGCGAAGTCGATCACGGCGATGTCGCCGGTCTCGGCAGCGCGATCCTCGGTGACCGGGGCCTGGGTCGAATGGGCGGAGGCCAGACGGGTGACCGCCTCGTTCACCGCCTCTTCGCTCACCTCGGCGACCGGCTTCTCCAGCTCCAGGCCGGTGAAGTCGCCCGGCTCGACGTCCGGCAGCAGCTCGACCGCCATCTTGTAGGTGAGGTCGCCGCCGTCCTCGTACTTCTCGACCTCGATCTTCGGCTGCAGGGCGACGCGCAGGCCACGCTCGCTCAGCGCCTGGCGCGAGCTGTCGGAGATGGCGTCTTCCAGCACCTCGGACAGCACGCCGCCGAAATAGCGCTGCTTGATCACGGTGACCGGCACCTTGCCCGGACGGAAGCCCGGCAGCTGGACCGTACGGCGCAGCTCTTCCAGCTTGCCGTTCACCTTCTCTTCGATGTCCTTGGCGGAAATGACGACCTGAAATTCGCGCTTGAGGCCGTCGGTGCTGGTCTCGGTGATGTTCATCGGAACGAAAGCCTATCTCGTTGGTCCGGCCCGGCGGCGCCCGTCCGGGCGGCCCGAATCCGTGTTGTCCATGCGGTCCAAGGTGTTGCCATGGTGCGGGCGAAGGGACTTGAACCCATACGACCGAAGTCACTGGAACCTAAATCCAGCGCGTCTACCAATTCCGCCACGCCCGCGTTCATGGCAAAGGCAGCCGCGACGGGTGCGCAAACACCCGCCGGACCGCCGGCGAAGTCCGGTCTATAGCACAGCGCGGCGGAAGCAAACAGGCAAATTGGACCCGTCCGAGAGAGTGAGGCCCGGTCTTTTCGCGTCAGCCACCGGCCTTGCCCCCCGCCTTGCTCCCTGCCCTGTCCAGCGACCGTACGGCGGACGATGTGATGATGCGCCCCTCGCCGGTGTAGGCTTCGTGGTTGGCGTCGATCTCGCCCAGCCGGTAGCGGTAGTTGATCATCATCCCCAGCGACTGTTTCAGCCCTTTGGCCGACCTGTCGGCCAGCCAGTTCAGCCGCTCCATCCGGGCGCCGTTGGTCAGGTGGAAATGCGCGACTGGATCCAGCGCGCGGGCGCGGCCACGGCCCTTCGCCTCCTGCACAGTGGTCAGGTAATGGACGCCCAGCCGCATCAGCGGGCCGCGCAGACGTTTCTGCAACTCCTCGTCCTCAGCCCAGCCGGAACGGGCTAGCGCGCGGGCGAGCAGCGGTGATTCGTCGGCGCCGACATCGCCTTCGGTGGAAGCGTCCGCATCGTCCGCCCGGTCAAGTTCGGCCAGCCGCTCGGCGATGCGTTCGGCCTCCGTGTTGGTCAGCAGGGCGTCGCCGTCGCGGTCCAGCGCGCGGTCGAACCAGCGCCGGAACCCCGGAATGGGTGACAGGGTGGCGTAGCAGGTGATGTTGGGGAACTCGGTCGCCAGCCCGTCGACCACGCGTTTGATCAGGAAATTGCCGAAGCTGATGCCGGCAAGCCCGACCTGGGCGTTGGAGATCGAGTAGAAGATGGCGCTGTCGGCGCTTTTCGGATCGCAGACCGGCGCGGTCGGGTCGAGCAGCGCCTGCACATTGTCCGACATGCCCTGGACCAGGGCCACCTCGACGAAGATCAGCGGCTCATGCGGCATGCGCGGGTGGAAGAAGGCGAAGCAGCGCCGGTCCGAATCGAGCCGGTCCTTCAGGTCCTGCCAGCCGCTGATCTCGTGGACCGCCTCGTACTTGATCAGCTTTTCCAGCAGCGAGGCCGGGCTGTCCCAGGTGATGCGGTGCATCTCCAGGAAGCCGACGTCGAACCAGGCGCGCAGCAGATTCTTCAGATCGTCTTCCAGCGCCTGAAGCAGCGGTTCGCCGCGCGCCATCTCCATCAGCTCGGCGCGCAGGTCGACCAGGAACTTCACCCCCTCCGGCAGGGCGTTGAACTGGGTCAGCAGCCGCAGACGCGGCGGTTCCAGCGCGCGGCGCAAGGCCCGTTCGGCATGGCCGCGGGCCACCGGGTCGGCCGCCGCCTGGAAGGTCGCCATCGCGTCCATCACCGCGTCGCGGTCGACGTCGAAGTCGCGCGCGAGCATCAGAAGGAAATTGCGCCGCCCCTGCGGATCGAGCGCCAGATAGGTGCGGCCGAGCTGGGCGGCGCGGGCACGGGCGGAAACCTCGCCACCCCGCGATTCCAGGCAGGCCTCGATCTGCTCCTTAAGGCGCTCGGCGTCCTCCCTGGGCAGATGGGTGCGCGGCGGCGCGCCGACAGCACCGCGGGCCGAGGCCGCGATCTCGCGCCAGCGGGTGCGCAGGTTGTCCAGCGCGCGGTCGAGGAAATTGGGCTGCGCGGCCTGGGATGGCGGCACAGGCTCCAGAATGGTGGTGTCGGGTGCGTCGCTCATACCCCGGAGTCTGGCCCTGCCGGCGCTCTACCGCAAGGGGGCGCGCGGACGCCGTCGTCAGGGGTACCGCCAACGCCGCCGCCGGACCGCCCCCGGTCCGTCCTTGGCAGGGGTTATCCCTGCGCTTTCAACGCCTTCAGCACGCCGGGCAGCGCTCCCGCCAGATCGTCGGAGATCAGACCGGGACCGAGCGCGCGCCCGGCCTCGCCATGCAGCCAGACCGCGGTGCAGGCGGCCTCGAACCCGTTCATCCCCTGCGCCAGCAGCCCCAGCACGATGCCGGCCAGCACGTCGCCGGTCCCGGCTGTGGCCAGATCGGGCGGCGCATTGACGTTGACCACGGCACGTCCGTCCGGGGCGGCGACAACGGTGTCGGCCCCCTTCAGCACGACGACAGCGCCGGAACGCGCGGCGGCGGCGCGCACCCGCGACAGCTTGTCGCCGTCCATCCCCACCGAATCGCCGAACAGCCGGGCGAATTCCCCTTCATGCGGTGTGAGGACACAGCGCTGGTCGAGCCGGTCGAGCAGTTCGTCCGCCGATTCGGCAAAGCTGGTCAGGGCGTCGGCATCCAGCACGCAGGCGCGGCGGGCGTCCAGCGCGGCCATCACCGCGGCGCGGGTCTGCGCGCCCCTGCCCGCCCCCGGCCCGACCAGCACCGCATTCCTGCGCGGGTCCTGCAGCAGCCGGGCAAAGGCGCCGGCGTCCTCCAGCGGATCGACGATCACGCTGGCGCAGCCGGCGGCATAGACCGGAAAGGCCTCCGGCGGGCAGGCGATGGTGACCAGCCCAGCCCCGGCGCGGAGTGCGGCGACCGAAGCGAGCCGCGCCGCGCCCGTCATCCGCGCGCCGCCCAGCACCACCGCATGGCCTCGCGCATATTTGTGGCCGTCCAGCGCCGGCCAGGGGAAGCGGTGGCTCCACAGCGACGGCTCGTTGACCGCGGTCTGCGGCGCGATGCCGTCGAGCACCCGGTCCGGAATGCCGATGTCGGCGACCACCACCTCGCCGCACAGGGTGCGTCCGGGCAGCAGCACATGGCCGGGCTTGCGGCGGAAAAAGGTGACGGTCAACGCCGCCTGCGGTGCGGCGCCGAGCACCCGCCCGCTGTCGCCATGCAGGCCACTCGGCACGTCGACGGCGACGACGGTGCGGCCCTCCATCGCCTCGACGATGGCGCGGGCGAGGCCGTCGAGCGGCCGGGTCAGGCCGGCGCCGAACAGCGCGTCGATGACCAGGGGATTGCCCTTCAGGATGTAGGGATCGGCCGCCTCGATCGGGCCGGGCCAGCGCTCCGCCGCCACCGCGGCATCGCCGGTCAGGGCCGAGCGGGTGCCGAGCAGCGCCAGCCGCACCGGCCAACCGGCCTCCAACAGCAGCCGGGCGATGACGAAGCCGTCGCCCCCATTGTTGCCGGGGCCGCAGAGCACGGCGGTCGGATGCGGCGCCCAGCGCTCGCACACCGCCCGGACCACGGCGGCGCCGGCGGCCTCCATCAGGGCCGGACCGGGCACTCCGGCGGCAATCGTCAGCTGGTCGGCCCGATACATCTCCGCGACGGACAGAAGCTCATCCATCCCCCACTCTCCCCGACCCTGGCTTGCCTTGCCGTTTCCTGGGCGGGCGAAGATGCGCACGCCCGCTCTACCCGTAAGCGATGTCTTCACCCGGGAAAATCCACGCCGACATGCGAAAAACGTCCGCGACGGCGGTCAAGCCGTGCGGACGTTTATAGAACAGAATTTTTCCAAGACGCGAAGAAGAAGATGGGGCGATGGATGGGACTCGAACCCACGACCGCTCGGACCACAACCGAGAGCTCTACCAACTGAGCTACCACCGCCGCCGTCAGCGTTTCCGCCGTCGGGAGCCGCGTTATGCTCCACCGCGGCTGGCCGGTCAAGCGGCTTTTTCACGAAAAGCGAAAAAACTTCTTTCGGAGCGGACCGGCACCCCTTTCTCCCGTCCGATGGGACCTTCGAACGTCGGTTGGCGCGGAGCGCTTGCGCCAGTTGCACAAATATTGTTCACTCCGCTGAATCCTTCGGCAGCACCCTGCCCCATCGGACGGCATCCGACCGTCTTATGACCAGCGTCGATGCCGCCGGACCGGATCGGCCGAATGTGGCACGCTCCATGCTTACCGTCGTCGTTGTCGGCAGTGCCGTGGACGGTGCCTGCCGGCGTTGGCACCTCGTACACGAGAGACCCATGAAGAAGATCGAAGCCATCATCAAGCCGTTCAAACTCGACGAGGTGAAGGAAGCCCTTCACGAAGTCGGGATCAAGGGGATCACCGTCACCGAAGCCAAGGGCTTCGGCCGCCAGAAGGGCCACACGGAGCTTTACCGCGGCGCGGAATACGTCGTGGACTTCCTGCCGAAGGTGAAGATCGAGGTGGTGATGGAAGACTCCCTGGTGGAACGGGCGATCGAGGCGATCCAGCAGGCCGCGCATACCGGCCGCATCGGCGACGGCAAGATCTTCGTCACGCCCGTGGAGGAAGTTGTCCGCATCCGCACCGGTGAGAAGGGCGCCGACGCGATCTGATCGCGCGACGTCCTCGCCTCGACCGTTCCGACCGGCCTCCCTCCGACCAGCATCCGCCAACATGCGCCGCTTTCCCCTCCCCCTCATGCCGGCCCCGGCCGCACACCTCGCCGAACGGCCGAAGGCCGCCTATGGCGAACGTGCGACTTTTTGGGTTGGCGCGTTGTGCGGGGAAGAAAGGCGTGAGATAACGTCCGCCGCGAGCGCCGCCCTCCGCCGCCAAAGCCCCGTAGGGGCTTCGACAGCGGCTTGACGCAGCGGGATCCAACCCTCTTAAAGCGTGGAAAAAGAGACATGTCCGACATCAGCAAGGTCTTCGACCTGATCAAGGAACACGACGTCAAGTACGTGGACCTGCGCTTCACCGACCCGCGCGGCAAGCTGCACCACACCGCTCAGCACGTCTCCACCATCGACGAGGACGTGTTCGAAGACGGCATCATGTTCGACGGTTCCTCGATCGCCGGCTGGAAGGGCATCGAAGAGTCGGACATGATCCTGAAGCTGGACCCGACGACGGCCGTGATGGATCCGTTCGCCGCCCAGCCGACGCTGAACATCCTCTGCGACGTGTACGATCCGGGCACCGGCGGTTCCTATGCCCGCTGCCCGCGCGGCATCGCCAAGGCCGCCGAGCGCTACACCGCTTCGGCCGGCATCGGCGACACCGTCTTTTTCGGCCCGGAAGCCGAATTCTTCGTGTTCGACGACGTGAAGTATTCCGTCGACATGAACAAGGTGTCGTACGAATTCGCTTCGGACGAGGGTTCCTACTCGTCGGGCAAGGACTATGAGGACGGCAACCTGGGCCACCGCCCGGGCACCAAGGGCGGCTACTTCCCGGTCGCTCCGGTCGACAGCTGCAACGACCTGCGCGCCGAGATGCTGAGCGTCCTGGCCGAGATGGGCGTTCCGGTCGAGAAGCACCACCACGAGGTGGCCGCCGCCCAGCACGAGCTGGGCATCAAGTTCGACACGCTGGTCCGCACCGGCGACAACATGCAGTACTACAAGTACGTGGTGCACAACGTCGCCCACGCCTACGGCAAGTCGGCCACCTTCATGCCGAAGCCGGTGTTCGGCGACAACGGTTCGGGCATGCACTGCCACCAGTCGATCTGGAAGGACGGCCAGCCGCTGTTCGCTGGCAACCAGTATGCCGACCTGTCGGAGCTGGCGCTGTACTACATCGGCGGCATCATCAAGCACGCCAAGTCGCTGAACGCCTTCACCAACCCGTCGACCAACAGCTACAAGCGCCTGGTCCCGGGCTACGAGGCTCCGGTCCTGCTGGCCTACTCGGCCCGCAACCGTTCGGCGTCCTGCCGCATCCCGTACGTCGCCTCGCCGAAGGGCAAGCGCGTCGAGGTCCGCTTCCCGGATCCGTCGGCCAACCCGTACCTGGCCTTCGCCGCCATGCTGATGGCCGGCCTGGACGGCATCCAGAACAAGATCCACCCCGGCGACGCGATGGACAAGAACCTGTACGACCTGCCGCCGGACGAGCTGGCCAAGGTTCCGACGGTTTGCGGCTCGCTGCGCGAAGCGCTCACCGCGCTGCGCGAGGACAACGAGTACCTGCGCAAGGGCGATGTCTTCTCGGCCGACATGATCGACGGCTACATCGACCTCCGCACGGAAGAGATGATGGCCTTCGAGACCATGCCGCACCCGATCGAGTACAAGATGTACTACTCGGTCTGATGTTGCCTCGCAGCGTCCGGCAACGGGCGCTGCGGCCGGTCATGCATCATTCGAAAGCCGCTCCCGGTTCGCGCCGGGGGCGGTTTTCTTTTTTGGCCTCTTCGATCCAGGCGCCGACGTCCGGTGGCGTGCATCCCCTGCGTTCTGCGCAGTCCGCCTTGGCGCAGTTACAGGCGGGGAACAGGCAGCCATCGCCGTTCAGGTCGGTTGCCCGCACCGCAAGGTCATAGCGCACACCGCGCATGATGGCCGGTCCGGCGGTGCTGTAGCGCTCGTAATGCTCCACGACATGGCGGACGCGGGTGAGCAGTTCGCGCCGTTGATCGTGTCCCGGATCCATGCTTACGCCCCCAATCGCCATCATTGCCGACGTCTACAGTGACGCTGGAAAGCCTTCCCCTGTTCCGCCATCCAAGCGCAGTACGGCGCATGGACGAGGATAGAGGGCAGGAATGATGCAGCGGTCCGGCTGTTGCCACTGCAGTGATCAAGTTGGCTGACCAAGACGGGAGAGCATGATGGACCGCGATCAACTGCGCCGCGTCGCCAAGGCGCTGGGCGACGTCCGCCTTTACGAAAAGCATCACACCGGCGAACTCATCACCATGCGCCTGCGCGACTCCCTGGCCGACAATCCCGGCTATGACGAGGAGGAGGTGGACAGGAAACTGCTGGAACTGGCGCGGGTGGCGCTGGAGGCCGCGGAATAGCGGGGCCGGGGGTGACGATGCGGCGGATGGCCTGTTGGTGGGGATGAACCGAGCCAACGAAGGAGCGAGCCGCCATGGCCGACGAGAAGACGTCCGATATGCCGCAGAATGACCGGTCCGCCAGCGACCGTCCGGCGGGCAAGCCGGTCCCGGTGAAGCCTGCGGTCGAACCGATGAGCGACAAGGACGAAGCGCCGCCGGGCACGCCGGGGACGGGCGAGAACATCGATCCGAAGACCGGCGAGACCTATGTTCAGGGCATCGGCGGAGCGTAAGGGCCGCCACCCCCTTTCCAAACGAAAAGGGCCGGCTCAGGAGCCGGCCCTTTCGCTGTCAAGACGCCCGCGTCACGCCACGAAGGGCGGAACAGCGGTGAAGTTGGCTGCCTTCTCGACGACCTGACCGACGCGCAGCAGCGTCTCCTCGTCGAACGGGCGGCCGATCAACTGGAGGCCGAGCGGCAGGCCGTCGGCACCGAGACCGGCCGGGACCGACATGGCCGGCAGGCCGGCGAGGTTGATCGGAACGGTGAAGACGTCGTTCAGGTACATCTGCACCGGATCGTCCATCTTCTCGCCGATGGCGAAGGGGGTGCTGGGGGCGGTCGGCGTCAGGATGACGTCGCAGCTCTTGAACGCCTCGTCGAAGTCCCACTTGATGCGCGTGCGCACCTGACGGGCCTTGTTGTAGTAGGCGTCGTAATAACCGGCCGACAGCACATAGGTGCCGATCAGGATGCGGCGCTGCACTTCCTTGCCGAAACCGGCGCCGCGGGTGTTCTCGTACATCTCCTTGAGGTTGCCGCCCTCGACCCGCAGGCCGTAGCGCACGCCGTCATAGCGCGCGAGGTTGGACGACGCCTCGGCCGGCGCGATGATGTAATAGGCGGCCAGCGCATATTTGGTGTGCGGCAGGCTGACTTCGACCGGCTCGGCGCCGGCCTCCTTCAACCAGGCGATGCCCTGCTCCCACAGCGCGGCGATCTCGGCCGACAGGCCCTCGACACGGTATTCCTTGGGAATACCGACGCGCAGGCCGCGGATGTCGCCGGTCAGGGCGGCGCGGAAGTCCGGCACCGGCATATCGACCGAAGTGGAGTCCTTCGGATCGAACCCGCACATGGAGCGCAGCATGATCGCCGCATCCTCGACCGTGCGGGTCATCGGCCCGGCCTGATCCAGCGAGGAGGCGTAGGCGACGATGCCCCAGCGCGAGCAGCGGCCGTATGTCGGCTTGATGCCGACGGTGCCGGTGTAGCCGGCCGGCTGGCGGATCGAGCCGCCGGTGTCGGTGCCGGTGGCACCCAGCGCTGCACGCGCGGCGATCACCGCGGCGGATCCGCCCGACGAACCGCCGGCGACGATCTTCTTTTCCCAGGCGCCGGGCGCGCCGGGGCTCCACGGGCTGACCGTCTCGCCCTGATGGGCGGTGATGGTGGCGGAGCCCATGGCGAACTCGTCCAGGTTCACCTTGCCCAGCATGACGGCGCCGTCGCGCCACAGCTGGGAGGTCACCGTGGACTCATATTCCGGCTTGAAGCCGTCCAGGATGTGGCTGCCCGCGGTGGTGGCAACGCCCTTGGTGCAGAACAGATCCTTCACCGCGATGGGCAGGCCGTCCATCGGACCGGCGGTACCCTGCGCGCGGCGCTCGTCGCTGGCCTTCGCCATCGACAGGGCGGCGTCGGGGGTCTCGGTGATGAAGATGTTGAAGGGGCGCAAGGCCTCGACCGCGCGCACATGCGCCTCGGTCAGCTCGACCGCGGTGAACTCCTTCTTGGCGAGGCCGTCCAGGGCCTCGGCCATCGTCAGATGCGTGAGCGCCGTCATCACTCGACCACCTTGGGCACGACAAAGAAGCCTTCGGCCGTTTCCGGACCGTTCGACAGGACCTGCGCGGCGTAGCCGCCGTCGGTGACCTCGTCCTTGCGGCGGCGCAGCTTCTGCGCGGCGACGCTGGTCATCGGCGGCACGTCCTTCGTGTCGACCTCGTTGAGCTGTTCCACGAAGGTCAGAATCTGGCTCAGTTCCCCAGCCAGGGATTCCAGTTCCTCGTCCGGCACCTTGATGCGGGCCAGATGCGCGATCTTGGCCACCGTGGCCTTGTCGAGCGACATGCCTCTACTCTCTTCCAAAACATTGGAAATCGGCCGCGAAGCTAGCACCCGCCGGCTTCATCCGCAACGATTGCGGCCATTCCGCCGCTCAGAAGGCGCCGGCATCGCCTTTCGCAAGCCCGGCGGCCAGCGCCAGCGGGCATCCGCAGGACGGGCATTGGGTGCGCTGCAACGCCTCCACCACCCGCGCGTCGGGGAGAAGGACGCCCAGAGTCGTCTCCACCGCCGTGATCTGACGCTTGTGGTCGGCGCTGGCGCCACAGGCGGCATCCAGCATGGCGCCGTAATCCGAACCGGACTGCGCGGTGATCGCCTTCGCCCCACCGGCGGCAAACAGCCCGGCACCGCCGGCGACAAGTCCGGCCAGCACCGCACGCCGGTTCGCATCCGCGCCCAATTTGCTCATCCGTCCGCTCCGTCGATGGTTCGGGCCACGCGGCAGCCGCGCCCGAGGCAGCCGCGTCCACAGGCGACCGACTATACGCCTCATGTCCCGCCCCGCCAGCGGCCCAATCATTAAATATTCGGAAGGTCAGGCGGCGATGGGGGCGGCCGAACACCAGCTGGCGTGATCCATGCGCAGCTTGAGCAGCGCAATGGGCCGGCCCGATGGCGTCACCCGCGTCTCCAGCGCGACGGGCGCCATGCCCATCTTGGCATAGAGCAGCAGGGCCGGTGTGTTGGTGTTGAAACAGTAGAGCGTCAGTTCGGGCAGGCGGTAATGGTTGAAGGCGCGGTCGATCATCGTCCGCACCAGATATTCGGCGATGCCGCGCCGACGCAGGGCCGGATCGACACTGACATTGCCGATGCTGGCGGTGCGGCCATCCTCGAAGGTGGCGTAGTTTGCATAGCCGACCACACGCTCCCGCCCATTCTCCGCCAGGGTGACGACGGTGGGATCGCGGCGGATGCCCAATGTCGCCCTGACCTGATCCGGGGTCAGCGGCCAGACCGCCCGCGGAAACAGGAAATAAAGTTCTTCGGCCGTGCGGGGAAAGCCGCAGATCGTAGGGATGTCGGCGTCGGCAAGCGGCCGGTGCGACAGGAGGGCATGGGAGAGGGGGCTGCTCATACTTAGAAGAGTAAGTATCTTTAACAACAACTCAAGCGATCTTGCGGTGACAAGGCTGCGGCCCTATGGTCGGATGATGATCCACACTCTCTGCGAACTCGCGGCCCGGCTGGGCAAAAACCAACGATTGCTTGGCCTTGACGTCGGCACCAAGACCGTCGGGCTGGCGGTGGCCGATCCCGGACTGATCGTCGCATCCCCAATCGGCACGCTGAAGCGCACCAAATTCACCCAGGACGCACGCGAGCTGGGCAAGACCATCCACGATTACAGCATCGGCGGGCTGGTGGTCGGATTGCCGCTGAACATGGACGGGACGGAGGGGCCGCGCGCCGAGTCGGTGCGCGCCTTCGCAAATAATCTGCTGGAGCGCTCCGACCTGCTGGGCTGGGAGGCGGAGATCGCCTTCTGGGACGAGCGGCTGTCGACCTCCGCCGTCGAGCGCTTCATGATCGGCGAAGCCGACATGACCCGCAAGCGCCGGGACGAGGTGGTCGACAAGATGGCCGCCGCCTACATCCTCCAGGGCGCGCTCGACATGCTGGCCAACCAGCGCCGCCTCGCCGCCGAAGCGGACGAAGGCGAGCGGGACGACGAAGACTACGACGACCGGGACTGACCGCGGCCCCGGCGGCGGTTCGGTCAGGCCTGGCGTTCGGGCTGAAGCAGTGCGGCACGGCGCAGCAGTTTGGACGGGTCGACCCCCTGCACCAACATCAGGGCGCTTGCCTTGACGAGAGCGGCCCGCGTGCCGGGGGCGAGCGCCAGCGCGCGACAGTAACAGCCCTCCGCCAGATCGGCGTGGCCGGCAGCGGCCAGCGTCTCCGCCGCCGCCAGCAGGCCGTCCATCGCCATGGCGAGATCGCCGTCGAGGTTCAGCGCCCCGGCGAAGGCCTGCACCGCCCCCGGCAGATCGCCCTGGCTTTCCATCACCAGCCCATATGTGGCCCACCAGACGGCGACGCCGGGACGGGCGGTGATGGCTTGGGCAATCGCCTCCTGCGCCTCGGCCCAGCGGCCGGCCTGCGCGGCGATCAGGCCTTGGCGATAGATGCTTTCGGCCTGATCCGGCGTCATCGTCCTGGTTCCCCCTCTTACGACTCGCTACGGCCGAGCTGGTCCATCAGTTCGCGCCACTCGCGCTTTGACAGGCCGCTGGCCTCCTGGGTCACCGGCTCGCCGGCCAGCAGGCGCTTCACCACGTCCAGGCCGGTGCGCGACAGGTGGGCGCCGCCCATGCGGTATTCGGTGAAGGACTCGTAGACCGCCGGGACCCAACGCTTCACCACGTCCAGCATCGCGTCGGCATAGACGCGGATCTCATACTGGGCATGGGCATCGGCGCGCAGCGACAGGAAATGCAGAAGGTTGTGGAGATCGACCTTCCAGTACCACTGCGTGTAGTAGTTCAGCGACAGGTTCATCCGCGCCAGCTCGCGCGCCAGCCCCTGGCGGGAAGGATCGATGACCGAACCGTCCTCGCGGTGGTTCAGCATCTCCTCATAATGGCCGTAGGCGCGTTCGGAATCCTCGCGCAGCAGCCGCATCACATTGGCGGCCTCCTCGCCCTCCAGCACGTCGCCGCGGCCCTGGCGGTTGACCACGGCCTGGGCGCCCAGCTGTTCCGGCGCCGGCACGTAGAACTCGCGGTCGAGGATGGAATAGCGCGCCGAATATTCGTTCACGTTCGCGGTGCGGTGGCGAATCCACTGGCGGGCGACGAAGATCGGCAGCTTCACATGGAACTTGATCTCGCACATCTCGAACGGGGTCGAGTGGCGATGGCGCATCAGATACTTGATGAGGCCGGAATCCTCGCTGACCTTCTTGGTGCCCTTGCCATAGGACACGCGCGCCGCCTGCACGACCGCAGCATCGTCGCCCATATAGTCGATGACGCGGACGAAGCCGTGGTCCAGCACCTCCAGCGGCTGATAGAGGATGTCCTCCAGGGCCGGGACGGTGGCGCGGCGGGTGGTGGCGGTGACGGCGCGCAGGCGATCGATTTCGTCGCGCTGCTCGGGCGTGATCGGCATGGTGACTCCGGGGCTGCAACGGCCGGACTCTTAAGCAGTGCGGGACGAGGGTGCAAGCCGCCTTTCTGGAATGCGCCCTACCCGCGTCACCGCAACGCATTTGGCGATCACGTCACACAAGCCCTTCCCTTGCCGGGCGGGAGTGCCTATATTCGCGACGTCGGTTCGCCGACTATGGCGATAAACGCCTTGTGGAATAAGCGTTGTGGACCCGGGGGCGGTACCCGGCGCCTCCACCAACCATACACCGGACTCGTTGACCGGGGTCGTTGGGGGCGAAACAGGATCGACACGCGTAGTAAAGGCATGGTTTTCGCTCGGCATGGTTCCGCCGTTATCGGGCCGTTGCAATAGTTGCCAACGACAACGTTGCTCAGGCTCGCCTCGCTGCCTAACGGCGGCTGGTAGCCTAAACCTAATCCCCGAGGGTTAGCGCCTAAGGGTGGGGCCGTGGGCCGCCTAGCAACAGAAGGCCCACACCTCTCTTCCCAGCGTTTCGTGCCGGCCCTTGGCCAAGGCGGGACGCAAGACCGATCGCGTTACCAGGGACCCGCCCAAGCATGCCGAAAGAGCAGCTCCGCTATGACCGGATGGTCGAAACCGCGTTGCGAGGCGTTGTCCGCGACGCGCTGACCGAGGTTGCCGAGCGCGGCTTGCCGGGCAATCACCATTTCTACCTGACCTTCCGCACTGGCTTCCCCGGTGTCGAGATCCCGGATTACCTGTCCTCTCAGTATCCGAACGAGATGACCATCGTCCTCCAGTTCCAATATTACGGGCTGGACGTGACGGATGATCATTTCGAGGTCACGCTGAGCTTCAACAACGTGCATGAGCGGCTGGTGATTCCCTTCGCCGCCATCACAACCTTCGCCGACCCGTCGGTGAACTTCGCCCTCCAGTTCCAGCCGCTGGCCGCCGCCGAATCGGCGGAGGTCGCGACCATGCCGCCCCGTGCCGCCGCCGAGCGTGCGGAGGAGAAGGCAGAGGAAAGCGCCCCGGCCGAAGAGCCGAAGCGTGGCGAGGTCGTGGCCCTGGACGCCTTCCGCAAGAAGTAACTTTCCGAACAGATGCCCGCCCAGCCGCCCAGCGAGTATGTCGCGACACTCTGCGAGATGCTGGCGCCGCTGGGCGACGTGCGTGTGCGCCGCATGTTCGGCGGCTATGGCCTGTCCATCGACGGGCTGACCTTCGCGCTGATCGCCGACGAAATTCTCTATTTCAAGGCGGATGACGTGAACCGAGCGTCCTTTGCGGAGCTGGGCCTGGAGCCCTTCCGGCCGATGCCGGACAAACCCACCACCCTGTCCTACTACCCACCTCCCGATTCGGCGTTCGACGACCGCGATGAACTGCTGCCCTGGGCCCGGTCGGGGTTCGAGGCGGCGCTGCGGGCCGCGGCGAAGAAAGCCGCAAAGGCGAAGCGGACATAAAGCGCCCTCTCCCGCGTCGGGAGAGGGCGTATTCCCCTCAGATATTCTCGGCCATGTGGACCGTCGCGTTGCTCGCCTGGGCGCCGGTGGTGCGCTGGCGCATCTGACGGGCGAAACGCAGGGGGTTGGGAATGAGGTTCAGCATCGAGCCGAGCTTGCCGACCGACGAGGTCGCCTTGCCCACCGCCATCACGTCGGCCAGACGGCGGTCGATGAAGGCGCGGGTCTCGGCATGGTCGTCCGACTTGTCGTCCAGCCAATAGAAGGTGGAGGAGCTGACCACCGCCGCCAGCAGCGCCCGCTTGGTGTAGTGGTTGTAGTCGGTCGAACTGTCGCCGGCGGCGAACCACATGGCATCGACCGTGCGGTAAAGCAGCCGCAGGCCGAGCGCCACATTCTGCGGCATGGCCAGATAGGACAGCTGCCGGCGCTTGGCCTCGCGGTACGGCTCCAGCACCTCGAAATAAGTGCGAACGGCGAGCGAGATGCGCTCGCGCACCTTCATCTCGGCCAGCGGCTGGGCCTCCAGCCGGTCGAGCATCTGACGGTCGGCCCAGTCGGCGAAATGCTCCACCGCATCGGTGACGCCGCCGGGGAAGGCGCGCAGCAGCGCCGACGGCTCATGTCCCGCCGTCTGGGTGCCGTCGCGCAGGGACTGCAGGCTCCAGCCGTCGAAAACGACGTTGGGCAGGCTCGCCACCAGGATCTCGTCGCGAAGCGTGTCGATGCTCATAGCAAACTCTCCCTGCGCCGGCCCTCAGGTCCGGGACGGCGCGTCGGTGTCACGAGTCGCCGCGGCCAGCGCGGCGTTGAGGTGATGCATCTCCTCGGTGCAGACCAGGAGCTGCAGATCGTCCATGCGATCAAGATAGAGCACGCCATCCAGGTGGTCGACCTCGTGCTGGACCACGCGGGCATGGAAACCCGAAGCCTCCCGCTCGATCCGGGCGCCGTCGAGGCCATAGCCGCGGTAGCGGATGCGCTTGTAGCGCGGCACCAGCCCGCGCAGGCCCGGAATCGACAGGCAGCCTTCCCAGCCCAGAACCTTTTCGTCGGTCAGCGGCTCGATCACCGGATTGACCAGCACGGTGTTGGCCACCTCCTCCCCCTCGCCACGGTCGGCGGGGACGCGGAAGACGACGATCCGGCGCAGCTCGGAGATCTGCGGAGCGGCAAGGCCGACTCCGGGCGCGTCCAGCATGGTGGCAATCATGTCGGCCGCCAGCCGGGCGACTGCCGGATCGGTCGGGTCGGCGATGGGCTCCGCGATCTTGCGGAGTACGGGATTGCCCATCCGGGCGATTGGAAGCACTGGCATGTCTCTATATCTGGAGTGTGGGCACGGCCGGGGCAACCGTTTCCTGTGGTTCCCAACAGAGCTTATGGCCGGGCTTATGCTGGTGAACCGAAGACTCCCCTTCACAAAGGCGATGGGGCGTGCTACACACTGCGCCCACACAAGGGGTGCGCCCGCCGCGCATGCCTATTTGTTGCCTTGGCGCAACATGCTTCACTTGGAAGGGTGACGGTTAACGTGCAAGTTCTGGTCCGAGATAACAACGTCGATCAGGCCCTCCGCGCGCTCAAGAAGAAGATGCAGCGCGAGGGCATTTTCCGTGAAATGAAGCTCCGCCGTAACTACGAGAAGCCCTCGGAGAAGCGTGCGCGTGAGAAGGCTGAAGCGGTGCGTCGCACCCGCAAGCTGCTCCGCAAGCGGATGGAACGCGAGGGCTACTAATCGTCGGTCGCGCTTAGCGACTGCGAAGGGCGCGTGTGATGCGCGCCCAAGACCCCTTGTGTCTTGCACCCGACCGTCCCGCGAACCTCGCGTGGGCGGTTTTGGTGTATCTGCGCCATTTTTCTTGGCTCGACTGTGCGTCGGCCAAGCGTATTGAATGGTCAGCGAGCTGCACCGCCCCCCCTTCGGCCCGCTGCGTCCAGCCTTGGAAAGGCCCGATCATGAGCGCTTCCAACCTCACCGCCCGCCATTCGGTCCCGGCGCTGCGCGCCCGCAAGGGGGGCGAGCCCATTGTCTGCCTGACCGCCTACACCGCCCCGGTGGCCCGCCTGCTCGACCCGCATGTCGACATCCTGCTGGTCGGCGATTCGCTGGGCATGGTGGTCTATGGGCTGGACAGCACGCTTCCGGTGACGCTCGACATGATGATCGCCCACGGCGCCGCCGTGGTGCGCGCATCGGAGCGCGCCTGCGTGGTGGTCGACCTGCCCTTCGGCAGCTATCAGGAGAGCAAGGAGGCGGCCTTCCGCGCGTCGGCCCGCGTGATGGCGGAGACCGGCGCCCAGGCGGTCAAGCTGGAGGGCGGCATCGAGATGGCCGAGACCGTGGCCTTCCTGACCGCCCGCGGCATCCCGGTGATGGGCCATGTCGGTCTGACGCCGCAATCCGTGAACACGCTGGGCGGCTACAAGGCGGTCGGCCGCGATGCCGAGGCGGCGGAGCGGATCGTCGCCGACGCCCGCGCCATCGCCGAGGCCGGTGCCTTCACCCTGGTGATCGAAGGCACGATGGAGGCGCTGGCCCGCCGCATCACCGAGGAGGTGGCGATCCCCACCATCGGCATCGGCGGCTCGCCGGCCTGCGACGGTCAGGTCCTGGTCACCGACGACATGCTGGGACTGTTCGGCGCCTTCCAGCCGAAATTCGTCAAGCGCTACGCCAATCTGGGCGAGACGGTCAGCGAGGCCGCCGCGACCTACGCCGCCGAAGTGCGGGCCCGCGCCTTCCCCGGACCGGAGCATTGCTTCGGGATGAAGAAGGCGGCGGCGGTGTAACCACCCCCACTTCGTTCTTTCTACGTTCCAGGCGTTCCGGTACAGTCCGGCCGCCATGGATGCATCCCCCCCTGCCTTGATCCCGCCCAACGTCGCCGCGTGGTTCCGGTCGCGCGGCTGGGCACCCCACCCGCATCAGGTCGCGATGGTGGAGGCAGCCGAACGGGGCGAAAGCGCGCTGCTGATCGCGCCGACCGGTGGCGGCAAGACGCTGGCCGGCTTCCTGCCCTCGCTGATCGAGCTGGCGGAACGGCCGCGCGAGGGGCTGCACACGCTCTATATCTCGCCACTGAAGGCGCTGGCGGTCGACATCCAGCGCAATCTGGAACAGCCGATCGCCGAGATGCGGCTGCCGATCCGGGCGGAGAACCGCACCGGCGACACGCCGGAGGCCAAGCGCCGCCGCCAGCGCACCCATCCGCCACACATGCTGATGACGACGCCGGAAAGCCTGGCGCTGCTGCTGTCCTATACCGACGCCGACAAGCTGTTCCGCAATCTGCGCTGCGTCATCATCGACGAACTGCACGCCCTGGCCGGCACCAAGCGCGGCGACCTGCTGGCGCTCGGGCTGGCCCGGCTGTCGCGGCTCGCCCCCGCCGCCCGCCGCGTCGGGCTGTCCGCGACAGTGGCGGAACCGGAGCGTCTGCTGGCCTGGCTGTCGCGCCGCGGCCAGTATGACGGAAGCGAATCCTGCGACGTGCGCCTCGTGCTGGGCCGCAGCGGTGCCCAGGCGGAGGTCGAGATCCTGACCTCGCAGGAACGCGTGCCCTGGGCCGGCCACATGGCGATGCACGCCATGAAGGAGATCTACGAGCGTATCCGCCGCCAGCACACCACCCTGCTGTTCGTCAACACCCGTGCCCAGGCCGAGCTGGTGTTCCAGGCGCTGTGGCGGGTCAACGACGACAATCTGCCCATCGCGCTGCACCACGGCTCGCTGGCGGTGGAGCAACGCCGCAAGGTCGAGGGCGCCATGGCGCGCGGCGAACTGCGTGCAGTGGTCGCGACATCTTCGCTCGATCTCGGCATCGACTGGGCGGCGGTCGATCTGGTGGTGCAGATCGGCGCGCCGAAGGGATCGAGCCGGCTGGTCCAGCGCATCGGCCGCGCCAACCACCGGCTGGACGAGCCGAGCCGCGCCCTGCTGGTCCCCGCCAACCGCTTCGAGGTTCTGGAATGCCGCGCCGCGCTGGAGGCGGTGCACGACCACACGCTGGACGGCGAGGCGCCGCGGCCGGGCGGGCTCGACGTACTGTCCCAGCATCTGCTCGGCATGGCCTGCGCCGCCCCCTTCCTGCCCGACGAGCTGTATGAGGAGGTGGTCTCCGCCGCCCCCTATGCCGCGATGACGCGCGACGAGTTCGACGACGTGCTGGATTTCGTCACCACCGGCGGCTACGCGCTCGGTGCCTATGACCGGTTCCAGCGTCTGAAGCTGCGCGAGGATGGTCGGATGGCGGTGGCCGGCCCGGCGGTGGCGCGCCAGTACCGCATGAATGTCGGCACCATCACCCAGGAGGCGCTGTTGCGCGTCCGCCTGAACCGCGGGCCGGTGCTGGGCGAGGTGGAGGAGTATTTCATCCAGGGCCTGACGCCCGGCGACACCTTCCTGTTCGCCGGCCAGCTGTTGAAATTCCTCGGCGTGCGCGAGATGGAGGCCCAGGTCGCCAAGGGCGGCACCGGCGATCCGAAGGTTCCCGCCTATGCCGGGGGGCGGCTGCCGCTGTCCACCCACTTGGCCGAGCGCGTGCGCGCCATGCTGGCCGATCCGCGCCAGTGGAACGGCTTGCCGGAGGATGTGCAGGAATGGCTGCGGCTTCAGCGCTACCGCTCCGTCCTGCCCAGCCGCGACGGGCTGCTGGTCGAAACCTTCCCCAAGGCCGGCAAGCAGTTCCTCGTCGCCTACGCCTTCGAGGGGCGCAATGCCCACCAGACGCTGGGCATGCTGCTGACCCGGCGGATGGAGCGCTTCGGGCTGGGACCGCTGGGCTTCGTCGCCACCGATTACGTGCTGGCGGTATGGTCGCTGCGCTCGCCGACGGATATGGACGCGCTGTTCGACCAGGACATGCTGGGCGACGATCTGGAAGCCTGGATGGACGAATCGTCGATGCTGCGGCGGACCTTCCGCAATGTGGCTCTGATCGCCGGGGTGATCGACCGCCGCCATCCGGGACAGGAGAAGACCGGGCGGCAGGTCACTTTCTCCTCCGACCTGATCTATGACGTGCTGCGCAAGCACGACCCCGGCCATGTGCTGCTGCGGGCGACGCGGGCCGATGCGGCCGGCGGACTGACCGACATCCGCCGCCTGTCCGATTTCCTGGCACGGGTGCGCGGGCGCATCACCCACAAGGATCTCGACCGCATCTCGCCGCTGGCGGTGCCGGTGATCCTGGAGATCGGCCGCGAGCGCGTGGACGGCAGCGCCACCGACGAACTGCTCGCCGCCGCCGAGGCCGAACTGCTGGCCGAGGCGATGCCGGAACTGGCTCCGCCGCGGCCCGCGAAAACGGAAACGGGGCGCCCGCAGCAGGGACGGTTGTCGTTGTGACACCGCCCCATGCCGATCGCAGGTTACTTGCGCAGTTCCGGCTCCACACCCGGCTCGCCGCTGAACTCGACCAGAATGGTCTCGTCACGGACGATGAACTGGCAGGCCAGACGGTAGGGCGGCGGACGGTGGGCGTTCTCCGCCGCCTCCAACAGGTCCCGGTTCAGCTTGCCGTTGACGGACAGGGTAACCTTCTCCTTTTCGGTCAGATCGATGGCCATCGGGGTCTTCCCGTCGAGATAACTCACCTTGACGAGGCAGGACCCGCACTCGCCGTCCTGGCACTGGAACGGGATCGGGATGTCGTGCTTCTTCGCCAACGCCAGCAGAGTGCCGGTATCGCCGGCGACCGCGTAGACGGTCATGTCCTTGGGCATGTTCAGGCCGGTGAACGTCACTGTGGCCATGGGTATCCTCCGAGTATGGTTGTGATCCGCCATGCCTCCACGGCGGCGGCCCGTCCGGCTGCAAACATCATGCCCTTAAAAATTTCATGGATATTGGCCATTTCCGATGATCGCCGGTAAACGAATGTTGTCAGCTTCCTCCCAAGCTCCCGGCCCTGCCTGTCAGGGCGATGACAGCCGCGCCGCCCTGACACTCCGCGGCGCCGCTCTGCTTGCCGATCCGTCGGGCGCGCTGCTGTGGCAGGCGGAGAGCATCCTCGCCGTCGCCGACCTGCATCTGGAGAAGGGTTCGGCCTTCGCCGCGCGCGGCCGCTTGCTGCCGCCCTACGACACGCGGGCGACGCTGGACCGGCTGGCGGAGTTGATCGCACGGGACAAGCCGTCGCGCGTGCTGTGCCTTGGCGACAGCTTCCACGACCGTCGGGCGGCGGAGCGGATGGACCCGGCGGATGTCGGGCGGCTGCGCGCCCTGACCGAAGCCGTTGCCGACTGGGTGTGGATCACCGGCAACCACGACCCCGAACCGCCGCAGGGCTTCGGCGGCCGGGTGGTGGAAGAACTGTCCATCGGCCCGCTGACCTTCCGGCACGAGGCCGAGCCGGGAGCCGTCGGCGAGCTGTCGGGCCACCTGCATCCGGCCGCCGCGGTGGCGCTCGCCGGGCGGCGGGTGCGCGAGCGCTGCTTCGCCCATGACGGGGCCAAGCTGATCCTGCCGGCCTTCGGCAGCTTCACCGGCGGGCTGAATGTGCTGGACGCCGCCTTCGACGGGCTGCTGGCACCGGGGTTCGAGGTGCTGATGACGGCGCGCGGCCGGGTCTACCGTTTCCCCTGCGCCCGTTTGTCGCCGGACCGCGCGCGCTGACTCTGCCGAATGCTCTGGCCGAAGCGTGAGCGCAGCCTATATCGGGTGGTCCGGAGACGTCCAACCGAGCGCTGTGCATGTCCGCCTCTCCCATCATCGTCTGGTTCCGCAACGACCTGCGCCTTGCCGACAACCCGGCGCTCACCGCCGCCGCCCAGGCCTCGGCGGAACGCGGCGCGCCGGTCATCCCGCTCTACATCCTCGAAGAGGAGACCGGCGATCCCTGGCCGCTGGGCGGAGCGCAGCGCTGGTGGCTGCACGGCAGCCTGGAACGGCTGGCCACCTGCTGCGCCCGCCATGGCTCGCCATTGCTGCTGCGCCGGGGCGAGCCGGGGGCGGTGCTGGAAAAGCTGATCGCGGAAACCGGTGCGGACTGCGTGCTGTGGAACCGCCGCTACGCCCCCGCCCAGACCGCCCGCGACGCGACGATCAAGGAACGGCTGAAGGCACGCGGTGTCGATGCGCGCAGCTTCAATGCCGGCCTGCTGGCCGAACCCTGGACCGTCAAGAACAAGAGCGGCGGTCCGTTCAAGGTCTTCACCCCCTTCTGGCGGCATCTGTCGGCCACTCTCGACCCGCCGCTGCCGACCCGCGCCCCCGCCGCGCTGAAGGCGCCGAAATCCGCGCCGGCCAGTGACGCGCTCGAAAGCTGGGACCTGTTGCCGGCCAAGCCCGATTGGGCCGCGGGCCTGCGCAAGCGCTGGGTGCCGGGGGAGACGGCCGCGCGCTCGCGGCTGGCCGATTTCCTCGACGGGCCGGTCGGGGTCTATGGGACGGAGCGCGACCGGCCGGACCATCCCGGCACCTCGGCCCTGTCGCCCTATCTGGCCTTCGGAGAGATCGGGCCGCGGCAAATCTGGCACGCCGCCCGCCATGCCGCCGACGCCCGGCCGGAACTGGCACCCGGCGTCGAGGTCTTCCTGCGCGAAATCGGCTGGCGCGAGTTCCAGCATCACCTGCTGCACCATGCGCCGGAGCTTCCCGACAGCCCGCTCGACCGCCGCTTCGCCGACTTCCCCTGGCGCAAGGACGCGGCCGGCCTGCGGGCCTGGCAACGCGGGCGTACCGGCTATCCCATCGTCGATGCCGGCATGCGCCAGCTGTGGGAAACCGGCTGGATGCACAACCGGGTGCGGATGATCGTCGCCTCCTTCCTGATCAAGGACCTGCTTCTGCCCTGGCAGGAGGGGGAGCGCTGGTTCTGGGACACGCTGGTCGACGGCGATCTGGCCCAGAATGCCGGCAATTGGCAATGGGTGGCCGGCTGCGGTGCCGACGCCGCTCCCTTCTTCCGCGTCTTCAATCCCGTCCTGCAGGGCGAGAAGTTCGATCCGGAGGGCGATTACGTCCGCCGCTACGTGCCTGAACTGGACCGGCTGCCGCCGCGTTGGATCCACCAGCCCTGGGCGGCGCCCACCGAGGTTCTGCGGCAGGCCGGCGTCAAGCTGGGCGACGATTACCCGCGCCCGATCCTCGACCATGCCGTTGCGCGCGACCGGGCGCTGGCGCTCTACAACGAGCGCAAGGGCAAGGCGGAGACGGCCGACTGACGGGCAATCTTCATCGAACGGTCACCGGCACGCCTGCAAACGGTCATGCCGGCCCGCTATCCTGCCAACAGCGGCCCGGTGCGGCCGCCCTGCCCGTCCCAAATGGGTCAGCGAGAAGGACGGCGACCTCCGCCCCGCGGTCGCGCCACGTCCCGGCTCTTGAAAAAGACGGCCCCAAAAAAACAATCGCCACTCGGCAAGGCGGCCCCTCCCCCGGGGCCGCCTTTTCCCTTGGCCGGGTTGCAACGGCCAACAGAGTGTTATAAAGTAACACCCATGTCCGCGCTTCACGACCATACCCACTGCATCGCCGATGCCCTGACCCGTGCCGACGCGCTCTGCGCCGAACGGGGGGCGCGGCTGACCGCACTGCGCCGCCGCGTGCTGGAGCTGGTGTGGTCCAGCCACCGCCCGCGCGGCGCCTATGCGATCCTGGAGGATCTCAGCCAGCAGGAGGGCAAGGCGGCGGCACCGCTGACCGTCTACCGCGCGCTGGAGTTCCTGGTCGAGCAGGGGCTGGTCCACCGCATCGAATCGCTGAACGCCTATGTCGGCTGTGCCGCGCCGGGGGATGTCCATTCCGGGCAGTTCCTGGTGTGCGAGGCCTGCGGCGACGCCGCCGAGATCGACGATCCGGGTGTCGGCGCCGCCATCGACGCCGCGGCGGCCGGGCGCGGCTTCCGTGTCCAGCGCCCCACCGTCGAGGTGCGCGGCCTGTGCAAATCCTGTCAGGAGAATCCCCGTTGAGCGCTCCCGCCGCCCCTCCCGCCCGTCTTCCCGTCTCGGTGCTGACCGGCTTCCTCGGCAGCGGCAAGACCACGCTGCTCCAGGCCCTGCTGCGCAACCCGGCCATGGCCCGCACCGCCATCGTCATCAACGAGTTCGGCGAGGTCGGGCTCGACCATCTGCTGGTCGCCAAGGCGTCGGAGAACATGGTGCTGATGGACAGCGGCTGCCTGTGCTGCACCATCCGCGGCGATCTGGTCGACACGCTGCGCGACCTGTTCCTGAAGCGGGTGAAGGGCGAGATCCCCGATTTCGACCGGGTGGTGGTGGAGACGACCGGCCTCGCCGACCCGGCCCCGATCATCCACACCCTGATGTCGGACCCGCTGCTGGCCGCCCGCTTCCGCCTGGACGGTGTCATCGCCACGGTCGATGCGGCACACGGCTCGCTCCAGTTCGACCGCCAGCCGGAAAGCGTCAAGCAGGCCGCCGTCGCCGACCGCATCGTGCTGACCAAGACCGACGTCGCCACCCCGGCGGCGACCGTCGCCCTGATGCAGCGCCTCGCCGCCATCAACCCGGCCGCCCCGGTCATTCCCGCCGCCCATGGCGACATCGATCCGGCCAAGCTGTTCGACGCCGGTCTCTACAATCCGGAGACCAAGAGCCCCGACGTCGCCCGCTGGCTGCGCGAGGAGGCCTATCGCGACGAGCAGGCCAAGGCGCACGAGCATCATCATGGGCATCACGACCACGGGCACGAGCATCACGACCATGATCACCACGGGCATGATCACGGCCATCACCACGATCACGACCATGGCGACCATTGCGGTCCCGACTGCGGCCATGAGCATCATCACCACGACGCCAACCGCCATGACGACCACATCCGCGCCTTCTGCATGGTGATCGACCGGCCGATTCCCTGGAACGGCTTCGTCGACTTCATGGAAGCGCTGATCGCCCAGGCCGGCGAGAACCTGCTGCGGGTGAAGGGGCTGCTGAACGTTCAGGAAAGCGAGCTGCCCGTGGTCGTCCACGGCGTCCAGCACATGTTCCATCCGCCGGTCCGGCTGGAGGACTGGCCCAGCGACGACCACCGCACCAAACTGGTCTTCATCACCCGCGACGTCGGCCAGCCGGTGATCGAGCCGCTGTTCAACGGGCTGGTCTGGGGCGAAGGGAAAGAGGGATAAGGTCGAAGGCAGGGCGCCACACCCGCTGCATGTGTGGCGCCCGCTCTCTCCTACCTGTCCACCACCCGACGCAGCGGGCTGTCGCCGACGGTCCATACGCCGCGGTCCACTGCCTTCGCCCCCTCGAACACCAACCAGCTTTGCCGTCCGTAATGCGGCAGCGGCCGGAGCAGCGCGCGCAGCGCCTCGGCATCGACGCCCGACACCACCAGGGCCGTCCGCCCGTCCGCCGCACGCGACACCCACACCCTGGCACTGCCACGCCCGGCGAGTTCCGCTGGAACCGGGGACAGCCCCCGCCGCGCCAACTCCCGCGCCACCGCCGCGTCGGTTCCCACCAGCAGCACCGGCGCAGCCTTGTCGCCGCCCTCCTTCCCGGCATCGTCCATCAACCGCCCGGCCAAAGTCCGCGCCGCGTCCGCCGCGTCACCATCCGCAGCGATCACCCGCCCGGCACCCGGCCGCAGGGTGACGTCGCGCAGGATCAGCGGCGCCTCCCCCGGCGCCAGACGGCGGAACAGGTCGAAATCGGGGTCGACCGTCACCGCCCTTACCACCGCTTTGGCGGGCAGCCGAAGCGTCGCCTGTCGGCCGTCGAGACGGACGATGCGGTCCTCCACCCCGGCCGCCGTCTCCAACCGCACCGGCACCGCCAAAGCATAGGGCGCATCAGCCTCCTGCCGCAGGGTCAGCAGCACACCGTCGCCGTCGGCGCGGACATCGGCCAGGGTCAGCATCGGCGCGCCCCGCCGCTCCACCCATTGGCCGAACAGCCCGCCGAGGTCGCGGCCGGACGCCGCCTCGAAGGATCGGCGCAGGTCGGACCAGCCGGCATTGCGGAAGGCGAAGCCGCTCCAGAATTTCCGGATGCCGGCGTCGAAGGCGTCGCGGCCGATCTCCGCCTCCAGCATGTGGAACAGCATCGCCGCCTTGCCATAGCCGACGATCTGCGAGGCATCGTGCGTCTTGGACAGGAAGCCGGTCAGCGGCCGGTCGCGCTCCGCCGGCAGGGCGGCATAGTCGCGCAGCCAGTCGAGCCGCATCGCCCGCGCCGCGTCATCGCCGCGCGCCTGGGCGGCGGCATAGTCGGCCATGTAGGTGGTCAGCCCTTCCGCCCAATTGCCGCCCTCGCCCACCCTGACGCCGTTGCCCCACCAGTTGTGCATGATCTCGTGGGTCAGCGACTGACTGCGGATGAAGGGCAGCGGCAGCACCGCCCGGCCGATGGCGGTCAGGCAGGGGAAGCCCAGCCCGACCGGGGGCGGAACCGAGACGATGCTGAAGCCGTCGAAGGGATAGGCACCGATGCGCGCGGCCCCGGCGGCGATCGCCTGCTCCGACAGGCCGAGATAGCCGTCGGCCAGCCCGGCCTGTTCCGGATGGCGGTAGAGCCGCAGGCGCAAGGGTCCGGCCAGCCGTTCCTCCACCGTCCAGGCGCCGGCGAAGACGGACGGTTCCTCGACGCTGCGATCCTCCGCGAACACCGCGCGGTAGCCGCCGGCCTCATTCCCCTCCTCCACCAGCCGGCCGGTGGCGACCGCGACATAGGGGGCCGGCACCCGCACCGACAGGCGCCAGCTCGGCGGCTCGTCGGCGGCCGAAGCCGGATCGGGCAGCCAGCCGCCCAGCCCCGGCAGGAAGGCACCCTCGCCATCCAGCGCCAGACCGGTGCCGGCAGCGAATCCGGGCAACCGCCCGCCATACCGGATGGTCACCACCTCCGCCCCTTCCGGCACCACCAGCCGCAGACGGTCGCCGCGCCGATCCACCGGAACCGGCCTGTCGCCGGCCCGCACCTCCTGCACCGCCAGCGCCGGGTCCAGCCGCAGGGACTGCGCCCCGGCCGGCAGGGTCAGCCGGTCCACCGCCTCCATCCGTCCGGTGGCCGGATCGAGCGTCAGGTCGATGTCGTGGTGAAGCGGTGCGGCACCGGCGGGGGCGACCACGCCCAGAGACAGCACCGCTCCCGCGAAGGCCAGAGCCGGAATGCGCAGGATCGTCATGCCCATGAAGATGGTCGCCCCGACGACGGAGCGCCAGCGCGGCGTCACACCGCCCAGATCCAGCGCGGCATCACGCCGCCCAGATGCTGTCCAGGATGCCGTCCGCCTCCCTGAACGACCGCCGGATCACCCCGGAACGCCACGCACCCGGTCATACAGCTTCGACAGCCGGGCGTCGCAGATGCCAAGCTCCTTCAGATGCTCGACCGTGTTGGCGAGGTAATCGATGTTGGGGCCGCGCTGGCCGCAGCAGTCGGCGATGCGGCAGACGACCGACGCCTCGTCCAGACCGCGGCAATATTGCGGATGGCCGCGGTCGACGATGAAGCAGCAGGCGCTGACAGGCTCCCCCCCTTCAGCAGCCCCGCCATCGCGCAGGCGCACCCGCAGCATCCTCGGCAGATAGACGCGGTTGTCCATCTCCCGCTCCCACAGGTAATCGAGCGTGGCCGGCACATCGGCAGCCGCCACCCGGAAGACGATGCCGCGGCAGGAGCCGCCACGGTCCAGCCCCAGCACCAGCCCCGGCCGCTCCGGCGTCCCGCGGTAGCGGTGGGAGGCGACGCAGAAGCTGCGGTGGTATCCCGGCAGGGTCGCCGCGTGCCGCTCCACAAAGGGGAAACCGGGGTTCCACATCAGCGAGCCATAGCCGAAGACCCACAGGTCGGCGCCGGGCTCGACGGCGATGTCGTGCGTCCAGGCGGGATGGGGAAGCGATGAGTCGGGGGCCATTGAGGATCGCTGAGGAAGATCGCTGGGAAAATTCGCAGGGGAAAACAGGACCGAATCGGCAGCCACCGAGCCTAGCATGCGGGTTCCGGGGTCGCTATAACGGTACGGAGATGGAACGGACATGCCACCGATGCAACCCAACGCCCTTTCTCCCACGCCACGCCGCCTGCTGACCGGCCGCCGGATCGCGACCATCCTCGCGCTGATGATGGTGCTGCTGCCGGCCGTCGCCTATTCGCTGTGGTGGTGGCAGGCGGCCCGCACCGTGCGCGACGGACTGGAGAGCTGGGTCGCCGACCAGCGCGCCAACGGCGCGGTGGTGGAGCATGGCGGACTGACCGTCCATGGCTTCCCCCTCACCCTGCGGGCGGAACTGGACAAGCCTCATCTGGCCACGCGCGGTGCCGAGTGGCAGGGCGCGCGTCTGGTGGCGGAGGCCGCCCCCTGGAACCCCACCCACATCGCGCTCACCTTTCCCGGCGAACATCGCCTGTCCGTCGTCCAGCCCGGCCAGCCGCCGCTCGACATCCTGGCCCCGAATGGCGGAAACGGCGACCTGACCATGCGGATGTCGGGTACGCTGGAACGGCTCGCCCTGCGCTTCACCGGCCTGACCGCACAGGTCGCGGGCCAGACGGTGCCGGTCGCCGCGCTGGACATCGGCGCCGCCCAGCCGGAGCAGCCGCCGGCCGAACGCGGGACCGCCGGCCTGACCCTGACGCTGACCGCCGACGGGCTGACCCTGCCCGACGGCATGCCGCCGAACCTGGGCCGCGAGGTGAAGCGGACCGAACTGACCCTGCGCGTCATGGGAACCCCGCCGCGGCCGGAGCCGGCCAGCCTGTCGGCCTGGAGCCGCGACGGCGGCACGGTCGAGGTCGACCGACTGGCGCTGGACTGGGGGCCGCTGGGGGCGGTGCTGTCGGGCACGCTGGCGCTGGACGCCCAGTTGCAGCCGCAGGCGGCGCTGACCGCGGAAATCCGTGGCGCCCCCGCGGTTCTCGATGCGGTCAAGCCGATGATGCGCCCGAACGAGGCGGCCATCGCCAGGACCGTGTTGGCCATGCTGGCCCGTCCGACCGGCCCTAACGGCGAACAGGTGGTTACCGCCCCGGTCACCGTGCAGGACCGGTCCCTGTTCGTTGGGCCGCTGCGTGTCGCCGCCCTCCCCAAACTCGTCTGGTGACAAAAACGGGGCGGCACCCTGTCCGAACGGCGGAAATGCAACACCTGCCGGGGCGCATGACGGTTCCGTGACCGGCGCATCTTGTTTCACACGGCGCATCGGGTCAAATTGACGCAGTCCTTGTCGCGGCTGCCATGGTGCGTCGGTCGATGTGTCGGTTTCTTGCCTATTGCGGCGAGCCCGTGTTCCTGGAAACGCTGGTCTGCACGCCCTGTCATTCCCTGATCGAGCAATCGATGCACGCCGCGGAGGCGAAGACCGAGACCAACGGCGACGGCTTCGGCGTCGGCTGGTACAGCGAGCGGACCGAGCCCGGCCGCTATTGCGAGATCCGCCCGGCGTGGTCGGACGAGAATCTGCAATCGATCTGCAGCCATGTCCGCTCCCACCTGTTCTTCGCCCATGTGCGGGCGGCGACCGGCACCGCGGTCAGCCGGGCCAACTGCCACCCCTTCAAGGCCGGGCGCTTCCTGTTCATGCACAACGGACAGGTCGGCGACTGGCCGCGCCTGCGCCGTCGGGTCGAGGCGATGATCCCGGACGAGCTGTACAGTGTCCGCACCGGCACTACCGACAGCGAGGCGATCTTCCTCGCCGCCCTCGGCGAGGGGTTGGAGCGTGATTCGGTCGGCGCTTTCCAACGCGTGCTGCACGCCATCCGCGACAAGATGCGGGCGCTGGATATCACCGCCCCCCTGCGCTTCACCGCCACCTGGACCGATGGCGACCGGGTGTGGGCGGTGCGCTGGGCCTCCGACGACAAGCCGCCGAGCCTTTATTGGCGCCATGGCGAGAATGGCCTGATCGTGGTGTCGGAACCGGTCGATTCCCAGCGCGACCAGTGGCGTCCGGTGCCGCCCAGCGGCGGGCTGGTGGCGCGCGTCGGCGCCGCGCCGGAGATGTTCACCTTTCATTGAGCCGGGAGGATCCGGGGGGGGCGTCCGGCGCCCTCCCCTTACCTTACAGCAGCCGGTCCTTCGGCAGCAGGATCGTCACCGCCGTCCCACGGCCCGATGCGCTGTCCAGTTCCACCCCGCCGCCATGCAGTTCGGCGAAGCGCCGCACGATGGGCAGGCCCAGCCCGACCCCTTCATGCTGGCGCACCAGCGAGCGCTCGGCCTGGGTGAAGGGGTTGAAGATGCGCCCCATCAGTTCGGTGGGGATGCCCGGCCCGTCGTCGCGCACGGTCAGCCCGACGAACTCGCCGCGATCCTCCACCGTCACCGCGACATGGCCGCCGGACTGGGTGAACTTCACCGCATTGTCCAGCAGGTTCAACACCATCTCGCGCAGCCGCCGTCGGTCGATGCGCATGCGGAAGGACGGACAGGGCTGGACGGTCAGCGACAGCTGCTTGCCCACAGCCTTCGGCGCCAGCATGTCGGCGCAGCCGGCCAGCAGTTGCGGGATGTTGACGTCGCTTTCCTGGATCTCGATGGAGCCGGTGGAGCCGCGCGTATAGTCGAGGATGTTGTTGACCATGGTCAGCAGCGACCGGCCGCTTTCCTCGATCAGCTTCACATATTCCAGATAATCGGGATGGCCCAGCTTGCCCATCCCCTCGGCCGCCAGCACGTCGGCGAAGCCGATGATGGAGTTGAGCGGGGTGCGCAGCTCGTGGCTCATCACCGCCAGGAAGTCCAGCTTGGCGCGGTCTGCCTTGCGCGCCGCCTCCAGCGCGTCCGACAGTTCGGCGGTGCGTTCCGTCACCCGAAGCTCAAGCTCGCGGTTCTGTTCGGCGGCGCGGCGGTAGAGCTTGCGGATCTCCACCATGTTGCGGACACGGTGCAGCAATTCCCAGGCGATGAAGGGTTTGGTCAGGAAATCGTTGGCACCCAACTCCAGCGACTTGCGCCGGGTTTCCTGATCAGTCTGGGCGGTCAGCACGAGGATTGGCACGTAGTCGCCGTCGAAGATCGGCTTCAGCCGCTCCATCAGGTCGAAGCCGCTCATGTGCGGCATGCGGATGTCGATCAGCAGCAGGTCGAACGGCTCGGCCACGCAGAGGTCCGGCACCTTGCGCGGGTCGGTCTCGCCGCGGACCCGGCTGTAGCCGTCATGACTGAGGATTTCCCGCAGGAGTTCGACGTTGGACGGGTTGTCGTCCACGATCAGGATGCTCGCGTCCTTGACCTGCTGGGCGAGCGCCGGGTCGATCTGGCTCCTGTTCATCGGAGCATGCACCTTTGAACCGTCCGCATAGGCAATCAATTTTGCCCCTGAACGGATCGAATGCAATGGAAATGAACGGACACCGTCAAAGGCAGCCGCTCAGGCACGCTTTTCCCAACCGCCCCGGTCGGTCTGCTGCCAATAGGTCAGGCTGTGGCCGGCTGCCTTGCAGGCCTTCCAGCGCTGGCGGGCGGCCAGCACCGCCTCGTCGTCGTTGCCGTCGAACAGATCGCAGACGAGGTCGTACCCATCCATCCGGTCACTGACGCAGCCGTCCACCGTGACCAGCACGGTGGCGCTGTTCGGATTCTCGTCGGTGTCGGTCAGCCACACCGGCTGGCGCTCGGCGAAGCCGTCGCGCGCAGCACCGTGCGGCAGGAAGGAGCCGGGATCGTAGGTCCACAGGTGCTGGTTCAGCATGTCCACCCGCTCGGCTGAGCCGGCAAGCACGACGGCACGCCAGTTCCGCTCAAGAACCTTCTCCAGGATCTTGGGCAGCGCCTGTTCCATCGTGCGCCGTTGCAGGTGGTAGAAGCGGACTTCCGTCATGGCCCCTTCACGCACGCAGACATTTCCTTTCGCGATCAGGCCCTGCCGCGGTCAGGCTTCGTGGAAGTCGGCCACGAAGCGGTCGAGCAGCCGCACACCGAAGGCCGACGCCCCCTTCGGAACCGTGGCGCCGTCCTTCTTCGCCCAGGCGACGCCGGCGATGTCGATGTGCGCCCACGGCGTGTCGTTGACGAAGCGCTTCAGGAACTGCGCGCCGACGATGCTGCCGGCGCCGCCGCCCGAGCCGGTGTTCTTCATGTCGGCGGCCGGCGACTCGATCTCCTTGTCATAGGCGTCGCCCATCGGCATGCGCCACACCGGTTGGCCCACCTTCAGGCCGGTGGCCGTCAGGTTCATGGCGAGATCGTCGTCGTTGCAGAACAGGCCGGCATGCTCGTGGCCCAGCGCCATGATGATGGCGCCGGTCAGGGTGGCGAGGTCGACCATCAGCTTGGGCTTGTAGACATCCTGCGCGTACCACAGGCAGTCGGCCAGCACCAGGCGGCCTTCGGCGTCGGTGTTGATGACCTCGATGGTCTGGCCCGACGCCGAGGTGACGATGTCGCCCGGACGCTGCGCGGTGCCGGACGGCATGTTCTCCACCAGCCCGACGATGCCGACGGCATTGACCTTCGCCTTGCGGGCGGCCAGCGCGTACATGGTGCCGATCACGGTGGCCGAGCCGCCCATGTCCCACTTCATGTCTTCCATGCCGGCCGCACCCTTGATCGAGATGCCGCCGCTGTCGAAGGTCACGCCCTTGCCGATGAAGGCGACCGGACGCTTGTCGTCGGCCTCCGGGTTGCCGTTCCAGCGCATGACGACGACGCGCGGCTCGCAGGCGCTGCCCTGGGCGACGCCCAGCAGGGCGCCCATGCCGAGCTTGCGCAGCTTCTTCTGGTCGAGGATCTCGACCTCGACGCCGAACTGCTCCAGCTCCTTCGTCTTCTCGGCGAGGCTTTCCGGATAGATGACGTTGGCCGGCTCCGACACCAGATCGCGGGTGAAGCGGATGGCGTCGGCCAGCGTATCCAGTTTCTTGAAGGCCGACTTGGCCGCACCGTCATCCTCGACCAGCAGCGTCAGCTTGCGCAGGCTGGGCTTCGGCTCCTTCTTGTCGGACTTCCGGTCGTTGGTGCGGTACTTGTCGAACTTGTAAGAGCGCAGCTGCGCGCCGAAGGCGATCTCGGCAGCGGCGGATGCCGGCGACAGGGTGGTCCCCTCCGGCAGTTCGACCAGCAGCGCGGCCTCGTCGGCGGCCTTGTCCAGCTGCACGGCGATGGCGCCGCCGGCGGACTGGAGAACCAGATCGGTCAGGTCGGCGCCCTTGCCGATGCCGACCAGCAGGATGCGGTCAAGCTCGGTCCCGGCCGGGGCGAGCAGCGTCAGCGTCTCGTCCTTCTTGCCATTGAAGCGGGCGGCGGCCATGGCGCGGGCCAGCGCCCCGCCGGTCTTCTGATCCAGCTCGCGCCCGATCGGGCCGAGGCTGCGGTCGGCGGCGACGGTCACGGCGAGCACGCCGGAGGCCGGCAGGGACAGCTTGGCGAAGGAGAACTTCATCTGGTCCTCTTGAGGGGTTGGGCGAACGCGCCCGGATGGTCTCGACGGCGGAAAGCCTACCCCACCGATAAGGAGCGCGCCACCCCGGCTGTCAAGGGTGGGGAGAGGGAGAGGCCCCCTCCCCTGCACTCACGCATCGATCGCCTTGCCCAGCTCGACCGGATCGACCTCGCCCTGCTCCATTCCGACGTCCGCAACGCTCTCCTCCGACACCGTCTCCTCGGCGCGGCGTTCCAGCACGGCGGCAAAGAAGCCGTCGGTGTCGTGGCGGGCAGGCGTCAGGCGCAGGTACGGACCGTCGACCGGCGGCGGCGCGCCGGTCTCCTCCTCCGCCCAGACCTCGGCGACCGGCTTCACGATGAAGTCGTGATGGGTCTGCAGGAAAGCCTCGACCTGCGCCTCGTTCTCGTCATGCAGCATGGAGCAGGTGGCGTAGATCAGCCGCCCACCCGGCTTCACCAGACGCGCCGCGCTGTCGAGGATGTTGGCCTGAAGCGGCAGCAGCTGCTCCAGCCCCGGACCCAGCTGGCGCCAGCGGGCGTCGGGGTTGCGGCGCCAGGTGCCGGTGCCGGAGCACGGCGCATCGACCAGCACGCGGTCGAACTTGCGCTTGTGGCGCTTCACCCAGGGGTCGCGCTCGCTGGTCAGCGGATGCGCCTCGATGTTGTGCAGGCCGGCGCGGCGGAACCGCTCGGCGGCGCGCTTCAGCCGCTTGTCCAGCACGTCGCAGGCGACGACCCGGCCCTTGTTCTTCATCAGCGCGGCCACGGCCAGCGTCTTGCCGCCGGCACCGGCGCAGAAATCCACCACCTGATGGCCGGGCTTCGGCGCGACGGCCAGCGCGACCAGCTGCGAGCCCTCGTCCTGGATCTCGACCAGACCGTCCTTGAAGGCGTCGACGCTGCCGAGCGGCGGACGGCCCTTGACCCGCAGGCCCAGCGGCGACCATTGCGTGGTTTCCGCCGTGATCTGCGCCTTGGCCAGCGCCTTGATCGCGCTCTGCTGGTTGGCCTTCGGCGGGTTGATGCGCAGGTCGAGCGGAGCCGCCTCCAGCAGCTTCTCCATCTCGACCCCGAAGCGGTCGCCCAGCGAGGCGCGCATCGCCGCTTCCGCCCAGTCCGGACATTCCACCCGCACCGTTTCCGGCATGTCGGGATGCTCCATCGTGTGGCTTTCCAGCTTGCCGACCATCGCCAGCTCGTCGTCGGTCAGGCGGGCCGGGGCGAACTTGCCGCCGCTGAACATCTCCAGCACCACGCCGGCGTTGCGGTTCTCCTCCAGCAGCAGATAGGCCAGGACGCGGGCGCGCGGGGTGGCGCGCTCATAGCCGCCGCGCTCGATCCACCAGCCGAGCCGGGCATGGCGGCGCAGGATCGCGTAGGCCATCTGGGCGACGGCGGTGCGGTCCTTCGAGCCGATGTAGCGGCGGTTGCGGAAATAGGCGCTCATCACCGCGTCGGCGGGGCGAGGGGTCTCGTCGATCTCGGTCAGCAGATCGATGACCGCCTGGAGGCGGGCGGCGGGTGTCATGGCGTCTTGTCCCTTGGGGTGTCTCACGGCGACGAACAGGACCGGCCGCCCGCATCGTCCCCCCGTATGATCCGGGGGCGAGATGCGTTTTCGAACGGTCCTTCGCGTATGAGCTGTCGATACCGCGTTTGTCGCCTCCTGTCACGCCTTGCCGCCGCGCGTCTGCCCCGCTCGCCCCTTGGCTCGCCCCCCGCCTCCACCCCCCGTGACAAGCGGACGCGACCTATCCGAAAGTTCAGGTTGGGGATTGACGACTCGGGGTAACCACCGGCACAAACGGTCGGGTGATGTGACCTTGTCGTGACCGGACCGCCAAGGGCGGGAGACCGGTCGGGGGTCTTCGACGGACATATCGGATGCTGGTGGCGGAGTGCGCGATGGCGGCTGCGGCTGGGGTGGCGTGTGCGCGTGAGGTGAAGAAAGCCGCAGGCCGCGGCCTGCGGATGGCGCTGATGGGAGGGTTGCTGGCGACGCTGGCGGCCTGCGCCGGCACCGCCCCGACGGTGGACGGGCAGCGGCGAACCGCCCAGCGCCCGACCTGGGATCAGGTCTCGCCCGATTTCCGCCACCTCGCCGGCTGGATCGACGACGACCACGCCCAGGCGGTCCCGGCGGTGCAACGGACCTGCGGCTGGGTGAAGAACCAGCCGCCGGGCAAGTCGCTGGGACAGCTGCGCGCCGCCGGCACCACCGACGACTGGCGCGCCATCTGCGCCGCCGCCCGCGACCTGCCCCCCGGCGACAGCGAGGCGGCCCGCCGCTTCTTCGAGACCTTCTTCACCCCGCGCGACGTCAGCAACGGCGAGAACGGCCTCTTCACCGGCTATTACGAGATCGAGCTGCACGGCAGCTGGACCCGGACCGAGCGTTACAACGTCCCGCTCTATCGCATGCCGTCGCGCGGCAAGAACGGCATGCCCAGCCGCGCCCGCATCGAAAACGGCGCCTTGAAGGGCAAGGGCCTGGAACTGATGTGGGTGGACGACCCGGTCGACGCCTTCTTCCTGGAAATCCAGGGCTCCGGCCGGGCGATCATGGCCGACGGCTCGGTGGTCGGCATCCATTACGCCGGCCAGAACGGTCACAGCTATTACCCGATCGGCCGCCATATCATCGACATCGGCGACGCCACGCCGGAACAGATGTCCTTGCAGACGATCCGGCGCTGGCTGAAGGACCATCCGGCCGAGGCCCAGCGGGTGATGAACCTCAACCCCTCCTACGTCTTCTTCAAGGTGAAGCCCGAGGTTGGCGCCCGCGGCGCCCGCAACATGGAGCTGACCCCCGGCCGCAGCCTTGCGGTGGATGCCGAGCATATCCCGCTGGGCGTGCCGCTGTGGCTGGAGGTGCGCGACGCCCCGGTTCCGGGCGGCGCCATCAACCGGCTGGTGATGGCGCAGGACACCGGCGGCGCCATCAAGGGGCCCGTGCGCGGCGACCTGTTCTGGGGCCACGGCCCGCAGGCGGAGGAAGGAGCCGGCGTGATGAAGGCGCGCGGTCACTACACCATGCTGGCGCCGCGCAACCTGTCGGTCGAGACCGCCCAACGGAAATGACCGCAGAGGACCGCATCCGGCTGGAACGGCTGACCGCCCTGTCCGACCGCAGGGCGGCGCTGGCGGCATTGGAGGAAATCTTCTTCGCCTCCACCAGCCGGACGGAGTTCGCGTCCGCTGCCGAGCGCGCCGCCTTCCTCGCCACATGGACCGGCTGGTTCGTGGATGAGGCACCGCGGGACATCTGGATGGCGGTGGCGGCCGACGGACAGGCCGTTGGCTACCTCACCGGCTGCAAGGACAGCGCCGGCTCGGTCGAACTGGCCCGGCGCGTCCCGAAATACGAGATCTTCGCCGATCATTTCGCCGCCTACCCCGCCCATTTCCATGTGAATGTCCGGCCGGGCTGGCGGGAACACGGGCTGGGACGGCGGTTGGTCGACCGCTTCGCCGAGGATTGCCGGGAGGACGGCCTGCCCGGTGTGCATCTGGTCACCGCCGTCTTCGCCCGCAATGTCGAGTTCTACCAGCGCGCCGGCTTCACCGACGCCTGCCAGCGCGGCCCCCTGCTGTTCCTCGGCCGCCGCCTCAACACCTGACTTCCGCGGCGCTGCTGTGCTAGGCAGGGGCATCTCCCTGCCGGAAAGCCTGCCGCCATGACCCGTCCGCCCCTGCTGATCGAAAGCCCGCAGAACCCGCAGTTCAAGCTGTGGGAATCGGCGCTGGAAAGCCGGGGGCTGAAGAAGAACGGCAAGTTCCTGCTGGCCGGCCTGAAGACCGTTCCGGAAGCGCTGCGCCAGCATCCGGAGCGGTTCGAGCGGCTGCTGTTCACCGACCCGGCGCAAATCGTCGGCTGGCGCCTGCCGCCGGGGGTGGAGCCGGTGCAGCTGGCGCCTGCCCTGTTCCGGATGCTGGACGTGTCGGGCACCGGCTTTCCGCTGCTGGTCGGCGCCGTGCCGAAGATGCCGGCCATCGATTTGTCGCAGCCGCCGCAGGGGCTGGAGCTGCTGTGCGCGCTGGGCGATCCCAGCAACCTCGGCGCCCTTCTGCGCAGTGCTGCGGCCTTCGGCGTGTCGCGGATCGTCCTGCTGGAAGGGGCGGCGCATCCCTTTCACCCCAAATGCCTGCGCGCGGCGTCGAACGCACAGTTCACGCTGACCCTGCTGCGCGGACCGCGCTGGACGGCGGTGAACGAGGCGGCGGGGCCGCTCTACGCCCTGGACGGCGGAGGAGAGGATCTGACCCGCTTCGATTGGCCCGCGGACATGCGGCTGATCCTGGGCGAGGAAGGCCAGGGCGTGCCGGCCGACTGCCCGGCGACGCGGCTCTCGGTGCCGACCACCGGGGCGGTGGAGTCGCTGAACGCCACCGTGGCGGTCAGCGTGGCCCTGTTCACACGGTATGCGGCGGTCAAGGGGTGACCGCCGCGGGGGCTGGGCGACGGCGATCAGGTGACGGACGCCCTACCCCATCACCGACGCCAGCACCTGCACCACCTGATCCGACCCATAGGGCTTCTTCAAGACCGGCACATCGGCGAACCGCTCCGGCACCGCGGCGCTCTCGCCATAGCCGGTCGCGAACACGAAGGGGATGCCCAGCTCCCGCAGCCGTTCGGCCACCGCAACCGACGTCTCGTTGCCCAGATTGATGTCCAGCACGCCGACCACCGGCGGATCCTCGTCGATCAGGCGCAGGGCGTGGCGAACGCCGGCGGCGGTGTTGACGCGGCTGGCGTTGAAGCTGAGCAGCACGTCCTCCGTCGCCATGGCGATGATCATGTTGTCCTCCAGCAGCAGCACCGGGCCGCCAATGGAGAAATCGGCAGCAGGAACCGGCAGGCTGCGCCGGCTGCCGGTGGGCAGGCTGTCGGCGATGGTGACGAACCGCGCCGGGATCATGAAGCGGGCGCGCAGACCGGACAGGGCGTAGGTCACCTCCGCCTCGCCCTGGAGATCGTGGGGAACCGACCGCTCGATCACCGTGGTGCCGAAGCCGGTGCGCGACGGCGCCCGCACCGGTGGGCCGCCATTCTCCTGCCAGTCGATCAGCAGCCGCCCGCCCTCGTCGACCGACCAGTCGGCCTCGACCCAGCCGCTGCTGTCGCTGAGCGCACCGTATTTGGCCGAATTGGTGGTCAGCTCATGCACCACCAGCGCGAAGACGGAGAAGGCCTGCGGCGCCAGCAGCACCTCCGGCCCGGTCAGCCGCACCCGCTCGCTCTTGGCCGACAGATAGGCGCCGATCTCCGCCACGACCAGGGCCCGCAGCGAGGCCGGCCCCCAATTGTCGGCGGTGATCTGGTCATGGGCGCGGGCCAGCGCCTCGATGCGGCCGGCGACGATGGCGGCGAACTGCTGCACCGTTTCCGCTCCGGACTCGCTCTGCCGCACCAGGGCGCGGACGAGGCTGAGGATGTTGCGGACGCGGTGGTTCAATTCGGCGATCAGCAGTTCCTGCCGCTCGGTCGCCTCCTTGCGGGTGCGCCCGGCGACATCGGCCAGCCGCAGCACCACCTCCAGCAGGGTCACCCGCAGGGATTCGGCATTGCGCTCGTCCAGTTCGGTCCAGGGCTTGGAGCGGCCATGCACCGTCTCCTTCCAGGCCTCGAAGCTCTTGCGCGGGGTCAGGCGCGGACCGTTGGGACCATACTGCGCCGGCTTGGTCGGGTCGCCGCCCCAGGTGACGGTGCGGACCAGTTCCTTGCGGAAGAAAACCAGATAATCGCGCGGCATCCGCGACACCGGGATCGCCAGCAGGCCGCAGGCCCGCTCGGTGAAGTCGCGGGCCGGCGGATGCACCGCCCCCAACTGATCGGTCAGGTAGATCTTGCTGGGCGGCGTCCGGTGCAGGAAGCGCATGACGCCCTGCGTCTCCTCCCGCGTCGGCGTCTCGCCTTCCATATGCAGCTGGCCGTCGATGCAGCAGGCGAAGCCGTCGCAGTCGATCAGAGCCCGCAGTTCCGTCGCGAAGGTGACCAGACTGTCCAGCGGCGATTCGCTGTCGGCCAGCATCGACATAATGCGGACATGGGCGCGGCGGGCCTGGGCCTCCTGCTGGCTTTCCTGCTCGCGCTCCCGCCCCTCCAGCAGCAGCGAGACCATCTGGCCGAACAACTCGGCGGTGGTCCGGCGCTCGAAGGAGAGCGAGCGGGCATGGCGGTGGTGACAGGCGAACAGTCCCCACAGCTTGCCGTGCCGCAGGATCGACACCGACAGCGAGGCGTTCACCCCCATGTTGCGCAGATACTCGACATGGATCAGCGAGACGCTGCGCAGCAGGCTGAGCGACAGGTCCAGCGGCTGGCCCATCGGATCCACCATCGGCACGATCGGCACCGGCGGCGCGTTCACGTCGGAAATGCAGCGCAGCCAGCTTCGCTCATACAGGCGCCGAGCCTGCTGCGGGATGTCGGAAGCCGGATAGCGCTGGCCGAGGAAGCTGCCGATGCCATGCACCGCCGATTCCGCGATCACCTCGCCCGCCCCATCGTCGGCGAAGCGGTAGACCATCACCCGGTCGAATCCGGTGAGCGCCCGCATCTGGCGCGCCGCCTCGCGGCAGAAGCCGTCGAAGCCGCGGGTGTTCTGGACCCGCGCGATCATCGAGCGCAGCAGCGATCCCGAATCCTGCGCCCCCTCGCCCTCGCTCGGCTCCGCCTCGATGACGATTGTGGAGCCGGACAGATGGACCGCCACGTCGCAGACCGGGGCGATGTCGGACAGATGGACGCTGAAGGCGCGCTCGACGCTGCCGTTGATGTGGGCGACCTGCAATCGGCCGCGGATGGTGTGCAACGCCTCGCCCGCGAGGAAGGTGGCCAGCGGATGCCCCAGCAGATCGTCGGGTTCCACCCCCAGCCAGCGCCCGATATTGGCAGAGACATGGACGACGATCCAATCGGCCGTGACGGCGATCAGGAAGCCGGTCGGTTGGATAAGGCCCAGCTGGTGGATGGGCTCCCGGTCGCAATCGGTGAGGTCGACAGACCCCATAGGAACCGGGCCGCTCATCGAACGAAGACTTCAGACAAACGCGACCTCTGGCGGAAGCTGGACCGGCGTCGTTTGTCACGCGCAGCCAAGGGAATTCATCAACATTTTAGGCAGGAGCCTGGAACGCTGCAACGCTCCAAAATGGCTATTCCTATGTTCTCGTCTAGGCCTGTTAACTTAACATAGGATAAGATTTAGAACGTGCTTGCGTATGATAATGACTATCAGGCCTTGGCTGCACCGGCAGCGCCTTCGCTCCTCCAGAACTTTTCCTCAACTGCAAATAAGTATCGTTGCTGAAGGTCGGTGGCAGCCACAAATTTCCGCAAGGCGCCCTTTCATCTTCGGCGGGCTGCCCGCAAGCCGCTCATGACGCAGGGTAACGGCCGTTCCATGACCACCAAGGCGCGCCATGACGATCCTTTTTCCAGCCGACGATTCCATTGCCTCGGACGAGCGCATCCGCATCCGCGAGGTCACGCTGCTGTCCGACGACTGGTATGTTCTGAAGAAGACCATTTTCGACTATCGGCGGAGTGACGGCAGTTGGCAGACACTAAGCCGGGAGACGTATGACCGTGGCAATGGGGCGGCCCTGCTGCTCTACGATCCGACCCGCGCCACCGTGCTGCTGACGCGGCAGTTCCGCTTCCCGGCTTATGTCAACGGCCATCCGGAACCGCTGCTGGAGGTCTGCGCCGGCCTGCTCGACGACCGCAGCCCGGAGGAGGCGATCCGGGCCGAGGCGGCCGAGGAACTAGGCGTGACAGTCCAGGCGCCGCGCCGGGTGTTCGACGCCTTCATGAGCCCCGGCTCGGTGACGGAGCGGCTGGCCTTCTTCGTCGCCGAGTACCGCGCCGCCGACCGCAGCGAGGGGGGCGGGCTCGCCGAGGAGGGCGAGGACATCGAGGTGGTCGAGTTGACCTTCGCCGATGCCCTTGCCATGGTCGGCAGCGGGGAGATCCTGGACGGCAAGACCATCATGCTGTTGCAGTATGCCGCCCTTCACGGCCTGCTGCCGCGGTGACGGCCTCCGCCCGCCCCGCCGGACCGGGCGATTCGGACGGGGACTGGATGATCGACGACGCGGATTTGGGCAGCGGGCATTTGGACTGGGAGGACATCCGCGCCTTCCTGGCCACGGCACGGTGCGGCAGCCTGACCGGCGCGGCCCAGCGGCTGCGATTGAGTCCGCCGACCCTGGGCCGCCGGCTGAAACGGCTGGAGGACGCGTTGGGCGGTTCGCTGTTCGACCGGCTGCCCAACCGGCTGGAACTGACGGCGCTCGGCCGCTCGGTGCTGGACAGCGCGGCGGTCATGGGCGATGCCGCCGCTGCTTTTGCCCGTAACGCCGACCGGCTGTCCGCGACGGCGCAGCCGGTGCGGGTGACGGCGACGACCTCCGTCTCCGCCTTCCTCACCCTGCATCTGGCCGACCTGCTGGCGGAGACCGGCGCCGACCTGACCATCCTCAGCACCCGCAGCGCCCTGAACCTGGCCCAGCGCGAGGCCGACATCGCGTTGCGCATGGACCGGGTGCCGGCCGAAGGCGATCTGGTCACCCGCCGGCTGGGAGGCTTCGGCTTCACCCTCTACGCGATGCGGGGGCTGCGCGACGACTGGTCCGGACGCTGGGACGGCGCGCCCGTGGTCGGGCTGCCGGAAACACGGCGGCGGCCATCGCAATCGGGATGGGTGGACGACACGGTCCGGGACCGCGGCGCCCGCATCGTCGCCCGGCTCAGCGAACTGCCGATGCGGCTCGACGCCGCCCGGCGCGGGATGGGGCTGACGCTGCTGCCCTGCGTGCTGGGCGATGCCGAGCCGGCGCTGGTCCGCGTCGTCGATCCACCGGCCGCCCTGCGTGAGGATGTCCATCTACTGGTCCACCGCGACCGGCGCGATGCGCCGGCGGTGGCCGCGGTGGTGGATGCTCTCGTCCGGCTGTTCCGCCGCCATGCCGAGGCGCTGGCGGCGGAATAGCATGTCTTTTCGGAGCATACGCTCCGAGGGATCAGCCGCGGCCGGCGATCAGGCTGTCGGCCGCCGCGCGGGCCTCGGCGGTGACGGTGGCGCCGGACAGCATGCGGGCGATCTCCTCGCGCCGCTCGTCGCCATCCAGTTCGGCGACGCCGGTGGTGACCTGCTCGCCCTTCTGCGACTTCTGCACCTTCAGATGGACCGCACCGCGCGCCGCGACCTGCGGGCTGTGGGTGACGACCAGCACCTGCAGGCCATGGCCCAGCGTTTCCAGCCGTTCGCCCACCGCGGCGGCGACGGCGCCGCCGATGCCGGTGTCGACCTCGTCGAACACCAGCGTGCCGACGGTTGAGGTCTGGGCCAGCACCACCTTCAGCGCCAGCATGAAGCGCGCCAGTTCACCGCCCGACGCGATCTTGTTCAGCGCGCCCGGCGGCGAGCCTGGGTTGGTCGCGACCTGGAAGGCGACGCGGTCGATGCCCGACGCGCTCCATTCCGACTCGTCCACCGGCTCGACCAGCGTGCGGAACTTCGCCTTCTCCATCTTCAGCGGCGCCAGTTCGCCGGCGACTGCCACGTCCAGCCGGCCGGCAGCCTCGCGGCGGGCGGCGCCCAGCGCTTCGGCGGCCTTGTGGAAGACGGCGCGGGCCTGTTCGGCTTCCTTCGCCAGCTTGGCCAGCAGGTCGCCCTGATCCTCGATCAGCAGCAGGCGGCCGGCCATTTCCTCGCGCAAGGCGGCAAGCGCATCGACATCGACGCCATGCTTGCGGGCAGCGGCGCGCAGCGCGAAGAGCCGCTCCTCCAGCTTTTCCAGCGCCCGCGGGTCCATGTCGACACTGCTGGAGACTGCCTGGAGGGCGGCAATCGCCTCCCCCGCCTCGGTCGCGGCCCGGTCAAGGGCGGCGATCACCGGATCCAGCGTGCCGCCGGCCCGGTCGGCGATGCGGCTGAGCGTGCGGATGGCCGAGGACAGGGCGCGCTCGACGCCGCGGTCGCCCGACAGTTCGGCATAGGCAGCGTTCATGCCGTCGACCAGCTTCTCACGATGCATCAGCACCGCGCGGGTCTCCGACAGTTCCTCCTCCTCGCCGGCCTTGGGGGCGAGGGCGTCCAGCTCGGCCACGGCGTGGCGGAGATATTCCTCTTCGGAGCGGGCGCGGGCGATGTCGGCGGCGGCGGAATGGCGCGCATCCTCCACCTGCCTCCAGGCACGGTGGGACGCGGCGACCTGCGCCGCCTGGGCCGACAGGCCGGCATAGGCATCGAGCACGCCGCGGTGGGTCTGCGGGTTCAACAGCCCGTGAGTGTCGAACTGTCCATGCACCTCGACCAGTTCGGCGCCCAGCGTCTTCAACAGGCCGACGCCGACCGGCTGGTCGTTCACCCAGGCGCGGCTGCGCCCATCGGTGTTGACGGTGCGGCGAATCACCAGCGCACCATCGCCGGAATCGGAGTCGAGACCCTGTTCCTTGAGGATGGCGAAGGCCGGGTGGTCGCCCGAAAGCTCGAACTCCGCGGTGACGGAGGCCTGATCGGCGCCGTGGCGCACCAGGCCTGAATCCGCGCGTGCACCGAGGGCCAGCCCTAGCGCGTCGAGCAGGATCGACTTGCCGGCGCCGGTCTCACCGGTCAGGGCGCACAGGCCCTTGCGGAAGGACAGGCTCAGTCGCTCGATCAGGACAACGTCCCGGATCGTCAGCGACACGAGCATGGAGCGTCCTAGAACAGGGAGTTCCAGGCTCGATTGAGCCACGACTTCTCGTTTCGCTCGGGACGCAGATTGGCGTCCACCAGCAGTGCGTAGCTGTCCGTGTACCATTCGCTGCCGGGGAAGTTGTGGCCGAGCACGGCCGCGGCGGCCTTCGCCTCGTCGGTCACGCCCAGCGCCAGATAACACTCCACCAGGCGGTGCAGCGCCTCAGGCACATGGGACGTGGTCTGATAGTTTTCAACGACGGCGCGGAACCGGTTGATCGCGGCGGTATACTGATGCTGACGCAGGTAGAAGCGCCCGACCTCCATCTCCTTGCCGGCAAGGTGATCGTTGGTCAGGTCGATCTTCAGCTTCGCGTCGCGGGCATATTTGCTGTCGGGGAAGCGGCGGACCACCTCCTGGAGGGCGTCGAGCGACCGGCGCGTCATCCGCTGGTCGCGGCGCACGTCGGTGATCTGCTCGTAATAGCACAGCGCCCGCATGTAATAGGCGTAATCGACATCCGGGCTGCCCGGATGAAGCTGGATGAAGCGGTCGAGCGCCAGGATGGCGTCATCGTACTTCAGATCCTGGTATTGGGCATAGGCGGCAAGAAGCTGCGCCTTGCTGGCCGCATCCGCATAGGGATGCTGGCGCTCCACCTCGTCGTAGAGCTTTGCGGCCTTCTTGTAGGATTCCTCGCGCATCGCCGCGTCGGCTTCCGACATGAGCTGGTCGGCCGGACGCTCGACATATGCGTCCTCCTTGGTGGAGGAGCAGGCGGAGAGGGCGGCGGACAGGAGAATGGCCGTCAGCGGCAGGCGGTACGGGCGAGGAAGCATCGTCGTCTTGGGCGCTTTCGAAGTTGCCCCTGTATAGCACGCCGGGGTAAGGGCGCCGCAAGCGGTAACGCGGGGGTGGGCGATATGCCCCTCCCCGCCCGCGGCGGAATTTGGATCGGAAGCGCCTTAGCCGAACAGCGCGTCGATGTCGGCCTGGCTGATGTTGCCGCTGTCGGGCGTGGCCTCGGCCGGACCGTGCAGGTCCAGGTTCTCGTCCTTCTTGGTGACGGACGGCGGCAGCGGCATCGCCTCGAACTCGCGCCTGTTCCACAGGCCCATCATCGCGTCGACCCGCTCCTCGATGAAGGACATGGCGCGGACGACCTTGGTGATGCGCTGGCCGGTCAAATCCTGGAAGTTGCAGGCCTCATAGATGCGGACGATCACATCGACCATGTCGTTGACCCGGTCGTTGTGATAGCCCTCCGGCAGCGACGACTTCAGTTCCGACACCACCTCTTCAAGCTCTTCGGCACAGGCCATGATGGTGTTGGTCGCGGCCTCCGTCGCGGAAACGACGGCACTCAGCTCCTGGCTGGCCTGCTGGAACTTGTCGTCGCCGGCCAGCGGATGGCGGATGGCGGCCATTTCCACCTTGGTCGCCTTGATCCGGCCGGAGATGTCGGCGATCTCCACCTGGATCTGATCGATCTGCGCCGCATCCATGGTCAGGAACCGGTCGAGCTTGGCGCCGAGATCGCCGATGGCGCGCAGCACCTCGGTGTTGTCGGCCTGAACCACCTGCGTCGGCGCCGGAAGCGCCGCCGCGGCGGCGCCATCTTCGATCAGCGCCTGGAACGGGTGCCCGGATTTGCGGGCTTTCTGAAGCTCGGCCATGAAGGGCTTGGTCATCTGCTTCATCCTCGGTCCCGCCTCTCGGAAACGGCCGCCTTGTGGCCTGTGGTGGTGGATGTCTGGTCGCGCGTCGGTTCTGCGTTCTGATCGGCTGACCCGTGCCCCATCCGGCCATCGGCGGGCTGGGGCGGTCAATCCGGGAAACCCATGAGGTTCTGTCGGCACAGGTTGTCGGTTCGGAGTCCGCCGGCCGAGGGCCGGCCTTACCCGAACAGAGCGTCGATGGCCGCCTGATCCAGCGGAGGCGGCGGTTCCGCCGCTGCGGGCGGCGGAGGCGGCGGAGCGGGCTTGGCGGCGGCCTTTGCCTTCGGTGCGGCACCCTGCGGCTTCGGAACCGGCTTCTTCGCGGGGGCGGGCGCATCGAACATGCTGTCGATGTCGGACTGGCTCGCCACCGCGGGGGCGGCTGCCGGTGCCGGGGCATCGAACATGCTGTCGATATCCGCCTGGCTGGCCTTGACCGGAGCGGCCACGGGGGCCGCAGCGGGCATTGGCGCGTCGAACATGCTGTCGATGTCGGCCTGGCTCGACTGTACCGGCGCCGGCATAGGAGGCGGCGGCGGAGCGGCAGGGGCGGCGGGGGCCGGACTGTCGAACATGCTGTCGACATCGGCCTGGCTGACGCCATGGCCATCCAGCTGCGGACCGTTCAGCAGATGGGCATCCGGACGGGTGTCCGTCTGCTCTTCCTTGACCATGATGCCGGCCAGCCCGTCCTCACCCCAGATGCTGATCATGGCCATGACGCGCTGTTCTATGTAGCGGAGCGCGTTGACGACCTTGCTGGTGCGCTGGCCGGTCAGATCCTGGAACGAACAGGCGGTGAAGATGTCGTTCACCTGGGTGTCGATGTCGCTGCAGATCGCCGGATCGGCGCCGCCGGCCCGCAGCTTCCCCGACAGGTCCATCAACCGCTCGGCGGCGTTCAGGATTTCGAAGGACGCGCGTTCGGTGGAGATGACGATGGCGTCCAGCTCGTTGGTCGCCGACAAAATCTTGTCGCCCGACCCGTCGGGGGGACGCAGCGCCGCCACTTCCCGCCTCGCCTGCTCGATCGAGGCGGCCATTTCCATCAGCTCGCGGCGCAGAACGCCGACATGCTTGCCGGCCTCCACCGCTTCGTTCTGCCGACCCCAGGAGTCGCGGAACTCCTGAAGCATGGCGCGCACTTCCTCCGTCGCGGCCCCGAGGGACCGCCGGTGGAGCCGCCGCAGGAATGCCCTGCCCTTCGCCGATCGGGCAATGGCGTCCTCGATCTGCTCGAACTCTTCATCGGACAGCTGCGGAAGCTGCTCCAAACCGGTCCACTCCCCAAACTGGATCAGCCGGCCGCCCCGCTGACCCGGGCGGCCGAACCGGGCGCCGGACGGCGGGTGCCGTCCTTGCTACTCCCACATCGCAAACCCGAAGATCAGCCGCCGATAACGGCCTGGATCTTCTGCTTCAGCGTGTCGGCGTTGAAGGGCTTGACGATGTAGTTGTTCACGCCGGCCTGCTTGGCGGCGATGACGTTCTCGGTCTTGCTCTCGGCGGTGACCATGATGAAGGGCGTCGCCGCCAGCTTCGCATCCGCGCGGATTTCCTTCAGGAGCTGCAAGCCGGTCATCGGCTCCATGTTCCAGTCGGAGATGATGAGGCCGAACTTGCTCTCACGCAGCTTCGCCAGCGCCGACACGCCGTCGCCGGCCTCGTCGATGTCGGTGTAGCCGATCTGGGTCAACAGGTTCCGCACGATGCGCCGCATGGTGGCGTAATCATCGACGACGAGGATCTTCATCTAGACGTCTCCGCAATAATCCGTTGCCGGTGTCTGACCGGCCGTTACGCCCACCCGGCGCGGGGGCTGCGCCGTAATCCGGGAAGTGATGCCGACTGTAGTGCCCTAACTGCCGCCAAAAGTCATCCCCTTGGGTCACACTGAAGCAGCTGGGTAAAGAACGTGTTACCACGGGCGGCAACATCTTGCGGAATCAGGGGCGCCCCCAGCCTCCGGCCGACAATTGCTACAGCCGCCCGCTCCGCTCACAGGGGTGCGGTCGCCTGCTCCAGCCAGCGGCGGGCCGCATCGTCGAGCAGCGGCGACAGCGACTCGCGCACCCTTGCATGATAAGCGTCGACCCAGGCGGCCTCCGCGTCGCTCAGCAGCGCCCGCTCGATCAGCGCGCGGTCGATCGGCACCAGGGTCAGCGGTTCGAACTCCAGCATCGGGCGCTCGGCCCCGGCCAGCTCACCCGCCAGTTCCTCAACCGGCTGGACGACGATCAGATTCTCGATGCGGATGCCATAGGCGCCGGTCTTGTAATAGCCGGGCTCGTTGGACAGGATCATGCCCGGCTGCAAAGCGACGGTGTTGCCGACCTTCGACACCCGCTGCGGCCCCTCATGCACCGACAGGAAGCTGCCGACGCCGTGGCCGGTGCCGTGGTCATAGTCCAGCCCCGCCTGCCACAGCGGCAGACGCGCCAGCACGTCCAGCTGCGAGCCGGTGGTGCCGCGCGGGAAACGCGCGGTGGACAGAGCGATGTGGCCCTTCAGAACGCGGGTGAAGCGGTCACGCATCTCCGCCGCCATCGCCGGGTCGGGCTCGCCGACCGCCAGCGTGCGGGTGACGTCGGTGGTGCCGTCCAGATACTGGGCGCCGCTGTCCAGCAGGAACAGGCTGCCCGGCTCCAGCCGGCGGTCGGTCTCCGGCGTCACCCGGTAATGGACGATGGCGCCGTTCGGCCCGGCCCCGGCGATGGTGTCGAAGCTGACGCCGCGGAAGCGTTCGTTCTCCCGCCGGCAGGCCAGCAGCCGCTCCACCACCGCCAGCTCGGTCAGGGTGCCGGTCGGCGCCGCTTCGGAGAACCAGTGCAGGAAGCGGACGAGGGCGGCGCCGTCGCGGACATGGGCGGCACGGGTGCCGGCCAGCTCCGCCGCGTTCTTGCAGGCCTTGGGCAGGGCACAGGGATCGCCGTCGCGCTCCACCCTGGCGCCGGCCAGATGCAACCGGTCGACGATCCAGGCCGAGGTGCAGGTCGGATCGGCCAGCACGCGGGCGGAACCGCGGGCGACGGCATCGAGCGCGGCACCGAACTCCTCGACCGGCCGCACCCGCACCCGATTGCCCAGATGGGCACGGGTCTGCGGCGCCAGCTTGCGCGGGTCGAGGAACAGCTCCACCGACGCATCGGCGGACAGGATGGCGAAGGACAGCGGCAGCGGCGTGCAGGGCACATCGGCGCCGCGGATGTTCAGCAGCCAGGCGATGCTGTCCGGCTGGGTCAGCACCGCGGCGGCGATGCCCTTCTGCCCCAGCTCGTCGGCCAGCCGCGCCCGCTTGTCAGCGGAACTTTCACCGGCGAAGGCCTCGTCCTGCGGCACGACCGGGGTGAGCGGCGCCGGCGGCTGGCCCTGCCACACCGAATCGAGCGGGTTGTCCTCGCACGCCACCAGCAGGATGCCGGCGCGCTCCAGGGCGGCGCGGGTCTTCTCCACCCAGCCGATGGTGTGCAACCAGGGATCGAAGCCGAAGCGTCCGCCTTCGGGCAGCGCCGCGACGATCCAGTCGGCCAGAGGGTCCTCGATCAGATGCCTGTACTCGTACAGGTCGGCCGGCACCTCGCTGCGGACCTGGAGGGTGTAGCGGCCATCGACGAAGATCGCGGCATGGTCGGTTGTCACCACCGCATTGCCGGCCGAGCCGGTGAAGCCGGTCAGCCAGCCCAGCCGCTGGGCGCGCGGCGGCACATATTCGCCCTGATGCTCGTCCCCGCGCGGCACGATGAAGCCGTCGAGGTCACGGCGCTTCAGCGCGGCGCGCAGATCGTCCAGCCGCTGCGCCGGACCGGGATTGGCCGTCGGCGCCTCGGCGGCGAGCTGCGCTTTCAGCGCGTGGAGCTGGTCGGCCAGGGCCGGCGGGAGGTTTTCGCCAACCAGGACGGTCCAGGCGGCGGGCTCCTCCCCCTCCGGCGCCGCCAGCACGCCGGCCAGCAGTGCGCGGACATCGGCGGGAGACCGGCCGGTCCCGGCCTCGGTCAGCAGGGTCGCAAGGGCGTCGTCGCCACGATAGGCAGCGGAGGGAATCGCGCTGGGCACGGAACCTGTTCCTCGGAAGAGTGAATCCTGTGGACACAGGCTAGGCACCCCGCCGGCCCTGCGCAAGCGGCGGGGTGGTGGCTATGCCGGTTGGAGTGGGGCCGGTTGGAGTGGGGCGCGGTTGGGGTGGGGCGCGGTTCCGGCCCCCACCCGATCCGTCACACCGGCAGCCCGGCGTCGTCCGGCAACCCCAGACGCGCCAGCACGCGCTTGCGGGCCTCGCCGCGTTCGACGTCGGAGATGTGCAGCAGGCCGCCGATCCGCCGCAGCAGGCTCGATTCCAGATCGTTCAGCACGCCGTCGGCGTAGGCGACCTCCCACAGCATCTCGATGATCCAGAGGCGGTGGCCGGGCGGGCAGCGGTCCATGATGACGCTGACGTAGCGGAGATAGGGCGAGACGTCCTCGGTGTCGAACACCGCGGCGGACAGCAGGTCCTGCGCCTCCTCCTCGCTCAGTTTGAAATGGCTGCGGACGACCGACAGGATGCGGTCGCGCTCCGCCTCGGAGATGGTGTCGTCGGTGCGCGCGGCCTCGACCATCAGGGCGGCGGCGGCGGCCTGCAGGGCATCCTCGCCCGGCTCGACGCCGTCGTCGCCCGTGAACAAGGACCGGATGCGGTTCAGCATGGTGGCTCCCCAGCAAGATTTCGGAACATCGTCCCTAGGGGAAGTCGCAAGCCGGCCCTTTTGTTTCAACGGCCCCCGAATTAACGCCTCACTGGATCAGCGCTTCACCACGAGAGTGGTCCATTCCCCGACCGGAATGCGCGCGACCAGACGCAGGCCCTGGTTGCGGTGGGCCTGGATGACGTGGCGTTCCTGCCGGTTCAGCAGGCCGGCAAGCACGGCATAACCGCCCTTCTTCAGGTGGCGGCGCAACTGCGGCGCCATGCGCGACAGCGGGCGGGCCAGGATATTGGCGGTGATCAGGGTGTAGGGCTTGTGCCGGCCGACGATACGGGTGTGATAGCCGTCGCCGCCCTGGGCGCGGATCATGCCCTTCTGACCGTTCAGCGCCGCGTTGATGCGGGTGACGCGCACCGCCTCCGGGTCGATGTCGACCGCCGTCACCGGCACGCGCCAGCGCTTGGCAACGGCCAGCGCCAGGATGCCCGAACCGCAGCCCATGTCGAGCGCGCCGCGTTTCCCGCCGCGCGGCAGCTTCAGGTGGCGCGACAGCCGGTCGAGCGCCTGGAGGCAGCCGTTGGTCGAGCCATGCTCGCCGGTGCCGAAGGCGGTCGCGGCATCGACCAGCAGCGGGATGCTGCCGGCCGGCACGATGCCCTCATGGTGGGAGCCGTGGACGAAGAAGCGCCCGGCGCGAATCGGCGGAAAGCCCTGGTAGCTGTGCGACACCCAGTCGATCGGCGGCAGGTTCTCGACAGCCAGCCGCGGCTCCTCGATGCCCAGGGCCTTGGCCAGCACAGCGACGCGGGACTGCAGCCGCGCCTCGTCCGGGGCGCCGTACAGGGTCGCCTCCACCAGCCAGTTGCCGCCTTCCTCCAGTTCGAAGGTCGACACCGCATCGGCATGGTCGCCCACCGCCTCGGCAAAGGCGGGCGCATGGGCTTCGGGAACGACCAGCGCGATGCGCCAGAGCGGGGTTTGCGACATGACAGGGGCTTTCCGACGACGACGCGAGAACAGAAGCCGCGTTTTTAGCATCAAGCCCGAAAGAGACCAAGGATTCCGGAGACCGTCCCGTTTCGATAAAAACCCTTACCGGCCGTCCTCCTAACGACCTGCCAGCCGGTCGGCGATGTCGTGCATGCCCTGGGCGCGCAGGACCGACTGGCGATGGCGCAGCAGGCGGCGCTCCAGCGCCTTTTCCATGGCCGTTCCGCCGAGCGTCGCACCGTCCGCCCCCTTCAACCGGTCGGCGAGGTCATGGGTCAGCACCGCTTCCACCTTGGCGTCGCGGCGGTCGAGCGGCTGGTCGCCGGCGATGCTCTGGCGCAGGCGCTCCAGCAGGACGGCCCGGCTCTGCGGCAGGCGGCCTTCCAGGGCAAGGCGGCAGACCCGGCGCAGCGAGGGGGCCATCGGCGCCAGTGCCGGGTCGGGATCGCGGTCGAACAGGGCGTCGGCAAGGGTGCCGAGCCCGGCATGGAGGCTCGGCTGCGCGCCCAGCAACTCCTTCACAGTGTCGGCGGATCCCATGATGTCGGCGATCACGCCGTCGAGCAGGACCAGATGCCGCGGCTCGACATCGTCGCCCGTCAGCGCCAGCAGCATGTCCAGCTTCCCGGCGAGCGGTCCGCCGGCCTCCAGATGCTGGGACAGCAGCATGAGGAACAGCGCGTCATGGCCCTCACGCCCGACCGCTCCGTCGATGGCGCGGCTGGTGCCCGGCAGGTCGGCGGCATCGAAGTGCGGCAGCCGGCGCCGCTCGGCCAGGGCATCGCGGGCGGCCCCGCTGACCGCCTCCACCAGCTGGCGCAATTCGCGGGCGCGGGCGGCGTGGGAAACGCCGTGGACATCGGCATGGTGGCGGGCGGCGGCATGGATGGCGGCCCCCAGCAGCGCGCCCTGCTCCTCCAGCCTGCGGAACAGCGGCCAGGAATGCAGCAGTTCGGTCGGGGTGATGCGCTGGGCGTCCAGATAGGGGCGCAGCAGCCGGCCGATCACCACCCGGCTTTCGAATCCGCGCAGGTCGTCCGGCGTGCGGCAGAAAGGCGCACCCTCCGCAGTGCCGCCCAGGGTCAGGCCCTTGCGCTGGGTCTGGGGCACCGTCTTGTGCAGGATCACCGTTTCCAGCGACAGGCCGGCGACGGTGCGGAACTTCACCACCTTCGCCTCTTCCACGCCCGTCGCCGCCAGTTGCGAGCGGGCGGCCGACAGCGCAGCCTCCTGGTCGGTATAGGCCCCCTCGATGCGCCAACGGCCTTCGCGGCGGCTCTGCACCTCGTAACTGACACTGCCCGTTCCGAACACGGTGGTTGGCCTCCGGCTCCGTTGCACCGCTGCGATCTTGGGCGGCTGCGGCCGCCGCGGCTGTGATGGCCGTCACAGTGCGGCAAGCCGTCCAGTGCCGTGTAACGGCATAGCGCGCCCTGCCGGCGGACGCAGCTTAGGATCAACCCGCCTTGTGACTCAGCTCGCCTTGTCGGCGGGCACGACGAAGCTGTCCATCACCTTCTTGCTGCCGGAATGGTCGAAGTCGATCTCCAGCTTGTCCTCCGACACGCCGACCACGGTGCCGTAGCCGAATTTCTGGTGGAAGACCCGCACGCCCTTGGCGAAGGGCGCATCGGGCCGCGGCCGCGGCGCCACCGCATAGGCGCCCTGGTCCAGCGTGATCGTCTTGGGCACCGGCGCCTGACGGGTGGAGCCGCGGAACTGGAAGCCGCCGCCGAAACCGCCCGCCGACCCGCCGGCCCCGTAAGCCCCTGCCCCGCCACCGAAACCGCCGCGCCCGCCGCTGCCGGCGAACAGGCCGTTGGCCGCCTCGGCCTCCACATTGTCCTGCGGGATCTCCTCGACGAAGCGGGACGGGACGGCGCTGACCCAGTTGCCGTAGAGCCGGCGGTTGGCGGCATGGCTGACATAGGCGCGGCGGCGCGCGCGGGTCAGGCCGACATAGGCCAGCCGCCGCTCCTCCTCCAGCCCGGCGATGCCGGTCTCGTCCAGCGCGCGCTGGTTGGGGAACACGCCCTCCTCCCAGCCCGGCAGGAAGACATGGTCGAACTCCAGCCCCTTGGCGCCGTGCAGGGTCATCACCGTGACCTGCTCGATGCCGGCGGCCTCGGCATTCTCCATCACCAGCGCGACGTGCTCCAGGAAGCCCGGCAGGTTCTCGAACTCCGCCATGGCGGTGATCAGTTCCTTCAGGTTCTCCAGCCGGCCGGGAGCCTCCGGCGTCTTGTCCTCCTGCAACATGCGGGTGTAGCCGGACTCGTCCAGGACGGTGCGGGCAAGCTCGGTGTGCGGCACCGTCGCCATCAGCGTCCGCCAGCGGAAGAAGTCCTGCAACAGCCCGCGCAGGGTGGCGCGCAGCTTCGGCTTCAGCTCGTCCGTCTCGGTCAGCGCCCAGCCGGCTTCGGTCAGCGACAGCCCCCGGGCGCGGGCGGCGGTGTAGAGGCTCTGCATCGCCGCCGGACCGACGCCGCGCTTGGGCAGATTGACGATGCGTTCGAAGGCCAGATCGTCGTCGCCGGAATTGACGACGCGGAAATAGGCCAGCGCATCGCGGATCTCCTGCCGCTCGTAGAAGCGCGGTCCGCCCAGCACCTTGTAGGGCAGGCCGAGCGTGATGAAGCGTTCTTCGAACTCGCGGGTCTGGAAGCCGGCGCGGACCAGCACGGCGATCTGCGCCAGGGAGGTGCCCTTGCGCTGGAGAGTCTCGATCTCCTCGCCGACCCAGCGCGCCTCCTCCTCGCCGTCCCACACCGCCTTGACCTTGACCCGCTCGCCGCCGTCGGCCTCGGTCCACAGCGTCTTGCCCAACCGGCCCTGGTTGTTGGCGATCAGACCGGAGGCCGCCGCCAGGATATGGCCGGTGGAGCGGTAGTTCTGCTCCAGCTTGACGATGGTGGCGCCGGGAAAATCGGTCTCGAAGCGCAGGATGTTGCCGATCTCGGCACCGCGCCAGGCGTAGATCGACTGATCCTCGTCGCCGACGCAGCAGATGTTCTTGTGCGCCTGAGACAGTATTCTAAGCCACAGATACTGCGCGACGTTGGTATCCTGATACTCGTCGACCAGCAGATATTTGAACTTGCGGTGATATTCCGCCAGCACGTCCGGATGGTTCTGGAAGATGGCGAGGTTGTGCAGCAGCAGATCGCCGAAATCGCAGGCGTTCAGGGTGCGCAGGCGCTCCTGATAGGCCCGGTAGATCGCCACCACACGGCCGCCCGCCACATCGCCGCCGTCGGCGTCGCCGAGCCGGTCGGGGGTTAGGCCGCGGTCCTTCCAGCGCTCGATGGCGCCCAGCACCTGACGGGGCGGCCACTTCTTGGAATCGATGTTCTCGGCTTGCAGCAGCTGCTTGATCAGGCGAACCTGATCGTCGGTGTCGAGGATGGTGAAGTTCGACTTCAACCCGACCAGCTCGGCATGGCGGCGCAGGATGCGGGCGGCCAGCGCATGGAAAGTGCCGAGCCACCAGCCCTCAGGCTCGATCCCCATCAGATGGCCGACACGCTCGCGCATCTCGCGGGCGGCCTTGTTGGTGAAGGTCACCGCCAGGATCTGGAAGGCGGCGGCGCGGCGCGTCATCAGCAGATGGGCCAGCCGGGTGGTCAGCACCCGCGTCTTGCCGGTTCCGGCGCCGGCCAGCACCAGGACCGGCCCATCCAGAGCCTCGACCGCCGCCCGCTGTGTCGGGTTGAGCCCGTCCAGATAGGCGAAGCGCTGCGCTGCCGCCGGAAAACCCGAAGCGGGACCGGCGGCGGGAGCGGCGTGGCTCAACGGATCATCATCATAAGCGTCTGACATGGCGTCCCGGCCTGGGGATGGACGAAAGGGAATGGACGGAAAAATCGGCTCGAACGTGCGAATGCTCTGTCGCGGCTGGAACGTATACAGCACAGAACGCCCCGGCACGACCCCCGTCGATGGCGGCATACCCCGCCCGGCGACGGAGAGCGGCCCGGCCACGCTTATGCCTAATGGCAAATTTCCGGGACATAGGACTCCAACCATCGGGCGATGACGTAGTTCTGCCCGGCCGAGGCCCTTCGTCGTTAAAGTCACCCGACACTATCGTTCAGTGTCCTTACGAAGTCACGGCATGACCGTTAACGATTTCCCCTTTTCTGTCACAGACAGTTATTCCACCCGACCAGGGCAAGCCGCATTATGTCCTCATCTTGTCTTATGCGGGCTTACGGCATATGTCCATTGCTCGACGCGAAATTTACCTAAGCGAAATTTTGCGCGGCGCAAATCGGGGGTATCTATGGATCACAAGGAGGCACCCCCGAACCCTGAGGGGGAGCGGACCGGACGCAGGAGCGGAAGGTCGGGGATGCCTCCGAAGCGCCACCCGGCGCGACTTTGATCGGAACGGAACAAAAGGCGGGCTTGGACCATGGATGCCATCAACGTTTTCCTCATCGATGCCAACAAGCTTTTCCGTGAGGGTATGAAGCGTCTGTTCGAAGGCACCCCCTTCAACGTCGTCGGCGAAGCCGGCAGCCTGCGCGAGGGCCTGTCGACGCTCGGCACCGGCCAGAACCCGGACCTGATCCTCATCGACCTGCCGAGCGGCGCCGACGAGGAAGTCGAAGCGATGCGCAGCCTGCGCGAGGCTCACCCGTCGATCCGGATCGTCATTCTGACCAACGATCTGGAAACCCGCCGCCTGTCGGCCGCGCTCGGCGCCGGTGCCGGCGGCTACCTGCTGAAGGACATCGCCTGCGAGGCGCTGATGCAGTCGCTGAAGCTGGTGATGATGGGCGAGAAGGTGTTCCCGACCCACCTCGCCGAGCTGCTGGTCAGCGGCCGCACCGAGGACATGGGCGCCGAGCTGCCGACCCGCCGCAAGGGCCTGTCGCAGCGTGAGGTGCAGATCCTGCGCTGCCTGCTGAACGGCAACAGCAACAAGATGATCGCCAACCACCTGAGCATCACGGAAGCCACCGTGAAGGTTCACCTGAAGAGCCTGCTGCGCAAGATCAACGCCTCCAACCGCACCCAGGCCGCCATCTGGGCGCTGAACAACGGCATCGGCGATCAGGCCGCCGAAACCGGCGTCGCCGCCACCGTCTGATTGCCGCCCGATCCGACGGATCGGCATACCGCTCTGCCGAATGGCCCCGCCCGCCTTCCGTCCCGGCCGTCCGCCCCTTCCATCCGGGGCAGGCGGCCGGCGGAGCGGGACGTTGCCTTTTGCAGCGCTCTTCCGTTTCCGCAGGCCGTCCGGGCAACCCGTGGCAAGCTCCCCGCCAGCCCCATGGCCGGTAAGGACGGCAGGCATAGAGGAAGCGGTCTAAGACCAAAAGCGAACTACAGCGTGAGAATGGACGTGCTTATGTGAACTGCGGGCCGATGACGCCATCCCGGTGTGAGATCGCCGCAACCTTCTGGAAATGCCCGCGATGAACGTGCTGATCGCCGACGATCACCTGCTGTTCCGAGACGGTCTGCGCCGACTGCTGGCGCAATTCGACGCCGACATGACGTTTTTCGAGGCAAGCACCTATGACGAGGTGAGGGCGCTGTGCGACGGCACCAGACCGTTCGACCTGATCCTGCTCGATCTGGGGATGCCCGGCTGGACCGGCTTCTCGGCGCTGGGCGACATTCATGTCAACCTGCCGAAGGCGCTTCTGGTGGTGGTGTCCGGGTCGGAAAAGCGGTCCGACCTGCTGGCGGCCCTGGAAAACGGCGCTGCCGGCTATATCCCGAAATCCTCCAGCGCCAAGGTCCTGCTGGGCGCCTTGCAGCTGGTGCTCGCCGGTGGAATCTATCTTCCCGAACAGGCCATCCGCGGCGCCGACCGTGTCGAACAGACGCATGGCGGCTATGGCGGGCACGGTTCCGGCGAGGCGATGGACGACAATGCCGGGATGGCCAATGCCAACGGCGACCAATTGACGCCACGTCAGCGCGATGTCCTCGCCCGGCTGCGCGACGGCAAGTCGAACAAGCAGATCGCCCATGAGCTGGGGCTGACAGAAGGCACGGTGAAGGTCCATGTCACCGCCATCCTGCGGCACCTCGGCGTCCGCAACCGCACCCAGGCAGCGCTGACCGCCCAGAGCCTGTAAGAAACTCCCTTACCGTTGCGCCCGCTCCACGGCGGAGACCAGCGCCAGCAGGGCGCCGCGCAGTTCGGTCGCATGGGTGCGCGGGCGGATGGCGGCGGCGTCGGACACGGCGACGACCGTCAGGGTGCGGCACCCCGTCAGCCCGCTTTCGAGCCGCGCGAACAGCCCGGCCGGGTCGCTGCCCTGAATTAGGATCACCGGCACCCGCACCGCCGGCAGTTCGGATTCAAGGTCCCCGAGATCGCCCGTCGGCATCGTCGGCAACGGCCGGCCGAAACAGGCGGTCAGCGCGTTCCAGCGCCGGCGCATCGGCGATTCGGCGCCGACATCGTCGACGATCATCACGCCGCCGACCTGTTCCGGGAAATCCAGCGCCGCGGCGATGGCGAGCGGCGCCGTCACCGCACCGGCGACCAGAACCGGCCGGCGCCCGCCACGCTCCACCAGCAGCGGGGAGAGCATCGCCGCTCCGGCGGCGGCCGGCACGGTCAGCCATTCCTGGCCCGCCGGAACATGGTCCAGCAGGCGCCACCACGCCCCCTTGCCGGGATGAAGGAAGATCACCCGCCGCCCGGACGGATCGCCGGCACGGTCGGCCGTGCGGTCTCCCGTCCAGGCAGCCCCCACCCCGTCCGCGGTCAGACCGTTCACCGGACAGCGGGCGGCGTCTGCCCGTCCGGCGCGGACGGTGGAAGGCTGGGTGTGAAAGAACACGGTCGGGTCCCCGATGGTGGCGTTCCGCGATGGGACCGTCCCACCGCCGAACCCAACCGTAACGAAGCCGAACCGAAGTCGTCCCGTTCGATAAATCGGGCAAAACCCTGAAAAGGGGCTAAAACCCCACCCTGCCCGCAAAAGGTTTCAGCCACCGTCGAAACACGACAAAAGCAAAGCAAATTCCATGACTTGCCGGCCGGTTCCCGGCCGCTTTCGATCACAGGCGGTCAGCCTGCCGATCACCGGCCGAGACAACTGCCGTGGCGACCGGTCAATGCAGCGTCACCTCCTCGCCTTCGAGGTCGGGTGCGACCGCCAGGGGACGGCGCAACTCGCCGACAAGGCTGCGCCACTCCGGCGCTCCACCCAGCTGTTGCAGCAACTGTGCGGTGAAGGCGAAGACCGCGGTTTCCAGCGGTCCGTTGTCCTCCGCATGGGCATTGACGGTCAGGCAGGATTCCGCTGCGCTCTCGAAGATGGCGGCGGCGGCGCTGGCACCCGGTCCGGGCTCCGGCAGCGGGACGGCCTGCGGCTTCTCTCCGCTAACGCGCAGGCGCGACAGGTTGTCGGCCAGCAGGCGGGTGCGGATGGCGTTGTCGACGGCGGCGGCCATGGTGTAGCCGGCCTCTTCCTCGACGGTGGCGCGCAGGATGCGCAGACCCGCGATCAGCCCGCGGACCACGTCGCCATTGCCGCCGCGCTTGACCGCGGCCGCGACGGCGGTGCCGAGGATGGCGGCGACCACCGGCGAGAGCGATTCGCCCTCGCCCGGCATGTTCGGCGCGTCGGCGCCGGCGTCGGTGTTCAAAGCCTCGTTCATGCGGCCTCCGATCCGTGTGATCCGGAAGGCGGCCCGCCGGCGGTGCTGCCGGCAAAGGGCCCGTCCGGATGCGTCGTCATGATGCCTGATTCGGATCTGTGGACCGTACGGATCCGGTTCAAGGCATGGATGGCATGAGGCTCTCCCTCTTTCGCGCCGCCGGACGGGGTGCCCCATCTTCGCATCTGCCGATATCTGTCCGGCCCACCTCTAGGCGCGCCGTATGACCATCCCCACATCTGCGGCGAAAGGGAGGGTTACGTGTCATGCCTCTGCTCAGTCTTCTCCTCAATCTGCTCTGGCTGGTCACGGGTGGCATCTGGATGGCGCTCGGCTGGCTGTTGGCCGCGGTCCTGATGGCCGTGTCCATCATCGGCCTGCCCTGGGCCAGGTCCGCCCTGACCATCGCCCATTACACCCTGCTCCCCTTTGGACAAACCGCCGTGCGCCGGGATGAGTTCCGCGGGCGCGAAGACATGGGCACCGGCGCGCTCGGCTTCATCGGCAACATCGTGTGGTTCGTGCTGGCCGGCTGGTGGCTGGCGCTCGGCCATCTGGTCGCGGCGGTGGGGCTCGCCATCACCATCATCGGCCTGCCCTTCGCCTGGGCGCATCTGAAGCTTGCGCTGCTGGCGCTGTGGCCGGTCGGAACCGAGATCGTGCCGTCGGAAGGCGTCGGCCGGGGGGTGACCGGCCGCATCTGATCCCCGCCTGCGGCATTTCCGACAATTTTATCGAAGCCGCACGGTCACCCGCATTCCGGTGCGCAGGAGTCCCATGCCTCCCCCGTACTGCCTCTTGTGAGGCTATCCGTTGGAGAGTGCCATGTCGGTATCCATGGTGAGTGCGTCGGCCGTCGGCCAGACCTATCAGCGGCCGCAAGGGCCAGGTAAAGAAATCCGCGAGGGCATCGACGGCCTGAAGAAGGCGGTGGAGTCCGGCGACATGACCGCCGTCCAGTCCGCCTACGACTCCCTGTCGAAGCTGCAGTCCGACAAGCAGGGCAGCAGCAGCGGGTCAAGCACCAGCGCCAGCACCGGTAAGGACCCGCTGTCGAAGCTGCTGTCCAGCGTGGGAGAGGCGCTGAAAAGCGGTGACATCGGTCAGGTCCAGCAGGCGATGTCCAAGAACGGCCCGCCCAGCGGCGGTCCCGGCGGCGCCGGCGGCCCACCGCCGAACGGCCCGCCGCCGGGCGACGAGGGCGGGTCGGACGAGCTGCGCAGCACCGTCGGCAGCCTCGCCCAGTCCCTGCAGTCCGGCGACGTGTCGGGCGCGCAGGATTCGCTGTCGGCTCTGTCGGATATGCTGAAGAGCGCCGCCGACAGCGACAGCGGGGACGACAGTGGCAGCGACAGCAGCTCCACCGACTTCCTGGGCACCCTGAAGAAGAATCTCAGCAGCCTGAGCAGTTCGCTCAGCTCCGGCGACCTCTCCGGCGCGCAGAGCCTGTTCGCCAGCCTGACGCCGCGCGGCTCGCAGGGTGTCGACATCACCGCCTGACCGGCTGGATCACGACAGGGCGGCGGCGGTCTCCGGTTCCGTCGCCTGCCCGGCCTTTTCCCGCGCCTTCATCGCTTTCAACATGACCGAAGCGCGCCAGAACCCCAGCCCGGCCCCATCGACGAAATGCACATGACGGTCGGCCGTCACGTCGCCGACCAGACAGGTGACGGTGGTCGCATCGGCCCGCGCGGTGCCGTAGCGGATCAAGCCGGCCTGCGCCGCCCGGGCCAGCAACGCCTCTATGGCATCGGCCTCGCCCTCCGTCACGTCCAGCACCAGCCGCGGCCCGCCGGCCGATTTGCGGAAATCGGTGCGCTCCGCCATGTGGCGGCGGTAGCGCTGCGGATCGAAGCTGCCGAGCGACAGGCCCAGCCTCAGCAGCAGGACCAGCAGTCCCGACCCGGCCAGCGCCTTGCCCACCCGGCGGACGCGCGTGCCCAGACTTGGCCCGAGACCGGCATCATCCCGGCCGCCGCGCACCTCCATCAGCAGGGAACGCCAGTCCGGCGGCCAGCGCGCCTCCAGCCGTTCCCCCACTCCCAGCGGGGCGGCGCCGGCGGTGGGCACGATGGCCTCGATGGCGCGCTGGACACGGGCAAGCTCCAGCAGCCCCGCGGCCCCCGGATCGACCGCATCGACGATCACGCACAGCACGGTTCCGCGCCGCGGCGGCACCGGGTTCCAGCGGCAGGAGACCGACTCCAGCCCAGGCAACGGCCCCTGCTGCGGCGGCAGGCGCCAGCGCGCATCCTCCTTCACCCAGGCATCGGCCGCCACCACCCCGGCACCCAGAAACAGGCCGAAGCTGTTGCCGTTGCCGACATCGTGCAGCGCCGCCATCACCTCCAGCCCCTGGTCGAGCAGAGCCTGCACCGGCACCAGCCCGACGCGCAGCGGCACGTCCATCACCTCCGCCGACCAGTGGGCGAGCGCGGACAGCGCCGCCCGCGCCCCGTCCTCCCGCCCCGGCGGCACCGCGGCGATGGCGCCGTCGCCGCCGAACTGGCAGGCGGCAGGCTCCTGCCCGATGCGCACCGCGTCGGACAGCACCGCGACCACCCCGGCGGCGACGAAATTCACGTCGCGATGGCGTCCCTGCGTGGCCAGCAGCGTGCTGCCGGTGACGTCGGCAACCGCCAGCGACCAGCCGCCGTCGAGCGCAGCATAGCGCCGGGGATCCGACGCCTCCGCGGCGAAATCGCGGATCATCGGCAACAGAGGCATGGCGGTTCCCCCAACAGGCGGCAACGGGACGAGGTCGAAGCCTAGCATGACCGCAGCCGAAGCGGCAGGGAGGAGGAACCCCGAAAGTCACAGCCCGGTCAGCGAAGCCGGCATCGTCAATGCGCGGTCCCGGCACGGAAATTACCGGGCCGTAACGAATGCTTACGTCATTAACCGTTGTTAAACGATGTGCCCCCAAAACTGTCTGAATATGTCGGTATGGTTTCAGGGTTTCGGAACAAGAGGACGTCGCTCTTCATGTCTTGGCTGTCGAAATTCTCTGGAGGCAACAAGGAGTCGGGCGGCGCCAAGTCCGCGGCCGAGCCGCGCAAGGAGCGCCCCTCCACCCCGCCGAAGATCGTCATCGACCATCACGAATATGTGCCGGAGGAGTTCGTCATCGGCTCTTTCCGCATCCGCCCCTATGACGGCGACCTGATCGCCAAGCAGAAGTTCGATTTCCGCCTGCAGTTCGACCTTGGCGGCGATCCGGTGGATGTTTCCTGCATGGGCATGGTGGTGAAGATGACGGCGGAAGCCGGCCTCGTCGCCCGCTACCAGCCGCCGCAGCCCTTCTACGAGCGCAAGCTGGTCGAATACATGAAGGCCCTGAAGGGTCTGTAAGCGCGAATAGCTGCCTGATGATGGTGGTGTCGGCCGACGGTCGGCACTATATCTATGGGCATGCCGATCCGTCTGCTCCCTGAAACACTGGTCAACCGCATCGCTGCCGGCGAGGTGGTCGAACGTCCCGCCGCCGCCGTGAAGGAGTTGGTGGAGAACGCCATCGACGCCGGCGCCACCCGCATCGACGTGGTGGCGCGCGACGGCGGCAAGTCGCTGATCGCCGTCACCGACGACGGCTGCGGCATGACGCCGGACGAGCTTGTGCTGGCGGTCGAACGCCATGCCACCTCCAAGCTGCCGGGCGACGATCTGCTCGACATCCGCTCTCTCGGCTTCCGCGGGGAAGCGCTGCCGTCCATCGGCGCCGTCAGCTGCCTGACCATCACCAGCCGCGCCCGCGACGCCGACAGCGCCTGGAGCCTGACGGTCGATGCCGGCGCCAAGGGCCAGCCGCAGCCGGCGGCGCTGGCCCAGGGCACGCGGATCGAGGTGCGCGACCTGTTCGCCGCCGTGCCGGCCCGGCTGAAATTCCTGAAAGCCTCGCGCACCGAATACGACCACATCGCCGATTGCCTGGAACGGCTGGCGATGGCCCATCCCGGCGTCGCCTTCACGCTCAGCGACGGCGGGCGCGGCGGCCTGCGGCTGAGTGCGGCGCAGGGCGACCTGCTGGACGCCCGGCTGACCCGGCTGGGTGCCTTGATGGGCCGCGATTTCCAGGAGAATGCCGTCCCGGTGACGGCGGTGCGCGAGGGGGTGTCGCTGGCCGGCTGGATCGGTTTGCCGACCCTGCACCGCCCGACCGCCAAGCACCAGCATCTGTTCGTCAACGGCCGGCCGGTGCGCGACAAGCTGATGGTGGGGGCGGTGCGCGCCGCCTATGCCGATTTCCTGCCGCGCGACCGCCACCCGATGCTGGCGCTGTTCCTCGACATCGACCCGCAGGAGGTCGACGTGAACGTCCACCCGGCCAAGGCCGAGGTGCGCTTCCGCGATCAGGGTCTGGTGCGCGGCCTGATCGTCGGCTCGCTGAAGCACGCGCTGGCCGAGGCCGGCCACCGTGCGTCGACCACCGTCGGCCTCGCCACGCTGGGCGCCCTGCGGCCGGAACCTGCCGGGGACACCGACAGCGGCTTCACCCCCTCCCCCCTGCCCTACGGCCGCGGGTCGGGCGGTGGCACAGGGAGCAGTTGGGGCGGTTCCTACACGCCCACATCCGTCCCGCGCGGTCTGGCGGAGCGCTCCGCCGCCTTCCAGGCACCGACCCAGACGGGGCTGCCGCCATTGCAAGGCCGCCTCAGCGGCTTCGGCAACGGCTTCGCCCCGGCAGCCCGCCCGCCGGAATACCGCGCCCCCGACCCGGCCGCACACAAACCCGAACCGCCGCCCGACAGCCACCCGCTGGGGGCGGCGCGGGCGCAGGTCCACACCACCTACATCGTGGCTCAGACCCGCGAGGGCATCGTCATCGTCGACCAGCACGCCGCCCATGAACGGCTGGTCTACGAGCGGATGAAGACCGCGCTGCTGGAAGGCGGGGTGAAGCGTCAGGCCCTGCTGATCCCCGAACTGATCGAGCTGGACGAACCGTCCGCCAACCGCCTGCTCGGCCGCAGCGCCGAACTGGCCGAACTCGGTCTGGTGATCGAGGGTTTCGGCCACGGCTGCGTCATGGTGCGCGAGGTGCCCGCCCTGCTCGGCCAGTCGGATGTGAAGAACCTGATCCGCGACCTTGCCGAGGAACTGTCCGAACTGGGCGACGCCCTGTCTCTGAAGGAACGGCTGGAGGAGGTTTGCGCGACGATGGCCTGCCACGGCAGCGTCCGCGCCGGCCGCAGCTTGAGCGTCGACGAGATGAACGCCCTGCTGCGCCAGATGGAGGCGACCCCGCACAGCGGGCAGTGCAACCACGGCCGGCCGACCTATGTGGAGCTGAAGCTGGCGGACATCGAGAGATTGTTCGGGAGGCGGTAGACCGGCAGTTCCGCTGCCAGTTCCGGTTGCCGGGCCTCACCCCTTCAGAATCATCGCGATCATGATGGCGGCAAAGCTGACGATGGCGACCGAGCCGACGATGATGCTGGCGAGCATCTGCGCCGAGATGTAGGAGCCGGCGACAGTCCCGGCGATCCGCGCCATCCCGTCGCGGTCCCCCTTCGCGTTCGCACCAGGGTGTCCGCAGGACGGGCAGGACGGAGCTTCGGTGGAGATCGTGTGGCCGCAGGCGGCGCAGGGGATCAGAGCCATTCCGTTCCTTCCCATGTCTTGTCTTGCCGGGCTTGATTTGCCCTTGCCGAAGACATGGGAGAGGTAATGGAAGATTGCAGCCCCCTGCGCCGGACAACCTACCGGAGAGATATCCCGGCCGCGCTCAGTACCCCACCGTGAAGCGCTTGCGCTCGTGCTTCGGCGTCTCGATCTCGTCGACCAGCGCCACGGCGAAGTCCTCGTAGGAAATCCAGCTGCGGCCGGTCTCGTCCGCCAGCAGCGAGTCGGAGCCAATGCGGAACTTGCCCGTCCGCTCGCCCAGCACGAATTCGGCCGACGGCGACAGGAAGGTCCAGTTCAGGGTCGGCTCGGCCTTCAGGCGGTCGAGGAACTCGGCGCCCTTGGTGGCCTCGGCCTTGTAGATCTCGGGGAATTCCGGCAGGTCGAGAACGCGCACGCCCGGTGCCACCTCCAGGCTGCCGGCGCCGCCGACCACCAGATAGCGCGGCACGCCGGCACGCTTCGCCGCACCGATCAGCGTCTCGGCATCGCTCATCAGGAACATGACGGCGCTGACCACCGCATCATGGCCGGCCAGCAGCGGAGCCAGCGTCTCGCCGTCGTTGGCGTCGCCGGCCTTCACCGTCAGGCCAGGGGCGGCAGCCACCTTGGCCGGGTCACGGACGATGGCGGTGACGCTGTGGCCGCGGCGGAGCAGTTCGGCCTGGATGCGGCTGCCGGCGCGGCCGGCGGCACCGATGATGGCGACGTTCATGACGGGTGTCCTCCAACTAGGTTTCCAATGGTGACTTGATGCCGCTTTAGAAATCTGGTGTAAAGAAGGCACCTTTTCGTGACATGGTCACCCGTGCGTAACCGCCGGGTCGTCGGTCTGGATGACTGAACTGGGAGTGGATACGGATGGACAGGACCCTGCTGGGGCTGGGCGGCAAGCGGCCGTCGGAGGTCGATCAACTGCCCGACGCCTATGCCTCCGCCTGCCCGACGCGGCAGGCGCTGGACCGGATCGCCGACAAATGGACGGTGCTGATCCTCGGCTTGCTGGAAAGCGGACCGATGCGCTTCAATCAGTTGCGCCGCGAGATCGAGGGCATCTCGCAGAAGATGCTGTCGCAGACGCTCAAAAGCCTGGAGCGCGACGGGCTGGTCAGCCGCAAGGCCTTCGCCACCGTGCCGGTCACCGTCGAATACTCCATCACGCCGCTGGGCGCCACGCTGGCCGAAACGCTGGTGCCCCTGCGGATGTGGGCCGAGACCCACATCGCGCAGATGCTGGAGGCCCGCGCCGCCTATGACCGGACGGAAGACGGCGCGCCGGTCCGGCTGGACGTCGCCTAGACGTCGTCGCCGGGCTTCCCGTCCCCCTCCGTCCGCCGCAGCAGATAGTCCAGCCCGCCGACCCGGAACCAGCGATAGCCGTAGGCCTCCATCACCAGATGATGGCGGCCTTTGGCATCGGGTTCGCTGTGGTCCTCCGACAGAAGATTGACCAGCCGGCAGCCCTCGCCATGGCCGTCCACGTCCAGGACGATCTCGCAGGGCGTGTCCGACAGGTTGTGCAGGACGACCACCCCGTTGTTGCGCCAGTCGTAGCGCAGGGCCAGCACCTCCGGCCGGCCGGTCTTCAGGATTTGGAAGTCGCCCCAGCCGATTTCCGGACACTCCTTGCGCATGCGGATGATGCGCTCGGTCCAATTCAGCAGCGATTGCGGGTCGCGGCGCTGGATCGCGGCGTTGATCCGCTCGTACCCGAAGACACCGCCGCTGATCACCGGGTTTTCAGGCTCGTCGGACTTGGTGAAGCCGCCATGCGGTTCATCCGACCATTGCATCGGCGTGCGGGCACAGTTCCGTTCGGGCAGCGACAGGTCGTCGCCCATGCCGATCTCGTCGCCATAGCGGATGACCGGCGTCCCCGGCAGGGTGAACATCAGGCTGTAGGCCAGCTCGACCCGCCGCCGGTCGGCGTTCAGCATCGGCGCCAGCCGCCGCCGGATGCCGCGGTCATAGAGCTGCATCGACTTGTCCGGCCCGAAGGCGGCAAACACCGCCTGCCGCTGCTCCTCGGTCAGCCGGCCCAGATCCAGTTCGTCATGGTTGCGCAGGAAGGTGCCCCATTGGGCGGTGGCCGGCCGCGGCTTCGTCACCTCCAGCGCCTTGGCGAGCGGTGCGGTGTCCGCGGTCGCCAGCGCATAGAACAGATGCTGGTTGACCTGGAAATTGAACATCATGTGGCAGCGATCGCCGTCGGTGCCGAAATATTCCAGATCGTCTTCCGGCAGGATGTTGGCCTCGGCCAGCAGCATGGCGTCGCCGCGCCGCCACTGCACGAATTCGCGGAAGCTGCGCAACATGCCGAACTGCTCCTTCGGCGTGGTGACGTCCGCCCCCTTCTCCGCGATGATGAAGGGCACGGCGTCCATGCGGAAGCCGGCGACCCCCAGCTGGATCCAGAAGCCCATGATCTTCAGCAGCTCGGCGTGCACCTCCGGATTGGCGGTGTTCAGGTCGGGCTGGAATTTGTAGAAGCGGTGGAAATACCAGGCCTTGGCTTCGCGGTCATAGGTCCAGGTTGATTTCTGCACGCCGGGAAAGACCATGCCCTGGTCGGCATTCTCCGGCTTCTTGTCGGACCAGACATACCAGTTGCGATATTTGCTGTCGGGATCGCTGCGGGCGGCCTTGAACCAGGGATGCTCGTCGGAAGTGTGGTTGATCACCAGATCGATGATCACCCGGATGCCGCGCTGTTCGCAGGCGTGGGTGAACTCGACGAAATCGCCCAGCGTGCCGTACCGCGGATCGACGTTGTAATAGTCGGCGACGTCATACCCGTCGTCCTTCATCGGCGAGGTCTGGAACGGCCCCAGCCACAGGCAGGTCACCCCCAGCCCGTGCAGATAGTCCAGCCGGCGCAGAAGCCCCTGGAAATCGCCGACGCCGTCGCCGTTGGCGTCCATGAAGGTCGACAGCGACAGATTGTAGATCACTGCATTCTTGTACCAGAGGTCCCGGATCATGGCCGCTCCATCGCGATGCCCTACCCCCGGCCCGATGCGGGGAGGACAGGCGGGGAACAGCGGCAAGGCCACTTTGGTTGCGGGGCGAACCGGTCTTCGGCGGTAGAGACGCCTGCGGCAAAGTTGCAGGTCAGGCATCCGGCATCTGGTATGCAAAACTTTTTGCGGTAGCATGCCGGCCTGCTTATGTTGCAGCACAGCATGACTGAGCCGCCACCGTGGGCATCCGCTGCCCGCGGAGGATGTCGTTTGGCCTCACGCACTGTTGTTCCTGTCGATGCCCCTCCCCTCCCGATAAGGACGTTTCCGCCATGATCGAGACCCAGGCCCTTCTGTTCCTCGCGCTGACCGGCATGATCGGCCACGCCGTCTACATGGCCAGCGGCCGCGGCGGCTTCACCGTGATCGAGCCGGAGAAGGACGAGACGGAAGACGAGCCGGGCATCCTGTTCTCCTCCGACCGCTTCCAGCAGGCGGCGCAAGCCGAAAACAATTCCGAAGGCAAGCCCGGCAAGGCAAAGGACCGTCCCTTCTGGATCGAATGAACGATGCGGACCGGGGCGCTCTCGCGCATCCCGGCCCGCATCCGTCAGTCAGTCTTCCGAGCGAAGCCCCCCGACTGTCTCTCTAACCGCTCCCCTTACCCGTTGGCGGTGCCGGCGGCGGCTCCGACCGGGACGGCGCGGGCTGCATCGCCATGTTCGGCGCGGCGTGCCAGTTCCTCGTTCCGGGCATGGTGCCGGGCCAGCATCGGCTTCAGGACCAGCAGCGCACAGGCCGCGGCGGTCAGATCCATGGTGGCGGTCACATACAGCACGGTCGCCCAGGTGCCGGTGGCTTCCATCAGCAGGTTGCCCAGCGGGACCAGCAGGGCGGCGACACCCTTGGCGCAGTACAGGACGCCGTAGATCTTGCCGGCATGCTTGGTGCCGAAGGTGTCGGCCGAGGTGGCACTGAACAGGCTGTACACTTCGCCCCAGGCCAGGAAGACCATGCCGCTGAGGATCAGGAACATCATCGGGTCGTGGCCGAAGCGGCTCAGCATGATGATGCCGACGCCTTCCAGGGTGAAGGCGACGAACATGGTCGCCTCACGGCCGATATGGTCGGAGATGAAGCCGAACAGCGGACGCGAGATGCCGTTCATCACGCGGTCCAGCATCAGGGCGAAGGGCAGAGCCGCCATGGTCAGGCCGAAGACGCTGACGGGTGCTTCCTTCACGCCCAGATCGTGGGCGATGACGCCGAGCTGGGCCACAGCCATCAGGCCGCCGGTGACGGTGCCGATGAACATCGCCCACATGACCCAGAACACCGGGGTACGGACGGCTTCGCCCAACGTGTAGTCGCGGCGGGTCTGCGCGACCTTGGTGGAGGCCTTGACCTGCTCCTTCTGCGGCATGCGCAGGAACAGCGCGGCGCAGATGATGATGGCGCCCTGCACCAGGCCGAACCAGAAGAAGGCCGACTGATAGCCGCTGCTGTGGATCATCGCCGAGATCGGCAGGATGGTCAGGGCAGAACCGGCGCCATAGCCGCCCGCCGTCAGGCCGACCGCCAGACCGCGCTTTTCCGGGAACCACTTCAGCGCGTTGTTGACGCAGGTGGCGTAGACGCAGCCGACGCCGATGCCGCCGATGGCCGAGCCGACATACAGCATGGTGAGCGTGCCGGCATAGCTGTCGATGATCCAGGACAGGCCGGTGAAGAAGCCGCCGGCGGCGACGATCACCTTGGGGCCGTACTTGTCGATGAAGTAACCCTCGATCGGCGTCAGCCAGGTCTGCACGACGACGAAGATGGTGAAGGCGGTCTGGATCGATGCGCGCGTCCAGCCATGGGTCGCCTGGATTTCCGGGACGAACAGCGTCCAGGCATACTGGATGTTGGCCGCCGCCACCATGCAGACGATACCGACGACGATCTGCGTCCAGCGCACCGCATCGGTCACCGGCGCCGCGGATTCCGCCGCCGGTTGTGAATTCATATGAGCCATCGTGCCTCCCTTAAACTTGCCTGAGCCGGCGGCACGGCCCCTCTCCCGGGGACCGGCACGCCAATCACGATTGCGGAATGACCCGGACGGACCGCTCTTGCTGACGGTTCCTTTCCGGAACTCGGCGCGGATGCCGACAATCGCTCGGAGTTCGATTGTCCCGATTTAGGAATGCCAGATATGTAATCTGGTATGCCAAAACCGGGGACAAAAAGACACCGACGGACGGATCGACGCCGTAGGCATACTGTCCGATCAAGTAAAACTTACCTTACACACCACATCCGGCGAGCGGTCCACACCGGTTCTATTATCGGATCACCCGATCGGTCGCGTGTTCTGTAAAAAGAAGCCGTGCCGGTACCTGCACGGCCCCCTCAAACGAGGGTGTGCAGTCTTAGGAGATAGATAGATGCCGCCGTTTCCATAGAGGAACCGCATCGGCGACACATAATGTTTTGCTCGGATTGTTTTGGAACTCAACAATCCGTTTCGTCTTTCCGCATGATGGAAAAACACGGGCGGCAGCCTTGGAACGCCAGGGATGCGTCCCCATCGGCGGGTGGGCGGGGCAGGCAAAAAATGGAACTCGGGGGGTTCTAAAGGACTGACCCGCAACGCCTGGGGCAGGGCAAGCGGGAACCGTCCATGCGGTCAGGCCAGGTGGCGGACCGTCAGGAAGGCGACGCGGGTGTCGCCATAGCGGCGCTCGTCGAGCGCCGAAAAACCATCGGGAAGAGGCAGCGGGTCGCGGTCGGCGACCTCAACCACGGCGAGCGCGCCGTCGGCCAGCCAGCCGGCGCGCAGCAGCCCCTCCAGCGCGCGCGGCGCTAGCCCCTGGCCATAGGGCGGGTCGAGGAAGGCCAGCATGCAGGCACGGGGGGCCGGCGGCGGCTTGGCCGCATCGGCACGCAGAATCTGGGCGTTCGCCGTTTCGCGCAGAGCCTCGACATTGGCGCGCACGGCGTCGAGCGCCGGCCGGCCCATGTCGAGGAAGCCGCACCAGGAGGCGCCGCGCGACAGGGCTTCCAGCCCCAGCGCACCGGTACCGCAAAAGGCATCGACGACCGCGGCGCCCTCGAACTCGGGCGCCCAGTCGGCGTGGGCCAGGATGTTGAAAATGGCTTGCCGGGTGCGGTCGGTGGTGGGGCGGGTATCGCGCCCGCCCGGCGCCACCAGACTGCGGCCGCGGTGCTTACCGCCGACGATCCGCACGCGGGCGCTCCGTCCGTCCGCCAGCCCCGCCGCCAGGACGGTCGCCGGACCTCTCGCCACCGGCCTTCGGCCCGCCCCGCGGCGCCGGACCGGCACCCTTCGGGCCAGCCCCCTTCGGACCGGTTGGCTTGGAGCCGGGAGCCTTGCCGTCCCGCGGCCGGTCTTCCCGGGCCCTGTCATCGCGGGGCCGGTCGTCGCGAGCCCTGTCATCGCGAGAACGTGCACCCTCGGACCGCGGGGCGTCGGACCGGGCGCCCTCCGGCTTGCCGGAACGGCCCGGCTTCGCCGAGCCGCCGCCGAGCGACAGGGTGCCGCGGGTGGCCCCGCCGCGCCGCGCCGGCTTGGTCTCTTCGGTGCGGGCCGCTTCGGCCTCGTGCCGCTTGGTGGCGGACCGCGGCGCGCGTTTCGGCGCCGCCTTGGCATCGACCGCCGCCGCCCCGCCTTTCGAGGGTGCGGCCTTCGGACCGGACTTCCCCGCCGCTTCGGCACGGGCCTTGGCGCGCTGCTTGGTGCCGGACTCGGTCGATTCCGCCCCTTCGGGCGTGCCGAAGAAGGGGGCGATCTGTTCGCGGACGACGCGCTTCGGCACCTCCTCGACGGCACCCTCCTCCAGCTTGCCGAGCTGGAACGGACCATAGGCGACGCGGATCAGCCGGTTGACCTGGAGCCCCAGCGACTCCATCACCTTGCGGATCTCGCGGTTCTTGCCTTCCTTCAGGCTGACGGTCAGCCAGGCGTTGCGGCCCTGGATGCGGTCGAGCGCGGCCTCGATTGGGCCGTACTTCACGCCTTCGATGGTCGGCCCCTTCTCCAGCGCCGCCAGTTGCCTCTCGTCGACCTCGCCGAAGACGCGCACGCGGTAGCGGCGGGTCCAGCCGGTGGCCGGCAACTCCAGGAAGCGGGCCAACTCGCCGTCGTTGGTCAGCAGCAGCAGTCCCTCGGTCGTCAGGTCGAGACGGCCGATGGAGACCACGCGCGGCAGGTCGGGCGGCAGGCGGTCGAAGACGGTCTCGCGCCCCTTCTCGTCACGGGCGGTGGTGACCAGCCCCGACGGCTTGTGATAGCGCCACAGGCGGGCCGGCTCCGGTTCCGGAATGACCTTGCCGTCGACCTGCACGATGTCGCCGGGGCGCACCACGCAGGCCGGGCTGTCCAGCACGCGGCTGTTGACCGCGACGCGGCCCTCGGCGATCCAGCGTTCGGCGTCGCGGCGCGAGCATAGACCGGCACGCGCCAGTCGCTTGGCGATGCGTTCACCGCCATTATTGGCGGAATCGGATTTCTTGACAGTATCGGAGCGGTCCATGGCCGGACCATAGGGCCTGGACGCGCCGCCCGCAACACTGGTCCAGCGCTCCGACACCGGAATCCGGTTGACGGGCTCGGCGGCCGGTAGGCACCCTGCCCGGCCATGCCCTCTCCCTCCTATATGAACCTCGCCTTCGCCGCCGCCGAGGCCGCTGCCGCGCGCGGCGAGGTGCCGGTCGGCGCCGTCGTTGTCGATCCCGCAACGGGTGCGGTGCTCGCCGCCGCCGGCAACCGGACGGAGGAGCTGTGCGACCCGTCCGCCCATGCCGAACTGCTGGCGATCCGCGCCGCCTGTGCCGGACGCGGCCAGCCCCGCCTGCCGGGCTGCGACCTGTATGTGACGCTGGAGCCCTGCGCGCTCTGCGCCGCGGCGATCAGCTTCGCCCGCATCCGGCGGGTCTATTACGGCGCCTACGATCCCAAGGGCGGCGCCGTCGACCACGGCCCGCGCTTTTTCACCCAGCCGACCTGCCACCACGCGCCGGAAGTCTACAGCGGAATCGGCGAGACCCGGGCCGGGAAACTGCTGCGGGACTTCTTCAGGGAGCGCCGGTAGGCCTTCGCCGACGGTTGGACTCTCGGTACGCGCATTATTGTTATCGCCATGCCGGAACAGAATTTCTCAACAGCAAACGTATGCAAACAAATTCACCCCACAGAAAATCCGGACGAAATTCATCAGATCGCAGCAACCGTCGCATATAATACGTATAAACAAGGTATGCTCTGTTAAGTGTTTGTTTAACGAATATACTCCCATGATGCGTCTGTCGCCTTCAGCCATCGGGAGTTAAAAAGAATGCTGTCGTTCCGCAAGCCCCAGGACAATCAGGCAGCCGAAGAGTTGGCTCTGCTGGGACGCCATGCGGGTGTCGGGTTGTGGGACGCCGTGATTCACAATGGCGACCCGATGCATGCGCAGAGCCGCTGGCACTGGTCGCCGGAGTTCCGCCGCCTCGTCGGCTTCGGCCACGACGACACGGCCGGTTTCCCCGACAAGGTCGGATCCTGGGCCGACCGGCTGCACCCCGACGATGCCAAGCCAACCTTCGACAGCTTCATGGCCTGCCTGAACGACCGCAGCGGCCGCACCGGCTATGACGTGAATTACCGGCTGAAGGTGAAGGACGGCAGCTATCGCTGGTTCCGCGCCATCGGCGGCGTCGCCCGCGACAGCAGCGGCCTTGCGCTCCGCGCCTGCGGGTCACTGATCGACATCGATGCCGAGCGCAACGAGTTGGAGCGGGCCAAGCTGCTCGACCGCCATGCCGGTGTCGGCCTTTGGGATGCGGTGTTCTACAACGCCGACCCGATGCATGCGCAGAGCCGCTGGCACTGGTCGCCGGAATTCCGCCGCCTCGCCGGTTTCGACCGTGACGACAAGGTCGGTTTCCCCGACGGCGTCAATTCCTGGGCCGACCGGCTGCACCCGGACGACGCCAAGCGGACCTTCGACGGCTTCATGGCCTGCCTGAACGACCGCAGCGGCCGCACCGGCTACGACGTCGATTACCGGCTCAAGCTGAAGGACGGCACCTATCGCTGGTTCCGCGCCATCGGCGGCGTCGCCCGCGACGGCAACGGCCTGGCCTTGCGCGCCTGCGGGTCGCTGATCGACATCCACGGCCAGAAGATGGCCGAACTGCGGCAGGCGGAACTGGACGGCGAACGCCGCAGCAGCATCGCCAACCTTGCCGCGTCTCTGGACCGCGAAGTCGGCACCGCCGCCGACCGCGCCACCGCCAACGCCCAGACCGTCGCCGCCGCGACGGAGGAGCTGTCGGCCTCGATCTCCGACATCAGCAACCGCGCCAACGAGGCGTCGGGCGCCTCGCTGAAGGCATCGGAGGAGGCGACCCGCACCAACGCCGCGGTGGAAGCCCTGGTCACCTCGGCCGAGCGCATCGGTGCCATCACCAAGCTGATCAACAGCATCGCCTCGCAGACCAACCTGCTGGCGCTGAACGCCACCATTGAAGCCGCCCGCGCCGGCGAGGCGGGCCGCGGCTTCGCAGTGGTGGCGAACGAGGTGAAGTCGCTGGCCCAGCAGAGCGGCAGCGCTGCCGACGACATCGCGGCACAGATCGCGTCGGTCCAGCAGGAGGCGCTGCACGCGGTCGATGCCATCCGCCGCATCGGCACGATCGTCACCGACGTTCAGCAGATCTCCACCACCATCGCCGCCGCCGTGTCGCAGCAGGAATCGGCGACCAAGGAGATCGCCCACAGCGTCACCCGCGTGGTCCGCGACATCGAAGTTGTGTCGCAGAACATCGCCTCCACGTCGGAGCGGCTGCGGGCCTAAAGGGAAAAGAATCTGAGGGAAAAGAAAAGGGGGCGCATCGCTGCGCCCCCCGATTTCCTGTCCGACAGCGGAGCTTACCGCCCCACCGCCCGCCAGCCGATGTCGCGGCGGCAGAAGCCGCCCGGCCAGTCCAGCGCATCCACCGCCTTGTAGGCCGCCGTCTGAGCCTCCGCCACCGTCGGCGCCAGCGCGGTCACGCCCAGCACCCGGCCACCGGCCGACAGCACCCGGCCATCCTCGGCCCGCCTGGTGCCGGCATGGAACACGGTCACGCCATCCACCGCGCCGGCCTTGTCCAGCCCGCGGATCTCGGTGTTCTTGGCGTAATCGCCGGGATAGCCGTTGGCCGCCATCACCACGCACAGCGCGGTCCGGTCGTGCCAGCGCAGATCGATGCTGTCCAGCACTCCGTCGGCCGCCGCCACCAGCGCCGCCAGCGCGTCGGACTTCAGCCGCATCATCAGCGTCTGGCATTCCGGATCGCCGAAACGGACGTTGAACTCCAGCGTCTTCGGCACCGGGCCGTCCGGCGTCTGCATGATCATCAGGCCGGCGAACAGCACGCCCTTGAACGGCTTGCCTTCCGCCGCCATGCCCTTGACCGTCGGCAGGATGATCTCGCGCATCACGCGGTCCTGCAGGTCGGCGGTCAGCACCGGGGCCGGGGAATAGGCGCCCATGCCGCCGGTGTTCGGGCCGGTGTCGCCGTCGCCGACCGCCTTGTGGTCCTGGGCCGAGGCCAGCGGCAGGGCGTTCTCGCCGTCGCACAGCGCGAAGAAGCTGACCTCCTCGCCGTCCAGGAACTCCTCCACCACCACCTCGGCGCCGGCGGCGCCGAAGCGGCCACCGACCAGTGCGTCGTCGATGGCCTCGAAGGCCTCCTGCTCGGTGCGGGCGACGGTGACGCCCTTGCCGGCGGCCAGACCGTCGGCCTTCACCACGATGGGGGCGCCATGCTTGCGCACATAGGCCTTGGCGGCTTCGGGATCCTTGAAGCGTTCGTAGAAGGCGGTGGGCACCCCATATTTCGCCAGGATGTCCTTCATGAAGCCCTTGGAACCCTCAAGCTCCGCCGCCGCCGCACTCGGCCCGAAGGCCTTGACGCCCAGCGCGGTCAGCCTGTCCACCAGACCCAGCACCAGCGGCCCTTCCGGACCGACGACGACGAAGTCGATGGCATTCTCCTGGACGAAGCGCACCAGCGCGTCGACATCCTCCGACCCGATTGCCACCAGCGTGGCGACGTCGGCGATGCCGGCATTCCCCGGCGCGCAATAGAGCGCATCGCACAGCGGCGAGTTGGAAATGGCCCAGCAGAGCGCGTGCTCACGACCGCCCGATCCGACGACGAGGACTTTCATGGGGGGGCGCTCCTTCCGCCTTGTTGCGATCTGCGCGCCTTGTATCATGGCGGCGCCCCAACTCAAGAGCGCCATGACGTCCGAAAACGCACCCCAAACCTCCACGCCGCTGATTGCCCCGGAACCGCGCCCCGGCTCCAACCTTCCGGAATTCACCGTCGGCGACCTCGCCCGCCGGCTGAAGCGCAGCATCGAGGAGGAGTTCGGCTTCGTCCGCGTCCGCGGCGAGATCAGCCAGCCGAAGAAGCACAGCTCCGGCCACTGCTACATGCGCCTGAAGGACGACACCGCGGTGATCGAGGCGGTGTGCTGGCGCGGCACCATGGCGAAGCTGGCCGTCCGGCCGGAAGAAGGGCTGGAGGTCATCGTCACCGGGCGCATGACGACCTATCCCGGCCGCTCGCAATATCAGCTGATCGTCGAGTCGATGGAGCTGGCCGGCGAAGGCGCGCTCCTGAAGATGCTGGAGGAGCGCAAGCGCCGGCTGGCGGCGGAGGGGCTGTTCGATCCCGCCCGCAAGAAGCGCATCCCCTTCCTGCCCGACGTGATCGGCGTCGTCACCTCTCCCACCGGGGCGGTCATCCGCGACATCCTGCACCGGCTGAACGACCGCTTCCCCCGCCATGTCCTGCTGTGGCCGGTCGCGGTGCAGGGCGAACGTGCGGCGGCCGAGGTGACGGCGGCCATCGAGGGCTTCAACCGCATCCAGCCGGGCGGACGCGTTCCCCGGCCCGACCTGATCATCGTCGCGCGCGGCGGCGGCTCGCTGGAAGACCTGATGGCCTTCAACGAGGAGAATGTCGTCCGTGCCGCCGCGGCCAGCGCCATTCCGCTGATCTCCGCCGTCGGCCACGAGACCGACACCACGCTGATCGACTTCGCGTCGGACCTGCGGGCGCCCACCCCGACCGCCGCCGCCGAGATGGCGGTGCCGGTGCGCGGCGAACTGCTGGCCCAGATCCTCGATGACGAGCGCCGGCTGCTCGCCTGCGCCTCGCGCGCGGTGGAGGACCGCCGCAACCGGGTGGAGGGGCTGGCCCGCGGCCTCGGCGATCCCCGCGCCCTGCTGGAAGGCCATGCCCAGCGGCTGGACGACCGGGCGGAGCGCCTGAACCTTGCAGCGATGGCCCTGCTGGAGCGCCGCCGTACCCGCGTCGGCGAACTGGCCGCAAAGCTGCGCCATCCGCGCGAGAAGCTGGGCCAAGCCGAGCAGAAACTGGCGTCGGAAAGCCGCGCCCTCGATTCGGGCCTGCGCCATGCGGTGACCACCGCCGGCGGTCGGTTCGACCGGGTTGCCGGCCGGTTGTCGCTGACCCCGGCGCGGGTGAAGCTGGACGAAGGCACCCGCCGCATCGCCGACCTGACGCCGCGCCTCGACCGCAGCTATGCCAAGGGGGTTGCCGACAAGGCGGCGTCTCTGGCGTCGCTCGGCCAATTGCTGGAAAGTTACAGCTACAAGGGCGTGCTGGCCCGTGGCTTCGCCCTGGTCGAGGACCGCGACGGCCGCCCGGTCACCCGTGCCGATCAGGCGACGCCGGGTCTGGCCGTGAACATCGTCTTCGCCGACGATGCCAAGGTTGCAGCAACCGTCGATGGCGGCGTGCCCAATGTGGAGGTGAAGCCCGAGGCGCAGGCGGAACCCAAGCCGGAGAAAAAGGAGGCACCGCGCAAGCCTCGGCCGGTGCCGGTACAGGGCAGCCTGTTCTGAGACTGCGTGGCCTGGGTCGGACAGGAGCGGAGCTGGCTATCCGCCGGCCAGTTCGTCGCGCTGTTGCCGTGCAAGCCGAAGCGGCACGCTCCAGTCCCTTGGCGCCTGTTGGCGGCATAGTGTGACGGTCGGATACCAGGGGGTGTCCGTCCGGTCGCGCAGCCAGCGCCATTCGGCGGCATAGGGCAGCAATGCACAGGTCGGGCGCCCCAGCGCCCCGGCCAGATGCACGGTGACATTGTCGATGGAGACCACGAGGTCGACGGCGGCGACCGCCGCAGCCAACCCGTCCAGATCGGCCCAGGGATCGAGGCCGGGCAGTCCGCCGATGTCGATTCCCTCCGCCGTCAAGGCGGCGATCTCCTGCGTCCAGTCGCCATATTGCAGCACCACGAGTCGGACGCCGGGCCGGTGGAGCGCATGCGCCAGCACGCGCAACGGAATATTGCGACTGCGCCCATGCTTGGGATTGGTCGTGTGCCAGGCGATGCCGACCGCCAGCGTGCCGGGCGGAATCGCCGCGCGAAAACCCGAAACCCTGGCCGGATCGGCCAGCAGATAGGGCGCGGCGGAACGCGGTACGCCCTTGGCGTCCGCCAGCAGGCGCGGCAGGCTGCCCGCCGGGATTTGCACGGCAATCGGGGCACGGTCCGGGTCGGCCGCCTCGGTCCGCGTCAGGCTTGGATCGGGGGGCCAGCCACGCGCGACCACCTCCACCTCCGGCAGCGAGCGCGCGAACAGCGGAACCAGCCGCGATTCGCATTCCAACACACAGCTGACACCCGCCCGGACCAGCAGAGGCAGCAGGCTGGCGAACTGGATTTCGTCGCCGATCCCCTGTTCGCCCCAGACCAGCAGACGGTTCCGACCCAGCGGCCCGCCCGTCCAGGCCGGTTGCGGGAACCGTCCGGCGGCGAACAGCCAGGGCGGCACGGTCCAGCGCTCTTCCCAGGCCGCCCACCCCTCTTCGAAACGGCCGAGGGTCAGCAGGGCCAGGGCGCGGAGCAGCCGGGATTCCCCCAGGTCGGGAGCGAGCGCCAGCACCGCCTGCGTGTTCGCCAAGGCTTCCTCCGGATGGCCTGCGAGCAGCAGCGCGTCACCCAGATTGCTGCGGATGCCGATCTCGTCCGGCCGCAACGCCGCCGCCCGGCGCTGGCCTGTCAGCGCGGCGTCCAGCTCATCCAACCCCTTCAGGACATTCGAACGATTGTTCCACAGCTCCGCCGCCGCCGGATCGACCACAAGACCGGACTCGTAGGCCCGGTGCGCCTCCGTCAATCGTCCGGCCTCCTTGTGCAGTCTGCCCAGCCCGTTCCAGATGCCGTGATGCAGCGGGTCGAGGATCAGGGCACGCCGGAGCGTCCGTGCCGCCTCGCCATCGGGAGCCTGCCGGCCCACCTGCAGGAGATACTCCCCCAGCAGCCGCAGCATCTCGGCGGCATCGGGGGCCAGCAGCAGGGCGATGCGGCGCTCCACCGCCGCCGTCGCGACCTGCCTGTCGGCGACCAGCGCCACCGCGAGGTTGCAGCGCAGCTCGATGGAAAGCGGTTGCAGCCCGACCGCGACACGAAGTGCCTGCGCGGCCTCGCCGGGGCGGCCCGCCTTCAAGGACCGCATCGCAAAATCGTTGAGCTGGACGATCCGGGTCGGGTCGAGGGTGGCGGCGCAGACCATCGGATCGAGAGCCTCGCCGGGCCGGCCCAGCGCCTCCAGCAGGCCGGCGAGATTGGTATGGAAATCCGGCTGCGTCCCATCGCCGGCGATTGCCTGCCGGATCAGGGCGCAGCCCTCCTCCAGCCTGCCGCTCTGCCCCAGCAGGATGCCGCGCAGGTGGAGCGTCATGACATGGTCGGGGACGGCATCCAGAATCTGGCGATAGATGGCATCCGCCTCGTCGAAGCGCCGCTCCTGGTGCAGGTCGAAGGCGATGAGCAGAGCTTCCTGGATCGTCGCCATGACCGTTCCGTCCTTTCCTTGTCTGCGCCCTTTTCCGCGAAACCGGTCCGCAGACCGTCACACCGCGCCGGCGAAGCTCCAGCGCAGGGTCTCGCCGCTGCGGAAGGGCAGCACGGCATCGCCCTCGCTGACCAGGATCAGGTCGGGGGCGACCGACGGACGGCGCTCCAGCGCCACCCGCTCCTCGCTGACCGGGAGGTTGTAGAAGCGCGGGCCGTTCAGGCTGGCGAAGGCCTCCAGCCTGTCGAGCGCGCCGGCCTCGTCGAACGCCTCGGCATAGAGTTCCAGCGCGTTGGCGGCGGTGAAGCAGCCGGCGCAGCCGCAGGCGGCCTCCTTGGCGGTCACGGTGTGCGGGGCGGTGTCGGTGCCGAGGAAGAACGGCCCCTCGCCACTCGTCGCCGCCTCGACCAGAGCCACCCGGTGCGTCTCGCGCTTGGCGATCGGCAGGCAGTAGAGGTGCGGGCGGATGCCGCCCTGGAAGATGTGGCTGCGGTTGATCAGCAGATGATGCGCGGTGATGGTGGCGGCGATCCGGCCGCTGACGGCATGGGCCCGCACGAACTGGACGGCATCGGCCGTCGTCACATGCTCCAGCACGACGCGCAGGGTCGGGTGACGCTCCAGCAGCGGGGCCAGGATGGTGTCGATGAACACCGCCTCGCGGTCGAAGATGTCGACCGACTGGTCGGTCACCTCGCCATGGATCAGCAGCGGCATGCCGATTTCCGCCATGCGCTCCAGCACCGGGGCGATGCGGGCGATGTCGGTGACGCCATGGGCGCTGTTGGTGGTGGCGTTGGCGGGATAGAGCTTGGCGGCGGCGAAAACCCCGTCCTTGAAGCCCTGGGCCAGATCGCCGGCGTCGGTGCCGTCGGTCAGGTAGGCGGTCATCAGCGGGGTGAAGGCGACGCCGTCCGGCAGGGCCGCCAGGATGCGCTCGCGATAGGCCACGGCGTCGGCGGCCGTCGCCACCGGCGGCTTCAGGTTCGGCATGACGATGGCGCGGCCGAACTGGCGGGCGGTGAAGGGCAGAACCGCCTTCAGCATGGCACCGTCGCGCAGGTGGACATGCCAGTCGTCGGGACGGCGGATGACAAGACGGTCGTTCGGCATGGATCGGGTCCCGGCGCTGGTGTCGAGGGGCGGTGAGCTTGGACGACGTTCTATCGCCATCGCCGCGGCATCTCAACAGAGGCGGTCCCCCAAACTGGAAACGCAGACTGGAAGCATGAGGCGAAGCCGGCAGCCCCCCGCCGGCCGGCGTTGGCGGGGGGCTGGCCGTCTTGGCCCGGACCTTACTGGATGGTGGTCGAGGTCTTCAGGCCGAGGATGCCGTCGATCTTCGCGGCCTGCTCCGCGGTCACCGGCTTGCCGCCGATGCCGGCGAGCTGCTGCCGGGCTTCGGTCACCGCCTTGTCGCGGGCGGCGCTGTCCTTCAGCGCATGGGCGGCCAGCATCTGCTCGTGGTACTTGCCGAGCTGGACGGGCAGCTGGTCGGTCGGCTTGGCACCCAGTTCCTTGGCGACGGCGTCGGCCTGGGTCTTGGTCACTTCGGCCTTCGGGGTGGCCGCGACCTGCTCATGCTTGGTCTTGCCCGCCTCGGTCTTGCCGGCATCCGCCTTGGTGGCGTCGGCCTTCGGAGCCTCGGTCTTGGTGGCTTCGGTCTTGGTGGCCTCGCTCTTGGTGACAGCCTTCTGATCGGCCTTCTGGTCGAACTTCGGAGCCGTCGTGGTGGAGTCGGTCGTCGCGGCGGGGGCCGGCGTTGCCGGAGCGGCCGGCGCGACCGTTACCGCACCCGCGCTCAGCACGGGGGCCGTCGCCATCAGGGCGACGAACGCAAAGGTCGAAACGGACGAGCGGATACGCGACCCAAAGACGGTGCCGGACATTTGGTTTCTCCATTTCGGTGAGCGATCCTCGTTGCGGGATCGTGCTTAGATGAACGTGGCCCCGCTGCCGTTCATTCCACGCCCTTCCAAAAATTTTCGAGGAGCCTGAAAATTTTTCCGCCGCCTTTTTTGGCCGCAGGTGACGGGGCCGGCGAAAGGGGCTAGAAAACCCACGCTTTTCCTATCCAAGCGCGGACCTTCTCCGATGAGCCTGATCACGCCCCGCACCCCGCCCGGAACGATGGAGCTGCTGCCGCGCCAGCAGGTGGCCTTCCAGCGCATGCTGGACACCATCCGCCGCGGCTATGAGCGGTTCGGCTTCGTCCCCGTCGAAACCCCGGTATTCGAGACGGTCGACACGCTGCTGACCAAGTCGGGCGGCGAGACGGAGAAGCAGGTCTATTTCGTCCAGTCGACCGGCGCGATCCAGCAGGGCAACAAGCCGGAGCTGGCGCTGCGCTTCGACCTGACGGTGCCGCTCGCCCGCTATGTGGCGGAGCATGAGCGCGACCTCGCCTTCCCCTTCCGCCGCTACCAGATCCAGCGGGTCTACCGCGGCGAGCGGGCGCAGCGCGGGCGCTTCCGCGAATTCTACCAGTGCGACATCGACGTGATCGGCAAGGACAGCCTGTCCGCCCATTACGACGCTGAAATCCCGGCGGTCATCCACCATGTCTTCACCGAGCTGAACTTCGGCGGCTTCACCATCAACGTGAACAATCGCAAGATCCTGCTGGGCCTGCTCGACGGTCTGGGCGTCGCCGACGCCGACACCCGCGTCCTGGTGCTGCGCGAAATCGACAAGCTGGACAAGATCGGCCAGGACAAGGTGCGCGCGAGCCTGCTGGGCCTCGGCGTGACCGAGCATGCCGCCGACACCATCCTGTCGCTGATCGCCATGAAGGGCACCAACGCCGAAACGCTGGCCGCACTCGGCGCGCTCGACATCGAGACCGACCTCTTCCGCGAAGGCGTGGGCGAGCTGACCACCGTCATCGAGGGGCTGAAGGCCTTCCAGGTGCCGGAAGGGACGGTGCGCATCAACCTCGCCATCGCGCGCGGCCTCGATTACTACACCGGCACCGTCTACGAGACCTTCCTGAACGACCATCCCGGCATCGGCTCGGTCTGCTCCGGCGGTCGCTACGAGAATCTCGCCAGCCACTACACCAAGTCGAAGCTGCCGGGCGTCGGCATCTCCATCGGCGCCACCCGCCTGTTCTACCAGTTGATGGAGGCCGGCATCATCAAGGACGCCACCCCCACCGCCCAAGTGCTGGTGACACAGATGGACCCGGCCCTGTCCGCCGATTATTTCCGCATGGCCAGCGAGTTGCGCGCCGCCGGCATCAACACCGAAATCCAGCTGGACGGCGGCAAGATCGCCAAGCAAATGAAGTATGCCGACCGCGCCGGCATCCCCGTCGTCCTGCTGATGGGCTCCGACGAGAAGACCCGCGGCACCGCGACCCTGAAGCATCTGGTCAAGGGCGAGCAGGTCGAGGTCCCGCTGACGGAGCTGGCCGCCCGCGCGAAGACGCTGCTGGAGGGGTAAGAGGCACCCCCTTAAACCCCCGTTAACCATAATTCGCCTATCGTTCCGACCTACACCGGCCGGGTGGGTCGGGCGACAGGGGGTGCGCATCCGATATGGCCAAGCGGTGGATGCAGGTTGGACGCTGGGCTCGGTGGGCGGCGGTCGCGGCAACGCTGGCGACCACCGTGGCCGCTGCCGGCTATGCCGGCTGGCAGGAGATGCAGACCTCGCGCCTCCAGGCCCGGCTGCTCTCCGGCGTCGCCCAGTCGATGACCGTCAGCTTGCGCGAAGGCCCCAATCCCCAGGCACGCCATCCCAAGCATGGGCCGTACAACGAGCGGCTGGGATACACCGCCCTGCCCGGCCAGCTCGACGCGCTGACCCATGACGTCTACGCAATCGAGCGGCAGGCGGTGCTGTCACCGGCGCTCGACCGCTTCATGGCCGGCGGCGGCTTTCCGATCTACCGCGAGAAGACGCAGGCCGGGCTGACCCTGCTCGACCGCAACGGCGCGGTCATGTATTCGGCGCGCTATCCAGAACGGGTGTTCGACAGTTTCGACGATGTGCCGAAGCTGGTCGCCGACACGCTGCTGTTCATCGAGAACCGCGAACTTCTGGACGAGGACCAGCCGCGCCGCAACCCGGCGGTGGAATGGGACCGCTTCGGCGCCGCCGTCGCCATGCTGCCGCTCCAGATGATCAGGCCGGGCCAGCGCTCTCCCGGCGGCTCGACGCTCGCCACCCAGATCGAGAAATACCGCCATTCTCCCGACGGCCAGACCGTCGGCAGCGTGGAGAAGCTGCGCCAGATGACCTCGGCCAGCGTCCGCGCCTACAGCGACGGCGAGGACACGACCCAGGCCCGCCGCCGCATCCTGGTCGATTACCTGAACTCCACCCCGCTGACCGCACGCTCGGGATTCGGCGAGGTGAACGGGCTGGGCGACGGGCTGTGGGCCTGGTTCGGCACCGACCTCACCATTGCCAAGCGCGTCCTCAGCGACCCCGCAGGCGACCCGCGCACCCTGAAGCTGAAGGCGCTGGCCTACAAGCAGGTGCTGGCTCTGCTGCTGGCCCAGCGGCGGCCCTCCCATTACCTGATCCAGGACCGCGCCGCTCTCGACCGGCTGGCCGACGCCCATCTGCGCGCCCTGGCCCAGGCCGGAACGATCGATCCCGCCCTGCGCGACACGGCACTCGCCACCCCGCTGGTCTTCCGCGAGGAGGCGCCGGCCAGCCCCGCCACCTCCTATGTCGAGCAGAAGGCGACCAACGCCATCCGCGCCCGGCTGCTCGGCATGCTCGGCGTCTCCAACCTCTACGCGCTCGACCGGCTCGACCTGACCGCGCAGTCCACCCTGGACGCCGAAACCCAGGCCCGCGTGGTGGAGGTGCTGGGCAGGCTGAACGAGCCCGACTATGCCCGCTCGCTGGGACTGACCGGCGAACGGCTGCTCGACGCCCGCAACAACGACCTGTCGAAGCTGGTCTATTCGATCACCCTCTACGAGCGCGGCCCCGAGGCCAATTACCTGCGCGTCCAGGCCGACAACCTCGACCAGCCGCTGGACATCAACGACGGCGCGAAGCTGGACCTCGGCTCCACCGCCAAGCTGCGCACGCTGACCACATATCTGCAGATCGTGGCGGAACTGCACAGCCGCTACGCCCATCTGCCGAAGGAGTTGCTGGGCGATGTGGAGGACGAGGCGTCGGACAACCTGACGCGCTGGGCGACCTCCTGGCTGGCTTCGGCACCCGACCGCCGGCTGCCGGTCATGCTCGATGCGGCGATGGAGCGGCGCTATTCCGCCAGCCCCGGCGAAGTGTTCTTCACCGGCGGCGGCCAGCACAGCTTCGTCAACTTCAACAAGGACGACAACGGCCGCATCCTGACCGTGCAGGAGGCGTTGCGGAACAGCGTCAATCTGCCCTTCATCCGGCTGATGCGCGATGTCGTCCAGTTCTACATGGACGAGGGGGCGGACGACGGCGCCGACATCCTGCGCACCCCCGACCATCCCGCCCGCCAGGCCTATCTCGCCCGCTTCGCCGACCGCGAGGGCACGGACTTCCTCAACCGCTTCTACAACGACTACCGCAAGCGCACCCCGGACGAGGCGTTGGCCCGGCTGGCGACCCGCTCGCGTCCGGTGCCGCACCGGCTGGCGGTGATCTTCCGCACCGTGCGGCCCAAGGCCGGGCTGGCAGAGTTCTCCAGCTTCCTGCGCGGCCGGCTGCCGGGAAAGGCGCTGTCCGACACCGAGCTGTCGGCGCTCTATTCCAAATACGGGCCGGACCGCTTCCCGCTGAACGATCTGGGATATCTCGCCCGCGTCCATCCGCTGGAGCTGTGGCTGGTCGCCTATCTCCAGCAGCATCCCGACGCCAAGCGGGCCGAGGTTCTGGCCGCCAGCGCCGACGAACGCCAGGAGAGCTATCGCTGGCTGTTCAAGAAGGGCATGGCCGCCCAGAACACCCGCATCCGCATCGGGTTGGAGGAGGAGGCGTTCCAGCGCATCACCACCCAATGGCGCAGCGTCGGCTATCCGTTCGAAACGCTGGTGCCGTCGCTGGCGACCGCCATCGGCAGCTCGGCCGACCGCCCGGCGGCGCTGGCGGAACTGATGGGGCTGATCCTGAACGACGGGGTGCGCCAGCCGACGGTGAAGATCCGCTCGCTGCACTTCGCCGCCGGCACGCCCTACGAGGCGAAGCTGGGCCTCGGCCCCTTGCAGGGCGAGCGCGTTCTGCGGCCGGAGGTCTGCGCCACCCTGCGCCGCACCCTGATGGATGTGGCGCAGAACGGCACCGCCAAGCGCGTCTGGGGCTCCTTCAAGGACCCCACCGGCGCGCCGATCCCGATGGGCGGCAAGACCGGCACCGGCGACCACCGGCTCGACCGCTGGGGGCCGGGCGGCGTGCTGCTCGAATCGAAGGCGGTCAACCGCACCGCCACCTTCGTCTTCTACATCGGCGACCGCTTCTTCGGCACCATGACCGCCTTCGTCCATGGGCCGGAAGCCGACAATTACCGCTTCACCAGCGCCCTGCCCGCCCAGCTGCTGAAGAGCCTCGCCCCGGCGCTCCAGCCGCTGATCGACCAGGGCACCACCCGCACCGCCGACACCCGACAGACCCCGACGGGGCTGTGAGGGCGGGATCGTCCTGAACGGTTGCAATTCGAAAAGTATCTTCCGTAAAAGTATATACAGCCCGCAGACGACAGTCTTTCGCATGCATCGCGGCTGGACCTGCGCCTTCCCGTAGAGGTCCTTCCCGTCCGGCTGGCCGGAGTGCGGTCTGCGGTTCGGATCCCGCTTACGGAGGCCCCTGCCAATGGCGTCACGGTTACCGCTGCATGCCCACCATATGGGCCTGGCCCCGGTCGATTCTCCCGATCTTTCCGCCGCGCGGAGCCTTCCGGGCGGTACCGGCACCCCGATGGATCACCGGCTCCAGCTTCGCATCGTCAACCGCGACAGCCACGGCCGCAGCCATGCCCGCTCCGCATCGGGCAGCGTGGCCGCGGCGCCGGCAGCGTCCGAAGAGGTGCCGGTCATCGCCCGTGTCACCTCGCCGGACGACTGGGCGGCCCTGCCGGGCGTGAAATCCGCCAGCACCATCGGCAAAGCGGCCGACGGCTCGTGGATCGTCACCGGCCGCCTGCATGCCGATCAGCTCGAGGCGGTTCACGCCCATGCCGTGGTGCTCAGCCTGAAGGCGGCGCAGCCGACCCATTCCGCCCTGAACGCCACCATTTCCGAGATGGGGCTGGGCACGCTCGCGGTCCCGGGATTGCCCGAACCCGCGACACCGGGTCTGCTGCCGCCCTGGGTCCAGCATGCGCACCGGGATGGCGAGGGCGTCATCGTCGGCGTGGTCGATTTCGGCTGCGATTACGTGCACCGGAACTTCCGGCAGGCGGACGGGCGCACCCGCCTGCTGGCGGTGTGGGACCAGTCCGGCACGCCCAATTCGCCCTTCCCCTACGGCGCGCTCTACACGCCCGAGCAGATCGATGCGGCGCTCGCCACCGACGATCCTTACGACGCCCTCGGCTACGCCCCCGCCAAGGACAACCCCAGCAAGCCCCAGGAGAACGGCACCCACGGCACCCATGTCATGGACATCGCCGCGGGCAACGGGCTGGGGTCGAAGCAGCCGGGCGTGGCGCCGAAGGCGTCGCTGATCTTCGTCGACGCCAAGCTCCCCAACCCGGTCAACACGCCCGACCAGCTGAACCACACGCTGGGCAGCACCGTCCAGCTGCTGGAGGCGGTCAACTACGTCTTCAACGCCGCCGGCAACCGCCCTTGCGTGGTCAATCTCAGCCTGGGCACCAACGGCGGTCCGCATGACGGCACCTCCCTGGTGGAACAGGGGCTGGACGCCATGGTCAACGCGGCTCCCTACCGGGCCGTGGTGATCGCCGCCGGCAATTCCCAGCAGAGCGGAACCCACACCAGCGGCACCGTCCCGGCCGGCGGCGAGTGTTCCATCGGCTTGGGCATCCCCACGCTCAGCATCGCCGGCTACGAGACCACGTCTGCCGGCGGCGAGGTGGAGCTGTGGTATCCCGGCCGGCGGCGCCTGTCGGTGACGCTGGTCGCCCCCGACGGCACCGAGATCGGCACGGTCGATCCGAACGGCTCGCTGCCCTACGGCGTTCCGGGCAAACCGCCGGCGGTGTTCATCGTCAACCGGCTGGACGACCCCAACAACCACGACAATGTGATCGGCATCTGGATCGCCATGGGGGCGCCGAAGGGGGAATGGACCATCCGGCTCCGGGCGCTGGACGACGGCCCCGTCGACTATCATGCCTGGATCGAGCGGCTGGACGCCGGTCAGGCGCAGTTCCTCCAGCCGGTCGCCTCCCATATGCTGGGCTCGATCTCCACCGGCCATTCGACGATCATTGTCGGCTCCCACGATGCCCATTCCGACGGCACGCCGATCTCCTTCTTCTCCAGCGCCGGCCCGACCCGCGACGGGCGGCGGAAGCCGGACCTCTCCGCCCCCGGACACCGCGTCAAGGCGGCGTGGTCGCGGACGGTGACCGGCGTGGTCGAGAAGTACGGAACCAGCATGGCCGCCCCGGCGGTGACCGGACTGATCGCGCTGATCTATGCCCGGTCGATCCGCAAGGGCCTGCCGATGGACAATGCGGCGCTGCGCGAGCGCCTGATCCGCATGGTCCGCCGCGATCCGCCCGACGGAGCGGACTGGGATCCGCAGCACGGTCACGGACGGGCGTCGGCCGCGGCCATCCTGGAGGAGTTGGACTACGACTCCGCCCGCAACCCGGACTTCGACGAATGGCATGCCGCCCAGGGCGGGGGCCAGGCCAAGGTCTGAACCGTCAAAATGTGACGATGGGCCGCCATCGCCGCGTGCTTGCCTTGACGGGGGGTGGGGCTCATCATCGCCCGGACGCGGAGGGCAGATTTTTCCCCGTCGCCCTTCGCCCCTTCCCTATGGATGGCCGGCATGCCGATTGACCTCGCCTCGCTCAGGAAGCTGGAAAGCCCCTCCCCGTCGATGCTGGCCCAGCCGCTGGACGATGCCCAGCGTGTCGCCGTGATCGTCCGCCTGCATGCGGGCACCGCCGCACCCGACTGCCTGTCCTGCGGCAGGCCGATCGCGCCGGGCATCGTCACCGCCGAAATCGCCGCGGCCGACCTTGCCGGGCTGGAGGCCGATCCGGCCGTACGCTCCATCGCCCTGTCGCGCCCGCTCCAGTCTTCTTGACGATAATTTCACCCGCTCCGCCCCGCCGTGGCAGACTGGCGGCGACGGATGGGAAGGGTGTGGGGATGGAACAGTGAACAGCCGGCGGCGCGATGTTTCAAATGTTCCATTCCGAGCGGACCTTGACGTGCCTCGCCATTTGCCGTATGCACGCCGCGCACGCGTCGGCACCCCTGGAGGCCGGCGCCCTTTTCGTTTTGGAGCATCGTCATGACCAAGATCATTCCGCTCGGCGCTGAGACGCGCGAACGGGCCGGCAAGGGGACCGCCCGCCAGACCCGCCGTGACGGCCGTATTCCGGCCGTCATCTACGGTGGTAAGCAGGCTCCTGTCACCATCTCGCTCGAGAAGTTCGAGTTCACCCGCGTCCTGCATCAGCCGGGCTTCTTCACGCACCTGTTCGACGTCACCGTCGACGGCTCTGCCCACCGCGTCCTGCCGCGCGACGTGCAGTTCCACCCGGTGACCGACGTCCCGCTGCATGTCGACTTCCTGCGCGTTTCGTCCGACACCCGCATCAACGTGCAGGTTCCGGTCGAGTTCGCCGACCAGGACAAGTCGGCCGGCCTGAAGCGCGGTGGTGTGCTGAACATCGTCCGTCACGAGCTGGAGCTGAGCTGCCCGGCCGACAGCATCCCCGAGCACATCACCATCTCGTGCGAAGGCTTCGACGTTGGCGACTCGATCCACATCTCCGCGGTCAAGCTGCCGGAGGGTGTGACCTCGACGATCACCGACCGCGATTTCACCATCGCGACCATCGTTGCGCCGTCGGGCCTCAAGTCGGAAGAGGGCGCCGCTGCCTGATCGGGAGCGTCCGTTCTTCGAAGATGGTTACGGTGGGGGGCTTCGGCCCCCCGCTTCGTTTGTGGAGCCTGGGTTCCGAATAAAGGGTGAGGGACATGCTGCTTCTGGTCGGATTGGGCAACCCCGGCAACGAGTATGCCCGCAACCGCCACAACATCGGCTTCATGGCGGTGGAGACCATCGCCCAGCGCCACCGCTTCACCCCGTGGAAGAAGCGGTTCCAGGGCCAGACCGCCGAGGGCACCGTCGCCGGCGACAAGGTGCTGGCGCTGGAGCCCGCCACCTTCATGAACCTGTCCGGCCAGTCGGTGGTGGCCGCCCTCCAGTTCTACAAGCTGAAGCCCGAGAACGTCGTCGTCATCCATGACGAGCTGGACCTGCCCCCCGGCAAGATCCGGGTGAAGAAGGGCGGCGGCCATGGCGGCCACAACGGCCTGCGCTCCATCGACGCGCATATCGGCAAGGACTACTGGCGCGTCCGGCTCGGCATCGGCCATCCCGGCAACAAGGATCTGGTCAGCGGCTATGTGCTGCACGACTTCGCCAAGGCCGACCAGAGCTGGATCGACCCGCTGCTCGACGCCGTCTCCGACAATCTGCCACTGATCGTGGACGGCCAGCCGGAGCTGTTCATGAACAAGGTGACGGTGGCGACGCAGGGCAGATAGGCCCCAGCCGGGCCTTGCCGGTTCCGGCATTCCCCCACTTCGCGTTTGCGCTTTGGTCCCCATCGTAGGATAAAGCGCGTCAATTCCAGCATTTCCGACGGCGAGCACCCACCCATGGGCTTCAATTGCGGCATCGTCGGCCTGCCGAACGTCGGCAAGTCGACCCTTTTCAACGCCCTGACCGCCACCCAGGCGGCCGAGGCGGCGAATTTCCCCTTCTGCACCAAGGAGCCGAACGTCGGCCGCGTCAGCGTCCCCGACCCGCGGCAGGACAAGCTGGCCGAGATCGCCAAATCGCAGAAGGTCGTCCCGACCCAGTTGGAGTTCGTGGACATCGCCGGCCTGATCCGCGGCGCGTCGAAGGGTGAAGGGCTGGGCAACCAGTTCCTCGCCAACATCCGCGAGGTGGACGCCATCGTCCATGTGCTGCGCTGCTTCGAGGACGACGACATCACCCATGTCGAGGGCAATGTCGATCCGCTGCGCGATGCCGAGGTGGTCGAGACCGAGCTGATGCTCGCCGACATGGAAAGCCTTGAGCGCCAGCTGACCAGCCTGCAGAAGAAGGCCAAGGGCGGCGACAAGGACAGCAAGATCAAGGCCGACCTGATGGAGCGCGCCCTGAAGGTGCTGCAGGACGGCAAGCCCGCCCGCGTGGTCGAGGTGTCCGAGGAAGAGAAGCCGGTGTTCAAGCAGTTCATGCTGCTGACGTCCAAGCCGGTGCTCTATGTCTGCAACGTGGAAGAGGCGTCCGCCGCCACCGGCAACAGCTTCTCGGCCAAGGTCGCCGAGAAGGCCAAGGCCGAAAATGCCGAGGTCGTCGTCATCTCCGCCGCCATCGAGTCCGAGGTCGCCCAGCTGTCCGATCCCGCCGAGAAGGCGGAGTTCCTTGAGTCGATGGGGCTGGAGGAAACCGGCCTGAACAAGCTGATCCGCGCCGGCTTCAAGCTCCTGGACCTGATCACCTTCTTCACCGTCGGTCCGAAGGAGACGCGGGCCTGGACCGTGCGCCGCCACGCCAAGGCCCCGGAAGCCGCCGGCGTCATCCACACCGATTTCGAACGCGGCTTCATCCGCGCCGAAACCATCGACTACACCAGCTACGTCACCCTCGGTGGCGAGCAGGGAGCGAAGGACGCCGGCAAGATGCGCCAGGAAGGCAAGGAATATGTCGTCCAGGACGGCGACATCTTCCACTTCCGCTTCAACGTCTGACGCATGCCGACCCGGGGGACGGAGGCTTCATGGCCCCCTTCCCCCTACGCTGTCACCCAACTGTCATATTGTCGTAACAATCCGCGCACCCTACCCTTCAGTTAGGGGTGCCGCCTGACCGCATCCCCGATCCGACAGAGGGGGTGCGATGCAGGCGACACGGGTGCTGCTGGAACTCGCCGGAAATGTCGTGCTGCTCCTGTGGGGGCTGCACATGGTGCAGAGCGGGCTGACCCGCGCGCTGGGCGGCGACCTGCGCCGCATCCTCGGGGCCGGTCTGCGCAACCGCTGGACCGCCTTCCTGTCCGGCATGGGCATCACCATGCTGCTGCAAAGCAGCACCGCCACCGGCCTGATGGCGACCGGCTTCACCGCCACCGGGCTGGTGTCGCTGATGCCGGCGCTGGCGGTGATGCTGGGGGCCAATGTCGGCTCCACCCTGATCGTCCAGATTCTCGCCTTCGACGTCGCCCATGTGGCGCCGGTCCTGCTGCTCGGCGGCTTCATCGCCTTCCGCCGCGGGGCGCGGACGCGCAGCCGTGACCTGGGCCGGGTCGCCATCGGGCTCGGCCTGATGCTGCTGTCGCTGCACCTTCTGCTGGCGACCATCGCCCCGGCGGAGAATGCGCCGATGCTGCGGCGGATGCTGGCGATGCTGACCGCCGATCCGGTGGTGGCGGTGATGCTGGCGGCACTGCTGTCCTGGGCCGCCCATTCCAGCGTCGCCGCCATCCTGCTGATCGCCTCGCTGGCCGGCGGCGGGGTGATCGGTCCGGAAGCCGCAATCGCCATGGTGGCCGGCGCCAATCTGGGAAGCGCCGTCAATCCGGTGATCGAGGGGCCGGGCGGCGACGGCCGCAACCCGGCGGCCCGGCGGCTGCCGGTCGGCAACCTGATCAACCGCCTTGTCGGCTGCCTCATCGTCGTGCCGCTGCTGGGGCCGATCACCGCCGGCCTGCAGGCGGTGTCGCCGGACGCCACGCGGCTCGCCGCCAACTTCCACCTCGCCTTCAATCTGGCGATGGCCGGGCTGTTCATCGGCCCGCTGCCCTGGTTCGCGAGGATCCTGACCCGGATTCTCCCGGAGCGGGTGGCGGTCGCCGACCCGGCGATGCCGCTCTATCTCGACCGCAGCGCGCTGCGCATCCCCCACCTCGCCATCGCCAATGCCTCGCGCGAGGCGCTGCGCATGGCCGACACGGTGGATGGCATGCTGCGTGGGGCCTTGGACGTGATCCAGACCGACGACCGCAAGCGGGTTCAGGAAATCCGCCGGATGGACGATGTGCTGGACCGGCTGCACGAGGCTATCAAAGGCTACCTCACCCAGATCAATGTCGAGGATCTGGACGAAAGCGACGCCAGCCGGATGTCGGACGTGCTGACCTTCACCATCAACCTCGAGCATGTCGGCGACATCGTCGACTGCAATCTGATGGAGACGGCCTCGAAGAAAATCCGCCGCAAGCTGCGCTTCTCCACCGAGGGGGCCGGCGAGATCGCCGGCATGCTGGAACGGCTGAGCGAAACCCAGCGGCTGGCCGCCGCCGTCTTCGTGTCGCGCGACGTCCGCTCCGCCCGCGCTCTGATCCATGAAAAGGAGGTAATCCGCGATCTGGAGACCAGCGCCACCGAGGCGCATTTCGCCCGCCTGCGCGCCGGCCGCAAGGAAAGCGTGGAGACCAGCGCGCTCCACCTCGACATCCTGCGCGACCTGCGCCGGATCAACGCCCATCTGGTTGCCGCCGCCTATCCAGTGCTCGATCAATCGGGTGAGCTGCTGCCCAGTCGCCTCAAAAGGGGAGCAGCCCGGGCGTAAGTGTTCACGTCCCATAGAATAGCTGCGCCGCCTGAGCTTCGACCTTTTCTTGTCACCAGCGCAGCAACGTTAACACTTTCGTAACCATATAAAATTCGTCAAGCTCTTTCGCGACATAGTTAACAAACCCCTCCTGTGGTTGTTATGGCAGCGAACCCCAAGGGGTTTTGAAGAGCCAAGGAATGGTTGTCGAGAGGGAGCGGACGGTGGCGAACACGCACGCGACGTCGAACGGACCCGCGAACGGACCCGGCACACAGGGGATATCCGACGCCGGATTCGCCGCGCGGGTGCGCGACGCCATCGACCGGCAGGAACTGTCCCTGGTCTTCCAGCCCCAGGCCGATGTCGTCACCAACCGCCTGACCGGGTTCGAGGCGCTGTCGCGCTGGCGCCTGTCCGACGGCACCATGCTGCCCCCCGATGTCTTCGTGCCGATGGCCGAGCAGGGGGAGGCGATCCACCTGCTCGGCGAATGGACCCTGCGGACGGCCTGTGTCGCGGCGACCGGCTGGCTGCGCGCCGGCTATCCCGACATTCCGGTGTCGGTCAACCTGTCGGCGCGGCAGCTCGACGATCCGGGACTGGTGCTCAAGGTGCTGGGCATCCTGGCGGAGACCGGCCTGCCCGCCGCCAACCTGAAGCTGGAGCTGACCGAAACCAGCATGTTCAGCCAGACCGCCGAGGCGCGCGAGGCGCTGCTGCGGTTGCGGGGCGCCGGGATCAGACTGGTGCTGGACGATTTCGGCACCGGCTGGTCTTCGCTGGCGACCCTGCGCCGGGTGCCGGTGGAGGCGCTGAAGATCGACAAGCAGTTCGTCCAGGCGATGGTGGAGGACCGTGACGCCGCCGCCATCGTCCAGGCGGTGGTGGCGCTGGCCCACGCGCTGGAATTGGGCGTGGTGGCTGAGGGGGTGGAGACGCCGGAGCAGCGGCTCTACCTGCAAGCCTACCGCTGCGATGTTTTGCAGGGCTATTGGCTGTCGCGCCCGCTGACCGCCGACGGGGTGGATGATTTCCTGGCCGAGCGCAGCGCGATCCTGCCGCCTATCGGGTCGGGGGGCTCTGCCGCTGGGCAGCAGACATCAGGATGACCCGGCGGGTTTCGTCCCACTCCGTCAGTTCGCCGGCCTCATCGGCGGTCGCCCAGCAGGCCTCCAGCGCATCGTCGGCGCAGAGCGGCTCGCCCTCCGCACTCTCCGCCGCCACCTCGACGAGTGTGTAATGGTAGTGGACGCGCCCCTCGGCATCGGGGGTGATGGCGTCCACCACGGTGACGATCCCGGTCGGCACCACCTCCAGCCCGGTCTCCTCCCGCACCTCGCGCACCGCGGTCTCGAACACCGTCTCACCGACCGACTGGGCTCCGCCCGGCAGGCTCCATTGCCCCATCCGCGGCGCCTTGCCCCGCCGGATCAGCAACACCTTGTCGCCGCGCCAGACGACGGCCCCGACGCCGACCCAGGGGCGGTCGGGATATTCGCGGCTGGAACGGTCGGGCAGAGTGGCGGACATGAACGGCTCCCTATCGATGTCTTGACCCGAAGGGTAGCGCGGTCCGACACTGGTACACCAGTCGCGAAGACGCAGTGCCGCGTCCTGCCGGTGTACACCCCACCCGACCGTATGGCCGCCCCATGAAGCTCAACGAGATCCGCACCTTCATCGCCGTTGCCGATGCGCAGTCGGTGCAGGAGGCCGGCAATCGGCTGGGGCTGACGCAGTCCGCCGTGTCGCGGCTGATCCAGCGGCTGGAGGCAGAGCTTGGCGTCGTGCTGTTCGACCGGCAGACCAAGCCGCTGGCCTTGACCCGCGACGGCGAACTGGCGCTGGCCCATGCAAGGCGCATCCTGGCGGCGGCCAGCGACTTCGCCGACGCTTTCGCCGGGTCGGCCGAACCGCGCGGGCTGCTGCGGCTCGGCATGGCCCATGTGCTGACCGCTCTGGCCACCGGACGGCCGCTGGACGAACTGCGTGCTGGCTTCCCCGGCCTGACACTGCGGCTGCATTCGGATTGGAGCAACCCGCTGATCGAGCAGGTCCGCGCCGGTACGCTGGACGGCGCGGTGATCCTGCTGTGCGAGGAGCAGATGCCTCCCGACGACCTGCCGGTCCGCCGGATCGGCACCGAACCGGTCAACATCATCGCCTCTCCCGACGACGCATCCAGCGATCTCGCCGCCATGAACCGGCGCGGCTGGGTGCTGCAACCGAACGGCTGCCGCTATCGCGAGGCGTTGCAGCAGGCGTTGGCGCCGCTCGGCTTGCAGCCCAACGTAACGGTGGAGGCCTACGACCAGAGCCTGCTGGTATCATTGGTGACCCGCGGCGTCGGCTTCGGCCTGGCACCGATGGGGCTGATCGCGCCGATCCCCGATGCGGCGGCGGTGCGCCCGCTCGACCTTCCCAATTTCCGGATGTCGGTGACGATCTGGCTGATCCAGTCGCGGACGGCCGGACGCATCGCCCCGGTCTTCGACCGGCTGGAAGAGGCGCTTCGGCGCGAACTGGCGGCTGGACGCCTGCCCGAGTGCACAGCAGCCAAGCATGCGATGGACGAACATCCCTTCCTGCATTCCGCTGCGGAATGACCTGATTGCCGATTATGAATTTGCCGAACTGTTGAGGCCCGCCTATCGTCGCAGGCAGAGCAGTTCCATAACACCGGCGCGCAGCGACACCCCGCAGCGGCGCCCGGATCCGGGAGGATGCCTTGACCACCGTTACCCCTGCACCGGCGCCCTCCTGGAGGACGCCCGCACTCGTCGTCGTCTGCGGCTGCCTGATCTCGATGCTGGCCTTCGGACCGCGGTCCAGTATGGGCCTGTTCATCGGCCCGCTTTCGGAAACCCGCGGTTGGGGCCGCGACGTCTTCGCGCTGGCGATGGCGATCCAGAACATCCTGTGGGGCGCCGGCGGCCCCTTCGCCGGGGCGCTGACCGACCGCTACGGTCCGGCCCCTGTGCTGGCCGGTGGCGGGATCCTCTATGCCGCCGGGCTGGCGCTGATGCCCTATGCCACCACCAGCGTCGAGCTGTACCTGACCGCCGGCGTGCTGATCGGACTCGGCCTGTCCGGCGCCTCCTTCGGCATCATCATCGCCGGCTTCACCCGGCTGCTGCCGCCGGAACAGCGCAGCTGGTCGGTCGGCATCGCCACCGCCGCCGGATCGATGGGCCAGTTCCTGTTCGCGCCGATGGGCCAGGCCTTCATCGCCGGCTTCGGCTGGCAGACCGCCCTGTTGCTGCTGGCAGCCTCGATGATCGCGGTGCCGCTGCTGGCCGGCGTCTTCCCCGGCCCGAAGGGCATGACGGCGAGCGGCACCCCGGCGGTGACCGGCGCCAACATCGGCTACATCGCCGCGGTGCGTCAGGCCTTCCAGCACCGCAGCTATGTGCTGCTGGTCGCCGGTTTCTTCGTCTGCGGCTTCCAGCTGGCCTTCATCACCACCCACCTGCCGCCCTACCTGACCGCCGCCGGCATCAGCCCGACGCTGGCCGCCTGGGCGCTGGCGCTGATCGGCCTGTTCAACGTCGTCGGTTCCTATGCCTCCGGCATCCTGGCGGGCAAGGTCAGCAAGCGCTACCTGCTGTGCGCCAACTATTTCTCGCGCGGCATCGCGACGGCGGTCTTCATCCTGCTGCCGATCTCGTCGGTCACGGTCATCGCCTATGCCGCGGTGATGGGCCTGCTGTGGCTGTCCACCGTACCGCCGACCTCCGGCCTCGTCGCGTTGATGTTCGGCACCCGCTACATGGGCACCCTCTACGGCTTCGCCTTCTTCAGCCATCAGGTCGGCGGCTTCCTGGGCGTCTGGCTCGGCGGCGTGCTGTATGAGCGGACGGGGTCCTACGACGTGGTCTGGTGGCTGGGCGTGGCGCTGGCCATGTTCGCGACCATCGTCCACTGGCCGATCGCCGAGAAGCCCGCCCCGTCGCTGGCGGCGGCCGAGGCAAAGGCGTAAGATATACACCCATGAGCGACAGCCCCGCCCCCTCCTCAGCAGCATTACCCATTGGCCACGGCCTTGCCGCGGCGCTGCTGGGCGGCATCCTGCTGGTCTGGGCCGGGCTGATGGGGCTGTCGCTGCAACGCGCCGCGCTGCCCGACACGACCGACGGCATGATGCTGGCGGTCTTCTCGCCCGGCACCAGCGATGCCGAGGCGATGGCGGCGATGGTGCGGGCCGGGGGCGAGCCGGTGCGGTCCACCTGGCTCGGATTCGCCTGGGTCGCCCGCGGGGTGGAACCCGGATTCGTCGGCCGGCTGAAGGCGGAGGGCGCGCTGGCGGCCTTCGGCGAGCTTCCGGTCGGCCCGACGCTGGGCGGCTGCACCGCCACCCCGGTCGATACGGCCAAGATCGCCGCGACCCGCCTGCAATAGCTCCCCTCTTTCCACCCTGTGGGCAGCTTGGGCCTCACCAACGGTGGACGCGCGTGCCTTGCGGTGTCATAGTGCGGCCCGCATTCGACCAGCCCCGTTTCCGCGGGGCCAGACTCCGGAATTCGTGAGCGACGATGAGCGAGCCGATCTCCCTGTTCACCAAACTGGCGAACATTCACATCCGTTACGTCACGTGGCGTCGGGGCGCCAAGGTCGGCAGCGACCGCTTCGGCAACGTCTATTACCGCAACAAGGACACCAAGCCCGGCACGCGCGAGCGCCGCTGGGTCCTGTATGCCGGTGAGCCCGACGCCTCCAAGATCCCGCCGGAATGGCACGGGTGGCTGCACCACACCACCAAGGAGCCGCTGCCCGAGGGGTCGAGCGCCTATCACAAGCCGTGGCAGAAGGAACATCTGCCCAACATGTCGGGCTCGGTCCAGGCCTACCGTCCGCCCGGCCATGTGCTGGCCGGCGGGCAGCGTGTGCCGGCCACCGGCGATTACGAGCCCTGGACTCCGAGCTGATCCACACCGGCACCGACCATCGGGTCGGAACGGAAAGCGGAGCGGAAAGCCCGGCCCCATGCGGGCCGGGTTTCGATTCGGGAATTCGCAGCAGGATAGCTCTATGCGCCGGAATGTGATTGAAACCGTGCTTGGCGGCGTCGTGCTCGCCGTGGCCGCCGTGTTCCTTGCCTTCGCCTACAAAAGTGCGGACCTGCGCAAGGTGCAGGGCTATGACATCACCGCCAACTTCAACAGCATCACCGGCCTGCAGAGCGGCGCCGACGTGCGGATCAGCGGCGTGAAGGTCGGCACGGTCACCGGGCTGACGCTCGATCCCAGCACCTATCAGGCAGTGGTTCACCTGTCGGTCGACAATTCGGTGAAGCTGCCGAAGGACACCGCGGCGGTCATCGCCTCGGAAAGCCTGCTGGGCGGCAAGTTCCTGTCGCTGGAGCCGGGCGGCGATCCCGACGCCATCAAGCCGAACGGCAAGATCGAGTTCACCCAGAGCACGCCGGGCCTGGAACAGCTGCTGGGTCAGGTCATCTTCTCGCTGCAAAGCATGAGCAAGTCGGGCGATCAGGCCAGCGGCCAGCAGGGCCAGGCCCCCGGACAGGCTCCGGCCCAGCCGCCGAAGCTGTGATTTCCAACGAGCTGTGATGTCCAACCCAGGGCGTAGCCGGAACCGACGGCCGCGCTCAAGCGTTCCTTCTCCAGTCCGGATGGACCTTACAACCGGATCACGAAGCAGGAGGAACGCGATGCGTCTGTTCCATTTGGCCGCTCTCGGCCTGGCTCTGGCGACCGCCGCCTGCGGCGCCGACATGGAAGAGAAGTCGGCCACCGGCGGACTTGGCGGTGCCGCAGCCGGTGCCGTGGTCGGCGGACCGGTGGGTGCCGTGGTCGGAGCGGCTGCGGGGGCCGGCGCCGGTGCGGCGACCCAGAAGATCGAGGACCGCAACGCCACGCAGAGCGGGTCCGGTGCCACCTACAGTGCGCCGGCGTCGCGCAGCACCGTCACGCGCTGACCCGCAATTTCCGCACAACGCACCCCGGCAGCGTCGCCACTGGACCCCGCCACTAGACGGTGACCCCGCTTCCGGGATAGAAGGCGGAGCGCCCCGGCAGAGTTTTCCCGCTGACAGGCTGGGTCTTGCCATTGGGTGCCGTCCGCAATTACGGAAGCGATCCGACGTGACGAGACTTTCTAGTTATCTCCGGCCCAACCTTGTTCGGCCGGTCGCCCGCCTGCTGAGTGCCGCGGCGCTGCTGGCATCCGTGGCCGTTCAGGCCGCTCCGGTGCCGAGCCAGATGATCGAGCGGCCGGCGGCCAAGCTGCAATGGCTGGACAAGGTGACCGCCCGCACCTCCACCTTCACCATGAAGGTCGGGGAGACCAAGGCGATGAGCAGCCTGCGCATCACCCTGCGCGCCTGCCGCGAAAATCCGCCGATCGAGACGCCGGAATCCGCCGCCTTCCTGGAAGTAACGGAGATCAAGCCCGGCGAGCAGGCGGAACAGGTCTTCAGCGGCTGGATGTTCGCCTCCAGCCCCGCCCTGTCGGCGATGGAGAACCCGATCTACGACGTGTGGGTTCTGGGCTGCGAACAATGAGGAGGTGGGGAGGTCCGAGGGCCGCGGCCCCCCTCCCCCGCTCTCCGTTGCTTGACCCTGCTTACTCGGCCACCGCCGCGATGGGATTGCCCAGCGCCTTGTCCAGATAATCGTCCACCTGGGTCGCCAGATCGTCGGTGCGGTTGACGAAGAAGTGGCTGGCGCCGGGAACGACGCGGTGGTCGATCCGGATGTCCTTCTGGTGCGACAGCTTGGTCACCAGCTTGGTCACCGCGGCCTGGGGCACCACCTCGTCCTTGTCGCCATGGATGATCAGGCCCGAGGACGGGCACGGCGCCAGGAACGAGAAGTCGAACAGGTTGGCCGGCGGCGAGACCGACACGAAACCGTCGATCTCCGGGCGGCGCATCAGCAGCTGCATGCCGATCCAGGCGCCGAACGACACGCCGCCGATCCAGCAGAGCGGAGCGTTGGGGTTGTAGGTCTGCAACCAATCTAGCGCCGCCGCCGCATCGGCCAGCTCGCCCTCCCCCTTGTCGTAGGTGCCCTGGCTGCGCCCGACGCCGCGGAAGTTGAAGCGGAGCGCCGAATAGCCGCGCTTGGTAAACGATTGGAACAGGGTGAAAACCACCTTGTTGTTCATCGTCCCATTGTGCTGCGGGTGCGGGTGCAACAGCAGCGCGACCGGGGCGTTCGGCTGCTTGCCGTGGGTGTAACGGCCTTCCAGGCGACCGGCGGGACCGTTGAAGAGCACTTCAGGCATGGGAACGACGTTCCTGACGCGGACAAAGGGTTGTTGGAACCGCCGCGACGACCGGCCGGACTTTCATCCGGCAAACCGCCCCGGCGCACGGGCCGTCCGGCCCGTCACGGATTTTCCCGTCTTGGAGTGGGGTTTTCCGCACACAATTCTTGACCGTTTTGCTTGGTCATCATATATGCGTCGTAACGTCCTCCGGGACAACCCGCCTGACCCGCCCGATCGGCTCCAGCGCTAGCCGGACCCATCGATAAGTCCGGGTCCCTACCGGTCGGAGCCGTCGAGGTTCCGGACCGGAAGGTCCTGAACCGCAAGGGTCCGACAGGCCGAAACCGGGCACGGGCGGCCGATGAGAGCGGCGGACTATACCACGGCGGGTGATGGCGTGTTCAAGCATCTTCGCGAAGAGATCGATGGGATCATGGCGCGCGATCCCGCCGCGCGGTCCCGGCTCGAGGTCGCGCTCTGCTACCCCGGCTTGCACGCGATCGTTCTCCACCGCATCGCCCGGCGCGCCCGCGACGCCGGATTGCACACCACCGCCCGCCTGATCTCGCAGATCACCCGGTCGCTGACCGGCATCGAAATCCATCCCGGCGCCACCATCGGCCGCCGCTTCTTCATCGACCACGGCATGGGTGTCGTGATCGGCGAGACGGCGGAGATCGGCGACGACGTCATGCTCTATCATGGGGTGACGCTGGGCGGCACCTCGCTCAATCCCGGCAAGCGCCATCCGACGCTGGGCGACGGCGTCATCGTCGGCGCCGGCGCCAAGATCCTGGGCGCCATCACCATCGGCCGCGGGGCGCGCATCGGCGCCAATGCGGTGGTGGTGGCCGACGTTCCGGCCGACACCGCGGTGGTCGGCATCCCGGCCAAGCCGGTGGTGGCGCGCGACCGCGCCGAAACCCGCAAATTCATGCCCTACGGCACACCCTGCGGCGACATCCCCGACCCGGTGGCCCGCGCGCTGACAGGCCTGCTCGACCAGATGACGGCGTTGCAGGCCCGTGTCGGCGAGTTGGAGGCGGATCGTCCGCCCGCTGCCCTCCCCCGTTCAACACCCACACCGCCAGAGACGGTGGCGTCCCTCGCAAATGGGATGCACGAAGCGCAAGGAGAATCGCGATGAGACTCAGCACCAAGGGACGCTATGCCGTGATGGCGATGGTCGATCTGGCCGCCACCAGCCAGGGCAGCCCGGTCGCGCTGGCCGACATCGCGGAGCGGCAGGAGATTTCCCTGTCCTATCTGGAGCAACTGTTCGCCAAGCTGCGCAAGGGCGGTCTGGTCAAGAGCGTGCGCGGCCCCGGCGGCGGCTATCTGCTTGCCCACCCGGCCGATGCGACCCGGGTGTCCGACATCATCCTGGCAGTGGACGAGCCGATCCGCACCACCCGCTGCGCCAACGGCACGCCGCAGGGCTGCCGCACCAACCGCTCGCGCTGCCTGACCCACGATTTGTGGGAAGAACTGGGCAACCAGATCCATATGTATCTCAGCTCGGTCACTGTCGCCGATGTGGTGGAACGGCGGATCATCGGCACCAGCGGCCTGAACCTGCTGCGCCCGGCCCCGGCCGCCGACAGCGCCGCCGTCGCCGCTGCCGAGTGATCCGGCGGAGCGAGATTGGCCTTCCACGTTGAGCGTGCCTGAAAAGTGACTTCACCGCCCGTTGCCCCGTATGTCGCCCCGTTCCGGCGGACCGGCGTCTATCTCGACCACAACGCCACCGCTCCGCTGAAGCCGGAGGTCAAGGCGGCGATGGGTCAGGCGATGGATCTGGTCGGCAATCCGTCCTCCGTCCACGCCTTCGGCCGCAACGCCCGCCGGGCGGTGGAGGAGGCGCGTGCCGCCGTGGCGGCGCTGGTGGGCGTGAAGCCGGCCCAGGTGCTGTTCACCGGCAGCGGGACGGAGGCGAACAACTTCGCGCTCCGCGGCTTCCCCGGCCGCCGCACGCTGACCTCCGCCATCGAACATGAGTCGGTGCTGGCCGCCGAGCCCGAGGCGGAGCGCTTCGGCGTGGACCGCGATGGCGTCGCCGACCTGGAGGATCTGGAACGCTGGCTGGCCGCGGCGGACCATCCGGCGCTGATCTCCCTGATGCTGGTCAACAACGAGACCGGGGTGATCCAGCCGGTGGCCGACGCCGCCCGGATCGCCCACGCCCATGGAGCGCTGGTCCATTGCGACGCGGTGCAGGCAGCCGGACGGATGCCACTGTCCCTGCGCGCTCTCGGCGTCGATCTGATGACGCTGTCGGCCCACAAGCTGGGCGGACCGACCGGCGTCGGCGCCCTGATCCTGACGGAGGGGCTCGAACCCGACGCGCTGATCCGCGGCGGCGGGCAGGAACGGCGCAAGCGGGCCGGCACCGAGAACCTGCTGGGCATTGTCGGCTTCGGCGCCGCGGCCCGGCTGGCGCTGGACGGGCCGGCGGAGGCCGCCGACCTCGCATCCCTGCGCGACCGGCTGGAGCGGGAGGCGCTGGTCGCCGTCCCGCACGCCCGGGCGATGGGCGCCGGTGCGGCGCGGGTCGCCAACACCAGCTGCCTGATGCTGGCCGGCCTGCCCGGCGAAACCCAGGTGATGACGCTGGACCTCGCCGGCGTGGCGGTCAGCGCCGGATCGGCCTGCTCCAGCGGCAAGGTGAAGCCATCCCATGTGCTGGCGGCGATGGGCGAGGACGAGCGGGCCGCCGCCAGCGCCATCCGGGTCAGCCTGGGCTGGACCAGCGACGACGAGGCGGTCGACCGCTTCCTGACCGCCTGGACCGCGATGGCGCGGCGAAGCGCGCCCGCGGATGGCTGATCCCGCCACCCGCCATGGCTGCGCGACCATCTGTCTCCGGTCCGGAAAGCCCGCATTCGCGCATTGCGCCGGATGCGGCTTATCGGTATGACCCCGCGGAAGGCGGCCTTCGTGACAACAGGGGCCTCATGTCGGGTAAACCATCCCATCGGCCGAGCCTTTCGGCGTTTTGACGGACTGCGCGCATGACCAGCTCCAAATCCGGCCCGCCCAAATCCGGTCCGCCCGGCAACAGCAGCGGCGGCATTTCCGGCGCCATCGCCGGCGATCTGGAGCCCTGCGGCACCTGTGGCCGCTCGGTGGCGCCACGCGCCCTGTTTTGCCATGCCTGCGGCGCGGTTCAGCCGCCGCGGCCGCTCGACCCCTTCACCCGGCTGGGCCTGGAACGCCGCTTCGACATAGAGCTGGAGCAGTTGTCGAAGCAGCATGCCGGCTTCACCCGCGCCATGGACCCGGAACGCTTCGCCGCCCGTGGCCCGCGCCAGCAGGCCAACGCCAAGGCCCAGGTCGAGGCGCTGCGCGACGCCTATGAGGTGCTGCGCGATCCCATCCGCCGTGCCCATGCGCTGCTGGAGCTGATCGGCGGCACACCGGCCGATGGCGAAGAGGACGGCGACGAGGAAATCGCCGACCTCGCGGCCCGGCTGGCTCGTGCCGGCGACGTGCTGGAACTGGACCGCATCGGGCTGGACCTCAACCAGCGGGTCGAGGCCTGCATCAAATATCTCGCCCCCGCCTTCCGAAAGGCGCAGACGGCGTCGACACCCGACAGCCCGCCGGCAGCCGACGGTGCCGCCCGCATCCTGGCCAGGCTGGAGCGGCTGGAGGCGCTTGCCGCCGAGGTGCGTGACCGCCGTGCCGCGCGGACGCCCCCACGGCCGTGATTCACATTTTTCTTACAATCGCCCTATAAATCGCTAGGCAACCGTAAAAGAACGAGGACCCCATGCCCAAGATGACCTTCATCGAGACCGACGGCACCCGCCGCGAGGTGGACGCCCCGCTCGGCCTGTCCGTGCTGGAGATCGCGCACAAGAACAGCCTGGATCTGGAAGGCGCCTGCGAGGGCTCGCTGGCCTGCTCCACCTGCCATGTCGTGATCGAGCCGGAGTGGTTCGACGTCCTGCCGGACGCGCAGGAGGATGAGGAGGACATGCTGGACCTCGCCTTCGGCCTGACCAAGACCTCGCGCCTGGGCTGCCAGATCATCATGACCGAAGAGCTGGACGGCCTTGTCGTCCGCCTGCCGGGCGGCAGCAACAACGCGATGAAGTAAGCGTTCGGGGGAACCCTGTTCCGGCCGCCGGGGCGGCGCCGCACGCTGCGGCACCCGGCGGTCGCTTGTGTTGTTACCCTGCTGCGCATTCCTGCCTTTTCCGGGCGCCTGCCCGCCTTATATAGGGCGCCATGAACTCCCTCGGTCTTCCCAAGCGCCCCCAGGACACCCGCGTCGTCGTCGCGATGTCCGGTGGAGTGGATTCCTCCGTCACCGCGGTCGTGCTGCGGGAGGAGGGCTATGACGTCGTCGGCATCACGCTGCAGCTCTACGACCACGGCCTCGCCTTGCAGAAACCGGGCGCCTGCTGTGCCGGCCAGGACATCTACGACGCCCGTCAGGTTGCCGACCGCATCGGCATCCCGCATTACGTCCTGGATTACGAAGGCCGCTTCAGCCAGGACGTGATGGACGATTTCGCCGACAGCTATCTGCGCGGCGAAACGCCGATCCCCTGCGTGCGCTGCAACCAGCGCGTCAAGTTCCGCGACCTGCTGAACACCGCCCGCGACCTGGGTGCCGAAGCGCTGGCCACCGGTCATTATGTCCGCCGCATCGCCGGCCCGCAGGGCGCCGAGCTGCACCGCGCGGTCGATCCCGCCAAGGACCAGAGCTATTTCCTGTTCGCCACCACGCGCGAACAGCTGGAGTTCCTGCGCTTCCCCCTCGGCGGCCTGACCAAGCCGGAGACCCGCGCTCTGGCCGAGCGCCACGGGCTGGAGGTGGCGGCCAAGCCCGACAGCCAGGACATCTGCTTCGTTCCCAACGGCAACTATGCCGAAGTGGTGGCGAAGCTGCGCCCCGGCTCCGTCGAGCCCGGCGACATCGTCCATGTCGATGGCCGCGTTCTGGGCCGCCACAAGGGCGTCGTCCACTACACGGTCGGCCAGCGCAAGGGGCTGGGCATCGGCGGTATCCGTGGCCAGGAGGAGGAGGCGCTCTACGTCGTCCGCCTGGAGCCTGCCCGCCGCCGCGTCGTTGTCGGCCCCCGCCGTGACCTCGCCCGCTCGCTGGTGACGGTGCGCGACGTGAACTGGCTGGGCCCCGATATGGCCGATGGCGCCGGGATCGAGGTGTCGGTGAAGCTCCGCTCCACCCAGCCGGCCGCCCCTGCCCTGTGGCGCGCCGGCCCGGACGGCACCGCGCGCGTCGAGCTGCTGGAGCCCCAGCACGGCATCGCTCCGGGCCAGGCCTGTGTCGTCTATCAGGGAGACCGCGTGCTGGGTGGCGGCTGGATTTCCGCCACCGCCGGCGGCGTGGGCGAGGACGCGGCCAAGCTTGTGGGGGCAGGGGAAACGGCGGCCTGAATCAGAGGGTTATGCGACTTTCCGCCGGTCGGCCAAAAAAAATCGTACCCCCCGAAAATTCCGCGTTGACAGGCCAAGTCGCCCTATCCTATATAGCGGCTCCCGGCGGCAACGACGGGACACGATGGTAGCCACGGCGGCGGAAACGCCAACAACGGCGAACACGATGGCAGCGTAGCTCAGTGGTAGAGCAGGGGAATCATAATCCCTTGGTCGGGGGTTCAAATCCCTCCGCTGCTACCATCATAGAAAACCCCCTGATTTCCGGAAGGACGTCAGGGGGTTTTTCTTTGCGCACTCTCAGCTTGATGCAGCGTGGACTGCGGAACGGCGACTGTGGGGAACCGGTGGCTCCCCCTACCCCGTCATCGACTTCGGCAGTGCGATCTGCGGCTCGACCTCCACACGGTTGCGACCGGCGTTCTTTGCGCGATAGAGGGCGGCGTCGGCACGGGCCAGCAAGGGCTCGATACCGGTGTCGCTGCCGGTCAGCCAGCTCAGCCCCAGGCTGACGGTCAGGAACAGCTCTCCGCCGTCCTCCCGCTTCACCGGTTGGGCGGCGATTGCCTGGCGCAGGCGCTGGGCAGCGGCGAAAGCGTTCACGGGCGGGGTTTCCGGCATCACCACGGCGAACTCCTCGCCACCCAGCCGGCCGATCAGGTCGCAGGCGCGCAAGCTTTCCTTGCAGGCACGAACCGTGCTGCGGATCGCCTCGTCACCGGTGGCGTGGCCATAGCTGTCATTGACCCGCTTGAAATGGTCGATGTCCAGCATCACCACCGACAGCGGGCGCTCGTATCGTCGCGAGCGGGTAAACTCTTCAGCCCCCCTCTCCAGAAAGCGGCGGCGGTTCATGGCGCCGGTCAGGGCATCGGTGGTCGCCAGCCGCTCCAGGTCGCGCTGCATCGCCACGACGCGCGAGGCCGCCAGCAGGCGCGCCGCCGTCCATTTCCAATCCAGAGGTTTTCGCAGAAACTCGTCGGCGCCGGCCTCCACCAGTTCGTGGAACTGGTCAGTCATGCTGCCGGGGATCATCAGGATCAGGTAGAGGTGGCGAAGCCCCTGGGCCGTGCGCAGGTGCCAGCACAGTTCCAGCCCGGTCATGTCGGCCAGACGGATATCCGCCATCACCACATCGAACCGCTCGTTCGCCACCGCCTCGATGGCGGCGGCGCCATTGTTGACCACGCTGGTGGCGTAGCCGAGCTTGTTCAGCTCGTACACCATCATGGTCAAGTGGCGCGGTGAATCGTCGACGATCAGAATCCGCAAATCGAAAGCTCCCGGCGATCCCTGCCCGTTTATGGAGCATGCGACCTTACTTGTGCAAATGTCCTTAACGTCATGCCATGGCAGGATAACCAAAAGCAGAGGTCATACGCTGGTATGCCGGGGTAATGGGTGGCGTCCAGCCGGTGGAACGATCTGATGCTTTTGCACATGTTGCCTATCGGGCCGGCCGGTTGATATTGTCCGCCCCAATATGTTCGTGGAACAAGCGAACGATGAGTGCGGGAGGCACGACCATGGACAGCGCGCGCGCGGCCCACATCGATGAACTCGTCCGTGTCTCCACCGGCCGTATCGCCGCAGGGGGGCCATCCGCCCGCGATCCGATCATCGAAAACTCGTGGCGCCGCTGTGTCGCCGACCACAAGCTCGACCCCACCGTCGGGCGCGAGGCGCACATCCTGACGCAGGAGCGGCTGCGCGAGCATCGCGACGCGATGGACGAGTTCCTGCGCATGGCCCGCTTCGGGCTGGAGGCGCTGTACCGGCAGGTCGCCGGCATGGGCTATGTCCTGCTGCTGACCGACAGCAACGGCGTCACGGTGGACTTCATCGGTGACCCGACCTTCGACAACCATCTTCGCCGGGCCGGGCTGTATCTGGGGTCGGACTGGAACGAGGGGCATGCCGGCACCTGCGCGGTCGGCACCTGCATCGCCACTGCCCAGGCGTTGACCGTGCACCAGACCGACCATTTCGACTCCACCCACATCCCGCTGACCTGCACCGCGGCACCCGTCTTCGACAGCGGCGGCGAACTGGCCGCCGTGCTGGACATCTCCGCCCTGCACTCGCCGGAACCGAAAATCAGCCAGTATCTGGCGTTGCAGATGGTGCGTGCCTATGTCCACAAGATCGAAACAGCCAACCTCTACAACAACTTCCGACGCGACTGGGTGCTGAAGCTGTCGGCATCGCAGGAGTTCGCGGAGGTCGACCCCGACTTCGTCCTGGCGCTGGACGCCGGCGGGCGGGTGGTCGGCTTCAACCACAAGGCCCATGATCTGCTCGCGGAGGACGGAGCGTCACCGCTCGGCCGCTCCTTCGCCGAACTGTTCGATTGCGAGGTGGACGATCTGGTCCATTTCGTCCGCTCGCTGCCGACCGAGCAGCGCACGCTGCGCCTGCGCCGCACCGGACTGCCGCTGTTCGCCCAGGCGATGCCGCCGCCCGCCGTGTCGCTGCCGCGCAGCCATGCGCCGGACCATGGCGGCGATCCGTTACCGGAGCCGCTGCGTGTGGTGTCCGGCGGCGATCCGGCGCTGAAGGCGGTGCTGACGCGGGCGGCCAAGCTGGTCAACACCCGCATGAGCCTGCTGATCCACGGCGAGACCGGCACCGGCAAGGAGCATCTCGCCAAGGCCCTGCACAAGGCCAGTATCCGCCGCAACAAGCCCTTCGTCGCCGTCAATTGCGCGGCATTGCCGGAGAACCTGATCGAAAGCGAGCTGTTCGGCTACGAGCCCGGCTCCTTCACCGGGGCGACGGCGCGCGGCAAGAAGGGGCTGATCCTGGAGGCCGACGGCGGCACCCTGTTCCTGGACGAGATCGGCGACATGCCGCTGTCGTCGCAGACCCGGCTGCTGCGCGTGCTGGCCGAGCGCGAGGTGACGCCGATCGGCCGGACCAAGGCGGTGTCGGTGGATGTCCGCGTCATCGGCGCCACCCACCGCGATCTGGTGGAACTGGTCAAAGCCGGACAATTCCGTGACGACTTGTACTTTCGTCTCAATGGCGCAGTGTTCACCGTGCCGCCCCTGCGCCAGCGCGGCGACCTGGATTGGCTGATCGAACGGCTGCTGGCCGAGCGGGCGGAACGTGACGACGTCGGCTACCGTCTCACCCCGTCGGCGCTCGCGGCCCTGCGCGGCCATGGCTGGCCGGGCAATGTGCGGGAACTGGTGAATGCGCTGGACTATGCCTGCGCGGTCAGCGACGGCGGGTTGATCGACCTCGGCGATATCCCAGAGCCGGTGCAGCACAGCGGCCTGTTCCGGGCCTGGCCCGAGGAAGAGGCGCGGACGGTGGCGACGGACGAGGACCCGGCCGCCCGGCTGCGCGAAACGCTGCGGCGGCACCATTGGAACATATCGGCGACGGCACGCGCGGTGGGGGTCGACCGCTCGACCGTCCATCGGCAGATGCACCGTTTCGGCATCGTGGCGCCGCATCGGGCGGAGTGAAGGGGAGGGGCGGCGAGAGTCTGTCTCGGCCGCCCCCCAAACTTTCCCCTTTACCCCGCGGCTCCGAACCCGCCGCCGCCCGGCGTTTCCACCACCAGGGCGTCGCCCGGCCGCATCGCGGCGCTGTCCTGGGAGGCCAGTTCCTGCACGCTGCCGTCGGTGCGCTGGACCCAGGTCCGGCCGACGGCACCGTCGGCACCGCCCTTCAGGCCGAAGGGAGCGATCTTGCGGTGGTTGGCGAGGATGGCGGCGGTCATCGGCTCAAGGAAGCGCAGGCGGCGGATCACGCCGTCGCCGCCGCGCCAGCGCCCTGCCCCGCCGGATCCCCGGCGGATGCGGAAGCTCTCCACCAGCACCGGGAAGCGCCATTCCAGCACCTCCGGATCGGTCAGGCGCGAGTTGGTCATGTGGGTCTGCACGGCGTCGGTGCCGTTGAAGCCGTTGCCGGCGCCCGACCCGCCGCAGACCGTCTCGTAATACTGGTGCCACTCGTTGCCGAAGGTGGTGTTGTTCATCGTGCCCTGGGCCGACGCCATCACCCCCAGCGCGCCGAACAGAGCGTCGACGATGCACTGGCTGGTCTCCACATTGCCGGCGACCACCGCGGCGGGCGGGTTGGGCGACAGCATGGAGCCCGGCGGAATGACGATCTCGATGGGGCGCAGGCACCCCTCGTTCATCGGGATTTCGTCGTCCACCAGACAGCGGAAGACATAGAGTACCGCCGCCCGGCAGACCGCCGACGGGGCGTTGAAGTTGTTGGTCAGCTGGGTGCTGGTGCCGGAGAAATCGACGATGGCCGAGCGCGCGCCATGGTCGATGGACACCCGCAGCTTGATGACCGCGCCATTGTCCAGCGTCACCGCGAAGTCGCCGTCGCTCAGCACGCCGATGGCGCGGCGGACCTGCTCCTCGGCATTGTCCTGGACGTGGCGCATATAGGCGATGACGGTGGACAGGCCGTGCAGGCGGACGACGCGGTGCAGCTCGCGGGTGCCCTGCTCGTTGGCGGCGACCTGCGCCTTGAGGTCGCCGATGTTCTGCACCGGGTTGCGCGCCGGATGCGGGCCGGAGCGCAGAAGCTCAACCATCTCCTGCTCGCGGAACTGGCCGCTCTCGACCAGCGGCACGCAGTCCAGCAGCACGCCCTCGTCGGCGATGGTTCTGCTGTCCGGCGGCATCGAGCCGGGGGTGATGCCGCCGACGTCGGCATGGTGCCCGCGCGAGGCGACGAAGAACAGCAGCTCCTTGCCCGCCTCGTCGAACACCGGCGAGACGACGGTGATGTCCGGCAGATGGGTGCCGCCGTGATAGGGATCGTTCAGCGCGAAGCTCTCACCGGCGGTGAAGGTGCCGCCGCGGCGCTGGATGACGGCACGCACGCTCTCGCCCATCGATCCCAGATGGACAGGCATGTGCGGCGCGTTGGCGATCAGGCCGCCATCGCGGTCGAACAGGGCGCAGGAGAAGTCCAGCCGCTCCTTGATGTTCACCGACCGGGCGGTCTTCTCCAGCGTCACGCCCATCCGTTCGGCGATGGACATGAACAGGTTGTTGAAGACCTCCAGCGTCACCGGATCGACCTTCGCCCCGCCCTTGACCCCGGCGGCCTGACGCTGGGCCGCGGGCTCCAGCCGGGTCAGCACCAGATGGTTCTTGCGGGTGACTTCCGCCATCCAGCCGGGCTCGACCACGGTGGTGGAGACCGCTTCGGCCAGAATCGCCGGACCGACGACACGGTTGCCGGGTTGAAGCTGACGACGGTCGTAGAGCGGCGCCTCGCGGCGCTGCCCCCCTCCAGGGCCGCCGCTGTGGATGGCGACGGTGGCGAGCCGGCGCGGCAGCACCGCGGTGGTGGCGGGAAGCTCCGGATCCTCCAGAACGTCGGTCAGGCCGACCGCCTCCAGCGTCACCGACTCGACCTCCAGCGCGGTGCCGGGGGTGAGGAAGCCGTAGCGGCGGCGGTGCGCCTCCTCGAAGGACTTGGTCATCGCCACCTTCGACCCGAAGGTGACGGTCAGGGTGGTGTCGGAGCCGGCGGCCTTCAGATGGACGCGGCGGTTGATCGCCTGCCGTCCGGCATCGACACCCTGGCGGGTCAGCTCCGCCCGCCCTTCGGTCTCCAGATCGGTGAACAGCATGGTCAGCCGGTCGACGACGGCGTCGCTCAGCGGGCCTTCGACCGCGCGTTCGCGGATGGCGACGGTGTCGGCCAGACCGATGCCGTAGGCCGACAGCACGCCGGCCTGCGGGTGCAGGAACACCCGCGTCATGCCCAGCGCGTCGGCGACGGCGCAGACATGCTGGCCCGCCGCCCCGCCGAAGCCGTTCAGCGTGTAGCCGGTGACGTCATAGCCGCGCTCGACCGAGATCTTCTTGATGGCGTTCGCCATGTTGTCGACGGCGATGCGCAGGAAGCCCTCGGCGACCTCCTGCGGGGTCATCGCCGTGCCGAGCTTGGCGTTGACGGTGGCGGCCAGTTCGGTGAAGCGGGCCTTCACCACCTCGGCGTCCAGCGGCTGGTCGCCATTGGGGCCGAAGACATTGGGGAAGAAGCGCGGCTGGATCTTGCCGACCATCACGTTGCAGTCGGTGACGGTCAGCGGACCGCCGCGGCGGTAGCAGGCGGGGCCGGGGTTGGCGCCGGCGCTGTCCGGCCCGACGCGGAAGCGGGTGCCGTCGAAGACGCAGAGCGAACCGCCGCCAGCCGCCACCGTGTGGATGTGCATCATCGGCGCGCGCACCCGCACGCCGGCCACCACCGCGTCGAAGGCGCGCTCATACTCGCCCGCATAATGCGACACGTCGGTCGAGGTGCCGCCCATGTCGAAACCGATGACCCGGTCGAAGCCGGCCATGCCGGCGGTGCGCACCGCACCCACCACGCCGCCGGCCGGCCCCGACAGGATGGCGTCCTTGCCCTGGAAGCGGCGGGCGTCGGTCAGGCCGCCGTTCGACTGCATGAACATCAGCGGCACCGGCGTGCCGTCGACGCTGAGGTCATTGGCGACCCGGTCGACATAGCGGCGCAGCACGGGGGAAAGATAGGCGTCAGCCACCGTGGTGTCACCGCGGCCGACCAGCTTCATCAGCGGGCTGACCAGATGGCTGACCGACACCTGGGTGAAGCCGACCGCGCGGGCCAGCGAGGCGACCTGCCGCTCATGCTCCGGATAGCGGTAGCCATGCATCAACGCGATGGCTGCGGCGCGGAAGCCCCGGCGATAGGCCTCCTCCAGCCCTCGGCGCACGGCATGCAGATCAACCGGCTTCAGCACGCGGCCATCGGCCATCACCCGTTCCGGCACCTCCACCACATGGGAATAGAGCTGGTCGGGCAGATCGATGCGGCGGGCGAAAATCTTCGGACGGGCCTGATGGCCGATGCGCAGCTGGTCGGCGAGACCTTCGGTGATCAGCAGGACGGTCGGCTCGCCCTTGCGTTCCAGCAGGGCGTTGGTGGCGACGGTGGTGCCCATCTTGACCACCTCCACCGTGTCCGGCGGGATCGGCTGGCCCGGCTTCAGACCGAGAAGCTCACGGATGCCCTGGACGGCGGCGTCGGCATAGCGCTCCGGATTTTCCGACAGCAGCTTGTGGGTCACGACCGACCCGTCCGGCCGCCGGCCGACGATGTCGGTGAAGGTGCCGCCGCGATCCACCCAGAACTGCCACCGGGCCGGCCTGGTCTCCGCCGTTCCGGCCACCGCCCCTCCGGCCACCGCCGCGTTCTTCGTCTCACCCATTGTCGCACCCGCCGAAGTCCATGCGCGGCAACCGCACCGCGCGTGGGCCGGAGTTTCGCGATCCGGCAGCGAATTTCAACCGCCTGAGTGGCTCGGCCCCATCAGGAAGGAAGGACGCGGCGGAAAGAACACAGGATGACGGACGACCGACCTTGCAGATGTCGCCGTCAGGCGGCCAGCCGTTCCCGCGGGCGGGTGGACAGACAGGACTGAATGGCATTGCCCGACAGGATGCTGTTGAAGGCGCCGCTGCCATCCTCCAGCGCTTCCAAGGCGATGGAGAATTGGTTCGGCGCCGGCAGCTCGAACATCGAGGTGATCTCGCCTCCGTCGAGCACCAGCCGTCCGCCGAACCGGCGGGCCAGGGCGCGCATGCGGGAGTTTTCCGCCAGGCACACCATATGGACATGGCGGATGCCACGGTTGCGGGCGACGGTCAGGATGCGGCGGACCAGCGTGGTGCCGACACCCTTGCCCTGCAATCCCGACTCGATGCTGATGCCGAATTCAGCCTGTTCGGGCCAGAGGAGACGGTCGCCGCACAGTTCGATGGCGCCGCGCAGCACGCCGTCCTCGAACGCGCCGAGAATCACCGTCCGGCCCCAGTCGATGGCCGTGCAATGCCGCTCCACCGCGTCGTCCGACAGGGTGCCGGCGAAGCGGGCATAACGGTCCGTGCGGTCGAGGCGGAGAAGATGCGCCCGGTACTGGGGCAGCTCGGTCGGCATGATCTTGCGGATGACAGGCATGGCTCTGCTCACGGTTCTCGAAATCCGAAAACGCATTCGTGCAGAACGTTTTCCCCAGGCTCCGGCACCGCCGTCGGCAGGCACCGTCTTATCGCGAACGGCGCTCTCTCCGGCGCCTTTTGTTGCATTGCAACATGGCGTGGCCGGCGGGATTCGCAAGCGCTTATTAGAAATTCGCGATACCAACAATGCTGGCCTGTTGCCGGCAAGCCACAGTTGGCCTGCCCTTTCCCGGCCGCTATGCTGCGCTCACGGGTGGGGTGGCCTGTGCACAAAAGGGCATGACATGAGCATCTGGGGCAAGATCCTGGGCGGCGCGGCCGGCCTGTTCACCGGCGGTCCGCTCGGCGCCCTGCTGGGCGGTCTGGCCGAGCATGCGGTCGACCTGTGGTCACCCTGCGGCGCGGACGAGCAACCGCGCCGCGGCATGAGCGATGCCGAAGCCGAAGCGGCCAAGCAGACCGTCGCCTTCACCATCGGCGTGATCGCGCTGGCCGCAAAGATGGCCCGGGCCGACGGCGTGGTGAAGCGGGTGGAGGTCGACACCTTCAAGCGGCTGTTCCGCGTCCCGCCGGAGGAGTTGGACAATGTCGGCCGGGTCTTCGACCTCGCCCGCCGCGACACCCGCGGGTTCGAGGAATATGCCCGCCAGATCGCCAAGCTGTTCGAGGACAAGCACGCGGTGCTGGAGGAGTTGCTTGACAGCCTGCTGATGATCGCCGAGGCCGATGACGAGCTGCACGAGACGGAGGTGGAGTATCTGCACGCCGTCGCCGTGATCTTCGGCTTCGACGAGGCCGATTTCCGCCGCATCGTCGCCGGTCACCATCTGGCCGGCACCCCGACGGAAACCGACCCCTATGCCGTGCTCGGCGTGGCGCGTCTGGCCGGCGACGATGCGGTCAAGGCCGCACACCGGGCGCTGGTGCGGGAACACCACCCGGACCGGCTGATCGCCCAGGGCATGCCACAGGAATTCATCGATCTGGCGACGCAGAAACTCGCGCTGATCAACGCCGCCTACGACCGCATCCGCCGCGAACGGGAAGGTGCCGCCGCCCTATCCTAACCTGTCGCGAATCGCTGTAGGTCGAGTTCATTTCAAATTGCTTTCCCATGGCCTTTATCCCGTTTCCTGACGTATCGTCCCCGGCGGGGCGGGCGACCGGTTGCCCGCGTGTTTTGGGGACGACACGACGATGCGACGCACGATCATCCGAACGGTCTTCGCCGCTGTACTGGGAACGACGATTGCCATGGGGTGCGGCGCCCAGGCGCAGGTGGCGCCCCCCGCAACAGCCGGCGACGCCACGGTGGTGCTGGGCCAACCGCTGACGCTGAATCTGGGGGCGGCGCCTGCCGGTACCGACTGCGCCACGCAGGCGGCAATGCTGAACGCGCAAGCGCTGGTCCTGGTCGCCAACGGCCAGACCATTCCCGGCGCCCGCGCCAGCTTCGCCTGCTCCGCCAAGGGCGAACTGGTGGGCACCGCCTCGACCTCCATCGCCGGCAACGGCGACGACGCGGCGAAGCGGCGGACATCCTGGCAGACCGCCTTCAGCGGCTTCTTCAGCCTCGCCGGGGCCAAGACCCTGCCGGTCGCCTTCGGCCCGGCCACCGGCGGCATGACGACCGCGCCGCAGATGGTGTCCATCCAGGGCGCCAGCGACCGCGACCTCGGGCTGGCGGCGGTGTGGTTCGCCCTGGTGGCGGCGGTGTTCCTGTTCGCCTTCTTCCGCCATTTCGGACGCACCGATGCCATCACCCCGATTGCCGGCGTGCCGATGCCGGCCAACTATCGGGCACCCTACAGCCTCGCCCGCTTCCAGCTTCTGTGGTGGAGCGGGATCGTCACCGCCTCCTACGCCGCCATCCTGACCATCACCGGATCGATGGACACCATCACCACCGGCACCATGGCGCTGATGGGGATCGTCGGCGGCACCTCGGTCCTGGCCGCCTTCCAGGACCGCCGGCCGAGCGACGACCAGACCCGACGCCAGCAGCATGCCGCCCTCTACATCGCCGCCTCCACGGCCACCCCGCCCGACCGGACGGCCATGGCCGCCAGCCTGGAGCAGGTCTATCCACCCACCCAGGGGCTGCTGCCCGATCTGCTGAGCGATGCCGCCAGCTACAACATTCATCGCCTGCAATTGCTGGCCTGGACCGGCGTGCTGGGCATCACCTTCCTCTACGAGGTCACCCGCACGCTGGGCATGCCGGAGCTGTCGGCCAACCTGCTGGCCCTGACCGGCATCAGCAACGGCACCTATTTCGGCTTCAAGATGCAGGAACAGCAGGTGCCGGCGCCGACCGGCATCGCCCAACTACCGGCCTGATCCCGGCCTGACGGCGGGGGCGGTTCCACCGGGCGCAACCCGCCCAACCGTTTTTCCGGGTCGCGGTGGAGGGGGACGGCGCGCTATAACCCATCCCCTTCCCTCGATTTTCCGGCGCACGAACGGTCCATGGCTCCTCCCGCACCCATCACGGCGCTCCAGGGCGTCTCCGTCACCTTCGGCGGCCGTCCGCTGTTCGACGGCATCGACCTGTCCATCGGCCGCGGCGACCGCGCCTGCCTGGTCGGACGCAACGGGTCGGGCAAGTCGACGCTGATGAAGGTGCTGGCCGGGATGATCCAACCCGATGGCGGCACCGTGTTCGTCCAACCGGGCGCCCGCCTTGCGTATCTGCCGCAGGAGCCGGACTTCACCGGCTGTGCCACCGTCCAGGACTATGTCGTGAAGGGCCTGCCCGCCGACGAGCAGGACGAGGCGCACCGCGTCGACGCCGTGCTCGACCGGCTCCAGGTCGACGGCAACCTCGACCCCCGCACCCTGTCGGGCGGCGAATCGCGCCGTACCGCGCTGGCCCGCACGCTGGTCGGCAACCCCGACGTCATGCTGCTGGACGAGCCGACCAACCACCTCGACCTCCCCACCATCGAGTGGCTCGAAGAGGAGCTGCTGTCCTTCCGCGGCGGCCTGCTGCTGATCAGCCACGACCGTGCCTTCCTGAACCGGCTGGCCAAGCGGACGCTGTGGCTCGACCGCGGCACGGTGCGCGCCACCGACCGCGGCTTCGCCGAGTTCGAGACCTGGCAGGCCGAGGTGTTCGAGTCGGAAGAGGCTGCGGCCCACAAGCTGGACCGCAAGATCGAAAGCGAGATGAAGTGGCTGCGCGAGGGCATCTCCGCCCGGCGCACCCGCAACATGGGACGCGTCCGCAATCTGCTGGACCTGCGGGCCGGGCGCGCGGAGCAGATCAAGGGCGGCCAGCAGGCCAAGCTCGCCATCGCCGAGGCCGAGCGCGGCGGCCGGCTGGTGATCGAGGCGACCGGCATCTCCAAGGGCTTCGACACGCCCGACGGCCGCAAGACCATCGTGAAGGACTTCTCCACCCGCATCCTGCGCGGCGACCGGGTCGGCCTGATCGGGCCGAACGGCGCCGGCAAGTCCACCCTGCTGAAGATACTGACCGGCCAGCTCGATCCCGACGAGGGCACGGTGAAGCTGGGCACCAACCTCGACACCGCCTATTTCGACCAGCGGCGCGAAGGGCTGAACCCGGAGGACACCATCCGAAAGGTGCTGTGCCCCTTCGGCGGCGATGCGGTGGTGGTCAACGGCGTGTCGCGCCATGTCGCCGGCTACATGAAGGATTTCCTGTTCGACACCCGGCAGTTGGACAGCCCGGTCAAGGCACTGTCGGGCGGCGAGCGCAACCGGCTGCTGCTGGCCCGGCTGTTCGCCAAGCCCAGCAACATGATGATCCTCGACGAGCCGACCAACGACCTCGACATGGACACGCTGGACCTGCTGGAGGATGTGCTCGGCGACTATCAGGGCACGCTTCTGCTGGTCAGCCACGACCGTGACTTCCTCGACCGGCTGGTGACCGCCACCATCGCGCTGGAGGGCGACGGCACCGCCACCGAATATGCCGGCGGTTATTCCGACTATCTGGTGCAGCGCCCGGCCAAGGCGGCTCCCGCCGCGGCCGCCGCCAAGCCGAAGCCCGCCGCCCAGGCGCCGGCCGCCGCAGCCAAGCCGCGCGGCAAACTGAGCTACAAGGACCAGCGCGAGCTGGACGAGCTGCCCACCCGCATGGACACGCTGGGGGGCGAGATCGCCAAGCTGGAGAAGGCGCTGGCCGATCCCGACCTGTTCACCCGCGACCCCGCCAAATTCCAGAAGACGAGCGAGCAGCTGCACGCCAAGCAGGCGGCGCTGGCCGCGGCGGAGGAGCGCTGGCTGGAGCTCGAGGCGATGCGCGAGGAGTTGGAAGGCGGGCGGGCATGAGTTTTGCCCACACGCTCCAGGCGCTGGCGGTGATGGCGCTGTGGGGGCTGAACTTTGTGGTGGCGAAATGGGCGCTGGCCGAATTTCCGCCGCTGTTCGTGATGTTCCTGCGCTTCGCCCTCGTGGCGGTGCTGATCATCCCCTTCTTCCGCGTGCCGCGCGACAAGCTGTGGAAGATCGCCCTCCTGTCGGTCACGCTGGGCAGCATCCATTTTCCGATGATGTTCAGCGGGCTCAACGGGATCGACGCCGCCACCGCCTCGCTGGCGGCACAGGTGCAGGTCCCCTTCTCCTCCCTGCTGGCGGCGCTGGTGTTCAAGGACAAGCTGGGCTGGCGCCGCGGCATCGGCATGGCCGCCGCCTTCGCCGGCGTGGCGGTGATCGCCGGAGAGCCGCGGCTGGGCGAGTCGCTCCATTCGCTGCTGCTGATCCTGGCCGCGAGCTTCGCCTTTGCGGTGGCGAGCGTGCAGATGAAGCTGATCGGCGCGGTGAACGGTTTCGCCGTCAACGGCTGGATGGCGCTGTTCGCCATGCCGCAGCTGCTGGTCCTGTCGCTGCTGACGGAGCATGGGCAGATGGCGGCGCTGGCGAACTCGACCTGGGTCGGCTGGGCATCCATCGCCTACATGGCCGTCGCCGTCACCATCATCGCCTACGGGCTGTGGTATCCATTGCTGGGACGCTATTCCGTCAACCAGACCATGCCCTATCTTCTGACCGTCCCGGTCTTCGGCGTGGCCAGCGGCGTGCTGCTGATGGGCGATCCGGTGACGATCAACCTCGCCATCGGCGGGCTGTTGACCATCGGCGGCGTCGCGGTCATCGTGAAGCGCCGTCCGCGCACCGTCAGCGAGACCGTCACCAACCCGACCTGATGCCGACATGAGCGCCTTCCGCCGGATCGACCGCCCCTCCCCCAACCACGGCCCCCGGGCCGACGGTGCACGGGTGGAACTGCTGATCCTGCATTACACCGGCATGCCCACCGCCGCCCATGCGCTGGAGCGGCTGTGCGATCCGGCGTCCCAGGTCAGCGCCCATTACACGGTGGACGAGGATGGCACCGTCTATGCCCATGTGCCGGAGGACCGGCGCGCCTGGCATGCCGGCCGGTCGAGCTGGCGCGGAGCGGAGGATGTCAACAGCCGCTCCATCGGGGTTGAGATCGTCAATCCCGGCCACGAGTTCGGCTACCGGCCTTTCCCGCCGGTGCAGATGGCCGCGGTCGCCGAGCTTTGCCTGGGCATCGTCGCCCGGCACGGCATCGCCGCCGCCGACGTGCTGGGCCATAGCGACGTGGCCCCCGCCCGCAAGGAGGATCCGGGCGAGCTGTTCGATTGGCCGGGCCTCGCCGCCCGGGGACTCGGGCTCTGGCCCACGCCGTCCCGGGCAGAAGACGGCCCCGCCGACACAGTGGAGGTCGCCGCACTGCTGGGACGCTATGGGTACGACCCGGCCGAGCCGCGGGCGCTGCTGGCCTTCCAGCGCCACTTCCATCCCGACTGCCTGACCGGCCTTCCCGACCCCGAGACGGTGCAGCGCCTGCGCGCGCTGCTGCGGCTTACAGAACGGTAACGGTCGGAGCCCGCGATTTGGGATTTGCCCCCACGGCCGCTTCCCTATATGAACGACCGCGCCAGATGGCCGGATGGCCGCCTTCGGTTTCGACCGGGGGAGGAAAGTCCGGGCTCCACGGAAACACGGTGCCGGCTAACGGCCGGCGGGGGCGACCCTAGGGAAAGTGCCACAGAAAGCAAACCGCCGGCGTTTCGACGCAGGTAAGGGTGAAAGGGTGCGGTAAGAGCGCACCGCGGACCCGGCAACGGGGACGGCACGGTAAACCCCACCGGGAGCAAGACCGAATAGGAGCGGCCCGACCACTGTCCCCGCAACGGGACGGGCGTGGGTCAAGCGCGTTTCCGCGCCGTCGCTCGGGTTGGTCGCGCGAGGCGTCCGGGCAACCGGCGTCCCAGACGAATGGCCATCGCCTGCCCCTCGGGGCGGGATACAGAACCCGGCTTACAGGCCATCTGGCACTTTCCCATCTCTTTTGCCCAGCCCGTCCCAAATCGGCTCCCCCATCGGGGCGGCCGATCCCATGGCGCCCCATGGCGGCACCCGTTTGCCCTCGCCCTGCCCCTTTCGATGGGCGGGCATGGGACGGCGTGGGCGGGAGACGGGCGGTTTCCGATGTCATCCACAGGGCGGATGCGACCACTCCTCCCCCGGCACCCCGCAGTCCGCCGGGCTTTTCCGCTGCCATCCCCAGGATGTGCACGGCCCCATCCACATTTTCCCCAGACTAATCCACAGCCGGTGGATAACTGTGGGGCGATTTCCCATGCTGTCCCATGCCGGACCGGGGTTTCCCACCCAAGGTTCTATGCCGTCCGAGGGGGTCGATTCGACAGTCCGACAAACCATGGGTACGCAGCATTTTCTTAAAATTTTGGAACGTTCGAAGAACGTGTGTGGATAACTTTATCCACATCGCGAGAGTCCAGCGGAATACTGCGAAGATTCTGAGATTTCGTACACCAACTTGCCCGGATGCCACAGCATGACCCAAAAGTCTTGACACCCCCGTCTGAATACTCGGGGGAGCGTTGACGCCCATGCCGTCCCATGCTATCCCAAGAATGCCCATTTAAGGGGGGCTCTTACCCATTCTGGTTAACACCGGGGGCGGGGGCTGAATGGGCCAAGCGGGGCTAGCGCGGAGCACCCGACCGCGCATGGGGGATAGCAGGGGGGATCGCCGGGCCTATGGCCGTTTTCCTGTCCACATACGTCAACAAAGTTGACAGGAAAGGGCGTGTGTCCATCCCGGCACAGTTCAGGCAGTCGCTTGCCAAGACGTCGGCTCCCAGCACCGTCTATCTCTGGCCCTCGCTGAACCACCAGGCGCTGGAAGGCGCCGACCAGGACTATCTCGACGTCCTCTCCGAAAGCCTCGAATCCCCCGACCTCGATGCCGACGAGCGCGACATGATCGAGACCTTCATCTTCGGAAAGCTGATCCCCGTCTCCTCCGACGCCGAAGGTCGCATCGTCCTGCCCAAGGAGCTGGCGGAGTTCGCCGGCATCACCGAAGAGGCCGCCTTCATCGGCCGCCGCAAAACCTTCCAAATCTGGGAACCCAACGCCTTGAAAGCCCACGAGGCGGCACTGCGCGAACAGGTCGTGCGCAAAGACATCTCCCTCAGCCAGATCGTCGCCAAGGCGTCCCGCGGCGCCGCCAGCCGGAGCGGGGAAGGCGTCTGATGACCGGCACCCGCATTCACATTCCCGTCCTGCTGGACGAGGTGATCGCCGCGCTGTCCCCGCGCGACGGCGGCCTCTATGTGGACGGCACCTTCGGCGCCGGCGGCTACAGCCGCGCCCTGCTGCAATCGGCTTCCTGCCGCGTGATCGGCATCGACCGCGACCCCGCCGCCATTGAGCGCGGCCGTGCGCTGGCCCAGGAGTTCCCCGGACGGCTGGAGGTGATCGAGGGCCGATTCGGCGATATGGACCGGCTGCTCGCCGACCATGGCGTCGGGACGGTCGACGGCGTGGCGCTCGACGTCGGCGTCTCCTCCCCCCAGATCGACGAGCCGGAACGCGGATTCTCCTTCCGCTTCGACGGCCCGCTCGACATGCGGATGGGACGGGATGGGCCGACCGCCGCCGACGTGGTGAACACCGCCGACGAATCGGATCTGGCCGACATCGTCTACCACCTGGGCGAGGAGCGGATGGCGCGCCGCGTCGCCCGCGCCATCGTCGCCGCCCGCCGCGAGGCGCCGATCGAGCGCACGGGACGGCTGGCCGAGATCATCCGGTCGGTGGTGCCGAAGGGGAAGGGAGACGGGATCGACCCGGCCACCCGCACCTTCCAGGCGCTGCGCATCCATGTGAACGACGAGCTGGGCGAACTGCGGCGCGGCCTGTCCGCCGCCGAGTCGCTGCTGGCGCCCGGCGGGCGTCTCGCCGTCGTCTCCTTCCATTCGCTGGAGGACCGCGAGGTCAAGGCGTTCCTGCGGGAACGCTCCTCGCCGCCGCCCTCCCCGTCCCGCCACACGCCCGTGACCGCGGTCGCGGCGCATCACCCATCCTTCCGCCTGCTCTCCCGGAAACCCGTGGACCCGAGCGAGGCCGAAGCCCGTAACAATCCCCGCGCCCGGTCCGCCCGGCTGCGCGCGGCTGAACGTACCGAGGCGCCCGCGTTCCCGGCGTCCGGCAAGGAGGCAGCATGAAAGGCAAGACCTGGCTGTTCTGGGGTGGCCTGATCGCGGCCGCCGGTGGCGTGCTGTTCCAGACCAGCTACGACGTCCAGGATCTTGAGGAGAAGCTCGCCGGGCTGAACCGCAAGATCATTCTGGAACAGGAGTCGATCCAGGTCCTGAAGGCCGAGTGGAGCTACCTGAACGACCCCACCAAGCTGGAGCAGATGGCCCAGGCCTATCTGACGCTGCAGCCGACCGAGCCGCGCCAGTACCTGGCGATGGACATGATCCCGATGCGCCCGGCCGACGCGGTCCCGCCGCCGGCCCAGGCCCTGCCCGGCAAGGCCATGCCCGGCGCCCCGCTGCCGCCGATGGTCCGCGCGCCCGGCACCGGCAATTCCCAGCTGGCCGCCGCCCGCGTGCCCGCCGCACCCAACAACAACGCCGCTGCCGGAATCGTTCCGGTCAGCGCGCCGGTCGGGCTGGCGAAGCCTCTGCCGATGGAAAAGGCGCTGGAACGCGCGCCTGTCGTCGTGCCGGCGTCCCTGCCCTCCGGCACCGCCCTTGCCGACCCGTCCCGCACCAACCGGATCAAGCCGGCCGCCCTGGTGCCCGGCTCCGCCCGTGCGCCTGCAGAGAAGTCGGCGGCTCCGGCTGCGCCGGCCGCCGCCGGCAAGCTGGCGCCTAACGCCCCGACCGCGCGCCCGACCGAACTGGCCTCCCGCCCGATCCCGGCGCCGGCGCCCGCACCTAATAAGGTTGCCGCCGCGGCTCCGGCCGCGCAGCAGCCCTATCAGCCCAAGCCGACCGACAGCCTCGGGCTGCTCGTTGCGCGCCTGGGGGCCAATCGATGATCGGTCACGACCACGGCGGCCCGGCCGGCTACGGCCAGCCCGGCGCAAGCACCGGCAGCACCTATGTGCCGCCGCCGGCGCCCTCGCCCTTTCCCCAGTCGGCCCCGCAGCCGTCCGCCAAGCCGCGGACCTCGCTGGCGGTCGCGCTGGAGCAAAGCCGTTACCGCCTGATGGTGACGGCTGCCGTGGTCACGACCGTCTTCACCGCCATCAGCGTCAAGCTGGCGATGGCCACGCTGCTCGCGGGCGGTGGCGAGCCGCGCCAGCATGTGGCGCTCGAGGTGGGCGACACCACCACCAACCGCGCCGACATCACCGACCGCAACGGCAACCTGCTGGCGACCTCGCTGGTCACCCAGTCGCTCTATGCCGACCCCAAGCTGGTCTCGCGTCCGGAAGAGGCCGCGCAGAAGCTGGTCAGCGCCCTGCCCGACCTGGATTACAAGGACGTCCTCGGCAAGCTGAGCGGCGACCGCCGCTTCGTCTGGCTGAAGCGCAACCTGACGCCGAAGCAGCAGGCCGCCGTCCACCGTCTGGGCATCCCCGGCGTCGCGTTCGAACGGGAGGAGCGCCGCTTCTATCCGGCCGGCCCGCTGACCTCGCACATCGTCGGCTTCACCGGCATCGACAACAACGGCCTTGCCGGCATGGAGCAGGGCTTCAACAAGCGGCTGACCGAGGAGCCGGGAACGCCGCTCCAGTTGTCCATCGACCTGCGGTTGCAGCATGTCCTGAAAAAGGAACTGGCCGCGACGGTGCAGGAATTCAGCGCCATCGGCGCCGCCGGCATCGTCTTCGACGTGCGCAGCGGCGAAGTGCTGTCGATGGTTTCGCTGCCCGATTTCGACCCGCAGGACCCGACCGGCCTGAACCCCGACACGCTGTTCAACCGGGCAACGCTCGGCGTGTACGAGATGGGTTCCACCTTCAAGATTTTCAACTCTGCGTTGGCCTTCGACACCGGAAAGATCCGGGTGTCGGACATGTTCGACGCGGCACACCCGGTCAAGATCGGCCGCTTCACCATCAACGATTACCACAACCTGCACCGCGCCCTGACGGTGGCGGAAGTGTTCCAGCACTCCTCCAACCTCGGTTCCGTGCGCATGGTGCAGCAGGTGGGCGTGGCGGCGCAGAAGGCCTTCATGACCAAGATGGGCTTCACCAAGCCCACCGGGCTGGAGTTGCCGGAAAGCGGCTGGCCGCTGGTGCCCAACCCGTGGCGCGAGGTCAACAGCTACACCATCTCCTTCGGCCACGGCATCTCGGTCAGCCCGATGCACACGGTGGCCGCCGCCGCGTCCGTCATCAACGGCGGCCTCTTCCACAAGCCGACGCTGTTGAAGCGCCAGCCCGATGGCGAGGTTCCGACCGAACAGGTGGTGTCGCGCCAGACCTCCGACATGATGCGGCGCATGTTCCGCTTCGTCGTCACCGAGGGCACCGGCAAGTCGGCGGAAGTGAAGGGCTATGTCGTCGGCGGAAAAACCGGCACCGCCGACAAGCAAAAGGGCAAGCATTACCAGAAGAACTCGCGCATGTCGTCGTTCCTGGGCGCCTTCCCGATGAATGATCCGCGATACATCGTCTATGTGCTGGTCGACGAACCGCAGGCGACGGCCAAGACCTACGGCTACGCCACTGGCGGCTGGGTCGCCGCCCCGGCGGTGGGCCGCATCGTCAAGCAGATCGGCCCGCTGCTGAACGTGCCGGTGGTGGACGAGAACACGCCGGAGATCCTGAACTCCACCTACCTGAACGCCGCCGGTTCCACCAACTGGCAGCAGTCGCTGCCGCCCGTCACCGCCCCACCTCCCGCGAAGGGAAGCACCGTTGCGTCTTTCCCAACTCAGACCAAGCCGCGCTGACGCCACCCGCGGCGCTGCCGACCCCGACATCGCCGGGCTGACCGCCGACAGCCGAGCGGTCAGGCCCGGCTTTGTCTTTGCCGCCCTGCCCGGCGTGAAGGCCGATGGCCGCGCCTTCATCGCCGACGCACTCGCCAGGGGCGCCGTCGCCGTGCTGGCGTCCGAGGGCACCGAGCTGCCCGCCGGTTCGACCGCCGTCCTGCTGACCGACCCGCAGCCCCGCCTCGCCTTTGCGCTCATGGCCGCCGCCTTCCATGGCGGGCGCCAGCCGGAGACGGTGGTGGCGGTGACCGGCACCAACGGCAAGACCTCCACCGTCCAGTTCGCCGCCCAGATCTGGACGCGCCTCGGCCTGCCCGCCGGCAGTCTGGGCACGCTGGGCCTGCTCGGCCCCGGCCTGCACGGCTATGGCGGGATGACGACGCCCGATCCGGTGTCGCTCCACCGCGACCTCGCCGCCGCCAAGGATGCCGGCATCGAACATCTGGCGATGGAGGCGTCGAGCCATGGGCTGGAGCAGTTCCGGCTGGACGGAGTGGCGATCAAGGCCGCCGGCTTCACCAACCTGACGCTGGACCATCTCGACTATCACGGCACGATGGAGGCGTACCGCGACGCCAAGGCGATGCTGTTCGACCGCGTCCTGCCGCCGGGCGCCGTCGCGGTGCTGAACGCCGACTCTCCGGAATTTCAACATTTTGCCACCATTTGTAACGACCGTGGCCACCGGGTCCTGTCCTATGGTCTGGCCGGCACCGAGCTTCGGGTGACCGGGGTGGAGCCGCTGGCCCATGGCCAGCGCCTCTCCCTGTCCGTGCTCGGCCGCGACGTGACGGTGGACCTGCCGCTGGCAGGTCGGTTCCAGGCCTGGAACGTGCTCTGCGCGCTGGGGCTGGTCATCGGATCCGGCGGTGACGCCGGGCGGGCACTGGACAGCCTTTCCTCGCTGGAAGGTGTGCCGGGCCGGTTGCAGCATGTCGCGACCCATCCCAACGGGGCGACGGTCTACGTCGATTTCGCCCACACGCCGGACGCACTGGAAACGGTGCTTCTGGCGCTGAGGTCGCATGCCGCGCGCCATCTGGTGACGGTGTTCGGCTGCGGCGGCGATCGCGACCGCAGCAAGCGGCCGGTGATGGGGGCTCTGGCGGCCAGACTGGCCGACCGCGCCATCGTCACAGACGACAACCCGCGGACCGAGGATCCCGCCTTCGTGCGGGGTCAGGTGCTGGCCGGAGCCACCGGGGATCTGGCCGGCAGGCTGGAGGAGATCGGCGACCGGGCCGAGGCGATCCGCACCGCGGTGCGGCAGCTTCAGCCCGGCGACGTGCTGGTCATCGCCGGCAAGGGCCATGAACAGGGACAAACGATCGGCACCGAGGTGCGTCCGTTCGACGACGCGGACGAGGCCCGGAAAGCCGTAGCGGAGGTTGGAGCATGAGCGGGGACAAGACGGTCCTTTGGACAGCGGATGAAGCGGCCGCCGCCACCGGCGGGCGTCTCTCCGGCCCGTCCGCCTGGACCGCGACCGGCGTCGCCATCGACAGCCGCAAGGTGGCGGCGGGCGATCTGTTCGTCGCTATCCGCGGACCGAATTTCGACGGGCATGCCTTCATCGGCGCCGCGCTGGCCGCCGGTGCCGCGGCGGCGATGGTCGACCATCTGCCGGACGGCCTGCCTGCGGACGCACCGCTGCTGATCGCCCCGTCCGACACGCTGGAGTCGATGGCGGCGCTGGGCGTGGTGGCGCGGGCGCGTTGCGGCGCGCGCTTCGTCGGCGTCACCGGCTCCGTCGGCAAGACCGGCACCAAGGAGACACTGCGCCACGTCCTGTCGGCGCAAGGGGCGACCTATGCCAATGAAGGCAGCCTGAACAACCATTGGGGCGTGCCTCTGTCGCTCGCCCGCCTGCCGGCCGACAGCCGCTATGGCGTGTTCGAGCTGGGGATGAACCACGCCGGCGAGCTCGGCCCGCTGTCGCGGCAGGTCAGGCCGCATGTCGCCGTCATCACCACCATCGAGGCGGTGCATCTGGAGTTCTTCTCCGGCGTCGAGGCCATCGCCGACGCCAAGGCCGAGATCTTCGAGGGGATGGATGCCGGCGGCATCGCCGTGCTGAACCGCGACAACGGGCAGTTTGCCCGGCTGGCCGCTGCCGCCCGCCGTCAGGGACTGACTGACATCTGGAGCTTCGGCACCCATGAGGAGGCCGACGCCCGGCTGGTCGACTGCTCGCTGCACGCCACTTGCAGCGCGGTGACAGCACTGATCCGCGGCGAACGGGTGCAATATTGCCTGTCGCAGCCGGGCCGGCACTGGGTGATGAACAGTCTGGCGGTGTTGCTGGCGGCGAAGGCGCTGGGCGCCGATGTCGCCGCCGCCGCAAGATCGCTGTCCAGCCTGCCGCCGGTGAAGGGGCGCGGCACCCGCAAGCGCATCCAGCTGCCGCAAGGCGCCTTCACGCTGATCGACGAGAGCTACAACGCCAGCCCGGCCGCCATGGCCGCAACACTGGAAGTGCTGGGCAAGATCGACCCCGGCGCCGGCGGCCGGCGCATTGCCGTGCTGGGCGACATGCGGGAACTGGGCGAGCGCGCCGACGCGCTGCACATCGGGTTGGCCGAGCCGCTGCGCGCCGCGAATGTCGACGCCGTCTATGCCTGCGGGCCGCACATGAAGACGCTGTTCGACCGCCTGCCGGCGGCGATGCGCGGCGCCTGGACCGAGACCAGCGTGGAGCTGGCCCCCATCGTGACCGGGACCGTAAAGGGCGGCGACGTCATCATGGTCAAGGGGTCCCTGGGCAGTCGTACAGGTCTGATCGTCGATGCGCTCGCGGCACTCGACAGCGGGCGCGAAAGCGAGGACAAAGCCGCCTCCCGAACCACCAACCAGCCGCAGGCGGCCGCGCAATCCGCGCTGGCCCCGCGAGGCTGACGGACCCAAATGCTCTACAACCTCCTCTTCGGTCTGGCCGACGTCTTTTCGCCGTTCAACCTGTTCCGGTACCTGACCTTCCGGACCGGCGGCGCCGTGATCACGTCGCTGGTCATCAGCTTCGTCTTCTTTCCGCGCCTGATCGCCTGGCTGAAGCGCAAGCAGGGCGAAGGCCAGCCCATCCGCGCCGACGGCCCGGAGAGCCATTTCAAGAAGAAGGGCACGCCCACCATGGGCGGCCTGATGATCCTGATCGCCATGACGGTCAGCACCCTGCTGTGGGCCGACCTGACCAATGCCTACATCTGGATCGTCCTGCTGGTGACCATCGGCTACGGCCTGATCGGTTTCGGCGATGATTACCTGAAGCTGACCAAGCGCAACACCAAGGGCCTGTCCGGCCGCTTCCGCCTGGGCTGGGAGATCGCCATCGGGCTGGTCGCCTCGGCACTGATCATGTGGGTGTCGGCCCCACCGCTGTCGGGCGGCGTGGCGGTTCCCTTCGTCAAGGATTTCCTGGTCCAGCTGTCCTGGTTCTTCGTGCCCTTCGGCGCCTTCATCATGGTCGGCGCCTCCAACTCGGTGAACCTGACCGACGGGCTGGACGGGCTGGCCATCGTGCCGACGATGATCGCCGCCGGCTGCTTCGGCCTGATCTCCTACCTGTCGGGCAACGCCATCTTCGCCAACTATCTCCAGATCCACCATGTGCCGGGCTCCGGCGAACTGGCGGTGTTCTGCGGCGCGCTGGTCGGCGCCGGGCTGGGCTTCCTGTGGTACAACGCCCCGCCGGCCATGGTCTTCATGGGCGACACCGGGTCGCTGTCGCTGGGCGGCGCGCTGGGTGCGGTCAGCGTGGTGACCAAGCATGAGATCGTGCTGGCCATCATCGGCGGCCTCTTCGTGCTGGAGACGGTGTCGGTGATCGTGCAGGTCGCCTCCTTCAAGCTGACCGGCAAGCGCGTGTTCCGCATGGCGCCGCTGCACCATCACTTCGAGAAGAAGGGCTGGGCCGAACCGACGGTGGTGATCCGCTTCTGGATCATCGCCTCGATCCTGGCGCTGGTCGGCCTGTCCACGCTGAAGCTGCGCTGAGGGGGGCATCGGCGATGATCGACCTGTTCTACATGCAGGAACTGCCGGTCGCGGTGATGGGGCTGGGCAAGTCCGGCCTCGCCACCGCCCGCGCGCTCCGCGACAGCGGGGCCGAGGTGCGGGTGTGGGACGACAACCCCGCCTCCCGCGCCGCGGCGGAGGCCGAGGGCTTCGCCGTGGTCGATCTCGCCAGCGCCGACCTGTCGGACCTGACCACCATCGTCTGGTCGCCCGGCATCCCCCACACCCACCCCAAGCCGCATCCGGTGGCCGAGCGCGCCCGCGCGCTGGGGATCGAGCTGATCTGCGACATCGAGCTGCTGGGCCGGGCGGAGCGCGACTGCGCCTTCATCGGCATTACCGGCACCAACGGCAAGTCGACCACCACTACCCTGATCGGCCACATCCTGGCCGCCGCCGGCCGCAAGGCCGCGGTGGGCGGCAACCTGGGCACGCCGGTGCTGACCTTCGATCCGATCGGGTCGGGCGGCACCTGCGTGCTGGAGATGTCGAGCTATCAGCTGGAGCTGACCCACTCCATCACCTTCGACATCGCGGTCCTGCTGAACATCACGCCCGACCATCTCGCCCGCCATGGCGGGATGGAGGGCTACATCGCCGCTAAGAAACTGATCTTCCACCGCCAGACCTGGCCGCGCACCGCGGTGATCGGGGTGGACGACGAGCATTGCCGCAAAATCCACGCCGACCTCGTCGCCGCCGGCGACCAGCGCATCTGGCCGATTTCCGCCCAGGGGCCGGTGGCGGGCGGCGTCTATGCCGCCGACGGCTGGCTGGTCGACGACACCGACGGCGAGGCGACCAAGGTCGTGGAGCTGTCCAGCCTGCCCAGCCTGTTGGGTGCCCATAACTGGCAGAACGCCGCCGCCGCCTTCGCCACCTGCAAGGCCGCTGGACTGCCGGTGCCGGCCATCGTCGCGGCGATGGCGACCTTCCCCGGCCTCGCCCACCGGCAGCAGCTGGTCGGCACGCTGGACGGGGTGCGCTTCGTCAACGACAGCAAGGCGACCAACGCCGACGCCACCGAAAAGGCGCTGGCGACCTTCGACCCGATCTACTGGATCCTCGGCGGACAGGCCAAGGACACCGGACTGACCGGTCTGGAGGGCTACATGGGCCGCGTCCGCCACGCTTTCCTGATCGGCGAGGCGCAGGAACAATTCGCCGCATGGCTCGACGCGCACGGTGTTGCTTATACACGCTGTGAAACGCTGGATGTTGCGACCGCGAAGGCGGCCGGACTGGCCCTGGCGGAACGGCTGGAGGGCGCTTGCGTGCTGTTGTCGCCGGCTTGCGCGTCATGGGACCAGTTCGCCAGTTTCGAGAAGCGCGGCGAAGCCTTCGCGGTCTATGTCGCGAACATCGTCGCGGCGCATGAGAGCACCGGGGACGGCACCAGCGGGGGCGTTGCATGATCACCTTCGACCGTACCGACCAATCGATCTTCGGCCGCTGGTGGTGGACCGTCGACCGCTGGCAGCTGGGCGCCGTTGCCCTGCTGATGTTCCTGGGCACCGTCCTGATCACCGCGGCCAGCCCGCCGGTGGCCGAGCGCATCGGCATCCAGGACACCTTCTATTTCGTCGAACGCCACGTGATGATGCTGATCCCCGCGATCGTCATCATGGTCGGCGTCTCCCTGCTCAGCCCGCGCGGTGTGCGGCGGGTGGCGCTGGGCGTGTTCCTGATCTCGGTGGCGCTGGTCTATGCCACGCTGGTTGTGGGCGTGGAGATCAAGGGCGCCCGCCGCTGGATCCATATCCCCGGCCTGTCGATCCAGCCGTCGGAGTTCGTCAAGCCGGCCTTCGCCGTGGTCGCCGCCTGGCTGTTCTCGCTGTCGCGCACCAACCCCGGTTTCCCCGGCGCGCTGGTGTCGATGGCGCTTTACGGCCTCACCATGGCCGGCCTGATCCTTCAGCCCGACCTGGGCATGACCTTCGTCGTCTCCGCCGTCTGGTTCACCCAGTTCTTCCTGGCTGGTCTGAACCTCGTGCTGGTGATGGGGCTCGGCGGGCTGGGCGTGGTCGGGCTGGTCGGCGCCTATTACACGCTGCCGCACGTCACCAGCCGCATCAACCGGTTCCTCGACCCGCATGCCGGCGACAACTATCAGGTCAACCGCTCGCTGGAGGCCTTCGCCAACGGCGGGCTGATGGGCACCGGCCCCGGCCAGGGCACGGTGAAGTTCTATCTGCCCGACAGCCATGCCGACTTCATCTTCGCGGTCGCAGGCGAAGAGCTGGGCCTTATCTTCTGCCTGGGGTTGGTGGTTCTGTTCGCCTTCGTCGTTCTGCGCGGGTTCGCTCGTGTCTTCAACGACAACAATTATTTCGTCTTGCTGGCCGCCGCCGGTCTTCTGATCCAGTTCGGGCTTCAGGCGGCGATCAACATGGGTTCGTCCTTGCATCTTATGCCGACCAAGGGCATGACCCTGCCGTTCATCTCCTACGGCGGCTCCTCGCTGCTCGCTCTCGGGTTCGGCATGGGTATGGTTCTGGCACTGACACGCAAACGCTTCGGCCCCGCGGAATGAGGAGGCCGACCGACTTGAGCACGACGGGCTCCAATGCGGGCTTCCCTGCGGGCTTCGACGCCAACGCCAACAAGGTGATCGTGCTGGCCGCCGGCGGCACCGGCGGGCACATGTTCCCGGCCGAAGCGCTGGCGCGCGAGCTGCTGGCCCGTGGCCGGGCGGTGACGCTGGTCACCGACAAGCGCGGCCATGCCTTCGGCGAGAACCTGCCGGAGGTGCCGGTACACCGCATCCGCGCCGCCTCCCCCGGCGCCGGCATCGTCGGCAAGCTGAAGGCCGCCCTGCAGATGGGCCTCGGCCTGCTGGAGGCGCGGGCGCTGATGCGCCGGCTCGATCCCGCCGCCGTGGTCGGCTTCGGCGGCTACCCGTCGGTCCCCACCGTCTATGCCGCCATCCAGTCGAAGCGACCGGCGCTGCTGCACGAGCAGAACGCCGTGCTGGGCCGCGCCAACCGGATGCTGATCGCCGGGGCCAGCCGGATCGCCGTCGCCTTCTCCGACATCGAAAAGCTGGGCGAGGCGCAGCGCGCCAAGATCGTCCGCACCGGCAACCCGGTCCGCCCGGCCGTCGCCGCCCGCCGCCTGTCCCCCTACGAGGCGCCCGGTGCCACCGGCCCCGTCCGCCTGCTGGTGATGGGCGGCAGCCAGGGCGCCCGAGTCTTCTCCGAGGTGATCCCCGCGGCGCTGGCCCTGCTGCCCGAGGAGATACGCACCCGCATCCATCTGGCGCAGCAATGCCGTCCGGAGGATCTCGAGGCCGCCCGCAACGCGCTGGAGCCGCTGGGCCTCGCCCGGCTGGAGTTGCAGACCTTCTTCCGCGACGTGCCGGAACGGCTGGCCGCCTGCCACCTCGCCGTCACCCGCGCCGGGGCTTCCACCATCGCCGAGCTGACCTGCGTCGGCCGTCCGGCGATCCTGGTGCCCTACCCGCACGCCACCGACGACCACCAGACCGCCAACGCCCGCCATCTGGCGCAGGCCGGCGCCGCCTGGCTGGTGCCGCAGCCCTCATTCACCGCCCAGGCTTTGGCCGAGCGGCTGTCCGCCCTGCTGGCCGATCCGCAGACGCTCGCCGCCGCGGCCCGGGCCGCCCATGGCTGGGGCACCGCCGACGCCGCCACCGCGCTGGCCGACGCCGTGCTGGCGATGCTGGGGGGCGGCCCAGCCGCTCACGATCACGCCCACTCCGACCACGACCAATCCCAACACGCCCGGCGCTCCTCCGCCGGTGCCAGCGCCAAGGGGGCCGCGGAATGATGAAACCCATGCGGAATCTGACCCGGCCGACGCCGCGGCCGCTGCAGGACTGGCCGGCGGACATGACTCGGACCGAGGGCGGCTGGTACAACCGTCCGGGCTGCCCGCTGGTGCCGCGCTTCCTCGCCGAAGGCGGCTTCCTGCGCGACCGCCTGTCGATGATCCACGGATCGCAGCCCCTCCCCAACGACCTGTCCGACGGGGCGGTCGACGCCACCCTTCGCCTGATGCTTCGCCGCGGAAAGTAAGCCTGACATGCGCGCCCTCCCCCTCTCGATCGGCACCATCCACTTCGTCGGCATCGGCGGCATCGGCATGAGCGGCATCGCCGAGGTGCTGCGGAACCTGGGCTATACCGTCCAGGGTTCCGACCTTGCCGAGAACGCCAACGTCAAGCGCCTGCGCGAACTGGGCATCAAGGTGTTCGTCGGCCATCGCGGCGAGAACATCGCCGGGGCCGCCGTCGTCGTCGTCTCCTCCGCCGTCAAGCGCGACAATCCGGAAGTCGTGGCCGCCCGCGCCGCCCTGGTGCCGGTGGTCCGCCGCGCCGAGATGCTGGGCGAGCTGATGCGCCTGAAATGGGCCATCGCCATCGGCGGCACCCATGGCAAGACCACGACCACCTCGATGGTCGGCCATATGCTGGAGCATGCCAACCTCGACCCCACCGTCATCAACGGCGGCATCATCAACGCCTACGGCTCCAACACCCGGCTCGGCACCGGCGACTGGATGGTGGTGGAGGCGGACGAGAGCGACGGCACCTTCGTGAAGCTGCCGGCCTGCATCGCCGTCGTCACCAACATGGATCCGGAGCATCTGGACTTCTACGGCACCTTCGACAACGCGCGGGCCGCCTTCGACAGCTTTGTCCAGAACATTCCCTTCTACGGCTTCGCGGCACTCTGCATCGACCATCCCGAGGTGCAGGCGATGATCCCCCGCGTGTCGGACCGCCGCATTGTCACCTACGGCTTCTCGCCGCAGGCCGACATCCGCGCGGTGAACGTCGAGCTGGGCCCCGACGGAGCCAAGTACGATGTGCTGATCTATGACCGCCACACCGGCGAGAGCCGCGCCATCGCCGGCGTGCGCCTGCCGATGTACGGGCCTCACAACGTCCAGAACTCGCTGGCCTGCTTCGCGGTGGGCAACGAGATGGGCCTGCCCGACGTGGTGATGCGCGACAGCATGGCCAAGTTCCAGGGCGTGAAGCGCCGCTTCACCAAGACCGGCGAGACCAACGGCATCACCGTCATCGACGATTACGGCCACCATCCGGTGGAGATCGCCGCGGTGCTGAAGGCCGCGCGCACCGCCGGCACCGGCCGCACCATCGCCGTGGTCCAGCCGCACCGCTATTCCCGCCTCGCCGCCCTTTTCGAGGAGTTCTGCACCTGCTTCAACGACGCCGACGCCGTGATCGTCGCCGACGTCTATGCCGCCGGCGAGGCGCCGATCGAAGGTGTCAGCCGCGACAGCCTGGTCGAGGGTCTGCGCATGCATGGCCACCGCCATGTCGTCGCCCTGCACGGCCAGCCGGAACTGGCCCAGGTGGTGCGCGAGATGGCAAAGCCCGGCGACTTCGTCGTCTGCCTGGGGGCCGGCAACATCACCCAGTGGGCGAACGCCCTGCCGGGTGAGCTGGCCTCCCTCTACGGCGCGGCGCGATGACGGCAGCGCCCAGCATGAGCCCGGCTGACGGTCATCCGCCCAGCGGCCACCTGATCCAGCGGTTGCCCGCCGTACGCGGCCGGCTGACCGCCGACGCCCCGCTGGCGCCGGTGACGTGGTTCCGCGTCGGCGGGCCGGCGGAGGTGATGTTCCGCCCGGCCGACGCCGACGACCTTGCCGACTTCCTGGCCGCCCTGCCGGCCGAGGTCCCGGTGACGGTGATCGGGGTCGCCTCCAACCTGCTGGTTCGGGACGGCGGCGTGCCGGGCGTCACAATCCGGCTCGGCCGCGGCTTCACCGACATTGCGGCGGACGGGATGACCGTGACCGCCGGGGCGGCGGCGCTCGACCTGAATGTCGCCATGGTCGCCCGCGACGCCGGCATCGCCGGGCTGGAGTTTCTTTCCGGCATTCCCGGCACCATCGGCGGCGCCCTGCGCATGAACGGCGGCGCCTATGGCCGCGAGCTGGCCGACGTGCTGGTCTCCGCCACCGCCGTGGCGCGCGACGGCCGGCGGCTGGAGTTCAGCCATGCCGGGATGGGCTTCACCTACCGCCACAGCACCACACCGGAAGACTGCATCTTCACCGGTGCCGTCCTGCACGGCGAGCCAGGCAACCCGCTGGAGATCGCCCGGCGCATGGCCGAGATCTCTGACAAGCGCGCCGACAGCCAGCCGGTCCGCTCCCGCACCGGCGGCTCGACCTTCAAGAACCCGGAAGGTCATAAGGCCTGGGAGCTGATCGACAAGGCCGGCTGCCGCGGCCTGTCCATCGGCGACGCCCAGGTGTCGGAAAAGCACTGCAACTTCCTGATCAACAACGGCACGGCCACCGCCGCCCAACTGGAAGCGCTGGGCGAGGAAGTCCGCCGCCGGGTGTTCGAGACCAGCGGCGTCACGCTGGACTGGGAAATCAAGCGCATCGGCGTTCCCGCCGAAGGAAGCACCGCCCCATGACCGAAGCTCTTCTCCACGCCCACAAGAAGCATGTCGCCGTCCTGATGGGCGGCTGGTCGGCCGAGCGCGAGGTGTCGCTGGTCAGCGGGGCCGGCGTCGCCAAGGCGCTGGAGGAGGAAGGCTACCGCGTCACCGCCATCGACGTGCAGCGCGACCTGGGCGGGCTGATGCACGCCCTGAGCAGCCCGCGCCCCGACGTGGTGTTCAACGCCCTGCACGGCCGCGGCGGCGAGGACGGGACGATTCAGGGCGTGCTGGAGTTCCTGGGCCTGCCCTACACCCATTCGGGCGTCCAGGCCGCCGCCATCTCCATGGACAAGGCGATGACCAAGCGCGTGCTGGACACCGTCGGCGTCCGCTCGCCCAAGGGCATGGTGCTGTCGCGTGGGGAGATCACCGGCGGCAGCCACCCCATGCCTGCGCCCTATATCGTCAAGCCTGTGGACGAAGGCTCGACCGTTGGCGTAACCCTGGTCCGCGAGGGGCAGAACAGCCCGGTCGGCGACGCGTGGACCTTTGGCGAGCGTGCGCTGATCGAGGAGTTCATCCCCGGTCGCGAGCTGACCGTGGGCGTCATGGGTGACCGTGCTTTGGCGGTGACCGAGATCGTCTTCCAGGCTCAGCTCTACGACTACACCGCGAAATACAGCGCCGGACACGCCGTTCACACCGTCCCCGCCGCGATCCCCGAGGTCGTTGCGGAGGAGGCGAAGCGGCTGGCGGTGCTGGCGCACAACACCCTGGGCTGCCGGGGCGTGTCGCGCAGCGACTTCCGCTGGGACGACAGCCGGCCGGGAACGGACGGTCTGTATTTCCTGGAGATCAACAACCAGCCGGGCATGACGCCCCTGTCGCTGGTGCCCGAACAGGCCGCGCATGTGGGGATCACCTACGGCGCGCTGGTCGGCTGGCTCGTGGAGAATGCCGCATGTCAGCTCGCCTGATGGCCGACCCGGACTTCCGCGCCGCCGCCGGCGCGCGCGCCCGGGACGAGATGCCGACCCCGCCGCGCGCCATGGCCGCGTCGGCGGAAAAAGGCAAGCGGCGCCGCGCCTGGCCGCGCTGGACCCGCTCCGCCGTCAAGGCGGCGCTGCTGCTGGTGCCGGTGCTGGGACTGGTCGGTGCCGCCGGCTCCACCTGGAAGCGCGGCAATCTGGCCGAGACGATGGAGGCGGCGCAGGAAAGCGTCATCCGCCTGACCGGCGACATGGGTTTCCGCCTGTCCGAGATCCTGGTGGTCGGCCGCAGCGAGACCGAGCGCGACGTCGTGCTCGACGCGCTGGGCGTGCGCCGTGGCGAGCCGATCCTGTCCATCGACCTTGCCGATGCCAAGCAACGGCTGGAGGAGTTGCCCTGGGTGTCGTCCGCCTCCATCGAGCGGCGTCTGCCCGGTTTCCTCTACATCCGCCTGTCCGAGCGCCAGCCGATGGCGATCTGGCAGCATGACCGCCAATTCACCGTCATCGACCGCGCCGGCCGTCCGCTGGCCGACGCGGCGGAACTGGCGCGCCGCGGCAACCAGCGGATCGAGACTCTGCCGCAGGTGATCGGTGCCAACGCGCCTCAGCAGGTCCACACCCTGCTGTCGGCGCTGGACGGCGCGCCGACCATCGCGCCGATGCTGTCATCCGCCAGCTGGATCAGCGACCGCCGCTGGAACCTGCAGCTCAGCAACGGCGTGACGGTGAAGCTGCCGGAAGGCAATGGCGAGATGCGCCGCGCGCTGCGCCAGCTGGAGCAGATGCACACGGCCAGCCATGTGCTGGACCGCGACATCGTCGCCATCGACCTCCGTCTGCCCGACAAGGCCGCGATCCAGACCTCCGCCACCGCCCAGCTTCCGGGCTGGGAGGACGACACGAAGAAGAAGAACGGCAAGAAATCGTAAGTTTCGATGGCGTCAGGCGCTTTTGGGGAAGCGCCCGTCGCCGGCGGACAGGAGTCGAGGGAAAGTCTTGGGGGGCATGTTCGGGATGGGATTCAACGGCGCCAAGAAGCCGAAGCGGCCGGCCCGTGGCGGGATCGTCACGGCGCTGGACGTCGGCTCGACGAAGGTGTGCTGCGTCATCGCGCGGATGGAGGAGCCCGGCTCCCTCCGCGTGATCGGCGTCGGCCACCAGATCGCCACGGGCATCCGCGCCGGAACCATCATCGACATGGAGGCGGCGGAGACCTCGATCGGCGCCGCTGTGCATGCCGCCGAGCAGATGGCCGGCGAGACGGTGCATGACGTCGTCGTCAACCTGTCGATGGGCCATCCGCGCTCCCACGCCTTCACCGCCACCGTCCCGGTCTCCGGCCAGGAGGTGACGGAGGGCGACATCCGGCGCGCCATGGCCCATGCCCGCACTTTGCAGGCCGGCCCCGATCAGGCGCTGATCCACACCATCCCGCTTGGCTTCACCCTGGACGGCAGCCGCGGCATCCGCGATCCCAAGGGGATGAGCGGCCACACGCTGGGCGCCCAGCTGCACGTCGTCACCGCCGCGGCCGGCGCCATCCGCACGCTGCACGCCTGCATCGCCCGCTGCCACCTGAACATCGAGTCCATCGTCGTCAGCCCCTTCGCCTCCGGCCTCGCCTGTCTGGTCGAGGACGAGATGGAGATGGGGGCGGCCTGCGTCGACATCGGCGGCGGCGGCACCACCATCTCCATCTTCGCCGAAGGCAATCTGGTGTGGACCGGCTTCGTCCCCCTGGGCGGCCGGCACGTCACCAACGACATCGCCCACGGGCTGGCGACTCCGCTGGTCCATGCCGAGCGGCTGAAGGTGCTCTACGGCAGCGCTCGGGTGAACCCGGCCGACGAGCGCGAGATGATCGAGGTGCCGCAGATCGGCGAGGACGAGCGCAGCGGCAGCGGCACCGCCAGCCACCCGCGCTCCTTCCTGGTCAGCATCATCCAGGCGCGGATGGAAGAGATCTTCGAAGAGGTGCGCAGCGCCATCGAGCAGTCCGGCCACTCCCAGCTGGTCGGCCGGCGCGTCGTCCTGACCGGCGGCGCCAGCCAGTTGCCCAACACGCGCGAGATGGCCGCCCCCATCCTCGACAAGCAGGTCCGCATCGCCCGCCCCACCCGGATCGCCGGCCTCAACGAGGCGCATGGCGGACCGGCCTTCTCGACGGTGGCGGGCCTTCTCCTACATGCCGTCCGCAACCCGACGGAGCTGATGGTGACCGGCCAAGAGGCGGTCGCGTCAACCGGGCTCCTCGGCCGCGTCGGCCTGTGGCTGCGGGAGAATCTCTAGATGATTCGCCCCGCCGCCATTCACCGATTCCCGAACGGACAGACACCGGACACAACCGGGCGCCGGTCGCGGCATATCAAACATCAAACCCAACGAAAACAGGTTGTGGAGGCCTGAATAGAATGATCAACGTGACTATCCCCCAGATCGAGCCCGAACTGAAGCCGCGCATCACCGTGTTCGGCGTCGGCGGGGCCGGCGGCAACGCCGTCAACAACATGATCAAGTCGAACCTGGAAGGCGTGGACTTCGTCGTCGGCAACACCGACGCGCAGGCGCTGAAGGGTTCCTTGTGCGAGAAGCGCATCCAGCTGGGCACCGGCACCACCCGCGGCCTGGGCGCCGGCTCCAAGCCGGACGTCGGCCGTGCCTCGGCCGAGGAGCAGATCGACGAGATCGTCCAGTATCTCGAAGGCTCCAACATGGTCTTCATCACCGCCGGCATGGGCGGTGGCACCGGCACCGGTGCGGCACCGGTCATCGCGCGTGCGGCCCGCGAGCGCGGCATCCTGACCGTTGGCGTCGTCACCAAGCCCTTCCATTTCGAGGGCGGGCACCGCATGCGGCTGGCGGAAGGCGGCATTGCCGAACTGCAGCAGTATGTCGACACCCTCATCATCATCCCGAACCAGAACCTGTTCCGCATCGCCAACGAGAAGACGACCTTCGCGGACGCCTTCAAGATGGCCGACGACGTTCTGCATTCGGGCGTGCGCGGCGTCACCGACCTGATGGTGATGCCCGGCCTGATCAATCTGGACTTCGCCGACATCCGGTCCGTGATGACCGAGATGGGCAAGGCGATGATGGGCACCGGCGAGGCCGGCGGCGAACGCCGCGCCATCGAAGCCGCCGAGGCCGCCATCTCCAACCCGCTGCTGGACGACGTGTCGATGAAGGGTGCCCGCGGCGTCCTCATCAACATCACCGGCGGCTACGACATGACCCTGTTCGAGGTCGACGAGGCGGCCAACCGCGTCCGTGACGAGGTCGATCCCGACGCCAACATCATCTTCGGCTCGACCTTCGACAGCTCGCTGGACGGCGTGATGCGTGTGTCGGTCGTCGCCACCGGCATCGACGCCGCAGCGATGAGCAACCCGCGTACCCTGCACCCGGTCAACCTGTCGCTGGTCGGCGACCGCGCCAAGAAGCCGGGCGCTCCCGGCAACCTGACCGGCGCCCCGGCTCCGGCCGTCGCCCAAGGCTCGGCCATTCCCAGCGCCGCCGCCGGCCTGCGCACGCCGCAGCCGGTCACCGCCGGTGCCGCCGCCATCCAGCACGACCCGGCCCAGCAGCAGCCGGCCCAGCAGTATGGCCAGCAGCCTGTCGAGGCTCCGAAGCCGGCCGCCGGTCCGCTGCATGGCGAGAACCAGGGCGGCCACTTCTTCGCGCCGAAGCCGGCCGACGCCGGTCCGCGCCAGCCGGTGACCGTCGGCGCCGCGCCGCTGTCGACCCCGCAACAGCCGGCCCTTCAGCAGCACGCCCCGCAGGCGCCGCAGATGCAGGGCCACCAGCAGCCGCAGCACCAGCCGCAGCAGCCGGCCCCGATGGCGCCGCAGCATCACCATGCCGCCCCGCAGGGCCATCAGCAGCACCCCGGCCAGCAGCATCCGGGCGGCCTGTCCGTCGGTCCGGCACCGGCGCCTGCGCCGGAACCGGCGCCGGCCCGCAAGGGCAACTTCCTGTTCGGTCTGGTGACCGGCCTGGGCCGCAAGTCCGAACCGGCGCCGCAGCCGGTGCAGCAGCAGCCCGCGCCGCAGGCCTATCAGCCGCAGCCGGCTCCGCAGCAGTACCAGCCGGCCCCCCAGGGCTATCCGCAGCAGCAGCCCGCCTACCCGCAGCAGCAGCCGCAGGCTCCCCACCAGGGCTACCCGGCGGGCCAGCAGTATCCGGCGGCGCCGCAGCAGCCGGTCTATCCGCCGCAGCAGTCCGCTCCGCAGCATGCCCAGGCCTATCCCGCCGCTCCGCAGACGCAGGCTCCGGCCCCGCGGGCCGATGGCAAGCCGGGCGAACAGGAGGAGCTGGACATCCCGGCCTTCCTGCGCCGTCAGGCCAACTGAGCCGCCGGAACGTCCGGACGTAAACCGATCTTGGCCGCCTTCCCCGACGACATATCGGGTTGGGCGGCCGGCCGATCCCGGCGAAAGCCGGAGATAACCGCCGTCGCCGCAGCCTCCTAATCGCGGCGCCGGCGGCTCCACAACCTGACCGAACCTTTCGGACCCCGGTGATGCCGTCGTGCGTCGCCGGGGATTTTTTATTTCACGCTACTTTCACCAAACAACTGATTGCTTGTAATGCGCACCACTTTTGCCTTGCAACAAACGGTAACAATGAGTGATTTGCCGATTTCCGATCCCCGGTGTTACCTATCAGCATGGTCGAAAGCGAAAGCCGCCGACGCGATGATCTCCCAAGATCAAGCGGCGCGGATCGCCGGAAACCTCTCCTTCACGACCAAGATGGAAAAGACATCGTGGCCAACAATCGCAGCAACATGGACGGCATGTTCCAGCAGACCCTGAAGAAGTCGGTGACCATCGCCGGCGTCGGGCTGCATTCGGGCGTCATCGTCACGCTGACGATTTCGCCGGCCGATGCGAATTCCGGGATCACCTTCCTGCGCACCGACCTCCGTGGTGCTGCTGCCGTAATTCCGGCGCGCTGGGACACGGTTGTCGACACCCGCCTGTGCACCGTGATCGGCAACGACCACGGCACCACCGTCGGCACGATCGAGCATCTGATGTCCGCGCTGGCCGGCTGCGGCATCGACAATGCCGTGGTTTCGCTGGACGGCATCGAGGTGCCGATCATGGACGGCAGCGCCGCTCCCTTCGTCGCCGCCATCGAACAGGCCGGCATCGCCGTGCAGAAGTCGCCCCGCCGCTTCATCCGCATCCTGAAGCCGGTCGTCATCGGCGACGGCGTCAAGAGCGCGTCCTTCACCCCGGACGATGCGACCAGCTACAGCTTCGAGATCGACTTCGACAGCGCCGCCATCTCCCGTCAGGCCCGCGCCCTGGAGATCGATCCGGACAGCTTCAAGGACGAGATCAGCCGCGCCCGCACCTTCGGCTTCCTGCATGAGGTCGAGGGGCTGCGCAAGATGGGCCTCGCCCGCGGCGGCTCGCTGGACAACGCGGTGGTCATCTCCGGCGACACGGTGATGAACGCCGAGGGACTGCGCTTCAAGGACGAGTTCGTGCGTCACAAGATCCTGGACGCCGTCGGCGACCTGTATCTGGCCGGTGCGCCGATCGTCGGCCACTTCCACGGCGTGCGCTCCGGCCATGCCCTGAACAACCAGCTGCTGCGTGCGCTGTTCGCCGACCGCAGCGCCTGGCGCTACGAGACGGCGGTGTCGCTGCCGGTCGCGCGCCGCGGCCTGGAGCAGCTGGCGGTCGCCTGATCGCCGCCATATTTCCAGGATGGTTTTTCGAGAGGTCTGCCCCTGCCCTCCCCCACCGGGGAGGGCTTTTTCTTTGGCGCACGCCCCTCCCCTGCCGCCGCGATCCACGCAAAGGAAAAGCGCCCTCCCCTCTCGGAGCGGGCGCTCTGCGCAATTTGGTGGAATTTCCCGATTTCTGATTTATTACAGTATTTTAGGTAATTTTCTTTATGTGAAATCTGCACAGGTGCCGAGAGCCCCCTTCTCGGGACAGGCAGGGTTCCCTACCCCGCCGTCACCATCTCCGCCCCAGTGCCGGCATATTCGCCGAAGCGGGTGTCTTCCTTGAGGATGTGCTTGCCCAGCCAGTCGGAGCAGAACAGGAACACCTCTTCGCCGCTGATCCGGCTGCCACCTGCGCGGAATTCGTCGCGGTAGCTTTCGACCTGCTGGGTCAGCCGGTCGTGCAGGGCCTTGTGGGCGGCGAAGGTCGGATAGTTCAGCTGCTCCATCTGCGCCTCCTCCTCCGCGAAGTGATGGCGGGTGTAGGCAATAAGCTCGTCCAGGATGGCTTCGATCAGGGTCGGGTCCTGGCGGTTCGTGTCGTCATACAGCTTGTTGACGATGGCGATCAGGACGCGGTGATCCTCGTCCAGCGCGTCGTTGCCCACGCTCATCCAGCGCGACCACTGAATTGGCTCCATGGCGTTTCCTTCATCCCCTTCGTTGGCAGCCGGGCAGGCGGGTGCGAGCGTTGACCGCCCGTCGGCGCCGTCCCGTTTTCGGGGCGGTTCCCCTGTCCGGCATCGTTGCGCTTCTGACTATAAGCGTTTTCTGATCTCACTCCCCCAATCCCCGTCCGTCAATCCGGTCGAACGGGGATGCGACATTTTGGCGAAGGCCGGAGGTGACGCCGGTCAGCCGCCGATCCTGGCCAGCCACTCGTCCTCGGTCAGGATTTCGACGCCCAGTTCCTTGGCCTTGGCCGCCTTGCTGCCGGCGTCCGCCCCGGCGACCAGATAGTCGGTCTTGCCGGAAACGGAGCCGGCCACCTTGGCGCCGAGCGCTTCGGCGCGGGCCTTCGCCTCCGAGCGGGTCATCCGCTCCAGCGTTCCGGTGAAGACCACCGTCTTGCCGGCGATGGGGGAATTGCTGGCCTTCGGCAGCTCGGCCTCCAGCACGGTCAGCCGATCCATCAGGCCGCGGACGATGACGAGGTTACGCTCCTCCGCGAAGAAGCCGGCCAACTCTTCGGCCGCCACCTCGCCGACATCGGGGGTGGCGACCAGATCGAGCCAAGGCTGACCCGGAGCCTGCGCCACCGCACGCTCCATCGCCGCCCGCCAGTCGGACAGGGTGCCGTAGCGGGTGGCCAGCGCCTGGGCGGCGCGGGTGTTCAACCGTTTGATGCCGAGCGAACCGATGATGGTCTCCAGCCGCAGCGCATCGTTGCCAGCATAGAAGTCCAGCTTGGACGCGCTCTCGGGATCGGCAAACCAGGCGAGGATGGTGTCGGCTGTGACCGGACCGACACCGTTCAGCGCGTGCAGGTCGCGCCATTCCTGACCGGGCATCGCCTGTCCCGCCGCCAGCATGCCGTCGACCCAACCCTGCATCGTCTTGTAATGGCGGGCCAGCGATTTGGCCGTCACCTCGCCGACATGACGGATGCCGAGCGCGTAGATCACCCGATGCAGGTCGATGCCGTCGCGTCGCTGCTGGATGGCCTTGAACAGGTTCTGAACCGACTTTTCCTTCCAGCCCGGCCGGCCGATCAGTTCGACGCGACCCTCAAGGGTGAAGATGTCGACGGGCGACTTGATGAAGCCTTCGTCCCAGAATTCCTCGATGATCTTCTCGCCGAGTCCTTCGATGTCGAAGGCGTCGCGGGAGACGAAATGGCGCAGCCGCTCCTTCGCCTGGGCGGCACAGATCAGCCCGCCGGTGCAGCGCCGCACCACCTCGCCCGCCTCGCGGATGGCGAGGCTGCCACAGACCGGGCAGGTCTCCGGCGCCACATAGGGGATCGAGTCGGCCGGGCGCTGCGACAGCACCACCTCCACCACCTGCGGGATGACGTCGCCGGCACGCTGCACCACCACGAGATCGCCGACACGGATGTCCTTGCGGGCGATCTCGTCCTCATTGTGCAGGGTGGCGCGGCTGACGACGACGCCGCCGACGGTGATGTCCTCCAACTCCGCCACCGGGGTCAGAGCGCCGGTGCGGCCGACCTGGATGGTGATGTCCTTCAACCGGGTCTGCGCCTGTTCGGCCGGGAACTTGTGGGCAATGGCCCAGCGCGGCGCCCGGCTGACGAAGCCCAGCCGCTGCTGTAGCTCCAGGCTGTCGACCTTGTAGACGACGCCGTCGATGTCGAAAGGCAAACCGGCGCGCCGCCGGCCGATGCCCTCGTAATAGGCCAGCAGTTTGTCCTTGCCGTCGCACAGCTCCGCCGGGCGGTTCAATTGGAAGCCCCAGCCCTTCAGCCGCTCGCGGATGCCCCATTGCGTGTCGGCAATCGGCTCCGACACTTCGCCCAGCGCATAGCCGAAGAAGCAGAGCGGCCGGGACGCGGTGATGGAGGAATCGAGCTGGCGCAGGCTGCCCGCCGCCGCGTTGCGCGGGTTGGCGAACAGCTGCTCGCCCTTCTCGGCACGGGCGGCGTTCATCGCCAGGAAATCGTCGCGGCTCATATAGACCTCGCCGCGGACCTCCAGCACCTCGGGAAATGGCGCCGGCAGGCGGTGCGGCACGTCGCGGATGGTGCGGACATTGGCGGTGACGTTCTCGCCCTCCGCCCCGTCGCCACGGGTGGCGGCCAGAACCAGTTCGCCCTTCTCATAGCGCAGCGAGCAGGACAGCCCGTCGATCTTCGGTTCCGCGACGAAGGTCAGCGGCGCATCCTCGGACAGGCCGAGGAAGCGGCGGACACGGGCATCGAACTCTGCCACATCCTCCGGCGCGAAGGCGTTACCCAGCGACAGCATCGGGATGGCGTGGCGCACCTTGCCGAAACCGGCGGCCGGGGCGGCGCCGACACGCAGGCTGGGCGAATCGGCGCGGCGCAGCTCGGGGAAACGGGTCTCAATGGCGAGGTTGCGGCGGACCAACGCGTCATAATCGGCGTCGGAGAGCTCCGGCTGGTCCTGCTGGTGATAGAGCCGGTCATGGTGGGCGATCTCGGCGGCCAGCGCCGCCAACTCCGCCGCCGCCTGTTCCGGCGTCAGGGCATCGACGGCGATGCTGCGGGGATTGGGCGGCGTGTCGAACAGGTCCTGCATGGCGCGTCTCGTGACGAATCGGGGTCTTCCGGAGAAGGGCCGCGCAGGATAGCGCCTGGGAACCGGTTTCGGGAGTCTGTCGGGGCGCGGACCTCATCGGGGCGACGGCCGGCGTAAGTCCCTATATACTATGGGCACACCCTTCGGAGTCCCTTGGCCTGATGAGCAAAGCCACTGCACCGGACCTGCGCATCGACGACCGCATGATCGTCGCCGCCGCGCTGGACCGCATCCTCTACGACGACCCCGACCATTTCGTGGCCGACGACGCACGCACGGTGCGCCGGCTGATCCCGCACAGCCGCTCGGCCTGGCTGCGGCTGGGCTTCCGCGCCGAACGGCAGGGTCCGTCGATGAAGGGCGAGGCCGCCGGGATCGGCGACGTGCGGATGGAAGGCGACAAGAAGGTGGTGGAAGGCAGCGTCGGCGAAGCCGCGACTTGGCGCTGCGGCCAGTACAAGATCACCAACCACGGCAGCGACCTGGAAATCTGGCAGGTGATGAGCGACGAGTATGCGCCCGAGCCCAAAGGCGCCCGGCTGGAGTTCGACGACCGGGGCGAACCGGAACGGCTGACCTTTTTCCAGCCGCGGGACATCGAACTGCGGATCCCCTTCACCAGCCTCGCGGTCGGCGTGCGGCTGGGGGGATGGCAGGCCTGGAAGATGGTGGCGGAGGGGAGCGTCGCCGCCGAGTGACTGCCGGCGGCGACGCTCCCGAAGTCACCGTCAGCCCTGCCGGTAGTTCGGCGACTCGTTGGTTATGGTGATGTCGTGGACGTGGCTTTCGCGCAGGCCCGCATTGGTGATGCGGACGAACTGGCACTTCTCGCGCATCTCGGCGATGGACGCGCTGCCGGTGTAGCCCATGGCCGCGCGCAGGCCGCCGACCAGCTGGTGGATGACCGCCGACACCGGGCCCTTGTAGGGAACGCGGCCCTCTACGCCTTCCGGCACCAGCTTCATGGTCGAAACCTCCTGCTGGAAGTAACGGTCCGCCGAGCCGCGCGCCATGGCGCCGACCGAGCCCATGCCGCGGTAGCTCTTGTAGGAGCGGCCCTGGAACAGGATGACCTCGCCCGGGCTTTCGTCGGTGCCGGCGAACAGGCTGCCCAGCATGGCGACGCTGGCGCCGCCGGCAATCGCCTTGGCCAGATCGCCCGAATACTTGATGCCGCCATCGGCGATCACCGGGATGCCGTGCTTCTCGCACTCGTCCACCACATCCATCACCGCGGTCAGCTGCGGCACGCCGACACCGGCGATGATGCGGGTGGTGCAGATCGAGCCCGGACCGATGCCGACCTTGACGGCATCCACACCGGCGTCGATCAGCGCCTTGGCCGCTTCGGCGGTGGCGACGTTGCCGGCGATGACCTGGGTGTAGCTGGACAGGGCGCGGGCGGCGCGGACCTGATCGAGCACCTTCAGCGAATGGCCGTGAGCGGTGTCGACCACCAGCACGTCGACGCCGGCGTCGAACAGGGCCTCCGCACGGGCCAGACCGTCGCTGCCGGTGCCGGTGGCGGCGGCGACGCGCAGCCGGCCCTTGCTGTCCTTGCAGGCGTTCGGATAGGCCTGCGCCTTCTCGATGTCCTTGACGGTGAGGAGGCCGATGCAGCGGTAATCCTCGTCGACGACCAGCAGCTTCTCGATGCGGTGCTGGTGGAGCAGACGCTTGCCTTCCTCCTGGCTGACGCCCTCGCGGACGGTCACCAGATCCTTGGTCATCAGTTCGCTGACCGGCTGCTTGGGATCGGTGGCGAAGCGGACGTCGCGGTTGGTCAGCATGCCGACCAGCTTGCCGCTGCCGCGCGCGTCACGGCTCTCGACCACCGGGATGCCGGAGATCTTGTGGTAGGACATCAGCTCCAGCGCGTCGGCCAGCGTCGCGTTCGGCGTGATGGTGATCGGGTTGACGACCATGCCCGATTCGAACCGCTTGACCTTGCGGACCTCTTCGGCCTGCTGCTCGATGGTCAAGTTGCGATGGACGACGCCGATGCCGCCGGCCTGGGCCATGGCGATGGCGAGACGGCTCTCGGTCACCGTGTCCATCGCCGAGGACATCAGGGGGATGCCCAGCTCGATGGTCTTCGTCAATCTTGTCCGGGTGTCCACGTCGTTCGGCAGCACCGAGCTCTCAGCCGGAACCAGCAGGACGTCGTCGAAGGTCAGGGCTTCGCGGATTTTGGTGTCGCGCGCCATGTGTCTAATCTCCCGGAAGATAAACGTGGCGCACTTATACACAAGACCATGGGCTTGTGAACCCGTGCGCACACAGCATCTGTTATGCAAGTGCGAAAAACGGCCTATTCGTCGTTCACGTTGCCGCCACGGAAGCCGGTGGCGACGACATAGGTCTCCGACGATTCCGCGCGGCTGGCCGGCGGCTTGGCATGTTTGACGACGGCGAAGTCGCGCCGCAGCCGGTCGAGCAGCGAGCGCTCGGCCCCACCCTGGAACAGCTTGGCGACGAAGGCACCGCCGGGGGCCAGCACCTCCTCCGCGAAATCATAGGCGGCCTCGGCCAGCCCCATGATGCGCAGATGGTCGGTCTGCTGGTGGCCGGTGGTGGGGGCAGCCATGTCGCTCAGCACCAGATCGGCCGGCCCGCCCAGCGCGTCCTTCAGCCGGTCGGCTGCACCCTCTTCCAGGAAGTCGGCCTGCATGGTGGTGGCGCCGGGGACGGGGTCCATCGGCAGGATGTCCAGCCCGACGACTTTCCAGCCCTCCTTGGCGGTCTGCACCCTCTCCACCGCGATCTGGGTCCAGCCGCCGGGGGCGGCGCCGAGATCGACCACCCGCTTGCCGGGGGCGAGCAGGCGGAACTTCTCGTCCAGCTGCAACAACTTGAACGCCGCGCGCGAGCGGTAGCCGCGCTTGGTCGCCTCGGCCACATAGGGGTCGTTCAGGTGGCGCTCCAGCCAGCGCTTGGAGGATTCCGTGCGCTTGCCGGCGGTCTTCACACGGACCGTGGCACGGCGTCCGCCCGGACGCGTCGACGGAGTCTTTTCGGTCATGATCGCTGCTGTTCCTCGGTCATCCGGCGCAGGCGGGAAGCCTTCCCCACCTGCCCGATCATACATCCGGTGTCGTTACCGGTTCATTCGCCGGCGGCCCCGATCAGGTCCACCAGAATTCCTTCGCGCAAACCACGGTCGGCGATACGCAGCCGCTCCACCGGCCAGACGTCGCACAGCGCGTCCAGAACGGCGCAGCCGGCGACCACCAGATCGGCACGGTCCTGGCCGATGCAGGGATGGCGGGCGCGGCCGTCGAAATCCTGCGCGACCAGATGGTCGATCACCGCCCGGGCGTGGTCCACCCGCAGATAGCTGCCGTCCACCGCCCGGCGGTCGTAACGGCACAGCCCCAGATGCACGCCGGCCAGCGTCGTCACCGTGCCCGAAGTGCCGAGCATCTGCACCTTGCCGGCGGCGACGCGGCTCTGAATGCGGTTGCGCGCCTCGAACGGGGCGATGGCGTCGGCGACCGCCTCCACCATCTGGGTGTAGTTGGCGCGGGTGACGTTGGGGCCGCCATATTCCTCGGTCAGGCCGATGACGCCGCAGCGGATCGAGGTCTGGTCGAGCAGGCGCGGCGCCCTGCCCTTCTCCACCTGCAACCACATCAGCTCGGTCGAGCCGCCGCCGATGTCGAAGACGATGGCATAGGGATGGGTCGGCTCCAGCAGTGCGGCGCAGCCGGCCAGCGCCAGCCGTCCCTCCTCCTGGCTGGAGATGATTTCCAGGGGGATGCCGGTCTCGCGCTCCACCGTCTCGACGAAGGCGGCGGTGTTGCTGGCGCGGCGGCAGGCCTCGGTCCCGACGGCGCGGACGGCGGTGCAAGCGCGGCGCTCGATCTTGGAACCGCAAACGCGCAGGGCCGCGATGGTGCGTTCCATCGCGGGCTCCGACAGATGGTCGTTGCGGCTCAGCCCCTCGCCCAGGCGGACGATGCGGGAAAAGGCGTCGATGACGCGGAAGCCGCCCGGCGCCGACTTGGCGATCAGCAGGCGGCAATTGTTGGTGCCGAGGTCCAGCGCGGCGAAGACCGGGCGCACCAGCGCCGACGAACGCAACCGTCCGGTGTCGTTCTGCCGCTCGCTTTGCACCTGTAGATCCACGTACCGTCCCCGCAGCACCTAAAGAGCGGAGTGTAACCCGGATCGCAGTCCGGCGGGAACCCCTCTCGACTCGGATTCCGCCGGCGGCGACCCGCAGGTCACCTCTGCGCCAGTCACTGGGCTTTCACGAAGGGACAGCTGCTGGTTTCGATCGGCAGGAAGGCTTCCGCCGCCGGAATGCTGCGGACCTGCTTGTAATAGTCCCACGGCGCCTTGCTCTCCGCCGGACTCTTCACCTGGTACAGCTCAAGATCGTACAGCACGCGGCCGTCCTTGCGGATGCTGCCGGGGGTGCCGAAATAATCGGTCGGCATCGCCTTCATTGCGGCGGTGACCGCCTCGGACTCGGTGGTGCCCGCCGCCTTCACACCCTTCAGCCAGTGCAGGGTGGCGAGATAGGTGTTGGCCTGCTCCTTGGTCGGCATCTTGCCGTGGCGCTCGAAGAAGCGCTTGGACCATGCCCGGGTCTGGTCGTTGCGGTCCCAATAGAAGCCGCTGGTGACATAGAGACCCTTGGCGAGGTCGAGACCCAGCGAGTGGATGTCGGTGATGAAGACGATATAGCCGACAAGCCGCTGGCCGGACTCGGTCAGGCCGAACTCACCGGCCTGCTTGATGGTGCCGATGGTCTCCGCTCCCACATTGGCGAGCGCCACCACCTTGGCGCCGCTGCCCTGGGCGCTGAGCAGGTAGGAGCCGAAATCGCTGGTGCCCATCGGGTGGCGCACGCCGCCGACCACGGTGCCGCCGGCCTGTTTGATCGCGTCGGTCGCCGCCTTCTCCATCGCCGTGCCGAAAGCGAAGTCGGCGGTGATGAAGTACCAGCTGGTGCCGCCCGACTGCACGACCGCCTTGGTCGTGCCGACGGCCAGCGACGCGGTGTCGTCGGCCCAGTGGATGCTGTAGGGCGAACATTGGGAGTTGGTCAGCTCGGTCGTCGTCGCGGCGCTGATCATCAGCACCTTCTTCTTCTCGCGCGCGACCGCCTGCACCGCCAGCGCGACCGAGGAGACCGGGATGTCGGTCACCATGTCGACACCGTCGATGTCGAACCAGCTGCGAACGATGTTGGAGGCCACGTCCGGCTTGTTCTGCATGTCGGCAGACAGCACCTCGACCGGCCGGCCGAGCACAGTGCCGCCGAAATCCTCCACCGCCATCCGGGTGGCGAGCACGGCGCCCTTGCCGCCGATGTCAGACGCGAATCCGGCCTCGTCCGCCAGCACGCCGATTCGCACCGGCTTGGCGGTCTGGGCGTGAGCCGACATCGCGGCAGCAGACAATGCCGTCGTCGCAAGCAGCGCCGCCAGCGCGAAAGGCTTCAGCAACCGACCCATGCGATCCTCCCCATCCTCTTTTCGTGTGACGGGTGCGCACGCCGACCTGCGGCGTCCTGCCGCACCGTTCGGTTCCGTGGATAACGGGATTTGATTTCATATGCAAACAGTATCGTTTGAAACGTATTGCCGGAGGCTTTGCTCTTGCCGGCCCTGGGATAGGGGTAATGCTCCGGCCAAAACAAAAGCCCTCGCTCCGAGGTGAAGCGAGGGCTTTCGCAGCGGGCATCTACGGCCCGGATGAAGTCGCCAATCAGGCGAAAGAATTCGGAACTGAAAGCTCAGTTATGATGGCCGAACAGATCGGCATAATCAGGTAAGCGCCGGTGGAGTCATGATCTTACTCACCCTCCCTGGTATCGGTCTCTACTGTTCCGCCCAAGCTATCCGCTTGAACGGTAAGGCGTTTCCGATGCTCGCTCACTTCACCTCGGCGTTGATTACTGTAAGACGAAGCCTGCGCTCCTTTCACAGAGCTGTCAAGAAAATCGCATGCTGCGTCGCAGCGCCATTCGGAGGCATTCCATCAGCGGTCTCCGACCGGGCGGGGCTGGCCTTTTCCCCGAGGCGAACCCACCTTGTGAGCATGCCGGAACACGATGAGAACACATGGGGCGGACGGGTCGCGCGGTATGCGCGGGTCGGCACCGCCGTTGGCGGGTTGGCCGCGAGATTGGCGGGCGAACGCGTGCTGGGAATTCGCGTGGAGCGGGAGCGCCACGCGGCGGAACTGCGGGCCGCACTCGGCGGGCTGAAAGGGCCGCTTATGAAGGTGGCGCAGATTCTCTCGACCATCCCCGATGCCCTGCCGAAGGAATACACCCAGGAACTGGCGCAGTTGCAGGCCGACGCGCCGTCGATGGGCTGGCCCTTCGTCAAGCGGCGGATGGCAAGCGAGCTTGGCCCCAGCTGGCAGTCGCGCTTCCAGAGCTTCGAGCACATCGCCGCCGCCGCCGCGTCGCTGGGTCAGGTCCATAAGGCCATCGGGCCGGACGGGCGGGAGCTTGCCTGCAAGCTGCAATATCCCGACATGGCCTCGGCGGTGGAAGCCGACCTGCGGCAGCTCGGCCTGATCTTCGCGATCTTCGAGCGCACCGACAGCGCCATCTCCACCCGCCAGATCCAGAAGGAGATCGGCGCCCGCCTGCGCGAGGAGCTGGATTACGAGCGCGAGGCGAAGCACACCCGCCTTTATCAGTCGATGCTGGCCGGCACGCCCGGCGTCCATGTGCCGGACGTGGTGCCGGAGCTGTCGAGCAAGCGGCTGCTGACCATGGGATGGGTGCATGGCCGCAAGATCCTGGACTTCGTCGCCGAACATCCAGAGGCACGCGACGAACTGGCGATGAACATGTTCCGGGCCTGGTATGTGCCCTTCTACAATTACGGCGTCATCCACGGCGACCCGCATCTGGGCAACTACACGGTCCGGCCCGACCGCTCGATCAACCTGCTCGATTTCGGCTGCATCCGCGTCTTCAAGCCCAGCTTCGTCAAGGGCGTGATCGACCTTTACAATGCGCTGCGCACCGACAACCGCGAGCAGGCGGTGGAGGCCTACCGCACCTGGGGTTTCGTCAACCCGTCGAACGAGCTGGTCGACGTGCTGAACATCTGGGCGCGCTTCGTCTACGCCCCGATCATGGAGGACCGCCAGCGCAAGATCGAGGAGACCAACGGCGGCCATTACGGCCGCGAGACGGCGGGCAAGGTCCATGCCGAACTGCGCCGCGTCGGCGGCGTGGAAATCCCGCGGGAGTTCGTCTTCATGGACCGCGCCGCGGTCGGGCTGGGCTCGGTCTTCCTGCATCTGAAAGCGGAGCTGAACTGGTACCAGATGTTCCAGGGGCTGATCCGCGACTTCGACGTGAATGTACTGGCGGCGCGGCAGGCGGAAGCGCTGACGGCCCAAGGATTGCCTCCAGCGGACTGAGAATAAATCGCAATCGCCCCGACCGCTCACTCAATGACCGGCCAATCAATATAAAGACGAAACCATCCGGAAATCTTTTTGAACCCTGTTCGGATTTTTATGGCTTTCTGTTTGAACGCGAACGGAACCGCTCGACAGCATCGTTATTGATCACTTATTCAAAAACAGGATGCCTGACAGCGGGTCCGTCGACCCTGCGCTTCGTCCGGCCTGATCCAAATCAGCGGATTTGAGCGAGGGAAACATAGGAATGTCGATCAAGCGCAGACTGTCGATCGCAATGGCCCTGATTGCGGCCATCCTGCTGTTCTCGATGGCGGCGACCTGGATGACGGTGAGCGAGGAGCACGACTCGCTGAACACAATGGAAAGCTCGTCCGACCGCGTGACCGAAAACGGTCTGGAACTGGTCAAGTCGATCAAGGAAATCCAGATCCACATCATTCAGGTTCAGCAATGGCTGACCGATGTGTCTGCCACCCGCGGGCTCGACGGGCTGGATGACGGTCCGGCCAAGGCGGCCGAGCATGCCGAAGGGTTCAGGGCCGAGATCGCGCGTGCCGCGGCACTCGCCTCCACGCTCGGCCTGACCGACGTTCAGGAGGCGTTGCGCGAGACGGCAGGCGCGTTCGCCCCTTATTACGACACCGGCAAGCGGATGGCCGAGGCCTTCATCGCCGACGGCCCGGCTGGCGGCAACCGCCTGATGGGCGAGTTTGACAAGACGGCGGAAGCCATCACCGACAGTCTGGAGGCGCTGGTCAGCAAGACCGATACGGCCGCCGCCGCGGAGATCGCCAAGCTGAACCGGTCGATCGACACCGTGCGGGCCGATGTCGATTCGCTGAAGCTGGTGGTGATTGCCGGCGGCCTGATCGGGTTGGTCGCCTGTCTGGGCACCGCCATCATGATGACGCGCGGCGTCACCCGTCCACTGTCCGCTATGACCGACGCGATGCATCGTCTGGCCGACGGCGACACCGCCGTGATCGTGCCGGCCGAAGGTCGATCCGACGAAATCGGAGCCATGGCATCGGCGCTCGTCATCTTCAAAGGCAATGCCATCGAAAAACGCCGGCTGGAGGAGGAGCAGCGCAACGCCGACCTGCGGGCGGAAGAGGAACGCATCCAGGCCATGCGGCAGCTGGCCGACCGGCTGGAACAGAGGATTGGCGGCATCCTGCGCACGGTCGCCGGCGAGGCGCGGGTGCTTCAGCAGGCGGCGAAGATGATGACCGACACGGCGGACCAGACCAATCTCCGGTCGGAAGCGGTCGCCGCAGCAACCCAGCAGACCTCCGCCAGCGTCGAGACGGTCGCCGCTGCGGCGGAGGAACTGTCGGCATCGGTCGGGGAAATCGGTCGCCAGGTCTCGCAGTCGACGGGCATCGCCGAGGAGGCGGTGGAGCGCGCACGGCATGCCAACGCCAAGGTCGATGGCTTGGCCGCCGCGGCCCGGCAGGTCGGCGACGTGGTCCAGTTGATCAACTCCATCGCCTCACAGACCAACCTGCTGGCGCTGAACGCGACCATCGAAGCCGCACGGGCCGGAGAGGCCGGCAAGGGATTCGCCGTGGTGGCGAGCGAGGTGAAGAATCTCGCCAACCAGACCGCCAAGGCGACGGAGGAAATCTCCGCCCAGATCACCGCCATCCAGACCGCCACCGGCGAGGCCGTCTCCGACATCCAGGGCATCACGCGCGTCATCGAATCGATGAACGAGATCGCCACCGGCATTGCCGGAGCGGTTTCGCAGCAGGCCGCCGCAACCGGGGAGATCGCCCGCAACGCACAGCAGGCCTCCACCGGCACCCGCGACGTGAACCACAACATCACCGGCGTGTCGGCGGCCGCGGGAGAAACCGGCACCGCCGCCAAGAATGTGCTGAACGCCTCCACCACCCTGTCGCAGGAGGCGGTGGCGATGGAGCGTCAGCTTGCCGAGTTCCTGTCGCAGTTGCGCGCGGCGTGAGAAGACTGCGGATCGGGACAGGGCCGGTCCAGCAGGACTGTGTCCCGTTCCTGTCCCTTCACAACGGGGGCCGGTTCGGTCTATAGCTTGCGCCTCCCATGAAGACCGCCGATTTCGACTTCGACCTGCCGCCCGACCGGATCGCCGAGCATCCCGTCCGGCCGCGTGACGCCGCCCGCCTGCTGGAGGTGGGCTCCACCTTGCGCGACTTCATCGTGCGGGACCTTCCGACGCTGTTGCAGCCGGGTGACCTGATGGTCGTCAACGACACCCGCGTCATCCCGGCCCGGCTCGACGGCCGGCGCGGCGAGGTGGCGGTGGAGATCACGCTGCACAAGCGGCTGGGCGAACGGGAATGGGCGACCTTCTCCAAGCCCGGCAAGCGGCTGAAACCCGGCGACACCATCGTCATAGCCGATGACTTCAGCGCCGAGGTGATCGCCAAGGACGGCATGGAGGTACAGCTGCGCTTCTCCGCCGGCGGGGCGAATCTCATGGAGGCGCTGCACCGCCACGGCCGGATGCCGCTGCCGCCCTACATCCGCCGCAAGGCCGACGAGGGGGACAACGCCGATTACCAGACCGTCTTTGCCGCCCGCGAGGGTGCCGTCGCCGCCCCCACCGCCGGGCTGCACTTCACGCCCGAGTTGCTGGCGGCGCTGGACGAGCGCAGCGTGCGGCGGGTGCCGGTAACGCTGCATGTCGGGGCCGGCACCTTCCTGCCGGTGAAGGTCGACGACATCGCCGACCACAAGATGCACAGCGAATGGGGCGAAATCTCTGCCGAGACCGCCGCCGCGGTGAACGAGACGCGCAAGGCCGGCGGCCGGATCGTCTCGGTCGGCACCACGGCGCTGCGCATCCTGGAGACGGCGGGCCGGCCGGACGGGACGCTGGTCCCCTTCAGCGGCGACACCGACATCTTCATCACCCCCGGCTACCGCTTCCGCATCGTCGATTTGCTGTGGACCAACTTCCACCTGCCGAAATCGACCCTGTTCATGCTGGTCTGCGCCTTCGCCGGCTATGACCGCATGCGCGCGGCCTATAGGCATGCCATCGACACCGACTATCGCTTCTTCAGCTACGGCGACGCCTCGCTGCTGCACAGGACGGACCCAACATGACCGGCATCGGCTTTGACCTTCTGGCGACCGACGGGCGGGCGCGGCGCGGCCGCGTCACCACCGCCCACGGCACCATCGAGACGCCGGCCTTCATGCCGGTCGGCACCGCCGCGACGGTGAAGGCGATGACCACCGACGCGGTGGCCTCCACAGGTGCGGAAATCCTGCTGGGCAACACCTATCACCTGATGCTGCGCCCGACGGCGGAGCGGGTGGCGCAGCTGGGCGGCCTGCATCGCTTCATGAACTGGGACAAGCCGATCCTGACCGACAGCGGCGGCTTCCAGGTGATGAGCCTGTCCGACCTGCGCACGATGTCGGAGGAAGGCGTCACCTTCAAATCGCACCTGGACGGCAGCCGGCACCACCTGACGCCGGAACGCTCCATCCAGATCCAGCACATGCTGGACAGCAACATCACCATGTGCCTGGACGAATGCACGCCCTTCCCGGCGACGGAAGCGCAGGCGGAATCCTCCATGCGGCTGTCGATGCGCTGGGCGCGGCGCAGCAGGGACGCCTTCGTCGAACGGCCCGGCTACGGCCTGTTCGGCATCGTCCAGGGCAGCATCTATCCGGAGCAGCGGGCGGAGAGCGTTGCCGCCCTGACCGACATCGGCTTCGACGGCTACGCCATCGGCGGGCTGGCGGTCGGCGAAGGCCAGGAGACGATGTTCCGCGTGCTCGACTTCACCGAGCCGCTGATGGTCAAGGACCGCCCGCGCTACCTGATGGGCGTCGGCCGGCCGAGCGACCTGATCGGCGCGGTACGGCGCGGCGTCGACATGTTCGACTGCGTGATGCCGACGCGGTCGGGCCGCACCGGCCAGGCCTTCGTCCGCCGCGGCACCATCAACATCCGCAACGCCCGCCATGCCCATGACGAGCGCCCACTCGATGCCGAGTGCGGCTGCCCGACTTGCCGGAGCTACAGCCGGGGCTATCTGCATCATCTGTTCAAGGCGGACGAGATGCTGGGGCCGATGCTGCTGACTTGGCACAACCTGCATTACTACCAGGACGTGATGCGGACGATGCGGCAGGCCATCGCCGACGGCAATTTCGAGAAGGTCGCCGGCGCCATGGAAGCCCGCATGAACGAAGGCGACATCGAGGCGACCGTGGACCCCATCGCCAAGCCCGGCAAGCCGCCGAAGCAAGGCCGCCCGCCGAAGGCGGGTAAAGACAGTGTTCCGCCGAAGGCGGACAAGGACAATGCTCCGCCGAAGGCGGACAAGGACAGCGCCCCGCCGGAAGCCGAGCGGGTGGCGGAGGAAAACACCGATGAGTGAGAACATCTATGCCGGCCTGACCCAGCTCGGCGGCTCCACAATCCAGCCCAGTACGCCGGAAGAGGCCGTGCTGGAGCGGGTGCCGAACCCGAACCCCGGCACTCCCTACTGCGTGCGCTTCACCGCACCCGAGTTCACCTCGCTCTGCCCGATCACCGGCCAGCCGGACTTCGCCCATCTGGTCATCGACTATGTGCCCGGCGACTGGCTGGTCGAATCGAAGTCGCTGAAGCTGTTCCTGACCAGCTTCCGCAACCACGGCGCCTTCCACGAGGCCTGCACGGTGGGCATCGGCAAGCGGCTGGTGGACGAACTGTCGCCGGTCTGGCTGCGCATCGGCGGCTACTGGTATCCGCGCGGCGGCATCCCCATCGACGTGTTCTTCCAGACCGGGGAGCCGCCGAAAGGCGTCTGGATCCCGTCGCAGGACGTGCCGACCTACCGTGGCCGCGGCTAAGCCCGCTCCGCTGTCTTCCGCCGACCTGGCGCGGCTGCGGGACGCCATCCGCGACCGCGCGCTGGCGGTGGGGTTCGACGCGGTGGGCTTCGCCCCGGCAGCACTGGGGCCGGAGGCGCGCGAGCGTCTCGCGCAGTTCGTTGCCGAGGGCCGGCACGGCGACATGGGCTGGATGGCCGAGCGCAGCGACCAGCGCAGCCATCCGCAGTCGCTGTGGGACGAGGCGCGCACCGTCATCGCGCTCGGCACCAGCTACGCCCCGCACGACGACCCGCGCCGTCTGGCGGAGCATCCCGACCGCGGCATCGTCTCGGTCTATGCCCGCAACCGCGACTATCACGACCTGATCAAGGGCCGATTGAAGACGCTGGCGCAATGGCTGACCCATCAGACCAAGGCCGGCGTGAAGGTGTTCGTCGACACCGCCCCGGTGATGGAAAAGCCGCTGGCGGCGCAGGCCGGGCTGGGCTGGCAGGGCAAGCACACCAATCTGGTGTCGCGCGACCATGGTTCCTGGCTGTTCCTGGGCGAGATCTACACGACGCTGGAATTGCCCCCCGACCCGCCGGCACGCGACCGCTGCGGCTCCTGCGACCGCTGTCAGGTCGCCTGCCCGACCGCCGCCTTCCCGGCGCCCTACCAGATCGACGCCCGGCGCTGCATCAGCTATCTGACCATCGAACACAAGGGGCCGATTCCCGAAGACCTCAAGCCGCTGATGGGCAACCGCATCTATGGCTGCGACGATTGCCTTGCCGCCTGTCCCTGGAACAAGTTCGCCCGCGCGACCCGCGAACCCGCCTTCCTGCCGCGGGCCGAGCTGACCGCGCCGCGGCTGGCCGATCTGGCGCAGTTGGATGATGCTGGCTTCCGGCAGGTGTTCAGCGGCTCCCCAATCAAGCGCATCGGCCGCGACCGCTTCGTCCGCAATGTCCTCATCGCGATCGGCAACAGCGGCGATCCGTCCCTGAAACCGGTGGCGGAGGCCCTGGCACAGGATGCCAGCGAGGTGGTGCGCGAGTCGGCCGGGTGGGCAGCAGCGAGATTGAGCGGCGCGACGAGCACGGACGCCTGAACGGCATTTCCTCTACGCGCGCTCTCGTCCTCCGCTCACTCTGTTGCCGCCAACGCTGTTTCGTTGTCATATGAACAAACTCGCATCTTTGCTGCACGAAGCCCGCGCCGCGGTCCCGCCGGCCGCTGAACGAGTGGAGGCCGGTCGTCACCCTTCCTGCTCACCATCATGAATACGGGCCGGCCCAGCCGGAGGAGCTGAACGCCGTCGCCCGGCTGGCGCGGCTCGGCTTCGGGCTGTCGCGCGACCTGTTCGACCGCTACGCCGGCCTGTTCGGCATGGACAGCATCCGCGTCCTGCGTGTTCCTCGGTCCACCGGCACCGCATTGGCCGCCTGTGCCGCCTTTTGGACGATGAATCAGTGGTTCGGCGGGCGGCCGGTTCCGGTGCAGGCCATCGCCATGGTGGCGGTCGACCCGGCCCTGCGCGGCGCCGGCCATGGCAGTGCGCTGATGCGGGCCCTGCTGATGGAGGGGCGGCAGGCCGGGGCGGCGTTGGCGGTGCTCTGCCCGGCAACCCTTCCTTTCTATCATCGGCTCGGCTTTGGCCGCGGCGGCGTCACCTGCCGCTGGAGCGCACCGCCATCGGCCTTTGCGCAGTCCAGGGCTGCCGCAAGCGACTTGTGGCCGGCGGACCCGCTCGACGCCGTGCCGTTGGCAATGCTCCGCCAACCTCTGCTGGAGGAGCAGAGCGGCCTGCCGGAAAGGACCGAGGCGCTGTGGACGCTCGCCCTCTGCCCGGACGGCGAGCCGTCGGAGCTTTACCGCAACCAGGATGGCTACATCGCGGTGACGCCGCCTCAGGATCGGCGCCTCGACGTCGCCGACCTCTGCCTGCCCTCCTCACGGTCGCTGAAACCGGCCATGACCATGCTGGCCGGTTTCAGGGCTCAAGTGGACCGGGTGACATGGCGCGGCGGTCCGGATGACCCGCTGGCGCTGCTTGCCGGCGATGGCGTGGCGCTCGAGTGCCGCGAGGAGTGGCTGGTCCGCCCCCTCGATGCCGGCAAGGCCCTGGAGGCGAGGGGATACCCAGCCGACATACAAGAGTATGCCATTTTTGAGATAAATGACGATTTAATTTTCGACAATTGCGCGCGCCACCACCTTGAGGTTGTCAGCTCTGCTGGAAATATCTCGAAAACAGCGCAAGTCCTTGACCCGCCGGCTCGGATCGGCACCGCCGCTTTCGCCAGTCTGTTCACGGGGCACGCAAGCGCTCGCACACTTTGGAGAGCTGGTTTGCTTCATGGTGAAGAAAAGATGATCGGCCGTTTGCACCGCGTATTTCGCGGCGCACCGTGCTGGATGCCCGACCGCTTCTGAAATAAGTGGGATTCCTGACTTGAATCAAACCGGACATAAAGCGTCCTGTGGTTCAATCGTCCCAATGATCGGGGAGAAGCATCGCCACTTGCGATGCCATCGGGGAGTCCATAATCCATGACGATCGGAACGCGGATAGCGCTTGGCTTTGCCGCCGTGCTGCTCCTGACGGTTGGCGTGGCGTTCGTCGGCTGGAACAGCCTGAGCACCTACGCCGAACGGGTCGGTCTGGAAGCCCATACCGCCGACCTCGACACAAGGCTGAAGTCGGTGCGGCTGGAGGAGGCGCGATTCGTCACCGAACGCGACGCCAAGGCCGCGACCAACGTTCCGGGCATGCTGGACGCCCTGCAGGCCGAGGCGCAGCAGACGCGCGCCGCCCTGACCGACGGCGAGGGACGCCGGCTGCTGGACGAAGTGCTGTCCGGCATCGACGGCTACCGCGCCGCCTTCAACAATTTCGTCGCCCAGGACGGTGAGGCGCACGCCCGCACCGCCAGCATGGAACTGCGCGCCCGCGCGCTGCGCGAGATCGCCGAGAAGATCGGCAAGCAGCAATCGGAGCGCTATGACCTGAATATGGCCAGCAAGCGCGATGCCGACACCGAGCTGCGCCACAGCATGGACACGGCGGAGCGCGCGAACCGCGTCATCGAACGGGTGCTGGAGGTCCGGCGCCAGCAGAGCGATCTGCGCCGCAACGCCGATCAGGCCCTGGCCGACCGGATCGTCGCGGCGCTGGACGAGCTGGTGCAGATTACCGACACCGTCGCCAAGGACCTCGTCGGCACCAATGACGAGGAATCCGCCGCCCGGATCGCCGGCGACGCCCGCGCCTACCACGACACCGTGCGCGCCCTGCACGGCAAGGGCATCGCCGCGCTGACCGAGGTCGGCGTGGCCGCCGGGCTGGACGAGGCGGCCCGCGGCGTGCAGGAGCGCGCCATGGAACTCCAGAAGAACCAGGCCATGGTGACCGAAGCGCTGACCGAAGCCTCGAAATACGCCCAGAGCGAGGTGAACGAGGCCGTCATGCTGCGCGGTCTGGCAATGCGGCTGGTGCAGGACGCGCAATCGGCGATGCTGGCCCAGCGCGATTTTCTGCTGACCGGCTCGGCGGACGCCAAAGTCGCGGCTGCCGCCGCGGTGAAGGAGATCCTGGCGATTGCCGGAGAGGCCGGCGCCGTCCTGGTCGATCGGGAAGGGCGGGCGCTGATCGCCGCCATCACCGAGGCCGCCCGCGCTTTCGACTCGGAATTCACCGCACTGTCCTCCGCCGTCGCCAAGCAGCATGACGCGTCGGAGGCGATGGCCAAGGCATCGGCCGCGGTCAGCGGTCAGGTTGGCCGTCTGGTCACCCTGCAGCGTGAGGATCGCGAGGCCGGCCGCGCCAGCGCCGGCATGGTGATCGCCATCGGTGCGGCGGTGGCGCTGCTGCTGGGCGCACTGATGGCCTGGATCATCGACCGCGCCATCACCCTCCCGCTGCACGCCATGACCGGCGCCATGGGCCGGCTCGCCGAGGGCGACCTGAGCGTCGACATTCCCGGTGGCGACCGCAAGGACGAGTTGCGCAACATGGCCGCCGCCATGACCATCTTCAAGGACAACGCCCTGGAGATGCGGCGGATGGAGCGCGAGCGGGAGGAGATGCGCATCCAGATCGATGCCGACCGCCGCCGCACGATGAACGAATTCGCCAACGGCTTCGAACAGGCGGTGTCGGGCGTGGTGACCTCGCTGACCGAGTCGGCCGGCTCGCTGGGCCGCGATGCGCAGGAGATGTCGTCGGACGCGGCGCTGACCACCGCGAAATCCACCGCCGTCGCCACCGCCTCGCAGCAGGCGACCGCGAATGTGCAGACCGTCGCCGCGGCGGCGGAACAGTTGTCGGCCTCGATCGCCGAAATCTCGCGCCAGTTGAACGCCAGCTCCGCCACCGCGTCGGGGGCCGCCGACAAGGCGGTGCAGACCAACAGCATCGTCGAGGGTCTGTCGATGGCTGCCGAGCGCATCGGCCAGGTCGTCGGCCTGATCGGCGAAATCGCCGAGCAGACCAACCTCTTGGCGCTCAACGCCACCATCGAAGCCGCCCGCGCCGGCGAGGCCGGCAAGGGCTTCGCCGTGGTGGCGACCGAGGTTAAGAACCTCGCCGGCCAGACCGCCAAGGCGACCGAGGAGATTTCCGCCCAGGTCGCGGAGATGCAGACCGCTACCACCAGCGCGGTGGAGGCCATCCGCACCATCTCCGACGCGGTGACCGCGATCAGCGGCACGGTTACCGACATCGCGCTCGAAATGGAACAGCAGGGCAGCGCCACGCGCGAGATCGCCCAGAATGTCCAGCAGGCCGCAGAAGGCACCCAGCAGGTGATGCGCAACATCGCCGAGGTGACCACCGCCGCCACCAAGACCGGCGGCGCCGCCGATGCGGTTCTGGATGCCAGCCGCACTCTCGCGACCCAGGCCGACCGCCTGCGTGGCGAGGTTCAGGGCTTCCTGAACAAGGTACGGACGGCCTGACCCACTCTGCTGGCTTATCGCCGCTCGGGTCGCGCCCACACGCGACCCTTCAAGCGGCGGCAGCGGACCAGCGCCGGATCGGCGCACGGGAAAGGGCGGAGTTGCCGTAGGCACGCAACGTGGTGACCTCCGCGCCGATCCAGTCCGGCAGCGGCACCGTCTGGTCGGGGGACTTCAACTCGACCTCCGCAATGACGAGGCCGGAATTTTCGCCATCGAAGACGTCGATCTCCCAGCACAGGCCGTCCTGGCAATGGCGGTAGCGGGTCTTTTCGATCACCCGGCCTTCGCAGCCGTGGAGAAGAAGCTGGCGCGCGAAATCCAGATCCAGCGGGTGCTCCACCTCGTCCCGGCAAGCTCCGCGCTTCAGCGATTTGATGGTCAGGGTCGCCCGGTCCTCCGCGATGCGGACGCGGACCGTGCTGACGCCGTCGGACGGCAGGTATCCCTGGACCATTCGGACGCCATTCCGGCAGAGATGCCGGACATCCTTGCGGACGAGAAAGCGCCGCTCGATTTCCAGTGCCATGGCTAGGCCCTTCGGACGATCTTGTCGACGACCCTAGCCGAAAGTCCCCACCGGCTTCAACCTCGTTGCCCTGTGTGCAGCGCAACCGAGGCTGCATGCATCCGCATTATGCCGTGACGATCGGTCGCAACAGCTTGAAGATCGATGCTATCGTCGGAGGATGAATGCCGATCTTTCCGCCATGATTCCCTGGCCCGCGATCCCCTGGCTGATCCTGTTCGCCTTATACGGGCTGCCACTGCTGCATGTGGCCTTGTCGCGCCGGGGTGGCGGGTGGCGGCCGCCGGCCGGATCGCGCTGCCCGTTCGGACCGCGCGCCGGATGGCTGGTGATGGTGCTGATGCTGGGGCCGGTCGGATGGCTCATGTTCGCGCTCCGCCGGCCCCGCCGCCCATCGGGCAGATAGCATCAGGTCGACAGGTTGCGGATCAGATCCGGCCCATCAGCAGCAGAACGATCAGGACGATCAGCAGCACGCCGAGGATGCCGCTGGGACCATAGCCCCAGCCGCGGCTGTGCGGCCAGGCCGGAACGGCGCCGAGAAGCATCAGAATGAGGATGATGAGCAGAATCGTGCCGAGCATGGCCTTCTCCCTTATGATGGAGCATTTGTGACGGACAAGCGGAACCTCAACGGGATCCTCTGGACTTTGTTCCTGTCCGGCTCGAACGTGACGGTTCTCCACCACCAAGGAGGGATGTCGCGCCACCGGCGCTCCCCGAACGCGACACTGCCGATCTTTCGGCGAGTTCGCCCCTGTTGACGGACGGTGCGTGGCCGCTTAGGCTCCTATCCCATGAACGTGCATCGCATCGACGGCATTCTGCGAATTAGCGGCCCGGTTCTCCTTTGAGAGCCGGGGATTTCGCTCGTCCAGTCCGCAGAACCGTCTGAAGACCCGATCACGCCATGTCCAGCACCGTGAACACCAATTCCCTGAACGCCAATTCTTCGAATGCCGCCCCCGTGTCCGCTTCGGACGCGCGCGCGACAGCACCCGGCCGCCGGGTCGTCTTCTCCCTGGTCGCCGACGCCGATCCCGGCACCCTGCCCCGCGTTCTGGAATATGTCGCCAAGCGCGGATTGGTCCCGCTGGCCCTGCACAGCCGGCTGACCGGCGACATGCTCGACATCGCCATGGAAATCGGCGATCTGCCCCAGGCGGAAACCGACCATGTCGGCCGTTGCCTGGGGCAGATCCCGATGGTGGCGCGCATCACCGTGACCGAACTGGCTGCCGAAGTCGCGGCAGCCGAGCGGTTCAAGGAATTGGCCGCGGCAGAATAGGAAAAGGGGGAGAGGAAGCCGGTCAGACCGGCTTCCGTGCCTCGTCCTCGGGCGTCGCCCCTTCCGGAGCCTGCGATCCGGCTCCCTGCGCCTCGGTCTCCTGCGTCTCCGGTAGCGGCTCGCCGATCTCCGTGCGCATCAGTTCCGCCGCCCGTTGCAGCTTGCGGAACTGGGCGATGGAGAATGGCAGGCTGACCATATAGGCGATGCCGACGATGGAGAGCGTCCACCAGGGCTGGCTGACCATCATCGCCGCCAGCAGCCCGACGCCGGCCAGGGCCGGCACCACCCAATGGGCCGGGACCCGCGCACCCTTGAAGGAGAAGGTCGGCAGGATGCTGACCATCAGCCCGCCGATCAGCAGGGTCCACGGCACGATGACGGCCGGATGGCCGGGGAACTCCGGACCGATCTCGAACCCCAGGATCATCGGCAGCAGGACGAGGCCGGCCCCGGCCGGCGCCGGCACGCCGGTAAAGTAGTTGTAGGCCCAGGGCGGCAGGTCGACCACGCCGAGCCGCGAGTTAAAGCGCGCCAGCCGCAAGGCGCAGCACACGGCATAGGCCATGGCGGCGATCCAGCCCAGGCTGCCCGCACCGTTCAGCCCCCACAGATACATCATGAAGGCGGGGGCGACGCCGAAGCTGATGGCGTCGGACAGGCTGTCCAGTTCCGCCCCGAACTTGCTCTGCCCGTTCAGCAGGCGGGCGATCCGGCCGTCCAGCGCATCCAGGATGGCGGCGATGACGATGGCGATGACCGCCGGCTCCCACCGCTCCTGCATGGCGAATCGGATCGCGGTCAGGCCGGAGCAGAGCGCCAGCACAGTCAGCACGTTCGGCAACAGGTGGTTGATCGACAGCCCTTTCAGCCGCGGGTGCGGCCGGCCGGGACGGCGCGCCCGGTGCGGGCGGAAGATCTGCTGGCGGAAGACGGGCGGTCGTTTCATCGCCGCACATCCCCCTGCCGCTGCGCTTCGGTCCCGTCCAGGTCGGCCAGGATCGTCTCGCCCCCAATGGCGGTCTGGCCGACGCAGACCAGCGGGGCGACGCCGTCGGGCAGATAGATGTCGGTGCGGCTGCCGAATCGGATCAGGCCGAACCGTTCGCCCGCCTTCACCTGCTGCCCGGCCTTGACCCACCACAGGATGCGGCGCGCCACCAGGCCGGCGATCTGGACATAGGCGATCTCGCGCCCGTCCGGCAGGCGGTGGCGGAAGGCCATCCGCTCGTTCTCGTCGCTCGCCTTGTCCAGCGCGGCGTTGACGAAGGTGCCCTTGTGGTATTCGGCGGCCACGATGGTGCCATCGGCCGGCACGCGGTTGACGTGGACGTTGAAGACGTTGAGGAACACGCTGATCCGGGTCAGCGCCTTGTCCCCCATGCCGAGCTCTTTCGGCGGAACCGCCTGGACGATCATGGTGACGCGCCCGTCGGCCGGGCTGACCAGCAGTCCGGGCCGCGTCGGCGTGACCCGGTCGGGATCGCGGAAGAAGTAGGCGCACCACAGGGTGAGCACCAGACCGATCCAGCCGAGCGGCGCCCAGACGGCGAGACCCAGGATCAGGGAAACCACCGCGAAACCGGCGATGAAGGGCCAGCCGGCACGGTGGATGGGGACGACGACGGTATCGATGGCGGACATCGCCTGCTTTCTTCGTATTTTCAGACCACAGCGAACAGCCATTCTAGCTGTGCGTTGCAAGCCTTTACAGAATTTTAGCGGCCGGAGCCCATGCTGTCGTCTCCATTGCCCCTGAAGCCGAGCGTGCCGCCTTGTCCGTTCCCGATCTGAAGACCATTCAATCGCTGGCCGAAGTGCCGGACGGCGCCCTGCCCATCAATCCCGGCTCCATCGAGATGACGCCGGAGGGCGTTCTCGGCATCGCCAAGCCGCCCCGCCCCTGCAAGCTGACCTTCATGGCCGACGGCCTGCCCTTCAACGTCGCCGTGCGGCATGAAGGGCCGGAGGACGGCGGCGGCTCGATCTGCCAGATCTGGGCGGATGTCGGCCACGTGCCCTATACGGCCCAGGCCCCCGAGCGCCGCCGCGCCCTGCTGGCGGTCCTGCGCGGAATCGAAGGGCTGCCGCATGTCCGGTTCATCGTCCAGGGCGGACAGAAGATCATCCTGTTCTCAGAAATCCGGCTGGAACACCACGCCTCGCCCGAGGACCTGTTCCATCAGACCATCCTGGTCCTGCAGGAAGCGCGTCCGTTCCTGCGGCTGCTGGGCGAGTATCTGTAGGCCGGGACGGCTGGAACTCTTCAGCCTTCCGGCCAGAACCCCTCGTCCATGATATTGGCAAAGCTCCACGGGCACTGAACGGGGAACACAGCCTCGTCGATGCCCGTCTCGGCGGCGGCATCGCGCCGCGCCAGCCGGTAGGCGTCGGCAATCGATTCGCCGAGCTTCGACTTCAGGCTCGGATTGTCACGCAGGTGCGTTTCGATTTCGTCGCGGCTGTTGGCAACTGAAAGGCGCCAGGAGTTTCCGCGGCGGGCGGGTTGATGTTCCCATTTCAGAAGATGGTGCAGGAGCACGCGCAGCCGGTTGACCAGTTCCCTCTTCTCGGTCTTGCCCATACTCTCGATCTCCTCGGCGATGTGCTCGATGTCGACCGCGTCGAGCCTGCCGGCCCGCAGCAGGGCGGCCTGTTCGTTCGCCCAGGCGTAAAAATCGCTGTCGTAGAGGCTGCTTCCGTCCATCGCCCACCTCCCCACATCGCCGGAACGCGCGACGGACCGAGGGTCATCACCCTCGGTCCGCCACACAGTACACTGCTTACTTCGGAACCTTGCCCTGCACGCCCTCGACGTACCAGTCCATCTTTAGGATCTGCTCGTCGGTGGCGGTTTTGCCTTCCGGGATCACGACCTTGCCGGACTGGTCCTTGACCGGGCCCTGGAAGGAGTGCCGCTTGCCGGACACGATGTCGGCCTTGATCTGGTCGGCCATCTTCACGACGTCGGCCGGGATCGCCGGATTGTAGGGGGCCAGCTCAACCATGCCGGTGCTGATGCCGCCCCAGGTGTCGATCGGCTTCCAGCTGCCGTCGAGAACCGCCTTCACCCGGTCGACATAATATCCGTTCCAGTCCTCGACGATCGCGGTCAGGTGCGACTTCGGACCGAAGCGGGTCATGTCGGACGACTGGCCGACCGACCACAGCCCACGCTCCTGGGCGGTCTGGATCGGGGCCGGGCTGTCGGTGTGCTGGACGATGATGTCGGCACCCTGGTCGATCAGCGCCTTGGCCGCCTCGGCTTCCTTGCCGGGGTCGTACCAGCTGTTGACCCAGACCACGCGGACCTCGGCCTTCGGGTTCTGCTCGCGCAGCGCGATGGTGAAGGCGTTGATGCCGCCGACCACCTCGGGAATCGGGTAGGAGCCGATGTAGCCGATGATGTTTGACTTGGTCATCTTGCCGGCGATGGCGCCCACCACCGTGCGGCCTTCATAGAAGCGGCCGGAATAGGTCGCGACGTTCTCGGCGCGCTTGTAGCCGGTGGCGTGCTCGAACTTCACGTCGGGATGGCGCTTGGCCACCTTCAGCGTCGGGTTCATGAAGCCGAAGGAGGTGGTGAAGATCAGCTTGTGGCCGCTGGCCGCCAGCTGCTCGATCACGCGCTCGGCGTCGGCGCCTTCCGGCACGTTCTCGACGAAGGTGGTGGTGACCTTGTCGCCCAGCGCCTTCTCGACGGCCAGACGGCCCTGGTCGTGCTGATAGCTGTAGCCATGGTCGCTGACCGGGCCGACATAGACGAAGCCGACCTTCAGCTTCTCCTGCGCGAAGGCGGAGCCCATGCCCGCGCCCAGCCCCACGCTCAGCGCGATCGCGGCACCGGCCAGACCCAGCACCGTCTTGCCCATCGTCCTTCTGTTCACGTCGACGCTCCTTATTCTTGATGTCGTGAGATATGGGCTTTGTTTCGTTTTCAAAACGACGCGTCAAGCATCGGGATGAAACAGTTTTCCCAGACAGGCCGGCGCGTTCAGGCGGATGCGGGCGACATCCCGCGAAATCAGCACCAGGACCAGAACGGTAGCCAGATACGGCAGCATCGACAAGAGCTGCGACGGCACGTCGATCCCCAGCCCCTGGACATGCAGCTGCAGGATGGTGACGCCGCCGAACAGCCAGGCGCCCAGCATGGCGCGGACCGGCTTCCAGGTGGCGAAGACCACCAGCGCCAGCGCGATCCAGCCACGGCCCGAGGTCATGTTTTCCGCCCACATCGGCGTGTAGTCCATCGACAGGAAGGCGCCGCCCAACCCGGCCATGGCGCCGCCGAACAGCACGGCGAAGAAACGGATGCGCAGGACCTTGTAGCCTAGCGCATGGGCGGCCGTGTGGTTCTCTCCCACCGCGCGCAGAACGAGGCCGGCACGGCTGCGGTAGAGGAACAGATGGACCAGCGGGACGGCGGCAACAGCCAAATAGACCATGATGTCCTGGCCGAACAGCGCCTGCCCCACCACCGGCAGGTCGGTCAGGCCGGGGATGTGGAGCTTCGGCAGACCTTCCAGCGGGATGCCGACGAAACCCTGGCCGATCAGCGCCGACAGGCCGACGCCGAACAGGGTCAGCGCAAGGCCGGTCGCGACCTGGTTGGCCAGCAGGAACAGGGTCAGCACGGCGAACAGCGAGGCGGTGGCAGCGCCGGCGAAGGCCGCGACGAGGAAACCGGTGACGGGGCTGCCGGTCTGAACCGTGACGGCGAAGCCGCAGACAGCGCCGACCAGCATCATGCCCTCGACCCCCAGGTTGAGGACGCCCGACTTCTCGACGACCAGCTCGCCCAAGGCAGCGAACAGCAGCGGCGTCGCCGCCGCGAACATGGCGGCCAGGATCGGGCCGATCAGGGCAAGGTCGCTCATGCCGCGGCCCTCCGCGCACCGAAGCGGACCCGGTAGCGGATCAGCACGTCGCTCGCCAGCAGGAAGAACAGAAGCATGCCCTGGAACACTCCGGTGATGGCCTTGGGCAGGCCCATGGCGATCTGCGCCGCCTCGCCGCCGATGAAGGACAGCGCCATCAGCAGCGCCGCCAGCAGGATGCCGACCGGGTGCAGGCGGCCGAGGAAGGCGACGATGATGGCGGTATAGCCATAGCCGGGCGAAATGCTGGCGGTGATCTGGCCGATGGGGCCGGCGACCTCGCCCATGCCGGCGATGCCGGCCAGCGCGCCCGACAGCAACAGGGTCAGCCAGACGATCCGCTTCTGGTCGAAGCCGGCATAGCCGGCCGCGGCCGGAGTCAGGCCGATCACCTTGATCTGGAAGCCGATGAAGGTCCGGGCGATCAGCAGCCAGCCGCCCGCCACCGCCAGCAGGGCCAACAGCGCGCCGAGATGGACGCGGGTCCCGGCCCACAGGATCGGCAGCGTGGCATCGGCTTCGAACAGCCGCGATTCGGGGAAGGCGAAGCCGTCGGGATCGCGGAAGGGACCATGGACCAGATAGTTCAGCAGCAGCAGCCCCACATAGTTCAGCATCAGGCTGGTCAGAATCTCGCTGGCGTTGAAGCGCAGCCGCAGAAAGGCCGGCACCGCCGCCCAGACCGCCCCGCCGATGGCCCCGCCGATCACCATCATCGGCAGCAGCCACCAGCTGCCTTCGCCATAGAAGGCCAGCGCCAGCCCGCCGCCGGTGATGGCGCCCAGCGTCAGCTGCCCTTCGGCACCGATGTTCCAGACATTGGCGCGGAAGCCGATGGCGAGCCCGACGGCGCACAGCACGAGCGGCGTCGCCTTCACCACCAGCTCGCCGACACCGCGGACCGAAGTCACGGGCGCGACGAAGAAGGAATAGAGCGCCTTCAACGGGTCGAAGCCCATTGCCAGGAACAGGATGAAGCCGCTGAGCAGGGTCAGCGCCACCGCCAGCAGCGGCGTGACATAGACCATGGTCTTCGACGCCTGCCCGCGCGGTTCAAGACGGATGAAGCTCATGCGGCGTCTCCGGTGCTCAAAAAACCATCAGACCGCACGCGTGATCTCCCCATCTTCGTCCGGTGGCGTGCCGAACAGGCCGCCCATCAGCAGGCCGATGCGCTCCACCGTCGTTTCGTGCGTCGGCCGGCTGTCGGACAGGCGGCCATGGAACAGCACGGAAATCCGGTCACTCAGCACGAACAGCTCGTCCAAATCCTGGCTGATGACCAGCACCGCCGCCCCCGACCGCGCCAGATCGATCAGCGCCTTGTGGATCGCGGCAGCGGCGCCGGCATCGACGCCCCAGGTCGGCTGGCCGACCACCAGAAGCTTGGGCTTCTGCAGGATTTCGCGGCCGATGATGAATTTCTGCAGATTGCCGCCCGACAGCGACCGCGCCTCCGCCCGATGACCATGCGCCACGACGTTGAAGCCGCGGATGATCGTCTCGGCATAGGCGCGGGCGCGGGCGAAATGGACCATGCCGCCGCGCACCAGCGGCTCGCGGGCATAGCCGGACAGCAGTGCGTTCTCCGACAGGCTCAGTTCCGGCACGGCACCGCGGCCCAACCGCTCCTCCGGCACGAAAGCGAGGCCGAGCGTCCGACGGGCCCGCGGCCCGAGATGCCCGGCCGACGTGCCCTCGATCACCACGGCGTCGGCATCGGCGAGCAGAACCTCGCCGCTCAAGGCCGCCATCAGTTCCGCCTGCCCGTTGCCGGCGACACCGGCGATGCCGAGAATTTCGCCAGCCCGCACTTCGAAATTGACGTCCTTCAGGTTGGTGGCGAAGGGATTGTCGGAGGTGGTGGACAGGTGGCGCACCGTCAGGCGGGCAACGCCGGCCACACCCTGCGGCGGCCGTTCGGGGGTGGACAGTTCCGCCCCCATCATCATCTCGGCGAGACTGCGCGCGGTCTCCTGCCGCGGATCGGCGGCACCCACCACCTTGCCGGCGCGCAGCACGGTGGCGCGGCTGCACAGCGCGCGGATTTCCTCCAGCTTGTGCGAGATGTAGAGGATCGTGCAGCCCTCCGCCGCCAGGACGCGCAGCGTCTCGAACAGCTTGGCCGCCTCCTGCGGCGTCAGGACGGAGGTCGGCTCGTCCATGATCAGCAGCTTCGGATCCTGCAACAGACAGCGCACGATCTCCACCCGCTGGCGCTCGCCCACCGACAGATGGAAGACGTGGCGGCCGGGGTCCAGCGCCAGACCGTAGCGTTCCGACACCTCGCGGATGCGGCCGGCGAGCTGGTCCATCGGTCCGGCATCGTCGAGGCCGAGCGCGATGTTCTCGGTCACCGTCAGCGTGTCGAACAGGGAGAAATGCTGGAACACCATGCCGATGCCGAGACGGCGCGCGCCGGCCGGGTCGGGAACAATCGTTTCCGCCCCCTGCCACAGCATGGTCCCGGAATCGGGGTGCAGCACCCCGTAGATCATCTTGACCAGGGTCGACTTGCCGGCTCCGTTCTCACCCAGCAGCGCATGGATCTCACCCGGTTGCAGGACGAGATCGACATGGTCGTTGGCCAGACAGCCGGGGAATCGCTTGGTGATGCCGCGCAGCTCCAAACGGGGCGGCGGAGCGTCCGGGGGGTAGGTCTCGGCGTGCGAAGGCAAGGAGGAGCAATCCGGAAAAAGGTCAAACCTGTATGGCATTGCCAAAGCCGTGCCACCGCTACCAACAGAGTAATCCGGCGGCACCACCGGCCGTCAACAACCGATCCTCTGCCCAACGGTGATGCATCTGCCGCTTTGGTCATCATGTCACAGTCGGCTCCCGCAACCCAGCCCTTCGCCCAACTCATTGCGCGGCGCATTGCAGCGCGGCAAGCCCTTGCCAGGCGGGCTGTTCCGCCCAACACTTCAGTCGATTGGATGATGTGGAGGCGACGATGTCGGCGGGTTACGCAGTTTTGGACCAGCGGAGCGTGGTGGCGGTTTCTGGCGAGGACCGCAAGGCGTTCCTGCAAGGGCTGGTGTCCAACGACGTGCTGCGGGTCACGCCGGACCGTGCCACCTATGCCCTGTTCCTGACGCCGCAGGGCAAGTTCCTTCATGATTTCAACCTGGTCGAGTCGGGAGCAGAATCGGACGCCGCACTGCTGCTGGACCCGGAGACGGAGCGCCGCGCCGACCTGCTGCGCCGGCTGAAGATATACAAGCTGCGCTCAAAAATCTCGCTGCAGGACCGGACGGAGCAGCTTCGCGTGGTCGTCGCCTTCGGGGACGGCGCGCTGGAGGCGCTGGGCCTGCCGGCCGAACCGGGTGCGGCCCGGGCTTTTGCCGGTGGCGTCGCCTTCACAGACCCGCGTCTGCCGGCGCTGGGGGCCCGCCTGTTCCTGCCGGCGGAAGGGCTTGCGGCGCTGGAGGCGGCCGGTCTGGCACCGCGCGAGGTCGTGGATTACGACCGGCATCGCCTGTCGCTCGGCATCCCCGACGGCACGCTGGACCTCATCCCCGAGAAATCGATCCCGCTGGAAAGCCGGATGGATGCGCTGAATGCCATTTCCTGGGACAAGGGCTGCTACATGGGGCAGGAGTTGACCGCCCGCACCAAGTACCGCGCCCTCATCAAGAAGAAGCTGTTCCCGGTCACCGTCAATGGACCGGCGCCGGACGCCGGCACTCCGGTGACGCTGGACGGCAAGGACGTTGGCGAAATGCGCAGTGGCCGCGACGGCGCCGCACTCGCTTTGCTGCGGCTGGAGGATGTGCAGCGTGCGGCCGAGAACGGGCTGACCTTCCAGGCAGGGCCGGCGGTTCTGACGCCGCGCGAACCCGGGTGGGACCATACCACGAAGGGTTAGCCCCACACCGAAAGAGTTCCCGGAAGGAGTGATCAAACGGGCTTCGCTCCTGTTGTTGTGATGTCCTAAGACACAACGACATAAGGAGCCACCCTCATGCGTCGCACCCTGATCGTCACCGCCGCCTCGCTGGCTCTCATGACGGGCGTCGCCGTCGCGCAGACCTCGTCGCCGACCGTGGGCAACCCGTCCTCGTCCACGTCCAGCATGTCGAACACCGCAACACCGGACAGCGCCACCAACAGCGGCATGACCAAGTCCGGTCCGACGGGCGGCCAGCTCGCCAGCGCCGACGAACTGATCGGCAAGAACGTCTATGGCCGCGATAACAACAAGATCGGCGAGGTTGACGACGTCATCCTCGACGGCACCGGCCAGGCCAAGCAGCTGGTGATCAGCTCGGGCGGCTTCCTCGGCATCGGCGAGAAGCAGGTCGCGGTCGATTACAGCGCCGCCAACTGGGATTCGCAGAACAACCGCCTGAACCTCGCCGGCATGAGCCGGGACGACGTCAAGGCGATGCCGGAATTCAAGTACGACGACACCATGACGTCGCTGAACAAGAACCGCAAGCCGGCGGAAAAGGAAACGGTCGCCCCAGGCGCCGCCCCGACGACCGGCACCACCACGGCGAAGTAAGGGCCGCTTGCGGTTTGAGGTGGGGGCATCCGCCCCCGCCCGTCATCCCCGCAGCAAATCCACGAAACGCCGACAGGCCACGATCTCCGCGCGAACGTTCGCGCGGCGTTTCGTGGCCTCTGCGTCTTCGCCCCACTGCTCGATCTGGTAGGTTTCGTCCAGCTGCGAGACCTCGAACGCCTCTTCGGCTCTGAGACGGCCTTCCAGCAAAGCCAGTGCCACGATGATCGACCCGCACACACCGGTCGCGGTCTGAAGCGCCGACAGATACCAGTCGTCCGTCCGCTCCACCACCCGGCGCAGGGCGGCCAGAGCCTCCTCCGGCTGCGGCCTGGGCATCAGCCCGGCACACACATGCAGCGGGGCGTCATAGGTCAGCGCCGCCCAATCCAGCAGAGGCTGCCAGAGCTGCGCCTGCCGCTCAACCAGCGGCTGGGGATGTTCGGCGCGGTAGCACAGCAGGTCGGTTTCGGCATAGGCGCTGATGGCGGGGACGATTTCCGGCCGCTTGGCCGGGATCAGGTCGACGGCGGTGCTCGACAGCTGCATCAGCGGCATGGAATGGGCATCGATCCGGTCGCCCTGTGTTGCCCATTCGTCGGCCACGCCCTGGGCCAGCGGCAGGCTGGGGAAGACCAGCGGCGCCTTGGCCGGGCTGCGCACCGGACGGCCGTCCAGTTCGACCCGGAAACCGCCTTCGGTCTCGCCGACGCCAGCCGCCTTGTAGAAACGCTTCATCGCTTACCCTTCCAAAAGCTCCAGCACCGCGGTGGCGACGTCGCGCCCGCGGTGGACGATGCGGTCGGCCCCGGCCCGCTCCAGCTCCGGCACCGCGTGGTAGCCCCAGGAGACGCCGACCGACCGCACCCGCGCGTTGCGGGCCATCTGGATGTCGTAGGTCGTGTCGCCGATCACAACCGTCGCCTCCTCCTCCGCACCGGTCTCCGCCAGCGCACGCTGCACCATGTGCGGGTTGGGCTTGCCGGGACCGACATCGGCGGTCTGCAAGGTGACGAAGCGCCCGGTCAACCCATGGCCCTTCAACACCGCATCCAGCCCGCGGCGCGACTTGCCGGTGGCCACACCCAGCAGCACCCCTGCCTCCCCCAGCGCGGCCAGCGTGTCGAGGATGCCGGGGAACAGCGGTTCGTCCACCTCGCCGCGGCTGCGGGCGCTGGAAAAGGCGCGCTTATAGCTTTCCGCCACCGCGACATGCAGGTCGGCATCCCGCTGCGGCAGCAGCAGGGCCACCGCCTCCACCAGCGACAGCCCGACCATGCGGCGAACGTCCGCCGGATCGGGCTCACCCAGCCCATGCTCGGCCCAGGCCCGTGTCATGGCGTCAATGATGGCGAACTGGCTGTCGACCAGCGTGCCGTCGCAATCGAAGAGGGCGAGGCGCAGCGGCGATTTCCCCAATGGAGCCGTCACGAGTGGAGCCATCACTCGAAATCCTCGAACGGGTCGTCGCGCAGGTTGGGGCTGAAGCCGAAATACTTCCAGGTCGCCAGCATGTGGTCGGGCAGCGGCGCCGTCACGTCGATGGTCTTGCCGCCGCGCGGATGCGGCAGGATCAGCCGGCGGGCGTGCAGGTGCAGCTTCTTCGCCACCTCTGCCCCGCCGGCCAGGAAGGCGCCCTGCCCGGCATATTTTCCGTCGCCCAGGATCGGCGTACCGACGGCGGCCATATGGACGCGCAGCTGGTGGGTGCGCCCGGTCAACGGCCACATGGCGACGAAGGCCGCCTGCTTGCCGACATTCTCCTGCACCGAATAGACGGTGATGGCGCGCTTGCCCTCTTCCTTGTTCTCCGCCACCCGCTCGCCATGCGGGCCGCCTTCCTTGGCCAGCGCCAGATCGATCTTACCCTGGTAGGGCGTCGGCACTCCGACGGTGACGGCCCAATAAATCTTGCGCACCGCACTGCCGCGGAACAGCTCCGTCAGCTTGCTGGCGGCGAAAGTGGTGCGGGCCAGCAGCAGGACTCCGGAGGTGTCCTTGTCCAGCCGGTGGACCAGCTTCGGCCGCTCGTTGCCGTCGAAGCGCAGGGCATCGAGCATGGCGTCGAGATGCTTGGAGGTGCCGGTGCCACCCTGCACCGCCAGACCGGCCGGCTTGTTGATGGCGATCACGTCGGCGTCGCGGTAGAGCACCAGGGCCTGCAACTCGGCGATCTGCTTGTCCGACATGCCCTTGGGCTTGCTGCTCCCCTGACCCGGTCCCCTTACCGGTGCGGCCCAGGCGGCCAGCGGCGGGATGCGCACGCCCTGCTTGGCCGCCAGCCGCGTCGAGGTCTCCGCCCGCTTGCCGTCGACACGGACCTGACCGGTGCGCAGCAGCTTTTGCAGGTAGCTGTGGTTCACGTCGGGAAAATGCCGCTTGAACCAGCGGTCGAGCCGCATGTCGGCCTCGTCGGCCGTGACGATGCGGGTTTCGACCTTGCTGTCGCTTTTGGCTTCGGTCGACGCGGTATCGGCGTGATCGGCAGTGGGCTTGGGAGAGTCAGTCATCAGAGGGACACCGAAACAAGAGAACGCACGGCCCACAGGCCGGCAAAGAAGCCCACCACGCTGAACAGCGTCGAGGCGAGGAAGTATCCCGCCGCCGCGGCGATCTCGTCACGGGCGACGAGGACACCGATGTCCAGCGTGAAGGAAGAGAAGGTGGTGAAGCCGCCCAGGATGCCAACCAAAAGGAAGGCGCGCAGTTCGGGCGACGGCGACCATGTCAGCGCCGCCAGTTCCGACAGCACCCCCATCACCGTACAGCCGATCACGTTGACGATGATCGTTCCCACCGGAAAGCGGCTGCCGATCCATTGTGCGATCGCGAGCAGCATCAGGTAGCGCGCCACCGAACCGGCGGCACCGCCGACGGCGACGGCGAGCAAGGACAGGGGGGATGCGAGCACGGCGCCTCCGGACGAGCGCTGGGATAGGGAAACGGGGATTGAGCGCCGGATTAGAGCCAGAAACCGGCGGACTTGTCACGCGATGGACAATCGCGGCAGGATCGCAGTCATGGAAAAGCTTCCCTTCAACGCCGCTTTGCTGGTCATCGACCTGCAAAAGGCCATCGACGACCCGCGCTGGAGCCTGATCGGCCCGCGCAACAACCCGCAGGCGGAGGCCAACGTCGCGGCCCTGCTGGCCGCATGGCGGCGGGACGGTCGGCCCATCGTCCATATCCGTCACGATTCGGTGGAGCCGGACTCCAGCTACCGCCCCGGCGGTCCCGGCCATCCCTTCAAGGAGGAGGCGAGGCCGCTGCCCGGCGAGACCGTGATCGGCAAGCGGGTGAACAGCGCCTTCATCGGCACCGGGTTGGACGAGTGGCTGCGCGGTCGCGGCATCGCCACGCTGGTGGTGGCCGGCGTCATCACCAACAACAGCGTCGAGGCGACGGTGCGGATGGCCGGCAACCTCGGCTACGACGTACGTCTGGTGGCCGACGCCTGCTTCACCTTTGCCAGGAAAGACCGGTCGGGAAGGCTAAGGACGGCCGACGAGGTCCACGACCTGTCGCTCGCCAACATGGACGGCGAATATGCGACGGTCGTGGATACGGCGGCCGTGCTGGGCTGAACGCCTCTTACGCCAGCTTCGCCTTCAGGAACTCCACCGTCCGCTTCCAGGCCAGATCGGCGGCGTCCTTGTTGTAGCGCTCCGCCGACGTGTCGTTGTGGAAGGCGTGGTTGACGCCGTCATAGACGTAAATCTGGTGTTCGACATGCGCCTTCTTCAGCGCCTCGTCGTAAGCGGGGATGCCGGCGTTGATGCGCTGATCCAACCCGGCATAATGCAGCAGCAGCGGCGACTTGACCGTGGCGACCAGCGCCGGATCGGGGGTCGGGCCGTAGAAGGCGACGCCGGCCTTCAGGTCAGGCGCCTTGATCGCCAGCCGGTTGACCATGCCGCCGCCCCAGCAGAAGCCGACCGCCCCGACCTTCGCCGAGGAATAGCGGTAGGCCATCAGATAGCTCATCGCCGCGATCAGGTTGTTGACCGTCTTGTCGGTGTCGAGCTGGCCGATCATGTCGCGCGCCTTGTCGGCATCCTGCGGCGTGCCGCCCAGCGGCGACAGCAGATCCGGGGCAAACGCCACGAAGCCTTCGGTGGCGAGGCGACGGGTGACGTCCTCGACATAGGCGTTCAGGCCGCGGTTCTCGTGAACGACGACCACCGCCGGAGCCTTGTCCGCCAGCTTCGGCCGGGCGATATAGCCGGACACGTCGCCGGTCGCTCCCTGGAAGGATACTTTTTCCGCCGCCAGACGGGTGTCGTCCTCACCGACCACGGCGGCGCGGGCATAGTTCGGCTCGATCGCCGACAGGATCGCGGGAATCGCTGCCGCACTTCCGGCCAGCGCCGCCAGCCGTTCCAGGAAGACCCGGCGCGGCAGCGGCGCGTGGGTGTATTCGTCGTAAAGATCGATGATCCGCTGGTCCATCCCCGATGCCCCTGTTTTGCCTCATGCCGCAGCTCAGCCGGTGCGGTCGCGCATGAGAGTGGTGGCGACGCACCGGCTTGGCAACCGGGAGACGGATCCGCTTTCGGCCTATGACGCTGCTTATCAGGTTTCCGACGCCACCTCGGTCAGCGGCACCAGTTCTGACGGCCGGTATTCCACCAGAAGGCCGTCGCGCATCTCCAACACCCGGTCCATGCGGCGGGCAAGGTCCAGATTGTGGGTGGCGACCAGGGCGCCGACCTTGGCCTGACGGACGATGGCCGACAGCATGGTGAAGACATGCTCGGCCGTATGCGGGTCGAGGTTGCCGGTCGGCTCGTCGGCGATCAGCAGCGACGGAGCGTTCGCCAGCGCGCGGGCGATGGCGACGCGCTGCTGCTCACCGCCCGACAGGCGGGCCGGGCGGTGGGTGCCGCGTTGCTCCAGCCCGACCATGCGCAGAAGTTCGTCGGCGCGCTGCCTGGCGACCGATTTCGACACGCCGGCGATCATCTGCGGCAGGACGATGTTCTCCCGCGCCGAGAATTCCGGCAACAAATGGTGGAACTGGTAGACGAAGCCGATGGAGCGGCGACGCACCTCGGTCCGTTTGCCGTCGTCCAGATTTGACACGTCGGAGCCCGCGATGCGCACCGTGCCGCTGGTCGGCCGTTCCAGCAGGCCGGCGATGTGCAGCAGCGTCGATTTGCCGGCACCCGACGGGCCGACCAGCGCCACCAGTTCGCCACCGCCGACCGTCAGGTCGACTCCGCGCAGCACCTCCAGCGTCTCGCCCGCCTGCTCGAAGCGGCGGACGATCCCCTTCAGCTCAAGCATCGGCTGCATGACGGCGTCACTCATAGCGCAGAGCCTCCACCGGGTCGAGCCGGGCGGCCCGCCAGGACGGGTAGATGGTCGCGGCGAAGGACAGGCCCAGCGCCATCAGCGTCACCTGAATCACCTCGCTCCAATCGATCTTGGCCGGCAGGTGGGACAGGAAATAGATCTCGGCATTGAACAGGTTGGTGCCGGTCAGCCCCTGGATGACCTGCCGGATGCTCTCGATGTTCAGCGCGAAGGACACGCCGAGTGCGAGACCCAGCAACGTTCCGGTGACGCCGACACTGGCGCCGGACAGGAAGAAGATGCGCATGATCATGCCGCGCGTCGCCCCCATGGTGCGCAGGATCGCAATGTCGCGCCCCTTGTCCTTCACCAGCATGATCAGGCTGGAGATGATGTTGAAGGCCGCCACCATGATGATCAGCGACAGGATCAGGAACATCACGTTGCGTTCGACCTGGAGTGCGGTGAAGAAGCTGGCGTTCGACTGCTGCCAGTCGACCACCCTGCCCTCCCCCGCCACCGCCGACTGGACGGCGGACCGGGCCGCGGCGATCTGCATCGGGTCGCTGACGAAGACCTCCAGCGAGGTCACTGCGTCGCCGGTGCGGAAGAAGGCCTGCGCCTCCTCCAGCGGCAGAAAGATGAAGCTGTTGTCGTATTCGAACATGCCGACGTCGAAGATCGCGCCGATGGGATAGCTGCGCATCCGCGGCACGGTGCCGAAGGCGGTGACGTTGCCCTGGGGTGCGATCAGCGTGATCTGGTCGCCGACCGACAGGCCCAACCGCTGGGCCATGCGCACGCCGATGGCGACGCGATCCTCCCCGAACTCGTCGACCGAGCCGCGGATGACGTTGTTGGCCAGCGTCGGCCGCACCTTGAAGTCTTCCGCCCGCACGCCGCGGATGACGGCTCCGGACGCGACGCCGCGCACCGACACCAGCGCCTGCCCCTCCACCGTCGGGGTGACGTTGACCACGCCCGGCGTGTTGCGCAGCTTGCCGGCCAGGATGTCGAAGTCTGGCAACGGCCCGCCCCGCGAGCTGTAGACGTTGAGATGTCCGTTCAGACCGAGCACCCGGCCCAGCAGCTCCGCCCGGAAGCCGTTCATCACCGCCATCACGATGATGAGCGTCGCCACGCCGAGCGCGATGCCCAGCAGCGAGAACCCCGCGATGACCGAGATGAACCCTTCCTGGCGGCGTGCCCGGAGGTAACGCATCGCGACCATGCGTTCGAAGGCGTTGAAGATCATGCGGCTGGGGTCCTGTGGCGGAGGCCTGTGGGCAGGCGGAAACGATGCCCTACATAAGAACGTGAGCGTGGCAGGAAAAGGGCAAAGCCCGGATCGCCGACTTTGGCAGTCCGGGCTTCCTCTTCGAGCTAAGCCGATCAGCCCAGCAGCTTCGCCAGCGCCGCCTCGACCGGCAGTTCTTCCTTCTCGCCAGTGGCGCGGCGCTTCAGCTCGACGACGCCACTCTTCAGGCCGCGCGGCCCGACGACGAGCTGCCAGGGAACGCCGATCAGGTCCATGTCGGCGAACTTGGCGCCGGGACGGTCGTCGCGGTCGTCATAGGCGACCTCCAGCCCGGCCGCTTCCAGCTTCGCATACAGCTCGGCGCAGACGCGGTCGGTCTCGGCGTCGCCGGACTTCAGGTTGATCAGGCCGACATTGAAGGGAGCCACGGCGTCCGGCCAGATGATGCCGTTGTCGTCGTGGCTGGCCTCGATGATCGCACCCATCAGACGCGACACGCCGATGCCGTAGCTGCCCATCTCCACCGGGATCGACTCGCCGTTCGGACCGGCGACCACCGCGTTCATCGGCTTGGAGTACTTGGTGCCGAAGTTGAAGATGTGGCCGACCTCGATGCCGCGGGCCGACACCAGATCGGCCTCCGGAACCGGGCTGTTGGCCGGGTCGTGCTTCTCGTCGGTCGCCGCATAGATCGAGGTGATGCGGTCAAAGAAGGGCTGCAGGTCGTCCTCCATGCCGGGGGCGTCCTTCAGCACATCCAGGTTCATCCAGTCCTTGTGGCAGAAGACGCCGCTCTCGCCGGTCTCGGCCAGGATGATGAACTCGTGGCTGAGGTCTCCGCCGATGGGGCCGGTGTCGGCACGCATCGGGATCGCCTTCAACCCGATGCGGGCGAAGGTGCGCAGGTAAGCCAGGAACATCTTCTGGTAGGAACGGCGGGCGCCGGCCGCGTCGATGTCGAAGGAGTAGGCGTCCTTCATCAGGAATTCACGGCCGCGCATCACGCCGAAGCGCGGACGGATCTCGTCACGGAACTTCCACTGAATGTGGTAGAGGTTCAGCGGCAGCTGACGGTAGCTTTTGACGAAGGACCGGAAGATGTCGGTGATCATCTCCTCGTTCGTCGGACCGAACAGCATCTCGCGGTCGTGACGGTCGGTGATGCGCAGCATCTCCTTGCCGTAATCGTCGTAACGGCCGCTCTCGCGCCACAGATCGGCCGACTGGATGGTCGGCATCAGCAGTTCCTGCGCGCCGGCGGCGTCCTGCTCCTCGCGGACGATCTGCTCGATCTTGCGCAGAACCCGATAGCCCAGCGGCAGCCAGGCATAGATGCCGGCGCTGGTCTGGCGGATCATCCCGGCCCGCAGCATCAGGCGGTGCGAGACGATCTGCGCCTCGGTCGGGGTCTCCTTGAGGGTCGGCATGAAGAAGCTGGACAGCCGCATGGCTCTGCTCTCGTGTGCGAGGTGTTCGACAAGGCCGACGCGACCGCTGCTTCGCAACGAAAGAGCGGACACGACGGCGGGTGAGCGACTTTAGGAAGGTCGCCCTCACTTGTCCACTGTAAGCCCCCCGCCGGCAGTCCCGCCTGCCTCTCTCCCTACCGGGTGCGGCAATAGGCGTAGAGGCGCTCCTCGGCGCCCGGATCGATCGGCTGGCCGTTCAGATAGAGCCGGTCGCCGACGACGCTGAGCCAGACCGCGGTGATGTCGTTGGGCAGATAGGGAACCGACGGCAGGGCGACGCCCATCCGCCGGGCAAGATCGACCGACAGTGGCAGGTCGATGGGAATCGGCGGCTGCGCACCGGCACTGCCCGGCAGATCGGCCGGCGCCACCGCCCGGCCATTGACGTCGACGCCCGGCCGATATTCGACATCGGCGGCCGGCACATGGCGGGTCAGCCGCTGGCACAGCGACAGGTCGATCACCGGCCGGTCGCCGGCCGGACTGCTGCGGGCCGCATCGGGTGTCAGCGGGATCGGACCGGGAAGCGGCTGCGGCGACTGCGCCGGGGCCGGAACCGGGGCCAGGGAAAGCACCAGGGCCGTCAGTCCGGCGCGCACAGACCGGCGCACAGGGGCTCCGCGCGGGGTCAAAGCGTGTGCCGTTCGGCCACCGGGGCCGGATTGCGCATGGCCTTCCAGTAGATCGACAGGTAGGGCATTCCTTTTTCCGCCTCCTCCTGGGTCCGCGCCGACTGGCGGATGTATTTGCCGATGAAGGGCTTGTTCACATGCTCCAGGTCGACAGCCGCCTTCAGCACCAGGAACTCGCCGATCTTGTCCGGCAGATTGTAATGCCATTTCTGCAGGCAATCGGAGGTCACACCCGGCTTCGCCTGTTCGGGCTCGGGCAGATAAAACTCCTGATGGTGGTACTGCGAGATTTCCTTCCAAGCCTGCGCCACCCGGCCCGGCTTCAGGCGCGGCAGCGCCTTCAGGATGCGGACATCGTCATGGAACAGCGGCTGGAAGCCGCGCTTTTCCGCCAGTTCGGTCAGCATCGTATGAAGGCCGGCCATCACACTGCCTTCCGCACCGCCGCCGCCGTCGCTGCCCGTCTTTTCCTCCCGCCTTCGGCCGAACAGGGCGCTGAAGAAGCCCTTCTTCGGCTTGGACTGGCTGCTGTTGCCGCCATCCTGCCCGATCTTGCGCTCGTCCCACAGCGAGTCCCAGGCAAATTCCCAGGCCGTGAAGATGGCGTTGGAGCGGTCGTCGAGAACGGTCAGCAGATACTCCCGCCCTTCCCGCGCCCAGTCGACGTCACCGACGATGGCGCGTACCGGACGGCGGCTGAGCACGACCGGCAGAATGCCGACGCGCACCAGTTCCTGATAGAACTCAACGAAGGACGGAGTCTGGATGAAAGGCAGGACCGAGCATGGCTGTTGCTCAGGCGCCAGCAGCTCCATGCTTTTCTTGGTACGCTCCAACAGTTCGGCCGCCACAACCGCCGCGAACTGATTGAACCGTTCGTTTTCATTCGCGGCCATCGGCGCCTCGACTGTCGTCCCTTTCCTGCCGCCCGCCGGAGCGGGCAAAGGTCCAGCTGGATACGCGAGCAAAGCGGAAAGCCCCCGGACGGCATGCCCCCGGCGGCGATCTGACAAACCCGGCTGAACGCCCGCACTGGGGAAACCCCACCACAGGAACTAAGCCGAGCAACGCTACCAAGTAAACCGTTAACGTTTTCTGGACCATCGGCGGAAATTTCCTGTCCCCGCCGGATCGCCCGATGCCGACCCGCATCGGATGGAAAAGAAAAGGCCGCGCGGCGAATGCGGCGCGGCCTATCGAGTTTAGGGAGGAATCGCCACCAGGCGTCGGAAAGGGGGGAAGATCCCCCCTCGTCACCAGAAAAGAGTGGACCCGCGCCGTGTCCATAGCAAGCCTAAAACAGAGGCAAAGCCACCTCCTGCACAAAATACTTGCATTTTTGCCCAGGCTTTCAGCGTTTGCCGCGGTTCTGGGCGGGCTTTTGCTTATTCCTTAGGCTGATACCCGCGATAACCGGCGTCCATTGCGGCTTTCCACGGCGGATTCAGCCCCAGCACCACCGCCTGGACCGGACAATCGGCCTGATGGGCACCCGGCAGGTAACCCAGGCTCATTAGGAACTCGCCGACGATCTCGCCGCCGGTGAAGCGGAAGGTACGGCCGAACAGCTTCACCCACTCCGCCTTGGACAGCGGATGGTGGGCACGCAGCCAGCCGTCGAAGGAGCCGTGGGTTTCCCGCAGCGCGACGATGCGCCGGGCATTCTCGATCACAGCATCGACCTTCAGGCGGTTGCGGATGATCCCGGCATCGGCCAGCAGCCGCACCCGCTCCGCCTCGCCATAGGCGGCGACCCGTTCGATGTCGAACCCGTCGAAGGCAGCACGGAAAGCATCCCGCTTCTTCAGGATGGTCAGCCAGGACAGGCCGGCCTGGTTGATCTCCAGCACCAGACGCTCGAACAGCACCCGGTCATCGCTGCTGGGAAAGCCGTATTCGCCGTCGTGGTAGGGACCATGGTGGGAATGGCCGGGTGCGGCCGCGCAATAGGTCAGGCTCACCCGCCCTGCTCCTTTGTGTCGTCAGAACATATCCCGCGCCATGTCCCGGAAGGAAACGAGGCCGGACCGCTCGATGCCGAAGATCACCAGCCACACCAGCAGGGCGACCAGTGACGTGATGATGAATTTGCGCAGAATGCGCGGCTCGACCGGTGCGGAGGAGGCCATACCGGGTTCCGGCGTCTCCGGGGTCCTGACGCCCCAGGGCAGCACCGCGAACAGCACCACCCACCACACGACGATGTAGACGAAGGCCGCAGTCACCCAGTTGTCCATCGCCCTCTCCGCATTTCAGTCGATCAGGCCCGCAGCAGGCCCGCGGCAGTCCACGATCAGGCCTCTTCCAGCTCCACCAGCGTCCCGCAGAAATCCTTCGGATGCAGGAACAGCACCGGCTTGTCATGGGCACCGATCTTCGGCTCGCCGTCGCCCAGCACGCGGGCCCCCTGCTCCTTCATCCGGTCGCGGGCGGCCAGGATGTCCTCCACCTCGTAGCAGATGTGGTGGATGCCGCCGGCCGGGTTCTTTTCCAGGAACCCGGCAATCGGCGACTTCTCCCCGAAGGGATGCAGCAGCTCGATCTTGGTGTTGGGCAGCGTGACGAAGACGACGGTGACGCCATGCGGCGGCAGGTCCACCGGCTGCGACACCGCGGCGCCCAGAGTATCGCGGTAGAGCGCGGTCGCCGCCGGCAGGTCCGGAACGACGATGGCGACGTGGTTGAGCTTCCCGATCATGCGTGTCCTCTCGATGGCTGTCCCTGGCCCGTTAGGGGGCTCTGATAAGCCTGTTATACAGTGTTTCACTCAGACGCGGACCAGATGGACCTCCGTCACCGGCTTCTTGCCATGGGACGCATTGAAGCAGCGGCGCACGGCGATCCGTGCCGCCTCCTTCACCTGGGCGTCGTCGGCCCGCGCCGATTTGGGCAGCATCGCCACCGACTCGCGCACCGCATCGACCACGTCCAGCAGCAGGTCGCGGTCGGTCGCTTCGTCGATCAGCCCCATCACCGCCACCTGCGGCGCGGTCATCAGCTCGCCCGTCGCGCTCATCACCAGCGTCACCACGGCGGCACCGTTGTTCACCATCCGGTTGCGCGCCCGCATCATGCCGGTGTCGAGCGGCACCAGACGCTTGCCGTCGACCGCCATGCGACCGGCACGGACATGGGCGACCACACGGGCACCCTCCGCTCCGTCCAGGCGGAGAATCTCGCCGTTGGCGGGCACGATGCTGTGGGGGATCTGGCAATCCTCCGCCAGGGCGGCGTGCGCCTGCTGGTGGCGCTGCTCGCCATGGACCGGCACGGCGATGCGCGGGCGCACCCACTGGTACATGCGCACCAGCTCGTCGCGCGCCGGGTGGCCGGACACATGGACCGATGCCTCGTCCGCCGTCACCAGTTCGACGCCCTGGGTGACGAGCTGGTTCTGCATGCGGCCGATGGCGCGCTCGTTGCCCGGAATCTCGCGAGAGGAGAAGATCACCACGTCGCCGCGCGACAGCGTCACCTGCGGATGGTCATTGGTGGCGATGCGGGCAAGGGCGGAGCGCGGCTCGCCCTGGCTGCCGGTGCAGATCAGCACCAGCTTTTCCCGCGGCAGATAGCTGGCGTCATGCTCCGACAGGAATTTCGGCACATCGGCCAGATAGCCGGTGGCCCGCGCCGCCTCGTTGATGCGCCACAGCGACCGGCCGACCAGCGCCACATGGCGGTCATGCGCGGCGGCGGCGGCGGCGATGCTCTCCAGCCGCGCCACGTTGGTGGCGAAGCAACTGACGGCGATGCGGCGGTCGCGGTAGCGGCCGAACAGCTCCATCAGCGCGTCACGGACGGTCGCCTCCGACCCGGACGCGCCGGGCACCAGCGCATTGGTGCTGTCGCCGACCAGCGCCAGCACCCCCTCGTCGCCGATGGCGCGCAGCCGTTCCTCATCCGCCGTCTCGCCGACCAGCGGATCGGGATCGAGCTTCCAGTCGCCGGTGTGCAGGATGGTCCCGGCCGAGGTGCGGATGGCGAGCGCGTTCGGTTCGGGGATCGAATGCGTCATGGTGACATATTCGACGGAGAAGGGACCGACCTCCACCGTGCCGCCCAGCGGGATCTCGTGGATCGGCACCGTGCTGCTGAGGCCCTTCTCATGCAGCTTGGCGCGCAGGAAGGCCGCAGTGAAGGGCGTGCAATAGACGGGGCAGCGCAACTCCGGCCACAGATACTGGACGGCGCCCAGATGGTCCTCGTGCGCGTGGGTCAGTACGAGCCCGACCAGATCGTTGCGCCGCGCCGCGATGAAGGCCGGATCGGGCATGATGACGTCGAGCCCGGGCATGGTGTCGTCGGCGAAGGAGATGCCGAGATCCACCATCAGCCATTTGCCCTGATGGCAGTAGAGGTTGAGGTTCATCCCGATCTCGCCGGAACCGCCGAGCGGGAGGAAATACAATGCGCCATCCTCCGGAACGAAGGTGTCCGCCGGGGCTTCGGACAGTCCGGCGGCGGTCTTGGAGGATTGTGTCATTGGACCGTGTTGCGCTTGTGGATCAGGAGGAGACCGCGGAGCGTCAGCTCGTTGTCGGTGTGTTCGATGACATGGGTCGCCTTGGCGAAAAGAACAGCCAATCCACCGGTGGCGACCACCCGCATCGGCTCGCCGTACTCCGCCCGGATGCGGGAGACCAGCCCTTCGATCAGGCCGACATAGCCCCAGAAGATGCCGGACTGCATGCAGGCGATGGTGTTCCTGCCGATCACCTCGGCCGGCGGTTGGATTTCGACGCGCGGCAGCTTGGAGGCCGCCATCTGCAGCGCCTCCAGCGACAGGTTCAGCCCCGGCGCGATCACGCCGCCGCGGTAATTGCCCTCGGCATCCACCACGTCGAAGGTCGTCGCCGTGCCGAAATCGATGACGATCAGCGGCGTCTTGTAGGTCGCGGCGGCTGCCACTGTGTTGACCAGCCGGTCGGCACCGACCTCCTCCGGCCGGTCGACCAAGGCCTTGGCCCCCAGATCGACGCCGGGCTGGCCGACGATCACCGGCTCGCAGCCGAAATGGTCCTTGCACAGCCGCTTCAGGTTGAAGGTGGCGCCGGGCACCACGCTGGCGATGATCGCGCCATGGATGTCGACCGGCTTCAGACCCTTCAGCGCCATCAGGTGGGTCAGCCAAACCATGTATTCGTCGGAGGTGCGCTTGGGATCGGTCGCTGTGCGCCAGATGCCGCGCTGGCGGTCGCCGTCGTAGATGGCGAACACCACATTCGTGTTTCCGGCGTCGATCGCGAGCAGCATGGCAAAGTCCTGAAGGCGGTGAGCGTTTGAAATCGGAGGCGGAGGCTCAAGAGTCCGGTGGTCCGGGGTCAGCGGGTGGCGGCGCGAAGAACACGTCGCCGGCAGCGATCCGCTGGCGCGGTCCGCCGTCCGTTGGATCAAGCAACAGAACGCCGTCGCTGTCCAGATCGGCGAAGGTGCCGGGGATCGTCCGATCGGCCAGCCTGACCAGGATCGGCCCACCCAACCCCTTGGCCCGCGACATCCACGCATCGCGCACGGGACCGAAACCATGGGCACGCCAGCGGCCATACCAAGCCGCCAGATGTTCCGCATAGACCTCCAGCAGCGCGCCGGGCCCCATGGTCGGAGCGCCTTCGGCGATCAGGGAGGTGGCACCGTAATCGGCGGTGGGGGGAAAATGCCGCAGGTTGATGCCGACACCCAGCACCACCCAGGCGACCTTGCCGTCGGGCGCCGGTTCCGACTCGAGGAGGATGCCGGACAGCTTGCGGTCATGCACCAGCACGTCGTTCGGCCATTTGCAGCGCACGCCGCCGGGATCGGGCAGCACCGATTCGGCAGTTTCGGCAATGGCGAGCGCGGCCACGAACGAGACCTGGGCGGCTTCCGCGGGAGGCAGGCCGGGCCGCAGGATGGTCGTGCTGTAAAGGTTGCCTTCCGGGGAGGTCCAGGCCCGGCCCCGGCGGCCCCGGCCGCTCTCCTGCCGACGGGCCCAGACGACGGTGCCTTCCGGTGCCCCGGAACGCGACAAGGCCTTCGCTTCGTCGTTCGTGCTGCCGACGGAGTCGAAGGCCTTGATCTGGAAGCCCGGAGGCAGGCGCAGACGCGCTGCCTCCGCTTCGAGCGATGACGTCATCGGTCGGATATCACCCGGCGAACAGAGCCGCCGCAGCCGCAGCCGCACCGTTCAGGATCGGCGCCGGAGCGACGAAGAACAGCAGGGTGAACAGGCTGGTCAGCACTAGGACGCCGGTCATGCCGTCGTCATCGACCTTGTCGACCACCACCGCGGGCTCATCGAAATACATGATCTTGATGATGCGCAGGTAGTAGAAGGCACCCACGACGCTGGTCAGCACACCGATAACGGCCAGCGTGTATTCCTGGGCGGCGACGGCGGCCAGGAAGACGTAGAGCTTGCCGAAGAAGCCCGCCATCGGCGGGATGCCGGCCATGGAGAACATGAAGATCGCCATGGTCGCGGCCAGCATCGGGTTGGTCTTGGACAGGCCGGAGAAGTCCTTGATCTCTTCCAGCATCTGGCCCTTGGCCTTCATGCTGAGGATGACGGCGAAGGCGCCGATGTTCATGGCGATGTAGAGCGCCATGTAGATCAGCACGCCGCGCACGCCGTCCTGCGTGCCGGTGGTCAGGCCCACCAGCGCGTAGCCGACATGGCCGATGGAGCTGTAGGCCATCAGGCGCTTTATGTTGGTCTGCATGATGGCGACGAAGGAACCGATCACCATCGACAGGATGGCGGTCGCCACCAGAACCTGATGCCACTGGGCGGCGAGATGGCCGAACGGCTCCATCACCACGCGGGTCAGCAGGGCGATGGCCGCAACCTTCGGCGCCGCCGCGAAGAAGGCGGTCACCGGGGTCGGCGCACCTTCATACACGTCCGGCGTCCACATGTGGAACGGAGCGGCCGAGACCTTGAAGGCCAGACCGGCCATCACGAACACCAGACCGATCACCAGACCCGGCGAGACATGGGCGCCGCCGGCGAACAGGGCGGCCACCTTGTCGAAGGAGGTCGTGCCGGCGAAGCCGTAGACCAGCGAAGCACCGTACAGCAGCATGCCCGAGGAGAGCGAGCCGAGGACGAAGTACTTCAGGCCGGCTTCCGACGACTTGGCGCTGTCGCGGCGGAAGGCGGCGATGACGTAGAGCGCGAGGCTCTGCGTCTCCAGCCCGACATACAGCGAGATGAAATCGTTGGCCGAGATCATCATCAGCATGCCGAGCGTGGCGAAGATCATCAGCACCGGGAACTCGAAGCGGGCCATCTGCTCCCGCTCGTTGAAGCCCAGCCCGAGGATCACCGCGAAGGCAGCGGAGACCAGCACCAGTACCTTCATGAAGACGCCGAAGGCATCCATCACGAACATACCGTTGAAGGTGACGACGCGGCCGCTGCCGTAGCCCATCGCCAGGATGGCGGCGAGCAACATGCAGACGATCGACAGGTAGGAGACGGGACGGGTGAAGCCGTCGCCGCGGAACACGCCCAGCATCAGCAGGGCGACGCCCGAGAGCGCCAGGAAGATCTCCGGCAGGGCCGGCCAGATGTCGGGAAACACTGCGGTCATGTCGAAGAACCCCTTACCGAGCGGCGACCGAGACACCGGACGCGGCGTGCGACGCGGCCAGCTTGGTCTGGTAGGTCTGGATCAGCTGCTCGACCGATGCCGAGGTGACGTTCAGGAAGCTGCTGGGATAGATGCCCATCCACAGGACGACGGCAATCAGCGGCACGAACACCGCGATCTCGCGCGGGGTCATGTCGAACATCGCCTTGACGTCCGGCTTGGTCAGCTTGCCGTAGACGACGCGGCGGTACAGCCACAGCGCATAGGCGGCACCGAGAACCATGCCGGTGGCGGCGAGGGCGGCAACCCAGGTGTTGTCGCGGAAGACGCCCATCAGCACCAGGAACTCGCCGACGAAGCCGGCAGTGCCCGGCAGGCCGACCGAGGCCATGGTCATGAACAGGAAGACCACCGCATATTTCGGCATGTTCTTCACGAGGCCGCCGTAGCGGGCGATCTCGCGGGTGTGCAGCCGGTCATAGACGACGCCGACGCACAGGAACAGCGCACCCGACACGACGCCGTGCGACAGCATCTGGAACACCGAGCCTTCGATGCCCTGCTGGTTCAGCGCGAACATGCCGATGGTGACGAAGCCCATGTGGGCGACCGACGAGTAGGCAATCAGCTTCTTCATGTCCTCCTGGGCGAGAGCGACCAGCGAGGTGTAGATCACGGCGACGACCGACAGGGTGTAGATCAGCGGCGCGAAATACTCGGTCGCTTCCGGCAGGATCGGAATGTTGAAGCGCAGGAAGCCGTAACCGCCCATCTTCAGCAGCACGCCGGCCAGGATGACCGAACCGGCGGTCGGCGCCTCGACGTGGGCGTCCGGCAGCCAGGTGTGGACCGGCCACATCGGCACCTTCACCGCGAAGGAGGCGAAGAAGGCCAGCCACAGCCACAGCTGCATGTTGCGCGGGAACTGGGTGGCGGTGATGGTCGGGATGTCGGTGGTGCCGGCCACGTAATACATGGCCAGGATCGCCAGCAGCATCAGGACCGAGCCGAGCAGCGTGTAGAGGAAGAACTTGAAGGCGGCATAGACGCGGCGCGGGCCGCCCCAGATGCCGATGATCAGGAACATCGGGATCAGGACGCCTTCGAAGAACATGTAGAACAGAACGAAATCCAGCGCGCAGAACATCCCGATCATCAGGGTTTCCAGCGCGAGGAAGGCGATCATGTATTCCTTGAGGCGGACCTGCACCGACTCCCAGCTCGCCAGGATGCACAGCGGCATCAGGAAGCCGGCCAGGACGACGAACAGCACCGAGATGCCGTCGACGCCCATGTGGTAGTTGATGCCGAACTCAGGAATCCAGCCCGCCTTCTCGACCATCTGGTAGCCGGGATTGCGCGGATCGAAGTTGGCCCAGACCAGCAGGGTCAGGACGAAGGTGACGAGGGTCGTCCACAGCGCGATGTACCGCACGTTCCGCTGAACGTCCGGGGTGTTGCCCCGGCAGAACAGCAGGATCAGCGCGACGCCCACGAGCGGCAGGAAGGTCGCGAACGACAGGATCGGCCAGCTAGCCATGGTTGTTGTTCTCCTTCGAAACCGCTCAGCCGAAGACCGACAGCCAGGCGACGAACAGGACGACCCCGATCACCATGGCAAAGGCGTAGTGATAGACGTACCCCGACTGCAGCCGGCTGGTGCGTGCCGCGATGTCGCGGGTGGCAGCGGCAACGCCGTCCGGACCCACGCCGTCGATCACCGCCCCGTCGCCCGACTTCCACAGGCCGTAGCCCAGGGCCTTGGCCGGACGGGTGAACAGCGCGTCATACAGCTCGTCGAAATACCACTTGTTGTAGAGGAACTTGTGGATGCCGCTGAAGGTGCTGGCGATCCGACCCGGCAGGCGCGGCATCATCACATAGCCGATGTAAGCCATGGCGATACCGATCAGGCCGACGACCAGCGGAGCGATCGCGACCCAACCCGGGGTATGGTGGTGCGCAGCCTCGATGGCGTCGTGGCCGTGCAAGGTCATGATCGCCTTGCCCCAGAACTCCGCACGGTCGTGGCCGATGAAATACTCGTGGAAACCGACACCGGCGAACAGCGCGCCCAGCGTCAGGACCGCCAGCGGGACCAGCATGACGACCGGCGACTCATGGGCGTGGTCGTAGACTTCCTTGTCCATACGCGGCGTGCCGTGGAAGGTCATGAACAGCAGGCGCCACGAGTAGAAGGCGGTCAGCAGAGCCGCCGCGATGCCGAGGGCGAAGGCGAAGCGCCCCACCCCGCTGCCCGAGGCGAAGGCCGCCTCCAGGATCATGTCCTTGGAATAGTAACCGGCGAAGAAGGGCAGACCGGCGAGCGCCAGATTGCCGATCCACATCATCGCATAGGTGAAGGGGATCTTGCGCCAGACGCCGCCCATCTTGCGCATGTCCTGCTCATGGTGCAGGGCATGGATGACCGAGCCGGCACCGAGGAACAGCAGGGCCTTGAAGAAGGCGTGCGTGAACAGGTGGAACATGGCGGCGCCGTAGGCGGAGACGCCGGCGGCGAAGAACATGTAGCCGAGCTGCGACATCGTCGAATAGGCGATGACGCGCTTGATGTCGAACTGGGTGAAGCCGATGGTCGCCGCGACAAAGGCGGTCAGGCCGCCGACCACCGTCACCACTTCGAGCGCCGTCGGTGCGTATTCGAAGACCGGAGACAGGCGGCAGACCATGAAGACGCCGGCGGTGACCATGGTGGCGGCATGGATGAGCGCCGACACCGGGGTCGGGCCTTCCATCGCGTCCGGCAGCCAGGTGTGCAGGCCGAGCTGTGCCGACTTGCCCATCGCGCCCATGAACAGCAGCAGGCAGGCGATGGTCAGGCCGTTGAAGTCCCAGCTGAGGAAATGCAGCGTCTGGCCGGTCAGCGTCGGGGCCTTGGCGAAGATCGCATCGAACTGGACCGAGCCGGTCAGCACGAAAATCGCGAAGATGCCGAGCGCGAAGCCGAAGTCGCCGACGCGGTTGACCAGGAAGGCCTTCATCGCGGCGGCGTTGGCCGAGGGCTTCTCGTACCAGAAGTTGATCAGCAGGTAGGAGGCCAGACCGACGCCCTCCCAGCCGAAGAACAGCTGGACCAGGTTGTCCGCCGTCACCAGCATCAGCATGGCGAAGGTGAACAGCGACAGGTAGCCCATGAAGCGCGGCTTCTGCGGATCCTCGGCCATGTAGCCGATGGAATAGACGTGCACGCAGGCCGAGACGGTGTTGACGACGATCAGCATCACCGCGGTGAGCTGGTCGACGCGCAGCGCCCACTTCACGTCGAGCGTCCCGCTCTGGATCCAGGTCATCAGCTCGATCGTGCGCGGATGGCCGTGCACGGCGACGTCGTAGAACAGAGTCCAGGACAGGATCGCCGAGACGATGACGGCACCCGCGGTCACGAACTGCGCGACGCGGTCGCCCACGGTCGGCGGGCCGGCGACGACATGGTGGTCGTCGTGGGCATCGTCGTACGCGTGGTTCAGCTCGTCGTGCGAGATGTGGTGGGCATGATCGTCATGGGCATGGGCGATCTGGGCGTGCCCGTGATCGTCATGGCCATGACCGTGGCTTCCGTGACCCGCGGCCGCCGGCTCGGCCTTCGGCCCGCCGAACAGCGCGATCGATCCGGCGACGAGGAACGCCAGGAGCGGAAGGAATACGACTAGCACTTCCATGGCGCCGCCTCAGCCCTTCATCATGTTGATGTCTTCGACTCGGATCGAGCCGCGGTTGCGGAAGTAGACCACCAGGATGGCGAGGCCGATGGCCGCCTCGGCGGCGGCGACGGTCAGGATGATCATGGCGAAGATCTGGCCGACCAGATCGTGCAGGAAGGTCGAGAAGGCGACGAGGTTCAGGTTCACCGCCAGCAGCATCATCTCGATCGACATCAGGATGATGATGACGTTCTTCCGGTTCAGGAAGATGCCCAGCACACCCAGCGTGAAGATGATGGCCGAGACCGTCAGGTAATGTCCGAGACCGATCTCCATGATCACACGCCCTCCCCGGTCGAGACCTTGCGGATGGCGACCACGTCTTCCCGGCGACGGGCGATCTGGGCGCCGACATTCTGTTTGCGCACGCCCGGACGGTGCCGCAGCGTCAGCACGATCGCGCCGATCATGGCGATCAGCAGGACGACGCCCGACGCCTGGAACAGGTAGACGTACTGGGTGTACATCAGCCGGCCCAGCGCCTGGGTGTTCGACACCTGATCGAAGGCCGGGGTCGGCGCGCCGGCGATGGCGGCGACGTTCGGCGCGACGATCCAGCCGCCGAGCACCGCAGCCAGTTCGGCCAGCAGGATCAGCCCGACCAGCGCGCCGAGCGGCAGCGCTTCCATCGCGCCCTTGCGCAGCTCGCGGAAGTTGATGTCGAGCATCATCACCACGAACAGGAACAGCACGGCGACGGCGCCGACATAGACGATGATCAGGATCATCGCGATGAACTCGGCCCCCATCAGGAGGCAGAGACCGGCGGCCTGGAAGAAGGCGAGGATCAGGAAAAGGACGGAGTGAACGGGGTTCCGCGCCGAGATGACCATCACACCGGAGGCCACCAGCAGCGCGGCGAACACGTAGAAGGCGATGCCTTGGAGTATCATCGTTTTTCTCGCTTCCGCTTACCGGTAAGGAGCCTCGGCCGCGAGGTTCTGGGCGATTTCCGCCTCCCAGCGGTCGCCGTTCGCCAGCAGCTTCTGCTTGTTGTAGAAGAGCTCTTCCCGGGATTCGGTGGAGAACTCGAAGTTCGGCCCCATGACCACCGCGTCGACCGGGCAGGCTTCCTGGCACAGGCCGCAGTAGATGCACTTGGTCATGTCGATGTCGTAGCGCGTGGTGCGGCGGCTGCCGTCGTCACGCGGCTCGGCCTCGATGGTGATGGCGAGAGCCGGGCACACCGCTTCGCACAACTTGCACGCGATGCAGCGCTCCTCGCCGCTCGCATAGCGGCGGAGCACATGCTCGCCGCGGAAGCGCGAGCTGATGGGGCCCTTCTCATAGGGGTAGTTCAGCGTGACCTTGGGCTTGAACATGTAGCGCAAGGTCAGCGCCATGCCGCCCAGCAGCTCGGTCAGGAACAGGCTGCGCGCCGCGCGGTCGAGGAACGCCATGGCCTCTTCGTCTCCTTCCTCGCCGGCGGCCGCCCGTTTGATGGGTTGGCTCGCCGGCACTCAAATCGACACGTCAATGGTGGGTTCGGTGCAGGCTGGCTTTGCGGCGATGCCGCTTACTTCGGCAGCCAGCCGAAGGTCACCAGGACGCCGGCGGTCAGCACGACCCAGAACAGCGACAGGGGCAGGAAGACCTTCCAACCCAGCCGCATCAGCTGGTCGTAGCGGTAGCGCGGCACGGTGGCGCGAACCCAGACGTAGGTGAACAGGCAGAACGCGATCTTCAGCGCGAACCACACGATGCCCGGCACCCAGGTGAAGGGCGCGAAGGGCAGCGGGGGCAGCCAGCCGCCGAGGAACAGGATGCTCGTCATCGCGCTCATCAGGATCATGTTGGCGTATTCGCCAAGGAAGAAGAGCGCGAAGGGGGCCGAGCTGTACTCCACCATGAAGCCGGCGACCAGCTCCGACTCGCCTTCCGGCAGGTCGAAGGGGGCGCGGTTGGTTTCCGCGAGCGCCGAGATGAAGAACATCACGAACATCGGCAGCAGCGGGATGCAGAACCAGACCTTCTCCTGGGCCCGAACGATGTCGGTCAGGTTCAGCGAGCCGACGCACAGCAGCACGGAGATGATGATGAGGCCCATCGAGACCTCATAGGACACCATCTGCGCCGCGGAGCGCAGCGCGCCGAGGAAGGCGTAGCGCGAGTTCGAGGCCCAGCCGGCCATCACGATGCCGTAGACGCCCAGCGAGGAGATCGCGAACAGGTACAGCACGCCGACGTTGATGTTGGACAGCACCACCCCGTAGTCGAACGGGATGACCGCCCAGGCGATCAGCGCCAGGAAGAAGGTCAGCATCGGCGCGACGTAGAACACGACACGGTTGGCGCCTTCCGGCAGGATCTGTTCCTTGGCGAACAGCTTCAGGCCGTCGGCGAAGGGCTGCATCAGGCCGAAGGGGCCGACGATGCTCGGACCCTGGCGCATCTGCATCGCACCCATGATCTTGCGCTCGGCGTAGGTCATGAAGGCGACGGCGACCAGCAGCGGCACGGTGATCGCCAGGATCTGCAGGACCATAATGATCAGCGGCAGGAGAAAGCCGCTCCAGAACTCAGCCATGGGTGCCAGTCCTCTCCTGAGCAGGGCCCACCAGCGCTTCCGTGCAGTTGGCCATCGTCACCGACGCCCGGCTGATCGGGTCGGTCATGTAGAAGTTGGTGATCGGCGTCACGAAGGGGGCGGCGTCCACCGGCCCCTGCGCGCCGAACGGCGCCCAGCTGGCCGGGGTCATCTCGCCCACCGCGCCGAAGATCGGATTCGCCGCCATCAGCCGCTGACGCAGCTGGCCGTGGGTGTCGAAGGGCAGCGTGGTGCCCAGGACTTCCGACAGGGCGCGGACGATCTTCCAGTCCTCGCGCGCTTCGCCCGGCGGGAAGACCGCGAGGCGGGCGAGCTGCGGGCGGCCTTCGGTGTTGACGTAGACCGCGTTCTTCTCGGTGTAGGCCGCACCCGGCAGGATGACGTCGGCGCGGTGGGCGCCGGCATCGCCATGGTGGCCCTGATAGACCACAAAGGCATTGCCCAGCTTCGCCATATCGATCTCGTCGGCACCCAGCAGGTAGACGAAGTCGATCTCGCCCTTCGACGCACCGTCGAGGATGCCGTGAACGTCTCGGCCGCCCTCGCCCGGCAGGAAGCCGGCTTCGATGCCGCCGACCCGCGCCGCGGCGGTGTGCAGAACGTTGAAGCCGTTCCAGTCGTCGCGGAACATGCCGTAGGCCTCGCCGACCAGACGGGCGGCGGCCTGCACCGCAAGACCGTCGGCGCGCTGGAAGGCGCCCATGCCGACGATGATCATCGGGTTCTTGGCGGCGCGCAGCGTCTCGGAGAACGGGTGGCTGCCGTCGACCAGTTGCTGCAGCGCGTCCGGACCGGAACCGATCACGCTGTAGGGGTAGGTCAGGTCGCGCTGCTCGCCGATGGAGGCGATGGTGACGCCGCCGGCCATATAGCGCTTGCGGATGCGAGCGTTGACCAGCGTGCCTTCCCAGCGCGGGTTGGTGCCGACCAGCAGGATGACGTCGGCCTTCTCGATGCCGGCGATGCCCGAGTTGAACAGGTAGCCGGCCCGCACCGAGGTGTCGAACCGGGCGCCGTCCTGGCGGCAATCCAGGTTGGCCGAGCCGAGCCGCGACAGCAGCTCCTTGAGCGCGAACTGAGCCTCGACATCGACCAGATCGCCGGCGATTGCGGCGACGCGGTTGCCGGACAGGCCCTTCAGACGCGCCGCGATCGCGGTGAAGGCCTCGGCCCAGCTGGCCGGGACCAGCTTGCCGTTCTGGCGGATGTAGGGGCGGTCCAGACGCTGGCGCTTCAGACCGTCATACGAGTAGCGGCTCTTGTCGTTCAGCCACTCCTCGTTGATGTCGTCGTTGACGCGCGGCAGGACGCGCATCACTTCGGCGCCACGCGCATCGACGCGGATGTTCGAGCCGACGGCGTCGAGGACGTCGACGGTCTCGGTCTTGCGCAGCTCCCACGGGCGCGCCGTGAAGGCGTAGGGCTTGTGGGTCAAAGCACCCACCGGGCAGACGTCGGCGAGGTTACCCGACAGCTCGGAGCCGATGGCCTTCTCGACGAAGGTGGTGATCTCCATGTGCTCGCCGCGATAGACGGCGCCGACATCGGGAACACCGGCCACTTCATTGATGAAGCGGATGCAGCGGGTGCAATGGATGCAACGGGTCATGATGGTCTTGATGACCGGACCCATATACTTGTCCTTGACCGCCCGCTTGTTCTCGCCGTAGCGGCCGCGGTCGAAGCCATAGGCCATGGCCTGGTCCTGCAGATCGCACTCGCCGCCCTGATCGCAGATCGGGCAATCCAGCGGGTGGTTGATCAGCAGGAACTCCATGACGCCCTTGCGGGCCTTCAGGACGGTCTCGCTGTTGGTGCGGACGACCATTCCGTCGCCGCAGGGCATGGCGCAGGACGCGACCGGCTTGGGCGCGCGCTCCATCTCCACGAGGCACATGCGGCAGTTGGCCGGCACGCTGAGACGCTCGTGGTAGCAGAAGCGCGGAATCTCGATCCCCAGCTGCTCGCAAGCCTGGAGGATCGAGGTGCCCGGCTCGACCTCGATCTCGATCCCGTCGATGGTCAGTTTCGGCATGGGAACGGGAACTCCTTACTCGGCCGCCAGCGGGGCGCTGTTGCGGTAGGCCTGGATGCGCCGCTCCACTTCCGGGCGGAAGTGGCGGAACAGGCCCTGGATCGGCCAGGCGGCAGCGTCGCCGAGCGCGCAGATGGTGTGGCCTTCGACCTGCTTGGTGACCTGCAGCAGCATGTCGATCTCTTCCATGCGCGCGTTGCCGGTGACCATGCGCTGCATGACGCGGCTCATCCAGCCGGTGCCTTCGCGGCAGGGAGTGCACTGACCGCAGGACTCATGAGCATAGAAGGACGACAGGCGGGCGATGGCCTTCACGATGTCGGTGGACTTGTCCATCACGATCACCGCGGCGGTGCCGAGGCCCGACTGCACTTCGCGCAGGCTGTCGAAGTCCATCAGGACGGTGTCGCAGATCGACTTGGGCAGGACCGGGACCGACGAGCCGCCGGGAATGATGCCCAGCAGGTTGTCCCAGCCGCCACGCACGCCGCCGGCATGCTTCTCGATCAGCTCCTTCAGCGGGATGCCCATCTCCTCTTCCACGTTGCACGGCTTGTTGACGTGCCCGGAGATGCAGAAGAGCTTGGTGCCCGAGTTCTTCGGACGGCCGAGGCCGGCGAACCAGGAGGCGCCGCGGCGCAGGATGGTCGGAACGACGGCGATGGATTCGACGTTGTTCACCGTGGTCGGGCAGGAATAGAGACCAGCCTGGGCGGGGAACGGCGGCTTGTTGCGCGGCTGGCCCTTCTTGCCCTCGATCGACTCGATGAGCGCGGTTTCCTCGCCACAGATGTACGCGCCCGCACCGCGGTGGATGTAAACGTCGTAATCGTAGCCGGTGCCGCAGGCGTTCTTGCCGATCAGCCCCGCCGCATACGCCTCGTCGATGGCGCGCTGGACGTTGGAGCCCTCGTTGTAGAACTCGCCGCGGATGTAGATGTAGCAGGCACTGGCACCGATGGCGAAACCAGCGATCAGGCAGCCTTCGATCAGCTTGTGCGGATCGTGGCGCAGGATGTCGCGGTCCTTGCAGGTGCCGGGCTCGCCCTCGTCGGCGTTGATGACGAGGTAGACGGGCTTGTCGGTCACGTTCTTCGGCATGAAGGACCACTTCATGCCGGTCGAGAAGCCGGCGCCGCCACGGCCGCGCAGCCCCGATTCCTTCACCTGCTCGATGATCCAGTCCCGGCCATTGGCCAGGAAGGATGCCGTGTTGTCCCAGTCACCGCGCTTGCGGGCCCCGTCAAGACCGAAGTCCTGGTAGCCGTAGAGGTTGGTGAAGATGCGGTCCTCATCGCGAAGCATCGCTGTCCCCTCCCCCTCAATCTTCCGCTTGCGCGGTGGTAAAGGCCTTCAGCGTCGTCGGGCCGCCGACCGGCTCCGAGGACTGACGGCCGCTCTGCGAACCGGGCTTCGGCGTCTCGCCGCGCGCCAGCGCGTCGAGGATGCGCTCCATATGCTCCGGGGCCACGTCTTCGTAGTAATCGTCACCGATCTGCACAACCGGCGCGTTGACGCAGGCGCCCGAGCACTCGACCTCGCCCAGCGTAAACTGGCCGTCGGCCGTGGTCTCGCCCACATCGATGCCGAGCTTCTTCTTGCAGGTGTGGACGATGTCGTCCGACCCGCGCAGCCAGCAGGGGGTGGTAGTGCAGACCTGGATGTGGTGCCGGCCGACCGGGTTCTTGTTGTACATCGTGTAGAAGGTCGCGACCTCGTACACGCGGATGCGCGGCATGCCGAGCAGATCGGCCACAGCGTCCATGGCGACGCGCGGCAGCCAGCCGCCGTTCTGGCGCTGGGCCACGTCCAGCAGCGGCATGCAGGCGCTGGCCTGCTTGCCGGTCGGGTACTTGGCGATGATTCGCTTCGCCAGCTCCAGATTTTCCGGAGTGAAGGTGAAGCTGGTCGGCTCGGCGTGGCCGTGATCGGAAGCGGGCGCGCTCATCGATCGATTTCTCCGAAAACGATGTCCATCGAGGCGATGTTGGCGACGGCGTCGGCCAGCATGTGCCCCTTCGACATGAAGTCCAGGCCCTGAAGATGGGCGAAGCCCGGCGCGCGGATCTTGCAGCGGTAGGGCTTGTTGGTGCCGTCGGACACCAGATACACGCCGAACTCGCCCTTGGGCGCCTCGATGGCGGTGTAGGTCTCGCCGGCGGGAACGTGGAAGCCCTCGGTGAAGAGCTTGAAGTGGTGGATCAGCGCTTCCATCGAACGCTTCATCTCGCCGCGCGGCGGCGGGGAGACCTTGCGGTCCTCGATCTTGTAGGGACCGGCCGGCATCTCCTTGCAGCACTGGCGGATGATGCGCAGCGATTGCTTCATCTCCTCCATGCGGACCAGATAGCGCGCCCAGCAGTCGCCGGTCAGGCCGACCGGGACGTCGAACTCCATGCGGTCATAGACCTCGTAGGGCTGCGACTTGCGCAGATCCCAGGCGACGCCGGAGCCGCGCAGCATCGGACCGGTGAAGGCCCAGTCGAGCGCCTGCTCCTTGGTGACGATGCCGATGTCGACCGTGCGCTGCTTGAAGATGCGGTTCTCGGTCAGCAGGCTCTCGAGGTCGTCCATGAACTTCGGAAAACGCTCGGTGAAGGCCCAGATGTCGTCGAGCAGCCCGTCCGGAATGTCCCAGGCGACGCCGCCCGGCCGGAAATAATTGGCGTGCAGACGGGCACCCGACACGCGCTCGTAGAACTCCATGAGGATTTCGCGTTCCTCGAAGCCCCACAGCGCCGGGGTGATCGCGCCGACGTCCAGCGCACCGGTCGTGATCGACAGGATGTGGTTCAGGATGCGCGTGATTTCCGAGAACAGCACGCGGATATACTGGGCGCGCAGCGGCGCCTTGATCTGCAGCAGGTTCTCGATGCCGAGCACATAGGCGTGCTCCATGCACATCGGGCTGACATAGTCCAGGCGGTCGAAATACGGCACGGCCTGGATGTAGGTCTTGTACTCGATCAACTTCTCGGTGCCGCGGTGCAGCAGGCCGATGTGCGGATCGCAACGCTCGACCACCTCGCCGTTCAGCTCCATCACCAGACGAAGCACGCCGTGGGCGGCCGGATGCTGCGGCCCGAAATTCATCGTGTAGGGCTTGATCTGCGTCTTGGTCTCCGGACCGGAGGCGCTGATCGCCCCGTTCGGACCCGTCGAGACGACGCCGGTCGCCGATTCGGTCGAAACGGTCATGCTCACGGCTTCTTGCTCCCGTCCTGGAGGGCCGCCTTTTCATCGCCGGGCAGCATGACGTTGGTCATGCCTTCCCACGGGCTTAGGAAGTCGAAGGCGCGGAAATCCTGGGTCAGACGGACCGGCTCGTAGATCACGCGCTTCTGGTCCTCGTCGTAGCGGGCTTCGACGTAGCCGGTCAGCGGGAAGTCCTTGCGGAAGGGGTGCCCCTCGAACCCGTAGTCGGTGAGGATGCGGCGCAGGTCCGGATGGTTCTCGAAGAAGACGCCGAACAGGTCCCACGCCTCGCGCTCGAACCAGTTCGCGGCGCTGAAGACGGAAACGGCCGACGGGACGGGCGTGTCCTCGTCGGTGGCCAGCTTCACGCGCATGCGCCGATTGTGGGTGTAGCTGAGCAGCTGGTAGACGACCTCGAACCGCTCCGCGCGGTCGGGGTAATCGACCGCGGTGATGTCGGTCAGCTGCTCGAACCGGGTGTCCGGGTCGTCGCGCAGCGCGGTCAGCACCGCCAGGATGGCCGGCCGTTTGACCGTCACCATCAGTTCGCCGAGCTTCACCTCGACCTTGAGAACGTCGCCGCCGATCTTGGCGGCGATGACGTCCCCGAGTTCCTTCAACGCCTGTTCGGACATGGGTGGGACCCTGCCTTCCTACTTGTCTTCAGCGCGCTTGTCGTTCGTCCCGCCTCCGGCGGCCGGAAGCGGGACGGTACGCCGTGGTCAGCGGGCGATGCGATTGCCGCGCTTGATCTTCTTCTGGAGCTGGAGGATGCCGTAAATCAGCGCCTCCGCCGTCGGGGGGCAGCCCGGCACATAGATGTCCACCGGCACGATCCGGTCGCAGCCACGCACCACCGCGTAGGAATAGTGGTAGTAGCCGCCGCCGTTGGCGCAGGACCCCATCGAGATGACCCAGCGCGGCTCCGGCATCTGGTCGTAGACCTTGCGGAGCGCCGGAGCCATCTTGTTGGTCAGGGTGCCGGCGACGATCATGCAGTCGGACTGGCGCGGGCTGGGACGCGGAATGACGCCGAAGCGGTCCAGGTCGTACCGGCTCATATAGGCGTGGATCATCTCCACCGCGCAGCAGGCCAGACCGAAGGTCATCGGCCACAGCGAGCCGGTCCGGGCCCAGGCCAGCAGATCCTCGTACTTCGCCAGCACGAAGCCCTTGTCCTGGATCTCGTCGGAGACCGCGCGGATGTAGGCGTCCTGTTCCGGTCCGGGCGGAATCGGCGCCAGCGGCTTGGCGACCTCTACTCCCATTCCAGAGCTCCTTTCTTCCACTCATAAATGAAGCCGATGGTCAGGATGCCCAGGAACAGCATCATCGACCAGAAGCCGAACAGCCCGATGTCACCGAGGGCGACCGCCCACGGGAACAGGAAGGCGACTTCAAGGTCGAAGATGATGAACAGGATCGAGACCAAGTAGAACCGCACGTCGAACTTGGTGCGCGCGTCCTCGAACGGCTCGAAGCCGCATTCGTAGGGGGAGACCTTCTCGGCGTCCGGGTTCTTCGGGCTGATGACGTAGGATGCCCCAACCATCACCGCGGCCAGCGCGATGCCGATCAGCAGAAACACCAGGATCGGAAGATACTCAATGATCAGCGGAGTCGACACCGCGTTCCTCCCATAAGCCCACGACCACGGGCGCCGTTCCGGCCGGGAAATCGGCGGAAGCGCAAAGCCGTGGCAGCCATGCCTTGGATTAGCCCATCAGACGGGCCGGAATATATGCCGAGACCGTGGGCAAGGAAAGCGCTTTGAATCGCTTTTCACCACGCGGAAGGACAAGCCAGCCCCCGCGCCAGACCCTGGTAATACCACGTTTTTAAAATAGGGGAAAGGGAAGACAATATGCATGCGAAAAAGGACCCGCAATTTGCGAGTCCTTGGAGCATACTGGCGCTTGACGCCGAATTTGAAAGAGAAAGTGGCGCGAGTGACGGGACTTGAACCCGCGGCCTCCGGCGTGACAGGCCGGCGCTCTAACCAACTGAGCTACACCCGCGCAGAGCGACTTGTTCGAAACACCTGATCGTTACTCAGCCAAAGGCTTGTTTCGCTTGGTGTTTTTCACCGGCGCCGTTGAGGCCCCCGTCGTTCGGTGGGCGGTTTGTAGTCGTCCGGGCCGCTGCCTGTCAATCACCAAATTACAAAAAATTCCTCTCCGGCGAGGCCTGCCGGTCGCGGGCGTTTCACCGGCGCCCTCAGGGCAGGCGATGGGCGGCGCGCCGCAGTTCATCGAGCCGGTCGAAGGCTTGCAACATACCGGCCGAGAGTTCGCGGTGGTCGACGGCATCGGGTCCACCGAAGCGGGTCAGCGTTTCCTCCAATGCGCGGGCCAGATGTTCGGCGACATCGAGATGCTCCTGCTCCAACGACAGTTCCAGCGCGGCGAGAATGCGGTCGCCCAGCCGCCGATCGTTCGAAGTCATGCGTTTCCCCCCCTGGTCCTGAACCGCGCGGCAAGGCGCCACCCCGGTCACGTTGCCTCGACCATACCAGCTTAGACCCGGCGGCGCGGGGTGATTCGCATCGCTGCGACATTTCGGAGGCAGCCCTTCCGGAGCGCCCTACCCCGTGCGATAGTCGCGCCATGCCGATCCACAGCTCTCCCCGTCTACGACTGACCGCCCTGCTGCCGTCCCTCGTCCTGTTCGCCGCGGGACCGGCGATGGCCGCCGCGAATGTTTCCGCTGCCCAGTCGGAAGCCAAGGAGATCGCCAAATCGATGGGCAACTGCACGCCGGCGAAGGTGGAGGTGCTGCGCTACACCGTGGGACGGGAGGGAGCGACCACCTTCAAGGTCGGCTGCACGGAGGACAAGGATGCCTTCGTCGTCGTGCAATGCCGCTCGCGCATCTGCACCCTGTTGCGCTGAGGCCCGCCCCAGCAGTGAATTCACCGCTTGTTAACCGCGTCCGCGTGCACTGTGCGGGATCGGTCGCGGCACATGCATAGCGATGGGAACTGCTGGATGGTGGGCACGGGCATGGTCGCAGGGTTGGGCGCGACGCGAATTGGCCGGATGCGGGGTTGGGTCGCCGTTTCCCTTGCGATTCCGGCACTGGCTCTTGCCGGCTGTACCTCCCCGCTCGGGCTGGCGGCGGCCGGTGCGGATGTCGTGACGCTGAACGCCACCAAGAAGACCATCGGCGACCATATCGTGTCGGCCGCCACGGGACGCGATTGCTCGATCCTGAGTTTCGAGAAAACCGGCGACTATTGTCCGGACAAGGTCGAGGTCGACCGGTCCCGCGTCTACTGCTACCGCACGCTGGCAGATGTCGAGTGCCACCACATCCCCGATCCCTACCGCAACGGCAACACCGCGCTCGCCAGCCCGCCGCCGGACATCCGCACCCTGCCGCGCAAGAAAGGCTGGTTCGACGACGCGACGCCCTACGCCCCCAACAGCGGCTCGTAAGGGGCTCGCCTCAGCGCACCTTCTTCGCAACGAAGGCCTTGGCAATCGCCATCATCGCCTTTTCATGATTCGGCCCGCCCGCCGGGGCATCGTGGATCGTGCCCCCCTTCGCAGCGCCCGGCCCGGCAGACTTGCCGGCAGGGGCGGTCCGTTGCGGGGCCTGCTGCTCGTCCGATTCGCGGCCCAGCTGGTTCAGCAGATTCTCAAGCGCGTCACGGCTGAGACCGGAGGCGGACGGCCGCCCTCCCCCCGCACCGCCCGCGGCAGCCGGGCGCGCGGCCGGCCTGCTGCTGGCCGGACGGCCGGCGCGTTCGATGGCGGCGGCGGCGATGGCCTTCAGGAAGGGCTGGGCAATGCCGCGCAACAGGTCGGGATCCTCGACGGCCCAGGCCATCAGGAGCTTCTGCGCATTCATCCGGCTGCCTTTGGCCGCCAGGATCGCTTCGCGCACCTTGCCGTCGACGTAGGAATTGCTCATCGGGAATCGCCCATCGGGATATGTCCGCCGGCCGCAGAATGACGGGCGGAGCCACCCCGGACTGTCGGGCCAACTCGGTTAACAAACGGTTGCGGGCCAGGAGGGGGCCGATGATGGCGGGACGGCATGGAAGAAGCGGTTGCCCGATCCGGGGCAGGCGCCGATAGTGGCGGGATGCTGATCGAAACCTTCGCCGACCTGATCTGCCCCTGGTGCTACATCGGCAAGCGCCGGCTCGACCGGGCGCTGATGCAGCGGCCCAACCTGCGCCCGGAACTGCGCTGGCAGCCTTTCCAGCTGAACCCTGACATGCCGCGGGGCGGGATGTCGCGCGAGGACTATCTCGCCGCCAAGTTTGGCGGATCGGAACGGGCGCGGCAGATTCATCGGGTCGTGGAGGACACGGCGGCACGCGACGGGCTGCCGCTGGTGCTCGACCGCATCCAGCGCACACCCAACAGCTTCGACGCACACAGGCTGGTCCGCATCGCCGGACGCCAGGGGCTGGGCAATGCAATGGCCGACGCGCTGTTCGCCGCCTATTTCGTCGAGGGCGTCGACATCGGCGACCTGGATGCGCTGGCCAGCGTCGCCGCCGGGCTGGGAATGGATTTCGTCGAGACGCGGCGCCAGTTGTCGAGCGACGCCGAATCGGCCGCGGTGCTCGCCGCCGACGCCCTGGCCCGCCAGATGGGATTGCAGGCGGTGCCCTGCTACATCTTCAACCGCCGCTACGCCCTGTCCGGCGCGCAGGAACCGGCAAGCTTCCTGCCGCTGCTCGACCTCGGTAGCGAGGAGCCGGAAAACCTGTCGGTCGTCGCCGGCTGATCCGGCAAGCGGAACAAGGCCGCCGGAACGGGAAAGGGCGGCCCGGAGGCCGTCCCGTCCCTGTTCGGCACCTCAGGCCGGCGTGCTGCTGGTCTTGGCGTAGCCCAGCGTCTTCAGAGCGTCGGCGATCTCCGGCAGGATGCCCGGATCGTCGATGGTCGCCGGCATCTTGTAGTCCTGGCTGTCGGCGATCTTCTGCATGGTGCCGCGCAAGATCTTGCCCGACCGCGTCTTCGGCAGGCGGTCGACCACCAGGGCACGCTTGAAATCGGCGACCGGGCCGATCTGCTCGCGCACCAGTTGGACCACCTCCTTGACGATCTCTTCATGCGGTCGGGTCACGCCGGCCTTCAGGCAGACGAAGCCCAGCGGCACCTGCCCCTTGAGATCGTCGGCCACGCCGATCACCGCGCATTCGGCGACGTCCTTGTGGCTCGACAGCACCTCCTCCATGGCACCGGTGGAAAGACGGTGGCCGGCGACGTTGATGATGTCGTCGGTGCGGGCCATGACATAGACATAGCCGTCATCGTCGATGAAGCCGGCGTCGCCGGTCTGATAATAGCCCGGGTAGTCGGCGAGGTAGGACTTCTTGAAGCGCTCGTCGGCATTCCACAGCGTCGGCAGCGTGCCCGGAGGCAGCGGCAGCTTGACGCAGATGGCGCCGATGTCGCCGCGCGGAACCTCCTTCAGCTCGGCGTTCAGCACCCGCACGTCCCAGCCCGGCATCGGGCGGGTGGCGGAGCCGTACTTGATCGGGAACAGGTGAACGCCCAGCGGGTTGCCGGAAATCGCCCAGCCGGTCTCGGTCTGCCACCAGTGGTCGATCACCGGGACGTTCAGATTGTCCTCGGCCCAGTGCAGCGTGTCGGGGTCCGACCGCTCGCCGGCCAGGAACAGGGCGCGGAAGTGCGACAGGTCGTACTTCTTCAGGTAGTTGGCGTCCGGGTCCTCGCGCTTGATGGCGCGGAAGGCGGTGGGGGCGGTGAACAGCGTGCCGACCTTGTGCTGCTCGATCACGCGCCAGAAGGTGCCCGGATCGGGGGTGCCGACCGGCTTGCCTTCGAAGACCACGGTGGTGCAGCCGGTCAGCAGCGGCGCGTAGACGATGTAGGAGTGGCCGACGACCCAGCCAACGTCCGACGCCGCCCAATACACCTCGCCCGGCTTGACGTTGTAGATGTTGGTCATGGTCCAGCGCAGCGCCACCGCATGGCCGCCATTGTCGCGCACCACGCCCTTGGGCTGGCCGGTCGTGCCGGAGGTGTAGAGGATGTAGAGCGGATCGGTCGCCTTCACGGCCACGCACTCCGCCGGCTCGGCCGTCGCCACGGCTTCGGCCCAGTCGACGTCGCGGCCGGCGATCAGCGTCGCCGTCTCCTGCGGGCGCTGCCAGACGATGACGCTGGACGGCTTGTGGGCGGACTGCTCGATGGCGGCGTCCAGCATCGGCTTGTACTTGACGATCCGGTTCGGCTCGATACCGCAGGAGGCCGAAACGATCGCCTTCGGCTTGGCATCGTCGATTCGGGTCGCCAGTTCGTGCGGGGCGAAGCCGCCGAACACCACGGAATGGACGGCACCCAGACGGGCACAGGCCAGCATGGCGACAAGCGACTGCGGGATCATCGGCATGTAGAGGAGGACGCGGTCGCCCTTCTCCACGCCCTGGGCGCGCAGAACGCCGGCGAAGCGGGCGACCTGATCCTGAAGTTCGGCATAGGTGATGGTCTGGACGGTCTGGGTGACCGGGCTGTCATAGATGATCGCGGCCTGGGCGCCGCGCCCGCCTTCGACATGGCGGTCCACCGCATTGTAGCAGGTGTTCAGCTCCCCGCCGGTGAACCAGCGGTAGAAGGGCGCGTTGCTGTCGTCCAGCACCTTGTCCCACGGCTTGAACCAGGAGATGTCCTTCGCCGCCTCGCCCCAGAACCCGGCGGGGTCCGACAGGGAGCGGGCATGCATCTGGTCGAAAAGCTCGGCAGTTGTGGTGCTGGCGGTCGGGCTCATGGCAGGGCGTCCCTCGTTCTATTTTGGTACTATTCGGTGCGCATTTCCTCTCGGCCGCGAAACGATCCGTTTCGCGACCTCCACAATCTGCGACAAAAGCATAAGTGCAGGCAAATGTCAGAAGGTCGGGGGTGCGACGGGCTGTCGCATTCCGGATCGGTGAAACGCTGTTCCGAAACCTGGAATTCAAAAGGAAACGCAGACCGGCCGAACGACCAGCGCGACCGATTGCTGGTGGAAGCGCCCCTTGTACAGATCGACGATTTCGCGGATCAGGCCCAGCGTCGCCGGGTCGCCGTCGGCCAGCAGGGTGAGGATTTTGCTGGGCTCGCGCACCAGCCGCCCGGTCTCGATGTCGCGCCAGTGACCCGACCCGTCGGTGACGGTCAGGCCGTTGGGAAACCGCGGTGTCACCTCGCCGTTCAGGAAATCGGTCCAGTCGCGCTCGCTGACGCCGATCTCGTTGCCGATGTTCCGACCAAAGAACAATTGCGCCTCGATCATCGCACCGGCCGCATAGGTTTCACAAACGAGCGCCGGTGCCGTCGCCGTTGGGGCGGGTGCCAGCTGCGCCGCGGCGGGACCGGCCAGCAGAAACAGCGAAAGCGCGGCGGAGGAAAGGCTCGGGACAATCCGCGTGAGGGGCCATGTGACAGGCATGGTGACGGGGCGCATCGGTGTTTCTCCATTCGGACGGGAGAGGGTGCGTGCGGCAGTGCGGTCAGCGACGCTCTGGTCAGGACGCCCCTGGACCGTTATGCATGGATCATGGCCGTCGATCCACCCATCACCGGAATCCGCCCGATCCTGACCGTCGTTCACGGCAACGGCGAGCGGCTGATCGTGGCCCGACTCACCAACCTGGGCGGCGGCAGCCAGTCCAACCGCTTCGTCCTGCGCCGCGCCGATTTCCGCGCGCCCTGGGAACAGCCGGACAAGGGCTATTTCGGCTATGCCGAGGTCGCCCGCGCGCTCGACGCCAACGGCTGGCGCGGCTGCGCCATCGAGGCGATGGCGACCACCGACCTGGAGGAACGCCGCGCCCGCCTGCTGGCCCGCAAGAAGCTGCACCTGCAATGCGTCGAGGCGGCGATCCGGCGGGCGCAGGAGGGGGAGACGCCCAAACTGGGCTAGGTTCCGCGTTCAGCACTTCCCCAGCGCCTTCATGCGCCGGTCGAAATCGGCAGCGAGATCGGCAAGCGTCACTTGGCCAAGATGGCGAACGAGCACCGCCTCCGCCTCACGCAGTGCCCCATCGAGGGCGGCATTCACCGCCTGCTCCACCAAGCAGCTCGGCTCGTCCGCGGTGGGACCGATGGCGAAGATCCCCGGCTCCCCCAATGCCCGGTGAATGTCCAGCAGGGTGATCCCGTCGAGCGGCCGTGCCAGCCGCCAGCCGCCGCCATGGCCCTTTTCCGACCGCACATGGCCGGCCTCGCGCAGCCCCGCCATGGTCCGGCGGATGACCACCGGATTGGTGCTCAGCATCTCGGCAATCGCCTCCGACGTCAGCGCACCGTCATGCCGGTCCATGTGGATCAACACATGCAGCATGCGGGAAAGGCGGCTGTCCTGTCTCATCGGCGATCGGTCCTTTTGGGTGTACGCAGGGCGAGCGGTCAACTCAGGCCACTTCATAAGTTACATGGCACATTGACCGCATCCTTTCATGTAACTTATCGTGTGTCGTGACCGGGCGCGGATGGCGCGCCCGTCCCATCCGTGGAAAGGCACAGACATGAACGGAAACGACACGACGACCTATGACGCCATCATCGTCGGCGGCAGCTACGCCGGCATCGCCGCCGCGCTGCAACTGGCCCGTGCCCGGCGCATGGTGCTGGTGATGGATGAAGGGCTGCGGCGCAATCGCTTCGCCAGCCACTCCCATGGCTTTCTCGGGCAGGATGGCCGTCCGCCGGGAGACATCGCCGCCGAAGCCCGCGCCCAACTGATGCGCTATCCGACCGTCACCTGGATGACCGGACGGGCCGAAAAAGCCGCCAGGACGAGCAAGGGTTTCGAGATCACCGATTCGGAGGGCATCGTCTACCGTGCGCGCCGGCTGCTGATCGCCGTCGGCGTGGTTGACGAACTGCCGGCAATTCCCGGTCTGGCGGAACGTTGGGGCCGCTCCGTCTTCCATTGCCCCTACTGCCACGGCTATGAGCTGATGCAGGGCCGCATTGGCGTCGTCGCCGTCTCCGGGCATTCCATGCACCATGCGCTGATGCTGCCGGATTGGGGACCGACGACGCTGCTGCTGAACGGCACCTTTGAACCGGATGCCGACCAGTCGGCCCATCTGGCGAGGCGTAGAGTCGCCGTCGAGACCGCCCTCATCAGCGGGATCGACAGCGACCCGCCGGAGGTCACGCTCGCCGACGGACGCCGAGTGCCTTTTGCCGGCCTGTTCGTGCTGCCGAGAAGCCGCGTTGCCAGCCCGCTGGCCGCACAGCTCGGGTGCGAGAGCGAGGACGGGCCGCTCGGCACCCATATCAGCGTCGACGCGATGCAGGAAACCAGCATCCCCGGCGTCTTCGCCTGCGGCGATGCGGCACGGGCCGCCGGATCGGTGGCGCTGGCCGTCGGTGCCGGTACGATTGCCGGAACGGCGCTGCATCGGTCGTTGTTGTTCTGCGAGGACGACGCCCTGTTCGCCCGCGCCTAGCCGAACAACAGGCCCACCGCAATCGCCCACATCACCAGGGCGATGCCCCCGTCCATCACCCTCCAGGCGGCGGACCGGGCGAACAGCGGGCGCAGCAGCCGCGCGCCATAGCCGAGCGCAAAGAAGAACAGGAAGGACGCCGTCATCGCCCCCAGGGCGAAGGCGCCCCGCGCCTCGGCGAAGCGGGCGGAGACAGAGCCGACCAGCACCACCGTGTCCAGATAGACGTGCGGATTTAGCCAAGTCAGGGCAAGGCAGGTCAGCAGCGCCGGCAACAGCCCGCCCGGCTCCCGGTCCACCGGGTTCAGCCCGCTGCCGCCCTGCCAGGCCGACCAGGCGCTGCGCAGGCCATAGACCAGCAGGAAGGCGGCACCGGCATAGCGCATCAATGGCTCCAGCCACGGCCAGCGCGCGCCGGCGCTGGCGAATCCGCTGACCCCGACCAGGATCAGCACGGCATCCGACAGGGCGCAGGTGGCGCAGATCGCCAGCACATGCTCGTTGCGCAAGCCCTGGCGCAGCACGAACGCGTTCTGCGCCCCGATGGCGACGATCAGGCTGAAGCCGAGGAACAGGCCCGGCAGGAAGGCGGGAAGCAGGACAGCGGTGGAAAGCTCGGTCATCGTGGCGGTTCCGGCGTCGGTGAGTGCCAATCCGCTACCACCGGCCCCTCATTTACCGTACTTAATCCTCCTTGCCCCAATGAAGCAGAGCTAATCCATGCTGGACTATCCGCTGCTGGCGGCCCTTGCGGCCGTCATCCGCACCGGCAGTTTCGAGCGCGCCGCTCGGCAGTTGCACGTCACCCCCTCCGCGGTGTCGCAACGGGTGAAGCTGCTGGAAGAGCGGTTGGGCACCGTGCTGGTGGTGCGCGGCCAGCCCTGCACCGGCACCGCCGCCGGCCAGCGCCTGTGCCAGCATTTGGAACAGGTAGCCCTGCTGGAAAGCGAGCTGCGCGGCGCCCTGCCCGGCCTCAGCCCGGCGGACGGGCCGGTCACCCTGCGGATCGCCGTGAATGCCGACAGCCTCGCCACATGGTTCGTCGGGGCGATGGCGGAGGTGCCCGGCTGCCTGTTCGATCTGGTGCTGGACGACCAGGACCACAGCGCCGAGTGGCTGCGCAAGGGCGAGGTGCTGGCCGCCGTCACCGCCAGCGCGGCGCCGGTCCCCGGCTGCAACAGCCATCCGCTGGGCGCGCTGCGTTACCGTGCCACCGCCAGCCCGGACTATCTGCGCCGCCATTTCCCCGATGGGGTGACGGCCGAAAGCCTCGCCACCGCACCCTGCCTGACCTTCAACCGCAAGGACCGGCTACAGGCGCAGTGGCTGCGTCTGGTGCTGAGCGATCACGAACCGGTGCCCACCCCGCCGACGCACTGGCTGCCCTCCACCCATGCCTTCGTCGATGGCGCGCTGGCGGGGCTGGGATGGGGAATGAACCCCGACCCGCTGGTCGCCGACCATCTGACAGCCGGCCGTCTGGTCGAACTGGCGCCCGGCCGGCCGCTCGACGTGCCGCTGCATTGGCAGCAGAGCCGCATCGCCGGCACCGCGCTGGCCGAGCTGTCGCGCGCGGTCCTGCGTTCCGGGCGGCAGGCGCTGCACCCAATCGTCGAAAGCATGGGAAGCCCGCCCGCCGCATGAGGACTTTGCCCACGCCGCGTGCGCGCTTATATGGATTCGACAAATCTCTGGAGGGATTCGATGACCAGCAGCGCCGCCATGGCCGCAAACGACACCCCCGATCTGGGTGCGCTTCCCACCTGGGACCTGAGCGACCTTTACCCCGGCACCGAGTCGCCTGAACTGAAGGCCGACCTCGACCGGATGGAGCGCGAATGCAAGGCCTTCCGCGAGCGCTATGCCGGCAAGCTGGCGGCGCTGAGCGGCGACGATCTGGCCGCGGCGATCCGCCAGTATGAGGACATCGACGAGACGCTGTCGCGCGTCATGTCCTATGCCGGGCTGGTCTACAACGGCAACATGGTCGATCCGACCGTCGCCAAATTCTACCAGTCGGCGCAGGAGCGGGTGAACGACATCTCCGCCCACCTGATCTTCTTCACGCTGGAGATCAATCGGCTGGACGAGAACGATCTGGCGGCGAAGCAGAAGGCGTCTTCGTCGCTGCGCCATTACGAGCCGTGGCTGCGCGACGTCCGCCTTTACCGCGACCACCAGTTGTCCGACGAGATCGAGCGCCTGCTGCACGAAAAGCATGTGGTCGGCCGCGCCGCCTGGAACCGCCTGTTCGACGAGACCATCGCCAGCCTGCGCTTCCCGATGGGCGGTAAGGAGTTGACCTGTGCCGAGGCGCTGAACCGCCTGTCCGACCGCAACCCCGCCGTCCGCCGCGAGGCCGGCGAGGTGGTGGGCAAGGTGCTGGGCGAGAACGCGCGGCTGTTCGCGCTGGTCACCAACACGCTGGCCAAGGACAAGGAGATCGAGGACGAGTGGCGCAACTACCCGACGCCGACCTCCGCCCGCAACCTGTCCAATCGGGTCGAGGACGAGGTGGTCGACGCGCTGGTGTCCGCCGTCAAGGGCGCCTATCCGGACCTGTCGCACCGCTATTACACGATGAAGGCCAAGTGGTTCGGGCAGGACCATCTGGATTACTGGGACCGCAACGCCCCCCTGCCGGAGGATGCCGACCGCAGCATTCCCTGGAACGAGGCGCGCGACATCGTTCTGGGCGCCTATGGCCGCTTCTCTCCCGACCTCGCCAGCCTGGGAAAACGCTTCTTCGACAACCCCTGGATCGACGCGCCGGTCCGTCCCGGCAAGGCGCCGGGCGCCTTCGCCCATCCGACCGTGCCCAGCGTCCACCCCTATCTGCTGGTCAACTACCAGGGCAAGACGCGCGACGTGATGACGCTGGCCCATGAGCTGGGGCATGGCGTCCACCAGATCCTGGCCGGCAAGCAGGGCCATTTCCTGTCCGATACCCCGCTGACGCTCGCGGAAACCGCGTCGGTGTTCGGTGAGATGCTGACCTTCCGCGCCCTGCTGGCGGCGGAGACCGACCCGAAGCGCCGCCGCATCATGCTGGCCGGCAAGGTCGAGGACATGTTGAACACGGTGGTCCGCCAGATCGCCTTCTTCGACTTCGAACGCCGTGTCCACACCGAACGGCGCGAGGGCGAACTGACCTCGGACCGCATCGGCGAGATCTGGATGGCGGTGCAGACCGAAAGCCTGGGCCCGGCGCTGCGCTTCGACAAGGGCTATCGCCATTTCTGGTCCTACATCCCCCACTTCATCCACTCGCCCTTCTATGTCTACGCCTATGCCTTCGGCGACTGCCTGGTGAACTCGCTCTACGCGGTCTACCAGGACGCCGAACAGGGCTTTGCCGAGAAGTATCTGGCGATGCTGTCGGCGGGCGGCACCCTGCGTCACAAGGAGCTGCTGGCCCCGTTCGGCCTCGATGCCTCCGACCCGGCCTTCTGGCAGAAGGGCCTCGGCGTCATCCGCGGCTTCATCGACGAACTGGAGGCGAGCGAGGCGAAGGCCTGACCATCCGGGTGGCTTGACCACCGTCAAGAGACCATGTCGGTTGTGCGGGTATGGTGGCCTTCGGAGCGTCGTCTCCGAAGGCCATCTTTTTTGGAAGCGAACATCATGCTTGCGACCACCACACCCGCCGCAACCGCCACACCTGCGGCCGCCAGCACTGTCCCCATGCTCGGCTATGCGGTCATGGACCGCGACCATGTCGATTCGGTCGCGCTGCTGCAGGCGGCCTGCGAGGCCCCGGCCGGCGAGCTCCGGGCTCCCTTCGCCGCCTTCGCCAAGCATCTGCGCGAGCATTTCGCCCGCGAGAACGCGCTGATGACCCAGCACGGCTTTTTCGCCCTGCATTGCCACAAGGAGGAGCACGCCCGCGTCCTGACCGTGGTCGCGACGATGGAGGCCGATCTGGCGGAGGGGAAGGAGAACCGTGCCCGGCTCTATGTGACCGAGCATTTCCCCGACTGGTTCCACACCCATCTGGCGACGATGGACCGGGTAACCGCGGATTTTCTGGCACAGGCAGAGGGGTGAGGAACCGGGAGAGGCATTACGGGAGCCGCCTCTCCCACACAGAACCAAACTCCGGAAATGGAAAGGGGCCGGAACCTGCTCGGTTCCAGCCCCTTATGGATGGTGGGCGCACAAGGACTCGAACCTTGGACCCGCTGATTAAGAGTCAGCTGCTCTACCAACTGAGCTATGCGCCCATCCGTAGGAAATGTTCAAGAGATGGTGGGCGCACAAGGACTCGAACCTTGGACCCGCTGATTAAGAGTCAGCTGCTCTACCAACTGAGCTATGCGCCCATCTCTTGCTGCGGTGAACTTGACTGATATCTTTGCAGAAACCAGCCGACTGTTCATCGCGCCGGCCAAGCCGTTGTCCCGGCCGGTGTGGCGCGGTTTATAACGAAGGGCTTTTGACCTGTCGATAGCAAAATCGCACCCCATGTGAATTTTTTGGTGCGCGCTTTTCGGTGGCCGGACTCCGCTCCCGGCGGCTACACCGGCGCTGTCGAAACGGGGCATCGGAACGGGGGATCGGGGATGGGCGGCTGGACCGAAGGCTATGTCGGCGGCATCGACTATATCCGCGCCGTCTATCGCGACTGGTCGCCGGCCATGCTCTGCTTCGCCCTGACGCTGCGCGGTTGGCGCCCGCCAGAGGCGCTGCGCCGCGGCAGCTTCACCATGGCGGAGCCCGGCTGCGGCCATGGCCTGACCAGCGCCCTGCTGGCCGGTGCCCACCCGGCGGCGCGGTTCGAGGCGATGGACTTCAACCCCTCCCACATCGCCGGCGTCCGCCGGCTGGCCGCCGATGCCGGGCTGTCCAATGCCGAGTTCCTCGAAGAGAGCTTCGCCGAATACGCCCGGCGTGACAGGCCGATGCTGGATGCCGTCGCGCTGCACGGCGTCTGGTCCTGGGTGAGCGCCGGGAACCGGGCGATCCTGCTGGAGGTGCTGCACCGACGGCTGGCGCCGGGTGGCGTCGTCTTCGTCAGCTACAACGCCCTGCCCGGCACGCTGGCCCACATGCCGCTGCGCCGTCTTCTGGTGGAGCGCTGCGCCCAAGGCGACGGCCCCCTGCCCGACCGCATCGCTGCCGCGGTGGAGTTCGCGGCACGGATGACGGCGCAGGGCGGCGGCTGGTTCGCCAATACCGACGGCGTGGTGGAGCGGATCGAACAGCTTCGCCGCAAATCGCCGAACTACATCGCCCATGAATATCTGAACGGCGACTGGACCGCCTTCTACCATGCCGACGTGACGCGCGAGCTTGCTGCCGCCAAGCTGGAGTTCGCCGGTGCCGCCGTCCCGATGGAGCAGTTGGACGATCTCACCCTCTCCCCCGCCCAGCAGGCGCTGGCGGGCGAGGCGCGCGACGCCGCCCAGGCCGAAACCCTGCGCGACGTGATGACCAACCGCAGCTTCCGCCGCGACCTGTTCGTGAAGGGCGGCGAGCGTCTGGGCCGGGCCGAGCGGCGCGCCCTGCTGGGAGAGACCCGTTTCGCGCTTCTGGTCGCCGCCGACGACCTGCCGGAAGGCGCATCCACCCCTGTCGGCCGCCTGTCCTTCCCCCAGGCGCTTTACCAACCGCTGGGCGAGGCTCTGGCGGAAGGACCGCAAAGCCTGGACGCGCTGCTCGCCCGCCCGGCCCTGGCGGCACAGGGCGAGGACGCGGTACTGCGGGCGCTGATCCTGCTGGCCAGCCTGTCGCTGGCGGCACCGGCGATGCCCGAGGATGGGGGCACTGAACGAAACGCCTCCTGTGACCGCTTCAACGCCGCGGTTCTGGAGCGCCATCGCTTCGGTGACACGCCGGGTCAGCTCGCCTCACCACTGCTGGGCTCCGGTGTGCCGGTGTCACGGATCGAGGCGCTGTTCCTGCTTGCCGCCCGTCTGGGCGAGGACCCCGCCGCCTTCGTTTGGCGTCATCTGTCGGCCGACGGCATCGTGCTGGGGCGCGACGGCGAACGCTGCGAGGGGGATGAGGCCAACCGTGCGGAACTGGCGCGACGGCATGCGGCCTTCATGCAGCGGCGGTTGCCGGTTCTGGAAAGGCTTGGGGTGGTTTGATGGACAGGCGGTCTGACGGCAATGACGCCGGATAACGGCCCTCAGCGCTCCGGCGCCGTCTTCGGCAGCTTCTCGGCGATCCCATAGAGCGCCTCGCGCCGGCGGATCTCAGCGAACACGTCGTCGGGATGGATGTTCAGCGTCGCCCACAGGACCGAAAGATTGTAGAGCAGGTCGGCGCTTTCGTTGATGACGCCCTGACGGTCCTCGTTCATGGCGTCAAGAGCCACTTCGACCGCCTCCTCGCCCACTTTCTTGGCGATCTTCTTCGGCCCGGCGGCGATCAGCCGCGCGGTCTTGGAGTGCGCCGGGTCCATCTGCTGGCGGTCGAGGATGGCGGCATAGAGGCGGAGCAGGTCGTCGGTCATCAGGCGGGTATTGTCTCGTGTGCGGGTGACGGAAGCATCGTTCTGCTAACGTGATCACTCCGCAACGGAATTACCATCCCCCATAGGCGCGGTGGAGCGCCGCACAACGGCCTTATGCCATGCGGCGCTCCGCTTCAGCCCACCGGATCGTAGGAATGATCTGCCTTCGGACGCTCTTCGAGCAGGGTCTGGCCGGTGCTGACGAAATAGACGACCTCGGCGATGTTGGTGGCATGGTCGCCGATGCGCTCAAGGTTCTTGGCGATCATCATCAGGTGCATGTGCGCCGTGAACTGGTCCTGCGCCGCCAGGGCCGACCGTTCCACTTCCGCAACGAGGCTGGTGTAAAGCGCATCCACCTCGTCGTCGGTGCGCCAGATCCGCAGGGCGGCCTCGCCGTCATTGTCGACATAGGCGTCGATCACGGCGCTGAGCCGTTCGCGCACCAGCCGGCCGAGCTGCGGCAGACCCGCCATCGATCCGGAGTCGGGCAGGCTGAAGATGGCGACGGCGCGCTTGGCGGTGTTGGCGGCATGGTCGCCGATGCGCTCAAGGTTGCCGGCGATCTTCAAGGCCGCGATCACCTCGCGCAGATCGTCGGCGACCGGCTGGCGCAGGGCCAGCAAGCGCATGCAGTGAGCTTCGATGTCGTGTTCGAAGGAGTCGAGTCGGGCATCCGACTCCACGATCTCCCGCGCAAGCTCGGGGTTGCGCTGGGCCAGACAGATCAGAGCCTGGTCGATCTGCGTCTCCGCAGCGCCGGCCATCTGCACGATGGCGGATTTCAGCCGCTTCAGCGCGTCCTCGAACGCGGACACGATGTGCGGAGCGGAGGTCTTCATGGTCGCCAAACCCTTCCCGGCGGTCTCGTTCCAAGCCGCCACCATAGCGCCCGGACGTTACGGTACGATGACAGCGCCTATGACCAATGGCGGCCGGCCCGCACTTCGCACATGCAGGAGAAACTGTCCGATTGATTTTGCGGCGCAGCATTGCGACACATGGTCCTTATCCCCCTCCCCAACGACGTGCCGAACCCGCCATGATCGAACGCCGCTTTGAACAGATCATCTTCGCCAGCCGCTGGCTGCTCGCGCCCTTCTATCTCGGGCTGGTGGTTTCGCTGGCTGCGCTGCTGGTGAAGTTCACGCAGGAGATCCTGCACATGATCCCGCATGTGCTGGAGATGAGCGAAAAGGACGTGCTTCTGGGCGTGCTGACGCTCATCGACCTGTCCTTCGCCGGCAATCTTCTGCTGATGGTCATCTTCGCGGGGTATGAGAACTTCGTCTCGAAGATCGACGTCGCCAATCACGAAGACCGGCCGGACTGGATGGGCAAGGTCGATTTCGGCGGGCTGAAGCTGAAACTGATCGCCTCCATCGTCGCCATCTCGGGCATCCACCTGCTGAAAGCCTTCATGAACCTGGCGCAGACCTCTCGCGACGAGCTGATGTGGCTGGTCATCATCCACATGACCTTCGTGATTTCCGGTGTTCTGCTGGCCTGCATGGACCGGCTGGAAGGTCATCACGGCCATGCCACCAAGCCTGCGGAGAAAGCCGGGGCGAAATCCGCGGCCGATCATCACTGATAAGTTACGATGTTCCTTCGTCTCGTCTGTCAAATGTCTATTGCGGCACAGCAACGACAGGGATAGACACTGCACCGTCACGCCGGCCAGCAGGGTTTTCAGCGGATCGGAACGGGCTTTGCCGCAGGGCTTGGGCCCGTTGACGGATTATTAACCCTAACCCGCCACTGTGCCCATCACCAGACGCCGTGCCGCGGCGGTCCCCGGTTCGCCGGAGACCCTGTCCACAGCAGGCATCAGGGCTGCCGGGCGCACTCTCCGCTTGAGCGTGCGGGCGCATTCGACTATGGAACCGTTGGCGGGCATGCTATGCCAGTCCGCCGGCTCGGCCGTCTCAACCGCTTTGATAGAGTTCGTCAGCTCCATGCTCTCCAAACTGCTCGGCGTGCTGTCCGCCGACATGGCGATCGATCTGGGGACGGCCAACACCCTGGTCTATGTCAAGGGCCGCGGCATCGTCCTGAACGAACCGTCCGTCGTCGCCATCGCCAACGTGCGCGGCAAAAAGCAGGTTCTCGCCGTCGGTGACGAGGCGAAGATGATGCTTGGCCGCACCCCCGGCAACATCCAGGCCATCCGGCCGCTTCGCGACGGCGTCATCGCCGATTTCGAAGTCGCGGAGGAAATGATCAAACATTTCATCCGCAAGGTTCACAACCGCCGCAGCTTCGCCAGCCCGCAGGTCATCATCTGCGTGCCGTCGGGCTCGACCGCGGTGGAACGCCGGGCGATCCAGGAATCGGCGGAGGCCGCAGGCGCCCGCCGCGTCTTCCTGATCGAGGAACCGATGGCCGCCGCAATCGGCGCCGGACTGCCGGTGACCGAACCGACGGGCTCGATGGTCGTCGACATCGGCGGCGGCACCACCGAGGTGGCCGTACTGTCGCTGGGCGGCATCGTCTATTCGCGGTCGGTGCGCGTCGGCGGCGACAAGATGGACGAGGCCATCATCGGCTACATCCGCCGCAGCCACAATCTGCTGGTCGGCGAAGGCTCCGCCGAGCGGATCAAAAAGGAAATCGGCTCCGCCTGTCCGCCCGAGGACGGCGAAGGCCGCATCTTGGAGATCAAGGGCCGCGACCTGATGAACGGCGTACCGAAGGAGCTGATCATCTCCGAGCGCCAGATCGCCGAGTCGCTGGCCGAACCGGTGTCCGCCATCGTCGAGGCGGTGAAGGTCGCGCTGGAACACACCGCTCCGGAACTGGCCGCCGACATCGTCGACAAGGGCATCGTGCTGACTGGCGGCGGCGCTCTGCTGGGCAACCTGGACTTCGTCCTGCGCCACGCCACCGGCCTGCCGGTGTCGATTGCGGACGATCCCCTCTCCTGCGTGGCGCTCGGCACCGGCCGCGCGCTGGAGGAGATGAAGACGCTGCGAAACGTCTTGGTCAGCGCCTACTGATTGGTGTATCCCTGGTTGGAAGGCCTCCGGTCCCCTGCCCACCCCTGGCGGTGAGGACCGGAGACGGACCGCGTATCTGGACGGGAATTTCCTGTGAAGCCACGCTCATCCGGCTCCGTCATCCGCCTGGCCGCCCCCTTGCGGGCTCTCGCGCAGCGATTCTCCTTCCTACTGCTGGTGCTGGCCTCCATCGCGCTGATGATGGTCGGCAAGATCGAGTCCGTCTCGGTGGACAGCGCACGCGCACGCGTGACAGATGCCTTCGCCCCCATCCTGGACGCCATCTCTCGCCCCGCCGCTACCGCGGCGCGCGTGGTTGAATCCGCGGTGGAGCTTGAGAACGCCTTCGACGAGAACCAGCGGCTGAAGGCCGAGAACGCCCGGCTTCTGCAATGGAAGCAGGCGGCGTTGCGGCTGGAGTCGGAAAACAACAGCCTGCGTAGCCTGCTGCGGGTCCGTCCGGAACCGTCGGTCAACTACATCGCCGCCCGCGTCATCGCCACCCCCGGCAGTTCCTTCGTCCGCACGCTGGTGGTCACCGCCGGCAAGCGCGACGGGGTACGCAAGGGTCAGGCGGCGCTCGCCGGTGCCGGTCTGGTCGGCCGGGTGATCGAGGTCGGCGAATGGTCGTCCCGCGTCCTGCTGCTGACCGACATCAACGCCCGCATTCCGGTGATCCTGTCGAACACGCGCCAGCGCTCGATCCTGGCAGGCGACAACTCCGATCAGGCCAAGCTTCTCTATCTGCCGCCGGACTCGCCGATCCAGGTGGGCGAACGGGTGGTGACCTCCGGCGACGGCGGCCTCTTCCCGCCCGGTCTGCCGGTGGGCGTGGTGACCGCGGTCAGCGAACGCGGCATCCGTGTCCTGCCCAGCGCCGACCTGTCGCGCGTGGAGCATCTGCGTCTGGTGGATTTCGGCCTGCCGAGCACCGATCTGGACCCGTCGCCAGATTCGAAGTGAAGTGGATGTGGAAGTGAGCTGGTTTTGGACGTGAGCCGGACGGACGGTCCGCCGACCGGGGGATTGCCGTCATGACGGCAACCTTCTGGCAGAAGGTGGACAAGACCGGGCGCAATCTGGCGCCCTTCGCCGTCACGGTGATGATGGTGCTGGTCGGCATGATCCCGCTGCCGGTCCCCGGTTATGCCCCGGTTGCACCGAACCTGACGCTGGTCTCGGTCTATTACTGGACGATCCACAGACCTGACCTGATGCGTCCGGGGGTGGCCTTTCTCATCGGACTGCTTCAGGATTTCCTGATCGGCGGGCCATTGGGTGTTAATGCCCTGCTGCTGGTCGTAGCCCAATGGGCGGTCCTGAACCAGCGCCGGGTGTTCCTGGCCAGCACCTTCGCCCTGCTGTGGTTCGGCTTCACGCTGGTGATGGCGGGTGCCGTCCTGCTGCAATGGCTCGCTTTTTCGGTGCTCGACGCCGTCACGCTGTCGATCCTGCCGGCCCTTTTCCAGGGCCTGCTGACGGTAGCGGTGTTTCCTGCGGTGGGTTGGCTGCTGATCCGCGTCCATCGCGCGTTCCTGAACGGGTAAAGGGTCGACGGGTCTCATGAGTTCGATCGATCGCGACACCGACCGCTCCCGCCTGCTGGCGCGCCGCGCCCTGGTGTTGGGCGGTATCAAGCTGGCCGGCCTGTCCGCACTGGTCGGTCGGCTCTATTACCTGCAGGTGGTCGAGTCGGCACGCTACACCATGCTGGCGGAGGAGAACCGCATCAGCCTGCGGCTGATCGCCCCGTCCCGCGGCAACATCGTCGACCGCTTCGGCGTGCCGCTGGCGGTCAACCAGCAGAACTACCGCGTCGTCGTCGTGTCGGAACGCACCCACAACATCCAGGAGACGCTCGACAAGATCTCCCGCATCGTGCCGCTGACCGATGGCGACCGCCGTCGCGTGCTGCGCGAGTTGCACCGCAAGCGCCGCTTCGTTCCCGTCACCGTGCGCGAGAACCTGACCTGGGAACAGGTGGCGACGCTGGAGACCAACACCCCCGACCTGCCCGGTGTGTCGATCGAGGTGGGCGAACTGCGCTATTACCCGCAGGCGGACTGGACCGCCCATATCCTGGGCTATGTCGGCGCCGTCTCGGAGTCGGAACTGAGCGGCAACAGCGACCCCGTCCTGTCGCTGCCCGGTTTCCGCATCGGCAAGGCCGGCATCGAGAAATTCCACGAAAAGGTGCTGCGCGGCACCGCCGGCACCAGCCAGTTGGAGGTCAATGCGGTCGGCCGGGTCATCCGCGAGCTGTCGCGCGACGAGGGCCAATCCGGTCGCGAGGTGCAGCTGACCATCGACATGGCCCTGCAACGTTTTGTGCAGGAGCGGCTGTCGCAGGAGGTCAGCGCCTCGGCCGTGGTGATGGACGTCCATACCGGCGGCATCTATGCCCTGTGCTCGCACCCCAGCTACGACCCCAACCAGTTCACCATGGGCATCAGCGCCGAACTGTGGGAAGAGCTGCTGTCCAATCAGGCGACGCCGCTCAACAACAAGGCGGTGGTCGGGCAATATCCGCCGGGTTCGACCTTCAAGATGATGGCGGCGCTGGCGGCACTCGAATCGGGGGTGGTCAGCAACCGGCACACGGTGTTCTGCCCCGGCCATCTGGAGTTGGGCGACCACCGTTTCCACTGCTGGAAGCGCGGCGGGCACGGCACCATCGATTTCGTAGGCGCGCTGCGCCATTCCTGCGACGTGTTCTTCTACGACGTGTCGCGGCGGATCGGCATCGACCGCATCGCCGAGATGTCCAACCGGTTCGGCCTTGGCAGCCGCACCGGCATCGACCTGCCGCACGAGCGTGCCGGCCTGATCCCGTCCATCGCCTGGAAGAAGGCGACGCTGGGCAAGAACTGGGACATGGGCGAGACGCTGGTCGCCTCCATCGGCCAGGGCTATGTGCTGACGACGCCGCTGCAGCTGGCGGTGATGACCTGCCGGCTGGCCAATGGCGGCTATGCGGTCAAGCCGCACCTGACCAAGCAGATCAAGACGGTCAGCGGCGAGCAGACGGCATGGCCCAGCATCGGCGTGAAGAAGGAAAACCTCGACATCGTGCTGCGCGGCATGACCGAGGTGACCAACGCTCCCAACGGCACCGCCTTCAAGTCGCGCATCACCGAGGTCGGCTATGAGATGGCCGGCAAGACCGGCTCCGCCCAGGTCCGCCGCATCACCATGGCCGAGCGCAACAACGGCGTGAAGAAGAACGAGGATCTGCCCTGGCGCGAGCGCGACCACGCGCTGTTCGTCGCCTTCGCGCCGATCCAGGCGCCGCGCTACGCCTGCGCGGTGTTCGTCGAGCATGGCGGCGGCGGCTCCACCGCGGCCGCCCCGATTGCCCGCGACATCCTGCTGGAAACCCAGAAACGCGACCCCGGCCGCGCCGCCGTCGCCGAAACCCCGCCGACCGGCTTCGGAGAGCCGCGGGGCTGAGAAGCGGATCGGGTCAGGAGCGGGAGCGAGCCGGGATGGTCATCGCCGCCACCCCCAGCACGACCGCGGCACAGCCGGCAAGCATGGTCGGCTCCAGCGTCTCGCCCAGCATCAACACGCCGATGCCAACCCCGATCGGAACCCGCAGGTAGGCTTGTGCGGTCGTCGGAACCGATCCGATGGTGTGGACAAGCCGGAAATAGAGGACGAAGGCCAGCGCGGTCGAGAAGACCGAGAGTCCGGCAAGCGCCAGCAGCGAGTCCGGCGACGGCGACAGGGTCCAGGGACGGTCGACCGCCAGACTGACCGGCAGCAACAGCGCTGCCCCGCACAGCAGCGACCCGGCGGCCGGCATGATCGGATCCAGTCCCTTGAAAACGCGGCCGAAAATGGCTGCTCCGGCATAACAGACGGTGGCGAGGACGATGGCTCCTTGCGCCAGCAGATCGCGGCCTATGCCGTCGACAGCCCCCGTCCCGATGACCAGCACCGTTCCACCGAGACCGGCGAACACGCCGACCGCTTTCCGCCAGCCCACGGCCTCGTGCCGCGTCAGCAGAAGGGTGATAAGGAAGGCGAAGATCGGCGTCGTCGCGTTCAGGATCGCTGCGGACCCGGCATCGACCGTCTGCTCGGCCCAGGCGATCAGGGTAAAGGGGAGAACGCTGTTCAAACAGGCCTGTAGGAGGAACCGCTTCCACACGGCGCCTTCCCGCGGCAGGAACAGGCCGCGCCAGCGGATGACCGCCAGCAGGATGCCTCCGGCGATCAGGGTCCGCCCGGCGATGAAGGTCAGCGGCGGAATCGTCTCGACGCCGATCCGGATGAAGCTGTAGGACGCGCCCCACAAGGTCGCGAGGGCCAGCAGCAAGGCAAGCTCGACACGCAGATCGGGCCGCGAAGCGCGTGCATCGGGGGCTGGAAGGCTGGTCATGATGGCTCCGTCGGTCTTGCAAGGCGGCTCACCATGACAGCCAAGCCCTTGAAAGACTGCCGCGAACGCTTCGGCCGCGGACGAAACGTCGGCGGCTGACGGAGCCGGTGAAGGAGCCTAAGCTGATGGGCATGACCAGCCCATCCTTCCCCCTCGCCTCCGCCAACGGCATCGCCACCATCGCCGCGTTGATCGGCGATCCGGCACGGGCGAACATCCTCTCCGCCCTGATGGGTGGGCAGGCGCTGACCGCCGGCGAATTGTCCTGGCATGCCGGCGTCGGAGCGGCGACCACCAGCGGTCACCTTGCCAAAATGAGCGAGGCGGGATTGCTGGCGATGGAGCGCCAGGGCCGGCACCGCTATTACCGGCTGGCCTCCCCCGACATCGCCCAGGCGATGGAAAGCCTGATGGCGGTGGCGGCCGCCGGCCCGCTGCGGCACCGTCCGCCCGGCCCCAAGGACGAGGCGCTGCGGACCGCCCGCACCTGCTACGACCATCTCGCCGGACGGCTCGGCACAAAACTGGCCGATAGGCTGAACGAGCGCGGGCTCGTGATCCTCAGTGACGGCGGCGCCCTGGTGACGGACGACGGCCGCGATTTCCTGGGCGGCTTAGGGCTCGCAATTCCCGACGCCGACGGGCACCGCAGGCCTCTCTGCCGGGTCTGCCTGGATTGGAGCGAGCGGCGGCACCATCTGGCCGGACGGCTGGGCGCGGCCCTGCTGACCTGTTCGCTGGAGCGCGGCTGGATCGCCCGCAGTCCCGACAGCCGCGCCGTGACGATCACCGAGGCCGGCAGCAAGGAGTTCGTCACGATTTTCGGCATCACGCCGGAACATCTGGCCGCCAAATAAAAAAGCGCGCCCCCGAAGGGACGCGCTTCTCAGCAAACCGACAGGCTTTCGCCGGATCAGTTCTTCGACTTGTCCACCAGACGGCGCTCGGCGATCCACGGCATCATGGCGCGCAGCTTCTCGCCGACCTTCTCGATCTCGTGCTCGGCGTTGCGGCGGCGGATCGCCTTGAAGGACGGCTGGCCGGCCTTGCATTCCAGCATCCAGTCGCGGACGAAGCGGCCTTCCTGGATGTCGGTCAGGACGCGCTTCATCTCGGCCTTGGTCTCCGGCGTGATGATGCGCGGGCCGGTGCGGTAGTCGCCGTATTCGGCCGTGTTGGAGATCGAGTAGCGCATGTTGGCCATGCCGCCCTCGTACATCAGGTCGACGATCAGCTTCACTTCGTGCAGGCACTCGAAGTAGGCCATCTCGGGGGCATAGCCCGCCTCGACCAGCGTCTCGTAGCCGGCACGGATCAGCTCGGTCAGGCCGCCGCAGAGCACGGCCTGCTCACCGAACAGGTCGGTCTCGCACTCTTCTTTGAAGGTCGTCTCGATGATGCCGGCGCGGCCGCCGCCATTGGCCGAGGCGTAGGACAGGGCGATGTCCAGAGCGTTGCCCGAGGCGTTCTGGTGCACGGCGACCAGCGACGGCACGCCGCCGCCACGCTGGTATTCGCTGCGCACGGTGTGGCCGGGGCCCTTCGGCGCGATCATGAACACGTCGAGGTCGGCGCGGGCCTCGATCAGGTTGAAGTGGATGTTCAGGCCGTGCGCGAAGGCCAGGGCGGCGCCCTGCTTCATGTTCGGGGCCAGATCGTCCTTGTACAGGTCGGCCTGCAGCTCGTCCGGGGTCAGAACCATCACGACGTCGGCCCAGGCGGCGGCTTCGGCCGGGGTCATCACGGCGAAGCCGGCGGTCTCAGCCTTCTTGATGGTGGCCGAACCCGGGCGGAGCGCGATCCGCACGTCCTTCACGCCGCTGTCACGCAGGTTGTGGGCGTGGGCGTGGCCCTGGCTGCCGTAGCCGACGATGACGACCTTCTTGCCCTTGATCAGGTTGACGTCGGCATCACGATCGTAATAGACGCGCATGGAGATGATTCCTTGAATTCGCAACGAACGAAGACAGAGTGCGTTTCCTGCGGCGGATTACTCCATTGAGCAAAGCCGCGCGTCAAGAGAAACAATCGCTCGATGGAACGGCAAAATGCAAAGCTTCCTTGCGTTTTTGCCGCCCCAATCTTTCGCAGAATGCTGTTCTGCGGGGAGTGGCGCCTTAGAAGGCCGCCGGCCCCTTCGACATGGCGACCACGCCGGTGCGGCTGGCCTCCACGAGTCCGAGCTGGGTCATCAGACCGACGAAGTCGTCGACCTGCTCGGTGGTGCCGGTCAGCTCGAAGACGAAGCTGGTGAGCGTGGCGTCCACCACCTTGGCCTTGAAGATGTCGGCAAGGCGCAGCGCCTCGATCCGCTTGTCGCCGGTGCCGGCCACCTTGACCAGCGCCAGCTCGCGCTCCACCGCCGGCCCCTCGTCGGTCAGGTCATGGACGCGGTGGACCGGAACCAGCCGGCTCAACTGCGCCTTGATCTGCTCGATGATCATCCGGGTGCCGGAGGTGACGAGCGTGATGCGCGACAGGTGGTCGGCGTTGTTCACCTCGGCCACCGTCAGGCTTTCGATGTTGTAGCCGCGGCCGGAGAACAGCCCGATGACGCGGGCGAGAACGCCCGGCTCGTTGTCCACCAGCACGGCGATGGTGTGCTTTTCGATCGCGTTTTCCATGAGACCCGTCCCTCCTGTTCGTTCGTCGTCAGCCGATCAGACCAGCACCATGCCGTCTTCCGGCGTCGCGTCGGACGGGCTGTCGTCCGGACCGAACAGGATCTCGTTGTGGGCCTTGCCGCCCGGGATCATCGGGAAGCAGTTTTCCTTCGGATCGACGGCGATGTCGATGATGCAGGGGCGGTCGGTGACCGCCAGCATCTTCTCGATCACCTGATCGACCTCGGCCACCGTGGTGGCGCGCAGACCGACGCAACCCCAGGATTCCGCCAGCTTCACGAAGTCCGGCAGGGCTTCGGAGTAGCTCTGGGAATAGCGCGAGCCGTGCAGCAGTTCCTGCCACTGGCGCACCATGCCCATATACTGGTTGTTCAGGATGAAGATCTTGACCGGCGCGCGGTACTGCACGGCGGTACCGATCTCCTGCATGTTCATCAGGAAGCTGGCCTCGCCCGACACGTCGACGACGATGGCGTCGGGGTGGGCCAGCTGGGCGCCGATGGCGGCCGGCAGGCCGTAGCCCATGGTGCCGAGCCCGCCCGAGGTCATCCAGCGGTTCGGCTGGTCGAAGGGCAGGAACTGGGCGGCCCACATCTGGTGCTGGCCGACTTCCGTCGTGATGTAGTGGTCCTTGCCGCGCAGGGCCTCGCGCAGACGCTCCAGCGCATATTGCGGCTTGATGACCGATTCGGTGCGGTTGTAGTTCAGGCAGTTGCGGGCGCGCCAGCCCTCGATCTTGCCCCACCACTCCTTCAGCGCGGCCTTGTCCGGCGACTTGGCGCGCGCCTTCCAGATGCGCAGCATGTCCTCCAGCACGGCGCCGCAGTCACCGACGATCGGAATGTCGACCGCGACGTTCTTGTTGATCGAGCTGGGGTCGATGTCGACGTGGATCTTCTTGGAACCCGGCGAGAAGGCCGACAGCTTGCCGGTCACCCGGTCGTCGAAGCGGGCGCCGATGTTGATCATGACGTCACATTCGTACATGGCGAGATTCGCCTCGTACGTGCCGTGCATGCCGAGCATGCCCAACCACTGGTTTTCGGACGCCGGGAAGGCGCCCAGGCCCATCAGGGTGGAGGTGATCGGGAAACCGGTGGTCTTCACGAACTGGGTCAGCAGCTTGGCCGCGAAGGGGCCGGCGTTGATGACGCCGCCACCGGTGTAGAAGACCGGCCGCTTGGCGTTGGCGATCAGTTCAATCGCCTCTTCGATGCGGGCGATCTCCGGCTTCACCTGCGGCCGATAGGTCTTGTGCTTGACCTCCGTCGGCGGGACGTAGGTGCCGTCGGCGAACTGCACGTCCTTCGGAATGTCGACCAGCACCGGGCCGGGACGGCCGCTGCGCGCGACATAGAAGGCCTCGTGCAGGGTGCGGGCCAGATTGTCGACGTCCTTCACCAGGTAATTGTGCTTGGTGCAGGGACGGGTGATGCCGGTGGTGTCGGCTTCCTGGAAGGCGTCGTTGCCGATCAGGTGGGTCGGCACCTGACCCGACAGGCAGACCAGCGGGATGCTGTCGCACAGCGCGTCCAGCAGGCCGGTCACCGCGTTGGTGGCGCCGGGGCCGGAGGTCACCAGCACGCAGCCGACCTTGCCGGTCGAGCGGGCGTAACCTTCGGCCGCATGAACCGCGGCCTGCTCGTGGCGTACAAGGACATGCTTCAGGTCGTTCTGCTGGAACAGCGCGTCGTAGATGGGAAGTACGGCGCCGCCGGGATAGCCGAAGATGATGTCAACGCCCTGATCCTTCAGGGCCTTGATGACGATCTGGGCGCCGGTCAGCTTCTGTTCGGACATCGCTCACGACCTTCTCATGTGGGCGCCTCCTCTAAGGCACCCGGTTCCTTGGACTTGTCACCGGCCGAGGCTGCTGGGCTATGCCGCCGGAACAACGGCTTAGCCCCGATGGCGGGGGCCGGGAGCGGCAAATTAGTCAAAAGCCCGGTCGCAGGTCAACCCATTTTGCGAATGTTCGCAAAGTTTTTTTGCCGCAGTTTTTCCAAATGTTGCGCATTGGCTTTGCAACATCGGCTCTGCGCCGCTTCGCTCCCACCGGATACGGAAACGGCGGCCGCACCGAAGCGCGGCCGCCGTTCCGAAGAGGCGACGATGAAAAGCCAAAGCCGTCAGGCGGCGGTCTTCAACAACCCGCACAGGCGACGGATGCCCTCGCGGATCTGGGCCGGCTTGGTGACGGAGAAGGCCAGCCGCAGCGTGTTCTTGCCCGACCGGTCGGCGTGGAAGGCCGAACCGGGGACGAAGGCAACGTTGGCCTCCTTGATGGCGCGGGCCAGCAGCTCGGTGCCGTCGACACCCTCCGGCGCCTCGATCCAGACGAACAGGCCGCCTTCCGGCTTGGTCCAGGTGACGCCCGGCGGGGCGTATTCCTCGAGAGCCGCCAGCATGGCGTCGCGGCGCTCCTTGTACTGGGTGCGCAGCAGCTTGAGGTGGCTGTCGAAGATCTGCGAGACGACGTCGTGCATGACGATCTGGTTGATCGTGCTGGCATGCAGGTCGGCGGCCTGCTTCATCAGGACCAGCCGGTTCACCACCTCGGGCGCCGCGTTGACCCAGCCGACGCGCATCGCCGGCACCATCGTCTTGGAGAAGGTGCCGCCGAAGATGACGTTGGTCAGCTTGCCGCCGTTGCGCTCGCAATCCAGCGCGGCCAGCAGCGGCAGATGCTCGCCGTCATAGCGCAGTTCGCAATAGGCGGTGTCCTCGATCACCGGCACGCCGGCCGCCTCGCAGGCGTCCAGGATGGCGTGGCGGCGGGCCAGCGTCACCGTGGTGCCGTTGGGATTCTGGAAATCGGGGACGAGGTAGAAGAACTTCGGCTTCTGCGCCAGCGCCTCGGTCAGCGCCGTCATCTCCGGCCCTTCCTCGTCCATCGGGATCGAGAGATAGGTCGGCTCGTAGGGCGAGAAGGCCTGCAGCGCGCCGAGATAGGTCGGGCGGGTCACCACGATCTTGTCGCCGGGACCGATCAGCAGCTTGCCGACGAACTCCAGCACCTGCTGCGAGCCGTTGGTGATGAGAACGCCGTCCAGCCCGATGTTGACGCCCTTGCCGCCCATATAGTCGCAGATCCACTCCCGCAGCGGCGTGTAGCCTTCGGTGATGGAATATTGCAGGGCGGCGCCGGCACCGGAATTGGACTGGAAGATCTTCTCGTAGGCGCGTGCGATGGCCGAGCTGGGGAACAGATCCGGATCGGGGATGCCACCGGCGAAGGAGATGATCTCCGGACGATCGATCAGCTTCAGCAGTTCCCGGATTTCGGACGCCGTCATGCCGCTCACGCGGCCCGCGAACACATGACCCCAATCAACCGACACGGTGCTTCTCCTTCGGATCAGTAATTTAGTATCGTTCTCAGGCGGTCGAGCATTGCATTTCGTACCGCGAGCGAACAAGGCAGATCGATGGTATGGCAGCTATGCTGTCCTGTATGACTTACCAGCATATCGGGCGATTTGCCAACAATCTGATGTCGGAACCACGTCACCTGCCGTTTGGCATAGCGGCGGGTCGATTGCTGGGCCAGCGCAATGGCCTCGTCGAGCGGGATTTCGCCGTGCAGAACGCCGCGCAGTTCGGGCACTCCCAGGGCTTTCAGCACCGGCAGGTCGGGGGCAAGGGGCTGTTCGCGCGCGAGAGCGTCCAATCGCCGCACCTCCTCCAGCGCCCCCTGTTCCATCATCAGGTGGAAGCGCCTGTCGCACTGGGCATAGAGGTCGGCCCGCGGCGGATCGAGCACAAGGATGGTGAAGCGCAGATCCTCCGGCGCGCCCTGTGCGGTCCAGCTCTGCCAATGGGACAGCGGATGGCCGGTGGCCTCCAGCACTTCCCAGGCGCGGGTCAGGCGGGTGGTATCGCCGGGATTCAGCTTGGCCGACGCCGGGTCGCGGGCGACCAGTTCGGCGCGGAAGGTCTCGCCGCCGATGGCGGCCAGCCGGGCATGGGCGGCGGCACGCACCTCGTCGGGGATGGGCGGCACCTCGCTCAGCCCCTGCATCAGCGCGCGCAGATAGAGGCCGGTGCCGCCGACCACCACCGGCAGACGCCCCTCGGCCCTGGCGGCGGCGATCTCCGCCAGCGCCATCTCGCGCCAGCGCGCCGCCGATCCGCGTTCCGCCGCCGGCAGCACGCCGTAGAGCCGGTGGGGCGCCCGCGCCAGATCCTCGGCCGGCGGCCGGGCGGTCAGCACCTCCAGGTCGGCATAGAGCTGCATGCTGTCGGCATTGATGACGGTGCCGCCAAACACCTCGGCAATGGCAAGCGCCAGCCCCGACTTGCCCGACGCGGTGGGGCCACCGATGACGATGACGTCGGTCAGAGGGTTGGTCAGAGGGGTGGTGAGGTCGCTCATCGCCCTTGCATGGCGTTCCGGCGCCCGCTTTGCAACACCCAACCGCATGCCCCAACCGCACGCCGACGCCGAAGCTTCGTTGGACCCGGCCCCCTTGGCTGTGGTAGGCAGCGCGCAAAGGCCCTCTTTTCCTCGGGATACCCGCCGATGAACGCCGTCGCCACGCTGATCGCCCCCCGCAACGCCACGCTCGACGAGGCCGCCGTCCAGACCGCCAAGGCGGCGCTGGTCGGGCTGGGCGCCGATGCCGGCGCACCGGACTGGCTGGCGCCGGGCACCGCCTGCGACCTGCCCTTCGGCAATCTGGCGCCCGAACAGGCGGAGGCGGCGATCCGCCATGCCCTGACGGCGAATGGGACCGGCGTGGCGCTGGACATCATCGCCCAGCCGGCGGCGACGCGGCGCAAGCGGCTGCTGGTCGCTGACATGGAATCGACGATCATCGAGCAGGAGATGCTGGACGAGCTTGGCGATTATGTCGGGCTGAAGGACCACATCGCCGACATCACCGCCCGCGCCATGAACGGCGAGATCGACTTCAAGGACGCGGTGCGCGAGCGGGTCGCCCTGTTGAAGGGTTTGAACGAGACGGTGATCGATGAGGTGTGGCAGCGCGCCACGCTGATGCCGGGTGCTGCCCAGCTGGTCGGCACCATGCGCGCCAACGGCGCCGTCTGCGTTCTGGTGTCGGGCGGCTTCCGCTGCTTCACCGGCCGGGTGCGCAGCTGGATCGGCTTCGATGACGACCGCGGCAATGAGCTGGAGGTGGAAGGCGGCATGATGACCGGCAAGGTGATCGAGCCGATCCTGGACAAGGACAGCAAGCTCCAGGCGCTGATGGCCTATGCCGGGGAGCATCGCGTGCCGGTGGCGGAAACCATGGCCATCGGCGACGGCGCCAACGACCTGCCGATGCTGCTCGCCGCCGGGCTGGGCGTCGCCTTCCATGCCAAGGCGGTGGTCGCCGCCGAAGCCCGCGCCCGCGTCGACCACGGCGACCTCACCGCCCTGCTCTACGCCCAGGGCTACCGGGCGGCGGAGTTCGTGGGGTAAGGGGCCGCCCCTTCCCCCTCACGCCCACACGCCGCGCACATAGGGCGTCAGCTGCGTGTCCATCAGGATGATGTGGCGGACCAGCCAGTCGGCGGTGAATTTGTAGAGCTGCTCCGCATTCTCGTGGGTGGGTTCGATCGAAAAGCGGTTGGACAGTTCGCTGACCATCTTCACAGCGGCGCGGTGCATGGCGACGTGCTCCTCGAATTTCGGGTAATGCACGATCTGCATGATCCGCTCTTCGCGGGCGAAATGCTCCTTGGTGTATTCCAGCAGCTTGACCAGGATCTTGGCGACGCGGACCGGCTGGAACCGCTGAGCGGCCAGTGCTGCGTCGAGTTCGTTCAGATACTCGATCAGATGCTTGTGATCGTCGTCGATGGACGGTTGGCCGACGCTCAACTGCCGTCGCCATGTTATGGCGCCCATGACCCTGCCGCCTCCCCCCTTGCCGGCACCCCGTTAGCCCGGATTATGGCTGGTGTTACCATTGCGCCAAAACAGCCGGCGGCGTCACACGGCAATATGACGCACCCGCCAGGAGACAGGCGGAGGAGAAGGCCCGGAACGAAACAGGGCGGATGCGTCGCCGCACCCGCCCCATTCCGCATCCTGTGCCCCGCCTCTATCGGGCGGGGATCGGGACCCGTCGTCAGCCGACGATCGAATACCCGCAGTCGACATAGGTGGTGTCGCCGGTGATGCCCTTGGCGCCATCGGTGGCGAGGAAGGCGGTGGTGTAGCCGACCTCTTCGATGGTGACCAGACGGCCTTCCGGCGCGCGCTCGGCGGCCTTGTTCATCAGCTCGTCGAAATGGGCGATGCCGGAGGCGGCGCGGGTCTTGATCGGGCCGGGGGAGATGGCGTGGACGCGAATGCCCTTCGGGCCCAGCTCGGCCGCCAGATAGCGCACGCTGGCTTCCAGGGCGGCCTTGACCGGACCCATGACGCCGTAATTGTCGATGACGCGGTTGGCGCCGAAATAGGACATGGTGAACAGCGACCCACCGTCCTTCATCAGCGGCTCAGCATACTTGGCCATGCGGATGAAGGAATGGCAGGAGACGTCCATCGCCTGCTGGAAGCCCTCGCGCGAGCAATCGACGACGCGGCCGTGCAGATCTTCCTTCGGGGCGAAGGCGATGCTGTGCAGCGCGAAGTCGAGCTTGCCCCACTTCTCGCCGATCTTGTCGAAGATGGCCTTCAGTTCGCCCTCGCCGGTGACGTCCACCGGTTCGAAGATCTCGGCCTCGAGCTGCTGGGCCAGCGGCTCGACGAACTTCTTGGCCTTGTCGTTCAGATAGCTGACCGCGAGGTCGGCACCCATCGCGCGGAAGGCGCGGGCGCAGCCCCAGGCGATCGACTGGTCGTTGGCGATGCCAAGAACGAGCCCCTTCTTGCCTTCGAGCGTGGCGGCGGCGGGAATGATCGTGGTCATGCGGACTGTCCTGCGGTCGATGTGACGGGAGGAGCGGCCGCAACCGTGGCGGCCTTTCGCCGGGTGCACAGACGCGGCGTTCCTTGTGCAGTGCACCATAAACGAACCGCCGCGAGTCCGCAACGTGCAATGGGCGCGAACCGCACATGCGTCTCAATCATTGCGTAGCATTGCTGCAGGCACGATCAGTAAAAGCCGAAGTCGCCCAAATTCTGTCTTTCATTGATCCATATCAAAAACGGCCTGCCAGCGTGGGGCTGGCAGGCCGTTTCTTGATGACATTTCTGTTATGGCATCAGGCCGCTTGGCTGATTGCCCGCTTACCGCGCAACACCCGGGCTGAAGGAGGGCGGATCGCTCGCCGGGAAGGATTCCTGGGAAGCCTCGTCGACGATCTCCTCCTCGCAGCTCTCCTGATAGATGTCGCCGGGATGACGGGAATAGGGGTCGATGCCATGTTCGACATCCTGAGCCGGAAAGGCCACCCGGTCTTTGTGCGACCAGTCGGCCAGCATCGCCTTGCCGGGGCAGTAGCCGGTCAGGCCGCGAGCGACCAGAGCGCCGCCGGCCAGCGCCATGGCGGCGCCGGTCCAGTTGGGCCGGCGCAGGCCCAGCACCGCCAGCACCACGCCGCCGGCCAGCGACGCCAGCCGTTCATTGTGGCCGACATTGATGCCGTAGCTGCCGGTGGGGCCGGGCAAGCGGTCGGCCATATGGTCCGCTATGCCGCGCAGGTTGCGCTGGGCCGTATCGGTGATCGAAGAGAGTTCCATGTCGGTCCTCCTGAATGCGGGTCCCGGTCAGGCGGGTCCCGATCAGGGATCGTCCGCCATCGGATCGTTATCGCGTCACTGTTGGGAAACCGGCGGCTGGGGGTTGCCGTTCCCGGATGGCGTCTGCGCGGCGGCATCCGGCGCCGCCTGGGGCGAGCCGCCCTGCCCCATTCCTGCGCCGGGAGTCACCCCGCTGGAACCGGCGGCGCCGCGCGCCTGCTGCAACTCGCTGTTCAGCCGCGCCACCTCCTGCGACAGGCGCTGCACCTCCTGGCGCAGCGGTGCCGCCGAGACCTCGCTGTTTCCGCCGGCCGCGCCGGCGATGGCGGCCAGCGTCGCCGAATCGCGCATCCAGTAGGGGGCGACGCCGTAATAGGTGTGAACCGCCATCGCCCACTGGCGGTCGTTCATGTTCGGGCGGTTCTTGTCGTCGAACCGCGGCGCGTTGGTCAGCTTGTCCTTCGGCACATTCAGGACATAGCCCTCGCCCGACGGGGTGAACAGCGCCCACGGAACCGCGAAGTCGGCCTCGCCGATGCCGAGGAAGCCGCCCAGTTCGACCGCCGCATAGGCGACACGCCCGGTGCCGGGATCGATGATCAGTTCGGAGATGCTCCCGAGATCCTTGCCATCCGGGCTGCGCAGCTTGGCGTTCTCAAGATCGTCGGCGGCGATGGCACGCGGATGGGCGATGGAGTCCTGGAGCGCCGTCGCCTCGCCCAGGATGGCTTGGCAGGCGGGGGCGTTGCCCTTCTGTGCGGCGGCCTGCGCCGCCTGCTGGAGGGCGCGCAGCTGTGCGGTTTCCTGCGGGGTCACCGGAGCGGCGGAGCCGGGGCCGGCAGCCTCGAGAGCCGCCGCCTGCTGTCCCAGCCGGTCAAGCCCGGCCGCGCAGTCGTCGGCCGCCAGCGCGGGCGCGGCGAAGGACAGTGTTCCCAGCGCGGCCAGCAGCAGGGCCGTTGCAGGGGTGGGGCGCGTCATCAGGGCATCCTCCGGCTTGAATCGTCTCATGCTGCATGAACAGCATGGTCAAGCCGGAGGTTCCATCAGCCAGAGAGTCCCGGGCGCCGATCTTCCCCCAGTTGTGGAAGGTCAGCCCGGAAGGGGCAACCCACCGCGCTGGACGATGAAGGACTGGATGGCATCGACCCCCTCGCCCGCCTTGACGTTGGCGAAGACGAAGGGACGGTCGCCGCGCATCTTGCGGGCATCGCGGTCCATCACCTCCAGGCTGGCGCCGACCATCGGGGCGAGATCGGTCTTGTTGATGACCAGCAGGTCCGACCGGGTGATGCCCGGCCCGCCCTTGCGCGGGATCTTGTCGCCGGCCGACACGTCGATGACGTAGATGGTGATGTCCGCCAGTTCCGGCGAGAAGGTCGCCGCGAGGTTGTCGCCGCCCGATTCGATGAAGATCAGATCGAGGTTGGGGAACTTCGCGTTCATCTGGTCGACGGCGGCGAGGTTGATCGAGGCGTCCTCGCGGATCGCGGTGTGCGGGCAGCCGCCGGTCTCCACCCCCATGATCCGTTCCGGCTTCAGGGCGCCGGAGCGGGTGAGGAACTCCGCGTCCTCCTTGGTGTAGATGTCGTTGGTGATCGCCGCGACCTCCCAATCCTCGCGCATGCGCTTGCACAGCGCGTCGGTCAGCGCGGTCTTGCCGGAGCCGACGGGACCGCCGATGCCGACGCGAAGCGGACCGGCGTGGCTCTTTTCGATAGCGGGGAGAGCGCTCATGAGCGGAACAGCCTCGTATATTGGGTTTCGTGGATCATCGAGGTCCAGTCGACGGCCATCGCCCGGCCGCCGAGATCGTCGAGCGGGGCCGCCAGTGCCGCCTCGGCCGCCCGGTGCGTGATGGGGTCGAGCGCGGCCAGCGCCCGCTGCCCGTCGGTCTGGCCCAGCGGCACCAGCCGCACACCGGCCGACACCAGATTGGCGGAGAAGGCATGGAGATAGGCGGTCAGCGCCGGCCCCTCCGCCACGCCGATCAGGGATGCCGCCAGCGCCACCGCAACCGCATAGGCGACCGGCCGTCCGGTGCCGGCGATCACCGCATCCCAGCGCGCCAGCCCGTCGAGCGGCCATGCGGCGCGGATCGCCAGCAGGAAGGCTTGCCCCTGCGCCCGCGATTCCAGCCCCATCTCGGCCGATGCACGCAGGATGTCGGCCCGCTCCACCGCCCAGGCGAAGCCGGCCTCGTCGCCGGCCAGCACGGCCCGGTGGGCGACGGCGAAGAGCATGCCGTCGGTCCGCCCGGCGCCATGGCGCAGGATGCCGTCGAGCCAGACGATCATCGTCGCCCGGTCGCGCACCAGCCCCTGCTCCACCGCCGCTTCGATGCCATGGCTGTAGGAGAAGCCGCCGACCGGAAAGCTGGGCGACAGCCACGCCAGCAGGCGCGTCAGGGCGTGGGTGGAGACGCCATTGAATCCCCTCTTCCCCCCGGGGAGAGGGTCAGGGTGAGGGGGATGCGCGGCGGAGATATCTTCGGCTGCGCCGAACCCCCTCATCCCAACCTTCTCCCCGCTTTCGGCGGACCATGGGTCCGCCTGTCGCGTCAGCGCAAACTCTGTTTGCGCGTGAGCGGGGGGGAGAAGGGGCTTATCAGTGCGAATGCCCATGCCCGCCGCCATGCGAATGACCGCCATAGGCGCCGCCTTCCGGCATGAAGGGCGCCGACACGTCGCGCACCTCGGCCCCCAGCCCGCGCAGCATGTCCTCGATCACATGGTCGCGGCGCAGCCGGATGGTGTCGCCGACAATCTGCACTGGCAGGTGACGGTTGCCGAGATGCCAGGCGACGCGGGCGAAGGCCTCGACCGGGCCGGGCACGCGGACCTCCATCAGCTCCTCGGGAGCGGCGACCACGCGGAGGAAGTTGCCGTCGCCCAGTTCCAGCCCGTCGCCGTCGTCCAGCGCCACCGCCCGCGGCAGGTCGAGCAGGAAGGCGCCGCCGGCATCGTCGGTCATCGCCATGCGGCGGCGGAAGCGGTCGTCGAAGGCGAGCGTCACGGTGCCGGCCGCCTGCTCGGCCGGCCAATGGCCGCGGGCGTGGACTCGGGTGGCGCGGCGGGCGGGATCGGTCATCAGGTAAGCCGTTCGAAGGGGGTCGGGTGGCCGAAGAAGCGGCCGGCCAGTTCGCTGACCAGCGCCGCGTTCCCGGTGGTGAAGAATTTCAGGCCCCGTTCAACCGGATCGGGCCGGTATTCGGGATGGCGGTCGATATACTGCTCAAGCGAGCGGGCGGTCAGCGTCGGCTGGCACAGCACCTCCACCCCCGGCGGCAGCGCGCGGGCAAACAGATGGCGGACCAGCGGGTAATGGGTGCAGCCCAGCACCACCGTGTCCAGCGGCTGGCTGCCCATCTTGTCCAGCAGGACACGGACATAGCCGTTCACCGCCGGCTCGATCTCGTCGTCCGGCGCGCCGCGTTCGATCAGCGGCACGAGGTCGGGGCAGGCCTGCTGCACGACGCGGACGGACGGGGCGCGCTTGCCGATCTCCCGCGGGAAGGAGCCGGAGTTGACCGTCGCCGCGGTGGCGAAGATGCCGACGCTGCGCGGCTCCGCGAGATGGTCGGGCGGAACGGTGTCGATCATCCACGGCACGCGGGTGATCGCCTCCACCATCGGCACCAGCACGCCCAGCACGTTGCGGCCGGGATGGGCCGACGGCAGCCATTCCTGCTGGAGCCGGCGCAGCGCGACGGCTGCGGCGGTGTTGCAGGCTATGACGATCAGCCGGCAGCCCTGGTCGAACAGACGGTCCATCCCGGCGATGGTCAGCCGGTAGATGTCGTCCTCGCTGCGCGGGCCGTAGGGAGCGGCGGCGTGGTCACCGAGATAGACGAAGGGCCGGCCGGGTGCCGCGTCCACCAGGGCGCGCAGCACCGTCAATCCGCCATGTCCTGAATCGAATACACCGATCACGAATAGACCCTGCCTAAGACTCCTTCTCCCCTGCCCATTATTTAAGGGGGGAGAAAGTTGGGATGAGGGGGTTCGGCGCAGCCGAAGAGATCCTCGAAGCGGCTCCCCCTCACCCTGACCCTCTCCCCGGGGGGGAGAGGGAGTTAAAAATTGCGCCTCAGAACAGGAAATAGCGCTGCGCCATCGGCAGGATTTCCGCCGGTTCGCAGGTCAGCAGCTGTCCGTCCGCCCGCACCTCGTAGGTCTCCGGATCCACCTCGATGTGCGGGGTGGCGTCGTTGTGGATCATGTCCTTCTTGCCGACGGTGCGGGTGCCCTTGACGGCGATCAGTTCGCGGTGCAGGCCGAGTTGGCGGCCAACCTCCAGCTCCAGCGCCTTGGCGCTGACGAAGGTCACGCTGCTGGCCTGCATCGCCCGGCCGAACGCGCCGAACATCGGGCGGTAATGCACCGGCTGCGGCGTCGGGATCGAGGCGTTGGGATCGCCCATCAGCGCGGCGGCGATGGTGCCGCACTTGATGACCATGTCCGGCTTCACCCCGAAGAAGGCCGGCGACCACACCACCAGATCGGCCAGCTTGCCGACCTCGACCGAGCCGACGACATGGCCGATGCCATGCGAGAGCGCCGGGTTGATGGTGTATTTGGCGATGTAGCGCTTGACCCGGAAATTGTCGTTGTCGCCGGTCTCCTGCGGCAGCCGGCCGCGCTGGAGCTTCATCTTGTGCGCGGTCTGCCAGGTGCGGATCACCACCTCGCCCAGCCGGCCCATCGCCTGGCTGTCCGACGAGATCATGGAGAAGACGCCCAGATCGTGCAGGATGTCTTCCGCCGCGATGGTCTCGCGCCGGATGCGGCTTTCGGCGAAGGCGACGTCCTCCGGGATGCGCGGGCTGAGGTGGTGGCACACCATCAGCATGTCGAGATGCTCGTCCACCGTGTTGATGGTGAAGGGCCGCGTCGGGTTGGTCGAGCTGGGCAGCACGTTGGCGAGGCTGGCCACCCGGATGATGTCCGGCGCATGGCCGCCGCCCGCCCCTTCGGTGTGGAAGGTGTGGATGGTCCGGCCCTTGAACGCCGCGATGGTGTCCTCGACGAAGCCCGATTCGTTCAGCGTGTCGGTGTGGATCGCCACCTGGACGTCCAACTGGTCGGCCACCGTCAGGCAAGTGTCGATGGAGTCGGGCGTGGTCCCCCAATCCTCGTGCAGCTTCAGGCCGCAGGCGCCGGCGGCGATCTGCTCCAGCAGCGCGTCGGGGCGGCTGGTGTTGCCCTTGCCGAAGAAGCCGAGGTTGATGGGCAACCCCTCTGCGGCCTGGAGCATCCGCTCCATATGCCAGGGCCCCGGCGTGCAGGTGGTGGCCGAGGTGCCGGCAGCCGGGCCGGTGCCGCCGCCCAGCATGGTGGTGACGCCGCTGTTCAACGCCTCGTCCACCTGCTGCGGGCAGATGAAATGGATGTGGGCATCGATGCCGCCGGCGGTGACGATCTTGCCTTCGCCGGCGATCACCTCGGTGCCCGGACCGATGATGATGTCGACGCCGGGCTGGATGTCGGGGTTGCCGGCCTTGCCGATGGCGGCGATGCGCCCGCCGGTGATGCCGATGTCGGCCTTGACGATGCCCCAATGGTCGATGATCAGGGCGTTGGTGATGACGGTGTCGACGGCTCCCTGGTGGCGCGAGCGCTGGCTTTGTCCCATGCCGTCGCGGATCACCTTGCCGCCGCCGAACTTCACCTCTTCGCCATAGACGGTGTGGTCGCGTTCGACCTCGACGATCAGGTCGGTGTCGGCCAGCCGGATGCGGTCGCCGGTGGTCGGGCCGTAGAGGGCCGCATATTCGGCCCGGTCGATGCGGTGCGCCATTGTCGTTCGCCCTTCCTGTCGGCCCGTCAGAGGGCGCCGTTGACCTTGCGGTTGAAGCCGATGACCACCCGGTCGCCGCCATAGGCGACCAGCGTCACGCGCCGGGTCTGGCCGGGCTCGAAACGCACCGCCGTCCCGGCCGGAATGTCGAGCCGGAAGCCTCTGGCCTGCTCGCGGTCGAAGGTCAGCGCGCTGTTGGTTTCGTAGAAGTGGAAGTGCGAGCCGACCTGGATCGGGCGGTCGCCGGCATTGGCAACGTCGAGTTCGACGGTGGCACGGCCATCGTTCAGCACGATCTCGCCGGCCGCCGGGAAGATTTCACCGGGTTTCATCGGGCATCCCCTCTCAACGGATCGGCTGGTGGACGGTGACGAGCTTGGTGCCGTCGGGGAAGGTCGCCTCGACCTGGATGTCGTGGATCATGTCGGCCACGCCGTCCATCACCTGCTCGCGGGTCAGGACGGTGGCGCCGTCCCGCATCAGTTCCGCCACCGTGCGGCCGTCGCGCGCACCCTCCACCACGTAATCGGTGATGAGGGCGACCGCCTCCGGGTGGTTCAGCTTGACCCCACGCTCCAGCCGCCGCCGCGCCACCATCGCCGCCATCGCGACGAGCAGCTTGTCCTTCTCGCGCCCTGTCAGGTTCATCGGGGGATTGCCCTTTCGCCACCCTGTTCGTTGCCGGCGATTATGCCACGCCGGAGCGGCACGCCAAGTGCGTCGTATGACGTAGAGGGTTGAAAGTGCTGGCAAGCGGCGCCTGAACGTTGCCGTCAGACCTCCCACAGCCGCGGCAGGCGGGTGGGCAGGCCCGCGGCTTCGGCGCGCAGGCCCGACCACAGTGCCGCGTAAGCGCGCCGCACGGCGCGGGCATCGCCGCCGAGGATGCGAACGATCAGCAGACCGTCCAGCGCGGTGGCGCCGATGCGGGCGCCCTCGATCGGCTCGGCCAGTGCCCGGACCGCATCGAGGTGGCGGGCGGCGTCGGGAGCGGCATGGAGAAGGGTGGCGCAGGCGGCGGCACCGCCGAAGCCGGCGGGATGGGCCAGCGTCTCGGCGATGTCGTCGTCCAGATGCAGGGCGTCGGCCCAGGCCAGGCGGCCGTCGCGGGCAACCTCCCAGGCGTCGCGAATCAGGCCGCGGGTGACCGTCTCGCCGAAGGCGGCGCGGCCGAAGACCAGCATCTCGCCGGCGATGGCGCGGCCGTCGCCCGACAGGTCGATCCGTGTCAGGCGGCGCAGGCGGGAGCCTTCGAAGACGATGGCTTCCTGCGGCATCCATTCCAGCCAGCCGCCCTCCTCCACCGACAGGGCGGTGTCGATGCGGCAGTCGGCGCCGGTGGAGCGATAGACCTTCTCGGCCGCCTGGGTGGTGATCAGCGCCTTGGCGCCAGCCCCGACGGACAGGGCGATGTCCATGCGGTCGCCGCCGACCATTCCGCCCGAGGTGGTGGCGAGCACCGCGATGGGCAGGTCATCGCGGCGCGGCGTCGGCATCAGCACCCGCAGCGGGTCATGGTGGTAAAGCGTCGCCAGCCGGGTCTGGCCATGGCGATGTTCGAACCGGACGGTGGCGGCGCCATGGACGGCGACCTTCTTTTCCTCCCGCGCCTTTTCTCCGCCCACCGACTCTTCCGGCCTGCCGGCCTCCGCCACCTGAACCAAGCGCCCGCTCCTCACTGGATCGTAGGGGCGCCAGTCTGCCGGAAGCGGGGCCGTTCAGGCAATGCGGACTCTTCAGCCTTCTCCGGTGAAGCAGCCGTTGCGGGCGGCGACCACCGCCACCTGGGTGCGGTTGCGCACGCCCAGCTTCTGCATGATCGCGCGCACATGCACCTTCACCGTGCCTTCCAGCACACCAAGGCCGCGGGCGATCTCCTTGTTGGAGTGGCCGGCCAGCAGAAGCTCGAACACGTCGCGCTGGCGGTCGGTCAACCGGTCCAGAATGTCGTCGTTGCCGCGCGGCCCCTCGGCCAGCGCCCCATTCAGCACGGCACGCGGCAACGGCAGGAAGATGTCGCCGCTGAGCGCCAGCGAGATGGCATGCTCCAGCACCTCCGGCGGGCTGGTCTTCAGCACATAACCGCGGGCGCCCATGCGGACGCTGTCGACGATGTCGGCCACCTCGTCCGAGTTGGTCAGGATCAGGACCGGCACCTCGCCCAGAGCCTCTTTCAGACGGCGCAGCCCGGCGATGGCGCCGCCGCCCGCGTCATCGCCATCCACGCGCGGCGGGCCGGGGTCGTACAGGACAAGGGCCAGCTCGGGCGTCTGGCGGCCGACGTTCAGCGCTTCATCCAACGACCCGGCCTCCAGCACGCGCGTCCCAGGGCAGATCTCGCCGATGGACAGCGCGAAGCCATGGCGGACCATCGGCTGCTCGTCGACCACCAGAAAAATCCGCGTGGGATTGCCCGCGCTACGCGAACCACCGCGCGCTTGAAGCTCGAACTCCATCGTGTCCCCTTATTCTCAGCGGACCGCTTCTCAGTCAGGGCCAAGAACACCAAAAAGCCCCAATGGGAAAGCGGTTCATTCGCGCCGCTCCTTGGCGCAGCTACCCCTAAATATCGAATGAATGGATCCACGATCATTTTCACCGCAAATCCGATCTATTGGCTGTGACTTTCCTGTTCTCACCTTGCGCTGTTGGTTAATGAACCGTATAAATCATCCCAGCATGAAGCGTAAAGCCCGCTGTTCCGAACAATATTGTTCTAATTTTCTATGTTCGGAGTCCGCGCGGACCGGGCCAACCGGTCCGGTCCTTTTCCTGGACCTTCAGGCGCGGAACAAAAGGGGGATCGCCGCCGCCCGGAAAAAGGGCGGCTCAGCGGAGGATGATCGATGACGACATGGACTGTGATGCTGGTTGACCACGACCGGCTGTTTTCTGCGGCACTGGCAACGTTGATCGGCGGCGGCCCCTTCCGGGTCAGCGCCCACGCGGCCAGCGCCGACGACGCGCTCGACCTGATTGCCGACGGCGAGGAACCTGACCTGATCGTGCTGGCGCTGCAGGATGGCATGCCGGAGGAGATCGCCGGCATCCGGAGGTTGCGCGACGGCACCTCCGCCCGGATCGCCGTGCTCGCCGACACCATCGCCGACCGCAGCCTGTCGCAGTCGCTGAAGGCCGGCGCCGACGCTTATCTGAACAAGAGCATGTCGAGCGAGAGCCTGCTGCGCTCCCTGCGGCTGGTGATGCTGGGCGAGGTGGTCTATCCCACCCATGTCGCCGGCCTGCTGATGGCCGCCGCCAACGAACGCCCGCAGCACAACCCCACCCCGATTGCCATGCCGCCCAGCAGCGACCTGTCGAAGCGTGAGGTGCAGATCCTGCGCTGCCTGCTGGCCGGCCAGTCGAACAAGGCCATCGCGCGCAATCTGCACATCACCGAATCGACGGTGAAGATGCATTTCAAAAACGTGATGCGGAAGATCAACGCGCAGAACCGCACCCAGGCCGCGGTGTGGGCCATCCAGAACGGCTTGTCACCGCTGGTGACGGCGTAGGTTCAGCGGGAGAGGGGCGCCCTCTTCCCATATGTTCGATAGCCCCCTTCCCTCCCCCGCTTCGCGGGAGAGGGATAGGCAGGGAGCAAATCTGCTTCCTTACTCCGCCGCGTGGCGATGGCCGGCGTGGCGGCCTTCGCAGAACTCCTCGATCATCTTGCGGCAGAAGGCCGGAATGTCGTCCGGCTTGCGCGACGTGACCAGCCCGTGGTCGGTCACCACCTGCTCGTCCACCCAGTTGGCGCCCGCGTTGCGCAGGTCGGTCTGCAAGGACGGCCAGGACGTCATTCGCTTGCCGCGCACGCCGCCGGCATCGATCAGCGTCCAGGGACCGTGGCAGATCGCGGCGATGGGGCGGCCGGACTCCACGAAGCTCTTCACGAACGCGATTGCCTTCGGCTCCAGCCGCAGCGAATCCGGGTTCATCACCCCGCCCGGCAGCAGCAGCGCGTCGTAACGTCCGGCATCGGCCTGGTCGAGCGTCACATCGACATCGACCATGTCGCCGCGGTCATGGTGATTCCAGCCCTGAATCTGCCCGCCTTTGGGGGCGACCACATGCACGGTGGCGCCGGCCTCGCGCAGCGCCTTCACCGGTTCGGTCAGTTCCACCTGTTCGAAGCCGTCGGTGGCGAGCACGGCAACGGTCTTTCCATCGAGTTTCTGAGCCATCGAGGCACGTCCTTCACTGAGGGTCATGCCGCAAAAACCGGATTACCCCTGGATGGTTCCCTGGGAACTGTCCCGCAATTCCCATGTTGATTGTGACATACGAGACACACATCAGCGATGGGAGCCGAAATCATGAGGTTCCAGACCCTGTTGGCCGGCCTTGCGCTGGCGGCAACCCTGCCATTCGCCCACATCGAGTCGGTCCAGGCCGCGGATCCGCGCGGTGGCGACGATCTTGTCGGGCTGGAAGTGACCGGCCTGCTCGGCGAAGAGCTGGGCCAGATCGTTTCCGTTTCGCCCAGCGCCGACGGCAAGGACACCAGCATCCTGGTCGAAGCCAGCGGCATGCTGGATGTCGGCCACCGCTTCTTCACCGTCCGCCGCTCGCAACTGTCGCCGGGCGAGGATGAGGACACGGTGACCTACAAAAAGACCGCGCAGGACGTGATCAGCCGCCTGCACGCCGATACCCAGGTCGCGGAGCGCTGATCGCCAGCGCTCTGGACCCGTCTCGAAGCGGTCAGGCCGGTTCGTCGGGGTGGCAGGGTTTGCAGCCGGTGGGCCAGGGCTCGCCCAGATCCTCCACCATCACGCGCCAGGACGGCGCATCGAGGCGGACACAGCCGCCACCGGCGAAATGCAGGGCGACGCCGCCCTCCACTGTCTCCATCGACAGCAGCTCCATGATGCGGCCGCGTTCCTTCAGGTCGAAGCCGCGCAGCTTGGCACCGGTGACCCCCTCCACCCGCAGGCCGCAATGGACCCGCTCATAGGGGGCCAGAACGTCGTCATCGGCGGACGGGCCGGGACGCGGGCCGTCGGCGGCCTCCCAGCGGAAGCGGTTGACGACCATGACGAACCGCTTCTCGTCGGGTTGGAAGCACATGTCGCCGACCGGCAGGATGGCGTCCTGCAAGCAGGCGGAGACGACCTTCAGATCCTCCTCGTCTTCGGCGCGCAGGCGGATCGGGGTCATGGCTGGGGCCGTCATGTTCGGGGGCACCTCTCGGGAAAGGCCAACCTCAGGGGATGGCGGGAGGGGCACCCCCGCCGTTTACTCGTCGCCGCCGTGGATGCGTTCGATCTCCGCACCGCAGGCGGCCAGCTTCTCCTCCACCCGCTCATAGCCGCGGTCGAGGTGGTAGACGCGGTTGACCGTGGTTTCCCCCTCCGCCGCCAGCCCGGCGAGCACCAGCGACACCGAAGCGCGCAGGTCCGTCGCCATCACGGGCGCGCCGGTCAGCCGTTCCACGCCGCGCACCAGGGCCGACGAGCCGTGGACCGTGATCCGCGCGCCCATGCGGGTCAGCTCCGGCGCGTGCATGAACCGGTTCTCGAAGATCGTTTCCGTGATCATCGCGGCACCCGTCGCCGTGCACATCAGGGCCATCATCTGGGCCTGAAGGTCGGTGGGGAAACCGGGGAACGGCTCGGTCATCACATCGACGCCGTGCAGTTCTCCGTTCGCGCGCGACACGCGGATTCCGTTCTCGATCTCCTCGAAGGCGACGCCGGCCGGAGCCAGCGCCTTGACCGCCGCTTTGATCAAATCGAGACGGGTGTTCATGATGTCAAGACGGCCACCGGTGATGGCGGCGGCCATGGCATAGGTGCCGGTCTCGATGCGGTCGGCCACCACCATGTGGCGGGCGCCGTGCAACCGGTCGACACCCTCGACCACCAGCCGGTCGGTGCCGATGCCGGTGATCTTCGCCCCCATCTTGACCAGACATTCGGCAAGGTCGGTCACCTCCGGCTCGCGCGCGGCGTTGACCAGGATGGTGGTGCCCTTGGCGAGCGTAGCCGCCATCAGCAGGTTCTCAGTCGCGCCGACCGACACCTTGGGGAAGACGTATTCCGCACCGCGCAAGCCGCCCGCCGGAGCCTTGGCGACGATGTAGCCGGCATCGATCCGGATGTCGGCGCCCATCGCCTCCAGGCCCTTGATGTGCAGGTCCACCGGACGCGCGCCGATGGCGCAGCCGCCGGGCAGCGACACCTTGGCCTCGCCGCAGCGGGCCAGCAGCGGCCCCAGCACCAGCACGCTGGCGCGCATCTTGCGCACCAGATCGTAGGGGGCGGTGGTGTTGGTGATGTCGCGCGCGGTGAAGTCCACGGCGCGGCCGGCGCAATCGCCACCCGCCCCGGCCATGTGGATCGCCACGCCGTGCTGCAACAGCAGATTGCACAGCGTGTTGATGTCGGCCAGGATCGGCAGGTTGGTCAGCGTCAGCGTCTCGTCGGTGAGAAGAGACGCCGTCATCAGCGGCAGGGCGGCGTTCTTGGCGCCACCAACGGTGATGGAGCCGTTCAGCGGGCGGCCGCCGCGGATGCGGATCTTGTCCATGGACCTGTTTCTTTCGCGGATACGCTTTTGAAGGCGTTCAGAGAGGAGTGCTCAGAGCCGGGGCAACGTGACGCCCTTCTGCCCCATGTATTTGCCGGACTTGTCGGCGTAGGACACATCGCAGACGCTGTCGCCCTTCAGGAACAGGAACTGGCACAGCCCCTCGTTCGCATAGACCTTGGCAGGCAGCGGGGTGGTGTTGGAGATCTCCAGCGTGACGTGGCCTTCCCACTCCGGCTCCAGCGGGGTGACGTTCACGATCAGACCGCAGCGGGCATAGGTGCTCTTGCCCAGGCAGATGACCAGAACGTCGCGCGGGATGCGGAAATACTCGACCGTGCGGGCCAGCGCGAAGCTGTTCGGCGGGATGATGCAGACGTCGGTCTTGCGGTCGACGAAGCTCGAATCGTCAAAGCGCTTCGGGTCGACGATGGCGTTGTCGACGTTGGTGAAGATCTTGAACTCGTCGGCGACCCGGGCGTCGTAGCCGTAGGACGACACGCCGTAGGAAATCACGCCTTCGCGCTTCTGGGTCTCGACGAAGGGCTCGATCATGCCCTTGGTCTCGGCCATCTCGCGGATCCAGCTGTCCGGCATGATGCCCATCGCGGGGGTACTCCTTGGCGTATCGATTGGATGGAGGGGTCGTGAAGGCTGGTTTGTAGCCGAGCACGCGGCGGCGCTCAAGGAAAGGTGGGCCGCTTGGCGCGCATGGACGGTTCTTTATCACGGCGCTGGTCTTCGTCGCCGCGGCGTCTAAGCTCGGCGTCCATGAGCCAGAACTTCATCCTGTCCGTGACGGACACCCCCACCCCGGCCGACCTCGCCGGAATCTACGAGGGCCTGCGCGCCTACAACGAGGCGTCGCTCGGCCGCGCCTATGACCGCCGCGACCTAGTGGTTGCCGCCCGCGATGCGGATGGCGCGCTGAAGGGCGGGCTGGTCGGCTACACCAACTGGGAATGGCTGTATGTCGACCTGCTGTGGGTGGACGACTCCACGCGCGGCAGCGGTCTCGGCGGCCGGTTGCTGGCCGCGGCGGAGGCGGAGGCCGAGGCCCGCGGCTGCCGCTGGTCGCGGCTCTACACCTACGATTTCCAGGCGCCCGGCTTCTACCCGAAGCAGGGCTATGAGGTGTGGGCGGAGATGGAGGGCTACCCGCCGGGGCATAGGCAGATCTGGTTCAGGAAGGAACTGGCCTAAAGCGGTTTGGCCTGAGCGGAAGCGCCCTCTCCCCAAGTTCGGGAGAGGGAAGATTCCGGGAGAGGGACTATTCCCCTCGCTGCCGCGCCTGTTCCTTGCGCTTGCGCAGGTTCTCGCGCAGGCGGGCGGCAAGGCGTTCGTCACGGCCCGATGCCGCCGGCTTCGGCTTCACCGAGGCCGGCGGCGGGGTCGTGGTTTCGGCGGGGTCGTCCATCGGCGCGGCTCCGCCCCGGATGTCAGTGGTCGGAATGGTGCAGGATCTGGTCGCGCAGCCCGGTGTCGTACTCGACACCGGTCGCGGTCAGGATCGCGGCGGCGGGCGTGCGCTTCACGATGCCTTTACGCTCCAGAATGGTCCAGACGGCATCGTTCTGCAGGCCGGTGGCGTCCTTGGCGGCGACGACGGCATGGCCGAGATGGAAATGGTTGCCGTGGGCGTGCGGCAGGCCGGTGATCATGAAGCCACCCTCCTCGTCCTCGGCCGGCTTGTTCTCCAGGCGGGCGATCTCCTGCAGCAGGGTCAGGGTGCGCAGCTGGAGCGGGTTCAGGTTCAGCGGATTCTTCTTCGGGGGCATCGATCGTCCCATCGGTCCTGATGTGTCGCGGTCGCGCAGTAGACCGGCAGGGCGGATCGGCTGTCAAGCGTGCGAACCGGTCGGTGGAGGCTCGTGGATGGAGGCTGGCGCGCCAACCGCCGCTGGGGCATAAGACCGGCGGACCATCGTCACATAGGGTGTCGGACCATGACCATCCTCGTCACCGGGGCCGCCGGCTTCATCGGATCGCATGTCGCGGCTGCGCTGCTGGACCGCGGGGAGAGCGTGCTCGGCATCGACAACCTGAACGACTATTATGCGGTGACGTTGAAAGAGGCGCGGCTGGCCCGGCTGACCGGCCGGCCCGGCTTCCGCTTCATCAAGGCCGACATCTCCGACCGCGCGACGGTGGAGGGGTTGTGGCCGCAGTTCGCCGATGTGACCGGCGTCGTCCATCTGGCGGCGCAGCCGGGCGTGCGCTACTCCATCGAGAACCCCTATGCCTACGTCGACGCCAACGTCACCGGTCAGGTGACGTTGCTGGAGGCGGCGCGGCGCATGCCGGGCCTGCGGCATTTCGTCTATGCGTCGACCTCGTCGGTCTATGGCGCCAACCGCAAGATGCCCTTCTCGGTGGAGGACAGGGTGGACAGCCCGGTATCGGTCTATGCCGCCACCAAGAAGGCGGCGGAGATGCTGGCCTTCACCTACAGCCATCTTTACCGGATGCCGATGACCGGCCTGCGCTTCTTCACGGTCTACGGCCCGTGGAGCCGCCCGGACATGGCGACATGGCTGTTCGCCGACGCCATCACCGCCGGCCGGCCGATCCGCGTCTTCAACGACGGCAAGATGAAGCGCGACTTCACCTATATCGACGATATCGTCGACGGCGTGCTGGCCGCCCTCGACCGTCCCGCCCCGGTGGATGCGGAGACCGGCGCCCCGCACCGCGTCTTCAACCTCGGCAACAACCGCTGCGAAGAGCTGATGCGCTTCATCAGCGTGCTGGAGCAGGCTCTTGGCCGCGAGGCGGTGAAGGTGATGGAGCCGATGCAGGCCGGCGACGTGCATGAGACCGCCGCCGACATCGACCTGAGCCGCCAATTGCTGGGCTTCGAACCGAAGACACCCATCGAGATCGGCCTGCCCCGCTTCGTGGAGTGGTACAAGCGCTATCACAAGCTCTGACCTCCCCCTCTTTTCCACCATCCGAGCCGCCATGACCTCCACCGCCTATTCGACCGCGCTGATCGGCGTCTTCCTGCTGTGTCTGGCCATCGGCTGGTACCTGTCGACGCGGGTGCTGCGCTATCTTCTCGCCAGCAGCATCATGGACATCCCGAACGAGCGGTCGAGCCATCAGGCCCCCACCCCGCGCGGCGGCGGATGGGCGGTGATGCTGACGGTGGTGCCGGTCTTCGCCATCGCCGGACTCGTCCTGGGCCGGCCGCTGGAGACCGGGGCCGTTCTGCTGGGCACGCTGGCGCTGATGGGGGTGTCATGGATGGACGACCGGCGCACCCTGTCGCCGCTGCTGCGGCTGGCGGTGCAGGCGCTGGCGGTGGCGTTCGGACTGCTGGCGCTGCCTGCGGACCAGCTGGTCTGGCAGGGCTGGCTGCCTTGGGGCCTGGACCGGGCGGCGACGGCCTTCCTGTGGCTGTGGTTCGTCAATCTCTACAATTTCATGGACGGCATCGACGGGCTGGCCGGCAGCGAAACCATCCTGATCGGCGGCGGCGTGGCGCTGGTGTCGCTGGTCATGGGCGATTTCGGCCTGACCGGGGTTGCCGGGGCGGCGCTGGCCGGAGCCGCGGCGGGCTTCCTGACCCACAACTGGCGGCCGGCGCGCATGTTCATGGGCGATGTCGGCAGCATTCCGCTCGGCCATATCCTGGCCTTCCTGCTGGCCTCGCTGGCGGCCCGCGGCGATTGGGCGGCGGCACTGATCCTGCCCGCCTATTACCTGACCGACGCCACCATCACGCTGCTGCGCCGCCTGCTGCGCGGCGAAAAGATCTGGCAGGCCCACCGCGAGCATTTCTACCAGAAGGCCGCCAAGGGCGTGGGCCGGCACGACCGCGTGGTGCTGACCATCATCGCCTACAGCCTCGTCCTGGTCGCCGCCGCGCTGGCCGCGGGGACCTTCGGGGCCTGGACGCTGGCGCCGGGGGCGGTCGCCGTCGCGCTGCTGCTGGCGACGCTGACCCGCATGGCGAAGGCGTGATCCGATGACTCCCGCTTTCCTCGACCTGTCCGTCGTCCTGTACCATCCCGATCGGGAGCTGCTTGCCCGCTCGCTCGACACCATCGGTGCCGCCGCCGACCGGCTGGCGGCGGGAACCGGCGTTCATACCAGGCTGTGGATCGTCGACAATGGCGCGCCAAAGGGCAGCGACGCGGCGACCAACCCGTTCCGGGCTCTGCTTGACCGCTATGCGGAGACCGGCCGGCCGCCGGTGACGCTGATCGCCGGGCACGGCAATGTCGGCTATGGCGCCGGGCACAATCTGGCGATCCGGCAGGGCGACGCGCCCTACCATCTGATCCTGAACTACGACATCCTGCTGGAACCGGACGCGCTGCTGGCCGGCTGGCGGTACATGGAGGCGCATCCGCGCACCGTGCTGCTGACGCCCAAGGTGTTCGGCCCGTCGGGTGAGCAGGAGTTCCTGTGCAAGCGCCGGCCGACCGTGCTGGATCTGGGGCTGCGCGCCTTCGCCCCCGGCTCCGTGAAGCGGATGTTCGCCAAGCGGCTCGACCGCTACGAGATGCGTGACGTCACCCGCGACGCCGTCGTGACCGGGCTGGAGCAGGTCAGCGGCGCCTTCATGCTGTTCCGACGCGATGCGCTGACCCGGCTGGGCGGCTTCGACGACGGCTATTTCCTGTATTTCGAGGATTTCGACCTGTCGCGCCGGGCGATGGCGCTGGGCGAGATCGCCTATGTGCCGGATGTCCGCATGGTGCATTTCGGCGGCAAGGCGGCGCGCAAGGGCGGCGCGCACATCCGGATGTTCGCCCGCTCCGCCCTACGCTTTTTCAACACCCACGGCTGGCGGCTGGTCTGAGCGGCGCGACAGCCGGCATCCCGGCCGGCCACGCGTCTTCAGCAGCAGCGGGTTCCAGGCGATCATGCGGGCAACCTGCCCAAGCGTCGCCTTGCGGTCGTGCTGAATGGCCCGGCGCTTGGCGATCATCCCCGGCAGTCCGCGCAGCGCGTCGCGGATGCCGCGGCCGATGGCGCCGGTGCGCCCGCTGCCCAGGCTGCGGAAGACCAGATAGACCACCAGCAGCGTATGGCCGAGGAAGGCCAGCGGCAGCAGCGGCAGCGGCATGTTCTTCACCATCGTCCACACCAGATTGCGGACGCCGTGATACTGGGCGAAGGTGCCGTACTGCTTGGACACGCCGCTGCTGACATGCTCCACCACCGCGTCGCCGACCTGCACCGCCGGTCCGCCGCCGAGCCGGATGCGGAAGCCGAGGTCGACATCCTCGCAATAGCAGAAGAAATCCTCGTCGAAACCGCCGACCGCCTCGAAATAGTCGCGCCGGTACATGGCCGCCGCGGCACAGGGCGAGAAGACCGCTCCGCTGTAATAGGGCGGCTTCAGCATGCGGCGGTAGTTGACCCGCCAGGCGAAGCCGAAGATCGAATACTGGTCGCCCTCGCCGTCGATCATCCGGGGATCGTGCGAGAAGAGCTGGGTCGAGCCGAACATCGCCACGTCGGGCTGCGCATGGGCGGCGGCCTGCAGCCGCTCCATCCAGTCGCGGCGCGGGAAGGCGTCGGGGTTCAGCGTGACGATCCAGGGGACGGTGGCCCCGGCAGCGCCGACGTTGTTCGCCTTGGCGAAGCCGACATTCGTGTCCATCCGCACCATGCGAAAGCGCGGATCGGCGGGCAAAGCGATGCCGTCGACATCCTTGGAGGCATTGTCGACGATCACCACCTCGAAGGCGGGATCGGTCTGATCGAGCAGACAGCCAATGACGCGATTGACGAAGTCTGCGCAATTAAAGCTGACGATGATGATCCGGCTGTGCCGATCATTTGCACCGTCGACGGTATGTGACATGTCTTGGTAGCGTCCTTATTCACGCGTCCCTCTCCAGCTTATAGCCATTCCGACCCCCGACCGAAAGCTGGAAAAGGGTCTTGGGGCTTTGTGCCGTGGCGCCACCCGGCCAAACCGGATACTAAGGCATGCTTGCCTGCACCAACCGAATCCAGCCCGGACCGTCCTCCCCATGCGCGTTCTCCTGACCGGCGCCACCGGCTTCGTCGGCCGCCACACCATCCCGCTTCTGGCCGCCCACGGGCACACGGTGCGTGCCGCCCTGCGCAACCCGCAGGATGGGCCATGGGAACCGGCGGTGGTGGAACCGGCGGTGGTCGGCGACATCGGCCCCGGCACCGACTGGACCGCGGCGCTGGCCGGCATCGACGCGGTGATTCACATGGCGGCCCGCGTCCATGTGATGCGCGACAAGGCCGCCGACCCGCTGGCGGAGTTCCGCCGCGTCAACACCGCCGGCACGATCCGGCTGGCGGAGCAGGCGGCCGCCGCCGGGGTCAAGCGCTTCGTCTTCCTCAGCAGCATCAAGGCGATGGTGGATGAAAGCCGCCCCGCCCCGCTGGACGAGGCGACGGTACCCGACCCCCACAGCCCCTACGGCATCTCGAAGCTGGAAGCGGAACGTGGGCTGGCGGCGATCTCCGCCCGCACCGGCATGGAGGTGGCGGTGATCCGGCCGCCGCTGGTCTACGGCCCTGGTGCGGCCGGCAACATGCGGGCCCTGGTCAAGCTGGTGGCGACCGGCCTGCCGCTGCCGCTTGGCGGCATCCACAACCGGCGCAGCCTGATCTATGTCGGCAACCTCGCCGACGCAGTGGTGACGGTGCTGGAACATCCCGACGCCGCCGGCCGGACCTTCCTCGTCCAGGATGGGGAGCCGGTTTCGACCGCCGGACTGGTGCGCGCCATCGCCGAAGCGCTCGGCCAGCCGGCACGGCTGGTCCCGGTGCCGCGCGGGCTGATCGCGCTGGGGGCGGCATTGACCGGCACGCGGGCGGTGTTCGACCGGCTGGCCGGCACGCTGACGGTGGATGACGACCCCATCCGCGAAAGGCTCGGCTGGCGCCCGCCCCATGACCTTGCGTCCGGGTTGCGCGCCACCGCGGAATGGTTCAAAGCTTCCCGCGGCTGATTTCCGGGCTGGAACAGCCATGGCCGGCTCCAGCCCACCGGTTTCCACGGCCGAACGAATGAACAAGGTTTAGCGGCATGCGCATCCCGTCCGCACGGGCCTCCCTGGTTTTCCTGCACGATCTGGTGATGACCGGGGTCGCGCTGGTCGTCGCCCTGTACCTGCGGGTGGGCGGTTCCGCCTTCGGCCTGTATTTCGACGCCCTGACCATCGCGCTGCCGGTACTGGTCGGCGTTTCGGCGGCGGTCTTCCTGCTGTTCGGGCTGTACCGCGGCATCTGGCGCTACGCGTCCATTCCAGACCTGATGCAGGTGGTGCGCGCCGTTACGGTGGCGGTCCTGTGCTTCGTGCTGGCGATGTTCCTGCTGACGCGAGCCGAACTGCTGCCGCGCTCGCTGCCGCCGATCCTGTGGCTGGTGCAGATGCTTCTGCTCGGCGGGCCGCGCTTCGCCTATCGCTTCATGAAAGACCGCCGCTTCAGCTGGGCCGAGGCGGTGGAGGGCGTGCCGCGCATTCCCGTGCTGCTGCTGGGCGTCGGCGACGCCGCCGAACTGTTCATCCGTTCGCTCGACCAGCCGGGCCAGTCTGCCTATCGCGTGGTCGGCATCCTCGACGACAAGGGCCGGCGCGTCGGCCATGCCGTGCGCGGCGTGCCGGTGCTGGGCGGTCCCGACGACCTGGAACAGGTGGTCCAGACGCTGGAGCGCAAGCACGAGCGGCCGCAGCGGCTGATCGTCACCAAGGGCAATGCCGAGTTGAAGGGGTCGACCCTGCGCAGCCTGCTCGACCGGGCGGAGGCACTGGGGCTGGTCCTGTCGCGCCTGCCCAGCCTGACCGAGTTCAAATCGGCGCTCGGCGAAGGCAAGGGCATCGAGGTGCGACCCATCGCGCTGGAGGATCTGCTGGGCCGGCCGCAGGCGGTGCTGGACCGCGGCGCCATTTCCGGACTGGTCGGCGGGCGGCGGGTGATCGTCACCGGCGCCGGCGGCACCATCGGCAGCGAACTGGTCCGCCAGATCGCCGCATTGGGACCGGAACGGCTGATCCTGCTCGATGCCGGGGAGTTCAACCTCTACAGCATCGAGATGGAGGTGCGGGAGAAGTTCCCCGACCTCGACCCGCGTCCGGTGATCGCCGACGTGCGCGACCGCGACCGCATCATGCGTCTGTTCCAGGAGGAGCGCCCTGCCCTGGTCTTCCACGCCGCGGCGCTGAAGCATGTGCCGCTGGTGGAGGCCAACCCGTGCGAGGGCACGCTGACCAACGTCGTCGGCACCCGCAACGTGGCCGATGCGGCCCGCGCCGCCGGCTGCCTCGCCATGGTGCTGATCTCCACCGACAAGGCGATCCGTCCGACCAGCGTCATGGGGGCGGCCAAGCGCTTCGCCGAGACCTATTGTCAGGCGCTGGACGTGCTGCCGCCCCGCGACGGGACGGATCATGCCACCCGCTACATGACCGTGCGCTTCGGCAATGTGCTGGGCTCCTCGGGCTCGGTGGTGCCGCTGTTCACCCGCCAGCTGGCGAAGGGCGGCCCGCTGACCGTTACCCATCCCGACATGCGCCGCTATTTCATGACGGTGCGCGAAGCGGTGGAACTGGTTCTGCAGGCCTCCGCCCACGGCGCCACGCGGGCGGAGGATCGCGGCAAAATCCTGGTGCTGGACATGGGCGAGCCGGTGAAAATCGCCGACCTCGCCCGCCAGATGATCCGGCTGGCCGGCTACCGCCCCGGCGTGGACATCGAGATCGCCTACACCGGCCTGCGTCCGGGCGAGAAGCTGTTCGAGGAAATCCTGACCGCCGCGGAGGCGCCGAGCCGCACCGAGGCCGACGGCGTCTTCCTCGCCTCCCCCCGGCTGATCGACTATGCGCTGATCAACCGCGCCGTGGGCGAGTTGGAGGCGGCTGCGCGGGCCGGCGATGGCGAGCGGGTCCTTTCGATCCTCGGCACCGTCGTGCCCGATTTCCGCGCCGAAGCGGTGCTTCCGCCGGCCGCGACGCAGGCCTGATCCGGGCAGTCGTTCCGGGCGCGAAAAAAAGTGAGGGACAAGGTGATTTTAAGCGCTTGCATCCCCAAAAGGCCTGTGGCATAACCCGCGCCACTTCGGGGGGCGGTCAAGCCTGAACGCCTCACCCGGACACATCGCCCCAGCGATGATCGGTTATCGGGGCTGCCGTAGCTCAGTGGTAGAGCACTCCCTTGGTAAGGGAGAGGTCGAGAGTTCAATCCTCTCTGGCAGCACCATTCTTCCGATCTTGTCATGAGGCGCCTGCATCTGGCGCTGCCGTAGCTCAGTGGTAGAGCACTCCCTTGGTAAGGGAGAGGTCGAGAGTTCAATCCTCTCTGGCAGCACCATTCCCCTTTTTAAAAACTCCCCCTTAAAAATCAGCGCATCGCTTCCTTGACCTTGCCGCCGAAAGGCCGCAAGAAATCCGCGCAAATAGACGCTACGTCATTTATCGGCGCGGGTTCGTTTCGGGAGGATGTCACCATGGCCGGCAACAGCTTCGGCACGCTTTTCCGCTTCACCACCTGGGGCGAGAGCCACGGCCCGGCCATCGGCGTCGTCGTCGACGGCTGCCCGTCGCTGCTCGACCTCGTGGCGGAAACGGACATCCAGCCCTGGATGGACAAGCGCCGGCCCGGCCAGTCGCGCTACACGACCCAGCGCCAGGAACCCGATCAGGTGAAGATCCTGTCCGGCGTGTTCGAAGGCAAGACGACCGGCACGCCCATCTCACTGCTGATCGAGAACACCGACCAGCGCTCCAAGGACTACAGCGACATCGCCGGCAAATTCCGCCCCGGCCATGCCGACTACACCTACTGGCAGAAATACGGCATCCGCGATTACCGCGGCGGCGGCCGCTCCTCGGCGCGGGAAACCGCCTGCCGGGTCGCCGCCGGTGCGGTGGCGCGCAAGGTGTTGGGGTCCGCCATCCAGGTGCGCGGTGCGCTGGTGCAGGTCGGCCCGCACAAGATCGACCACAGCCGCTGGGACTGGGCGGAGATCGACAACAACCCCTTCTTCTGCCCCGACCCGGTCGCCGCCACCCAATGGGCCGAGTATCTCGACGGCATCCGCAAGAGCGGCTCGTCGGTCGGCGCGGTGGTCGAACTGGTGGCCTCCGGCGTGCCGGTGGGACTGGGCGACCCGCTCTATGACAAGCTCGACAGCGACCTCGCCTGCGCGATGATGACGATCAACGCGGTCAAGGGCGTCGAGATCGGCAATGGCTTCGCCGCCGCCGAGCTGACCGGCGAGGACAACGCCGACCAGATGCGCATGGGGCCGGACGGCCAGCCGCAGTTCCTGACCAACAATGCCGGCGGCATCCTGGGCGGCATCTCCACCGGGCAGGACATCGTCGTGCGCTTCGCGGTCAAGCCGACCAGCTCGATCCTGACGCCGCGCCAGACGGTGGACACCGCCGGCAACGACACCGACATCCTGACCAAGGGCCGTCACGACCCCTGCGTCGGCATCCGCGCCGTGCCGGTGGGCGAGGCGATGATGGCCTGCGTCCTGGCCGACCATCTGCTGCGCCGGCGGGCGGAACGGCGGGAGTGACCGCCCGATGCCCGGCCAGATGCCCAGACGCCGCCACGGACAGCGCCTGATCCCAGCCCTGGCGATGCTGGCCGCCATCGCCTTTGCCGCCATCGCTGCCGCTCCGGCGGCGATGGCGGACGACAAGCCGTTCCGGGAGTTCGACGAGAGCTTCAAAAGCTGGAAGCTCTACTGCCAGCTCTGGTCCGGCAAACGGCAGGTCGAATGCGAGCTGTCCGCCCGCGGCGTCAACGACCGCACCGCCCGGCTGGTCTGGCTGCGCTCGACCGAACGCTGGCGCGAGGGGCTGCGCTTCCGCGTCTCCCCCGAATCGCTGGATTTGGACCGGCTGGTCCGCGTCTGGGCCGATCGGGCGGTGTTCAAGCCCGATTCCCCCTGCAAGCCTTTCCGCTTCGAAACCAACACCTGCGCGATGACCGATCCCGACCTGAACCGCCGCATGGTGGAGAAGATCGCCCCGGCGCCGGAGGTTTCCATCGTCGGCCAGTCGCCGGCCGGGGAGAAGACGGAGGTCCGCTTCCCGCTGGCCGGCTTCCGCGAGGCGCTGGAGCGCAGCGACGCCATCCGGGCGATGGTCGGCCGCAGCTGGGCGACGAGTCCCGGCCCGGAGTGATCGCCATGCGGAGCGATCCCGCTACGGATTGATCCCTATATAGCCATACCAGCGACAAGAACCGACGGATCCCCCGCCCAGTGACCGACAGCCATTTCCCCAGCAAGGACGCCATCCTCGCCTTCATCCGGTCCAGCACCACCCCCGTCGGCAAGCGCGAGATCGCCCGTGCCTTCAAGCTGTCCGGATCGGCCGACCGTGAGACGCTGAAGGATCTGCTGCGGGAGCTGGAGGCGGACGGTACGGTGGAGCGCGGGCGCAACAAGCGCATGGCCCCGCCCCAGTCCCTGCCCGCCGTCGCCGTGCTGCTGGTCACCGGCGTCGATGCGGACGGCGGGCTTGCCGCCCGGCCGCTGACCTGGACCGGCGAGGGCAACCCGCCGCGCATCTTCCTGCTGCCGGAGAAGAAGTCGCGGGGAGAGGAGAAGCCGCTGGCGGTCGGCAACACGCTGCTGGCGAAGCTTGCTCGCATCAACGACCGCCTCTACGAAGCCCGCGTCATCCGCCGCATCGACGGGGAGCGCGAGGGCCGCATCCTCGGCGTCTACCGGCCGAGCGCCGATGGCGGGCGCATCCTCCCGACCGACCGCCGCCACAAGACCGAATTCCTGGTGCTGCCACCCAACCGCGGCGATGCCGAGCCGGGCGACCTCGTCTTCGCCGACATCCTGCCGGCCGGGCGCGCCGGCCAGCCGCAGGCCCGCGTGGTCGAGCGGCTGGGCTCCACCGACGAGCCGCGCGCCTTCAGCCTGATCGCCATCCATGCCCACGGCATCCCCACCGTCTTCCCGCACGCAGCCTTGCGCGAGGCGGAACTGGCGGCGATGCCGGCGCTGATGCAGCGGGAGGATCTGCGCGACATCCCGCTGGTAACCATCGACGGCGCCGACGCCCGCGACTTCGACGATGCCGTGTGGGCGGAGGCCGACGGCGATCCGGAGAACCCGGACGGCTGGCACCTGATCGTCGCCATCGCCGACGTGTCCTATTACGTGCGGCCGGGATCGGCGCTTGACCGCACCGCCTACGAGCGCGGCAACTCCGTCTATTTTCCCGACCGCGTCGTGCCGATGCTGCCGGAGGCGCTGTCGAATGGCCTGTGTTCGCTGCGGCCGGGGGAGGATCGCGCCTGTCTGGCCTTCCACCTGTGGATCGACCGCAACGGTGTGCTGATCCGCCATCGTCTGGTGCGCGGGCTGATGCGGTCGGCGGCGCGGCTGACCTATGAACAGGCGCAGGACTGCCACGACGGCCGGCCGGACGAGGTGACGGGGCCGCTCGCCGACGGCGTGATCGCCCCGCTTTTCGGCGCCTATGCCCGGCTCGCCGCCGCCCGTGCCAAGCGCGGCACACTGGAACTGGACCTGCCGGAACGCCGCGTCCACATCGACGAACGCGGCCGGGTCGCCGAAATCGCCAGACGCGAGCGCCATGACAGCCATAGGCTGATCGAGGAGTTCATGATCGCCGCCAACGTCGCGGCGGCGGAGGTGCTGGAGCGGCGCACCATGCCGGGCCTCTACCGCATCCACGACCGCCCCTCGATGGAAAAGATGGAGGCGTTGCGCGGCTTCCTGGCCGGGATCGGCCACCCGCTGACCAAGAGCGCCGACCTGACGCCCGACCACTTCACTCGCATCCTGCGCAAGGTGGAGGGAACATCGCACGCGCCGCTGATCAGCGAGGTGGTCCTGCGCGCCCAGGCCCAGGCCGCCTACAGCCCGGACAACATCGGCCATTTCGGGCTGGCGCTGCACCGCTATGCCCATTTCACCTCGCCGATCCGCCGCTATGCCGACCTGATCGTCCACCGCGCCCTGATCCGCACGCTGGGGCTGGGCGTCGGCGGGCTGGACGACGAGACGCTGGGCCGGCTGGCGGAGATCGGGGACCATCTGTCCGGCACCGAACGCCGCGCCGCCACCGCCGAGCGCGACGCGGTGGACCGCTACACCGCCGCCTTCCTGGCCGACCGCATCGGGGAGCGTTTCAGCGGCCGAATCTCCGGCGTCAGCCGCTTCGGGCTGTTCGTGCGGCTGGACGAGAGCGGCGCCGACGGGCTGGTTCCGGCCAGCAGCCTGCCCGACGACCGCTACGACCATGACGAGGCCGCGCACGCCCTGGTGGGACAGCGTACGGGGCGAACGTACCGCCTCGGCAGCCCGGTCAAGGTGGTGCTGGTGGAGGCAGATCCGGTCAGCGGCAGCACGCTTTTCCGGCTGGCCGACTGAGGCCTGACGGAAGAGTCACCCCAGACCCGTTGCAGAATGGCAACGCTTGAGCCAGGAGGCCGGCCGGAAGGCGACTCGTGGGCAGGTCACGGTTTCAGGGTACCGCCGCCATACAAGCGTGGCCTTGGCGACACAGGGTTGGACATTCCGCAACATTGTGGTGCGGCCCGCAATTTTGTCCCGCCCGCCCTCCTGAACGAAGGTGTATCTATCACCCATCCGGGATCGGGAACATCCTCCTCCGGTCCGGCTGCAGGAAAGGGAGGCCGCGGTTCGCCCCATGGCCCAGTTCGATCACAACGTGTGCGATCACGGCGTGTGCGACCAGAATGCACCGTCCCACGTGCCGTCTTTTCGGATCTCCGCCCTATCGGGCGCCCTGATTTCAGGTGTGGCGCGCCGCTTCAGCCGCCCGCTCCGTCATCTGGCCTTCCAGTTTTCCGCCGCAGCCCTTCTCGCCACCACTACTCTTGCCGGAACTCCGCAGGCCGCGAACACCGCGCCGCAGCCGGTGACCGAACAGGTTTTCTCCGTCGGCTTCGCCAAGATCGCCGAGGTCTATCTGGAGCCGGTGTCCTTCAACCGCCTGGGAATGGACGGGTTGAAGGGACTGACCGCGCTCGACCCGTCGGTGACGGTGGAGCATGCCGGCAGCACCGTACGCCTGTACGTGTCGGGCGCCCTGGCGGCGGAGTACGGGACCGCGGCCGATGGCGACGCCGCCGGCTGGGCGGTTCTGACCACCCGCATCATCGACCGCGCCCGTGCCTACTCCCCGACCCTGGCGAAAGCGACGCCGGAGCGGCTGTATCAGGTGGTGTTCGACGGCGTCACCGCCGATCTCGACGGCTATTCCCGCTACACCGGCGTCCAGCGCGCCAGCAACGAACGCGCCCAGCGCGAGGGGTATGGCGGCGTCGGCCTCTCGCTGGACACCACATCCAACGGTCGCGTCATCGTGCATGACGTGATGCCGCACAGCCCGGCCGAGCGCGTCGGCATCGTCGACGGCGACCAGATTCTCGCCATCGATGGCGACCTGACGACGCGGATGAGCGCGGCGGACATGCGCGAGCGGCTGCGCGGTCCCACCGGCACGCTGGTCACGCTGACCGTCGCCCGCGACAATGGCGCCCCCCGCCGGCTGCCGCTGCGCCGCGAGCGGGTGGTGCCGAACACCGTCACCTATTCGCTGTCCGGCGACGTCGGCATCGTCAAGCTCGACCGCTTCAACGCCACCACGGCCTCCAGCCTGCGGTCGGCGGTGACCTCCATCCGTCAGGCGGCGGGGCCGACGCTGCAAGGCATGGTTCTCGACCTGCGCGGCAATCCGGGCGGTCTGCTGGACCAGGCGGTCGCCGTCGCCGACCTGTTCATCCGCCGCGGCAGAATCATCTCCACCGAAGGACGCAACCCCGAAAGCCGCCAGCGCTTCGACGCCAACCCCGACGACCTGCTCGACGGGCTGCCGCTGGTGGTGCTGGTCGACGGCCGCTCCGCCTCGTCGGCGGAGGTGGTGGCGGCGGCGCTGCAGGACTCGGGCCGCGCGGTGGTGGTCGGTGCCTCCAGCTATGGCAAGGGCAGCGTCCAGACGGTCAACCGCCTTCCCAACGACGGCGAGCTGTTCCTGACCTGGAGCCGCATCTACACCCCGGCCGGCTATACCCTGCATCGCCAGGGCGTCCAGCCCACCGTCTGCACCAGCCGGGCCGGCCAGACCGATCCGGAGGCTCTGCTGTCCGACCTGCGCGAGGGGCGGCTGCGCCCGGCGCAGGTGGCGAGCTGGCGGTCCAAGGCGGCCGACGACGAGCATGCGCTGAGCGCCCTGCGCGAAGCCTGCCCGTGGAAGGAGCACGAGCCGGAACTGGACCTGAAGGTCGCCATGCGTCTGCTGGCCGAGCCGGGGCTGTACCAGCGCGCCGTCGCCACCGCCGTGGTCAACACGGTGGCGGAGCGCTGACACCTGTTTCGGGGGGCGTCGCTGTGGCAATCGCCGTCGGACGCCAGATTCACCGCCCATAGGGCTTGACATTGCGGCGTCAGACGGTATTTTCCGCCGCTACGACGCCGCCCCCGCCGGGCCGGCGGGGCACGGATTTTTTGTCGGGATCGAGATCATGGCCAAGCAGAACACCGTCCTCATCAAGCTGGTGAGCACGGCTGACACCGGTTTCTTCTACGTGAAGAAGAAGAACCCGAAGAAGACCACCGAGAAGCTGTCGTTCCGCAAGTACGACCCGGTGGCGCGCAAGCACGTCGAGTTCAAGGAAGCCAAGATCAAGTAAGTCTTGTCCGACACTGAGCTGTGCTTCCAGTGAACAAGGCCGCCTTCCGGGCGGCCTTTTCGCTTTTGGTTCCATGCATCGCCGGTGCCTTTTATCGGCCATTGCAGATGCGGCGTCCGGTCGCAGCCGCTATTTGCGGTGACTGTTCCACCACGGATGCATGCATTCCAAAAGTGGCGCTCCGGGTGGACACTCTCCGAAGAGATCCGGATTTCGGAGGGACCGCCCGTGCCCGACACACATCCCATCCTGAGCGCAGATCCGACCGCCGCGCAATCCCTCACCGAACGCCGGCAGTCCCTCGCCACCCGCTTCCAGAAGGCACGTTCCCGCACCGCCGAACTGGTCGCCACCCTGTCGCCGGAAGACCAGATGGTGCAGACCGTTCCGGACGGCGCACCGGCGAAATGGCATCTCGCCCACACCAGCTGGCTGTTCGAGGTCGCGGTGCTGATTCCCTTCAGCCCCGGCTATCGGACGGCGGACCCGGCCTTCCTCGACCTGTTCGCCGCCAACAGTGATGGCGGCGTCGCGCCCACCCGCGTTCTGTCGCGCCCGACAGCGGCCGAGATCATGCGCCACCGCGACCAGATCAACGCCGCGGTGCTGCACCTGATCGACGGCATCGACGACGGGCTTTGGGACCCTGCCGAATCGGCGCTGATGATGGCCATCGCCCACGAGCGGCGCCATCAGGAGCGCATGCTGCTGCACATCAAGCATGCCCTGTGGAGCAACCCGCTGCGGCCGGCCTACGAGCAGGCGCCCGACCACCCGCATCTGGGTGCCCCGCCCGATGGCTGGCTGAATCAGCCCGGCGGCCTCGTCGAGGTTGGCCGGCCGATGCCGTTGCCCGGATTCGACCATGAGAGCCCGCGCCACCGCGTCTGGCTGGAGCCCTACCGGCTGGCTGCCCGCCCGGTGACCTGCGGCGACTATCTCGCCTTCATCGAGGCCGGCGGTTACGGCGACCGCTCCCTCTGGCTGTCCGATGGTTGGGGGGTCGCAAAGGCCGAAGGCTGGAGCGCCCCGCTCTACTGGCAGCGCGGCGACTCCGAATCGGGCAGCCGCTGGCAGGTCTTCACCCTCTATGGCATGCAGCCGCTCGATCCCGACGAGCCGGTCTGCCATGTCAGCTGGTACGAGGCCGACGCCTATGCCCGCTGGGCCGGCAAGCGCCTGCCGCGGGAGGCGGAATGGGAAGCGGTCGCCGCCGGCTGCGACAGCATGGGCAACCTGTTGGGCACCGGCCATCGCCATCCGCGCGCCGGCACCTGCCATGGCACCGGCCCCTGGCAGATGTGCGGCGACGTGTGGGAATGGACCGCCGACGCCTTCACGACATATCCCGGCTACCGCCGCCCCCACGCCGGGGACAAAACGGCTCTGGACGAGGCGGTGAACGGCCGGCTCGCCAGCAACCGCATGGTGCTGCGCGGCGGCAGTTGCCTCACCCCCTTCGACCATGCCGGCCCGTGGACGCGCCATTACCTGCGTCCGGAGACCCGGCTGTCGATGAGCGGGTTCAGGCTGGCGGAGGATGTGCCGGCGACACCTGCGCGTCGCCGCCGGCGATCAGCGCCCGCGCCTGCCCCTGGGTGACGACTCCGCGTTCCGTCAGGCGGGACAGCAGCGCGACGGCAAGCTCGGCCTGGGCCCGCGCCTCGCCCTGGGGACCGTTGCTTGAGCGGCGGGGCAAAGCGAAGGCCTCTGCCAAACGGTCGGACGATGCACCGGCCAGGGCCGGGTCCAGCGCTGCCGCCAGCGCGCCGAGATCGAGCGTCGGCGGAAACGCCGGTTCGGCGATGCCTGCCAGGGCTGCCGACCGCGCCAGCGCCGCAATCGCCGAGTCGATGCCGATCCCAACAGCGATGCAGTTGTGCAGCGCCTCCTGGATCGCCGGCCACACCGCGGCGAAGGGGCGTTCGCCCGCCACCATGGCGGTGCCGATGCCGTGACGGGCCGCCGCCTCGGCCGGTACCGGCTCGATGGGATCGATCAGCAGGGCGAGCGACACGGTCGGAAAGATGCGCGACCCGACCAGCCGGACGGTGCCGACCGCGATCACCGGACCGCCGTCAGCCTCCACCCCCGCAGTCGCCACCCAAAGCGCAACGAACGGCAGGGCGGCCAACGGCTCCTCGTCGCCAAGCGGGGTGGCGGGCTGGGCCGGACGCAGGCTGAGCGTGCGCTTGCCGCTGAGGCCGGCGGCGTGGGCCATGCCGCGGGCGGGGAAAGACAGCAGAACACCGGCGCTGAGCCCCAGATCGGCCACCCGCGCCGACAGTTCGCCGTCTTCCGTCCGGCGCAGCACGGCGGTGACGGGGACACCGCCGCCGCGCGCCCGCTCCATGGCGCGGGCCAGATCGTCACGGAGCAGCGACTTGCCGATGTCGGCCCCCTCCTCCACACCCAGCAGACGGGCCGCGGCAGGGTTCAGCTGCTCCACCCGCCCCTGCTCGTCGAGGATCAGCAGAGGATCGTCGGACAGGGCCAGAGCCGCCCGCAAGGCCCGGTCGATGCGCCCGCCGCCCAGCGGTCCCTCACCCAAACCGCGCTCGCTGCCGCGGGCCAGACTGACCACCTCGGCCAAGCGCGCCAGTTCGCCGGACATCGGTTCGAGATCGACCCGGTTGCGGGCGCCCGACAACCTGTCGGACAGGCGTTCGAGGTCGCGGAAATGGCGCGACAGTCGCGAGAAGACGAACCACCCCGACAAAAGTCCGAGCCCGCAGATCGCCAGGCCGCGGGTGAAGGCGGTTCGGTCGTCCGCCGCCAGCTGTGTGATCTCTACGCCCAGAAACACCAGCGCGGCCGCCGTCACGGCCAGCCCCAGCATCACCACGCGCCAAACTCCGCCCCTCATCGGGCCGTCTCCCCATCATTGCGCCCGGAGTCTAGCGGGCAGAGGGGAAACGGAGAAGCCGCACGCGTGTTCAGCGCATCAGGACGATGGTCCAGGCGCCCTCCACCTCGGCCATCAGGCCGGCCAGCGCACCGCGCACCGCGCCCGACAGGCCGACCAGCAGAAGTGCCACCGCCGCAACAGCCAGCGCATTGTCCAGGAGCGACCGCGTCGGCCAGCGTCCGGTGGAACGGTCACGGGCAAGAGACGGAAAGAACGGCATCGGCGGCTCCGGTCTGGAGGGAGTGGGACTTGGTCCAAGCCTACCGACGGCGATGACGAACAAGCCCTTAACGCGGTGCCGGGGAGTGCCGCTTGACTCACCTTTGACTCGGCACAGCCGCGATTCACGAAGGTTTTTAAAGTCGAGGCAGCGCTTCCCACCCCCATGCGGAGGGCTCTACCCTTTACGGCTGCGTCCGCGAATTTGGGTTACCGCCTTTGCGTAAAATACATAACAACTTGCGCCGCGATTTTTGCTGTCCTTCACCTGCATTTCTTGGTTTGCCTGTTTGTCGGATGATGCTAAGAGTGATGCATCCAATCAAAACACTCCTTTCCGCATAGGCAATTGCTTGGGAGGCCGGCAATGACTTTGGTCTATCGTCCCCTGCCCTATGGCGGGCACGAAGACCGGCGGACGGGTCGTCACCTGCTTCTGGTGGTCGCCCTGATCCTTGCCATTCCGACCGCGTTGGGTGCCGGCTGCACCGTCGATGCCTTGCGCAGCTATGCGGTGGAAGCCCGGCTGTCGCAGGCGGTCGATGCCGCCGCGCTGGCCGGCGGGCGCGTGATGTTCGACTCACAGCGCGACGGACACATCCGCAGCTTCTTCGACAAGGCCTTCCCCAACGGCTTCCTCGGATCGAACCTGTCGCCCCTGACGATTGCCGAGGATGCCGCCGCCGGCACCCTGACGGTCAGCGCCCACGCCACCGTCAACGCCATCTTCCTGCGCCTGTTCGGCAAGAAAGAGGTGACGGTGGAAGCGCAGTCCATCGTCCGCCGCGGCCAGCACGTCCGCAGCAAGCTGCAATAACCTCCCCACTTCCTGACCGAGACTCATCGCCGATTCGCGACGCTCGCATTCGCGGAATGCAGCCCGGCGACTTCGCAACTGCGGTAGAAGGAGCGCAGCACGCCCCTTCTATCGGAGTCCGCGATGCTCGGAACCCTGACGCTCCTGCTGCTCTGCCAACTGGCCGGTGAACTGGCTGCCCGCCTGTTGCACCTGCCGATCCCCGGCCCGGTGCTGGGCATGCTGCTGCTGTTCGCCGGGTTGCTGCTGCGCGGCGGCGTGCCGGACACGGTGCAGGACACGGCGGGCGGGCTTCTGCGCCACCTGTCGCTGCTGTTCGTGCCGGCCGGCGTCGGGGTGATGGTCCATGTCACCCGCCTGGAGACCGAGGCTCTGCCCATCGTCGCCGCCCTGTTCGGCAGCACCCTGTTCGGCATCGCGGTGACGGCGAAGCTGATGGCCTTCCTGTTGAGCCGCACCGATCCGCGGCTGGAAGAGGAACCGGCGGTCGGAGAGCAGGCCAAGGGAGACCGGGCATGAGCGCCGATCTTCACCAGATCTGGGTCTATCTGTCCGCCAGCCCGCTGGCCGGGCTGACGCTGACGCTGGTCGCCTACCAGATCGGCCTGTGGGTCTTCGAAAAGCTGGGACGGCGCCCGGTACTGAACCCGGTGCTGATCGCCGTCATCCTGATCGCCGGAACGCTCAGCCTGTCCGGCATCGATTACCGCACCTATTTCGACGGCGCGCAGTTCGTCCATTTCCTGCTCGGCCCGGCCACGGTGGCGCTCGCCATCCCGCTCTACAACCAGTTCCAGGAGGTCCGCCGCTCAGCCGTGGCTCTGGTGGTGGCGCTGCTGGTGGGATCCGCCGCCTCGGCGCTGAGCGCCGTGGCGCTGGTCTGGTCGTTCGGCGGCAGCAAGGCGACCATCCTGTCGATGGCGCCGAAATCCGTCACCTCACCCATCGCCATGGGCGTGTCGGAGCAGATCGGCGGCCTGCCGTCGCTGACCGCGGTGTTCGTCATCATCACGGGCATCGTCGCCGCCAGCCTCGGCACCTGGGTGCTGAACCTCGTGCGGGTGAAGGACTGGCGCGCCCGCGGCTTCGGCATGGGCGTGGCGGCGCACGGCATCGGCACCGCTCGCGCCTTGCAGGTCAACGAGGTGGCAGGTGCCTTCGCCGGGTTGGGCATGGGGTTGAACGGGCTGGCGACGGCGTTGCTGCTGCCGACTCTGTACCACCTGATCTGGGGCTGACGCGTGAGGATGGGAAGGATGGAAGGGGCGGCGATGGTTGGTGCATCCCGCAGTCCGATTTTCGCCAATCCGGGCTTGACAGCCATGCCGCACCTGCGCACAGTGCGCCCCATGAACACCATCGACCTGCAGAACGCCCTTCTTCGACTTCTCGGCCCGGCGCTTTAAGCGTCCGGGTTTGTCGCGTTCGCACACCATTTCCATCGGTCGAAGTGTCTGTTCCATGAGCGATGTTTTCAAAGGCGCCGGCATCGGCGTCGCCCGGCCGGGGCCGGGACTGCGACTTACCGACGGTCGCTGAGCCACATCCGGCGGCTCCGCGGCCGTACCCCTCGCCGGTCCCTCCGCCTTTCAAAATCCGATCCGCCGCCCCCGCCCGCACAGACTGCCGGGCCCGGAGCCGCCACTGGAGCCGAACGACGCCATGAGCACCGCGACCCAAACCAACATCCCGAGCCTGCCGAAGTCCCCGTCCAAATACGCCCCCTTCCCCCAGGTGAAGCTGACCGACCGCCAGTGGCCGTCACGCACCCTGGACAAGGCGCCGATCTGGTGCTCGGTCGACCTGCGCGACGGCAACCAGGCGCTGATCGAGCCGATGGGGCCGGACCGCAAGCGCGCCATGTTCGACCTGCTGCTGCGCATGGGCTTCAAGGAGATCGAGGTCGGCTTCCCCGCCGCGTCGCAGACCGATTTCGACTTCTGCCGCGAGATCATCGACGGCAACAAGATCCCCGACGGCGTCACCATCCAGGTGCTGACCCAGGCGCGCGAGGAGCTGATCCGTCGCACCTTCGAGGGCATCAAGGGGGCCAAGCGCGCCATCGTGCATCTGTACAACTCCACCTCGGAGTTGCAGCGCCGCGTCGTGTTCGGGCTGGACCGCCAGGGCATCGTCGACATCGCCGTCCAGGGTGCCAAGCTGATCAAACAGCTGGCCGACGAGACCCCGGAAACCGAGATCGTCCTGCAATACTCGCCGGAGAGCTTCACCGGCACCGAACTGGATTTCGCCGTCGAGATCTGTGAAGCGGTGATGGCGGTCTGGCAGCCGACGCCCGAGCGCAGGATCATCCTGAATCTGCCTTCGACGGTCGAGATGTCGATGCCGAACGTCCATGCCGACCAGATCGAGTGGTTCTGCAAGACGATGAAGAACCGCGAATCGGCGATCATCTCGCTGCATCCGCACAATGACCGCGGCACCGGCGTCGCCGCGGCCGAACTGGGGCTGCTGGCCGGCGCCGACCGCGTCGAAGGCACCCTGTTCGGCAACGGCGAGCGCACCGGCAACGTCGACGTCGTCACGTTGGCGCTGAACATGTTCACCCAGGGCGTCGATCCGGAACTGAACATCGACGACATCAACGAGATCGTCCGCGTTTCTGAATACTGCACGCAGTTGCCGGTCCATCCGCGCCATCCCTATGCCGGCGAACTGGTGTTCACCGCCTTCTCCGGCTCGCACCAGGACGCGATCAACAAGGGGCTGAAGGCTCTGACCAAGTCCAACACCGGCAAGTGGGAGGTCCCGTACCTGCCCATCGACCCGCAGGACCTGGGCCGCAGCTATGAGGCGGTGATCCGCATCAACAGCCAGTCCGGCAAGGGCGGCATCGCCTATGTGCTGGAGAAGGACTACGGCCTGCAGATTCCGCGCCGCCTGCAGATCGAGTTCTCCAAGGTCGTGCAGCGCGTCGCCGACGAGACCGGCAAGGAACTGTCGCCTGCCGACATCCACGCCGCCTTCCAAGCCGAGTATCTGGACGCCGACAGCCCGCTGGAACTGATCGAGCATTCGACCGAGCCGCGCGGTCCGAACTCGGGCGCCCGCGCCATGAGCGTGGTGATGCGCCGCAACGGCGAGATCGTCACCACCAAGGGCAAGGGCAACGGCCCCATCGACGCCTTCCTGGACGCCCTGCGCCAGGGCTGCGGCACCGACCTGCACGTCGTCGATTACCGCGAGCACGCCATCGGCTCCGGCGAGGACGCCCAGGCCTGTGCCTATGTCGAGGTAAAGACCGGCGACAAGACCCTGTTCGGTGTGGGCATCGACGCCGACATCGTGACCGCCTCGTTGCGGGCCTTGGTCAGCGCTGCGAACCGGTCGGTCCGCTAACGGATCCCGGATGCCAGGGACGGTGCGTCCTCGTCCCTGGCATCCCCGCCAAATCAGGCGCCGCGAACCTCGTTCAGGAAGCTGCCGATCTCATGGTTGAGCTGATCGGCTCGCCGCTGCAGGCTTTCCGCCGCGCTGTTCACCATGCGGGACGCCTGTTCGGTCTGGGTCGCCCCCTCCATCACGTTACCGACCTGGGCCGCGATCTCCCCCGTCCCATGCTGCAACTGGCGGATGTTGAGCAGAATGTCGCCTGTCATCGCCGTCTGGTTCTCGATGGCAGCGGCGATCTCGCTTGAGCTCCGGCTCATGCCGTCGATGGTGCCGACGATGGCGCGCAGGGCGTCCGCCGCTTCGCCGGTGGCGTGCTGAATGGCCTCCACATGGTCGGCGATCTCCGCCGCCGCCCGCGTCGTCTGACCGGCAAGCGATTTCACCTCACCGGCCACCACGGCGAATCCCTTACCGGCCTCGCCGGCGCGCGCTGCTTCAATGGTCGCGTTCAGGGCCAGAAGGTTGGTCTGTCCCGCGACCTCGCCGACCAGCCGGATGACCGCCCCGATCTGCTCGGCCGCCTGCGTCAATCCGCTGATCAACTTGTCGGTCCGACGGGCATCCGCAACGGCATGATGGGCAACCTCGGCGGATTCGCTTACCCGGCTTCCGATCGCACCGATGGTGTCGACCAGATGCTCGGCCGCCGCGGTGACGCTACGGGCGCTGGCCGCCGCCTGATCGATGGCCGCCACCATCCCCGAAGTCTGGCCGGTGGTACGGTCGGCGATCACCGCCATTTCCTGCGACGTCCGGCCCAATTGCCCCACCGCGGTGATGGTTTCGTCGATGACGGTCTTGGAAGCCGCGTCGAACTGCCGCGAAAGATCGGCGAGGCGGTCGGCACGCCGCCGCTGCACCGCACTGTTGTCGGCATTTTCCCTCATCATGCGCTGCCGGTCGGCCTCGTTCCCAGCCAGGATGGAGATCGCGGCAGCGATGCCACCGATTTCGTCACGCCGCATCGGCAACCCGGCGCTGACCGTCACACCGACCCTGCCGCCGGACAGATCCCGGACGACATCAGCGAGATGAGCAAGCGGCCGGGCGATGTCGCGCCGGGTGAAGCGATAGAGCAGCGAGACTGCAGCCATCGACAGCAGAACCTGGACCAGGACGACGCCGTACGACACGGCGATTGAATGGGTCGTCTGCCGCTCCGCCTCATCCACCAGTCCGCTGTAGAGCGTCGTAACCTCGGAAACCACCGCGGCGAGGATGTTGGCCTGTTTCTCCAACCCGCCCATGAAGGCCAGGGTGGTCGACGCGTCGCCATCCAGGATATCGATCAGGTCCACGCTGCGGGCGGTGTATTTGCGGACCGCTTCGTCCAGCCTCCGGCCGATCCCCTCATCGTCGAGATCGGTCAGTCCGCCGGCCAGCGCGGCGCCGCCGTCCGCGATGCTCCTACCAGCCTCATTGGCACGCTGCTTGGCTGCCTCGATGCGATCCTCGGGCAACTGGACCGACATCTGGGCAATCAACTCGTACATCAGTTTGCGATGCACCGCCAATGCCTGGGAGAATTCGGCCGCCCGGCTGGAACCGGCAATGGCACGGGCCAGCATGGTGGAGACCTGCCCGTCAACCGCCGACAAGGCATAGACCTGGACACCGCCCAGCAATGCCATCGCGGTCGCCAACGTGAGGAAATGGGCCACCAGTTTTCTTGAAAGCGTCATCGCACGCCCCGCTTGGCATTATCCTGGATTATTTTTTGTATATCCCGGCGCATACGATATTTTCACTGAGAACTTCGCAATACATTTGCTTCGGCTCTACTTTCTTGTTTGTTGGGTTTGTGAATTTATAATCTTGCCAGAAGCTCTGCTTCGATTGCGCCATTTCGACCCTTTCTTTCACATAGAGCTTCCCATCTATGTCCTGGGCGTCGATCAGATCCTTGCCGATCAGCTTGGGGTTAGCCCCATGGGCGATACAACGGCCCGTGCGGTCGTAGACCACCACATAGAGATCGCGATCCGTGAAGCTACCGCTCTTGTCATTGAAGGCCGTAAACGCCTTCTCCGCACCTGCGGACTTGATCTCGGCAACCGCCTTGCCCACCATCGCCACCGCTTCGTCCCTGGTGGCAAAGGTTTCGGCACCGGCGGAGGTGGCCATCAGCACCAGCAGCGCTCCGGCAACAGCAGTATGGTGGGAGAGACGCATGGACGCTTTCCTTTCGCAACCGTCCCCAAATCATCAGCCATGCTCACATCTTCGACGTGAGATCAACCAGATGGGAGCAACCCTTACAAAAATTTCCCGGCTGAATATTTCCAGATGTTGCTCAGCAACACTGTCGCCCTCCATGCTCCGAGGCATCAATCCCTTGAGCTTGCGACCATCTCCGCCACTGCCTATAACGGCCGGAACATCGGGCCGCGGCAGGCCGCCGCGGACAGCAGGGACAGCGCTATGATCGTGGTCACCGGCGGGGCCGGCTTCATCGGGTCCAACCTTGTCGCGGCTCTGGCTGCGCGCGGCATCACCGACGTGGCGGTCGTCGACCGCTTCCGCGAGGGCGAGAAGTGGCAGAACCTCGCCAAGCGCGAGGTCACGGCCCTGGTTCCGCCCGAGCAGACGCTGGCCTTCCTCGACCAGCACGCCGCCGAAATCGACACCGTCTTCCATCTCGGCGCCATCTCCGCCACCACCGAGCGGGACGTCGACAAGATCGTCGCCAACAACGTCGCGCTGACGCTGGATCTGTGGCGCTGGTGTTCCTGGCGCGGTTGCCGGCTGATCTACGCCTCCTCCGCCGCGACTTATGGCGACGGCTCCGCCGGTTTCGACGATGACGGCTCCTGCGACGGGCTGGCGCGGCTGCGGCCGCTGAACGCCTATGGCTGGTCCAAGCATCTGGTCGACCGCCGCATCGCCCGCGCCGTCGCCGGCGGCGACCTCGTGCCGCCGCAATGGGCCGGGCTGAAATTCTTCAACGTCTACGGCCCGAACGAAGCCCACAAGGGCGACATGATGAGCGTGGTCGCCAAGCTGCATCCGCAGCTGACGGCCGGCCAGCCGGCGCGCCTGTTCAAGTCGCACAAGGACGGCTTCGAGGATGGCGGCCAACTGCGCGACTTCATCCATGTCGACGATTGCGTCGCGGTGATGCTGTGGCTCTACGACCATCCAGACGTCAGCGGCCTGTTCAACGTCGGAACCGGCAAGGCGCGCAGCTTCAAGGATCTGGCGCTGGCGACGTTCGGCGCGCTGGGGCTACCCCCCCGGATTGAGTACTTCGAGATGCCCGAGCATCTGCGCGGCAAATACCAATATTTCACGCAGGCGACGACGGATCGCCTGCGCGCCGCCGGGTTCGACCAGCCCTTCACCGGGCTGGAAGAAGGTGTCCGGCGCTATGTGCAGGATTTCCTGTCGCAGCCCGACCCGTATCGCTGACCGGAGTTCCTATGCTCGCCACCCTGCCTGTCGTGGCCTTCCCCACCATCGACCCGGTCGCCTTTTCCATCGGCCCGGTCGTCGTCCGCTGGTATGCGCTGGCCTATCTGGCCGGCTTCGTGCTGGGCTGGCGTTATTGCCTGGGGCTGGCGCGGCTCGATCCCGACCGCCGGCCGAACCCCGAGGAGTTCGACGACTTCCTGACCTGGGCGGTGATCGGCACCATCCTGGGCGGGCGGCTCGGCTATGTGCTGTTCTACAACCTGCCCTATTATCTGGAAAACCCGCTTGACGCGGTTCAGGTCTGGCATGGCGGCATGTCCTTCCATGGCGGCATGGTCGGCGTGCTGACCGCCATTGCGCTGTTCTGCTGGCGGCGCGGCATCTCGCCCTTCGTCTTCGGCGACATCATCGCCGCCTGTGCGCCCATCGGGCTGTTCTTCGGCCGCATCGCCAACTTCATCAATGGCGAGCTTTATGGCCGGCCGGCCCCCGATTTCGCCTACGCCATGGTGTTCCCGCGCGACCCGTTGCAGGTACCGCGCCATCCCAGCCAGCTCTACGAGGCGGCCCTGGAAGGCGTGGTTCTGTTCATCCTGCTGGCGATTGCCATCCGCAGCCCGGCGCTGCGCAACCGGCCGGGCACGATCGGCGGGCTGTTCCTGATCGGCTACGGCCTGTCGCGCATCACGGTCGAGTTCTTCCGCGAACCCGACCCGCAATTGGGCTTCCTGTTCGCCGGCGCCACGATGGGGCAGCTGCTGTCGCTGCCGATGCTGGCAATCGGCCTGTGGCTGGTCCTGCGCGGCCGGCGTCATACCATCCCGGCCTGACGCCATGGCGGACGAAAGCGCCGGTCCGGAAACGCTGGCCCGCCTGCTGGCCCGCCGCATCGTGATGGACGGTCCGATCAGCGTCGGCGCCTTCATGGCGGAGGCGCTGGGCCATCCACGCTTCGGCTATTACATGCGCCGCGACCCGTTCGGCAGCGGCGGCGACTTCACCACCGCGCCGGAAATCAGCCAGATGTTCGGCGAGCTGGTCGGGCTCTGGTGCGTCGACAGCTGGGCAAGGCTGGGTGGTCCCGGCCCCTTCCATCTGGTGGAGCTGGGTCCCGGTCGCGGCACGCTGATGGCCGACGTGCTGCGGGCGGCGGCGGTGCTGCCGCTGTTCCGCGACAACGCCATCGTCCATCTGGTGGAAACCAGCCCGTCCTTGCGGGAGCGGCAGCGCCAGACGCTGCACCCCATCCTGGGCGACGCGATCCACTGGCATGACCGGCTGGAGAATGTGCCGGACGGCCCTACCATCCTGATCGCCAACGAGTTCTTCGACGCCCTGCCGATCCGTCAGGTGCAGAAGACCAACTATGGCTGGTTCGAGCGGCTGGTCGATGTCGAGCCCGCCAGCACCGAGGACGATCCGCGCTTCCGCTTCGTGCTGGAGGCCTTCGGCAGCTCCGGGAAACGGCTGGTACCGGATGCTTTGCGCGACGCGCTCGACGGCAGCGTGGTCGAGGTTTCTCCTGCCTCACAGGCGGTGGCGCGGCTGATCGGCACCCGGCTGGCCGCAGCCCCCGGTGCGGCGCTGGCCATCGACTATGGTTACGCCCACGGCCCGGCGGTCGGCGACACGCTGCAAGCGATGCGGCGCCATGCCTACGCCCCCGTGCTGGAGGCGCCGGGCGAGGCCGACCTGACGGCCCATGTCGATTTCGCCGCAATCGCCGCCGCGGCGCGGGAGGGCGGCGCCCAATCCTTCGGCGTGGTCGAACAGGGAGAATGGCTGACCCGGCTGGGCATACGCCAGCGCGCATCCGCCCTGGCGGCGAAGGCTCACCCGGCCCAGGCGCAGGACATCCGCAGCGCGCTGGACCGCTTGATCGATCCCGCGCAAATGGGCAGGCTGTTCAAACTGGTCGCGTTCGCCACGCCCGGAGCCTTCGCCGACTCTCCCCCGGCCGGCTTCTGACCGGCGGACGCGGAAACCGGGTCAGAGAGACCGCACCATAACCGCCAGAAACACAATCCGGGCGGACCGTGCATCGCGTCCCCTGCCCTGTCGGGCATAATTGCCGGGCATGGGGGCCACAGAACAGGGAAGGACGGCGTTCGTGATCACACTCGGCGCGCTGAACGACATCACCCACATTCGACACGCCTTTTTCACCCGCACCGGCGGGGTGTCCACAGGGCTTTACGCCTCGCTGAACTGCGGGCTGGGGTCCAACGACTCCGCCGCGGCCGTGCATGAGAACCGCGCCCGTGCCGCCGCGCGCATGGAAGTGACGCCCGCCAACCTCATCACCTGCCATCAGGTCCACAGCCCGACCTGCGTCGTGGTGGAAGAGCCCTGGACGCCGGAAACCGCGCCGAAGGCAGACGCCATGGCGACCCGGCAGTCGGGGATCGCGCTGGGCATCCTGACCGCCGACTGCGCGCCCGTCCTGTTCGCCGACAGCAAGGCGCGGGTGATCGGCGCCGCCCATGCCGGCTGGAAGGGCGCCAAGGGCGGCGTCATCGAGGCGACCGTCGCCCGCATGGTCGAACTGGGGGCCAAGCCGAACCGGATCGTCGCCTGCATCGGTCCCTGCATCGCCCAGCGTTCCTACGAGGTGGGGCCGGAATTCCCGACCCCGTTCGAGGAGGAGGACGCGCGCAACCGCGACTACTTCGCCCCCGCGCGCAAGCCCGGCCATTTCCTGTTCGATCTGGCGGCCTACGTCACCCGCCGGCTGGGCGACTCCGGCGTCACGGTGATCCAGCGCTGCCCCAACGATACGGTGGCCGAGGAGGATCGCTTCTTCAGTTATCGCCGCTCCTGCCTTCGGGAAGAGGCGGATTACGGCCGCGGCCTTTCGGCCATCGTCCTGCAGAACTGAAACAGCGCGAACGGGTGGGCGGAACGGCCATGGTCATGCCGCCCGCGCAGGGCGGCATTCCCCAATGGGGAAAGACCCGACCGTCATGGAACGTTTACATGGGGCCGACCCTTTGTTATGGTCCGCCCCGTTTTCAAGGGGCGCCGGCGCGCAAGCGGCGAACGTGCCTTGAGCCGTTTCCCTGCAAAGAGAGCCGACCCCGATGAAGGTGCTTGCCGGCAACAGCAACCGTCCGCTGGCCGAGGCGATCTCCACCTGTCTCGGCGTGCCGCTGACCAAAGCCAGCGTCCGCCGTTTCTCCGACATGGAGGTTTTCGTCGAGATCCTGGAGAACGTGCGCGGCGAGGACGTGTTCGTCGTCCAGTCGACCTCGTTCCCGGCCAACGACAACCTGATGGAACTGCTGGTGACGATCGATGCGCTTCGGCGCGGGTCGGCCCGGCGCATCACGGCGGTCATCCCCTACTACGGCTACGCCCGCCAGGATCGCAAGACCGGCCCGCGCACGCCGATCTCGGCCAAGCTGGTCGCCAACCTGATCACCCAGGCCGGCGCCAACCGCGTGCTGACGATGGACCTGCACGCAGGCCAGATCCAGGGCTTCTTCGACATCCCCACCGACAACCTGATGGCCGCCCCGGTCTTCGAGAAGGACATCCGCCAGTCCTTCGAGAACATCGGCGAGGTCACCATCGTGTCGCCGGACGTCGGTGGCGTGGTGCGCGCCCGCGCGCTGGCCAAGCGCCTGGACGCCGATCTGGCGATCATCGACAAGCGGCGTGAGCGCGCCGGCGTGTCGGAGGTGATGAACATCATCGGCGACGCCGACGGCCGCCGCTGCATCCTGATCGACGACATCGTCGACTCGGGCGGCACGCTGTGCAACGCCGCCGTCGCCCTGATGGAAGCCGGTGCCAAGTCGGTCCACGCCTTCTGCACCCACGGCGTCCTGTCCGGCGGTGCGGTCGCCCGCGTCGCCGTGTCGCCGCTGGAGCAGCTGGTCACCACCGACAGCATCCAGGCGACCGAGGCGGTGCGCGTGTCGCGCAACATCCGTCAGCTGACCATCGCCCCCCTGCTCGCCGAGGCCATCATGCGCATCAGCGAGGAGCGGTCGGTGTCGAGCCTGTTCTCGTAAGAGCGGCAGCGTTACAGGAAAAGCCCTTTCCCACCGGGAGAGGGCCTTTTTTGTTGCGCGCGTTTTGCTCCATCACCCCGCTCCCTGCCCGTCACCCAGCCCATGGAAGTCGTTCGCCGTCACCTGTCCACCGGTGGCGGCGGCAATTCGGGCCATCACGGCGGGACGGGGAACGCGGCGGCCATGGCGGTAACGGTTGACCGTTGCCTGGCTCGTCCCGATAAGGGCGGCAAAGGCCTCTTCCTTGGTTGCGGTCCGGTTGAGCCAATCGTCGAGCGTCATACCGCAATGGTTTAGACCAGGCAGGCTTCTGCGCGCAACTGGATTTATTCCGTCGCGATGGACTTTCCGAAGCCGTTTTGGTATGAACGGCTCATGACCACAATGCGCGAACTGCGGCAGGCCGCCGGGCTGAGCCAGGAAAAGCTGGCCGAGATGGCCGGCACCTCCCAGCCACAGATCAACAAGCTGGAAACCGGCCAGCGCAAGTTGACCGTCGACTGGGCGGTCAAACTGGCCGGGCCGTTGGGCGTCGAGCCTGCGGTTCTGCTCGGTCTCGACGGGCCGGCCGCCGCGATGGCCCAGACGGCTTCCATGCGCCCAGCACGCCCGTCGCTTTCGCCGCTCCTCCGCACAGCACCGCTTCCGCAGGCACAGGCTGCGGCCTCGATGCCGGTGCGGGCGGCCGCGCGCGGCGGCGTGGATCAGGAAATGTTTCTGGAAGACGGCCCCATCGACTGGATCGCACGGCCCGATTACCTGAAGAACGCGCGCGATCCCTACGCCATGTATGTGGTCGGCGACTCGATGATGCCGCGTTTCCGCCCGGCGCAACTTCTACACGTCAACCCGCATAAGCCGCCGGCAGCGGGGTCCGGGGTGGTGGTGGTCAAATGCAACAAGGCGGTGCTGGTGAAGGAGTTCGTACGGCGAGGCCCCGACATGGTGATCCTGCGCGAATACCGGCCGGCCGACCGTGAGTTTCCCGTTCCGCTGGAAGAGATCGATACCCTGCACACCGTGGTCGGCTTGCAGGAACCCTGAGCGGCATACCGCAACGGTATTGGCTTTTCCTGGCTCATATAGTCCAATTTGGACTATTCCTTCGTTCGGCGAAGCGACGGACATCTCCGGCGCACCACAGCCGATCAAGGAGACAAGGCCATGCCCCAGCTCTATCCACGCTTCCATCCCGGCCCGTCGGGCGGGCGGCTCGACAGCTTCAGCGAGCGCGGCGCCCACGAACTGGCCCGCCGCATCCGCACCGCCTGGGCCAACATCGGCTGGGACGTGGAGGTGCGGGTGGAGCGCATCGCCAGTGAAGAGTTGGGCGACGGCCGCAGCACCGCCCACTTCACCGTTCGCAGCGACCTGATCAACGGCCTGCCCCAGCGCCGCCTGTCCCAGCGCCGGCCGGACGAGGCGGCACGGGCGCTGCCGCGCGCCGCCTGATGCGGCTCACTTCAGCCGCTCGTCCAACTCGACCTGATAACCGACGGCAAGGCGGTTGGTCTCGTTCGCCATGCCCACCACCGCAATCAGTTCGCCGAACTGCGCGTCGGTCATGCCCAGACGCCGCGCCGCCGCCTCGTGCGAGCGGATGCAATACTGGCAGTTGTTGGTGACGCTGACCGCGACGAAGATCATTTCCTTGACCAGCGGGTCGAGCGCACCGGGCGCCATCACCTCCTTCAGGCTTTCCCAGGTCCGTGCCAGGGTCGGCGGATGGTGGGCGACCGCCTTCCAGAAATTGTTCACGTCGGGGACGTTGCGCGCCGCCTTGATGTCGTCGTAGACGGCGCGGACCTCCGGGGTGGCATCGGCCTGTTCGATCAGGGGAAACGGCATGGTGGCGGGAACTCCTGCGGGGGGACGGCGACTTGCGATAAGGCAGGACATCGTGTCGCAAGGCAACAGCCGGTCCACGTCTTTCCCCCGTCCATCGGCCAAGTTGACCAATGCTTGTCCCGCTGGTAGTAGAGACTTGCAACAGATCGCGCAAACGTTCGGACGAACAATCCGCCCGGAAGCCGCGGCGCTGGAAGAAATCCATAAGACACGAAATCCATTCGTGCAGCGTTCCCATGCGGCCCGGCCCCGGCACATGTCCGATCCGGCCCGAATGCCGGGAGGAACAGCGTGGACAGCACGGTTCTAGAGGCCGCCTTGCCACCCCATCGTCAGGACGGCCATCATAAGGATGGTGCCGGCATCGGAAGTGCCCCCGTTCCCAATACCCTCGATCTGGCCGCCTCATCCCAGGGCCTGCGTCTGCTCGTCCGCCTGCATGCCGAAGAACCGACCGCCGCCTTGCTGGAGACCTTGCGGCGCGACCCGGTCGGCCGCGGTCCGCTGGCGCTCGACCGCGACGACTCCCAGCAGGCCGCCGCCCTGGTGGACGAGGTGGTGAGCGATCTGCCGGAACGGATCACCCGCCGCAGCCTCGCCCCGCTGGTCGCCGATTTCGCCGCCATCCACATCAACGGCGGGCTGCGGGCCTGTCCGACCGAAGGTCTGTGGCTGGAGGAGAGGTTGCGGGACGATGCCGCCGCCTCTCTGCTGCGCTGGCGCACCGGCCTGGAAACGGAGCTGCGCCTGCCGCCGCTGGACCGGCTGCCGGACGACCATGTCGCGGCGGAGTTGGCCGTTCTCGCCGCGCTGCTCGACCGCGGGCGCACGCTCTACGCCGTCCGCTTCCTCGACCGCCACCCGCTGCGCTGGATGCCGGATTTCTGCAGCCGCGTCGCAACCCGGTGCCGCGAACCCTTCTTCGCCGGCATCGCCATCCTCACAAATGCCCATCTCGACGATCTTCGGGACCGGCTGGGCGATCTGTGCGGGCTGCCCCGCCCGGCCGATGACGGTTCCGATGTCCGCCGACGCCGACGCTGGACGGAAGGGCGCTTTCCCCGCGCCTGCACCTGCGATCCGTAAACGGCCGAACTGCGATCCGCCATCGCCGCCCTGCCTTAAAGTCAGAGTTGCCCACCCTTCGATGCTTCGGCCATGGTGACCGGAACGGGGTTAGACCAACGGTCTGCCCCGTGGCCTGTCCTGTGCCGCCGATGGCCGGCAAGCTTCCTTTTTCCTGGCAATGGTTGGTGATGCCCGTTCGCAACCTCGACAGTCGGACCGAGCGCAGGGGGGCCCTGCGCCTTCTGCGCCTGCTGCTGGCTGTGTCGGTCGCGCTGCCGCTCGTGCTGTTCGCCGGCATCGGCTGGCGCGAGCGGTGGGAGGCTCAGGACGAGGCCGAGCGGAACAGCCGCAAGAACGCCCTGATCCTGCACGAACATGTGCTGAAGGTGTTCGACACCATGTCCCAGGTTCTGGATCGGGTGGACGAGCGCATCCATGGACGCAGCTGGCGCGAGATCGCCGAGTCGGAGCCGCTGCACCGCTATCTGAAGACCCTGAAAGGCGAGCTTGAGCAAATCGGTGCCATCGGCCTGACCGATCCCGACGGGTTCGTGCGCAACTCCAGCCTCGTCTTCCCCGCGCGCAACAGCTACATCGGCGACCGCGCGGATTTCCGGGAGCAGCGGGAACAGGACTCCGGCCTGCTCATCGCCGGCCCTGTCGTCGACCCCACCAGCGGCAAGCCCAGCTTCGGCATCAGCCGGCGCCGCAGCAGTCCCGGCGGTCCCGACGGCAGTTTCGACGGGATGATCGCCGCCATCGTCGATCCGGACTATTTCGCCAGCTACTACCGACGGATTATCGGCACCGAAGGGGAATCCATCGCGCTGATCCGCGACGACGGCGCAATGCTGATGCGCTTCCCGACCCTGGACCCGACGCGGCCGAACGCGACTCTGCCGACCCTGCCGGCCGACCGCGGCCTGCGCGCCGAGATCCGCCGCCAGCCGGACGAGGGAGTTTTCCGCACCGGCAACAGCATCGTGCAGGGCCTGGAACGCGTGTTCGCCTACAAGCGGGTCGGCGCCTTCCCGATCTACGTCGTCTATGGGCTGGACGGGACGCAGGTCACCCGGTCCTGGTGGCGCAACATGGCTCTGGACGCCGCCTTCGTCGCTCCGGCGACGCTGGCGCTGGCGCTCCTCGCCTGGCTCGCTTACAGCCGCGCCGCCTCCGAAAACGCTGCGGTCCGGCGCTGGGCGGAAGAGGTGCGCAACCGCGAAAGGCTGGAAGAGGCGCTGCGCCAGAGCCAGAAGATGGAGGCGCTGGGCCAGCTGACCGGCGGGGTGGCGCATGACTTCAACAATCTGCTGACCGCAGCGCTCGCCAACCTGCATCTGCTGTCCCGCCATCTGCCGGCCGACGGCCAGCGCTTCCTGGGCGGGGCGCGGACCGCGCTGGAGCGGGCGGAGAAGCTGACACGGCAACTGCTGTCCTTCTCGCGCCAGGATGCCGTCAACCCGACGGTGGTCGATCTGGGCGACAGCCTGCGCCGGATGGCCGACCTGCTGGAACGCTCGGTCCGGGCGGACGTCGTGCTGGAGTGGGACATCGCCCCGGAGCCGATGGCGGTCGCCGTCGATCAGGTTCAGTTGGAAATGGCCGTGCTGAACCTGGTGCTGAACGCCCGCGATGCCATGCCCGGCGGCGGCCGAATCCGCATCGCCGCCGCGCCCGGTCCAGAGCCACGCACCGCCCGCATCGAGGTTTCCGATTCCGGCGCCGGCATGCCGCCCGATGTGATGGCCCGCGCCTTCGACCCCTTCTTCACCACCAAGGGGGTCGGCAAGGGAACGGGGCTCGGCCTGTCGATGGTCTACGGATTCGCCCGCCAGTCCGGCGGCAGCGCCACCATCGACAGCCGGCCCGGCGAGGGCACACATGTGTGCATCGACCTGCCGCTGACCGACGCCCGGCCGGAGGAGCCGGCCCCTGTCCCGGCGGCCCCGGTCGCGGACATCCGCCCACTGCGCATCCTGGTGGTGGAGGACAATCCGCTGGTGCTGATGGCGACAGTGGAAGGACTGACCCAGGAAGGTTTCTCGGTCGAGACCGCGGAAGACGGCGTCACGGCGCTGGCTCTGCTGGAGACCGACCGCAACTTCGATCTTGTAGTATCGGACGTCGTGATGCCGGGCGGCGTTTCCGGCATCGACCTTGCCCGCCACATCCGCCAGCACTGGCCGCAGTTGCGGGTCCTGCTGGCCTCCGGCTACAGTCCCGAATCGCTGGCCACCATGGGCGCCGACACCGCATCGGTGCTGGCGAAGCCCTTCACCCCCGACCAGCTGGCGGCGCGAATCCGGTCGCTGACCCGGACCGGACCGGGCGGTGGGATTGCGGCGGACGGGATCAGGTAAGCGCGCTGACGAACATCGGCGTCCACAGCGCCATGCACCACACCAGGCCAAGGCACAAGCCGCGGGTCAGATCGTCGAAGGTCGGCTGCTCCAGGCGGTTCAGCTTCCACATCGCGTTGACTTCGCCTGGCGTCAGCGGCCGGTCACCGTACTCGGTGTCGGGATCGAAATCGGACTGAACCGTACGGCGATCGGTCTGCTCACGGCTGGCGGCTGCGCGCCGTTCGGGGTCGCGTGACAGCATGGCTGGGGCCTCGCATCGATAGCGGAATGCCCAACAAGTTTGTGCCCGCCGCCGCCGGCGACCAGCCTTCCTTCCGTCCACGCCGGAATTTTGTCGACATACGAAAAAAGGCCGCCATCCGCTGGACGGATGCGGCCTTTTCGCCAAGCGTCCGGCCGGATCGGCCGGAAAGGATCACTTGCCGGGACGGATCACCGGGGTGAGCTGGTCGCCCCAGTTGCCGGTCTCGTTGTGGTAGCGGGCGGTGCGCATCAGCTCGACCGTCACGCCGGCCTCGACCGCCTTGACGACGGCGTCGTTCAGGCGGTGCAGGTTGTTGGCGACGATGCGGATGGCGCTTTCCTGCTCCGGCGTCAGTTCCGACCGGTCATCCGGCGGCGCGTCCTTGAAACCCGACATGCGTTGTTCCTTCCCCTGGATTGGGACCGCCCCGGCGGGACCGGCTGCGGTCCAGAACTTGGTCATGATCTTGACCGGCCTTTCCGGCCGGTTTTCATCATGTACCACATTGTGTGCGCCGCGACAAAGAGCACGACGCGCCAAGCGCTTGCGACCATTGGCCTCTTGCAACCGGCAAACCGATGCTGAGTCCCTGGCCCCCAGCAATTGACACCCCGACGTTGCGAAGGCATCAGCCTGTAGAAGGTGCCATCCATACCCACGCGCGGCCAAAGGTTGTTTTCTTACAGACGAAAGAAATAATGCTTCAGTGTTGCAATAAACTCTTGGGTTAACTCAATGGTTGACTATCCTCGATTGCGATGCACAGATTTTACCACGATCCAATTCCCCCCCACGGAGATCATCTTGAAGAACGTTGCTGCCAAGGCCCTTCTCGTTGCGTCCTCGCTGTTTCTGATGCATGGCGCGGCGTTTGCCGGCCAGCAGGACTTCACGATCGTCAACAAGACCGGCTATCCGCTGAAGCACATCTACGTTTCGGAAAACAACAACAACAGCTGGGACGAGGATATCCTCGGCCGCGACGTCCTGAACGACGGCGAGTACTTCGAGGTTGCCTTCGCCAAGGCCGAGAGCACCTGCAAGTGGGACATGAAGGTCGTCTATGACGACGGCGAGTCGGCGGTGTGGCAGGGGCTGAACCTTTGCCAGCTCTCCAAGCTGACGCTGAAGTGGAACAAGAACACCGGCGTCACCTCGGCCCAGACCGAGTAATCCGTCACCGGAAATTGTCGGTGCTGCGGTTCATCAGGTGGATGAAGACGTCTTCCAGCGTCGGTTCCGTCGCGGTGATCCGCAGCTCCGGCTGCCCCATCCAGGGGGCGAGCGCCCGGTCCAGGGCTGAGGCGTCGGTTCCGCTGACATGCAGGCGGCTGCCGAAGACCGCCACCATTTCCACTCCCGGCTGACCCTCCAGTGCCGCAGCGATGCGGTGCAGGCCATTGCCCGCGACCAGACGGGTGTGCAGGCCCGACCCGGCAATCACCTGATCGACCGTTCCGTGCGTCATCAGCGTGCCGTAAGCGATGTAGGCGATGCGGTGACAGCGTTCCGCCTCGTCCATGTAATGGGTGCTGACCAGAACCGTCAGACCCTCGCCGGCCAGCCGGTGAATCTCATCCCAGAATTCCCGCCGCGCCTTGGGATCGACGCCCGCCGTCGGTTCGTCGAGCAGCAGCAGCTTCGGCTCGTGCAGGATGCAGGCGGCCAGCGCCAGGCGCTGCTTCCAGCCGCCGGACAACTCCCCCGCCAACTGCGTGCGGCGGTTGGACAGGCCCAGCCGGTCAAGCGCCTCCACCACCCGCCGCCGCCGGTCGGGCAGGCCATACATGCGGGCGACGAAGTCCAGATTCTCGGCGATGCTCAGATCCTCCCAGAAACTGAACTTCTGGGTCATGTAGCCGACCTGCCGCTTGATCGCCGCACTCTGCCGCCGGATGTCGAGGCCAAGGCAGGTGCCCTCCCCCGCATCGGGGGTCAGCAAGCCGCACAGCAGCCGGATCGTGGTGGTCTTGCCCGACCCGTTGGGGCCGAGAAAGCCGTAGATCTCGCCGGTTTCCACCCGGATCGACACATCGTCGACCACGGTCTTGCTGCCGAAGCGCTTGACCAGACCGCGCACGTCGATGGCCGGGCCGCCATTGGCCGCAGAGCTTTCCGCCGAGCTGTCCACCGTCATTGCCCCGTCCCCGCCGGCCGGACATCCGCCAACCAGACATCGACCGGCAGTCCCGGGTTCAGCGGCCGGCCCGATGCCGTTTCCATCCGGGCCTCCACCCGGAAGACCAACTTCTCCCGGCTGCCGACGCTGTAGATCACCGGCGGGGTATATTCCGCCTGCGAGGCGATCCGTGTCACCCGTGCGGACAGGCCGGGTGGACAGCCGTCGCAACGCACCGTCAAGCCGCCGCCCGGCACCACACCCGCCAAGGCGGTTTCCGGGACGAACAGCACCAGCTTCACCCGCTCCGGCGGCAGGAGCGACACCACCGGGGAGCCGGCCGGCACCCACTCGCCGGGATTGTACAGCGTGTCCTCGACCAGGGCCGCCACTGGGGCGACGGGGGCCAGATCGGCCAGTCGCCGCTCCGCCTGGACAAGAGCCGCCTCCGCCTGGGTCACCGTTTCGTCGGCAGCCCGCAACTGTTCGGGCCGGGCCGGCAAGGCGGCAACCGCCAATTGGGCATCCGCCTCCGCCAACTGGCCACGGTCGCGGTCGAAAGCGGCGCGCGCCTGATCGAGCTTGTCCGGGGACGAGACCTTGCGGGCGACCAACTCCTGCTGGCGGGCCAGTTCGGCGGTTGAATAGCGCAGCGCCGCCTCCGCCCGCGCCTTCTGCGCGGTCAGCACCGCCACCTCCTGCGCCCGCTTGCCGGTGGCGAGGTCGGCGCGCTGTGCCCGCGCCTGGGCCAGCGCCGCTGCCAGCCGGTCGCGCTCGGCCCTGGCGGTGGCACGGTCGATGGCGAAGAGCGGCGCTCCTGCCGCCACCTGTGCCCCGCGGGCGACCGACAGGCTTTCCAGCATGCCGGCGCTGGGGGCGGCGATGCGCAGATACTCCCCCTCGACATAGCCATGGGCGAGCGGCGGCGTCCCGCCGGCCGCGATGGGCAGCCCCACCGCCAGAGCGATGGCCGCCAGCCCGTCCAGAAGGCTTCCGAGAAATCCGCTCATGGCGCATCCTCCCCCGCTCCGGCCCGCCCTGTCTGCTCATCCGCATCACGCAGCAGCACATGGCGCAGGTTGTCGATGTGGACCTCCACCAGCGCCGCCACGTCCATGGGCGGTTCGCCATTGACCCCGTCGAAGGAGGTTCGCCACACGGCGCTCATCAGCAGCGGTGCGACGATCAGACGCACGCTGGGATCGAGCTCCATCTGACGGAACTCTCCGCTCTCCATGCCCCGCCGCAGCAGGCCCCCCAAAACACCGAAGCCGCGGCGGATCACCTCGCGGTGGTAGAAGGCGGCAAGTTCAGGGAAATTGCCGGCCTCGGCGATCACCAGCCGCGGGATCACCGCCATGCGCGTCGTGGCGATCAACCGCGCCACCATGCGCAGCAGTTGCTCCAACACCGGAAAGCACGCCCCGCCGGCCGAGGCGACCAGCGCTTCGGCCTGGTGCAGGTTCGGCAGGATGGCGGCGCGGATCACCGCCTTGAACAGGTCCTCCTTGCTGGGAAAGTAGAGATAGAGCGTGCCCTTGCTGACCCCGGCGCGGGCCGCCACCTCCTCCAGCCGCGCGGCGGCGAAACCGCGGTCGGCGAAGACCTCCATCGCGGCGGCGACGATCTCCTGCGGCCGGGCGTCCTTGCGGCGGCGCCAGCGCGGCGGTTCGCCGGACGCAGCCGGATCGGAGGCGAGGGCGGGACGGGAATCGGGCGGAGGACCGGATTTGCGGGAGGGCATGGCGCGCCTCTCTTTATAACTGACCAGTCAGTTATTAACATGATCCGGCCGTTCCACCAATGGCCAAGGTCATTGTGCGCCGCAATAGAATCTATGCAAAAGGTCTTGCCTTTCCGCGAGCAGTCACGGACACTTTCCACCGGCTGGCAGCGTACGAACGGAGTCGCAGCCATGCCCGGCCTGGAAGACGGGCTCCAAAACAGGACATGAACGGCATGGCCGGACCAACGGCCGCCGCGGTTTTCGGGGGGTACGGATCAAGGCGCTGACGCCGGGACCCGATGGCTTGCGATGGCTGGACTCTCCCGTCCGGCATTGGCCCGGGTCCCCAGCCGAGCGAGGGGATCGAACATGCCGAGTGCTGCCCAGTCCGCGTCATCCTCCAGCCTGGAGCTGCTGACGATCTACGAGGTCAGCAAGATCCTCGGGTCGTCGCTGGATCTGGAGCAGACCCTGCGCGAGGTGCTGCGGGCGCTGTCCTACCAGCTGCAGATGCATCGCGGCCGTGTCTATCTTCAGGGCGAGGACGGGGCTCTGCGCCTCGTCGCCGCGCAGGGCCTGCCCAAGGACTCGCCGGCGCAGGAGATCGACTACAACCAGGGCGAAGGCATCAGCGGCCGTATTCTGAAGACCGGCATGCCGGCCGTCGTGCCCAACCTCGCCGAGGAGCCGCTGTTCAACAACCGCTCCGGCGGGCGGGACGATCTGGACGAGCAGGTGGCCTCGCTGGTCGGCGTGCCGATCAAGGCGGCCGGTGCCGTCATCGGCGTGCTGACCATCGACCGCATCTCCGACGACGGCCCCAGCGGTCATTTCGGCTCCGATGTCCGTTTCCTGACCATGGTCGCCAACCTGATTGGCCAGACCGTGCGCCTGCACCGCACGGTGGCGGAAGAGCGGCGCTTCATGATGCGCGAGACCTTCCGCGTCCAGAAGGAGTTGCGGCCGGTGGTGGCGCCGGTCAACGACGTGGTCTGCACCAGCCCCAACATGGTCGACGTTCTGGCCCAGGTGCACCGGGTGGCGCCCTTCAAGTCGACCGTGCTGATCCGCGGCGAGAGCGGCACCGGCAAGGAGCTGATCGCGCGAGCCATCCACAATCTGTCGCCGCGCAAGGATGCCCCCTTCATCCGCGTCAACTGCGCAGCATTGCCCGAATCGCTGCTGGAATCGGAGCTGTTCGGCCACGAGAAGGGGTCCTTCACCGGCGCGCAGAAGGACCACAAGGGCCGGTTCGAGCTGGCGTCCGGCGGCACGCTGTTCCTGGACGAGATCGGCGACATCTCCTCCAACTTCCAGGCCAAGCTGCTGCGCGTGCTGCAGGAGCAGGAGTTCGAACGGGTTGGCGGATCGAAGACGATCAAGACTGACGTGCGTCTGATCTGCGCCACCAACCTGAACCTCGAAGAGGCTGTCGGCCACGGCAAGTTCCGCGCCGATCTGTATTTCCGCATCAACGTGGTGACCATCCACCTGCCGCCGCTGCGCGAACGGCGTGGCGACATCGGCATGCTGGCCCGGCATTTCGTCGGCAAGTTCGGCCGCGACAACGGCCTCAATCTGGACATCGCCCCGGACGCGCTGGAGGTGCTGAACCGCTGCACCTGGCCCGGCAACGTCCGCGAGTTGGAAAACTGCATCGAGCGGGCGGCGACCCAGTGCCGCAACGGCACCATCCGCGTGCCCGACCTGTCCTGCAGCATGAATCTCTGCAACTCGTCGGTTCTGTTCCAGTACCGCACCATGGGCGCCGCCGTCGGCGGGCTGGCCCCGTCGATGAGCGGAACGCCGACCAACCCGTCGGTCGCGCCTCCCGCAGCGGGGCGTCCGCAGACGCCTGCCATGCCGCAAGGAATGCCCCCGGGGATGCCGCCGGCGATGCCGGCCCCCGCCAACGGGGGGGCGCATGGAGCAGCCAACGGAACGCCCAACGGAGCACAGTGGCCGGCCTGCGCATCGGGTTGCGGCGCCGGACCGATGCCGGTCTGCGGCGCCTCGAAACCGCTGCCACCCTCGGCCATCGTCCCCCTGCCCACCCCCCAGCCGACTGCGTCGGCCCCGGCCGTCCCATCCGCCCCGGCGCCGCAACCCGCCTCTGCCGGCCCCGACCTGCCGCTGGACGAACCGGAGTCGGGCCCGCTGCGCGACCGCCTGATCTGGGCGATGGAGCGGACCGGCTGGGTCCAGGCCAAGGCCGCCCGTCTGCTGGGCATGACGACGCGTCAGGTGAGCTACGCGCTGCGCAAGTACAACATCGAGATCAAGCGGTTCTAGGTCCGGAAACCGGGGGGCCGGACATCGTCCGGCGGCCACCCCCGTCGCGCACCCTGCGGTTTCGTGTTACCCTGCCGGGCCTTCGATTCGATGGCATGCTCCCCGGTCGAACGGATTTCCGTCTTGCCTTCGCTTGAGAAGCCCCTCGCCCTGCTGTTCGTCGACATCGCCGACAGCACGATGCTGTACGAGCGCGTCGGCAACGTCACCGCGGCGGCGCTGACGCAGCGGGTGCTGGCCCATCTGCGCCGGCTGGTGGAGGACAATCGCGGCGGCGTCATCAAGAGCCTGGGCGACGGGCTGCTCGCCGCCTTCCCGTTGCGCGACGACAGCGCCCGCACCGCCTGCGCGATGATCGTTATCGAGGACCAGTACGGGCTGCGACTGCGCATCGGCATCCATTTCGGTTCCGTGATCGAAGGAGTCGGCGACCTGTATGGCGACGCCTGCAACGTCGCCGCACGGGTGCAGCAGATCGCCCGGCCGGGCGAGATCCTGGCGACCCAGGCTCTGGTGGAGGGCTTGTCACCCGACCTGCGCAGCCGGACCAAGCCGCTGAGCAACGTCGCGATGAAAGGCAAGACCGCCCCGATTCCCGTCCATCAAATCCGCACCGGCGACGATGTCGAGGACGCCATCGACAGCACCACGCTCGGCTTCTCGCTGGTGTCGGAGGTCGGCCGCAGAATGGTGACGCTGCACCTCGCCTATCGCGGGCAGGACATCACGCTGAGCCAGGCCCTGCCCCGCGTCACCATCGGGCGGGAGGACAGCAGCGGCCTGCGCATCGCCTCGCGCCAGACCTCGCGCCAGCATGCGGTGGTCGACTTCACCCGCGAAAGCTTCCTGCTGACCGATCATTCCACCAACGGCACCTTCATCCGCAGCGGCGGGTCACCGCCGCTCGTGCTGCGCCGGGATGCGACCAAGCTGGTCGGCAGCGGCCTGATCGGCTTCGGGGCGGAGGCGCGCGACGAAGGGCAGGACCATGTCGTCGCCTTCCGCGCCGAACTGGCCTGACCGGTTTGTCGGTACCCCGACAAAGCCCTCCGCCCACCCCGCCATTGTCGCAATGACGACAGCGTCCGCACCCCCGACAAATCCGGACAAGCCTTTGTAATTCCTTCGTTTCTGTTTCTGGCCCCGAACTTGCTTTTCATTCTTCCGTCCAACGGTGTCGTCCGGCACGGCAGGGAAGGAGTGGATGATGAGCAACGTGGTTTCGCTCGACAGCATCTTCGGGCTGGGGGAACTGGCCCCGCCAGCCGTGATGCGGGCAGCACCCGAGGCGGCGTCCGGCTGTTCGTCGTCGCCCTGCGGATCTTCCGACGGTCCGGCCGACATGGACCCGGCGGTGTGGGAAAAGGTGAAGAACCATCCCTGCTACTCGGAAGAGGCGCATCACTATTTCGCCCGCATGCATGTCGCGGTCGCTCCGGCCTGCAACATCCAGTGCAACTACTGCAACCGCAAATACGATTGCTCGAACGAGAGCCGGCCGGGCGTGGTCTCCGAAAAGCTGACCCCCGATCAGGCGCTCAAAAAGATCCTCGCCGTCGCCCAGGAAATCCCGCAGTTGTCGGTGATCGGCATCGCCGGCCCAGGCGACAGTCTGGCGGCCGCCGGCAAGAACACCTTCGCCACCTTCGAGATGCTGCAGAAGAAGGCGCCGGACCTGAAGCTGTGCCTGTCCACCAACGGCTTGGCCCTGCCCGACCATGTGGACACCATCGCCCAGTACAACATCGACCACGTCACCATCACCATCAACATGGTCGATCCTGAAGTCGGCGTGCAGATCTACCCGTGGATCTTCTACAAGCACAAGCGCTGGACCGGGCTGGACGCCGCCAAGATCCTGCACGAGCAGCAGATGCTGGGGCTGGAGATGCTGACCTCGCGCGGCATCCTGGTGAAGGTGAATTCGGTCATGATCCCCGGGGTCAACGACGAGCATCTGCTGGAGGTGAACAAGGCGGTGAAAAGCCGCGGCGCCTTCCTGCACAACATCATGCCGCTGATCTCCGATCCCGCCCACGGCACCTATTTCGGCCTGAACGGCCAGCGCGGCCCCACCGCGCAGGAGTTGAAGGTGGTGCAGGACGCCTGCGAGGGCGGGGCCAAGCTGATGCGCCACTGCCGTCAGTGCCGCGCCGACGCCGTCGGCCTGTTGGGCGAGGACCGCGGCGAGGAATTCACCGCCGACAAGATCGAGGCGATGGGCATCCTCGACTATGACGACGAGGCCCGCCGCAGCTATCGCGAGCATGTCGAGGCCGAACGCGCCGGCCGCAGCGCCTCGAAGGCCGCGGCACAGGCCGATGTGCGCGACAGCGTCGGCACCACGGCCGATCCGATCCTGATCGCCGTCGCCACCAAGGGCGGTGAGCGCATCAACGAGCATTTTGGTCACGCCAAGGAATTCCAGATTTACGAGGTCGGACCCGCCGGCGCCAAGTTCGTCGGCCACCGCCGCGTCGACCAGTATTGCGAAGGCGGCTCCGGCGACGTCGACACGCTGGACGGCGTGCTGGCCGCCATCAACGACTGCACCGCGGTGTTCGTCGCCAAGATCGGCGGCTGCCCGTCCAAGTCGCTGGCCGACGCCGGGATCGAGCCGGTCGACCGCTTCGCCTTCGATTACATCGAGGAATCGGCGCTGGCCTACTTCAAGGACTACGCCGAGCGGCTCGGCCAGGGCGTCGTCCAGTCCCGTGCCGGCCAGGATGCGGTGATCCGCACCGGGGCGCTGACCGCGCGCCGCGCCTGACCCCCTTTTCCCCCTCCACAGCCATCCCATCACCCAAGGAGAGAGCCATGGCCTACAAGATCAAGTCCGCCGAATGCACCGTCTGCGGCGCCTGCGAGGCCGAGTGCCCGAACATCGCCATCAGCCTGAAGAAGGGCACCTACGTCATCGACCCGGCCAAATGCACCGAATGCCAGGGCCAGTTCGACAGCCCGCAATGCGCCGCCGTCTGCCCGGCCGACTGCTGCGTCCCGGCGTGATGTGAAGTCCCCTCTCCCTTGGGGGAGGGGGGAACCCCAGGAGCACCGCGCCATGCTGGACGAGGTGGATGAGGACTGGCTCGCCCGCCGCTATTACGGCGGTGATCTTCCGCCCGAAGCGGAGCGCTGCCTGCATCTGGCCGCCGCCAGCCATGCCGACAGCGGGGCGGCGCTCGCCCATCTCGCCCGCGCGGCGGAGGTTGCCCCCGGTCATCGCCTCGTCGACCTCGGCCATTACAAGTTCCACTTCTACAAGGCCAACCTCGATCAGGCGCTGGTCTATGGCGAGCGCATGCTCGGCCATGCGATGGCGGCACTCGGCGTCAACCATACGGACTGGCGCGGCATCACACCGGCCACGGCCGATTTCCGCGGGCTGGAACCGGCACCCCGCCTGTTCCTGTTCGCCCTGGTCGCCATCGGCTACCTGCTGCTGCGCACCGGCCGACTCGACGCCGGGCGGGAGGCGCTGACCAAGGTCCGCGACCTCGACCCCGACGACCGTTTCGGCGCAGGCCGCCTGATCGCCGTCGCCGACCGCCGCGAGCATGAGGACGAACTTGAGGAGGCCGGCGCATGAGCGACGACATCCTCGAAGCCCTGGACTGGCGCGGCGAATCGATCGACTGCACCGCCTGCGCCCACCGCGACCGCCGGCTCGACCCGGAGACCGCCGTTCTCCCGCCCGGCGGCAAGCTGCCCGGTCATTGCCTGCCGCTGAAGACCTGCGTCGAGGACCGCTACGCCAAGCGCATCCAGCGCTTCTTCGAATGGAACCCGGATCTGTCGGCCGGCCATCTCGACCATCCCTATTTCGAGGTCCGGGCGAATGCCGCGCGCTTCGCCCCGATCTTCCTGCTTCCCCGGCTGATGGGCGATCCGGACGAAACGGTGCGCTCCGTCCTGGCCCGGCGGCTGCCGCGCCGGCTGCTGCTGAAGCTGCGCGACGATCCCGACCGCGAGGTGCGGATCGCCGTCGCCACCCGGTTGGAGGACGCCGACCTCGCCCCACTGATGCGCGACCCCGACTGTTCGGTCCGGCTGCGGGTGGTGCGGCGGATTCCCGACGGCATGCTGCCGGCAATGATGCATGACGAGGACCCGGAGGTTCGGGTGGAGGTCGCCCGCCGCCTTGCCATGGACTGGCTGCCCAGCCTCGCCTGGGACGACAGCCCGCGGGTGCGGCTGGTGGTGGCACAGCGGCTGCCGGCGTCGAAGCTGCACATCCTGCTGCAGGATGCCGACTGGATGGTCCGCCTCGCCGTCGCCGGGCGCATCGATGCCGGACAGTTGGGCTCCCTGCTCGACGATCCGGAGGAGGAGGTGCGGGCCATCGCCCGCCAGCGCGCCGCCGGCCTCGCCGCCGGACTCACCATCGCCAACGACCTCCCGCCCCTCTAGCGACCCCTCAACGGACGGAGCACCCGCGCCATGACCGACACCGAAGCAGCCGCCCCATACCGCCGCGAACGCGCCCGCAGTGCCGAGGACGCCAACGAGCTGGTCGGCCCGCCGGTGCTGGAGCAGGGGTTCAAGGTCAAGGCCCTGCGCGACGTGCGCAACGACGGGACCTATCCGGGCCGGCCGGTCGGCGACTTCCTGATCCGCGAAGGCGATGTCGGCTATGTCATCTCCATCGGGACCTATCTGCAAATGTACTACATCTATGCCGTTGATTTCTTTGAAAAACGGGTCGTCGTCGGCATGCGTGCGCGCGAGCTTCAGGTGATCGACGCCCATTGCAACGCCCCCCAGTGAACACAGTCCGGAAGCCCCAAGCCAAACCAGCTGGTCCCCACCGATAAGGAGCCTTGCGATGTCCGACGTCGAAGCCGCCGCCAAGCCCGGTTTCATCCCGCCACGCGAACCGCTGTACGACTGGGGCCTGCGGGTCACGGTGCAGGAGGATCTGTTCAACGACGGCAGCCACCCGCAGGTGCCGGACGGCGCGCTGCTGGCACCCAGGGGCACGCCCGGCACCATCGTCCGCATCGGCCGCACCGAGGAGGGCAGCCTGCCGGTCTATCTGGTGGAGTTCCCCGGCGGCACCGTCGTCGGTTGCCTGGAGGAGGAGATCGTCCCGGCGGACGGATCGCGGCGCGGCGTGCCCGGTGTGATGTGATGGTGCGTGATGCGATGGGGAGCGATGCGATGACGATCTACCTCGACAACAACGCCACCACCGCCCTGGCTGCGGAGGTGCGCGAGGCGATGCTGCCGCACCTGTTCGGCGAGTTCGCCAACCCGTCCAGCCCCCATTCCGCCGGCATGACCGCCCGCCGCGCGGTCAGCGAGGCCAAGGCGCAGGTCGCGGCCCTGATCGGCGCCAAGCCAGCCGATCTGGTGATGACCGGCAGCGCCACCGAGGCGACCCACGCCGCCATCCTGGGCGCGCTGCGCGTGATCGAGGAGACCGACCACCGCCGCGACCACATCGTCACAACCGCGGTGGAGCATCCGGCGACGCTGGCCCTGTTCGACGATCTGCGCCAGCGCGGCTGGCGCGTCACCATCCTGCCGGTGAACCGCGACGGCCTGCCCTCGCTGGTCGATTTGGCCGCAGTGGTGACGGAGGCGACGGCGCTGGTCTCCATGATGTGGGCCAACAACGAGACCGGCGTCCTGATGCCGGTCGAAGGGGCCTCCGCCATCGCCCATGCCCACGGCGCCCTGTTCCACAGCGACGCGGTGCAGGCGGCGGGCCGGGTGCCGGTCGATTGCGGCATCGCCGACTACCTCACCCTGTCCGCCCACAAGATGCACGGACCGAAGGGCGTCGGCGCGCTCTATGTCCGCAAGGGCGCGCCCTTCCACGCGCTAATCCACGGCCATCAGGAGCGCCGCCGTCGCGGCGGGACAGAGAATGTGCCGGGCATCGTCGGCTTCGGCGCCGCCGCGTCGCTGGCATCGCTTTGGCTGGACGAGACCGACCTGACCGCCTTCCTGCGTGACCGGCTGGAGCAGGGCATCCTCGCCCGCTGGCCCGGTGCGGTGGTGAACGGTGCCGGCGCCGCCCGTCTGCCCAACACCAGCAACATCCGCTTCGCCGACGGGCGCGGCCATCCGGTGGACGCCGAAGAACTGCTGATGCGGCTCGACCGCGCCGGCATCGCCGTGTCGATGGGGGCCGCCTGCTCCTCCGGCGGCAACGAGCCGAGCCATGTGCTGACCGCGATGGGGCTGAACGGCGCCGAGGCCGCCGCCAGCTTGCGCTTCTCGCTGAGCCGCTACACCACGGCGGCGGAAGTGGACGCCGTCCTGTCGGAACTGCCGGCCCTGCATGCCCGGCTGGTCGTGGCCTGAACAAAAAACATAAACCAAACAACAGGATGGAGTGTCGGTGATGAAGGTGATGATCCGCAAGGCGTCCGAGCAGTACACGATCTACGTCGCCAAGAAGGACCTGGAGGAACCCATCGTCGAGATGGAGAAGCCGGGCCTGTGGGGCGGCTGGGTCAAGGTTGCCAACGGGTGGACGCTCGATCTGCCGGAGATGCCGGCGGAAACCCGCCTGCCGATCACCGTGGAAGCCAAAAAACGCGGCACGGAGTAACGCCCATGGCCTTGTCTCCCGAGCGCATCGACAGCATCGCCACCCTGGCCGGCCGGCTGCTCGCCGGGGGCGGCAAGCTCGACGCCGTGGTCCGCAGCGTGCGCGAGGCCAACCCGGACCTGAAGACCGTCACCGGCGCCATGGCTGCGGTGATGGCGGAGGATCCCTTCCGGGAAGAGGCGGGTTTCGACCTGCATCTGGTGGACGGCAACAACCACTGCTGGCTCATCACCGACAAGCCGGAGCTTGCCACCGGCGTCGTGATCGCCCAACGGGACGAGGACGAGTGAATGAGCGAAGCCGCCGCAGCATGGGCCCCCGCAGCCTCCGACGATGACGGGCTGGACGACTATATCCCGCTGACCGATCCGGACATCTCCGGTGCCGAGGTCGAGATGCTCGGCCGCCTGCTGTCCTCCGGGGCCTTGAGCGACGGGCGGATGGTACGGGCCTTCGAGGACGCCTTCGCCGCCTATGTCGGCCGCGACCATGCGGTGGCGGTGTCCAGCGGCACCATGGCCACGCTGCTGATGCTGAAGGGCCATGGCATCGGCGAGGGGGACGAGGTGCTGTGCAGCCCCTTCGGCTGGCATCAGGTGCAGCACGCGGTGGCGCTGTCCGGCGCCACGCCGGTGCTGGTCGACATCGACTATTGGCAGCACACCATCAACCCGGAGAAGGCGGCGGCGCTGATAACGCCGAAGACCAGGGCGATCCTGGCCGCCAACGTCAACGGCCACCCCGCCCATTGGGACGAGCTGCGTGCGCTGGCTGATGCCAAGGGGCTGATCCTGCTGGAGGATTCGACCGAGGCCATCGGCTCGACCTACAAGGGGCAGATGGTCGGCACCTTCGGCGATGCCGCGGTCTTCGACTTTTCCGAACCCGGCATCCTGCTGGCCGGCGAGGGCGGCATGATCGTCACCGACGACCGCGACCTCGCCCACCGTCTGCGCTACATGCGCCGGCGCGAGACGGAGCACCGCAACACGGTGGTCATCACCCGCACCCTGCCCTGGCAGGCGGGGATGAGCGACCTGAACGCCGCGCTCGCCCTGGTGCAGTTGAAGCGCCTGCCGGAGATCCTGACCCGTCGCAATCTGGTGATCGCCTATTACGACGCGGCGATGGCGAGCTTCGAGGGGATCAAGCCGCCCTATCGCGGTCCGGGGGCGGAGGTGGTCAACCCGATGGTCTATTGCGTCCATCTCGGCACCCGCTTCAGCGCGTCGGGCCGCCGCTCGATCATCGAGGATCTGGACACCCACGACATCGACGCCAGCGACTACGGCCAACCGCTGCACACCCAGCAATATTACATCGAAGCGCTCGGTGAACAGCGGGCCGGACGCGGGGCCTGCCCGGTCTGCACCAAGACGGCCGACCGCGTGCTGGCCCTGCCGCTGCACCGCAAGATCACCCGCGATCAGGTCGCCTTCATCGTGGAAACGCTGAAGGACGCCAGCGTCAACACCGGCGCCGGCGCCGCGATCTATCTCTGAAACGCCAGGCTCTAAAACGCCAGGGAGAGGCTTTCCATGACCGTCACCACGCTTGCAACCGATTCCGACACCGTCACGGTTCCGGACGCCGCCGCGGCCCTGGCCGACATCGCCGCGGCGTTGGCGGCGCGGCAGGTGGTGCCCTATCTCGGCCCCGGCGCCTTCGACCTGCTGCCGCCCGACCAGTGTCCGATCCCGCGCAATTCGGCGGAACTGGTGCAGCGCCTGAACGCCAAGGTCGCCGCCCCCGGCCGCATCCGCGCCAGCCTGACCGCGGTCGCGCAGTTCATCGAAACGCGCAAGCACCGCAAGACGCTGGAGACCATCCTCAACGACATCTTCCGGCAGACGGTGCCGGCCACCCTGGTGCATGCCCTGCTGGCGGCGATCCCGGCCCCGCCGCTGCTGGTCGATGTCTGGTACGACAATGTGCTGGACAACCTGTTGAGCGCCACCACCGACCGCCGCTGGGGCCAGATCCAGGGGGTGTCGCACCCGCAATCGACAGGCGAATGGGTGCGCTACTACGCCCCCGACGGCGCCGAAGCCTCCGCCGAGGCGGCGGCCGGCTGGGACACCGTGCTCTACAAGCCGTCGGGGGCGGTGACGCCGGCCGGCAACTACCTGATCTCCGACAGCGACTATGTCGAGATCCTGACGGAGATCGACATCCAGACCCCGATCCCCGCCATTGTCCAGGACCGCCGCGCCGGCCGTCATTTCCTGTATCTGGGCTGCCGCTTCGACCACGAAATCCAGCGCACCTTCGCCCGCCAGATCGCCAAGCGCTCCTCCGGCAGCCACTGGGCGGTGATCCCCGGCGAGTTGTCTAAGAACGAGGCGCGCTTCCTGGCGCTGCATGGAATCAAGCGCATCGACCTGACGCTGGAGGAAGCGGTGGAGGGCTTGCGGACACTGGTATGAGGGTGCGGGGGGCATCCTCGACCGAGGCGCCGGCCCCCTACCCCCAAAGAGGCCGCGCCGCATCGCAACACACATCGCCTCCGTCCGTTATCTCGCGAAACGGATGGAGCGTGCGGGAATGGTGACGAAGAGCGGCCCCACTTTGGCCGCAGCATTTGCGACCCTGCTGCTGACCGCGACGGCGGGCATATCGGCGGCGAATGCGCAGGAGACCACGCCTCCCCCCGGCGATGAGCCTGCGACCTCCGGCCCGGCCATCGGCTTCTGGATCGACAACGATCTGTTCGGCGGCGGGACCGACCGTTACTACACGAACGGGTTCCAGTTCTATTATTTTTCCGGGGCGCGGCCGACCTACGGCAACATCGACTGGCTGGCGAATCTCGTGCCCTGGATCGAACCGGGCGGGGTGCGGCGCTACGGCTTCGCCTTCGGCCAGAACATCTACACGCCGAGCGACCTGACCGCCCGCAACCCGAACCCCAAGGACCGGCCTTATGCCGGCTGGCTCTATGGCCGCGTGTCGGTGCTGAACGAGGCGCCGCGGGCGGTGGACCGCATCGACCTCGACCTCGGCATGGTCGGCCCGGCTTCGCTGGCGGAGCAGACGCAGAAGACGGTCCACAAGATCGTCGACGGCGCCACCTATCCGGAAGGCTGGAACTACCAGCTGCGCGACGAGCCGGGTGTCGTGCTGAGCTACGAGCATGTCTGGCGCGACGAGAAGCCCAACAGCCTCGGCCCGCTGGAATGGGATTTCAGCCCCCATGTCGCCGGCAGCGTCGGCAATGTGCTGAGTTTCGCCGCGGCGGGGGCCAGCATCCGGCTCGGCGGCAACATGCCGCCGCCGGTCGGTGCGCTGGTGACGCGCCCGACCTCCAGCATCCCCTACCAGGACAACCCCTATTCGGAGCGGCCGGGGCGCTTTTCCTGGTACGTCTATGCCAGTGCCGAGGGCCGGGCTGTGGCGCGCAACATCTTCCTGGACGGCAACAGCTTCCGCGAAAGCCGGTCGGTCGCCAAGCATCCGCTGGTCGGCAGCATGCAGGCCGGCCTGACGCTGCGCTATGGCCGCTATGGCCTGACCTACGCCCAGACCCTGCAGACGCCGGAATTCCAAGGCCAGAAGTCGCTGACCAACTACGGCTCCCTGCGTCTGTCGGCCCAGTTCTGAGGGGTCAGAGGAAGGGCAGCGGCAGGATCAGCGTGAAGCCGTCCACCGCCATCAGCACGCCGGCCGCCGCCAGTGCGCGGCTGGCCCACAGGATGAATCCGCGGTTGGTGATGGCGAAGACAGACGCCAGCACGATGGCCAGTTGCAGCATGCCCTCGGCGAAGTCGAAATAGGGGTCCTGAGCCGCGGCATGGTCGCGCCGGACCTCCGCCGCCTTGGCCTTGGCCAGCAGATCCTTGCGGCTGTTCTTGCCGTCGTCGGCCTCCATCCGGTCGGCCGATTGGCGGTATTCGGTGGAGCGCTGCAAAGCCTTGGCCTGGGCGTCCGCCGGCATGCCGGCGGACAGCAGTTCCAGCTCGTCGGCGGCAAGACGCAGGCTGATCTGGCGCTGGGTCTTGGACTGGTAATAGGCGAAGCTGTCCGACGCCTCGATGGCGCTGGCCATCAGCTCCTTGCCGGCATTCGAACCGGCGACGCTGACGATGGCCAGCACCGCCGCCAGGACGGAGATGTAAATGGCGGTGGACATCTTCACCCCATGCCCACCCTCGTCATTCTCTTCGGCATGGTGGTGTCCCGCGGGGCGGTGCTTGGCCCGTTCCCGTTCATGGGCTTCGTCGATCAGGTCCTTCACCTCGGCGGCTTCCATGGTCCCCTGCCCTTCGTCCGGTCCCCCGCCGTTCGGCGGATGACGAAAGAGTTAGCGAAACACTCGACGCGAGAAAAGCCCCGCTCGCGTTCCGTCGCCGGGGGCCACGCGATGTCACCGCCATATTTTCCTTTTCATGGGCGGGGGCGTGCTCCCGAATGTCTCGTGCGTCAACATTCGCCCCTTTCATGGGCGACCGGTTCGGGCTATGTCAGGAACCATGAACCAGTTCGCACGCCTGGCGATCGAGGCCGGCCCGCTCGCCGCCTTCTTCGTCGCCAATTCGCAGGCCGGCATCATGACCGGCACCGCGGTCTTCATGGTCGCCATCACAATCGCGCTCGCGGTATCCTGGCGGCTGGAACGGCGCATCCCGATCATGCCGGTGGTCGGCGCTGGGTTCGTGCTGCTGTTCGGCGGCCTGACGCTGTGGCTTCAGGACGACCTGTTCATCAAGATCAAGCCGACCCTGGTCAACCTGCTGTTCGCCATCGTCCTGTTCGTCGCCCACATGACGCGGCGCAACGTGATGAAGCGCCTGCTGGGCACGGTTCTGAACCTGTCGGACGACGGGTGGCGCACGCTGGGCATCCGCTGGGCGTGGTTCTTCCTGCTGCTGGCCGTGCTCAACGAGGTGGTGTGGCGAAACTTCGCCACCGATACGTGGGTCAACTTCAAGGTGTTCGGCATCATGCCGCTGACCCTGCTGTTCAGCGCCTTCCAGGCACCGCTGATCATGCGCCATCAACTGCCGGATGAGCCGGCGGAAAGCGGCCCGGCAGCCTGACGGCACCGCCTTTGTCACAGTTCCCGGCCATGCCCCTCTTGTGCGGCGCGGAAGGGGCACTCACATTGGTGGCGACCGCGACGACATCCGTTCCGACCGTTTTTCAGAGGTATTGATCGATGGGCAGTTTCAGCATCTGGCACTGGTTGATCGTTCTGGTCATCGTGCTTCTCCTGTTCGGCGCCGGCAAGCTGCCCAACGTGATGGGCGACATCGCCAAGGGCGTGAAGGCCTTCAAGGCCGGACTGAAGGACGAGGACGAGGCCCAGCCGCCAGCCGCGGCCACCACCGCCCAGACGCCGGCCCAGGCTCCCCCGGCCGCGATCAACCCGGCCCCGGCGCAGCCGGCTGCGCCTCAGCCGGCGCCGACCGCCACCACCACGACCACCGCCCAGCCGGTCGACCCGACCCGGCCGCATCAGGGCTGAGGTCCCTTCTTTTGTGCCGCCCGACTGCCGGGCGCGACCGCATGGCGGTTTGAAGGGGCGGCAAAATACGATAAGGAGAAGGGGCTTTCCGCAGCCGGTCCGTGTTCCGCGGCCCCGGCGCGCGGAAGGCCCCTTTTTCTGCTTTCAGCCGGCCCGCCATGACGGGCAAGCGCAGGTCGACCGTGACGCTCAAGCCACCTTACCGGCAGGCTCCCACCCTGACGACACCGACTTTCAAGGACGAGATGAAGGCCAACGGCAAACCTTCCGACACTCCGCCGCCGGAGAACGAGGACATCGCCAAGCTGCTTCGCGCCTTGAACGAAGATCTGCGGGCCGACCCGCAGGACGACGACGTGGAGTATGAGGAGGAGGAGCCGGCAGCCCGCAGCCGCCTGCCGCTAGGCAAGATCGCGTTGGCCCTGGTCGCTGCCGGCGGCATTGCCGTCGGTGTGGTGTATTTCGGCTCGGGCGATCCGGCTCCGGTGACGACGGCCGCCAACAGCGGGGCACCGATGGTGCCTGCCCCCGCCATCACCCGTGCCCCTGCCAACCAGGCGCCCGCCAACCCGGCACCCGGCACCACGGCGCCCGCGACCGGAAGCCTGCCGACCCCGGCAACCACGCCGCCGGCTGCCGCAACGCAGACTCCCCCGGTGCAGTCCGCGCCGGCACAGACGGCCCCCTCCGCCGCACCAGCGCCGCCGGTCGCCGCTTTGCCCGCCAGCCCGCCGCCGGTCCTGAAAGTGCCGGAGCCGCCGTCCGTCCCGGCCACCGCCCCCGCCGCAGCTCCGAAGCCGCGCGCTACGGCACCGGCGGACAGCACCCCCGCGGTCCAGAAGCCGGAGTCGCCGAAGTCCGAAGCAGCCAAGCCGGAAGCGCCCAAGCAGGAAGCGCCGGCGGACACCGGGTCGTTGCAGGCGATGCTGGCGCCGCCCAAGGAGGCGGCAAAGCGTCCGTCCGCCGCGATGCCGGCGGCCCCCGCCACCCCGCCCGCCGCATCCTCCGGCACTGGCGAGCCCAAGCAGGCCGCCAAGGCCGCCGCCCCGTCCGCTCCCGCTGCACAGGCGCCGGCCGGGCGCTACACGGTGCAGGTCGGCAGCTTCTCGGTGACGGGGAACGCCGATTCGCTGGTTCAGCGGCTTCAGGGCAACGGGTTCCAGGCCTACACGGTGGACTGGACCGACAGTTCGAACCGGTCCTGGCGCGCGGTGCGCGTCGGCGGCTACCCCGATCCGGCCGCCGCCAAGCGGGAGGCCGAGCAGTTGAAATCGAAGATGGGGCTCAACCCCGTCGTCGTGACGACGCGCTGACCCCCGGTCTGGCCGGCGACGGACGCCGGCCGGTCCTTGCTCCTGCGACACCGTGTCATCCCAACGAAAGCCCGACGGCGACATTTGGTCGCGGCCGGGCTTTTTCTTTCGGACTTCACCCCCGTTCTTTGGTCGGGGGAGCCGGGAGTGCCGCTTGATCCCCGCTTCTCTTTGCTCGTACCATGGACATTCCAGGGCACGAATGCATTGCCCCGGCCGCAAATTGGGAAGCCGGCACAAGACCGGCGCACCGGAGGACGCCCAGCCATGAAGCCGACCATCCTGGTTGTCGACGACGAGCCCAGCATCGTCCTCTCGCTCCAGGTTCTCATGCAGCGCGCCGGGTTCGACGTGCGCATTGCCCGCGACGGGGACGAAGCGCTGCGCTCGGTGGAGAATTTCACCCCCGACCTGATCCTGCTCGACGCGATGATGCCGAAGCGCGACGGCTTCGACGTCTGCCAGACCCTGCGGACCAATCCGGCATGGAAGACCCTGCCGATCATCATGCTGACGGCGCGCAGCCGCGACGTCGAACGGCAGAAGGGGCTGGCGCTGGGCGCCACCGACTACATCACCAAACCCTTCTCCACCCGCGACCTGCTGACCACAGTCCGCCGCCATCTGGGCCTGACTGCGACCGGCAGCGCGGAGCCGACACCATGACCGCCCCGGCGCTCGATGGGCCGCGGCCGGAGCGGAAGACTGGCGACGCGCCGCCGCCGGCCCCGCTGCTCCGCCCCTTGCCGCGCCGCATGATCCCTCTGACCTTCCGCGCCGCCGGCATCACGTTGGTGGCGCTGGCGGTCGGGCTGGCGGCGGCGGTGCGCGGGTCGGACGCGTCGGACCCGCTGCTGACCTATGCCGTGGTGATGACGGCAGCCTGCGCCGCAGCGGTGTGGGGACTGTGGCTGGCGGTCGACCGCTATCTGCTGCGCGCCGCGGAGACCCTGAGCCGCGAGGCCGGGCTGATCGCCCACGGCAATGCCGAGGGGGCGGTCGGCGGCCGGGTGCCGCTGGCCCGCTATGGCGACCTGCTGCCCATCGCCCGCGCGGTGAACGATCTGTCGGACAAGCTGGCCCAGGTCCGCCGCGACATCGCCCGCACCGTCGCCGACTCCACCGCCAAGGCGGAGGAACAGAAGACGCAGCTCGCCGCCGTGCTGCGCGACCTGCATGAAGGTGTGCTGGTCTGCAACACCCGGCACCAGATCCTGCTCTACAACCAGACCGCCCTCGACATCCTGCACCTGACCGGAGAGCTTGGGCTGGGCCGCTCGCTGCTGCATTTCGTGGTCGCGGAGCCGGTGACCCACACGCTGGAGCGGCTGACCCTGCGGGTGCGCGAAGGGCGGCACGTCAACCACGAGCATGGCACCACCGCCCAGTTCGTCGGCGCCACCACCGATGGCCGCATCCTGCTGGAAGGGCGGATGAGCGCCATCCTGCAGGATCCCGACCCAGCGTCGGACGAACCGCCGACAATCACCGGCTACGTTCTGACCCTGTCCGACGCCACCAGCGAGCTGGCGGCGCTGGGCCAGCGCGACTCCCTGCTGCGCGAAGCGACGGAAGGGTTCCGCGCCCCCGTCGCCAATCTGCGCGCGGCGGTGGAAACCCTGTACGACGCGCCCGACCTCGGCCCAGGCGAGCGCGCCGCCTTCGAAAGCGCGATGCTGGAATCCTGCAACAGCCTATCGCAAAGGCTGGAACGGGTGACCGCCGCCTATCGCAACGTCGTCACCGGCAGCTGGCCGATGAGCGACATCCACTCCAACAACCTGATCACCCTCGTCGCCCACCGGGTCGGCGCCGAATCCGCCACCACGGTGACGCTGACCGGCCTGCCGCAATGGGTGCACGGCGACAGCCACAGCCTCGTCCTGCTGTTCGCCTATCTGATCGGGCGGGTACAGGCGCTGACCGGCGCCACCGCCTTCGATCTGGAGGCGGCCGGCCCGCAGGACGGCGACCGCTGGGTCTATCTCGACCTCGTCTGGCAGGGGCCGGCGGTGTCCAGCGCCACGCTGGACGGCTGGCTGGACCAGACGCTGCCCGACGGTCTGGGCGGCCTCAGCGCCGGCGACGTCCTGCAGCACCACCGCAGCACCGCCTGGAGCGAGCCGCTGCCCACCGACGGCGCCCCAGATACCGCCCGCGCCCGATTGCGCGTGCCGTTGCCGCCGGCTCAGTCGCCACGCACCGCCCAGCCGCGGCCGAAGGCCGGCGCCCGGCCGGAATTCTTCGATTTCGGACTGCTGCACCAGCCGCTGGCGACCAGCGAGCTTGGCCGCACGCCGCTGGACCGGCTGCATTACGTGGTGTTCGACACCGAGACCACCGGCCTGTCGCCCAGCACCGGCGACGAGATCATCCAGATCGCCGCGGTCCGCGTCGTCGGCGGGCGCATCCTGACCGGCGAGACCTTCAACACGCTGGTCGATCCGAAACGGCCGATCCCGCCGGAATCGGTGCCCTTCCACGGCATCACCGACGGGATGGTGGCGGGCAAGCCGACCATCGACGCCGTGCTGCCGCAGTTCCGCGGCTTCGTTTCCGGCGCGGTGCTGGTGGCGCACAATGCCGCCTTCGACCTGAAATTCCTGAAGATGAAGGAACGGGCGGCGGGAGTGGCCTTCGATTGTCCGGTTCTCGACACCATGCTGCTGTCGCGCATGCTGCTGGGCAATGACGGCGACCACACGCTGGACGGCATCGCCGAACGGCTGGGCATCGAGGTGGTGGACCGCCACACCGCGCTGGGCGACAGCCTGGTCACCGCCGCGGTGTTCCTGCGGATGATCGAGATGTTGCGCGAGCAGGATGTGCGGACGCTGGACGACGCCATCCGCGGCGCCAACATCCTGGTCGAACTCGCCGCACGGGAACGCGCCTTTTGAGCGCGCCCGACCCGACACCGGGCCATGGGCCGGGCTCCGGCCGGTATCGCGACCGGATGATCGGCCTGTTCCTGCTGGCGGCCGCCCTGTTCAACCCGCCGCTGCTCGGCCTGTTCGGGGTGAAGGGAACGATCCTGGGGGTGCCGGCGCTCTATGGCTGGGTGTTCGGCATCTGGGCGGCGGTGATCGCGCTGGCGGCAATCGCCGGCCGGGCACGCTAGGAGGACGGCATGGAGGCCTGGCTGGATTGGGCCGCCGTCCTGATCGCCGCGCTGGTCTATCTTTCCGCCCTGTTCGCCATCGCCCATTGGGCCGACCGGCGAGAAGCGGCGGGGCGCAGCGTCATCGCCTCCCCCACCGTCTTCGCCCTGTCGCTGGGCGTCTATTGCACCACCTGGACCTTCTACGGGTCGGTCGGGCGGGCGGCGACTCTGGGCATCGGCTTCCTGCCGGTCTATCTCGGCCCCACCCTGCTGATGCTGCTGGCGCCGCTGCTGTTGCGCAAGATCCTGCGCATCGCCAAGGCGCAGCGCATCACCTCCATCGCCGACTTCCTCGCCAGCCGCTACGGCCACAGCCCCTTGCTGGGCGGTCTGGTGGCGCTGACGGCCACGCTGGGCGTGACCCCCTACATCGCTTTGCAGCTCAAGGCGGTGGCCGTCAGCTTCGACGCGCTGACCGGCGGCGGGCTGGGCACGCCCACCGAGCCTTTCCTCGACCAGGGCTTTCTCATCGCGGCGGTGATGGCGCTGTTCGCCATCGTCTTCGGCGCCCGCCAGATCGACGCGGCGGAGCATCATCCGGGCATGGTCGCCGCCATCGCGCTGGAATCGCTGGTGAAGCTGGTCGCCTTCCTGGCGGTCGGCATCTTCGTGGTCTGGGGCCTGCACGGCGGGCTCGACAGCCTGTTCGCCGCCGCCGCCACCCGCCCGGACCTCTCCCGCCTGATGGGCAGCGAGGCCGCGTTTGGGGATGCCGCGTCTGGCGGCGGTCCTTGGGGCGCCTGGGTCGCCACCACCATCCTGTCTGCCGCGGCAATGCTGTGCCTGCCGCGGCAGTTCCAGGTGATGGTCATCGAATCGACGGACGAGCGCCATCTCGACCGGGCGATCTGGCTGTTCCCGCTCTATCTCCTGCTGATCAACCTGTTCGTCCTGCCGGTGACGCTGTCGGGACTGCTGACCTTCGGCGGAGGGATGGACCCGGACCTGTTCATGGTCGCCCTGCCCCTGAACGGCGGTGCGGGATGGCTGGCCCTGCTGGCCTTTCTGGGCGGGCTGTCGGCGGCGGCGGGGATGATCGTGGTCGAGACGGTGGCGCTGTCCACCATGCTGTGCAACGACTTGGTGATGCCGATCCTGCTGCGCACCCGGTCGCGTGCGCTGGCCCGCTCGGCCGATCTGGCGCCGCTCCTGCTGGCGGTGCGGCGCATCGCCATCGTGGCGATCCTGCTCTTCGGCTACGGCTATTTCCGGCTGGCCGGCTCGGCCTACGCGCTGGTGTCGATCGGGCTGATTTCCTTCGCCGCGGTGGCGCAGTTCGCCCCGGCACTGATCGGCGGCCTTTACTGGCGGGGAGCGACCCGGCGCGGCGCCATCGGCGGCGTGACGGCCGGTGCGCTGGTCTGGGCCTATAACCTGCTGCTGCCCAGTTTCGCGCGTTCGGGCTGGCTGCCATCCAGCTTCATCACCGAGGGGCCATGGGGGATCGCCGCCCTGCGGCCCTACGCGCTGTTCGGGCTGGAAGGGTGGGACTCGCTCGCCCATTCGCTGTTCTGGACCGCACTCGCCAACATCGGCGCCTATGTCGGCCTGTCGCTGTTCGACCGGCAGGGTGCGGCGGAACGGGTGCAGGCTACCGCGTTCGTCGATGCCTTCCACTCCGTGTCGGACGGCGTGACGCCGACGCCAACCGTACAGTCCGACTGGCGCAGCGCCGCCAGCGTCGGCGACCTCACCCGCGTGGTCGCCCGCTTCCTCGGCCCACAGCGTGCCGGGCGTGCCTTCGACGGCGCCGATCCGGACGAGCCGGCCGGACCGGAGCGGCTGCGGCTGGCCGAACGGCTGCTGGCCGGTGCCATCGGCGGAGCGTCCGCCCGCGTCGCGCTGGCCTCCTCCGTGTCGGCAGGTGCCGTGGAGGCGGCGGAGCTTCTGCGGATGCTGGACGAGACCAGCGACGTCATCGCCCACAGCCGCGAACTGGAACGCAAGACGGCAGAGCTGGAACGCGCCACCGACGCGCTGCGCGCCGCCAACGAGCGGCTGACCGAGCTGGACCGGCTGAAGGACGACTTCCTGTCCACCGTCACCCACGAGCTGCGCACGCCGCTGACCTCGATCCGGGCGCTGAGCGAAATCCTGCATGACGACCCCGAACTGGACTCCGGGCAGCGGCAGGAGTTCCTGGCCGTCATCATCAAGGAGAGCGAGCGGTTGACCCGCCTGATCAACCAGGTGCTGGACATGGCGAAGATCGAGGCCGGCGCGCTGGACTGGCGGATCGAAACCATCGACGCCGGACAGGCCCTGACGGAGGCGGTTGCCGCGACGGAGGCGCTGTTCCGCGAGCGCGGCATCGCCCTATCGGTCGACATGCCGGAACGGCTGCCGCCAGTGCGCGGCGATGTGGACCGGGTGATCCAGGTCGTCGTCAACCTGCTGTCCAACGCCGCCAAATTCACCCCGCCCGGCGGACGGACCCGGCTGGTCGCCCGGCTGGAGGGCAGAGCCCTGCGGGTGGCGGTGATCGACAGCGGCCCCGGCGTGTCGGCGAAGGACCGCGACCTGGTGTTCGACCGTTTCCGCCAGTCCGGCGACGCGTTGACCGGCAAGCCCGCCGGCACCGGGCTGGGGCTGGCCATCGCCAAGCGGATCGTCGAACATCTGGGCGGCCGGATCGGGGTGGAAGATGCGCCGGCCGGACCGGTCGCCGAGTCGGGCACCGGGGCATCGTTCTGGTTCACCCTGCCGCTGGCGGATCAAGCCTTCAGCCAGGGCGCCGGAGAGCCGCCGGTCATGGATCGAAAGATTGATTAGACTCTAATCGTTTACAATCGTCTGGCCGTGATGCAATCCCGTGCTATCCTTTCCGGCATGTACGTTCCATATGGATCAGGGGATTTCCGCTTGCGGTCCGGCCCAGCCATGCGCCCATGGCGGCATACAACCGATGGGGTGCCATACGCCACGGCCCTTCCCGTTCGGGCGATGCGCGCTTATGGTGAGGCCCACGGATCGGCGTATGACGCGGCTCCGACGGAACGGCCCGCCTGTCCGGCGGGTTGGCGGTAGGAAGGCGGGATGGGCAAGATACTGGTTGTCGACGACGAGCGGGACGTCCAAACGCTGATCTTGCAGCGCTTCCGCCGCGCCGTCCGTACCGGCGAACTGGAATTCCTGTTCGCCCATGACGGGCAGGAGGCGCTGGCGACCTTGCGCGCCCGGCCCGACATCGACATGGTGCTGAGCGACATCAACATGCCCGGCATGGACGGGCTGACCCTGCTGGATCATCTGCCGCAGGTGAATTCCGACATCCGCGCCGTCATGGTGTCGGCCTATGGCGATCTGGGCAATGTGCGCGCGGCGATGAACCGCGGCGCCTTCGACTTCATCATCAAGCCCATCGACTTCGCCGACCTGGAAGCCACCATCCACAAGACGCTGGAGGCCTGCCAGTCCGTGCGCCGCCTGCGCGACGCACTTCAGGAAACCCGCACGGCGGAGGCGGCGTCGCGCGCCCAGGCCGCCCGCATGCGCCGGGTCCTGGACGGCAGCCCGATCGGTGTCGCCATCATCACCGAAGCCGGCGATCCGGTCTATTGCAACCAGCGCTGCACCGACCTGTTCGGCGTCCCCGCCGACACGCTCCAGCACCATTGCGCCCCCACCCTGTTCCGCCATGTCCAGGAACGCCTGCCGAACCGGGCATCCGGAATCGACGCCTTATCGGTGTCGGACGAGATCCATTATGTGCGCGAGGACGGGCGCACGGTGTGGATGGCGATGTCCGTCGACCGCACCAGCTACGAGAACCAGCCGGTCTTCATCGTCTGGCTCTACGACATCACCGAGCGCAAGGTTCAGGCGGAAGCGCTGCGCCGGGCCAAGGATTCGGCCGAACAGGCGCTGGCCGACCTGGAGCGCATGCAGTCCGATCTGATCCGGGCGGAGAAGATGGCGGTGATCGCCCAGCTGATCGCCGCCGTCGCGCACGAGATCAACACCCCCGTCGGCATCGCCCTGACCGCCGCCACCCATTTGCAGACGGCGTCGGAGGGGATCATCATGACCTTCAACGGCGGCCAGCTGCGCAAGAGCGACTTCCAGGACTATGTCGGCACCGCCAGCGAGGTCTCCACCCTGCTGGTCGCCAACATCGAACGCGCCGCCGCCCTGATCCAGAGCCTGAAGCTGGTGACGGAGGGCAAGGCCAGTTCGCCGCGCAGCCGTGTCGGCCTGCGCGACTACCTGTCGGACATCGTGCTGGCGGTGCAGGTGCAGCCGGCCGCCGCCGGACATGAGCTGGTGCTGGAATGCCCGGACGGGCTGGCGCTCGACACCTATCCCGGTGCGCTGACCGAGGTGCTGCTGGCCCTGCTGACCAATGCCTTCGCCCATGCCTTCGAGGCGGCGCCCGCCCCCGTCGGCTTCGGTGTAAGCGAGAGCGATCAGCCGGAGGACAGCATCCGCCGTCCGGGACAGGTCACGGTTTCGGTCCGGATGATGGGCGACGAGCGGGTGGAGCTGCGCGTGTCCGACAACGGCCGGGGCATCCCCGCCGACATCCAGCCGCGGCTGTTCCAGCCCTTCACCACCACCCGCCGCGGCGCCGGCAGCATGGGGTTAGGGCTGTATGCCGTGTTCAATCTCGTGACCGGCAAGCTTGGCGGCGAGATCGACATCGACAGCGAGGTCGGCCGCGGGACTTGCGTGATCCTGCGGCTGCCACTGGACGCCCCCTGACCCTTTCGGATCAGTGACCGAGCCCTGCGGACGACATCTTCGGGACCCACTTATGGACGACAAAGCCGATCTGCTGCGAGCCCTGCCCCCGCTGTCGTCCTACTCCCCGGAGGAGTCGGTCGTGGCCTCGCTGGACCGAGCGCAGAACTACCACGACCAGCTGGTCGCGGCGATGCCCGGCCTGATCGTCCACCGCGACGGCGTGATCCTCCATTGCAGCGGCACGCTTGCCCGCCTGCTGGGCTACGAGTCGGTCGGGGAGGTGATGGCCCTCCCCGACATCATGGCGCTGATTCCGGAAGACGCCCGGATGGCGGAGCGCAACGCCTATGCCCGCTGCCAGCAGGGCCCGATCCAGCCGCTGGCCCGCCGCATCAAGCGCCATCGGGCCGACACCAGCATCCAGTGGTTCGACCAGCTGCTCGAACCGGTGGACTGGGGTGGCGCGCCCGCGGTGATGGAGATGCTGACCCAGATGCGTCCCCAGGCGGCCAATGCCGAGATCCCGCATCAGGGGCAACTGTTGCAGGCGGCCATCGACGCCATGCCCAACGGCGTGCTGATGCTGGATCGCGGCCTGCGGCTGGAGGGCGCAAACAGCGAGTATTTCCGTCTGTGGGACTATCCCCCCGGCATGTTTCCCCCCGGCACCCCGGTGGCCGAAACCCTCCATTACAACCACCGGCGCGGCGATTACGGCGACGTCCCCTGCGAGGAGACGGTGGCGGAGCTGTGCACCCGCTTCCTGGTCAAGGGCGTCATCAATTCCGAACGCCAGGTTCCCTCGAACGGCCGCATCCTGGACATCCGCACGGCTCCCCGGGCGGACGGCGGCTATGTCATCACCCACCACGACATCACCGACCGCAAGCGCATCGAGGATGAGCTTCGCCAGGCCAAGGAGCGGGCCGAGGCGATCCTGAAGGAGCTGCGCGAGACCCAGCAGCAGCTGATCGTCCAGGAGAAGATGGCCTCGCTCGGCCAACTGACCGCCGGCATCGCCCATGAGTTGAAGAACCCGCTGAACTTCGTCAACAATTTCGCCGAACTGTCGGGCGAACTGCTGGACGAGCTGCTGGAATTGCTGGAGCCGCTGAACGACCATCTGGAGGGAGCGACCCGCACCGACGTGGACGATCTGGTCGACAGCCTGCAAAGCAACCTGCGCAAGATCGCCGACCATGGCCGGCGGGCCGACAACATCGTCAAGAGCATGCTGGCCCATTCGCGCGGCGGCGGCGGCGAATGGCAAAGCACCGACCTGAACGCTCTGGTGGAGGAGGCGCTGGCCCTGTCCTACCACGCCGTGCGCGCCCAGGACCGCAGCTTCAACGCGACTCTGGACCGCCGATTCGACGCGGCGGCGGGCGAAGTGAAGCTGGTTCCACAGGACATCTCGCGTGTGCTGGTCAATTTGTTCACGAACAGCTTTTACGCCGTCCGCAAAAAACAGCTGACCTGCGGCGATCCTGCTTACATACCGGCACTGACAATCACAACCGAAACGAGAGGATCGGACGTTTCCATAAGAATTCGCGACAATGGCATCGGCATGACTACCGCAGTGATCGAAAAGCTTTTCACTCCGTTTTTCACCACGAAGCCTACCGGTGAAGGAACCGGCTTAGGACTTTCACTCAGCTACGACATCGTGGTACATCAACACAGGGGCCGTTTCGACGTATCCAGCATCGAAAACGAGCATGCCGAGTTTACGATCACGCTGCCACGAACCGTGACGGCCATGTCGCTAGGGGAGCGCCGAAAGACATGACCCTGGGAATCCTCGTCGTCGATGACGAACCGGATATCGAGGATCTGTTTCGCCAGCGCTTTCGCGCAGAATTGCGCCGTGGTGAACTGGTGCTTCATTTCGCCACGTCTGGTGAAGAGGCGCTCAAAAGCTTGAACACCGGCCTGCAACCGGAAGCTGTTCTTGTCCTCAGCGATATCAATATGCCGGGGATGAGCGGACTGGACTTCCTGCGGTGTCTTCGTGCAGAAGCGCCGCATGTGCCGGTGATCATGGTCACCGCCTATGGCGACACCGAAAATCGCCGCCGCGCCCTGGACATCGGTGCGACCGAACTGGTGACCAAGCCCGTCGATTTCGTTGCCCTGAAGAAGCTGGTCCAGAGCGTCATCGTCCAGAAGACGGCGGCTTAACGCCCTGCCCCGCTCCCGGTCGACTCCAGGGCTGACCCCGGGGCCGACCCCAGGGCCAACAAAGGACCGGTCCGATTGCGGGACAGGGAATACGCCGCCGCTCTCCGTCACCCCGCGCACACTGCCGCAATGTCGCTCAATTCCGGATGCGCCCCGGCCGAACAGGACGGGCAATCGGGATCGACCGGAACCGTGATCTCGTTGAACTCACCGCGCAGACCGTCATAGAGCAGCAGCCGGCCAGCCAGCGGTTCGCCGAGGCCGAGCAGCAGCTTGATCGTCTCGGCCGCCATGATTGTGCCGATGACGCCGGGCAGCACGCCCAGAACGCCGGCTTCGGCGCAGGACGGTGCATATTCGGCCGGCGGCGGTTCCGGGAACAGGCAGCGGTAACAGGGCCGCACGCCCGGCGCCCCTCCGCCGAACACCGACACCTGCCCTTCGAAGCGGAAGATGGCACCATAGACGTTCGGCACGCCCAGCCGCAGGCAGGCATCGTTGACCAGATAGCGCGTCGGCAGATTGTCGGACCCGTCGACCACCACATCGTGCCCGGACAGCAGTTCCAGCACATTGGCCGCCTCCAGCCGCGTATCGTGCGACACCACCTCGATGGTCGGGTTGAGGTCGAGCAGGGCGGTGCGACCGCTCTCCACCTTGCGCTGGCCCAGCCGGCTTTCGGCATGCAGGATCTGGCGCTGAAGATTGCTGCGCTCGACCCGGTCGTCGTCGATCAGGGTCAGGCGCCCGACCCCGGCGGCGGCGAGATACAGTGCGATGGGCGAGCCCAGCCCGCCGGCGCCGATCAGGGCGACACGGCTGCGCAGCAGCCTGTGCTGTCCGGCCTCCCCCACCTCCGGCATGGTCAGGTGGCGGCGGTAGCGCTCGCGCTGGGCGGCGTCGAGCTGCGGCGGCACCTCAACCGGCAGGCCGCCGGCCTTCCAGGCGGAAAAGCCGCCGGCGACCGACCGCACATCCCGATAGCCCAGCCGCAGCAAATCCTCCGCCGCGAACAGCGACCGGGTGCCACCGGCACACATCAGCAGCAGGGGACGCGCCGGATCGGGCACCTTCTCTTCGATCCGCAACTCCAGGAAACCGCGCGGCAGGCGCAGCGCACCGGCCGGGCTGCCGGTCGCCGTTTCTTCATCCTCGCGGACATCGACCAGCAGGGCACCGTCCCGTTGCAGGGCCAGCGCGTCGGTAGCGGCGACTTCTGCGATGCGGGCGCGCAGTTCGGCGAGACGCCGGTCCTTCAGGCTCATGACGCGAGGCTCCTCAACCGCCGGCCAGGGCGACCATCAGGGTCAGGGTGGCGCCGGCCGGCAAGGCCGCTTCCAGCCCGCCCAGCCGACGGACATCGTCGCGGCCGAGATAGACATTCACGAAACGGCGCAGGTCGCCCTCGGCGGTGAACAGCCGGTCGCGGAAGGCATCCTGCCCGGCGGTCAAAGCCGCCAGCGCCTCACGCACCGTGGCGCCCGGCACCGTCACCTGATCGCGCCCGCCGACGAAGCCGCGCAACGGGGTCGGCACGCGGATGGTCACCTCAGCGTTCGTCACGTCTGCATCTCCTCTTCCGGCATCGCCTCTCCAGCGGGCTCCTGCGGCACCGCCTGAGCCAACGCCGCTTCCGCCTCAACCGCCAGCTGGCGGAACAGGTCGCGCACCTGCTTGGCCCGCATCAGGTCGATGCGCAGGTCCAGCAGGTCCTTGAAGCCATATTCATACGACCAGACGTCGGCCGGCGCATCAACCCGGCAGGCGGTGCTGGCGACATGCTCGGCCAGCAGTTGCTCCACCGTTTCCTTGGGCTGGCGGCTGGCGTCGCCGAAATGCAGCTCCATCACCCGCTCGACCAGCGCCGCCTCTTCGGCGGTGGATTCGTAGAGTCCGCGCAGGCGCAGTTCGTTCAGCACCGGCTTCGTCGTCCGCGCCAGGAAACGGCGCGGGACCAGCCAGAGCCGCATCGCCCGTTCGATGGCCAGCTCGGTCATCAGCTCGCTGAACTCGTCATCGGTCAGGTCGTTGCGGCGGCACCAGTCGGCAAGCGCGTCCGCCCCCACAAGTCCGCGCATGGCGCAGAAACGCCGGGTTTCCGTCCGCACCGCCGTCTCGTCCACCGTGACGCCCATCACCTCCGCGAACTGGCGGATCAGCAGGCGGCCGAGTGCGGCATTGTTGATTTCCGCGAAGTCCGGCCGATGCAGGGCGGCGTGGGAGGCGATCTCCGACAGCGGGACGGTGTTGCCGCCATGGCAGACGCGGCGGTCGCGCTCGTACAGGACATCGAAATAATGGGACGCGTTGAAGTCGAACGGCGCCGGCCGCGGCGGCATGATGAGGCTGCCGAGATGGCTGAGCAGAACCTCCGCATCGCGGCGCTTCTGGTCGATCCCGCCGCTTTCCAGGAAGCGCTGCAGCCGGTCCGTTTCCTCCCCGCTCAGCCCGGCTTCGGCGAAGATGCGGTCGCGGGTGCGTTCGGTGAAGTACAGCCCCTTGGCGGCGACGATCACCCGGTCGTGCAGGGTCCGGTCCGCCACCCCGGCGGTCAGCGCCGCCGCCATGCCGGCGCGCAGGTTCACCAGCGGCTCCGACAGCGGGAGCCAGCCGTCTTCAGGACCGGCATGGGCCAGCGCCACCTCGTCGTCGCCGGTCAGCCGGCCATCGACATAGCCGCGCGCGACCTCGCCGACCGGCACCATGCCGAAGGGATGGCATTCGGCCGCCCGCAAGGCGCCCATGCTGGACGCGCCATAGACCGCCACGCCCTTGTGCAGGGCATAGAGGATCTCCTTGTGCCAGACCGACAGCGACTGGCCGAACACCCCATCGATCAGGGCGATCACGTCCGGCCGGTGGATGGTCATGGCGCTGATGATGTCGGCCTGCGCCGCCGGCGGCAGGAACACCGCATCCGGCAGGATCGCGCGGGCATCCTCCACCGGCATGGTGGGGCCCAGGAACACACAGATCTTCATGCGACCGATCCCATTTGCGCCCCCATTTGCGCCTGAGACGCATGCGCCTTCAGAGCGTCCGCGAAAGCCAGCGGCCGGGCACCCGGAGTGTAGAAGTCGAACTGGTAGCCTTCCAGCCCCGGCACCAGAACCCGCACCACCGGAATGCCGATCTCCGGCAGGGTCAGGTCGAAGACGAGCGCCTGCTCGATCCCGGCGCGGTGCAGCACGGTCAGCAGGATGGTGATGTCGCCTTCGAAAGTCGGGGTGGCGTGGTTCCGGTGGCGGCGCCCGTCGGTGTTGATCGGCGTCGCCTCCAGCGCCGCGATCTCGGCATTGCCATCGGCATTCTGGTTGCGGACCAGATCGCGACGGAAGAAGTCGTCCCGCGAACCGGCGATCAGCACCAGCCGCGACTGCACCGCCTCGGTCAGGGCGCGGCACATGGCGACCGCCGGCTCCAGATGGCTGCCATAGCCGCGGTTCATGCCGGTCTTGCGCATCTCGCGGTCATAGACGATTGCCATGTAGCTCGGCACGCCCAGGTCCGTCGTGACGTCGAACAGCAGCGGACGGATGCCAGCCTGCTCGAACCGGTGCAGCAGGTCGCGCACGGTCGGCGCGTCGATACTGTCCAGATCGACCCGCGGCGTCGGCCAGTTGAGCCGGTCGCCGGCATAGCGCCAGCAGGCCACGGAGTCGCGCTCGATCACCTCGTAGAGACCGGAGGCGACCGCCTCCAGGATGTGGTTGCCGCTGGCCAGCCCGTTGGTGCCCATGGCGTAGAAGCTGCGCGCGCCCGGCTTGGTCCCCGGCGGCATGCTGTGCAGCCCGACCGAGGTCCAGGGAGCGGCGACCGGACGGCCGCTGATCAGGTCCCAGCCCCAGGTCCAGATCTCCGGCCGGTCGGGACGGAAGGAGCCGTGCTTGGTTCCCGGCAAGCGGTCCAGCGGGATACGTCCGTCGGCCGGCAGGTCGTTCCACGCCGCCTCGACATGCGGCAGGCGCAGATGCTCGGCATGGTGGAACTCGATCGCCTCCATCGCGGCGGAGACCGTCGCGGCGGCGAGGCTGAAACCCTTGCCGGCGCTGCCCGACAGGGTCGGGCTGTTCGGCCGGTGTCCGATGACGGTGTGGATGCCCAGACGGTCCAGCCCGGTCACGTCGGCCAGCCGCGTGATGCCGCAGCGGGCGAAATGGGGCGAGATGCGGGCCAGCGTCTCTTCCGGCGTCGCCGTGCGGTGGGTGCCGATGAAGAAGCGCTTGGCGGCGCGGTGGACGGTGTCGCCCAGGCGGATGCCGGGGAACTCCGGATAGACGGTGTCGGGCGATGCGCTGTCAGCCATGGGATGGATCAGGACTCGCGGTTCCGGCCGGTTCGGAGGGAGATGGATTGTCGCCCCGCGGGACGCGGGGCGCATAAGGACAAAGAGGGGCCGGCCGTCTCCCGTGAGGATAGGCCGGCCCCGATGCGATTACGCCTCGGTCTTGGGATCGTCGCCAGCCGCTGCCGGGCCCTGCGATGCGGAGGCCGACGCCCCAGGAGCGGCCGCAGCGGACGTCGCCGAAGCGGACTGCGCCGATGCGGAATGAGCGGAAGCCGGAGCGGCGACCGCCGAGAAGGCCGGGGCCGGAACAGCCGACGCGGACTGCGCGGCAGCCGAGAACGCCGACGCCGGAGCGGCAACCGCCGAGAAGGCCGGGGCCGGAACAGCGGACGCAGACTGCGCGGCAGCCGAGAACGCCGACGCCGGAGCGGCAACCGCCGAGAAGGCCGGGGCCGGGACAGCCGACGCGGACTGCGCAGCAGCCGAGAACGCCGACGCCGGAGCGGCAACCGCCGAGAAGGCCGGGGCAGGAACAGCCGACGCGGACTGCGCAGCAGCCGAGAACGCCGACGCCGGAGCGGCAACCGCCGAGAAGGCCGGAGCCGGGACAGCCGACGCGGACTGCGCAGCAGCCGAGAACGCCGACGCCGGAGCGGCAACCGCCGAGAAGGCCGGGGCAGGAACAGCCGACGCGGACTGCGCAGCAGCCGAGAACGCCGACGCCGGAGCGGCAACCGCCGAGAAGGCCGGAGCCGGGACAGCCGACGCGGACTGCGCAGCAGCCGAGAACGCCGACGCCGGAGCGGCAACCGCCGAGAAGGCCGGGGCAGGAACAGCCGACGCGGACTGCGCAGCAGCCGAGAACGCCGACGCCGGAGCGGCGACTGCCGAGAAGGCCGGAGCAGGAACAGCCGACGCGGACTGCGCGGCAGCCGAGAATGCCGACGCCGGAGCGGCGACTGCCGAGAAGGCCGGGGCAGGAACGGCGGACGCCGACTGCGCAGCAGCGGAGGTCGCCGACGCGGAGGTCGCCGACGCCGAAGACGCCGAAGCGGAGGCGGATGCCGACTGCGCGGAGGCGGAGAAGGCGGGGCCCGGAGATGCCGACGCGGAGGTGGCGGAAGCTGACGTGGCCGAGGCCGAAGTGGCAGAGGCAGAGGTCGCGGAGGCGGAGGTCGCAGACGCCGAAGTGGCAGAAGCGGAGGTGGCGGAAGCCGACGTCGCCGAGGCCGAGGCGGCGGTCGCAATCGACTCGACCGCCACGGCGCTGTCCAGACCGCTCTCTTTGCCCGTCAGGGAGTTGAAGGCGTCGACAGCGGCGCTGTGGACATGGTCGGGAAGGACACCGCCGAACCCGCTCTGTGCCAGCAGGGCTTGCTTGCCCTGAATATCGAGGGCGTTCAGCTGATTACGGAATTCGCCGTCGGTGGCGAGGCGCTTAATGAGGGCGAGTGCCTGTTCCTTGGCCATTTACGGGCCCCTCCTGCAATCGGTCAGCCAATAGGATTGCTGCGAATGGAATGCAACGGCTAAACCAATAGCATAGGCAATCCGCAAAAATTCTAGTGAAAATGCACAAGAATCGGCGATTGCCTCGGAAATTTTAAGTCCGGCACTGCCGCTCCCGACACCGGTAAGGTGGGGCGCATGGCTTTAGAGCAATATGCCTTCCGCAATACGCCGCCTTGCGCGCCATTCCTCGCGCGTCTGGTGCCAGACATCCGCCTCCGGCGGGTTGACCGGTTCAGGCAGCAAGGTCGACCCGCGCACCTCCGCCCCCAGCTTGCGCGCCACCGCCTGCGAGGCCGTGTTGCGGGGATGGATGGTGTGAATGACTTCGGTCCAGCCGAGATGGTCGAACACCCAATCGATGGCTGCGGCAGCGCTCTCGACCGCATAGCCCCGCCCCCAGCAATCCGGCATGATCGCCCAGCCGATTTCCGGCCCCGGCCAGCCATCCGGCACCCACGGCCCGACCCGGCCGACCCAGCGGCCGGTCTCCTTCTCGATGACGGAGAACATGGCGAAGCCCTGGATCGACCAGGCGCCCGCCATCGACAGGAAACCGCGCCAGGCGACCGGACGCGACTGCACGCCACCGATGAACTCGGTTCCTTCCGGATTGGCCATCATCGCCGCCCAGCCATCGAAATCGTCCGCCCGGGTCGGCCGCAGGATCAGGCGAGCGGTTTCCAGCATCGGTTCATCCCTGGGGACCATCATCGCGCCGCCTCGATCATCAGCAGAAAGCGCAGCCATGCCGCGAAAACCCTCCTACACACCGCCCGAGGGAAAGATCGGGGCGAAAGCTTCACAACCGAAGCGTATTTATCGAAACCCGTTCGGCAACGGATGCAAGAAACATCATTCACAAGCATCGAACCGGCGTCCAGAGCGAACTGTCGGCACCACCACTGCACAGCATGACCTTGACCGAACACATTAGGCTTTCTGGGCTAGAGCGACGCCGCTGATCGGATCCCATATAATAGGGCGATGCCCGGCCGTTCCATGTGGCCCGGGCGGACAAAAAGAACAGACACTAGTACGGAGCATAACGATGTCGCGGTTTCGGATGGCGATTCTGGCCCTGGCGGCGGTGAGCGGCGCGACCCTGGCCCTCTCCGGTTTCAGCGGCGGCGCTGCAGCCCAGTCCAAGCTGGATTCCTCGGGCAAGCCCGTTTGGGACGAAAGCCACAACCAGCGTCCGACCGCGGCCAGCGACCGCGCGCTGCCGGCCGGCGTGGTGACCCTGCGCACGGCGACCTCCGCCCCCGGCCTGCTCGGCGTCTATGCCGTCAACGGCCTGCCCTTCGACATCGTGCTGAGCCGGGTCGACGCCACCCAGTGCATCAACATCGTGCCGGAGGATTGCGGACTGCTCGGCACCGACATCCGCGTCGCCACCGGGACGGAGGTTCTGGTGCGCAGCGTGCGGCAGGCCGACATGACCCGTACCTATGGCGTCGTCCCGGTCTACAACTGGCACCCGGCCATCGCCGCCAAGTAAGCCTGTCGCTATCGCAGGACCGCCGCATGCTCTCGCGGCGGTCCCGCCACCTTCCACTCCCCCGTCTATTTCCTTGACTTCCCGTCACCTGCGGGCTGAATGCGCGGGAGATCAGACGGGTTCCGGCGATGATGTCCTTGTCCAAGATTATTCTTCTTGCGCTGGTGATCGGCGCGGTCTGGTTCGGCTGGCGCTGGGTCAACCGTGTGCAGGAGATCGGCCGCGCCCGCAACGCCGCCCGTCGCCAGGACGCACCCCCTCAGCACGAACGGCGCGACGGCGCAGCCGGCGGCGCGTCCGCGCGCAGTGCCGGCGCGCCCGCCCCGGCCATGGAGGCGGAAGATATGGAGAAATGCCCGGAATGCGGCGCCTATGTCGCCCCACGCTCCGCGGTGTCCTGCGGCCGCCCGGCCTGTCCCTACGGCCGCTGACACGATCGCCAACGGCGGGAATCGCCCTCCGCCATCCCCAGACACGACGCCGCGGCGGCGCGATCTGCCGCGCTGCGGCTTGATTTGACGGTGGCGCCCGCCTATCGTGCGGCGCGTTTTCAACATTTCTATTGTGGACCGTCCATGGCCTCCCAGATCGGGACTTCCGACGGCGGAAATTCCGCCGACCGCCGCGGCCTGTCGTTCCAGGCCCTGATCCTCAAGCTCCACCAGTTCTGGTCGGAGCAGGGTTGCGTCATCCTGCAGCCCTACGACATGGAGGTCGGCGCCGGCACCTTCCACCCCGCGACCACGCTGCGCGCGCTGGGTCCCGATTCCTGGAAGGCGGCCTATGTCCAGCCGTCGCGCCGGCCCAAGGACGGTCGCTATGGCGAGAACCCGAACCGCCTGCAGCACTATTACCAGTACCAGGTCATCATGAAGCCCTCGCCGGCCAACGCGCAGGAGCTTTACCTGGACAGCCTGCGCGCCATCGGCATCGACCCGGCGCTGCACGACATCCGCTTCGTCGAGGACGACTGGGAAAGCCCGACGCTGGGCGCCTGGGGCCTGGGCTGGGAAGTGTGGTGCGACGGCATGGAAGTGACGCAGTACACCTATTTCCAGCAGGTCGGCGGCATCGAATGCGACCCCGTCGCCGTCGAGCTGACCTATGGGCTGGAGCGCCTCGCCATGTATGTGCAGGGCGTGGAGAATGTCTACGACCTGGACTTCAACGGCCAGGGCGTGAAGTACGGCGACGTGTTCAAGCGCGCCGAGATCGAATACTCGAAGCATAATTTCGAGTTCGCCAACACCGACATGCTGCTCCAGCATTTCAAGGACGCCGAGGCCGAGTGTCAGGCGCTGGTGGCGCAGAACCTTGCGCTGCCCGCCTATGACCAGTGCATCAAGGCGTCGCATCTGTTCAACCTGCTGGACGCCCGCGGCGTGATCAGCGTTGTCGAGCGCGCAGCCTATATCGGCCGCGTGCGCACGCTGGCCAAGGCCTGCTGCGAAGCCTGGACGGGGGCGAAGTAAACCCATGACCGAACTCCTGATCGAATTCTTTTCCGAAGAAATCCCCGCCCGCATGCAGGCGCGGGCCGCCGACGACCTGAAGCGCCTCGTCACCGACAAGCTGGCGGCGAACGGCCTGACCTTCACGGCCGCCGATGCCCATTCCACACCGCGCCGTCTGGCGCTGGTGGTCGACGGGCTGCCGGAGCGCACCGCCGACGTGCGCGAGGAGAAAAAGGGTCCGCGCGTCGGCTCGCCGGAGCAGGCGGTCGTCGGCTTCCTGAAGTCGGCCGGGCTCGACAGCCTCGACCAGTGCGAGCAGCGCGACACCGGCAAGGGCCTGTTCTATTTCGCGGTGACCGAGAAGAAGGGCCGCGAGACCGCCGAGGTGCTGGCGGAGATCATCCCCGCCGCCATGGCCGAGCTGCCCTGGCCGAAGTCGATGCGCTGGGGCACCGGCACCGTGCGCTGGGTCCGTCCGCTGCACTCGATCGTCGCCCTGTTCGGCGGGCGCGTGCTCGACGGCGGCTATGACATCGGCGGCACCCAGGGCCGCATCGTCTTCGGCAACGGCACCCGCGGCCATCGCTTCCTGGCGCCCGACGCCTTCACGGTGGAGAGCTTCGCCGACTACAAGGAGAAGCTGCGCGCCGCCAAGGTCGTGCTTAGCCGCGAGGAGCGCAAGGCCAAGATCAAGGCCGACGCCGAGACGCTGGCCAAGGCCCAGGGCCTGACCCTGTCGCCCGACGACGCCCTGCTGGAGGAGGTCGCCGGCCTCGTCGAATGGCCGGTCGTGCTGATGGGCAGCATCGACGAGAGCTTCATGGACGTGCCGTCGGAGGTGCTGATCACCTCCATGCGCACCCACCAGAAGTATTTCGCCGTGCTGGATGCCGAGGGCAAGATGGCCCCGCGCTTCATCGTCGTGGCCAACACCGAGACGCTGGACGGCGGCAAGGCCGTGGTCGCCGGCAACGAGCGCGTTCTGCGCGCCCGCCTGTCCGACGCCAAGTTCTTCTGGGACCAGGACCGCAAGACCAAGCTGGAAGCCCGTGTCCCGGCGCTGGAGAAGATCACCTTCCACGCCAAGCTGGGCACGGTGGCCGAAAAGGTCACCCGCGTGCAGTTGCTGGCCGCCGAGATCGCCCGCGCCATCGGCGCCGACAGCGACGCCGCCAGCCGCGCCGCCCTGCTGTGCAAGGCCGATCTGGTGACCGAGGTGGTCGGCGAGTTCCCTGAGGTTCAGGGGATCATGGGCCGCTATTACGCGCTGGGCCAGGGCGAGAGCGCCGACGTCGCCAACGCCATCGCCGACCATTACAAGCCGCTGGGTCCGTCGGACAGCTGCCCGACCGCGCCGGTTTCGGTTTCGGTGGCGCTGGCCGACAAGATCGACACGCTGGTCGGCTTCTTCGCCATCGACGAGAAGCCGACGGGGTCGAAGGACCCGTACGCGCTGCGCCGTGCTGCGCTGGGCGTGATCCGTCTGGTGCTGGAGAACGGGCTGCGGGTGAAGCTGGGCGAGATCTTCGCGGCGGCGCATGGCGCCTACAAGGTCAGCGGCTTCGCCCCGGCCGGCAGCGTCGGCGGCGATCTGATGTCCTTCTTCGCCGACCGCCTGAAGGTGGTGCTGCGCGAGCAGGGCGTCCGCCACGATCTGGTCGATGCGGTGTTCGCGCTCGGCGGTGAGGACGATCTGGTGCGGTTGCTGGCCCGCGTGAAGGCTCTGCAGGCGTTCGTCGGCTCCGACGAGGGCGCCAACCTGTTGGCGGCCTACAAGCGCGCGTCCAACATCGTCCGCATCGAGGAGAAGAAGGACGGTGCGAGTTTCGACCAGCCGGTCGATGCCGACCGCCTTTCCCAGGACGAGGAAAAGGCGCTGTTCGCGGCGCTGAACGAGGCCTCGGCCACTGCGAAGCCGCAGTTGGATGCCGAGGACTTCACCGGCACCATGGCGGCGCTGGCGAAGCTCCGCGGCCCGGTGGACGCCTTCTTCGAGAAGGTCACGGTGAACGCGGAGGACAAGGACCTGCGCGCCAACCGCCTGCGCCTGCTGACGCAGATCCGCACGACGCTGAACGCGGTGGCCGACTTCTCGAAGATCGAAGGGTGATAAATTCGGGGGGCGTTCGCGCCCCCCTTTTTTACAGCCCCGCCAAAGCCCGCCGGATCGCCTCGCGGAAGGCGTCGAGCGATGCGATGTCCAGCAGGAACAACGCATGGCCGCTGGCATCTCCGGCGGCGAGCGCCATGTCGATGCGCACGAACAGCACCGGGTCTGTGCCTGACCCGATCACCGCCGCCGGCGCGCCGGCGCCATAGCCCGGAACCGCCCCCGACAGCTCGCCGCCGATCAGGTTGGACAGGCTGGCGAGACAGCCGTTCAGGATGATGTTGCCGATCTCGGTCAGCGCGTCCTGCTCCATCTCTCCCGGCGCCTCGGCGGCGGGGTCGACGGGGACGAGGCGGCCGACCAGGGCCAGCGTGCCGCGTTCGGGGAAGATCAGCATCGCTTCGCCGGTGAAGGGACCGGTGAAGGCACCGCGCACCGCACAGACCGGCTGGTCGCCATCCAACTCGTCGCCAACCTCGCTGGTGATGCGGGCACGGGTCGAGACTGCGAAGGACGGCACCGACAGATGAACCTCCTCCCCCAGCATCGAGCTGAGGGCGGCGGCCGCTTCGCCCATGCCGATGTTGAACAGTTCGGCGATGGCATCGGCCTCGTCGGCGTCGAGACGGAGCGGGTTGTCCGCCGATGGAACCGATCCGGGCTGTCCCATCGCCGTCACTGTCCGGCCGCGGCGAGGAAGTCGCGGATCTTGTCCGATGTGATCGGCTTGGCGATGAAGCGGACGCCCAGCGCCTCGGCCTTGCGCTTCAGCGTGTCCTGGACGTTTGCGGTCAGCAGCCCGATGGGCAGGCCGACGAAACGCTCCTTCAGCCGTTCGGCGAGAACAAGCCCGTCCATGCCCGGCATGTTGTAATCGACGATGGCGGCGACCGGCGGCACCTCGCCTACGATCTCCAGCCCCTCCTCGCCGCTCGCCGCGGTGACGATGGTCCAGTCGGGCCGCAAGGAGGCGATAACGCTGGAAACCATGTTGCGCGCAAGTCGGCTGTCGTCGACGACGAGGATGCTGGTCATGCCGATACTTCCGTCCTAAAGAGTCCGTTCACACCTTACCGGGTTATTACCGCAAAGTGCTCCTGCCCACAACAGACGCCTCGTATCAGGCCCGACAACTTCAACCGACACAGCTCTGCAATATATCAATGCTCAGTTCCGACAAAGCCGCCTCCGACATGGTTGGCTCCCCTATCCGCCCCCCCGTCCGGGCCGTACTCGACACCAACATCCTGGTGGCCTACGCGCTGCTGGGAAGTGCTGCTGCCCGGCGCCACGATGCGATCCGCCGGTGCGTGGAGCGGGTGCGTGCCGACCGCGGCCTCGTCGGCAGCAGCGAAACGCTGGCCGAGCTGCGGGAGGTGCTGATGCGCCCCACCTTCGACCGCTACGCCGCCGCGACCGAACGCCGCGCCTTCCTGGAGCGGGTCGGCCAGGAGATGACTCTGGTCGCACCGGCCGCGGTCGGTCGGCTGTGCCGCGATCCGGAGGACGACATGTTCCTGGCCGCCGCCGTCGGCGGCTCGGTTCCCTGGCTGGTGACGGTCGACCGTCAGCTCCTGTCGGTGCACCAGGCCGGCGCCACACGCGTACTGCGGCCCGAGCGATTCCTGGAAGCAGTGGCCGTCCAGGATGCCCCTCAGGCATAGCCCGGCAGAATCCACTCGACAAACCGACCGCGATTTCTAGAATGAAAAGAGAACACATCGCAAACTGCGAGTGAACGGGATTGGCCGCCGCAGCGCTGGCGGCATCGATGGAGCGCAGGGGGCATCTGCAGCGATGAGCGTCCAACGGCTATTGTTCGACGACCTGCCGGAAAGCGAGCCGGTGCGCAAGCCGCGCCGGGCGCGGGCTTCCGCGACGGGTGCCGCCCCCTCGACCATGGCCGCCCAGGTCGCCGTGGACGTGGTACGGGAAGCCGCACCGCCGCCCCGGGCGGCGGCGATGGCGGCGAGCGTCGCGACCCTGCCGCTCGCCCCCCCGGCCCCGCCGCCTCCCCCGCCGGCCTTCGACCCGGCAGCACTGTCCAACGCGGAATTGCGGGCACTGGTGCAGGCGCTGCCCGACCAGCGGCTGGCCCATCTGCTGATCGAAGCGGCGCGCGAACTGAAGCGCCGCGCCGCCCCCGACTCCGGGGATACCGACGGCGAAAACGGAGAAGGTGCGAGGGAGCCGAACCCCGCCCTGCTGCGTGCCGCGCGGCAGGCGGTGGGAGAGCTCTCGGGCGAGGATTTCTGACACGCCAGTCTCACTGCTGGGTGCGTCCCTTCGTCAATAAAGTTTCCGAGACAAACCACACGGCTTTATGTCATGATCCCTTCCAGCCCACGCTTTATATGCCGCATCGCACAATAAAGCGGTATCAAAGCGCCGCCGGGCACGCCGAACCCACATGCGACGTCTCCCGGAGGGAGCTTTGGACTGGATTTCGTGGTTGCAGGAATGGGGGAACGCCTTTTACCCGATGGCCTTTGTCTGGGCCTTTTTTGAAGGTGAAACATTTGTAATCTTCGGCGGGATGGGCGCCAAGCTCGGTATCGTCAATCTTTACTGGCTGGTCGGGTCGGTGTGGGTCGGCAGTTTCCTGGGCGATCAGGTCTGGTTCTGGTTGGGCCGCCGCTGGGGCAAGAAGGCGCTGGCCCGTTTCCCCTCCGCCGATGCCCACGCCTGCCGGGTGCTGGGTTGGCTGGAGAAATACGGCGTCGCCTTCATCCTGGTCTTCCGCTTCCTCTACGGCGTCCGGAACATCGCGTCGGTCGCCATCGGCACCTCGGGGATGCCGTGGTCGCGCTTCCTGTTCTGGAACTTCATCGCCGCCGGCATCTGGGCCTGGAGCTTCGCCGGCGCCGGTTACCTGTTCGGTGAGGCTGCCGCCGCCATCGGCGAGGATGGACCGAAGATCCTGCTGCTGACCGGCCTTGCCATCGGCGGTCTGTGGCTCGCGATCAAGAGCATCCGCTGGGTCCGCCGCCGCGCGCTCGCCGCGACCAACCCGGCCGAGTGACCCACACCTGAGCGGGTTGAGCCTGAGACAGGGCCGGTTCGGGAGGTCGTGGACCGCCCGCACCGGCCCTCTTTCGTCAGGCCTCAGGCATCCTGCGTTTCTTGATCCTTCAGCCGCTCCCAGATCTCGCCGAACTCCGCATGGCGGGCGGCGAACAGCGCCAGCAGGCGCGGATCGAAATGGACCTTCGGGTCCAGGCGATCGTCACCGTTCAGCAGGATGTCCACCGTCTTCTCATGGCTGAATGACGGCTTGTAGGGCCGGGCGCTGCGCAGCGCGTCATAACAGTCGGCAATGGCGACGATGCGGGCGGCGAGGGGAATTTCCTCGCCCTTCAGGCCGAACGGATAGCCGGTGCCGGCCCATTGCTCGTGATGGTACAGCGCGATCTCGGCGGCCATCTTCAGCCGGTCCGATGCGACCAGGATGTCGTGGCCATAGACCGGATGGCGCCGCATTTCCGCAAGCTCGCGCTCGTCGAGCCGGCCCCGCTTGTGCAGAACCGCCTGATCGACGCTCATCTTGCCGACATCGTGCAGGGCGGCAGAAAAGCGGATCTCCCGGCAAAAGGCGCGGCTGCAACCGGCCCAGGTCGCCAGCATGTAGGAATATTCGTTGACCCTCAGGATGTGGTTGCCGGTGTCCTCGTCATGCACCTCGGCAGCGCGGGCCAGCAGATTGACCGACACCATGAAGGCCCGCTCCGTCTCCGCCTGGAGTTCGGCGACACGGCGGCGCTCCTTGGTCAGGGCGCGGTTGCGTTCGGTCAGCCGCTCCAGCGTCGCAGCGCGTTCCAGCGCCCGGCCGACGATGTGGTTGACCGGGGCAATCATCTGCTCGTGATCGGGCAGAAAGGCCGGCGGCCCCTCCAGCGGGCGGCGGTTGATCAGCTGCACCACGCCGATGGGCCGGTCACGGAACCCCTTCAACGCGAAGGCCATGATGGACCGGGTGCGGAAGCCGGTGCGCTGGTCGAAGGCGGGGTTGAAGCTGTAGGGCTGGTCGGCCGGAATGGCGTAGGCATCCTCCAGCAGCAGCGTCTCGCCGGTCGCGGCGACATAGCCGACGATGGAGGCCTGGCTGACCGGCACCGAAAACAGGGTCGGCCTGGCGCGGATCACGTCGTTCTGCGCGCTGACCGCATCGAGATGACGGTGCCGTCCCTGCCCGCGCAGCATGAAGACCGTGCCGGCCTCGGCACCCGTCAGTTCGCGGCACTTGCGCAGCACCCGATCGCTGAGCGACCGCAGCGACTGGTTCGGGGCGCTTTCGATAAATTCAAGGAATTGGCCGACCAGACCCACAGCGCTCCCCCACCCCGGCGCACGACAATGGCGCTCCGAACAGAGTACCCCATTTGTCGCACCCGGCAGAAGGGGCTTGCACTTCCGAAAGTCACGCGCTGATCACAGGTCACAGCCTGCCCGTCACAGCCCCATCCACCCGCCGGCCCACAGCCAGACCGCCGCCACCGCCATCGACAGGAGCGCCATCGGCACGCCGCAGCGTGCATGCTCGACAAAGCCCAGCTTGACGCCGGCAGCGGCAGCCCGCTCCGCCACGATGATGTTGGCAAGGCTGCCCGGCAGCAGCAGGTTGCCGGCCAGGGTCGACAGCAGCGCCAGCCCGTAGAGCGCCCCTTCCGGCGGCGACGGCCAGGCGGCCAGCAGCAGGATCACCGCCGGAACGTTGCCGATGGTGTTGCTGCCCGCCAGCGACAGCGGCAGCATCACCGCCAGCCGGTCGGGAAGCCATCCTGCCGCGCTCAGGTCGTTGACCAGCGCCGTCGGGATGCCGGTCAGCCCCAGCGCATGGTTGATCGCGAAGAGCGCGCCGAACAGCACCAGAAGATGCCAGTCGACCATGCCCAGCATGTCGCGGCTGGCCATGCGGCGGCTGACCATCATCACACCGGCGATCAGCAGCACCGCATGCTCCTGCGGGATGTCGCGGGTGAACAGGATCAGCAGAACGAGCGTCGCCGCCACCGCCTTGCCCAACTGCCAGCGGTCGAGCTTCGGCGCCGCCTGCACGGCCTCCTCGTGCCCCTCCTGCGGCATGCCGAAACGGCCGCGCCAGACCAGCCAGACGGTCGCATAGGCGATGGCCATGGCCGCCAGCGCCGGGCCGCCGCAGATCGCCAGGAAGCGCCAGAAATCGAGATGCCCGACCTGCCCGATCAGGATGTTCTGCGGGTTGCCGATCATCGTCGCCGCCGACCCTGCATTGGCGGCGCCCGCCAGCCCGATCAGGTAGGGCCGCGGGTCCAGCTTGCGCGCCTGCAAGCCCAGGCACAGCATCGGCGTCATCGCGAAGACGACCACGTCGTTCGCCAGCACCGCCGACAGCCCGCCGGCGACCAGCACGATCACCGCCAGGAGCCGCGCCGGCGACTTCGCCGCCTGCGCCACCTTCAGCGCACACCAGTCGTAGAAACCGCTGCCGGCATATTGCGCCGACAGGATCATCAGACCCAGCAGGATGAAGATCGTCGGGAAGTCGATGGCCGACACGGCGGCGGCGGTATCCAGCGCCCCGGTCGCCAGCAGCAGGATCGCTGCGACCAGCGCGATGCCGGTGCGGTCGATGCGCAGGCCGGGAAAACCGCCCAGCGCCATGCCCAGATAGGTGGCGGCGAACAGAATCAGGATGGTTGCGGTCATAATGCCCGATGCACAGGGAATGTCAGTCGAGGGAAATGGTGGTTCCCTCGCGCGCGGCAAAGCAATTTGCGAACTCTGCCTTGGCCGCCGCCTCGATCCGCTCCATCGTCGCGTCGTCGTGATCCGGATCGTGGTGGAACAGGCCCAACGTCTTCACATGGGCCGCGCGGGCGATCCGCACCGCTTCCATCCAGGTGGAATGGCCCCAGCCGATCCGCTGCGCCCATTCATCGTCGGTGTAGGTCGAGTCGTAGAGCAGCAGATCCACCCCGTCGACAAGGTTCAGGATGTTGCGATCGGGGTGGTCCGGCACATGTTCGGTGTCGGTGACGTAGGCGACCGACCGCCCCTGATACTCGATCCGGTAGCCGGTGGCGCCGTCGGGATGGTTCAGCGCCGCGGTGTGGATGCGCACCCCGCCCTCCAGCTTGAAGCTGTGGCCGGGCGGCACCTCAAGGAAGCTCAGGTCACCGCCCATGGTGCGCAGCGGCACCGGGAAGAGCGGCCGTTCCATCTGGCGCGCCATCACCGATTCGATGTCGGGACCGCCGTTGAGATGGCCGGAGATGACGCGAAGACCGAAGCCTTTGGTGTAGGCCGGCGCGAAGAAGGGAAAGCCGCTGATGTGGTCGAGATGGGTGTGGCTCAGCAGTAGCGTGGCGCCGGTCACCCCTTCGGCCAGAAGCTTGCGCCCCAGCATCCGCAGCCCGGTACCGGCATCGACGATGATCCGCTGCTTGCCCGCCTGCACTTCAACGCAGGAGGTGTTGCCACCGAACCCCAAATGCGAGGCCATTGGGCAGGGAATGGTGCCGCGCACGCCCCAAAAGGTGACTGAAAACCCCATTCCCCGCCTCCAGGCGCGCTCATATGCCGATCCAACCCTTTAGAGCGGTGAGTTTAACGCGATTTGCCGGTCTGTACACGACAGAGCATGAACGGCGCAGGGTGCTCGCCGCTCCCCGGCCGGAAAAAGAAACGGGGCCGCCTCGCATGAAGCAGCCCCGTCGACCTCGATCGGTCACCTCGATCAGGCTTGGCCGTTTTCCTTACGACCCGGCCGTCTTACAGCTCGGCGGCCATGTATGTCGGCAGCCAGCCTTCGTTCGCCTCGCGCAGGCGTTTCAGGGAAACGATCTCGCCACCGCGGCCCGATAGCGAGGTGCCGCGGGTTTCGCCCAGCACGCTGACCGGAACCCCGGCGGCCTTGGCCTTCTCCTGCACCGTCTCGGCGACGTCCGGACGGACGGCCAGGACGTAGCGGCCCTGGTCCTCGCCGAACAGCACGCGGACATGCTGGCCGTCGAAACCGGTCAGGTAGGCGCCGATGCCGCCGGCCAGCGCCATCTCGGCGATGGCGACGATCAGGCCGCCGTCGGCCGCGTCGTGGCTCGACACCACCAGACCCTCGTGGATCAGGCCGCGGACGAAGTCGCCGTTGCGACGCTCCACCGCCAGATCGACCGGCGGGGGTGCCCCCTCCTCGCGGCCGAGGATCTCGCGCAGGAAGATCGACTGGCCGATGTGGCCTTTCGTCTCGCCCACCGCGAGGATCACGTCGCCCTCGTTCTTGAAGGCGATGCCGACGGCGATCATCGCGTCCGGCATGATGCCGACGCCGCCGATGGCCGGAGTCGGCAGGATCGCCTCGCCGTTGGTCTCGTTGTAGAGCGAGACGTTGCCCGAGACGACCGGGAAGTCCAGCGCCTTGCAGGCCTCGCCGATGCCTTGGACGGCGCCGACGAACTGGCCCATGATCCGCGGCTTCTCGGGGTTGCCGAAGTTCATGTTGTCGGTGATGGCGAGCGGCAGGGCGCCCACCGCCGACAGGTTGCGCCACGCCTCGGCCACGGCCTGCTTGCCGCCCTCGACCGGGTCGGCGAGGCAGTAGCGCGGGGTGCAGTCGGTGGTGATGGCAACCGCCTTGGTCTGGCCCGGCACACGGACGACCGCGGCGTCGGCCTGACCCGACATGAAGCGAGTGTCGCCGCCAACGAGGCTGTCATACTGCTCCCAGATCCAGCGCTTGGAGGCCAGATCGGGGCAGCCGAACAGCTTGGTCAGCGTGTCGCCCAGTTCCTCGGAATAGCCGTCGAACACGCTGTCGGCGACATCCGAAGCCTTCGGCGTCGGCTCCCACGGACGGTTGTATTCCGGTGCGGCGTTGGACACCGGGGCGATCGGCATGTCGCACCAGGTCTCGCCATACATCTTGATGACGAGGTTGCCGGTGTCGGTCAGGTGACCGATGACGGCGAAGTCCAGCTCCCACTTGTCGAAGATGGCCTTCGCCACCTCCTCGCGGCCGGGCTTCAGGATGATCAGCATGCGCTCCTGGCTTTCGGAGAGCATGATCTCATAGGGCGTCATCGCCTCTTCGCGCATCGGCAGGGTGTCGAGCGTCAGCTCGATGCCCAGGCCGCCCTTGCCAGCCATCTCGACCGACGACGAGGTCAGGCCGGCGGCGCCCATGTCCTGGATGGCGACGATGGCGTCCGTCTCCATCAATTCCAGGCAGGCTTCGATCAGCAGCTTCTCGGTGAAGGGGTCGCCGACCTGCACGGTCGGGCGCTTCTCCTCCGAATCCTCGGTGAACTCGGCCGACGCCATGGTGGCGCCATGGATGCCGTCGCGGCCGGTCTTGGAGCCGACATAGACGACCGGGTTGCCGATGCCGGCGGCGGCCGAATAGAAGATCCTGTCGGTCTTGGCGACACCCACGGTCATGGCGTTGACCAGGATGTTGCCGTTGTAGGCCGGGTGGAAGTTGGTCTCGCCGCCCACGGTCGGCACGCCGACGCAGTTGCCGTAGCCGCCGATGCCGGCGACCACGCCCGAGACCAGATGGCGGGTCTTGGGGTGGTCGGGCGAGCCGAAGCGCAGCGCGTTCATGTTGGCGATGGGACGCGCGCCCATGGTGAACACGTCGCGCAGGATGCCGCCGACGCCCGTCGCCGCACCCTGGTAGGGCTCGATGTAGGACGGGTGGTTATGGCTCTCCATCTTGAAGATGACGGCGTCGCCGTCGCCGATGTCGACCACGCCGGCATTCTCGCCGGGGCCGCAGATCACCTGCGGACCGGTGGTCGGCAGCGTCTTCAGCCACACCTTCGACGACTTGTAGGAGCAGTGCTCCGACCACATGACCGAGATGATGCCCATCTCGGTGAAGGTCGGAGTGCGGCCCAGGATGTCCAGGGCGTTCTGGTACTCCTCGGCGGACAGGCCGAACTCCTTGGCGAGTTCGGCGGTGACCGGACGCTCCTGCGCCCTGGTAGCTTCAGCGCTCACGACAGGGCCTCCACCAGACCTTCGAACATGGGCTTGCCGTCGGTGTTGCCGTGCAGGGCTTCCACCGCGTCCTCGGGGTGCGGCATCAGGCCCAGCACGGTGCGCTTGGCATTGAAGATGCCGGCGATGTCGGACACCGAGCCGTTCGGGTTGCCGCGGGGGTCGCTGCGCGCCTCGTCACCGACATAGCGGAAGGCGACCTGGCCTTCGCCGTCCAGCCGCTTCACCGTCTCCGCGTCGGTCCAGTAGTTGCCGTCGCCATGCGCCACGGGGAAACGGACGATCTGGCCCTTCGCGTATTTCCTGGTGAAGGGGCTGTCGGTGTTCTCCACCCGCAGATGCTGGACGCGGCAGACGAACTTCAGCGCGCCGTTGCGCATCAGCGCGCCGGGCAGCAGCCCGGCCTCGGTGATGATCTGGAAGCCGTTGCAGACGCCGAGAACCCGGACGCCCTGATCGGCCCGCGCCTTCACCTCGCGCATGATCGGCGAATGCGCCGCCATGGCGCCGGAGCGCAGGTAATCGCCATAGGAGAAGCCGCCGGGCACGACGATCAGGTCGACCTTGGGCAGTTCGGTGTCGCGGTGCCAGACCAGATGCGGCTTGGTCCCGCTGACGGCCTCCAGCGCGGCGACGGCGTCGCGTTCGCGGTTGGAGCCGGGGAAAACGACGATGGCGGCCTTCATGGGGCGGTCAAAATCCGGCGTCGTGAGGGGGAGGAGTTCGCGCTGGACACTAAAGCCGCCGCCCCGGCAAAGCAAGAGTCGGCCAAGGGGCGGCGGCGTTGTGCGCGGCGCATTACATGCCGGGCGCGTCCTCTTCCGGGTACGCGGTGATGTGGTGCAACGACAGGTCGGCGCCCTTGTACTCCTGCTCGGGATCGAGGCGGATGCCGACGGTGACGCGCAGCAGGCCGTAGACCGCCAGACCCGAGGCGAATCCGAAGCCGGCGCCGCCCAGCGTACCGACGATCTGGCTGAGGATCGACACGCCGCCAAGGCCGCCCAGCGCCTCCTGCCCGAAGACGCCGGCCAGCAGGCCGCCGGTCAGGCCGCACAGACCGTGCAGCGGCCAGACGCCCAGCACGTCATCGATCTTCCAGTCGATCTGGCACTTGTTGAAGGCCCAGACGAACAGCAGCCCGGCGATACCGCCGGTGACCAGCGCGCCCAGCGGGTGCATCACGTCGGACCCGGCGCAGATCGCCACCAGACCGGCCAGCGCGCCGTTGTGGACGAAGCCTGGATCGGTGCGGCTGATCACCAGCGACGTGACGATGCCGCCGACCATCGCCATCAGCGAGTTCAGCGCCACCAGACCCGTCACGCCGTCCAGTACCTGGGCGCTCATCACGTTGAAGCCGAACCAGCCGACGCACAGCACCCAGGCGCCCAGTGCCAGGAAGGGAATGTTCGACGGCGGAATGGCGATCAGCGAACCGTTGGGGCGGTAGCGGCCGCGGCGGTTGCCGAGGTTCAGCACCGCACCCAGCGCCACCCAGCCGCCGAAGGCATGTACCACCACCGATCCGGCGAAGTCGTGGAACGGCTGGCCGAATGTCGCAGCCATCCAGCCTTGCAGGCCGAAGCGGGTTCCCCAGACCGTGCCTTCCAGCAATGGATAGAACAGCGCGATCAACGCCAGCGTGGCGCCGGCCTGCGGCCAGAATCTGGCACGCTCGGCGATGCCGCCCGAGACGATGGCCGGCACCGCGGCGGCGAAGGTCGCGAGGAAGAAGAACTTCACCAGATCGTAGCCATAGGCTGCGAAGCCGCCGCTTCCCTTGCCGACCAGCGTGTGGGCGTCGGCGAAGAAGTCGATCCCGTAGGCCACGGCATAACCGACGAAGAAATAGGCGATGGTCGACATGGCGAAGTCCGACAGGATCTTCACCAGCGCGTTCACCTGATTCTTGCGCCGGACCGTCCCGACCTCCAGCAGGGCGAAGCCGCAATGCATCGCCAGCACCATCACCGCGCCCATCAGCACGAAAAGGACGTCGCCACCCGTCTTTGCCGCATCCATTTGCACAAACCTTCAGCATTTCGCCCAAAAAAACGGCAAATTGCTAACAGATCAGGCAGATACGCGCAAGGGCCTAGCTGATGTTTGGACAGGCAGAGTGGCGGAAATGCAGCACAAAAAGCGGGCGAACCCGCTTTGGGTTGCCCGCTGTCTGCGCAAGAACGATGCCAAATGATGAAGAGACGGGCGGAGCTGCCTCTGCCCTAAGCGGCTTGAACGCCGACGCCTACATACCGGCGCCTACATCCCGGCAATGGTCATGCCGTCGATGCGCACGGTCGGCGCATCCATGCCGAAGCGCAGTTCCAGGTCGTCGGCCGCCTCCATGTTCAGGAACATGTCCTTGAGGTTGCCGGCGATGGTGATCTCGTTGACGGGATAGGTGATCTGGCCGTTCTCGATCCAGAAGCCGCCGGCGCCACGGCTGTAATCGCCGGTGACGCCATTGACGCCCATGCCCATCAGGTCGGTGACGTAGAAGCCGTCCTTGATCTCCGCCAGCATGTCGGCGCGGCTGCGCTTGCCGGCAGCCATGTAGACATTGGCCGGCGCCGGACCCGGCGGGCCGGAGGTGCCGCGGGCGGCGTGGCCGGTTGTCGTCAGGCCGAGCTGCCGGGCGGACCGCAGGTCGAGCAGCCAGGTGGTCAGCACACCGTCCTCGATCAGCGTGCGCCGCGACACTTCGACGCCCTCGGCATCGAAGGGACGGGAGCGCAGGCCGCGCTTCACATGCGGGTCGTCGACGATGGTGATGGAGGACGCGAAGATCTGCTGCCCCATCCTGTCCTTGAGGAAACTGGTGCCGCGGGCGATGCTGGGACCGCTGATGGCGCCGGTCAGGTGACCGAGCAGGCCGCGCGATACCCGTGGGTCGAAGAACACCGGCACCTTGCAGCTCTTGACGCGGCGCGGGTTCAGGCGGCGGACGGCACGCTCGCCGGCCTCGCGGCCGATCTCGGCGGGATCGCGCAGGTCAGCGCCATAGACCTTGCTGTCATAATCATAGTCGCGCTCCATCCCGGTGCCGGTGCCGGCCAGGACGGAGGCAGACAGCGACTGGCGCGACACCCCGTAGGTGCCGGCGAAGCCGTTGGAGGCGGCAATCGCGATGGTCGAGCGGCTCCAGCCGGCATCGCCCCCTTCGGAATTGGTGACGCCCTCGACCGCCAGTGCCGCCTCTTCGGCGATGCGGGCCCGGTCGATCAGCGTTTCCGAGGACGGCTCCTCATCGTCGCAGATGTCGAGGTCGGGCCAGCTGCGGGACAGCTGCTCCGGATCGGCGATGCCGGCGAAGCCGTCCTCCGGCACCACGCGGGCCATGGCGATGGCACGCTCGACCAGCTCGTCCAGCGCCTTGCCGCTGCGGTCGGTGGAGGAGACGATGGCCTGCCGCTTGCCGATGAACACCCTGAGTCCGAGATCGCCGGATTCGGAGCGCTCAAGCTTCTCGGTCTTGCCCAGCCGGTGAGCGAGGGACACGGACGCGCTGTCGAACAGCACGGCATCGGCGGCATCCGCACCGGCGGCGCGCGCCTTGGCGATCAGGTCGTCCAGCAAATTCAGGACCCCGGAGGACTCCGTCTTGTGCTGGTCGTTCGGCGAAACGGTCATCAGGCTCTCCGGTTGGTCTCCGTCCTGTCTACCAAATGGGACGGCGACGCGGAACGGGGAAGAGGCAAATTGCCCCCTCCCCGCTCCGCGCCACCGTCGAATACCGGTTTCGGTTGCGGATCAGGCCAGTTCGCGACGGTCGGCCGGGGCGCCCAGCGCCGGAACCTTCAGGGCGAAGGCGCCCTCGCCCAGCAGCGACTGCACCACCAGCAGGACCGTCCAGAAGGCCGGGAACTCCCAACCGCCGCCCTGCGCATTGAACACCCAACCATTGCCGACATGCTGGAGCGTGGCGCCGATCATGATCGGCAGCAGGGCCAGCGCGATCCAGCGGGTGTAGACACCGGCGATCAGCAGCAGCCCGCCGCCGATCTCGCCCAGGATCACGAGATAGGCGAGAAAGCCGGGATAGCCGATGCTCTCGAAATAGCCGACGGTGCCGGGAATGGTGAAGGTCAGCACCTTCAGCACAAGGCCATGGGCCAGGAACAGCAGGCCGAGGCCGACGCGCAGCAGGAAGGCGGCATAGGGGGCGTGCGATTGTCGATCATGGTCAGGGTCTCCTCAGTCAGGCGGACCGGCGAGGGCCGCGTTTCGTCTGAAGAGGAGATTAGCCGGATCGACGCGCGGGATAATCAGCGGAAGCAGCGAAGGTTTGTTGCGGCCCTGGCAACAATACTAGGGCGGACCGCCCCCTCCCGCAGCGGGAAAGGGCGAATCGGCGAATTACCCCCGCTTCCAGGTCGTGCCCTGCGGACCGTCTTCGAGAACGATGCCCTTGTCGGCCAGTTCCTTGCGGATGCGGTCGGCCTCGGCAAAGTTCTTCGCCGCGCGTGCAGACTTGCGGTCGACGATCAGCTGCTCGACCTCGACGTCGGTCAACCCTTCGGCCCCACCGGTCGGCGCCCAGCGGAACCATGCCTCCGCATCCTGCTGCAACAGGCCGAGCTGTTGTCCGGCCGCCAGCAGCGCACCCTTGGCCGCGGCCTTCTCGGCATCGCTCTTCGCCTTGTTCACCGCGGTCGCCAACTCGTGCAGATGCGCGATGGCGAGCGGACTGTTCAGATCGTCCTCCAGTGCCGCCAGCACGTCGAAGGGCAGTTCGGCCGGAATCGCAGCCGGCTCGCCGCGCAGAGCCTGATACCAGCGGTCGAGCGTGCCCTTGGCCTGCCGGATGCCCTCGCGGGTGAAGTCCAGCGGCTGGCGGTAATGGGCGCTCAGCAGGGTCAGGCGGATCGCCTCACCCGGGAACTCGTCCAGCAGATCGTGGACGGTGAAGAAGTTGCCGAGGGACTTCGACATCTTCTCGCCTTCGACCGTCACGAAGCCGTTGTGGACCCAGGTGCGGGCCAGTCCGTCGGTGCCGTTGGCGCAGCAGCTCTGGGCGATCTCGTTCTCATGGTGCGGGAAGATCAGGTCCAAACCGCCGCCATGGATGTCGAAGGTGGCGCCGAGATGCTCCTTCGCCATGGCGGAGCATTCGATGTGCCAGCCCGGACGGCCGCGGCCCCAGGGGCTGTCCCAACCGGGCTGGTCGGGGCTGCTCGGCTTCCACAGCACGAAGTCGGAGCTATCGCGCTTGTAGGGTGCCACCTCCACCCGCGCACCGGCGATCATGTCCTCCAGCGAGCGGCGGGACAGCTGGCCATAGCTCGGCATCGACGGCACGGAGAACAGCACATGCTCTTCCGCGGCATAGGCGTTGCCGCGCTCGATCAGCGTGGCGATCAGCGCGATCATCTGGCCGATATGCTGGGTCGCCCGCGGCTCGATGGTCGGGCGCAGCGCGTTCAGCGCGTCCATGTCGGCATGGAACAGGTCGGTGGTGCGCGCGGTCAGCGCATCGATCGGCTCGCCGCTGTCCCGCGCCCGGTCGATGATCTTGTCGTCCACATCGGTGATGTTGCGGACATAGGTCACCGCCGGATAGAGCCGCGACAGCAGCCGGAACAGCAGGTCGAACACCACCACCGGCCGGGCGTTGCCGATATGGGCGGTGTCGTAGACCGTCGGACCACAGACATACATGCCGACATGGTCCGGGCGAAGCGGCTCGAAGCGCTCCTTACGGCGGGTCAGCGTGTTGTAGAGGTCCAACGGCACGGTCCGAACTCCTGGATGAAGAAAGGTTTCAGGCGGTTTCGCCGGCCAGACGCCGGAGGCTGCGCGCCCGTCCGATCAGGGGTAGCAGGTTCTTCAATTCCGGTCCATGGTCGCGCCCGGTCAGCGCGCGGCGCAGAGGAAGGAACAGCTCCTTGCCCTTGCGGCCCGTCGCTCCCTTCACCGCATTGGTCCAGGCACTCCAGGTGCCGAGGTCCCACGGCTCGTCGGGCAGCAGCGCCGCCGCCTGGGCCAGGAAAGCGGCATCCTCCACCAGCGGCGTCACCGGCGCATGGGTCACCGCCCACCAGTCCTGCGCGTCGCTCAGCCGCGCCAGATTGGGCCGCACCGCGTCCCAGAAAGCGGCATCGGCGCCCGTCAGGCCCAGCGCCTCCAGCCGGGCGGCCACCGCCTCGAACGGCGTCAGTTGCAGGATGCGGGCGTTCAGCCGGCCCAGCTCCTCCGGATCGAACTTCGGCGTGCCGCGGGCGATCTTCGACAGGTCGAACTCCGCCACCAGTTCCTCAAGCGTCAGCCGCGCCTCGATGGGATCGGAGGTGCCGAGCTTCGCCAGCAGGCTGTTGACCGCCATCGGCTCGATGCCGTCCTCGTCGCGCAGGCTGCCGACCGACAGGCTGCCCAGCCGCTTCGACAGCCCCTGCCCGCCGGCATCGGTCAGCAGCGGCAGATGGGCGAAGGTCGGCACGGCTGCGTTGAGCGCTTCGAAAATCTGGATCTGCACCGCGGTGTTGGCGACATGGTCTTCGCCGCGGATGATGTGGGTGATGGCGAAGTCGGCGTCGTCGACCACGCTGGTCAAGGTGTAGAGCGGCCGGCCATCCTCGCGGATCAGCACCGGATCGCTCAGCGCCATGCCCTCGAATCGCACCGGCCCGCGGACGAGATCTGTCCATTCCACCGGAGTCGGGTTCAACTTGAAGCGCCAATGGGCCTTGCGCCCCTCCCCTTCCAGCCGGGCGCGATCCTCGTCGGTCAGGCGCAGCGCGGCACGGTCGTAGATCGGCGGACGGCCCTGCGACACCAGACTGGCGCGCTTGAGGTTCAGTTCCTCCGACGTCTCGTAGCAGGGATAGAGCCGACCGGCGGCCTTCAACGCCGCTGCCGCCTCGTCATAGCGCGGATAGCGGTCGCTTTCGCGGGCGAAACGATCCCAGGTCAGGCCCAGCCAGGTCAGGTCGGCAGCGATGGCGTCGGCGAATTCCTGGGTGGAGCGCTCCTCGTCGGTGTCGTCAAGCCGGAACATGAAGCTTCCGCCGATCTTGCGCGCAAACAGCCAGTTGACGAGCGCAAGGCGCACATTGCCGACATGGATGCGGCCGGTCGGGCTGGGGGCGAAACGGACGGCGGTGGACATGGCAGGACTCGGGTTGCGGACGGGACAGGCGGGCAGTCCTAGCACGGCCGGCGCGCCTTCCGAAAGCGGTCCGCGACCGATGCATCCGCGCAACAGGTCGAGCATTGCGTCGGTTGCCACGGTAGGCGCGGGAAACGGGCTGCGTTAGCTTGGCGGCAAATCCAATCTCGGAGACATCCTATGGCGGACAAGAGCTTGCGCATCGGCGTCGTGCTGTCGGGCTGCGGCGTGTATGACGGCGCGGAAATCCACGAGGCGGTCTGCACCCTGCTGGCCATCGCCAGGGTGGGCGCGGTGGCGGTGTGCTACGCCCCCGACATTCCGCAGGCCCATGTCGTCAACCACCTGACCGGCCAGGAGACCGGCGAAAGCCGCAACGTGCTGGTCGAGTCGGCACGCATCGCCCGCGGCAAGATCACCGCGCTCAGCGAGTTCTCGGCCGGCGATGTCGATGCGCTGATCTTCCCCGGCGGATTCGGCGCCGCCAAGAATCTCAGCGACTTCGCCTTCAAGGGGGCCGACTGCTCGGTCAACCCGCAGGTGGTGGCCGCCGTCGCCGCCATGCGTGCGGCCGGCAAGCCGATCGGCGCGCTGTGCATCGCGCCGGCCATCCTCGCCAAGATCCTGGGCCAGCAGGGGGTGGAATTGACCGTCGGCAACGATCCTGGCACCGTCGCCGCCCTGGAAGCGATGGGGGCGGTCCATCGCACCGCCACTCATGGCGAGATCGTGGTCGATCCGGGGCTGAAGGTGGTCACCTCCCCTTGCTACATGCTGGACGCCACTCTGGCCCAGATCGCCGAGGGGGCAGAAAATACTGTCAAGGCTCTGGTCGATCTGGCGAAGTAAGCAAGAAAAACGCACGACGAAGGGGGTAGAGATACCTCCTTTGTCACGCGCAATGTCACAAAGCTAGGCAATAATTCATTAACCGTATTCCCACACCCTTTGCCTCGGTTTCTTTTTATCAGGCGAGGGTTGGCGATGACCTGCATTGTGGGATTGGTGGACGGCGATCGCGTGTGGATGGGCGGCGACAGCGCCGGGGTGAACGGGCTGGACATCACCGTCCGCGCCGACACCAAAGTGTTCCGCAACGGCGACAGCCTGATCGGCTTCACCAGTTCCTTCCGCATGGGCCAGCTGTTGCATTACCGGCTGGAGGTCCCGTCCCGCGACCATGACGCCGACCTGTTCCGCTACATGGTCGTCGACTTCGTCGATGCGGTCCGCAACTGCCTGAAGGACGGCGGCTACGCTCACCGCTCCAACGACGTGGAGACCGGCGGCACCTTCATGGTCGGGTTGGAAGGCCGCCTCTTCACCGTGCAGTCCGACTATCAGGTCGGCGAGGCGGTGCGCGGCTACCACGCCATCGGCTGCGGGTCGGATTATGCGTTGGGTTCGCTCGCCTCCACCGCCGGCCAGCCGCCGGAAGAGCGCGTGCTGAAGGCTCTGGAATGCGCCGAGCTGTTCAATGGCGGCGTCCGTGCGCCCTTCACCATCCAGTCCAGCCTACGCCGCCCACAGCTGGCGCTGACCGAAGCCGCGTAACCGGCGTCCCGGAACCCAATCTTCGACCAAAGTCGAAAGCAACGACAAAGGCTGCGCTCTGGCCATCCAAAGCATCGTGGCGTATGAACCCCTGTCTTGCTGCACTGCGGGACAGGGAATAACCACAAAAAACTTTGGGTGATAGAGATGACGGATCAAGCGGTTACCGCCGATGCTTATCTTGGTGAAGACGCGAACCCGGCCGGGTTGTCGAGCAACTGGGGAAACTCGCCCTTCTTCGTCTTTCCCGCCATGCTGCTGATCTTCATCATGCCGCTGGCGATCATCTTCCATCCGACCTGGGTGGTTCTGCCGGCCGTGCTGTGGACCTTCGGCATGATCGCCACGATCATCAAGCTGACGCGCGGCTGACCCCTGCATGACATCGGGATGGGGACGAAGAGGACCGCGGCTCCCCCTTCACCCCGCCCGCTCTACAGCAGATCGGTGAAGCCGCCGGCAATCGGAAAGCGCCGCAACCGCACCGTTGACCGGTGGGACACACGCGGCCCCGGCGGAGCCCCGCGGCGGCCTGCTTCCGCCCGAGCCATCAATCGCCAGACCGCCGCCACCGTCTCCGATGCATGACCGAACGTCATGAGATCGGCCGGCGACAGCCCGCCATCGAGCAAGCCGGCCAGCAGATCGTCCAACGCCTCCGCAGGCGGCAGCCCGGCCGGAGTTTCAGCCTTCATCCGACGCGTCAACACCCGCTCCGGCACCACCAGCCCGGCCGGCCCGCGCGATAGCGCCGGCTGGTTGCGGTTGCGCCAGCGCGCCAGTTCCAGCACCGCCGTCTTCGGCACGTCGGCCAGAACGGCATAGCCGCAACCCGTCTCCTCCGGCGCAAGGCCGAGTAGGCGGTCGGTGCGGTCCACGCTCGACAGCAGCAAGGCCCCCATCCGCTCCGCCAGCGCCGCCAGAGTCGCGGCACGCAGGCGGGCATGCATCCGCTCCACCGCCATGGCCGGATCGCGGCCGGCGAAAGCCGGGGCCAACAGCGAGTCGGCAGCCTTCAGCAGCGGCGCCAGCGCGACATTGTCGAGGCGGCAGCCCAGCAGCTCCACGATTTCCGCCGCGTCGTCCAGACTGTCGGCCAGGGCACCGGCAAGATCAGCGTCCGGGCCGCCCGGCAGCGGTGCCCGGACCGCCAGGACCCGCTCCGGCCCCAACGCATCGACGGCGATGGCGGCGACAAGCGCCGAGTCCAGACCGCCGGTCAGACCGACCGCCACACCCGGCGCGCCGGATTTCGTTACGGCATCGTGCAGACCCAGCACCAGCGCGCCATAGAGCGCCTCAGTTCCTTCAGCCGGAGCAATCGTTTCGGCCTCGGAACTGTCCCAGCCATCATCGTCTCCGCGTTCCCACCGGGTCAGCAGAAGATGTTCGGCGAACAGCGGAGCCTGGGCGACCAGCCGCCCGCCGGGGGCGAGCGCGAAGCTGCCCCCATCGAACACCCGCTCGTCCTGCCCGCCGATCAGGTTCACGGCGGCCAGCGGCAACCCGCATTCCACCACCCGCGCGACGCCGGCATGAATCCGCTGGTCGGCGCGGCCGGGAGCGAATGGACTTGCCAGCATGGCGACCAGCAGCTCGGCACCGCTTTCCGCCAGCGTTTCCGCAACGTCGCCGGTGGTCAAGTCGCCGCCGACCAGCAGGCCGATCCGCACCCCGCGAACATTGACCGGACCCGGCATCGGACCGCTATCGAAACGATCCTCCTCCGGCCCGCCGATTTCGTTGGAATCCGTTACGGCCTGGAAACGAACCGCAGAGATTCTTCCGCCATCCAGCAACAGCGCGGCATTGTGACGCTTCGATCCGTCGCGTCCCAAATCCCCAGGCACCGAATCCCCATGCCAGGGCGCGCCAACCAGCAAGGCCGGCCCACCGTCGGCGGTGTCCTCCGCCAGCGCCTGCACCGTTGCCTCCACCGCGTCGAGGAAGGCAGGAAGTGCGGCGAGATCCAGCAACGGGGCACCGGACAGGCCGGCAGCGGGACAGACGACCAGATCGGCACCGCGCGCCGCGGCCTCGGCCCTTACGGCGCGGAGTCGGTCGGCATTCGCGGCGAGGTTGCCGGCGGCGGGATTGATCTGGGCGAGGGCTATGGACAGGCGGTCGGTCATGATGGCTGGCTCCCTTCTTCCGGGTCCTTTGGCGACAAGGGTAGCAGCCCCTTCTCCTTGGTGAAAGCCGCGGCTCGTCGCAGCTCATCACGCAGGCGGAACAAGTGGCGGCAAGTTATCGGATGAAGTTTCACAGTCGCCGACACTTAGTAAGGAAACGAATTTGTTTCAATCATTGAAAGAAATCCATGAAATTAACAAACGGTAAAGGTTGCCGGCGTCATGCTTCGGCTTGCACACAAACAACGCGATGCGGGGGCATCCATGTACTACGCGGAGCTCAGCGGCCCGAGCGGCAAACCGTCGGTGCTGTCCACGGCTGTGCAGAACGGCTCGTCAAAGACGGCCGGCACGGTGAAGGACGCGCTGGCCAAATCGGACGCGAAAACGGTGGACGGCGACAAGGCAGACAAGAAGTCCCAGTCGCCGGCCTACACCATCAGCCAGTCGATGGAATCGCTGCTGGACAGCATGACCGGCAAGAGCGGCGCCCAGGCTGCGGGCGGGGCAGCGGGCGGGGGTGGCGCCCTAGCATCCGGCAGCGGCGTGGACCGTGCCAAGCAGGCCCAGTCGCTGATGCAGTCGGCGCTGGACCACGGCAAGGGTCTGGCCGGCATGTTCGGCAAGGGCATCGACGCCCTGAAGCAGGGGCTCGGTGACACGCTGAGTGCGCTGGGCGTTCCGCAGAACCGGATCGACGACGCGGTGAAGGGCTTCGGTGACGGGCTGAAGTCCAAGCTGGACGGCATGAACCTCAGCGACCTGTCGGTGGACATGCAGGCCACCCAGTCGCAGTGGTCGATCGAGTCGCACGGGATCGACCTGGAAATCCAGGACGGCGACCGCAGCGTCAAGATCTCGTTTGCGAAATCGACCCTGGACTTCCGCCGCGACGACCAGCGCCTGCAGGCTTCCCTGGGCAAGGGCGGCGACATGGCGCTCAGCGCCACCGGCATGACCACCACCGCCACCGGCAAGTCGACCGGCATGATCGTGCGGTCGGAAGGCTTCAGCGAGGATGAGATCAAGGACATCCTCGGCAAGCTGAACGACATGGCCGCCAAGGGCGGCGGCGGCGACGGGATGAAGGGGCTGGCGGTGCTGAAGCCGACCACGTCGAAGGACGGCGTCACCCACCTGACGCTCGACCTGTCCAATCCGATCGCAGGGCTGTCGGCCGGGAAGAGCGGGACGGCGGCCACCGCCGCAACTCCAGCGAAGTCGCAGAGCGTCGATCTGACCGCCTGAGGCGGTCCGATGCGGTCTCCGACGCGTTCATTGTCACAGCGCCGGCCCGGATCCGTCCGGACCGGCGCTTGCCCATGAGTGATGGCTTCTTTACAAGCGGTCCCGGTGCCGGCCCGCCGGGCCGGGCGCCGTCCGACCTCCCGGAACCATCGCCCGGATGAAGACATGACCGACCGCGACACGCTGCTGGCCCTGAACCAAGCCTTCTACAGGGCCTTCACCAACCGCGACGCCGCCGCGATGGAAGCCCTGTGGGCGGAAACGCTGCCCGTCTCCTGCATCCATCCCGGCTGGACCGCCCTGTTCGGACGCGACGCCGTGCTGACCAGCTGGCGCGACGTTCTGCGCACACCCAGCGGCATCACGGTGGCGGCCCGGAACGAACGGGTCACGCTGCACGGCGACACAGCGCTGGTGGTTTGCGAGGAAACGCTGGGCGATGCCGTCCTGGCCGCCACCAACCTGTTTGCCCGCGAAAAGGGCAACTGGCGTCTCGCGCATCATCAGGCGGGTCCCATCGCCCCAGCCCGCGCCGATGTCGAGATCCCGGTCAAGCCGCTGCGGCGCCTGCACTGAACCGGACCGCAGCTTCACGACAGGGCCTCAGGGCAGGCTCGCCACCTCCGGCCGCGCTTCCAGACGACGGACGAGGTCGATCACAACGTGGTCGGCGGTGACCTGATCGGGATCGCTGTTGGTCAGGGCCACAACGCCCCAGCGATGCGCCTTCGAGAAGGCGATATAGGCGTTGAAGCCGCCGGTGGAGCCGGAATGCCAATGGATCGGCGTGCCGTCCGTAGCCCAGGCGACGAACCATCCGAGCGCCATCGCCCCGCTTCCCAGGCTGCCGGGATCTGCCAGTGACCGGCCGTCGACCTGCACCGACTGCGCCAGCGCCAGGGTGGCCGCCACCGGCGGCGCACAGCCGTGACCGCCCGACCCAACGGCGGCACCGCCCGGGCAATCGCCGAGATTGGCGGAGAGCCAGCGCAGCAGATCGTCGGCCGAGGAATAGAGGCCGAAGGCGGGCAGCATCGCCGGCGCCTCCCAATCAGGCACGGTCCGGCCGCGGGCATGGCCCGCCGCCTTGCGCATCCGCTGCTCGGCCGTCGGGTGCAGGGTGGTGTCGCGCAGCCCGAACCGGTCGGTCACCACCCGTTTCAGCAAGGTCTCGTAAGGCTGGCCGGCCGCCGCCGCCAGCGCCTCGCCCAGCACCGACATGCCGGCATTGGAATAGCTGAAACGCACGCCCGGCGGCACCGGCAGCCGGTAATCGGACAGCCACAGCGCCAACTCGCCCCGCGACAGCGGCTTGTAGGGATTGCGCGGATCCTCCAGCCGGCTCCAAGAGAAGCGGGGGGTTTCCGGCACGTTCGGCAAGCCGGCGGTGTGGGTGGCGAGATCTCGCAGCCGGATCGGACGACCGTCATAGTCCGGCACATGGGCGACCTGCACCGCGCCGACCCGGCGCAGATGGCGCTGAAGCGGGTCGGCGGGGTCGACGCGGCCCTCCCGCATCAGTTCCGCCATGATGGTGCCGGTGAAGGGCTTGGTCAGCGACGCGATCTGGAACAGGGTTCGCCCGTCGGCCGGCCCGCCATCCGGCCGCCCGGCATCGCCACGCCCGACCACCAGCGTCCGGCCATCGCGGATGACGCCGACCACCAGGCTGCCGGTTCCGGCCACCGGCTGCCGCTCCTCCACCGCACGGGTGACCGCATCGACCAACGGGTCGGGAGCCCGGTCCAGGCCGATGGCCCCGGTCGGACCAAGCGGAACGCTCCACAGCAGCAGACACAAAGCGCCACAGAGCAGTCCGTGCCGCAGCCCGTGTAGCAGTCCGCGCCGCATGCACACCTCCGCCCGCTTCCAATCGCGAGCCTGGAGAGTGGGCAGACGTACGGCGGGCGGACAGGGCCGCGAAGGGCGATGCGGCGAAAGACGGGGCGGGAGCCGCCGGGGTACTCCCCAACTGTCCCATCGCCGCCCATCAGGTCAGGCTTGGCAGGCCGGCGTTGGTTATCCGGTCACGGCTATTCGGTGGGGATCTCGGCCCTTGGCGGACGGCGGTCCTTGACCACCGACAGTGGCACGTCGTCGGCAGCGATCTCCAGGATCGGATGGCCGTCCAACAGCGACGGGCACCGCTTCACCTGGGTGAAGGCCAGGAAGAAGTCCGCCTTGCGCCAGTCCGGCTCGATCCCGTTCACCAAACGCAGCCAGGGCGGCAGCTCGAACCGCACCGCCAGCGTGTTGCCGCAGACGGTCAGTGTGTATTGCCGCGGCGGCGCATGGCCATCGTTCTCGCGCTCGACATACTCGATCAGTTCCTGCAACGCCTCGTGCAGGGAATTACCCCAGTAATCCAGTTCGAACCGGCCATCGGCGCCGCGTACACCCCCGACAAACTGGTTGTAATACACGTACTGGTTCGGATGCATGGCGCCCAACTGCCATGCGTACACCACGGCGACCACGGTCATCGCGGCGGCGAACCCCTGCCCCAGCGCCCGGCCGCCGCGCTGTGACAGCGTCCACAGCCGGTCGGCGGCGATGGCGGCCATCACCACGAAAGGCGGCGCCAGGAACAGGAAATGGCGGATGCCGTTGTAGACGGACGGCCGCATCAGCACGAACAGCAGGATCGGCAGGAAGCCCGCCAGTACCAGCGGGGTATAGCGGACCACGGTGAAGGCACCGGCGCGCCGCCAGCCGCCGCGCGCCAGCCAGACCGCCGCCATGATCACCGCGGCCCCGACGCCGATCACCACCGCCTCCGGCAGCTTCACCGCCAGATAGACCGGAAGGTACAGGGCGGGCGGGTCGTTCGAATGGACCAGTTCGCCCATGAACAGCGTCTGGATGTCGATCGGAAAGTGGGAGACGACGCGCAGCGCCTCCAGCGGGTTGCGGAATGGCCGCTGCACCACCCAGGGCCAGAACACCGCCATGATGGCGTAGGCGACCGGGATCGCCGGCCACAGGGACAGGAAGGCGCGCCGCGCATCGGCCAGCGCCCAGCGGTGCCCCTCCTGCCGGGTGACCAGCGCGAAATGCAGCGCCATGGCGACCGCCAGATAGAAGCCGGCCAGCACCGCACCGACGCGGATCGCCAGCGTCATGCCCAGCACCAGCCCGAACTTCAATACGGCGCTCCGGCTGGGACGCGGCATCTGCTTCAGGATGCGGGTGGCGAAATAGAGCGTCCACACCATGCCGGCCGCGAAGGGCACGTCCTTGGTGTTGTTGAACATGGCGCCGTAATAGACGCCGCTCAGCGACAGCAGGGCCGCCGCGATGAAGCCGGCGCGCGGACCGGCCAGCAGCCGGGTGTAACGCCAGGTTCCGGCGATGCCCAGCACGCCGACCAGCGCGCAGAGCAGGTGCCGCGTCTCGTACTCCTCGAAGGGGGAGAAGGGCACGATGACGGCGGTGACGAGGTCGAACAGCCCGCCGTAATAGGCAAGATCCTTGAAATGGAAGGCCGACCGGTCCTGGAAGCCGCTGAGGTAATAGGACAGCAGCTTCTTGCCGTAGATGTGCTGCACCTCCTCGTCGGTGCTGATGCCGTAGCTGAGGAAGGTCAGCGCCGCCAGGATCAGCACGCCCAGAAGAAGCGCGCGCGACAGCCCGTCCCACAGGGCCGCCTCGCCACGTGGCAACGCGCGGTCGGCCGCCGTGGCGGTGGAAGGTGCGGCGGTGGCGGGACGCGGGCGGCGGGCGCCACCACCGGCATCCTCCCCGTCGCCGGTGTGCAGACGGGTCTCGATGCTCATCGGCGCGGCTCCTGCCCCGCTGTTCCGTCGCCGAAGCTTTCGCCGACAGGGTCCAGATCATGCTCGTGCCGGCCGTCCGCCGGACCGAAGCCGTGGGCGGAGCGGACGATGAACAGCGGACGCCCCTTCACCTCGGCGAAGACGCGCCCCAGATAGTCGCCGATGATGCCCAGGGTGATCAGCTGGAGGCCGCCCAGGAACAGCACGGCGACCAGCAGAGATTCATAGCCCGGCACGTCGATGCCATGGATCAGCGTGCGGATCAGGCGGATCAGGATATAGACGAAGGCGACGCCGGACACCGCCATGCCGACCAGACTCCACACCCGCAACGGGAAGGTGGAGAAGGCGGTCAGCCCGTCGAAGGACAGGCGCAGCAGCTTGACGAAGCCCCATTTGGTGTCGCCGCCGGCACGCTCGCCCTGCTCGTAGGGGATCGCGGCCTGACGGAAGCCGACCCAGGCGAAGATGCCCTTCATGAAGCGCGTGCGCTCCGGCATCCGGTTGATGACCTCGACGACGCGACGGTCCATCAGGCGGAAATCGCCGACCTCCCGCGGCAGCTTGATCTCCGACAGATGGTCGAAGACCCAGTAGAACATACGGGCAAACAGCCGGTGCTTCAGGCTCTGCCCGACACGGGCATGGCGCACCGCGACCACCACGTCGAAGCCCTCGCGCCACTTGGCGATGAAGGCCGGCAGCAGTTCCGGCGGATGCTGCAGGTCGGCGTCCATCGGCACGATGGCGTCGCCGGTGGTGTGGCTGAGCCCGGCGGAGAGCGCCAGTTCCTTGCCGAAATTGCGGGACAGGTCGACGACCTTCACTCGAGGCTCGCGGTCATGAACGTCCAGCAGCCGGTCGACGGTGTCGTCGCGGCTGCCGTCGTTGACGCACACCACCTCCCAATCCATGCCGAGCCCGTCCAGCACCGGTACCAGCCGGGCGAACAGGGCGTCGATGTTGGGACCCTCGTTGTAGAAGGGAATGACGACCGACAGGCAGCCGCGCCGTGGACGGCCGTATCGGTCCGCCGGGGGGCGGCCGGCCGCAGGACGGGCGAGAACGGTGCGGGCATCCGGGGAAGCCGCGGAAAGGGGCGCGTCGGGAATGGACATGGCCAGCCGTCGGATCAAAGCGTCAGGGACCGGGAGATGGGGAGATCGGCGACGACCCCGGACGGCCGCTGCGCCCTTTGGCATATATCACGATACGGGGGGATGTTCAAAATGCCTCTCCTGTGACCGCCGCGGCACAAAAAATGGACTGTTCGCCCGTGAAAGCGTCCGGACACCTGCAACCCGCAGTCCAACGAAACAGGCAAACATCCGGCGTTGCGGTTTATTCCAACGATGCCGAACGACTGCTTTCCCCTAGGTCATTCATGGGTCTCTTCGGTTATCGGCGCGCAAGGCCGGTCCATACCGGGGCATGTGGCATGCTTCCTGAAACCGGCCTTTTGGAACAGGTCGCTATCACTGACCTTTTCAGGTTCCGCGCAGTACCCCCGTGCCGATGGAGGCCCCGGCCATGAGCCTTTTCAATCGCTTTTCCGTAGGAACGAAGATCACGGCGGCCAGCGCCGGCATTCTGGTGTTCCTGGTGCTGATCGGCGGCATCGGCGTGGCGGCCCTGTCGGAGGTCGGCGGCGCGGTGGACACCTACCGGCAGCTCGGCCAGCAGACCAACGAGCTGGGACGCATCCAGGCCCTGATGCTGGAGATGCGCCAGCAGGCCACCCGCTTCCTGCTGACCGGGGATCCGGAGGTCGGCGCGACTGTCCGGCGCACGGCGCAGGAGGCGGCGCAGACCATCGACAAGACCCGCGCTTTGGTCACCGACCCTGCCCTGTTGCAGACCGCCGACCATATGGCGCAGGAGATCGCCCAATACCAGGAGGCCTTCGCCGCTGCGATGGATTTCCAGGCCCAGCGCAGCAAGGCCATCTCCGAACTGGACGAGATAGGCCCGCGGCTGGAAAGCGCGCTGGACAACATCATGGACAGCGCCAGCACCGGGGGCGATACCGACGCCGCCTATTTGGCAGGCATGGCGCTGCGCCACATGCTGTCGGCCCGCATTTCGGCGACCCGCTACAACATTGACGGCTCTCCGGCGCTGGCCAGCCAGACCCGGTCCCAGTTCACCGATGCCGCCAGCCGTGGCGGTGCCATGATGGCGAAGCTGACCGACATGGACCGCCGCAAGATGGCGATGTCCTACACCGCCATGCTGCGCGTCTACATCACCGGCTTCAACGGCGTGGTCAAGGCGACCACCGAACGTGACAGGCTGGTCAAGGAGGTGCTGATCCCCGTCGGCGACTCCATCGCCAAGGAGGCGGAGCAGCTGACGGTGGCGAGCGTCGACGCCCAGAAGAGCCTGGGCATGGCAACCGGCACCTTCATCGACAAGGCGCGCGGCGGGATGACGATCGCCTCCCTGATCGCGGTGGTGCTGGGGCTGGCGACGGCGCTGCTGATCGGCCGTGGGTTGTCGCGGCCGGTGGTGGCGATGACCGACCGCATGACCCGCCTGGCCGGTGGCGACCGCAGCGTCGACATTCCCGGCCTGCAGCGCGCCGACGAGATCGGCGGCATGGCCAAGGCCCTGCAGGTGTTCAAGGACAGCCTGATCGAGAGCGACCGGCTGGCCGAAGCCCAGCTCGCCGACCACGAGGCCCAGCGCAGCCGTGGCGAGCGCATCGACCGGCTGACCCAGGAGTTCGACCGGCTGGTGTTGCAGGCGCTGGGCCGGGTGTCGGCAGCGGCGACGCAGTTGCAGGCGACCGCCCAGACCATGTCGGCAACCGCGGAGCAGACCACCCGGCAGGCCGATGCGGTCGCCAACGCCTCGCTAGATGCGACCGGCAATGTGGAGACGGTGGCCGCCGCGACGGAGGAACTGACTGCCTCCATCGCCGAGATCGGCCGGCAGGTGGCGGAAAGCACCCGGATCGCCGGACAGGCGGTCGCCACCGCCGAGAAGACCGACGGCACCGTCCGCGGGCTGGTCGACGCCGCCCAGCGCATCGGCGAGGTGGTGCAGCTGATCAACGACATCGCCAGCCAGACCAACCTGCTGGCGCTGAACGCGACCATCGAGGCGGCTCGCGCCGGCGAGGCGGGCAAGGGCTTCGCCGTGGTGGCGTCGGAGGTGAAGAGCCTCGCCAGCCAGACCGCCAAGGCGACCGAGGAAATCGGCAGCCAGATTGCCGGTATCCAGGAAATCAGCCGGCAGGCGGCGGGCGCCATCGCCGAGATCGGCCGGGTGATCGCCGAGATCAACCACATCTCCACCACCATCGCCGCCGCGGTGGAGGAACAGGGTACCGCCACCAAGGAGATCAGCCGCAACGTCCAGCAGGCGGCGCGCGGCACGCAGCAGGTGTCCGGCAACATCGCCGGCGTGTCGGAAGCCGCGGCCTCCACCGGCGATGCCTCGCGCGAGGTGCTGACCGCCGCCGACGGGCTGAACCACGAGGCGACCGACCTGCGCGGCTTCGTGTCGCGCTTCCTGTCCGATATGCGCGCAGCGTAAGAAACCGCAACCATCCCAAGCGACACCGTGACAGTTATGGCGCCGGCAGGACCCGAAAAGACCGGGACTTGCCGGCGCCATTGTCTTGCCGGGCAGCCCTGCTGCTCTGCACGGTTACATTCCCCTTGCGCCGGGACGCCCCCTTGGGCACATAGGCCCCATGATCCTGACCCCCATCGCCATCGACGACATGCCGAAGGCCATCGCCGCCTTCGACGCCCATCTGGACGGCCATGCCCAAGCGCGCGCCGCCTTCCGCCGGATCGCCGCGACCTGGCCCGTGCGGCCGGACGACAAGCCGGGCGGTGGCGTCGACACACCGACCCACCGGGCGGACGCGGTGCGGCTGGCCCATGCCCATGGCATCGACACGCTGGACGAACCGCCCAGCCGCTCCTTCATGTGGGACGGCAAGGTGATCCGCACCGATGTCGAGGCGACGGTGATCGTGCATGAGGTGGCGCACTGGCTGTGCGCGGCGCCGGAGCGGCGGACGCTGATCGATTACGGCCTTGGCCCCGGTCCGGAGACCACCGCCCGCAAGGAGGCGCGCGCCGACAAGCGCCTGTGCTTCGAGGACTGCATGCATGAGGAGCAGCAGACGTCGCTGCTCGGCGTGCTGTGGGAGGTCGAGCTGGGCCAGCCGGGGATCCTGGCCTTCCTGGAACAGAACTGGATGGAGCATTGGGAGCGGTCGAGCACCGCCGCCTTCTTCATCCGCCATGCCGAGGAACTGTTCGCCCGCGGCCTGATCGACGCCGACGGCCGGCCGGCGACGGCACGCGACTGGGCGGATGCGCGCAAGAAGGTGCTGGAGAGCGTCTGACGCCTCAAAGAACCGGCAGCCAAAACGAGAAACGCCCTTTCCTGCACAATGCGGGAGAGGGCGTTTCTCGTTTTAACCCTCGCTATGCCGCGGTGATGCGGGTGATGAAGGCTTCGATCTCGTGGTCGAGACGGTTGAAGCTGCGCGACAGTTCTTCGGTCGTGTTCTGCACCGACCCGGCGGAATGGCCGGTGGTTTCGGCGGCCTGCTGGACCAGACGCATTTCCTGCATCACCGCCATGGTGTCGACGGCGGCGCGCTGGGACCGGGCGCTGATGTCGCGGGTGGCGGCGTCCTGCTCCTCCACCGCCGCGGCGACGGTGCCGAGGGACTCGTCGACCTGACGGATGGTGCCGACGATGGCGCGGATGGCGCCGACCGCCGCATGGGTCGCGGCCTGGACCGCAGCGATTTCGGCGCCGATCTCCTCGGTCGCCTTGGCGGTCTGGTTGGCGAGGCTCTTCACCTCCTGGGCCACCACGGCGAAACCCTTGCCGGCCTCGCCGGCGCGCGCCGCCTCGATGGTCGCGTTCAGCGCCAGCAGGTTGGTCTGGCCGGCGATGGACTGGATGAGGCCGACGACCTCTTCGATCTTGCGGCTGGCTTCGCTCAGCCCCTGGACGATGCTGTCGGTGCGGCCGGCCTCATCCACTGCGCCGCGGGCGAGCTGCGCCGACTGGCTGATGGAGCGGGTGATCTCGTCGATGGAGGCGCGGAGCTGCTCGGCGCCGGCGGCGACGCTTTCGACCTCACTGGTCGCCTCCTGCACCGAATGGGCGACGCTGTCGCTGTGGTGGCTGGTCTGCTTGGCGTTGTCGAGCATCGAGTTGGCTTCGTTGCGCATCGACGTCGCCGACCGCACGACCTCGCCCATCATTGCCTTGACCGACGCCTCCAGGTCGTTGGCGAGCGCCGTCATCGCCTGCCGCCGCTCCTGCTCGTTGCGCAGGCGCATCGCTTCCTGCTCCCGCGAGAGTTCCTGCACGCGGACGGCGTTTTCCTTGAAGACCTGAACCGTGCGGGCCATCTGGCCGATCTCGTCGCCGCGCTCCGCAGCGGGGATGTCCGCCTCCAGGTTGCCGCGGGCCAGTCGCTCCATCACGTCGGTCAGGCGCACGATCGGGCGGGCGATGTTCATGCCGATGAACAGTGCGACGCCGACCGTCACCAGCAGGGCCGCCGCGGCCACCGCCATGAAGGCCTGGGTGGTGTTGTCGACCGATGCGTTGACCGCGGCGTAGGCGTCGGTCGACACCTTGCGCTTGTAGGTCAGATAGTCGCGGCTGGTCCCCTGCAATCGGGTGTAGGCGGCCTGCACCTCCTGCAGGAAGTCCAGCGGATCGACGCCCATCTTCAGCAGGTCGAGGAAGCTGCCCACCTTCGCCAGATAGGTGGCGCTGTCGGCACCGAACCGCTCGAAGAACTTCGCCTCGTCGTCGGTGTCGGCGGTAGCGCCCTTCAGGGCCTCCGACTGGCTCTTCAGCTTGCCGAGCTGGTTGCCGAGGGCCTTCATCTCCTCTTCCACCGCCTTCGGCGAGGCGTTCGCGCTGCTGAGGATCACGGTCCGGTACATGCCGGCGTGGGCCACCGTCAGGGTATCGGTCAGCCCCTGGATTTCCGCTTCCCGGGTGAAGGAACGGTTGAACAGGGCGTCGAGCAGCGTCGACTGCTGGGTGATCGCCGACCAGCCGAGCAGCGCGATCACCAGCATGCCGATGATCGCCGTCGTCGCCGGAATGGCCATCTTGACGGGGATGTGGAAGTTGTTGAGGAGGGTCATGGGGCACCTGCGTCGGCCGGCTGTCCGTGGCGCGAACGATCCGGTATGGCATTGGGGCGGAGGAACGTGCGGCTGCCGCGCGACGCCGCTCCGGTCGATGAAACCCTGCGGGGACGGACTCCCGCGCCGGTTCCGGGAATGGCATCGACGCGGCCTGCCCGCCGGCACGGCCATCGCTGCGCCATCTCACCCGGAAAATCTTTTGCAATGATTAACGCACTTATTTTTGTACGAGTCTTTGATCTGACACAATCTACGCCGACTTTCTTCGGCATCGAAGCGTTCGGAGTCTTGACCATACTATGATATGCAACAGAAAAGACGGCTTTATTGTTATCCGGAACGAAACCGGCCAATTCCTGCCACCGAAGCGTCTGCTTATCATATTCCGTGTTCTGGAAGATCAAGACACAGCCTTGCCGATATCATGATGCTTAGAAATTCATACAATTAGAGGCTAACAGGATTTCGCTCGCCCATCAATGGTGAGAACGGCAGCCATACTGCCTCACACGGCATGGCGTGCGGCGCCGCCTCCCTCGGCATGGGTTGGCGAGCCATCAAGTAATTTCAGCGTATTGGCGGTCGTTCCGACAATTCCCGCAGACTGGTCCGACCCGGCATCAGCCTGCGGACGACACCATGAAGGCGATGGAAATCGACACCGGCGACAGCAGAGTGGAGATCAGCAGAGACATCGACACCACCTCGCGCCCGGCATTGTAGCGCTCCGCGAAAACATAGGCGTTGATGCCGATGGGCAAGGCCGCGGCGGTCACGGCCGGGGCGACCCACAGCGGCGGCAGGTCGAAAACCTGGGTGGCCAGCAGCCAGGTCAGCAGCGGGTGCAGCCCGGTCTTCAACAACGCCACCACGGTGGCCGGCAGCACCGCGCCCGAGGCCGGGCTGAGCGCCAGCGACGCCCCCAGCGTGAAGCAGGCGCAGGGAAGAACCGTCTGCGCCATCATGGTGAAGCTCTTCATCACCATGGGCGGGATCGCCAGATGGATCAAATTGGCGGCCAGCCCCAAAATAACCGATACCACCAGCGGGCTGGTCAACGTCGCCTTGGCGGCGTCCAGCGTCGCCTTCACCGGCCGCCCGGCCCGGCCGTTGCGCGCCGATCGCTGGGTTTCCGCCAGCATGGTGGCCGAGGTGAACAGCAGGGGCGATTGAAAGACGATCAGCAGCATCACCGGCACCGCCACGGTCGGCCCATAGGCCTCCATGATGATCGGCGATCCCAGCAGCGCGATGTTGGAAAAGGAGCTGGCAAGGCCGATGGGAGCGATCTGCTCCCGCCGGCCGGCCATCCGCATCCACAGCCCGCCGACCAGGAAGACCGCGACCGCCGCGATGTAGAAGGAACCCAGCACCGCCCATTCCAGCGGGTCCGGGATGTCCGCCCGCGCCATGTTGGAGAACAGCAGCGCCGGCAGCGCATAGATGCCGAGGAAACGGGAAAGCCCCTGGACCATCGCAGTGCTGAAGCCACGGTAGCGCGCCGCCCAGAAGCCAAGGGCGATCAGGCCGAACATCGGCAGGACGATCTGGAAAATCAGCGACATGGACGCGGCACCATGGGGGGGCGGGGTCGGCAACGGCCGACAATGCGGCCGACGATGCGGGGGCTTTCCTTTACACGGTTCCGCTCAGTCGGCGGGAACGATCTCCAGCGGCGGGACGCCCAGCACGTCCACCAGGGTCGCGCCGGCCTCGATCTGCTCGGTCCACTTGCGCTCACGCTCCAGCAGGGCGAGGCTCTGGGTCAGGGCGGCGTCGGCGAAGGCCAGCGGCACCACGACCACGCCGTCCTCGTCGCCCAGGATCAGGTCGCCGGGATTGACCGGGACGCCGCCGATTGCCGCGATGACGTCCATCTTGCCGCCGAAATTCTTGTGCGGGCCGCGGGCCACGGCACCCTTGGCGAAGACCGGCAGGCCCAGCCCGCGGATTTCGTGCAGGTCGCGGACCGAACCGTCGACAACCAGACCGCCCAGCGCACGCCGCTTGCAGCAGCGCACCACCCATTCGCCGGCCAGCGCCACGTCGTCCAGGCCGCCGCCGGCCACCACCACCACGTCACCCGGTTCCGCCAGGCTGACGGCGTGGTGAACCATGCTGTTGTCACCGGGCATGGTGACGACGGTGCGGGCCTGACCGCAGATGCGCATACCGGGGACCATCGGCTTGATCCGCGAATCCATGCTCTGACACCGGTTCATCGCGTCGGACGCGACGCTGCTGGGAACCGACGACCATTTGGCGAGGGCATCGGTGGACAGCCGGGGATAGTCGACGAGATAGCGCTGCATAGCCATGACGGTTTCCTTTCCTGGTATCTGGGTCTTGGTATCTGGGCTTCGTATCCGGGTCGGGAGGTCGGGGTCGAAGTCCGGAGAGGCGGAGGTCGCCAGAGGCCCCCGGTGAGGGACCGTCTCTCGATTCCGGCGAGGTTGGACGGAGGGGGGTGGAGCCGAACCGTGCTTTCAGCCATCCCGAATTCCTGCGCCGAATTCCTGCCGGAACCACGGCGGTGAAGCGGTGCCGGCCGAGCGAAGGTAAATGGCCGGAGCATCCTTTCACGGGAGTTTTTCTGAATTTTGACACGATTTTCCGCAGAGTGTCTTCGTTCGCCACAACCCCCGGAGCCTTAGACGCTACTTATTTAGATTTTGAAGTGTACATCCCTATGCGGTCATACGCAAGGAGGTTGACAATCTGTAAATACGTCATAGGAAATTCTGCATCCCCTTTCGGGCTATCTCAACTTGACACACAGCCAAAACGAGAAATTTCCGGAAAATTACAATGAACGCCGACAGCAGGCACAACTGCGGCCGTGCTGAACGGTCTTTTGCCGTAGCGGCGGGAACATCATGCCGTTTCAGCCTCACCATCCGCCTACAATTGTATGACGATCAGGCTTTGACTTGCCGCAATTGAAAGCTGAAAGAATGAGATGGATTGTCGATCCCGCGGATCGGCATCCGATGGTCGATCATCCCGCCCGGAGTTTTCCCCCACGGAGGGCTTGCGGACTGCTAGCCGGCAAGTCCGGATGGACGGGAAACAGGAGGGAGAAAATGCGAAAGGCCGGCACCCGAAGGTCCGGCCTTTTGAAATCGCATGCTCCAGCGTAAAGTCTGGAGGAAACTGGAGCGGGCGAAGGGATTCGAACCCTCGACCCCAACCTTGGCAAGGTTGTGCTCTACCCCTGAGCTACGCCCGCGCTCCATTCCATCGTCCGGCGTTTCATCGGTTCAGACCGTTGTCGCTGCCGTCCGGCGGTGTGCGGCGGACTATACTCATCGGCCGACGCAATGCAAGCGCCTTGTTTCAGTTTTTTTCACCGTCTGGACGATTTTCCGCGCGCCCGGTACAAGGGCTGTCATGGACACCGCATCGACCTCCCTTCCGGACGCCTCCCTTCCCGATGGGGACGCGCCGCTGCCGACCTCGCCGGATCAACTGCTGGCGCGGCTCGACGCGCTGGGCATCCAGGCGACCACGCACAGCCACCCGCCGCTGCACACGGTGGAGGAAAGCAAGGCCCTGCGTGGCGCCCTGCCCGGCGGCCATTGCAAGAACCTGTTCCTGAAGGACAAGAAGGACCAGCATTGGCTGGTGGTGGCGCTGGAGGATGCGAAAATCGACCTGAATCGGCTGGACAAGGCCATCGGGTCGGCGCGGCTGTCCTTCGCCTCGGCGGAGCGGCTTTGGCGCTTCCTCGGCATCCGGCCGGGATCGGTCACGCCCTTCTCGCTGGTCAATGATACCGGACACAAGGTGCGCGTGGTCCTGCAGCAGGCGATGATGGAGCATGACCTGCTGAACTATCACCCGCTGCTGAACGACCGCACCACCGCGATCCGGCGGGACGACCTGATGCGCTTCATCCGCGCCTGCGGTCACGAACCGGCAATCGTCGAGTTCGGCCGCACGCAGGAGTGACGGGCCGGCGCCTCTGCGCAGAGCCTGTCCACGCAATGCTTGCTTGAGCCGCCCTGCGCGCTCACATATGTCGCCAACGATGAGGATCCGGGCCGGCCGGATCGGCAACTCCATGGCCCACCGGGATGTCCTAATGGGCCAGGCATCACCAACGGGACCGAAACACGCCATGTTCTCCATGCCCCCCGCCAACGGGTCCAAGCCCGCCGCTCCCGCCGCCGGTTCCGCCGCCGGTGCCGCTGAGATCGTCAAGGACAGCACCGACCGCGCCTTCATGGCCGACGTGATCGAAGCCTCGCGCGACGTCCCGGTGATCGTCGATTTCTGGGCGCCCTGGTGCGGCCCCTGCAAGCAGCTGGGCCCGATCATCGAGAAGGTGGTGCGCGCCGCCAAGGGCGCGGTCCGCCTGGTGAAGATCGACACCGACGCCAACCCGATGATCGCCTCGCAGCTGCGCGTGCAGTCGATCCCGGCGGTCTATGCCTTCTTCCAGGGCCGTCCGGTCGACGGCTTCATGGGCGCCCTGCCCGAATCGCAGGTGAAGGCCTTCGTCGACAAGCTGGTGGCGCTGGCCAAGCAGGCCGGTGCCGGCGGCGGTGCCGACGACATGCTGGAGGAGGCCTTTGCCCAGGCCAAGGAGATGCTGGAGGGGGGCGACCTGCAGGGCGCACTCGACCTCTACAGCCAGATCCTGCAGGCCGAGCCGGAGAACGCCCAGGCCTATGCCGGCATCGTCCGCTGCCTGATCGCCGCCGGCGATCTGGAGAACGCCAAGCAGATGCTGGCCCAGGCCCCGGAAGCCATCGCCAAGGACAAGGAGCTGGCCAACGTCCGCGCCGCTCTCGACGTGGCGGAACAGGCCGCCAACGCCGGCCCGATCCCGGAGCTGATGGAAAAGGTCGCCCACGACCCGAACGACCATGCCTCGCGCTTCGACCTCGCCATGGCGCTGTTCGCCGCCGGCAAGCGTGAAGCGGCGGTGGACGAGCTGCTGGAGATCTTCAAGCGCGACCGGACTTGGAACGACGACGGCGCCCGCAAGCAGCTGGTGAAGTTCTTCGAGGCGTTCGGCCAGACCGACCCGCTGACGGTGAAGACCCGCCGCCGCCTGTCGACCATGATGTTCAGCTGACGCTTTTTCCGAAAAAAGGACGGCTGTTCCACCGGCGAAGGGGTTCTATCTGATTGGCATGACCAGAAACCCCTTCGACCCCGAGTTCAGCCAATTGCCGGCGATGATGCCGATCTTCCCGCTGGCCGGCGTCCTGCTGCTGCCGCGGGCGCGGCTGCCGCTGAACATCTTCGAGCCGCGCTATCTCGCCATGGTCGAGGATGCGCTGGGCAGCGGCCGCATGATCGGCATGATCCAGCCCCTCGACCCTGCCGGGCGGGAGCGCGAGCCGGCCGTCTATTCCTGCGGCTGCGCCGGCCGCATCACCAGCTTCGCCGAGACCGACGACGGCCGATGCCTCATCACCCTGACCGGGGTCGCCCGGTTCGAGATCGGGCGGGAGGTGGAGGGTGCGCGCGGCTATCGGCGGGTCGTCCCCGACTGGCGCCCCTTCCGCGCCGACCTGGAACCCGAGTCCTGCGGCGACATCGACCGCAACCGGCTGCTAGGCGCCCTGAAGACCTACTTCAGGGTCCAGGGCCTGTCGGTCGACTGGAAATCCATCGAATCGACGCTGGATGAACGGCTGGTCAACTCTCTGGCGATGATCTGCCCCTTCACGCCTGGTGAAAAACAGGCGCTGCTGGAGGCGCCGACCCTGGCGGAACGTGGGAAGCTCTTGATCGGGCTGGTCGAGATGGCCATTCTCGACAGCCATGACGGGGACGGCCCGCCGCCCAAGCACTGATTCCTTCCAATCACCACGAGACACGACATGGCGACGCCCGAGGACAAGAGCAGCGAAGCGAAAACCAACGCCCGCGTCGATCCGAAGCTGCTGGAGATCCTGGTCTGCCCGCTGACCAAGGGTCCGCTGCGTTATGACGCCGAGCGTGCGGAGCTGGTCAGCGAGCGCGCCGGTCTGGCTTATCCGATTCGCGACGGCATCCCGATCATGCTGATCGACGAGGCCCGCAGCCTGGACAAGGTGGGGGCGGCGCGATGAGTGCAGGCGCCGATACGGGCGATGGATTCGGCACGGTCCACTGGCCGACCGAGATCCGCCTGAAGAAGGAGGAGAAGCGGCTGGAGGTCGATTTCGACGACGGCCGGACCTTCTCCTACCCGGCGGAGTTCCTGCGCGTCGTCAGCCCGTCCGCCGAGGTGCAGGGCCACAACCCCAGCCAGAAGCAGACGGTGGCCGGTCGCCGCCATGTCGGCATCATGCGGTTGGAGCCGGTCGGCAATTACGCCATCCGCATCGTCTTCGACGACCTGCACGACAGCGGCATCTTCAGCTGGAAATACCTCTACGAGATCGGCATCGAACAGGAAGCGCTGTGGGCCGAGTATCTTGAAGAGTTGCAGTCCAAGGGCCTGAGCCGCGACCCGCGGCGCTGATGGACTCCCTCTCCCGACCCTGGCCGGGAGAGGGTGGCCCGCTCACTTCTTCCAGATCGGTTTCCCGCTGCCCGGCAGGCCGTACAGGTCCCATTTCCGGCTGACCGCCTCGACGACCTCGTCGGTCATGTGCAGCTTCTCGCCCCATTCACGCTTGGTTTCCGGCGGCCACTTGTTGGTGGCGTCCAGGCCAACCTTGCCGCCGAGCCCCGATTCCGGGCTGGCGAAGTCGAGATAGTCGATGGGCGTGCCTTCGATCACCGTGATGTCGCGGGCCGGATCCATGCGGGTGGAGATCGCCCACATCACGTCCTTCCAGTTCCGAGCGTCGATGTCGTCGTCCACGACGATCACCCACTTTGTGTACATGAACTGGCGCAGGAAGGACCAGACGCCCATCATCACCCGCTTGGCATGGCCGGGATAGGCCTTCTTCATGCTGACCACCGCGATGCGGTAGGAACAGCCTTCCGGCGGCAGCCAGAAATCGACGATCTCCGGAAACTGCTGGATCAGCAGCGGGATGAACACCTCGTTCAGCGCCTCGCCCAGCACCGACGGCTCGTCGGGCGGACGGCCGGTGAAGGTGGAGAGGTAGATCGGCTTGCGCCGCATCGTCATGGCGGTGACGGTGAAGACCGGGAAGGGCTCGACCGAATTGTAATAGCCGGTGTGGTCGCCGTACGGCCCCTCGTCGGCATACTCGTCCAGACTGACATGACCTTCCAGAACGATCTCCGCCTGGGCCGGCACCTTCAGCGGCACCGTCTTGCACTCCACCAGCTCCACCTTCTTGCCGCGCAGCAGGCCGGCGAACTGGTATTCCGACAGGGTGTCGGGCACCGGCGTCACCGCGGCCAGGATGGTGCCGGGATCGGCCCCCAGCACGACGGCGCAGGGCAGTGGCTCGCGCTTGCCGCCCTTCCTTTCTTGATGGGCAGCCCAGCGGTGATGGTGCTGGGCGCCGCCGCGGTGCTTTAGCCAGCGCATGATGGTCTTGTTCTTCCCCAGCACCTGCATGCGGTAGATGCCGAGGTTGAAGTCGTCTTCGCGCTTCCCCGTCGGCCCCTTGGTCACCACCAGCGGCCAGGTGATCAGCGGCGCCGGTTCGCCCGGCCAGCAGCTCTGCACCGGCAGGCGGCCGAGGTCGATGTCGTCGCCGGTCAGCACCACCTCCTGGCAGGGAGCCGAGCCGACCGTCTTCGGCTTCATCGACAGCACGGTCTTGGCGAGCGGGATCAGCTCCAGCGCCTCGCGGAAGCCGCCCGGCGGCTCCGGCTGCTTTAGGAAGGCCAGCGTCTCGCCGACGGCGCGCAGCTGGTGCGGCTCGCGGTCCATCCCCCAGGCGACCCGCTCCACCGTGCCGAACAGGTTGACCAGCACCGGCATCTCCGAGCGCGTGCCGTCGGCCTTGATGACGTTCTCGAACAGCACCGCCGGGCCGTTCTCGGCCAGCAGGCGGGTCTGGATCTCGGTCATCTCCAGCACGCTGGACACCGGCTCCTTCACCACCACCAGCCGCCCCGCCTTCTCCAGCCGGTCGATGAAGTCGCGCAACGAGGTGTAGGGCATCGCAGGGTGTCCAATGTGGTGGTGCGTCCGAAACGGACGATAACCTTCAACTCGGCGGCTGGTCCGTCAAGTGCGGTGGAGGCTGTTTCAAAAACAAAAGCCCCTCCCCCACCCACAGCGGACCAGCGGTCCGGGCAGGGGTGGGAAAGGGGCTTCGTCACATCTCAAAAACCAGGGTGCGAGACCCGGTTCGGGATCAGTACATGTGCTGGCCGCCGTTGACCGACAGGGTCGATCCGGTCATGAAGCCGTTGTCGTCGTCGACGAGGTACAGCACGGCCTTGGCGATCTCCGACGCGCGGCCGAGACGGCCGACCGGGATGCGGGCGACGATCTTTTCCAGCACGTTGGCCGGCACTGCGCGCACCATGTCGGTGTCGATGTAGCCGGGGGCGATGGCGTTGACGGTGATGCCCTTGGCGGCGCTCTCCTGCGCCAGCGCCTTGGTGAAGCCGTGGATGCCGGACTTCGCCGCGGCGTAGTTGACCTGACCGTACTGGCCGGCCTGGCCGTTGACCGAGCCGATGTTGACGATGCGGCCGAAACCACGCTCGCGCATGCCGTCGATGACGTTGCGGCACATGTTGAAGCAGGAAGAGAGGTTGGTGTGGATCACCTTCTCCCACTGATCGTAGGTCATGCGGTGCATCACGCCGTCACGGGTGATGCCGGCGTTGTTGATGAGCACATCGACCGGGCCCAGGTCGGACTCGATCGCGGCGATCCCCTTCTTGCAGGCGTCGAAGTCCGCGACGTCGAACTTGTAAGTCGGGATGCCGGTGCGGGCGGTGAATTCCTCGGCCGCCTGATCGTTGCCGGCATAGTTGGCGGCGACCTTGTAGCCGGCATTCTTCAGGGCGACGGCAACCGCCTCGCCGATGCCGCGGGTGCCACCAGTGACGACTGCAACACGAGCCATAGTTCTTCTCCCCAGATTTAGTGATGGTTGGTTGGTTTCTTTGACTTTTTATTGTTGGGCATGGGACTCCCTCCGCAGGTCCGGCGGATGTCCCAAGCCTTCAAGCGAAGCGGGCCGCTTCCATTTGCGAAAGCGGCCCGTCCGGTCCTCAGTCGCGCTGGACGCAGAGGGCGATGCCCATGCCGCCACCGATGCACAGGGTGGCGAGGCCCTTCTTCGCATCACGCTTCTGCATTTCGAACAGCAGCGTGGTCAGCACGCGGGCACCGGAGGCGCCGACCGGATGGCCGAGCGCGATGGCCCCGCCATTGACGTTGACCTTGCCGGTGTCCCAGCCGAGGTCCTTGTTGACGGCCAGCGCCTGGGCGGCGAAGGCCTCGTTCGCCTCGATCAGGTCGAGGTCGTCGACGGTCCAGCCCGCCTTTTCCAGCGCCTTGCGCGAGGCCGGGATCGGGCCGGTGCCCATGATCGCCGGATCGACGCCGGCGGTCGCCCAGGAAACGATGCGGGCCAGCGGGGTGACGCCGCGCTTGGCCGCGTTCTCCGCCGTCATCAGCACCAGGGCGGCGGCGCCGTCATTGATGCCCGACGCGTTGCCGGCGGTCACGGTGCCGTCCTTCGAGAAGGCCGGGCGCAGCTTGGCCAGCGATTCCTCCGTGGTGCCGTGCTTCGGGTACTCGTCGTCCGAGACGACGACGTCGCCCTTGCGGCCCTTGATGGTGACCGGGACGATCTCGTCCTTGAAGCGGCCGGCCTTCTGGGCAGCCTCGGCCTTCTGCTGGCTGGCGGCGGCGAAGGCGTCCTGCTCCTGGCGGGTCAGCTGCCACTTCTGGGCGACGTTCTCCGCGGTGGTGCCCATGTGATAACCATGGAAGGCGTCGGTCAGACCGTCGCGCAGCATGGTGTCGAGCAGTTCGGCGGACCCCATCTTGGTGCCGTTGCGCAGATGCATGACGTGCGGAGCCATGCTCATGCTTTCCTGGCCGCCGACGACCAGGATATCGGCGTCGCCGTTCTTGATCGCCTGATAGCCGAGAGCCACGGTGCGCAGACCGGACCCGCAGAGCTGGTTGACGCCGATGGCGGTCGCCTCAACCGGGATGCCGGCGTTGACGGCGGCCTGACGGGCCGGATTCTGGCCCTGGCCGGCGGTCAGGATCTGGCCAAAGATCACCTCGTTCACTTCCGCCGCGTCGGTCTTGGCACGGGCCAGCGCTTCGCGGATCGCGACCTCGCCCAGAACATGGGCGGGAACGGCGCTGAGGGCGCCGTTGAAGCTGCCGATGGGCGTACGGGCGGCACCGGCGATGACAACCTCGGTCATTGGACGCTCCTCGAAATAGGACAGTTTTATTATAGCGCTGGTGGGACGCTCGGAGTGATTCTTACCTTAAGTCGGGCAATATGACGGGTGCAAGCTGGCCGAAGGTCGCGGCGCTAACCTGTCGCAGCAAGCCATTCGGCCAGAGGATTCCACACTCCGGTTTCAGCACCGGCGCTCACCACCATACCGATATGGCCAAGCGGCGGGCGCAGGATTCTGGCACCGGGGATCGCGGCGGGCAGCGCCAGGGCGGAAGCCGGCGGGACGATCCGGTCGCGTTCCGGGATGAGGGCAAGCGTCGGCACGCGGATGGCGCCGGGATCGACCGGCAGCCCGGCGACCATCCAGGCCCCCGCCATCGTGTCGTTGCGCCCGTACCAGCCGGCCAGCGCGTCGCGCGCCACCCCGGCCACCAGCGGCACCCCGTCGTTCAGCCAATCCTCCAGCGCGACGAAGGCGGTGGCGGCACGGGAGCCGGGCGCCATGCGGGCGAAGCCGGAGAATTTCTTCAGCGCCAGCAGCGGGTCGAGCTGGGCGAACAGCGCCTGCAGGGCGTCGGTCGGCAGTTCGCCCCAGCGGTCCAGCACCGGGCCCCAAGGCTGGATGAAGGTCGCCACCCGGCGGGCGGTCGCCGCATCCTCCGCATGGAAGTCCCAGGGCGTCGCCATCAGCCCCAACCCGGCGAGCGAGCGCGGCCGGCGCTGCGCCAGAGCCGCGGCCAGCAGCCCGCCCATGCAGTAGCCGACCACCGGGACCGGCGCGCCGGCCATCTCGACGGCGAAGTCCAGCGCGCGTTCCAGCCGTCCGGCGATGTAGTCGGTCAGGGTGAAGCGCCGCTCCAGCGGCCCCGGCCTGCCCCAATCCAGCAGGAGCGGCCGGAAACCATGCGCCACCAGCCAGCGCATCAGGCTCCTGTCGCGCGACAGGTCGAGGATATAGGCGCGGTTGACCAGCGACGGCACGAACAGGACCGGCCGGCCGCCCCCTCTCTGGCCGTAATCCAGCAGGCGCGATCCGCCTTCCGTCCAGACCACCGGCGGATCGGGCAGGTCGCGGCGGTAGGGGTGGCTGCGGTAGCGCTCGACCCCGGTCAGGACGGCGTCGATGCGGCGGCGGATCTCGCGGTCAACCTCCCTGGCCAGACGGTCGCCGGGCCCTGGCGCCCTTTCCTGCGCTCGGTTTTCCTGCGTTCGGGTGCCCTGCATCCGGTCCGCCCGCGCCATGTCCTCCCGTAGCGCCGCCGCCCGGCTCCGCAGGGCCGGGGTCCAGGGAAGCAAGCCGCTCCTCAAGTGCGGCAATGCGGCCGAGGAGCTGAGCAAGCTGGCCAGAGCCGCCGTCAGATGGAGCGCCAGCGGGCGCGGTCCCTGCCGTTTCACCGGTCCCGCTGCCGGATTGGGCGGAGCCTCGCCCGTCTGCCTGTCGTCCGCCAGACGCTCGCTCATCGGAAGGCTGTCCGTGTTGGGGGGAGCCGCTGTTCGGGAATGGCCAGGGGTGGGGATCCCAGCCGGTGCCGGGCATGGAGCCGCCACCGAACGCGCCGAAGCCTGCGTGGCCGAATCCGAACGGCCCCGCCCCCTGCCCCATCATCTGGAACAGGCGGGTCATCATGTCGGCCATTTCCGGATCGGCGGCGCAGGCCGTCCATTGGTCCTGCCACAGGTCCAGGTAGCGGCGCGCCAGCGTTTCGTAGGAAGGCGGGTCGGCGGCGGACGGATCGGAGGAGCGGTCTGGATTCGACGGGTCGGCCATGGCCGGAGTATAGGGGCCGCCGGGCCGGCTTGACCAGCCCGGCATGGCCCCTTACCTGACCTTTCGGGTATCGGCGGGAGGCAGCCGCTTGCGCACCGATCCCCCATCCGCACCGCCGGGCGGAGCGCAACCGCGGCGCTATGCCGCGGCGCAACGCTGGACAAATTGCTATCCCTTCGAGTAGTCCTAATGACGGAACAATTTCCGCCGCCAGTCACGTGTGTTCCGGAACTCCATGACCTGGAACGTGACTGGAACGCGTCCCTTCTTGAAAGACTCAGCGATGGCCGACAAGGAAGACCAGAAGTCCGCTCCGATCACGATCAAGAAGTACGCCAACCGGCGGCTCTACAATACCGCCACCAGCAGCTACGTCACGCTCGACCATCTCTGCCAGATGGTGAAGGACGGGCTGGACTTCGTGGTCTATGACGCGAAGACCGGGGAGGACATCACCCGGTCCGTCCTGACCCAGATCATCGTGGAAGAGGAAAGCAAGGGGCAGAACCTGCTGCCCATCAGCTTCCTGCGCCAGTTGATCGGCTTCTACGGCGACAACATGCAGTCCGTGGTGCCGCGCTATCTGGAATATTCGATGCAGGCCTTCTCGCGCAATCAGGAGCAGATGCGCGACTATTTCCAGAACACGCTGGGCGGCATGTTCCCGTTCGGCCGGCTGGACGAGGTCAGCAAGCAGAACATGGCGATGTTCGAACGCGCCATGCGCATGTTCACTCCCTTCGGCGCCCCCGGCGCCGGGGACGAGGTGCCCGGCGCACAGCGCCCGGCCGGCCAGCCCGGCCAGGGGGGCAACGCCGCGCCCGCCGCCAATCCGGGCGGCGCCACCTTCGACGAACTGCAGAAGCAGATCGACGAATTGCAGAAGCAGATCGCCAGCATCGCCATTCCCGGCAGCAAGTCGGACACGAAGTGACGGGCCGCCGGATCCGTCCGGCAGAACGGGTCCCGGTGGACGGAACGCGAGGAAGGCGGGGTCATACCCCGCCTTTTTCATTGCGCATGCGGGACCGGGCGCGCAGGCTTGCCCCCGTGCATAGGGGGCACCTTCTCGTCCGCGGCGCCGGTCCGGCTGATTTTTCGGCCGGCTGATTTTTTGGATCGACCGGCCCGTCCAACCGTCAGGAGGGAACCGACCATGACCACCGAACTGACCGTTTCGATCACCATGACCAGCGACGATCCGCGTGAGGTCACGCGGTTCGAAAACCTGCTGCGCGACTGGCTCAGCCATCAGCCCGGCGTGGCCGGCATGGCCATCGCCGACCGCGGCAACGATGCGGCGGCCGAAAGCATCTGGCGCGCCGCCCGCAAGGCGACCTTCGGCCCGGCACTGAAGAACCCGTTCGCGCCCTGACGGGTTGTCGGGACAGTCGGCGGGCAATCAGCCCCTAAATCAGCCCCTGAACAGGTGCGGGACCATTGCCGCGTCCGGCCCGACACCGGCCGCCAGCCGCAGGTCGGTGGATTCCCGCACCGCCATGCCCAGGCACTTGTCGCCGACGATCCAGGCGTGCAGGACGGCGCGGGTGTCCTCCTCCCTGAAGCAGGATGGGGTTTCCAGCCAGACGGCACCATGGGCCGCGACATCCTCGCCGATGTCCGGCCCGTCGTCGGCGATCACCTCCCCATGCTGCACCATGCGGGTCGGCGCACCGTCCAGCCCATGCAGGGCGCGCGCGGTCACCCTATCGGCCCCGGCCACGCCGCTGGGGTCCAGCGCCGCACGGCACAGGTTCGGGTGGCGCGGATACAGGTGGGACAGCACCGCCAGCAGGCCGTGGTTCGACCACAACCAGCACCACAGCGGCGACAGCACGCTCATCCCGCTGCTGCGCAGGCGCTGGAGGAACCCGTCGTCGGCCAGCCCGTCCCACGGATAGAGCTTCGCCAGCCAGGAGATCGGCTGTCCCTCGTCGTCGAGGAAGCGGCGGCCGTCCCAGGCGATGGAATGGAGCGGCAGAAGCCGTGTGTCGATGCCGGCCTCCGCCGCGGTGGCGGCGAGATAGACCAGTTCGCCCTCGCGCACCGGGTCGGGGGTGGCGCAGGTCGCATGCATGCGACCGCGGCCGGGCACGCCCGTCGCCAGTTCCTCCCAGCGCTCCACCAGCGCCTCGTGCAGGCCGTTGAACTGGTTGGCGTCAGGCGCCATCGCCTCGCGCCAGTTGCGCTGGATCATTGAGGCGGCGAACAGCCCTTCGGTGGTGTCGTAGTTGCACCCGAGCAGCTTGACGCTGTCGCGCCCATCATAGGCCAGCGTCAACCGGCCAGCCAGCCCGCCCGCCCGTTCGTTGCGCCGTCCGCCGGCCCAGTAATCGACCCAGGACGCTTCCAGCATGCGCGCCAGATCGCCGCGGATGCCGAGCGAGGCGAACAGCTTGTGCTCCATCACATGGCGCACGGCGACGGCGATCATGCTGTGCAGCTCGTCCGCCACGCTTTCGATCAGGTCGATCTGTGAGGCGGTGAACTCATAGACGGTGTCTTCCCGCCAGCCGGCCCCAGCCGACATGGCGCGCACACCATAGGGGTATTTGCGGAGACCCGGGCGCCAGTCGGCCCGCGGCTTCATCGTCGTCCTGCGCATGCCAGTTCCGATCCCCGACCGTCAGTGCCGGCAGGCCGGGCGGCGGGCGCCCGAGGCCCGGCGCATGAAAGGCCACAGGGAAAAGGTGACGGGCGGCATGCTGGTCAACTGTCCACTGGTCAACGGTCAACTCCGGGGGAGGCCAATCCGACGCAGACGCGGATGCTCGCGACGCAATCGCTGCGACGCAAGCGCAGCCTTGCGTATGTAGCCTGCCGCGCCGCAGCGCGCCAGCACGCATCCGCAATAGCCCTCCCCCGACTGCGCGCACCGGGGCCGCATGGGACAAGGGTCAGCTCCGGCCCCTATTCCGGGCCGCCTGCCGCGCAACTCCGACCGTTGCGGCGAAAGGCGGCAGCGGTCCGCACCGGCGGGGACCAGTCGCCGGCACGGGACCGCTGCCTGTCAGCCGGCGCGCGTCAGATCAGCGGCGCCGACGGATGCCGTGCCAGCGAGCGCATCGCCCACAGGGCCAGACGGCCGCGGCGCGGCTTCATCGCAGCAACCGCCCGATGCAGCGGCGGCAATGGCGGAACCGCCGACAGGCCGGGGACCAGCACCGGGCCGTCGTCGCGCGAGCCGCCCATGCGTTGGAGCCGGCGGGCCGACAGCACGATGCGCAACACCTCTTCCTCAGACAGGATCCGGCGGGCCGGGCCGGACGCGAGGCTGGCCGCCTCGCTCAAGGCCGCCCGTTCGGCCAACAGCCCGGTCAGGCCCTTGGCAGCCGCCGTCAGTGCAGCTTCGTCGTAAAGGGCGAGGACAAGCGTCCTCAACCCGTGTTCCATCCGTGTGGACATGGCGGGCGCTCCGGAAAAATCGGAATGGCGTGCGATGTGGGTGCGTGTTTTTGTCGAAGCGTGCAGAAGAGAGTTTGCGGTTCGACAGGCGCGATTATCCGTGCGCGGCACCCGTTCGGCCATGCGCCCCAAGGTGGTAACACCCTGTCTGCGCCTTCCTGATGCGGAAAGGCCACAGTGGCTGTACCGATAAAGATCCCGGCGAGTTCAGCGGGGATCGGGGCGAATTCGAAAGATCGAGGATTGGCCGGGAATTTTCCGCCCCGGCAGGCGGCAGAGAATGGTGGAGCCAAGGAGGATCGAACTCCTGACCTCTACAATGCCATTGTAGCGCTCTCCCAGCTGAGCTATGGCCCCACTATACTTCTCTTACTCTTCACCAACACTGAAAGTGTTGGTGCGCTTGGAGGGACTCGAACCCCCACGGCCTTTCAGCCACTAGGACCTGAACCTAGCGCGTCTACCAATTCCGCCACAAGCGCGTCCGCGTTTCTTGGGGTCACGCGGGGCGCTCTATGTACCCAGAGCCGCGGCCACGCTCAAGTGAAAAAATGCAATTGCGCAAAAGTTTTTTCGGGAGGCACGGCAGAGGGGCACGCGCTCCCTACTCCGCCGGCCCTACTCCGCCGGCTTGATCGCGTAGAAGCGGTAGACCCGCACGCCGGCCTCGATGGCAGCGACGCGGCGGGCCCACAGCTCGACCTCCTCCATCACCGCCAGCTTGGTCGGGGTGTCGAGCTGGAATTTCTCCAGATGCTCGACCAGCCCCTGGATGGCGGACAGGATCAGGCCGCGGTGGGTGTCAGTGATGTCCTCGGCGATGCGCAGGTCGAGGTTGCGCTGGGCGAACGCATTGGCCATGCGGTCCTTAGGCCAGAGGTTCGGGGTCAGCGGCTCCTTGTCGCACCAGCTCTGCACCGCCTTTGCCCCCATCACATCCGCTTCGGCGATGTAATCGGTGATCAGCAGATGGCCGCGCGGCTTCAGCGCCAGTTCCATCCCGTCGAACATCTGCTCCTTGTCACGGACGAAGAACAGGCCTTCCTTGTAGACGATGGCGTCGACGCGCTTGGGATAGCCGAAATGCTCGGGGTTGAAGGTTTCAACGGGCGCCTTCTTCTCCAGACCAAGCTTGAAGGAGCGGACCATGCCCTCCTTGGCCAGCAGCTCCGACGCCTCCAGCCCGGTGACCCAGCAGCCGTATTTGCCGGCCATGGTGCGGCTGGTGCCGCCCAGCCCGGCCGCAAGGTCCAGCACGCTCATCGCCGGGTTCAGGCCCAGCGGCTTGACCAGATAGGGGATATGGTCGGCGCCGCCGGGGGTGTTAAAGCCCTCGCCCCACATCTTCTCGGCCACCTCGATGCGGGTGGCGGTCCACAGCGGCTTGCCCCAGCGGTTCATGCCCGGACCGGGAGCGGCAGGCTGCGGCTGTTCCGGTTCGGGCGCCGGCTCATCGCCTTTCTTCGCCTTCATGCCGGACAGGTCATAGCCTTCCCACCACGCATACAGGCGCGTCTTCAGGCTCGGTCCGTGTCCGGACGCTCCGTCCTTGTCCGTCATTTCCCCATGTCCGTCATCGCCGTGGCACCCCATCCGCCGAACGACTCCCGGCACCGCCGACCACCCCCGGCCGGCAGCACCCGGCGCAGCATCCTTGCGGTTGTCCGACACACACCGGACACTCCATCCACAAGAATCTCGCCGATGTCAGGTTAGACGGACGTTAATTGCATGCAAGTGGAAAAATTTCTCCGCGGAAACACGCCAACCCGTCAGCGCGAGGCCTTGGCCGGCGCCGCGGCGGAGTCGGCCAGCGATGCCATGCGGGTGCCTGCCGCATTCAGCACGGGAGCGCAGGCTGCCGGCATCTTGCGGACCACCCGTGGCTCCGGCTTGTAGCCCGGCGGATGCTCGATGGCGGGAGCGGCGCTGTCCAGCCAGGACATCAGCTCGTCCCCGCAGCCGTCGCCTTCCGGCTGGGCATCCTGCTGCTCGCACTGCGGACTGCCGGCGGGGCAGCCCAGCCGGATGTGCATGTGACCGTCATGGCCGTGCCAGGGGCGCAGCTTGTTCAGAAAGCTGCGGTCGGCCCAACTGCGCTGGCACATCGCCAGCTTGATCGCCGGGTTGACGAAGATGCGGGTGACACGGGCATCGCTGGCGGCGATCTGGATCATCTTCGCCTGACGGTCCGACCAGTCCTCGGTGACCCGCATACGGTCGTAATCGACATATTTGATCTCGTCCAGCCGCTCGCGGCCGGCACGGCCCATCGGCGGCAGGTCCAGACGCAGCCAGACGTCGGCATCCAGGCCGATCTGGTGGCTGGCATGGCCCGACGGCATCGGCCCGCCGCGCGCCTGCCCCATGTCACCGATCAGCGCGGTGCCCAGCCCGGAGAGCGCCACCCGCTGCCCGAAGTCGCGCAGCATGTCGACCAGCACCGGATGTCCATAATTGCGTTGGCGCGACAGGCGGATCACCTGATAGCCGACGCCCTCCGGCGGCAGGGCACGGGCACCCGCGATGCAGCCGGCGGCATAGCCGCCGATGGACTTGGCCGCTCCCAGCGAGGGGCCGGTCACCGCCCCCCAGGCGACGCTGGTGGCATAGGCCGGGATCGGCACCGGCTTCTTCTTGCGCGATTTGGCGTCGGCCTCGCCCGCCGCCAGCAGGGCGACAGCCAGCCCGACGCACGCGACCAGTTTGAAGGCACGCCCGCCAAAAGCGCGAAAACCCATCTCTGCCCCCCGCATCGCCGTCGCCAGCACCGCCACTGTTACGGCTATAGCGGAGTCGTGGTTAAGGAATGATGGAGGAGGCACCCCGGCGCCACAACTGAACGGATAGGCGCAAAGCCGGGCCATCGGTGGTGCGCCCCATGGCGGTTCCCGCGGCTCAATCCAGCGTCTGGCGATAGCGTTTCAGCGCCACCACCATGACCACCGTCAAGAACAGGGCCAGCGCCAGCACCTCCGCCGCGATCTCCGCCAGCCCGTTCCCCTTCAGCAGGATGCCGCGGACGATGCGCAGGAAATGGGTCAGCGGCAGGATTTCCCCCACCGCCTGCGCCCAGCCGGGCATGCCGCGGAAGGGAAACATGAAGCCGGACAGCAGCATCGACGGCAGGAAGAAGAAGAAGGACATCTGCATCGCCTGCAACTGGTTGCGCGCCAGCGTGGAGAAGGTGAAGCCGACGGCCAGATTGGCGGCGATGAACAAAATCAGCACGGCGGACAGCAGGCCCAGGCTGCCGACGATCGGCACGTCGAACAGCAGCCGCGCCGCCACGACGATCAGCAGCACCTGGACATAGCCGACGACGACGAAGGGCACGATCTTGCCCAGCATCACCTCGAACGGGCGCACCGGCATCGCCAGCAGGTTCTCCATGGTCCCGCGCTCCCGCTCGCGGGTGACGGCGAGCGCCGTCATCATCACCATGGTCATGGTCAGCACCACGCCCATCAGGCCGGGCACCACATTGTACTGGGTGATGCCTTCCGGGTTGTAGCGGCGGTGGACGCGCAGTTCGACCGGGTCGGGACCGGTTCGCAAGGTCGCCAGCGGCCCGGTCAGGTCCGGGTTCAGCGCCTGGCGGGCGATGGCGGTCAGCGCCGACAGGGCGTTGCTGGTCGCCGCCGGGTCGGTGGCATCGGCCTCCACCAGCAGAACCGGGCGGGTGCCGCGCTGGAGGTCGCGGGCAAAGCCGGGAGGGATGGTGACGGCGAACTGCACCTCCCCTTCCGCCAGCAGCCGGTCGATCTCGGCCTCCGATGTGGCGGTCCGGGTGATGGCGAAGTAGCGGGAATTCTCCATCGCCGCGACCAGCGTCCGGACGAAGGGGCTGGAGTCGGCGACCAGAAGCGCGGTCGGCAGCGCCTTCGGGTCGGAGTTGATGGCGAAGCCGAACAGGATCAGTTGCAGGATCGGCACCCCCACCATCATGGCGAAGGTCAGCCGGTCGCGCCGCATCTGGATGAATTCCTTCACCATCACCGCCATCAGGCGGCCCGCCGATATCCGCGCCATCGCATTGCCTCACAGGGCTGGGGATGGCGGCAAGGGTAGCGCGGTCGGCCGGAGGCGTCGATGTCCCCCCTTAGGCCACCCCGTCCGCGCGGTCGAACTGCAATGCCGCCAGCCTCGCATAGAGCCCGCCTTGCGCCACCAGCTCGCCATGGGTGCCGGTCTCCACCACGCGGCCCTTGTCCATCACCACGATGCGGTCGGCGTTCAGCACCGTCGCCAGCCGGTGGGCGACGATCAGGGTGGTGCGGCCATGCATCAACCGGTCGAGCGCGTCCTGCACCATTCGCTCGCTTTCGGCATCCAGCGCGCTGGTCGCCTCGTCCAGCAGCAGCACTGGCGGGTCGCGCAGGATGGCGCGGGCGATGGCGAGACGCTGGCGCTGGCCGCCCGACAGCCGCACGCCCTTCTCGCCCAGGAAGGTGCCGAACCCCTCCGGCAGCGCATCGAGGAAGTCCAGCGCATGGGCGGCCTCGGCGGCGGCGCGCACCTCGGCATCCGACGCGTCGGGCCGGCCGTAGCGGATGTTCTCCCAGGCGTTGGCGGAGAAGACCACCGGGTCCTGCGCGACGAGGCCGAGGCGGCGGCGCACATCCACCGGATCGGCATCGCGCACATCGACCCCGTCGAGCCGCACCGAACCGGCCTGAGGGTCGTAATAGCGCAGCAGAAGCTGGAACACCGTCGATTTGCCGGCCCCCGACGGGCCGACCAGAGCCACCCGCTCGCCCGGCTTCACATCCAGCGAGAAGCCTTCCAGCGCCGCCCAGTCGGGGCGCGACGGGTAGTGGAAGCGGACATTGTCGAAGGACAGCGCTCCCGCCGCCGGGCTGGGCAACGGCTTCGGTGCGGCCGGGGCACGGATATCCGACTCGACGGACAGCAGGCCGAACAGACGCTCGGTGGCGCCGGCCGCGCGCTGGAGGTCGCCGATCACCTCGCTGATGGCGCCGACCGATCCGGCGACCACCACGGAATAGATGACGAAGGCCGACAGTTGGCCCGGCGTGATGCGCCCCGCCACCACGTCATGACCGCCGATCCACAGGATGATGCCGACGGCGCCGAAGACCAGAACGATGACGATCACCGTCATCACCGCCCGCACCCGCACCCGGCGGATGGCGACGTCGAAGGCCTCCTCCACCCGTTTGCCGAACAGGGTGCGGTCGATGGCCTCGTGGGTGTAGGCCTGGACCGTGCGGATGGCGGCCAGCGTCTCCTCCACGAAGGACCCGATGTCGGCGATGCGGTCCTGACTGTCGCGCGACAGCTTGCGCACCCGCCGGCCGAAGAAAATGATCGGTGCCACCACCAGCGGAACCACCAGCGCCACCAGCCCGGTCAGCTTGGGCGAGGTGATCAGCAGCATGCCGGTGCCGCCGAGGAACAGCAGCGCGTTGCGCAGCGCGATGGAGGCGGACGAGCCGACCACCACCTGCAACAGCGTGGTGTCGGTGGTCAGGCGCGACAGGATCTCGCCGGTCTTGGTCGTCTCGAAGAAGCCGGGCGACAGGGTCAGCACATGGTCGTAGACGGCGCGCCGGATGTCGGCGACCACCCGTTCGCCGATCCAGCTGACCAGATAGAAGCGGCCATAGGTCGAGGCCGCCATCAGCGCGATCACCGCCAGCAGCACTAGAAGCGAGCGGTCGAGCAGCGAGGTGTCGCCGCCGGCGAAACCCTGGTCGATCAGCACCCGCATCCCCTGCCCCAGCCCCAGCACGGTGCCGGCGGCCACGGTCAGCGCCACCATGGCGCCCAGGATGCGCCACTTGTAGGGAAGCAGGAACGGCACCAGCCGGCGCAGGGGGCCGAGGTCGCGGCGGCGGGCATCCGCCTCGCCACGGGCGGAGGCGGCGATCATGTCGGGGGAGGGTTGGCGAGCCACGCGGTTCCCGCTTGTCTGTTGGGGTTATTGATGCGGATCGGTGGCATATAGCGCGGTGCGGCGACGCCAACAAGGCGATGGACGGGCGAAACCGCCGCAGAAATGGCCTTGGAACCCGCCGAAGACTCCGCGAACGAGGCTCGATTCCGGGGTTGCACCGGCGAAGGCGTTTTGGTATAGACGCCGCTCGCTTTGCAGGAACCCCGGCCATGAAGACTGACATCCATCCCGACTATCACGAGATCACCGTGGTCATGACCGACGGCAGCTCGTTCACGACCCGCTCCACCATGGGCAAGCCGGGCGACACGCTGCGCCTCGACATCGACCCGAAGTCTCACCCGGCCTGGACCGGTGTGCAGAAGCTGCTGGACACCGGCGGGCAGATCGCCAAGTTCAACAAGCGCTTCGCGAACTTCGGCCTCAAGAAGTAAGCGTTACCGCACTTCTATCCTGCCGATGCGAAAAGGGCGCCCGACCGGTTCGGACGCCCTTTTCGTTTGTGCTTTTCCGTTTGCATATGGCGCGGCGGCTGCCTTTCACCCCACCGCAAGCTTACCCCACAGCCGCCGCGGCGGCCTCGCGCTCCACATCGGCGCGGACCATAGCGTCGAGCCGGTGGACACGCATATAGAGGCTGTGGCTGCGTTCCAGCAGGCTGCGCAGGCCGGACGGCAGTTCCTCGTTGTCGGGGCCGCTGGGGTCGGAACAGATCTCGCCGCCGGACAGCGCGAAATCCTCGCTCGCCGCCTGCTCCTTCGACATCTCGCCGGCATGAACCGCCTTCTGCGCCAGCAGCCACGCCATCACCTGGGTCAGGCGGCTGGTCACCCGCATGGATTCGTAGGAAATCTGCAAGCGCACCTGAGGCGGCAGCTTCCGGTGTTCGGCCGCATCATGATAGGCGATGTAATTCCGCGCCTCGATCAAGAGGGCCATGGTCTCGTCGTAGGGACCGTTGAAGAAGAAGGTGTGCGAAGTCATGGTCGTCGGCCCCCTCCCGCGGACTTACGGCCCTAGCGTGAGCCTTGCCGCAACTGATTAACAATTGGTGACTGGGCGGTACCCGGCAACCCCAGGCGGGGTCTGGCCGGCGTTCGTGCGACCGCCCTCTTGAACAGGAAAAAGCATCGATTATCTCTCGCTCGTCAGGCGGATGCCCATACGGGGTCCGCCTCCAACCCCACCTTCGAGGACCGACCAGACCGTGGTCCTCGGTGGCCGTATCGCTCTTTCGGAGGATATGTCATGCGTAGCTACGACCTTTCGCCGCTGTTCCGTTCCACCGTCGGTTTTGACCGCCTGTCGCGTCTGCTGGAGACCGCGACCACCGGTGACGAGGCGGCGTCCTATCCGCCCTACAACATCGAAAAGCTGAGCGAAGATTCGTACCGGATCACCATGGCCGTTGCCGGCTTTGGTCTGGACGACCTCGGCATCGTCGCTCACCAGAACTCGTTGACCGTCACTGGTAAAGCTAAGAAGGACGAGCCGACCGGCCAATTCCTCTACCGGGGTATCGCCGGGCGCGCGTTCGAGCGCCGCTTTCAGCTGGCCGATTTCATCAAGGTGACCAGTGCGTCTCTTCAGAATGGCCTTCTGCACATCGAGCTGGCGCGCGAGGTACCCGAAGCGATGAAGCCGCGGAGCATTCCGATCGTCAACGCCACCGGCACCCAGGCGGTGGAGGTCGAGGCGCCTGCTCCGGCCCCCGCGCTGACCCAACAGGCGGCCTGACGCCCTGACGCGGTCCGTCCGCTCCCGAAGCGGACATGAAAACGGCGCCCCGGACCATCCGGGGCGCCGTTTGCTTTGCTGAACCGCCGCTGTGGGTGGCGCCTATTGGCCCAGCTTCGCGGTGTCCAGAACGATCATCGCCACGCCGATCTTCTGCTTGCCCGCCGGGTCCATCACCGGAACGCTGGCCTCGGTCAGCATGGCGCCGGTCTTGTCGTCCTTCTCCGGGTCGGTCATGTAGAGATCGGCATTGCCGGTGAAGATCTTCTGCCATTTCGGCTCGTCGCCCTGCCAGAAGTCGGAGGTCCCGGCGGTCTGGCCGACATTCAGCCCATGGTCGTCCATCAGAAGAATTTCGACGATCCGGCCATTGCTGCCGGCGACGACCTGCTTCAGCTGCTTGGACACCGCATTCGCCGAGACCTCATCGAAGGCCGGGTTGGCGCCTCCCGCCTTGGCCGCCGCCTTCCACCTGTTGTCCATCTCGTCGATCTTGGCCTGGGCGATGCCGGCATTCCTGCTGTTCTGCGATTTCACCGCGCCCACCACCGCCGGATCGGCCAGCCAGGGCTGGGCCTGCTGGCTGACCGCCTTGCGCACTGCGCCTTCCAGCGCGGGATCCGCGGCGGACGCCATCGAGAGCGTGCCTGCGCACAGAAGGGAAATCGCGCAGCCGGCGATCCAGTATCGAGCGTGCGTCATGTGATGTCCTCCCAGTCGTTTGGCCCAGTCATGGGCGGGGCGATGGTCGGACTCCCGATGCCGGCGCCACAGCGTCGGGGCTTGTTTTTCCGTCAAACGGAAGATCCGTGATGTCAACTAAATGTCGGAGATCACTGACGTGGAAAACTGTCCGGCGGCGCCAGCACCCACTCGGCGTAACCGGCGCGCAGCAGCTCAAAGGCAGCGACCAGCCCGGCGGCCCCGGCATAGGCGGTGACCAGCACCTGTTCCGGCGATACCTGCGCCCCGAAAACGATCAGCAAAGCGCCAAGGAATGGCCCGCCCAACAGGAATGCCGCCAGCCACAGCGGTTCGGCCGACAGCCAGGCGCTGAGCACCGTGCGGGTCCGCTGCGACAGGCGCAGCAGTCCGCCGGCCTTGGCGTCGAGCGCCTCAAGGCTGCCGGCGCGCAACTCCGCCAGCCGCCGGCCATCGCCGTCGATGAAGACGACCTCCACCTTCATGCCATGGCGGCGGACAGAGGCGCGCACCGAGTCGCCGAGCCGCGTCTCCAGCAGGATTGCGTTGCCGCCCAGCGCAGGCAGAGCGTCGCGCACCTCCTCCGGCGGCTCGCCCCATTCGCGCAGCGCCGCCAGGATGACACGGGGGTCGTCGCAGGGAATCGCATCCATATGGATCACCCGCCCCTGCGGCGCCGTCACCTTCAGGACCAGCACCTGCTCCGCCGGATCGTGGGTGCCTTCGACGCGCAGGCCGCCGTCGACGACATAGGAGAAGCGCAGGCACCCATCGTGACGGCTGAGCGTGTTCATATGGCGGCACCCCTCCGGTCGCATCCCTGGCGGATCGCACCGAAGGGATCTGGGCGTTGGCGTTGAGATGACCAACAAACCAGCCGGGGGAACGGCCATCGCGACGGCCCGGAGAAAAAGGGGATGCCCAACCGGAAAAGACCGGGGCGGCCGAGAGAAAGGCAGCCGAGACGAAGGCGGCCAGAAACCGGACAAGAAAAAAGCGCCTAGCCGGTGCGGCTGGCGCTTTGCAATTTACTCTCTCGTGAGAGAGAATGGCGGATGGGGGGAGATTCGAACTCCCGATACCCGCGAGGGTATGCCGCATTTCGAGTGCGGTGCATTCAACCGCTCTGCCACCCATCCGCTGCCCCGTTTGGCGGGGTGGGCGGAACCTATATAAACGCCTCCGGCCGCGCAAGCCTTTTTTGCAGAAAAATGCGAAGCTTTTCGGCCGTATCCCTGTTGACTCTCAGGCCACCTTGAGTATAGATCGTCGCTCCCATGAACGGGCTTGCGCATCGAACGGTGGGCGAGAAGCCCGCCGTTTGTTTTGACATAGGCAGTGACGACAATGTTTGCAGTGATCCGCACCGGCGGCAAGCAGTACAAGGTCGCCAATGGCGACGTGATCCGTGTTGAGAAGCTCGAGGCCGATGCTGGCGCCTCCATCACGCTCGATGACGTGCTGATGGTCGGCGACGCAGGCAACACCACCATTGGCACCCCGACCGTGGCCGGCGCCTCGGTCCTCGCCGAGGTCGTCGCCCAGGATCGCGGCCCGAAGATCATCGTCTTCAAGAAGAAGCGCCGCCAGAACTATCGCCGTAAGAACGGCCACCGCCAGGACCTGACCGTCCTGCGCATCACCGGCATCAACGGCGCGGCCTGATCCGGGGCTTCCGGTCAAGCTTCCAGGCGCATCTTCAGTATTAGGAGCAACACCCCATGGCACACAAAAAGGCAGGCGGCTCGTCCCGCAACGGCCGTGACTCCGCCGGTCGCCGTCTCGGCGTGAAGCGTTTCGGCGGCGAGAACGTCGTCTCCGGCAACATCATCGTCCGTCAGCGTGGCACGAAGTTCCACCCGGGCGAAAATGTCGGCCTCGGCCGCGACCACACCATCTTCGCGATGGCCGACGGTCAGGTTTACTTCAAGCACAGCTCGAACGGCCGCACCTTCGTGAACGTCGTTCCGGCCAACGACCAGGAAGTTCCGGCCGTCGCCGCCGAGTGATCGGGCCGAACAACCAGTAAGGTCGTTGCGCGGCCTGTGTCGCAGGCCTGCACGCTTGTGGGATAAAATCGGGGGACCGGGCGACCGGCTCCCCGATTTTCGTTTTCAGTCCGGTGCCGTCCCGCCGCCGGTTTCCCTTCCGTTTACGGGCAAGGTCCCCCGATGAAGTTTCTCGATCAGGCCAAGGTGTTCTTGAAGAGCGGTGACGGCGGCCCCGGTGCCGTGGCGTTCCGGCGCGAGAAGTTCATCGAGTTCGGCGGCCCGGACGGCGGCGACGGCGGTCGCGGCGGCGACGTGATCATCGAGGCGGCGGACGGCCTGAACACGCTGATCGACTACCGCTACAAGCAGCACTTCAAGGCGCAGCGCGGCCATCACGGCATGGGCAGCAACCGCAACGGCGCGCGCGGCGAGGATGTCGTCCTGAAGGTGCCGGTGGGGACCCAGATCCTGGACGAGACCCAGGAAACCGTGCTGTGCGACCTGACCGAGGCCGGCCAGCGCCGCGTCTTCCTGCGCGGCGGCGACGGCGGGCACGGCAACGCGCACTTCAAGACGCCGACCAACCGGGCGCCGCGCAAGTTCCACCCCGGCTGGCCGGGGCAGGAGCAGTGGGTGTGGCTGCGGCTGAAGCTGATCGCCGACGCCGGCCTGCTTGGGCTGCCCAATGCCGGCAAGTCGACCTTCCTGGCCGCCACCACCGCGGCCAAGCCGAAGATCGCCGACTACCCCTTCACCACGCTGGCCCCCAACCTGGGCGTCGTCCGCGCCGGTGACGAAGAGTTCGTCATCGCCGACATTCCCGGCCTGATCGAGGGCGCGCACGAGGGCCATGGGCTGGGCGACCGCTTCCTCGGCCACGTCGAACGCTCGCGCATCCTGCTGCACCTGATCGACGGCACGGCCGACGATGTCGTCGCCTCCTACCGCACGATCCGGAACGAGCTGGAAGCCTATGGCGGCAACCTCGCCGACAAGACGGAAGTCATTGGGCTGAACAAGTCCGACGCCCTGCTGGACGAGGAGATCGAGGAGAAGAAGGCGGCGCTGGAGGAGGCATCGGGCGCCGAGGTCATGGTGCTGTCGGGCGCCACCGGCCAGGGCGTGAAGCAGGTGCTCTACCGTCTGCTGACGGTCATCAAGGACTCGAAGGCGGAAGAGCCCGAGGTCATCAACGCCCCGGCGACCCGCTCCATCCCGCGCCCGCCGGTCGGCCAGAAGCTGCCCGACGACGGTGAGATGCAGTGGGACGATGAAACCGGCGAATGGGTCGGCGGCGAGGAAGACGATCTCGAGGAAGAGGATTTCGAAGAGGACGCCCTGGAAGAGGGCGAACTCGAAGAGGGTGAGGAACTGGACGGCGAGGGGCAGGAAGGCGACTCGGACGAAGCTCTTGACGGAGAGGAGCCGGAGGGCGAAGAGGACGGTTCGGACGACGATACGGACGGAACCTCCCGCCATGGCGCTTGACGCCCCTACCCTTCTCGAATCCCGCCGGCTGGTCGTAAAGATCGGTTCGGCCCTTCTGGTCGACGGGGAAACCCGGCAAATCCGCCGGGACTGGCTCGACGCGCTGGCCGACGACGTCGCCGCCTGCCGCAAACGGGGGCAGGAGGTGGTTATCGTCACCTCCGGCGCCGTCGCCTGCGGGCGGGAGCATCTGGGCCTCGTCGGCCGGGCGCTGAAGCTGGAAGAGAAGCAGGCCGCCGCCGCCACCGGCCAGATCCGCCTTGCCCACGCCTATCAGGAAACGCTGGCCCGCCATGACGTCACCGTCGCCCAGGTGCTGGTGACGCTGGAGGACACGGAAGAGCGGCGGCGTCACCTGAACGCCCGCAACACCATCGACACGCTGCTGAAGCTGGGCGCGGTTCCCGTCATCAACGAGAACGACACGGTCGCCACCGCCGAAATCCGTTTCGGCGACAACGACCGGCTGGCCGCCCGCGTCGCACAGATGGTCAGCGCCGACACGCTGGTGCTGCTGTCGGACATCGACGGCCTCTACACCGCCGACCCGCGCAAGGACCCGGACGCCCGCCACATCCCCACCGTGCGCGAACTGACGCCGGAGATCGAGGGCATGGCCGGCGAGCCGCCCCCCGGCTACAGCAGCGGCGGCATGGTGACCAAGATCGCCGCGGCCCGCGTCGCCCTGTCGGCCGGTTGCCGCATGGTCATCGCCAAGGGCAAGCGCATGAACCCGCTGGCGGCGCTGGAGCAGCGGCCGGAGGATGGCGGCGCGCTCTGCACCTGGTTCCTGCCGTCGGCCGAGCCGACCAGCGCCCGCAAGGCCTGGATCGCCGGCCATGTCAACGCCACCGGCGTGCTTGTGGTCGATGACGGCGCCATGCGCGCCCTGTCCCACGGTGCCAGCCTGCTGCCCGCCGGCGTCAGTGCCGTGCAGGGAGACTTCGACCGCGGCGACGTGGTGATCGTCCGCACGCAGGAGGGGCGCGAGGTCGCCCGCGGCCTCGTCGCCTACAGTGCCGACGACGCCCGCAAGATCCTGCGCCACAAGAGCACCGAGATCCCTGAGATCCTCGGCTATCAGGGGCGTGACGAGATGATCCACCGCGACGATCTGGTGGTGCGGTGACCGTGATGTCGCGCACCCCGATCCGCGCCATCCTGTGGGACATCGACGGCACGCTGATGGACAGCGAGCCCTGGCACCAGCAGATCACCGTCGATGTCTGCCGCGGCTATGGCCATGAGCTGAGCGAGGAGGACTGCCGGTCGATGCACGGCGTGGCCTTCCGCGAAATCTATGCCGCCCTGCATGCCCGCCGCCCCTTCCCCATCGACCTGCATGCCTGGGCCGACGAGATCAACACCCAGTATGTCGCCAACGTCGACCGGGTGCGCCCGCGCGAGGGTGCCTTCGCCCTGGTGGACGCCTTCGCCGCCCGCGGGCTGGCCCAGGCCTGCGTGTCGAACGGCGGGCGGATGATCGTCGACGCCAACATGCAGGCGATGGCGATCCCGCATTTCCGCTTCAGCATCGCCCGCGAAGACGTTGCCAACGGCAAGCCGCATCCGGAGCCCTACCTGCTGGCGGCGCAGATGCTGGGATTGCCGCCGGAAGCCTGCGCGGTGATCGAGGACAGCCCCACTGGCGCCCGCAGCGCCAAGGCTGCCGGCATGCTGACCATCGCCTGGCCCCAGCACCCCGCCGTGGTGTTCGACACGGTGGACCATCTGGTCGAGGATCCGGGGTCGCTGGATTGGGATGCACTTTGCGGATGAGAGGGTGCTGCCGGCCGCGCTCTCAGTCCAACGTCCACTTTGCCATCCGCGGGAACGGGGGCAGCCCGTTGTCGCCCATGAATGCGAACATCCCCGCATAGCCGGTGAAGTCCGCTTGCGCCAGATTGATCAGGCCGGAATGGGTTCCCTGCTCGATCCAGGCCAGCATCGGGTGGATGCCCTCATAGCCGCTGCACCGGTAGGAGCCGGGAAAGAACAGGCATTCCTGCGGCAGGCCCAGATGCTGGACCACTGCGTAGGACCAGGCCTGCGACATGAACTCGCCCTGGCGGGCGGCCCTGGTCAGGATCGGGTCGGGGGTTCCGTCGCGCGCGGTCTGGTCGGCGAGGATGCTGTCGATGTCCTCCTGCACGTCACGCCCCAGCGACGGCCAGTATCGGCGCGGCAGGACGATGATGTGCCCCGCCTCGTGCAGCAGGTCGCCCGGCCCCAGCAGCGTCTCCGGATCGACATGCAGAGCCCCGGCCTGGATGTTCACACCGGGCAGGAAGCCGCCATGGGCAGCGTCGCCATACTCCACCTGCATGCCGATGCCACGCAGGAACGCGACAATGGGCTCCAGCGCTTCCGGATGAAACATCCGCCCTCTCCGCCAATTCGAAAACCGGCGCGGATATTCTCGCATAGGACGCAATCGCGCAAGACATAGGCGTGCATCCGCCCGGCGCGCGTTGTCGCATTCAAGCGGATGGAATGCGGAGCCGGTTGGCGCGCTATTTCTGGATATTGACCACAGCCGACACCGGGGCCAGCGCGATGCCACGATCCGCCAGAGCGGTCATCCAGAGATTGAGGCGCTCGATCGTCGTCGGATAGGGGGAGGCGAAACCGACGGCGGCGCCGTTGGTCTTGGCAAGCTCTTCCAATTCGCGCAACTGGTCGTCGATGGCGCCGCGCGACAGGTCACGGTCGATGACGCGGTCGCCCAGCGCCCGCGGCACGCCGGCCAGATTGGCGAGTGGCCCGGCGACGCTCTTGGGATTGGCGCGGGCATCGACCAGCAGCAAGCCGCGGGCCTTCAGCGCGTCGATCAACGGCTGCATCGCCGCCGGGTTGGCGGTGAACTTGCTGCCGGTGGTGCTGGTGATGCCGACATAGCCCACCGCCTTGCCCAGCGACCATTCCAGCCGCTCCATGTTGCGGTCGGGGCCGAGCATGGTCAGCAGCGCATTGGGGCCGGGATCGTCGCGCGGGTAGTTCAGCGGCTCCATCGGCACCGACAGCATCACCTCGTGCCCTTTGGTGCGGGCACGCTCGACCCAGTCGTCCAGCCGCTCGGCGTAGGGCAGGAAAGCCAGCGTGATGCCGGGCGGCAGCTTCGCCAGCGCATTGCCGGTGGTGACGCCGCTGAGCCCGAGGTCGGACATCACGATGGCGATGCGTGGCCGCTTGTCGGTCGCCGGGAATGGCCGGGCATAGACCTGCCAGGGCTTGCGCCCATCCTGGGCAATGCGCGGCAGCGGGCCGTTGCGGCTGTCCTCCACCAATCCCGGCACCGGGGCCGGGACCAGCGTCACCGCCGCCGCCGGAACACCCGGCAACGGCAGCGGGGCGGCATCGGTCGGCAGCGGCGGCGGAACCGCCGATGCCGCAACCTTTGGCTCCGGCGGAGGAGGTGGCGGCAGCGGGGCGACCGCCACCGTCGTAGACGGAATCGACGCCTGCCACGCGTCCCGCGTCGCCCCGCCGTTCAGCGCCAGCCAACCGACCAAGCCGGCATAGGCGAGCGCCACCGCGGCGACGGCACCCAGCAGGGCTTTGGAGAGCGGCTTGCGCGGCCGCCCTGCCGGGGCGTCTCCATTGCGACGGAAACGGCGCAGCCAGCCGAGCCCGGGGCGCAGGCCCCGGACATCGAACCGCAGACGACCGAGCAGGGCGGGAGCCTTCACCGTCGTTCGCTCCGGTCAGCGCGCCGCGGAGCGCTGCTGGAACAGGGCGACGCCACGCAGCAGATCCAGCGCGCGGGCGAGCTGGAAGTCGAAGGGCGGCTCCGTCCCCTCCGCCGCCGCACCCTCGGCCGGGGCGGGAGCGGCGCCCGGAGCAGGGGCAGCACCGGGAGCAGCACCGGGAGCCGCCGGGGCGGCACCTGCGCCCGGTCCCGGAGCCGGCGCTGCCGGGTTCGGGGCAGCCGGCGTGCCGGGAGCGGCCGGGTTCGTGGTGGCCGGACGCGGCGCCTTGTTGCCGGCGTCGGGGTTGACCAGCGCGCCCTTCAGATCGGCCTCGCGACGGCGGATGACGTTCCTGTCCAGATCCTCCACCTTGGCGACATGCACCTCGATGTCCGGGGTGATGCCGAGCTGCTGGATCGAGCGTCCCGACGGCGTGTAGTAGCGCGCCGTGGTCAGACGCATGGCGCCATGGCCGGGCAGTGGGATGATGGTCTGCACCGATCCCTTGCCGAAGCTCTGGGTGCCCATGATGATCGCGCGCTTGTGGTCCTGCAGGGCGCCGGCGACGATCTCGGAAGCCGAAGCCGAACCGCCGTTGATCAGCACCACCAGCGGCATGCCCTTGATCAGGTCGCCCGGCTTGGCGTTGAAGCGGGTGCCCTCCTCGGCGCGCCGGCCGCGGGTCGACACGATCTCGCCCTTCTCCAGGAAGGTGTCGGAGACCGAAACCGCCTGGTCGAGCAGACCGCCCGGATTGTTGCGCAGATCGAGCACGAAGCCCTTCAGCTTGTCGCCCAGCTGCTGCTGGATGGAGGAGATCGCCTTCTCCAGCCCGCTCTGCGTTTGCTCGTTGAAGCTGGTGACGCGAATGTAGCCGATGTCGCCTTCCGTGCGGAAGCGGACCGACTGCACCTTGATGACGGCGCGGGTCAGCGACACGGTGAAGGGCTCTCCCGCCTCGCCGCGGCGGACGGTGACCTTCAGCTCGCTGCCCACCGGCCCGCGCATCTTCTCCACCGCCTCGTTCAGGCTGAGGCCCATCACCGCCTCGCCGTTCAGCTGGACGATCAGGTCGCCCGGCTGCAGGCCGGCGCGGAAGGCCGGGGTGTCGTCGATGGGCGACACGACCTTCACCAGGCCGTTCTCCATCGTCACCTCGATACCCAGCCCGCCGAACTCGCCGCGGGTCTGGACCTGCATGTCCTGGAAGCTTTTCTTGTTCAGATAGCTGGAATGCGGGTCGAGCGAGGTCAGCATCCCGTTGATCGCCGATTCGATCAGCTGTTCGTCGGTCACCGGCTCGACATACTCGGCGCGGACGCGCTCGAAGACGTCGCCGAACAGGTTCAGCTGCCGGTAGGTGTCCGACGAATTGCTGGACTGAGCAGTGACGGTGGCGACGCCGGCGCCCAGAAACACCAGAGCTGCCGCCGTTGCGGCGCGCTTGAACATCCTCATCTACCCTTGTCCTTTCCCCTCCGGGGCGCCGAACCCGCGTTGCGGATTGATCGGCTGGCCGTTTCGTCGCAGCTCGAAATAGAGATCCGGATTGCCATCCGGCGGCATGACCGCCAGCGGTTCCCCGCTGGCCACCTTACGCCCGACGGCCGTTTCGATCCGGCCCAAACCCGCAATCAAACTATGATATCCGTTGCCGTGTTCCACGATCAAGATGAGGCCATAGCCCTTGAAGGGACCGGCGAACACGATCGTGCCGCCGCGCGGCGCCACCACGGTCGCTCCGGCCCGGGTCTGGACCGTCACGCCACGGCTGGTCGCGCCATAGCGGTCGGCCTCGCCGAAGCGGGTCGTCAGCTTGCCGGCGGCCGGCAGAACCATGCCGGAGACGGCCGGCGGGCCATCAGGAGACTTCGCGGCCAGCTCGCGTTCGCGTGCCGCCTCCCTGGCGGCCTCGTCCTTCGCGCGCTTTTCCTCGGCGGCCTTCTGTTCGGCGATTTTCTGTTCGGCGGCGCGCAGTTCGGCCAGCTTTCGTTCGGCCTCCTTGCGTTCGGCTTCCTTCTGAGCGGCGAGGCGGCGCTCGGCCTCGCGCTTTTCCGCTTCGCGCTTGGCGGCTTCCTTGCGTTCCGCCTCGCGCCGCTCGGCTTCACGGCGGGCGGCGGCTTCGATGGCGGCGCGGCGTTCGGCCTCGATGCGCTCCATCAGCTGGCGGAGGTCTGTGGCCTGCCCCGACAAATCCGCCATGCGCTGGCCGACCTGGACGCGCTCCTCCTCCGTCTGGCGCGACAGCTCCTCGCGCCGGGCGACCAGGCGGTTCATCTCGTCCTGCTTTTCAGTCAGCGCCACCCGCGCCGCCAATGCCTTCGCCCGCTGGTCGACCAGCTTGCCACGGGTGTCGGCCAGCGCGGTCAGCGCCTGGGACAGCGCATCGGCCCGCGCCCTCAGCGCCGGCACGGCGTCGCGCAGCAGCAGGGCGGAGCGCAGGGTGTCCACGGGGCTTTCCGGCCGAGCCAGCGCCGCCTCCGGCGGAATCCGCGCCAGCCGCTGGAGGGCGGCCAGCAGGGTGGCGATCTGCTGCCGCTCGGCGTCGAGACCGGCGGAGCGCTCGCGCTCCTCCCCCTCCAGGGCGGTGAGCGAGTCTTCCAGCTGGTCGAGCGTCTGTTCCTGCCCGCGCGCCTGATCGGCCAGCGCGATCAGCCGGCCGCGCAGGGTGTCGAGTTCGGTCTGGAGCGCCTGGGACTGGCGTTCCAGCTGCTGCTGGCGCTGCTTGCCGGTCTGAAGCTGCTGCTCGACCCGCTTCAGCGTGTCCTTGGGAGCTTCAGATTGGGCGTTCGCCGGCTGGGCGAGGATCAGGCCGGCGATAACGACGAAGCCTTTAACCAATCCCTCTCCCGCTCCGGATACCCTCTCCCCCCCGCTCACGCGCAAACGAAGTTTGCGCTGACGCGACAGGCGGCCCGAAGGTCCGCCGATAGTGGGGAGAGGGCTGGGTGAGGGGGATGCATCGCGGGATGTAAATTGAAGCGCCGGCCCTCCCGCGACTCCACGCCACGCGCCCCCCTCACCCCGACCCTCTCCCCGGGGGGGAGAGGGGGCATCAAGGGCGAAGGGACCGCTCCGCGCCATCCGCTATTCCGCCGCCGCGCGGGCGGCGGTGCGGACCAGCAGGTTGCGGCCGGTCATCTCGGTCGGCTTGGGCAGGCCCAGCAGGTCGAGCAGCGTCGGAGCGATGTCGGCCAGACGGCCGCTGTCGATGCGGGCGCCGGCCGGGCCGTTGACCAGCACCAGCGGAACCTTGTCCAGCGTGTGGGCGGTGTGCGGGCCGCCGGTCTCCGGGTCCTTCATCAACTCGCAGTTGCCGTGGTCGGCTGTGATCAGCATGGTGCCGCCGGCACGGCGCACCGCGGCCTCCACCTGACCGACGCTGCTGTCGACCGCCTGCACGGCCTTGATGGCGGCATCCAGCATGCCGCTGTGGCCGACCATGTCGGGGTTGGCGAAGTTGACGACGATCAGGTCGTATTTGCCCGAATCGATGGCGCCGACCAGCTTGTCGGTCACTTCCGAGGCCGACATCTCCGGCTGGAGATCGTAGGTGGCCACCTTCGGCGACGGGACCAGAATGCGGTCCTCGCCCTCATAGACCCGCTCCTCGCCACCGTTGAAGAAGAAGGTGACGTGCGGATACTTCTCCGTCTCGGCGATGCGCAACTGCTTCAATCCGGCCTCGGAAACCACCTCGCCCAGCACCTTGGTCAGGGTTTTGGGCGGAAAGATGGTGGTCATCAGCTTCGCCAGCGCCGACGAATATTCGACCATGCCGACCACGGCGGCCAGCTTCGGCGCGCCACCGGCCGGGGAACTGGCCACCGGGAAGCCGTCGAAATCCTTCTCGACATAGGCGGCCAGGATTTCGCGGGCGCGGTCGGCGCGGAAGTTCGCCATCAGGATGGCGTCGCCGTCCTTCATGCCGGCGTAATCGCCGATCACCGTCGGCAGGATGAACTCGTCATGCTTGTCGGCGGCGTAGCTCTGCTCGATGGCCTGGATCGGGTCGGCGGCGCGTTCGCCTTCCGCCCTGGTCATCGCGGCATAGGCCTTGGCGACGCGGTCCCAGCGCTTGTCGCGGTCCATGGCGTAATAGCGGCCGATGACGGTCGCCACCTCGACGCCCGGCAGCTCGAAGACGTCGGCCATGAACTCGGCGACCTGATCCTTCGCACTCTGCGGCGGAACGTCACGGCCATCGGTGAAGGCGTGGACCGCCACCGGCACGCCCTCGCGCGACAGCACGCCGGCCAGCGCGGCGATGTGGTCCTGGTGCGAGTGGACGCCGCCCGGCGACAGCAGGCCCATCAGGTGGACGCGTCCGCCGGTCTTGTGCATCTCCTTGACCAGATCGTTCAGCGCCGCGTTGCGCTCAAGCTCGCCCTCGACGATGGCGTGGTCGATCATCACCAGATCCTGCATGACCACCCGGCCGGCGCCGAGATTCATGTGCCCGACCTCGGAGTTGCCCATCTGGCCCTTGGGCAGGCCGACCTCCTCCTCGCTGGCGTCGAGGAAGGCCGTCGGTTCGGCCGACCACAGGCGATCCCAGTTCGGGGTCTCGCCCAGCGCAATCGCGTTGTCGGACCGCTCCTCGCGATAGCCCCAGCCGTCCAGGATGCAGAGGACGACGGGGCGGGGTCGGTTGGTCTCGGTCATCGCGCTTACCTTTCTCGAAAGGTTGTGGTCTCGGAGTTTTGTGTTTTCAGCTCCGGCGCTATTCCGCGCGCCGGATGCGACGCTCGGAATCAGGACCTGTGATAGGGGTGACCGGCAAGAATTTGTTGAGCGCGATAGAGTTGCTCCGCAAGCATGCCGCGCACCAGCATGTGGGGCCAGGTCATCGGCCCGAAGGCGAGCAGGAAGTCGGCCCGCGCCCGCACCGCGTCGCCATGGCCGTCGGCACCGCCGATCAGGAAGGCGAGATCGCCGGCGCCGCGGTCGCGCCAGTCGCCGATCTTCGCGGCGAAACTCTCACTGGGCAGCGCCTTGCCGCGTTCGTCCAGCGCCACGACGATGGCGCCGACCGGCACGGCGGCGAGCAGCAGCTCCGCCTCCTGCCGTTTCAATTCGTCGGAGGAGAGGCGTTTCTTCACCTCGACCTCCTTCAGGGTGAAGGGCCAGCCGAGCCGTCCGACATACTCGTCGAACAGGTCGCGGGTCGGTCCACCCCGCGACCGCCCAACGGCGGCGAGCCACAGACGCATGATGCGGCCCTCCGCCGTCGTTTCCGCCTGCGGCCCGTCAGGCGCTCAGCCGCGCCGTGCCCGACGGCGTCGGCAGTTCCAGACCCCACATCTTCTCGATGTTGTAGAAGGTCCGGACTTCCGGCTTGAACAGGTGGACGATCACGTCGCCGGCATCGACCAGCACCCAGTCGCACTGGGCCATGCCTTCCATCTCGACGCCGCGGACGCCGGCCTGCTTCAGCTTTTCGGCCAGCTTCATCGCCATGGCGCCGATGTGCCGCGTGTTGCGGCCCGACGCCACGATCATGTAATCGGCGAAGGTGGTTTTCCCGGCGAGATCGATGACGGTCACGTCATCTGCCTGGTCGGCGTCGAGCGACGCCTGGATGAGCGCCTTCAGGTCCTGCGGTTCCAGGATCTGGGGAACGGCGGCTGGCCGCGGAGCGGTCGCGGCCGTTTCGGTGTGCGTGGTGATGGCTCCAACCTCTTGCAACGGTGTCACGACCCGGCGGCCCGTGCCTGCCGGATCGCCGTCGCCGAGGCCGGGTGCAAGGGGTTGCGTAAGAACGCCCAGGCCGGCCGCCTGCGGCGCGCCAGCCCTTTTACCCCGGACACCGACACCCGCCGACGGGTGTAGCGCTGGGCGGCCTTGCCGCTCAACGCACCAAGAGAATAGGTTGGACGGGCGAAAACCGCAACGGCCACCGAGTCGAAGATTCGATTCCAGTGCTTCCAGCGTGGAATTTGCCGCAAATTGTCCGCCCCCATCAACCATACGAAGCGGGTTTTGGGGAAGCGGCGCTGAAGCTTGGCCAGCGTATCGGCGGTGTAGCGGGTGCCCAGCGCGGTCTCGATGGCCGTCACCTCGATCCGCGGATGGGCGGCGACGGCCCGCGCCTCCGCCAGCCGTTCGGGAAGCGACGCCATGCCGGAGTTGGACTTCAGCGGGTTCTGCGGGCTGACCATCCACCAGACCCGGTCGAGCCCGAGCGCCTTCAGCGCGAACAGGCTGATGTGCCGGTGCCCGGCATGGGCCGGATTGAACGACCCGCCGAGAATGCCGATGGTCAGCCCGGCATAGAGCGGGCCGGAATAGAGGCTGGGGGCCTTTTGCAGCCGCTTCGAGAACCGTCCGGCAGACGGATCCCCCTCACCCTGCCCTCTCCCCGGAGGGGAGAGGGTTCCAAGGGAAGGGGAGAGGTCGGTCTTAAGGCCGCGTCTGGCCATCGCCGCGCACGACATACTTGTAGCTGGTCAGCTGCTCCGCACCCACCGGGCCGCGGGCATGGAACTTGTCGGTGGAGATGCCGATCTCCGCCCCCATGCCGAACTCGCCGCCATCGGCGAACTGGGTCGAGGCGTTCCACAGCACGATGCCGCTGTCCACCCGGGACAGGAACCGTTCCGCCACCGCCGGATCCTCGGTCAGGATCGATTCGGTGTGGTGGGAGCTGTGGGCGTCGATGTGGTCGATGGCCCCATCCACCCCGTCCACCACGCCGCAGGCGATGATGGCGTCGAGATACTCGGTATCCCAATCTTCCGGCGCCACCGCCGTCACCCGCGGATCGACCGCCTGGGCCGCCGCATCGCCGCGCACCGCACAGCCGGCATCGAGCAGATCCTTCACCAGAACCGGCAGGGCCGTGTCGGCGATGGCGCGGTCGACCAGCAGGGTCTCGGCGGCGCCGCAGATGGAGGTGCGGCGCATCTTGGCGTTCAGCACCACCTTGCGCGCCTTCTCCAGGTCGGCGGCGGCATCGACATAGACGTGGCAGTTGCCGTCCAGATGCTTAATGACCGGCACCCGGCTCTCGTCGGCGATGCGCTGGATCAGCGACTTGCCGCCGCGCGGAATGATGACGTCGATGTAATCGCGCATGGTCAGCATATGGCCGACGGCGGCGCGGTCGGTTGTCGGCACCAGCTGGATCGCCGCCTCCGGCAGCCCGGCCTCGCGCAGGCCCTGGGCCAGACAGGACGCGATGGCGCGGGACGAGCGGATGCTCTCCGACCCGCCGCGCAGGATGGCGGCGTTGCCCGACTTCAGGCAGATGCCGCCGGCATCCGCCGTCACGTTGGGCCGGCTTTCATAGATGATGCCGACGACGCCCAGCGGCACGCGGACGCGCTGGATGCGCAGGCCGTTGGGCCGCGTCCATTCCGCCAGCACGCCGCCGATGGGATCGGGGAAGTCGGCGATGTCCTCAAGCCCCTTGGCCATCGCCTCGATGCGCGTGTCGTCCAGCATCAGCCGTTCGCGCATGGGACCGGACAGGTCGCGGGCGTTCGCCATGTCATCGGCATTCGCCGCCTTGATCTCGGCGGCGCGGGCGCGGATGGCCGCCGCCGCCGCCCTCAGCGCCCGGTCCTTCGACGGTCCTGGCACGGTCGCCAGCGCGGCCGCGGCAGCGCGGGCGGCGCGGCCGAGGGCGATCATCTGGTCGTGCAGGGCGTCGGTGGTATCGAGCAGGGCGGACATGGAGGTCTCCGGACACTCTATCCATTGAAGGGACGACGACCTTAACGAATTGTTCGGGGTTGCGAAAGCCGCGCGGTTGTGGGACTTCGGCGTTGCGGTATGGGCGGGCGTGTGCAAAACGCAACGCGCCGGCCGCACCGGGACAAGGTTTTCGGGCCACAAGGCCTTCGGGTAGGGTGACATGCTGACGCTGCTGCTGATCGTCTCCGCCTTCTTCGCCGGCGTGCTGAACGCCGTGGCCGGGGGCGGCAGCTTCCTGACCTTCCCGGCGCTGATCCTGGCCGGCGTGCCGCCGCTCAACGCCAACGCCACCAGCACCGTCGCGGTGTCGCCCGGCGCGCTGGCCAGCGCCTTCGGCTACCGGCGGGAGCTGGGCCGCATCCGCGAGGTGCACCTGCCCTCCTTCCTCGGCATCAGCCTCGTCGGCGGACTGCTGGGCGCGCTTCTGCTGTTGTGGACGCCGCAGCGGACCTTCGAGGTCATCGTGCCGTGGCTGCTGCTGTTCGCCACGCTGCTGTTCGCCATCGGCCCGACCGCCTCGGCCTGGGTCCGCCGCAACTTCACCATCGGCCACGGCACGGTGCTGGCGGTGCAGTTCCTGATCGCCGTCTATGGCGGCTATTTCGGCGGCGGCATCGGCATCCTGATCCTGGCGACGCTCGGCGTCTTCGGCCTGACCGACCTGCATGCGATGAACGGGCTGAAGTCGCTGGTCTCCGGCTGCCTGAATGCGGTGGCGGTGGCGGCCTTCGTCCTCGGCGGCGCGGTCTATTGGACGGAGGCGCTGATCATGCTGGTCGCCGCGATGGCCGGCGGCTATGCCGGCGCTTCGGTCGCCCGCCACATCCCGCCGCCGGTCCTGCGCAAGCTGGTGATCCTGGTTGGGGCGGCGATGACCGTCTATTTCTTCCTCACGAAAGCCTGACCCGAACGGAGCCCGCCGGCATGACCGCCCCCATCGATCGCCCCCCTGTTGATCGCGAGTCCCTGCCCTACCGTCCCTGCGTCGGCATCATGCTGCTGAACGGACGCGGCGAGGTGTTCGTCGCCAAGCGCTGCGGGTCGGAGGCCGACTGGCAGATGCCCCAGGGCGGCATCGACGAGGGCGAGGATGCCCGCAGCGCCGCCTTCCGCGAGCTGGAGGAGGAAATCGGCACGGCGAAGGCGGAGTTCATCGCCATGACCGCCGCCCCCCACCGTTACGACCTGCCCGACGATCTGCTGGGCAAGGTGTGGAAGGGCCGCTGGCGCGGGCAGGAGCAGATGTGGATGCTGGCCCGCTTCACCGGCGACGAGACCGACATCCGGCTCGACACCGACCACCCGGAATTCGACGCCTGGAAATGGATCGACGCCGAAGAACTGCCGGGCCTGATCGTCGCCTTCAAGCGCCCGGTCTACGTGTCCGTCCTGGCCGAATTCCGTCCGCTGATCGCGCGGACGAAAGGCTGACGCATCCTGCCCGGGGCCTCCCCCTCCACCATGTCCCATTTTTGATTGCGGTTATCCCCAACTTCCCGCCGCCGCCCCCTCCGTCCGAAGCTTGCGCTTAACGAATCCTTGAGACGCAGTCTGGCAACGTCGCTGCTGCAACCGGAATGCGCAAGAATGTGCCTGCCGTAGACGGAGGGGTGGCGTGTCGCTGATCAAGTGGACGGATGAGGATGACGGCCGGCTCCGCCTGGGCCTGCCGAGCGACCTCGATTTGCCTATGGCGCAACCTCTGCTGGACAGTTTGCGCGCGGCGTTCAAGGCCTCGGCCGACGTCACCGTCCAGGCCGACGCCGTGGAGCGCATCAGCGCCGCCTGCATCCAGGCGCTGGTCGTCGCCGCCCGCGATGCGGCCGAGCGCGGGGCCGCCTTCGTCCTCGCCACCCCGTCCGAGGTCCTGTCCGAAGCGTGCGAGGATCTGGGACTCGCCGCCTGGCTGAAGCAATGGAGCCGAGCGTGAAGAAGAAAGTGATGACGGTGGACGATTCGCGCACCATGCGCGACATGGTGTCCTTCACCCTGCGGGGCGCCGGCTATGACGTGGTGGAAGCCGCCGACGGCCAGCAGGCGATGAGCGCCATCGCCACCAACAAGGTGGATCTGGTCATCACCGACCTGAACATGCCGGTGATGGACGGGCTGACCCTGATCCGCAGGCTGCGCGCCATCCCGGCCCACCGCACCCTGCCGATCCTGATGCTGACCACCGAGGCGGACGAGAGCAAGAAGGCGGAAGGCCGCGCCGCCGGCGCCACCGGCTGGATCGTGAAGCCCTTCAACCCCGACAAGCTGGTGTCGGTGGTGCAGAAGGTCTGCGGCTGACCGCAAGCCGTCGGATTCAGGGAGGGGTGCAGCAGTGGACGATCTCAGCCGCTTCAAACAGACCTACTTCGACGAGAGCGCCGAACTCCTGGCGGTCGCCGAGGCGGGGCTGCTGCGCCTCGCCCCCGGCGAAATCGACATGGACGAGGTGAACGCGATCTTCCGCGCCGTCCATTCGATCAAGGGCGGCGGCGGCGCCTTCGGCTTCAACGACCTCGTCGCTTTCGCGCATGAGTTCGAAACGGTGATGGACGGCGTGCGCAACGCCGAAATCCCGGTCAGCACCGAACTGGTCGACACGCTGATCCGCGCCAACGATGTGCTGGCCCGCCTGCTCGCCCACGCCGCCGACGAAACCGAGGTGCCGGCCGGCATCACCGACGACACCGTCGCCGCCCTCCGCCGCTTCCTGGGCAAGGCCGGGGAACCGGCGATCGAGGCCCCGGCCGCGCCGGCCGCCGCCATCCAGGCTGCCGCAGGCTTCTATCCCGACGACGAGGATGACGAGGCCGGCATCTTCGGCGACGCGCTGGCGGCGATCCAGGCCGCGCGCGACGACCAGTCGGCGCCCGCCACCGGCCCCGTTCCCGAAGGGAAGGTCCGCTGGACCATCGCCTTCCGTCCGAAGGCCGAACTGCTGCTGTCGGGCAACGAGCCCACCTACATGCTGCGCGCCCTGCGCCGCCTGGGCGAGGCGGAGGTGGTGTGCCATCTGGACAGGCTGCCCTCCCTGCGCGACCTCGACGCCGAACTGCTGCACCTGTCCTGGACGGTGACGCTGCTGGCCGACCCGCAGGTGGACCGCGCCCAGATCGATGACGTGTTCGAGTTCGTCGCCGACGACTGCGACATCCGCATCAGCGCCGAAGCCCCGCCGCCGGCGATCAGCGCCCCCGCGCTCATTACGCCAGTGGAGCCGGTCACGCCCGCCCCTGCCGCTAATCTGCCGGAGCCGGTTGCCCCCGCAGCCGCACCGGCCATCCCGGCCGCCACCCCGGCCGCCACCACGTCGGGCGCAGCGAAGCCCGGCGACGGCGCCAGGCGGACGAACGGCGGCACCGGCGGCAGCGACCATGCCGGGCCGACCACCCACACCATCCGCGTCGATCTCGACAAGATCGACCGGCTGGTCAACATGGTCGGCGAGATGGTCATCACCCAGGCGATGATCGCCGAGCATCTGCGCGACCTGCCGCCGGGCCAGTTCCAGGAACTGCTGGAGGGGCTGGAAGGCCTCGCCCAGCACACCCGCGAACTGCGGGAAAGCGTGATGTCGATCCGCGCCCAGCCGGTTTCCAGCGTCTTTTCGCGCATGCCACGGCTGGTGCGCGAATGCGCCGCCGTGACCGGCAAGGAGGTGATGCTGGTCACCACCGGCGAGACGACGGAGGTCGACAAGACGGTGGTGGAGAACCTCGTCGACCCGCTGACACACATGATCCGCAACTCCATCGACCATGGGCTGGAAGGTCCGGAGGAGCGGGAGCGCGTCGGCAAGCCGCGCGCCGGCACCGTGCATCTGTCGGCCGCCCACCGGTCGGGCCGCATCGTGATCGAGGTGACCGACGACGGCCGCGGCATCAACCGTGCCAAGGTGCTGTCGAAGGCCATCGAGAAGGGCTTGGTGCAGCCGGGTGCCAGCCTGTCGGACGAGGAGATCGACCACCTGATCTTTCTGCCCGGCTTCTCTACCGCCGATCAGGTGTCGAACCTGTCGGGCCGTGGCGTCGGCATGGACGTGGTACGGCGGAACATCTCCAGCCTGGGCGGGCGGATCGGCGTCTATTCGACGCCGGGCGAAGGGTCGCGCTTCGTCCTGTCGCTGCCGCTGACGCTGGCGGTGCTGGACGGCATGGTGATCTCGGTCGGGGAGGAACGCTTCGTCCTGCCGCTGACCAACATCGTCGAAAGCCTGCGCCCCAAGCCCGCCGACCTGCATGGGCTGGTCAACAAGTGCGACGTCATGATGGCGCGCGGCGAATATGTCCGGCTCGTCCATCTGCACCGGCTGTTCGGCATCCCCAAGGCCATCGACGACGCCACCAAGGGGCTGGTCGTGCTGGTGGAGACGGAGGACGGCTCCCGCCTCGGCCTTGTGGTGGACGAAGTGCTGGGCCAGCAGCAGGTCGTCATCAAGAGTCTGGAATCCAATTTCCGCCGGCTGGACGGCGTCGCCGCCGCCACCATCCTGGGCGACGGCCGAGTCGCCCTGATCCTGGACGTGGCGGGCCTGCGCGAAATGAGCCGCCATGGTTCAGGCACTGGCAACGCCTCCGGCGGCAGCCCCCGGCCTTCCCCGTCCCTGCCCGCCCCGGCGGACAAGTCCGACCAGCATCAACGCCAAACGGTTTGAGGTTCAGCGATGAGCAGTTCCACCGCAATCGCCCCCGTCAGTTCCCGCACCGATCTCCAGCCGGCCGGCGCCGCGAACGGGAGCGAGGAACAGTACGTCACCTTCACCGTCGGCAGCGAGGAGTACGGAGTCAACATCCTGGCAGTCAGGGAAATCCGCGGCTGGACGCCGGAAAGCCGGTTGCCCAATCTTCCCGACTATGTCCGCGGCGTGATCAACCTGCGCGGCATCATCATCCCGATCTTCGACCTGCGGGCCCGCTTCGGCGGTGGCCTGACCCAGGTGACGAAGCGTCATGTCGTGGTGGTGATGCAGGTGGGGGAGCGAACGCGCGGCATCCTGGTCGACGCCATTTCCGACATACTCGCCATCGGCCATGACGCCATCAAACCGCCGCCCGATGTCGACAGCGGTCTGGTCGACGCCGAGTATCTCAGCGGCCTCTACACCGCCGAGAACCGGATGGTGACCCTGCTCAACGTGGGGAAGCTGTTCGCCGGCGAGCATGTCGACCAGGACGCCACCCGCGCGGCGCTGGAGCCGACCTGATACCGGTTGGCGATCCCCCGGCTGCGCAGGCCGCAACGAGAAGCCATAAAAAGAGGGAACGTCAGCGATGGCCACCGACGGTACGATCGCCAAATCCGGCACCTTCCTCAGCAACATGCGCATCGCCAAGCGGCTGTGGCTGGTCTTCGGCCTGCTGCTGGTTCTGATCGCCGCCCAGTCCGGCACCGGCATCTATGGGCTGGACGGGCTGAACCGCCGCATCGACAGCGTCATCGCGTCGGGCGACCTCGCCGTCTTCGCCAAGGATCTGGAAAGCCGCCTGGGTGCGCAACGGCTGCAAACCCGGGAATACATCAATCTCGGCACCACCGAGGCGCTGGACCGGCTGCGCGTCCTGCGCGGGGAGTTCGAATCGGCGATGTCGGACCGGCAGGCCATGATGAAGGCTTCCCCCCAGGCCGCCGCGTTCGCCGACCTCAACAGCCTGCACGGCGCCTATCACGAGAAATTCGACGCGGTGCGGACCGTGCGCGAGCGCGCCGACCGGACGCTGCACGAGCGCATGGACCCGCTGGGCGCCCAGGTGACCAAGCGGCTGGAAGAGGCGGTGGCCGCGGCCGACGCCTCCGGCGACAAGGACATCGCTTTCGGCATGCAGGAGGTGGAGAAGCGCTGGCTGCTGACCCGCTTCTACGCCAACCGCGCCATCGGCCTGCGCGATCCGGCCGCCGCCGCCCAGGTGGAGGCGGAAGGCAAGGCGATGGGCGCCGGGATCGCCCGGCTGTCCACCCTGCTGCAAAACAATGCCACCCTGTCCGTGACCCTGCGCGACGTCGACGCCCGCGCTGCCGAATACCGCAGCGCCTTCCGCGAGATCGTCGCCGCCAATGACGACGCCAAGCGCCGCACCGACGACCTCGTGACCGCCGCATCCGCGGTCAACCGTGCCATCGACGGCATCGTCGCCTCCATCGCCGCCGGCTCCAGGGCCATCGAGCAGGCGGCCGGCAGCGAAGCCGCCTTCACCATCCGCCTGACGGTTGGGCTGGGCCTGCTGTCGCTGGTGATCGGCATCGTCGCGGCCAACCGCATCGCCGCCTCCATCGTCGGGCCAGTCACCGGCATCCGCCGGGTGATGACCGAACTGACGGAGGGCAAGCTGTCGGTCAGCGTCCCCCACACCGGCCAGCAGGACGAGCTGGGCGACATGGCCCGCGCCGTCGACGCCTTCAAGGACGAGGCGGTGGAGGCCCTGCGCTCCCGAATCGCGCTGGAACGGGTGTCGGCCAACATCATGATGGCCGATGCCGACGGCCGCATCCTCTATGCCAACGACTCGATCATGGCGATGTTCCGCCATGCCGAGGCCGACCTGCGGACCGCGCTGCCCGGCTTCGATCCGAGCAGGCTGGTCGGACAGAATTTCGACGTCTTCCACCGCGACCCGACCCACCAGCGCCGCCTGCTGACCGATCTGACCCACACCCATCGCGGCTTGGCCAAGACCGGCGGCCGCACCTTCCAGGTCATCGCCAACCCGGTGGTCAGCCGCCGGGGCGAGCGGCTCGGCACCGTCATCGAATGGCGCGACCTGACCGAGGAACTGGCGATCGAGGCGGAGATCGGCGCCATGGTGGAGAATGCCGTGCGCGGCGACTTCACCCACCGCATCCCGCTGGACGGCAAGAGCGGCTTCTTCCGGCTGGTCAGCGAAGGCATCAACCGCCTGTCCGGGAACATCGCTGCCGTCACCGAGGACTTGGCAACGGTGCTGGAATCCCTGTCGCGCGGCGACCTGACCAGCCGCATCGACAAGCAGTATGAAGGCGTGTTCCAGCGGCTGAAGGACGATTTCAACGGCACGGTCGGCCGTCTGTCGGAGATCGTGCAGCGCATCGACCATGCCGCCGGCTCCATAGCCATCGCCAGCCGCGAAGTGGCGGAAGGCAGCATGGACCTGTCGGAGCGGACCGAACAGCAGGCCTCCTCGCTGGAGGAGACCGCGGCCAGCATGGAACAGCTCGCCGCCACCGTGCGCTCCAACGCCGACAACGCCCAGCAGGTCAACGGCTACGCCACCGAGGCGCGCGCCGCGGCTTCGCGCGGCGGGCAGGTGGCGACCAGTGCGGTGGAGGCGATGCGCCGGATCGAACACTCGTCGCAGAAGATCTCCGACATCATCGGGGTGATCGACGAGATCGCCTTCCAGACCAACCTGCTGGCGCTGAACGCGGCGGTGGAGGCGGCGCGGGCCGGCGACGCCGGACGCGGCTTCGCCGTGGTGGCGCAGGAGGTGCGGCAGCTCGCCCAGCGCTCCGCCCAGGCCTCGAAGGAGATCAAGTCGCTGATCCTGGACAGCGGCGGGCAGGTGCGCGAGGGCGTCGACCTCGTGCGGTCGGCCGGCAGTTCCCTGACGGAGATCGTGTCGGGCATCGGGCGGGTCGCCGATCTGGTGTCGGAGATCGCGCGGGCGACCGCCGAGCAGGCGTCGGGCCTCGACGAGGTCAACATCGCCATCTCCCAGATGGACGAGATGACCCAGAAGAACGCCGCCCTGGTGGAGGAAAGCACCGCCGCCGCCCGCTCCCTGGAGGATCAGGCCGACCAGCTGCGCCAGCAGATGACCTTCTTCACCCTCGATCGCAGATCAGCCTGACCCGAGGTCTCTTGATGTTGCCCCCGGTGCCGCGATGACCGACCGCTCGCCCGCCTCACTGACCGAACCCGAGACGCTGCGGCGCCCCCCGGCCGCGCCGACCGCGGTGTTCGGTGGCGCGCGCGAATTTCATTTCGAGCGGCACCATTTCGACCTGATCGCCGGCCTGCTCTATCAGCTGGCCGGCATCGCGCTGGCGCCGCACAAGGCGGAGATGGTCTATGCCCGGCTGGCACGCCGCCTGCGCGAGCTGCGGCTGCCCGATTTCGACGCCTATTGCGCCCTGCTGCAATGCGACGGCGTGGCCGACGAGATCGGCTTCCTGGTCAATGCACTGACCACCAACCTGACCAGCTTCTACCGCGAATCGCATCATTTCGACTTCCTCGCCTCCACCGTCCTGCCGGAGCTGCGGACGCTGAACGCCCACAAGCCGAAACCGCGGCTGCGGCTGTGGTCGGCCGGCTGCTCCTCCGGACCGGAGCCCTACACCATGGCGATGGTGCTGGTCTCCGCCATGGGGGCGGAACTGCGCCGCTGGGACGCCCGCATCCTCGCCACCGACATCGACACCCACATGGTGGAAACCGCCCGGCGCGGCATCTACCCGCTGTCGGGCGCCACCGGCATTCCGCCGGCGATCCGCCAGCGCTTCACCACGGACACCCGGCTGGACGGCGAGCCGGCTGTGGCGATGGGCGAGGAGCTGAAGCGCCTCGTGACCGTCAAACCCCTCAACCTGCTGGAACATTGGCCGATGTCCGGCCCGTTCGACGCGATCTTTTGCCGCAATGTCCTGATTTATTTCGACCGCCGTGGCCGGATGCAGGTGATAGAGAACTTCGCCCGGATGCTCCGCCCCGGCGGGTATCTGTTCCTCGGCCACTCGGAGAGCCTGTATGGCGTGTCGAACCTGTTCCGGCAGGCCGGTCCGACCATCTATCGGAGGGAGTGAGCGATGAACGCCGAACCCCTCCCCCGGCAGGAGCCAGCCAGCCCGACGCCCCGCAACCGCTTGGGAAGCGGTCGCTACTTCAACCGGGAATTCAACGCCGACACCGTCAAGATCGGGCTGGGTCAGCAGGCGGTCAGCGACCGTCCCGACCTGATGATCGCGACGACGCTGGGCTCCTGCGTGGCGGCCTGCGTCAATGACCCGGTGCGCGGCATCGGCGGCATGAACCATTTCATGCTGCCCGACCTGCCGGCGAGCGAGCTTGAGGGGGCCGGCATGGCCGCGCGCTACGGCTCGGTCGCCATGGAGCGGCTGATCAACGCGCTGCTGGCCGCCGGTGCCGAACGTCAGCGCCTGCAGGTCAAGCTGTTCGGTGGCGGACGCGTCATCGAATCGAGCTACGACATCGGCGGGCTGAACTGCCGCTTCGCACTGGATTACGTGCGGACGGAAGGGCTGACGCTGGCCGGCCACGATCTGGGCGGAGGCTCCGCCCGGCGGGTGCATTACTTCCCGCACAGCGGACGCGCGCTGCGCCGCCTGCTGCGGCCGGAGGCGGCGGCCGACACCGTCACCCGCGAACGGCGTTTCATCACGCACCTGAGCCAGGCCCCCGAGGAGGGCGAGGTCGAACTGTTCACCCCCGCCGATCCGGAAGGGAGCTGACCCATGCCCAGACCGATCCGCGTCGTCATCGTCGACGACAGCGCGTTGATGCGCGAAATGCTGAAGGACATCCTGACTCGGGAGACGGGGATGGAGGTGGCCGGGGTCGCCCGCGATCCCTTCGAAGCGCGCGAGGTCATCAAGGCCACCAACCCCGACGTCATCACGCTGGACGTCGAGATGCCGAAGATGGACGGGCTGTCCTTCCTGGAGAAGATCATGACCCTGCGGCCGACACCGGTCATCATGGTCTCCTCCCTGACCCGCGAGGGGTCGGACGCCGCCATCCGCGCACTGGAGCTGGGGGCGGTGGACTGCGTCGCCAAGCCCGGCGGCTCCGAAGGACAGGGCTTCGAGGCGACGGCGATGGAGCTGGTTTCCAAGATCCGCGTCGCCGCCACCGCGCGCCTGACCATGCGTCGCCCGGCCGCCACCCATGGCGTCCTGCCGACGCCGCGGCGTGCCGGCTCGGGCAAGCGGCTGATCGCGGTCGGCGCCTCGACGGGCGGGGTGGAGCGCATCCGCGACGTGCTGGCCGCCATGCCGGCCGACTGCCCGCCCATCGTCATCACCCAGCATATGGGTCCCAGCTATGTGCCCAGCTTCGCGGCGCGGCTCGACCGGCTGTCCGCCCCCACCGTGCGGGTCGCCGTCCATGGCGACCGTCCGGCCCAGGGGCTGGTGCTGATCGCCCCCGGCGACCGCCATCTCGCCATCGTCCGCGACACCGCCGGCTTCGTCTGCCACATCCAGGACACCCCCGCGGTCAGCGGCCACCGCCCGTCGGTCGACGTGCTGTTCGCCTCCGTCGCCAAGGCGGCCGGCAACAACGCCGTCGGCGTCATCCTGTCCGGCATGGGCCGTGACGGCGCCATCGGCATGAAGGCGATGCATGACGCCGGCGCCTTCACCGTCGGCGAGCAGGAATCGAGCTGCGTCGTCTATGGAATGCCGCGCGCCGCCAGGGAGGCCGGCGCGGTCGGGGTCGAACTGCCGCTCGCCCAAATCCCCGCCGAAATGCTGCGCGCCTTCGACGCCGTCGGCGAACGCCCCCGCACCGCCCCGACCTGATCGGGGATCCGGGTAGAGTTTCCAAGGAGCACCAGTATGTTCAAGTCCGCTGCCCACGACGCCGTCCAGACCGGCCCTCGGAATGCCGCGCCCCGGGACGTCTCCGCGACGCCGGACGGCGACGCCAAGGTCGCGGTCACCGCGGAGCTTCTGTCCACCTGGCTCGGCTTCGCCGACGTGCAGCGCCGCACGCTCGACATCGTGCAGGGCGAGCTGACGCGCACCTCCGACCATGTGGAGACCTCCACCCTCGACCTGTCGGAGCGCTTCCGCGAACTGGCCCGGAAGGCGCTGGAGCAGTCCGAGCGGGTGGCCCAGATCGTCGACATGGCAGGGTCGGTCGACATCGACGGCGAGCGGGTGCCGCTCGACAGGCTGGTCGTCGGCATGCAGGACGTGATCACCGACATGGTGACCAACATCGTCACCCTGTCGCGCCATGCCATGAGCATGGTCTATCTGCTGGACGACGTGCAGAAGGATGTGGCCGAGCTGGAGAAATCGATCGGCGACATCGACGGCATCAACCGCCAGACCAACTTCCTCGCGCTGAACGCGACCATCGAGGCCAGCCGTGCCGGCGAGGCCGGGCGGACCTTCGCCGTGGTGGCGCAGGAGGTGCGGCACCTCTCCCGCTCCACCGGCGAACTGGCCGACCGCATGCGCGGCACCGTCACCGCCGTGGTGAAGGGCGTGCGCAACGGCCACGACATCCTGCGCCAGATCGCCAACACCGACATGTCGCCGCAGATGCTGGCCAAGGAACGCGTCGACAAGACGATGGACAGCCTGGTGGAGCAGACCAACCATTTCCAGTCGGTGCTGGAGACGGCGGCGTCGGTGTCGTCCGATATGTCGTCCACCATCGCGCACGTCATCACCGGCATGCAGTTCCAGGACCTGACCAAGCAGCGGATCGAGGCGATCAACGACAGCCTCGCCATCATGAGCGCCGGGCTGGGAGAGCTGGAAACCCGCATCCGCGCCCAGGTGCCGCCCGCCATCGGCGCACGCGAACCGCAGGAATGGCTGAACCAGCTGATGGGCCGCTTCACGCTGAGCGAAATGCGCGAGCGCTTCGTGCGCAGGCTGCTGCTGGAAGGCACGGCCCTGGACGAAAACGGTGTGCTTGACCTCGATGCCGCAGGGGGAAGCAGCGCCGGCGGTGATATTGAACTCTTCTAGTGCGGTGCCCCCCGCCTGTACACTGAACCACATTTGCGGAAAGACGGGCCTATGGACTACGGGATCGAAGTGCGCGATCAGGAGGCGGTCATCCGCCTGCGCGGTCGCCTGACCTTCAACGACCACGCGAAGTTACGGGCACTGATCGGCGAAATGGGGCAGAACAAGCTCAAGCGTCAGGTCCTCGACCTGTCGTCGCTCGAATTCGTCGATTCCGCCGGCATCGGCATGCTTCTGATCGCGCGGGAGGAGATGGACCGCGCCGCCAAGCAGTTCATCCTGCGCGGTGCCGCCGGTCAGGTCAAACGGGTGCTGACCGTGGCGCAGATCGCCAAGATCGTCCCGATCGAGGACTGATCCCGGTGATCGACGGGACAATCCAGGGCAAGACACAGAAGGCGGACCAGGCCGTCGGCTGCCGCACCCGCTTCGCCGGTCTTCTGGCGCCGGGGTTGGCGGCCGACCGGCTGAACCGGCTGGCGCTGGCGCTGCGCCTGTCCCCGGTGCAGGCGCCCGCCGGACCGGCGCCGCTGGCAGTCCTGCTGGCCGGAGACGGGAGCGCCGTCCCCGAGTCCGACGCGCTCTGGCTCCCGCCCGTCGCCGCCTGGATCGAGCCGCCGGCCGATACCGGCGCTTCCGATACTGCCGACCGGTTGGCGCCATTCCTGGCGGAGGCGGCGAAAAGCGACCTCTACCTGAACCTGACCACGGCCACCGCGCACGACCTCCAGCTTGGCGGCAGGCTGCTGGCCGCGCTGAGCGCCCGCCATCCGCTGGAGGGGGACCGCCGCGACGACATCGAACTTGCGTTGCACGAGGCGGTCAGCAATGCGCTGGTCCACGGCAACCTGGGCGTCGCCGGCATGAAGGAGCTGAGCGCCCAGGAGCTGGAACGCTTTTCCCGCGACCTGGGCGACCGTCTGGCCGACCCGGTGCTGGCGGGCCGCCGCATCGTCGTCACGCTCCGGATCGACCCGGCGGAGGATGGCCGGCGGCTGGCGACGGTGGAGATCACCGACGAAGGCGCCGGCTTCACCCCGGGCCCGCGTGCCAACTCGGGAGCGTCGGGCCGCGGCCTCGACCTGATCGGCAACATCGCCGACGGGCTGACGATCGAGGATGGCGGCCGCCGCATCCGCATGAGGTTCCGGCTGTGACCGCGGATGGCTGGCATAATCCCGGCTGTGGAGCGATCCCGCCATCGGATTCCGGACACTCCGATGTGCAGGGTTCCGGCGACCGGCTCTGCGAATGCCGGATCCCCGACTGCACCGTCCTGGACTGCCCGATCCTGGTGGTGGACGACACCGCCTTCAACCGCACGCTGATCGGCGCCTTCCTCGCCGAGGCGGGCTTCCGGCAGGTTTCCTTCGCCGCCAGCGGGTTCGAGGCGCTGGCGATGATCGAGGCCGCCATCCCCGACCTGCTGATCCTGGACATCATGATGCCGGGAATGGACGGGTTCGAGGTCTGCCGCCGCCTGCGCGCGATACCCGAGACGGCCGACCTGCCGATCCTGGTGCAGACCGCACTGTCGTCGGGCGAGGACCGCAACCGTGCCTTCGCCGCCGGCACCACCGATCTGGTGTCGAAGCCGCTGGAGCGCACGGAGCTGCTGGCCCGCGTGCGCATCCATCTGGAAGACCGGGTGCTGATCCGCCGCCTTCAGACCTATCGGGCGCGGGTGGAGGCCGAGCTGTCCATCGCCCGGTCGATGCAGGAGCACCTGCTGCCGACGCCGGCGCAGAGCGCCGCCGTGGCTGCCGCCGCGGGCTGCCGCCTGCGCGCGCACAGCGTGATCTCGCCCAATCTCGGCGGCGATCTCTGGGGGGTGCTGCCGCTGGGCGGGCGGCGCTTCGGCGCCTATCTGCTGAACGTCGCCGGCCGCGGAGTCTCGGCGGCGCTGAACGCCTTCCGGCTGCACGCCCTTCTGCAGGAGCTGGGCCCCGCCCATGGCGAGGACGCCGCCATCCTGATGACCGCGCTGAACGACCGCGCCGCCGGGCTGCTGGCACCGGGAGAGAAGGCCACCATGACCTATGGCGTGGTGGATGGCGAGGCCGGGCGCTTCATCCACGCCTCGGCGGACGGGGCGCCGCCGATGATCCTGAACGGCGACGGCAAGCCGGCGTTCGGTGCGGCCGCCGGCCTGCCGATCGGCATCGCGCCCGGCACCCGCTACCGCAGCGACGTGATGGAGTTGCCGCGGGGCAGCGTGCTGGCGCTCTACTCCGTCGCGGTTCTGGAGGCGCTGGACGCCGGCGGGACCGGGATCGGGCTCGGCTGGATGATCGCCCGTGCCGTGGCGGAGGGTGAAGGCTTCGATGCCGTGGTCCGCTCGCTGGGTTCCGCCCTGGGACAGGTCGGCGGCGACGACCACACGCTGCTGTGGATCGAACGGGAGGTGGCGGAATGAGCAAGTCTCCGCCGTCAGACCTGCTTCCGGCCGAGGCGCGCGATGCCGTCGACGGGCTGGCCGGCGCCCGCGTGCTGATCGTCGACGACAACCGGATCAACCGTCACCTTCTGCTGGCCCTGCTGGAGCGCGGCGGCATCACCCTGATCGAGCAGGCGGAGGACGGGGAGGATGCGCTGGTCCTGATGGAGCGCTTCAAGCCGGATCTCGTGCTGCTCGATCTGATGATGCCGCAGATGGACGGGTTCGAGATGTGCCGGCGCCTGCGTGCCGACCCACGTTGGAAATCGTTGCCGGTTCTGGTGCAGTCCAGCCTGAGCCGGGCGGAGGACCGCGCCCGCGCCTTCGCCGCCGGCGCGACCGACTATGTCACCAAGCCGATCAACGCGGTGGAGTTGCTGGCCCGCGTGGGCATCCAGCTGCGCAAGCGGGCCATGCTGCGCGACCTGGAGCAGTATCACAGCCGCACGGAAAACGAGTTGGAGCTGGCCCGCGCCATGCAGGCCCGGATGCTGCCCGGCCCAGAGCGGCTGGCCGAGCTGGAGGCGGCGACCGGCATCGCCGTCCAGGCGCATTTCGCGCCCTCCTCCGAGCTGGGCGGCGATTTCTGGGGGATCGAGCATCTGCCCGACGGCCGGGTCGCTGTCTATTTGGTCGATTTCTCCGGCCATGGGGTCGGTGCCGCGCTGAACACCTTCCGGCTGGATGCCATCTGCCGCCGGATCGGCAGCACCGACCTGACCCCGGCGGAGTTCCTGGAGACGGTGAACCGCCGGCTGTGCGGGCTGCTGCCCAGCGGCCAGTTCGCCACCATGTTGACCGGACTGATTGATCCTGTGGCCGGGGAGTTCCACTATGCGTCCGCCGCATCGACGGCGCCGATGGTCTGGCATCCCGGCGACGAGGCGCCGCGGCTGGGCGACGGCAGCGGGCTCCCGCTCGGCCTGCTCTCGTCGGTCACCTACGACGCCCGCCGGTTGCCGATGCCGCCCGGTGCCCGCCTGTTCCTCTATTCCGATGCGGCCATCGAAATCCCGATCGGCGGCGGCGAGGGCCACGAGGTTCTGGACGAGTACGGCCTCGCCACCCTGCTCGCCCGCCGCCTGCACGAGCCTGACGACGCTGGCCTGCTGTCCGGCCTGCTCGACGACCTGACCGCGACCGGCCCCATCGACGACGACCTGACGGCACTGCTGCTGACGCGCCGGCGGTGACTGCCGGGCTGCCGGCCCGGCAACACCGGAACGCTGCGGCCCCAAAAGCAAAAAGGCCGCTCCCGAGGGAGCGGCCTTTCGCGTTCGGCGGGAGCCGACCGATCAGCGCGAGTAGAACTCGATGACCAGGTTCGGTTCCATCTGGACTGGGTACGGAACATCGGCCAGCAGCGGAGCGCGGACGAAGCGGCCCTTCAGCGCGCTGCTGTCGACTTCCAGATAGTCGGGGATGTCACGCTCGCCGGAAGCGGCGGCTTCCAGGACCAGCGCCATCTGCTTGGACTTGGCGCGCACCTCGACGGTGTCGTTGTCCTTGATGCGGGCCGAAGCGATGTTCAGACGGCGGCCGTTGACCAGGATGTGACCGTGGTTGACCAGCTGGCGCGCGGCGAACGGGGTCGGCGCGAACTTCATGCGGTAGACCACGGCGTCCAGACGACGCTCCAGCAGGCCGATCAGGTTCTCGCCGGTGTCGCCCTTGCGGCGGACGGCCTCGGCATAGACGCGGCGGAACTGCTTCTCGCCGATGTTGCCGTAGTAGCCCTTCAGCTTCTGCTTGGCCATCAGCTGCAGACCGTAGTCCGACGGCTTCTTGCGGCGCTGACCGTGCTGGCCCGGGCCATACTCGCGCTTGTTCAGCGGGCTCTTGGCGCGGCCCCACAGGTTGACACCAAGGCGGCGGTCGATCTTGTACTTGGACTCTTGACGCTTGCTCATAACTCTCAGGCCTCGTTGGACACGAGTTGATGTTGTCCCGGTAGTTCCGTCCGCCCTGTTCAGGCGACGGACGGGGCGTCAAAAATTGCGCGCGCCCGCTTTCCCAGGAGGTGAAGGCGCGCACAATACCCATTGGCACGGCGGAGTCAAGCCCGACGCATATGCGGGTTCGACGGCATATTTGGAACCTCTTGCACGCCCCGCCCTTTTCCGCTCCCCTTCCCGGCGGCGCAAGCGGCAGGCAGGAATGACGCGATGGAACGGGTGGAGTGCGTGGTCGTCGGGGCGGGCGTGGTCGGTCTGGCGGTGGCGCGGCGGCTGGCACGGGCCGGGCGCGAGGTGATCGTGCTGGAGGCGGCGGATGCCATCGGCACCGGCACCAGTTCCCGCAACTCCGAAGTCATCCATGCCGGCATCTATTATCCGACCGGCAGCCTGCGCGCCCAACTGTGCGTGCCCGGCCGAGACGCGCTCTACGATTACTGCGCCGCCCACGGGGTGGAGCATCGCCGCATCGGCAAGCTGATCGTCGCGACGGAGGAGGCGCAGCTGCCGAAGCTGGCGGCGATCCGCGCCCAGGCGACGGCCAACGGCGTCACCGACCTGACGGAGATCGACGCCGCCACGGCGATGCGATGGGAGCCCAACCTGCGCACCGTCGGCGCCCTGCTGTCGCCCTCCACCGGCATCATCGACAGCCATGGGCTGATGCTGGCTTTGCTGGGCGACGCGGAGGACTCCGGGGCGATGCTGGCGCTGCTGAGTCCGCTGGAGCGCTCCCACCGCACCGCGGCCGGGTTCGAGCTGGAGGTCGGCGGGGCGGAGCCGATGCGCATCGCCTGCTCCACGCTGGTCAATGCCGCCGGGCTGGGTGCCTGGGCCGTTGCCCGCGGTCTGGAGGGGCTGGACGCCGCCCACGTGCCGCCGCGCGTGCTGGCCAAGGGCAACTACTATGCGCTGGCCGCCGGCCGCTCCCCCTTCTCGCGGCTGGTCTATCCGGTGCCGGTGGAGGGCGGGCTGGGTGTCCACCTGACGCTGGACCTTGCCGGGCAGGCCCGCTTCGGCCCCGACGTGGAATGGCTGGGCGACGTGAATGGCGGGATCGATTATGCCGTAGACCCCGCCAGGGCCGACTCCTTCTATGGCGCGGTCCGCGCCTATTGGCCGGGGCTGCCGGACAAAGCGCTGGTGCCCGCCTATTCCGGCGTGCGGCCGAAGCTGAGCGGGCCGGGACAGCCGCAGGCGGACTTCCTGATCCAGGGGCCGGGCACCCATGGGGTGGCCGGGCTGGTCAACCTGTTCGGCATCGAATCGCCGGGCCTGACCTCCTGCCTCGCCATCGCCGACGCGGTGGCCGTGGAGCTTGGCGAGGCTCCTGAGATTCTTAACCATTCCAGAGGCGCACAGGGTTCTTGACCGCAGCCGCGGCTCTCCCAATCTATAGGCATGGCGGCGCCGGCGGATGCTGGGCCGCCGACCCGCCGGGCGCCGGAAACGGGCCCACCTTCCGCAACTCGCTCCCGTCGTGAGGAGGATGCGTTGTGACGACTCGCCTTTCGCTTTTCAACAGCCCGCTGCTGCTCGGCTTCGACCAGTTCGAGCGGACGCTCGACCGGATCGCCAAGAATTCGGCCGAAGGCTATCCTCCCTACAACATCGAGCAGATCGGCGACGACGGCCTCCGCATAACGCTTGCCGTGGCCGGCTTCACCTCCGATGACCTGTCGGTCCAGATCGAGGACAACCAGCTCGTCATCCGCGGCCGCCAGACCGACGACAAGTCGCGCGTCTACCTGCACCGCGGCATCGCCGCGCGGCAGTTCCAGCGCAGCTTCGTGCTGGCCGAAGGGATCGAGGTGGTGGGCTGCTCGCTCGACAACGGGCTGCTCAACATCGACCTGACCCGCCCGATGCCGGAGCCGAAGGTCCGCACGATCAAGATCGAACAGCCGAAGAAGACCGCCGCCGGTGCGATGCCCCGCACCATCGACGTGTCCGCCGACGGCCGGGACGACTGATCCCCCTTTCCCGCTGTCTTCCCTGATACTCTCGCCCCCGATACTCTGCACGCGCGGCCGCCCATGACGGGGAGCCGCGGGAGACCAAGACCATGATGCACGATACCCACAGCCAGCTGCGCCAGCTGTCGACCCAGGATTTCGCCAGCTTCGGCCTGGGCGACGTCGCCTATGTCCGCCCGGTGGAGATGGACGGCGCCGCCGCCTTCGCCATCCATGCCGCCGACGGCACGCCGCTGAGCGTCGTCGCCGACCGCGAACTGGCCTTCGCCGCCATCGTCCAGAACGACATGGAGCCGGTCAGCGTCCACTGACCGCCCGCCGCGGCGCGCCGGCAGGAGGCCCCCCCCGGGCCTCTCGGCACGCTGCGGCCTGTTGCGCGGCAATCCGCCACATCTCGATCCTTGTCAGCCCTGACTCCTGTTGTAAGGTGCGCTCTGCGATAATCGCCGGCATGGGACGCGAGACGGCAGTGGGAGACGGTCGGTTGGACGGTGGGGCAAGCGATACGGCGGCGGACGCGAAGTCCACGCCCGATACGGAACAGCGCAAGACCTGGGACGACGAGGCCCGCGATTCCCTTCACATCCTGCCTTTGTCGGCGATCCCGCTGGAAACGCCCGGTCTTCAGCATGCGCGCCTGATCAAGAATGTCCGGCTTCAGACGGTGGTGGAAATGTTCCGCGACGCCCAGGCCGGCAGCGGTCAGGTGTCTCCCCGCCACATTCCCTCCTATTTCGAATCCTACAAGGACGAGGTCGAACGCGATCTGGTGAAGCTGGAGAAGATCGGCGCCGCCTCCAGCTTCGACGTCTATTCCTCGCGGATCGAGCTGCGGCGGCTGAACATCGACGTCAACAACGTCGAATCGCTGACCCTGTCCGACCGCAAGAAGGCCGAACTGACCAGCTACATGCGGGTCTTCACCCGCCCGCTGATGGAATATGTCTATGGCACGGAGGAGCTTCAGGTCGCCGACGTGACCGACATCATCCAGCTGTTCGCCAACCCCAACCGGGACGAGGCCCTGCGCAACCTGCGCATGATGGCCGACCGGCTGGACATCGGCCTGAATGACATCCCGAAGTTCCTCGAGGAATATGGCGACATCTTCCTGTCGCTCGCCTATTTCCGCAAATGCCTGGACGAGATCGTCCCGGAGGTTCAGCGCTTCGTCAGCTGGATGGAGGAGATCCGCAGCTCCGCCGAGGTCAAGCGCGATTCCCGCCAGATGCGCATGCTCGACGAGATCGCCCGCGACCTCACAGACATCGCGACCTCCATCACCGGCCGGTTCGAGAGCTTCGACAACCGCTCCAAGGATTTCTGGAGCGACATCAACGCCGACACCTTCCGGTCGATCCGCGAGCTGATTTCCTCGCACCACGTCACCATCGGCGGCGTGCTGTGCGGTCTGGCGGTGAAGATGAATTTGTGGAAGCACCGCTTCGCCCGCGGCGGCGGCGGCCCCAACCGCCGCATGGAATTCGTGAAGTCGGAGATCCTGCCCGGCCTGTCCCACATCAAGGCGCTGGAACAGTCGGCACGCACCGGGCACATGTAGGCCCGCTCAGGCTCCCGCATCAGTCCATCGACAGCATCTTCCCCATGCCGTTGTCCAGCAGAATGGTGGCGAACAGCGTCAGGATCGGGACAAGGAACATCAGCCCGATGACGCAGCGCACGACCAGATCCTTGCGCCGGGCGGACCGGCAGAGCGGGCAGTCGTTGGGACCATGCCCGTAATCGGACCCGCAATAGGGACAGGCGGTGGTTTCGACCATGGCGAGCGGGCTTTCAGAATGGGCCGGCGGCCCTGGAACCGACGCCATTCTGAACCCGGCAACCGCCGAACCGTCATGAAATCACTGTCATGATTAGGGTCATTGTCTGACTGCCGCAGCGCAGCCGCAACCGTTCAGGCGGCGCGGTCGAGCGCGGCCAGCCCGGCAACGCTGCGGCCGAACTGCGCGGCAAAGCGGTCGCGCTCGGCACCCGACAGGGTGAAGGTGACATGGAGCCGGCCGGCACCGCCGCGGTCCAGTGCCCGCACAACGGCAGCCACCGGCTCCAGCCCCGGCAAGGCGATGCGCAGCGCGCTCCCTTCCGCCAGATCGGACCATGCCTCCTGCGGCAGCCCGCTCAGCTGGGCGCCGCCTTCCGACGCATTGTCGACCGTCACCGGCAGTTCGCGCCCGCCCACCGACAGCCGGCCGGGGCGGTTCAGCGGATAGCGCGGGGCGGACCGGCGGTTCACCTCCGGCGTGGCCGTGCGGATCGCTTCGATCAGCACGCGGCGGAGCTGGTCGATGCTGGCGGCGACGCGGACGGACAGGGTGTTGACCTCGCTGGCGCGCTCGCCGGTGGCGGTCGCCTCCTGCGAGACGGCGGCGATGCGGGTCGCCACCTCCTGGGCGGCGTTGGAGGTCTGGACGACATTGCGGGCGATCTCGCCGGTCGCCGCCTCCTGCTCCTCGATGGCGGCGGCGACGGTGGCCGACACGGTTTCGACGCCGCGCACCCGCTCGGCGATGGCGCGCACGGCGCTCACCGCCTCGGCCGTGGTGGCCTGGATGGCGGCGATCTGGCTTTCGATCTCGTCCGTCGCCCGCGCGGTCTGGCCGGCCAGCTGCTTCACCTCGCTGGCGACGACGGCGAAGCCCTTGCCCGCCTCCCCTGCCCGCGCCGCCTCGATGGTGGCGTTCAGCGCCAGCAGGTTGGTCTGGCCGGCGACGTCGTTGATCAGGTCTGTCACCTCACCGATGCGGGTCACCGCGTCGGCCAGACGCTGGATGGTCTCCTCCGCCCTTACCGAAGCGCCGACGGCGTCGCCGGTCATCGTGGTCGCGGTGCCGATCTGGACCGCGATCTCGCGGATGGAGGCGCTGAGCTGTTCCGACGCGGCGGCGACGGTCTGGGCGTTCGACAGCGCCTGGGTCGCGGCCGCGGCGACATTCTGGCTGTTGTCGCTGACCGCGCGGGCCGATTCGGCCATGCGGGTGGCGTTGTCGGCCATCTGGCTGGTCTGGCTGGCCACCACGTCCACAGCGTTCGAGGCCTCCATCTCCACCGTTTCGGCCATGCGCAGCAGGGCTGCCTGCTTTTCGCGCTCCGACCGCTCGCGCTCCTCGTCGCGCAGGCGGCGCAGGCGCTCGGCCCCCTCCGCATTCTCCTTGAAGACACGCAGGGCCTGCGCCATCGCCCCGACCTCGTCACCGCGGTCGGTCCCGGAAATGGCTACGGTCAGGTCGCCCTGCGCCAGGGCCCGCATCGCGGCGGTCAGCTCTCCCACCGGCCGCACCACCCGGCGCCGGATGCCGAACACGCCGACCACCACGACCGCCAGCACAAGGGCCGAGACGCCCCACACCGCGGTCATGAACAGGTCCTCGCGGCTGGTGGCATAGACCTCCGTCTCGCTGTTGTAGCGGTTGGTGTCCTCGACGATGCGGTCGACGACGGCGCGGTGGGAGGCATAGGCCTCGGCGATCGCCGCGTAGGATGCACGGGCCGCCGCCTCGTCCTTGCGGGCCAGCGCCGGCAGGAACCTGGTCTCCACCTCGGTCCAGAAGCGCATCACCGGCGCGTGGGAGGTCTGGGTCAGCTGGGTGAGCAGCGACGGCTCGAAGCTCTCCTTGAGCCAGTACTCATGCCGCTCGTCATAGTCCTTGCGCAGTTGCGCCAGCCGTGCCCGGCGCTGTTCGACCGACGCCGGGTCGTTCATCGCCAGCGTCGCCTCCAGATAGGCTTCGATCACATATTCCGGCGGCGGCAGGATGTCGGCGATCAGATCCTTGCCCAGCACGATGCGCTGGTAGATTGGCCCGCCCACCTTCAGCTCGCGGATCGCCAGCGCGCCGGTGACGACCACCGCCAGGAAACCCAACGTGACCACCACCCCGAACAGGTTGGTAAGCGTGGAAATCCGGAGGTTTTTCAGCATTAGGCAACCCCTGCGCAGAAACGACGGCATAAGGTTGCTTCTCAAAATAGCTCTAATATGACAAGCAAAAAACTTGCTCGATTATCGGGCAAAACAGCAATGATGTTTCGTTATGCGCATTGCCCACGGATTGTGCAGTGCCTGCGCAAGGACCACCCAAAGTGCCGGGGCTGATCTCAGGTCAAGACCAAGGTACCGACCCAGCCGACCAGGGCCAGGATCACCAGCATCACCAGCAGCGCCACGATGACGGCGTTGGTGCGGCGAATCGACCGGCAGCGCGGGCATCCCTCCTCGGCGGCGGGATAGCGGTGGGCACAGCGGTCGCAGCGAACGGTCTGCTCGGTGGCCGTCTGGTCAGTCATCGGCGGGTTCCATCGGATCGATAAAGCTGTCAGGCCGCAGGGATAGCACGCTGGCGGCCCTGCATCCATCGGTCGGCAATGCCTCAATCGGCCGCAGTGGTCTCGACCGGCGGCACCGCGCGCAGTTCTGTCGCCTGCAGGCGGCGCGGGCTGTGGTCCAGCGGTTCGAGCAGCGGCATCTCCGCCCCCTCCGGCGCGGCATGCAGGTCGCGGAAGCGGCGCGCGCTGACCAGCACCCGCGATTCCAGCGTGCCGACGGCGCTGTTGTAGGAGCCGACGGCCTTGTCCAACTGCCCGCCCAACCGGTCCATATGACCGCCCAGGTCGGACAGCCGCTTGTACAGCTCGGCCCCGAGCGCGCTGATTTCGCGGGCATTGTCGGCAAGCCGCTCCTGCCGCCAGCCGTAGGCGACGGCGCGCAGCAGGGCGATCAGGGTGGTGGGAGTCGCCAGGATCACGCGATGGTCGATGCCGGCCTCGATCAGCGCCGGGTCCTGCTCCAACGCTGCCGAGAAGAAGTTTTCACCGGGCAGGAACAGCACGACGAATTCCGGGCTGTCGTCGAACTGGTCCCAATAGCCCTTGGTGCCGAGCTGCTTCATATGGTCGCGCACATGGCGGGCATGGCGGACCATGCCGTCGTGCCTGACCGTGTCGTCGACCGCCTGGATGCCGTCCAGATAGCCTTCCAGCGGCGTCTTGGCATCGACCACGAGGGTCTTGCCGCCGGGCAGCGTGACGATCAGGTCGGGGCGCAGCCGGCCGCTGTCGACCGACACCTGCTCGACGAAATCGCAATGGTCGAGCATCCCCGCCATCTCGCAGACCCGGCGCAGCTGGATTTCGCCCCAGCGCCCGCGCGCCGCTGGGGTACGCAGAGCCCGAACGAGGTTGCCGGTCTCCGTCCGCAACTCGCTCTGGCTTTGCACCAGCGACAGCACCTGCTGCTTCAGCCCCTCATAGGCCCCGGCCCGCGTGCTCTCCAACTCGCGGATTTGCCGGTCCATCGCCTCCAAACTCAGGCGCACCGGATCGACGATGGCGGCGATGGCGGTCTGGCGCTTGTCGAGGTCGCCCTTCGCCTGCTCCTGGAAGCCGGCCAGCGTCTCCCGCGCCAGATCGAGGAAGCTGCGGTTGTTCTGGTGCAGAGCCTCCGCCGACAGCGCCTTGAAGCTGTCGGCGAGCGCCGCCTGCGCGCGCTCCAGCAGCGCCATCTTTTCCGCCGCCGCGGTCCGTTCGGCCTCCAGCCGGGTGGACAGCTGGGCATGGCGTTCGCGGGCGTTGGCGACCTCGCCATGCAGGCGGGCGATCTGGTGGTCGCGCGCCTCGATCTCCTCGCGCAGATCGCCCTCGGTCCGCTCGGCGAGGTCGAGGCGGGTGGCGAACTCGGCATGCAAAGCGGCGGCCGCCGCTTCGGCCCGGCCGGCAGCGGCGCGCAGCACCGCCCAGGCGACGGCGGCGCCCAGCAGCAGACCGGCCGCAAGCCCTATCGCCAGCGATGCGCCATCCACCACCATCCCGTTGACCAGGAACTGCGTCACCCCAAATCCCCTCACCTCTGGACTGGGAGCAGCCTATCGGAACGAATCGCGAATTGGAACAGGGCGCGAACACACCAAGGACGGCGCCGGCCCGGCTTTCGCTTTCTCCGCTTGCCCAACCAAGGAGACCGCGCCATATCGGAAGCCATGCCAGACGACACTCTCCCCGACGACAAATCCCCCGACAGCGGCACGAACGATTGCGGCCCGGATTGTGGCGGCCCGCGCGTCCGCGCCATCCCGCCCGGCGAGGACCGTGAACGGCTGATGTGCCCGGACTGCGGCTATATCGCTTATCAGAACCCGCTGATCGTGGTGGGCGCCGTGGCGACCTGGGAGGATGGCCGCATCCTGCTCTGCCGCCGCGCCATCGAGCCGCGCAAGGGCTATTGGACCCTGCCCGCCGGCTATATGGAAGAGCGCGAGAGCACCCGCGACGGCGCCGCCCGCGAAGCCTGGGAGGAGGCGCGGGCGCGCATCGACATCGACCATCTGCTGGCGATCTACGACATCCCGCGCATCAGCCAGGTCCAGATGATCTTCCGCGCCCGCCTGCTCTCGCCCGATGTCGAGCCCGGCCCGGAAAGCCTTGAGGTCGGCCTGTTCGAGTGGAAGGACATCCCCTGGAACGAGCTTGCCTTCCCCACCGTCGTCTGGGCATTGCGCGAGCATCATGAGCGGCTCGGCCGCTCCGACTGCGCCCCGGCGGTCAACCCCACGCCGGACGCGCTCGCCCGGTGGGAAAAGATGCTGTAAGGGCCAAGTCAGGGTTGGGGCGGGTGCGCCGCCCCGTCCACTGGGAACTTCGCCACCACCTCCTGCTCGGCTCCGTCGCGCCGGATGATCAGCGGCAGCCAGGTGCCCGGCGCCTGCCGGCGGATCACCGCGACCAGATCGGCGGGCGCAGGCACCGGTGTGCCGGCGGCGATCAGAATGCGGTCGCCGGTGCGCAGGCCCGCCGCCTCGGCCACGCTGCCGCTGCTGACCGCTCCCACCGTGATGCCCTCCGGACCGGGGTCGAGTTGCACGCCCAGCTTGGGGCGCTGCGGCTCCGCATCCTCCCGTTCCGGCCCCAGGCCGAACACCGCATCGGCGATGCGGCCATCCAGCTCGCCGCAGTCACGGTCGGCGTCCCAGGGCAGCAGCACGGCTGCATCGCCGATGCCGAGATCGGCCAGCTGGTGCGGAACGCCGTCACGGCGGGCGACATGCCCCTCCCCCAGGATGCCGACCACGAGACGGCCGGTGGTGCGGCGGGTCTCGGCGATCTTCTCCGCCATCGCACGGTCCCAGACGCCTTGCGCCTCGATGAAGCGCTTGACCGCGCTGTCGGGTGCATCGGCCGGTGCGGCGGAGCGGGCTTCAGAGCGGTCGTGCGCCGCCAGCGTCTCGGTCAGGCGGTTGCGGTAGGCCTCCGTCGGGGCGGCGGGCGTGCCGACGCCCTCGCGTTCCGTCTCCGGGATGGTGGCCCAGCCGTTGCGGGCGGTGCGGCCGATCAGCGACCGCTCCACATTCAGCGCCACCACCGGCAGCCGGTGCAAGCGGGCGAATTGCAGGATCGGCAGGTAGAATTGCGGGTCGAAGCCCCAGACCGTGCGCCAGTCCGTCGCCTTCAGGAACTCACCCTGCGTCATCTCGCCCGCCACCCAGCGGTCGAGCACCGGTTGCAGCCGGCGCGGCAGCATCTCAATCCCGACGGCAAGGTCGGGGTTCAGAGCATGCAAGCCGGCAAGGGTGTGCAGTTGCCAGCGATGGTGGTCCGCCTTGTCATGCTGCTCCCCCAGCAAAACCACCGGTGCCTCGGCAAGGCGGCGCAGCAACGGCACCGGCTCCACCGCCGCACCGGCACTGTCGGCCCAGACGCCGGGCGGCACGCAGGCGACCCGCAAGGGCTCCGCAGCCCAGCCGGCCGACGCCGTCAGGGACAGCGCCGTGACGGTCAGCAGGACAAGGCGGCGGCGCAGTAAGGACGCAAGGGGACGGAAGGGCTGGCGCGGCAAGGGCTGGCTCCGTCTTGCGGGGATTCGCCAAGGTTGGCGCTGCCGGGCGCAACGTCAATGGACAAGGCCGCCGATTGCGTCGTTCTGCCGCGCCATATGCCGCCCCCGGCGCAGACCGGACAGCCGGGAGAAGTTGGCATACTGGCGGATGACAGGCGGTGATGACAGGCGGTGCGGGGGCGGGTAGGATCGCCGCAGGCGGTGGACCACCGGCGGATGAGGGGCCTTCGATCCTCCCATCCGGAACTCCCGAGGCCGTTCCCAGGGCGTCCGCTTTCCCCGCCGACCGCAATCATTCGTGAAGCGCAGCCCCATGCCGCACCGCAAAGTCGTCATTCTCACCGGCGCCAGCCGGGGTATCGGACACGCCACCGTCACCCGGTTCAGCAACGAAGGCTGGCGCGTGATCTCCTGCTCGCGCGAGGATGTGCCTGCCCATTGCCGCCGCGATCCCAACTGGACCCATCATATCCCGGCGGACCTGTCGGACCCCGCCAGCCGCGCCGCCTTCGTCGAGGAGGCGAACAAGGCGCTGGACGGCGCCCCGCTGCACGCCTTGATCAACAACGCCGGCATTTCGCCGAAGACGCCGATCAAGGAGCGGCTAGGCTGCCTGAACGGTTCTATCGAGGGCTGGCATCGGGTGTTCGAGCTGAACTTCTTCGCCACCCTGGTTCTGGCGCGCGGCTTCGCCGCTCCGCTGTCGCGGGCGAAGGGGGCAATCGTCAACGTCACCTCCATCGCAGGCCATTCGGTGCATCCCTTCGCCGGCTCGGCCTATTCGACCTCGAAGGCAGCGCTGTCCGGTCTGACCCGCGAAATGGCGGTGGAGTTCGCGGAGATCGGCGTCCGCGTCAACGCGGTGGCCCCCGGAGAGATCGAAACGGCGATGACCGGCCCGGAATATGACGTGCTGATCCCGCGCATCCCGCTGAAGCGCATGGGCACGCCGGAGGATGTTGCCGCGGTGATCTTCTACCTGTGCGGACCGGATGCGGGCTATGTGACGGGGACGGAGACCTTCATCACCGGCGGGCAGCATCTGTTCTGAACGGGAGGACGGCGGGGGCCGCCGCAGCGAACGCCCCCGCCGGAAACCACCCTACTTCCCGCCCCGCCAGGCGATCAGCCGCCGCGCCGCCTCGGCGATGGTCGCTTCCGACCCGGCGAAGCTGAAGCGCAGGAAGCGGCGGCCGCGGGCGGTGTCGAAATCGATGCCGGGGGTGCAGGCGATGCCCGTCTCCTCCAGGATCCGCTTCGCCAACGCCTCGCTGTCGTCGGTCATGTCCGACACGTCGGCATAGATGTAGAAGGCGCCGTCGGCCGGGGCCATCTTGGTGAAGCCGGCCTTCGGCAGCTCCTCCAGCAGCAGCGCGCGGTTGCGGGCATAGCGGGCGACGTGGCCGTCCAGCTCCTCGGTACAATCGAAGGCGGCAACCGCCGAGACCTGGCTCAGCGTCGGCGCGGAGATGAACAGGTTCTGCGCCAAGCATTCGACGGAGCGCAGCAGATCGTCCGGAACGATCATCCAGCCCAGCCGCCAGCCGGTCATCGAGAAATATTTGGAGAAGCTGTTGACCACCAGCGCCTGATCGTTGACCTCGGCCGCGGTGACCGCGTCGGTGCCATAGGTCAGGCCGTGGTAGATCTCGTCCGACACCATGCGCACGCCATTGGCGCGGCACCAGTCGGACAGCGCGGTCAGTTCCTCCCGGCTCAGCATCGTGCCGGTCGGGTTGGCCGGGCTGGCGACGATCAGCCCCTGCACCGGCTCGTCGAGCGCCTCCAGCAGTTCGACGGTCGGCTGGAAACGATGCTCCGGCCCGGTCGGCAGCTCGACAGGAATCACGCCGGCCGCAGTCAGGGTGTGGCGGTAGGCCGGATAGCTGGGCGAGGCCATCGCCACCCTGTCACCCGGATCGAAGGCGGCGAGAAAGCCCAGCTGGAACGCACCCGACGACCCGGTGGTGACGACCACGCGGCCCTCCGGCACCTCGACGCCGTAGCGGTCCTTGTACCATTTGGCGATGGCGGCGCGCAGCGGCGGGATGCCGAGCGCCCCGGTGTAGCCCAGCGGATCGGTGCCGACCACCGCGGTGGCCGCCGCCTGCACCACGCCCTTCGGCGCGCCGCTGGACGGCTGCCCCACCTCCATATGCAGGACCTCCAGGCCGGCGGCTTCGCGCTCGGCGGCGGCGCGCATCACTTCCATCACGAAAAAGGGCGGAATGGCGCCCCGTTTGGAAACCTTGGGCTGCTTGCTCATGATCGTCCGTCTCTACCTGTCGCCGGCCTTGGGCCGGGCCATTATTGTCCGGGACTCAGTCCCGCTTGCGCTCGCTTTCCACCGTCAGCGCGAGGCTGCCGGCACGCGGGTCGTTCGCCGTCTGGCAATAGCGGATCCCGTTCTCGGTCGATACCCGGCAACCGATGAAGCTGACGCGACCGGGAATGGATTGCGGCCGGGCTGCCTGAATCTGCGGCGCGGTGGAGGTCTCCTCCAGACCGGACGGCAGGGCGACCGACAGCAGCGCCGCCGGGCCGGCGGCCGGGCCGTCGTCGCCGTTGGCGGTGCCGACCCCGGCGAACAGGGTACGGCCGACGATGGAGTTGGCGATCAGCGCAGGCGCACCGAAATCGCCGCGGTCCACCCCCTGGGCCACCAGCATGCCGGTGCCGGGGATGCCGCGGCCGGTGCCGAAGGGCGCTCCCTGGGTGAAGGCGCAGGCGGCGCCGTTCTCGTCGGGATCGATCACCATCACGCCGGCTCCTGCGGCAGCCCCGGTGGCGGTTGGCCCCTTGCCGGTGGCGCCCAGCAGCTGGGCGGCGCGGGTGGCGCGCTCGGCCGGTGGCAGAGACGCCACCGCTTTCCAGGCCTGGACCAGGGCGGCACCGGTCTCCGGATCGCTCATGTCGGGAACATGCAGATCGGTGATGTCGAAGGGCACGGTCAGCGTGCCGCCGACGCGCGGCTGGTAGGCACGCAGCTGCGCCGGGTCGATGCCGGCGCCCTGGGCAACCGTCGCCGCGAGCGGCCCGTTGTAGAAAGCGCCCACCCCCTGGCGTCGCAGGACCGACAGCGTCGCCGCCAGCTCCGGCTGGCCGACCACGGCGCCGACCGCCGGAGTGCCGCTGCCGAGGAAGCGCCGCCTCGTCTCCGAGTCGGGCGCCAGCCGCCCGCCGAAGGTGCCGAGATCCTGCACCAGCGCGCGGCTGAGGCCGGGGGAGAACTGGGCCAGCTGTTCGGCCGGGGCGACGACCTGCTCCCACCGCATCGCACCCGCGGCAGCCTGGACGGCATACAGGCCGCGCGCCATCGCCGGCATGGCGACGCCGCCGGCACCGGCCGGGCGCGGCAGGAAATCGATGGTGCGGGCCTTCTTCGACGCCGCGTCGAACAGCACGCAGACGCCGCCGCCGGTCAGCCCGACGCGCGACGGCAGGCTGGCGGTCATCGCCAGGGCCATCGCCGCGACCGCGTCGCCGGCCTTGCCGCCCTGGGCGATGATGTCGCGCCCCACACCGGCGGCATAGGGCTCGTCGGCGACGACGAAGCTCTGCACCGTGGCGTCGGTCTTGAACTTGGTGTTGACGCAGCCCGACAGCAGTGATGCAGCTATGGCAACCGCGCCCAACCGTTGCCAGATTTGCAAGCGAGTGTGTCGCGGGCTCCGCCGGTCGTGCGCGGGGGTCCGCTGTTCCAAGCCGGAGGTCGTCACGGTGCGCAAGCCCAGCAGGCTGGTTTCGGTCGTCGCCATCATGTCCGTATGTCTGATGTCGCTGGTGTGGGGAGCGCCACCGGCGAGCGCGCAGCGCCGGTCGGAGATGCAAATCCTCAGCGACGCCGAGACGGACCATATCATCCGCAAGATGGCCCGGCCAATCTTCCAGGCGGCCGGCATCGACCCGGACTCGGTGCAGATTCTGTTGATCAACGATCCGACGGTGAACGCCTTCGTCGCCGGCGGACAGAACATCTTCATCCACACCGGGCTGCTGCTGGACGTCGACAACGCCGACCAGCTGCTGGGCGTCATCGCGCACGAGACCGGCCACATATCCGGCGGCCATCTGGTCCGCGGGGCCGAGGCGATGGACAATGCCTTCCTCGCCTCGCTGCTCGGCATGGGTCTCGGCATCGCCGGCGGTCTGGCCTCGCGCAATGCCGGCGCCGGTGCGGCCGGCGTCATGCTGGGCCAGCATCTGGCGGAGCGGAACTACCTGTCCTTCTCCCGCACGCAGGAGGCCTCGGCCGATCAGGCCGGCCTGTCCTTCCTTGAACAGTCCGGCATCTCCGCCAAGGGAATGGAGACCTTCCTGGAGAAGCTGGGCGTCAACGACCCGCTGATGAACGACCGCGACGCCGGCTATCGCCTGACCCACCCGCTGACGCGGGAGCGCATCGACGCGGTGAAGGCCTTCGTTGCCCGCTCCCGCTACAGCAATGCCCAGCTGCCGTCAGCGACGGAGGCCGACCTGCGGCGCGTCCAGGCCAAGCTTTTCGGCTATCTCGACCCGCGCGGCGCCCTGGTCCGCTACAAGGTGAACGATCCGTCGCCGGCCGCCCGCTACGGCCGCGCCTATGCCTATTTCCGCCAGGGCGACGTCAAGCAGGCGACGCCGCTGGTCGACGGGCTGATCGCCGACGAACCGAAGAACCCCTATCTCTACGAGATGAAGGGCGACCTGATGCTGCAGACCGGCCGGGCGCCGGATGCGGTCGCCCCTTATCGGAAGGCCGTGGAGATGGCCGGTTCCGATGCCGGCACGATCCGCGTCTCCCTCGCCCATGCCCTGCTGGAGCAGCATGATCCCCGTCTGGCCGACGAGGCGCTGAAGAATCTGCAGATCGCCTCCAAGGGCAAGGCGCAGTCGGCCTTCCTGTGGCGGCTGACCGCCCAAGCCTGGAGCATGAAGAAGAACGACGGCATGGTCGCCTACGCCACGGCGGAGGAGGCGCTGGCGAGAGGCGACATGCCGATGGCCAAGGCCCAGGCGGAGCGGGCGGAAAGAATGCTGCCTGCCGGATCGCCCGGCTGGCTGCGCGCCCAGGACATTCGCGGCCAGACCGGCGGCGCCGACAAGCCGGAGCGCTGACGGGACTGCCGGCGACGCACGGGTCATATGACCAAAGCGTCCTTCCGGTAACGCAACGGTCATTGAACCGTCCCGGCCACGTCATCGCCGCTTGCTATTCCGCGGACATCGAGCGCGCCTGAATGAAACAGGGCGCGCGGTTCCGTCCACGGAGTACACCGCATGCCGTCAGTCCGCCTGCCGTCCTGGCGCCTCCCCTCCTGGCGTGGCGCCCTGCTCGCCACCGTCGCCCTGATGTCCGCCTGCCTGACCGTTACCGCGGCCCATGCGCAGGACCAGCAGGCCAAGCGCTATCCCGCCACGCTGGCCGGCCATGCGGTGCTGCCGGCCGACACGCTGGTGCAGGCGCCGGCCGACGCCGGTCCGCTGTTCGCCACAGCCGGCAAGTTCACCAACGCCGACCGCAAGCGCGTCGACGCCGTGGGCACCATCCGCGCCACCTCCTTCGCCGCCGACCCGAAGGCTCCGCGTGAGACGGAGATCATGCTGCCGGTCGCAGGCCAAGCGGTTCAGGGCTTCTCCGCGGTCGTGCCGCAGCCCAATGGCGAGTTCCTGGCCCTGACCGACAACGGCTTCGGCAGCAAGGTGAACTCGGTCGACGCGCTGCTGATGGTCCACCGCGTCAAGCCGGACTGGCAGAGCGGCGCCATGCAGCGGCTGGAAACGACCTTCCTGCGCGATCCCGACCGCAAGGTCCCCTTCGCCATCGTCAACGAGAACACCGGCAGCCGCTACCTGACCGGTGCCGATTTCGATCCCGAATCGCTGGTGGTCCAGAACGACCGCCTGTTCATCGGCGACGAGTTCGGCCCCTATATCCTGGAACTGAGCCGTGACGGCGTGGTGATCGCCGTGCATGAGACGGTGATCGACGGCAAGCCGGCCCGCTCGCCCGACCATTACCGCAACAATGGCCTGCCGGCGGTGCCGGGTGCCGTCAGCTTCGAGGTCCGCCGCTCCCGCGGGTTCGAGCCGATGGGGATGTCGCCGGACGGCAAGACGCTGTACCCGTCGCTGGAAGGCCCGCTGTGGAACGCCGCCGCCAACGCCTTCGAGAACAAGGACGGCCGCGCGTACACCCGCATCCTGGAATTCGACGTCGCCAGCCGCGCGTACACCGGCAAGTCGTGGAAGTACAGGCTGGAGGACAACGCCAACGTCGTCGCCGACATGGCGATGATCGACGCCGGCAGCGCTCTGGTGATCGAGCGCGACGACACCACCGAAGGGGCGAAGGCCCAGGCCTGCCAGGGCGAGGTCAAGCCGGACTGCTTCAACGCGCCGGCCGCCTTCAAGCGCATCTACAAGATCGACATCGCCGGGGCGGATGCCGACGGCTTCGTCCGCAAGGTCGGCTACATCGACCTGACGGACATCGCCGACCCCGACCGCAAAGCCCGCGCCGGCCAGGCACCGGAAGGCCGCTTCGTCATGCCCCATCTCGGGCCTGAGGGGGTGAACATCGTCGATGGCGACCACATCGTCGTCGTCAACGACAACAACCTGCCCTATTCCACCGGCCGGACCATCGGCAAGGCCGATGGCGACGAAATGGCGCTGCTGTCGGTGGGCGAACTGCTGCGCGCCCGCTGACGGGTGACGGCCGATAGGTGACGGCCGCTCGCTTTGAAACGTGAGGTCAGGGCAGGCGTTTTGCGCTTGTCCGGACCGGATTGTCGGTCCAGTGTGGGCGGCCTTCGGCCCAATGCCCTTCGTGTTTCGGAGACCGCCCCCCATGCGCCGCCTTATGCGCCCCGCCCTGCCGTTCCTGCGTTCCGCCCTGCTCGCCCTGCCCGTCGCGGCGCTGGCGCTGTCCGCCGCCACCCCGGCGGGAGCGCAATCGGCGAGCTTCGACGGCAACCAGAAGGCTGCCATCGAGAAGATCGTCCGCGACTATCTGATGGAACATCCGGAGGTGATCCTGCAGGCCGTCGACGCCATGCAGGAGCGCCAGAAGACGGCGGAGGCTGAACAGGCCCGCAAGGCGCTGACCGAGAACAAGCAGGAGCTGCTCCGCAACCCCGCCGATCCGGTCATCGGCAACCCGCAGGGCGACGTCACGGTCGTCGAGTTCTTCGATTACCAGTGCGGCTACTGCAAGGCGGTGCAGGCCGACACCCAGTCGCTGATCAAGGGCGATCCCAAGCTGCGCTTCGTGCTGAAGGAATTCCCGATCCTGGGGCCGGCGTCCCTGGTCGCTTCCAAGGCGGCGCTGGCATCGCGCGGTCAGGGCAAATATGTCGAATTCCACAATGCCCTGATGGCCCAGCGCGGCCAGCTGGACGAGGCGGTCATCATGCGGCTGGCTAAGTCGGTCGGTCTCGACACCGACCGGCTGAAGAAGGACATGGAATCGCCGGACGTGTTGAAGGTGATCGCCGCCAACCAGGCGCTTGCCGAGAAGCTGAACATCCGCGGCACCCCCGCCTTCGTCTTCGGTGACGAGCTGGTGCCCGGCGCCATCAAGCTGGACGACATGAAGCGGCTGACCGACGCCGCCCGCGCCAAGGGTTGAGGCGGATCATTTCATGACCGGAATGACCGAGCGGGCCAAGCCGTCCGTCGTCGTCTTCGATGTCGGGCAGGTGCTGATCGAATGGGACCCGCGGCATCTCTACCGCGAACTGTTCGACGGCTATGAAGACCTGATGGAGGATTTCCTCGACGGGGTCTGCACCCCCGCCTGGAACCTGGAGCAGGACCGCGGCCGCCCCTGGAAGGATGCGGTCGCCCTGCTGACCGAGGAGCATCCGGACTGCGCCGAGCTGATCCGCGCCTATGACGACATGTGGGAGCGCATGGTGCCCGGCCCGATCCCCGGCACCCCGGACATCCTGGCGGAGCTGAAGGCCCGCGGCGTCCCCGTCTATGCCATCACCAACTTCTCGGTCGACAAGTTCGAGCTGACGCGCAAGCGCTTCGACTTCCTGAACGGGTTCGACGGGATCATCGTTTCGGGTGAGGAACGGCTGGTGAAGCCCGATCCGGCGATCTATCGGCTGCTGATGGATCGTTACGGTCTCGATCCGAAGGAGTGCTATTTCATCGACGACAACCCCGACAATGTCGAGGCGGCGAAGTCGGTGGGAATGTCGGCGCACCTGTTCCTGGGTGCCGAGGCGCTGCGGCGGGACTTGGAGTCGCTGGGAGTGCTGTGACGGGGGAGCAGGCGCTCCCGCCGGATCACTCCGCGCAAATCACTCCGCTGCCGCCTCGCGGTCGGTGGCGGAGTTGAACGCGTAGGTCTTCCAGGTCGGCTCATAGCCGTCGTCGGCCTGATTGCCCCAGACCGACCAGTTGGGCCGGGCGCCGCGGGCAAACATCTCCAGATAGGGGCCGGGGCTGCACGCCTCGATCAGTTCATACTGCTCGTCGGGCTTGCGGCTGTGCTCGCGCTTGCGGCTTTCGATCAGATTGACCTGGGTGCGGCCGGGCGGCAGCGTCCGGGCCTTCTTGCCGCGCACGCCGAACAGGATCAGTTCGGTCACGTTGCGGAAATAGAAGCCGACGCCGCGCCCGTCCGACCCGCCATCCTTGCGCACCTTGTGCCAGATCAGGTTGGTCTTGTACTCGAACCCCCAGCTGCGCATCACCTGCAAGCCTTCCGGCAGCAAGGCGTTGGGGACCCAGAGATAGAGGTGCGCGGTCGGGGCGGCGATGTCGGCGACCGGCAGGGCGCAGATGTCCTCCACCGTCATGGTGCCGTAACGCGACAGGCGGCGGTGCTCCGGCGCCATCTTGCCGGTGCGGTTGACGAAGCGCCAGGGCGGGTCCGCCATCACGGTGGCGAAGCGCCGGTCACCGGCGAAGGCCACCAGATCCTGCGCCGGATCCGATGTCGTCTCCACCGTCTTGCTGTCGCCCATCGCTGCCTCGAAATCCTGAACAAATGCGGTACCGGAAGGGGTGCAAACTCGCACGGGGGGACTGCGCCGTCAATCCGGTCTGAACCGCGGAGCCGATGCTGTCACAGCCGCCGGCGCCCGCGATCCCGTCACTCCTCCTCGCCGGCCTCCGCCATGGCGCGCAGGGCGGCACGCTCGGCAACGTTGACGGTCAGCCCCTGGGTCTCCACACCCACGGCCCGCAGCTTGGCCAGCGCCCGCGACAGGGTTTCCGGCTGCATGCCCAGGCGGCGGGCGATCAACGCCTTGTCGAAGGGAAGCAGGAACTGCGCCGGCCCATCGCCCGGCGGGCAGACGCGCATCAGGAAGGCGGCGACCCGCTGCGGCGCCGGTTGGACCTGGAGCTGTTCGATCTGAGTCACCAGATGGCGCAGCCGGACCGACAGCGACCCCAGCATGCCGAAGGCAATGCGGTCATCCTCGCGCAGGCAGCGGGCGAATCCGTCGGCGGTCAGGGTCATCACGCGGGCGTCGGTCACCGCCTCCGCACAGACCGGGAATTTGCCGTCGGCGAACATGGCGGCCTCGGCGAAGCTTTCCGCCGGGCCGATGACATGCACCACCGCCTCGGTCCCGTCGCGGGTCAAGCGGTACAGCTTCACCCAGCCGTCGAGCAGGACGAAGAAACGGTCGGCCGTCTCGTCCTGCAGAAACAGGGTGGTGCCGCGCGACACCGGCCGCACGATGGCGACGCCGCCGAGCAGCGACACCGCACGATCGGTCAGCTTGGCGAACAGCGGGATCGCGCGCAGCGCAGCGGTGTCTTCCGCCGACAGGTTCGAATGATTGACTGTCATGACAGCTTCCCCTCCCCGCCTGCCGACGGAATTGGCGTTGGTGGGGCCATTGGTGTTGCCATCGGTGTCGATGAGGCCGCCGACCCGGTGCCGCGCAGCAGCATCCAGCCATTGACGACGATGCCGGTGACGTCCGAGATCATCCCCGGCACCGATCCCACCAGACTGTTGTGCACGAACCAACAGGGCAAAGCCACCAGCATGGTGCCGCGGAAACGCGCAACCTGTGTTTGGTACCGGGCGAGGCTGATCAGCGCCATTCCCGCCGCCGCGAAGGCCGAGGGCAGACCGGACCAGGTGAGGGCCATCACCGCGGCGATCACCGGCAGAATCAGCAGATAGGCGATGCGGAAGGCCGGCCGGCCGCCGACCGCCAGCGCCGCCACCACCTGAAGCGCCGCCAGCCCGTTCAGCACCGCCGCCGTCGGAGAGCCCACCATGGCGAAATGCAGGGCGAAACACAGGCAGGGCACCAGTTGCACCAGCAGCATGCCGGTCCGGCTGCGGAAGAAGGGCCAGAGCATGCCGCCGAGCGTGCCGCAAAAACCCACCAGCTGCGCCAGGGACCATCCGCCACCCTCAGCGGCCGGGAGCAGGACGGTCAGCAGCTCGTTCATGCCGAATCGCGCCTTCGACAGCTTGGGGCAGCAGGAAAGAGACCAGCAAGCGAGCCTGGATAGGCCGGCTGATTCGCCCGCGCCGGCCGCCCCGGAGGGCGGCGCCAAAAAAGCAGACGGGAGGAAACAGAAAAGGGCGGAGAAGACACACGCAACGAACAGCCGGGCCGAACTGGAGCCACGGCCGGATCACTCACGAGCCAGGACCGCAAAAGCAGCAGAACAAAAGACAGGAACGCACGGCGCGCCCCCGAAGGGAGGCACCGTGCGCTGAAAGTCCGGACTCTCACCGGGAAGCCCGGAGCCAAGTCGGCTCGGGGCCTCGTCAGGCTTTTCAGCCAAGCGGAGCCAGCCGATGCGGCGTGCGTCCGGAGAGGACGAACGCCGTTACGGCCGAGGCCCGGATATTCCGGAGCCTTACAGGTACTCGACCTTGCCCGCTTCCGGACCCTTCTGGCCCTGGCGAACGGTGACGCGCACCTGATCGCCCTCCTGGAGGGTCTGCATGCCCGAACGGCGCAGCACGTTGACGTGGACGAAGACGTCCTTGCCACCGGTGCTGGGCGTGATGAAGCCAAAGCCCTTATCGGCATTGAACCACTTCACGGTGCCGTCGACTTCTTCGCCACCGGCGCTGCCGCCGGCATCGTAGCCGCCGCGGTCATAGCCGCCACGGTCGAAGCCACCGGTCGTCCGCGGACGGGCCGAACGCTGAGCGGTCGACGTATCGACCGTGTGGATGGAGGCAACCTGCGGACCCTTCGGCCCACGGGCCAGGTCACAGGTGATGGTGGTGCCTTCGTCCAGCGCGTCGTAGCCGGCGGCCTGAACCGCAGAGACGTGCAGGAAGGCATCGGGCGAACCGTCCTCAGGCGACACGAAGCCGAACCCCTTGGTGGGGTTAAACCACTTCACGGTGGCGGTGACGTTGGACTTGGTGATCTCGGGAGCGCGGAAGCCCTGGCGGGGCGGGCGGTCGAACATGTGTCTTCAAGCTCATAGAGTGTGCCGAAAGTCTGTTGTCACAGGTATCCGATCCCAGGTCAAGCCTTCCAAAGGAAAGATGACCGAATCGCCGTTAATTGCCCCACCCCAGGCTCACGCTTCCCCACCCGCCGGCTGGCTGGCCGGGCGAAAGCGGCACCGAAGTGCCGCTCCGCCCCCGTCTCCGGCACTCCCGTACCGCGCCCGGCGGAGCGACTCGGAAGGTTTATGCACGCCCCCCGTGCGCCGCAGCATCAGCCGGCCGGGCCAGCGCGGGATAGTCGGTGTAGCCATGGCGGTCGCCGCCGTAGAAGGTCTTCTGGTCCGGTTCGGCCAACGGGGCGTCGATGCGCAGCCGCTCGACCAGATCGGGGTTGGCGATGAAGGGCCGGCCGAAGGCGATCATGTCGGCATGACCGTTCGCCGTCGCCTGGATCGCCATGGCGCGGTCATAGACATTGTTGGCCATGTATCGGCCCGTATAGAGCCCGCGCAGTTCGGCGAGATCGCCGCCGAATCCGGGATGCGGACCACGGGTCACGCCCTCGATCATGTGCAGATAGGCCAGACCGTAGCCGTTCAGACGACGGATCACCGGGCTGAAGGTGCCGACCGGGTCGCTTTCCTGGGCGTCGTTGGCCGGGCTCAGCGGCGACAGGCGGATGCCGACGCGGTCGGCCCCGGCCTCCGCCACCACGGCGTCCAGCACCTCGAACAGGAAGCGGGCGCGATTCTCGACGGAGCCGCCATAGGCGTCGGTGCGCTTGTTGGTGCCGTCGCGCAGGAACTGGTCGATCAGATAGCCGTTGGCGGCATGCACCTCCACCATGTCGAAGCCGGCGGCCAGCGCATTGCGGGCGGCGCGACGGTAATCCTCAACGATCCCCGGCAGTTCCGACACATCGAGCGCCCGCGGAGTCGGGATGTCCTTGAAGCCGTCGACGGTGAAGGCCTTCATCTCCGGCTTGACCGCCGACGGTGCCACCGGCAGAGCGCCGCCCGGCTGCAGGTCGGGGTGGGAGATGCGGCCGACATGCCAGAGTTGCAGGCAGATGTGTCCGCCCGTGGCATGGACGGCGTCGGTCACCAGCTTCCAGCCCGCCACCTGTTCGGCGCTGTGGATGCCGGGGGTGTAGGCATAGCCCTTGCCCTGCGGCGAGATCTGGGTCGCCTCCGCGACGATCAGGCCGGCGGTGGCGCGCTGGGCATAATATTCGGCGTTCATCGCGGTCGGCACGCCGGTGGCGTTGTCGGTGCGGCTGCGGGTCAGCGGCGCCATGGCGATGCGGTTGGGCAGGGTGTAGCGCCCGATCGTCACCGGCTGGAACAGGGGGGCCGCGTCCTGGCTGTCCGTCATGTCCGATCCATTCTGTATGTTTTGGAAACTGGACAGGAAAGTGTGGCGCGCCATCGGCCTCGGGCAAGGCTCTGCTGCACCGCAGCAACCCGAAGGGCGGCATGGCTGCCATACCGGGTCAGGCACCCCGGCGGGACCTTTCGGGCTCTCCGGCGGTTATTCCCGGCAGATTCCCTCAGCAAGAAGCGGGACCGCCGATGCAGCACCCCCGGCCCAGGCACCCATGGCCCGACCGCCTCTGGATCGTCCGCCACGGCGAAAGCGCCGGGAACGTCGCCCGCGACGCCGCGCACGCCGCCGGACTCAGCCGGATCGACATCGCCGAGCGCGACGTGGACGTTCCGCTCAGCCCGTTGGGCGAACGGCAGTCCGACGCGCTCGGCCGCTGGTTCGCCGCCATGCCGGCGGTGGAGCGGCCGGACGTGGTTCTGACCTCGCCCTACCGGCGGGCGATGCGCACGGCGGAACGGCTGCACCAGTCGGGCGGAATGCCGGTCCACCCCAACGACTTCGTCGTCGACGAGCGGCTGCGCGAGAAGGAGTTCGGCGTGCTCGACCGGCTGACCACCGCCGGCATCCGCCAGGAATTCCCGGAGCAGGCCGAGTTCCGCCGCCTGCTCGGGAAATTCTATCACCGGCCGCCGGGGGGCGAGAGCTGGTGCGACGTGATCCTGCGGCTGCGCAGTGCGCTCGACACCGTCAGCCTGCATCACGGCGGCCGTCGCGTGCTGATCGTCGGGCATCAGGTGGTGGTGCTGTGCCTGCGCTATCTGCTGGAGAACCTGACGGAGGACGAGATCCTGGCCATCGACGCGGCTGGCGACGTCGCCAACTGCTCCGTCACCGAATACCGCTTCGACGCCCAGGCAGGCCCTCGCGGCAGACTGCTGCTGCACCGCTACAACGTCGTCGCCCCGCTGGAGGAGGCCGGCGCCCCGGTCACCGCCGAGCCGGACGCCGCCATCGCCGCCCGCTAAGCCGCCATCCACCACCTGCCACCTGCCCCCGCCGAGGAGGAGCGATTGGACGCCCCAACCGAGGAAATCCCCGTCACCGCCGAGCTTCTGCGTGGCATGCCCCTGCCCCAGCCGGACGGTCACGGCGACAAGGAAACCCGCGGACGGGTGCTGGTGGTGGCCGGCAGCGTTCCGGTTCCGGGCGGCGCCCTGCTCGCCGGGATCGGCGTGCTGCGGGCGGGGGCCGGCAAGTTGCAGATCGCCACCGCAGCCAGCATCGCGCCCCATCTGGGCCTCGCCCTGCCGGAGGCGCTGGTCGCCGGACTGCCCGAGACCGCCGATGGCGAAATAGCCCCCGGCTCGGCTGCGGCGCTGTCCGAACGCGCCTCGCGCTGCGACACGGTGCTGATCGGCCCCGGCATGATGGACGAGGCGGCGGTCGCCGACCTGACCGCAGAGCTGCTGACCCATCTTGAGGCGGGCGAGGACGGGCCGTGCTTCGTGCTGGATGCCGGGGCCCTGGCCGGGCTGCGCCGAAACGCGGCAGTTCTGCACCGTCATGAGAACCGCGTGGTGATCACCCCCCATGCCGGCGAGATGGCCGGGCTGCTCGGCTGTTCCCGCGACCGGGTGGACGCCGATCCGCTCGGCTGCGCAAGGCAGGCGGCGGACCAGTTGAAGGCGGTGGTGGCGTTGAAGGGAAGCTGCACCCGCATCGTCGCCCCGGATGGCCGCGCCTGGGCCTATCGCGGCGGCACGGTGGGGCTGGCGACCTCCGGATCGGGCGACACGCTGGCCGGGATCGTCACCGGCCTGCTGGCCCGCGGCGCCAGCCCGGAGCAGGCCGCAATCTGGGGCGTCTACCTGCATGGCGAAGCCGGCAACCGCCTGACCCGCCGCATCGGCCCGCTGGGCTTCCTCGCCCGCGAACTGCTGGCGGAGATCCCGGCGGTGATGGCGGCGCTGGCGAGCGAATCGGACGGCCGCTGAGCCTTACCGCACCGGGGCGCCGACGCTGGCAGGTGCCGGGGCTGGAGCCGGCGGCAGGGCCGGGGTGGCCGGGGGCGTCATGCTGCGGCGCGGCTGCGACGGCGCCACATCGGCCGACAAGGCGGCGTCGCGGTCGCGGCAGCGGTCGACCACCTTCTGGCCGCAGGCGACGAAGCCCAGATCCTTGTTCAGGCAGACGCGCACCTCCGACACGTCGCGGCGGGAGCAGATGACCGCCACCCCTTCCGCCGTCAGGCCGGGATTGGCGTCGAGGAACAGCCGCTCCACCTGGGTCGCCGGCACGGTCGGGCCGGGTGTCCTGATCGTCTCGGGGATCGTCACCTTAGCCGCGGCGGCGCGCAGCTTGGCGAAATAGTCGGTCGCGGTCAGGCCGGAGCAGGTCCCGTGCTTGCGCCATTCATGCATCATCAGGCCGACGCTCGGCATCACCGGCATGGTCTGGTCCACCACCGTCTTGGGCAGGTTGCGGTCGCGGGTGCAGGTGGCGGGATAGCTGCCGTCATTGTACTGCGGCCACAGGCCATGGACGACGAAGCCGTATTTCCGGTCGCCGCACTGGTCGGGATCGGGACCGTTCCTGTCGCGGGCGCAGTAGGTCGGCGTCCAGGACAGCGACAGGATGTAGTAATCGAAGGTCCCCGGCTCCGCCCGCCTCTGCGCCCAGGAAGGGCTTGCGGTGAACAGTCCGGCAACCAGAACGGACAGAATGGCGGCGGCAGCGCTTCGCATGACGGTCTTCCCCCAAGGCTATACTTCCCTGCGTTGCATACCATGGAAGGATGTTTCTGTCGCGGGGTCTCGACACCGGCATCACCCGGCCAAATCTCACTGTGCCGAACGTTTGCGCGTTCCGTCCCGGCAGAGGGTATAGTGACCGGCATGTTTACCCTGTCCGCCCCGATTCTGCTGCGCGCCTATGCCGCCGGCATCTTCCCGATGGCCGAAAGCGCCGAATCGCGGGAGCTTCACTGGTTCGATCCGGAACGCCGCGGCATCCTGCCGCTGGATGGCTTCCACGTCGCGCGCAGCCTGCGCAAGACCTTGCGGCGCTGTCCGTTCGACCTGCGCTTCGACAGCGCCTTCCGCGCGGTGATCGAGGGTTGCGCCGAAGCGACGGAAGAGCGGCCGAAGACCTGGATCAACGACGACATCGTCCGTCTCTACGGCGATCTGTTCGACGCCGGCTTCGCCCACAGCGTGGAATGCTGGCGCGACGGCCGGCTGGTCGGCGGGCTGTATGGGGTGGCGATCGGCGGCGCCTATTTCGGCGAGAGCATGTTCAGCCGCGAGACCGGGGCCAGCAAGGTGGCGCTGGTCCATCTGGTCGCCCGGCTGAGCGCCGCCGGCTTCGCCCTGCTCGACACCCAGTTCGTGACCGAGCATCTCAGCCGGTTCGGCGCCGTCGAGATCCCGCGCAACGAGTACCGCCGCCGCCTCGCCGCGGCGATGGAGCGCAAGACCGACTTCCGTGGCGTCGACCAGCAGGCGGCGCTGGCCGAACTGCTCGAGTCGGCAGTCACGCCACCCGGCTGACGGGGTATCCCGTTGCCGGGGGTCATGCCCGGAAGCGCCGCCCCATGGCCCCGCTCTACCACCCCCGATCCGTTGTGCGCCGCAACGAGGGCAGCCATCCTCCGCGCATCCACCGCCATGGCTGGAAGGCGCCCATGCGCTTCTGGAACGCATCCTGGATTTCGCCTGCCCTGGTCCTTGTCCTGGCAGGACTCCTGATCGGCGCACCGTTGCTGGTGCTGAACGGCTTTCCGCTGACCTTCGACGACACGCCGGGCTATCTGGAGCCGGCCTTCAACATCCTGCACCGGGCGGCCCAGCCCGCCTGGACGCCACCGCCGGACCTGTCGCCCCACGGCCTTCCATCGTCCAACATCTTCTTCCTGCGGCCCTTCGGCTACATGCTGTTCCTGCTGCCCTTCGCCGGAGGCTGGGGCGTCTGGCTGGTCCCGCTCGCCCAGGGCATCCTGGCGGCGGCGGTCCTGCGCGCGGCCCTGACCGCGGCGGGAGTGCCGGAGCGGCCGGGGCTGTTCCTCGGCATCGCCGCGGTGCTGGGGCTGACCACCAGCCTGTCGCTGCACGCCGCGACGATCATGCCGGACTTCCTGACCGGGCTGGCGATCCTGCTTGTCTATGTCGTCGTCGTCCGCTGGCCGGCCCTGACCGCCGTTCAGCGGCTGCTGACCGTTGCGGCGCTCACCGGAACGATCGTCTCCCATCTCAGCCATCTGGCGATCCTGGGCGGAATGATCGTTCTGCTCGGGCTTTGGGCGCTGTGGCACGACCGCGCGATGCTGCGGTCGCTGGCCTGGGGGGTGCTGCTGCCGATGGTGCTGGCGGTCGGGCTGCTGACCGGCTCCAACCTGCTGACCGCCGGCCGGCCGGTGCTGTCCGAAAGCTCGCCCGTCTTCCTGCTCGCCCGGCTGATCGGCGACGGGCCGGCGCGCGACTATCTGGCAGAGGCCTGCCGCAGCCGCGATTACCTGCTGTGCGGCAGCCTGGACAGCCTGGACCGCAGCGCGCCGGGCTACGTCACCTCCGACTATTTCCTCTGGCACCCCGACGGCGCCCGCCGCCGCTTTGGCGACCAGCCCCGCTTCGTGACGGAGGCGGCGGAGATCGCCCACAACACCATCGCCAGCCGCCCGGCCGCGGTCGCCACGCATGGGCTGACGAATGCCATCGGCCAGTTCGTCGAGGTCCAGCCCGACGACACCCTGAACGATCCCGTCAAGCCGCTGACCCGCCGCCTGTTCAGCCGTTTCCCGGCACCGGTCTATGACGCTTTCGACCGGTCGCTGCAAACGCAGCAGCGCTTTCCCCGCGATGGGCTGGCGCTGGTCCAGGATCTGTCGCTGTCGCTCGGCGTTCTTGGGCTGGCCGCGCTGGGGCTGGGGCGCTGGCGGCGGGTCGACGGACGGCTGCGGATGCTGCTTCTGGTGATCGGGCTGGGGCTGACGCTGAACGCCGTCGTCACCGGCGGGCTGTCGGCCGTTCATGACCGCTATCAGAACCGTGTGATCTGGCTCGTGCCCTTCGCCGCCCTGGTTTTGCTGGCGACAGCCCGCAGCCGCGACCTCCTGCCCGCCGGCCAGACGGGGCGCACAGGATCGGGTCAGCCGGCCGGGTGGAACACGCCGCCGGGCATCGGCACCGGCACCCCGGTGGTCGCCGGCAGGCTGAGCGGCAGCCCCAGCCTGCTGCGCACGGCGAGATAGCCGAAGGCCTGCGCCTCCAGCGCGTCGCCGTCCCAGCCGACGGTGTCGGCCGGCTGGACGGGCACGCCCAGCCGGTCGGCCAGCATCGCCATCAGCGTGGCATTGTGGCGCCCGCCGCCGCAGACCAACCAACGCATCGGCGGTGCCGGCAGATGGGGCACGACGGAGGCGACCGACTCCGCGGTGAAGGCGGTCAGGGTGGCCGCACCGTCCTGCGGCGACAATGCCGCCACCGGCGCCGGGTCGAAGGCGTCGCGGTCCAGAGACTTGGGCGCCGGGCGGCCGAAATAGGGATGGGCCATCAACACCGCCAGCGCCGCGTCGTCCACTTGGCCCGCCGCCGCCAGCGCGCCGCCGGCATCGAAGCGGCCAAGCCCATGGCGCAGCACCCAGTCGTCGATCAGGGCATTGCCCGGCCCGGTGTCGCAGGCAACCACATCGGCTTCCCCCTCCTGCGGGTCGGAACCGATCCAGCTGACATTGGCGACGCCGCCGATGTTGAGGACGGCAAGCGGACGCGGCAGCCCATGGACCAGCGCCCGGTGGAACAGCGGAACGAGCGGCGCGCCCTGCCCGCCCGCGGCGACGTCGGCACTGCGCAAATCGTTGACCACGGCGATGCCGGTTGCCGCGGCCAGACGGGCGCCGTCGCCGATCTGGCAGGTGAGGCGCCGGTCCGGATCGTGATGGATGGTGTGGCCGTGGAAGCCGATCAGCTCGACCTCCGCTGCCGCGACGCCCGCCTTGTCGAGCACGCGGTGCACCGCGTCGGCATGGGCGTCGGTCAGGTCGCGCTCGACCTCCGCCACCGGCCCGCCGCTGACATCGCTTTTGCCGAGGCAGCCGCGCAGCCGGGTCCGGAAGCCGTCATCATAGGGGATGGTCAGGAAGTCCAGCGCCTCCACCCGGTCGCGGCCGTCGGTGCGCAGCAAAGCGGCGTCGATGCCATCCATCGACGTGCCGCTCATCAGGCCGACGACCGTGCGCAGCCCCTCCTTCGCTTCCATCATCCGCTCCGCATCCCCTGTGGCGATGCGAGGCAGTCTAGCTCAGCTGAGCCAGAGCTGCAGCATCAGCCGCTCGCGGCTGGCCGGCGGGGTGGCCCGATGGTAGCAGGAGGTGTCCTCCAGGAAGCCGGTGCCGGCCGGCCCTTCCACCACCAGGATGCGGTCGCGGTCGAAGTGGGTGAACAGCTGCTCGTCGCGGACGTTGGCGGAACCCATCAGCATGCGCAGCGACTTGCCGTGATGGCTGCCGCGGACCAGCGCATGCTCCCCGGCGCCGGGCCCGACATCGGTCAGGTAGAACTGCGCCGAACAGAAATGGAAATCGTGGACGTCGAAGTGCCAGTCGATGGTCTGGCCCAACTGGCGGCGCTCGTCGTCGGTGGCGTCGGTGACGAAGCTCCAGAACAGGCGCGGGATGATCTTGGTGGCGGGGAAGCCCAGGAACTTACCGGCACACTCCATCAGCAGCGGATCGCGGCAGACCCGGCGCACCGCCGGGCAGTCCAGCGGATCGGGGACGATGCCCATCACCGCGGGCGACCCATCCTCCAGCCGGCCCTTGTGGACGTTGTGGCGATAGAACACGCGGTCGTCGCGCAGCCGCCGTTGCAGGGGGGAGTGGGTGGCGAACTCCACCATCTCCTCGACCATCGACCAGGGCAGGTCGAAACCGAACGCGATCGAGTCGCGACGCAGGTCGCCCAGCGCACGCTCCACCGTCTGGCCAGCGAACAGGGTGGCCGGCAGCGGAGGCAAGGCGATGGGTGGGCCGGCCGGCGCCCGTTGGCGCGACCGGGGAGACAGGCGGCGCAGGGCACTGTAGCCGCGCCGGACCGACTCGAACCGGCCCAGCGCATAGTGAAGCTCTCCGGCGACGAGGCGCCGGGCTATGTTCGCAACGTTCATGGCATGTGCATCCCTGGGGGCAGCCGAAGGACCAAAACCGCGGTGGGTTGCGCGGCCTCTGGTGCCGGAATGCACGAAGTGTAGGCAGGTTTGGGGTGATTCTAAAAATACCCTTGTGGCGTAAGCCCACACGCCGGAGGAATAGCCGGGCCGGCGGAGCGTCTTCCCCTACGGTCCACGCCGGGAGAAAAAGGCGCCCCGCCCTCCCGCTTAAGGTCAGAGCCTGTCCGGTGCTTCAGTAAGCACCGGACAGACTCTGAACTTTTGGTTTTCCGTGTGATTCACGCTTCAAGCGATTTCGCTTGAACCGATCACACTAGAGTGCCTGTACGGCCTTCAGAACCGCCGCGACATGGCCGGTGACCTTCACCTTGCGCCAGACGTTGCGCACCACGCCGTCCTTGTCGATCAGGAAGGTGGCACGGTCGATGCCCATGTACTTGCGGCCGTACATGCTCTTCTCGACCCAGGTGCCATAGGCCTCGCAGACGGCGCCGTCGGTGTCCGACGCCAGCGTGAAGGTCAGTTCATGCTTCGCCTTGAACTTGTCGTGGCTGGCGACGCTGTCCTTGGACACGCCGATCACCACCGCATCGATGGCGGAAAAGTCGGGCAGCTGGTCGCGGAAGCCGCAGGCCTCCGAGGTGCAGCCCGACGTGTCGTCCTTCGGGTAGAAATACAGAACCACCGGCTTGCCGCGCAGGGCCGACAGCGTGACGCTGCCGCCGCCGTCGGTCGGCATGGTGAAATCCGGGGCGGGCGATCCGACGTCTACGGTCATGGCTGCTTGACTATCCTTCTTCTTGCCGGCCGGGAAACGAGGTCTCAGGCCGGAGGCGTGGTGGCGGGTGGGGCCAGACGGCCCGCCGGTTCCTCGACCAGGGCCTTGAAATGACCATGGGCGCGGGCGGCGACGGCACGGATTCTGTGGTCCAGTTCGGGGAAGTCAACAGCGCCAGGCTCACGCTCGCCCTGAAAGTCGGCAGGAAAGGCGGCGCGGACCAGCCCGGCCAGCAGGCTGGGCGATACCTGGTTGGGGTCGAGCACCCCGGCGGTGGTCAGCCGCAGGAAGCCCTGCACCCGCCGCCACAGCCGCAGCGTCGTCTCCAGATCCTCCGCCACCTCCAGCGCCAGCGCGCCCGTCCGGGCGGCGCAGCCCAGCGCCTTGGCGGTGCCGATGTGCAGGATGTCCGGCCGCTCGTGACCATGGCGCAGTTGCAGGTACTGGGCGATGAACTCGATGTCGATCAGGCCGCCGCGAGCGTATTTGACGTTCCAGACATTGCTCGTCCCGAACTCCTTCTCGATCCGCCGCCGCATGTCGGCCACGTCCCACAGCAGCCGGTCGGCATCGCGCGGCGCCGTCAGCACCGAACGGATCGCCCCCGTCACCCGCCCGGCCAGTTCCGCATCGCCGCCGATCACCCGGGCGCGGGTCAGGGCCATATGCTCCCAGGTCCAGGCATCGGTCGCCTGATATTTCAGGAAGGCGTCCAGCGAGGTGGCGAGCGGCCCGGCATTGCCCGACGGGCGCAGCCGCATGTCGACCTCGTAAAGCCGGCCGTCGCCCATCGGTGCGGTGATGGCGTTGGTCAGCCGCTGGGTCAGCTTGATGTAATACTCGTTGGGCGACAGCGGCTTGGCACCATCCGAAAGACGGGGGCCACCACCGCCCCCTTGGCCCGGCGCCACGTCGTAGATGACGATCAGGTCAATGTCGGACGTGATGGTCAGCTGCCGGCTGCCCAGCTTGCCCATCGCCACCACCACCCAGGCGCCGCCGGGAATGTGGCCGTGGCGCTGGGCGAACTCCTCCTCCACCCGGCGGGCAAGGTCGGGGACGACGATATCGGCCAGATCGGCCAGGAAAGCGCCGCAACGGTCGCCATCGGTGATGCCGCGCAGGATATGGACCCCGGCGCGGAAGCGCTGGTCGTTGGTCCAGCGCCGCGACAGCGTCAGCGCATCCTCGAAATCGCGGGCCGGCGCCATCACGCGGGCGTGGTCGTCGGCCAGCCCGTCCTCCTTGCCCGGCAGCGGGTCGAAGAAGTCGGGCGACAGCACGGCGTCGAGCAGCGACGGGTTGCGCGACAGGGTCTGCGCCATCTGCGGCGCGATGCCCATGATCTCCGCCACCAGCTCCAGCAGCCAGGGATTGGCGACGAACAGCGAGAACAGACCGACGCCCGCCGGCAGCTTGCCGAGGAAGTCGTCGAAGTTCATCAGCGCCGAATCGGGGGCCGGAGTCTTGGTCAGCGCGCTCAGCAGGGCCGGCGTCAGTTCCGTCAGCAGTTCGCGCGCCCGGCCAGACCGGGTGGCGCGGTAGCGGCCGCGATGCCAGGCCGACACCACGCTGATGACGCGGGCCGGATCGGCGAAGCCCATGCCCGTCAGCGTCTCCACCGTGCCGGGATCGGGGTCGGTGCCGGTGAAGACCAGATTGCCGGGACCGGAGAGCGACGGCGCCTCCTCGAACAGCTCGGCATAGCGGTCCTCGACCTGCCCCAGCGTCGCCAGCAGCTCCGCCCGGAAGGCGGCGGGGTCGTCATAGCCGAGGAAGGTCGCCAGATGCGCCACCCCGGCATCGTCGGCGGGAATACGGTGGGTCTGCTGGTCGTCGATCATCTGGATGCGGTGTTCGACACGGCGCAGGAAACGATAGGCCCCGGCAAGCTCCTCCACCGTCTGCGGCGGCACGCGGCCGACATCGCGCAGCGCCTCGTTCGCCATCAGGGTCGGGGCGATCCGCACGCGCGGGTCGCGCCCGCCGAAGATCAGCTGCTGGGTCTGGGCGAAGAACTCGATCTCGCGGATGCCGCCGCGGCCGACCTTGATGTCGTGGCCGTTGACCGTCACCTCGCGGTGGCCCTTGTGGGCGTTGATCTGGCGCTTGATCGAATGGATGTCCTGGATGGCGGCGAAATCCAGGTTGCGGCGCCAGACGAAGGGCTCCAGGAAGCGGAGGAAGGACGCCCCCGCCTCGGGATCGCCGGCGATGGGACGGGCCTTGATCATCGCCGCGCGTTCCCAATTCTGGCCGACGCTGCCGTAATAAATTTCGGCCGCGGAGACCGAAACCGCCAGCGGCGTGGCGCCGGGATCGGGCCTAAGCCGAAGGTCGGTGCGGAAGACGTAGCCGTCCTTGGTCCGTTCATCCATAATGCGGACAAGATCGCGTGCGAGCCTGATGAAGGTTCGCGCGAGGTTGTCCGGCTGGGGCGTCTGCACAACAGCGTCGTCGTACAGGACGATCAGGTCGATGTCGCTGGAATAGTTGAGTTCGCGCCCGCCAAGCTTACCCATGCCCAAAACGATCAGGCCCGAACCGACCCAAGGTCGCTGTGGATCCGGCAGCGTCAGCATCCCCGCCTCCCCGGCGCGGCGCAGCAGGAAATTCGCGGCCAGCTGGACCCCCGTCTCCGCCAGTTCCGACAGGGCGCCGGTGACGCGGAACAGCGGCCACGCTCCGGCGATGTCGGCCAGCGCGATCAGCAGTGCCGCCCGCCGCTTCGCCACCCGCAGGCCCGCCATCAGCCGGTCCATCGACTTTTCCTCGTCATGCCCGGCATGGAGGGCGGCGATCAGCGCGGCGAAGCTGTCGTCGAAGCCGTCCTGCAGTGTACGGGCGACGAAGGGCAACTCCCGCGTCAGGCTGTGGCCGAGATACGGGCTGTTGCCGCACACCGCCTCGATCAGCGCCCGGCCGGTCTCCGAATCGGCGAAGGCTTCCGCCCAGGCGCGGGTCTCCGGCTCCGCCGCGGCGGCCTGCTGGCGCCAGCGCTCCATTCCCAGCGCCGCCTGCGCGCTGTCGAAGGGCTTCGGCAAGGGGCTTGAGAACGCGATGGGGCCAAGGGCGAAGCTGCACATGACGGCGGTCTTTCCTGCTCAAAACATGTGCAGAAAGCTGCACGTCTCGGACGGGAAGGTCAATCGGGCCGATTCTCCGTCTCTTCCTCACGGTGCCCGATGATCCGGCGTACCGCGAAGATCATCGGCCTGACGCTGACCGGGATCGGCGCCGTGGCGCTGGCAGCCGGCGGGCTGTTCGCCTGGCGCTTGGCGCAGGGGCCGGTCGCGCTCGACCCGCTGATCCCCTATGTCGAACGGGCGCTGAGCGACCGCGACGGCCGTTTCCACGTCGACATCGGCGAGCTGGTGCTGTCGCTGGAAGAGGAGGACGGGCTTGAGGGTGCCGGCCGCCGTCTCGACCTGCGCGCCCGGTGGGTGCAGGCGCTGAATGCCGACGGGACGGAGTTGGCCGCGGTGCCGGAGATGGGCATCGGCTTCTCCATCCCGGCGCTGTTCCGCGGCACCCTGTCGCCTACGCGCCTCGATCTGGTCCGGCCGCGCCTGTCCGTGCTGCGCCGGGCCGACGGCAGCCTCGCCTTCGACGTGCGGTCGGATGCGCAGTCCGCGCGCAAGGCCGACGACGGCGGCCCCGACCTGATCGACGAGGCGCTCGAAAGCCTGCGCCAGCCGCCCGACATCGACCGGCCGCTGGGACTGCTGCGCCGGCTGTCGGTGACGGGAGCCGACCTGCGGGTCGAGAACCGCATGCTCGATCTGGCTTGGCACGCCACCCGCGCCGACATGGTGCTGACCCGCGATGCCGAGGGCGCCCAGGGCCGCGCCCGCGTGACGCTCGACCTCGGCAATGCCGGCGGAACGACCTCGCCGCGCGCCGTGACCGTCTCCGCCGCCGGCCGCTACAACATCGCCGACACCACCAGCGACCTGACCATGTCCGTCGACGGGCTGGAGCCGGCGGCAGTGGCGGAGTTCGGACCGGCCCTGGCGCCGCTGTCGGCGGTGAAGCTGCCGATGTCCGGCACCGTCACGGCGCGGCTCGACCGCCGTTTCGAACCCCTGACGGTCGACCTGAACCTGCGCGGTGGCGCCGGCATCGTCGCCCTGCCTGCGCTGCGGCCGGAGCCGGTCGCGGTGCAAAGCCTTGCCTTGCGCGGCAAGCTGGACGTTCCGGGCCGGCGCTTGCGGGTCGAGGATTTGTCGCTGAAGGCCGGCGCGCCGGACGGCGGCGAACCGCTGGCGCTGAGCGCCCAGGGCCAGTTGGCCGAAACCGACCGCGGCCACGACCTCCAGGCCCGCCTGTCGCTGACCGTCGGTGGGCGCACCGCCGGGCTGGAGCTGTCGGGACAGCAGGGATTGGACAAGGACGGCCGGGCGACCGCGCGGCTGACCGGCTTCGTCCCCGCCGCTTTCGCCGATCTCGCCCCGGCGCTGGCGCCGCTGAAGGCAGCGGAGCTGCCGCTGTCGGGCACGGTGGAGGTGGCCTTCGATCCGTCTTTCCAGCCGACTGCCGGCAAGGCCGACATTGTTGCCGACCGCGGCCGACTGCTGCGGCCCGACCTGTTCGAAGGGCCGGTGCCGGTGGACAGGGCCTGGCTGCGCCTGCATGGCGACCGTGACCGCATCGACCTGGACGGGTTCGAGGCCGTGCTGGGCGAGGCCAGCGGACCGCAGCCGCGGGTGGAGGCCACCGCCACCGCCCGGCGCCAGGGCGACCGCATGGCGGTGGAGACGCAGGCGACCGCCCGCGGCGTGGCGCTGGACGAGCTTCGCCGCTATTGGCCGAAGATTGCCGGCCCCAACGCGCGCGAGTGGGTGACCCGCAACCTGTCGCACGGAACGGTGACGCAGGCGCGGGCGGAGGCGGCGCTGTCCGTGCCGCTCGACGGGGAAGGGAAGCCGTCGGGAGAACCGCCGGAACAGACGCGCTTCCTCGCCACCATCGCCGGCGAAGACATCAGCGTCCGCTATTTCCACAACCTGACGCCGGTCACCGGCGCCAGCGTGGAGGTGACGACCGACGGCAAGACCTTCACCGTCCTGACCAAGGGCGGCCGGATCGCCGATGTGAAATCGGGCGACATCGAGGTCGGCGACGGCAAGGTGGTGATCGGCGGGCTGGACATCGGCAAGGAGACGATGGACATCCGCCTGCCGGTGCAGGGACCGGTCCGCTCGATCCTGACCCTGATCGACATGCCGCCGCTGGGCTATCCCACCAAGCTGGAGATGGACCCGGCGCGCACCCAGGGCATGGCCGAAGCGAAGCTGCATTTCGCCTTCCCGCTGCTGGCCGACCTGAAGGTGGAGCAGCTCGACCTCGACGTGACGGGCAAGCTGCGCAAGGTGGCGGTGGAGAAGGTGGCGGCCGGGATGAACGCCACCGACGGCGAGCTGTCGCTGGCGCTCGACCTCAAGGCGATGCAAATCAAGGGCACCACCAAGCTGGACGGCATCCCGGTCGCCATCGACTGGAACGAATCCTTCGACAGTGCGGCCAAGGGTCCGCGCACCCGCATCGCGGTGAAGGGCGACGCCACCGCCGACGATCTGCGCGCCCACGGCATCGATCTGGAAGACCGGGTGCAGGGCCCGTTCGGCGCCGACATCCTGTTCACGGTCGACCGAAAGCACAAGCTGCTGCTGACCGGCACCCTGAATCTGGAAAAGACCCGGCTGTCCATCGAGGAGCTCGGCTGGGCCAAGCCGCCCGGCAAGCCCGGCACCGGCAAGCTGACGCTGGAATTCGACAAGGACCGTCCGACCCGCATCAGCAACCTGACCATCGATGCCGGCGGGCTGAAATCCGTCACCAACCTGGAACTGGCAGACGGCGGCAAGCGGGTGGCGCGGGTGCAGACCCCCAGCTTCAAGCTGGGCCAGACCGACCTGCGCGCCGACCTGACCGTGCTGCCCCCGCTGAAGCCCGGTGGTCCGGCCGGTGGCTATGCCGGGACCATCACCGGCACCAGCCTGGACGCCCGCGGCCTGACCGGCAAGACGCCGTCCGGCGAGGGCGCGGTCACGCCGCCGCCGAAAAAGCCGCCGTCACCCACCGACGACGGCCGCAAGACCCCGCTGGACATTGCCATCAAGTTCGACTCGGTGGTGTTCGGCGACAACCGGCGGCTGCGGCAGGTCGCGGGATCCATGAAACGGGATGCCAGCGCCTGGACCCTGCTGGACCTCACCGGCCGCAGCGAAGGCGGCGGCGTGTCGCTGAAATGGCGGCCGGGGCCGCAGGGTGCCTACGACCTCGCGATCAATGCCGAGGATCTGGGATCGGCCCTGCAGGCGATGGATCTGAACGACCGCATGCGCGGCGGACGGCTGACCCTGACCGGCCGGTCGGCCGAGCCGCGGGCCGATGCCGCCATCGTCGGCAAGGCGGAGATCCGCGACTACACCCTGATCGACGTGCCGGCCCTGGCGCGCATCCTGAACGCCATCTCGCCGTCCGGCTTCGCCGAGCTGCTGGGCGGCGGCAAGGGCGTCAATTTCGGCCGCATGTCGGCGGATTTCCGCAAGGAAGGTCGTCTCCTGACCCTGAAGGACCTGCGCACCTCCGGCTCGGCGCTCGGCCTGACGCTGGAGGGCCAGATCGATCTGGAGACGGAAACCGCCAACCTCCAGGGCACCATCGTCCCGGTCTATGGCCTGAACCGCCTGATCGGCCAGATCCCGCTGCTGGGCGACGTGCTGAGCGGCGGCGAGGGCCAGGGCATCTTCTCCGCCACCTGGCATGTCCAGGGCCCGCTGTCCGACCCGGACGTGTCGGTCAACCCGCTGGCGGTGCTGGCGCCGGGCTTCCTGCGCAACCTGTTCTTCCTGGGCGGCGACGGCACGCCGACGCCGGACACCAGACCACCGCCGGAAGCGCACACACGGTGACGGAAAGGAGCGCCGGCAACTGTCTGCCGGCGCCCCTCCCCTGCAAAGCCGTCAGCCCACCTTCACCAGCGCGTGGCGCTTCTTGCCGGCGCTGAGCTTCACAACGCCGTCGGCGTTCAGGTCCGCCGCGGTCGCCTTCACCGTCTCGTCGGCAATCGGCCCGTCGTTCAACTTGGCCCCGCCGCCCTTGATCAGGCGGCGCGCCTCGCCTTTCGACGCGGCCAGCCCGGCCGCCACCAGCAGGTCGACCACCGGCAGGCCGGCTTCCAGATCGGCACGGGCGACCTCGATGCTGGGCAGCCCCTCGGCCGCGGCACCTTCCTCGAAGGCGCGGCGCGCGGTCTCGGCGGCCTCAAGCGCGGCCTCCTCGCCATGGGCGAGCTTGGTCACCTCGTTGGCGAGGATCTTCTTGGCCTCGTTGATCTCGGCGCCCTGCAGGCTCTCCAGCCGAGCCACCTCGTCCAGCGGCAGTTCGGTGTAGAGGCGCAGGAAACGGCCGACGTCGGCATCCTCGGTGTTGCGCCAATACTGCCAGAAATCGTAGCTGCTGAGCTTGTCGGCGGTCAGCCACACCGCGCCGGCCGCCGTCTTGCCCATCTTGGCGCCCGACGAGGTGGTCAGCAGCGGCGTGGTCAGGCCGAACAGGTCGGCGCCGTCGGTGCGGCGGCCGAGTTCGACGCCGTTGACGATGTTGCCCCACTGGTCCGACCCACCCATCTGCAAGGTGCAGCCATGGCGGCGCTTCAGCTCCACGAAATCGTAGGCCTGGAGAATCATGTAGTTGAATTCCAGGAAGGTCAGCGGCTGCTCGCGGTCCAGCCGCAGCTTGACCGACTCGAAGCTCATCATCCGGTTGATGGTGAAATGCCGGCCGATGTCGCGCAGCAGCGGGATGTATTTCAGCTCGTCCAGCCAGTCGGCGTTGTTCGCCATCACCGCGTCGGTCGGACCGTCCCCGAAGGTCAGGTAGCGTCCGAAGATGCGCTTGATGCCCGCCATGTTGTTGGCGATGACCTCGTCGGTCAGCAGTTGGCGCGCTTCGTCCTTGCCGGACGGGTCGCCGATCTTGGTGGTGCCGCCGCCCATCAGGACGATCGGCTTGTGACCGGTCTTCTGCAGCCAGCGCAGCATCATGATCGGCAGCAGGCTGCCGACATGCAGGCTGTCGGCGGTGCAGTCGAAGCCGATATAGGCGACGATCGGCCCCTTCGTCGCACGCTCGTCCAGCGTGGCGAAGTCGGTGCACTGGTGGATGAACCCGCGATCCTGAAGGGTGCGCAGGAACTCCGAGACGGGAGCCGAGGGGGTGGTCGTCGTCATGGCCGCAATCCGGCTGTCGTTGGAATGAAGGGCGGAGAAATCCCGCGGTCTGTTAGCACGGAACGGCCCCTGCCTCAATGCGGCGGCCCCGATTGCCGCGGCTGGAACCGGCATGCGGGCCGGCCCGTTCTCCCGCCCAAGCATCGCTGCACCGCCGCAAGTCAAAGCCGGCAGCGCGGGCCGGGAATTCCGCGGAAATCCTCCCTTATCGCAATTGACATTGATTCGCAAAACAGGAGTCCGGCCCTGACTGTATTTTGGGCAGGCTGCATCGCCCCAATTGATAGTGACTATCAACTACATCATTGTTTCAAATTGAGATTTTTATTGTGCGAGTCCTTCGGCTGTGCCAAGGTGCGACAAATCGTCTATTTTGGAGTATCGCATCATGCAAGGCGATCAAGGGGTCCTGGACCGTTTGAACAAGCTGCTTACCGGTGAGCTGAGCGCGGCCGACCAGTATCTGTCCCATGCCCGCACCATGGAGGACATGGGCCTCAAGGCGCTGAGCGAGCGCATCTCGCACGAGCGGGTCGAAGAGCTGGAGCACGCCGACAAGCTGATCCGCCGCATCCTGTTCCTGGAAGGCACGCCCGATGTAGCCAGCCGCGACCAGATTCACATCGGCAAGACCGTGCCGGAGATGATGCGCAACGACCTGACCCTCGAATATGAGGTGGTGGCCGCGCTCAAGGAAGCAATCGCCTATTGCGAGCAGGTAAAGGACTACGACACCCGCCGCATCCTGCTGGAACTGCTGGTCGACACCGAAGAAGACCATGCCCACTGGCTGGAACAGCAGCTTGGCCTGATCGACATGCTCGGCCTGCAGAATTACCTGCAGTCGGCCATGGGCGGCTTCCCCACCTGAGCGGAGGACGGATCATGAAGGGCAACAGCGACGTCATCGTCCAGCTTCAGATCGTCCTGAAGGACCAGCTGACGCAGATCAACCAGTATTTCCTGCACGCCCGCATGTTGAAGAACTGGGGCGTCAAGGCACTGGGCAAGTGGGAGTATCACGCCTCCATCGAAGTGATGAAGAGCGCGGACGAGATCATCGAACGCATCCTGTTCATCGAGGCGATCCCCAACCTTCAGGACCTCGGCAAGCTGCACATCGGCGAGGATGTGCCGGAGATCCTGTCCAGCGACCTCGCCGCCGAGCGCGAGGCCCGCGACCGCATCGCCCACGCCATCTCCGTGTGCGAGGAGAAGGCCGATTACGTGTCGCGCGACGAGCTGTCCGAACTGCTGGAAGAGTCGGAAGAGCGCATCGACTATCTGGAAACCCAGCTGAGCCTGATCGACGACATCGGTCTGCCCAACTACATCCAGTCGGCGATGGGCGAGTTCAAGGACTGAGGTTGAGCGGGGGCTGACTCTGCGAGGAGCGCCCCCTCAAACCCGCCCACTCAAGCCCGCTGCAAAATCTCTTCCGCCAGCGCCTGCATTTCGGCTGCCGCCTGGGTCTTGCGTGCGGCCTCCGTCACCGAAAGCCCGGTCATCAGCGTGCCGGCATAGGCGGTGCGGTTACCAACCTGCGCCGTCGCCAGTTCCACCGCCGGCGGCGCGACCAGCTCATGCACCTTGCCGACCAGTTCGTCGGCGATGCGGGCGCGCGGCGGCACCCGGTTCAGAACCAGCAGCAGCCGGCGCCTCTCCTGCGCCGCCAGATCGATGGTCGGATGCACCGCCCACAAATCCATCGGGCTCGGCTGCACCGGCGCCACCACCAGCGTGGCGGCGCGGACGGCGATGCGCGCTTCGGTCTGGGCATGGGGCGGGCTGTCGATCACCACGATGTCGTGGGAGCGGGCCAGCTTCTCCACCTCCGCCTGGGTGCGCCAGCCGGTGATCTGCACATGGGTGAAGCCGGGCTGGCCGCCGGTGGCCTCCGACCGCACGGCATGCCAGCGGGTCAGGCTGCCCTGCGGGTCGATGTCGACGGTGGCGACCTTGTAGCCGAGCTGCGCCCAGGCGATGGCGAGGTGGGCCGCCAGCGTGGTCTTGCCGGCGCCGCCTTTCTGCTGCGCCACGGTGAAGACCTTGCCCGTCATGCCCGCACCCATCATGTTGTGTTGGTTGATTGCGCACTCCCCTCATAACCTTGGGCATGGCACCGGTGCAACCGCGCGAATTGACACCGGTGCTGCACGGGCTAGAAAGACGCCGTGACCGACCATTCCGCACCCGATACCGGTGAGAAGCGCCCGGCGCTGATCCCGGCCACCCCCACCGGCATTGCCCGCGCGGCCGACCTGCTGCGCGCCGGCCGTCTGGTCGCCTTCCCGACCGAGACGGTCTATGGGTTGGGGGCCGACGCCACCGACGACCGCGCCGTGGCCGCAATCTTCGCCGCCAAGGGCAGGCCGCAGTTCAATCCGCTGATCGTCCATGTCCCCGATCTGGTCGCCGCCCACTCCTGGGGCCTGTTCGACGACCGCGCCCACGATCTGGCGACGCAGTTCTGGCCCGGCCCGCTGACCATGGTCGTACCGCGCCCGGCCAACTCCGCCCTGTCGCTGCTGGTCAGCGCCGGGCTGGACAGCATCGCCATCCGCGTGCCCAACCACCCGGTGGCGCAGGCGATTCTGCGCGCCGCCGGCAAGCCGATTGCCGCCCCCAGCGCCAACCGCTCCGGCGCCGTCAGCCCGACCACCCCGCATCATGTGCTTGAAAGCCTGGGCGACCGGGTCGATGCCATCGTCACCGGCGGCAAATGCATGGTCGGCCTTGAGTCCACTGTCATCGACCTGACCGGTCCGGAAGCGGTGCTGCTGCGCCCCGGCGCCGTGCTGCCCGACGAGATGGAGCGGCTGATCGGCCCGGTCCGCCTGTCGGCCGGCGATCCAACCGCGCCGAAATCGCCCGGCCAGCTGGAAAGCCACTACGCCCCCAACGCCGCGGTGCGCCTGAACGCGTCGGCGGCGGAGGAGGATGAGGCCTTCCTGACCTTCGGCCCCGACCGCTTCGTCTTCGGCGGCACCACGCGGCTGAACCTGAGCCTGGAGGGCGACCTCAACGAGGCCGCCGCCAACCTGTTCTCCCACCTGCGCAGCCTGGACCAGAGCGGCGCCCGCCGCATCGCGGTGATGCCGATCCCCGATGTCGGTTTGGGTCTGGCGATCAACGACCGCCTGCGCCGGGCGGCGGCACCGCGGAGCTAACGAACCGCGTGTCGGCTGGTCTGCGCAACAGTTGCATGGAAATGGGGGCGGCTAGATTGTAGAAGTGTCGCGTTTCACCGCGACACTTCCAGCTGCCGGACCTCAAGCGCCATGACCAACATCGCCGCCGCTCTCGACCAGATCCGCGCCATCGTCGGCCCGTCCGGCATCCTCACCGACGCCGCCGACATGGCTCCCTACCTTGCGGAGTGGCGCGGGCGCTTCAAGGGCAACAGCCCGGCGGTGGTCCGCCCGGCCAACACCGCCGAGGTGGCGGCGGTCGTGAAGATCTGCGCCGAGGCCGGCATCCCCATCGTGCCCCAGGGCGGCAATACCAGCCTCGTCGGCGGCTCGATCCCTTATGAGGAAGGGCGCGAGATCGTTCTCAGCCTGTCGCGCCTGAACCGCATCCGCGACATCGACACGCTGAACTACACCATGACGGTCGAGGCTGGCGTGGTGCTGACCAGCATCCAGGAGGCGGCCGCCGACGCCGACCGCCTGTTCCCGCTGAGCCTGGGGGCGGAGGGTACCGCGCAGATCGGCGGCCTGATCTCCACCAATGCCGGCGGCATCAACGTCCTGCGCTACGGCAACACCCGCGACCTGGTGCTGGGACTTGAGGTGGTGCTGGCCGACGGCCGCGTCTGGGACGGCATGCGCCGCCTGCGCAAGAACAACACCGGCTACGACCTGAAAAACCTGTTCATCGGCGCCGAAGGCACGCTGGGCATCGTCACCGCCGCAGTGCTGAAGCTGTTCCCGCGCCCGCGCCAGTCGATCACCGCCTTCGTCGCCGTGCCCAGCCCGGCCGCCGCCATCGAGCTGCTGGCCCGCCTGCGCGCCGCCTCCGGCGACGCCGTGTCGGCCTTCGAGCTGATGTCGCGCCGCTGCCTGGACTTCGCCCTCCGCCATGTCACCGGCACCATCGACCCGCTGTCGGAGCCGTCGCCCTGGTATGTCCTGACGGAGCTGACCGCCGGCACCAAGTCCGACGCCTTCCAGGAGACGGTGGAGACCGCGCTGGGTGAGGCGTTCGAGGCAGAGCTGGCGACCGACGCCACGCTGGCCCAGTCGGACGCCCAGGCCAAGCAGCTGTGGTTCATCCGCGAGGCCATCGTCGAGGCGCAGAAGTTCGAGGGCGGCTCGATCAAGAACGACGTGTCGATCCCGGTCTCCCGCGTCGCCGAGTTCATTGAACTGGCGGAAGCGGCGGTGGCGGTGGCCTGCCCCGGCATCCGTCCGACCCCCTTCGGCCATGTCGGCGACGGCAACATCCACTTCAACCTCAGCCAGCCCGAGGGGGCCGACACCAAGGCCTATCTCGACCGCTGGGACGAGATCTGCCACGTCGTCAACGAGGTGATCTTCAAGCTCGACGGTTCGATCTCCGCCGAGCATGGCGTCGGCCGCTTCAAGAAGGACGAGATGCCGGCGATCAAGGGCCCGGTGGAGTTCGACATGCTGCGCGCCATCAAGGCGACGCTCGACCCCAACGGTCTGCTGAACCCCGGCAAGATGCTGCCCTGAGCACCCCCTCACCGGTCGCCCCTCATCGGCCTCCAGTGTCATAATATTGCGGGGGACAGGCTTGCGACGACAGACGTAGCGCAATGCTTGTCCCCGGCACGACACAAGGCTATGGTGCGGCCTCCATTTCTTCTGCGCCTGTCGTACCGCGAGAGAGAGTTTTTCCGATGTCCAAGCCGCGCACTCTGTTCGACAAGATCTGGGACAGCCACGTCGTGCATCGCCAGGACGACGGCACCTGCATCCTCTATATCGACCGCCATCTGGTCCATGAAGTGACCAGCCCGCAGGCGTTCGAAGGACTGCGCGTCGCCGGCCGCAAGGTGCGGCGTCCGGAAGCCACTCTCGCCGTGCCCGACCACAACGTCCCGACCACCGACCGCTCCAAGGGCATCGTCGAGGAGGAAAGCCGGATCCAGGTCGAGACGCTGGACAAGAACGCCCGCGACTTCGGCGTCCGCTATTTCCCGATGGACGACGTCCGCCAGGGCATCGTGCACATCGTCGGCCCGGAACAGGGCTTCACCCTGCCCGGCGCCACCATCGTCTGCGGCGACAGCCACACCGCCACCCACGGTGCCTTCGGCGCCCTGGCCTTCGGCATCGGCACGTCGGAGGTGGAGCATGTGCTGGCCACCCAGACCCTGCTGCAAAAGCCGGCCAAGAATATGCTGATCCGCGTGGACGGCACGCTGAACCCGGGCGTCACCGCCAAGGACATCGTGCTGGCCATCATCGGCAGGATCGGCACCGCCGGCGGCACCGGCTACGTCATCGAGTTCGCGGGCGAAGCCATCCGCGAGCTGTCGATGGAAGGCCGCATGACCGTCTGCAACATGGCGATCGAAGGCGGCGCCCGCGCCGGCCTGATCGCCCCGGACGAGAAGACCTTCGCCTACGTCCAGGGCCGCGCCCTGGCGCCGAAGGCCGGCGCCTTCGAGCAGGCCGTCCAGTACTGGAAGACGCTGCCGTCGGACGAAGGTGCGGTCTATGACGCCACCGTCGTGCTGAACGCCGCCGACATCGCGCCGCAGGTCACCTGGGGCACCAGCCCGGAAGACGTGCTGCCGATCACCGCGACCGTGCCGAACCCGGCCGACATCGCCGACGAGGGCAAGCGCGCCGCCGTCGAGCGCTCGCTCGCCTACATGGGCCTGACGCCCGGCCAGCCGCTGTCGAGCGTCAAGGTCGACACCGTGTTCATCGGTTCCTGCACCAACGGCCGCATCGAAGACCTGCGCGCCGCCGCCGACCTCGCCAAGGGCCGCAAGGTCGCCGAGGGCGTCCGCGCCCTGGTGGTTCCCGGTTCGGGTCTGGTCAAGGAGCAGGCCGAGGAAGAGGGTCTGGACAAGATCTTCACCGAGGCCGGCTTCGAGTGGCGCGAGCCGGGCTGCTCCATGTGCCTGGCGATGAACGCCGACCGTCTGGCGCCGGGCGAGCGCAGCGCCTCGACCTCGAACCGCAACTTCGAAGGCCGTCAGGGCCGCGGCGGCCGCACCCACCTCGTCAGCCCGGCGATGGCCGTGGCGGCGGCGGTGACCGGCCACCTGACGGACGTCCGCACGCTGTAAGGGCTGTTCGCCCCCTCTCTTCGACCCCCTCTCTCCGATTGCGGAGGGAGGGGGCACCCACAGCAAAGCTTCTTGCTAGTCCCCCCTGCCTCTCGCCTGCCCCAGCAGCCCTTGCGGCCGATAGATCAGGAACAGCGTCAGCAGCCCGAACGCCACGATGTCCTTGTAGGCGAGCGCGAAATAGGCTGACCAGAAGGTCTCGACCAGCCCCAGCAGGGCACCGCCGAGCATCGCCCCCGGTACCGAGCCGATGCCGCCGACCACCGCCGCGGCCAGCGCCTTGAAGCCGATCAGGTAGCCGGTGAAGAAGTTCACCCCGCCGTAATAGAGCGCGATCACCGCCCCCGCCGCCGCGGCCAGCCCGCCGCCGATGGCGAAGGTCGCCGCCACCGTGCGGTTGACGTCCACCCCGACCAGTTCCGCCGCCGCGATGTCGTCTGTGCAGGCCCGGTGCGCCCGGCCGAAGGCGGTGCGCTGCATGATCCCCCAAAGCGCCGCGTAAAGCCCGCCGGTCAGCACGAGGATCGCCAGTTGCGCGGTCAGCGCGGTGACGGTGAAGGCACCGTCGCTCAACAGGTCGTAGCGGCCGGTCAGCACCGGTGCCGGCCACCAGTCGCGCGCGCCATGCAGCAGCCGCACCCCCTCCTGATAGGCGATGGACAGTCCGACCGCGACGATCAACGGCGTGTGGCTGCGCACCCCGCGCAGACGGCGGAAGACCAGCCGGTCCATCGTCCAGCCCTGCACCGCGGTGAAGCCGATGACCAGAACCAGCACGCCGAGCAGCGCCGGCGGCCATGTCGCCCAGCCGGCCATGCCGAGCCCGGCCGCCGCCATCGCCGTCACCATGGCGCCGACCATGGTCAGTTCCCCCATCGCCAGATTGATCTGGCCGAGGATGGCGTAGACCAGCGTGTAGCCGAGCGCGAGCAGCCCATAGACGCAGGCGACGGTGGCAGCGTTGATGATTTGCTGAGCCAGGAACAGGACGGGCGTCCAGCGCGTCGGCTGCGGCCTTTCAGTCTCGACGACGCCGCCGATGGCATCGCGCGGCGGCCTGATGCGCAGCCATTGCTGAAGCATGGCGAAGCGGATGTCGGTCAGCCAGCCGCTGCGGTCGGTCGCCACCGCCACCAGGGTGCGCCGTCCCTCCTCCATCGACGTGCCGGCGAAACGGCAGGCGATCCAATGGGACTGGCTGCCGCTGTGGTAATCGACGCGCAGCACCCGCTTGTCTTCGGTATAGCTGCGGGTGGACAGGTCGGTGACGCGGCCGGGTTCGAAGGCCGGGATCAGCTTTCGGCACAGCACGTCCTGGTCGGCATCGACGCCGCACCCGGTGAGCATCAGCAGGACGAGGCACAACAGCGGCAGGATGCGGAGCACGGAACCGCCCGGTCAGGTGGGACGGTTCAGCCTACCGACAATTTGTAAGGGTGGGAAGCGCCGGCACTGTGCCCCCACCCGTCCCTTCACTCCACCATGTAATCGCGCACCAGCAGCTCGGCGATCTGCACGGCGTTCAGCGCGGCACCCTTGCGCAGATTGTCGGCGACGCACCAGAAGGACAGGCCATTCTCGACCGTGATGTCGTCACGGATGCGGCTGACGAAGACCGGGTTTTCGCCGGCGATCTCCACCGGGGTGATATAGCCGTCGCCGGTCTGCTGGTCGACCACCGAGATGCCGGGGGCAGCACGCAGGACGATGCGGGCCTCCTCTGCGCTGATCGGCTCCTCCGTCTCGATGTTGATCGAGAGGGCATGGCCGATGAAGGTCGGTACGCGGACGCAGGTGGCGGCGACCTTGATCTTGGGATCGAGGATCTTCTTGGTCTCCACTGTCATCTTCCACTCTTCCCTGGTGGAGCCATCTTCCATGAAGGCGTCGATGTGGGGGATGACGTTGAAGGCGATCTGCTTGGGGAAGACGCTCTTGGCGACGGGATCGTTGACGAAGATGGCACGGGTCTGGGTGAACAGCTCGTCCATCGCCTCCTTGCCGGCGCCCGACACCGACTGGTAGGTCGAGACCACGACGCGGCGGATCTTGAAGCGGTCGTGCAAGGGCTTCAGCGCCACCGCCATCTGGATGGTGGCACCGTTGGGATTGGCGATGATGCCGCGCTTGCGATAGCCGACCAGCGCCTCCGGGTTCACCTCCGGCACCACCAGCGGCACGTCGGGATCCATGCGGAACTGCGAGGTGTTGTCGATCACCATGGCCCCGGCGGCAGCAGCGCGCGGCACATGGATGGCCGACACCTTGGCTCCGGGCGACGACAGCACGATGTCCACGCCATGGAAGTCGAACTTGTTGAGATCCTGGACCTTGAGGATCTCGTCCTCGCCATAGGAGACCTCCTGGCCGATCGACTTCTCGGAGGCCAGAGCGATGACCTTGTCGGCCGGGAACTTCCGCTCGGCCAGCGTTTGCAGGATCTCGCGCCCGACATTGCCGGTGGCGCCGATGACCGCGACGGTATAGCCCATGACGGTGGTTTCCTTCTGCCGAATGTCCGCAAAGACAAGAATGGTGCCGGGGGGCGATAGGAGCTAGGCGCTTTCCCTGCGAATTGCAACCCGTCCCACATCAAACCTGCCTTCCAGCCGGGTTGACATGCGATGGAAGGCGGCGGGAAGATTCCGTCCCTCAACAGCGCCCGAATGGGCCTCCAGGGAGACTTCACGGATGACCAGCTTCAAGCGCGGCCTCATTGCGCAGACAGTTCTTGGTGCCGCCGCTCTCGCCCTCGCCGGTTTCGCCGCCCCCGCTTTCGCCGACACGCCGAAGGACGCGCTGGTGATGGCGTGGCAGTTCGACGACATCGTCAGCCTCGACCCCGGCGAGATCTTCGAGCTGTCGGGCGCCGAATACAGCGCCCAGGTCTATGACCGGCTGATCCATTTCGACGTCAACGACGTCAGCAAGATCGAGGGGGAGGCCGCCGAAAGCTGGACCGTGTCGCCCGACGGCAAGACCTTCACCTTCAAGATCCGCGACGGCATCGCCTTCCATTCCGGCAACCCGATGACGGCCGAGGATGTGGCGTGGTCCTTCTCCCGCGCGGTGAAGATGAACAAGGGTCCGGCCTTCATCCTGACCCAGTTCGGCCTGACGCCCGAGAATGTCGACCGGATGGTGCGCGCCACCGATCCGAAGACGCTGGTCTTCACCACCGACAAGGTCTATGCGCCGACCTTCGTGCTCTACTGCCTGACCGCCGACGTGGCCTCCATCGTCGACTCCAAGCTGGTGAAGGGCAAGGAGAAGGACGGCGATTTCGGTGCCGGCTGGCTGAAGACCAACTCCGCCGGCTCCGGCCCCTTCATTTTGAAGCAGTGGAAGGCGAGCGAGTTGCTGACCTTCGACGCCAACCCGAAATACTGGCGCGGCGCGCCGAAGCTGAAGCGCGTGCTGATCCGCCACATCCCGGAACCGGCGACCCAGCGCCTGCTGCTGGAGAAGGGCGACGTCGATGTCGCGCGCAACCTGAAGCCGGAGCAGTTCGAACCGCTGAAGTCGAGCGACGCCATCCGTCTGGTCCAGGCGCCGAAGGGCACGCTGTGGTATCTCAGCCTGAACCAGAAGAACGCCACCCTGGCCAAGCCCGAGGTGCGCGAGGCGTTCAAGTATCTGGTCGACTATGACGGCATGGCAGGATCCATCATGAACGGCATCGGCGCCGTCCATCAGGCCTTCCTGCCCAAGGGCTTCCTCGGGGCCGTCAACGACAACCCCTACAAGTACGATCCGGCCAAGGCGAAGGAGCTGCTGGCGAAGGCCGGCTATCCCGATGGCTTCACCGTCAGCATGGACGTCCGCAACACCAACCCGACCCAGGACATGGCCCAGGCGATCCAGGCCAGCGCCGCCAAGGCCGGCATCAAGATCGAGATCATCCCCGGCGACGGCAAGCAGGTGCTGACCAAGTACCGCGCCCGCAACCACGAACTCATGATCCAGCAGTGGGGCGCGGACTATCAGGACCCGAACTCCAACGCCGACACCTTCGCCTCCAACCCGGACAACAGCGATAACGCCAAGTCCAAGCCGCTGGCCTGGCGCAACGCCTGGGACATTCCGGAACTGACCAGGAAGACCGCCGCCGCCATCGAGGAGCGCGACGGCGCCAAGCGCGCCCAGATGTACGAGGAGCTGCAGCGCTCGGTCCTCGCCGACTCGCCCTTCGTCATCATGTTCCAGCAGACCGAGATGGTCGCCGAGCGCAAGAGCGTCAGCGGCCTCGTCTGGGGCCCGAGCTTCGACACCAACTACTACTGGAAGGCCGAGAAGAAGTAAGGAATCCCCCTCTCCCCCCCAGGGAGAGGGTCGGGGTGAGGGGGATGCATAGGGTGGATTCTCGGTAAGGGGCCGCCGCGCGTCCCCCTCACCCTAACCCTCTCCCCGGGGGAGAGAGGGGATTTTTTCCCAGGCGCCCGCATCCTCGACCACCACGGCGAGGCTGTCGGACAGGCCGGTCAGCACGCCGCGCTGGGTGTCGGCCGCCGGCACCACGCCGCCCCTGCCGTCCGGCAGGTCGCGGGTGGCGGTGGCCGATGCCACGACCGTCACCCGCCAGCCATGGTCCACCGCCGACCGCGCCGTGCTGCTCACGCAGTTGTGGGTCATGAAACCGGCGACGATCATCTCCGTCCGCCCGCTGTCGCGCGCAACCGTCTGCAACTCCGTTCCGGCGAAGGCGTTGGCGAGCTTCTTGACGATCACCGGTTCCCCATCGCGCGGGGCGACGGCCGGGAGGATTTCCGCCAGCGGCCCGGTGGGGTCGAACACCGGGGCGCCCGCCGCGGTGTGGTGGACGATGTGGATCACCGGCACGCCGTTGGCGCGGGCCAGCTCCAGCAGTTCCGCCGCCCGCTCCACCGCCGCATCGACTCCCGACAGCCGCAGGGCGCCGTCGGTGTATTCACGCTGAAGGTCGATCAGCACCAGCACCGCCTTGTCCAAGGGGGCGGGGGTGGACGGCGCACCGACGATCTGGCGTAGGGTCCGGGCAGGAAGAGTCGTCATCGGGAGATGCTCCGTGGTCGCTGAGAATCGATGACGGCGATGCTGCCCTGTTCACCGATGTGCGACCATTCGCTATGCTTGCACGATGGCTGTTCAGAAATTCACAGGCCCGCTCGATTGGGACGATTTGCGCGTCTTCCTGGAACTGGCACGCGCCGGCAGCCTGTCGGCGGCGGCACGCAGCCTGCGGCTGAGCCACGCCACGGTCGGACGCCGGCTGGCCGCACTGGAGACAACGCTCGGCCGCAGCCTGATGGAGCGCCGGCCCGACGGCTATGTCCTGACCGAGGACGGTGAAAGCGTCCGCGCCCTGGCCGAGGCGATGGACGAACGGGCACAGGCGATCCGCCGCCGCGAAGGCGATGCAGCGGGGCTGACCGGCACCGTGCGGCTGACCATGACCCAGGCGCTGGCCGACATCTTCCTGATCCCGCGACTGGGGCCGCTGCGGGCCGCCAACCCGGCCCTGGACCTGGAAATCATCGTCGACAACCGCACTCTCAGCCTTGCCCGGCGGGAGGCCGATCTGGCGGTCCGGCTGGCCCGGCCGCAGCGCGGCGATCTGGTCGGGCGGCGGCTGGCGACGCTGGGCTATGGGCTGTACGCGGCACCGGACGCGCCCGACACGCTGATCGCCTATGACGAGTCGATGGCGGAGTTGCCGGAGGCTTTGTGGCTGGACCGCCATGGCGGCGGCCGGCGTGTCGCCTTCCGCTCCAACAGCGTGCAGGGGCAGCTTGCGGCGGCGGTCGCCGGCTTCGGCATCGCCTTCCTGCCCTGCATGCTGGCGGACGGCGTGCCGGGACTGGTGCGGCAGCCGTTGTCCGGTCCGCCGCCCTGCTCGCCATTAACCCGCGAGGTCTGGCTGCTGGTTCACCGCGACCGCCGCGACGTGCCGCGGGTACGCACGGTGATCGAGCATCTGGTGGCCGTCTTCACGGCGGAGCGGGAACGGCTGGAAGGCGGTTGACGATGCCCCGCCACCTCCACCACCCTCCTTCAGCTGTCGCCACAAAAGGCTTGTCCGCCATGTCGTTCCGCTCCCTGTGTCTGGTGGGCCTCGCCATCGTCGCGGCAGTCCCCGCCCACGCGCAGTCCCGGCCCAATGACGAAACCTTCACCAACACGGTTGTCGCAGCCGGGAAAAGCGTCACCCGCACGCAATGCGCCGAGTTTGAGGCGCTGGAAACCGCCAGCTGGGTGGAGGTCGACGGTCGCGGCGAATGCCTGCGCTATTACGCGGCCGGCCTGAAGCCCGGCTCAAATCCGATCGTCGCGGCCTGGATGCATGGCGACGTGATGGGTTCCAGGCCGCAGCAGATCGGGCATCAGGAGGGGTTGAGCGTCGCCGGCATGATCGAACAGGAACGGGTCTTGTCGGCACGCTTCGGCGTGCCCTTCATTTTCCTGGCCCGTCCGGGAGCTTATGGCAGTTCCGGCAAATTCTGGACCATGCGCCATACCCCGCGCGAGGCGGCGCTGATGAACGCCCATCTCGATCTGCTCAAGAAGCGCTATGGCATCGGGCAATGGTCGCTCGGTGGAAGCAGTGCCGGAGGCACGCTGACGGCCGAATTCCTGGCCCGCCGCACCGACCTGAAATGCGCCGTCATCTCGTCCGGTGCCTCTGCTTACGAAGCCTACCTCCAGGCGCATGGCGTCAAGACCCGCTTGGCAAAGCCGGAGACTTGGTTCGATCCCTACCGCTCGCTCGACCTGATTCCCAACGATCCGGCGCGCCGGATCTTGGTCATCGGAGATCCGCGGGAAACGAATGTGCTGTTCCGTACCCAACGACTGTATTTCGACGGCTTGGCGGCACGGGGGCACAAGGCCTGGTTGGTCCCGCTCGAACGGGCCCGGCCGCCCCGCTACCACGGTCTGGTCGATTTCGGCGAAACCGCCACCGGCCTCTGCGCCCAGGGCGTCGACACGGACAGGCTGCTGAAGTCGCTCGACGCCATGCCCGAACAGCCGGAGCGCATCAGCAACTGACCCGCTTCAGTAACGCGCCGCCATGAAGTAGAGCCCGTCCGGCGGACAGGTCGGCCCCGCCTTGGCACGGTCGCGGGCGTCCAGCGCGCGGCGGACATCGTCCACCGTCCATTTGCCGGCACCGACCAGTTCCAGCGTGCCGACCATGTTGCGGACCTGATGATGCAGGAACGATCGCGCGGCGGCATGGACGCGGATCTCTTCGCCCTCACGCTCCACGGCCAACCGGTCCAGTGTCTTCACCGGCGACTTGGCCTGACACAGCGCGGCGCGGAAGCTGGAGAAGTCATGCTGACCGACCAGCACCTGCGCCGCTTCATGCATCGCCTCGGCGTTCAGCGGGCGGGTGACGTGCCAGGCCCGGCCGGCATCGAGCGCCAGCGGCGCCCGGCGGTTGACGATGCGGTAGACATAGGCGCGGCCGGTCGAGGTCAGGCGGGCGTGGAAATCCTCCGTCACCGCCTCCACCTCCAGCACCGCGACGGGCGCCGGCTTCAAGTGGAAGTTCAGGGCGTCGCGCAGCTTCAGGCCGGTGAAGGGCTTCTCCAGATCGAAATGGCAGACCTGTCCCAGCGCATGCACCCCAGCGTCGGTGCGGCCGGAGCCATGGACCCGCACCACCTCGCCCGACAGGCGTTGCACCGCCTCCTCCAGGCTCTGCTGGACCGAGGGGCCGTTGTCCTGGCGCTGCCAGCCGACGAAGGGACGGCCGTCATACTCGACGGTCAGTTTCCAGCGCTGCACGATGGTCAATCCGCCACGGGTTCGGCGGCTTCGGGAGCGGAGACCGGCTGCCCGACCGCCAGCGCGAAGCCGCGCAGGAAAGCCGCACCATCGACCGGCGCCTTGCCCGGCCGCTGCACCCTGGTCAGCCGAACGGCCCCGCCGGCGCAGGCGACCGTCAGCCGGTCGTCCAGCAGGGTGCCGGGCGTGCCGGCTCCGGAAGCGGGTTCGGCGGCCAGAACCTTGATGCGCTCACCATTGGAAGCGTCGAACCAGCAGCCGGGCCAGGGGGTCAGGGCGCGAACCTGCCGCTCGACATAGGCGGCGGGCCGGTTCCAGTCGAGACGGCCATCCTCGCGCGTCAGCTTGGCGGCGTAGGTAACGCCGTCTTCCGGCTGCGGCACGGCGGCCAGCGTGCCGGCGGCCAGCCCGTCCAGCGCCGGGGCGATCATGCGGGCGCCGAGTGCAGCCAACTCGTCATGCAGGCTGCTGGCGGTGGTGGCGGGGGTGATCGCCACCGCTTCCCGAGACAGCATGGCGCCGGTGTCGAGCCCGATGTCCATCTGCATGATGGTGATCCCGGTCTCGGCATCGCCGGCCAGGATGGAGCGCTGGATCGGCGCCGCCCCGCGCCAGCGCGGCAGCAGCGAGCCATGCACGTTGACGCAACCCAGCCGCGGCGCGTCGAGGATCGGCTGCGGCAGGATCAGGCCATAGGCGGCGACCACGGCGGCATCGGCCTTGAGATCGGCGAACTCGGCCTGGGCCTCGGCATTGCGCAGGCTCTTGGGCGTGCGCACGGGGATGCCGTGCTCCTCGGCGAAGCGGTGGACGGGCGATTTCTGCACCTGCTGGCCACGACCGGCCGGGCGCGGCGGCTGGCTGTAGGCGCAGACGACCTGATGCCCCGCCTCGATCAGCGCGGCAAGGCTGGGCACGGCAAAATCCGGCGTGCCCATGAAGACGAGACGGAGCGGGGTCATCGGATGTGTATCGCCGATCTGTGTTGCGGCCGGTCTTTTGCGACTGGTCAGGCCGTGGCCTTCTGCATCTTCTGGACCTTCTTCAGCAGGATGTTCCGCTTCAGAATCGACAGGTAGTCGACGAACAGAACGCCGTTCAGATGGTCGATCTCGTGCTGGATGCAGGTGGCGAGCATTCCGTCGGCCTCGATCTCCTGCGGCTGGTTCTTTTCATCCAGATAGCGGACGCGGATGCGCACGGGCCGGGTGACGTCGGCGTACTGTTCCGGCACCGACAGGCAGCCTTCCTCGCACACCGCCTTCTCGTCCGACGACCAGACGATTTCCGGGTTGGCGAGGCGGATCGGGTTCGGCGGCTCGCCCTTCTCATGGACGTCGACGACGATGACACGGTCGAGCACACCGACTTGCGGAGCGGCCAGACCGATGCCGGCGGCGTCGTACATGGTCTCCACCATGTCGTCCATCAGCTTGACGACGCGCGCATCCACTTCGGCGACGGGTTGCGCCTTGCGCTTCAGGATCGGATGCGGGGCGACGAGGATCGGAAGACGGGCCATGGGTGCTCGATGCTGGTAAGGGAAAGTTCAAACGGACAAAGTAGGCGGACCGAGCGTTTCGGTCAAGGAATCGGACCTATGCGAACGATGCAGAACCGCCTGCCGTGCGGGGTTGCGCCGGACGCCGGTTGGGCGTAGTCGATGCCGATCATGCCGGAAGCCACCACCGCCCCATCCCCGCCGCCGCGCTGGACACAGGACGCCGCCCTGGCGCTGGTGTTCCTGACCCGGCTCCCCCTTCCCCCCATCGGCCAGCTCAATGGCCTGCTCAGCGGCCCCTTGGCCGAGGGCGCGTCGGCGCGGGCGATGGGCTGGTTTCCGCCGGTCGGCGCGCTGATCGGGCTGGCCGGCGGGGCGGTGTATGCCGCCGCCGCCGCCCTGCACCTGCCGCCGCTGGCCGGTGCGCTGCTGGCCCTGGCGGCGACGGTCCGGCTGACCGGCGGGCTGCACGAGGATGGGGCGGCCGACGTGGCCGACGGCTTCGGCGGTGGGCGCGATCCGGCGCGCAAGCTGGAGATCATGCGCGACAGCCGCGTCGGCAGCTATGGCGTGTTGGCCCTGGTCTTCTCGGTCGGTATCCGCGCCGCGGCCCTGGCCGCCCTGCCAGTGCCGGCGGCGGTCGCGGCTCTGGCGGCGGCCGGCGCCCTGTCGCGCTGCGGGCTGGCGGCGATGGCGCGCGTTTTGCCGGCGGCGCGGCGCGACGGGCTGGCGGCGGCGCAGGGCCGGCCGGCGATGACGACGGTGCTGCTGGCCCTCCTCTTCGGCATCGCAATTGCCGCGATGGCGCTCGGCGGGCTTGCCCTTCCCGCGCTGGCCCTTCCCGCGCTGGCCGCCTCGCTCCTGGCGGTGGCCGCGGTGGCGGCGCTCGCGCGCAAGCAGATCGGCGGGCACACCGGCGACGTTTTCGGCGCGGCGCAGCAGGCGGCGGAGGCCGCGGTGCTGCTGACCCTGTCGGCCCTCATTGGAGCAGCGGCCATCGGAGCAGCGGCATGACCGCATTGAACCTCACCCCCCTGACCGTCACCCGCTGGTGGCTGATCCGCCATGCGCCGGTCCGCAACCCGGACAACGTCATCTGCGGGTCGAGCGACCGCGAGGCCGACACCGGCAACCGCGCCGCGGCAACCGCGCTCGCGGCCGGCCTCCCCGCCGACGCCCTGTGGCTGACCAGCCCGCTGCGCCGCAGCCGCCAGACCGCCCAGGCGCTGTGGAGCCGCAACCCCCGCCTTGCCGGCACCGCCGTGGTGGAGCCGGCGCTGGCCGAGCAGGATTTCGGCGATTGGGAGGGCATCAGCCACGACACCGCGGCCCGGCGCGATGCCGAGGCGGCGGCACGCTTCTGGGGCGATCCGGCCCGCCATGCCCCACCGGGCGGCGAAAGCTTCGCCACGGTGATAGACCGCACCGCGGGCGCGCTGCTGCGGCTGACCGACCTCCATGCCGGACGCGATCTGGTTGCGGTGATCCATGCCGGCACCATCCGCGGCGCGCTGGCGCTGGCGCTGGATCTGACGCCGGAGGCGGCTCTGCGGCTGCGGATCGACCCTTGGTCGCTGACCCGGATCGACCACCACCACGCCGGGACGGGATCCTGGTCTGTCGGGGGAGTGAATCAGCAGGCCGGAACTTTCTGACCGCGGCGGGCGTTCCCCAGTCTCAGTTGGGCTACCGAACGAGAGGCAGACCATGGTCCATAGCACCACCGCCGGCCACGGCCACAGCCCCGACCAGGGCGATGTCAAGAAGCTCTGGGAGATGATGAAGGGCGTCCAGGTCGCGATGATGACCACGCTGGACGACAACGGCCGGATGAACTCCCGTCCGATGGCGACGCTGTCCCATGCGGGGTTCGAAGACGGCACCCTGTGGTTCTTCACCCGCGCCCATTCCGAGAAGGTGGACGAGATCGACCGCCACTGGCGCGTCAACCTCGCCTATGCCAACCCCGACAAGCAGGATTACGTGTCCGCCTCCGGCGTTGCCGAAGTCGTGCGCGACCGCGATAAGATCCGCTTCCTGTGGCGCGACATCATGACCACCTGGTTCCCCCAGGGTCCGGACGATCCCGAGGTGGCGCTGCTGAAGGTGTCGGTCGATCAGGCCGAATATTGGGACAGCCCGTCGAGCACCATGGTCTACGCCTACGGCTATGTGAAGGCGAAGCTGACCGGCCAGTCGCCGGACCCGGGCGACCACGCCAAGATCGCGTTCCAGTAATCGCGTTTTGCTGAAAGCCGGCTGCACATGCCGGCCTGACATGAAAAAACCCTCCCTGCCGACCGCGAGGCCAGCAGGGAGGGCTTTTTCATTCAACGATCATCAGCAGGGCTTAAGAAGCGCCGCGGATGCTGCTTACCAGCTCTTCGCACGGGCCGCCGGCTTGCCGTTGCCGTGGGCTTCACGACGGGCATGACCATGGTCCGGGCGGGCGTCGCCGCGATGGTTGTCATTGCGGGCATAGTCCGGACGCGGGCCGCGCGGGGCGTGCGGGCCCTTGGACTCGCCGTTGCGGTGCCACGGCTTGCCGGCGCCGCCAGCCGGACGGCCGCTGCGGCCGGCCGGACGGCCGGCGCCGCCGGTGGTGAAGGGACGCGTCGGCTCCAGGCCGGGCACCACATGGACCTCGAGCGTCGCCTTCGTGTAGCGCTCGATGCGGACCAGCGTCTCGCGGTCGGCGCGGGCGGCGAAGGAGATCGCAACGCCCGAGGCGCCGGCGCGGCCGGTGCGGCCGATGCGGTGGACATAGTCCTCCGCCGAGCGCGGCAGGTCGAAGTTGATGACGTGGGTGATGTCGCGCACGTCGATGCCGCGGGCGGCGACGTCGGTGGCGACCAGCAGGCGGACCTGACCGGTGCGCAGGCGCTGGAGCGTGCGGTTGCGCTTGGTCTGGTCCATGTCGCCGTGCAGGGCGGCGGCGGCATGGCCGGCGGCGCTCAGCTCCTCGGCCAGCGTGTCGGCATCACGCTTGGTCGCAGCGAAGATGATCGCCTTGCCGACCTCTTCCTGGGCGGCGAAATGCTGCAGCAGGCGGCGCTTGTGGTCGAGATCGTCGGCATGGTGCAGACGCTGCTCGACGTTGATCGCGGTCGCCTGGCTCTCGACGGCCACACGCTCCGGGTTGCGCAGCAGGTTGCCGGCCAGCTGTGCCATGCGGCGGTCCAGCGTGGCGGTGAACAGCATGGTCTGACGCGTCGGCGGGCAGCACTTGGCGATGGTCTCGACATCGTCGAGGAAGCCCATATCCAGCATGCGGTCGGCCTCGTCGAGGATCAGCACCTCGACCTCGTCCAGCGAAATGCGGCGACGGGCGACGTGGTCCAGCAGGCGGCCCGGGGTGCAGACGAGAACGTCGACCGGACGCGACAGCAGGCGCAGCTGCTCGCGGTAGGGCATGCCGCCGACCACGTCCACGATGTTCAGCTTCATGAACTTCGCGTATTTGCGGGCGGCGTCGGTGACCTGCTTGGCCAGCTCGCGGGTCGGGGCCAGCACCAGCACGCGCGGGGTGGCGGCGCCGTTCAGCGGCAGCTCGGCGGTGCGGGTCAGCGCCGGCAGCATGAAGGCGGCGGTCTTGCCGGTGCCGGTCTCGGCGGTGGCGAGGATGTCACGGCCCTGGAGCGCCGGCGGAATGGCGGCGAGCTGGACCGGGGTCGGGACGGTGTATTCGAACGCCTCGAGAGACTTCAGGACGAGCGGGTGCAGACCGAGTTCGGAAAACGTCAAGTTGTAACAACCTTCTCAAAGCAACACGGCACGGCCCCGCGCGCCCCTATGGCGGGCGTGGGACATACCGGCGGACTCGCCGGGAGGAGGTCGATAGAGGGAGAGGCGTCTATCCGATGCAGCGGCCATTGCGTCCCTAGAACCCTGGGACGTTTGCCCCCTGAGGGGCTGCCGTTGCGCAATCACAGCGCGTCTCGCTCAAGAGACGCGCGAGCCTCCAGCGATCAAGACGCTCTAGATATGCTATTGCGTCGCACAACACAAGCCCCATCGCAGAACAAGCCCCGCGCACATCACTTGACGACCATGCGTTCGATGTAGATGTCGCGGAACAGGCCGGTCCCCGCCTCGCGGTTCACGGCCTCCTTGATGCGCGCCTTCAGGATTTCTGCGGAACCGGGGCCGGTCAGGGTTTCGCTGTCGATCCGGCCGATGGTTTGGAACAGCCGGTCGGCGATGCGGTCCTGATAGCGCAGGATGCGGTCGGGCTCGACCTTCGGCGCCAGCACCAGCGAGACCTGCATCTCCACCGCCCGCACGCTGCCCAGCGGCACCTCGATGGCGGGCAGCCGCGCCAATTGCGGCTTCGGCCCCATTCGCGCCTCGATCCGCCGCTGTTCCAGGATGCGGTCCAGCGCGATGCCGCCGGCATAGGCCAGCCCGGCCAGCGTGAACAGGGCGATCAGGACGACGATCAGCAGACGGGCGGGGTTTCCCGGTTCCGGCTGAGTTTCATGGTGCGGCGCCAGCTCGTCCCGCAACGGGTCGGGAGGCGGGGTCGAGAACAGGTTTCCGTGCAGCGTGCGGTGCGTGGCCATGATCGGCCTCCTGCGGGCCGGGCGAGAGCAGTGTGGAGCGTAGCGCGCCGGGTGTTAAGATTCGGTGGAGGGGCGCGCCCGGTCTCACCGCACGCACTCGGCCAGCCCGTCCCGCCGCACCACCGTCATCCGCCGCTCGATCACCCCGGCGCGGCGGGCGACATAGGCGCTGGGCCGGGTGGGCGACCAGTTGCGCGGGCTGGGCAGCACCACCGCCAGCAGCGCCGCCTCGCGCCGGGTCAGGGCCGCGGCTGATTTGTTGAAGTGGTGCCGCGCCGCCGCCTCGGCGCCATAGACGCCGTCGTCCCACTCCACGATGTTCAGATAGACCTCCAGGATGCGGCGCTTGCTCCACAGGCTTTCGATCAGCAGGGTGAACCACGCCTCCGCCCCCTTGCGGGTCCAGCTGCGGTCGGGCCAGAGGAAGGCGTTCTTGGCGGTCTGCTGGCTGATCGTGCTGCCGCCGCGCAGCCGCCGGCCCTCCTCGTTCTCCTCGAAAGCGCCCTCGATGGCCGCCCAGTCGAAGCCGCCATGACCGCAGAAGCCGGTGTCCTCCGAGGCGATCACCGCCTCGACCAGCGCGGGGGAGATGCGCTCCAGCGGTTCCCAGTCGCGCGACAGGCCGGAGCCGCCCAGCGCCCGGATCAGCATCAGCGGCGTCGCCGGCGGCGGCACGACCCGGTAGAGCGCCGCCCACAGGATGGTGAAGGCCATCAGCCCCGCAATCCCGATCAGCGCCCAGCGCAGCAGTTTCCGCATACAGCCCCGTCTCCGCTCGGCTCCTTCGGACTTCCCTCAATGGCGGTGAAGCGGTGCGCCGTCAACATGCGGCACTCGCTTTGCGGCACGCCACCGCCATATAGTGCCGCCGATGGACCTGACAGCCGATCCCACCCCGCTCCACAGCCTCGACGACGCGCCCGCCATGGTGGCCGGCGCGCGCCGTGTCGTGTCGCTGACCCTCGACGGCGAGGTCGAGGAGCTGTCGCTGGCCGCCGCCGCGGCGAAGGTGCGCCGCCAGCCGCCCCTGGTCTGCCATGCCCGCGCCTTCGCCCGCCGGCTGGGGATCGACGCCTTCCCGGCCTTCGACGTGCTGGAGCTGTTCGCCTTCGTCCACCCGGCCCGCTTCTGCGTTCCCACCCCGCGCGGCATCGCCGAGGCGCTCGACCTGCCCACCCCCGAGGGTCACGAGGCGGAGGCGCTGGCCCTCCAGCGCGCCGTGCGCCGCCTGCTGGGCGACTTGGGCGCTGCCGGACGGGAGGAATCCTCCGACCCCGTCGCCTTCGCCTGGGAGATGGGGCGCGCCGGCTGGCCCTGGGCGGCGGCGGTGCTGGCCGCACTCGGCAAGCCCGACGGGCCGGAGAAGGGTGCCGCACGCTCGGGCCTGCGCGTCTGGACCCGCATCAAGGAGTGGGAGGAAGGCGCACCGCCGCCGCCGCCCGCCCAGAATCCGGTCGATCCGGACGAGGCGCGCCGCCGCCTCGCCGCCATGCTGTCGGCCAACGTGCTGGGCAAGGTGGCGGAGCCGCGGCCGCAGCAGGCCGACTATTCCAGCGCGGTGTCCGCCGCCTTCGCCCCGCGCCAGCTTCCCGACACGCCGAATGTCGTGCTGGCGGAGGCCGGAACCGGCGTCGGCAAGACGCTGGGTTATCTGGCCCCGGCCACGGTCTGGGCGGAGAAGAATGGCGGGACGGTGTGGATCTCCACCTATACCCGCAACCTCCAACACCAGATCGACGCCGAGCTGGACCGGCTCTATGCCGACCCGGCGACCAAGGCGCGCAAGGTGGTGCTGCGCAAGGGGCGCGAGAACTACCTGTGCCTGCTGAATCTGGAGGAGGCGGTGCGCGCAATGCCGTTTCAGCCGCACAACGCCATCGGCGTCGGGCTGATGGCGCGCTGGGCGGCGGCGACGCGCGACGGCGACATGACCGGCGGCGACTTCCCCGGCTGGCTGGTCGACATCGCCGGGCGCGGGCCGACCATGGGGCTGGCCGACCGCCGCGGCGAGTGCATCTATTCCGCCTGCGACCACTATGCCCGCTGCTACATCGAGAAGAGCGTGCGCCGCGCCCGCCGCGCCGACATCGTCATCGCTAACCACGCGCTGGTGATGGTGCAGGCGGCTCTCGGCGGCGGCGAGGAACCGACGCTGCCCAGCCGCTATGTCTTCGACGAGGGGCACCATGTTTTCGACGCCGCCGACAGCGCCTTCGCCGGCCATCTGACCTGCCGGGAGACGCAGGAGCTGCGCCGCTGGCTGCTGGGTGCCGAGGAGACCGGCCGCAGCCGCGCCCGCGGCCTGAAGCGCCGGCTGGAGGACATCGTTGCCGGCGACGAGGAGGCTCTGCGCCATCTCGACGATATCCTGATCGGCGCCCGCGTCCTGCCCGCCGACGGCTGGTCGGCGCGTCTGGCCGCCGACAACCCGCAGGGGCCGACCGAGCGCTTCCTGCTGCTGGCCCGCCAGCAGGTCTATGCCCGCACCGCCGGCCAGGGCGGCCCCTACAGCCTGGAGGCCGACAAGGCCTATCCGGTGGACGGCCTGCTGGAGGCCGCAGAGGAGCTTGAGCAGTCCCTGGTCCGCCTGTCCGAGCCGGTCGAGGCGCTGGCCCGCCGGCTGGCCCAGCGGCTGGAGGACGAGAGCGCCGAGCTCGACTCCGACCAGCGCCGCCGCATCGACGCGCTGTCGCGCAGCCTGCACCGCCGCGGCACCCTGACGGTCGAGGGGTGGCGCGCCATGCTGCGCACCCTGCCGACCGAGACGCCGTCGCATTTCGTCGACTGGTTCGCGGTGGAGCGGATCGACGGCCGCGATGTCGATGTCGGGCTGTACCGCCACTGGGTCGATCCGACGGTGCCCTTCGCCGAGGCGCTGGCCGGTCCCGCCCATGGGCTGGTGGTGACCAGTGCCACGCTGACCGACGGCACCGGCGACATCGGCCAGGACTGGCGCGCGGCGGAGGACCGTTGCGGCGCCAGCCACCTGCCGGCCCCGGCGATCCGCGCCCAGGTCCCCTCCCCCTTCGACTACCCGAACCGCACCCGCGTCTTCGTCGTCAACGACGTGCGCAAGGACGATCTGGGGCAGGTTTCGGCGGCCTACAAATCGCTGTTCATGGCGGCGGGGGGCGGCGGGCTCGGCCTGTTCACCGCGATCAGCCGGCTGCGCGCCGTGCGCGACCGCATCGCCGAGCCGCTGGATCAGGTCAACATCCCGCTCTATGCCCAGCATGTCGATCCGCTGGACGTGTCGACCCTGATCGACATCTTCCGCAACGAGGAGCACGCCTGCCTGCTCGGCACCGACGCGGTGCGCGACGGGGTGGACGTGCCGGGGCGCAGCTTGCGCCTGATCGTCTTCGACCGCGTGCCCTGGCCGCGTCCCGACATCCTGCACCGCGCGCGGCGCGAGGCCTTCGGGCGCCGCCGTTATGAGGACATGATCACCCGGCTGCGCCTGAAGCAGGCCTTCGGCCGGCTGGTCCGCCGCGCCGACGACACCGGGGTCTTCGTCCTGCTCGACCCGATGATGCCGAGCCGGCTTGGAGGCGCCTTCCCCGAAGGGGTGGAGATGCGGCGCGTCGGGCTGAAGCAGGCGGTCGAGGAGACGGCGGAGTTCCTGCGGGGGTGGTGAGTTTCCCTCTCACCCCCCCGGCGCGTACACCGCCAGCAGCGCCGACAGCGTCACCACGCTCAGCACCGTCGACACCAGGATGGCCGAAGAGGTGCGCTCCACATAGGTCTGATACTGGCTTGCCACCACGAAGGTCAGGGCGCCGGTCGGCAATGCCGCCAGGATCACCGCGCTGCCGGTCCAGAACGGGTCCATCGGGAACAGCGTCTGTGTCAGCACCCAGGCCAGCGCCGGGTGGACCAGCAGCTTCAGGGCGCTGATCCAGCCCGCCTCCGCCAGCCCGGCGGTCAGGCGTTGTGAGGCCAGAAACAGGCCGATGGCGAACAGCGCGCAGGGGCCGGCGGGGGAACCCATCAACTCGCAGAACGTCGCGATCGGCTTCGGCACCGCGACGCCGGGCAGCAGCGCCGACCAGGCGAGGCCGGCGGCGGTGGACAGGATCAGCGGGTTCTTCGCCAGCGCCCGGCCGACATCGCGCAAGGCCTTGCCCAGTCCGCTGCCCTGGCTGTTGGCGAACTCCATCCAGATCACCGCGATTCCGACCATGATGGCGCTCATGATGACGGTCGCCAGGATGGTGGGGGCGAGCCGGTCCGGCCCGAAGGCGGCCAGGAACAGCGGAATGCCCATGTAGCCGGTGTTGGAGAAGGCCGAATTCAGCCCCTGCATGCACTGGATCTGCGTGCGCTCGCGGTGGACGAGGCGGCCGATCACCGCGCCCAGCGCATAGACCAGCAGCATCGACCCCAGGAAGGCGCCGATGAACGGACCATTGAAGATCTCCGGGATCGACCGCCGCGCCGTGCCCAGGAACAGCACCGGCGGCAGCGCCATCCAATAGACGAACTTGTTCAACGCCTCCGACGAGGCGGCGCCGAGCAGCTTCGACTTCCCGGACAGGAAGCCGGCCAGGATGATGGCGAATACGGGAAATGCGACATTGAGGACGACGTTCATGGTGCGCGACAATAGGCAACGCCAACCGTCGCGTCGAGCGGCCGACCCCTCCACTCCCGGCATGGCACCCTTGACGGCGCGGAAGCGGCGTCAAACTCAAACGACGCCGCGGAAGCGGCGTCGGACGCCAAGCTTGACGGCGCGCAGGCGGCGTTCGAGATTGCCGATCTTACACGCGACCACTCCCCAGCGGAGACCGCCCCATGAGAAAGCCGACCGATTCCATGATCGACCACCACAGCGCACTCATCTACGTCATGGTCCTGGTGTCCGCCTGCGACGGCGACATGACCGACCTTGAACTGGAAGCCATCGGCGAGAATGTGCGCTACCTGCCGATCTTCAAGGACTACAGCGGCGATCAGGTGATGGCCGCCACCCGCGAATGCACCGCCATGCTGTCCGACAATGACGGGCTGGACACGGTGCTGACCATCATCGAACAGGCGCTGCCGTCCAAGCTGCGCGAGACCGCCTATGCGGTGGCCTGCGACATCGCCGCCGCCGATCCCAAGGCATCGCAGGAAGAACTCCGCATGCTGGAGCTGATCCGCCACCGGCTGGGGGTCGACCGGCTGTGCGCCGCCGCCATCGAGCGCGGCGCCCGCGCCCGCCACATGCGCCTGTGACCCTAATCCACGTATAGTGAAAGCCTCGACATGACCGAAGAAACCATCCGCCCCGATCTCGCCGGCCAGCGCGTCGGCGTCATCGGGCTTGGCCTGATGGGTAAGCCGATGGCCCGAGCGCTCGCCCGTGCCGGCGCGGAACTGGTGGTGGCCAGCCGCAGCCCCGGCCCGGTCGCCGAACTGGCCGCGGAGGGGATGATCGCCGCCACCGGCCCGGCCGCCGTCGCCGGGCAGGCGGGGATCGTCATCCTGATGCTGACCGACACCACGGCGGTGGAGACGGTGGCCGAGGCTCTGCTGCCGGTCCTGCGCCCCGGCCATCTGGTGATCGACATGGGCACCACCGCCGTCGCCGCCACCCGCGCGCTGGCCCAGCGCGTCGCCGCCGCCGGGGCGGAGTGGCTCGACGCGCCGGTTTCCGGCGGGACGGTGGCGGCCGAGGGCGCCATCCTCACCATCATGGCCGGCGGGTCCGAGGCTGCCTTCGCCCGCGCCCTGCCGGTGCTGCAGGCGATGGGCCGCCGCATCACCCATGTCGGGGACAGCGGCGCCGGCCAGATCGCCAAGTCGGCCAATCAGGTCATCGTCGCCCTGACCATCGGCGCAGTGGCCGAAGCGCTGGCGCTCGCCCGGGCGGCCGGCGCCGATCCGGCCAAGGTGCGCGACGCCATCCGCGGCGGCTTCGCCGAATCCCGCATCCTCGACCTGCATGGCGGCCGCATGGTCAGCGGCGACTTCACACCCGGCGGCCGCGTCACCACCCAGGTCAAGGATCTGAAACAGGCGGAGGAGCTGGCGCAGCAGTCCGGCATCGACCTGCCGACGCTCGGCCTGTCGCTGGAGCTGTTCGAGATGCTGGTGGACCAGGGCGACGGCGCACTGGACCATTCCGCCCTCTACCGTCTGTTCGCCCACTGATCCCGGCGGGTGGCCGGGGACGGAGCGCAACGCTCCGTCCTCCCGCCGCCATTCTCCGGCCTATCATTCCCTCCGTTGCGGCAAAGCCCCGCTTTCCGCAAGTTTGTTCTCAAAACGGTTGAGGATAAGCGCCGCATCGTCCATTCTCCCGGCTTTCCGCAGGGTGGCAAAGCACTGCCGGCCCCTTTGTCTTAACAGGACATCTTCACAGGTCAGGCGGCGATGACGGGCGAGCGCATCTATCTCTACGACACCACGCTCCGCGACGGGGCGCAGACCCAGGATGTCGATTTCTCGGTCGCCGACAAGATCGCGATTGCCAAGGATCTCGACCGGCTGGGCATCGACTATGTCGAGGGCGGCTGGCCGGGCGCCAACCCGACCGACGACCAGTTCTTCGCCGAGGCGCCGGAGCTGACGCGCGCCACCTTCACCGCCTTCGGCATGACCCGCCGCCCCGGCCGCAGCGCCGCCAACGACCCGCAGCTGACGGCACTGGCGCAGTCGCGCGCCAAGGCGGTCTGCATGGTCGGCAAGAGCTGGGACTTCCATGTCGACGTCGCGCTGAACATCCCGCGCGAGGAAAACCTCGACCTCATCCGCGACAGCATCGCGGCCCTGCATGCCGCCAAGGGCGAGGCGCTGTTCGACGCCGAGCATTTCTTCGACGGCTACAAGCGCAACCCGGCCTATGCCGTGTCCTGCATCAGGGCGGCGTTCGAGGCCAGCGCACGCTGGATCGTGCTGTGCGACACCAACGGCGGCACGCTGCCGCACGAGGTCGACGCCATCGTCCGCGAGGTGGTGGAGACGCACGGCATCCCCGGCGACCGGCTCGGCATCCATTGCCACAACGACACCGAGAACGCGGTCGCCAACTCGCTGGCCGCGGTGCGGGCCGGCGCGCGGATGATCCAGGGCACCATCAACGGACTGGGCGAGCGTTGCGGCAACGCCAACCTCGTCTCGCTGATCCCGACGCTGATGCTGAAGATGGGCTACGAGACCGGCATCCGGCGCGAGGATCTGCCGATGCTGACCCAGCTGAGCCGCGCCTTCGACGACAGGCTGAACCGCGCGCCCAACCGCCACGCCCCTTATGTCGGCGCCAGCGCCTTCGCCCATAAGGGCGGGCTGCATGTCTCGGCGGTGGAGAAGGATCCGTCCTCCTATGAGCATGTGGCGCCCGAGGCCATCGGCAACCGCCGCCAGATCGTCATGTCCGACCAGGCCGGCCGCTCCAACCTGATCGTGCGGCTGCGCGACATCGGCATGGCGGTGGAGGCGAAGGACGACCGCCTAGCCGGCCTGCTCGACCTGGTGAAGCAGCGCGACAGCGACGGCTACGCCTACGACACGGCGGAGGCCAGCTTCGAGCTGCTGGTCCGGCGCGAGCTGGGCGAGGTGCCGCGCTTCTTCGAACTGCTGCGCTTCCACGTCACCGACGAGCGCCGCTACAACGCGGTCGGCAAGCTGGTGGTGGAGTCGGAAGCGGTGGTGCGCGTGCGGGTCGGCGACGCCGTGCGGATGGAGGTTGCCGACGGCAACGGTCCGGTGCATGCGCTGGACGTCGCCATGCGCAAGGCGCTGGAGCCCGCCTATCCGGCGCTCGCCAGGGTCAGCCTGTCCGACTACCGGGTGCGAATCCTGGCCGCCAAGGAGGGCACCGGCGCCATGCCGCGCGTCCTGATCCGCAGCGCCCGGACCGACGGCACCGAATGGTCGACGCTGGGCGTGTCCACCAACATCATCGAAGCCTCGATGGAGGCGCTGGTGGACAGCTACACCTACGCCCTGATGAAGGACGACGCGAAGCCGGTGTAAGGACCGGAGGCATAAGGGCCACGCGGCACCTTCCCAGCATGGCGATGTTCTGTTAGCTAGAGCGGTTTCGGGGCGCTCGCATTCACGCGGGGCCGGCTCCGGTCATCAGCACCCGTATTGCCGCGGGTCCGCTCTCGGAGGATCATCGCCATGCTCTGGCTCGCCGCCTATATCGGCAGCATTCTTGCCATCAACTTCGCCTTCAGCCTGTTTCCGCACCTGGATCTGGTCTGGTCCTGCTGGGCCGGCCTGATCTTCATCCTGCGCGACATGGTGCAGGTGCGCTTCGGCCACTGGGCGCTCGCCGCCATGCTCAGCGGCACCGTGCTGTCCTATCTGCTGACCGACCCCTTCGTCGCCACCGCCAGCGTCGTCGCCTTCGCCGTGTCGGAGATGATCGACTGGGCGGTCTTCACCGTCACCCGCCGTCCGCTGCGCGACCGGCTGTGGATCAGCGCCGCCCTGTCGGTGCCGGTCGACACCGCCATCTTCTTCGGCATGCTGGACGTCTGGGACCCCACCGTCTGGGCCGCCAGCTTCGCGTCGAAGCTGCTGGGCGTCTCGGTGGTCTGGCTGCTGATGCGCACCCGCGACGGCCGTGTGGCGGTCGCGGCGTAAGGGGCCGGCTTCGAACGCTCCCGCCTTGATCCTCCCCCGCCGGGCGGGGGAGGATAGGCGGAGGCTTGGCCTCTCCTTCAGAACCGCTTCACGAACCGGTTGAACAGCCGCCCCAGCGGTCCGGTCATCCGCAGCCCGCCGATGGTGGTGGCGAGGCACAGGCAGCCTTCCGGGTCCGACACCGGGCGGTGGATCAGCGACGGGTCGCCGACGGCGATGTCGCCGGGCAGGAAGGCGCCGAACTCGTCGGAAAAGCCACCCTCCAGCACCACGGTCAGCTCGATGCCGCCATGGGTGTGCACCGGCACGCCGACGCCGCCCTTCATGCGGATCAGCTTGGTGGTTCCGTCCGGGCCGGACAGCAGGTCCATGCTGCGCATGCCCGGCTGGAGGAACCGCCAGCCGCCCTCCCCCAGCCGCCCCTCGCGGTCGAGCCGTCCGCGCAGGTAGCTGCGCAGAGGTTCTGGATAGCGCGACTGCGCCGCCGACGGCTTCACGGCCGGGCGGCATGGCGCCGGCCGCTCGTGGTCCAGGCGGGCCATCAGCGCTTCCAGGCAGCCCTCGGACAGCGGTTCCGGTTCCAGATCGTCCAGCAGGGCGCCGCCGACCGCCTCCATCTCCGCCACGGCGTGGCGGCAGGCGGGGCAGAATGCCATGTGGGTGGCGACGGCCAGCGACGCGCCCTCGCACAGGGCGCCGCCGGCATAGTCGATCAGCAGGGTGTCGCCGGGGTGGTGGCTCGGCCGGTTCATCGGAAATGCCTCATCCGACATCCTTCAGCGACCGGCGCAGGCGTTCCATCGCCAGACGCAGGCGCGATTTGACGGTGCCGAGCGGGATGCCATGCTCCGCGGAAATGACGCTGTGCGGCTTGTCCTCGAAATAAGCCATGCACAGAAGCTCGGCCTGTTCCGGCGGCAGTTCCTTCAGCGCAGCGCGCAGGCGCCCGCTGCTCTCCTTCGCCTCGATCCGTCGGTCGGCGGCCTCATCGGCTTCGGGCACCAGGGCGGGATCGTCGGGGTCGATCTCCGGCCGCTGTTCGCGCCGCAACACATCGATTCGCTTGTTGCGGGCGATGGTGAACACCCAAGTGCCGGCCGAGGCATGGATCGGATCGTAGGTTTCGGCACGACGCCAGACCAACAGCATGACCTCCTGAACAAGCTCTTCCGCCGCGCTGGGATCGCATCCCAACCGGCGCAGATAGGTTTTCAGCCGTGGCGCGAAGTGGCCGAACAGAACCCCGAACGCCTGACGGTCGCGCTCGCGCCCTACGGCAACGAGCAGGTCTTCCAGGCTGGGGGCCATGTCGGCCGCGGGGGTGTGCTGGTCCTGCATGGGCCCATTCAAGGGGAACATCGGCTTCCGCACAAGCCGGGGATGGCACCCATTCCCGGAATTCGCGGCAGCCGCCCCGTTTTCAAGACCTCTGCGTCAATCCTGCATCCCGCGGGCTTTCACGCCGGGCTGTATGTCGCATCGTGACCTTCGGTACGCAACCGTCCGGCCGCTGGATCACGAAAAAACCCGGCCTGCGGCATTTTATTCGGATCCGCCGGATGATTGGGCCAAATCCTCTCTCCAGACCCTATCTGATGAACCCCATGGCGCGCAGGGCGTCGGCAACCTCCGGCATCTCCAGCGCCTCGACGAAGCGGCGGACGGCCGGGCGGTCGCGACGGGCGGCGGGGACGACGAAATCATAATGCTCCTCCTGCAACGGCAGGAAGCCCAACCCATAGAGGGTCGCCGCGGTTTCGATGGCGACACCCCAGTCGGCACGGTTCTGCGCCACCGCGACGGCGACGGCGTTGTGCGATTTGGCCTGCGTCCAGTAGCCGGTCGGCCGCGCCGGCCCCAGCAGCCGGTCGGTCAGGATGCGGGTGCCGCTGCCGGCATTGCGGTTGATCAGGATGCAGTCGGCCAGACCGGCAACCGCGGCCACCGCCTCCTGCGCCGTCCGCCCCTCGAACCGCGGATCGCCGCGGCGGAAGACGATGCCCTGCATGCGGCGGTAGCCTGTGACGAGGTCGAGACCCGGTGCCAGGAACGGCGTGTTGTAGGCACCGGTGGCGGGGTCCATCAGATGGACCGGGGCGATGTCGCACTCCCCGCGCCGTGCTGCCGCCAGCCCGCCCATCGAGCCGACATTCAGCGCCTTGACCGTCATCCCCCCGCCGATCAGGCGGCCGAGCACGGCGTTCAGGCCGATGCACTGGCTGCCGACCACGATCAGGTCGGCGGGCGTCAGCGAACGGCCGAGCAGTTGGACCGACACCTTTGTGCCGGCCTCCACCGCTTCGGCCTGGGCGTCGATGGCGAGGAAGCCGTCGGCATGGCTGAAGGCGGTGACCGCCCCCGACCCCTTCGACAGCGGATAAGCCGCCAGCTCGTCCCCGTTGGCGCCATGGACCAGCGAGACCATGACATATTCGGTGCGCCCGCGCTCCGACCCCAACCGCACCGGCAGGGTGGCCGGCACCTCCTCCGCCAGCGCCGGGGGCAGGCCGGCCAGGGCGCGGATCACCGGGGCGACGAAGCTGTGGAAGGTGAACATGGCCGATGTCGGGAAGCCCGGCAGGATCACCACCGGCTTGCCGCTGGTCACCGCGAGGCACAGCGGCTTGCCCGGCTTCAGCGCCACGCCATGGGCGACGATGCCGGGGTCCGACAGCTGCGCCACGATGCGGTGGGAACGGTCGCCCGCCCCCTTCGACGTGCCGCCCGACAGCAGCAACGCATCGCACTCCAGCCCCTGGGCAACCAGCCTCTCCAGAGCCTCGTCCTCGTCCGGGGCGATGCCCAGCGGCACCGGCTCGCCGCCCAATTCGGCGACGGCGGCGGCCAGGATGGCGCCGTTGCTGTCATAGACCGCTCCGGTGCGGATCGGCTGGCCCGGCGCCACGATCTCGTCACCGGTCGACAGGATGGCGACGCGCGGCCGGCGCACCACCGCGACCTCGCCGAGCCCGATGGCGGCGATCACGCCGATCTCGCGCGAGGTCAGCAGCTGGCCCTTGCGCAGAACCACCTCGCCCCGGCCGATGTCGGAGCCGGCGGCGGCGGCGAAGGCACCGGGGGTGGCCGGGCGGGTCAGGGTGACGAACAGGCCGTCGGGCCGCTCCACCGCCTCGGTCGTCTCCACCATCACCACGGCGTCGGCGCCGCGCGGCAGCATGCCGCCGGTGGCGATCACCGTGGCGGTGCCGGGCTCCACCGTCAGTTCGGGGGCATGGCCGGCGGCCAGCACCTCGTCGTTCAGGCGCAGGGCGACCGGCCGGTCCTCGGCAGCACCCACCGTGTCGGCGGCGCGCACCGCGAAGCCGTCGACCACCGAGCGGTCGAAACCGGGGACATCCACATCGGCCGTCACATCGGCGGACAGCACGCGCCCCAGGGAGGCCGACAGCGGCACCCGCTCCTCCCCCCGTGGCGACAGGTCGAGATGGCGGTGGAAACGGGCGCGCGCCTCCTCACCGCCGACCACCTCCAGGAACTGGTCCTGGCGGGCGGCCTGAGCGACGAAACGGCGGATGTCCTCGCGGCTGCGGTCGGAACTGTGCACGCGGCAAACCCTTGCTGGATAAGAGCGGCGGGATACTTCCTCGCCTCTCAGTCGAACCTGTACATGGTGACGGGAACGCCGTCCGGCACGCCTTCGCTGTCCGCGCCGATCAGGACGAAGCCGCCGGCCCGCGCCGCCGCCGCCAGCCCCGGCCAGCCGGGCGAGGCCACCGGCTCCACCCTGCCGTCCCCGTCCAGCCGGACCCGGTGCAGATCGAGGCAGCCGATTTCCGACACCAGCTTGCGCACCGTCACCGCCCGGACCGTCGCATGGGGCAGATCGGCCGGCAAGCCGGCAGCACGCCGAACCGCGCGGCCTGCCAGCAGTTCGTAAGCCGCCAGCGCCGCCATCGGCTCCCCCGGCAGCAGCAGCACGGGCACGGCGCCGGCGACGCCCAGCCCAGCGCTGCCGCCCGGCCGCATGGCGATGCCGTGCAAGTCGATGCTGCCGGCGCGGGCCAGAGCGGGCGCCGCCACATCGTCGGAGCCGGTGCCGGTTCGGCCGGCCGACAGGATCAGGTCGGCGCCCGGCCGGGCGAAGGCTTCGGCCAGGGCGTCCGCATCGGCCGCCACGACCTCGACCGCCTCGACACCCCCGCCGTCGCGCCCGACCAGCGCCGCCAGCATGGCCGCGACCTGCTCCGGCGCGCCGGCCCTGGGACCGCCGGCAATCAGAATCCGCACCCGCGGCGCCGGCAGGACCGATACGGTGTCATGCCCCGCGGCGGCGAGCAGGCCGAGATCGCCGGGGCGCAGGCGCCGCCCGGCCGGCAGCAGCGGACTTCCGGCGGCGGTCCAGGCGCCCTGCCGTTCCACCCCGCTGCCGGGCGCCACCGCGTCGATGGCCTCGATGAAGGGACCGACGGCCTGCGCCGCCTCATAGGGGATCACCGCGTCGCAGCCTGCCGGAAGGGGGTCGCCGGCGCTCACCGCAACCGCCGCCGTCAAGGGCACCGGGTTGTAGGAGCCGGCGCCGAGCGTGTCGGCCGCCGCCACGGCATAGCCGTCCACCGCGGCACGGTCGGCCGGGGGCCAGTCACCCAGCGCAGCGACGGCGTCGGCCAGCCGCGACCCGCCGCAGTCCGACACGGGTAGGACCCTTGCGGCAGGCGCGGCGATCCGGCGGTCGATCCAGTCCCAGCCATCGGCCAGCGGCGCACGGCGCGGGAAACCGCGGCCGCGGACATCGTAGAAGGACGGGCCCGGCAGCGGCGCTGTCACAGCGCCGGCACCGTGGCGTCCTGCACGCGGTTGCGGCCGGTGCGCTTGGCGCGGTAGAGCAGCTGGTCGGCCATCTCCGCCAACTGTTCGGGGCTGCCGTCGGCCGACGGGATCACGGTGGCGACCCCCAGGCTGATGGTGACATAGGGGATGACCGGCGACTGCGCGTGCGGGATGCGGCATTCGGCGACGCCGGTCCGGAAGCCTTCCGCCACGCGGACGGCGCCGGGGCCGTCGGTCTCCGGCAGCAGGCAGACGAATTCCTCGCCGCCATAGCGGGCGACGAGGTCGCTCGGGCGCTTTGCCCGGTCCGACAGCAATTCGGCCACCATGCGAAGGCATTCGTCGCCGGCCTGATGGCCGTAATGGTCGTTGTAGGCCTTGAAATGATCGACATCGAGGATGATGAGCGACAGCGGCAGGTTCGACCGGGCACAGCGCCGCCATTCGCGCGCCATCGCATCGTCGAAGCGGCGGCGGTTGGCGATGCCGGTCAGCCCGTCAAGGAAGGACAGGCTGCGCAGCAGGTCGGTCTGCCGCTTCAGCAGCAGATGGTTGCGCACCCGCGCCTTCACGATGGGCGGGCTGATCGGCTTGGTGATGAAGTCGATGGCCCCCACCTCCAGCCCGCGGGTCTCGTCCTCCACCTCGCTCTTGGCGGAGATGAAGATGACGGGGATGTCGTGGATGGCGGGATCGGCCTTGATGCGCCGGCACACCTCGAACCCGTCCATCCCCGGCATCATGATGTCCAGCAGGACGAGATCCGGCATCCGCGCCTGGACCAGATCCAACGCCTTCTCGCCGTCGGTGGCGAAATAGATGTCGTAATCGTCCTTCAGGATGCGGCTCAGCACATGGACGTTGGACGGAATATCGTCCACCACCAGGATTTTCGGGCGGAGGTCGGCCATGGGCGCGTTCAGACCGTCGCTAACGGGAGGCCGAGGTCTCGCGCGATCCGCTGCACGATCCCAAGCGCCTTGGTGAAGTCCAGACCGTCGATGGCGGCGGACAGCCCCTTCATCGTCGAAGGCTCGACCCAGTCCGTCAGCAACGGCGCCAGCATAGCGAACTCTTCCGCCGCTGCGAAGTTACTCTCTTGCAACAAAATTGCGAATTGGGGCAGGCGATTCGCCAGCTGCGCCCGGCTCTCCGCCGACCGGCCTGTCATCCCCGGCCCTCCTGCCGGCCCCGTCTTTCCGCCGGCCACCGCACGCAGCCGCTGCGCGCTTTCCAGCACGAGCGCCAGTTCGCTGCGCAGCACCGGCACCTGGGCCGCAGCCGCCATGGCATCGTCTCGGTAGGCGGCGGTCTGCAATGCATCGGCGGCGACAGACAGGCGGCGCGCACCGAGGTTGCCGGCGACGCTTTTCAGCTCATGCGCGATGGACTTGGCGGTGGCTAGATCGTTGCCGCTCACCGCCGCAGCGATCCGTTCGGCGATGTTGCCATAGCCGTCGGCGAACTGGCCGATGAAGCGGCGGAACAGGTCGGTGTCCCCGCCCAGCCGGTTGAGCGCATCGGCAAGGTCGATGCCCGGCAATCCATCGGGCAAATCGGCCAGCGGTCCGGCGGGACGGCCAACCGGCATCGGCGGAGCCGGGGTGCGCGTCAGCATGGCGTCGCCGTGCAGCGGGACGGGGCCGGCACCGCAGGGCGCGCAGGGCCGCACCGCCACCAGCGGCGGCCCGATCCAGCGGGCCAGCGTGGCGAACAGCTGCGGCAGGTCGAGCGGCTTCGGCACATGGGCGTCCATTCCGTTGTCGAGGCAGCGTTGCCGGTCTTCCGGCAAGGCGCTCGCCGTCATGGCGATGATCGGCATCTGCTGCCCGCCCGGCAGCGCGCGAATCGCGGCGGTCGCGGCGAAGCCGTCCATATCCGGCATATGCACGTCCAGCAGCACGGCGTCGAACGGCTGGCTGGCCGCGCGCACGCACTCCAACGCCTCCCGCCCCGTCGATGCCGTGGTGACCGACGCGCCGGCGCGCTCCAGGATCTCGAACGCTACCTGCCGGCTGATGTCGTTGTCGTCGGCCAGCAGCAGCCGGCGGCCATGCAGCGCCCGGCTGGCGTCCCAGGGCGGCCCGCTCAGCCCGCCCGACCCGCTGCCGCCCGACGGCGCTGGAACCGGGGATGGCAGGAGAGGCGCGCCATGCCCGGCTTGGGCATAGGCGACGGTCACGGCGTCGAGCAGGGTAGAGGCGGTGACCGGCTTCACCAGGAACCCGGAAATGCCAGCCTCCTCGAAGCGGGCGCCCAGCCGCTCGCGGCCATAGCCGCTGATGACGATGATCATCGGGGTGCCGGCATGGACATCGGCACGGATACGGCGCGCCGCCTCGATACCGTCCATCCCCGGCATCTTCCAGTCCATCAGAACCATGTCATAGGCATGGCCTGCCGCGGCGGCACGCTCCAGCTCGGCAATGGCGCTCCGGCCGTCGCAACAGGCGGTGACGGTCCAGCCGAAGCCGGTGGCGATGGCGCCCAGCACCTCGCGCGCGGTGGGGTTGTCGTCGACCACCAGCACCGTCAGGTCGCGCGGCACCGGGCGCGGGTGGGAGTCGGGCCAACCGGCCGCGGCCCCGCCGGGATGGTGGTCGAACTCCGCCTGGAAGCGGAAGACGCTGCCCTTGCCGGGCTCGCTCTCCACATCCATCGCGCCCTTCATCAGCGGGACGAGCCGGGCGCAGATCGCCAGCCCCAGCCCGGTGCCGCCGAACCGCCGGGTGGTGGAGCTGTCGCCCTGGCTGAATGCCTGGAAAAGCCGGTCGCGCTGTTCCGGCGCGATGCCGATGCCGGTGTCGCGCACGGCGAAGTCCAGCACCGCGCGCTCGTCGCCCAGCGACCGCACCCCGACCGACACCACGACCTCTCCCGCCTCGGTGAACTTGATGGCGTTGCCGGCGAGGTTGATCAGGACCTGCTGGAGCCGTAGCGGATCGCCGATCAAATCCAGCGGCACGTCCGGCGCGACGGAGAACAGGACGTCGATGTCCTTCTCCTGCGCGGCCGATCCGACGATCACCGCCAGCGTCTGCAACAGGTCGTCCAGCCGGAAATCGACCCGCTCCAGTTCAAGCTTGCCGGCCTCCACCTTCGAAAAGTCGAGGATGTCGTTCAGGATGCCCAGCAGCGACTGCGCTGACACCCGCACCTTCTGCACGTAATCGGCCTGCCGGCCGTTCAGCTCGGTCTGCTGCAAAAGGTGGATCAACCCGAGGATCGCGTTCATCGGCGTGCGGATCTCGTGGCTCATGTTGGCCAGGAACTCGCTCTTGGAACGGCTCGCCGCCTCCGCCGCCAGCCGGGCGCGCTGCATCGCCGCCTCCGCCCGCTTGCGCTCGGCGATCTCGTGGAAAACCACCACGGCACCCTCGACCTTGCCTTCGGCCAGCATCGGGGAGGCCGTGTACTCCACCAGGAAGGGCGTCCCCGCCTTGCTCCAATAGGTGTCCTCCAACCCGCGCCGGCTCTCCCCGCTCAGCAGCACCTCGGTCACCGGGCATTCCAGGGCCGGGAAGTGGCTGCCGTCGGCACGGCGGGAATGGATCAGCGCATGCAGATTGCCGCCCAGCAGCTCCTCGTTGGAATAGCCCGTCAGCGCCGAGGTGGCGGGGTTGGCGAAGGTGATCATCCCGTCGCGGTCGATGCCGCAGATGCTGTCGGACGCCGAATGCAGGATCAGGTTCAAACGGCGGTTGGCACTGGCGAATGCCTCATTGGCGGTTTCCAGCTCGCTCTTCTTGGTGTCCAGCTCGGCATTGGTGTCGGCCAGCATGCGGCGGCCGGCCACTTCGCGCTCCAGGCTGCGCAGCGCGGTATAGGCCAGACCGGCGCAGGCCAGAACCGCCAGCCCGACCAGGACGCTGCCCCGGAGCGTACGCTCCCGCCAGGAAGCCAGTTCCGTCCGCTCCGACAGGGCGACGAACGCGACGAGCGGCAGGTTCGGCACCCGCTGGTAGGACAAGATGCGCCTGCTCCCCGGCGTCGGTCCGTCTGCATCGAAGGTTTCGATGGCTGCATCGGCCGCATGGCGCAGCACGATATTCCCGTCCGGGCCGTCCAGCGGCTCGCTGGCGGGAAAGCGCAGCACGGGCTTTCCATCGGTACGGAAAACCGCAATCGCCGAACCGGCACCGAGATCCAGGCTTTCGTAGAGCTGGCTGTAATAGTCGAGGTCGACATTGGCATGAACGACACCCTGGAAGCGGCCTTCCAGCATGATCGAACGGCTGACGGTGAAAAATTCCGTCCCCGTCTGCCGACCGGTGATGCGCTCACCGACATGGAAATCGGTCCCGTTGAGATGCACCTTGAAAAAGCTGCGATCCGAAGCGTTGACGCGTGGTGTCGGGTATTGCCTGCTGGTCAGCACGGCGTCGCCGGTTGCGGCATCGATCCACAGCGCCGCGATTTCCGGCAGGCTGTCCACCATGTCGCGGACGGTGATCCAGGCCTCGCGATTGGTGTCCAGGCCGGGCATGCCGTAGTGGCGAATGAGATCCTGCGCACGGCTGATGACGAGATCTGCGGTCGCAACCGTCCGCCGGACATGCTCCTGCAGCAGGCGGGCGGTGGATTGGGCCTGTTCCCGGCTATGGCGCAGCGTCTCTTCCCGGTCGGCCCAGACGACATAGCCCCAGAACCCGGCGCCGAGCAGCGCGATCAGCGCGAAGGCCGCGACCAGCAGCAGACGGGTGCGCGTAGGCGAAAGCGTGGGTGCCGCAGCGTCGATCGGGTGTCTGTCCATCATTGCAGAGTTGTCGCCGCACCGCCGCCGGCAACCGGCGCCACCCGCCGGTCCTTCCGCCTACATCGGTCGGAGTATGGTCTGGCGCCGGCTGCGTCCGCAAGCAACTTGATGTGCGCAAGGGCGACGTTCGCGACACCCGGCGCTTGCGGGGGACCCCTCCGGTACAGCCCCCCTTGCACCGCCTGTGTTCGTACAACGGCTGGGGCATCGTCCCCATATTCACGTCCGATATTTGTCATGCCCGCCCCGCCCCCTTCGCCCTCGCCTCCGCCGTGAAAGCGCCCGTCCGATGGCCGACCGCCGCCCCCCGCCGCCCAAGCCTTTCCTGATCGCCACTCTGCTGGCTTTGGCCGCCGGCCCGGCCCTGGTCCAATCGGCCATGGCGCAATCGGCGCTGACCGGCCCGGTGCGGTCGGACCCGATGCAGACGGTCGGCGCCGAGGTGCATGTGCGGATCGAAACCCTGCCGAAGCCCTATGCCACGCCCGCGGTCGCCAACGAGGCGGTGCTGGTGCAGCGTCCCGCCGAGCAGCCCCTGCGCGCGCCGCGCGGCTTCACCGTCACCCTGTTCCGCGACCATGTGGAGAATGCGCGCAACCTGCTGGTCCTGCCCAACGGCGACGTGCTGGTGGCCCAACAGCGGCCGGGCACCCTGACCCTGCTGCGCGATGCCGACGGCGACGGCCGGGCGGAAATGGCCCAGGTCTGGGCCGACGGCTTCGACCATCCCTTCGGCCTCGCCTTCCATGACGGGGCGGTGCTGGTCGGCGATCTGGCCGGGGTGTGGCGGCTGCCCTGGACCGCCGGGACGATCCAGGCGGGGGAACGGCGGCGGCTGACGCCGGAGGGCGCCTTCGGCAAGCGCGGCGGCCATGCCACGCGCTCCGTCGCGGTGGCGCCGGACGGGCGGCATTTCTATGTCGGCATCGGCTCGGAGGGAAACATCGGGGTGGAGCCGGAACCGCGCGCCACCATCCAGGAATTCCGCATCGACGGCAGCGGCCAGCGCACCTACGCGGCCGGCCTGCGCAACGCGGTCGGCCTCGCCTTCAAACCCGGAACCGGCGACCTCTATGCCGTCGTCAACGAGCGCGACGGGCTGGGCGACCAGTTGGTTCCCGATTTCCTGACGGCGGTGAAGCCGGGCGGCTTCTATGGCTGGCCCTATTCCTACATCGGCGACAACCCGCAGCCCGACCTTGCCGGGCGGCGGCCCGATCTGGTGAAGGCGGCGCTGGTGCCGGGGCTGCTGTTCCAGGCCCATTCAGCACCGATCGGGCTGGCCTTCGGCGACGCCACCCATTTCCCGGAACGCTACCGCATGGGCGCCTTCGTGTCGCTGCATGGGTCGTGGAACCGCTCGCGTCCGACCGGCTATGCCATCGCCTTCGTGCCCTTCGACACCGCGCCCTTCGACAAGAGCCGGCCGACAGGCACCTACGAGACCTTCGTCACCGGCTTTCGCATCACCCCAGCCGCGGGGACCGCAACGGGGAGTGCCGCGGAGGGCGACGAGACCCCGAAGGTCTGGGGTCGGCCGAGCGGGCTGGCGGTGACCGCCGACGGCGCCCTGCTGATCGCCGAGGACGCCTCCGGCACGGTCTGGCGTGTCGCCTATGCCGCGGCGGACAAGGAGGCCGAGAAGGAGCCGGCAGCCAGGACGGCTCCCAGGCCCTGACGGGTCAGCAGCACTCGTCCTCCAGCTGGCGCAGCATCGCCAGCCCGTCCTCGTCGTCATGCTCCTCGAACAGGTCGGCGATGTAATAGATGTTGGCGCACAGCAGGCACAGCCCGTCGGCCTGCCGTTTCAGCGGGTCCTCGGCCACCGCCAGCTTGGCGCGGAACCGCTCCCAGAAGGCGTTGGTCTTGGCGGGGTCGTCGATGTGCATGTACAGGCGGTCGATGATGCGGCGGCTGTTGCCCTCGCAGTCAATCCCCTTGAACGAGACATAGCGGTCGGGCGCGTCGATGCTGTCCACGGAAGCGGGCTCCTCATTCCGGTCGGCAGGGGCAGGGAAGATTGGCCCGATGCTTCCCCGCCGGCATGCCTGCGATCAAGCGGCCCTGCACCAGCGGTATCCGGCCTGCGCGAATGGCGGGATCGCTGCATGAACGGAACCGTCGCCGAGGCTTGACCACGACCCGGTCCACGGACCACTCTCGCGCCACGGATGCAACCGGCGGGCGATTGGGGCGGGATATGGCGGTCCATGACTTAGTGGTGGCGGCCGGGCATTTCCGCGAAGGGCGCCGGCAGGAGGCCTACGATGCCTGCGCCGCGATTCTCGACCGGGAGCCGGAGACCGGCGACGCCTGGCAGCTCTCCGCCATCGTCCGCTTCCAGCAGGGGGCCGGCGGCGCGGCGGATGCGGTCGCGCGCCAATGCCGTGCCTGCGCCTGCGACCCGGCCCGCGCCGAATATGCCGCCAACCTCGCCGCCATGACGAAGGCCGGCGGCGACACCGGGGCGGCGATGGTCTGGCTGCGCCGCACCGCATTGCTGACCCCGGCCGATCCCACGCCGTGGCGCCGTCTGGCCGCCGCCCGCCGGCAGGCCGGCGACCGGACGGGCGCCGTCGATGCCCTCCGCGAAGCCGCCGCCCGGCATCCGCTGCGCTCCGACCTCCATGCCGAGCTCGGCGCGCTGGCCTTGCAGCAGGAGGACGGAGCCACGGCCGTGCAGGCCTTCCGCAACGCCCTCGCCCTCGCCCCCGGCGATGCCGCCGCCCTGCGCAATGCCGGTGTCGCGGCCCTGCGTTATGGCCCGGCGGAGGCATCGGTGGGCTGGCTGTCCCGGCTGCTGGCAGTCGAGCCGGACCATGAGGACGGCTTCTGCGATCTGGCCTTGGCGCTGCACCGCCGGCAGATCGCAAGCGGTGGGGCCCAGTGGCGGCTTCATGACTGGCGGCGGTTTCCGCCCGCTCCCGGCCGGCTGCGGATCTATTACCGGCTGAGCGACCGCGGGAACCCCAAGGAGAAGATCGCCGGCCCCTTCGCCTGTCTGGCCAATTTCCTCGACGTCTTCCGTCCGGCCGCCGACGAGCTGCGGGTGATCGCCGACAATTGCAGGGACGATACGGTGGAGCGGGTGGAGGCGATGCTGGCCCAGGCCGGCTGCCTCCGCCCCGGTGTAGTCCAGCGCACGGCCCTGGGCCATCACGGCTCCTTCCTGCATGCCAAGGCGCTGGCTCTGGCCGACCTGTCCGACCGCCAGCATGACCGTGACGCCATCGTCTATTTCCTGGAGGACGACTATCTGCATCTGCCGGGCGCCCGCGCCCTGCTGGCGGAGGGTCTCCAGATCGCCGATTACGTGACGCTGTACGACCATGCCGACAAGTACGCCGACCCCGCTGCCACCGGCCTGCATGGGGTGATCGCGGCCGGCGGCGAGGAAACCTGCGTGCTGCGCCGGCCGCTCAGCCATTGGAAATTCACCGCCAGCACCACCATGACTTGGGCCTGCCGGCTGTCGACGCTGCGCGAGGACAGCGCCGTCTGGGATCGCTTCCGCATCGAACGGCGGTCCATCGACTATTGCCTGCACTACACGCTGGGAGCGGCCGGCCGCTTCCTGGCCTGCCCGCTGCCGGGCCACGCCACCCATGGCGAACCGAACTGGGCCTCGCCCGGTCGCGATTGGCCTGCGCTGGCGCGGCAGACGGAGCAGCGGCTACAGCGCTAGCCGTTTCTTCAGCGCCTCGGCCCGGTTGCGGCTGACCGGCACGCGGGGGGCGCCGGGAGCGGCCATGACGAAGGCGGCGCGGCCGTCCTGCCGCTCCACCGCGCGGGCATGGCGCAGGTTGACGATGTAGCCGCGATGGGTGCGCACGAAGGACCGGGCGTCGAGCCGCGCCTCCAGTTCCGACAGGGGAAGGCCGCAGAAGAAGGCGCCGTCGGCGGTGTGGACAGTGGTGTAATGGCCGTCGGCCTGGAGATAGACGGCATCGGCCGGGTCGAGCAGCACGATCCCCTGCCCCTTCTCCACCGGCAGCTTGACCAGCGGTTCAGGCACCTGCAATGCGGGAGCTTGAGATGGCGGGATCTGCGCATCGGCGGCTGATGGCCGCGCCGCCTCCATCAGCATCAGGGCGGTGACCGCGCCACTCTCTCCCGCCGCGGTGGCAAGCGCCAGCGCGGTCGCCTTCACCACCAGCACCCGGCCGGGCAACGCCACCATCATCGAACAGGCCGATGCCGGGGCGGCGGGATCGGTGGCGGCGGCCATCAGCAGTTCCACCTTGGCGCGGTGGGAGGGAGGGTGCAGGTCGTGCAGATAGGCGCCGACCAGCCTGGCCGCGCGGTCGCCCAGCAGCCGCACCGCCGCCGGGTTCAGGGCCAGCACCCGCCGCGCGCTGTCCAGCAGCACCAGCCCGACATCCATGTTCTGCAACGCATAGTCCATGGACGCCCACTATAGCGGTGCTTGCGGCTTAACTCCCGCCTTTCCGCTTGTCGCCCTCGACCAGGGCGGTGACGACGCCGTGGAGGGTGCGCACCTCCTGCTCGGTCATCTCCATCCGCTCGAAGGCGTTGCGCAGGGTGCGGATCATCGAGGGGCGTTTCGCCTCGCTGGTGAAGAAGCCGGTACGGTCCAGCGACGCCTCCAGCCGTTCGAAGAAGTTCACCCGCTCCGCCATCGTCGCCGGGCGGGTCTGGCCGGTGTGCAGGAAGCGGTCGGGCGTGCGGTCGCCGGCCTGGAACCACTCGTAGCCGATCAGCAGCACCGCCTGGGCCAAGTTGAGCGAGGAGAAGGCCGGGTTCAGCGGCACCGTCACCAGCGTCTGGGCAAGGGTCAGGTCGTCGTTGAACAGCCCGGTGCGCTCCGGCCCGAACATCACGCCGACCTTCTGGCCGGCGGCATAGCGCTCCCGCATCTCGCCGGCCGCGACGCGCGGGGTGACGAAGCGCTGGATCATGTCGCGGGTGCGCACCGTGGTGGCGAAGACCGACTCCAGATCGGCGACCGCCTCGGCCGTCGTCTCGAAGATCTTCGCATTGTCGATGACGAGGTCGGCCCCCGACGCGGCGGCATTCGCCTTCGGGTTCGGCCAGCCGTCCCGCGGCTTGACGAGCCGGAGATCGGTCAGCCCGCAATTCAGCATCGCACGCGCGCAGGCGCCGATGTTCTCGCCGAGCTGCGGCTGCACCAGGATGACGGCCGGGCCGCCAAGGATCGATTCACGGGTGGGGTTCTGGCCGGAGGTCATGGGAACGATTGTGGTTGAACGATGAAGGGCGAAGACGGCCGGATCGCCGGCCTATTCCTGCTGCTCCGCCGGCTCCGCCTCGGCCGTCACCGGGCCGCCGTCGATGGCGGTCAGGCGCTTCTTCAGGTCGGAGACGTCGGCGAACAGGCGCTTCAGGCGGGCGAGGCCCTTGTATTGTTCGAAGGCGCGGGCGCGCGGCACGGCGGGATAGCCCATCCACACCGACTTCGGCGGGATGTTCATGCCGACACCGGAATTGGCCGCGACCACTGCGTCGCTGCCGATCTTGATGTGGTCGGCGACGCCGACCTTGCCGGCCAGAACCACGCGGTCGCCGATCACCGTGCTGCCGGCGATACCGACATGGCCGCACAGCATGCAGTTGGTGCCGACCTGGACGTTGTGGCCGATCTGGACGAGGTTGTCGATCTTGGTGCCGTTGCCGATGCGGGTGGCCGTCACCGTGCCGCGGTCGATGGTGGCGCCGGCGCCGATCTCGACATCGTCGCCCATGATCACGGTGCCGATGGAGTTCACCCGACGGATCAGCACGTTGGTGCCGACGACGCGGCCGGTGGTCTTGGCGGACTCCACGCTGCCCGGCTCCGGCGTGACGAAGCTGAAGCCGTCATTGCCGATGGCGGCGTTGGGATGGACGATGCAGCGCGCACCCATTTCCACCCGTTCGCCGATGCGGGCACCGGGATGCAGCAGGCTGCCCTCGCCGATCACCGCGTCGGCCCCGACCGTGACATGCGGCAGGATGACCACCCCGGCGCCGATGCGGGCGCGCGGGCCGACATAGGCGAAGGGGGCGATGGAGGCATCGGGCGCCACCACGGCGTCGGGCGCCACATAGGCCTGCGGCGACACCCCCGGCTCGGCATGGACCGGACGTTCGAAGATGTCGAGCATCCCCGCCATGGCGTAGCGCGGGCGCTTCACCACGATGCGGCCCTTGATCCCCTCCGGCACCTCGACCCCTTCGGCGACGACGGCGGCGACCGCCTTGCTGCCGGGCAGCAGGGCCAGCAGATCCTTGTCCATCGCCAGCGCCAGATCCTCCGGCCCTTCCGCTTCCGACGGATGGACGGCGCGGCGGATCGTGAGGGAGCCGTCGCCTTCGACAGCGGCGCCCAGCGCTTCGGCAATCTCGGTGAGGGTACGGGGGGCCTGGGTCATGATGGGACGCACCGGTGTCAGAGTCTTGCACGGGGGCCGTCCGGGCAGACGGCGCGGCGGACCCTAACACGGGCGTCCGGCGGATGGCGAGGTGTCAGAACGCGGTACCGGGCTGCGCATTCGCCGCCTGCCCGCCCTTGGCGCCCCCATTCTCCTTATCGGGCCGCAGCCAGCCCTTCACCCGCGCCTTCATCCGCCGCAGCAGCGGCTGGCGCGCCTGGACCGCATAGTATTTGCGCACCGTCTCCAGGATCTCCCAGGTTCCGGTGAAGCCCATCGGCAGCACCAGCGCGTCGCCGGCCTTGTATTCCCGCGGGGTTCCGCCCTCCGGCGTGATGATCACCCGGCCCGACAGCAGGACGCAGAACTCGTGATAGGGCCAGTCCTTCATCGCGACGAGGCCCGGCGTGCACTGCCACACCCCCGACCGGAAGCGGCTGTAGTCGCCCTCGAAGATGTTGCGGTGAATCTCCAGCGGCTGGCCGGACAGGATGGCGCCGAAGACCGCCGGCTTGCCGACCTCGTCGTCGGCGATGCGGTGGCTGTCGATGGGAATGGGGGTGTGATCCGGCATCGGCTCTCCCGGTCGGGGGTTTGAGGGAGGGGCGCAGGGCCAAAGGCCCATCAGCGCTTCTGCGCAACACTTCACCCCGCCGAAGGTTCCCGGCGGATCCGAAAAAACTTCAGCCACCCAGATTGACGATCTCCACCCGCCGGTTGGCCGCCGCCTTCGGCTGGTCGGGCAACAGCAGTTCCCGCGCGCCCATGCCGGACGCCTCCAGCCGGTCAGCGTGGATGCGGTGGCGAGACACCAGATACTCCACCACCGCCGCTGCCCGCCGCTTGGACAAAGCGAGGTTGGCCGCGTCGCCGCCGACGGCGTCGGTGTGGCCGACGATGCGGAAGCGGGTGGTGCCGGCCGTTCCCATCACCGCCGCCACCTTGTCCAGGATCTCCCGCGATTCCGGCCGGATGACGGCGGAGTTGAAGTCGAACTCGACCCGGAAGGCGGCGCGCAGTTCCGGCGCCTGCATGGCGGTCGGTCCGGGCAGCGGCGGCACCGTCACCGGTCCCGGCCGCTGACCAGAGGATGCGGCGGGGGATGTGGCCGGCGGCGGGGCGGCCGGCCGCTGCATCGCCACCGGGGGACAGTTGGGCCCGGTGGTGCCGAGCAGCGCCGCCTGGATTTCGCACTCGCTGGGATTCGGCCCCATCGGGGTCGCCGGGCCGGGCAGTCCCTGGGCGAGGCCTGCCGCCGGCAGGACCAGGCAGGCACAAACGCCGAGCATCAGGCCCAGTCGCATGGCCGCATTGCGGCTGCGCCGCATGGCCGCATTGTTCGGACCGCGGACGGTCGCTTCAAATTGCGCGTGGAACAGTCCTGCGTGCATCTGTACGATCCCGGTCCGTATCTTTCGTATAGGGCGCTTGGGAGGAAACAAGCATGAAATCGCTGAAGGCTCTGCTCGCCGGCATCGCGCTGGCCGCGCTGACGGTTCCGGCTCTGGTCGCCGGTGCGGCGAACGCTGCCGACTACAAGGCGGAGTACAAGCTTTCGACCGTTCTGGGCAAGCCCTTCCCCTGGGGTGTCGGCGGCGACCGCTGGGCCGAACTGGTCAAGGAGAAGACAGGCGGCCGCATCAACATCAAGATGTATCCCGGCACCTCGCTGGTGAACGGCGACCAGACCAAGGAGTTCACCGCGCTCCGCCAGGGCACCATCGACATGGCGGTCGGCTCCACCATCAACTGGTCGCCGCAGGTGAAGGAGTTGAACCTCTTCTCCCTGCCCTTCCTGATGCCCGACCACAAGTCGCTGGATGCCCTGACCCAGGGCGAGGTCGGCAAGAAGCTGTTCGATCTGCTCGCCACCAAGGACGTGATGCCGCTGGCCTGGGGCGAGAACGGCTTCCGCGAGATCTCCAACTCCAAGCACCCGATCCGCACGCCGGCCGACCTGAAGGGGCTGAAGATCCGCGTTGTCGGCTCGCCGCTCTACCTCGACACCTTTACGGCCCTCGGCGCCAACCCGACGCAGATGAGCTGGGCCGACGCGCAGCCGGCGCTGTCGACCGGCGCCGTCGACGGGCAGGAGAACCCGCTGGCGATCTTCGTCGCCGCCAAGCTCGCCACGCTGGGCCAGAAGAACCTGACCCTGTGGGGTTACGTCGCCGATCCGCTGATCTTCGTGGTCAACAAGGAGGTTTGGGCCAGCTGGTCGAAGGAGGATCAGGAGGCCGTGCGCGCCGCCGCCGTCCAGGCCGCAGCCGAAGAGGTCGCGATCTCCCGCAAGGGCATCACCGCCGAGGACGACAGCCTGCTGAAGGAGATCACCGCCCAGGGCGTCGAAGTCGTACGCCTGACGTCGGACCAGCAGAAGGCCTTCCAGACCGCCACCCAGCCGGTCTTCGACAAGTGGGCCAAGCAGATCGGCCCCGATCTGGTGAAGGCGGCCCAGACCGCCATCGGCGAGCGGAAATAAGCTTTAGTTCGCTTGGCGGACGGATGCGGCGCCCTGCGGGGCGCCGTTTTTCAGGACCGGTTTTTTTAGGGCCGCGAGGCACTTGCTTGTGATGCGTGCCCAGGCGGATTGCGCTACAACTCCCCCAATGCCGAATGGTTTGCGGAGCGGGCGCGTATGACGTCGGAAATGCTGCTGGCGCTGTTCAGCATCGGCGCCACCCTGCTGTTTCTGGGCATCCGCCGCGGCCTGATCCTGCGGACGGACCGGGAAATCCGCCGCTGCGGCGCCGCCCTGACCGCCGAACGCGACGCGCTGGAACTCCAGGCCAACGAGCTGGAGGCCATGCAGGCCGAAATCGAGGCGACGAAGGCAAGGCTGGTGGAGTTGTCGACCGACAAGCTGGTCCTCAACCGCCGCAGCGGCAAGCGCACCGCCGCCGCGCGCCGCTTCATCCACGAGATCGGCCGGCATGAGCCGGGGCGCAACCATTTCACCTTCCGCTTGGCGATGGCTCCGGGCTTCACCGCCCGGCCCGATGCCAAGGTGGTGGTCCACCCCGCCATCTGGCGCTTCGGGAACGAGGCGCAGGTCTGGGCCTCCGACTTTGCCGCCGCCCAGATGCTGACCCGCAACATCTTCCACGAGGGCGTGGGCGTCACCGTCTCCAGCGAGGAGGCGGACGAAGACGCTGTTGCCGGGGCCTCCGCACCATGAGCCCCGTCTGGGTTCTGGGAGCCGTCACCAGTCTGGTGATCGGCGTGCTGGCCGAGCGCATCCTCGGCATCCGCGCCCGCCGCCAGTCGGAGAAGCTGACCGCGCTGAAGGAGCGGCTGGACGTCTACGCCAACTACGCCAAGCTCGCCTCGGTCCGCCGGGTGGAGGCGGAGGAAACCCTGGCCGGCCTGCGCCGCGAGGCGGCGGAGGTGGAGGGCGAGATCCTGTCGCTGCAGTCGGCCGTCACCGACGATGCCGCCCTGACGCCGATGGAGTTCTATTGCGTCGACCGCGTCGCCCGATCCAGCGGCCCACTGTGGTATGTCGCGGTGGAGGCGCTGGAAACCACCGCCCCCTGGACCGGCATCCGCACCTATGCCGTCGCCGCCGAAAGCGCGGAAGATGCCCGCAAGCGGATCGTCGAGCGCCACCCCTCCCCCACTGCCTTCACCATCTCCCCCGCCGCCCCGCTGGTGCTGCCGGAGCGTTGAGGATGGTCGTGCCGTTGGGGCAAGGACCTGACACGACAAAGAAAAAGGGGCGCCCCACCGGAGCGCCCCTTTCCCATGAACCTGCCGTCAGGCGTTGTTCATGCGGTTGTCGATCAGGTCGGTCACCACGCCCGGATCGGCGAGCGTCGAGGTATCGCCCAGGCTGTCATGCTCGTTCGCGGCGATCTTGCGCAGGATGCGGCGCATGATCTTGCCCGAACGGGTCTTCGGCAGGCCGGGGGCCCACTGGATCAGGTCGGGCGAGGCGATCGGGCCGATCTCCTTGCGGACCCAGGCGACCAGCTCCTTGCGCAGCTCCTCGGTCGGCGTCTCGCCGGCGTTCAGAGTGACATAGGCGTAGATGCCCTGGCCCTTCAGGTCGTGCGGATAGCCGACGACCGCGGCCTCGGCGACCTTCGGGTGGGCGACCAGCGCGCTTTCGACCTCGGCGGTGCCCATGCGGTGGCCGGACACGTTGATGACGTCGTCGACGCGGCCGGTGATCCAGTAATAGCCGTCGGCGTCGCGGCGGCAGCCGTCACCGGTGAAGTACTTGCCGGCGAAGGTCGAGAAATAGGTCTGGATGAAGCGCTCGTGGTCGCCGTAGACCGTGCGCATCATGCCGGGCCAGGCATCGGCGATGCAGAGGTTGCCCTCGGTCTCGCCGTCCAGAATCTGGCCTTCGTTGTCGACGACGACCGGCTGGACGCCGAAGAAGGGCTTGGTCGCGGAGCCCGGCTTCTGGCCGATGGCGCCGACCAGCGGGCTGATCAGGATGCCGCCGGTCTCCGTCTGCCACCAGGTGTCGACGATCGGGCAGCGGGCGTCGCCGACCACATTGTAGTACCACAGCCACGCTTCCGGATTGATGGGCTCGCCGACCGAACCCAGCACGCGCAGGCTGGCGCGCGAGGTCTTCTTCACCGGGCCCTCGCCTTCACGCATCAGCGAGCGGATGGCGGTCGGGGCGGTGTAGAAGATGTTGACCTTGTGCTTGTCGATGACCTGCCAGAAGCGCGAGACATCCGGGTAGGTCGGGATGCCTTCGAACATCAGCGTGGTGGCGCCGTTGGCGAGCGGGCCATAGACGATGTAGCTGTGGCCGGTGACCCAGCCCACGTCGGCCGTGCACCAGTAGACCTCGCCGTCCTTGTAGTCGAAGACATACTGGTGGGTCATCGACGCATAGACGAGATAGCCGCCGGTGGTGTGCAGCACGCCCTTCGGCTTGCCGGTCGAGCCGGAAGTGTAGAGGATGAACAGCGGATCCTCGGCGTTCATCTCCTCCGGCGGGCAATCGGCGGAGACGCTCTCCATCTCCTCGTGGTACCAGAGGTCGCGCCCCTCGGTCCAGGCGACGTTGCCGCCGGTGTGCTTGACCACCAGCACATGCTTGACCGTCGGCGCGCCGGCCACCGCCTTGTCGGCGTTGGCCTTCAGCGGCACCTTGCGGCCACCGCGCAGACCCTCGTCGGAGGTGATGACGAAATGGCTGTCGCAGTCGACGATGCGGTCCTTCAGGCTGTCGGGCGAGAAGCCGCCGAAGACGATGGAGTGGATGGCGCCGATGCGAGTGCAGGCCAGCATCGCATAGGCGGCCTCCGGGATCATCGGCAGATAGATGGTGACGCGGTCGCCCTTCTTGACGCCGTTCTTCTTCAGCACGTTGGCGAGACGGCAGACCTTCTCGTGCAGTTCCTTGTAGGTGATGGCCTTGGAAACGCCGGGGTCGTCGCCTTCGAACAGGATCGCGGTCTGGTCGCCGCGGGTCGCCAGATGGCGGTCGATGCAGTTGGCCGACACGTTCAGCGTGCCGTCGTAGAACCAGCGGATATGGACATCGTCGTTGAAGTTGACGTCCTTCACCTTGCTGTATGGCTGGATCCAGTCGAGCCGCTTGCCCTGCTCGCCCCAGAACGCCTCGGGGTCCTTGACCGACTGCTCGTACATGCGGGCGTAGGCTTCCGCATTCACGTGGGCGGCGGCCGCGATCTCGGGCTTCACCGGAAAGAAGCTGTTGTCGGTCATGAGTGCGATTCCCCCGTGGTGCTTCCGAATTGGCCGGAAGATGATTGGAGGGCGGCGGGCCGCCGCCCGGAATTGAGCGGCATTATCCACACAAGTTGCGGGACGAACAAGCAAATCGGCCCCCGCAGGCCCCCCGACCAAAGGAGGATTGTGTCGCTGATTTTGCAGCGCGAGACTGTTTCTTCCCCAAGCATACCGAGGCATGCCAAGGCCTCCGTGACCGCGCCGCCAACCGGGCCGGAAGGGCAGCGGTCCGGCTCCGCGACCATCCGCCGCGCCGCGGCGCAGCATGCGGGGCAGCGTGCGGGGATGTCCGTCCTGTAACGGACGATCCCTTGCTTAACCCGACCTTAACCCGCCAGCAGCTATAGAGTTGCTGCATTACGGTAACGATCAGCGGCGGCAAGGATCGCAATGCCCAGCACCACGAACGCGGACGATCTTCCGAAAGCCGGCGACCGCAGCGACCGCCTCGTCGGAATGGCCGACCGCACCAGCCTGATGGCCATAGACGCCACGCTGCGCACGCTCGGCGGCCCCCTCGACGCCGTCTCGGCCGCCGGCATGGCGGACATCGCCCGCCGCATGCTGCAGGCAACCAACGACTTCCACGCGGCGATGCAGGAAGCGGCGGAGTAGGGTTTTCAGTGAAGAGCGGGGCCGTTTTCGCCCCGCTCGGCCCCTCAGGCCGGCACGCCGACCCCTGCCAGATCGCACACCCGCGCCCACTCGTCGTCGGTGACCGGGCAGACCGACAGCCGCGACTGACGCACCAGCGCCATCGACTGAAGTTCCGGATCGGCCTTGATCTGCTTCAGCGTGACGGGCGTCTTCACCGGCATCACCGGAGCCACGTCGACCATGCCGAAGCGGCCGGACTCGTCGCTGGGGTCCGGGTAATAGGTGCGGACGATCTCGACGATGCCGACGATCTCCAGCCCTTCGTTGGAATGATAGAAGAAGGCGCGGTCGCCGACCTCCATCGCCTTCAGATTGTTGGACGCCTGGTAATTGCGCACCCCGTCCCAATGGGTCCGGCCATCGGCGACCATGCGGTCCCAGGAATATTTGAACGGCTCGGATTTCACCAGCCAGTAGGCCATCGCCAGCGCTCTCCCGCTCAGGCCTTGGGGTAGACGCGGCGCCAGGGCCGGATCGTCACGCTGTCGAACAGGCCGGCCTTGGCATAGGGATCGCTGTCGGCGAACGCCTGCGCGGCGGCGGCATCGGCGCACTCGACGATCAGCAGGCTGCCGACCATGCCGCTCTGGTCGTCCGACAGCAGCGGGCCGGCGGCGAAGATGTTGGCGGCATTGGCTTCCAGATAGGCCAGATGCTCGGTACGGTTGGCGGCGCGGACATCGGCGGCACCCGCCTTGTCGACGCAATGGAACATGAACAGCATGCGGTTCGCTCCTTCACACGGTGGAGCGGGAGCCTAGATCGGATCGCGAAAAATCGGAATCGATTTGAAGCGTAAAGCCGATCGCAAAAATTTGAACACAGGGGAAGCCGGGGGAAAGCGCCGGCTGACGCTTCACGCCACCACGCGCGGGCGGCGCGGCGGCGCCTTGCCGCCCTTGCAGGGGGAATAGCCGCCGGGGGCGATGCGGCCCAGGCTGATGCCGGTGCGCCCGACCTCGCCGAAGCCGCCCAGCCCCATCTCCAGCGCCGCGGCCAACGCGATGCGACCGCAGGCCTCGGCGTCGCTGCCGGCATGGTGGTGGTGAAGCGCGATCCCCAGGAAATCGGCCAGATGGTTCAGGCGGTGTCCGGTCAGGGTCGGCCAGGCCCGGCGCGCCATCATGACGGTGCAGAGATAGTCGCAGGCCGGCCAGTCCAGCCCATAGTCGGTCAGGGTATGGCGCAGCACGCTGACGTCGAAGGCGGCGTTGTGGGCCAGGATCAGCCGGCCTTGCACCCGCTCCCGGAGGGCCGCCCACACCTCCGGGAATTCGGGCGCGTCGGCCACGTCCTCTTCCCGGATGCCGTGGATAGCGCTGTTGAAGGGGTTGAAGCGCGGTTCGCGCGGGCGGATCAGATGCTCTTCCGTCCCGGTCACGCGGCCGTTCTCGATCCAGGCGACGCCGATGGAGCAGGCGCTGGTGCGGGTCTCGTTGGCGGTTTCGAAATCGATGGCGACGGCATGGCCGGAAATGACGGTCATTGAGGTCCGATTTGTTGGCGGTTCAAATCGCCGGCAGGTCAGAGGCGGAGAATGCCGGCGAGATCCTCGGGCAGCGCGTCTTCCGCCGCCAGCACCCGCAGCTTCAGCAGGCTGGCCACCGCCATGGCGTCGGTGATGGCGCCGGCCAGCACCATGTCGATCACCTCGGCGAAGGGCACGCGGCGCAGTGCCAGCACCTCGGTCTCGTCGGGGGCGGACTCGCCCTGCTCCATATCCCAGGCGACGAAGGTGTGGGCCACCTCGTCGGTGATGCAGTTGGACAGGTGCAGCGTCATCAGCGGCATCCAGCGCCGCGCCGTCAGGCCGGTTTCCTCGCGCAGCTCGCGCGCGGCGGATTCCTGCGGCTCGACGCCCTTGCGCCCGCCGCCCTCGGGGATTTCCCAGCTGTACTGCTTCAACGGGAAGCGGTACTGGCCGACCAGGGTCACCGTGCCGTCGGCATGGACCGGCACCACGCCGGTGGCAAGACTGCGGGGATGAACGACGCCGTAGATGCCGGGAGAGCCTTTCGGGGTCAGAACCTTGTGTTCGACCACCTCCATCCAGGCATTCTCATATTTCGTCGTGCTGGTCAGCACGGTCCAGGGATTGCCGGTGGACTCACCGGTTTCGATCGGCACGCGAAGCCCCCTTCGTCGGTTGCGACGGGAGTATAGGGAGGCGCCCCGGTTGCCGCAATGGCCGCACAGAGCGGGTGGACAGACAAAAACCGGTAAAATTTACCGACAATTGGCGAAAACGAAGTCGAAATCGTTAAATAATGGTTTCTTGACAGACAAATCAGGCCAACCTACTTCTAAATCACGGTACCGAATGTCGTGACTATACCCAAAAGTGGTAGATCGGTGATTCGCCGCTTGACCTGGAAAGGGCAGATGCGTGGTGCCGCAGATCAGTCCGCAGGATTTGGAGAGGTGGCGTAACCCCGACTGGCGCATCCGTTTGGCTGCGTGGTGGGAGGGTTACGACCTGTCCCGCCTGCCCCGCATTTCGAACCGGGCCGACCCACGCGCTCTGGCGGGCCGCCGGCAGCCCGGCCCGGTCGATGCGGTCGGCAGCGCCACACCTCCAGCGCCGTCGGGCGCAAGCGCGCTGCCGGCCCCGCCCACCGGCAACCCGGAACTGGACCGGCTGGCGTTGATGCAACTCGACCGTCACGGCGAGCCGGTCTGGTCGCCGGCGCGCAGCGAGGGGGCGCAGCTTCTGTGGGGCCAGGACATGACCGGGCCGGAGGAAGCGGCGTGGATGGTCGATTCCGTCCGGTCCTTCGGGCTGAACCCGGCCAAGAGCGTGCTGGACCTGTCGGCCGGCCTGGGCGGCACTGCCCGCGCGCTGGTGCAAAGCTGCGACACCTGGGTGACCGGGCTGGAGTCGTCGCCGCTGCTGGCGAAGCTGGCGATGGACCGGTCGAAGGCGCTGGGCCTGTCGAAGAAGGCACCCATCGCCCATTACGACCCGGAGCATTTCAACCAGGCCGGCAGCTTCGACCTCGTGATGGCCGACCGCATCCTCCACCGTGTGCGCGACAAGGACCTGTTCCTCGACCGGCTCGGCGACTGCGTGAAACCCAAGGGCGGCATCGCCCTGTACGACTATGTGATCGACGGCACCCCCGGCTCCTGGGACAGCTGGAACGGCTGGCGGGAGGAGGAGCCGATGGAGGTCTATCCCTGGACCGCCACCCGCATGGCCGACGAACTGACCCAGCGCAACCTCGACCTCCGCATTTCGGAGGATCTGACCCAGCTGCACCGCCGCCACATCATCGACCGCGTGCGCAAGCTGGCCGACACGTTGGCTGCCGCCGCGCCGCCGGCACCGGTGCTGGCCGCGCTGAAGCGCGAACTGGCACTGTGGTGGGCACGGTTGCGGGTGCTGGGCAGCGGGTTGCGTTTCGTCCGCTACGTGGCGATGAAGCCCACCTGACGAAGCCCGCGCCATAGGATGGCGTGAGGGCAGCTCAGCGGATCAGCCCGATGCGGTCTAGCCGCAGGGCCGCCGGCCAGTGGGCCGGTTCGTCCAGCGCGGACGGATCGACGGAGAAATGCCGCAGGTCGGCCCGGCCGATGAGGTTTTCGGCGGGAACGAAGCCGACGCCGCCGGCCGTTGCCGCAACCCGGCTGTCCAGAGAATTGCTGCGGTTGTCACCCAACATGAAGTAATGGCCATCCGGCACCCGAAGCGACGGGGTATCGTCCAGGCCATCGCGCCCGGCCACATGCAGGACCCGGTGCGTCGGACCACCCGGCAGATGCTCCACATATTGCGGGATGGTCCGGCGGGCACCGTCGGTTCCTGTCTCGACGAAATCCTCCAGGCGCTCCAGCGCCGCCGGCTGGCCGTTCACATGCAGAACGCCGTCCCGCATCTGCACCACGTCGCCCGGCAGCCCGACGAGCCGCTTCACATAGACCTGCTCCGGGTCGCGCGGCAGACGGAAGACGACGATGTCGCCACGCTCCGGCGCATGGCCCAGCACCCGCCCGGCGATGGGAAGCGCGTCGAGCGGGAAGGAATAGCGGCTGTATCCGTAGGGAAACTTGCTGGCGAACAGGAAATCGCCGACCTCCAGCGTCGGCTCCATCGATCCCGACGGGACGTGGAAGGGCTGCGCCACCACCGAGCGGGCCCCAAGCGCCAGCAGCCCCGCGACCGTGACTGTGCGGACCATATCCCAAAGACCGCCTTTTTCCGTCACCGCCCGCCTCCGTGCCAGGGTCATCGCCGTTAGACTAGCCGGGCCGGACCCTCGCTGAAAGCCATATGCAATTCCGGACAGCATAAAACTTTGTAATGTATGGACCACTGCACCGTAATCGTTTCCAGTATCCAGACGCACGCCAAGTCCTGCCCAGTGGATTGGACTTCCACCTCGTCTTGCGGCAGGGGTCATCCGGTGCGTTGATAGACCGGCCTCGCGCCCTACATCTTGGCTGTATGGCGCGTCCTGTCCGGCGGCCTTCCAGTCCATCCGACGAGAAGCATCTTCCCCCAGGCATCCGTCCCGGTGCCCGCCCGAACCGAAAGCCACGATCCGGACTGCCGGGTCCAAAAGCCACAGAAGCCAAGGAGTCTTTCCCGTGACCACCTTCACCGGTCAAGATTCGCTCAAGACCCGCCGCTCGCTCAGCGCGGGCGGCAAGAGCTACGACTATTTCAGCCTGAAGGCCGCCGAGGAGGCGGGTCTCGGCGATCTGTCGCGGCTGCCGTTCTCGATGAAGGTGCTGCTGGAAAACCTGCTGCGGTTCGAGGATGGGCGCACCGTCTCCGTCGACGACGTGAAGGCGGTGGCCCAATGGCTGGTCGACAAACGCTCCGACCGTGAAATCGCCTATCGCCCGGCCCGCGTGCTGATGCAGGACTTCACCGGCGTGCCGGCGGTCTGCGATCTGGCGGCGATGCGCGAGGCAATGGCGTCGCTGGGCGGCGACCCGACCAAGATCAACCCGCTGGTGCCGGTCGATCTGGTCATCGACCATTCGGTGATGGTCGATTACTTCGGCGGCGCCGACGCCTTCCAGAAGAACGTCGATCTGGAGTTCGAGCGCAACCTGGAACGCTACGAGTTCCTGCGTTGGGGCCAGAAGGCCTTCGACAACTTCCGCGTGGTGCCGCCGGGCACCGGCATCTGTCATCAGGTCAACACCGAATATCTCGCGCAGGTCGTGTGGACCGACGGCGACCCGTCGGGCAAGCCGGTGGCCTATCCCGACACGCTGGTCGGCACCGACAGTCACACCACCATGGTCAACGGCCTGTCCGTGCTGGGCTGGGGCGTCGGCGGCATCGAGGCGGAAGCCGCGATGCTGGGCCAGCCGATCTCCATGCTGATCCCGGAGGTCGTCGGCTTCAAGCTGACCGGCCGGCTGAAGGAGGGCATGACCGCCACCGATCTGGTGCTGACCGTCACCCAGATGCTGCGCAGGAAGGGCGTGGTCGGCAAGTTCGTGGAGTTCTTCGGGCCGGGCCTGGACAGCATGACGCTGCCCGACCGCGCCACCATCGGCAACATGGCGCCGGAATACGGCGCCACCTGCGGCATCTTCCCCATCGACGCCGAGACCATCCGCTACCTGACCTTCACCGGGCGTGACCCCGACCGCGTGGCGCTGGTCGAAGCCTATGCCAAGGCCCAGGGCATGTGGCGCGAGCCGAACAGCCCCGACCCGGTCTTCACCGACGTGCTCGAACTGGACATGGGCACGGTGGAGCCGTCGCTGGCCGGTCCGAAGCGCCCGCAGGACCGCGTGCCGCTGTCGGCGGTGGCGCAGGGCTTCGCCAGGGACATGACCGAGGCCTACAAGGCCGACGATCCCAGGAAGGCTGTTGCGGTGAAGGGCGCCGACTACAGCTTGGAACAGGGCGCCGTCGTCATCGCCGCCATCACCTCCTGCACCAACACCTCCAACCCGGCGGTGCTGATCGCCGCCGGCCTGCTGGCCAAAAAGGCGGTCGAAAAGGGGCTGAAGCAAAAGCCGTGGGTCAAGACCTCGCTGGCGCCGGGCTCCCAGGTGGTCACCGACTATCTCGCCAAGGCCGGGCTGCAGCCTTACCTCGACCGCATCGGCTTCAACATCGTCGGCTATGGCTGCACCACCTGCATCGGCAATTCCGGCCCGCTGCCCGACGCCATCGCCGCGGCGGTGGAGGACGGCAACCTCGTGGTCGGCGCCGTGCTGTCGGGCAACCGCAACTTCGAAGGCCGCGTCAACCCGCACACCCGCGCCAACTACCTCGCCTCGCCGCCGCTCTGCGTCGCCTATGCGCTGGCCGGCAATCTGAACATCGACCTGACCACCGATCCGCTGGGCACCGGAACCGACGGCCAGCCGGTCTATCTGAAGGACGTCTGGCCGAGCAACCGCGAGGTGCAGGACGCCATCGACGCCTCGCTGACCGCCGAGATGTTCCGCAGCCGCTATTCCGACGTGTTCAAGGGGCCGGAACAGTGGCAGGCCATCGCCACGGCGGAGGGCCAGACCTACCAGTGGCAGGACGGCTCCACCTATGTGAAGCTGCCGCCCTTCTTCACCGGCCTGACCAAGACGCCGGACCCGGTGTCGGACGTGCGCGGCGCGCGGGCGCTGGCGGTGCTGGGCGATTCCATCACCACCGACCACATCTCCCCCGCCGGCTCGATCAAGAAGACCAGCCCGGCCGGCGAGTATCTGCTGAGCTATCAGGTCCGTCCGCAGGACTTCAACAGCTACGGCGCCCGCCGCGGCAACCATGAAGTCATGATGCGCGGCACCTTCGCCAACATCCGCATCCGCAACGAACTGATCCCCGGCGTGGAGGGCGGCGAGACCAGGCATTACCCGTCGGGCGAACGGCTGCCGATCTACACCGCCGCCATGCGCTACGCCGACGAAGGCGTGCCGCTGGTGGTGGTCGCCGGCAAGGAATACGGCACGGGATCGAGCCGCGACTGGGCGGCGAAGGGCACCCGCCTGCTCGGCATCCGTGCGGTGATCGCCGAGAGCTTCGAGCGCATCCACCGCTCCAACCTCGTCGGGATGGGCATCCTGCCCTTGCAGTTCAAGGACGGCCTGACCCGCAACGACCTGAAGCTGGACGGGTCGGAACGCTTCGACATCGCCGGCATTGAACAGGATCTGCGCCCACGCAAGGACGTCACCCTGACCCTGACCCGCGCCGACGGCACGGTGGAGACCCACCCGCTGCTGCTGCGCATCGATACGCTGGACGAGGTGGAGTATTACCGGAATGGCGGCGTGCTGAACTTCGTGCTGCGCAATCTGGCGAAGTAAGGCTGCCGGAGTTCGGATGGGACAAGGGCCGCTTCCCGGTGGGGAGCGGCCCTTTTTCGTGTCGGCGCAACCGAAGCCGGCGCCTCACGCCGCCCCGGCGCTCGCCATCATGCGGCGGAGGTCGTTGGGGAAGACCGGCTTGTGCAGGATGCGGAAGCCGCGGCGCTCGGCCTCCTCCTGGCGCTCGGAGCTGGTGTCGCCGGTCAGGATGATGCCGGGAACCGACTGACCCAGCATGGTCTGGACGGCGCACACCGCCTCCGGACCGGTGCGGCCCTGCTGGAGCTGGTAGTCGGCCAGCACGATCTGCGGGCAGCGGCCATCGGCGCGCAGCCGTTCCAGCGCCTGATCGCCCGACTTGGCGGTCAGCACGTCATAGCCCCAGCCCTCCAGGATCGCCTTGAGGCCGAGCAGGATGATCGCCTCGTCGTCGATCACCAGCACCATGCCCTTGGCGGCAACCATGCCCTTGGCGGCTCCGACGCCAGTTGCAACCGCAGCCGGCGCGGCAATCGTCTTGGTCGTCCCGCCTGCGCTCCGCCCGCCGCCAAAAGCGTTGGCAATGGCGCTGATCGCCTGTCCGCGGTCGTTGGCCGCAGCGGCATCGTTGGCGACGGACCGGCGCGCGAGCGTCGCGGCGGCGGCGGCGGTGCCGCTGGCCGGACGCGGGTTGCCCAGGATCACCCGCGGCAGCTCGACCGCGAAGACCGACCCCTTGCCCTCCCACGAGCGCACCGTCACCGGATGGCCGAGCAGCCGCGACAGCCGCTTGACGATGGCCAACCCCAGGCCGAGGCCGCGTTCGCTGCGCTCGCCCAGCTGGGTGAATTCCTCGAAGATGTCCTCCAGCCGGTCGGCGGGGATGCCGGCGCCGGTGTCCCACACCTCCACCCGCATGCCGGACGGCGTCCGGCGGCAACCCAACAGCACCTTGCCCCTGGTGGTGTAGCGCAGCGCGTTTTCCACGAGGTTGCGCAGGATGCGCTCCAGATGGGCCGGATCGGTGCGGACCCAGGCGCGGGTCGGCACGGCACGCAGTTCCAGCCCTTTCTGGGCGGCGCGCGGACCGTATTCGGCGACCAGCCGGCCGAGCATCTGGTTCAGCCGCACCTCGACCGGCGTGGCGACGATCTTGCCGGATTCCAGCCGCGACATATCGAGGAGACCGTCCAGCAGGCTCTTCAGCGTGTCCAGCCCCTGGCGGATGTTGTCGAGGATCGGCAGCGCCGCATGGCCCTGCAACCGGTCGCTCAACGCCGCGGTGAAGAGATAGAGCGACTGCACCGGCTGGCGCAGGTCATGGCTGGCGGCGGCGAGGAACTTGGACTTGCCGTCGTTGGCCTGATCGGCCTCCTCCCGCGCACGATGCAGCTCGGCCTCGGCCTGCTTGCGGTCGGTAACCTCGACGGCGGCGCAGGTGACGCCCTCCACGCGGCCGGAGGGATCGAGCAGCGGGTCGATGGTCAGGTCGAAGAAGCGGTCCTCGCCCTTGCAGCGGATGCGCACCTCTTCCCGCGCGCCGACGCCGCTCTCCATCACCCGACGCTTCAGCGCCATCATGCCGTCGGCATCCTCGCGCTGGCTGCACAGGTCGGCGTCGATACGGCCGATCAGCGCGTCGGGAGAGAAGCCGAGCCATTCCGAATGCGCCCAGGTGTAGCGCAGGTCGCGATCCTGGTTGAGCACCACCACGCCGGAATTGCGCAGGCCGGTGCGCACACGCTCCTCGGCGACGCGCAGCGCCTCCTCGGTGCGCTTGCGCTCGGTGATGTCGATGCCAGTGGCGATCAGATGGGTGACATGCCCGTCGGCATCGACCATCGGGGTCAGGTTGACGTCCACCGTCATCTCCCGCGGAGCGGTGTCCCGCCCGGTGGCGACGCGCAGCCCGGCATCGAAGCGGGAGGACCGTCCGCCGGCGCCCAGCGCCAGCGCCTGCCGCAGCCGCTCCCGCCCGGCCTCGTCGAAGGACAGCCAGCAGATCTCGTCGAAGGGGCGGCCGACGATGCGGGCGGGCGGCAACCCGGCGGCATCGGCGGCAGCGCGGTTGACCTGGGCCACCGCCCCGTCCGGCGTCAGCACGCCGACATAGGCCGGCAGCGCGTCCAGCACGGCGCGGATGTGGCTTTCGGACTGGCGCAGCGCCGCTTCGCGCGCTTCCAGACGTTCAGCCATCATGTCGAAGGCGTAGCCGAGCTGACCGATCTCCGACGAGCGGTCGGACAGCTTGACCCGCGTGGCGGTCTTGCCCTCGCTCCAGTCGCGGGCGGCGGAAACCAGTGCATCGACCGGGCGGCGGATGAACAGGGTGCCGCCGATCCAGGCGGCGGCGGCGGCGACCAGGAAGCCGGACAGCGTCATCAGCAACCCGTCCCGGGTGGCGCGGTCGACCGCGCCCATGGCGGCGCCACGGTCGACGCCGACGCTGATGAACAGGTCGCGGATGCCGGCGGACGGCGGGGAGAAGGCGAGGATGCGCGACACGCCGTCCAGTCCGGGCAGCATGGTCACGCCGGCTTCCCGTTCCGACAGAAGCCCCAGATAGCTGTCCGGCAGCCGTTCGCCGGCGCGGCCCTGGGTGCCCGGCAGCTTCACCAGGATGGTGCCGGAGCGGTCGGCGACGGTCAGGGTGGTGTTGTCCGGCATCGGACGGGAGGCGAAGAGGGCGGTCAGGCGCGGGACGTCGAGCGACAGGGCGACCACGCCGGCCCGCCGGCCATCGCTGTCCGAATAGGGAGCGGCGACCGGCAGTTCGCCGCCGTCGGCGCCGGAATGGGTGATCGTCCATTCGCCGACGGCGAAACGGCCCTGCGCCATCGCCCGGCGGAAATGCGGCTGGACGCTCAGCGAGGCACCGATGCGCGACGGATCGGCGCTGCACAGGATGCGCCCCTCGGTATCGGTGATCGACAGGGTGCGGTAGTCGGCGGAACGGGTCGCCAGCCGCTCCAGATAGGTCTGGCAGCTGTCGGCCTCGCCCCGGCGCAGGAAGCGCGCCTCGGTCACCGCGGTGACCATCAGGCGGGCGCTGTCGATGAGACGGAAATGCTCGCTTTCGACCTGCCGGAGAAGCCGTTCGGCCTGGAGTGTCACCTCGCCTTCGCGCTCCGCCCGCTGTTCGAGCACGCTGTAGATCTGGATGCCGATCGCCGGCAGGACCGCGAGCAGGACCAGGATGAAGAGGCGTGCCAGAAGGGTCATGGCGTAGACGAGGCTCCTCCGCAAAGCCGTCCGGATGGAACGATGGATGCGCCACCCTGCGGCATGCCTATCGCTAACGCACTTATGGTTAAGCGGCGGTTAATTTAGAAAAGAATGAGCCGGAACAGAGGGGAGAACCCGATCGAAGGGCTGTTATCCTCTCCCAATTTGCCGCCAACTGCAGAGCATTTACATCAAAAACCAAAACATACCACCATCGAGTGGTTACGGTCGAAAGGGATATGTCCCGCAGCCTGCTTGAATTCGCGTCGTTGCAGTGTTCAAGGACTTCCCATGCAACTGGAATTCTGATGCTGCTCCATCGATGGAACAGGCTGCGGGATGGGCTGTTGAAGCCTTGCAATGACCACACCCTTCCTCCTCCCCCCGCTCCGCACCACGTCCCAGGGCACGCCGCGCCGCGTGGGGGTGGAACTTGAATTCGCCGATCTGGATGCACCGTCGGCCGCGGCCTGCGTGCACCGGCTGTTCGGCGGCAGCGTCACCGTCGAGAACCCGCACCGATGTCTGGTGACGGAAACGCGGCTCGGCGATTTCACGGTCGAACTCGACATGCGCTCCGCCCACAAGGGCAAGGGGGGTGCGGCGATCCTCGACCCGCTGCGGCCGCTGTGGGGCAACATCGGCAGTCTGGTGATGCCCTTCGAGATCGCCGCCCCGCCGGTGACGGTGGAGCAGATGCCGGAGTTGGAGGAGATGGTCGCCCGCCTGCGCGCGCTGGGCGCCGCCGGAACGGAGGCCAGCCCGCTGTTCGCCTTCGGCCTGCATTTCAATCCGGAGGTGGCGCGGACCGATGGCGATTACCTGCTGGACATGCTGAAGGCGTTCCTGCTGCTGGCCCCCTGGCTGCGGCGGGAGATCCGCGTCGACGTCACCCGGCGCCTGTCAGGCTTCATCGCCGCCTTCCCGACGCCCTATGCCGCCAAGGTCGTCGATCCCGCCTATCGTCCCGACCTGGGCGGGCTGATCGACGATTATCTGGCCGACAACCCCACCCGCAACCGCGAGCTGGACCTGTTCCCGCTGTTCGCCCATCTCGACCGCGACCGTCTGGCGGCGGCGATGGAGGATCCGCATATCCGGCCACGCCCGACCTTCCATTACCGGCTGCCGAACGCGCGGCTGAGCGACCCCAGCTGGTCGCTCGCCGCCGACTGGAACCGCTGGGTGGCGGTGGAGCGGCTGGCCGCCGACCGCGCCCTGCTGGACGGCCTCGGCACCGAGTACCGCCGGGTAGCCGAGGCGCAGCAGCTCGAGGGCTGGGCCGAGCGCATCGACGCCATGCTGGCCGCCAATCCGGGCATTCACGGCGCTGAGGCGGATGCTGGGGCAGACATGGCCGGGCACGTCGATGGGGTCGACGACCCCGCCCGTCAGGCCGGCTGAGGGAGTTTTCTGAGGGAGTTTTCCATGGCAGCCATCGTCGGCAGGTCCCGGCCGCTGGTCGGCATCACCGCCTCGATCCATGGCAGCCGCATCGCCGCCATGGCCAACCGGCTTGCCCTGTGGCGGGCCGGAGCATCGTCGGTCCGCATCACCGCCGAGTCACCCTTCCCCATCGACCGGCTGGACGCGCTGGTCGTCGGCGGCGGCGACGACATCGACGCCTCGCTCTACGGCGAATCCGCCCGCCCGCACATCCGCATCGATCCCGAACGCGACCGGCTGGAGATGCTGGCGCTGGACTGCGCCGCCAAGATCGGACTACCGGTTCTGGGAATCTGCCGCGGCTCTCAGATGATCAACGTCCACCGCGGCGGCTCGCTCCACGTCGACATCCACGAGGTCTACGACGAAGCGCCGCACATGCGCACCGTGCTACCGCGCAAGCGCATCCGTATAGAGCCGGACAGCCGGCTCTACCGCATCCTCGGCATCGCCGAATGCCGTGTGAACGCCCTGCACCACCAGTCGGTCGACCGCGTCGGCGACGGTCTGCGCGTCGTCGCCCGCGAACGCGCCGGCGTCGTCCAGGGCATCGAGGCGCCGAACGAGCCCTTCATGATCGGCGTGCAGTGGCATCCGGAATATCTGGTCGCCGACAGCCGGCAGCAGGCACTGTTCCGCCGTCTGGTCGACACCGCCGCCGGAACCGCGCCGCTGGACGACTTCATGGAAATTCCGTCCCGCCGGTCGGTCCGCGCATCCGGCTGATGCCCGCAACCTCAGACTGATCTTCGACTCAAACTGATCTTCACAGGCTGATCCCGTCGGCGCAGCAGCACCCGGCTGCATATCCGACTCAGACGGATCGCGAGACCGAAAACGACGCGGGCGCCGCCGGAGGGATGGCTCCGGGGCGCCCGCGCTGTTGCCGCAGTAGGGGTGTTACTGGCTGCCGCCGTTGTCCGGGCCGCAGTTCGGGGTGCCCGGCGGGCAGTGGGTGCCGGTTGCGGTCTGGTTGTCGCGCGGAACGTTGCTGCCGGTGTTGTTGCCCATGCCCGACGGGGCGGTGGTCACACCCGGCACCGGCGACGTCGAGGAGCCCGACATGGTGCCGGTGGTGCCGGTCGAACCCGACATGCCCGCACCGCCGGTCGTGGAGCCGGCCGACGGCGAGGTGGTGGCGCCCGGCGGGGTGTGGACGATGCCGTCCGGTCCGACGTTGGTGGTGCTGCTCGGAGCGGTGGTGTATGCGCCGCTGCCCTTGACGGCGCCGGGGTTGGCTTGCTGAGCGGTCTGGGCCATGGCCGGGGCGGCCATCAGGAGAACTGCCGAAACAGCACCGATCATCAGGTTACGCATCCTCGAACTCCTTCATGGTGGCAACGCCTCGCATTTGGGCGTCTTTGGAACGGGACGGACGCCGTGCTTGGAGCCACAATCGGCGTCCGGCCAGGGCGTCTTTGTCTTTCATGGGTTTAGAACAGGGCAATCGGGGCATGATCTCGGTCGGTCCATGCGCTTTTTTTGGAAAAACGCCGGCAAAAGAGGGGCAAGAACGCGCCCGGCGGGTTCCTTCGGCGAGCCCCCGACGCACAGCCGGCGAGGCGGGAACAACAGGCGCGCCATAGGGTTCAAGCCGCGAGGCGGGTGGTCCGTGCAAAGCCTCCTCCCGACGCGTTTTCAATGAGGGTTCCAGCCGTGCCCGACGCCTCCCAGGATGCCACCCATCATTCCGGAACCTATGATTTCGGCATGTCCCCGAGGCCCCCCGACCCTTCCACTGGCATCGGAACGTCCGACCCGGTGCTCCGTCCCGGCCTGACCTGCTGGCGGACCGAGCGTGCCGGGCGGGTGGCGGTGCTGGTCGACGGCGCCGATTACTTCGTCGCCGCCCGCACCGCCATGGAACAGGCGAAGCGGTCGATCCTGCTGGTCGGCTGGGACATCGACCCGCGCATGCGCCTGGATCCCGAAAGCCACGAGACGCTGGGCCGCTTCCTCGCCCGGCTGATGCGGTCGCGGCCCGGGTTGCATGTGCGGGCACTGAAATGGGACATGCCCTTTCCCATCGCGCTCGACCATCCGCATGAGCCGCTGGAGCGGCTGGACCGCAGCACCGGCCGCCGGCTGAATGCCCGGCTCGACGGGGAACTGCCGGTCGGCGCCGCCCAGCACCAGAAGCTGCTGGTGATCGACGATGCCCTGGCTTTCTGCGGCGGCATGGACTTCTCCTTCGACCGCTGGGACACGTCGGAGCATCTTGATGACGACCCGCGCCGCCGCTGCCCGAACGGCGAGCCCTATGGCCCGCGCCACGACGTGATGATGATGGTCGACGGCGATGCCGCCCGTGCCCTGTCAGAACTCGCGAGGGAGCGCTGGCGCTGCGCCACCAGCGAGGTGCTGGAGCCCTGCCCGCCGCCCGACACCGACCAAGCCGATCAGGATCCCTGGCCGGACTGCCCGCTGCCCGACTGCGCCAGCCCGATCCTGACGGATGCGCGGATCGGCATCTCCCGCACCGTGCCGGAAATCGACGAGCGTCCGGCGATCCGCGAGAGCGAGGCGCTGACCTTCGCCGCCATCGCCGAGGCCGAGCGCACCATCTATCTGGAAAACCAGTATTTCGCCTCCGCCCGCGTCGCCGAGGCGCTGGCCCGCCGGCTGACCGAGCCCGACGGGCCGGAGGTGGTGCTGGTGGTGTCGATGGAAAGCCCGAGCTGGTTCGACCGCATGGCGATGGACACGCCGCGCTCGGTGGCCTTGCGCTGCCTGCGCGAGGCCGACCGCTACGGCCGGCTGCGCGCCCTGACCCCGGTGACGGAGGGCGGCGGGCCGGTGATCGTCCATTCCAAGGTGGTGGCGGTGGACGGCCGTCTGCTGCGCATCGGCTCGTCCAACCTGAACAACCGCTCGATGGGCTACGACAGTGAATGCGACCTGACCATCGAGGCGCCGCGGGAGCATGGGCCGCAACGGACCAGCGCGGAGGCCGCGATCATGGGCGTGCGCAACCGCCTGCTGGCCGAGCATATGGGCATCGACCGGACCCGGCTGGAGGCGGAGATCCAGGCGGCCGGCTCCCTCGTCGTCGCCATCGACCGGCTCTGCCCGCAGTCCGGCCGCCGGCTCGCCGAACTGCCCGCCAGCGACCCCAGCCTGACCGAACAGGCCTTCGCCGCCCTGCGCATCGCCGACCCCGACGACCCGAACGAGGCCTGGGCGCCGTGGAAGCGTCTGCCGCCGCCGCCGCGCTCCGCCCTGCGCGCCGCTGCCGCCGCTCTGCTGACGGTCGGGCTGGCTGCCGGAGCCTGGAGCGTGATCCGGAGCGGACGCGAAAAAGCCCGCCCCGCGCGCGACTGACCGTCACGACTGACCGTCACGCAAGGAGCGGGCCCGCTTTCCGGAATCCCCTCTCCTGCGGCGGAAGAGGGGATTTCCATGCCTGGACTTACCGCGTTTCCGCGACGCGTCCGTTGTCGGAGATGACGATCTCGACGCGGCGGTTCTGCTGGCGGCCGGCGTCGGTGTTGTTGGCGGCAACGGGCTGCGCCTCGCCCATGCCCTGGGTGACGATGCGCGACGGCGAGACGCCACGCATCGTCAGGGCGTCGCGGACGGAGTTGGCGCGGGCCTCCGACAGGCGCAGGTTGGTGGTGTCGCTGCCGGTGCTGTCGGTGTGGCCCTCGATCCGGATGGTGCGGCCGGGCTGGGATTGCAGGAACTGGGCGAGCCGGTCGATGCGCTCATAGGCGCCGGGGGTCAGCTCCGCCCGGCCGGTGGCGAACAGGATGTCGCCCAGCGTCATGACCAGACCGCGCTCGGTCCGCTGCGCCTGGAGGTCGCGCAGCTGCTGCTCCAGCTCGGTGTTACGGGCCTGGAGGCGGTAGGTGTCGGCATTGGCGACCACGGTCTGGGCGCCCTTCACCCCGGCCGTCTCCTGGGCGATCTGCACCCGGCGGCTGACGATGTAGGCCTGATGATCGACCTCGGCGGCATCGGCGCCCTGGTCGCGCATCGCCTCGGCACGGCGCAAGGCCGTCTCGGCGTCACGCAGCTGAAGCGGGGCGTTGCCGGCGACCTGCGGGTTGGCGGCGGCGAGGCTGTAATCCTGCCGCGCCTGGGTCAGGGCGGCGCTGTCGGTGGGCTGGGTGGCGCAACCGGCCAGCCCGAGGCCGAGACCCGCGAGGATGAGGCCCGAGAAAACGGGGATGCTGCGGGAAGCGAACGCGGTCATTGACGCACCTCCGGATAGCTGTAGCCCCAGCTGTTGCCGCCGCTGGTCCCGACGCCCGAGCCGCCCACCGAACCACCCACCGTGCCGAGCGAACCGGCCGGTGCCGGCGGAACCGCGGACGGAGCCGGGTAGCTGGAGCCGCTCATCCCGGAACCGCCATAGCCGGCCCCGCCGGACGGCGTGCTGCCAAGCGTCGACCCGCTATAGACCGGCGCCACGTCCGGCGCGGCGGCCGACCGCGGAGTGTTGGGGACCGCGGACTTGGCCACCGCGGTGGCGGCCTGCTGGGTCACCGCGCGCTGCGAGGTCACCGTCGCCAGTTCGGCATCGACGCGGGCCTCCTCGGCGAGGCGGCGGGCGCGGGTGCGCTCGTCGGCGCGCATGGCCTTGTCGGCGGAGGCCAGCTTGTCGCGGGCGCTCTGCAACGCCACCGGAGCGTATTGCAGGGCGTTGGCGCGCTCGGCCTCCTGCACCGCCTGGGACGCGGCGCCGAGCTGGGCGGTGGGCGGCGGCACGTCGGAAGCGCAGGCGGCCATGCCGAGCGCCGCCGACAGCACGGCGGCGGCTCGCCACCGGTTCGTCATTGCGGATTTGCGGGTCATCTGGTCGGTTCCTTTCGGATCGGGCTTCACGCCGGAAACCGGGGGCGGGCCAAGGTCGTGTCCCCCTCAAGCCATGCCCCTTCGGCCATGTCCTTTCGGGACGTCTCGCGCCTCAAACGCACCAGCCGGGGCGAAGGTTCCGCGCCGGTTCAGCCGCCGCTGCGCGAAACCCCATCACGCTCCGCCCGGCGGTTGTCACGCCGGTGGCGGACCAGCCGCAGCACATAGGCGGCCAGCAGGACGATGAACAGCACCAGCGCCCCCGGCACCATCCAGTCGGCGATCCAGGGAAAGCCGACCCGCACCAGATAGCCGGTGCCGGCCAGCACCAGAGACCACAGCGCCGCCCCGGCGGCGGCATAGAGCAGGAACACCGCCATCGGCAGCCCGCAGGCCCCGGCGGGAACCGAGATCAGCGTGCGCAGCCCCGGCAGCGGCTGGCACAGCAGAACGGCGACGCCGCCGCGCCGGGCGAACCATTCGGTGGCGCGGTGGACCTGCTCGGGCTTCACCGTCAGCCAATGGCCGTGGCGGCGGAGGAAGGCTTCGAACCGCTCACGCCCCATCCAATGGGCCGGCAGGTACCACACCAGCTCCCCCACCGCCGACCCCGCCCCGGCGGCCAGCGCCACCAGCAGCAGGTTGAACTCTCCTGTCGCGGCCCCCATGCCGGCCAGCGGGATCACCGTCTCCGCCGGCACCGGCGGCAGCACGCGGGCCAGGATCAGCATCAGGAAGATGCCGAGATAGCCGAACTGCTGCACGATCTGGATGATCCACTCGGTCATTGGGTCCACAGGGGGTCGGGGAGAAGAAAGCCGTCTCCAGTGAACCGTGCGGACCTTGCCGGCGTTCCCCGTTTTTCCATCCCCCTTGATGCCAATCTTGACCCCAATCAAGGCAAAGGCCGTTCGTACACGGTTCAGTGTCTCCATCATGACCGCATCCCTCGCCCTTGCCGCCGCCCTGCTGTTCCTCAGCCATGCCCTGCCGTCCTGGCCGGGGGTGCGGCCCGCCCTGATCGCCCGGCTCGGCCGCGGCGGCTTCGTGACGATCCATTCCGTCGGCTCGCTGCTGACGCTGGCCCTGTTCGTGCTGGCCTACCGCGCCGCCGACGGCGGGGATGTGGTGTTCACCCCCTTCGACTGGGCGGCCCCGCTGGTGGCGACGGTTATGCCCGTCGTCTTCCTGCTGCTGGTCGCCCGCGTCACCACCCGCTTCGGCAGCCAGGGCGCGCCGAACCCGCCCCGCGGCATCTACCGCCTGTCCCGCGCGCCGGGCAGCCTGGCGCTGCTGCTGTGGGCATGCGCGCACCTGAACGCCACCGGCGACGGGCGCCGGGTGCTGCTGTTCGGCACCATGGCGGCCATCGCCCTGTTCGCGCTGGTGAAGAACGAGATCGTGCTGCGCCGCAGCCCCGCCGGCCGCGCCTACCGGGACGAGACCTCGCTTTTGCCGCTGACCGGGCCGCAGGGCTGGCGCGGAGCGCTGCGCGGACTGGCGGAGATGGGACCGGCAAGACTGATCGGCGGGCTTGCCGCTTATGGTGGAATGCTGATGCTGCACCCCCTGCTCTTCGGGGTGGATCCACTCTACTGGGTAGGTTGAGCGGGACGGCGGACCGGTGCATCTGTTGAGGACGGGACACGAGTACCGCGTACCACCTCCAGCCTGCCCTCGCCGCTGCTCTCCCCGCCATTGCTTCAGGAAGCCCCCGCATGAAAATCCGCGAGATCATGACCCGCGACGTGCAGACGGTACGGCCCGACGACAGCATCCGCCGGGCCGCGCAATTGATGGACCAGTTGAACGTCGGCATCCTGCCCGTCTGCGAAGGGCGGGATCTGGTCGGCGTCGTCACCGACCGCGACATCACCATCCGGGCGATCTCCGCCGGAAAGCAGCCCGACCGCTGCAAGGTGTCGGAGGTGATGACCGCCAATCCCCGCTATTGCTACGAGGACGACCCGGTCGGCAGCGTGACCCAGTTGATGGCGGGCCAGCAGATCCGGCGGGTGCCGGTGGTGGACCGCAACGACCGGCTGACCGGCATCGTCTCGCTGGGAGACCTTGCCACAGATGCCAAGAACGACCGTGCGGTCCAGGACACGCTGGAACGGATTTCCTCCCCCTCCGAGCCGGACCGGACCTGAGCGGCCTCCTCGACAACAGGAACCGACCATCATGGAACAGACATCGGGTCCGGATGACCCGCGGGTCCGTGAACGGGCCTATCGGCTTTGGGAAGAGGAGGGGCGGCCCGACGACCGCCATCTCGACCATTGGGCGCAGGCCGCCCGCGAGATCGAGGAGGAGGACCGCCGCAACTCCGGCGGTCCTCGCGTCAACAGCCCGGATGCCGGGCTGGCCGTTCCCGATGACGCCGCCGCCCGCAACCAGCGGGAAGCGGCGGCGCATCTGGGCCAGTCCTCGGTGCCATCGGACAACTGATCACCGGATGGAGGCGGTCACTCGATCTTGAGGCTGACCGCTTCCATGCCCTTTTCGCCCTGGCGGACGGTCATGCGCACGCGCTGCCCGTCATCCAGCCCGCGCAGGCCGGCGCTCTCCAGCGCACGGGCCGGAATGAAGACGTCGCGCCCGCCGTCGTCGGGCTGCGCGAAGCCATAGCCCTTGCCGCCGTTGAACCACTTCACCGTGGCGCCCATCTCGCTGGTCGGACCGCTGGCCTGCTGCGGCCGGCGGGGGCCACCACGATCCTGGAAGCCACGGTCCTGGCTCCGGTCCTGGAAGCCACGGTCGGAGCCCCGATCCTGGAAACCGCGATCCTGGTTGCGGCTCTGGAAGCCGCCACGATCACCACCACGGTCGCCGAAGCCCCGGTCGCGCGGACCGCCGGCATCGCGGCGCGCACCGAAGCCCCGATCCCCACCCCGGTCACCGAAGCCCCGATCCCCGCGGTCCCCGAAGCTGCGCTCGCGCCCCTGCGGACGGGCCGGCGTGGCGGTGGAGAGGTCGACGGAATGCAGGACGCTGACCTGCTGGCCCTTGCGATCCTCGACGAGGTCGACGACCACGGTGGCGCCGTCCGGCAGGGTTGTGTGGCCGGCGGGCACGACGAGCGAGGCCGGCAGCAGGGCGTCCTTGCCGCTGTCGCCGACCTTGACGAAGCCGTAGCCACGTTCGGGGTTGAACCATTTCACGGTGGCCGTCACCTGGGTGGCGACGACGTTGGGCTGGCGATAGACGTGGCTGCGGGGCGGCTGATTGTGCATGGGAAACCCGAACTCCGGCAAACATAAGCGGCGCCCTTGCCGGTCCATCTCATGGACCGGTGGACGCCAACCCCTGACACATCGCCCGTCCGCGCGCTCTTGGCAAGTCGGGACCGCTCCGAATAAGCCGGACAGGCCGTTAAATCACACCCCAAGGGGGGCCGATGGACGAGCCTCAACCCATCAGGCGGTCCATCAGGCGGTCCGGCGCCGGCGGCGGCTCGCGCGGCGGAACCGGGATCGGGCCCGGCGGTTCTCCCAGCGGCGGACGCGCCGGATCGCCCGGCACCGGCATCGAGTCATCCGGCACAGACGGTTCGCGCGGCGGCGAGGGCGGATAGGGTCCAAGTTCGAAGATCATGCGCGGTTCCTCAAAATCATTGATAAGGCAATCGATGTCATCAGCCGCCATGACCGCCGGGGGCGGTCCGGGACAGGCGCCGGGCATCGTTCAGGCTGGTCATGCAGCGGGTCTCGTCGCCGTCGCGGGCGGCGCTGCGGGCGGCGGTGACCAGCGATTCCACCTGGGCGTTCCGCGCCGCCTGCCCCATCAGCCCATCGCCGCCGCCGGAGCCGCCCGGACCGCTGTCAGGCGGCGTCCGCGAATTGGCCTGGCGGCCGGCTTGCGAACTGCTCTGGGGACTGATGGACGGAGCGGTCGGCATGTTGCTGCCGATGGCCGGCGGTTCGACCACCGACCGGTCGCCGACGGCGGGAGGCGCCACCATGCCGCCTGATTGGGCGAGCCGGTCGCTGCCGCTGCCGGACCCAGGTTCGTCGCGCGGGGTGGAACCCGACAGGCCGGGCGTGCCGGTACCGCCACCAGGACCGGGGACGGCGACCGGCGGCGGTTCGGTCGACAGACCGAGATCGGCAGCGAACTGGTCCACCATCGCGCCGCAACTCGCCTGGGCCGCGGCATCCGTCTGGGCCGCCGCCCCCTGGGCGGCGAGGAGCCCGGCCGCCATGACGAGGGCGACGGGGCCGAACCTTGTGAAATTTGTCCGCATCGGTCGCGTGCTCCTCGGCTTGGCTCCTCGGGGTTGACCCCTCGGGTTGACCATGTCCATCCGGTCACGCCCATGGCGATCCCGCTCAGGGGCGTGTTCCGATGGAATCAACGGTCTTGGACCGGGCACGGTTCCGGCGGACCGGTCGAAGATCTGCCCGGCCATGCATCTTGCTCATTTCGCAGGCAGAGGGCCTTGGCTGTAGAGTGCCTGTCCCCCTCCTCAACCGACGGTCCGCATTTCCATCATGATCGCCAACATGGCCGCGCTGGGCGCGGCGCTGTGCTGGGCCGCGGGCGGCCTGATCGCCATCGGACCGGTGCGGGTGCTCGGCTCCATCGCCTTCAACCGCGTGCGCCTGACCATCGTCGCCGCGGCCCTGCTGGTCGCCACCACCCTGCTGGGCGGCTGGCAGACGCTGGACACCGGGGCCGCGCTGACGCTGGCGCTCTCGGGGCTTCTGGGGATCGTGGTGGGGGACATGGCGCTGTTCTGGTCGCTCAGCCGCCTGGGGCCGCGCCGCAACGTGGTGATCTATGCCGCCAACGCGCCGCTGACCGCCCTGCTGGCCTATGCCCTGCTGGGGGAGGCGCTGGGGCCGTGGACCGTTCTGGGCGTGGGGCTGGTCACGCTGGGGGTGATGCTGGCAGTGGCCCTGCGCTCCGGCTCCACCCACAGCTGGGAGGCGATCCAGGGCAATTTGCTGGCCGGCGTTTCGGTCTGCCTGCTGGCGGCGGTCGGTCAGGCCGCCGGCTCGATCATCGCCAAACCGGTGATGACGGCGGGCGCCGATCCGATCGCGTCGGCCGCGGTGCGGGTCACCACGGCGGCCCTGATGTTCACGGCCATCGGCGTGCTGTCGGCGGTTCGCGAGGGGGTTCGCGCCGGGGTTAACGGTGGCGCGGCGGTGGCAGGTGCCGGTGGGCTCGGCGGGCTGCTGGTCCCCCGCGGGCTGACGCCCAAGCTGATGCTGCAGATCGCCGGCAACGGGCTGCTCGGCGTCGGGCTGGGGATGACGCTGCTGCTGGTCGGGCTCGCCCACGGCAATGCCGGGGTGGTCGCCACCCTGTCGGCGCTCAGCCCGGTCCTGATCCTGCCGATGATGTGGCTGCTGACCGGCCAGCGCCCGTCGCTGGGCGCCTGGGCCGGCGCCGCGGTCGCGGTGGCCGGCGTCGCCCTGATCGTCAACAGATAGGAAGGCGGCTCAGCGGGCCGTTTCCACCGCCACGCCCAGCGTGGGCAGCGCCGCCTGAAGCGCCGAGGAGGCGCGGTTGACGGCATCGCGCAGGTCGGCTTTCAGCACCGGCTCGTCCGGCCATTGCTGCTCGCAGGCATGCTGAAGCTTGCGGGCGGTGCGCGACAGTTCCAATAGGCCGACATTGCCGGCCAGCGACACCATGGCATGGGCGTCGGCCGCAGCGGCCTTCGACGAGTCCGCCTCGCTGATGCGGTCGGTACGCAGGGCCAGCTCGGCCAAGGTTCCGGCGATGAAGCGGGGCAGCACGTCCGCGCCCAGCGTTTCGGCCAGCGTGTCCAGCGTGGCGCGGTTCAGCACCGGTGCGCTGTCCGACACCGTCGCCACCCCGGCCAGCACCGTCGCCTCTTCCACGGCATCCCCCTCCGGCAAGGCCCCATCCATGCTGGCCCCATCCATCCCGGCGTCGAGCCAGCGGCCGACCGCGGACAGCAGCGTGTCGCGCTCGATCGGCTTGGTCACATGGTCGTTCATGCCGACATCCAGGCAAAGCTGGAGCTGATCGGTCAGCGCGTTGGCGGTCAGCGCGATGATGGGCACGGCGCCGCGCCGCCCGCCAAGCTGACGGATCGCCGCAGTCGCCTGCAAGCCGTCCATCCGCGGCATCTGCATGTCCATCAGGACGAGGTCGAACTCTCCCCGGCGCATCGCCTCCACCGCCAGGATGCCGTCCTCCGCCACCTCGACCGTATGGCCGGCCTTGCAGAGGATGGAGGAGGTGACGATCTGGTTCATCGGCACGTCTTCGGCCAGCAGGATGCGGGCACTGCGGGTCGGTACCGCGTTTTTCCGCTCGACGGTGGGCAACCCCGGCGCGGTGGCGACCGGCAGCGGCAGTTCGAACCAGAAGGTGCTGCCCACCCCCGGACTGCTTTGCACCCCGATATGACCGCCCATCAGCTCCGACAGTTGCTTGGAGATGATGAGGCCGAGCCCGGTACCGCCGTAGCGCCGGGTGGTGGAGCGGTCGCCCTGGCTGAAACGCTGAAACAGGTTGGCCTGATCGGCCGCCGGGATGCCGGGGCCGGTGTCGCTGACCGAAAGCCGCACATGCGCCGCCGGAAGGGCCTCCCCCTCGCCGCCCCCCTGGCCCGACAGCAGCCCGGCCGACACCAGCACCGAGCCGCGTTCGGTGAATTTCACCGCATTGCCGACGAGGTTCAGCAGGATCTGGCGGATGCGCGCCTCGTCGCCGCGGACATAGCGCGGAACGGTGCCGCCCAGCGACAATTGCAGCAGCAGCCCCTTCTGCGAGGCGGCATTGCTCATCAGGTCGCGGCAGTCGCGCAGCAGCCGGTGCAGGTCGAAGGCGCGCTCCTCCAATTCCAGCTTGCCGGCCTCGATCTTCGAATAATCCAGGATGTCGCCGATGATCGCCAGCAGCCCGCGCCCAGCCTCGCGCTGGAGCGACACATACTGGCGCTGTTCCGCCGTCAGCTCGGTGCCGAGCAGCAGGTCGGCGAAGCCGATGACGCCGTTCAGCGGTGTGCGGATCTCATGGCTCATCGACGCCAGGAATTCCGACTTCACGCGGTTGGCCGCCTCCGCCTCGGCGCGGGCGGCGGACAGTTCCTCCTCGTAGCGCTTGCGCTCGGTCACGTCGCGCACCACGCCGACCACCACGAAGCCGCCGTCGGACCCCACCGTCGGCCGCATGCTGGACTCGACCCACAGGTAGTGGCCGTCGCGGTGGCGCAGCCGGTGGGTGAAGGTGACGGGGGGCGATCCCGGCTGCAACCCGGCGAAGGCCATCGCCGCACTCTCCAGATCGTCCGGGTGCAGCAGGTTGGCCGGGGCGGTGCCGACGATCTCCGCCGGATCGTGGCCCAGAATGTCGCGCACCGACGGCGACAGGTAGTGCACCGCCCCGTCGGCCTTCATCTCCAGGATCATGTCGGTGGCGTTGTCGGCCAGCAGGCGGTACCGCGCCTCGCTCTCGCCCAACCGCCGTTCGGCGTCGTGTTGGCGCTGCTCGCGCAGCAGCAGGCCGCCCAGGAACAGGGTGCCGAGCGGGATGATGGCCAGCAGCGCCGGCGCAGTGCGCTGCCCCACCTGCAAGGCAAGGTCCCACGTGGGCAGCAGCAGCAGGGTCGATGTCGACAGCAGCGTCAGCAGCAGCCCGAAGCCCAGCAGCGGACCGACGCCCATCGCCACCCCGCGCCGCTTCGACCACATCGCGAAGCCGACGCCGGTCAGGAACGACAGCAACGCGTTGGCGACGCCGGCCTCCATCCCCACCCCGCCCAGGAACATGCGGTATCCCGCGACCGTCACGGCGGTGATGGCGGAGGACAGCGGACCGCCGAACAGCGCGCTCAGCCCGATCAGCGGAGCCCGCGCGTCGATGAAGATGCCCGGCCCGATATGGATGGGGTGGACCATCGAGAAGATGGCGGTCAGCGCCATCACCGCGCCGAAGACGATCTGGCGGGTGTAAAGGCTCCAGCCGCCGGAGCGGCGGATCAGAAACGTGTAGGCAAGAACGACGAAGGCGCTCGCCGCGATGTTCTCGGCAAGATCGTACGCCATCGAAGAGAAGTTGCCTAACATCGCCCGGCCGCCGTCCCCACCCGATTTCCCGTTACCTCTATACCACGGAAGGATGTCGCGAAACCGCTAACACCAACGGGAGACATGTGATCTGGCGGGGACAAAGGTCGGGCTTGCGATGCCGGCAGGCGGCAACGTTTCAGGCCTCGGCGTCGGGCTGGCGGTCCGGAAGGGCGGCGGCGAAGGCCGGCAGGGCGCGGCAGGCTGCGTCGATGCGCAGCAGCGTGGGATAGCCGTCCAGCGGGCAGTCCAGGCGGCGGGCGTTCGCCATCTGCGGCACCAGCAGGATGTCGGCCAGACCGGGCTCGTCGCCATGGCAGAAGCGGCCGGTGCGCGGATCGCCGGCCAGCTGCGCCTCCAGCGCGGTCAGGCCGACGGCGATCCAGTGCCGGTACCAGCCGTCGACCTCCTCCTGGCTGTGGCCCATGGTCTTCAGGTGGTTCAGCACCCGCAGATTGTTCAGCGGATGAAGGTCGCAGGCAACCGCCAGCGCCAGCGCCCGCACCCGCGCCCGGCCCAGCGGGTCGGCCGGCAGCAGCGCCGGGGTGGGATGCGTCTCGTCCAGATACTCGATGATGGCGAGCGACTGGGTCAGCACATGATGACCGTCCGGCCCGTCGACCTCCAGCGCCGGCACCAGATGTTCCGGGTTGAGGTCGGAATAGGGCGGCTTGGCCTGCTCGCCCTTGCGCAGATGGACGAAGGCCTGGTCCGGCGTCAGGCCCTTCAGGTTAAGGGCGATGCGCACGCGGTAGGCGGCGGAGGAACGGAAGTAGGTGTGGAGTTTCAAGGGGCGTGTGTCCGTTGAAGTGTCGCGGCGATGATCGGATATCAGACCCTATCACAGCCCCAGATAGGCCTGCCGCACCCGCTCGTTGCTCAGCAGGGCGGCACCGCTGTCGCTCAGCACGATCTCGCCGGTCTCGATCACATAGCCGCGGTCGGCGATGGCGAGTGCCGCATGGGCGTTCTGCTCGACCAGCAGGATGGTGGTGCCCTCGCGCTTCAGCCGCTGCACGGCGTCGAAGATCTCCGCGACCAGCAGCGGCGCCAGCCCCATGCTGGGCTCGTCGAGCAGCAGCAGGCGCGGCTTCGCCATCAGCGCGCGGCCAAGGGCGACGATCTGCTGCTGGCCGCCCGACAGGGTGCCGGCGGGCTGGTCGCGCTTGACCTTCAGCACCGGGAACATCTCGTACAGCCGGTCGATGTCGTCGTCCGGCTTGCCGCTGCCCCGGCGGTAGGCGCCGAGGCGGAGATTGTCCTCCACGCTCTGCGGGCCGAACAGCTGCCGGCCCTCCGGCACCTGCACCACCCCTTCGGCGACGCGGCGCGACGCCTTCATCCGGGTGATGTCGCAGCCGTCGAAGGTGATGCGCCCGCTGCTGGCAGGGTGGACGCCGGACAGGGTGCGCAGCAGCGTCGTCTTGCCGGCCCCGTTGGCGCCGACCAGCGCCACCAGCTCGCCCTCCCGCACGGTCAGGCTGGCCGATTTCAGCGCGTGGATGCGGCCGTAATGGCTGTTGAGGCCCTCGATCTCCAGAAGCATGGGTGGCCCTCCTTACGGTGCGGCGCCGAGATAGGCGGCGATGACGTCCGGGTTGGCCCCCACCTCCTGCGGCGTGCCCTCGGCCAGCATGCGGCCCTGGTTCAGCGCGGTGATCCGGTGCGAGATGCCCATCACCATCTTCATGTCGTGTTCCACCAGGACGATGGTCACGCCGCTGGCCGCGACCGTCTTGATCACCTCGTCGATCTCGCGGCTTTCGGTGGCGTTCAGGCCGGCCGCCGGCTCGTCCAGCAGAAGCAGCTTCGGCTCCGACGCCAGCGCGCGGGCGATCTCCAGACGCTTCAGCGCGCCGTAGGGCATGGAGGAGGCGTCGGCGTCGACGTACTTCTCCAGCCCGACATCGGCCATCAACTGCGCCGCCCGGTCCTTCGCCTCGCGGTCCTTGCGCACCAGCGACGGGAAACGGAACAGCGCCGGCAGCAGCCGGGTGTTCAGGTGCAGGTGCCGCCCCACCATGACGTTCTCCAGCGCCGTCATGTTGAAGAAGATCTGCAGGTTCTGGAAGGTGCGCGACATGCCGCGGGCCGCCAGCCTGTAGGGCGCCATGCCCGACACATCGGCCCCGTCGAACAGCACCCGGCCGCCCGACGGCTTGTAGACGCCGGTCACCAGATTGAACAGGGTGGTCTTGCCGGCACCGTTCGGCCCGATGATCGAATGGATGTCGCCGGCCGCGATGGAGAAGCTGAGGTCGCCGATGGCGAGCACGCCGCCGAACTCGCGGCTGAGATGCTCCACCTTCAGGATCGGCGGGCCGACGCGGCGGGCCTGTGCGGTCATGTCCGGGGAGAGGTCTGTGGTCGCCAGCATCTTCATGCCCGCCTCCGCGCCGGAAGCAGCGTCGCCAGGGTGGGAAGCAGCCCCTTGGGCATGAACACCATCGTCGCCATCAGGATGCCGCCCAGCACGATCTGCTGGTAATCCTGGAAGATCGTCAGCGCCTGCGGCAGCAGCGTCAGCACCACCGCACCCACGACGGCGCCGAAGGTCGAGGCCATGCCGCCGAACACCACCATGGTGACCAGCTCGATCGACTTGAAGAAGTCGGCCTTGGCCGGGGTGATCAGGCCGGCGTAATGGGCGAACAGGCTGCCCGCCACGCTGGCGAACACCGCCGACAGCACGAAGACCATCACCTTGAAGCGCGCGGTATCGACGCCGACCACCTCGGCCGCCACCTCGGACCCGTGGACGGCGCGGAGCGCCCGGCCCATCGGGCTGTCGATCAGGTTCAGCGACAGCCAGACCACGCCGACCAGCAGCACGCCGACCACCCAGTACCAGACCTTCTCGCCATACAGCTCGACGCCGAAGATCTTGAACGGCTCCACCATCATGCCGTCGGGACCGCCGGTCAGGCCGCTTTCGGTCCGCAGCACGATGGACACGATGATGCCGATGCCGAGCGTCGCCATGGCGAGGTAATGGCCCTTCAGCCGCAGGATCGGCTTGGCGACCAGGAAGGCCAGCAGCCCGACGAAGGCGGCGCCGGCCAGCAGCGCCACAATCGGCGGCCAGCCGTAAGTGCCGACCAGCACGCCGGACGCGTAGGCGCCGATGCCGAAGAAGCCGGCATGGCCCAGGCTGATCTGCCCGGCATAACCGATCAGCAGGTTCAGCCCGACGCAGACCACGGCGTTGAAGCCGGCCAGGATGGCGATGTCGAGATAGAAGTTGTTGGGCAGGAAGGCCGGCAGGACCGCGATCACCGCGCTCAGCGCCAGAAGCCCGGTCAGCCGCCCGTGAAGGAGTGCGTTCATCGGGGATAAATCCTTACACCCGTTCGGTGCCGCGCTTGCCGAACAGCCCGTTCGGCATGAAGAGGAGGACGGCAAGGATGATGACGAAGGCCACCGCATCCTTGTAGGCCGACGAGATGTAGCCGGCGCCCAGCGCCTCGGCGATGCCGACGATCAGCCCGCCGGCAACGGCGCCCGGCCCGTGGCCGAGCCCGCCCAGAACCGCGGCGGTGAAGCCCTTCAGCCCCAGCATGATGCCCATCTCGGTGTAGGAGAAGGTGATGGGGGCCACCACCGCCCCGCCGACCGCACCCAACGCCGCCGACAGCGCGAAGGACGCCAGCACCACCCGCTTCACGTCGATGCCGACCAGCTGTGCGGCCAAGCGGTTGTGCGAGGTGGCGAGGATCGCCTTGCCGGTCAGCGTCCTGGCGAAGAACAGGCCGATGGCGACGATCAGCACGCCCGCGGTGCCCACCACCCACAGCGACTGCGGCTGCATCGAGGCGCCCATGATCTGGATCGGCGTCTCGCCCGAGAAGGCATCCAGCCGCTTGAAGTCCTTGCCCCAGACCAGCTCGGCGACGCCGCGCAGGAAGATCGACGCGCCGATGGTGATGATGATCAGCGTGACGGTGGAGGCGTTGCGGGCACGTTCGACCGCGAATTTCGCCACCAGGACGCCGACCAGCATGGCGCCGCCGCAGCCGATCATGATCGCCAGCGGCAGCGGCACGCCCGACGCGGTCAGGGTGGCCGACGCCATGCCGCCGATCATGATGAACTCGCCCTGGGCGAAATTGATGACGTGGCTGGCGTTGTAGATGATCGAGAAGCCGAGCCCCGCCAGCGCATAGATCGCGCCGATGGTCAGCCCCGACAGCAGATATTGCAGCAGTTCCGCGAACATCGTTTGGGTTTCCGCTTCGCAGGCCCCCTCCCCGACCCTCCCCCACCTGCGGTGGGAGAGGGTGCCTCACGGGAAAGCGGCGGCAGTCCCCTCTCCCACCACAGGTGGGGGAGGGTTAGGGAGGGGGCATCGTTGCGTGGGGATGAGAAAGGGAGGCAGTCCTCCTCACTTCACCAGCGCCCAATCACCCTGCTTCACCTCCACCATGTGGAAGGCGTCCAGCGTCAGGCCCATGTGGTCCTTGGCGCTCATGGTCACGGTGCCGCCGGTGCCGACATAGCCCTTGGTCTGCTCGATGGCGTCGCGCAGCTTGGCCTTGTCGGTGCCGCCGGCGCGCTTCACCGCGTCCAGCGCGATCATCAGCCCGTCATAGGCATGGCCGGCGAAGGTCGAGACCTCCGAGCTGAAGCTGTCCTCGTAGACCTTGGTGAACTCGGTCACCACCTTCTTCTGCGGGTCGCTGTCGGCCAGCTGTGCTGCGACGACCAGACCGGCGGCCGGCAGGCGCACACCCTCGGCGGCACCGCCGGCCAGACGGATGTATTCCTTCGACGCGACACCGTGCGACTGGTAGAGCGGCAGCGAGATGCCAAGCTGGCGGTAGTTCTTGGTCACCACCGCCGGCCCCTGGCCCAGGCCGAACACCAGCACCGCCTGCGCGGCCGCGTTGTTCTTGACCTTGGTCAGCTGGGCGGTGACGTCGGTGTCCTTGGCGCCGTAGGTCTCGTCGGCGACCAGTTCGATCCCGCGCTCCTTGGCGACGGCGACGGTCTGCTCGCGGCCCGACTTGCCGAAGCCGCTGTCCTCCGACAGCAGCGCCAGCTTGGTCAGCCCGCGCTTCTTCATGTCCTCCATCACCTTTTCCGCCGCCATGCGGTCGGTGTGGGGGGTCTTGAACACCCACTTCTTCACCGGCTCGACGATCACCACGGCGCCGGCCAGCGAGATGAAGGGCACGCCGGCGCGCTCCACCAGCGGCACCGCCGCCATGGTCGCCGCGGTCGTGGTGCCGCCGACGATCACGTCGACGCCGTCGCTCTCGATCAGCCGCTTGGTGAAGGAGGCCGCCTTGTCCGCGGCCCCGCCATCGTCATAGACGGTCAGCTGCACCGGCCGGCCGCCGACGCCGCCCGCCTGGTTGATGCGGTCGGCATACAGCTCCAGCACCTTCTTCTCCGGATCGCCGAGGAAGGAGGCCGGACCGGTGGCCGAGACGATGGCGCCGACCTTGATCGGGTCCGCGGCCTGGGCGGCCCCCGGCGTCAGACCGGACACGGCGGTCATGGCCGTCATGGCGGTGAAGGCGATGGTGGCAAGCAGGCGATTGCGCATGATGTCCTCCCTGATGCTGTCCCGCTTGTCGCCGGACCGGGCGGCGGCCCGATCCCGGCGCTGCGGAACGATTTGTCCCACATAATGTTTCAAACGAAATGGTTTCGAAAGAAAAATTTCGGCGGGCGCAACCACAATCGAATTGCGGATGTTGCCGCCTGCCTCCCCTTTTCTTTGCGATCCCTCCGGTCTGGCGGCGGGAAACCGTCATTTCGTTTTATGACACAAATTTACTTTGCGACGCCAAGCTAGTGTATCACATTAATGATTGTCAAACGGAAAGTCCGGGTTGCCTCCTATCGGCGGCGGCCCTGCTTTCCGCCTCCCGGCCCGCGCTGTCGTGGCACTGGCCCAACCGGCCCCGGGTTTCGTATACAACTCCGTCGCCCCCCGCTTCGACACACGATTCAAAGCCGCATCGATAAGGACGCCCCCTCCGCATGGCCCGCCCGCGCCGCCCCGAAGACCTCGCCGCCCAGCTGACCGAGACCATCGCGCCGCGGGCGAAGTCGCTGATCATCACCGTCTATGGCGACGCGGTTCTGCCGCATGGCGGATCGCTGTGGCTGGGCAGCCTGATCGAGCTGATGGGCCTGTTCGGCATGAGCGAGCGGATCGTCCGCACCTCGGTCTTCCGGCTGTGCAAGGATGACTGGCTGACCAACACCCAGATCGGCCGGCGCAGCTTCTACCGCGTCACCGAGAGCGGGAAGGAACGCTTCGCGGCGGCCGAACGGCGGATTTACGCGCCGTTGGCCCGCGAATGGGACCGCGGCTGGGACCTGCTGATGGTGCCGCCCAACGCGCTGGATGCCGAGACGCGCGACGCCTTGCGTCGGGAGTTGACCTGGCAGGGCTTCGGCGCCGCATCGGCCACCGTCTACGCCCATCCCAACTGCGACGAGGCGGCGATGCACCGTTCGCTGGCGGAGTTGGGCGTGGCCGACAGGATCGTCCACATGAAGGCCAGCCTGGACCGGGCGGAGGGGTTCGGGGCGTTGCGCGATCTGGTGCGCGGCTGCTGGGACATCGATCAGCTCGAACACGACTATGCCGCGTTTCTGGATCACTTCCGTCCGGTCTGGGCGGCGGTCGATGCCGCGGAGGCGCCCGACCCGGCCGCCTGCTTCGTCCTGCGCACGCTGATGATCCACGATTTCCGCCGCATCCTGCTGCGCGACCCGATGCTGCCGCCCGACCTGTTGCCGGCGGACTGGCCGGGACAGGAATCGCGGATGCTAACGCGCAACCTCTACCGCCGCCTCGCCGGCCCGTCGGAAGCCTTCCTGATGCAGGCGGCGACCACCGCCAACGGCCCCCTGCCCGACGCCCAGCCCGCCTTCCACGGCCGGTTCGGCGGGCTGGAGACCATTGCCGCCGGCTAATATAAGTATTCCCGGATCGGGCGGTTTCCGCGTCCTGAGGGCAGTCACACCAAAACACCACACGTCAGGCCCAGAAAAAGGCGATACAGTCGACGATCGTCCCCAATCGACCGAAGGCTGGAAAGCTGTCGATGCTGACCATCGTCTACCGCAGCGAGGCCATCGACCGGCTTCCCTACAGTGCGCTTGCCGACATCTGTCTGTTCAGCGCCCGCAAGAACTCTGAACAGGGCATTACCGGCTTCCTGGTCGAGTTCGGAGGCATCTTCCTCCAGGTTCTGGAAGGCGAAGCGGAGGCGGTGGACCAACTGTTCGCCCGCATCGTCGACGACCCGCGCCATCGCGACGTGACGCCGCTGCTGCGGGAGACCGCGGGCGGGGCCCCCGAATTCGGTTTCTGGGCGATGAATTTCGGCCCGCTCGACACGCCGACCTTCTGGCAGGCGATCTTCGGCACTCCGATGCGGAGCGAGGAATTCCGGCAACGGTCGCACGGGGTCGGCTTCGCGCGCGATGTGCTGAGCCGCGCCTACATGCACGCCTGCATCGTCGCCGATGTCGACCCCGCCGCCCGCGACATGGTGCGCGGCAACATTCCCGTCCTCGTCCGGTCCTGAACACGGCCCTGCCCACCGGGAATCCCGATACCCGCGCTGAGATTTTCGTTGGCTGAACGAACGAATTGATCTGGATCAATTCGTCGCTTTTCCACATTTATGTTTTTTAAATCAATGAATTACATGGGCGTTTCTCCCGATTCAAAGCGATACACATATCGTTGATAGGCCAGTTTTTTTGTGTCATATAAAGACCACAGGGCGCCGATGGAAATGTGAGCGCCCGCGGAATGCTCCCGGAGGAAACGCCCCCATGTCCAAGGACTACACCCCCATCGCCAACACGATGGAGCTGCCCCCCGCCACGCCGCAGCCGAACGTCTACCCGCTGTCCTGGGTGTCGCAGACCAAGAAGCTGGAAGAGGTCTATGCCGCCGCCCAGCGCGAGAACTGGGACCCGGCCAAGCTGCCCTGGGACAGCTTCGATGTGTCGCGCTACAGCTGGGAGGAGCGGGAGGCCATCGCCTATTGGTGGACCATCCTGTCGGTGTTCGACGCCTCCGCCCCGCCGGTCTTCGCCCATGCCCTGATCAAGACCTACGAGGTGCATGAGGAGGACCCCGTCCGCCGCTGCTTCTTCTCGGTCACCCGCGACGAGCAGAACCACGAGCAGATGTGCGGCCTCGCCATCACCAAGCTTCTTGAGGCCACCAGCCCGCTGACTTACGAGCCGAAGACGGATCTCGGCCGCCGGTTGCAGAAGAACGCCCACTGGCTCTACTACAATGGCGGGCGCTATTGGGACGGCTACAAGAAGGCGGTTCCGAAATACTCGCTGGCCGTGCTGTTCAGCTCCTTCCTGATGGGCGAGATCGCAGCGGCGACCATCTTCCATCAGATGGCGGCCGGTTGCAGCGAGCCGGTGTTCAAGGAGGCCTTCCGCAACATCGGCCGCGACGAGGGCCGCCACATGGCGATCTGCATGTCGGTGATGGAGCGCGACTATCCCCATCTGGCGATGGAGGACCGGTCGATCATCACCAAGCAGATCCGCGCCGGCTACCTGTTCCTGTCCGCCGTCCTGTTCGAACCGCCGCCCCAGTTCTGGGACCTGCCCGACGACTTCATCGCCACCCAGCGCGAGGCCGAGGCCATCGCCCGCAACGCCGGCTTCCACATCCCGGATTACGAGGCGAAGAAGGAGAACTGGCGCAACGCCATGCTGAACCTGAAGGGCGTGCTGGACCGCTACAACATCCCGTTCCCGGCCATCCCCGAGGTCGGCATCACCGGCGAGGAAGTCCGGGATGTCGACATGGACGAGATCATCCCGGTGTTCTGAGCAAGCCTGCCTGAACTCTCCTATCCCCCCTCCCTGCCCTTCTTCGAGGGTCAGGGAGAGGGCATCACGTCTCCAATCCCGCCCAAGGATCCCGCCGGTGAGCCGCATCCGCCTCCACCCCTCCGGCCGCACGGTCGAGTGCCGTGACGGCGAGACCGTCCTGTCGGCGCTGGAACAGGCCGGCTACGCCCTGCCCAACAACTGCCGCGCCGGCGCCTGCGGCGAATGCAAGGTCAAGGTCCTCAGCGGCCAGTTCGACCAGGGCATGGTCCTGGACATGGCGCTGTCCCAGCCCGAGCGGAAGGACGGTTATGGCCTGATGTGCATGGCCAAGCCGATCTCCGACGAGCTGGTGATCGAATACGGCACCGCCGACGCCCAGCCCAAGCTGTTCCCGCCGCGCGAGAACGTGCTGTTCATCGTCACCGACCGCATCCCGCGCACGCCGCGCATCGTGGAGCTGCGCCTGCGCCCGCTGGGCCAGCCGCTGCGCTACTGGCCGGGCCAGTATGTGATGCTGGGCGATGCGTCGGCCGGGGCGCCGCCGCGCTGCTATTCCATCGCCAACGCGCCCCGTCCGGACGGCGAGATCGTGCTGCAGGTGACCCGCGTCGACGGCGGCCCGACCAGCGGCTGGATCCACGACACGCTGACGGTCGGCAGCATGGTCAAGCTGTCCGGCCCCTACGGCACCTTCATCGGCGACCCGTCGGTGGACAGCCCGGTGCTGTGCATGGCCGCCGGCTCCGGCCTCGCCCCCATCCTGGCGCTGACCGACGCGGCACTGCGCCGCGGCTACCGCCCGCCGGTGACGCTGCTGTTCTCCGCCTGCACGCGGGCCGACGTGTATGAGCTGGGCCTGCTGAGCTACTGGCAGGCCAAATACCGCAACTTCAAGGTCAAGGTGACCCTGACGCGGGAGGAGGCCGCCGGCCATCTGACGGGCCGCATCCCCGCGATCCTACCCAGCCTGTTCCCCGACCTGTCCGGCCACGCCATCTTCACCGCCGGCAGCCCCGCTTTCGTCGAGTCCTGCGTCGCCGCCGCCCGCGCGCTGGGCGCCAGGGACGACCAGCTCCACAGCGAAGGCTATGTCTCGCAACACATTCCGGAAACGCTGCCGGCCGACCGGCTGATGGCGGTGGGATAACGGGAAACAGGCACCTCAGGCCTTGCGGACACCGGCGATGAAGCCGTCGATCTCACGGGTCAGATCCTTCGACTGGCCGGCAAGCGCGGCGGCGGCAGCGAGCAACTGGTCGGCGGCCGCACCGGTTTCGCCGGCACCCGCCCGGATGTTGCCCATGCCGCCGCTGACCTCCTGCGCCCCATCGGCCGCCCGGATCACGCTGCGGGCGATCTCCTGGGTCGCCGCCGCCTGCTGATCCACCGCCGCGGCGATCCCCGACGCGATTCGGCTGACCTGGGCGATGGTCTCGTTGATGCCATGGACGGCGGTCACCGCCTCCTGCGTCGCATCGCGGATGCCCTTGATCTGGGCGACGATGTCTTCAGTCGCCTTGGCGGTCTGGTTGGCGAGGCCCTTGACCTCCGACGCCACGACGGCGAAGCCCTTGCCTGCCTCACCGGCGCGTGCCGCCTCGATGGTCGCGTTCAGCGCCAGCAGGTTGGTCTGGCCGGCGATGGAGTTGATCAGTTCCACCACGGCGCCGATCCGTTCGGCGCTCTCCGCCAGAACGGTGACCGCCTCGTCGGCCCGCTTCACGTCGGACACCGCGGCATCGGCGATGCGGGCGGAGTCCGCCACCTGCCGGCCGATGTCCTGGACCGAGGCGGACAATTCCTCCGTCGCCGCGGCGGCGGTCTGCACGCTGTCGGCGGCAGCGCTGGCGGAGGCGGCCACCTGCTCCGACCGGCCCAGGCTCTGGTCGGCGATGCCGGTCAGGGCGCGGGCGGTCGATTCGAGTTGCTGGGCGGACGAGGCCAGCGCCCCGGTCAGGCCGCCGACGCGGACCTCAAAGCTCTTCTGCAAATCGGCCAGGGCCGCGACGCGGGCCTCCTTGGCATGCCAGTCGGCCTGCTGCTGGCGGTCGAGTTCCTTCGCCCGGACCAGCCCCTCCTTGAACACCTCGACGGCGCGGGCCATGCCGCCGGCCTCGTCGTCGCGGTCGGCACCCGGCACCGTCACCGCCAGATCGCCGGCCGCCAGCCGGTCCATGGCGACAGTGACGGCGCTGACCGGCCGGGCGATGCCGTCGCCGACCTTCCAGGCCACCACGCATCCCAGCGCGACGCAGCCAAGGCTGACCAGCACGATCAGGACGGCGAGCCGGTTCGCGTCCGCCATCACGCTGGATTGCGGCGCCGCCACCATGAAGGACCAGGCCCCCTCCGCGCCGGAGAAGCGCACCGGCGCCAGCCGCAGGTAATGCGGCGCCCCGGCAAGCATGACGAGGCCGTCGAAGGCGCGCCCCTCGGCGACGGCACGGCGGGCGGCCTCCGGCAGGTCGTCGGCGGTCTTCGACAGCCTGCCGCCGTCGGGATGGGCGACATAGAGGCCGGAGCCGGTCAGCACCGCGGCGAAACCGTCGCCATAGGGCTTCACCGAGCGGACAAGGTCGGTCAGGCCGCTCAGCGCCATGTCGACCCCGGTGACGCCGATCACCCGCCCCCCACCTGCCGTCCCGTCGATCACCGGGGCCGCGGCGCTGGTCATCAGCCGCTTGGTGAAGTCGTCGAGATAGGGCTCGGTCAGGACCGGCTTTCGAGCGGCGGCGGCCGACTTGTAATATTCCTTCTCCTGCACGTCGGAGAAGGGATAGCCCTCGCTGTCGTCGGCATGGACCCCCTTGTCCCCCGGCAGCCACAGCAGGCTCATCCGGCCGGTCTTGGGCAGCCCGAGAATCTCGGTCGAGCGGTCATGGTCGGCGAACGCCGCATCCCGGCCGTCGAACCCGTCGTCGGCCATGTCCACCCACACCCCGGCATAGAGCGGGTTGGCGTCCGCCACACGGGCCAGGTAACGGTTCACCGTTTCGCGCCGCGGGGTTCCGGTGGACCGTTCGACCTCCACGAGGGCCGCGGCGGCACGGGCGGCGTCGAGTGCCGCGGACAGGTCGGCGGCGACCCGCGCCCCATGGCGGTCCGCCATCTCGGCCGCCAGGGTCTGGGCGGCCTTGTGCCCGGCGTCGCGCGACAGGGTGAGCGACACCGCCGTCACCGCGGCGGCGCCCGCCGCCAGAACCGCCGCCACGCCGATGATGATCTTCGTCCTGAACCGAGCCTTCATGCCGCACGCCTTCTTCCGGTCCGCCAGATGTTCCGGGCCAAATGTTCCGGAATGAACGGTAAGGCGGTGCCAAATAGGGGTAAGGGGCGGCACCTTATAATCGATAACGGTCGGAAGGCACGTCAATTCTCATGATTGAACGACTGACGGATCAACCTCGGGACGGCTTCCGGACCGGGCGCGGTGCCTGGGCGATCGAGCGGCCGATATTGCTGCAACTGCGAAAAAAGAGCGCCGACGGAGCAGAAAAGCTCCGCCGGCACCGTATACACAACCAGAAATAAGATGGAGCACCGGCACTGACGCCGTCCCTTACGGCCCCTCGTACCGCACCACCTGCTGGTCGATGGCGCCGAACACGCTGGCGCCGGCGGCGTCGAACAGTTCGATCCGCACCCGGTCGCCGAAGCGCATGAAGGGTGTCTTCGGCGCACCGTGCTCGATGGTTTCGATCATCCGAAGCTCGGCAAGGCAGGAATAGCCGACGCCACCGGCATCGACCGGCTTGCCGGGACCGCCGTCCAGCTTGTTCGACACCGTGCCCGAGCCGACGATGCTGCCGGCCGCCAGATGGCGGGTCTTGGCGGCATGCGCGATCAGCGTCGGGAAGTCGAAGGTCATGTCGACGCCGGCATCCGGCTTGCCGAAGGGCTCGCCGTTCAGCGTCGTCACCAGCGGGCGGTGCAGCTTGGCACCGTCCCAGGACTCGCCCAGCTCGTCCGGCGTCACCGCGACGGGGGAGAAGCTGGAGGCCGGTTTGGACTGGAAGAAGCCGAAACCCTTGCCAAGCTCCGCCGGGATCAGGTTGCGCAAGCTGACGTCGTTGACCAGCATCAGCAGCCTGATCTGCCCGCGCGCCGCCTCGGCCGAAACGCCCATCGGCACGTCGCCGGTGATGACGGCGATCTCCGCCTCGAAATCGATGCCCCAGGCTTCGGTCGCCGCCGGGATCGGGTCGGTCGGCGCCAGGAAGCTGTCGGAACAGCCCTGATACATCAGCGGGTCGGTCCAGAAGCTGGGCGGCATCTCCGCCCCCCGCGCCTTGCGGACCAGTTCCACATGGTTGACGTAGGCCGACCCGTCCGCCCACTGGTAGGCGCGCGGCAGCGGCGAGGCCGCCAGCGCCGGGTCGAAGGGCCGGCCGGAGGACGGATTGGCGTTCAGCGCGCGATAGGCCTCCTCCAGCTTCGGCGCCAGCGCCGTCCAGTCGTCCAGCACCGCCTGCAATGTGCGGGCGATTTCCGGCACCGGGACGGCGCGGGTCAGGTCGCGCGACACCACGACCAGGGTACCGTCGCGCCCGCCCGCCTTCAAACTTGCCAGCTTCATTCGTCTCTTCCCTTCCTCGGAATTCAGCGTCCGGCGGCCTTACGGCCGCTCATTTCGCCTTCCAGCTGTCGGCGTAGCCGCCCCATTCGACGCCTTCCATCGCCTGATAGACGTCGAGCGGATCGCGGGTGTCGATCATCACCGCGACCTCGTCGGTCTCCTTGCGCTCGAACTTCTGCGCCACCTCGTAGGCCTTCGGGTGCGGCCCGTGCGGGAAGCCCGAAGGGTGATAGGTGACCATGCCGGGATGGATGTTGTCGCGCGAGAAGAACTGGCCGCGGTGATAGAACAGCACCTCGTCGAAATCCTCGTTCGAGTGATAGTAGGGCAGCTTCAGCGCCTCCGGGTCCGACTCGATGGGCCGCGGCACGAAGGTGCAGACGATGAAGCGGGAGGATATCCAGGTGCTGTGCGCCGAGGGCGGCAGATGGTAGCGGTGGCTCATCAGCGGCCGGATGTCGCGCCAGTTCAGCCGCACCGGGGCGAGGTCGCCATGCCAGCCCACCGCGTCCAGCGGGTTGAACGGATAGGTCATGGCGCAGATCTGTCCGCGCTTCTTCACCCGGACCAGGGTTTCGCGCTCGTTCTTCTGCGCCTGGAAGGCGTCGTCCAGCGCCGGCACGTCCAGCACCGCCGGATCGAAGATGGCATGGGTGCCGACCAGCCCCTTGTGCGGCAGCTGGTAGGCGTCGTTGGTGGCCTCCACCATCAGCACCATCACCGCCTCGTCCGTCTCCAGCCGCCAGCAGGTGTTGCGCGGCAGCACGACATAATCACCCTCGCGCACCTCGAGATGGCCATAGTCGCAGAACAGGTGGCCGCCGCCCTGATGGAAGAACAGCAGGTCGTCGCCGTCGGCGTTGCGGACCAGATGCTCCATCCTGCCCTTGAAGCGCCACAGCCGCACCTGGGTCGCCCCGTTGCCCATCAGGGCCGGCGCCTCCAGCGGGCAGCCGGGCATGGCGTCGACATGGTTCAGGTCGAAGGCGCGCGGGCGCAGCGGCCCGTCGAAGCTGGTCCAGCCGGTCGGCGGGTGGGCATGGTGCATCTGGGTCGCCGGGCCGAAGAAGCCCTCGCGCCCCATCTCGCGCTCGTAGGTGCCGGCGGGAAGCCGGACATGGGCCTGACGCGACGCGGTGCCCTCGACCTTCGGAAACGAAATCCAGTTCTTCATGGCGCTTCCCCACTCAATGCCGCCGGGCGTTTCCGCATCGGGCGCCGGCAGGCTTGTTCCGTTGCCGCCATTTTAGTTTCGTTTGAAACTGTTGCAAGAGCCAAATTACAGCGCAGGATGGGGACCCGCGACCCTCCCTACAGACGATGCGCCACCGATGCCGCCTGCCCGCCGTTCCCGCACCGCCTCCCCCAGCCCCGCATCCGGCCAGACGGATTTGCCAGCGCTGCATCTGACGCGCTTCCTGCCCTACCGGCTGTCGGTGCTGGCCAACACGGTCAGCCACACGCTGGCCAAGCTGTACGAGAAGCGGTTCGGCATCACGATCCCGGAATGGCGGATCATCGCCGTGCTGGGCGGCGGCGAGACGATGAGCGCAGGCGAGATCGCCCAGCGCACGGCGATGGACAAGGTGCAGGTCAGTCGCGCCATCAGCCGCATGCTGGATTCGGCGCTGATCCTGCGCGAATCGGGCGACACCGACCGGCGCAAGGCCCTGCTGACCCTGACGCCCAAGGCGCTGGCGATCTATGCGGAGATCGTGCCGATGGCGCTGACCTACGAGGAAGAGGTCACCGACGCCCTGTCGATCGACGAGCGGGCGCAGCTCGACACGCTGCTGTCGAAGCTCCAGGCCCGCGCCGACCAGCTCGCCACCCGACCGGCGCCGGCCGGCGCGCAGGCGGAGACGGCGGGCGAGTAAGGGAGCCGCTCAGGCCCCCTTCACCTTGTGCAGCGGCTGGCTGGTGCCGGCATCGACGCGGCCGCGGCCGGGCTCCTCCGCCTCCAAGGGCGCACAGGCGACCATGGTGGCGAGCGAGCGGCGGGCGAGGCGCTGGTATTCCTCCGTCCCCTCCGACTTCCAGGCGACCTCGTCGGGACGCAATTCGCGCATCACCTTGGCCGGCAGGCCGGCAACCAGCGTGCGCGGCGGCACGACGAAGCCGGCCTTGACGAAGGCCATGGCAGCGACGATGGACTCCTCGCCGATCTCCGCCCCGTCCATCACCACCACATTCATGCCCACCAGCGCATTGCGGCGGACGATGCAGCCGTGCAGCACCGCGCCATGGCCGACATGGCCGTCCTCCTCGACGATGGCGTCATGGCCGGGGAAGGCGTGGATCGTGCAGTTGTCCTGAACGTTGCTGCCCCGGCGCAGGACGATCCGGCCGAAATCGCCGCGCAGGCTGGCGCAGGGACCGACATAGCAGCCGGGCCCGACGACCACGTCGCCGATCAGCACGGTGGAGGGATGGACGAAGGCGGTCGGGTCGATGACGGGGATCACGCCGTCGATGGCATAGACGGTCGGGCGCGGCAAGGTCGGAAAGGCGGTCGGGGCGGTCATGAGCGGGCGTTCCTCGGTGTCGCTGTTCGGCTGTCTGCGGCCGATCTTTTGCCGCAAGGCTACACCGCCCCACGCTGTACGCGATACTGATTTTCCGTCATAGTGAGCATGTCTGTATCGCTTCACCGACTGCCTTGCCGGGAGCGATGCCGGGGCTTGATTGGTATCAAATGAAACTGTATCGTTGGCAACAATAACAATCCGCCAACGCGTCCTGTCATGGTTTCCGGGGGAGGAAACGCCCAATGCACGCGACCTTCAGCTATCCGAAATACAGCTTCACACCCTCCGACGAACAGCGCACCGGCAGCGTCCGGCGCCATCCGGTGGTGATCGTCGGCGCCGGCCCGGTTGGGCTGACCGCGGCACTCGACTTCGCGCGCAAGGGCGTGCTGGTGGTGGTGCTGGATGCAGAGGACACCGTCAGCGTCGGCAGCCGCGCCGTCTGCTATGCCAAGCGCGCGCTGGAGGTGTGGGACCGGCTGGGCGTCGGCCAGCGCATGATCGACAAGGGTGTCGTGTGGAAGATCGGCAAGGTCTTCAACGGCGACCGCATGGTCTACCAGTTCGACCTGCTGCCGGAACCGGACCACAAGATTCCCGCCTTCATCAACCTCCAGCAATATTACCTGGAGGATTTCCTGGTCGCGCAAGCCCGCAGGAGCGAGCTGATCGACCTGCGCTGGCTCTCCCGCGTCATCTCCGCCAAACAGGAGGCCGACCATGTCGTGCTTCAGGTCGAGACGCCCGACGGCGTCCATGCGGTCGAGGCCGGCTGGGTCATCGCCTGCGACGGCGCCAAGTCGTCGGTGCGCAAGATGCTGGGGCTGGAGTTCCAGGGCGAAGTGTTCAAGGACCGTTTCCTGATCGCCGACGTGGTGATGAAGGCCGATTTCCCGGCGGAGCGCTGGTTCTGGTTCGACCCGCCCTTCCACCGCAAGCAGTCGGCCCTGCTGCACATGCAGCCCGACAATGTCTGGCGCCTGGATTTCCAGCTGGGCTGGGATGCCGACCCGGAGGAGGAGAAGAAACCGGAGCGCGTCATCCCGCGCGTCCAGGCGATGCTGGGCGCCGACACGCCGTTCGAGCTGGAATGGGTGTCGGTCTACACCTTCCAGTGCCGCCGGCTGGAGCAATTCCGCCACGGCCGCATCCTGTTCGCCGGCGACAGCGCCCATCAGGTCTCGCCCTTCGGTGCCCGCGGCGCCAACAGCGGCGTGCCCGACGCCGACAATCTGGTGTGGAAGCTGGCGCTGGTGCTGGACGGCAAGGCGCCGGAGTCGCTGCTGGACAGCTACAGCGACGAACGGGTGGCGGCGGCGAAGGAGAATATCCTGAACTCCACCCGCTCCACCGACTTCATCACGCCGAAGAGCGAGATGAGCCGCGTCTTCCGCGACGCCGTGCTGGAACTGGCGGTCGACCAGCCCTTCGCCCGTTCGCTGGTCAATTCCGGCCGCCTGTCGACCCCCACCACCTACACGGACAGCCCGCTGAACACGCCGGACAGCGACAGCTTCGCCGGCAGGATGGTGCCGGGCGCCCCCGCCACCGACGCGCCGGTGGAGCGTGACGGCCTGTCCGGCTGGCTGATGGAGGCGCTGGACGGCCGCTTCACCGTGCTCTACGCCGCAGGTGACGGGCCGGTCCCGGCAGAGGTGGCGGAGGCGTTGGACGGTCTTGCCGCCGGGCCGCTGCCGCTGGCCTGGCACGCGGTGACCGACCGCCGCCGCGGCATCGCCGGGGAGCTGGTGGACAGCGCCGGCCGGCTGCGCGAGCGCTATGACCTGACCCCCGGCAGCGTCTATCTGATCCGCCCCGACCAGCACATCGCCGCCCGCTCGCGCCGTTTCGACGCCGCGGCGCTGTCCGCCGCGCTGGACCACGCGGTCGGCTGCTGATTCCCCGCTATTTCCGGAGCCCTTCCCATGGCCAAACTGATGACCGAGCAGCGCTTCGCCAGCCCGGACGACGTCTACCAGCTGCTGATCGACAGCCACCGCGACCTGACGCCCGAGCAGAGCACCCGCCTGAACGCCAAGCTGATCCTGCTGCTCGCCAACCATATCGGCGACGGGGAGGTTCTCGCCGAGGCGCTGCGCGCGGCGCGGCAGGGGATGGAGTAGAGGGAAAGGTCAGGGAGGGGGCATCCGTCAGCCGCCCCTTCCCTTTCACCTCCCCGCTGACGCCAAGTCCAAGATGGCGTACAAAGGCGCAAGAGCCCTTCCCTTGCGGAGACTGCGCCAGCCCATGATTCCCGCCATGACCCTGCGCCGCCTGTTCGCCCTGCTCTTCCTGCTGCTGTGTTGCGGCCCCGCCCTGGCCGAAGGTCTGACGCAGACGGCACTGCCGATCCCGGCGCGCTTCTCCGACGGCACATCCGCTACGCTGGAGGCGATGCTGCTGCGGCCGGACGGGCCCGGCCCCTACCCCATCGCCATCCTCAGCCACGGCACGCCACGCGACGCGGCGGAGCGGGCGCAGATGACGCCGTTGCGCTACCTGCCGGAAGCACGCGAGTTCGCGCGGCGCGGCTGGGCGGTGGTGGCGGTGATGCGGCGCGGCTATGGCGGGTCGGACGGCCCCTACAGCGAAACGACCGGCCCCTGCAACAACCCGGACTATCTGCGCTCCGCCCGCCAGAGCGCCGAGGATCTGCGACAGGCCATCCGTTATGTGGCAGCGCAACCCTTCGCTGACGCCAGCCGCATCCTGGCGGTGGGCGTGTCGGCCGGCGGGCTTGCCAGCATCGCGCTCAGCGCCGATCCGCCGCCGGGACTGAAGGCGGTCATCAGCTTCGCCGGCGGCCGCGGTTCCGTTGCCGACAATCAGGTCTGCCAGGAGGACCGGCTGGTCGGTGCCTTCGGCACGATGGGCCGCACGTCGCGCGTTCCCACCCTGTGGATCTATGCCGAGAACGATCTGTTCTTCGGCCCCGACCTCGCCCGGCGCCTGTGGGAGGCCTTCACCCAGGCGGGCGGACAGGCTGAGTTCGTCGCCGCACCGCCGAATGGCAAGGACGGGCATTTCTTCTTCAGCGCCGCCGTCCCGCAATGGACGCCGATGGTCGACCGCTTCCTGACGAAGACCGGGCTGACTCCGCGCGGCACGCCTATCATGGTCTCGCTGCCGGCCCTCCCGCCGCCGCCGGAACTGTCGGCCGCCAACCGGGCCAAGTTCCCCGCCTATGTCGAAGCCGGCGGCAACAAGGCCTTCGCCGTCTCGCCCGACGGCGCCTTCGGCTGGAAGTCCGGCCTGCGCAGCCTGGATGAGGCGCAGAAGGGTGCCTTGGAAAACTGCATGTCGCACACCCAGAAGGGCTGCCGCATCGCCTATCTCAACGACCGGCCGGCCGGCGGTGCCGCCGACATGGCGGCTGCCGCCCCAATGGCCGCCCCGATGGCTGTCGCGCCGGACGGGCCGCGCGGCACGCGCGTCAGGCTGGAGCCGCCGCCGGAACTGTCCGCCACCGGACGCGAGAAGTTCGATGCCTATGTTTCTGCGGCCGGACGCAAGGCCTTCGCCGTGTCGCAGGACGGCGCCTTCGGCTGGAAGTCCGGTATGCCGAGCGAGGATGCCGCCCGCCGCGCCGCGCTCGACAACTGCGCCAAATTCACCCGCCACACCTGCTATGTCGTCATCGTCGACGACCGGCCGCTGCGCTGAGGCGCCAGCCTCGTCACCGCAAATGAAAAGGCCCGTCCGGCATCCCGGACGGGCCTTTTTCACAACGTCACCACGGGTCAGCGCGGAGCCAGCACCATGACCATCTGACGGCCTTCGAGCTTCGGCATCTGCTCGACCTTCGCCAGCGCCTCCAGCTCGTCGCGGACGCGGACCAGCACATTCATACCCAGATCCTGGTGCGCCATTTCACGGCCGCGGAAACGCAGGGTCACCTTGACCTTGTCGCCTTCCTCAAGGAAACGGCGCGCCGAGCGCATCTTCACGTCATAGTCGTTGTCATCGATGTTCGGCCGGAGCTTGATCTCCTTGACTTCGATGATCTTCTGCTTCTTGCGGGCCTCGTTCGCCTTCTTCTGCGCCTCGTACTTGAACCTGCCATAGTCGAGGATTTTGCAGACGGGCGGTTCCGCCTGGGGTGCGATCTCGACCAGATCGAGACCGGCATCCTCGGCAGCCAGCAAAGCATCGCGCAACGACACCACCCCGATCATCTCGCCATCTGCACCGACGAGACGGACGGAACGAGCCGAGATCTCCCGGTTAACCCGCGGGCCATCGCGGGTCGGGGCGGCTTCGGACGGAATCCTGGCTATGGACGCTTCTCCATGGTCTGAAACCACGTGGAAGCCGGCCGTCCAGAGGAGCGGCCGGCGGCGTCACGCGGTCGGTTAAAACGGCGAATCGGTCACGGTCTCGCCGGCCGGCGATCTCGCTTCCTCCAACAGTTTAGCAACCGCCGCATCGAGGGCAAGAATTTCCTGATCCTTGCCACCCAGCACGCGGAGCGCGACCGTCCGCTCTTCCGCCTCACGCTTTCCGACAACCAGCATGAGCGGCACCTTCTGCAGGCTGTGCTCACGGACCTTGAGGTTGATCTTCTCGTTGCGGGTGTCGAGTTCGACGCGCAGGCCCTTGCGCTTCAACAGCTTGGCCACTTCCTCGGCATAGCCGTCGGCCTCGCTGGTGATGGTGGCGACGGTCACCTGGACCGGCGACAGCCACAGCGGGAACTTGCCGGCGTAATGCTCGATCAGCATGCCGATGAAGCGCTCCATCGACCCCAGGATCGCGCGATGCAGCATGATCGGACGATGGCGGGCGCCATCCTCACCGATGTAGCTGGCATCGAGTCGTTCCGGCAGGTTCGGATCGTACTGCAAGGTGCCGCACTGCCAGGTCCGGCCGATGGCGTCGGTCAGGTGGAACTCCACCTTCGGGCCGTAGAAGGCACCCTCGCCGGGCAGTTCCTCATACTCCAGCCCGGCGTCGCGCAGAGCCTGGGCCAGCGCGCCTTCGGCCCGGTCCCACAGCTCGTCGGCGCCGGTGCGGACATCCGGACGCAGAGCCAGCTTCACCGAGATCTTGTCGAAGCCCAGGTCCTTGTAGACGCCGAGCTGCAGCTTGAAATACTCGGCCGCCTCGCTCTGCACCTGATCCTCGGTGCAGAAGATGTGGGCGTCGTCCTGGGTGAAGGCGCGCACGCGCATGATGCCGTGCAGCGCCCCCGACGGCTCGTTGCGGTGACAGGCGCCGAACTCCGCCATGCGGATCGGCAGGTCGCGGTAGGAGCGCAGGCCGTGGCGGAAGATCTGGACATGGCCCGGGCAGTTCATCGGCTTGATGCCCAGCAGCTTCTCGCCGCCGTCGGCCTCCACCTTGAACATGTTGTCGCCATACATGTCCCAGTGGCCCGACGCCTTGAACAGCGAGCTGTCGATCAGCTGCGGCGTCTTCACCTCGACATAGCCGGCGGACTTCAGCTTGGTGCGGATGTAGTTTTCCAGCGTCTGGTAGAGCGTCCAGCCCTTCGGATGCCAGAAGACCGAGCCGACCGCCTCTTCCTGGACATGGAACAGGTCGAGTTCCTTGCCCAGCTTGCGGTGGTCGCGCTTCTCCGCCTCCTCGATCTGGTGCAGGTAGGCCTTCAGTTCCTTCTCGTCGCGCCAGGCGGTGCCGTAGATGCGCTGGAGCATCGGGTTGCGGCTGTCGCCGCGCCAGTAGGCGCCGGCCACCTTCATCAGCTTGAAGCCCTGGCCGACCTTGCCGGTCGTCATGGCGTGGGGCCCGCGGCACAAATCCAGCCAGTCGCCTTGGCGGTAGATCGACACCGGCTCGCCCTGCGGGATCGCCTCGATCAGCTCGGCCTTGTAATGCTCGCCAAGCTTCTTGAAGTAGGCGACCGCCTCGTCGCGGTCCCAGACCTCGCGGACGATGGGGATGTCGGCCCCGACGATCTCGCGCATCTTCGCCTCGATCTTCTCCAGATCCTCGGGCGTGAACGGCTCGTCGCGCGCGAAGTCATAGTAGAAGCCGGTGGCGATCGACGGGCCGATGGTGACCTGCGTGCCGGGATAGAGCTTCTGCACCGCGTCGGCCAGCACATGGGCGGCGTCGTGGCGGATGACCTCGAGAGCGTCGCCGTGGTTGCGCGTGACGATCTCGATCTTGGCGTTGGTAGTGACGGTGGTGGTGAGGTCCTTCACCGTGCCGTCGATCTTGACGGCAAGCGCATCTTTGGCCAGGCGCGAACCGATGGACTGGGCAATCTCGAGCCCCGTCACCGGCCGGTCGAACTCCCGCACGCTGCCGTCGGGCAGCGTGATGGCGATGTTGGACGTCACCGAAGTCACCATTTACTAGTGTTGGTCTCACCCGCATCGGGTGCCCGGACTTGGCCGGGAACGCGAAATTTCCATCGCCGCGTGGGGGAATGTCAAGCGCGGCTGCGGAAATCAAGGCTGTCGAAAGGCCAACGCTGCATTGCCGCCACAACTCGGCATTGGTCCGATGCGGACAATTCCATCCACCGTCACTCCGGCTTCCGGCTCAGCCTCGGTTCGCCGAACAGATAGCCCTGGCCGAAGTCGAAGCCGGTGTCGAGCACCTCGACCAGCTGGTTCTCCGTCTCGATCTTCTCGACGATCAGGTCGATGCCTTCGGCGGCGCAGCGGTGGCGCAGCTCGCGGATGCGCCCGGCGTTGGCGGGATCCAGCACCAGCGCACGATCCAGCTTGATGCAGCGGAATTCGTGGCGCAGCAGCCGGTCCAGGTCGATGGCGAGGTCGGTCACCTGATCCATAGAGAAGCGGAAGCCCAGCCGCGCCAGCTGCGACAGGATGCCCATCGTCACTGCCCCGCCCGCGCTCACGGCGTGCTGGCTCAGCTCAAACACCAGCTTGGGCACCAGGGCGTGGTTCTGCGCCATCATGTTCAGGAACTGGCGCATGAACTCCGCATCGGCCAGCGTCGCGGCGGAGATGTTGGCGAAGAAGCCGATGGCATGCTGGCGCCGTTCCGTCTCGCGGATCAGCTGGACGCAACGCACCAGCTGCAAATTGTCGATGGTGGCGATCAGCCCTTCGCGCTCGGCGATGTCGAGATAGCGGTCGGGCATGATCTGCTGCCCGTCGGCGGCGCGCACGCGCGAAAACACTTCATAGAAGCGATGCTTGCGCTGGGGCAGGCTGACGATGGGCTGGAGATAGACGTCGATGCGGTCGGCCTTCAGCGCGTCGCGCACCGCCTCCAGCACCGCCGCATCGTCCATCGGGGGCGCGGCGGGAACGGCTGCGGCAGAGGGCGGTGCAGAGGGCGCTGCGGATGGCGTGGGACGGCGCTCCCCACTGGCGGACGGTGGACGGGGGGCGCGCCGCTCGGTCAGGCGGGCGACCAGAGATTGCAGAAGCTTCACCTCCTGCATCACCGCGTCGTACCGCACCCCGCCGTCGGGCTGGGCGCCGGGATCGGCCGCAAGCCGCCGCTCCAACAGTTGGGCCAGTTCCTCCACACGGTCGTTCAGGCGGGCGATGCGGCGGGCGGCCTTGCGCTCGCGCTCCAGCCGCGTCACCGCCTCATGGACCAGCGCGCCGGCCAGCACCACCAGCGCGCCCACCAGCCACGCCACCAGCGGGTCGGCCTCCGGACGCAACGCCCACAGCGCCGCGCCGGCCGAACCGCCGGCGATCAGATAGGCCAGCGCATAGACGAGGTGCGTCAGCAGGGTCATCGCGGGAACCGGAGTGGTGGGCGCCGCCGTGGTCGGGACGGCGGTGCCGGGGCGGAAATCGGCGGTCAGGGCCTTCACGGGTTCGCAGCCTCCGGCAGGAGCATGATGCGGACCTTGCGGGCGTTCCAACCGTGGGACCCACTGTCGGGACGCCCGCTTGACGATCCGTTAATGCTACGCCGCCGCCGGCCCCACCCTGCGCGGGATCAGCGGTGATCGGCCCCCACCGCCTCGGCCACCGACTGGAAGCCGTCGCGGCGCAGCAGCTCCGCCAGTTCGCGGCGGATGCGGTGGACCACCGCCGGCCCGGCATAGACCATCGCCGAATAGAGCTGCACCAGCGAGGCGCCGGCGCGGATCTTGGCATAGGCATCCTCGCCGGTCGCGACACCGCCGACGCCGACGATCGGCAGCTTGCCGCCGGTCAGCGCATAGATCTCGCGCAGGACGGAGGTGGAGGCTTCGAACAGCGGACGGCCGGACAGGCCGCCGGCCTCGCTGCGCATCGCCGCCGGGATGCTGTCGGGCCGGGCGATGGTGGTGTTGGAGACGATCAGCCCGTCGATGCCGGACTCCAGCGCCACCGCGGCGATGTCGCTCTTGTCCTCCACCGTCAGGTCGGGGGCGATCTTCAGCAGCAGCGGCGGATTGCGGGTCAGGCCGCAGGATGCCCGCGCCTCCAGCACCCGTTCCAGCAGGGCACGCAGCGGGTCGCGGCCCTGAAGCGCGCGCAGGCCCGGCGTGTTGGGGGAGGAGACGTTGACGACCAGATAGTCGGCCAGCGGCGCCAGCCGGCGCACGCCGATCACATAGTCGTCGGCGGCGTCCACCGTGTCCTTGTTCTTGCCCAGGTTGGCGCCGACGATGCCGGACGCGCGCTTGGCCGAGTCGCGGCGACGCTCCAGCCGCTGGGCGAAGGCCTCCAGCCCCTCGTTGTTGAAGCCCATGCGGTTGATCACCGCGCGCTGCTCCACCAGCCGGAACAGGCGGGGGCGCGGGTTGCCGGGCTGGGGCCGCGGGGTGACGCTGCCGGGCTCGACGAAGCCGAAGCCCAGGTTGAGCATGGCGTCGACCACCTCGGCATTCTTGTCGAAGCCGGCGGCCAGCCCGACCGGGTTGGCGAAGTCCAGCCCCCACACGCGGGTGTGCAGCGCCGGCTCGTCCCTGCCGCGGGCCGGCGGGACCAGTCCGGACTTCAGCGCCTTGATGGTCAGGCCATGCGCGGTCTCAGGGTCGAAGCGGAACAGCAGCGGCCCGGCAAGCGGATAGAGGTCGATCACGGAACGAGGTCCTGAAGGGTGAAGGGAAAGCCGGCCGGGAAGACATGGCGCCCGTCCGGTCCCAGCGGCAGCGGATCGACCCGCAGCGCGGCGTCCACCGGCAGCGGCCCGTAGAGGTGCGGGAACAGCTGGCCGCCGCGCGACGGTTCCCAGCGCAGGGCATCGCCCAGCCGGTCGGCGTCCACCGTCAGCAGCAGCAGGCCATCCTGGCCGGCGCGATGCTTGGCCGCACTCTCCACCACCTGTGCGGCGGTCGAGAAATGGATGAAGCCGTCCTGGACGTCCTGGGACGAGCCGGGATAGCGGCCGGCCGGGCGGGCGGCGTCCCACTCGTCCGCGCGGCACATGTGGTGAATGATTCGGTCGGTCATGACGGTCGGACACTAACTCAATGCATGCCCAGCGGCCAGAGACCTCGAAGCCGCAGCCTGGCCGTAACCGGTCGTAGCCCGCGGATCATGACTGATAGCACAACGCAAGATCGACTCCCCGATTGCAATTCCGCACGCTTCGCGCGTTGCATTTTGCAAAGCACACTCGAAACTATTCGGCATTTTGCGGGTATTTTTGAAATTCGGCTGCGGCATTCGTCCTCGGATTATGGGAATTGCCTGCTCACCCCCCCGCGAATCCCCCGGAATTGCTGGATTTGGGCCGCCTCAGGCTGTTGGCACCGCTTTTGCTGTGACAGAAGCAAGTCAACGGAGGACCCGCCATGAACGCCATCTCCATGAGCCTGCTGAAGAAGACCTCGTCCTGCGAAACGGATCTGGGCGCGTCGGTCACCGCCATGGGCGCGCTGTGCGAGCCGGGTCAGACCGCGGTCCCGCTGAAGCCGAGCGCCACCATGCTGGCGGCGGGCGCGCGGGCCGGCGGCGTGTCGGTCGAAATCGCCTGGAAAATCTACCAGGCGATGATCCACCACGCCGACTGACCCGGCTTTTCCAGTCAGCGCCGTCCGCCTTCGAACGGCATGAAGCCCGAATCGAGTTTGGTCTCTATCCGCAGCAGATGGTCGGTCAGACGCTGCTCGACGTCCTTGAGCGTCGCGAAGGAGACATAGGTCTTCGCGACCTCCAGCTTGTATGCGGCAAGGCTCTCGCGCACCTGCGCCTGGGCCTCCTCCGCCCGGTTGCGCAGATCGTCCAGCGCGCTGTCCGCATCCTTGCGCACCCGCGCGATCAGCCAGAACAGCCCGCCCATCGCCGGCAACTCGACGGCGGTGATCCACCAGGTGAGATCCAGGCCCGCGGTCAGGGACTCATGCATCGGGGTCTCCCGTTCGTGTTGATGTGGAAACGACTCAAAGCTCCCAGTCCGCAGGTGCCACCACGGCGCCCGCACCGCGCCAGTCGGCGCGGCGCTCGGGCGGGGTGGTGCTGCGGTCGAAGCGGCAAGGTTCGGCGCCCAGGCAGCCGGCCACCGCGTCCAGCCCGTCGTCGGGCCCGCGATAGCGGCCATCCGGGCGCCAGTCGCGCATTTCGCGGATCAGCGGCGTTTGCCAGACCTGCCGGTGGGCCAGCAGGCGGCGGTCGGCCAGCAGGGCATCGAAGGCCTTGATGATGCGCTGCGCCTTGGGCGTGCGGCTGTTCTGCTCGACCACGCCTGCGGCCAGCCGGTCGTCGCGCAGCCGCTTGCGCAGCAGTCCGGGCAGGAAACGGCCGAGACCGTTGATCTCGATGTGGACAGCCGGCAGATGGTTGTCGGCCAGGAAGCGGGAGACCTGCATGCATTGCTGGTCGGCCTCCGTCTCCTCCGCCCTGGGATCTACGGACAGATACAGCACCCGGTGCAGGTAGAAGTGCTCGTTCTCCCCAGCGAAGACGGCGGCGACCACGCTGCCGTCGCCGCCTTTGGACCTGCCGTCCCCCTCCCCCGCCGGCCGGGCGAAGGCCGGATCCCACCAGCAGGTGGCGGAGACCATCTTCACCCCGTCCAGCGTCAGCACCGCGCGCCCCAGCGCCTCGCGATACTCCAGCTCCGCGTCGTAGCGGCCGAGCTTTTCGACATCCAGCACCCCGTCGGTGACGCTGACCGGACGCAGCAGCATCTGGCTGGTAAACTTGTTGGGACCGGTCGATTTGCGGATGCGCGCGACATGCGTCTCGCCGAAGCGCTCCTTCCAGGTATAGCTGCGGTTGCCCTCGGCATCCTCGGTGTAGACCGGCAGGACCAGCCGCTCGAACCCGTCCAGGAAGGGCGGGCTGCCGCCGTCGCTCTCTCCGGCATAGAGGCTGTCCTGCGCATGCGGCGTGCCGACATAGAGCTGCGCTCCGCCCGGCACCAGCACATACTCCAGCTCCGACAGCCGTTCGCGCAGGGCCGCGCGCTTCACCGCGGTGTCGGCGTTGCGCGGCACCTCCACGTCGTCGCAGATCACCACGTCGGCACGGCTGCCGGTGATGTTGCCGCCGATGCCGGCCGCCGCCATCGACGGGTCGCGCAGTTCCATCGGCCGCACCACGGTGAAGCGGTCGGCCGCCCACTGGTCCCGCGCCGATGCAGGCGGCTTCAGGTGGCTGCAATCGGGATGGCGTTCCAGGATGCGCTTGACGTTGCGCACCATCTTCATCGCCAGCTTCAGGTCGGCGGCCAGCACCAGCAGCCGCCGGTTGGGATCGCGCAGCAGCAGCCAGGCCGCGAACAGCCCGACCAGCGTCGATTTACCCGACCCGCGGAAGGCCATCAGCAGCATGCGCCGGCTCTGCCCGGCCATATGATCCTCCAACCAGCCAGCCATCCGCGCATGGTGGGCGGGGGTCTTCAGCTCCACCATGGCGTTCCAGCCCTGGACGAAGGCGCGGAAACCGTCGTCGTCCTTCCCCGTCATGGATTCCGCCCCAGGATGTGCCAGCCGGCACCGTTCGACATCGCCGTCACCGCATGGCCCTGCGCGGTCAGCGCGATGGCCTCGCTGTCCGGCCCGCCGCCGCCGGCCTGGGTGACGGTGACGCGGTTGCCGCCGGTGTCGGACTTCTTGATGGTGACCGTGCGGCCGACCGCATGCGGGGCCGAGGGCGCCGGCAGCCGCACCTCCACCGCCCCGTTCCAGGCGCTGACCAGATAGAGCTGTTGGTTCAGGTCCGGCTCGAACAGGCCGGGAGCCTCGTGATAGCGGGCGTTACCGGGCGGGGTGTTGCCGGCGACGATCCACCAGCCGGCCCCGTTCGACACCAGCGTCACGAAGTCGTACCGGTTGCCCAGCGACAGCACCCGCCCGTCCGGCCCCGGCCCGCCGCTCTCGGTCACCGTCAGCGGGTTGGTCGACGCATCGGTGCGCTTGATCGTCACCGCATGGCCGTTGGCGTCCTCGGCCTTGGGGAGCCGCACCTCCACCGCCCCGGCATAGGCGCTCGCCAGATAGACCGAACTGCTCAGGTCCAGCGCCACCACCCCGCCCCCGGCCGGCTCCACATATTCGGTGTCGTAACGCAGCGCCTCCACCACCAGTTCGGTGATGCGGCTGCGCTGAAGCCGGTTCTTCTCCGGATAGCCGGCATTGACCGCCGTATAGCGCCCGCCGGACCGGTCGAGGATCGCCGGACCGGCGGCGGCGGAGAATAGGTTGACGACCGCCGTCTCAACCGATCCGGCATCCAACTGCAGGTTCGGCAGGGCGCCCAGCGATTCGGCGTAGAAATTCACGATCAGCGTCTTGTCGGTGACGGCGCCGACACGGAAGCAGGCTTCCGCCTCGGGCCACAGGTTGGCCTCGCAGTCGAAGAAGGCGTTGTTGAAGCGACCCTGCTCGACGAAGAAGCCGCAGCCGCTCATCGGCGCCGACAGCGAATAGACCCGCACCGCCTGGAAGCGGTTGGCATTGGGCGTGTCGCCGGCCCCCGTCCGCGTCAGCCACACCCCATGGCGCGACGGCCGCGCCACCAGCACACGGGCGATGTTGTTCCAGTAGCAGGGCAGGTTCGGATCGGTGTGGCCGTCGAAGACCAGCCCCACCTCAGGCTCCCACAGCGTCAGGTCGGTCAGGCTGTTCTGCACGCAAGCGCCGTCGCGTCCGAACAGCCGCACCCCCGCCTTGCCCTGCTCCAGCCGCAGGCCCGACAGGGTGGCGTAGCCGTCCGGCAGATGGATCAGGTCGAATCCGTTCGACGCCCCCCGGATCACCGACGCCTGCCCCACCCCATACAGAGTCTGGCCATGGCCGAGCGTCAGCGTGTTGGCGATGCGGTAGCTGCCCGGCGGCACGAACACCGCACGGGCGGAGGTCAGCGCCGCCTGCAAGGCCAGCGTGTCGTCGACCAACCCGTCGCCCACCGCGCCGAAATCCTTCACCGACACGAGGTCGGCCAGCTTGTCGCGCACCGGCCGGGCGGTCGCTCCGGCGCCCGGCGGCACATAGGTCGCCAGCGCCTCCTCGTCCACCGGCGGGCGGATTGTCGGGTTGCCGGCGCTGTCGAAGGCCAGCAGCTTGCCCCGGCGCAAGGCCCGCTCCGGCAGCAGGGGGGAGGCCGGCAGGTCGCTGTCGCCATAGCGCAGCATCAGCTCCTGATCGCCCGCCACCTGCTGGAGCATGGCCGTCAGCCGGTCCAGCTCGCCGTTGAGGGCGGCGGCCGGCAGCGGCCCACTCTCGCCGAAATCGCTGCGCCGCTCGATGGGCAGCCGCCGGCGCAGCAGCACGACGGTCCCCTCGGCCGGTGCGGCTGCGAAGGTCACCGCCCCGCCCGCGGTCGCACCGGCTCCGCTGACCGCATAGCCGGTGCTCTGGACGGCCGCGCCCAGGAAGACCTGGAGATCCTCGGCGGCAAAGATCGGGAACGGGTAGGTAAAGACCCGCTGCATGCCGTCTGCGAGATACTGGACGCGCGGGGTTCCGCGCGGGATGAGAAGCGGCGTGGACATCGGGGGGTCTCCGGAGGATGGAGCCGTTCCTCAAAAGAACTTGCTCATGTATTCCAGTCGCTGACGGTCGGCGAGTTGCGACAACTCCAGCAGGTTGCGGCGCTTGGCATCGTCCAGCCCCTGCTGGATGGCGGCGCGTTTCAGCTGGTCGGTCGCCTGGGCGTCCTTGCGCTCGGTTTCGCTGGAGTTGGTCAGACCCAGCAGGATCGCCTCGCCCGACCCGTCCTGGGCGGTGACGCCCCGCGCGCCCAACCCGGCGCGGGTCTTGCTGACCGCCTGACGCAAGGCGGCCAGCCGCCGCTGTTCGGCGGCATCCGCCGCGGCGGTCAGTTGGGCGAGCTGGGTCTGCGAGTCGGTCTCCCTGGCGCGGACGGCCTCCTCCTGGCCGGCGCGCAGCTGGGCCAGTGTCTGCTCCTGGGCTCCGCGGAAGTCGTCCATCTCCTTGGCCCGAGCCGCCGCCGCGGCAGCCGCAGCCGTTTCGTCCTTCTGGCGCTGAAGCTCCTGTTCCTGTTGACGCAACTCGGCGTCATGCGCCCACTGGCGCGCCTGCGCCTCGGCCTCCAGCTGGGCCTGCTGCTGGCGGGCCGTCGCCGCGGCCTGGGCGTTGCGCTCGGCCGCCGTCGCTTCCTCGCGGTACTTCTGTTCCAGCGCCGCCTGCGCGGCTGCGGCCTGCGCCGCATCCTGCTGGCGCTTGTAGTCGAGTTCAGCCGCGGCCTGCTGGGCGGCGGCCTGTTGCGTGGCGGCGCTGGACGATGCGGAGCCGGCATTGCGCACGGTGCCGATGACGGAGTTCGCCAGCGGCAGCGCCGTGGTCACGAGAGGAGTGATTCCACCCATCAGTCATTCACCTTCAGTTCCATGGTCACGGAAAGCAGCGTGAAAGGCAGCGGCGCATCCTGTTCGATGCGCCACAGCGGGACATCGGTGTCGTGGCGCCAGCCGAGCGCCCGCAGCCGACGGTCGCCCGACACCCGCGGCGGCACCCCGCCGGCCGGTTGCGGCCCCAGCCGGTGAAGCGGAAGTTCCTGCAACCCGCGTCCCAGATCGACGCGCAGCGCCGCCGTCTCCTCCAGCCGGAAGGTGACGGCAACCAGCCGGACGATGTCGGCCCCGGTCGCCTGTCCCAGCAGGTTGGGCGGCAGCGGTTCGATCCGGTGGGTATAGGGCAGTCCGATCTCGACCTTGCGGGCCGGCGGGTCGAGGGTGACGCTGCCGGCCTGGACGGTGGCGGGGTTGCGGATCACGCGATCGGCGACGACGGCGACCGTCCGCCCTTCCAGATGCGCCAGCCCGCCCCAGACGGCGGTTGCCTCACCCCGCTCCGCCGTGACGGCGGCGTCGAGGTTCAGCGCGTCGTCGAACCGCTCGACCGTCCACACGCCGCGCCGCTCCACCAGCGTGTAGACCTCGTCTCCCACCGCAGCGACGGAGCGCACCGCCCCGTCAGTCTCCAGCAGGGTCCAGGCGGTGACATCCTCCGCCCGATAGGCGGTCAGCGCCCCCAGTGTGCCGTCCTCCATCACGACGAACAGCAGCCGGCGGTTCTGGTCGTAATCCTGGTCGCGCGGGCCGGCCATCAGATGGCGGGCCAGCAGGGCGAGGTCGTTCGCCTGATAGGCCGCCTCGGTGTCGGTGTAGAGGAACTCGCGGATTTCGCGCCGGTTGCGCGGCACGAACAGCGTCGCCCCCTCGACATCGCGCGGCGGGATGGCGCGGTCCATCGGCGAGCCGATGCGCGTCTGCCGGTTGACCTGCATGCTCTGCGGGGTCAGCGGGTCGCCGGTCACCATATACTCGGCGCCCGAGGTGAAGATCTGCAGATGCCGGCCGGAGAAGACGGCGCGCACCGCATTGACCTGATCGGACAGGATGCCGAACTCGATGGCCTGATCGTCCAGCCCCTCGCCCAGATCGAAATTCCAGATCTGGGCGGAGCGCGACAGCCACAGCCGGTTGGGCAGGTCGCGCGACCCGCCGATCACCAGCCGGTCCTGATGGAAGGCCGCCGACACCGGCCAGCCGCGACAGGCCGAGAAAGCCTGTTCCTCCCAAGCCGTCGTCGGCTGGGTGTCGGCCAGCGCCTCCTTCACCGTGGCATTGACCTGGGTGGCCGACACCACGCCGGTCACCAGCAACTGCCTGCCCTTGATGCGGATCCGGGTGGCGTCCTGGCGCGGATCGAAGACGGAAGCCGACGCGGTGACCGTGATCGCCCCAGTGGTGCCGGACGGCGTCAGCGTCACCGCCGGATCGCCGAATCGGTGGAAGGGGATGCGCACCAGTTCGCCCTCGACCGCGAAGGCCCAGTCCGACAGCGTCCAGCCGCCATCGTCACTGCGCGTCAGCTTGCGCGGCGGCAAATCGGGATGGCAGACCAGCAGCGTGTCGGCGCTCTGCGTCCAGGTGATCTGCGCCAGTTGCGTCAACGTCCAGGGGGCGGCGACCGACGCCAGCCGGGTGCCGCCCTGGAACACGTCGATCCAGCGGTCGGTGAAGACCAGCAGATAGGTCTGCTCGGCATTGCGCTCGAACGCCACCAGCCGCCCGTCGCCACGCGCCAGCGCGGTGAAGGCGAGCCCCGACCGCCGCGTCACCCCGCCGGTCGGGTCGATGAACAGGTTGCGCAGAGCCAGCGCGCCGTTGTCGTAAGCCTTGAGGTCGCCGCGCCCCAGCAGGCGGCGCGACACCTCGCCGGCGGTGAAGTTGGTCTTGACCTGATGCAGCCGTCCCATCACGCCCTCCCCGTCAGGCTCGCGCGTCGATCAGGGTGAAGTCCTCGAAGCCGGGCTGGCTGTCCTGCTGGGCGTCGATCTGGCGGGCACGGCGGAACTCGCTCTCGGCCTGCTGGGCCAGCAGTTCCGCCCGCGTCGAGCTTTCGGTCAGCGGGATGCAGAACTCGGCGGCCAGCCGGGCGATCAGCGCCTGATCGAAGAAGGCGGGGAAATCCTCCTCCGCCGGGCGGCCGATGTAGGACAGGGTGACGGTGCCGGCATCGCACAGCAGCGTGCGTCCGACGATACGGTAGGACAGGCCGCGCCCCCGTCCCCCGCCGCCCGCTCCCAGCGCCCGCAGGAAGCCGGCCGGCAGCTGGAAGGCATTGGCATAATCGGCGACCGGCGGCTCGGCCAGCCGCGGCAGCGTGGCCTGCAGGCTGGCGAAGCTCCAGGCGTTGGCCGACAGCAGCGCATCGCGCGTCGGCCCGTAAAGCGCGGCGGCCACCTCCGCCTCGGCGGAGCCGTCTTCGAAGGAAGCGATGGCGGTGGCGCCGAGCTTGATCAGCGCACGGCCGCACAGGCCGATGGCGGTCAGGGCCATGGATGTGTCTCCGGGTAGCGGGGATGAAGCGGAAGGCGAGCGGGAGGCACCGTCGGTGCGGCGCCTTTCCCTTGGGCGGATCAGTCGCTGTTGACGCTACCGAACGGCGTCAGGTTGGCGACATCGACCGCCCCGTTGGCGCTGGCCGCCACCACCAGCACGCCGGTGGCGGGGGTGGCGCTGCCGACCGCGCAGTTCGCCAGCAGCATGTCGCCCAGCCGCAGCAGGTCGGCCGCCCCGTTGAAATAGCCGGCGGTATCGACGTCGGTCGCCACGTCATGCGTGGTGTAGTGCCAGAGCGTGAAGCCGTTCGCATAGGCGAGCACGCTCAAATCCTTGGACGCATAGGCCATGGATCGAAAACTCCGGATTTTGTGGGGGGATGCGGACGGGAGGGCAGCTCACCCTCCTCCGGTCAGCTCTCCAGGCAGCGCAGGGTGACCACGCCGCTGGTGTCGATCAGCGCGGCGCCCTGGCTCATCATGTTGTTGACGAAGTGCGCCGCACGGTCGCCGTGCCAGGTGATGTCGGTCTTCACATCGGCACCCGCCGCATGACCGACCGCCGTCTTGTGGTACCAATGGCACAGCCGGACAGTGCCGCTCAGCGTCAGGCCGGAATGCGGCAGCCACAGCGTTCCGAGCCAGCGCTTGGCCTGGGTGCCACGCCAGGGCAGCTCGTCGGAGCCGACATAGTCGGCGCTGGCGAACTCCTCGATGCCCAACAGCTGGCTCCACTGCTTCCAGCCGACGACGGCATAGCGCTGGCCGTCGTCCGGCACGTCGGCCTCACCCATCATCTCGAAGGCCGTCAGGATCTTGGCCTTGGTCAGCCCGTCGGTGGCGCTGCCGGCATAGTTGACGGACCTGTTCAGCTCGGCGATCAGCAGCTCGTCGGTCTTGCGGCCCAGCGCATAGGCGCCGGCATTGGCGATGATCTGCCGCTCGTCGATGTTGGTCTTCAGCTCGTCCAGCCGGTCGACCCAGTCGCCGGCATAGAAGTCGTACAGCGCACACTCCACCGGCGTATGGTCCAGATTCATCACCGGAACCGCGCCGTGGCGCGACTTGGTGGCGGCGGCGCCCTTGCCGACCTTCTGGAAGACGGTGGAGGCGCCCTGCACATTGTTCTTGCCGCGCACCGTGTTGCGCAGCTTGGAGCCCATGCGCTGGTAAGCCTCATGGACCTCGCGCTCGAACTGTTTGACGAATGCCTGGGCGATGCTCGTCGACATGGGTATGATTTCCTTTCGCGTTCCTGCGGATCCCGCGGGGAGCATGGCGGGGGGATTCGTTCCGCCACCCGGTTGTCGGGGGTGCGTGCAGGACGCAGCGCCGGCCGCGGGCGAAACGCGAAAACAAAAAGGGCCGGCCGGACTTGGGAGTGTCCGGCCGGCCCTTTTCGGACCGAAGCGAGGGGGGAGCTCTGGTGCTGTCGGGCGTAAGGTCCGGGGGCGGACCCGTCGCCTTGACAGGTTTGGTTTTAGGATTTTATGCGGAGACGATCAAGGACTATTTTCATAAACCCATCCGCCGGCGGCTGTCTTTCCGCCGGGAACCTCAATGCCGGACCGGACCCGCCACCCAGTGGCTGACGATGGTCTCCGCCTGGGCCGGCGGAATCTCCGGATGGTGGTAGCGGTAGACGGTCACCGCCGCCTCCAGCGCATAGCGCTCCGGCTGGCCGCAGCGGCACAGGCCGGAGTAGCAGCGCTGTACCGCATTCCGGCAGGCGATGGCCTCGGCGATGGGCTGGTCGGCCTCGGGGAAACGGGGATCGGTCATGGACGCTCCTCCTCATCCCGGGCGCCGTCGGCCGCGTCGTCCAGCGGCACCCCGTAGATTTCAAGCCGGTGGCCGACGATCTTGTAGCCAAGCTCGCGGGCGATCCGCTCCTTCATCGCCTCCAGCTCCGGGCTGGCGAATTCGATGATCCGGCCGGTGCGGGTGTCGATCAGGTGATGGTGGTGGTCCGCCGTCGCCTCTTCATAGCGGGCACGGCCGTCGCCCAGGTCGACGCGCTCGATCACCTGCGCGTCCTCCAGCAGCCGCATGGTGCGGTAGACGGTGGCGATGGAGATGCGCGGGTCGATCTGCACGGCGCGGCGATGCACCTCCTCGACGTCGGGGTGGTCGTCCGCCTCCGACAACACCTGTGAAATGACACGACGCTGGCCGGTCATCTTCAGGCCCTTTTCCATGCACAACGCTTCCAGACGCGACGTCATAACCCCAACCCTGGTCTTTGCTTGCCGATGCCCCCATCATACTGAAAACCGTTCGCAATCCCAGAGCGGTTTCGCAGCGGCGTGAAGTCGTCACCCCGCCGGCCGTCCAGGCGCGCCGGCCAACAGGCCAACACTCAAGACGGAGGACCCACCAGAATGCCCCGCACCCTGTCCCTCACCCCGGCCCTGCTGTTCGCCGGCCTGTCGCTGGCCGCCACTCCGGCCTTGGCCCAGCAATCTGCCCCGGCACCTGCCCCCGCCGCCCAGGTCGCCGTCGCCGACGCGCAGGGCAAGCCGCTGGGAACCGTCACCTTCACCAAATTCCCCCACGGCATCCTGGTGCATGGCCAGCTGGAAGGGCTGACGCCGGGCTGGCACGGCATCCACATCCACGAAAACGGCGCCTGCACCCCCGATTTCAAGGCGGCCGGCGGCCATTTCGCCGCCCAGGGCGCCAAGCACGGGCTTGAGGCCGAACACATGCATTACGGCGAGCTGCCCAACATCTGGGCCAACGAGGCCGGCAAGGCCGGATTCGAGGCGATCACCCACATGGTCACCCTGACCGACGGCGCCGATGGCCTGTTCAAGCAGGGCGGCACCTCGATCGTCGTCCACGCCCAGCCCGACGATTACCTCAGCCAGCCGGCCGGCAATTCCGGCGACCGCCTCGCCTGCGGCGTCATCAAGAAGCCGTAAGCGTCGGCAGACGGTATCGGGGCGCGACCATATGCCGCAAGACAGCGGAGCCGGCTCGCGCCCCTTTCCTGCCGCCAAGCCTCCGCCTGTTCGGGCGAACCGGCAGGGCGCACCCCTGCCGCGCGCCGAGTTTGCTTGCCAAATCAAGCCATCGGCCCTATCTGTCCGGGGTCGGACGGCGCCCGGCGCCGCGCAGGACTTGCGCGCGCCTGATCGCCCGCCGCCCGACGGCTCCGCGCCAACCCGCCGCGGAGCGCGCAAGCCCGGCCGCTCCCTCCTGGCGCGGCCCCCATTCTGGTGACCAGGACCATCACTTCCATGACCGAATTTTCCGGCCTCGGCCTGATCGAGCCTCTTCTGCGCGCCGTCGCCGAGGAAGGCTACTCCACGGCCACGCCGATCCAGGCCGGCGCCATCCCGCTGCTGCTGGCCGGCCGCGACGTGCTGGGCCTCGCCCAGACCGGCACCGGCAAGACCGCGGCCTTCACGCTGCCGATCCTGCAGCGGCTGTTCCAGAACAAGAAGCGCGTGGCCGCCAAATCGCCCCGCGTGCTGATCCTGACGCCGACGCGCGAACTGGCACTTCAGATCGGCGACAGCTTCACCACCTATGGCCGCCATCTGCCGATCCGCCGCACCGTCATCCACGGCGGCGTCGGCCAGAGCCCGCAGGTCTCCGCCATCGCCCGCGGCGTCGAGGTGCTGATCGCCACCCCCGGCCGCCTGCTCGACCTGATGGCGCAGAACCACGTCAATCTCGGCACCATCGAGTTCTTCGTCCTCGACGAGGCCGACCGCATGCTCGACATGGGCTTCATCCGCGACGTGCGGAAGGTGGTCGCGGTGCTGCCGAAGGACCGGCAGACCCTGCTGTTCTCCGCCACCATGCCCGACGCCGTGGTGGACCTCGCCAACAGCATCCTGACCGATGCCGAGCGCATCGAGGTGACGCCGCAGTCGACCACGGTGGAGCGCATCAACCAGCGCGTCCTGTTCGTCGACCGCGCCGACAAGCGCCGCCTGCTGGCCGATCTGCTGGAAGATTCGGCGATGGCCCGCACCATCGTCTTCGCCCGCACCAAGCACGGTGCCGACCGCATCGCCGACCATCTGAAGAAGGCCGGCATCACCGCCGACGCCATCCACGGCGACAAGTCGCAGTCGGCCCGCGTCCGCGCGCTGGAGAGCTTCCGCAACGGCGAGCTGCGGGCGCTGGTGGCGACCGACATCGCCGCGCGCGGCATCGACATCGACGGCATCAGCCACGTCATCAACTTCGACCTGCCGAACGAGCCGGAAAGCTACGTCCACCGCATCGGCCGGACCGCGCGCGCCGGCACCGACGGCAGCGCGGTGTCCTTCTGCGACCATGAAGAGGTCGGCTATCTGAAGGACATCGAGAAGACGATCCGCCAGCCGATCCCGGCCGACACCACCCATCCCTACCATGCGGTGGAGGTGGCGCAGATCCACGCGTCGTCCAAACCGCCGCCCCGCCCCAAGGCGCCGGGCAGCAACCGCAACCAGAACAACCGCAACCAGCAGCAGGCCCGTCCCGCCGCGCCGAAGGCGGCGCCCAAGGCTGCCCAGCAGCCCGCCAAGGCGCCGCAGAAGGCCGGCAAGCCGGCCGGCGCCCCGCGTCCGGACGCCGCCCGCAACGACCAGAACCGCCACGACCGCCGCCCGGCCCCGCACGCCGTGTCGCATGGCAACAGCCATGGCAACGGCAGCGGCAAGCAGGCGCCGCGTGCGGCCGGCACCCCCGGCGGCAACACCCCGATGCGGCGCAAGCCCAACGCCGCCTGACCCCGACAGCTCGTCCACAAGGAAAAGGCCCCGTCTCCAGCGAGACGGGGCCTTTTTTCATCCGGTCCTCATCCAGGCCGGCCGGCGTTCAGCCCTGGGCTTCGGCAGCGTGCGCCGCCTGCACCGCCGGACGGGCGGCGACGCGTTCGGCGAAGGCCGTAAGGTTCGGGAAGGGCGACAGATCGAACTTGATGCGCGGCAGCCAGCTCAGCACCGTGTAGGCATAGGCGTCGGCGACGGTGAAGCTGTCGCCGGTCAGGTAGGCTTTGCCCTCCAACTGCTGGTTCAGCACCGCCAGCTTGCCGCTCAGGACCTTGGTCGCGAATTGGCGGTGGGTGTCGGACACCACGTCGTTCAACATCGGGAAGAGCGGGACGACGCCCTTGTGCAGTTCCGACCCGATGAAGTTCAGCAACTCCTGCACGCGGTAGCGCTCCATCGTGCCGGCCGCCGGGATCAGGCCGCTGGCAGGAGCCTTGTCGGCGATGTACTGCACGATCACCGCACCCTCGGTCAGGATGCCGCCCTCATCGAGCGCCAGGGTGGGCACCTGCCCCTTCGGGTTCACCGCGCGGAAATCGCTGCCGTCGGCCAGCGTCTTGGCCACGAGATCGACCTTGACCAGTTCGAAGGGCAGTCCCGCTTCGCGCAGGACGATGTGCGGCGACAACGAACAGGCGCCCGGCTTGTAAAAGAGCTTCATGTCTCCGGAACCCTCTTTGGGTGGTTGGCGCCGCCATGGCTACCCCAAAGAGACCGGCACCGCCAGTTTTCCCAAGCGGTCAGACGGCCTGTGCCGCCAGCTTCCGCGCCTGACGGTCGATGAACCACCAAGCGCCGCTCGATGCCACTCGGCACAAGCGGGTGTGCGGCTTCAACCCGCAGGCCTTGAACAGCATGGCGATGGCACGGTCGACATGCTTGCGGCGATAGCGGCCGAACGCCCGGCGCTTGTAGGCGGCGTTGTAGAGCTTGTGCTCATAGACGGCGTCGGCCGGCGCGTTGGCCGCGTAATAGGCATAGGCCAGTTCGTCGTCCTCCGACTCACCGATGCGCGACAGCGCCACCTTCAGCCGCTGGACCTTGTTCAGCCCTTCGCGGTCCAGATACTTCTTGGCGTAGGTGTAGAAGATTTTGTAATGGCGCAGTTCGTCGGCGGCGATGTTGCGGCAGATCTCCTTCAACACCGGCTCGTCGGTCGAATCGCCGATGGCGGCGTAATAGGAGCTGGTGCCGGTCTCCACCATGCAGCGGGCGATCATCTCGCCGGTGCGCGAACCACGGACCGAGGCGTCGAGGTCGATCGGCACGCGATAGCCAGCGCGGAAGCGCTCGACCGCCGCCCGAAAGTCGAAGGTCGGGTCGACCAGCTCGGCCCAGCGGCCCAGCGCCTCGCCATGCTGGACCTCCTCGACCGACCAGCCATGGGCGGCCTCCTGGAACTCAGGATCGTCGTTGAAGACGTTGCACAGATAGGCGGTGTAGTCGTCGGCGTTGAACTCCACCAGTGCCGCCGCCTTGATCAGCGGAACCAGGTCCGGATCGATCTTGCTGGCATCGAAACGGTCCCAGGGAAGCTCGTCGATCCGCCAATGCGCACGCGCCATGATCCGCTCTACCGCCTCGTTTTGGGCCGCTCTGCCGTGGCGGCCGGTTCATATCGGGAAAGGTTCGTTCCGGGAAAGGGTCCGCCCCCCATGTCCCCGCCTTTTGCCATCGGATGCGGCGGGCTTCACGGTTCAGGCCTTCGAATGTAATCGGTCTTCGCCGCGATGCAACCAAGTCGCAACGGAAAACGGGCGGCCTGGAAGCCCAAGCCGCCCGTTCCGTCGAAGAGATGTATGCCGTTCGCCCCAATGCAGGCCGACGGCCGCTGCCGCTCAGTGAGCGGAGCCCTGGCTCAGCGCGTCCAGCTTGGCACGCGCGACGGCCAGCTTGGACTCGGCGGCGGCCCGCTCGGCGTCGGACTTGCTGTCGTCCAGATCCTCGGACAGGTCCTTGATCTGCTTCTCGACCGCGGCGCGGTCCAGGTCGGTCAGCGCAACCGCTTCCTCGGCCAGGACGGTGCAGCGGGCCTCAGTCACCTCGGCGAAGCCGCCGGCGACGAAGACGCGGTCGACGATGCGGTCGCCTTCATAGACGTCGATGACACCCGGACGCACGGTCGAGATCATCGGCGAATGACCGGCGAGGACGCCGAAATCGCCTTCCGAACCCGGCACCACGACCATGTCCACGGGCTGCGACTTCAGCAGCTTTTCCGGCGAGACCAGCTCGAATTCGACTTTATCGGCCATGGGTTTCCTGGTGCCTCTTCATAGGAACCCCCTCCCCCGCTGACGGGGGGAGGGGGTGTGCTGATGTCGTTTTCCGCCCGGCCGTCTCACGCCTCTTCACAAGGCCGATGGGGCCGGGTCGGAATGCCGCGATCCCGGCCGGGATCAAACGACAGGATCAGGCGGCGGCCAGCTTCTTGGCCTTGGCGATCGCCTCGTCGATGGTGCCGACCATGTAGAAGGCAGCCTCCGGCAGGTGATCGTAGTCGCCATTCACGATGCCCTTGAAGCCCTTGATGGTCTCCTCGAGCGGGACCAGCACGCCCGGGGTGCCGGTGAACACCTCGGCGACGTGGAACGGCTGCGACAGGAAGCGCTGGATCTTACGGGCGCGGGCGACGACCAGCTTGTCCTCTTCCGACAGCTCGTCCATGCCCAGGATGGCGATGATGTCCTGCAGGGACTTGTAGGTCTGCAGAACCTTCTGCACCGAACGGGCGACGCCGTAGTGCTCCTCACCGACGACGCGCGGGTCGAGGATGCGGCTGGTCGAGTCGAGCGGATCCACGGCCGGGAAGATGGCCATTTCGGCGATCGAGCGCGACAGCACCGTGGTGGCGTCCAGGTGGGCGAAGGAGGCGGCCGGGGCCGGGTCGGTCAGATCGTCGGCGGGCACGTAAATGGCCTGCACCGAGGTGATCGAGCCCTTCTTCGTCGAGGTGATGCGCTCCTGCAGGGCGCCCATGTCGGTGCCCAGCGTCGGCTGATAGCCCACCGCCGACGGGATGCGGCCCAGCAGAGCCGACACTTCCGAACCGGCCTGCGTGAAGCGGAAGATGTTGTCCACGAAGAACAGCACGTCCTGGCCTTCCTCGTCGCGGAAATATTCCGCGAGCGTCAGGCCGCTCAGCGCGACGCGGGCGCGGGCGCCCGGCGGCTCGTTCATCTGGCCGTACACCAGGGCCACCTTGGAGCCCGGGCCGTCGAGCTTGATGACGCCCGACTCGATCATCTCGTGGTAAAGGTCGTTGCCCTCGCGGGTACGCTCACCCACGCCGGCGAACACCGACACACCGCCGTGCGCCTTGGCGACGTTGTTGATCAGCTCCATGATCGTCACGGTCTTGCCGACGCCGGCGCCGCCGAACAGGCCGATCTTGCCGCCCTTGGCGTAGGGGGCCAGCAGGTCGATGACCTTGATGCCGGTGATCAGCACTTCGGCGTCCGTCGACTGGTCGACGAAGTCCGGGGCCTGACGGTGGATCGGCAGGGTGCGGGCGGCGTTGACGGCGCCGCGCTCGTCGATCGGCTCGCCGATGACGTTGATGATGCGGCCGAGCGTCTCCGGACCGACCGGCACGGCGATCGGGTTGCCAGTGTCCGTCACTTCCGAGCCACGCACCAGACCGTCGGTGCTGTCCATGGCGATGGTGCGGACCGTGCTCTCGCCCAGGTGCTGCGCCACTTCCAGAACGAGGGTCTTGCCGTCGTTCTGGGTGTGCAGGGCGTTCAGGATCGCAGGCAGGTCGCCGTTGAACTGCACGTCCACGACGGCGCCCGTGACCTGCGTGATCTTGCCGACAGAATTGGTGGTGGCCATGGAGTAAAGCTCCCTAGGAACTCGGTAAGTGTCGGTATGCCGTCGCCGGCGCAAATGGGCTTGACCCTACGGGTCGGATGCCGCCGTTACAGGGCCTCGGCACCGGAGATGATCTCGATCAGCTCCTTGGTGATGTAGGCCTGGCGCGTCCGGTTGTAGGTGATCGTCAGCTTGTTGATCATGTCGCCGGCGTTGCGCGTCGCGTTGTCCATCGCGGTCATCCGGGCGCCCTGCTCGGACGCGGCGCTCTCCAGGAGGGCGCGGTAGATCTGGATGGACAGGTTGCGCGGCAGCAGTTCGGCGAGGATCTGCTCCTCGTCCGGCTCGAACTCATAGAGCGGCTTCACCTCGTCGGTGGCCGCGACCGCCTCGCCGGGGACGGCGAACGGAATGAGCTGCTGAACCGTGACGATCTGGGAGATCGCCGACTTGAACTTGTTGAAGACGACGGAGCAGACGTCGAACTCGCCGGCGTCGAACATCGCCAGCACCTTCGTCGCCACCATGTCGGCGTCGCTGAAGCCGAGCCGGCGGCGGCCGACATCCTCGTAGCTCTCGACGATCAGCGAGGCGAACTCACGGCGCAGCTGGTCGCGGCCCTTGCGGCCGACGGTCAGCACCTTGACGGTCTTGCCCTCGCCCTGCAGGCGCGTGATCTGGCGCTTGGCCTCGCGGACGATGGAGCCGTTGAAGGCGCCGCACAGACCGCGGTCGGAGCTGATGACGACCAGCAGATGCACCTTGTCGGCGCCCGTCCCGGTCATCAGCTTCGGCCCGTTGCCGCTGTCCTGCACGTTGGCGGCCAGGGACGACAGCATCCGGCCCATACGCTCCGCGTAGGGACCGCTGGCTTCCGCCTGCTCCTGGGCGCGGCGCAGCTTGGAAGCCGCAACCATCTTCATGGCCGAGGTGATCTTGCGCGTCGACTGGACGCTCGCGATCCGGTTCTTTAGGTCCTTGAGGTTAGGCATGCCGGCCCTTCAATTCCGCTCGAGGTCGTTCCGTGACCGTCTCTTCAAGACGGTGGGGGGCGGTTTCCCGCCCCCGCGCGCGGTCGGTCAGGCGAAGACCTTGGCGAAGCCGTCGAGGAAAGCCTTCAGCTTCTCTTCGGTCGCCGAGGTGATCTGCTTGTCGGTGCGGATCGCCGCCAGGATATCGGCGCCCTTGGCGCGGATTTCCGACAGGAACTTGGCCTCGAAGCGGTTGACGTCCTCGACCTTGATGGCGTCCAGGTAGCCCTTCACGCCGGCGAAGATCGACACGACCTGCTCTTCAACCGGCAGCGGCTGGAACTGGCCCTGCTTCAGCAGCTCGGTCAGACGGGCGCCACGGGCCAGCAGGCGCTGGGTCGAGGCGTCGAGGTCCGAGGCGAACTGGGCGAAGGCGGCCATCTCGCGGTACTGCGCGAGTTCCATCTTGATGGTGCCGGCGACCTGTTTCATCGCCTTGATCTGGGCGGCGGAGCCGACGCGGCTCACCGAAAGACCGACGTTGATGGCAGGGCGGATGCCCTTATAGAACAGGCCGGTTTCCAGGAAGATCTGACCGTCGGTGATCGAGATCACGTTGGTCGGGATGTAGGCGGACACGTCGCCGGCCTGGGTTTCGATGACCGGCAGGGCGGTCAGCGAGCCGTTGCCGTGGGCGTCGCCCATCTTCGCGGCGCGCTCCAGCAGGCGGCTGTGGAGGTAGAACACGTCGCCCGGGTAGGCTTCGCGGCCCGGCGGACGGCGGAGCAGCAGCGACATCTGGCGGTAGGCGACGGCCTGCTTGGACAGATCGTCGTACACGATCAGGGCGTGCATGCCGTTGTCGCGGAAATACTCGCCCATCGTGCAGCCGGTGTACGGCGCCAGGAACTGCAGCGGAGCCGGCTCCGACGCGGTGGCGGCGACGACGATGGAGTATTCCATGGCGCCGGCGTCTTCCAGGGTCTTGACGATCTGGGCGACGGTGGAGCGCTTCTGGCCGACGGCGACGTAGATGCAGTAGAGCTTCTTGCTCTCGTCGTCGCCCTGGTTGATCGGCTTCTGGTTCAGGAAGGTGTCGATGACGACGGCGGTCTTGCCGGTCTGACGGTCACCGATGATCAGCTCGCGCTGGCCGCGCCCGATCGGAACCAGGCTGTCGACGGCCTTCAGGCCGGTCTGCATCGGCTCGTGCACCGACTTGCGCGGGATGATGCCGGGGGCCTTCACTTCCACGCGGGTGCGGGTCACGTCGACCAGCGGGCCCTTGCCGTCGATCGGGTTGCCCAGGCCGTCCACGACGCGGCCCAGCAGGCCACGGCCGACCGGAACGTCGACGATGGTGCCGGTGCGCTTGACGGTGTCGCCTTCCTTGATGCCGCGGTCGTCGCCGAAGATCACGATACCGACATTGTCGGTCTCGAGGTTCAGCGCCATGCCCTGCAGGCCACCTGGGAACTCGACCATTTCGCCGGCGCGGACGTTGTCCAGGCCGTGCACGCGGGCGACGCCGTCACCCACCGACAGGACCTGACCAACCTCGGCGACATCCGCCTCGGTCCCGAAATTCGCGATCTGCTGCTTGAGGATCGCAGAGATTTCTGCGGCGCGGATATCCATCAGACTGATCCCCCTGAGGCCTTCATGGCGAGTTGCAATTTGTTCAGCTTCGTTCGCACCGAGGTATCGACCATGCGCGAGCCGAACTTAACGATCATGCCGCCGATCAACTCCGGATCGACGGAGGTGTTCACCAGCACCTTGGAACCGATGGACGCCTTGAGCGCGTCGATGACGGCGTTGCGCTGGGCATCGCTCAGCGGCTGGGCCGAGGTGACCTGCGCCGTGACCTCGCCGCGGCGCCGGGCCAGTTCGGCCAGGAAGCCTTCGATCATGCCGTCGATCGAGAACAGGCGGCGGTTGGCCGCCACCAGCCCGATGAAGCGCTTGGTCAGATCGGACACGCCGGCGCTGTCCAGGACAGCGGCCATGGCCTTGCCCTGATCGGCGCGGCTGATGACGGGGCTGCGGACGAGGCGACGGAGGTCAGCGCTCTCGGCCAGGATCTGCTTCAGCGTGGTCAGATCGCTCGCGACCGTGTCCAACGCCTGGTTTTCGTCCGCAAGCTCGAACAGCGCGATGGAGTAACGCGCGGCGAGTTCGGATACGCCTGTTCCTTCGGATGCCACCTGATCCCTCGAATTGAGTTCGGTAGACGGTGAATTCGGCGGCCTTATAGGGTGTCAACCCGAGGCACAAACACCCCGGCCGCGAAAGCGAGCGGTCCAATATCACAGGAATCGCGCCCACGCAACGGGGTCTGGACAATTTGGCTGCGGCGTTTTGAGCAACTGCGGAATCATTGGTCGCAACTGCGTTCGCCAATGACTCGAGTCGCTCTCGACTGGTCATACCGGCTGTGACTTCGATGTGGCCCTATTGCCTGTTTAATTCAAGGTTAACCAATCTGATCCACGGTCGGCCGGAACCGCGCGGGTGGGCGATCCGACCTTGGTTTCCCGTCATTTTGCCCCGCCGCAGCCGCTCCAGGCGACCAGGGACCCTTCCGCGATGACCATCCTGCCGACGACCGACACCGTTGCGACTGCCGACGCGGACACCGCCGCCGGTGCCGGCTCCCGTGGGGAAGAGCGCGGGGCGACCGTCATCCAGTTCTGCCGCGCCCGCTTTACCCCGGACGATATGGATGCCTTCGCCGCCGTGGCCGAACCGAAGATTCGCGACGGTCATTGGGCCGGTGTGCTGCGCGAGTCGGGACGCGATCACGACCGGCTTCTGGTGCTGCTGCCCGAGGTGGACCGCCCCGTCTTCCGCTTCGAACGCGACGCCAAGGGCCGCTACAGCCTGTCCTTCCACGACCGGTCGGGCTGGTACGGCATCGGCGCCGGTGACAGCGCCGCGGACTGCCTGTCGATCTGGCGCCCGCGCCGCCCGCGGGCTTTCTGACCCGCTTCGGCCGGGACCGGCGGCCATCCCGAAATTTCACCATGTAAAAAAGTGACGTGCGGCAACCCGCCGCACCGGTTTCACAAACACCTCAACGATACACGGCACCTCAGCGATAGACACCGACCGCCAGCATGTATGGCTTGCCGTTCAACACCAGACGGCGGGCATGCATCGTCTTGCGCGCGACCTGGCCCGTCAGCGGATCGATCCATCGATAGGTGACGTCGGTCCGTCCGTCGCGCGCCACCCCGTCCAGCGCCTCGCGGATGAAGGGCTTGCCCTCGATGTCGTGCAACTCGTTCAGGTTCGACCCGTTCAGCGTCGCGGTCCAGCCATGGGCGACCATCACCCCCTTGTCGTCCAGCAGCATCGGGTAGAGGTCGCGGTCGGTGAAAGCGCTATCATGGCCGGCAAACGCTTCGGCCGCCGCGTCCGGACCGATCCGCTCCAGCAACTGCTGGGCACGGTCGATCATCGTCAGCGCCTCGGCGTCGGTGCCGCGGGTGCGGGCCGGAGCGCCGGCGGCGAACGCGATGACCGCCAGCAGCAGAAGAACCGGCAGCACGGTCAGCAGGGTTTGCCGCTGAACGCGCAGACGAAGCTTGGAGAGCATGCCGACCATCAGCCCGAACCTGTCCCTATGACGTTTGGCTCCGCGGGTTTCATCCCGGCAGGGATGTTTCGATTCGGAACCATCCCTGCCGTGGTAATACCATGCCCCGCGCTGTGCAATGGACCAAACGTCACAGGTGCCATGCCGGATCGCCCACGGGACCGCATCGTGTCAATTCGCCGCAGCCTGGTCCGATCGCCTTAACCGCACCTAAAGGAAGCTGTAGGGATCGACATCGATCTGCACGCGGATGGCCGGCGGGATCTCCACCCTGTCCAGCCACTCCGCGATCAGCGGCTGAACCTGGGTGCTGCGCGGCGCCTTCATCAGCAGGCGGCGGCGGTGCCGCCCGCGCAGCAGCGCCAGCGGCGCCGGGGCCGGCCCCAATATATGGACGGTGTCGCTGCGCGGTGCCGCGCGGCCCAGCGCCATCGCCACCCGCTCCACCAGCGTCGGATCCTCCCCCGACACGATCAGCGCCGCCAGCCGGCCGAAGGGCGGCATGCCGGCCTCCAGCCGCATCTCCGCCTCCAGCTGATAGAAGCCGTCGCGGTCGCCGGCGGCCAGCGCCTGCATCACCGGGTGTTCGGGCATGAAGGTCTGCAGCATCACCCGGCCCGGCCGCTCGCCGCGCCCGGCACGTCCCGCCACCTGATGCAGCAGCTGATAGGTGCGCTCCGCCGCCCGCAGGTCGCCGCCGTTCAGCCCCAGATCGGCATCGACCACCCCGACCAGCGTCAGCATCGGGAAATGGTGGCCCTTGGCCATCACCTGGGTGCCGATGATGATGTCCAGTTCGTGCCGGCCGATGCTCTCCACCATCTCCTGGATGGCGCGCGGACCGTGCAGGGTGTCGGACGCCATGATGGCGGCGCGGGCGTCGGGGAACAGCTCCGCCACCTCTTCGGCGATGCGCTCGACGCCGGGACCGCAGGCGGCCATCGTCCCTTCCTCGCCGCAGTCCGGGCAGGCATGGGGCAAGGGCTGCTGCAAACCGCAATGGTGGCATTGCAGCTTGCGGGCAAGCCGGTGCTCCACCAGCCACGCCGTGCAGTTCGGGCATTGCATGCGGTGGCCGCAGGCCCGGCACAGGGTCAGCGGGGCATAGCCGCGGCGGTTCAGGAACAGCATCGCCTGTTCGCCGCCGGCCAGCGTGTCGGTCAGCGCCTTGCGCAGGCTGGGCGCCAGCCAGTGCCGGGCGGGAGGACGGTCGCGCCGCAGATCGACCAGTTCCACGTCGGGCAGCACGGCGCCGCCATGGCGGGACGGCAGCTCGATCCGGGCATAGCGGTGGCTGTCGGCGTTGACCTTGGTCTCCAGCGACGGCGTGGCCGACACCAGCACAATCGGCAGCCCGCCGAGATGCGCCCGCGCCACCGCCATGTCGCGGGCATGGTAGATCGCCCCCTCCTCCTGCTTGTAGGCGGAGTCGTGTTCCTCATCGACGATGATGACGCCCAGGTCGGGATAGGGCAGGAACAGCGCCGAGCGCGCCCCGACCACCACCGGCACCTCGCCCTTCGACACCGCGCGCCAGGTGTCGCGGCGCTGCGCCCCAGTCAGCTCCGAATGCCATTCCGCCGGCGGAGCGCCGAAGCGGCGGGCGAAGCGGTCGAGCCACTGCGCCGACAGCGCGATCTCCGGCAGCAGCACCAGTGCCTGCTTGCCCTGTTCCAGCGCCGCGGAGATCGCCTCGTAATAGACCTCCGTCTTGCCCGATCCGGTGACGCCGTCGAGCAGGACGGTGGAATAGCATCCCGAGGTCACCCGCTCGCGCAGATCGTCGGCCGCCCCCTGCTGGTTCGCCGACAGGGCGGGTCCGGGCCGGCGCCAGTCCGGCCGGCCGAGCCGCGTCGGTTGCAGCATCACCGGGTCGAGCAGCCCGGCCTCGGCCAGCCCGCGCACCACCGTCACGCCGCAGCCGGCCTCCTCGGCCAGTTCCGAGGGCGTGCGCGGAGGCCCATCCGTCAGCAGCGCCAGGATGCGCTTGCGCGGGTCGGTCATCTTGAAGCCGGGCGGCGGTTCCGCATCCGGCTTGCGCAGATAGGCCAGCATCGGCTTGGGTGGCTCCAGCGCCGACGGCACGCTGACCGCCATGCGCAGGACGAAGCCCGGCGGCGTCATGGTGTAGGCGGCGACCCATTCGACGAAGCGGCGGCCGACCTCGGTCATCGGCGGCACATCGAACCGGCGCACCACCGCCTTCAGCCGGCCGGACTCCACCGTCCCGGCGCCGGGGCCCCAGACGACGCCGATCAGCCGGCGCGGCCCCAGCGGCACCTCGACGAAATCGCCGGGAACCAGCGCCATTCCGTCGGGCACGCGGTAGTCGTAGGCCTCGCGCAAGGGCAGCGGCAGCAGCACGGCGACGCGGCGGTCCGGCCCGCGCTGCTGCGGCTTCGCCGGGAAATCTGCGGAATTTGCCGTGGAATCGCCTTCGGGCTGCCCCGTTTCGGGCGCGTCCCCAAGAAGATCCCCCTGAAAGCCCGGGGCGGAACTGGCGGAAATCGAACGCATCGGCTAGAGTGGCCTCATGTCCCGGGCACCGGGCGGGACGGCGCGTCGGTCAGCTTTCCGGCGCGGCCGGTTCCGGTCAACATCAGCAAGCATGGACCCTTCGTCATGAAGTTCTTCGTCGACACCGCCGACATCGCCGAGATCCGCGATCTGGCCGATACCGGTCTGCTGGATGGTGTTACCACCAACCCCTCCCTGATCGCCAAGTCCGGCCGTCAATTCCTCGACCTCGTGGCCGAGATTTGCGACGTCGTCAACGGTCCGGTCAGCGCCGAGGTGGCGTCCACCGACTTCGAGACCATGCTCGCCGAGGCCCACAAGATCGCCAAGCTCTCCCACCGCGTCGCGGTGAAGGTGCCGCTGACCCCGGCCGGCCTGAAGGTCTGCAAGATCATCTCGTCCGAAGGGACGATGGTCAACGTCACGCTGTGCTTCTCCCCCGCCCAGGCGATCCTGGCGGCCAAGGCCGGCGCCAGCTTCGTCTCGCCCTTCGTCGGCCGCCTGGACGACATCGGCCAGGACGGCATGGGCATCATCAAGGACATCTGCGAGATCTATAACAATTACGACGCCTTCAAGACCGAGGTGCTGGTCGCCTCGATCCGCAACCCGATGCACATCGTAAAGGCCGCCCGCCTGGGCGCCCATGTCGTGACCGCGCCGGCGTCGGTGCTGAAGCAGCTGTTCAACCACCCGCTGACCGACAAGGGTCTCTCCCAGTTCGTCGAGGACTGGAAGAAGACCGGCCAGTCGATCCTGTAAGGCGGGCCGGAGCGATCATGGCCGACAGGGGCCGCGAACCGGGCCACCCCCCGCGTCAGGCGTCGACGCTCTCTTCGGAGGATGTGCGCGCCTATCTGCGGACCCACCCGGACTTCCTGGCCCAGAACGCCGATCTGGTCCACCACCTGACCCCGCCGTCGCTCGACCGCGGGCGTGGGGTGGTGGACCTCCAGGCCTTCATGGTCGACCGGCTGCGCGCCGAGGTCCGCACTCTCAAGGACCAGCAGCGCGAGCTGATCGGCACCAGCCGGGCCAACCTGAACAGCCAGAACCGCATCCATGCCGCGGTGCTGTTCCTGCTCGACGCCCAGAGCTTCGAACAGCTGATCCAGACCATCACCACCGACCTCGCGGTCCTGCTCGACCTCGACGTCGCCTGTCTGGTCATCGAATCCAACGGCACCGACATCCCCCATGTCCACCGCTCCGGCGTGCGGGTGGTGGAGCCGGGCGCCATCGCCGGCCGGCTGGGCCGCGCCGACGTGGTGCTGAACACCGACATCCAGGGCGATCCCGAGATCTACGGCCCCGGCGCCGGTCTCGTCCGGTCGGAGGCGCTGATCCGCATCCAGGTCTCCAGCGAGACGCCCGACGGGTTGCTCGCCTTCGGCAGCCGCGAACCCGACACCTTCCACAGCGGCCAGGGCACCGAGCTGGTCGGCTTCCTCGCCCGCGTGATCGAGCGGGTGATCCGCGGCTGGCTGGAGCTGCCGGCGTGACAGACCCTGTTCCCATTGCTCCAGGTTTGGGTTTTTCCGCCAAGCCCGATGTCCAGGACGTGCTGGCCCACTGGCGGCGCTGGATGGAGAGCGAGAAGGCGGTTTCCCGCCACACCCTGTCGGCCTACACCGCCGATGTGGGAGAGTTCCTGCGATTCCTCACCGAATTCCGCGGCGGCTCCCCGCCCTCGCTCAACGATCTGGGCGACCTGAAGGCGGTGGATTTTCGCGCCTGGATGTCCCGGCTGGCGATGGACGGGCTGGTCGGGGCCAGCCGGGCGCGCAAGCTGGCGTCGGTGCGCAACCTGTTCCGTTGGCTGGACCGCAGCGGCCGGCTGCACAATCCCGCCGTCGCCACGCTGGCGACCCCGAAGGTCAAGCGTCCCGCCCCGCGTCCGCTGACCGAGATCGACGCCGACCGCCTGCTGGAGGAGGCCGAGCGCGAGCGCGATGAGCCGTGGATCGGCAAGCGCGACCGCGCCCTGTTCACCCTGCTCTACGGCTGCGGCCTGCGCATTTCCGAAGCCCTGGGACTGGCGCGCAAGGACGCCCCGCTGGGCGACACGCTGCGCGTCACCGGCAAGGGGCGCAAGGACCGCATGATCCCGGTCCTGCCGGCTGTGACGGACGCGGTGCGCGCCTATATCGAGTCCTGTCCCTTCACGCTCGCGCCCGACGGCCCCCTGTTCGTCGGCACCCGCGGCGGCCGGCTGAACGCCGGCGTCGCCCAGCACCAGATGCAGAAGCTGCGCGCCCTGATGGGCATGCCGGACAGCGCCACCCCGCACGCCCTGCGACATAGTTTCGCGACCCACCTTTTGGCGGACGGCGGCGACCTGCGCGCCATCCAGGACCTGCTCGGTCACGCATCGCTCTCCACGACCCAGCGCTACACGGACGTTGAGAACGAGCAGCTGATGAACGTGTACCGCAATGCCCATCCGCGGGCGCGCAAGGGCTGACGCTCACGGCCCCTAAACGCTTGTGCATATTAGCGTATTCATTTCTGTTCGTATGGCATCGTCATTTGCCGTGTGGCGGTTGGCCAGCCCCTAACGCTCACTATGAGATCCTGAGATCACGATAACATTGCCTGCAAAGATCATTGAAGTTTCTGATCTAAGCGCTCCAAATTACCTTAGAGAATAACTCGGAGATACAACTTAAGGCGCACAGGCGAGATTTGACCCCTTAATTCTCGTTAATCTGTCGTTAACTTTGGAGTTTGACAGTTTCCCCTATCCACACGGCGGCGACGGGGGAGATGTTTTATGCAGACGAAATCCATCCAATCGAAGATTGCGATGCTATCGGGCTTTTGTTTGGCAGGCACCGTTGCCGTCCTTGTCGGCTTCGCCGTCCTGTCGACACGCTCAAGCAATGAATTCGTCACCGGGAACGTCGAACGGATTCTCGAAAGCAAAACGACGGAGTCCCTGCAGAATCTCGCGGCCACCCAGGCCGGACTGCTGCGGTCGGAATTCGACACCGCGCTGAATGCCGCGCGGACGATGGCAAGCGGCTTCTCCAGCCTCGCCGACGATGGAGTGCCCGGCAATGTCCCGCCGGACCGGCGGCGTGAGGCCTTCAACAGCGTGCTGCTGTCGGTGCTGAAGCGCAACCCGCTGTTCAATGGCACCTATTCGGCGTGGGAGCCCGACGCGCTCGATGGCCGGGACGAGGAGTTCCGCGGTCGCCGCGAGACCGGCACCGACGCCACCGGACGCTTCATTCCCTACTGGAACCGCGACCAGAACGGCCGCATCGCCATGCAGCCGCTGGTCGAATATGACAGCCGCGACCGTCACCCCAACGGCGTGATGAAGGGCGGCTGGTACATCGGCCCGCAGGAGACCGGACGCGAAAGCGTGCTCGACCCCCTGCCCTACATCGTGCAGGGCAAGCAGGTGTTCCTGGCGACCCTGTCGGTTCCGGTGGTCATCGGCGGCAAGTTCCGCGGCGTGGCCGGCGCCGACTTCAACCTCGACTTCGTCCAGCAGCTGTCGACGAAGGTCAGCGCCGCGGTGTTCAACGGACGCAGTCAGGTGGTCATCATCAGCAACATGGGTCTGATCGTCGCCCACAGCGCCCGGCCCGACCTGATCGGCCAGTCGATCTCCACCTTCGACGCCTCCTGGCAGGCCGATCTGGCGAGCGTCCAGGCGGGCAAGCCGCATGTCGACATCGAAGCCTCCACCAACATGCTGCGCAGCTTCGCTCCCATCACGCTCGGCAACACCGAGAAGCCGTGGGCCGTGCTGGTCCAGGTGCCGAAGGACATCGTGCTGGCCGACGGCATGGCGCTGTCCTTGGCGCTGGGGGAGCGGGCCAATTCCAACATCCTCTGGCAGGTCACCGTCGGCGCCCTGGTCGCGCTCGGTGCCGTCGCGGTGATGTGGGTGGTCGCCGGCGGCGTCGCCCGGCCGATCCGCGCCAGTGTGGCCTTCGCCGAAGGCATCGCCGCCGGCCGCTTCGACCAGACGCTGGACATCCGGCAGTCCGACGAGGTCGGCGCGCTGGCCGAGGCCCTGCGCAAGATGATGGCCGAGCTGAAGCGGATGATCGACCAGCGGGCCGAAGATCAGGCCAAGGCCGACGCCGAGCGCCGCAAGGCCATGCTGCAGCTGGCCGACACCCTGGAAGCCCAGGTGATGAATGTGGTGGACGGCGTCGACCGTGCCGCCCAGTCGATGACCGGCACCGCCCAGACGATGACCGCCACCGCGACCCAGACCAGCCAGCAGGCCGGCGTGGTCGCCAACGCCTCCCAGGATGCCAGCAGCAACGTGCAGACCGTCGCCAGCGCCACGGAGGAGCTGTCGGCCTCGATCCAGGAGATCGGCGAAAGCGTCAACCGTTCCGCCCAGATCGCCCGCGAGGCGGTGGAGGCGGCCCAGCAGGCCAACGGCCAGGTCCTGAGCCTGACAGAGGCCGCGGAGAAGATCGGCACGGTGGTGCAGCTGATCCAGGACATCGCCAGCCAGACCAACCTGCTGGCGCTGAACGCCACCATCGAGGCCGCCCGCGCCGGAGAGGCCGGCAAAGGCTTCGCCGTGGTCGCCCAGGAAGTGAAGAGCCTCGCCAGCCAGACCGCCAAGGCGACGGAGGAGATCGCCGGCCACGTCACCGGCATGCAGCGCGTCACCGGCGAGACTGCCGGCGCCATCAAGGGCATCGGCGGCATCATTGCCCAGATCGACGAGATCTCCACCGCCATCGCCGCCGCGGTGGAGGAACAGGGCTCCGCCACCGCCGAGATCGCCCGCAATGTCCAGCAGGCCGCCAGCGGCACCCAGGAGGTGACGAAGACCATCGCCGACGTCCGCAGCGCCGCCGTCGAGGCCGGCCATTCCGCCGAGAACGTCCTGTCGGTCTCCGGCCAGCTCGCCGGCGACGCCGGCCGCCTGCGCACCGCGGTGAACGGCTTCCTGTCGACGATCCGCGCCGCCTGACGGACGGCACCGGCGCCAATGCGAAAAAGGCTCCCCCGCCAGATGGCGGGGGAGCCTTTCGTCGTTGCGGGCCTTGCGGCCCACGGTTCGTAGGTGCCGAGGATCAGATGTGCAGCGGACGGCCATCCACCGCCAGCGCCGCTTCCTTGACCGCTTCCGACAAAGTCGGGTGGGCGTGGCAGGTGCGGGCGACGTCTTCGGCCGACGCGCTGAACTCCATGGCCAGCACCAGCTCGCCGATCATCTCCGACACGTTCGGGCCGATCATGTGGACGCCCAGCACCTGATCGGTGGCGGCATCCGACAGGATCTTCACGAAGCCGTCGGTGTTGCCGCCGGCACGGGCGCGGCCGTTGGCGGTGAACGGGAACTTGCCGGCCTTGTAGGCGACGCCCGCGGCCTTCAGCTGCTCCTCGGTCTTGCCGACGGCGGCGACTTCCGGCCAGGTGTAGACGACGCCGGGAACCAGGTCGTGGTTGACGTGGCTCTTCTGGCCGGCCAGCTGCTCAGCCAGGGCGACGCCCTCTTCCTCGGCCTTGTGGGCCAGCATCGGGCCTTCGACCACGTCGCCGATGGCGTAGATGCCGGGCACGTTGGTCTGGAAGTGGTGGTCGATCTTGACGCGGCCGCGGTCCAGCTCGACGCCCACCGTCTCAAGGCCGAGGCCTTCGGTGTAGGGGCGGCGGCCGATGGCGACCAGGACGGTGTCGGCCTCGATGGTCTGCGCGGCACCGCCGGCGGCGGGCTCGACCGTCAGGGTCACGCCGGTCCCGGTCACGGACGCGCCGGTCACCTTGGTGCTCAGCTTGAAGTCCATGCCCTGCTTGGCGAAGATGCGCTGGGCCTGCTTCGACAACTCGTTGTCCATGGTCGGCAGCACGCGGTCGAGATACTCGACCACGGTCACCTTGGCGCCCAGGCGGCCCCAGACCGAGCCCAGTTCCAGCCCGATCACGCCGCCGCCGATGACGACCAGATGCTTCGGCACCTCCGGCAGCGACAGGGCGCCGGTGGAGGACACCACGCGCTTCTCGTCGATGGCGATGCCCGGCAGCGGGGTCACGTCCGACCCGGTGGCGATGACGATCGCCTTCGACGCGGTGATGGCGCCGACGCCCTCGACCTCGACGGTGTTGGCGGCGGTGATCTTGCCGGCACCCTTCAGCCAGGCGATCTTGTTCTTCTTGAACAGGAACTCGATGCCGGTGACGTTGTCCTTGACGACCTTGTCCTTGTGGGCCTGCATGCCCGGCAGGTCGAGTTCGACGCCGCCGACCTTGATGCCGAACTTGGCGAGGCCGTGGGCCGCTTCCTCGAACTTCTCCGACGCCGCCAGCAGAGCCTTGGACGGGATGCAGCCGACGTTCAGGCAGGTGCCGCCCAGCGTCCCCCGCTTCTCGACGCAGGCTACCTTGAAGCCGAGCTGCGCCGCGCGGATCGCGCAGACATACCCGCCGGGGCCGCCGCCGATCACAACGACGTCAAAAGTGCTTTCAGCCATGAGAGGCTTTCCTTTCGCCATTCTTGCTCGTTGCCAAAAGCCGTCCCATCCAGCGGGGAGGGCACGCGGGATCATCCGCGGGGCGATTTATGCCCGCGCTCACGCCCCGTGGCAACGGGACACTTCGTCTCTGGAGGCAGGGTTGCCCAATGGACGGCGGTCAGAACCCGAGGTCGCGGTAAAGCTCCGCCAGCTGGATGTCGAGGCCGGCGGTCTCCAGCACCAGCCTCCCCTCCTCCTCCAGCACCTCGGGTGCGGCAGGCCAGAGATTGTCCGAATCGCGGCGGTGCAGTTCCGCCCGGATGGTCCGGGAGTCGAGGAACAGGATCTCGCGCACCGACGGCATGGCGGCATAGGCATGCAGCTTGGCACGCTGCGCCTTCTCCTCCGTCGGCGACAGGATCTCCACCAGCAGCACCGGGGCGGTGGTGTAGGGGACTTCCGGGTCGAAGGGCTCGCAGGTCACGGCAAGGTTAGCGACCCGGTAATTGTGGGTCGGGTCGAAATGCGGACGGACGCCGGCTTCCGACAGGGCGCGGCAACGGCTTCCATCCCTCTTGCCTTTCTCCCGCAACGCATCGCGCAAAGCGGCGCCCAAGGCGATCTGCAGGGTGCTGTGTGCCGGGCTTGGATGCACCTGCCCGACGATCCCGCCATCGACGAGTTCGTACCGGGCGTCGTCCCGGAACTCCATCGCCAGGAACTCCTCGACGGTCGTCAGCGGGGTGAAGCGGCGGGCGAGCGGCATGGCGGTCTCCGATCCGGACGATGACGTTCGGGAACAGTGCCAATGTAGTCCATTCCGGCATGGAAGCGAAGGGCACCCCTTTTGCGCAAGGCTCCTCCACTTCCGATTCCGGAAACCTTTACGGCCCCGCTTGCGTTCAAATCGGCATCACATCGCCACCGCAACGGAGACCACCGCCATGACCACCATCAAGAAGTTCGCCCTGCTCGCCGTCCTGGGCACCCTGCTGGGCACCACGCTGGCCGCCTGCAACACGGTCGAGGGCGCCGGCCAGGACGTGCAGGCCGGCGGCCGCGCCATCGAGCGTGGCGCCGACAACGTCCAGAAGAAGATGTAATCCCGAAGCACTCGCGGTCTCGGACAACGCCCTCCGGAGCCGGCCCCAAAAAGCAATGGCCTCCCATGCGGTTCGGATCGAACGCATGGGAGGCCATTGCTGTGCTGGACAATCGGCGCGGCAGGTCGAATCGGTTGCCGACGTCCCGCGATCCGCCTCAGCGGCTCCTGGCCTTGCGGGCGGCGTAGCGGGCATCGCGGGCGGCTTTCGCCTCCGCTGCGGTCGCCACCTGGCGCTTGGCCTGCTCGGCAAGCTCCTGAACCGCCAGCGCCTCGCGAGCGGCCTGCTCGGCCTGTTTGGCCTTCAACGCTTCCTGTTCGGCGGTCTTGCGGGCATCGCGGGCGGCATTGCGTTCAGCCTCGCGGGCCTCGCGGGCGACGCGAACGGCCAGCCGGGCCGCTTCACGCTCCGCGAAGATCGGATCGTTCACGCCGGGCTGCGCCTTGAACTTTTCCAGCAGTGCCTTCTTCGCGCCGGCAGCTGCGCTCAGACGCTCCGAAAGCCCTGCATTCTTAAAACCGTTCATATCCATCCATTTCATGAGTTTGCCGTGCCCGCAGGCAGGCGGTCAGACAAACCTTACATCGGGCTCGGCCATCACAGGCGGCGATGGACAGGGCCGCCAATAGCGGCATGCGGCGCCGGGGATCAGCGGTCCCGGCTGCGGCGCTCCCGAATTCCGGTACAAAAAAAGGCGGCCGAAGCCGCCCTTTCTCTTCGAACCTGCTGCGCTCAGAGCGCGCGCAGATTCTCCGCCGCAACCTTGCCGCGGCGCGGATCGCGGATCGCGTCGAAGGACAGCTTCTGGCCTTCACCGAGGTTGCTGATCCCAGCGCGCTCGACAGCGGAGATGTGGACGAACACGTCGGCCGTGCCGTCTTCCGGCTGAATGAAGCCAAAGCCCTTGGTCGAATTGAAAAACTTTACGGTACCGATAGCCATGGGTCAGTTCCCTTCCTGGCGTTGCCCTGCGCGAGACTGCGCAGGTGCATCAATTTCACTTCGGGGAAGAGACCCAGATCCGCAAGACGAATCGGAACAACAAAGCCCAGAGCAACGTCGACCATCCATAGATGGGCCATGGACCGGCAGCTTACAAGTGACAATCGATACCGTCTGAGAATTCATACTGGCCGACAATCGATACCGGCGATGCCGACCCGCCTGATCGTTTCAGCCCTTCATGCGCTTGATGGTGTTGGTCGTGCTCTGTCCCTGGACCAGCTCGGCCAGCACCACTTTTCCGCCATAGCTCTGGACGAAATCCGCCCCCACCACCGTCGCGATGGTGTAGTCGGCTCCCTTGATCAGCACGTCGGGGCGCAGGGCGTGGATCAGCGTCTCCGGCGTGTCCTCGCCGAAGATCACCACCAGATCGACGCAGCCCAGCGACGCCAGAACCGTGGCGCGCGCCGTCTCGTTCTGGACCGGCCGGCTTTCGCCCTTCAGCCGCTTCACCGACGCATCGCTGTTCAGCCCGACCACCAGCACGTCGCAGGCGGCGCGGGCCTGCTTCAGCAGCGCGATGTGGCCGGGGTGCAGCAAATCGAAGCAGCCGTTGGTGAAGCCGACCCGCTTGCCGCGCAGCCGCCAGCGCTCCGCCCGTTCCGCCGCAGCGTCACGGGTCAGCACCTTTTCCTCGCCATGGCGCCACTGCTGCTCGTGCAGGCCGGACAGCAGTTCGGCCGAGCGGACCACCGCCGTGCCGACCTTGCCCACCACGATGCCGGCCGCCAGATTGGCAAGCCGCGCCGAATCGACCAGATCGATCCCCACCGACAGTGCGGCGGTCAGCGTCGCCACCACGGTGTCGCCGGCGCCGGACACGTCGAACACCTCGCGCGCCTCGGCCGGCAGATGCACCGCATCCCCGGCGGTCACCACCGACATGCCCTGCTCGCTGCGGGTGGCGACGACGGCGCCGATGCCGCAGGTGGCGATCAGGTGGCGGGCGGCGGCGATCACCTCCTCGTCGGTGCGTGCCGGCAGGCCGGTGGCCTCCATCAGCTCCTTGCGGTTCGGCGTGACGATGTCGGCCCCGCGATAGCGGCGGTAGTCGCGCCCCTTCGGATCGACCACCACGGTGCGCCCGGCCCGCCGCGCGGCGGCGATCACCGCCACCACCAGCTCGTCGGTCAGCACGCCCTTGCCATAGTCGGACAGAATGACGCCGCCCACCTCGGGCAGCAGGTCACGCACCCGCTCCAGCACGCGGTCGGTCACGGTGATCGGGACCACCGTCTCAATGTCGGTGCGCAGAAGCTGCTGCTGGCCGGCGATGAAGCGGGTCTTCACCGTGGTCTGGCGCCCGTCCTCCATCACGATGGCGCCGTCGCTGACGCCCTCGCGACGCAGCAGGGCCAGCAGATCGGTGCCGACGCCGTCGCGCCCGACCACCGAGACGAAGCGGCAGTCCGCCTCCAGCGCCACCAGATTGGCCGCGACATTGCCGGCGCCGCCCAGCTTGGGCACTTCGCGGTCAACGCGCAGGACGGGAATCGGCGCCTCCGGCGACACCCGGTCCACCGAACCATAGACGAAACGGTCAAGCATCACGTCGCCAATGCACAGCACGTTGGCGCGCGACAGGGTGTCGATGTGACGGGCAAGGTCGCTCATGGCGCCTGTCTTACCAACGCCAAAGCGGTAACGCCAGAGGACAAGTTTGCGCCGGCAGGAATGAAGGCGTCAGGAAAAAGCGGGAACGTCCCGGCGCAGATCGCCGGTTCCGCGGGCGAAGGTCAGGGTGATCGCCCCGTTCACCTCCTCCGCACCGGCAGTCCCCGCAGCCGGTTCGACCGTCAGGCCGGCATCGGCCAGGGCGGTTTCGAACAGTCCGGTCCGGTCGCCCGGCAACGCGAAACGGACGGTCGCCATGACGTCGGAGAACAGCGTGTGGTCGACGATCCAGCCGCCGGCCGCCCCCAGCGCGTCGGCGACCGCGGTCAGAGCCGCATTGCGCTCCATGGCGACCACCGCTTCGTATTTCAGAAAGCCCCGCATCGCACGTCCTCCGGTCCCGCCGCCTTCCGGCATCCGAGCCGTTGACGGTCGCTCAGTGTAGTGGATGACTGTCCGGCGCGTAAGGTCACGCGTCCTGCCCGCCGGCACATCCGGCACACTGCGAGCCACCATGCCCCGCCCCACCATCGCGACCAGCCTGTCGGCCAAGCTTCTGCTGCTCACCATCCTGTTCGTGCTGCTGGCGGAGGTGCTGATCTACGCCCCCTCCATCGCGCGCTTCCGGATGAGCTACCTGGAGGAGCGGCTGGCCGCCGCCAACATCGCCGCCCTGTCGGTGGAAGCGGCCCCCGACCTGATGGTGACGAAGGAATTGCAGGCCAAGCTGCTGGCCTACACCGGCACCCACGTCATCGACCTGATCCAGCCGGGTGCCCGCGTCTACATGCTGTCGCGTCCGATGCCGCCGCAGGCCGATGCGGTGTACGACCTGCGCGGCACCGGCATGGGCATGCAGTTCGTCGATGCCGGCAACGCTCTGTGGCTCGCCCTGGGGGAAGCCCTGGGGGGAGCCGTCGGGCCGCAGCGCAACCGGGTGATCCGGGTGATCGACCGGTCTCCCAACGACCCGGCTCAGCGCGTCGAGGTGACGATGGACGAGCGGCCGCTGATCGATGCCATGCTCGACTTCTCCCGCCGCATCCTGGCGGTGTCGGTCGCCATCTCGCTGATCGCGGCGATCCTGGTCTATGTCACGCTGCATGCCCTGCTGGTGCGGCCGATGCGCCGCCTGACCGCGGAGGTGGTCGCCTTCCGCCGCGATCCCGACGGCGCCCCGCCGCTGGTGCCCGGCACCCGCGCCGACGAGATCGGCGTGGCGGAGCGCGAGCTGGCCGCCATGCAGGGCACGGTGCGCGCCGCCCTGCGCCAGCGCGAGCGGCTCGCCGCGCTGGGCACCGCGGTGGCGAAGATCAACCACGACCTGCGCGGTATCCTGTCCACCGCCTCCCTCCTGTCGGAGCGGCTGACCGAAAGCGCCGATCCCGAGGTGCGGCGGGTGACGCCGCGGCTGGTCGCCTCGCTCGACCGGGCGGTGGAGCTGTGCAGCCAGACCCTGTCCTTCACCCGCGACGGCGTCCTGCCGCTCTCTCCCGCGCCTACGGACCTGCGCCGGCTGGTGGAGGAGGTCGGGGCCGAGGTTCTCGCCACCGCCCGGCCCGACGGCGGCCGGGTGGAGGCGGACTGGGTCAACGAGGTCCCCACCGGCACGCTGGCGCAGGTCGATGCCGCCCAGCTTAGCCGCGCTCTGGTCAATCTCGGCCGCAACGCGGTGCAGGCCGGTGCCGACCGGGTGCGCATCTCCATCCAGGCCGAACCGGCAAACCGGCTGACCCTGACCGTCGCGGACAACGGCCCCGGACTTGCGCCGCGGGCGCGGGAGAACCTGTTCCAGCCCTTCGCCGGATCGGCGCGGGCCGGCGGAGTGGGCCTTGGCCTCGCCATCGCGCGGGAGGTGCTGCGCGCCCATGGCGGCGAGCTGCGGCTGGTGGAAAGCGACGCCGCCGGAACGGCCTTCGCCCTTGACATACCGCAATGCAATGCGGACACCGGTGCTGTAGCCGTTGCAGCGCACAAGTCGTTTGTGTCGCATTGATTCTGCCGGGCCAGTCCCGCAGAATTCCTTCAAAGCCGAAGCGTTCGCGAGCAGCCCGGCGGGGCGGGAGGCGGGCGCTTCCCCACCGCCAACGCCTTGTTCTGAAAGGACTCCGCGACGTGAAAGCCCTCTCCTTCTGGATCAACCCCATCCTCGCCGGCATCATGGCTTTCGTCGGGCTGCTCGCCTCCTCGCGCGCGGCGGACGGAGCCTTCGCGGCCGGCGGCCTGATCGTTTTCCTCGGCTGCGTGCTCTTCATCTTCGCGTCGATCGGCCGCTATTTCGACCGTCCGGGCTCTGCCCACTGACGGTCGCGCCAGGCGACCGGTAACGCGAAGGCCGGGTGAACCACCCGGGGGGCAGGCGCCCAACGAAGCGGGTGCCACATGACATGCTCTATGACATGGGCAACAACGGCGGACCCCAACGCCTTCGCGACCATCGATGTCCTGCGCCGCCGTCCCGTCATGGATTTGACGGCGGCGCTTCCCTTCTCCCTGACGCCGCACACCGTCGTCGATCTCTGCTGCGGAGCCGGACAGCTGTCCCGGCTGCTGGCGGCGCGCTGGCCCAAGGCCGACGTGCTGGCGGTCGACCATTCCCCGGCGATGCTGCGCTGGGCCGCCGACACGCCGTCGCGCGTGCGCTACCAGCAGGCCGATCTCGGCGAATGGCGCCCGCACTGGCCGGTGGACCTCGTCATCTCCGCCGGCGGGCTCCACCATCTGGGCGGGCACGAACGGCTGTTCCCCGACCTGCTGCAATCGCTCGGCCCCGGCGGCATCCTTGCCGTCGCCCTGCCCCGTCCGCAGGCCCAGACCGCCCATCGCCTGCTGCTGGAAACCGCTGCCGACGGCCCCTGGTCGGACCGGCTGCACGATGCGTGGCCCGCGGCGGAGCGGACGGAAAGCCCCGGCCACGGTGCCCAGGACTATTATGACTGGCTGGCTCCCCAGGGCGCCGTGATCGACCTGTGGGAAACCGAGTATTTCCAGGCGCTCGACGGCGACGTGCCGCTTTTGCAATGGCTGCACCAGTCGGCGCTGGTTCCGGTGATGGACCGTCTGGCCGGACCCGAACTCGACCGCTTCCTCGCCGCCTACCGCCGCCGGCTGGAGACGGCCTATCCCGAACATTCCAGCGGCGGCGCCTTGATCCCGACCAAATGGCTGTTCCTGGTGGCGCAGGTGTGAAGACGCTGCCGCCGACCCGTCACTCGACCAGCCGGATCTCCGTCGTCGCGACGCCCGAGGCCCCGACCGCCACCGCGTAATCGTCGAAGCCCGGCGGACCGAAGCTGCCGCGGGCGGAGCGGCTGAACCCGTGCGGCTCGGCCGGGATGCCGAACAGGCCGGTGGCCATCTCCCCATTGTTGTCGAGATCCTGGAAGGCGATCAGCCCATAGCGCCCAGCCGGCAGGTCCGGAAACACCACCTGCACCTCGGTCCCCAGCGCCGCGGCGAAATAGCCGGCGCGCGGCACCTTCGCCTTCTGCGCCTCGGCGCTGTCGAACAGCGCGACCATCACCTTGCCCTGGTTGGGCTTTACGTTGCGGACGGTCGCGCGGAGTTCCCCGGCCGTAGCAGTTCCCGCGCCCGATCCCACGGCAGCCAGCGCCAGCAGCGTCACCGGGGCGATCATCCTTGTGGACCAACTTGTGGACCAACGCGCGAACCGTCGCCGTGCCGTCATTCCCCGTTCTCCCCTGGCGGCACCCGACCGGCCGGGTGCTTCGCGGTACAGTACGCGACCATGACCACCGCAGATCAGCCTGACCCTTAAACGCCTTCCCCGCGGAACGGCCGGGACAGCAGCCCGTCGATGGTCTCGTCCAGCCCGGCGCCACGGTTCAGGATGGCGTCGACGGCGGCGCAGATCGGCATGTCGACGCCCAGCTTGGCCGCGAGCCCGACCACCGCGGCGGCGGTATAGACGCCCTCCGCCACCGACCGGCGCACCGCCAGGATCTCGGCCAGCGCCTTGCCTTCGCCCAGCGCCGCCCCCAGCGACATATTGCGCGATTGCAGGCTGGAGCAGGTCAGCGTCAGGTCGCCCAGCCCCGACAGCCCCATCAGCGTCTCCGCCCGGCCGCCGAGCGCCAGCGCCAGCCGGGTGATCTCCGCCAGCCCGCGGGTGATCAGCGCCGCCCGCGCATTGTCGCCCAGCCGTCGCCCCTCGACCACGCCGCAGGCGATGGCCAGCACATTCTTCACCGCCCCGCCGATCTGCGAGCCGACGACATCGTCCGAACGGTAGGGCCGGAAGGTGCGGCTGCCCAGCGCCGCGACCAACGCCGTGCCCAGGTCTTCGTCGGCACAGGCCAGCGTCACCGCCGTCGGCAGCCCGCGCGCCACCTCCGCCGCGAAGGTCGGACCGGACAGGATCGCCACCGGATTGCCGGCCGGCAGCGATGCCGCCACCGCCTCGCTCATCAGCGCGTGGCTGTCCAGTTCGATCCCCTTGGCGCAGACGACGACCGGCGCCCCCGGCTTCAGAATTGGCGCCATCCGCGCGGTGACGCTGCGCGCATGCTGGGCCGGCGACACCAGCAGCACCGCATCGCAGCCCCCCAGATCGGCCAGCTCGCCGGTGACCCGCAGCGCATCGGGCAGCGGCACGCCGGGGAGGTAATCGCGGTTCTCGCGGCGGATGCTCATCGCCTCCACCACCGCCGGCTCGCGCGCCCACAGCAGCGTCTCGCGCCCGGCCCGCAACGCCGCAAGCGCCAGCGCAGTGCCCCAGGCGCCGCCACCGACGACGCCGATGCGGCTGAGGGGAGAGGTGGGCAAGGCACTCATGGCAGGTCACTCACGCGTAAGAAACAGAGGGGTATGCGCACACTCGTCACGCCTTCACCCCCGCCCCCACGCCTGCACGCCCGATCACCGGCGCGGCGTTCGGGTCCAGCGGCCAGCGCGGACGGGGGGCGAAGTTCAGCGGGTCGCTCTCACCCATGCGGAAGCGCTCGATCCCGGCCCAGGCGATCATCGCCGCATTGTCGGTGCACAGGCGCAGCGGCGGGGCGACGAACGGCATGCGATGCGTCTCCGCCAGCGTCGACAGGCGGCTGCGGATCGCCTTGTTGGCCGCCACGCCGCCGGCGACCACCAGGGCGCCGCCCTGCGGATGGTCCTCTTTGAAGCGGCGGATGGCGCGGGCGCAGCGGTCGGCCAGCACCTCCGCCACCGTCGCCTGGAAGGCGGCGGCGAGATCGTCGCGATCCGTATCCGACAGGACGCCGCCCGACATGCCGCCCAACTCCTCCACATGACGCCGCACCGCGGTCTTCAGCCCGGAGAAGGAGAAATCGCAGCCCGGACGCCCCAGCATCGGCCGCGGCAACTCGAAGCGCGCCGGATCGGTGGCCCGCGCCGCCGCCTTCTCCACCAGCGGCCCGCCGGGATAGCCCAGCCCCAGCAGCTTGGCGGTCTTGTCGAACGCCTCGCCGACCGCGTCGTCAATGGTGGTGCCCAGCCGGCGATAGCGGCCCACGCCCTCCACCGCCAGAAGCTGGCAATGTCCGCCCGACACCAGCAGCAGCAGGTAGGGAAAGGCGACATTGTCAGTCAGCCGCGCGGTCAGCGCGTGGCCTTCCAGATGGTTCACCGCGACGAAGGGCAGCCCGCGCGCCGCGGCGATAGCCTTGGCGGTCATCACGCCGACGATGACGCCGCCGATCAGCCCCGGCCCGCCGGTGGCCGCCACCGCATCCAGGTCGCCGAAGCCGATCCCGGCCTCACCCATGGCGCGGCGGATCAACCCGTCCAGATGCTCGAGATGGGCGCGGGCGGCGATTTCCGGGACGACGCCGCCATAGGGCGTGTGGTCGTCCAGCTGCGACAGTACGACGTCGGCGCGGATTTCGCGCGCGTCGGTGACGACGGCGGCGGCCGTCTCGTCGCAGCTCGTTTCGATTCCAAGAACGATCATGGCGCCAAATTAGCCGCCTTGGCGGTCCGGGTACAGGATGGAGTTGCGGGCTGCCGCGCACATGAAATTTGATCCGCCTCAATCTTACGTATGGAGGGCAGACGAATCCTTGCAAAGCTGCGCGGATCCCCTAGAACACGCCCTATGACGACCCACCCGCTCCGTATCGGGACGCGCGGCAGCCCGCTGGCGCTGGCGCAGGCCCATGAAACCCGCGACCGCCTGATCGCAGCCCATCCGCATCTCGCCGCGCCCGGCGCCATCGAGATCGTCGTCTTCAAGACCACCGGCGACCGCATCCTCGACCGCACCCTGGCGGAGGCGGGCGGCAAGGGCCTGTTCACCAAGGAACTGGAGGAGGCGCTGTTCGACGGCCGCGCCGACCTTGCCGTCCATTCGATGAAGGACGTGCCGACCCAGCTTCCCGACGGGCTGGAAATCGCCACCCTGCTGCCGCGCGAGGATCCGCGCGACGCCTTCTTCTCCCGCTCCGGCGGCGGTATTGCCGATCTGCCGGCCGGCGCCGTGGTCGGCACCGCCGGGCTGCGCCGTCAGGCCCAGGTCCTGGAACTGCGCCCCGACCTGAAGATATTCCCGCTGCGCGGCAACGTGCAGACCCGCCTGTCCAAGCTGGACGCCGGCGAGGTCGACGCCACCCTGCTGGCGCTGGCCGGCCTGCGCCGCCTCGGCCTGACCGACCGCATCACCGCGGTGCTGGAACCGGAAACCATGCTGCCGGCGGTGGCCCAGGGCGCCATCGGCATCGAGATCCGCAGCGACGACGACGCCACCCGCGCGCTGCTGGCTCCGCTGAACTGTGATGAGACCATGGTCCGCGTCACGGCGGAGCGCGCCCTGCTGGCCGCGCTGGACGGCTCCTGCCGCACGCCCATCGCCGCGCTGGCAATGCTGGACGGCGACGGGCTGCATCTGCGTGCCAAGGTGCTGTCGCATGACGGGAGCATCATCTTCCGGACCGAACGCCGCGGCCGGTCGGCCGATGCCGAGTCGCTCGGCAGCGATGCCGGCGCCGAGATCCGGGGGCAGCTGCCGCCCGATTTCTTCGTCGCCTCCCCCCACTGATCCTTCGCTCCGGTCAGGTTTTCCGCATGACGGAAAAGCAGCCCGAACCGCCTCGCCGGCAGCCCCGTACGCGCCTGCTGGTGACCCGCCCGGCGGAGGATGCCGAGGCGCTGGTCCGCCGGCTGGAAGCGCTCGGCCATGCGGCGGCGGTGGAGCCGATGCTGTCGATGGTCTGGCTCGACGGGCCGGAACCCGACCTTTCGGACGTACAAGCCCTGCTGTTCACCAGCGCAAACGGCGTACGCGCATACGCCAAACGTACGAGCCGGCGCGACCGTCCGGTGCAAGCCGTCGGAGACGCCACGGCACGGGCAGCGCGGGCGGCGGGCTTCGGCCAAGTCGACAGCGCATCGGGCGACGTGTACGCGCTGGCCAAGCGGGTGCGCGCGATGCGCGATCCAACCGCCGGGGCCCTGCTGCATGTGGCGGGAAGCAAGGTGGCGGGCGACCTTGCCGGCCTGCTGGGAGCGGCCGGCTTCACGCTGCGCCGCAGCGTGATGTACGATGCCGTACCCGCACTAACCCTCTCGGACGATACCGCGACATTTTTGCGTACGTCCGCACTCGACGGCGTGTTGTTTTTCTCTCCCCGTACCGCAGCATCCTTTGTTAGGCTGCTGGCCGAGGCGGGGCTGGTCGACTGTTGTCGTACGGTCGATGCGTTCTGCCTCAGCCCCGCGGTCGCGGAGGCTGCCCGTGCGTACGGCGAACAGGGAGCGATGCCGTGGCGAAGCGTACGGGTGGCGGCTCGGCCGGAGCAGGACTCTCTGCTCGATCTGTTGCCGGTCGCCGGGTAACCCCGGCGCGGTCCGGCCGTACGGCTTACGCCTCCGGTGCTTCCGGATGGTCGGGTCAGCCGTACGGGGGACGAGGGGGACCGGTCAGGGGGCTGTGACGTTACAACGAACAACAGCGAACCGAAGGTACAGCCCATGACCTCTCGTCCAGGCTCCGAACGCCCCGGCACCGACCGTGACGGCGACGGCGCCAGCACCGGCAATGCGGCGGTCGACCGCATCGTCGAACGTTTCGGCGGCATCCGCCCGATGGCCCACAAGCTGGACACCCCGGTGACGACGGTCCAGGGCTGGAAGAAGCGCGGCGCCATCCCGCTGGCCCGCCATGCCGACCTGCGTGCCGCCGCCGCCAAGCACCGCATCAAGCTGGACGACGCCGACCTGGACGCGGCGACTCCCAGCGAGGACCGTCCGACGGATGCCTCCGCAGCCGCCGTCATCACCCCGCCCGCCAGCGTGCCCGTCACCACGATCGACGTGGTTCCGGTGGTCGAACCGATCCCGGCCGCCTCCCCGGCCGACACCATTCCCGGCACCATTTCCGGCGCCGACACCCCGGCCCCCGGCGCGACCGCCGGTGCGGTGACCGAGCTGCAATCCGCCGACGCCCTGATCCCGCCGGCCACGCCCATCGGCGCCACCGACAGCCTCGGTGACCTGCCGAAGAGCGACGCGGAGAAGGCCGAAGACACGAAGACGGATTCCATCAAGTCGGACGGGACGAAGACGACCTCTTCGACCACCAGCTGGACGCCCTCCGGCACCACCGGCAGCGCGGGCTACAGCCGCAGCGCCGATGCCGAGCCGGTGCGTCCGACCATCGCCCCGACCCCGTCCTATATCGAGGAGCCGCGCTCCGGCGGCGGTTTCGCCACCGCCCTGTCGGTCGTGGCCCTGCTCGTCGGCGCCGCCGCGCTGTCGGAGCCCTGGTGGGGTCCGGCCCTGCCCGGCTGGCCGGCATCCCCGCCGCCCGCCGCCTCCGGCGGCGCGCCCGCTCCGGCCGATCCGGCGCTGCGGTCGCAGATCCAGCAGCTGGCCGACCGCATCGGCAAGCTGGAGCAGCGCCCGGCCGCTGTCGCCGGCAACGGCAGCGCAGGCGTCGACGTCTCCGCACTGACCCAGCGGATCGACGCACTGGAGAAGCGCCCGGCCGCCACCCCGGACACCGGCGCCGCCGCCAGCGCCGCCGAAGCCCAGAAGGCGCTGGCCGACCGCCTCGCCGCCCTGGAGCAGAAGGTCACCGCCGCCTCCGGCAACGCTCAGGCCGCGCAGGAGCTGCGTGGCGAGGTCGATGCGCTCAAGCAGCAGGTCACCAGCGTCAACCAAGCCGTCAGCGAGCGGCAGGATGCCGCCACCGCCGCCCAGGCGCTGGTGCTGGCCGCCGGTCAGCTGCGCGCCTCGCTGTCGGGCGGGCAGCCGTTCCAGCAGGATCTCCAGGCCGTCCGTGCGCTCAACATCGCCGATGCCGGCGTCACCCAGCCGCTCGACGCCGTGGCGCCCTATGCCGCCAAGGGCATCCCGACCCGCGCCCAGCTGACCGACCGCTTCCAGCCGCTGGCCGGCGAGATCGTCCGTGCCGAAATCCGCGGCGAGGGCAACAGCTGGATCGACTCGGCTGTCGGCAAGCTGTCCACCCTGGTCACCGTGCGCCGTGAGGGCGGCGGGGTGGTCGGCACCACCGCCGACGCCGTCGTCGCCCGTGCCGAGGCCGCTCTCGCCGCCGGCAATCTGGCCAAGGCGGTGGAAGAGCTGTCGACCCTCCAGGGTCCGGCCGCCCAGACCGCCGCGCCGTGGCTGGCCGACGCCAAGGCGCGTGTGGCCGCCGATCAGGCCGCGCGCCAGCTGAACGACCGCGCCATCGCCCTGATGACCACCGCCGCCGGCGGGAAGGGGACGGCCCAATGATCCGCGCCCTCTGGTTCCTTCTGAAGGTCGCGGTGGTCATCGCCGCCGCGATCTGGCTTGCCGACCGTCCCGGCACCGTCAGCGTCCATTGGCTGGGCTACGCCGTCGAGGCGCCCTTCTGGGTCGCCCTGCTGGTCACGCTGGCGGCGCTGGGCATCGCGGCGCTGGGCTACCGCCTGCTCCGCGGCATGATCCGCACGCCGCAGCGCATCCGCCGCCACAGCCGGGCCCGCCGCCGCGAACGCGGCTACCGCGCCCTGACCCAGGGCATGGTCGCCATCGCCGCCGGCGACGCGCCGACAGCGCGCAAGATGGCGCGCAAGGCCGATGGCCTGCTGAACGAGCCGCCGCTGACCATGCTGCTGTCGGCCCAGGCCGCCCAGCTGCAGGGCGACGAGCGCGCCGCCCGTCAGTATTTCGAAGCGATGCTGGAGCGGCCGGAAACCGCCTTCCTCGGCATGCGCGGGCTGCTGACCCAGGCGATCAAGTCGGGCGACCGGGTGGAGGCGCTGAACCTCGCCCGCAAGGCGCGCGGGCTCCAGCCCAACACGCCCTGGCTGCTCGGCACGCTCTATGACCTGGAGGCGCAGGCCGGCGACTGGGCTGCCGCCGAGGGCACGTTGCAGCAGGCTATTCAGAGCGGGGCCATCCCGACCGAGGAGGGCCGCCGCCACCGCGCCGTCCTGCTGCTGGAGCGCAGCTTCGAGGCGGAGCGCCGCGGCCGTGCCGACGCCGCCCTGTCGCACGCCCAGGCGGCGCACGACATGATGCCGGGCTTCGCCCCCGCCGCCGTGCGTCTGGCCCGTCTCCAGGTCGCCGCCGACCGGCTGAAGCCGGCCGCCAAGGTGGTCGAGCGGGCGTGGCGCCACGCGCCGCACCCGGAACTGGCCGACATCTACCGGACCATCGTTTCCAGCTATGACGCGCTGACCCGCGTGCGTCTGTTCCAGAAGCTGGTGCGTCAGGCCCCCGATTCGGCCGAGTCCCACCTCGCCGTCGCCCAGGCCGCCATCGAGGCCCAGCTGTGGGGCGAGGCGCGCCAGCACCTGAACCGCGCCATGGAGATCGGCCCGACCCGCCGCGCCTATCGCCTGATGGCCGAGCTGGACCGCGGCGAGCGCCATGACGAGGAGGCGGCGAAGGACTGGCTGGCCCAGGCCGCCAACGCACCCGAGGATCCGGTGTGGACCTGCAGCTCCTGCGGGGCGGTCAGCCACAACTGGGGTGGCCTGTGCGGCCATTGCGGCGCCTTCGACAGCCTGACCTGGAAGACCCCGACGGTGGCCGTCCCGGTGATGGAACCGACCGACATCCCCCCGGCGCTGGCCCGTCCGGCAACCGCGTAAGGGATCGTTGCAACGCACGAGGAAAAGCGCCCTTCCCCACCGGGAAGGGCGCTTTTTCTTTGAGGGACAGTCGCAGGCGTCAGCGGTCTCCCGTCCACTGCGCCTGCGATCTCCCCATCTGCTTCGCAGCCCTAACGCATCCCCTCCGGTCCGACACGGTCCAGCGGCAGTTCCTTCATCGCCAGCAGACGGTCCAGCAGACGCCCCCCGGCAGGCGCGTTGGCCGGCGGAGCCGCTGCCCTGGCGGCGGCGGAGGCACCGGCCGCCTCCGCGACGGGTGCGGCACTCTCCAGCCGGGTGTTGTCGATGCGGTACTCGCCGCCCGACAGGCTGTTGACGAGCTGCTCCTTCGGCGACGGGCCGGCCACGACATTGCCGTCGGCGACATTGCCGTGCATCCGCCCGGCCTGTCCGGCGCTGGGCACCCATTCCAGCCGCAGGAAGCGGTCCTTGCCGTCATTCATCACCGTGATGTTGTCGGCCACCCGGTTGTTGTCGCCGCCATGCAGGAAGATCGCCGCCATCCCGGTGTTCTCCAGCAGGTTGCCCTGCACCGTCACGCCGCTGGTCATGTCGTCGAGATAGATGCCGAAGCCCTTGTAGCGGGCCAGCCAGCGCCCCTGCGCATCGGTGGCGAGCCCGCCGGTGTCGCGGATGTCGTTGAAGCGGACGACGCTACGGGTGTCGTTGCCGCTGCGGCCCAACATCTCGATGGCCCCGGCGTCGGCGGTCTGGCGCGAGGTGTCGCGGATGCGGTTGAACTCGATGGTGTTGTCGCTGTTCACCGTCTGCGGGTTCCAGTTCTTGATCGAGATGCCGTAACGGGCAGACCGCCGGATGTCGTTGTGGGCGATCAGCGTGTTGCGGATGCCGGCGCCCATCACGCCGCCGCTGAAGAAGCGCACCTCGCCGATGTCGCTGATGCGGTTGGCGAGGATGCGGTTGTCGCTGCTGCCGGGTGCCAGCACCACGCCGGACCGGCCGAGATGCTCCATCCGGTTGCCCGACACCTCGGTCCGGCTGGCGCCGTCCAGCATCACCGCGGTGCCGACCAGGGTGAAGCGGTTGCCGGAGACCCTGGCCCCGCTGCCGCCCTTCACCACCACCGCATTGCCGTCCCACGGCACGTCGGTGAAGGTCAGCCCCTCGACCGACACGTTGCGGGCATTGTCCAGCCGCAGCAGCACCGGCTGCCGCGCCACCACGAGGTCCGCCCCCGCGGCGTTCAGCCCGGTCGGCGGCTTGACCAGCAGGCGCTTGGCCTTGGCGTCCCAGGCGAATTCGCCCGGCCGCGTCAGGAAGTCGGGATGGCCGAGCAGCCGCACGGTCGAGCCGTCGCGGTACGGATACTGCCCGTCGCCGTCGAAGCTCAGCAGCCCGCCGGGATCGGCCGACACCACCCCCAGCAGGTCGTCGGACAGCCGTTCGCGGTCCAGCGCCTGCGCCCGCACCCCCGGACCGGCCCATCCGGCCTTCAGCACGCCGGGAGGCAGCCGCATCTGCCGCTTGCTCCCCTGGCTCTTGGGATCGGACTGCACCGCCTTGGCCGGGAACCAGCCGCTGCGCGGATCGCCGGGCATGAAGTCGCCGCTGCGCGCCGCATCCAGGCGCAACCTTTCACCGGGACCGCCGATGGACACGTCCAGCGCCGGATCGCGCGCCAGCGGCGCCGACAGCACGCCGTTGGCCGTCTGCGCGCCGCCGACCGTCTCGCCCCCCGACAGCACCGGCTGCTCGCCCTCCACCGCGGCCAGCCGCAGCCCCGGCAGCGACGCATCCACCACCAGCGGCGCCGTCAGCCGATAAGTGCCGCCATGCAGCCGCACGGTCGCCGGGCCGCTTCCCTTGGCGGCGGCCAGCGCACGGGCCGGTGTGGCGAACGGACCGTCGCGCCCGTCGGCCGACGGCTGCGAGAGGCGTCCCGACCAGCGGTCATTGCCGGTGGGCGAGACGTAGAAGGTCGTATCCGCTGCCATAACCGGCCCCCATCCGGCGGCAGTCAGCAGAAACGCTGAAGTCAGCAGAACCCGAGGCAGGATTTGGGCCGCTCCACTCCGAAGACGAGGTTGGGAACGGAACATGGGAGAACCTCCTCAAAGACAGCGGCAGATGCCGCCGAAGGGGGGAGACTGACCCAGGCCACCCGCACCGGCAAAAGCGCGAAGGGGGTGTGCGGGTGCGAAGGGGCCACGCCCTCTGCACACCTGCCCGACCGGGACGGGACGTATAGGCTGGCTTTTCATCCTAGCCTGACCGGCCGGTCGTACCCGTTTGCCTGCGGATCGCCCGTCTGTCCAGGCGGAGCCTACAACCGGGGACGGTTTGCCGATGATCGAAATGGCGCTGATCGCGCAGGTCCTGGTGCTGGTGCTGGTGACTGCGGTGTACCTCAGCTCCGGCAGCGCGTCGATGTTCCATCCGCTGACGCTGTACCTGATCTTCCACACCCTGGTCTTCGTCATGCGGCCGATCCTGGTCCACACCCAGCATTTCGACGATGTCTGGCTGTTCATGGGATTCTGGCCGAGCGAGCAGCAGTTCGTCATGACGCTGGTGGTCAGTTCGGTGGCGTTGATCGCCTTTTCCGCCGCCTGCATCTGGGCAGGGCTGGTCCGGCCCGACTGGACCCCGAACGGCGAGCCGGCGCCGGCCTTCACCTTCGACCGCGTCGACATCGTCGCCTTCCTGACCACCGCGGCGCTGCTGGGTCCGCTCGCCATCTATTCGGCGGTCCAGCGCCAGGGCGGCGCCAGCTTCGACGGCACCGGCGACGTGCAGATGGAGCGCGACCCGCTGACCGGCCAGCCGATCTACACCAACACCACCGGCTATATCGCGGAAGCCCATTCGATGGGCCTGCCGCTGACGCTGGGGCTGATCTGGGTCTGCCGCTTCCACCCGCTGTCCTTCATCCCCTTCGCCGGCTTCGTCGCCTACCGCGCCTATCTGGGCTGGGGCCGCTGGGCCATCATCATGGGCATCCTCGGGCTGGTGCTGCTGATGCTGTACCGCAGCCGCACCAAATGGTTCCGGCTGTGGCATGTGCTGGCCGCCATCCCGGTGATGGGGCTGTTCACCGTGCTGGGCAACAACCGCGACGCCTTCCGCGACGTGCTGGCCGGCGACGCGCCCGCCTCCGTCCTGCTGAAGTTCAACGGCGGCAGCGGCAGCGGCCGGGCGCTCGACGCGCTGGCCGGCCAGGATCTGGCGAACTTCGACTTCCTCGCCTACATCCTGTGGGTGGTGCCGAAGCAATCTGCGACCTACACCTGGTTCACCCAGTATCTGCAGCTGTTCACCGAACCGATCCCCCGCCTGCTGTGGCCGGGCAAGCCCGTGGGCGCGCCGGTGAAATGGGTGGACCTGAACGACTACGGCGTCTTCTACAACCTGACCACCTCGCTGCCCGGCGACGGCTGGATGAGCGCCGGCTGGATCGGCATGATCGTCACCATGGTGGTGGTCGGCCTGATCCTCGGCCGCCTGCACCGCTGGTTCTGGACCAGCGGGTTCCGCAACCGCTATGCCGTGCTGTTCTATTGCGCCTTCCTGCCGCTGTGCCTGCAATGGTTCCGCGACGGCAACATCACCATCGTGAAGTTCGGCTTCTTCTCGCTGCTGCCGATCCTGCTGTGGATCGGGCTGACCCGCGCGCTCCGCGCCTGGGGCATCCTGGACGACGACCCGCTTCGCCCGGTGGTGGCACCGCCCAATTACGTCGGAAGGAGGCCGTCATGACGCTGAGCGTCAGCGCCGTCATCGCCACCTACAACCGCGGGCCGGAGCTGCGCATCGCGCTGACCCGGCTGATGAACCAGACCACCCCGCCGACGGAGATCATCGTCATCGACGACGGCTCCAGCGACGGCACCGGCGCCATGATGCGGGCGGAGTTCCCCACCGTCCGCTACGTCCGCCAGCCGCACAATGGCGGGCTGATCCTGGCCCGCAACTTCGGTTTCGTGAACACCACCGGCGACTGCATCCTGTCTGTCGACGACGACAGCTGGTTCGAGGATCCGGACGGTCTCGCCCGCTGCGTCGCCTATCTGGATGAGAATCCGGAGGTCGCCGCCGTCGCCTGCAACATCGAGACGCGCGACGGGCTGGTCTATTTCCCCAGGGGCGCCGCTCCCTTCGACGTTCCCTGGTATGTCGGCTGCGGCCATCTGCTGCGGCGCAGCGCCGTGGAGCAGGTCGGTCTCTACATGCCGGAGCTCTACCGCCAGGGCGAGGAGAAGGACCGCTGCCTGCGGTTGGTCGGCGCCGGCTACCGCGTCGTCGCCTTGCCCGACGTCATGGTCTACCACGACAAGAGCGAGAAGGGCCGCAAGCCGGGGATGGAGCGCTTCTACAACCACCGCAACGACCTGATCCGCGAGGTGGCGCGCTGCCCGTCGTCGTTGATGGCGTGGCGGCTGGCGCGCAGCTGGGCCGGCAACAGCTGGAAGAACCTGCGCAACGGCCCACGCCTGACCGATCTGAAGGTGCTGCTGGCCCTGCCGGAGATCGTCCGCATCGGGCGGAAGCACCGGGCGCCGGTCAGTGTGGAGGCCTATAACCGCTGGCTGCATCTGGCGAAGACCGCGGCTCCGGCCAGCGCCCCAGCCGCGGACAAGCCCGTCAGCCGGGCTGCATCCCGCCCAGTTGCAACAGAACGGCCCAGCCCAGCACGATCAGATTGACGGTCAGCGTCATCGCCATGCCCGGCGCCCGCGCGAAGGGATGCACCAGATATCCCGCCCAGAACAGCAGCCGCCCCAGCACGAACAGCCCGGTCGCCACCACCGCCGCTCCCAGCGAGGGCTGCGGCAGGGTGGCGACCAGGGCCGCCAGCGCCGGCACGAAGATGGCGGACTGCTCCACGCTGTTGGCCAGCACCCGCTGGCAGACGCGCTGGCCGCGCGACTCGGGATCCTCGATCGGGTTGAAGGCCTGGGTGCGGCCGCGCATCGCCATCACGCCGACGACCATGCCGAACAGCAGCAGCGCCGGCCACAGCGCCAGCCGGGCCAACAGTGCCATCCGCGCACCGGGCGCATTCAGCCCCATCGGCGGCGCCACCAGCGACAGCAGCAGGACGAACAGCAGCGCGGTCACGACGACCGCCGCCCCGTTCAGCATCAGGGCACCGCGGAGCAGGGATTTGCGCCGGCGGGGGGCGCGTTGCTGAAGGCTGCTGTCGGACATCGGGGCAGGGCTCCGTCAAAGGCCGGGGATTGGACAAAGGGCCTGCCCCTTCCCATCTGGAAAAGACGGCGCTCTGTCCTTTCGACCAATAACGGCTCAGTCCGTGATTTGGATCAAGGCCTGGACGCCGCCGCGGGTGTCCCCTACCGGTGTGACCTGGGGGCGACCGCAGTGTCGGAGATGTTGTCAGTCACTCTTTTCGCTACCATGTTGTAACCATCTGCTTCACCATGTGGGTGAACGCGGGGATCTCGATGGTGGAGGGCCTATGATGGATCTCGTTCTGCTCGGTGGTGCGGTGGCGACGGCTGCGGCGTTGGCCGGTCTGATCGCCACGATGCCGACACCCAAACCGATTCCGATCCGCGTCCGCGACCGGCGCCGCCAGCGGCGCTGACGTCACCGGCCGATCCGATCTCTGATCGATTGCCTGTGATGACGGTGGTCGCCGCCTTACTGCGGCGGCATCGCTAAGCCGAGGAAGCCGACGACCAGTTCCGACACCTGACGGTGGATGGCGTCCCGGTTGCGCATCTCCTTGGCATCGGTGCCCTGGCCGTGCCCGTTGCCATCGCGGCAAATCATTCCATCCCCAGGCCTTGCGGCCTCAAGCAGCGGGACGGCGCCCTCCTTGCAGATGCCGAGAAAGCTGAAATGGCTGGCATCGGCGATTTCGACACCGCGCGTCCTTTCGCCCGGCAACAGTGCCGCCAGATGGCGCGACTCCAACTCAGCCGGCATTTTCGGATTTCCCGGAGCGGCGCCGACGACCAGGACCGGCTTGTCGATCCTGCCGAGGCTGACCGGGTCGAAGCCCTGCGCCAGTCCCAGATCGAGCGTGACCACCGCCGCGACCCGCCCATCCGCCAACGCGGTCGACGCCCAGCCCTGAGAATCCGGAGCCTGAGAATCCGGAGCCTGTGAGCCGCCATCCAGCGCGCCGATCTCCGGTCCGCAAGCCGCCATCAGCGGGTGGGCCTTGCAGGCGGTCTCATGACGCCACGGCTCGAACCGCCCTCCCGCCAGCGCCACGGCGGTCCATCCCCCCAGCGAATGACCGATCACCGCCGCCCGTCCGGCAATGATCGACCCGGACCAGCGGGGATCCTCGTTCATCCAGTCGATGACCCGGCTGATATCTCCCGGACGCTTCCACAGCATGCTGGCGCCCGGCGGGGCCATGTCGCGGCTGGTCGATCCGGGATGGTTGGGGGCGGCGACAAGATAGCCCCGTGCCGCCAGATCGGCGGCCAGCCATTGCTGGTTGGTCCAGTTGCCGCCATAGCCGTGGGAGAGCACCACCAGCGCATGCAGCCCCGGCTGCGGCGGAGCGCCGACCCGCAACGCCATCCCCACCATGACCGGCGTGTCGCCGACCATCGTGGTTTCTCCCGCCGCCTCCACCGGATACCAGACCGCAACCTCAAGCGCCCGGTGCCGCTCCGTTGCCGGCAGCGACAGTTTCTGGAAGCCGACGGACGGCGACTCGGCCCGAACCGGACCCGCCAGCGCCCCAACAGCCAGCGCAAAGAGCGCGAGGTGGGAAAAACGGGTCATGTCGGCGCTCCATAATCCGGAAAAATGTCCCGGACGGTCAGCGGTCCAGATCGCGGATCGCGCGGTTCAACTCGAATTCCTTCGAGGCGACGTAGGCTTCCATCCCGACGATCCGCTTCTCCATGTCGCGGAAGCGCTGGGTCAGACCGGCGAGCGTGCGGTCGGGCTTGGTCGACACCGTCCGCCAGAACGCCTCTTCCTCGGCATCGCGGTACAGCTGCGGCGGACGCACCGGCAGCACCATCAGCGCGATCACATAGGCGATCACCAGCGGCACCGAAAAGAAGAACAGGGCGACCAGCATCGCCAGCCGGACGACGCCCGGCTGCATCCCGAAGTAATCGGCGATGCCCGTGCACACCCCACCCAGCACCCCGCGCTGCGGGTCGCGGTAGAGCCGGTGCGGATTCGGCGAGTCGTAGGGGGACGCGCGGTCCATGACTCCTCCCAAGAATTGAATGACACAGCCTGAAAAGGCGCGCTACAGCCGGCGAACCACCGTCACAGCTTGTTGCGCCAGTTCGGCGCCTCGGCGTCCAGCACGCGTTCCAGCGCATGGACGCGAGTCTCCAGCCGGTTGGAGATTTCCCACAGTTCGGCCAGAAGCCGTTCGTCCTGCGCGGACAGCCCGCGCTGCGAGCGCCATTTGGTGATGTAGTGGAAGACGATCCAGACCGGCGCCACCACCACCAGGAACAGCACCGCAAGGACGAAACCCAGGAACCCCATGGTCGTCGGGCCTTCTTATTGTCGTGAGGGGAGTGGGTGGGGCCTCGAAGCCCCACCCCGGCGGCCGGGTCCGATCCGCCGTCAGCCGTTGCGGCGGGCAGCGACACGGGCCTTCAGCGCGGCCAGATCCTCCTCGACCTTCTGGCTCGCCTCAAGCTCGGCGATCTCCTCGGTCAGGCTCTTGGTGCGGCCGATGTCGTAGGACTCGACGCGGCCCTCCAGCTCGTCCAGGTTGCGCTCGACCTGCTCGAAGCGCGACAGCGCCTCGTTGATGCGCTCGTCATGCAGGGCGCCGCGCACCTTGACGCGGTTGGCCGCAGTCTGGGTGCGGGCCACCAGCGCCTTCTCGCGGGCCTTGGCGTCGGCCAGCTTGGCCTGCAGGCGGCCGATGTCCTCGTTGGCCTTGGACAGGGCCGCTTCGACCTGCACCAGCTGTTCGGTCAGCATGTCGGCCTGCTCGGCGACCTTCGACTTGGCCATCAGGGCGCCCTTGGCGAGATCCTCGCGGCCGGCGGTCAGCGCCACCTCGGCCTTGCGGTCCCACTCGTCGCGCTCGCGGCGCAGATCGGCGACGCGGCGCTCGATCTCCTTCTTCTCCGCGATGATCTTGACGGTGGAGGAGCGCACCTCGACCAGCGTGTCTTCCATCTCCTGAATGATCAGGCGAATCAGCTTCTCCGGCTCCTCGGCGCGGTCGAGCAGGGAGTTGAGGTTCGACTGCACGATGTCGGTCAGGCGCGAAAAGATGCTCATGATACGTGTCCCGTCAATCAGCCGAGGATGGCGCCGGCGACGATGCCGGCGAAGAAGAACAGCCAGCTTTCGGCCGGCCGGGTGGCGAGATAGTTGCGCACGCGGCGCGCCAGCGGGCGCCCCTGCGAAGCGTTGAAGCGGTCACCGCCGTAGCGGCGGCGGAAATCGCTGAAGTCGCTCATGGATGACCTCCTTGCCATGACAGAGCTATCGCAACCGCCGTGCCAATTCCGCCGAAAGGCAACCAACCCGTTGAAGCGCTTGGGCGTTCGGCGCTCGGGACCAGCAGGATCCATCCGTTGCCGTATCGCCATTCAGGCGATATCATCGCCAGATCGGCGAACTCATGGCGAAATCAACGATGACAGTCACTCCGCCCTCCCTTCTCGGTGAATCGCCGGCCTTCCTCGCCACGCTCACCCATGTGTCGCGGGTGGCGCCGCTGGAACGCCCAGTGCTGGTGATCGGGGAGCGCGGGACCGGCAAGGAACTGATCGCCGCCCGGCTGCACTACCTGTCGCAGCGGTGGGACCGTCCCTTCATCAAGGTGAACTGCGCGGCCCTGCCGGAGTCGCTGCTGGATTCGGAACTGTTCGGGCATGAGGCCGGGGCCTTCACCGGCGCCACCCGCCGGCAGATCGGCCGGATCGAGCAGGCCGACGGCGGCACCCTGTTCCTCGACGAGATCGCAACCGCCTCTCCCGCCGTTCAGGAAAAGCTGCTGCGCGCCGTCGAGTATGGCGAGATCGAGCGGGTGGGCGGCCGCACCGCCACCGTCGATGTGCGGGTTGTCGGCGCCACCAACGCCGATCTGCCGGCGCTGGCCGCCGCCGGCCGCTTCCGCGCCGACCTGCTGGACCGGCTGGCCTTCGACGTGGTGACCCTGCCGCCGCTGCGCGCCCGCCCCGACGACATTCCGCCGCTGGCCGAGCATTTCGCGCTGGGCATGGTGCGCGAACTGCAACGTCCGCTGTTCCCCGGCTTCACCGATGCGGCACTCGACCGGCTGCGCGGCCATGACTGGCCCGGCAACGTGCGCGAGCTGCGCAACGCGGTGGAGCGCTCCGTCGCCGCCGCCGACCCCGACGAGCCGCTCGACCACATCGTCCTCGATCCCTTCGAGTCGCCCTGGCGTCCGGCCGCCGCCCCGACCGCCCGTCCGGAGGCGGCGTCTCCCCAGGCGAACGCCCCCGTCCCCTCCTTCGACGGCGGCATCCTCGATCAGGTCCGCGCCTTCGAGGCGTCGATCCTGCGCGAAGCGCTGGAGCGCAACCGCTTCAACCAGCGCCAGACCGCCGAGTCGCTGGGGCTGGGCTACCATCAGCTGCGCGGCATGCTGAAGAAGCATGGGCTGATCCCGCCGGCCCATCTGCGACCTTAGGCCGTCCCCGGACCATCCGTTTCCCGTGCTATACCGGATGCCCAACCGCCGAGAGAGCGGTTCGCCACGCTACGGGATGGGGAGCAGCACGATGGCCACCAGCATGTCCGGCCCAGCCATTTCAAGCCAAGTCATTTCAGGCCTCGAGGTCCGCGGTCCGATCAACGCCGGTTTCGAGGAGATCCTGACGCCGGAGGCAATGGCATTCCTGGCGGAGCTGGAGGGGCGCTTCGGCGGCGAACGGCTGCGGCTGCTGGATGTGCGGACCAAGCGGCAGGCATTGCTCGACCAGGGCCACAAGCCCGACTTCCCGCCGGAAACCCGCGCGATCCGCGAGGCCGACTGGACGATCAGCCCGCTGCCCGTCGATCTGCTCGACCGCCGGGTGGAGATCACCGGACCGGTCGACCGCAAGATGGTCATCAACGCGCTGAACAGCGGCGCCAAAGTCTTCATGGCCGATTACGAGGATGCCACCTGCCCGACCTGGACCAATCTGGTCGAGGGGCAGATCAACATCCGCGACGCGGTGCGCCGGACCATCACCCACGAGGATCCCGCTAGCGGGAAGAAATACCGCCTCAGCGACAAGACCGCGGTGCTCAAGGTCCGGCCGCGCGGCTGGCATCTGGAGGAGCGCCATGTGCTGATGGATGGCGAACCGATGTCGGGCGCGCTGTTCGACTTCGGCCTGCATGTCTTCCACAACGCCAAGGAGCTGCTGGCGCGCGGCAGCGGCCCCTATTTCTACCTGCCCAAGCTGGAAAGCCATTTCGAGGCGCGGCTGTGGCGTGAGGTCTTCCTGGTGGCGGAGGAGTATCTCCACCTGCCGCACGGCTCGATCAAGGCGACGGTGCTGATCGAGACCATCCTCGCCGCCTTCGAAATGGACGAGATCCTGTATGAGCTGCGCGAGCATTCCGCCGGCCTGAACTGCGGGCGCTGGGACTATATCTTCAGCTTCATCAAGAAGTTCCGCAAGGACCCCGCCGCCGTCATGCCCGACCGGGCGGAGGTGACGATGGCCACCCCCTTCCTGTCCGCCTACAGCCAGCTGGCGATCCGGACCTGCCACCGCCGCGGCGCGCCGGCCATCGGCGGCATGGCCGCTTTCATCCCGGTGAAGGACAACCCGGAGGCCAACGAGGTCGCCTTCTCCCGCGTGCGCGCCGACAAGGAGCGCGAGGCGTCCAACGGCCATGACGGCACCTGGGTCGCCCATCCCGGACTGGTCCCGGTGGCGCGGGAGGTGTTCGACGCCTACATGCCGACGCCGAACCAGATCGCCCGCAAGCGCACCGACGTGACCGTCACCGCCGCCGATCTGCTGGCGGTGCCCGACGGGCCGAAGACCGAGGCGGGCCTGCGCAACAACGTGGCGGTCGGCATCGGTTATATCGAGGCATGGCTGCGCGGCCAGGGCTGCGTCCCGCTGTTCAATCTGATGGAGGACGCCGCCACAGCGGAGATCAGCCGCACCCAGGTCTGGCAGTGGGTCCACACCGGCACCGCGCTGGACGACGGGCGGGTTGTGACGCTGGACCTCGTCGACCGCATCGTCGCCGAAGAGCTGTCGGCCTGGGAGACCCGCGTCGGCGCCGACGCTTATGCCGGAGGCCGCTATGCCGACGCCGCGTCGCTGTTCCGCGATCTGGTGGCGCGGGAGGACTTCACCGACTTCCTGACCCTGCCGGCCTATGAACGCGTGGTGGCGGAGGGGGCGTAAAGGGACAACGCGGCAGGGGGACGCAGCGCCCCCTACCCCACCCGCCCCAGCCGGACCGTCAGCGGCCAGCGGATCTGCCGCTCCGTTTCCGGATCGCCCCACAGCAGCGCGATCTCCTCGGCAAAATCCTCAAGCGGGTTGCCGCCCAGCGCCCTGGTCGCCGCCTTCACCCCCGACCATGTGTTCATGTAGCCGAGCAGCCGCGCCAGCGGCCACACCGCCTCCATCGCCAGCGGCGGCACCGCCAGTTCCGGAAACGGGAAGTCCATGCCGCGATAGCCCTCGATCACCTTCCAGCGGTCGGCCGGCCAGTAAGGCCCTAGCGTGCCGTTGTGGAATCGCTCCACCACCGGGTCCAGCACGGGATCGTCCAGCCACTGCCGTCCGTAGCAGACGAGCGCCACCGCCGCCGCCGGCTTCGACACCCGCCGCACCTCGGCATAGAAGCGCCCGAGGTCGAACCAGTGCGCCGCCTGCGCCGCGACGATCAGGTCGCAGCAGCCGTCGGGCAGGCCGCTTTCCTCCGCCGGGGCGACGGCATAGCGGACGCGATCGTGCGCTTCAGCCTGGGCGATCTGCTCCGCGCTGGCGTCGGTAGCCTGGACCGCCGCAAAGTGGCCGGCCAGCGCCACGGAGAACTGCCCGTTGCCGCAGCCGACGTCCCAGGCCAGCCCGCGCCCCGGCGCCGCACCGGCCAGGGCGGCGGCCAATCCAGGCGGATAGGTCGGGCGGAAGGCGCGGTAATCGCCGGCATGGCCGGAAAAATGGTCCTTGAAGGAACGCATGGGATGGGATCGCCTCGATCAACCGGGACAACGATTAGGCTTGGAATTTTCCGGCGGATGAGGATAAACCCTGTGGGTTCGTCGCGGAACCCTTCCCAGGGTGACCCGCATCTTTCCGCTGTGGCGCAGGCGCGCCGGGCGTGCTACCAAGCGCGCGATTTTTCGTGCGCCTCGCCAACCACCTGTGTCCGGCATGCAGACCTTCCTGGAATTCGAAAAGCCGATCGCCGAGCTTGAAGGCAAGATCGAGGAGTTGCGGCACCTGACCAACGCCGGCGACATCAACATCGCCGACGAGGTCGCAAAGCTGCAGGCCAAGGTCGACAAGCTCCTGCGGCAGACCTACGCCAAGCTCACGCCCGCGCAGAAGGTTCAGGTGGCCCGCCACCCCAATCGGCCGCACTGCCTGGACTATGTGCATGGTCTGATCGAGGACTTCACGCCGTTGGCCGGCGACCGCCATTTCGCCGAGGACCGTGCGGTCATCGGTGGTCTGGGTCGCTTCCGCGGCCGGTCCGTGGTGGTGATCGGCCAGGAAAAGGGCAACGACACCGAAACGCGCGTCCGCCACAATTTCGGCATGGCGAAGCCGGAAGGCTACCGCAAGGCCCAGCGCCTGATGGATCTGGCCGACCGCTTCAAGCTGCCGGTCGTCTCGCTGGTCGACACCGCCGGCGCCTTCCCTGGTGTCCAGGCGGAGGAGCGCGGCCAGGCCGAGGCCATCGCCAAGAGCATCGAGCGCTGCCTGCGGCTGAACGTGCCGATGGTCGCCTCGGTCATCGGCGAAGGCGGCTCGGGCGGCGCCATCGCGATTGCCACCGCCGACCGCGTGCTGATGCTGGAACACGCCATCTATTCGGTGATCTCGCCGGAAGGCTGCGCGTCGATCCTGTGGCGCAGTTCCGACATGGCGGGCGAGGCGGCCATCGCGCTGCGCCTGATCAGCCAGGACCTGAAGGAGCTGGGCGTCATCGACCATGTGGTGAGCGAGCCCATCGGCGGCGCCCACCGCGACCCGGCCGAGACGATCAGGAAGCTGGGCGACTGCATCGAGGAGTCGCTGGGCGAGCTGGACGGGCTGGACGGCGTCACCCTGCGCGCCAAGCGCCGCGAGAAGTTCCTGGAGATGGGGCAGAAGGGGCTGGGCTGAGGCCCGGCCCTTTCCCGCCTCTCCATTCCTCTACCCTTTTCCACCCTTCCCCGCGTTCGGCCCGCACCTCGGTCGAGCGGGGCGGGGAATGGATAAGGCAGCGGGCGCCATTGCCCCCCATCCTGCTCCCTACAGCAGGAACACCGAAGCCAGTCCGAGGAACGCCAGGAACCCGACGACGTCCGTCACCGTCGTCAGGAACACAGCGCTCGACACCGCCGGATCCACCCCCAGCTTTTCCAGCCCCAGCGGGATCAGGGCACCGCTCAGGCCCGCCACGACCAGATTGATGATCATGGCGAGTCCGATGACGACGCCGATCAGCGGGCCGTACCAGACCAACGCGATCAGCCCGACCATCACGGCGAAGATGCCGCCGTTGATCAACCCGACCAGCAGTTCCTTCCCCACCACGCGCATCGCGTTGGCCGACGACAGGTCGTGCGTCGCCAATGCGCGGACGACGACGGCCAGCGTCTGGGTGCCGGCATTGCCGCCCATCGAGGCGACGATGGGCATCAGCACCGCCAGCGCCACGATCTGCTCGATGGTGCCCTCGAACAGCGAGATCACCCCCGAGGCCAGGAAGGCGGTGCCGAGGTTGATGGTCAGCCAGCCGACACGGCTGCGGGCGATGTCGCCGATGCCGCTGAACACGCCGGTGTCGCCCGACCCGCTCAGCTTGCGCAGGTCGTCGTCCGCCTCCTCGTCGATGATGCGCACGACGTCGTCGACGGTGATGACGCCGATCAGCCGGCCGGCGGCATCGACCACCGGGGCCGAGACCAGGGCATATTGCCGGAACAGGTTCGCCACCTCCTCCCGCTCCATGGTGGCGGGGATGGCGTCGACCTCGCCGGTCACCAGATCGGCGATGCGCACGGCACGGCGCTGGCGCAGCAGGCGCGACAGCGGCACGGCCCCGACCACCCGGTGCATCGGGTCGACGATGAAGATGTCGTAGAAATCCTCCGGCAGCGTGTCGGTCGCCGCCCGGACGAAGTCGATGGTCTTGCCGACCGTCCAGAATTCCGGCACCGCGACCAGCTCGCGCTGCATCATGCGGCCGGCGCTGTCCTCGTCGTAGGTCAGGTTCTCCTGAACCAGCGCGCGTTCGGCATCGGGCAGCTTCGCCAGGATCTGCGCCCGCGTCTCCGCGTCCAGATCCTCGATCAGTTCCACCGCATCGTCGGTGTCGAGGTCGGCGACGGCGTCGGCCAGTTCCTGCGGCTCGAACCGACCGATCAGCGATTCGCGCAGGTCCGGGTTCAGGTAGGACAGCACCTCGCCATCCAGTTCGGTGGGCAGCAGGTCGATCAGGTCGGCGCGCTCGGCCGGCTCCGCCTGTTCGATCAGGTCGGCGATGTCGGCGGCATGCAGCCCGTCCAGCCGCGCCAGCACGGCATCGCGCTCGCGGGCGCGCAGCAGGCCGGCGATCTCCTCCACGAACTCCGGCTCGACGCCGTAGCGGCGTTCGTCCTCCACCTCCTGGGCATGGCCATGGGGGTTGGCGGCGCCGTCCGTCCGCGGAACCGGTGCATGGGGATCGGTGTGCATGCCGGCACCCTCCCTTCGACGATGCAATCCCCGGATGCCGAGCCAAAGTGGCGGCAAGGAAACGGCGGACGGCTCCGCGACATCGGACGGTGGCCGGCGGCGTTCAGGGTTTGCGGGTTGTGGAAGCCTTCCGGCCGGTTCCGGAAGCCCGCTGCACAGGAGCGGGACCGGTGTCGGCGGAAGCGACCCCGACATAGAGGCGTCGCCCCGGTTTGTCCAGCCCGCTTCGGCACGGCCCGGCCGGTTCCGCCGCTTTTGCCACCATACCCTTGCACCGCCGCAACCCTTCATGCTCCCATGGGCCGGCGGCGCATCGCAGGCGCCGCATCATGGGGAGAGGGACTGGACGGGCCGATGGAGTATGCCTTCACCACTGTCGACGGTTGCGACGGCATCCTGTTGTCCGGCCGCTGCACCTATGAGGATGGCAACCGCTTCCATGACATGCTGCGCGACTGGGATTTCGCAGCCAACCCGGTGGTCCGGATCGACCTGCGTTTCGTCACCTTCATCGATTCCGCCGCCATCGGGATGATGTTCATCCTGGCCAACCGCTGCCGGGAGGCCGGCGGCCACATCGTCGCCAGCGGCGCACCCCCTCACATCGTCCGCGCGCTGCGCCGCGCCGCGCTGGACCGCTACATCGAGTTCCGCTGAAAAAGACGAAAAGCTGAAAAGACGACGGGCGGCGCCGTACCGTGCGCCGCCCGTCGTCTTTTCAACTTCCGAGATCGATCCGTCAGGGCCGATCAGGTCGGGTTCGGGACCGCAGCGGCCGCCTCGACGCCGAGCTTGGCGCGGGCCAGGCTGTTCAGCGCCTCGGTATCGGCGAAGACGTAGCCCTTTTCGATCAGCTTGGACGTGTAGCTCTTGTTGTAGAGAAACGCGGCGATGATGCTGGAAATGTTACCGGTGAAGAAGGCCAGCAGCGTCAGGAGAAGCCCCATTCCCCAGTCGCCGCGGAACAGGGCGGGAAAGCCGCCGAAGAACAGTGTGGTCCAGCTGAACCCGACCAGCCCCTTCTTGGTAAGCCCCGTCTGCGGGTGCTTCATCATTACGACAGTCGCCATCAAATCCCCCATGCAATCCGTATCTTGAATGGTTTGGCGTATCGCCATCCATTCCGTCTTTCGCAGCGTAGGATATTACCACTTTCGATAGGCAGCAAGAGCAGTCCAGATGAATCCTGGCCAGATCATTCTCTTCCGGCATCATTTTGACGATAGCATTTTCTTTATATTATCAAAGGCGATATTAAATACTGCACCATCTCATGAAAGCACCGGCTGCCCGCCAGCCGCAGTGGATATCCCGGCAACGGCGGCGAGGATCGGCGGGAGGGGGCACCCCGAAGCCGCCGCCCCGACCCGGATGGCGCCTTCCGATGCTCCATTGACCGCCCCTGTCATAGAACCGCAACACTTTCCCCTGCCCCGTCCAGCAGAGGAGACGCTGTGTGGAGTCGCTGCATCGTCTCGACCAGACGCTGCTGCTCTGGCTGAACCAGTTCGCCGGGCACAGCGCGGCCTTGGACATGGCGGTGCGCGGGATCGCCAATATCTATCCGGTCAAGCTCGGCCTGTTCAGCGCGGCGCTGTGGTGGCTCTGGTTCCGCCGGGAGGACACGCAGGGCGGACGCCGGCTGGTGGTGGACGCCATCGCCGCCGTTGTGCTGGCGGTGGCGGCATCCATCCTGATCCAGGCGGTGATGCCGGCCCGGCCCCGACCGCTGCACGATGCCGGCCTGCCCTTCGTCCCGCCCATCGGCCAGAGCCGCGAGGCGCTGAAGAACTGGAGTTCCTTCCCCAGCGACAATGCCGCCCTGGGCTTCGCACTGGCCGCCACCTTCGTCCGCGCCTCCCGCCCGTGGGGACTGCTGGCCTGCCTGTGGGCGGCGCTGGTGATCTCCCTGCCGCGGGTCTATCTCGGCCTGCATTACCCCGGAGACGTCACCGGCGGTGCGCTGCTGGGCATCCTCAGCGCCGTGGCCGTCGCCCGGCTGCTGCCGATGGACGGCGTTCACCGGCTGGTCACCTGGATCGAGGAACGCTGGCGCCCCTGGTTCTACAGCGGCGCCTTCCTGGCGATCTACGAGATGATGGTGCTGTTCGAGGATGTCCGCCGCGCCGCGGGCGGAGCATCGAAGCTGCTGCACGCGCTGGCCGGCTGATACGGGAGCCCGGACACGAAAAAGCCCGCTCGGTCTTACGACCTGCGGGCCTTTCGTCTTTCCCGTATCCCCGGGATGGTCCCATCTGCATGGGAGAGTGGTGCGGTCGAGAAGACTCGAACTTCCACGGGTTGCCCCACAGCGACCTCAACGCTGCGCGTCTACCAATTCCGCCACGACCGCATCAGGCTGGTAGTCCCCGACGCTCGCTTGCGCGCCTCATCGGGTGGAGCGGGTAGATATCAGCTTCCCGACGGTCGATCAAGCGCTACAATCATCATCTGCGAAGAAAAATTCGGAACGGCCCTCCGGCCGGTCCCACGAGACCCTTGCCGGCACCGCCGCCCATAGCGCCAGAGACCCCATCGAATGACCTCCCTGACCAGCCAGCCTGCCAGCCTTTCCGCCAGCCAGCCCGATAGTTCCCCCCCGCGCCAGCCGATCGAGTGGCGCATCTCCGACGAGCCCGTGCCCTACCCCGACGCCATCGCCGAGATGGAGGCGCGCGTCGAGGCGATCCGCGCCGGCACGGCACCGGAACTGGTCTGGCTGCTGGAACATCCGCCGCTCTACACCGCCGGCACCAGCGCGCGCGACGAGGATCTGCTGGAGGCGGACCGCTTCCCCGTCTACCGCAGCGGCCGCGGCGGCCAGTACACCTATCACGGGCCGGGACAGCGGGTTGCCTACGTCATGCTGGACCTGAAGGCGCGCGGCGCCGACATCCGCGGCTTCGTCCGCGATTTGGAGGAGTGGATCATCCGCACGCTCGCCTCCTTCAACATCAAGGGCGAGCGGCGCGAAGGGCGCGTCGGCATCTGGGTCGACAAGCAGCCCTATGGCGGGCTGAAGGGGCAGGAGGACAAGATCGCCGCCATCGGCGTGCGGGTGCGCCGCTGGGTCAGCTTCCACGGCATCGCCCTGAACGTCGAGCCCGACCTGTCGCATTTCGGCGGCATCGTCCCCTGCGGCATCGCCGAGCATGGCGTCACCTCCATCGTGGCGCTGGGCCAGCTGGTGACGATGGAGGATGTGGACTCGGCCCTGATCGCGGCCTGGCCGGAGGTGTTCGGCGGGGGGATGCGGGATGGGGAGGAGGGCGGGGCCTAATACTTCTTGAACCCGCCGGCGGCCGGGGTGGCGGCCTGGTTGGCGGCGGGGTTCACGCGCGGGTCCTTGTTGTCCATCGACTGCACGGTGCAGTTGGTCGAATCGCCGTTGCGGAACAGGTAGATCTTCTTGCGGTCGGCCTTCTTGCCGGGGTCGTGCAGGTTCAGCCCATGGCCGAAGGCGACGCCCAGCACCTCGCCCTTGTAATAGGCGCGGAAGCGCATCGGCTCGATCTCGCTGAAGCGCAGGGCGGCGCAGTCCTTGCTCAGCTCCTTCTCGAAGGTGCCGGCCTTGCGCCAGTCCTCCTTGGAGCGGATCGTCATCCATTGCGACGGCAGCGCATACTGCACGATGGGCGGCGCGATGGGCAGGTTGCCCCCCGGCTGCGGCGGCGCCTGATGGCCGGGCTCCGTCCGCTCCAGCGCACCGGCCAGCGCCGGGGCGGCCCCCGGCAGCGTCAATGCGCACAAGCAGAGGACCGCCAGGAACCGCACATCAAATCCGGACATCGAACCCACGCTCCTTCACCTCGCCCACCACATCGCCAGGCGGCCGCTCCTTTGCCGGCTTGCGTTCGGGCGGTGCAGGGGCGACCGCCTCTCCCAGCCGGCCGGAAAGCGTCAGCGACAGCTCCATGGCTCCGCCGCCGGCGGGCGCACCCGAGGGCGACAGCGTCACCGTGCCTTCCAGCCCCTGCGGCGGCGCGGCCATCGCCGCGGTCAGCATCTCCATCACCCGGCCCAGATCGTCGATGGCGATCCGGTCGGTCTCGACCGTCAGCCCCTTGCCCGGCCGTATGGCGGAGCGGAGGGCGCCGAGCATGGCGGCCAGCCCCTCCCCCTTCTCCTCCGCCGGCACCCGCGCCAGCGCAAGAGCCGTACCGTCCAACCGCAAGCCCGCCGTCCCATCGCACAGGACAAGGCCGATCCCGCTCAGCTCAACCGCCACCTCCTGCCGGACATCGTCTGCCAAGGGCCGCAACGCGCCCGCCGGACCATCCAGCGCCGCGACGGCGGCCCGGCGCTCCACATCTCCGAAGCGGACGACCAGCGCCGTCTCCGCCGCCGCGGCCTCGCTCCCGTCCATCCCGAAGGCGGTCAGCAGCCGCCCCAGATCGCGCGCCAGCGCCCGGATCGCTGGCTCCAGCCGGTCGGCAAGATCATCATCACCCGCCGGAGCCTGGAACGGGCGTGCCGGCGCATCCTCCACCGCCGCCGGCCCCAGGCTGAGACGGACGGCGGGGTCGTGCCCCGGCACAGTGGAGGATTTCGGAGCCGGGACGGCCCCCGGCTTGCGGCCAGCCTTGTCCTTGGCCTTCGCCGCCTTGGCGAAGACACCGGTGAGCATGGCCTTCATCCCGGCTACATCCGATTTGCTGGCGGTCATCCCGGCCGTCGCCCCTCAACCACAAGGCCCAAAACCCGCATTCACCGCCAGCATGCCGCCGTCATGGTTAGCGGAAGGCTAACGCGGGGCTCACGCCGTCGGCCGTTGCTCGAATCCGGCCATGCCCGGATCCTGCTCCGGTTCGGACACCACGTCGCGGACGATGGCCGACGGCGGACCGCGGCGGCAGGCTTCCACCATGCGGTCGACGGCGTCGGCGGGACCGGCGAACAGGGCCTCCACCGTGCCGTCGCTGCGGTTGCGCACCCAGCCGGTCAGGCCGAGCGTACCGGCTCGGTCGACGGTCCAACCGCGATACCACACCCCCTGCACCTTGCCCTGGATGCGGACACGCACCGCCTTCCGGTCCACCGCGCTCATGCGGCGCCATCCTTTGCCGCGGTACGCCTGCCCTGCTCCTCGTCCAGCAGGGCCTTGCGCGATAGTTTTCCGATCATGGTCTTGGGCAGCTCCTGGCGGAATTCCACGACTTTCGGCATCTCGATGGGCGACAGCTTGTCCTTCAGGAAGGCGATCAGCGCCTCGGCGGTCAGGCTCTGGCCGTCGTCCAGCCGGACATAGGCCTTGACCGTCTGGCCGCGATACTCGTCCGGCACGCCGGCCACCACGCATTCCGCGACGGCGGGGTGCAGGTAGATCGCCTCCTCCACATTGCGGGGATAGACGTTGAAGCCGCTGCACAGGATCATGTCCTTGATGCGGTCGACGATGGTGGTGTAGCCGTCCTCGTCCATGATCCCGACATCGCCGGTGTGCAGCCGCCCGTCGATCAGCGTCTGTGCCGTTTCGGCCGGCCGGCGCCAATAGCCCTTCATCACCTGCGGCCCGCGGATGCAGACCTCGCCCTTCTCGCCGGGGGGCAGGACGCGGCGCGGCTCCTCCAGGCTGACGATCTCGATGATCGTACCGGGCAGCGGCAGGCCGATGGAGCCCTTCTTGGTCGCATGCAGCACCGCCGGGTTCACCGTCGCGACGGGCGAGCATTCCGACAGTCCGTAGCCTTCCACCAGCGTGCAGCCGGTGGTGCGCTCGAACGCCTCCTTCACCTCCAGCGGCAGCGGCGCCCCGCCTGACATGCAGAAGCGGATGGAGGACAGGTCGTAGTCCTTCAGGTGCTTGTGATGGTTGATCGCCGTGTAGATGGTCGGCACGGCCGGGAACAGGGTGATCCGCTCCTTCTGCAGGGTGCGCATCACCTGCTCCAGTTCGAAGCGCGGCAGCAGGATGATCTCCGCCCCCAGATGAAGGCCGAAATTCATCACCGCGGTCATGGCGAAGACATGGAACAGCGGCAGCACGCCCAGCATGCGCTCCTGCCCGTCTTCCGCACCGACCTCCCCCGGCTTGCGCTCCTTGGCCGCGTACCAGGTCGCGCACTGGATGGTGTTGGCGTAGAGGTTGGCGTGGGTCAGCATCGCGCCCTTCGGCACGCCGGTGGTGCCGCCGGTGTATTGCAGAACCGCCACGTCCTCGCGCGCATCGATGGCGACCGGGCTCGGCCGGCCGTCGTTGGCGATCAGCTTGGCGAAGGGGATGTGGCGGTCGTCGCGCGGGATCGCGGCGATCTCCGCCTTTTTGGCGATGGGGAACAGCCAGTTCTTCGGGAAGGGCAGGATGTCGGCCATGCGGCAGATCACCAGCCGCTTCAATCCGGTCTCGGCCAGCATCCGCGCCATCTTGTCATAGAGCAGCTTCAGGTCCAGCGTGACCATCAGGTCTATGTCGCTGTCGCCGATCTGATGGACCAGTTCGCGTTCGGCATAGAGCGGGTTGAAGTTCACCACCGTGCCGCCGGCCTTCAGGATGGCGAAGAAGGCGACGACGTAATAGGGCGTGTTGGGCAGGAACAGCCCGACCCGCGTCCCCTTCCCCACCCCGATGGCCTGGAAGCCGCGGGCGGCGCGGTCGACCAGCCGGCCCAACTCACGGTAGCTGGTGCGCTTGCCGAGGAAATTCAGACAGGGCTTGTCGCCATGGCGGGCGACCGCCCCCTCCAGCAGTTCGGTCAGCGGCCGGACCGGGATCGGCATCGCCCAGTCCACCGTCGGCGGGTACGAGGCCAGCCATGGATAATCGGGCAGCTTGCGGGCGGCATCTCCCATCGCGCGGTTCCTCCCCCATTGGTTCTTGCTCCCGGTTGCCGGTTTCGTCCGGCACCGTCTTCTCCCCCAAGCCTACGCCGGGAAGCGGGGAATTGTCCCCTGGAGAGGAGATGGGATCGCGATACCCATGAACAAGCAGGCCATGAACAAGCGGAGGATGTGGTGCCGTGCTCCCTTATCGACTGCGCAGCCGGTGCAGCACCTCCACCGCCATCCATTCGGCGAGGTTGCCGTCCTCGCCATCCAGAAAGACGGCGACGGAGACCGGGACCGGCCCCGGCGCGTGGTAGGCTGCCGGCGTCACCCCCGGACCGCCGCCGGTGTGGCCCCAGTAAGGACCGGCCGCCGGATCAAGCTCCACCATCATCCCCAGCCCATAGGATGGCTCGACCCAGGGACGCCCGCCCATCGGCCCGCCTACCGGCAGCCCATCGCGCATCCGCCGCAGCAACAGGCCAGGCAGATACTCCTCGGTCAAACCGTGAATGAGGCGGCAGGCGTCCGCCGCCGTCATCGCCACCACCCCATGCGACACCCAGCCGGGATGATAGGCCTCCGCCACCGCGGCCCCGCCGAAGGTCGGGCTCGGCCCGAAGAACAGCCCGTCGAAGTCGGCGCGGTCACGCAGCAGCGACGCACTGGCGAGGCCGAGCGGCGCGAAGACCTCGCGCGCCAGAACCTCGGCCAGCGGAGCGCCGCCCGCCCGCTCCAGCAGCCGGCCGATCAGCAGATAGCCGATGTTGGAATAGGCGAAGCTGCCGACCGGCGGCCCCTCCAGTCCGCAGCGGGCCAGGAACTCGTCGCCGCTCCAAGGCGCCGCACCGGCGGCGACGGCGGCGTGATAGTCGGCCTGTCCGCCATAATCGGGCAGTCCGGCGCGGTGGGTCAGGATCTGCGCCACGGTGACCGATCCCGGCCGTCCGGCCAGTTCCGGCAGCCAGCGCTCCGCCGGCCCATCCAACTCGACCACGCCACGGGCGACCAGCCGCAGCACGGCGGCGGCGAGAATGGTCTTGGTCAGGCTGTAGACCAAAGCGCGCCGGTCGGCCAAATCCTCGCCCGCCGCCCCGCTGTGCCTCCCCTTCCGCCGCAGCACCAGCGTCCGCACCGGTTCCGCATCGGCGCCCCGGCCGCGGGCGATGGCGACGAGCGCCGTGAAAGCCGGGGCCGGGCTTGCGCTGTCCTCCTCCAGCAGGCCGGCGAGCGCCACGGTCAGCACCGCCAACTCGGGATCCGCCCCGGCCGCCCCGTTCCTGTCCTTACCCATCGCCTGTCCGCTCCCCGCCACCGTTTCCGTTTGTCCTCACAGATAAGAAGGCCGTCGGCCGGCAAATGAAAATCCGGTCCGATCCTACTGGGGCGCCCCTCAACTGTCCCATTAACCATAGCCGGCCGCTGACGCACCCCACGAGTTGGGCTATCCTGATGCGATCGCCCGTGTGGAGGGCCGCGCCATGCCCGTGATGGACGCCGACCAGCGCCGTAAACTGGAAGTTCAGCTGCTTCGCAAGGCGGAGGAGGCGGCCCGGATCCTGCGCCAGGAGGCGGAAACCGGCGATCCCGCCCATGTCGACTCGCTGGCGGAGGGGCTGGCCGGGCTGTTGAAGACCAGGGAATTTCCCAGCCTGCGCGCCGCCGAGTTCCGCGAACTGACCCGCGTCTACCAGCGTGGCGCCTACCAGCGCAGCGTCGATTCGCTGCTGGTCCAAGCCGAACGCTGCGGTCATCGCGGCGACGAAAAGGGGCGCAACGCGCTGCTGACCCAGGCCAAGGACCATTTCGCCAAGGCCCTGCGTTTCGGTGCCGACGACGAATTCCGCCACGGCGTCGAACGGCGTGTGCAGGCGACGCTGATGACCAGCAAGGACGGGGTGGACGACCGCACCAAGCAGGCGGCCAAACGCAAGCTCGACCAGCACGACGTCGGCGCCAAGCCGCCGAACGGGATCGAACGCCGCCGTGCCATCCGCTATGCCGATCCGGTCCTGACGGTGGAGGCGGAGGGCCGGCGCTGCACCACGATCAACTGGTCGACCCGCGGCCTGCTGGTCGATCTGCCGCCGGAGGAGTTCGCCCATGCCGTCGGCGGCAAGCTGCGGCTGGACCTGCATTGCCCGGACATCCCGGAAAGGGCCGGCCCGGAAACGGCCGGCCCGGAAACAAGCCGTCCGGACAAAACCGGCCATCGGGTCGGCGGCCGGCAGATCGCCCATGTGGTGCGCCTCGACCCCGACCGCCGCGCGGTGGCCCTGTCCTTCCCCGACATCAGCACGGTGATGCTGGATCTGATGCACGCCATGAAGGAAGCCGGCATCAAGCCCGAACCGGAGCGCTGATGCGGCCGTCCTCAGGCCGGCGCCTTCCCCTCATCCGCCGACGAAGCGCCCGTTGTGGCCGCGCACCAGCGGATGTTCGTCCGGACCGGCGACAGGCAGCAGGCCGTTGATCCGCGCACCCGCTTCCGCCGGCAGGCAGAACAGGTTGATCCCCATGCCGAGCCCGTGGATCTCCGTCCCGTTGTCAACCAGCCCATAGCCGAAGATCGCTTCCGACCGGCCGGCGAAATTGGCGGGATTGTGGAAGGCCGGCAGATACCAGTAGCAGGCATAGCCCAGCTCGCCGAGCAGGCGGATCAGCGCGGCCGACCGGTCGGGACGGTCGTTCTCCACATACAGGACCGGCCGGTCGCGGGCGATCAGGCCGCGCGAGCCCTCCAGAACCTCGGCCTCCATGCCCTCGACGTCGATCTTGATCAGGCGGATGCGGCCCGCCCCCTCACGGCACAGCCCGTCCAGCCGATGCACCGGCACCGGCCGGTCGCCGGCCAATTCGTCAAGGGACAGCGCGCCGAAATTGCCGTCCGTGTCCATCGCCACCGCGGCGAGATGCAGCATGCCGTCGGCAGCCCCGGCGGCGGCCAGCAAGCCGTCGGCCCAGTCCAGCCCGTTCAGCGCAAGATTTCCGCAGAGCAGCCGGTGGTTGGCATCGACCGGCTCCAGAGCCAGCACCTGGCCGGCGGGGCCGACCCAGCCGCGCCAGCGCCACCGTGTGGGCGCCGATGTTGGCGCCGACGTCGATCACCCGGTCGCCGCCCCGGACGCACTGGCGGAACAGTGCGACCTCCTGCTCGAAATATTCACCATAATAGCCGAGCGAACGGCCAACGACGCTGTCGGTCCGCCGGTGCATCATCAAACCGTGCCGCGCCTTCACCAGCCCGACCGGTCCCTCTCCACCCAGCAGATCGTCCGCTATCGCCCCTTCCCGCCGCTCCATCGGCCAGAAGTGTAGCGGAGCCGGATGCAAAGGTCGCGTCCGCCGGAGCCATGACGCACCCCCTCCCCGGCCTGTCCGTACGGCGGCCGGGGGAGAGGGCAAGGCATCACCCCACGCCGATCCCGCTGGGCGCGGTGACGGCGTGCTCCTTCAGGATCGCTTCGGAGATCGCCGACACCTCGATCAGCTGCACCTCGTAGCCCCACAAATTGGCGATGTGCCGCAGCACCGCCTTGGCGTCGCTCTCGTCCAGCAGCACGCCGTTGGTGACGCGATGCTGCAGGATCAGCTTGCGGTCGCCGGCGAGATCGACGTCGACGATCTGGATGTCCGGCTCCAGATAGCCGAGGTCGTACTGGCGGGCCAGCTTCTTGCGGATGTCGCGGTATCCGCGCTCGTTGTGGATGTGATCGACCAGCAGATAAGGGTCTTCGGCGTCGTCGCGCACGCTGAACAGCTTCAGCTTCCGCATCAGGTGCGGGCTGAGATATTGCAGGACGAAGCTCTCGTCGCGGAAGTTGGCCCAGGCCTCGCGCACCGCCGCCATACCGTCGCCGCGGCCGGCAAGCTCGGGGAACCACTGGCGGTCCTCGTCGGTCGGCTTTTCGGCGATGCGGGCGATGTCCTGCATCATCGCGAAGCCCAGCGCGTAGGGGTTCAGGCCGGAGAAGCGCTTGTCGTCGAATTCCGGCTGGAACACGACGGACGTGTGCGAATGCAGAAACTCCAGGAACGCGCCTTCGCTGATCTGGCCGGTCTCGTGCAGGCGGCTCATGATCTGGTAATGGACGTAGGTGGCGCAGCCCTCGTTCATCACCTTGGTCTGTTTCTGCGGATAGAAATACTGCGAGATGTGGCGGACGATGCGCAGAAGCTCGCGCTGCCAGTGCTCAAGGCGCGGCGCCTTCTTCTCCAGGAAATAGAGGATGTTCTCCTCCGGCAGGCCCAGCAGCTTCTTGCGCTCCGACACAGACTTGGCCGGGCGCGGGCCGGCGGCGGTCTTGGGCACCGTGCGCCACAGGTCGTTGAAGGTCTGGTCCTGATATTCCTGCCGCTCGCGCTCGCGCCGCTGCTCGGTCCGCAGGTCGGACCGCTTCTTCGGGTATTTGTGCACGCCCTGGCTCATCAGCGCATGGGCGGCATCGAGCACCCGCTCCACCGCGGCATGGCCGTAGCGTTCCTCGCAATGGGCGATGTAGGTCTTGGCGAATTCCAGATAGTCGAGGATGCCCTGGGCATCGGTCCATTGCTGGAACAGCTGGTTGTTCTTGAAGAAATGGTTATGGCCGAAGGCGGCGTGGGCAATCACCAGCGTCTGCATCGTCATGGTGTTTTCTTCCATGATGTAGCTGATGCAGGGGCTGGAGTTAATGACGATCTCATAGGCCAGGCCGCGATAGCCCTTGCGGTACATCATCTCGTCGCGGGCGAAATGCTTGCCGAAGGACCAGTGCTTGTACATCAGCGGCATGCCGATGGACGAATAGGCATCGAGCATCTGCTCGGCGGTGATAACCTCGATCTGGTTGGGATAGACGTCGAGGCCCATCTCCTTCAGCGCGATGTGCTCGATGGCGTCATAGACGCGCTTGATCTTGTCGTAATCCCACTCGACGCCGTCATACAGCAGCGCCTCGGGTCTGGTGATCACAGCGGTCATTCTCGATCTCCCCCTGCCGCCCCTCTGCCCCCTGTCGGGGATGAGGGCGGTGATTTCCCTTTATCCCCTCAGGCGCCCCTTACGCTCCCGCCTTCTCGCGGGCGAACAGCTCGCGGAAGACCGGGAAGATCTCCCGGCGGGAGCGGACGCGGCGCATCGCCAGCGGGCGTTCCGGGCTTTGCACCTGCTTGTAGGTGCGCCACAGCTCGGTTTCGCGGCCCAGCGCCGACAGGCCCATATTGTGTTCCGCCGCCACCTCGATGTAGGCGAAATACTGGCACATCGGCAGGACGACATCGCGCAGCAGGGTCGCCGACTTGGCATTGTCCGACGACATGTTGTCGCCGTCCGACGCCTGGGCGGCGTAGATGTTCCATTCATTGTGCGGGTAGCGCTCCTGCACCACCTTCTGCATCTCCTCCAGCGCCGTCGACACCACGGTGCCGCCGGTCTCGGTGGAATAGAAGAAGGTTTCCTCGTCCACCTCCTTGGCCTCGTGGGTGTGGCGGATGAAGACGATGTCGACCGACCGGTAGCGCCGCCGCAGGAACAGGTACAGCAGCATGAAGAAGCGCTTGGCCAGATCCTTCATGTGCTCGGTCATCGAGCCGGACACGTCCATCAGGCAGAACATCACCGCCTGGGCGATCGGCTTCGGCACAGATTCGAACCGGTTGTAGCGGACGTCGATCGGGTCGATGAAAGGTATCCGGCGGGAACGCAGGACGATGTGTTCCAGCTGTTCGCGCAGCGCCTGGATCTGCGTGGCGTCCTCGCCGGACTCCTCGGCCTCGCGCAGCATCTCCTCCAGCTCGCGGATCTCGTCGCGCTTCGGGCGTTTCAGCGCGATGCGGCGCGACAGGCTGTTCCGCATGGTGCGGACCAGATTCAGGTTGGCGGGCGACCCCGACACCGAATAGCCAGCCCGCGTCAGCGTGTGCGATTCCGACTGCTTGACCTTCTGCTTCACCAGATCGGGAAGCTCCAGATCCTCCAGGAAGATGTCGAGGAACTCGTCGCGCGACAGGACGAAGCGGAACTCGTCCTCGCCCTCGCCGTCGGCGCTGCCCTCGCTGCCGCGCCCGCCACCGCCGCCGTCCGGGCGCTGGATGGTGTCGCCTTCCACATATTCCTTGTTGCCGGGCACGACATAGTCGCGCACCCCGCCCTGGCTGGCGCGGTGGAAGGACGGTTCGCGCACGCCGCCGGCGGCGATCGTCACCTTCTCGCCGTTCTCGATATCCTGGATGCCCCGTTTTCCCGAGGCGTCGCGGACCGCCTTGACCACCTGTTCCTTGGCACGGCGCAGGAAACGCTGGCGGTTGGCCAGGCTCTTGCCCTGCGGGTTCAGGCGACGGTCGATGATGTTCATCAAGGGGCTGGCCCTCCCACCCGTTTCGTCACGCGGCCTTAGGATTCTGACAGCTTTCTATGACAGTGGGGTTGCCGCGGGGCGTTGCAACACCCCGCCCCGCGGCAATTAAGCGTCCCCTCGGTCCACCTGTCCCGACCCGCCGGCCTCAGCCCGCCTGCTTCACCCGCATGTACCACTCGACCAGCCGGCGGACCTGCCGCTCGGTGTAGCCGCGCGTCATCATGCGCGAGACGAACTCGGTGTGCTTCTTCTCGGTGTCGCCGTCCTTCTTCGAGCCGAAGCTGATCACCGGCAGCAGATCCTCGACCTGGCTGAACATCCGCTTCTCAATCACCTCGCGGATCTTCTCGTAAGAGGTCCAGGACGGGTTGCGCCCGGAATTGGCCGCCCGGGCGCGCAGGGCGAACTTCACAACCTCGTTGCGGAAGTCCTTCGGGTTGGCGATGCCCGCCGGCTTCTCGATCTTGGTCAGCTCCTGGTTCAGCAGCTCGCGGTTCATCAGCTGGCCGGTGTCGGGATCCTTGAAGTCCTGATCCTCGATCCAGGCGTCGGCATAATCGACATAGCGGTCGAACAGGTTCTGGCCGTAGTCGGAGTAGGATTCCAGATAGGCCTTCTGGATCTCGTTGCCGATGAACTCGGCGTAGCGCGGGGCGAGTTCGGCCTTGATGAACTCGACGTATTTCTTCTCCGTCTCCTCCGGGAACTGTTCGCGGCGGATCGCCTGCTCCAGCACATACATCAGATGCACCGGATCGGCCGAAATCTCGGTCGAGTCGTAGTTGAAGGTCGAGGCGAGCACCTTGAAGGCGAAGCGGGTGGAGATGCCGCCCATGCCCTCGTCGACGCCGCCCTGGTCCTTGTACTCCTGCATCGACTTGGCCTTGGGATCGGTCTCCTTGACGCTCTCGCCGTCATAGACCCGCATCTTGCTGTAGACGCTGCTGTTCGGATGCTCGCGCAGGCGCGACAGCACCGAGAAGCGGGCCAGCATCTCCAGCGTCGCCGGCGCGCAGGGCGCGGTAGACAGATCGGAGCCGTTGACCAGCTTCTCGTAGATCTTCTGCTCCTCCGCCACCCGCAGGCAGTAGGGGACCTTGATCACGCAGATGCGGTCGATGAAGGCTTCGTTGTTCTTGTTGTTCTTGAAGGTCTGCCACTCCGCCTCGTTGGAGTGGGCCAGGATCACGCCCTGGAAGGGAATGGCGCCGATGTTCTCCGAGCCGACATAGTTGCCCTCCTGCGTCGCGGTCAGCAGCGGGTGCAGCATCTTGATCGGGGCCTTGAACATCTCGACGAATTCGAGCATGCCCTGGGTCGCCCGGTTCAGGCCGCCGGAGAAGCTGTAGGCGTCGGGATCGTTCTGGCTGTAGATCTCCAGCTTGCGGATGTCGACCTTGCCGACCAGCGAGGAGATGTCCTGGTTGTTCTCGTCGCCCGGCTCGGTCTTGGTGACGCCGATCTGGCGCAGCTTGCTGGGGTGGAGCTTCACCACCTTGAAGCGGTTGATGTCGCCGCCGAACTCATCGAGGCGCTTGACCGCCCAGGGGCTCATCAGCCCGGTCAGGCGGCGCTTCGGGATGCCGAAGCGCTCCTCAAGCTCGTCGCCGATCTCGTCTGGGTTGAACAGGCCGAGCGGGCTTTCGAAGGTCGGGCTGATCTCCTTGCCGGCCTTCAGCACATAGATCGGGCATTTCTCCACCAGCGACTTCAGCCGTTCCGCCAGCGACGACTTGCCGCCGCCGACCGGGCCCAGCAGGTAGAGGATCTGCTTGCGCTCCTCCAGCCCCTGCGCTGCGTGCCGGAAGAAGCCGACGATCCGTTCGATCGTCTCTTCCATGCCGTAGAACTCGGAGAAGGCTGGATAGACCTTGATGGTCCGGTTCATGAAGATGCGGCCCAACCGCGGGTCGCGGGCCGTGTCGACCACCTCCGGTTCGCCGATGGCGGCCAGGATGCGTTCGGAGGCCGAGGCGAAGGACATCGGGTCGTCGCGGCACAGCTGGAGATAGTCCATCAGGGACATCTCGGTCTCGCGGCGGGTCTCGTAATTCTGCGTGTAGCGCGTGAACAGTTCGTCGGCCGGGAACATTCGTCGCTCCGTCTTATCTGGTCCGATGCGCCGGGGGGCCGCCGGTGGCTGCGGCGGCAGGGCGCGGCGCATGCCGCGATCCAAGGGGCACTCCAGGGAAGACGCGGACCGCGCAGGGTCCGCAGCCTCCCCGCTCAGCGATAGAAGCCAGCGGTCTGGTGTAAGGAACGGTCCTGTGAAGGCCGGGAGAGGTCCGTCTCGCGACGCGGCGACCCCCGAACGAGTCATTTTTGAATGTAATGCTCCACCTGGAGCTTTCCAGGCACTCAGGCTCCATAGCCGGAAAGCCCGCGGTAAAGCTGGCCTCAGCCATAGGACCTAGGTCCTGCGGCTGGTGTGGGTGCGCCGAGCGCACCTGCTCAACCCATGCGGGTATCGGCCGCGCATGCGTCGGAAGGTTCGGCGGAAGACGTGTGACGGTGTCGGGAGAAGACGGCGTGGAACCGGCGGCAATCTTCGTTGCCCGTCCGATCGGGAAGAACTGCCCAGTGCGATGCGACCCAAGCGGGTTCCATCGGGCGCTCCTTGTCACGCCATCGGCCTCCTCAAGCAGACGCGCCGCCTCGACCAAGCACGGCGCAGGGATTTACCGTCGATGCTGAACTCCAAACCTTAACAATTTCCGGTAAGGGGCCTTGCGGTCTGCCGCAGTGTCGACCACGGCCTCGCAACACCTCCCCCAACACTTCTTTGAGGTCATGTTGCGTCCCAATCGTCCTCATCAACAAGGCGGAAATTGGGTGAGGATGGGGCACCAACGCGGCACGGTGGAGGGTTACCGCTGGATTACCGAATTGTTTCAACGACTTGGCACACTTGCCACGGGGTGGGAAATTTTAAGGGCAGGTCTGCGCCCCCCGTTTGCCGCCAGTGGCGGCAGCAATCTCCGGCGGTAAACCGGACTTTCGGACAATGCCGACAGCCGTCCGCCGGACGGCCCCTCAGCATGGCCCCTCAGGCCGGCTGCCAGGCCTTCACCCCGATGCTCAGCGCCTCGCGCAGGCTCGCGGGGGTGACAGGCTTGGCCAGCACCGCGTGGGCGCCGCTGTCGCGCGCCTGGGCTTTGCGGTCGTCATCGACCCGGCCGCTCATGAACACGACCGGCAGACTGCTGTGGCGCGACTCGCCGCTGGTGCGCAGCGCCCGGACGAAACCGAATCCGTCCATCGGCTGCATCTCCACATCGCACAGAACCAGATCGGGCGCATAGGCGGCGACCACGGCCAGTCCCGACTCGCCGTCGGCGGCCTGATGGACCGCCTTGACGCCCAGCGTGCCCAGCATCTTCGCCAGCACCATGCGGGTGAAGGATTCGTCCTCGACCACCAGGACCGACAGGGCGCCGAACGGCGTCCCCGTCTCGCCTGACGTCTTGCCTGCCGCAGCGCCCTCAGCCGACCGGTCAGTCACCACGCCCGCCCTTTCGCTTGAGCGACCGGCCGGCGGAATGCTGCCGACGGTCATTTCGTGACCCGACCTGTGTACGATGGCAACCAGAGACGCGCAAGATGTCCAAAATACGAGGGTGCCCACTGCCCTGACCCACCGCCCCGGCCTATGCTCTGGCTCGTGCTCTGGCCCGTGCTCTGGCCCATGCTCTGGCCCATGCTCTGGATGAGCGGTTGCACCGGTCCGTCCGCCCCGCTTAGATGGACGGCATGAGCTTCCTCGATCACATCCGCGCGTGCAACGCGCACGACCTGTCCGGCTTCCGCCCGTTCGAGCTGGACGGCCACACCGTGGGCTGGGTGCGCCATGCCCTGGCCGAGGCGCTGCCCGAGGTCGATCCCGGCTTCGTCGTCAGCGCCGACCGGCTGACCATCGCGCCCGAGATCCGGGATTTCGAGGCGCGCTCCACCCTGCTCGACCATGCCGCCGCCTATCTGGTGGAACAGGGAACGGTCAAGGCGCTGCGCGGCGAATATTACCCGGTCCTGCCGCGCTGGGGGGCGGAGCCGCTGGCCCGGCTGGACCGCGCCGCCGTCGGCGCCTTCGGGATCGAGGCCTATGGCCTGCACATCAACGGCTTTGTCCGCGACGAATCCGCCGGCAATGGGGCCGGCGGCCTTCTGCTGTGGGTCGGCCGGCGCGCCAGCGACCGCGAGGTGGCACCGGGGCAGCTCGACAACCTGATTGCCGGCGGCCAGCCCATCGGCCTGACCCTGGCCGAGAATCTGGAGAAGGAGGCGGCGGAGGAGGCCGGGCTGGACGCCGAGACGGCGCGGCGCGCCGTGCCGGTCGGCGCCATCAGCTACACCATGGAAACGCCGGCCGGGCTGAAGCGCGACCGCCTGTTCGTCTACGATCTGGAACTTCCGCCCGGCCTCACCCCCGTCAACACCGACGGCGAGGTCGAGTCCTTCGACCTCTGGCCGCTCGACAAGGTGGCGGAGTCGGTGCGCGGCACCGGCGACTGGAAGTTCAACGTGACCCTCGTGGTGGCCGATTTCCTGATCCGCCACGGCTGGCTGACGCCGGAAAACGACCCCGATTATCTGGAGATCGCCCGCAGCCTGCGGCGGTAGGCCCGCCGCTTCGCCGGTCGGGTGCTACTCCGGACAAACAAAAGGCCCCGCCCTCTTGCGAGAGCGGGGCCGTTTTCTTCCGGCCGCGGCGGCGCCCGGTACCCTGTTACTGGAGCAAGTTACTGGGGCAGCGGCTGCGGGCTGTCGGCCAGCGAGCGCAGGTAGGCGACGACAGCTGCGCGGTCCTCATCCTTCTTGAGGCCGGCGAAGGTCATCTTGGTGCCCGGGGCGTAGGCCTTCGGGTCATAGAGGAACTTGTTCAGCTCGTCATACGTCCAGCTGCCGCCGGTCTTGACCAGCGCGTCGGAGTAACCGAAGCCCTGCATGTGGCCCTTCGGACCGCCGACGATTCCGAACAGGTTCGGGCCGACCTTGGCGGCGCCGCCCTTGTCGAAGCTGTGGCAGGCGGCGCAGGCCTTGGCGACCTTCTGACCGGCCTCCGGGCTGGCGGCGGCGAGCAGCGGCGCGATCGGTGCCGGACCAGTGGGAGCGGCACCCTTGTCGGCGGGCGCGCTGGCCCCCTCGGGCGTCGCGACGACATAGACGCTCTTTTCGAGCGGCTTCGAATGAACCAGCACCTTGGACGCGAATCCGGCCAGCATCGCGATCAGCCCGGCCAGCAGCACGGCGCCGAAAACCTTGTTCCACTCCATGCTCATTGATGAGCCCCTTGTTCCCTAATTTCAGTACACTCGGCGTTTCTCCCGCCCGCGGCTGAACGCGCCGCGGCTACCATAGCCCGCGGTCCGAAGCTTGTCATAGCCCGGCGGACCGCGAAAAAAGGTCGCATACAAATTTGTCGCAGTCACCAACCACTTAATTTGCTTGCGCATTACGCTGCATCGCAAAACAGCGGAAAGGCAGGCTCTGCAGCTCCACAGCAGCTCCCAGACCATCCCCCATGCCATCGCTCGACGCCGCCCCTTGACGCCGCCCCGGCGTCCGTGGTTCACCCGCGCCAGACAATCGTCACGAATCCAAGCGTCACGAATCCAGGCGTTCCGATTCCCTGACCCACCGGACCTTCCCACCGGAGTTTCCGCGCCATGCCGACCGCCGCCCCCGCCAGTAACCCCGTCGCCCGTCCGGCCAACCCGGTCGTGGTGATCCCGGCACGCATGGCCTCCGTCAGGTTGCCCGGTAAGCCGCTGGCCGACATCCTCGGCGCGCCGATGATCGTCCATGTGCTGCGCCGCGCCATGGAGGCGGAGATCGGCCCGGTGGTGGTCGCCTGCGCCGAGCCGGAAATCGCCCGCGCGGTCGAGGCCGCCGGCGGCACCGCGGTGCTGACGCGCCCCGACCATCCCTCGGGCTCCGACCGTATCTTCGAGGCGCTGCAACTGATCGACCCGGAAGGGCGGCACGATGCGGTGGTGAATGTGCAGGGCGACCTGCCAACCATCGAGCCGGAGAGCGTGCGCGCCGCCTTCGCCCCGCTGGCCGACCCGGAGGTCGACATCGCCACCCTGGTCGCCGAGATCACGCGGGAGGAGGAGCGGACCAACCCCAACGTGGTGAAGGCGGTGCTGGAGCTGCCGGCAGGAGCCCGCCAGGGCCGCGCGCTCTATTTCACCCGCGCCACCGCGCCGACCGGCGACGGGCCGCTCTATCATCACATCGGCCTCTATGCCTACCGCCGGGCGGCGCTGGAGCGATTCGTGTCGCTGCCGCCGTCGGTGCTGGAGCAGCGCGAGCGGCTGGAGCAGCTGCGCGCCCTGTCGAACGGCATGCGCATCGACGCGGCGGTCGTTGACGCGGTTCCGCTGGGTGTCGATACTCCCGCCGACCTGGAGCGCGCCTGCGCCCTCCTCGCCGGCCGCAAGGCCGGCTGAAACTTGATGACCTCCGGCCGCAAGGCCGGCTGAAACCTGATGACCTCCGGCCGCAAGGCTGGCCTACACCTGATATATCGGTCTCATATTTAAGATCCGCCGGGGGAATTCCGCTCATGGGCACGTCCAACATCATCGCCTTCCAGGGCTTCCCCGGCGCCTATTCCGATCTGGCCTGCCGCAACGCGCGGCCGACCATGACGACGATGCCCTGCGCCACCTTCGAGGACGCCTTCTCCGCTGTGCGCGATGGCCGGGCCTCGCTGGCGATGATCCCGGTAGAGAACTCCATCGCCGGCCGTGTCGCCGACAACCACTATCTGCTGCCCGAAGGCGGCCTCCACATCATCGGCGAGCATTTCCAGCGGGTGAACCACCAGCTGCTGGCGCCGAAGGGGGCCACGCTGGACAGCATCCAGACCGTGCGCAGCCACATCCAGGCATTGTCGCAGTGCCAGACCGCCATCCGCGGCCTGGGCCTGCAGGCGATCAACCATGCCGACACGGCCGGCGCCGCGAAGGAGATCGCGGCGATGAACGACCCGCGCCATGCCGCCATCGCCTCCTCTCTCGCCGCAGAGATCTACGGCCTCGACATCCTGAAGAGCGGGATCGAGGACGCCACCCACAACACCACCCGCTTCCTGATCCTGGCGCGCGAGCCGAAGCTGCCGGCGCAGGGCTCCTGCAAGACGATCACCACCTTCGTCTTCCGTGTCCGCAGCGTGCCGGCCGCGCTCTACAAGGCGCTGGGCGGCTTCGCCACCAACGGCATCAACATGACCAAGCTGGAAAGCTATATGGTCGGCGGCCACTTCACCCAGACCCAGTTCTATGCCGATGTGGAAGGCCATCCCGACGAACGCCCGCTGCGCCTCGCCCTGGAGGAGCTGGACTTCTTCGCCCGCGAGGTGAAGATCCTGGGCGTCTATCCGGCCAACCCCTTCCGCTATCAGGAAAGCCAGCGCGTCGGCGAGGACTGACCTTCTCCCGCAACGCCGCAAGTCTTTTCGCAGTTGCCGCAAGTCACGCGTCATTCCGCCGCAGTGACGCGACTTAGCCTTGGCCGCGTCCGGCGGGCGCTGGGCAAGATTAGCGAAAGTTGTTATACAGGAGACACCGGCAAGCACCGGTTCCACAAGGGTCCGATTACAACGGAACACCACGGCGGCTGACGGGTGACACCCCGCCGACGGCCATGGCGCCACGGATGGAGGTTGCCATGCTCACGATGGACGATTGTCTGGGATTGGCCGATCTGGAGGCGGACGAGGTGGCGCAGATCGCCGCCCACGAACATCTCCCCTTCATGGCTGCGCTGGAAAAAGGCGCTTCGCTTCTGCAGGAGCCCTGGGGCGATGCCGCCGTCCGCCAGATGGTGTGGGACAATCTGTGCTGCGCCACCTGCCGCAGCCCGGCCGAAACGGCCTCCCTGATGATGCTCTACAACGACACATGCACCCGCCACCCCAACCCCTTCGACCGCCGCCGCTCCCCCACGCGTGCGGTGGGGTTGCAGCAACGGCATTAGGGAGGCGATCACCCCTCCGCCATCCATTCCCGGATCAGGCGGTGGGCAATCGAGTCAGGCCGGGCGAGGCGGAAATTCTCGTCCGGGGTGTGGGTGCGCAGGAAGTCGCGGTCGAACCAGCGGGCGCTTTCCAGCTCGTCGTTGCCGGTGTCGATGTCGAAGCTGGTGGCCCGCGCGGTGAAGCCCAGCATCAGCGAGGACGGGAAGGGCCAGGGCTGCGACGAGCGGTACTGGATGTCCGTCACCGTCAGCCCGACCTCCTCGAACACCTCGCGGGCGACGGTGTCCTCCAGGCTTTCGCCCGGTTCGAGGAAGCCGGCCAGCACCGAATGCATGCCGGGCGGGAACCGGCTCTGCCGGCCCAGGACCGCCCGGTCGCCGCCGTCATGGACCAGCATGATCACCGCCGGGTCGGTGCGCGGGAAATGGTGGGTGGCACAGTCGGGATTGGTGCAGATCCGCACATGTCCACCCTCCGCCGTCGCCGCCGGAGAACCGCAGACGCCGCAGAAACGGTGGCGGGCGTTCCACCACACCATGCCGCGGGCATAGGCGCACAGCGCCGCCTCGCCTTCCGGCATCAGCGGGCCGGTGACGCGCAGATCCTCGAACCGGCCATGGCCGCGCAGGGCGGGCAGCGCGTCCGGCTCCTCGACCATCGAGAGGTCGACGGTGAACACCGGCGTGCCATCCATCAGACCGAGAAAGATCGGCACTGCGTCCAGCCCCTCCGCCGGCAGCAGGACGGCGCGGGGCGCGTCCTCCGGGCCGGCTACGAAGCTTTTGGTCTGCCAGATCGGCAGGACGCGGGACGCGGGGGCGAGCCAGGCCTCCGTCAGCCAATCCTCGTCCTTGCGGCGGAGGGAGGCGCGGTCGATGGGCGTGGCGGCGTAGATGTTGGGTCGGTTCGTCATGGCCGGTCGAGGCTGCCACAAGCCGGGCCGGGCGCAAAGCCCCGCCGGCGGATGGGCTGCCCGGCGGAAACCGCGACCTCCCCTCAAGCGGCAGCGGGAGCCTTTCGGGTTTTCGCAGCGGACCCGCGCCGTTAGGATGCGGCACCCGATATCGACAAGATCCTCAAGGAGCGACCATGACCGAACCCTGCCCCGCCCCGATGGTGGCGCTCGCCCAGCGGTTGGCCGACTCCAGCGGCAGCGTGGTCCGGCGCTATTTCCGCACACCGGTCGCCATCGACGACAAGGCCGACGCCTCGCCGGTCACCATCGCCGACCGCGAGGCGGAGCATGTCATCCGCACCATCATCGAAAGCCAGCGCCCCGACGACGGCATCTATGGCGAGGAGCACGGCACCAAGAACCTGGACGCCGAATGGGTGTGGGTGATCGACCCCATCGACGGCACCAAGTCCTTCATCACCGGCCGGCCGATCTTCGGCACGCTGATCGCCCTGCTGCACCGGGGCCGCCCGGTGCTGGGCATCATCGACCAGCCCATCGTCGGCGACCGCTGGATCGGCGTCGAAGGCCGCCCGACCACCCACAACGGCCAGCCGGTGCGCGTGCGCCCCTGCCCCGGCGGGCTGGGCGCCGCCATGTTCGGCACCACCTCTCCCGACCTGTTCCCCGGCAGCGACTACGAGGCCTACCGCCGCGTCGCCGCCAAGGTGAAGACGGCGTCCTACGGCGGCGACTGCTACAGCTACGGCCTGCTGGCGTCGGGCTATTACGACCTCGTCGTCGAGTCGGGGCTGAAGCTGTACGATTTCGCGGCGCTGGTGCCGGTGGTGACCGGGGCCGGCGGGCTGATGACGGATTGGGAGGGCAAGCCGCTCGACGCCAAGTCCAGCGGCCAGGTGATCGCCGCCGGCGACCCGCAGACCCATCGGGACGCCATGGCGGCGTTGGCAGGCTGAGGGATCCGACATGACCGCCATCACCCATCCTGCCCGTTCCGTTTTCGAAACCTCCCCTGAAAAGCTGCGGCCCTTTCTGGAGGGGCTGGCGGCGCGGGTGTCGGGCGGGTCGAACTGGATGGTGCGCAAGAAGACCGTTTGCGACCTGCTGCTGGGGCTCGACGCCTTCTTCGCCCTGCCGGCGGCCGAACGCAGCGCCCTGATGGCCGACGGCGGCGCCTCTCCCGACATCGCCGAGGCCGAGGGCAAGGCCGAAGGCGGGCCGGAGGATTTCCGCAAGGTCCTGCCGCTCTATGTCGGCGCCATCCTGGAGGGGATGCGGGAAACGGTCATTGCGTCCCCGGAACAGGCGGCGATCTATCTGCTGTCGATCCATCCGGAACATCAGGCGGCGGCGGAGGCCTGGATGCTGGCCGACCCGCGCAACGGAAAGTCGGTGCGCAGGCTGATGCGGACCGACCGCCGCTATCGCCAGTTGATGGACCGCATGGCCGACCATTGGCGCGCGGCGCGAAGCAACTGACTTGAGAACCGGAATTGCGCCCGGAATTGCGCTTGACCGGGGCGTGGGCGTGGCAATCTAACCAGAACGTCCGCTCCCCACACAGGACCGCCGATGCGCCGCCTTCTCGCCATTGCCGCCACGATCCTGACCCTGTCCGCGACGGCGGCCCTCACGCCCGCGCAGGCCGCCACCCGGACCGTCACCGCGCTGAAGCAGTTCGGCGAGCCGCAGTTCCAGCCCGGCTTCACCCATTTCCCCCACGTCAACCCCGATGCGCCCAAGGGCGGGTCGGTCGGGCTGGCCGAATCGCAGCCGGGCACCTACGACAGCCTCAACACGCTGATCCTGCGCGGGGTGCGGCCGCGCACGCTGGGACTGATCTCCGACACGCTGATGGTCGGGTCCGGCTGGGAGCTGGACGCCGCCTACGCCCACATGGCGGAAAGCGTCGAGGTGCCGGACGATTACGGCTGGGCGGTCTTCACGCTGCGCCAGGGCGCCCATTGGCATGACGGCACGCCGATCACCAGCGCCGACGTGGTCTTCACCTGGGACGCCATCCAGGCCCATGGCGCGCCCTTCATCAAGTCCTTCCTCGACCGCACCGCCAAGGTGGAGGCGCTGGACGACCGCCGCTTCAAGATCACCCTGACCGGCACCGGGGAGATCAAGCCGATCATCGACTTCGCCACCACCTTCTCGCCGCAGCCCAAGCATTGGTGGACGTCGAACGGTCGCGACATCTCCAAGACGACGCTGGAGCCGGTGCTGGGCAGCGGCCCTTACCGCATCAAGACAGTCGATCCCGGCCGCTCCATCACCTATGAGCGGGTCGCCGACTGGTGGGCGAAGGATCTGCCGACCGCCCGCGGCTTCTACAATTTCGACACGGTGAAGGACGACTTCTACCGCGACGACGACGTGATGTTCGAGGCGTTCAAGGCCGGCGCCTACGATTTCCGCGGCGAATACCGGGCGCAGCGCTGGACCACCGGCTACGACTTCCCCGCCATGAAGGATGGCCGGGTCAAGAAGCTGGAGGTGCCGAGCGAACTGCCGTTGGGCGCCCAGGGCTTCCGCCTGAACACCCGCCGCGACAAGTTCGCCGACCCGCGCGTGCGCGAAGCGCTGGCCCTGCTGTTCGATTTCGACTGGATCCAGAAGAACATCCTGTACGGCCAGTACAAGCGGACGCTCAGCAACTTCCCCAACTCCGATTTCGGCGCCAAGGGCCCCCCCGGCCCGGCGGAGCTGGCCCTGCTGGAGCCGTTCAAGCCGCAGCTGTCCGAGCGGTTGCTGACGCAGCCCTTCACCCTGCCGACCACCGATGGCAGCGGCAACAACCGCGCCCAGGTGCGCGAGGCGACCCGCCTGTTCAAGGAGGCCGGCTGGGAGGTCCGCAACGGCAAGCTGACCAACGGCAAGACCGGCGAGGCGATGGCCATCGAGTTCCTCGACGGCACCGGCGCGCTGACCCGCGTCATCCAGCCCTATGTCGAGAGCCTGCGCCGCGTCGGCATCGACGCCTCCCTGCGTCTGGTCGACACCGCGCAGTATCAGGCGCGGCTGGACGAGTTCGATTTCGACTCGATCATCGTCAACCTCGCCTTCTTCACCCCGCCGGGCACCGAACTGCGCGGCTATTTCGGCTCGGCCGCCGCCGGCCTGAAGGGATCGGCCAACTATTCGGGCATCCATGACCCGGTGGCCGACGCGCTGATCGAGACGGCGCTGACCGCCAAGGATCTCGACTCGGTGCAGGCCGCCACCCGCGCGCTCGACCGCGTGCTGCTGTGGGGGTTCTACATGGTGCCGCAATGGCACAACCCGGAAAGCTGGATCGCCCACAAGGCGTGGCTGGCCCATCCCGCGGTCTGGCCGAAATACGATCAGGACTATCGCAGCACCAATTTTCCGGCGACCTGGTGGGTCGATCCGGCTGTCAAGGCGGCGCAGCCTTGATGACGCCCCATTGCGGGGCTAACTCCATCAAGCTGAACGCTTTTCGAGAAAACAAGCGAGGGAGGGGATCGGGCATGACGGGTCGGATGCGGTGGCTGGGCACCGGTATGGCGGCGGCAGCGGTGATGATGGCGGCAGCGCTTCTGCCGGCATCTCCTGCCTCGGCTCAGGAAAAGGGCAGCCACGCCCTGGCCCTGTACGGCAAGCCGAAATACGGACCGGACTTCCAGCATCTCGACTATGCCAATCCCGACGCCCCGAAGGGCGGCGAGGTCAAGCTGATGGCCTTCGGCGGCTTCGACAATTTGAACCCCTTCATCCTGCGCGGGCAGGCCGCCGCCGGAGCCGGGCTGGTGTTCCAGACCCTGACCACCAGCAACGGCGACGAGGCGATCACCGAATACGGCCTGCTGGCCGAAAGCATCGAGGTCGCTCCCGACCGCACCTGGGTCGCCTTCACCCTGCGGCCGGAGGCCCGCTTCCACGACGGCCAGCCGGTCACGGCGGACGACGTGATCTGGAGCTTCGACACGCTCAAGGAAAAGGGCCATCCGCTCTACCGCACCTATTACGCTGACGTAACGAAGGCGGAGAAGACCGGCGAGCGGACGGTCAAATTTTCGTTCCGGGATGGCAACAATCCGGAGCTTCCGGTGATCATGGGCCAGCTGCCGGTGCTGCCCAAGCATGCCTTCGCCAGCCGCGATTTCGCCACCACGACCCTCGATCCGCTGATCGGCAGCGGCCCCTACAAGGTGGTGGACGTGCAGGCCGGCCGCGCCATCACCTATGAGCGGGTCAAGGACTGGTGGGCGAAGGATCTGCCGATCAACCGCGGCCGCTACAATTTCGACCGCATCCGCTACGACTATTACCGCGACCTCGACGTCGCCTTCGAGGCGTTCAAGGCCGGCGCCTATGATTTCCGACTGGAGAACTCGTCGAAGAACTGGACCACCGGCTACAACGTTCCGGCGGTGCAGAACGGCCAGATCATCAAGGAGGAGATCAAGCACGAGGATCCGCAGGGCATGCAGGCCTTCGTGTTCAACATCCGCCGCCCGATCTTCCAGGACCGCCGCGTGCGCGAGGCGCTGAATTACCTGTTCGACTATGAATGGACGCGGGCCAACCTGTCCTATGGCCTGTACCAGCGCACCAAGAGCTATTTCGCCAACACCGAACTGGCCTCCACCGGCCTGCCGTCGCCTGAGGAACTGAAGCTGCTGGAACCCTTCCGCGGCCAGATCCCGGACGAGGTGTTCACCAAACCCTACGAGCCGCCGAAGACCGACGCCAGCGGCAACATCCGCGGCAACCTGCGCACCGCGCTGGGCCTGCTGAAGGACGCCGGATGGGATCTCAAGAACGGCAAGCTGGTGAATGCTCAGGGCCAGCCCTTCCGCTTCGAGTTCCTGCTGGTCCAGGCCGACATGGAGCGCATCGTCCAGCCCTTCGTCCGCAATCTGGAACGCGCCGGCATCGAGGCGCAGATCCGCGTGGTCGACAGCGCGCAGTACCAGAACCGCAGCGATAATTTCGATTACGATATGATTATCGAGCGGTTCCCGCAGTCGTTGTCGCCCGGCAACGAGCAGCGCGATTACTGGGAATCCTCGCGCGCCGACCAGCCCGGCAGCCGCAACTCGATCGGCATCAAGAACCCGGCTATCGACAAGCTGGTGGAGACGCTGATCGCCGCCCCCGACCGCGCGTCGCTGATCGCCGCGACGCGGGCGCTCGACCGCGTGCTGCTGTGGAACTGGTACGTCATCCCGCACTGGCACGACACGGTGTACCGCGTGGCCTATTGGAACCGTTTCTCCCATCCGGCGGTTGCCCCAAAGTACGGCCTGGGCTTCCCGGACAGCTGGTGGATCGACGCGGACAAGAACGCCAAGCTCGCCAACAGCGCACGCCGTACGGGACCCTGACCTGTGGTCTGGTCTAAGCTGTCGTTTCCTTAGAAGACTGGGGAGGGTCGGGACACCCGCGATGCTGGCCTACATCATCCGCCGCCTGTTGCTGATCATCCCCACCCTGTTCGGGATCATGGTGATCAATTTCCTGATCGTGCAGATCGCCCCCGGCGGCCCGATCGAGCAGATGATCGCCCGCGTCCAGGGCACCGCGGTGGAGGCGACCTCGCGCATCGGCGGCAGCGCCGGCGGCGACGCCAACGCCGCCCAGCGCCAGAACCAGACCGGCGGCGACAACGGCGGCAAGTACCGCGGCGCCCAGGGCCTGGATCCCGCCTTCATCAAGCAGCTGGAGAAGGAGTTCGGCTTCGACAAGCCGCTGCACGAACGCTTCATCCACATGATGTCGAACTACATAATGTTCGATTTCGGCACCAGCTACTTCCGCGACCGCCGCGTGGTCGATCTGGTGCTGGAGAAGATGCCGGTGTCGATCTCGCTCGGCATCTGGACGACGCTGATCGTCTATCTGGTCTCCATCCCCTTGGGCATCGCCAAGGCGGTGCGCGACGGCCAGCCCTTCGACGTCTGGACCTCGGGCGTCGTCATCGTCGGCTACGCCATCCCCAGCTTCCTGTTCGCGGTGCTGCTGATCGTGGTGTTCGCCGGCGGCCGCTACCTCGACTGGTTCCCCCTACGCGGGCTGGTCTCGGACAATTGGGGCAGCCTGCCCTGGTACAAACAGGTGCTCGATTACTTCTGGCACATGGCGCTGCCGGTGTTCTCGATGGTGATCGGCGGTTTCGCCGGCCTGACCATGCTGACCAAGAACTCCTTCATGGAGGAGATCGGCAAGCAGTACGTCACCACCGCCAGGGCCAAGGGCCTGACGGAGAACCGCGTGCTGTACGGCCATGTCTTCCGCAACGCCATGCTGATCGTCATCGCCGGCTTCCCCGGCGCCTTCATCGGCATCCTGTTCACCGGCGCCATGCTGATCGAGGTGATCTTCTCGCTCGACGGGCTGGGGCTGCTCGGCTTCGAGGCGGCGATCAACCGCGACTATCCGGTGATGTTCGGCACGCTCTATTTCTTCACGCTGCTGGGGCTGATCATGAACCTGGTCGGCGACATCACCTATGTGATGGTCGATCCCCGCATCGACTTCGACTCGCGGAGGGTGTGATGACTCCGCTGACCCGGCGCCGGCTGGCCAATTTCAAGGCGAACCGCCGCGGCTTCTGGTCCTTCTGGATCTTCCTGGTGCTGTTCACCGTCTCGCTGGGGGCGGAGTTCATCGCCAACGACAAGCCGCTGCTGATCGAATACGAGAACCACTATTACTGGCCGGTCTTCCACACCTATCCGGAGACGACCTTCGGCGGCGAGTTCGAGACGGAGACCGATTACCGCGATCCTTACGTCCGCGACCTGATCGCCGCCAAGGGCTGGATGGTCTGGCCGCCGATCCCCTACAGCTACCGCACCATCAACTACAACCTGCCGGTCCCGGCGCCCGCCCCGCCGTCGGCCGACAACTGGCTCGGCACCGACGACCAGGGACGCGACGTGGTGGCGCGGCTGATCTACGGCTTCCGTATCTCGGTGCTGTTCGGTCTGGTGCTGACCGTCTTCTCCTCGGTCATCGGCGTCGCGGCCGGCGCGGTGCAGGGCTATTTCGGCGGGCTGACCGACCTGTTGTTTCAGCGCTTCATCGAGATCTGGCAGGGGCTTCCCACCCTGTTCCTGCTGATCATCCTGGCGAGCGTGGTGACGCCGACCTTCTGGTGGCTGCTCGGCCTGCTGCTGCTGTTCTCCTGGACCGCCCTTGTCCATGTGGTGCGGGCGGAGTTCCTGCGGGCGCGCAACCTCGATTACGTGCGCGCGGCCAAGGCGCTGGGCGCCGGCGACGTGACCATCATGGTGCGCCATGTGCTGCCCAACGCCATGGTGGCGACGTTGACCTTCATGCCTTTCATCCTCAACGGCTCGATCACCACCCTGACCGCGCTGGACTTCTTAGGCTTCGGCCTGCCGCCCGGCTCGCCGTCGCTGGGCGAGTTGCTGGCCCAGGGCAAGGCCAATCTCCAGGCGCCGTGGCTGGGCCTGACCGCCTTCTTCGTGCTGGCGATCATGCTGAGCCTGCTGATCTTCATCGGCGAGGCGGTGCGCGACGCCTTCGACCCGCGCAAGACCATCGCCCAGATGTCCACCGCGCTGCCCGGCGAGGCCGCGGCGGCGACGGCGGCGCGCAAGGAGGCGGCGGAGTGACCATAACGACCCTCAAGAGCCCGACATGAGCCTGATGCCCCCCAACCCCGATCTCCTGTCCGTGCGGGGCCTGCGCGTCGATTTCCGCTCGGGTGCCGGCGCGACCCAGGCCGTCAAGGGCGTGTCCTTCGACATTCAGAAGGGCGAGACGCTGGCACTCGTCGGCGAATCGGGCTCCGGCAAGTCGGTGACGGCGCTGTCGATCCTGCAGCTGCTGCCCTACCCGATGGCGCACCACCCCGCCGGCTCGATCCGCTTCCGCGATACCGAGCTGCTGGGTGCCGAGGAGAAGACCCTGCGTCAGGTGCGCGGCAACCGCATCGCCATGATCTTCCAGGAGCCGATGACCTCGCTGAACCCGCTGCACAGCATCGAGCGGCAGATCAACGAGACCCTGTTCCTGCACAAGCGCCTGTCGGCCGGCGCTGCCCGCGCCCGCACGCTGGAACTGCTGCGCCTCGTCGGCCTGCCCGACCCGGAAAAGCGGCTGACCGCCTACCCGCACGAACTGTCGGGCGGACAGCGCCAGCGCGTGATGATCGCCATGGCACTCGCCAACGAGCCCGACCTGCTGATCGCCGACGAGCCGACCACAGCGCTCGACGTCACCATCCAGGCGCAGATCCTGGCGCTGCTGAAGGATCTGCAAAGCCGCTTCGGCATGGCGCTGCTGCTCATCACCCACGACCTCGGCGTGGTGCGCAAGATGGCGGACCGCGTCTGCGTGATGAACCAGGGCGAGATCGTCGAGCAGGCCAAGGTCGACGACCTGTTCATCCGCCCGCGCCACGCCTACACGAAGAAGCTGCTGTCGGCCGAGCCGCGCGGCAACCCGCTGTCGCCGCCCGACGATGCGGCGGAGGTGATGGCCGCCGACCGGCTGAAGGTCCATTTCCCGATCAAGAAGGGCCTGCTGCGCCGCACCGTCGGCCACATCAAGGCGGTGGACGGCGTCGATGTCGCGGTCCGCCGCGGCCACACCGTCGGCGTCGTCGGCGAATCGGGATCGGGCAAGACCACGCTGGGGCTGGCCCTGCTGCGGCTGCACGCCAGCGAGGGCGCCATCCGCTTCGACGGCACCGACATCCAGGGCTGGCAGCCGAAGCGCCTGCGGGGCCTGCGCCGCGAGATGCAGATCGTCTTCCAGGACCCCTACGGCAGCCTGTCGCCCCGCCTGTCGGTCGGCCAGATCATCGGCGAAGGGCTGGGCATCCACGGCATCGGCGACCAAAAGGAGCGCGGGGCGATGGTCGCCCGCGCGCTGGAGGAGGTCGGCCTGCCGCCCGAGGCGCGCAACCGCTACCCGCACGAGTTCTCCGGCGGCCAGCGCCAGCGCATCGCCATCGCCCGCGCCCTGGTGCTGAAGCCGAAATTCGTCGTGCTGGACGAGCCGACCTCGGCGCTCGACATGTCGGTGCAGGCACAGATCGTCGATCTGCTGCGCGACATCCAGGCCCGCCACAACCTCGCCTATCTGTTCATCAGCCACGATCTGCGGGTGGTGCGGGCGCTGTCCAGCCACGTCATGGTGATGAAGGACGGCAAGGTGGTCGAGCAGGGGCCGACCCAGCGCATCTTCGAGGAGCCGTGCGAGGAGTATACCCGCGCCCTGCTCGCCGCCGCGCTGAATTTGGAGGCCGTCGAGTCGCCGGCGGTGCGGACGTGAGGCGTCGCCATCGGGCATGGACATCAGGCGTCTGCGTCAGGCATGGGCTTTATCCCAAGCCGCTCCGCGGGTAGGGTAGCCCTTCCCTCGCACAAGCCGATACCGCCGCCATGACCGACACCGCCCCGCAAGACGCCGCCCGCCTCGCAACCCAACTTGCGGGGGCCGTCCGGTCGGGGGACCGGCGGGCGCTGGCGCGGGCGATCACGCTGATAGAATCGACGCGCGCCGACCATCGCACCACCGCCGAAGCACTGCTGGCGGCGCTGCTGCCCCATACCGGCAACTCGGTGCGACTCGGCATCTCCGGCGTGCCGGGGGTGGGGAAATCGACCTTCATCGAGGCGTTCGGGCTGCATGTCATCGGGCTGGGGCACAAGGTCGCGGTGCTGGCGGTCGATCCGTCGTCGCAACGCACCGGCGGCTCGATCCTGGGCGACAAGACCCGGATGGTCGACCTGTCGCGCGATCCCGACGCCTTCATCCGCCCCTCCCCCGCCGGTGCGACGCTGGGCGGCGTGGCGCGCCGCACGCGCGAGGCGATGCTGGTCTGCGAGGCCGCCGGCTTCGACGTGATCGTGGTGGAGACGGTCGGCGTCGGCCAGTCGGAAACCGCGGTCGCCGACATGGTCGACCTGTTCATGCTGCTGCTGCTGCCGGCCGGTGGCGACGAGCTGCAGGGCATCAAGAAGGGCATCGTCGAGCTGGCCGACCTCGTCGTCGTCAACAAGGCCGACGGCGACCTCGCCGCCACCGCCCGCCACACCGTCGCCGATTACCGCCACGCGCTGACGCTGCTGCGCCATGGCGACTGGCGGGTCCCGGTTCTCAGCTGCTCGGCCTTCCGGAAGGTGGGCATCGACACGATCTGGGACACCATCGGCGAGCACAAGGCGCTGACCGAGGCCAACGGCGCCCGCGCCACCCGCCGGGCGGAGCAGGCCCGTGCCTGGCTGTGGAGCGAGATCCGCGAGACGCTGATCGACCGTTTCCGCGCCCATCCGGCGGTGCGGGCCGATCTGGCGCGACTCGAGGCGGAGGTGACAGCCGGAACCACCATCCCGGCGGCGGCGGCCCACACCCTTCTCGGGCGCTTCCTCGACCGGACGGATGGCGCATAAACCGTTCAGCTTATGTTGCACCGCAACAAATCCGTTGCGCCGCACCAGCCGTAGGGCTATTCTGCACCGGGCGGGAAAGGGGCGACGTGCGCCGATTCGACTTTGTCGGTTCGCATCCGTCGCTTGGGCCGGGGTGCCCGCGGTCTCCTGGGGTTACGCCGGAGCGGCCTTTCCGTTTCCGCCAATATGCCTTGCTCTACGGGAGACAACGCCATGACCGCTCAGCCGACCCCCGCCAACGTCCTGAACCTGTTCAAGACCAACGCCCAGACCACTGCCGCCAAGTCCGCCCGCGTCGCCACGCTGGTGCAGGACGGCTACCGCCGCTGGTTCGACGGCGTCACCGCCTCGGTCAACGACGCCAGCCGCCTGGCCGCCGGGCTGGGCAAGGCCCGCAACCCCGCCGATCTGGCGGCCTTGCAGCGCGACTGGCTGTCCACCACCCAGGCCCGCGTGACCGAGAGCGTACAGGGCTTCCTGGACGTCTCCAGCAAGATCGCCGCCGAGATCACCGCCCTGCCGGCTCCGGCCGCGGAGGCTGCCCCGGTGGCCGCCCCCACCGTGGCCCCCATCACTGCCCCGGCCCCGAAGGCCGAGGCTCTGAAGCCGGCACCGGTGGCAGCCCCGGTGGTTGCCGCGCCGAAGGTCGAGGCCCCGAAGGTCGAAATCGCCGCCGCGGCGCCGGCCGTCGAGGCTCCGCAGGCCGCCCCGGCCCCGGCTCCGGCTGTTGCTGCGGAGACCGCTCCGGTCGCCGCCACCGTTGCCGCTCCGGCCGCCGAGCAGGTCGAGGTTCCGGTGAAGGAACTGGTCGAAACGGTGAAGGCCGAGACGGCTGCCCCCGCCGCGGCAATCGCCGCCGAGGCGAAGGCCGTGGCCAAGCCGGCGCAGCGCCGCCCCGCCAAGCCGCTGGCCGCCAAGCCGGCGTCGAAGACCTCCCCGACCGTGAACTGACACCCGTCGGCACAAGATTGGCGCGGCTCGTCTCTTCGTCGGATCGAAGAGGCCGCCGCGCTTCGACTCTCCACAATCCCGCGACGACTCGGGCTTTAACGGTTTCATCGCGGTTCCCGGCTTGACGACAGGCTTGACGACGGCGCTTTTGTTCGACTATATAGCGGCCTCCTTCGGGCGGCAGGCCGTCCGTTACCGGGTTTCATTTGCTAAAATAAAGGAACAGTCCGATGGCACGTCGGTGCTCCGTGACCGGCAAGGGCACGCAGTTTGGCAACAACGTCAGCCACGCCAACAACAAGAATCGTCGCCGCTTCCAGCCGAACCTCCAGGAAACGTCGCTGCTCAGCGACAGCCTGGGTCAGCTGGTGCGTCTGCGCCTCTCGGTGAACGCGATCCGCTCGATCGAGCACAAGGGTGGCCTCGACGCCTTCCTGCTCGATGCGAAGGACGCGGTGCTGAGCCTGGATGCCCGTCGCATCAAGCGCCGGATCTCCAAGGCGCAGGAGAAGCAGCAGGCTGCGGCCTGATCGCTTCCCCGATTCTGGGGCGCGTTTGGTGTGCTGACGCGGGGCGCTTGCCGCTCCGCTGAAGAAGTTTAGGACGCGTACAGGACGATTCCGACTCCCGGTAAGAGAGCGGCGCGCGACATCCGAAAGGGTGCCGCGCGTTTCGTCGTTTTAGGGCCCGCCATTTCCGGGCCTCTCATTTCTTGCGATGTGAACCATGGAACATCTCCGGAAAGATGTTCCACGCCGTTCCATCATCAAGGATCCATCTGCCGCCGCCCTACTCCTCCAGCAGCCCGTCCGGATCCTCGGCATCCACCACCCGCCGGGCGATCTCATAGCCGAAGCCGGCCCGTCCCAGCGCCGCCATGTCCTTCTCCCGCTGCGCCGCGCGCTGGTCCGGCCGCCGGTAGGGCCCCAGACGGCGCCGCTTCGCCAGCGCCAGCGCCGCCGTCAAATCCAGATCGGGTCCGACATCCTCGCGCAGGCTGTCCAGCGCCTTGTCGGCCTCGTCACGGCCGATGCCCTTGCCGGCCAGCTTCTGGGCGATCAGCCGGGTGGAAGCGCCGCGGCGGTGCAGGATCTCGGTGCGCATCCGGGCATAGGTCTCGTCGTTCAGCAGGCCGCTGCGGACATAGCGGGCCAGCAGTTCGTCGATCCAGCGGGCACCCTCCTCGCGGTCGGTGCCGTGGGCCTTGGCCGACAGATCGACCTTGCGCATCAGCACCCGGCGCAGATTGGATGTCGAACTGGCGAAGCGCTCCAGATAATGCAGCGCCGCGTTTTCCAGATACTGCGGCGTGACCCGCTTCGGCGGCTTTCTCGCCGGCGGACCGGCAGCCTTGTCTCCGGCGGTCTTGTTCCCGGCGCTCTTGTTCAAAGGGCGTTTATCGTCGGTGTTCATGGCAGTCCCTTCGGCGGCGGCGGTTGCCGGATGGGCGGGCCGCACGTACAGTCCGTGGCCTTACTGGCGGTCCGTGACCTATCCGGCGCCCTTTCCTGGCGAAACAGTTCCGGCCCTCACCCGGCTCCCCCAAGGGGGCCGAAACCGCGGGTGCCGGTTCCCAAAAGGCAGATCGTGACGCGATGACCCTTCCCCTTCCTCCCATGCCGCGCAATGTCGGTTCCGTCAACTGGATCGGCCTGTGGACGCTCTACGCACGCGAGGTGCGGCGCTTCATCAAGGTGCACCAGCAGACCGTCTGGGCGCCGGTGGTGACGACGCTGCTCTATTACGCGGTGTTCGCCCTGTCGCTGGGGTCGGCGGTGCGGATGGTCGGTGCGACGCCTTACCTGGAGTTCCTGGCCCCCGGCCTGATCATGATGGCGATGGTGCAGAACGCCTTCGCCAACACCTCCTCCTCCGTGGTGATCGCCAAGGTCCAGGGCAACATCGTCGACATCCTGATGCCGCCCTTGTCGCCGATGGAACTGGTCAGCGGCTTCGTGCTGGGCGGCGTCACCCGCGGCATCGTGGTCGGTCTGGTGACGGGCCTCGCCATCTGGGCGGTGATCCCGATGCACATGCCGCATCCGGGCTTCGTCCTGTTCCATGCGGTGATGGCGTCGATGCTGCTGTCGCTGCTGGGTCTGGTCGGCGGCGTCTGGTCGGAGAAGTTCGACAACATCGCCGCCGTGACCAACTTCGTGGTGACGCCGCTGTCCTTCTTGTCCGGCACCTTCTATTCGGTCGACACCCTGCCGCCGGTCTTCTGGTGGGTCGCCCATTTCGACCCGTTCTTCTACATGATCGACGGTTTCCGCTACGGCTTCATCGGGGTGTCCGACGGGGCGCGCTGGCTGGGCGTGGCGGTGATGCTGGGCGTGAATGCCGGCCTGTGGTGGCTCGCCTGGCGCATGTTCAAGACCGGCTACAAGCTTAAGGCGTGAAGACGCTGCGAAAACAGCGCTTTTTCACCCCTGTCCGTTGACAGAACCCATCAATCTCCGGATATTTGCCGTTCCCGGCGGTCAGGCATGGCCGCCGGATTTTCCTTTTTTGGGAGACCAAAGCCGTGATCCCCGTCGTTATGCCCACATACGCCCGCGCCGATGTCGTTTTCGAGCGCGGTGAAGGTCCGTATCTCTACGCGACCGACGGGCGACGATTCCTCGACTTCGCCGCCGGCGTCGCGGTGAACGCCCTGGGTCACGCGCATCCCTATCTGGTTGAGAAGCTGACCGAGCAGGCGCAGAAGCTGTGGCACACCTCCAACCTGTTCCGGGTCGCCGGGCAGGAGAGCCTGGGCAAGCGCCTGACCGAGGTGACCTTCGCCGACACGGTGTTCTTCACCAACTCCGGTGCGGAAGCGTGGGAATGCGGCGCCAAGGCCGTCCGCAAGTACCATTATGACAGCGGCAACCCGCAGAAGAACCGCATCATCACCTTCGAGCAGGCCTTCCACGGCCGCACGCTGGGCGCCATCTCGGCCGCCAAGCAGGAGAAGCTGGTGCACGGCTTCGACCCGCTGCTGGACGGCTTCGATCAGGTGCCGTTCGGCGATCTCGACGCCGTGCGCGCCGCGATCACGCCGGCCACCGGCGGCATCTGCGTCGAGCCGATCCAGGGCGAGGGCGGCATCCGTGCCGGCTCGGTGGAGTTCCTGCGCGGCCTGCGTGCGCTGTGCGACGAGCATGGCCTGCTGCTGTTCCTGGACGAGATCCAGTGCGGCATGGGCCGCACCGGCAAGCTGTTCGCCCATGAATGGGCCGGCATCACGCCGGACGTCATGTGCGTCGCCAAGGGCATCGGCGGCGGCTTCCCGCTCGGCGCCTGCCTTGCGACCGAGCGTGCGGCATCCGGCATGACCGCCGGCACCCACGGCTCGACCTATGGCGGCAACCCGCTGGCGACCGCCGTCGGCAATGCGGTGCTGGACGTCATGCTGGCGCCGGGCTTCCTGGACGACGTGCAGAAGACCTCGGCCCTGCTGCGCGGCCGCCTGGAGGAACTGATCGCCAGGCATCCGTCGATGTTCCTGGAACTGCGCGGCCAGGGCCTGATGCTGGGCCTCAAGCTGGGCCAGCCGGTCGGCGAGGTGGTGGTGAAGCTGCGCGCCAACGGCCTGCTGTCGGTTCCGGCCGGCGACAATGTGGTGCGGCTGCTGCCGCCCCTGAACATCGGCGAAGCCGAAGTGAACGAAGCCGTCGGGATTCTCGACCGGACGGCGCAGGAGTGCGTGGGATGAACGGCGACAACAACACCGCCAACGGCACGGTTCGGCATTTCCTCGACATCGACCGGATGGACGGCGCCACCCTGCGCCGCCTGCTCGACCATGCCGTCCGCATCAAGGCCGACCTGAAGAAGGACCGGCTGGCCCATTCCACCCTGCTGGCCGGCCGCTCGCTGGCCCTGATCTTCGAGAAGCCCTCGACCCGCACCCGCGTGTCGTTCGAAGTCGGCATGCAGCAGTTCGGCGGCAATGTCGTGGTGCTGAAGCCCGACGACATGCAGCTGGGCCGCGGCGAGACCATCGGCGACACCGCCCGCGTGCTGTCGCGCTTCGTCGATGCGGTGATGGTCCGCACCACCGGCGAGGAGCGGGTGCATGAGCTGGCGGCCCATGCCAGCATTCCGATCATCAACGGCCTGACCGACCAGACCCACCCCTGCCAGATCATGGCCGACCTGATGACCTTCGAGGAGCATCGCGGTCCGATCAACGGCCGGACCATCGCCTGGATCGGCGACTGCAACAACGTCGCGGTCAGCTGGGCGCACGCCGCCGTCCGCTTCGGCTTCGAGCTGCGTCTGGCCTGCCCGACCGTCTACGGCCCGTCGCCGGAGCTGCTGGCCTGGGCCGAGCGCGAGGGCAGCGGCCGTCTGGTCGTCACCGACAGCCCGGAAGAGGCGGTGCGTGGGGCCGAATGCGTCATCACCGACGCCTGGGCCTCGATGCACAACACCGACGTGGACGAGCGCGCGGCCATCCTCGCCCCCTACCAGGTGAACGAGGCGCTGATGGCGCACGCGCATCCCGAGGCGCTGTTCATGCACTGCCTGCCGGCCCACCGGAACGAGGAAGTGACCGACGGCGTGATCGACGGCCGCCATTCGGTGGTCTGGGACGAGGCGGAAAACCGCCTGCACGCCCAGAAGGCCATCCTCGGCTGGTGCATGGGCGTGCTGGACTGACCGTCCACGCCCGATCCCTGCAGTCGACGCTTCGATTGGCCCTCTCCCCACCCCGGGAGAGGGCCAAATTCGCATGGGTGCCCTACCGGCCTTGATTCGACCCTTCCGCACCCCGATCTTCGGCCCTACGCCTGCATAACCGGTCTCTGTCTTAAGGAATCTGCCCTATGGACGATCCGTCCGTCCGCCCGCTCACCGATGATTTCGTCCTGCCGTTCCAGATCGAGGCGTCGCGCCTGCGCGGCCGCATCGTCAAGCTGGGGCCGGCAATCGACGAGATCCTGACCCGCCACGACTATCCGCCGACCGTCGCCCGCTTCCTGGCGGAGACGGCGACGCTCGCCGTGCTGCTCGCCAGCATGCTGAAGTACGAGGGCATCTTCACGCTCCAGACCAAGGGCGACGGGCCGATCAGCCTGATGGTGGCCGACATCACCTCGGTCGGCGACGTGCGCGCCTATGCCCAGTTCGATCCGGAAGCGCTGGCAAAGGCCGAGCGGGACGTCGATATCGCCCCGGCCGCGGCGCTGCTGGGCAAGGGCTACATCGCCTTCACGGTGGACCAGGGCCCCGACACCGACCGCTACCAGGGCATCGTCGAGCTGTACGGCAAGACGCTGACCGACTGCGTCCAGCATTACTTCCGCCAGTCCGAGCAGATCGACACCGGCCTGACCGTCTCGGTCGACCGCGCGGCGCTGCCGGACGGCTCCTTCGGCCCCTGGCGGACCGGCGGCATCATGGTCCAGCGCCTGCCGCAGGAACAGGGACTGACCGCGTCGGACAGCGAGGACGACTGGCGCCGCGCCATGGCGCTGATGGCCAGCGTCACCGGTGACGAGTTGCTGTCGACCGACCTGCCGGCCGCCGACCTGCTCTACCGCCTGTTCCACGAGGACGGCGTGCGGATCTATGAGGGCAACGCGCTGCGCTTCGGCTGCCGCTGCTCGCGCGAGCGGGTGGAGAACATGCTGCGCAGCCTGCCCCGCGAAGAGGTGCAGGAGTTGAAGATCGACGACGGCCGGGTCGAGGTGACCTGCCAGTTCTGCTCGACCGACTACCACTTCACCGACGCGGATCTCGACCGCGTCTATGGCCCTGCCTCCTGACCTCGCCTCCCTCGTGGGAATAGGGTCAGATAAAAACGCGTTCATGGGGGCGCGGCGTCCGCGCCGCGCCCCTTTCCTTTTCCAGTAACCCAGGTTGCCGAAAGCAGCCCAAGAACCGGAGCCCCCATGCTGTCGCGCCGCTTCACCCTCGCCGCCGGAATGGCCACCCTCCTGCTTGCCGCCTGCCAGAGCGCGCCGCCACGGCCGGCGCCCCGTCCGGTCGACTTCTCCAATTTCGGGCCGATCGTTCTGAATGCCGGCACCATCGACGTGGTCGATGCCTACCGTCCGGTCGGCGGCAAGCATGTGGAAGACCGCTCCGCGGTTCCGCCGGCCGAGGCGGTGCGGCGCTGGGCGGCGGAGCGCTTGCAGGCGGCCGGTGGGACTGGACGCCTGCGCGTCACCATCCGCGACGCCGGCATCGTCGAGGTGGCGCTGCCCACCAAGAAGGGCATCACCGGCTATTTCACCAACGACCAGGCCCAGCGCTATGACGGCCGGATCGAGGTGGAGATCGCCGGCGAGGTGCCGGACACCGGCAATGGCGGCTTCCGCGGCGTGACCCGCTCCACCGTCACCCATTCCACCACCGTGGCGGAGAACATCTCGCTGGCCGACCGCGAGGCGACCTTCCTGGAGATGACCCGCCGGATGATGGACGATCTGAACGCCCGCCTGGATGCCGGCATCCGCAAGGATCTGGCGCCGATGGTCCGGCGCTGACCTTTTTGTAAGAGTTGGCCCGGTCTTTGCGGTGGGGCACCCGACGTTTCGTCAGAACGGAAGGTGCCCATGCCGAAATTCGACCTCTATGTCGTCCGGCCGCCGGAGGGATCGGCCACGATCACAGCCATCCCCGAGGAAAAACAGCAGTCGTCCCAGGCGGCGCTCCGCAATCTCAGCCGCTCCGGCTGCGTGGTGAAGTCCTTGGGCGACATAGACCTGTCCTTCGTCAAGAAGTCGGAGGCACAGATCAAGATTGAACTGGCGGTGCGGCAGATGTTCGCCGCCTCCGCCTATAAACCGCCGGTGTCTATTGTCTGGTAGTGACCGTCCTGTCTTGACCATCCAATAGCGGCATGAGGCGAGTGGCCTTCTGGCGGGGGCGGCAGAAACTGCCCCCGCCCGCCGCCCCTATCGGCAAGTTCGGCCGGTAAATGCGGCCTGCAAAAAACCTGTCCGGCAAACCCAGCCCTAGATTTCCAGCTGCATGCCCAGCTCGACCACCCGGTTGGGCGGGATGCAGAAATACTCCGATGCGCTGGACGACAGCTTCGACAGGAAGATGAACAGCGGTTCCTGCCAGCGCGGCAGCCCGGACTTGCCATGGCTGCGGATCAGCGTCTCGCGGCTGACGAAATAGGTCGTTTCCATCGGCTCGAACGGCAGTCCGGGAATGCGCTTGCTTTCCAGCGCCACCGGGATGTCCGGTTCGTCCTTGAAGCCGAAATGGACGATCAGCCGGAAGAACCCGGCCGACAGCGCCTTCAGCTCGAAGCGCTGCTCGTCCGGCACATGCGGCACATCCTCGATGTCGACGGTCAGCAGGACGACGCGCTGATGCAGCACCTTGTAGTGCTTCATGCTGTGCAGCAGCCCCGGCGGCAGGCCGCGCGGGTTGCCGGTCAGGAACACCGCGGTGCCCGGCACCCGCTGCACCGACCCGCTCTTCAGCCGCTCCAGCAGCATGTCGAAGGGCAGCGCATCCTCGGCCAGCCGCTTGCGCACCACCTCGCGCCCGCGCCGCCACGTCGCCATCAGCAGGAAGACCGCCGCACCCACCACCAGCGGGAACCAGCCGCCCTCCTCCACCTTCACCAGATTGGCGAGGAACAGCGCCATGTCGACGGTCAGGAACACCGCCAGCGCCAGCACCGCCTGCCACAGCTTCCAGCGGCCGAGCGAGCGCGCCACCTTGTAGGCCAGCAGCGTGGTCGCCACCATCGTGCCGGTCACCGCGATGCCGTAGGCGGCGGCGAGGTTGCTGGAGGTCTGGAAGCTCAGCACCAGCAGGATGACGCCGGCCAGCAGCAGCCAAGTCAGCTGCGGCATGTAGATCTGGCCCTTCTCGTGCTCCGACGTGTGCATCACCTCCATCCGCGGCAGATAGCGCAGATGCATGGCCTGCAAGGTCACCGAATAGGCGCCGGAGATCACCGCCTGCCCGGCGATGATGGTGGCGGCGGTGGCCAGCAGCAGCAGCGGCACCTGCGCCCAGTCCGGCGCCAGATGGAAGAAGGGATTCTCGATGGCTTCCGGCTCGTGCAGCAGCAGGGCGCCCTGGCCGAAATAGCACAGCAGCAGCGACGGCAGCACGATGCTGTACCAGGCGCCGCGGATCGGCTTGCGGCCGAAATGCCCCATGTCGGCATAGAGCGCCTCCGCCCCCGTCACCGCCAGCACCACCGCACCCAGCAGCAGGAAGCCGTGCCAGCCATGGTTGAACAGCATCTCCACCGCATGGCCGGGCCACACCGCGCCCAGCACGCCGGGATAGCGGATGATCTGCCCCAGACCCAGCACGGCCAGCGTCAGGAACCACACCAGCATCACCGGCCCGAACAGCTTGCCGACCTTCTCGGTGCCGAATCGCTGCAGCACGAACAGCCCGACCAGGATGGTCAGCGTGATCGGAATGACATAGCTGTCCAGGGCGGGTGCGACGACATGCAGCCCCTCCACCGCGCTCAGCACCGAGATGGCGGGGGTGATCAGGCTGTCGCCGTAGAACAGCGAGGCGCCCATCACGCCGATCGCCATGACGACCCCGGTCCGCCGGTGCCCCGGCCGCATGCCGCGCAACGCCAGCGCGGTCAGCGCCAGGATGCCGCCCTCGCCCTGGTTGTCGGCGCGCATGATGAAGATGACGTACTTCACCGTCACCGTGATGATCAGCGCCCAGAAGATCAGCGACAGCACGCCCAGGATGACTTCGGGCGTCAGCGGGAAGCCGCCGCCCTCGGTCAGGCATTCGCGCAGCGTGTAGAGCGGGCTGGTGCCGATGTCGCCATAGACGACACCCAGCGCCCCCAGCGCGAGCGCGCGCAGCTTGGCCGCATGCTCCCGCCCATCCATGCTTGCTTCCATACCCGGTCCGCTCCGATCATTTCGATGCACAGCCATGCCTAAGGTGGCTTGGCGTGGCCGCGCAAGCACCGAATGGCGAAACGCGCCACCGGCACGACCGATCCCCCGTGATTTTCATCCCGACGGGTGCAGAACGCCATAGCGCCGGCGTGGCACTCGGCACCGTTGCATCGGGGCCGGGGCCGTGCTTCCATTCTGGCGTGTACCGTGGGCATTCCCGAGCCGGCAGCCATGTCCAACGATTTCCTGTTCGCCTCGGACGAGTCCCCCACCCCGCAGGACCTGTCCGGCGGGACCGGCGACACCGACCGCGCCGCTCCGCCCTGGCTGGTTCTGGTGGCCGACGACGAGCCGGAGGTGCATGCCGTCACCCGGCTGGCGCTAGCCCGGCTGCGCTTCCGTGGCCGTCCCGTCCGCCTGCTCGACTGCCCCAGTGCGGCGGAGGCGGAGCGCATCCTGCGCGACACCCCGGACATCGCCGTCATCCTGCTCGACGTGGTGATGGAGACCGAGGATGCCGGCCTGCGGCTGGCCCGCCGCATCCGCGAGGAGTTGGGCAACCGCGCCATCCGCATCGTCCTGCGCACCGGGCAGCCGGCCCGCGTGCCGGAGGAGGAGCTGGTCCTCGCCTATGAAATCGACGGCTACACCGCCAAGACCGAACTGACGGCACGCCGGCTGTTCACCAGCGTGGTGACGGCATTGCGCGCCTATGCCGATCTGGCGGCGCTGGAACAGAAGCTTGCCGAACGCGGCCGCGCGCTGGAGGAGGCGACCGTCCGCCTCAACCGCATGGCGATGCTGGACCCGCTGACCGGCGTGTGGAACCGCCGCCGCTTCCTGGAACTGGCGGCGGCGGAGCTGGCACGGGCACGGCGCTATGGCCGGCATCTCGGCGTTTTCCTGCTCGACCTCGACGGCTTCAAGGCGGTCAACGACGCCCATGGCGATGCCGTCGGCGACGCGGTGCTGCGCGCGGTGGTGAAGCGGATCCGGGCGGCGCTCCGCATCTCCGATCACATCGCGCGGTCGGGCGGGGAGGAGTTCGTCGTGCTTCTGCCGGAAACCGACGATGCCGGCAGCGCCGTGGTGGCGGAACGGGTGCGCGCCGCCCTGGCCGACAGCCCGATCCTGGTGGAGGAGCGGACGATCCCCGTCACCGCCAGCATCGGCGTCGCCAACTGGCTTCCCGCCGAGCCCGGCGTCGAACAGACCCTGCACCGCGCCGAACACGCCTTGCATGCCGCCAAGCAGGCCGGCCGCAACCGGATCGAGCGCGCGCCTGGGTAACAAAGTGCCGCACCCGGCCTTCCGTCCTGTCGACTGTGTAATATCGTTTCAGCGCCGCGATTGAACGGCGCCAAGCCAGCGGTTACTCCTATCGTTGGAAACATCTTGGCGTATGCCATTTCCGATCGGGGGTTCGCACATGTGGCAGAACTACACCAACGCGCTGATGACCGCCTTCGGACTGGCCGGGCTGGGGTTCGGCATCGGCAAGCTCGTCATCGTGCTGGGCGAACGCGCGATCGAACGCCGCCACGGGTCGGAGGGGGTGCGCGACATCATCGCCCGCCGCGCCAAGCTGGAGACAAAGCTGGAGGCCCGCCGCGGTGACCGCATCCGCGAGCTGAAGGATCTGGACGGTGCGGCCGAGGATGTGCTGCGCCGCCGCAAGGTGATGGAACGTCAGATCGAGGAGGCGCGCCAATCCGGCGAGCGGCTGGTCCGTCTGGTCGGCGAGGAGGTCCAGGGCAGTCCCTGCTACGTCGCCATGGTGGTGAACAAATATGTCGGCACCGGCGCCGTCCAGCAGAGCCAGCATGCGCTGGTCGATCCCAGCTGGGCGCAGCCGCAGATGATCGAGGTTTGGGCGCGCTCGATGGCGGAGGCGCGGACGGAGATCGAGCGGCGCTACCCACCCGCCTTCGGCTATGCCGTGACGCGGATGCAGGAATTCCTGTCCGCCGACACCCCCGTCGCCAAGGCCAGCTGAGCCCCCATCGAAAGCCGGACCCGCCATGGACAGCATGCCCTACATCTTCTCCGGTCTGGTCGGCCTCGCCTCCCTGGCGGTGTCGCTGCTGCTGGCGTTGCGCCGCCTGAAGACGTCGGAGGAGCGGATCGCCACCGCGGTGTCGCGCAAGCAGGCGCAGGTCGAGCGGATCAAGAAGATCGCCCGCGTCACGCTCCAGCAGGCCCGCGACCTGCGCGACGCCCGCCGCCGCAAGGCGATGGCCGAGCTGGGCTGCGAGGATTTGGAGCAGCGCCTGAAGGCCGCCGGTGCCAACGACCGCCGCATCTATGTGCTGGACGACCGCCGCACCCAGAAGGATCAGGGCTGGCTACTGCGGGTGGTCAACATCGAATACGGCACCCGCGTCAACCCCACCCTCATTCCCACCGCGCTCGACAGCTGGAAGCGCGGCCGGCGCTTCCTCGTTTGGGCGCTCGACGAGAAGAAGGCCCGCGAAAAGGTCAACGCCCGCTTCCCCGAGAACAAGGGCTTCACCGTCATGGGCGTCGAATCCTATATCGAGTGAGAGCGCGGCAGGAAAGCCGCAGCGCGCCCTGATAATGACATAAGTCCCATTTTTAGATTATCATCCCCGTGCGCACCCATGTGCCCGCGCCGGGGAGCCTTGCCATGATCCGTTACGCCGAGTTGCAGCTCGCCACCAACTTCAGCTTTCTGGAGGGGGCGTCGCATCCTGACGAGCTGGCGATGACGGCGGCGGCACTGGGGCTGGCGGCGGTGGGGGTAACGGACCGCAATTCGCTGGCCGGCGTGGTGCAGATGCATGTGGCGGCGAAGAAGGTCGGCATCCGGCCGCTGATCGGCTGCCGGCTGGACCTGACCGACGCCGACAGCCTGCTGGCCTACCCGACCGACCGCGCCGCCTATGCGCGGCTGTCGCGGCTGCTGACGCTGGGCAAGATGCGGGCACCGAAAGGCGAGTGCTTCATCGCCCGCACCGATGTGCTGGCCCATGCCGAAGGCATGCTGTTCCTGCTGCTCGGCCCCGACCGCCGCGACGAGACGTTCCTGCGCGAGCTGCGCGCCTGGCGCAGCGGGCTGGCGCGCGGACAGCTCTATCTGGCGGCGAGCCATCGCTACCAGGGTGACGATGCCCGCCGGCTACGCTGGCTGGCCGGTCTGGCGGAGGCGGAGGGGGTGCCGCTGGTCGCCACCAACGACGTGCTCTACCACGGCGCCGGACGGCGGGCGCTGGCCGACGTGATGACCTGCATCCGCCACCACACCACCATCGACGAAGCCGGCTGGCGGCTGTCCGCCAATGCCGAGCGCCACCTGAAACCGGCCGTCGAGATGATGCGCCTGTTCCGCGACCATCCCGACGCCGTCGCCCGCAGCCTGGAGATCGCCGAGGCCTGCCGCTTCTCGCTGGAGGAGCTGCGGTACGACTATCCCGACGAGGTGGCGGAAGGCCGCGACCCACAGGAGACACTGGTCGCCCTGACCTGGGACGGCGCGGCCAAGCGGTATCCGTCCGACCGCTTCCCCGGCGGCATCCCCGATGCGGTGCGCCAGACGGTGGAGCGCGAACTGGCCCTGATCGCCGAGCAGCGCTTTGCCCCGTACTTCCTGACCGTCCACGACATCGTCCGCTTCGCCAGGGAAAAGGACATCCTCTGCCAGGGCCGCGGCAGCGCCGCCAACTCCGCCGTCTGCTATTGCCTGGGCATCACCTCGGTCGATCCGACCGAAGTCGACCTGCTGTTCGAACGCTTCATCTCCTCCGCCCGCGGCGAGCCGCCGGACATCGACGTCGATTTCGAACATGAACGGCGCGAGGAGGTGATCCAGTACATCTACAGGAAATACGGCCGCGCCCGCGCCGGCCTGACCGCCACCGTCATCCGCTACCGCGCCCGCAGCGCCCTGCGCGAGGTCGGCAAGGCGATGGGTCTGTCGGCCGATCTGGTGGCGCGGCTGACCGGCTCGATCTGGGGCTGGGGCGGCCAGGGGGTGGACGAGGAGCGCGCCCGCAAGCTCGGTGTCGATCCCGACGACCCGAGGCTCAAGCGCACGCTGGAACTGGCCCAGGAGTTGATCGGCTTCCCCCGCCACCTGTCGCAGCATGTCGGCGGCTTCGTCATCACCCGCGGCCCTTTGTCGGATCTCTGCCCGGTCGCCAACGCGGCGATGGAGGACCGCAGCACCATCGAGTGGGACAAGGACGACATCGACGCGCTGAACATTCTGAAGGTCGATGTGCTGGCATTGGGCATGCTGACCTGCATCCATCGCGCCTTCGACCTGATCGAACAGGTGCATGGGCAACGCTGGGCGCTCGCCACCCTGCCCCAGGACGATCCCGCAGTTTACGAGATGCTGGGACGGGCCGACAGCCTGGGCGTCTTCCAGGTCGAAAGCCGCGCGCAGATGAGCATGCTGCCCCGGCTGAAGCCGAAGGAGTTCTACGATCTGGTGATCGAGGTCGCCATCGTCCGGCCCGGCCCGATCCAGGGCGGCATGGTCCATCCCTACCTGCGCCGCCGCAACAAAGTGGAGCCGGTAACCTATCCGATGCCGGCGCTGGAACCGGTGCTGCGGAGGACCCTGGGCGTGCCGCTGTTCCAGGAGCAGGCAATGAAGGTCGCTATGGTCGGCGCCGGTTTCAGCGCCGAGGAGGCGGATCAGTTGCGCCGCGCCATGGCGGCCTTCCGCAAAAACGGACAGGTCGAGCGGTTTCACGACAAGTTCATCGCCGGCATGATCGCCAACGGCTGCGACCCCGCTTTCGCCGAGCGCTGTTTCAAGCAGATCGAGGGGTTCGGCGAATACGGCTTCCCCGAGAGCCACGCCGCCAGCTTCGCGCTGCTGGTCTATGTCTCCGCCTGGATCAAGCACCACCACCCCGCCATCTTCGCCGCCGCCCTGCTGAACAGCCAGCCGATGGGCTTCTACGCCCCGGCCCAGATCGTCCGCGACGCGCGGGAGCACGGCGTGACGGTGCTGCCGCCGGACGTGAACCTGTCGGGCTGGGATTGCGCGGTGGAGGGCTCTTCCACCCTCCGACTCGGTCTCCGCCTGATCAAGGGCTTCACCCAAGCCCACGCCGACTCGGTCGTCCTCTCCCGTGCCGGCGGCTACAGCGACCCCTACGATCTGTGGCGCCGCGCCCGCCTGCCGGTCGCGGCACTGGAAAAGCTGGCAAAGGCCGACGCCTTCCGCTCGGTCGGGCTCGACCGACGGGCGGCGCTGTGGGCGGTGCGGGCGCTGGGCGACCAGCCGCTGCCGCTGTTCGCCCGGCTGGACGGTCCGATGGCCGAGGAGCCGGAAGCCCCGCTGCCCGCCATGGCGCTCGGCGAGCATGTGGTGATGGATTACGGCAGCCTGTCCCTGTCGCTGAAGGCCCACCCGCTGTCGCTGCTGCGCGACGGCCTGCCCGGCATCACTCCGGCGGAGCGGCTGGCGCAGACGCGCGACGGCCGCCGCCTGACCACCGCCGGCCTCGTCCTCGTCCGCCAGCGGCCGGGCAGCGCCGAGGGCGTCGTCTTCATCACGCTGGAGGACGAGACCGGGATCGCCAACCTCGTCGTCATGCCCGACGCCTTCGAGACCTTCCGCCGCCCGATCATGACCGCCCGGATGCTGGCCGCCACCGGCCGGGTGCAGAACCACGAGGGTGTGGTGCATCTGCGCGTGGAATCGCTGATCGACCTGACCCACCGGCTGTCCGAACTGACCGGCGAGAAGCGCCCGTCAGCAGGCCCCTTCCCCAAGGGCCGCAATTTTCATTGAGGGAGGCCATCGCTCCTGACATCACGCTGTCAGGAGGGGCGTGCTATCAAGAGGGCGTGCCGGCACGAACCACGAACATCCACCCCACTCGCTGTCAGGAGCCACCCCGATGAACATCCCGCACGTCGTCACCTGGTTCGAGATTCCGGTCACCGACCTCGCCCGCGCGGTCGGTTTCTACGAGACCGTCTTCGCCGCCAAGATGGTCCAGGAGCCCTGCCCCAGCGGCATGACCATGGCCGTCTTCCCAGCCGAAGGCACCGCCGTCAAGGGCTGCCTGATCCAGCACGAGGCCTGCAAGCCGAGCGCCGACGGCACCACCGTCTACCTGAACGGCGGCGACGACCTGTCCGCCCCGCTGGCCCGTGCCGAGCAGGCCGGCGCCCGCATCGTCGTGCCGAAGACGCTGATCACCCCCGAGATCGGCTATTTCGCCCAGTTCATCGACAGCGAAGGCAACCGCGTCGGCCTCTATTCGATGCACTGACCCCGCCAGCCCGCCGGAGCCGCCGCCATGCGCCGCGCCGACCGCCTGTTCCAGATCGTCCAGCATCTCCGCAAGGGGCGGCTGGTGACGGCTGCCGAACTGGCGCGGTGCCTGGAGGTGTCGGAGCGCACCGTCTACCGCGACATGCGCGACCTCGCCTCCTCCGGCGTGCCGGTGGAGGGCGAGGCCGGCGTCGGCTATCTGCTGCGCGACGGCTATGACCTGCCGCCGCTGATGTTCACCCAGGACGAGGTGGAGGCGCTGGTGGTCGGCGCCCGCCTCGCCCGTGCCTGGGTCGGCGGCGCGCTCGCCGATGCCGCTGCCCGCGCGCTCGACAAGGTGGAGGCGGTGGTGCCGGAGGCGCGGCGGCGCGAACTGGCCGACAGCCGCGTCTTCGTCCCCGACTTCTCCTTCCCCGCCCCCCTGCGCGACCGGATGGACGTTCTGCGCTGCGCCATCAACGCCAGGCGCGTGGTGATGTTCGACTACCGGCGCCAGGACGGCACCCATTCCGCCCGCGCGGTCCAGCCGCTGGGCCTGTTCTTCTGGGGCCGGGTGTGGACGCTGGGCGCCTGGTGCGAGCTGCGCGAGGAGTTCCGCAGCTTCCGCATCGACCGCATGGAAACACTGCTGCCCCTGGAGCGCCGGTTCGACGAGATCCCCGGCCGCGGCCTGGACGATTATCTCGCCCTCTGGCGCCGGGAGGGCTGCCAGCAGGGGTGAGGCCCCCCTCAAAAAACCCCTCAAACCCCGTCGATGTAGGCCAGCAGCGGCTGCCAGTCGCCGCGATGCTCGGCGGCGCGCTTGCCCGGCATGTCGAACAGGCTGAGGCCGCTTTCCGCCGCGTCGGCATAAATCTGGCTGTCGCGCAGCCGCGTCACCACCTGATGGCCGATGCCGCCCAGGAAACGGTCCAGCCGGTCGGCGGCCTTGGTGCGGGCGCGCATGCGGTTGCCGACCACCGCCACCGTGGTCTTCTTCTTGGCAATGCGCTTCAGCTCGTCGAGCTTGACCAGAAAGCGCTGGGTCGCCTGCTCGTCGAAGGCGCCGGGCAGCACCGGCAGCACGACGATGTCGGCCATCTTCACCAGATCCTCGATCTGCTTCGTCTTCAGCGCGGCGGGCGCGTCGATGACCAGCCGCTTGATGCCGCGCGGCGTGTCGGTGAAGTCCTTGGCCCAGTCGAGCCCGACCAGGGCCGGCGCCTTCTCCGGCCGGCGCTCCAGCCAGCCGAGCGAGGAGCGCTGACGGTCCACGTCGGCCAGCACGGTGGGCAGGCCCGCCGCGGCGGACGCGGCGGCGAGGTGGGTGGCGACGGTCGTCTTGCCGCAGCCGCCCTTGATGTTGGCGACGAGGATCGTGAGCATGGCCGTGGACTCTACACCCCGGCGTCCGGCTTCGACCAGAAATGCTTGGTGTCGATGAAATCATGCCACAGGGCGACCAACGCCGCCTCGGTGTCGGCCACGCCACGGGCATGCCAGCCGATGACGATGCCGGCGGCGCGCGGCTCGCCGGGGGCCGAGCGGCTGCCGTCGTCGTGCAGCTCGTGCAGAAGCCGCGTTGCCGTCGCCACGTCGTTCAGATGGCCCAGCGCGTCCTGGAAGGCGGCCATCTGCTGGATGTAGCGGCGCACCGGCTTGTCGTCATACAGGCTGCGGAAGAACTCCACCGCATAGCGCAGCTTCTTCAGTGCGATGCGCAGCTGATGGCGCTGGGCCACCGGCAGGTGGGCGAAACCGTGGCCGGCCCGCTTGGCCTTCTTGTGGCGCTTGTTCAGCAGATGGTCGGCCAGCCCGATGACCGGCTGGAACAGCCGCACCGACTCCTCGCTGACCGGCTGGTCGCGCCAGCCGCGCTTCTCGACCCAGCTGCCGACGCCGAGCAGGAAGGCGGTGTAGCGGTCGGAGCGGATCGCCTCGCGCACGCCCTCATAGGCGCGCAGCCGCTTGGCCTCGGCCGCCGCCGCCAGTGCGTCGAGATCCTCGACCGCCGAGCGGCCATGCCCGTCGGCCTTGTGGAAGGCGTCGCGCACCGGCGCCAGCAGTTCCTCGCCGAACACGTCCCAGTCGCGCGCCGGCCCCAGGCTGCCGGCCAGCCACTTGATCTCGCAGACCAGCCACAGATATTGCGCGGCCGGAATGAAGGGCCGGAACAGCGCGGTGGCCGAGCGCAGCCGGCGCAACGCGACGCGCATCTGGTGCACGCCCTCCGGATCCTCGCCGGCCAGCGTCACCGCCTCGTTCGCCACCATGTGTGCGATGCAGGCGCGCACGATGCGCGCCACCGCCCCCTCGACCGTCGTCTCGGGGTCGAGCACCAGCTTTTCGGCTTTCAGCGCCTTGTCGGCCGTGCCGTTGGCCAGCGCATGGCCGCGCTCCGCCTTGGTCCGCATCTCCAGCCGCAGCGGGGCGGCCTGCGTCAGTTCCTGCGCCAGATCGTAGAGCGCCGCGGGCGTGCCGCTTTTAAGCTCCAGCTCCACCTCGCAGAGGTCGGTGGACCGGCCGTCGGGCAGTTCGATCCGGCCGCGGTCGAAGGCGACCTCGATCACGGCGGCACCGTCGCCCTCGCCCAGCGTCACGTCCTGCGTGGTGCGTTCGACGATGGAGGTGAAAATCGGCCGGAGTTCCGAGTCGCTGAGCGATCCCAGCAGATCGATGGCGTCGGCATCGGCGATCAGCGTCAGGTCGGGGGCGGCGGAGGTCACCGCGCATTCCCATTCCCCGCGCCCCAGCCCGTCCTCGTCGGGTGCGGACTTGACCGTCTGGACGAAGCCGTCGCCGGTCTTGCGCACCCGCAGCGTCACCTTGCGCGCGGCGAGCCGGCGCTCCTCGGTGTCGTAATAGGTGCTTTCCAGGGTCCGTGTCGCCGCCGGGCCGGACACCCGGTCTGCGATGGCGGAAGCGGCGCGCAGCCTGTCGAAGTCTTCCGGCTTCGCCGCCAGCTTCAATTCCGTCTCGCGGTTGATCTCGGCCTCAGCCATCGCCTGCGCTTCAACCCCCGTTTTGCGGCCCATCGGCCTACAGTTGGGTGTTTGCACAGCCAATGGACAGGGTCAAGTTACGGAAATGTTGCAGAAGCCTGCGGTTGCGGCACCCGCCGGCTGTACGTCCACCGCCGGTTCCTGGCGCTCGGCCAGGGCTTTAACCAGGACGTTGCAGGGTCATTATGCCCCATTTCACCCCACCCTTGGGGCGTTGCAAAGCGTGCAGGCCTGTGGTTGGGTTCCCGCAAACTGAAACGGCCTGTCCCGTTGGGATCGGCCATAATTGGGGAAGTGTGACGATGACCGATTTCAACACGATCGACGACCTTGAGGTGAGCGGCAAGACGGTGCTGGTGCGCGCCGACCTGAACGTTCCGATGCAGGACGGCAAGGTGTCCGACACCACCCGCATCGACCGCCTCGCCCCCACCCTGAAGGAGTTGTCCTCCAAGGGTGCCAAGGTCGTGGTCCTGTCGCATTTCGGTCGCCCGAAGAACGGTCCGGACGCCAAGAACTCCTTGCGCAACGTGCTGGACGCTCTCAGCGCCGCCGTCGGCCAGAAGGTGGCCTTCGCCGAGGATTGCGTCGGCGAGAAGGCCAAGGAGGCCATCGCCAAGGTGCATGACGGCGCCATCGTGCTGCTGGAGAACACCCGCTTCCACGCCGAAGAGGAAAAGAACGATCCGGCTTTCGCCAAGGAAATGGCCGCGCTCGGCGACATCTACGTCAACGACGCCTTCTCCGCCGCGCACCGTGCCCATGCCTCGACCGAGGGTGTCGCCCGCCTGCTGCCGAACGCCGCCGGCCGCCTGATGGAAGCCGAGCTGAAGGCCCTGACGCTGGCGCTGGAGAAGCCGGAGCGCCCGGTGGCCGCCGTCGTCGGCGGTGCCAAGATCTCCACCAAGCTGGAACTGCTCGGCAACATGGTCCGCAAGGTGGACCTGCTGGTGCTGGGTGGCGGCATGGCCAACACCTTCCTGTTCGCCCAGGGCACCGACGTCGGCGCCTCGCTGTGCGAGAAGGACATGGCCGATCAGGCCCGCGCCATCATGGCGACCGCCAAGGACGCGAACTGCGAGATCCTGCTGCCGAAGGACTTCGTCGTCGCCAAGGAGTTCAAGGCCGGTGCGGCCAACCGCGTCGTCGCCTTCGACGCCATCGGCGCTGACGAGATGGCGCTGGACGTCGGCCCGGCCACCGTCGAGTTCCTCGGCGTGAAGCTGCAGGGCGCCAAGACCGTCGTGTGGAACGGCCCGCTCGGCGCCTTCGAAATCCAGCCCTTCGACGCCGGCACCAACGCGGTGGCCGGTCTGGTCGCCGCCCGCACCGAAGCCGGCGGCCTGCTGTCGGTGGCCGGCGGCGGCGACACCGTCGCGGCGATGGCCCATGCCGGGGTCGAGGACAAGTTCACCTACGTGTCCGCCGCCGGCGGCGCCTTCCTGGAATGGCTGGAAGGCAAGGAACTGCCGGGTGTGGCAGCGCTGAAGAAGTAAGCGGTTCCGTAAGGATCGCCGACAAAAAGGCTCCGGGTTTCGGCCCGGAGCCTTTTTGCTTTTTCATCCCTGTCCAACCCGTTCCGCCCTCATCTTCAGCCACTCCGCCAAGCCCTGATCGTCCAGCGCATATTGTCCGCGTGCTGACCGCCACAGGATATTCTTCTGCCGCAGCGCCTCGATGGCCGCCTGGACGGCCGGCGGCTCCACCATCTCCCCGACCGCATCGGCATAGGCTTGCAGAGCCGGAGCGGAGAAGGGAGCGGATTGCGGCCCCTCCAGCGCCAGCCGTTCGACCACTGCCTGCTGCAACGGCGTCAGCCCCGACCATGCGAACTCGTAGTCTTCCCACACCCGCTGGCGAAGCTCGGTCGCGCCGTCCGCCAACGCACGTTTCAGGTCGCCGGCATCGCCGACCAGCAGCGCCGCATCCGACAGGATCCGCATCAGGGCCTCGGGCCGCCGCCCTACCGCGTCGAAGGCTGCGAAGACATCGTCCGCGTCGAACCGGTTGCCCTCGGCCAGCCGCTCGTTGATCCAAGTGGTGTAGGCGTCGGTATAGGCGCGGTCGAGCAGCGGAAAGCTGCGGACGCTGGTTCCGAAGAAGGGTTGGTCGCGGTTCAGCACCAGCCGGCTCAGCTTGTCGCGGTGAGATCCGGTCAGCACGATCATCAGATTCGGACCGTCGCGCGCATCGTCCCTGGTGTTCAGCCGGTCGCGCGCCGCCTTCAGCGCGAACATGGCGTTCAGCCCGGCCTCGGTCGTCAGCGCGTGCTGCGCTTCATCCACCAGCAGGGCGATCCGCTTGTGCGTCCGCTCCAACAGCGCCTCCAGCGCGTCGGCCAGCGTGGTCCCCTGCGCCTGCCCGATCCGGTCGACGTCGACCGAGACGCCGCCTATGCCCAGCTTGCTGAGTCCGACCGCCCGCACCGCCTTGACCGGCAGGCTGTCGGCCTGGCGAAGCTCAGCCTTCAATGCCTCCGCGATCAGATGCGCCGGGTCGGCCGCCATGTCCGACCACAGATCGACATAGACCGCGAGGATGCCGCGCCCTTCAAGCTCCGGCCCCAGATCGTGGCGCAGGAATGTGCTCTTGCCGGTCCGCCGCGGTGCTGCCAGACAGAGCGTCGGCTCCGCCCCGATCGGCGCGTCCCCCGTCACGATGTCGGCCAGCGCCGCCGCCAGCTTCGGGCGGTGAAACAGGAACTTCTGTGCAGGCGTGGAGGCAGGGTGGGACGGCACGGGCGGCCTCTTTAGGACCAATTATGGAGCGAACCATAATTTATAGTCTGAAAAATAATCTTCAATAGTCCGCTGCGGACTGCGCAACGACCCGTGCGCACCAACCGTTTCCCCTTGCATCCGCCCACACGAATGGTCATAAAAGCGGCGGGAGACTGGCGTCGGACGAGTCCCTCGCCAACCCGGTCAGGTCCGGAAGGAAGCAGCCGCAACGAGTTACGGCTCGGGTCGTTCGTCCAGTCTCCCACCCTCAGCAAAAATTGCCAGCACGAAACAGACGGCGACAGCGCGGTGCCGGGACGCTATCCTGCGGCCCGAAATTCCCCTCCCGTCGTTTCGACAGGCCAGCCGCGTGACCGATACCACCGCCGAAATCACCGCCGCTTCCGCTCCCGCCACCGGGCAGGCTTACCGGGTGCTGGCGCGCAAATACCGGCCGAAGACCTTCGACGAGCTGATCGGCCAGGACGCGCTGGTCCGCACCCTGACCAATGCCATCCAGTCCGGCCGCATCGCCCAGGCCTTCATGCTGACCGGCGTGCGCGGCGTCGGCAAGACCACCACCGCCCGCATCATCGCCCGCGCGCTGAACTGCACCGGGCCGGACGGCACCGGCGGGCCAACGGTCAGCCCCTGCGGCGTCTGCGACAATTGCCGCGCCATCGCCGAGGACCGCCACGTCGACGTGATGGAGATGGACGCCGCCAGCCACACCGGCGTCGACGACATCCGCGAGATCATCGACGGCGTGCGCTACTCGCCTGTCTCGGCCCGCTACAAGCTCTACATCATCGACGAGGTCCACATGCTCTCCAAGAGCGCGTTCAACGCGCTCCTGAAGACGCTTGAAGAACCGCCGAGCCATGTGAAGTTCGTCTTCGCCACCACCGAGATCCGCAAGGTGCCGGTGACGGTGCTGTCGCGCTGCCAGCGCTTCGACCTGCGCCGCGTCGACGCCCAGGTGCTGAAGGAGCATTTCACCCGCGTCACCGCCCTGGAAGGCGCCGGCATCGAAGGCGACGCCGCCTCGCTGATCGCGCGGGCCGCCGACGGGTCGGTGCGCGATGGGCTGTCGCTGCTCGATCAGGCGATTGCGCTGGCCGCCGGCACCGTCACCGCGCAGCAGGTGCGCGACATGCTGGGGCTGGCCGACCGCACCCGCGTCATCGACCTGTTCGAGGCCGCCGTCTCCGCCAAGCCGGCCGAAGCGATGGACATCCTGTCCGACCTGCACCGAGTCGGTGCCGACCCGGTGGTGATCCTCCAGGACCTGCTGGATCTCGTCCACAATCTGACCCGCCTGAAGGTGGTGCCCGACAGCGCCAACGACCCTTCCCTGCCGGAGGCCGAGCGCACGCGCGGAGCCAGCCTGTCCTCCAAGCTCGGCATGCCGGCGCTGACCCGCGCCTGGCAGCTTCTGCTGAAGGGGCTGAACGAGGTGCAGGCCGCCCCGGTGCCGCAGCAGGCGCTGGAGATGGTGATCGTCCGCCTGTCCTATGCCGCCGACCTGCCGACTCCGGGCGAACTGATCCGCCAGTTCCAGGCCCAGCAGGCCAATGGCGGTGCAAATGGCGCGCCGATGGGCCGCGGCCCCGGCGGTGGCGGCGGCCCCGTCGCAGTCGCCAGCCAGTCCACTCATGCCGTCGCCCGCTCCATGGGCTCGGCCCAGCCGCAAAGCGCCCCGGTGGCGCAGGCGGCCCCCGCCCCGGCCGTCATCCCGGACGGCGAGGAGCTGTCGCCGATGCCGCACGACTTCCGTGCGCTGGTGCAGCTGTTCTCCGACCGGCGCGAAGGCGCGCTCTACGGCTATCTGATGGAGACGGTCCAACTGGTCCGCATGGAGCCGGGCACGCTGGAGCTGAAGCTCCGCCCTGCCGCCCCGCCGACCCTGCCGGCCAAGGTCGGGCAGTTCCTGACCGAATGGACCGGCCAGCGCTGGATCGTCGCGCTGTCGGAAGGCCCGGCCCAGCCGACGCTGGCCGAGCAGGACAAGGCCGAAAAGCACCGCGCCTGGGCGGAGGCGGAAGCCAACCCGGTGGTGCGCGCCGTGCTCGACACGTTCAGCGGGGCGAAGATCATCGATGTCCGCGACCTTGCGGAAGTTGCCGCCGCGGAGAGCGCGGCGGTTGCGGATGACGGCGAGACACCCGATTTCATGGTTCAGCAGCAGGACGACGGGGTCTATTACCCCCTCGACGACGAAGGAGAGTACTGACCGATGAAGAATATCGGCAACATGATGAAGCAGGCCCAGCAGATGCAGGCCAAGATGCAGGAAATGCAGGCGAGCCTGGAGCAGGTCGAAGTGACCGGCCAGAGCGCCGCCGGCATGGTGGTCGTGACCGTCAACGGCAAGAGCGAGATGAAGAAGGTCAAGCTCGACAAGTCCGTCGTCGATCCCGAGGACGTCGAGGTTCTGGAAGACCTGATCGTCGCCGCCTTCAACGACGCCAAGAAGAAGGTCGAGCAGCACGTCGCCGAGGAAACCTCGAAGATGATGGGCGGCCTGAAGCTGCCGCCGGGCATCAAGCTGCCGTTCTGATCCTGACAGTCTTTTGTGAAAGTCCCCTCTCCCCGGAGGGGAGAGGCGGATTTGCACATCGATGATCGGACCTGAAATCGAACGCCTGATCCAGCTGCTGTCCAAGCTGCCGGGACTCGGTCCCCGGTCGGCGCGGCGGGCGGCGCTGCATCTGATGAAGCGGCGGGACAGCCTGCTGATCCCGCTGTCGGAAGCAATGGCGGCGGCCGGCGAATCGATCCGCGCCTGCTCCGTCTGCGGCAACCTCGACAGCCGCGACCCCTGCACCGTCTGCTCCGACCCCACCCGCGACCGCTCGGTCATCTGCGTGGTCGAGGATGCCGGCGACCTGTGGGCGCTGGAACGCACCCGCGCCTTCCGCGGCACCTATCACGTGCTGGGCGGCCTGCTGTCGGCACTCCAGGGTGTCGGCCCCGACGATCTTAACTTGGCCGGCCTCGCCGAGCGCGCCAAGGACCCGGCGGTGCGCGAGATCATCCTGGCGCTGAATGCCACCGTCGACGGCCAGACCACCGCCCATGTGGTGACCGACCGCCTGACCGAGTCCGACGTGTCGGTCTCCCGCCTTGCCCACGGCGTCCCGGTGGGCGGCGAGCTTGACTATCTCGACGACGGCACGCTGACCGCGGCGCTGAAGGCACGGCGCCCGCTCTAGTCCGGGATGTGCCGGCCTCTCACCGCTCGAACAGCCCGACCAGTTCCACATGGGCCGACCACAGGAACTGGTCGACCGGCCAGATTTTCACCAGACGATAGCCGCCATCCACCAGCACCCGCGCGTCGCGGGCGAAGCTGGCGGGGTTGCAGGACACGCCCACCACCCGCGGCACTCTGGCTCCGGCGAGCGCCGCCGCCTGGGCCGCGGCACCGGCCCGCGGCGGGTCGAACACGACGGCATCGTAACGATTGAGTTCCTTGGCGCTCAGCGGGTTCTCGAACAGGTCGCGCCGCTCCGCCGTCAGCCGCAGCCCCTGCACCGAACGGCCGAGCGCCGCCACCGCCGCCTCGTCGCCCTCCACCGCATGCACCGCCGCCTGTTGCGCAAGCGGAATGGAGAAGGTGCCGATGCCCGCGAACAGGTCGGCGATGCGGGCGGCCTGCCCCACCCCCTCACGCACCGCGGCGACCAGGGCCGCCTCGCCCTCCGCACTCGCCTGGAGGAAAGCGCCGGGCGGCGGCTGGATCGGAACGCCTGCGAAACGGATGAAGGCCGGCCGGCGGTTCGCCACCGGCTCCGCTGCCGCGCGGTCGGTCGGCTGCCAGGCGATGCGGGCGATGCGTTCCGGCTCGAACCCGACCAGCACCTCACGCGCCGCGCGGTCCAGGCTGCGCGGCCCGACCAGCAGCAGATCGACCCCGCCCTCCAGATCGGTCAGCACCACATCTGCGTCCCCGCCATCCGGCAGCAGACCGTTCAGCAGGGTCCGTAAAGGCTCCACCAGCGTGAACAGCCGGGGCGACAGGACCGGGCATTCCTCCAGATCGACCAGCCGGTGGCTCTGCCGCTCGTTGAAGCCGAACCAGACCCGCTTGCCGCGCTTCAGCGCCGCAAAACGGGCGCGGCGGCGGGCGCCGGCGGGCGTCCGTGCCAACGGCTCCATCCGGACATCGCCAAGCCCGACCCGCTCCAGCGCTCCGCGCACCATCCCGACGGTCCAGGCGGCGTAGGTCGGATCGTTCATCTGCTGGAGCGTACAGCCGCCGCAGCGGCCGAAATGGCAGCAGGGCGGAGTCTGGCGGCCGGTTCCGGGCTCAAGCACCTCAAGCAGTTCGGCCCGTACGCCTTCCCCCTTCCCATCGCTGTCGGCAGCACGTACACGCACGCGGTCACCCGTCACCGTATAGGGCACGAACAGGCGCAGCCCCTCGGCAAAGGCGATCCCGTCGCCACGCGCACCGACGTCGGCGATGGACACCTCCATCTCCTTTACGTCACGGGGCGGCGCGGCGGTCTTGCGGGTCGGCTGGCGCCCCTTGGCGAAGGGGCGCTTGGCGGGACGCGTCATGTCGGGGGTCCGTTGGATACAGGTGTGGAGCGCCTCCCTTTACGCCTCCAGCAGCTTGGCGCGCAACGGTTCCGGGATCGGCGTCGGGCGATGGGCAGCCTTGTCGACGATCACCGCCACCGCCTCCTGGGTGGCGATGCAGCGGTCGCCCAGGAAAATGGCGCAGCCCAGCGTGATCGAGCTGGTGCCCAGCCGCAGCGTCCGCGCGCCGACCCGCACCGTGTTGGGATAGAGCAGCTCCGCCTTGTATTCGATCAGGCTGCGCGCCAGCACGACGGTCCAGGGAACCTCGGGGGTAAAGCCGCCGACCGTGTTTATCAGAGCAACGCGCGCCTGCTCGAAATAGACGCCGAGGGCGTTGTTGTTGACGTGCCCCACCGCGTCGAGATCGTTGAAGCGCACGCGCTCCTCCCACCAGAAGCGGTAGAGGTCGGGTTTGCTCAGGTCGGGCGTGCCGGTCATGCCGTCTTCCTTGCCGTATAGGTCAATGCGTCTCCGGACTGTGGCGTATGGCCCGGAGCGGCGCAAGCCCGGCTTCGCGCCCTGCTGCCCCGGCTTGCATCCATATTTCCAGGGTGGCCCGCGAATTCCCGCGCCAATCCCCGATTGGCCGTGTTATTGGAGTCGGACCAACCCTCCGCAACGGACCGGACGATGAGCAAGGACACCACCAACCAGACGGCCGAGGCGCTGTTCGAAAAGGCGCTGTCGATCGCCGAAAAGCACCTGGATGAGGCGATCAAGGAAGGTGGCCCGCTCGGCCCCTACATCGCCGTCGCCATGATCGAGGCCGCGGTGAACGCCGCCGTGGACGAGACCAGCCACGAAGACGTCATCGACATGCTGCGCGATCTCGCCGCCCAGATCGAGGCGGACGCCGACGAGGCGGAAGAGGACTGAGGATCAAGCGGTTACGGACCCTGCCTGCCGGCGCGCCTCGCGCCGGCGCAGGATCTCGTAGACGACGGCGCCCAGGATGGTCAGCGCGATCAGCACCAGCGACAGCGCGTTGACCGCCGGTGTCAGGCCGGTGCGCACCTTGGTCGCGATGTAGACGGTCAGCGTGGTGTCCAGCCCGCGCACGAACAGCGTGGTGTTGTAGTTTTCGAAGCTCTGCAGGAAGGCCAGCAGGGCCGCCGACAGGATCGCCGGCATCAGGTACGGCAGCGTGATGCGCCGGAACACCTGCCCATGCGTGGCGCCGAGGTCGAGTGCGGCCTCCTCCAGCGCCGGATCGAACCGCTCCAGCCTTGCCGAGAACAGCAGCATGGCATAGGCGGCGATGAAGCTGGATTGCGCCACCACGGTCAGGAACAGCCCGCCGCTGACCCCGAACCACTCCCGCCAGAACACCAGCGTCGAGATGCCGACGATCACCCCCGGCGTCAGCAGCGGCGACACCATCAGCGCATAGAGGACGGTCTTGGCCCGGCTGTGCAGCCGGTCGAGCAGCAGGGCCGCCGCCAGCCCCAGCGGCACGGCCAGTGCGATCACCCCCGCCCCCACCAGCAGGCTGGTGCCCAGCGCCGCCCACATGCGCTGATCCTCCCACAGTGCCTGGAACCAGCCGAGCGTGAAGCCCATCCAGGGCGTCACCGTGGGAAAACGGCTGCTGTTGAAGGTCGCCGCCGCCATGATGCCCAGCGGCAGGAACAGATAGCCGAAGAACAGCATCAGATAGGCGCCGGTCAGCAGGCGGCGGAAGCGGGCAGCGGTCATGGCTTGAGGCTCATTTCGCGATATCCGCCAGCCCGACGCGGAACAGCCGCATCGCGCCGAGGATGAAGCCGATGCACAGCACCAGCAGGATGAAGGCGTAGGCCGCCCCCTGGTTCCAGTTCCCGCCTTCGAAGAACCAATTGTAGATGATCTCGGTGAACCAGCGGCTGTTCGGCCCGCCCAGCAGGGCCGGCACGGCATAGCTGCCGGCGGCCAGCATGAAGGTCATGATGCAGCCGACCGCGATGCCCGGCTTGGCGTGCGGCAGCACGATGCGGCGGTGGATGCGCAGCCAGCCGGCGCCGAGGTCCCGCGCCGCCTCGATCTGGTTGCGGTCCAGCGATTCGATGGCGTTGTACAGCGGGAAGACCATGAACAGGATGTAGACATAGACCATGCCGACGATCACCCCGGCGTCGCCGCCCAGGAAGCGCTGCGGCTCGTCGATGATGCCCAGCCCCAGCAGAATCGCGTTCAGTGGCCCGTTGAAGGCCAGGATGATGTACCAGGAGAAGGTGCGCAGCAGCTCGTTGATCCAGAAGGGCACGACCAGCATCAGGATCAGCAGCGGCAGCCGCCGCTTCGGCACCACCTGCGCCAGATAGTAGGCGACCGGATAGCAGACGGCCAGCGTGGTCGCGGTGACCAGCGCGCTGGCCCAGATCGTCTTCAGGAAGATCGACAGATGGATCTGGTTGGTCCACAGGGTCAGGTAGTTCCTGACCGTGAACACATCCTCCGGACCGCCGATCTTGGACGGCGGCAGCGACGGCCGGAAGGAGAAGCCGATCATCATCAGCTGCGGCAGCAGCACCAGCAGAGCCAGCCAGACCGCCACGGCCAGCAGGATCACCCCGGTCAGAACCGGGCCGTACCGGCGAAGAACCTCCGTCATTCGGGCACTGCTCCAGCCTGTGGGACCGGTTTGACGCCTAACATGGGGATTCCCGCCGGCGCAAGCGCCGCTATATGACGATGACGTTCAGCAGAGGGAATCTCAGCCGAGATTGTGCTTGGCCACCACGGCGGCGAAGTCGTCGCCGAAATGCTCGCCGACGCGGATGACGGAGACGCCGTAGGGGATTTCCTTCAGCGACGGGTGGTCGAGGTTCAGCGAGGTCAGCAGCGCCATCGGCACATGCTGGGTCACGCTCATGGCGCGCAGGCCGCGGATCAGGTCCAGGCCGGACAGGCCGTCCATCACCATCGAGGCGATGACCATGTCCGGCGGCACGCGCACGGCAAGGCTGATCGATTCGATGGGGTCGGTCACCGTCATGGTGCGGAAGCCGCACGCGGCCAGCTCCGTCCCCAGCTTCTTGGCGACGACCTTGGACGGGGTGACCAGCATGATCTCGACGTTGCGGACATCGACGTCGGTGACCTGGAACTCGTAGCGCACCGGCAGGGCGCGGATGATCCGGTTGGTCTCGGCCAGCAGCGGCTGTTCGGCGCGGTCGACCAGTTCGGAAATGCGGTCGATGAAGATCTGGGCATCGACCAACTGCTTCTCGTCCAGCCGCTTCAGGCCGCTGAGGTAATCCTCCAGCCGGTGGGCGACGAGGCTGACGGTGGGATAGCCGAAGCTGGTGCCCATGCCCTTGAAATTGTGGGCTTCCAGCCGCAGGACGCCGATGGTTTCCACATCGCTGCGCTGGCCCTTCACGCGGTCCGCCAGCGTCGCGTTCATCAGCTCCAGCCGATCGCGCGCGTCGTCCACGAACTCCATGCGCAAGCGGTCTTCGAGGTCGTCGGTCGACATGTGCGAGGCCATGGAGCGGATTCCGGCTGGGGAGGGAAAGGGGTAACCCGAAGGTACACCAAATCCTTGCGCCGAAACAGACGCGGCGCGCCCCTATTCGAAAGGGCGCGCCGCGCGCAACAAAACCACTGGTTTTAAAGGGTGATCAGAGCCGGGCGAGCAGCTTCTGGAACCAGGCCAGACGCTCTTCCGTCTGGGCGATGTCCCGATCCAGCCACGAGGCGAAATGGCCGTCACTGCCGACATCCGCCCGCTTCAGGTCGCCCAACCGCGCCAGCTCGGTCTCGCTAAGCACCACGAGATTGTCGATCTGGTCGCGCTGCGACTCGACATCCAGCAGATGCAGGAAGCGCAGCTTCAGCGCGATGACCAGCTTGTTCAGCCCGTCGGCCGACGGCGCGCGGACATTGGCGCGCATCAGCGTGTCGAACTCCGCCCGGCCGGCTTCGGTCGGACCCAGCAGGGCATTGTCTTCCATGCCGCTGCCGTCCAGCGCCTCGATCAGCCCTTCGTAGCGCAGCATCTCCAACGAGGTGCCCATCAGGTCCAGCGACGGACCCATCATGCGGTCTAGGAAATGACGGACGGAGCCGGCCAGATCGGCGTAGCGCAGCGGCCCACCCTGGATCAGCGTGCCCAGGACGACGAGGCGCACGGCCTCCTTCGGCATCAGCGAGTTGTCACGGTACATGGCGAACCCCCTAGGCGAGCCGCTGGATGCGAAGCCCCGGAAAAACGGAAAGGACGGCAAGGGCGACGGCCGATCCGCAGCACTGAAGCTGCGAACCGGTCGCAACACTACCCCTCAAAGTAGGGATGCGCGCGCCGTCTGTCCAGGGGGCAAAACGTCCTTATCGCCAAAAGGGTCTTTCCGAACCTGTTTTCAGAAGCCCCGCTCAGGCGGCGAGGCGCAGGTCGAGCCGGCTCCACACATCCAGCAGCGCATCGACCAGCATGCCCATCTGCGCATCGGTGTGCAGCGGGGTCGGGGTGAAGCGCAGCCGCTCCGTCCCGCGCGGAACGGTGGGGTAGTTAATCGGCTGGACGTAGATGTTGTGCCGGTCGAGCAGTTCGTCCGAGGCGCGCTTGCAGCGGTGGGCGTCGCCGACCATGAGCGGCACGATGTGGCTCATCGACGGCATCACCGGCAGGCCGGCGTCGGCGAACATCCGCTTCAGCGTGGCGGCGCGTTCCTGGTGATGCGCTCGTTCGGTCTGGCTGTGCTTCAGGTGACGGATGGAGGCCAGCGCCCCCGCCGCCATCACCGGCGACAGCGAGGTGGAGAAGATGAAGCCGGCGGCGAAGCTGCGGACGCAGTCGATCAGCGCGGTGGAGCCGGTGATGTAGCCGCCCTGGACGCCGAAGGCCTTGCCCAGCGTGCCCTCGACGATGGTCAGCCGGTCCATGACGCCGTCGCGCTCGGCCACGCCGGCACCGCGGGCACCGTACATGCCGACGGCGTGCACCTCGTCGAGATAGGTCATGGCGCCGTGCTTGTCGGCAACGTCGCACAGGTCGGCGATGGGGGCGATGTCGCCGTCCATCGAATAGACGCTTTCGAACGCCACCACTTTGGGACGGCCGGGGGCGATGCCCGACAGCAGCTCATCCAGATGCTTGGGGTCGTTGTGGCGGAAGATGTGCTTTTCGGCGCCCGAGTTGCGGATGCCGGTGATCATCGAGTTGTGGTTCAGCGCGTCCGACAGGATCACGCAGTTGGGCAGGATCTTGCCCAGCGTGGTCAGCGTCGCGTCGTTCGACACATAACCCGAGGTGAAGAGCAGCGCCGCTTCCTTGTGGTGCAGGTCGGCCAGCTCGCGTTCCAGCAGCACATGGTAGATGTTGGTGCCGGAGATGTTGCGCGTGCCGCCGGCGCCGGCGCCGACCTGGTCCAGCGCGTCGTGCATCGCCTTCAGCACGCTGGAGTGCTGGCCCATGCCGAGATAGTCGTTGGAACACCACACCGTGACCGGACGCTCGCGCCCGTGGGAATCGCGGAAGGTCGCCGTCGGGAAATTGCCGGCATGGCGCTCCAGATTGGCGAACACGCGGTAGCGGCCATCCTGCTTCAGGGTCGCAATCTGGTTGCGGAAGAAAGTTTCGTAATCCATCGCGCGTTCCCGTTCGCGTTCATCCACACGGTCGGCGGCGCCGGTTTCAGACTTAGGGGCTAGGCCATTCGTCCGGCGCGTCGAAGAGGATGGCATGATCCGTCCCGGCATGCCACCCGGCATTGATCGAAATCAAGCCGCCGCCGCATGAGACCTTCGCACAAGTGGCAAGCTCCCATGCCCTGCGGATGCCGCATGTCGGCGTCCCGCGGACAGGCCATTGGCACGGCGATGACTTGAATTCATCGGCAGAAACATGGTCCGAATGTGCCGGATAACCATGGCGGAGGTCCGGGAATACGTGCACGTGTCTGCCGTGATCCATCGGCCTGTTCCACAGACCGTACACGGTTGCGGCAAGATGCGCCGCCCGTTCCAGGGTTGCGGTCGATTTTAATAAATCTATTGAAGTTGAAAAAATATCGCCGTCATCATCCCTCGCGCGCACTCATGTGATGGGGGGAGAGGAAGATGGGCAAGCGGATCGTCCTGTGTTTCGACGGAACCTGGAACAAGCCGGGCAGCGGCAGCCAGCCCGACACGGACAACGAGACATCGACCAACGTCTGGAAGTTCTACAAGTCGGTCCTCGGCGCCGCACCGGACAATACCGAACAGGTTTGCTATTACGATTCCGGTGTCGGCACCGATGAAAAGGGCGGCTTTCTCCACGACTGGTTCGACAAAATCTTCGGCGGGGCCTTCGGCCTCGGCCTCGACAAGAAGATCAAGGACGGCTACCGGTTCCTCGCCTCGCACTACAACGACGGCGACCATGTCTTCATCCTGGGCTTCTCGCGCGGCGCCTACACCGCCCGCAGCCTCGTCGGGCTGATCCGCAATGCCGGGCTGCTGCCGGCCGACAAGCTGGGCGAGACGGACGACGCCTACACGCTCTACCGCAAGCGGGACGACGGTCCGGACGTGGGTGAGGCAAAGCGGTTCCGCGACACCAACGGTTCGACGCTGATCCCGATCCATTTCCTCGGCGTCTGGGACACGGTGGGCGCGCTCGGCGTGCCGCTCGGCATCTGCAAGCAGCTGGATCAGGACCTGTACGGCTTCCACGACACCGAACTCAGCAGCCTTGTCCGCAACGCCTTCCAGGCGCTGGCGATCGACGAGCATCGCAAGACCTTCGCCGCCAACCTCTGGGATCCGAAGGCGAAGCCGGCGCAGCGGATGGAGCAGCGCTGGTTTGCCGGCTGTCATTCGAACGTCGGCGGCGGCTATGACGACGACAGGCTGTCGGACATCACGCTGAAATGGATGATGGAGCACGCCGAGGGCTGCGGCCTCGCCATCGACCCCATCTGGGTGCCGGAGGTGTCGCCCGGCAATGCCCTGGGCGTCATCGTCGATTCCTATGCCCGTTTCCTCGACGGGGTCGGCGAACTGGTGCAGCCGCGCCACTACCGCCCGGTCTGCGTCCTGCCCTTCAGCCAGGAGAACCTGCACGAGTCGGTGCAGCACCGCGCCGCCAGCGATACGGGCTACGCACCGCCCAACATCGGCTACCGCAAGGCGCTGGCGCAGTTCGGCGTTCCGCCTGTGCAGCAGCCGGCCCCGGCACCAGCATCGACTGCGGCCGGCTGACGGCGAAGGCCCGGCGGGAAAAGGCAAAAAAAACGGGGCGGGGCCGTCCTCCGGCACCCGCCCCGTTCTTGCCTTGGCGTCGGCAGTGCTTGCCCGGCGGTCCTTACTTGGTGCCGAACATGCGGTCGCCGGCATCGCCCAGGCCGGGAACGATATAGGCGTTCTCGTCCAGATGGCTGTCCAGCGCCGCGGTGAAGACCTTCACGTCCGGGTGCGCCTCGTGGAATCGGCGCACGCCCTCGGGTGCTGCGACCAGCGCCATGAAGCGGATGTTCTGGTCGTCCACGCCGTGGCGGTTCAGCACGTCGCAGGCATGGGCGGCGGAGTTGCCGGTCGCCAGCATTGGGTCGACGACGATGAACAGCCGCCCGTCGGCCGGCGGCAGCTTCACCAGATATTCGTGCGGCTGCTTGGTGTCATGGTCGCGGTAGAGGCCGATATGCCCCTCGCGCGCCGATGGCACCAGCTCCAGCAGGCCGGCCGACATGCCGAGCCCAGCGCGCAGCACCGGCACCACGGCCAGCTTCTTGCCCAGGATCACCGGGGCGTCCATCGGCTGGAGCGGCGTCTCGATCCGCTCGGTGGTCAGCGGAATGTCGCGCGTCAGTTCATAGCCCATCAGCAGCGAGATTTCGCGCAGAAGGGTGCGGAACCCGCCGGTCGACCGCTCCTTGTTCCGCATATGGGTCAGCTTGTGCTGGATCAGCGGATGGTCGAGGACGAACAGGTTGGGAAATTCGGGCAGGGTGCGCATGGAATCCGGATCGCGGCTGACGGTATGGTTGCCCCGATCCTAGCGCGCCTGGGGGGCCGGGGCCAAGGGGGCTGACCGGCTGCTGCGGTTTGTCCCTACCCCCGCCCCACCTTCGCCACCGCCGCCTTCGGTTCCGGACGGTCGATGCCGTAGCGGATCACCCGGTTGCGGCCGGAATTCTTGGCTTGGTAGAGCGCGCGGTCGGCGCAGACCACCAGATCGTCGACGGTCAGGTCGGCCACCGCCTCCACCAGCCCGAAGGAGGCGGTGACCGGGATCACCCGGCCATCGGGCAGCACCACCGGCGAGCGCATCAGGTCGACGCGTAGCCGCTCGATCACCGCATAGCCCTCGTCCAGCCCGGTTTCCTTCAGGCAGACCAGGAATTCCTCCCCGCCCATGCGGAAGGCCTCGTCGAAGCTGCGGACACCCCGGCTGATGACGGCGGCGGTGGCCGCCAGCACGCGGTCGCCGATGTCATGGCCGTAGCTGTCGTTGATGCCCTTGAACTTGTCGATGTCGGCCAGCGCGACGCAGAAGGGCTGGCCGGTGCGGCGGTAGCGGTTGTGCTCGCGCTCCAGCGCCTCGCCCATGCCGCGGCGGGTGCGCAGGCCGGTCAGCGGATCCAGGCCGGAGGCGGCGGCGGCGAAGGCGCGCTCCATCCGCCGCAGATGCAGCATGAACTCCTCGAAGCGGCCGATCACCCCCTCATACTCGGACTCGGTCGGCAGCTCGCCGCTCGACGCCTTGAGCAGGATCAGCCGAGCCTGCCGGTGCATCTGCTCGTGCAGGTTCGCCAGCTTCTGCACCGCCGGCTGCTGCAGCAGGTCGTCGCGGCTGGCCGCCTGGCACCAGGTCTGGAAGGAGGCCGGGGCCGACGATCGTTCCCCACCGCGGCCGTCGCGGTAGAAAACGGCGCGCTGCCACTGGCCGATCCAGCGCAGATGCTCATCGAGCACGGCGCCAAGCGCCTCGGTTGTGGACGGAGTGGTGGAATCGCTCATGGGCGCATCCTAGCCGACGGCGAAGGGTCCCGCCATGCGATCAAGATAAGCCGAAGCATTCGTCTAAAACAGGGCGCTATTCCGGAGAAGGATCCTCAAAGCGCGGCGACCGCCGAAAGGAAGGACCGGACAAGCGCCGGATCCTTGTGGCCGGGGCGGTCCTCCACGCCGGACGACACGTCGACCTCGGTGGCACCGGTGACCCGCACCGCCTCCGCGACATTGTCCACCGTCAGCCCGCCCGACAGCATCCAGGGCCGCGGCCAACGGCGCCCGGCCAGGATGGTCCAGTCGAAGGCGATGCCGTTGCCGCCGGGCAGCGCCGACACCTTGGCCGGCGGCTTGGCGTCGAACAGCAGCCGGTCGGCGACCTCCGCCGCCTCCAGCGCCGCAGTCAAATCTTCCGGCCCGCCGATCTTGATCGCCTTCATCACCGGCAGGGCGTAGCGGCTCTTGATCTCGACGATGCGGCGCGGCGTCTCGGCACCGTGCAGCTGGATCAGGTCGAGCGGGACCTGCCCGGTGACATGCTCCAGGAACTCGTCGTCGGGGTCGACGAACAGACCGACGGAGCGCACGCCGGTCGGCAGCAGCCGCGCCAGCTCCGCCGCCATCGGCGGGGCGATGGCGCGCGGGCTGCGCGGATAGAAGACGAACCCGACATAGCGCGCCCCGCCGGCGACGGCGGCGCGCAGGCTTTCGGGCTCGCTCAGCCCGCAGATCTTGGCGGCGACGGTCATGCGGCCCCCTCTATTTCGGCGACGATGCGGCGGGCGGCGGCGGCCGGGTCGGGCTCGGCGGTGATCGGCCGGCCGATGACCAGATGGTCGGCGCCGGCGGCCAGCGCCTCCGCCGGGGTCATGAAGCGCTTCTGGTCGTTGGTGGCGGCCCAGGCCGGGCGGATGCCGGGCACCATCAGGATGAAGTCGGGGCCGCAGGCGGCGCGCACCAGCGCCACCTCGGCCGGCGAGCAGACGACGCCGTCCACCCCCGACGCCTTGGCCAGCTTGGCCAGCCGCACCACCTGATCGGCCACCGGCACCGACTGCCCGACCGCACCCAGATCGTCCTCGTCCAGGCTGGTCAGCACGGTGACGGCCAGGATTTTCGGCCGGTCGGCGCCGGCGGTGGCCGCCGTCTCCGCCGCCGCGCGCATCATCGCCGGGCCGCCGGCGCTGTGGATGGTCATGAAGGCCGGCTTCAGCGGCAGCGCCGCGCGCACGCCGCCGGCCACCGTGTTGGGGATGTCGTGCAGCTTCAGGTCGAGGAACAGCGGCGGTCCGTCCTCGCCCACCACGGCACGGACACCGGCCGGCCCCTGAGCGATGAAGAACTCCAGCCCCAGCTTGATGCCGCCGACGGCCCCCGCCACCTGCCCGGCGATGCGGCGGGCGGCGTCGATCTCGGTGGTGTCGACGGAGCAATAGATGCGCGAGGCTGGCGCGGTCATGGGAAAGCGGTCTCCAGAACCCGGATGAGGATGGTCCGGCACCCTAGCAAGGGACGGGAGCGGATGCCAGTTTCAACCCCTCAGTTCCGCCATCCACTGCTCGGCCGTCCACGTCTCCAGCGCCGCGAACAGGCCGGCGGCAGTGGCACAGGCGGTGGCGAGTGCGGCGGGGTCGGTAAGCTCCTCTTCCAGCCGGACCATCAGCGCCTTCCAGGCCCCTGCCATGTCCAGCCCGTCCGATGCCAGAAAGCGGGCGCCGCGCCGGGCGTCATGGCCCAGCGCTCGGGTGATCCCCGGCAGCATCGCCCGCCCGCCATGGGCCGAGCCGTCCAGCACGTAGCGCGCCGCCAGCCGGGCCGGCGCGCTGTCCAGCGGCGGCAGTCCCTCCATCTCCGGCAGCGCGTCCGGGTCGGTGCCGAGCACCCGCAGATCCTCACGCAGCAGCGCCAGCCGCGCCGCGCCGTCTCCCCCGGCCTCCCCCAGCCTCCGCTCCACCGGTGCGTTGAAGCCGTGAAGAACGGCCAGCGCGCGGACATATTGCGGCTGAGTGATGTCCGGCCGGACCAGAGGCTGCAGCACCTCGGCCTTGTCCAGCCGGTCGTGGCTCTCCCGCGTCGCGGCGCGCAGCGCCTGCCTTGCCGGTCCCATGATCTCTGCTCCCCGCTTCCGGCTCAGGTCGGCGCCAGCACGCCGGGCAGCGGCGCCGGGCCCCCGGTCGATGACCCGACCGCCGCTTGGCTGGCCTCCTGCTGCCGTGCCCACAAGGCGGCATAGGCGCCGCGGGCGGCCAGCAGGTCGGTGTGATGGCCGCGCTCGATCACCCGGCCGGCCTCCAGCACCAGGATCTCGTCGGCGTCGATCACGGTGGACAGCCGGTGGGCAATCACCAGCGTGGTGCGGCCGCGGCTGACCTCGCGCAGGTTGGCCTGGATTTCCCGCTCGGTATGGGTGTCGAGCGCGCTGGTCGCCTCGTCGAACAGCAGGATCGCCGGGTCCTTCAGGATGGTGCGGGCGATGGCGACCCGCTGCTTCTCGCCGCCGGACAGCTTCAGCCCGCGCTCGCCCACCGTCGTCTGGTAGCCGTCGGGCAGCGCCATGATGAAGTCGTGGATGTGGGCCAGCCGGGCCGCCCGCTCCACCTCCGCCGGGCTGGCGCCGGGGCGGCCATAGGCGATGTTGTAGAAGACGGTGTCGTTGAACAGCACCGTGTCCTGCGGGACGATGCCGATGGAGGCACGGAGCGACGCCTGGGTCACCCCGCGGATGTCCTGCCCGTCGATCAGCACCCGGCCGCCATTGACGTCGTAGAAGCGGAACAGCAGCCGGCTGATGGTGGACTTGCCGGCCCCCGACGGGCCGACGATGGCGACCGTCCTGCCGGCCGGCACGGTGAAGCTGACATCCTTCAGGATCGCCCGCCGCGGGTCATAGCCGAACTCCACCCCTTCGAAGCTCAGCTCCGCCCCGTCAATCGCCAGCGGCTTCGCATCGGGGCCGTCGGCCACCTCGCGGTCGACCGCCAGCAGCGTCACCATCGACTCGATGTCGATCAGCGACTGCTTGATCTCGCGATAGACGACGCCGAAGAAATTCAGCGGCTGGTAGAGCTGCAACAGATAGGTGTTCACCAGAACGAAGTCGCCCAGCGACATGCTGCCGTCGACGATGCCCTTGGCGGCCATGCCCATCACCGCCGCCAGCCCCAGCGAGATGATCGCCGACTGCCCGACATTCAGCAGCGACAGGCTCTGCTGGCTGCGCACCGCCGCCTTCTCGTAGCTTTGCAGCGCGCCGTCATAGCGGCGGGCCTCATGCTCCTCGTTGCCGAAATACTTGACCGTCTCATAGTTCAGCAGGCTGTCGATCGCCTTGGTGTTGGCCTTGCTGTCGGTGTCGTTCATCAGGCGGCGGAACTTGATGCGCCATTCCGACACGAAGAAGGTGTAGAGGATGTAGCCCATCACCGTGACGAAGGTCGCCAGCGCGAACCAGACGCTGAACAGCTTCCACAGGATGGCGCAGACCAGCGCGATCTCCACCAGCGTCGGCACGATGGAGAACAGCGTGTAGCGCAGCAGCGACTCGATAGCACGGGTTCCGCGCTCCAGCGAGCGGGTCAGGCCGCCGGTCTGGCGTTCCAGATGGAAGCGCAGCGACAGCGCGTGCAGGTGCCGGAACACCGACAGCGCCACCCGGCGGATGGTCCGCTGCGCCACCGTTGCGAAGACGGCGTCGCGCAGCTCGGCGAAGACCAGCGAGGTCACGCGGGCAAGGCCGTATGCGACGATCAGCCCCAGCGGAATGGTCACCGCGGCCCCCGGCCCCACAGTTCCTCCGGCGCTGGCAGGAGTCAGCGCGTCCACCGCATGCTTGTAGAAGATCGGCACATAGACGTTGGCGACCTTGGCGCCGATCAGCAGCAGCATCGCCAGCACCACCCGCACCCGCGTTTCCACGGAATCGCGGGGCCAGATGTAGGGGCCGAGCGAGCGGATCGCGGCCCGCAGGTCGCCGGACGGGCGGGTGAAGGCGCTGGTGTCGGAGGTCGGCGGGAGGCTGCGGCGCATCGGAGTTTTCAGTGGCCTTATAATGTGATGTCTGCCGGCCCAGGGGGAACCGGCCCCCGAAGGACCGTCACCCGAATGCTGTGCAGGCGACGTAACCTAGGGACCGCTGCCGCATCGTCAAAGCCCCGGGTCACGGCTTTGACACGATTTTGCCGCGCCCCAGGGGCGCTTTCCGTGCATTTCCCTGCGCCATGGCAACGGACTGGAAACCACTTTCCTCTACCCTGCCGGGCGTATCGCGTTCGATCCGATCCGCAGACCAAGGCATTTGACCATGCAGAACGCCAGCTTCGCCGGCCGTTTCAAGGTGGGCACCCGCATCCAGGTGGGTTTCCTTCTGATCCTCGCCCTCCTCGTCCTGGTGGCAGCGCTGGGCGTGCGGTCGCTGTCGACGGTGCAGAGCGGCTTCACCCGCTATGGGACGATCTCCGACAACTCGCTCCGCATTTCCGACATCGACGGCTCGGTCTCGGACATGCGCCGCAACGCGCTCAACTACTCCTTCTCGGGCAACAACGCGCTGATCGCGCCGATCCAGGCGCAGCAGAAGAAGCTCGGCGAGTTGCTGCAGACCGCCCGCGACACCTCGCAGGACCCCGGACGCCGCGCCCTCATCGAGCGCATGATCCAGCAGTTCGACGGCTACAGCGTCAATTTCGGCCAGTTGGTCAAGCTGCGCGAGCAGCGCGACCGCTTGGTGTCGGAGGAGTTGATGCCGCTGGGCGAGAAGGCGCGCGAGGGGTTGAGCCGGGTCGCCACCAACGGCATCGCCTCCGGCGACTTCGAGTCCGCCGCCTATGCCGGGCAGGCCCAGGAATCGCTGATCCTCGCCCGTCTCAGCGCGCAGCGCTTCCTGACGGACCCGTCGGCGAAGGCGGCGGACGAGGTGCGCAGCCGGATGGACGGCTTCATCAAGGCGGCCTCCGCACTTCCCCCCCGTCTGGCCGACCCGCTGCAGAAGCGGGCCGCCGAGGAGGCGGTGCAGATCGGCAGCCGCTATCTGGAGAGCTTCAACCGCGTCGTCATCGCCGTGAACGACGCCCAGACCCTGGCCTTCACCACCATGGCCCAGGAGGCGGAGGAATTCGCCGGTCTGGTGGACAAGGTCATCCTCGCGCAGACCGACGCCCGCAAGGCGGTGCTGACCGCCGCGCAGGACGATATGGACAACACCAGCACGCTGATGATCGGCATGGCGGTGGGTGCCCTTGTGATCGGTGTTCTCGTGGCGCTGGTCACCGCGCGCTCCATCGTCCGCCCGGTGGTGCAGATGACCGGCACGATGACGGAACTGGCCGCCGGCAACCTGACGGTGGACGTGCCGGCGCTCGCCAACCGTGACGAGATCGGCAGCATGGCCAAGGCCGTGCTGGTGTTCAAGGAGAACGCCATCGAGAAGAAGCGGATGGACGAGGCCGAGCGCGAAAGGCTGGAGGCCGAACGCCGCGCCGCCGAAGCCCAGCGCGCCCGCGAGCAGGCCATCGGCGAGGAGATCGCCACCCTGATCGACGCCGTGTCGAGGGGCGACCTGGAGCGCCGCATCGATCTGGCCGGCAAGGACGGCTTCTACAGGACCATGTCGGAGGGCATCAACCGCCTGACCGACACGGTGGAGGCGGTGATCGCCGATTTGGGCGAGGTGCTGGCGGCGCTGGCCCAGGGCGACCTGAACCGCCGCGTCACCCGCGACTACCAGGGCGCCTTCGAGCGGGTGAAGACCGACGTCAACACCACCTCCACCCGGCTGACGGAGATCGTCGGACAGATCAGCCAGGCCGCCGAGACCATCGCCGCCGCCGCCGCCGAGGTGTCGCTGGGCTCCTCCGACCTCGCCGACCGCACCGAACAGCAGGCCTCCTCACTGGAGGAGACCGCGGCCAGCATGGAAGAGCTGGGGGCGACCGTGCGTTCCAACGCCGAGAACGCCCAGCGCGCCAACGTGATGGCGGCCCAGGCCCGCGGCTCCGCCGAATCGGGCGGCGGCGTCGCCGGTTCCGCCATCGAGGCGATGCGCCGGATCGAGCAGTCCAGCCGCAAGATCACCGACATCATCGGCGTCATCGACGAGATCGCCTTCCAGACCAACCTTCTGGCGCTGAACGCGGCGGTGGAGGCGGCGCGGGCCGGCGACGCCGGGCGCGGCTTCGCCGTGGTGGCGCAGGAGGTGCGGCAGCTCGCCCAGCGCTCCGCCCAGGCGTCGAAGGAGATCAAGGGCCTGATCCTGGACAGCGATGCCCAGGTGAAGGACGGCGTCGATCTGGTCAGCAAGGCCGGCGACGCGCTGCAGGGCATCGTGTCCGGCGTGCAGCAGGTGGCGACCCTGATCGCCGAGATGGCCTCGGCTTCGGCCGAGCAGGCGACGGCGCTGGACGAGATCAACTCGACCGTCGCCAACATGGACGAGATGACCCAGAAGAACGCCGCCCTGGTGGAGGAGACCACCGCCGCCGCGCAGGCGATGAGCGGACAGGCGACCGACCTGAAGTCGCTGGTCGGCTTCTTCAAGTTCGATCAGGCGGCCGGCTTCGGCGCGGTTGGCTTCGGTTATGCCCCGGCGCCGCGCGCGATGGCGGCGGTCCAGGCCGCACCGGCGGTCACCACCACCCGCCGCGCTCCGGCTCCCACCCGAACCGCCGCCAAGCCGGCGGCGAAGCCCACCGCCCGCGGCAACGGCACGTCTCATGCGACGGTCCACACGACGGCCACGGCCAAGCCGGCCACCCGCGCCGACACCTCCACCCGCACCACCGCCGCGGTCCCGGTCCTGAAGCACAGCACCAGCGACGACGACGACTGGAAGGAGTTCTGAGAGGGGGCGCAAACCACCTCTGAACAGATCGGTGCATCTTGAAAAGAAAAAGGCGTCGGGCCGATGACCCGACGCCTTTTTCCGTTCCGGCAGGCTTGCCCGACGCCTATTGCATGAACCAGCCGTGGCTGACGACCAGCGACTGGCCGGTCAGCGCGTTGGACTCGAAGGATGCGAAGAACAGGGCGGCCTGGGCGACGTCCTCGACCGTGGTGAACTCACCGTCGACGGTCTCCTTCAGCATCACCTTCTTCACCACGTCCTCTTCGGAGATGCCGAGCTCCTTGGCCTGTTCGGGGATCTGCTTCTCGACCAGCGGGGTGCGGACGAAGCCGGGGCAGATCACGTTGGCGCGCACGCCATGCGCCGCCCCTTCCTTGGCGACCACCTTGGCAAGGCCGATCAGCCCATGCTTGGCGGTGACATAGGGCGCCTTCAACGCCGACGCCTCCTTGGAGTGGACCGATCCCATATAGATGATGCTGCCGCTGCCCTGCTTGTACATCGTCCTGAGGGCGGCGCGCGTGGTCAGGAAGGCGCCGTCCAGATGGATGGACAGGAGTTGCTTCCACTTGGCGAACTCGAACTGCTCGACCGGCGCCACGGTCTGGATGCCGGCATTGCTGACCAGGATGTCGATGCGGCCGAAGGCGTCGGCGGCACGGGCCATGCCAGCATCGACCTGAGCCTCGTCGGTCACGTCCATGGCAACGCCAAGAGCCCGTTTCTCCGTGGGGTCCAGGCTGGCCGCGGCGGCATCGGCACCGGCCTGGTTCAGGTCGGCGATGACGATTTTGGCGCCCTCACGGGCGAAGGTCCGGGCGATCTCCAGCCCGATTCCGCTCGCCGCCCCGGTGATGACGGCAACTTTGTCCTGCAAGCGCATGGGTCCGCTCCTGTTCGGTCGAAAGGTCGGTAAAGGTTGTTCCTGGCAGAGATCGTTTCCGGCAGAGAGGGCCGGTCAGGCCGTCCGGTCAGTCCGGCTTTCCGTCGTCGCGCAGCAGGTCGTGCGTGACGGGTCCACCCAGCCGCGGCGGCATCGCCAGCCAGTCCGGGTGGGCAAGCGTGGCAAGCGTGTCGGCAAGGCCGCTTTCCCAATGCTCCCGCATGCCGGCGTTGGAGAACTCGTAGTCCTTGCTGTCGCGTTCGTAGCTTTTGCGGCGGTAGATCAGGTGGATGATGTTGACCGCCGCCCCGCAGGCGGCGTGCCGCAACGCCTCCGCCTCCGGCGTGTCCCGGAGGTCCTCCGGCAGCCGGTCGAGCAGCGTCACCAGCTGGTTGCGCAGGGTCTGCTCGTAGGTGACCTTGTCGGTGTTGAAGCGGGTGCGGCTGGAATAGGTGATGTCCTTCTGCCGCTCCAGCACCTCCGACATGCCACGCGGCACTTGGCCGCTGGCGCTCCACAGATCGACCTGGAAGACCAGCGTGTCGCGGCGCGGCTGGTCCTCCAGCACATGGTCGAGCGGCGTGTTGGAGACCAGCCCGCCATCCCAGTAGAAGCCGCCGTCGATCTCAACGGGTGCGAAGCCGGGCGGCAGGGCGCCGCTCGCCATCACATGCTCCGGCCCGATCCGGTGGGTCTCGGTGTCGAAATAGATCGAGTTGCCGGTCAGCACATCGACCGCCCCCAGCGACAGCCGGATGTCGCCCCGGTTGATCCGGTCGAAGTCGATCAGGTCCTCCAGCGTCTTCCTCAGCGGTGCCGTGTCGTAGAAGCTGGTCGGTCCGGCGAAGGGACCGGCCGCCGCCCATTCCACCGCAGGCCGCGGCCGGAAGAAACCGGGCTGCCCGGACAGCGCCGTCCGCCACGCACTCCACTGGTTGAGGACCGAGATCGACGGCCCGTCGGGATCGAGCCGCCGCCAAAGCGCCTCCGCCCCTTCCCAGGGCGAGGGCGGGGCGATGCGGCTCCAGAACTCCAACAGCGCGGCGCAGCGCCGCTCCGGCGGGTTGCCGGCGATCAGCGCCGCGTTGATGGCGCCGATCGACACGCCGGCCACCCAGGTCGGATGGATGTCGTGTTCGAACAGCCCTTCGACAACGCCCGCCTGATAGGCGCCGAGCGCGCCGCCACCCTGAAGGACGAGCGCCACCCGGTCATAGGGGGCAATGAGATCGGCAAAGGATCCGTCGCGCATCTGTGTCTTTCCCAACCAGTCAATCGATTGCAGACATCTTTCCTCGGTCGGCAAGCCAGATATGGGGCCGGAAGTGAATACGGCTATGCAGAAACGTTCCTGCGAAACGGAGAATTCTTCATGACAGCCATGCCTATCTCCTGTAACCCCTCCGCACCCTTGCGAGAACCTACATCAAGGTATTACACCGCCATGAATTACTTGTAATACTCGGCACCGTCCTGAAAGGACGCCGCATCGCGCGGCGGCAGAATTCACCGCTCTTGCGCCAAATGCCGGGATTAACCTTTCGGTCGGAATTGCGTGCTGCAATCGCCCCGTATCCGTTTCCGGTTTTTTTGGAGGACGCCATGTCCCGCCGCCCCGCCTCGCGCCGCCTTCTTCCGCTCGCCGCCCTGCTGCTGCTCGGCGGTTCGCTGACCGGCTGCGGCGCCGTCACCGGCGTGGCCAGCGGTGCCGCCAGCATCGCCGGCACCGCCGTCGACGTGGTCGGCACCGTGGCGGAAACCTCCGTCGACGTGGTGACCGCTCCGCTGCGGTAGGGCGGTCCCACCCTACCCCGCGACCATCGCCGCCAGCGTCTCCAGCCGGTCGGCCTCGTGCGCCGGCTTGTCCCAGCGGATGCGGTGGACGCGGGGGAAGCGCATGGCGAGCCCGCTCTTGTGCCGGTTCGACGGGTGCACGCTGTCGAAGGCGACCTCCAGCACCAGCCCGGCCTCTACCTCGCGCACCGGGCCGTAGCGGCGGGTGGTGTGGTTGCGCACCCAGCGGTCCAGTTCGACCAGCTCGGCGTCGGTGAAGCCGGAATAGGCCTTGCCGACCGGCACCAGCTCCTGACCCAACTCCTGATCGCGCCAGACGCCGAACGTGTAGTCCGAATAATAGCTCGACCGTTTGCCGTGGCCGCGCTGGGCGTACATCATCACGGCATCGAGAGTCAGCGCCCCGCGCTTCCACTTGAACCACGGCCCCTTCGGCCGCCCGGCGAGATAGGCGCTGTCGCGCCGCTTCAGCATCAGCCCCTCGATGCCATTCTCCCGCGCGCCTTCGCGCAGGGCGACCAACTCGTCCCACCGGTCGAACGGCACCAGCGGCGACAAATCCATGCGCCGCGGCCGCACCGCCTCGTACCAGCGCTCCAGCCGGGCGCGCCGCTCGACGAAGGACAGGCCGCGCAGATCCTCCTTGCCGTCGAACAGGATGTCGTAGAGCCGCACCCAGGCCGGCCCGTCGCGCAGCATCTGCGCCGTCACCGTCTTGCGGTTGAGGCGCTGTTGCAGATCGTTGAAGGGCGCCACCACCCCGTCGCGCGCCACCAGCAGCTCGCCGTCCAGCACCGCGTCGAAACTCATGTGATCGACGATGTCGGGGAAGGCGCCGGACACGTCGTCGCCGGTGCGGCTGTAGAGCCGCCGCTCTCCCCCGCGCGCCACCATCTGCACGCGGATGCCGTCCCATTTCCATTCCGCGGCATAGGCGGCGGGGTCGAGCCCGGCGCGGTCCTCCTCCTCCAGCGGGTGGGACAGCATCATTGGGCGGAAGCCGGCGCCGGCCCCGGTCGCCGGCCGCTCCGCCCGCCCCTCCAGCCAGGCGAACAGCTCCGCATAAGGGGCGGTCAGCCCGTGCCAGACCTCCTCGACATCGTCGACGCTCACCTCCGGCCGCGCCGCCTTGCCCCATTCCGCCAGCGCCGTCTTGGCGAGCCGGGCCGAAACGCCGATGCGCAACGCCCCGGTGATCAGCTTCAGCAGGGCGAAGCGCCCCGACGAGTCGAGCGTGTCGAGCCAGCCCTCCACCAGCCCGATCACCTGCCCGCGCTTGGCGGCCCGCAGCGCCTCCACCACCTCGTCCAGGCTGGGCGGCAGGCTGTTGGCGCGCTCAGGACGTTCCGGCCAGATCAGCGCCACCGTCTCCGCCAGATCGCCGACATAGTCGTAGGACAGCGCCAGCAGCTCCGGATCGACCCTGGTCGCCGCCAGTTCGCGGATCGCCGCCGGCTTGGCCTCGCGGAAGCTGAGCGCCCCGGTCAGCGCCGCCAGCGCCCAGCCGCGCTCGGGATCGGGCGCAGTGGCGAAATGCTCGACCAGCAGGCGGATCTTGCCGTTGCGCGACGGCATGAAGACCAGCGCGTCGATCAGCGCGGCAAAGCGGTTCACGACGCCTCCCCTTCCCCGGCCTTCTCCGTCATCCCCTCCGAGTCCTCGTCCTCGAAGCCGATCAGCGCCAGCGCGCGGGCGCGGATGCCGCGGCCGGTGGCGTAATGGACCAGCGCCTCCTCCCGGCCATGGGTCACCCAGACCTCCGGCGCGCCGACATCCTCCAGCGTCTGGCACAGCTCGTCCCAGTCGGCATGGTCGGAGATGACCAGCGGCAGTTCCACCCCACGCTGGCGGGCGCGCTGCCGCACCCGCATCCATCCCGACGCCACCGCCACCACCGGGTCGGCCAGGCGCCGAACCCAGCGGTCGGCCACCGCCGCCGGCGGGGCCAGCACCAGGGCACCCTTCAACTCCTCCTTCGCCGCCACCGTCGCCGGCCGCAGCTCCCCCAGCTCCACCCCCAGGCTGCTGTAGAGCCGGCAGAGCGGTTCCAGCGCGCCGTGCAGCCAGATCGGCCGGTCGTAACCCGCCGCCCGCAGCAGCGTGATCAGCCGCTGGCATTTGCCGAGCGCATAGACGCCGACGACATGGCTGCGCTCCGGGAACAGCGCCATCGAATGCAGCAGTTTCTGTACCTCACCCAGATCGGGCGGATGGCGGAACACCGGCAGGCCGAAGGTCGCCTCGGTCACGAAGACGTCGCAGGGCACCGGCTCGAAGGCTGCGCAGGTGCGGTCGAGCCGGCGCTTGTAGTCGCCTGAGACCACCACGCGCGACCCGGCATGCTCCATCACCACCTGGGCGCTGCCCAGCACATGGCCGGCCGGCACCATCCGCACCGTCACGCCGCCGATGCGCAGGGTCTCGCCATAGTCCAGCGCTTGCAGGCTGCCGCCCACCCCCTCGCCCATCCGCTGGCGCATGATGGCGAGCGTGCCGGATGTCGCCAGCACGGTGCGGTTGCCGGGCCTTGCATGGTCGGAATGGCCGTGGGTAACGACCGCGCGCTCCACCGGGCGCACCGGGTCGATGTAGAAGCCTCCCGGCTCGACATACAGCCCCTCGGGCAGGACCTTGATCCAGGTGTCGGGGTGCGGGCGGCCCGGATTGGACCCGCCCTGATTGGATTGCTGTGCAGCGGACATGCGTCCTAATATAGGGCGTTCCAAGCGGAGACCCAGCGCATGCACCCGATCCTGCTGCCGACCCCCGAAATCGCCGACGCGCTCGCCACGGGGCGCCCGGTGGTGGCGCTGGAATCGACCGTGATCTCCCACGGCATGCCCTATCCGCGCAATCTGGAGACCGCCCGCGCGCTGGAGGCGGAGGTGCGGGCCGCCGGCGCCCTCCCCGCCACCATCGCGGTGATGGACGGCCGCATCCGCATCGGGCTGGACGACGATGCGCTGGAACGGCTGGCGACCGCCGGCCATGCCGCGCGCAAACTGAGCCGCCGCGACCTGCCCGTCGCCCTGGCGACCGGGGCCCTTGGCGCCACCACGGTGGCGGCGACGATGATCGGGGCGCGGCTGGCCGGCATCTCCGTCTTCGCCACCGGCGGCATCGGCGGCGTCCATCGCGGAGCGGAGACCAGCTTCGACATCTCCGCCGACCTCGACGAACTGGCCCGCACGTCGGTCTGCGTGGTCTGCGCCGGAGCCAAGTCGATTCTCGACCTGCCCAAGACGCTGGAGCTGCTGGAAACCCGCGGCGTTCCGGTCCTGGGCTTCGGCACGGAGGAATTTCCCGCCTTCTACAGCCGCCGCAGCGGCCTGCCGGTCGATCATCGCTGTGACAACGTGCAGGAGGTCGCGGAAATCCTGCGGACGAAATGGCAGCTCGGTCTGGAGGGCGGCGTGCTGCTCGCCAACCCGATCTCAGCCGCCGACGAATTGGACGCCGATGCGATGGAGGAGGCGGTCGCCCAAGCGCTGGCCGACGCGGACGCCAAGAAAATCAAGGGAAAGGACATCACCCCGCACCTGCTGGCGGCGCTGGAGGCCATCACCGGCGGGCGCAGCCTGACCGCCAACATCGCGCTGATCCGTAACAATGCGCGGATTGCGGCAGGGGTGGCCGCCGCACTCGCCGGCCTCTAAAACCGATAGGATAGGACTACTCCCCTGGTGGTAAGGCTTTAGCCCCGGTACCGGCTTAAGACCCCGTTAACCGCCTGCGCGCAAATCTGTCGTCATCGAACGAGCGGAGGCTTCAATGCGCGCACCCAGCAGCACCTCGACCCTGGTTTCCCGGATGATTGCGATGGCCGGCCAAGGCGACGAGGCGCCGGGCGTCGCGGAGATGAAGGAGCCCGCACACGTCAAGCGCATCGTCTGGGCCTCCCAGGCAGCCAAGTTGCGCGTGTCGCTGTCCGCCCGCTCCATCCACGAGATCGAAGCCGCCGTAACCGCCGACCTGGACAGCATGGAACTGCCGGAAGTGTTCTTCACCTCCGTCGAGGTGGGCAGCCATGTGGTGACCTGCGACCTGGACGCCTCCGGCACCGCCTCCATCTTCGGGCTGATCGAGGCCCACGAATATGACGATCTGGTTGAAGAGGCCGGCGACGACGCCCTGTTCGGCGTCGATTGGGACGGCGTCTACATCACCCCGGCCCGCACGCGGCACTGAGCCCGGCGCCTCCGGTCCCAAAAGCCCCGCGTTCAAAAACGCCCCGCAGCCAGCCTGCGGGGCGTTTCGCGTTTGACTGTTCAGGATTTGCCAGCCGCCAGATGCCTTGCCGAGTGAGCTTCAAGCCGGCCGCTTCGGATCGTGACCTTCTCTTGGCCGTCATTCCCGCGAAGGCGGGAATCCAGCAGTTTCAGCCACTCAGCCGCAGAGTTTCCTGGATCCCCGCCTTCGCGGGGATGACGGCCGACAAGAGTTCGACAGCCTCCATTCGCTTTTTTCCCAACCCTGCGAAATCGGCCCCTACGAAATCGGCAGGGACGGCCGGTTCGCTCCGGCGGTGGGCATGCCGACCACCACATCGTCGCGGATCACCGGCAGACCGGCCCGCCGGTCCTCCCAGGCGGCCAGGAAGGCGTCGATGCAGTCGGCCGGCAGCGGGCGGCTGACGAAATAGCCCTGGATCAGGTCGCAGCCCATCAGCGACAGCACCTCCCACTGGGCCGCCTCCTCCACCCCTTCCGCCACCACGCTGTGCCTCAGATCGTGGGCGATGCGCGAGATGGACGACACCATGCTGCGCGCATCGGGCCGGCGGTGGACGTCGTCGATGAAGGCCTTGTCCAGCTTCAGCGTGTTGATCGGCAGCGTCCGCAAATAGGTCAGCGACGAATAGCCGGTGCCGAAATCGTCCAGCGCGATGTGGATGCCGGCCTTCCGCAGCGCGTTCAGCTTGCCGATGGCGGCATCGAGCGAGCCGATCATCTGCGACTCGGTGATTTCCAGCTCCAGCCGGTTCGCCGGCAGGCCGGTGCGGGCCAGGATCTCCAGAACCCGCGGCACGAAATCATGCTGGGCCAGCTGGACCGCCGACATGTTGACGCTCATCGTCACGTCGCCGGCCCCGCGGCAGGCCAGCCCCGCCGCCTCGATGCAGGCGGTTTCCAGCACCCACAGGCCGAGCGGGACGATCAGGCCGGAATCCTCGCAGACCGGAATGAAGCGGTCGGGCGACACCGGCCCCAGTTCCGAGTCGGTCCAGCGGATCAGCGCCTCGAAACCGCGGACCCGGCCGTCGCGCGTCGCGACCTGCGGCTGGTAATGCACGGTGAAGGCCTGGCGGTCGAAGGCCAGCCGGGCCCGGCTGAGCAGCCGCATGCGCTCCACCACCTTCAGGTTCATGTCGACGGTGAAGGTGCAGATGCGCCCGCGCCCGCTGTCCTTGGCCCGGTACATGGCTGTGTCGGCGTTCTGCAACAGATCGTCGAAGCAGCGGCCGTCCCAGGGATAGCGGGCGATGCCGACGCTGCATGTCACGAAAAAATGCTGTCCCTCGACCAGGAAGGGGGCGGCGAATGCCTGTTCCAGCCGTTGCGCCACCTCCGCCGGCTCGCCGGCCTCGCCACCCTGGACGACCACCACGAACTCGTCGCCGCCCAGCCGCGCGATGAACAGCCCGTCGCCCGCACCCTTGCGGATACGCAGCCCCAGCATCATCAGCAGCTCGTCGCCGGCCTTGTGGCCGAAGCCGTCGTTGATGAACTTGAAATTGTCCATGTCGAGGAACAGCAGCGCCAGCGGCCCGGCTTTGCCGGATGCCTTTGTGTCGGCGATCAGCCGGTCGACATGCCGTTCCAGGGTCAGCCGGTTGGGCAGGCCGGTCAGGGAATCGTAATGGGCCAGATGGTCCAGCCATGCCTGCTGCCGCTTCTGCGCGGTGATGTCGGTGTAGGAGCCGCCCATCATCACCGGCTTCCCCCGCCCTGCCGTCCCGCCCTGGCCGTCCCCATCGAACAGGATCTTGCCGGTGGCATAGAGCCACAGGTAATTGCCGTCGCGGTGGCGGACCCGGTATTCCACCCGGTATTCCGGCAGTTCGCCCGACAGGTGGCGCTGCAACGCCTCCTCCGCCAGCGACCGGTCTTCGGGATGGATGCGGTCGAACCAGGCCGCGCGGGAATCGATGCTGGCGGCATCGACGCCCAGCAGCTCCTCGACCCGGCCGGACAGGACGCGGACGTCATTGACGATGTCCCAGGTCCAGATGATGTCGCGCGATGCCTCCGCCACCAGCCGCATCCACCGCCCGCGTTCGCGCAGCGCATCCTTGCTGGCGGTCAGTTCGACGACCTTGGCCTGCAACTGCCGGCGCGACTCTGTCAGCGCCTCGTTGCTCCGCTGCAACGCCGCCTCGGTCTTCCGCCGGCTGCGCAGGGTGAGGGACAGCACCAGAACCATGCCGAACAGCAGCAGCAGCACGCCGCCGACCGTCACCACCAGCCAGCGGTAGGTCTCCATGAAGGAGAAGGGCTTGTCGACCAGCCGGTCAAGCGGCATCAGCCGCGCGGGATCGATCCCGTAGCGCTGCATCCGGCCGTAATCGGCGGCCCGGACGACCGACTGGCGTTGCTCCGCCGGCAGGCCGGCGATGGACGCGCCATTCACCAGGGCGGCGGCCAGCCGACCGACCGCGCGGCCATGCTCCTGCCCGCTCAGCAGGCTGCCGCCGGCGATGCCATGGCCCAGCAGGAATTCCTGCAAGCCATAGATCGGCACGCTGCTTTTCTCGCTCATCAGTTCCAGGAACTGCTCGGGCGGCAGGACCAGGCCTTTGGGGTCGGTGGCATAGGTGCCCAGCAGCACCGCGCTGTCCGGCGGCAGGGCGGCCAGCCGCTCCTCCAGCCGGGCGAAGGGCAGCGCCGGCAGGGTCTGCCGCTCCACCTCGGCGGGGAAGCGGCCGGCGGCGGCCAGCGCCTCGATCTCGGCGTCCAGCCCCAGGCCCGTCTCGGTGTCGTCATGCAGGATGAACAGGCGTTGCAGCCGCGGATTGGCCGCCATCGCCATGCGCACGGTGCCCTCGATGTCCTTGGCCTCGTCGATGCCGACGACATTGGCCTCGCGCTCGGTCAGCCGCCGCGCCGAAATCGGCAGCACGCCGCCATGCACCAGCGGCACCGGCCCGTAAATCTCGTGCCGCAAATCCAGGGCGAAGGAGAGCGCGGCATCGTCGGTGGAGACGATGGCGTCGACGGTGCCCTTGGGATGGCGGTAGGCGATCAGCGCCCGCAGCCGCTCGATCCCGGCGGGGTCTGGAAAGCGCTTCCAGTCCAGGTAATAGGGGATCGCCAGCGCATTGGGTGCCGCCGAGGCCAGCATGTCGGAGATGCCGTCCGCCTGTCCGTCGGTCCACTCATAGCCCTGGTGGTAGGAGTGCAGGACCAGCACCGTCCTGTTGGGCGGTGTCGCCCGCCCGCCCGCCGGCACCGACAGGGTCGCCAGCACAAGCAGTCCCAGCAGCAGGACGCCGCTACGCATCCATATGGAGGACCAGATGACGCTCCGTCCGGTCATGGGACACCCTTCGCTCGCTTGTCCGGCCGCCCCACGATGGCCGCGTGTCGGGCAGCCGCGGGAGGCGTAAAGAGGTTTGGCCTTTCCTGACAAAAGGATAAGCAGCGCAGTCATTTCGGCGCCAGAGTCTTTTGCTAAGGACTTCCCCGGAATTCATGGTTAATTTTCCATAGGAGATTGGAGAAATTAAAAAATACTCGCGCATGAGGCGCGGTCGATTATTTGCGCAGGCCGCCCTCTCATTTTGCAGCGCAAACCGCGGCAGCCGCCGGCTATTCTCGCATACGCACAATAGCCGCCCGGGATATCGCGGCTCCTTGCCGGCGGCCCTTTCGCGCTGGCGCCGCAGGAGAGCACCGCCGCGTCGTTGCGGAACAGAGGACAGTGCGCGGCTGTTGTCCCGGCTGCACCCCGCCCTTTCCTCCTCTTCGGGAGCCCCGCCCGTGTCCGCTGCCTCCACCCAGCCCACCCCCCGGCGCACTGCCAGGCCCCTGGCCTATACGCCATCGGTCGAAAACCCGGGCCCCGATGAAGCGCAGGTCTTCAACGATCTGGCCGAGACGATGCTGTCGATCAGCGCCAGGACCTTCGAGGACAGCGGCCATGCCAACCGCAGCGTCCATGCCAAGAGCCACGGGCTGCTGATCGGCCGGCTGGATGTGCTGGACGATTTGCCGGCCGAACTGGCCCAGGGACTGTTCGCGAAGGCGGAGAGCTATCCGGCAATCCTGCGGCTGTCGACGACGCCGGGCGACATCCTGCCCGACAGCGTCTCGACACCGCGCGGTTTGGCGGTGAAGGTGCTGGGCGTGTCCGGCGAGCGGCTGCCGGGGTCGGAGGGCGAGGCCACGCAGGATTTCGTCATGGCCAACGCCCCTGCCTTCTCGGCTCCCGATGCCGGGCAGTTCCTGTCGACGCTAAAGCTGCTGGCCGCCACCACCGACCGGGCGGAAACCGCGAAGAAGGTATTGTCGGCCGGCCTGCGCGTCGCCGAACGGGTGGTGGAGGCCTTCGGCGGCGAAAGCGCGACGCTGAAGACGCTGGGCGGCCACCCGGAAACCCACATTCTGGGCGAAACCTTCTACAGCCAGGCAGCATTGCGCCATGGCGACCACATCGCCAAGCTGTCGATCGTCCCGGTCTCGCCGAACCTGACCGCGCTTGCCGACGCGCCGCTGGATCTCAACGGCAAGCCGAACGGCATTCGCGAGGCGGTGACGGAGTTCTTCCGCGACCATGAGGCCGTCTGGGAGCTGCGCGCCCAGCTGCGCACCGACGAGGAGCGCATGCCGGTGGAGGATGCCAGCGTGGTATGGCCGGAGGATCTGAGCCCCTACCGCACCATCGCCCGCATCACCGTGCCGCCGCAGACGGCCTGGAGCGAAGAACGGTCGCGCTCCGGCGACGACCGGCTGGCCTTCAGCCCCTGGCATGGGCTGGCGGCGCACCGGCCGCTGGGCTCGATCATGCGCGCCCGGCGCCTTGCCTACGACCGCTCCGCCGAATTCCGCATGGAGCGGAACGGCTGCCCGATGCATGAACCGGCGGCTGGCTACCGGCTGCCGGGGTAGGCACACAATCCCCTCTCCCCCCTTGGGAGAGGGTTAGGGAGAGGGGGAATTACCCTCCTCACCCTCATTGCAGGCTGCGCTGCATCTCCTCGAAGGTGCGGGAGAAGCCGTTCAGCGGGAAATCGATGTCGCGCTTGCCCACGCGGGAGTTGACGCGGACCAGGATGGTCGAGCCGTTGCGGAACTGGTCGGCGACGCGGCCGGACACGAAGTTCGGGAACATGCACATGTTCAGCGTCGCCACATGCGATTCGATGCGCGGCTGGCGGTCGACGCGGATGGCGCAGCGGTCGATCAGACCCTGGCTGGTGGTCAGGAACAGGTGGAAGTCGTTGCCGGTCGGAATGATGCTGAGCGCGACGAAGCCGACATCCTTCCCGTCGTCGAACAGGCGGTAGATCATCAGCCGGCAGGTCTTGCTGTCGGTCATCCGGTCGATGTCGCACTGGTTGGTCCAGGCGCCCTCCGGCCCGAAGTCCGCCGCGGCCTTGGAGACGTCCACCGCGGCGGCGGGCTTGGCGGCGACCAGGGTCCCGGCCAGCCCCAGGGCCAATGCTCCAGCAGTGGCAACCGCCCTGAACCCGCCCCAGACCCCACCCAACAGACCCTTTGCACGCATAGCCCCGGCCCCCGCCATCGTTCGTATTAACACGGAATGCGCCATGATAACTGGCGGCGGCGGGGGTGCAAGGCACGAGATGCCGCGCATGGAACCGGTCAGCGGCCCTCCGCGCGGCATCTCGGGATCAGATGCGGCCTTCCTCGAAGTCGCGGAAGGCCTGCATCACCTCTTCCCGCGTGTTCATGACGAAGGGACCGCCCCAGGCGATGGGCTCGCCGATGGGCTCGCCGGCCAGCAGCAGGAAGCGCGCGCCGTCGGGTCCGGCGGCCGCCTCCACCCGCTCGCCGTCGCCCAGCACGATCACCCGCGGTCCCGACAGCAGCCCCTCCCCGCCGACATCCAGCGTGCCTTCGAACAGCACCAGGAAGGCGGTGTGGCCGGCCGGCAGCGGCTCGGCGAAGGCCACCGACGGCGGCAGCGCCACGTCGAAATAGCGGGCGTCGGTCGCCTCGGCCCGCACCGGGCCCGCCGTGCCGCGGGCGGTGTCGCCGGCGATGACGGTGACGGTCGCCCCGTCCTCGCGCCGCTCCACCGGGATGGAGGCTGCCGGGAACTCCTGATAGCGCGGCTCGGTCATCTTCAGCCGGGCCGGCAGGTTGATCCACAGCTGGAAGCCACGCATCAGCCCTTCGGTCTGCTCCGGCATCTCCGAATGGATCAGGCCGCGGCCGGCGGTCATCCATTGCACGCCGCCGGTCTCGATCACGCCCTCATGCCCATGGTTGTCGGCATGGCGCATGCGGCCGGCCAGCATGTAGGTCACCGTCTCGAACCCGCGATGGGGATGGTCGGGGAAACCGGCGAGATAGTCGGTCGGCCGGTCGGACCCGAACAGGTCGAGCATCAGGAAGGGGTCGAGCGTGCGCAGGCGCGGCGAGCCCAGCATGCGGGTCATGCTGACCCCGGCACCGTCGGAGGTCGCCATGCCCTCGACGGCGGCAAGCACCGGGCGGACAGCGGGGATCGCGGACGTGACGGACATGGCGGCAACTCCTGAGCGGACACAATGACGATGCACCACAGGTAGTCCCTCCCAGCCCCGCCGTGAAGCCGGCCCGCCCGCGCCACAGCGTTCCGCTCCGCGCAACAATCGGACACGAAAAAGGCCGCCGGAGAACCGGCGGCCTTTTCGCGAGAGACCCGTGGGAAAGGGATGTTCTTAGTGGATGCTCTCGCCATGCAGGGCGAGGTCGAGACCGTCGCGCTCCACATCTTCCTCGACGCGCAGGCCCATGACCACATCGACGACCTTCAGCAGGACGAAGGTGGCGACGGCGCACCAGACCATGGTGTAGAGGACGCCCTGGACCTGGATCCAGACGGCGGCGGCGTTGCCTTCCAGCAGGCCCAGCGTGGCCTTCGGGTCGGCCTGGAGGACCGCGGCGAAGCCGCCTTCGCTGTTGGACACCGACATCTTGGCGAACACGCCGGTCAGGATGGCGCCGATCAGGCCGCCGACGCCGTGCACGCCGAAGGCGTCCAGGCTGTCGTCATAGCCCAGCATGTGCTTGAGGCTGGTGGCCGACCAGAAGCAGACCACGCCGGCGACGATGCCGATGACGATGGCGCCCGTCGGGTCGACGAAGCCGGCGGCCGGGGTCACCGCGACCAGGCCGGCGACGGCGCCGGAGATGATGCCGAGGATCGACGGCTTGCCCTTGACGATCCACTCCGCGAACAGCCAGCCCATGGCGGCACCGGCGGTGGCGATGTGCGTGGCGGCCAGCGCCATGCCGGCGCGCGGACCGGCGGTCAGGGCCGAACCGGCGTTGAAGCCGAACCAGCCGACCCACAGCAGCGAGGCGCCGATCAGCGACAGCACCAGGTTGTGCGGCATGAAGGCTTCCTTCGGATAGCCCTTGCGCTTGCCGATCACCAGCGCGGCGACCAGGCCGGCGACGCCAGCGTTGATGTGCACGACGGTGCCGCCGGCGAAGTCCAGCACGCCCAGGCCGAACAGGAAGCCCGACGGGTACCAGACCCAGTGGGCGATCGGCGCATAGACCACGATCGACCACAGGGCGGTGAAGACCAGCAGGGAGGAGAACTTCATGCGGTCGGCGAAGGCGCCGGTGATCAGGGCCGGGGTGATGATCGCGAAGGTCATCTGGAACATCATGAAGACCGGCTCGGGGATGGTCGTCGGGACGCCCGACCCCGTCGCCTCGCCCAGCACGAAGGCCTTCGTGAAGTCGAGCCCGTTGAGGAACAGCCGGTCGAGACCGCCGACATAGGCACCGGTGCCGGTGAAGGCCAGGCTGTAGCCGATGACGTACCACAGGACGCTGATCAGGCAGGTGATGGCGAAGCTCTGCATCACCGTCGACAGCACGTTCATCTTGCGGACCATGCCGCCGTAGAACAGCGCCAGGCCGGGGATGGTCATCATCAGCACCAGCGCGGTGGAGATGAGCATCCAGGCGGTGTCGCCGCCATTCAGCGCCGGAGCCGCCGGTGCGGCAGCAGCGGCGGCAGCCGCAGCCGCGGCAGCGGCGGCAGCCGCCGGATCCTGGGCAAGGGCTGCGGCCGGCATGCCGACCGCGCCCAGAGCAACCGCCATCATCGGTGCGGCCATAAGGAACAGACGGTTCATCGAGGCTCCTCTTTCTCCAAAATCGCTCCCACCCCCGGACGGCCGGCGCGGCACCGGAGGTGTTCCGCGCACAGGGCACCGCACTGGGGCGACCCCGTCCCGGTCGCCCCGTCCCCGGCAAAGACGGGGCGGCGGACGGGACCAAGGACGCCTCCAGCGTTACAAGAAGCGTGCCAGTCGAAAACGGCTTGGAATCGTCAGGGTTGTCCCAGGCCGGGACCCCCGAACGGGCACCCTCCTACGAGTCGCACCCGGTGTTTGCACAGGAAATGGGCAGATCTCGGAACCGACATTTCGCCGCAAATTCCGGGCTTTCGACCGGACGGCAGGGCCGGCAGCCCGATATCGGTCGGCTTCCACCCCGCACTCTGGCTGTCATTCCGGCAGATGATGAAAATTTAGGCACGGCATGGCCTGCAAGGCGCTCATTGCGGCGGCATCGCAGCGACGCCGGGCTGGCAATCTATCTCTTCCATCCAGTCCGTTCGGCGGGGTGGTGCATACGCCCCCCTTTCCTCCTAAGACTGGGGAGAGCCGGTGCGGCGGGTAAGCCGATGCGACCCTTCCGCCGCGCCTATTGGACATGGCGGCGAGATGTGGCACCGTCAACGCCTCCATATGGAATGGCCGCAGCCGAGCGGCCGCAAGAATAAGGCAAAGGGGGTAACGGCCATGCTCGACAAACGGGATCTGCGCCTCGCACCGCGACGTGCGGTGGCGCTGGTGCTGGCCGGGGGACGCGGAAGCCGTCTGAAGCAGCTGACCGACCGGCGGGCCAAGCCGGCGACATATTTCGGCGGCAAGTACCGCATCATCGACTTCGCGCTGTCCAACTGCGTCAACTCCGGCTTCCGCCGCATCGGCGTGCTGACGCAGTACAAGTCTCACAGCCTTCTGCGCCATCTCCAGCGCGGCTGGAACGTCTTCCGCGGCGAGATGAACGAGTTCTGCGACCTGCTGCCGGCCCAGCAGCGCGTCAGCGAGACCGAGTGGTACCAGGGCACCGCCGACGCCGTGTACCAGAACCTCGACATCCTGCGCGACCACGAGCCGGAATATGTCCTGATCCTGGCCGGCGACCACATCTACAAGATGGATTACGGCGCGCTGCTGCTCGACCACATCGACCGCAAGGCCGACGTCACCGTCCCCTGCATCGCGGTCCCGCGCGAACAAGCGAGCGGCTTCGGCGTGATGCACATCGACGAGGAGCGCCGCATCATCGACTTCGTCGAGAAGCCGGCCGACCCGCCGCCGATGCCCGGCCGCCCCGACATGGCGCTGGCCAGCATGGGCATCTACGTCTTCAACGCCCAGTTCCTCTACGACCAGCTGGAGCGCGACGTCGCCACCCCCGGCTCCAGCCGCGATTTCGGCAAGGACATCATCCCGCATCTGGTGAAGACCGGCGCCCGCATCATCGCCCACGATTATGCCGACAGCGCCATCATCGACGCGCCGGACGACGCCCCCTACTGGCGCGACGTCGGCACCATCGACGCCTATTGGGAAGCCAACCTCGACCTCTGCCACGTCACGCCGCAGTTGAACATGTACAACCGCGACTGGCCGATCTTCACCTATCAGGAGCAGCTTCCCCCCGCCAAGTTCGTCTTCGACGACGAGAACCGCCGCGGCACGGCGATCGACAGCCTGGTGTCGGGCGGCTGCATCATCTCCGGCTCGACCGTGCGCCGCTCGCTGCTGTTCAGCTCGGTCCGCGTCAACTCCTACAGCGAGCTGCACGAGGCGGTGGTCCTGCCGGAGTGCGACATCGGCCGCCATTGCCGCCTGAAGAAGGTGGTGATCGACCGCGGCGTCAGCATCCCCAACGGCCTCGTCGTCGGCGAGGACGCGGAGCTGGACGCCAGGCGCTTCCACCGCAGCGAGGGCGGCGTCGTCCTGATCACCCGCGAGATGATCGAGAAGCTGCCGAAGGAGTAAGGCGGCATTTCGCCGCCCTCCCCCGCACCATGGCCTGCGCCGATGCGGTCCGGCTCCCCACCGGACCCGCATCGGCGCTATACCATGTCCACACCCTCCCGCCTTTCACCCCTCCCGCCTATCGCCGAGTGCCTTCCCGATGCGCGTCCTCTACGTCACGTCCGAATGCTACCCGATGGTCAAGACGGGGGGGCTGGCCGACGTGTCCGCCGCCCTGCCGCCGGCCCTGAACGCCGCCGGCGCCGATGTCCGCCTGCTGCTGCCGGGCTATCCCGCCGTCCTGAACAGTTTGCAGAACCTGCATGAGGTCGGCGACCTGATCACCGACCTGCCCGGCTGCGACCGCGCCCAGCTGTGCATCGGCCGCACCGCCGACGGGGTTCTCGCCTATGCGCTGAAGGCGCCGTCGCTGTACGACCGTCCCGGCAACCCCTATCTCGGGCCGGACGGCAAGGACTGGGCCGACAACGCCCTGCGCTTCGCAGCCCTCGCCTGGGTCGCCGCCGGCTTCGCGGCGGAGACCTCCTACGATCCCTGGTGGCGACCCGACATCCTGCACGGCCATGACTGGCAGGCGGCGCTGATCCCCGCCTATCTGACCCTGCGCCCCGACCGTTTCGCCGGCCCCTTCCGGCCGGGCACGGTGCTGACCATCCACAACATCGCCTATCAGGGCCTGTTCGGCCCCTGGATGATGGGCGACCTCGGCCTGCCCTCCTCCAGCTTCCGCGTCGATGGGGTCGAGTATTACGGCAACATCAGCTTCCTGAAGGCCGGTTGCTTCTATGCCGACCGCCTGACCACGGTCAGCCCGACCTACGCCAACGAGATCCAGACGGCCGAGCACGGCACCGGCCTGCAGGGTCTGCTCGCCACCCGCTCCGACGTGCTGACCGGCATCCTGAACGGCGTCGATTACGCGGTGTGGGATCCGGCGACCGACCCGCATCTGCCCGCCCGCTACACCCCCGACGATCTGGGCGGAAAGGACGCCTGCAAGGCCGATCTGCAATCCGCCTTCGGCCTGGACCGCCGCCCCGACGCGCCCTTGGCCGCCGTGGTCAGCCGCCTGACCTGGCACAAGGGCCTCGATCTGGTTCTGGAGGCCGCCGGCCAATGGGTGTCCTGGGGCGGCCAGCTGGTGGTTCTGGGCAGCGGCGACGCCTCCAGCGAGGCCGGCTTCCGCCAGCTTGCCCAATGGCATCCGCAATCCATCGGCGTCCGCATCGGCTATGACGAGCCGCTGTCCCACCGCATCCAGGCCGGATCCGACCTGTTCCTGGTGCCGTCCCGGTCGGAACCCTGCGGCCTGACCCAGCTCTATGCCCTGAAATACGGCACGCTGCCGCTGGTCCGCCGCACCGGCGGCCTCGCCGACACGGTGATCGACGCCAACCCGGCCGCCAGCGCCGACGGCAGCGCGACGGGGTTCCAGTTCGTCAACGCGACCGGCCAGGAACTGGTGTGGGCGCTGCGCCGGGCGATGAGCGTCTACCGCAAGCCCGACCGCTGGCAGGCGATGCAGCGCCGCGCCATGACGCGGGACTTCGGCTGGCACGGGCCGGCGGAGGAGTACATGGAGCTTTATCGGGGGTTGGTGAAGTAGCGAAACAAGCCTCTTGCTTAACGTCTGCTTCCGTTCATGCAATTCGAAAGCAGGCGTTAAGCTGATCTGGTGTAAGTTGTCCCGGTTCGAGATTGGCGCCTGTTAGGTCAGCACCTGTTAGATTAGCGCCTGTTAAGTCAGCACGCCTCAGATCGGCGCCTGTCAGATTAGCGCGTGTCAGGGTCGCGTAAGTCAGGTCGGCGCGCATCAGGATCGTGCCCCTCAAGTCAGCACCCGTCAAGTCGGTGTTCCTAAGGTCGGCACCCGTCAAGTCAGCGTCCCTTAGATCAGCACCCGCCAGATCAGCGTTTGTCAAATTGGCACGGATTAGATCGGCATCCACCAGAGTGACACGATTCAGACCTGCACCCATTAGGTCGGCGCGCGTCAGAGCAGCGGACGTCAAGTCGGCGCGCATTAGAGTAGCGTCCCTCAGGTCGGCGTGCGTCAGATCAACGTGCGTCAGGTCGGTATCTCTCAGATCGGCACCCGTCAGTTTGGCGCCCATCAGGTCGGCGCGCGTCAGGTTGGCACCTCTTAGCTTCGCCCCTATCAGGTTGGCACGTGTCAGGTTGAGGCCCATTAAGTCTGTGCCGCTAAGGTCAAAGATGTGAAGTGTATCCCGAGCAACGGACCATTCCATCATAGGCCCAGAGAGGCGATGCAAGGTTGCTGCCAGAATTGTAGGATTGATAAAAATGGGATCGGATTTCTCAACCGAAACACTGAAAGCTGACGCAACTGCGCAAAGCATAGCTATCTCTGCATTGCGAACCAGCCGCTCGCTGTCTCGGGAGCGCTTTACTCCGTCTGGCATGGGCATGCCTGTTTCTAGGCACTCTACCAAGAGGCTGGACAGGGCGTTCCGCCATCGGGTGACCTCCAGAGGACTGCGATCAGCTTCAGCAGCCACTTGCGCGGACAGAAAGCCATAGGTTGCCCAGTCCATGACCGCTGGACCGCACAATTCCAGCCATTTCCTTAACGCTGCTTCGGTCATGTAACGGTCCACGTCTTGGGTGTCCGGCATGCTCGGCATTAGCCGAACCACCCGGCGAGCTGTCAGGAACTGACCGAAGCTTTTATGAGTGAATTCGACCAGTCGATACTCCATCCCTTGATGAGCACGACAGAAAAAACTGTCGAGTAGTGTGGTTAAGGCAGCATCAGTGTTATCGGAAAGACGTCTCAGTTCCTTGGACAGCTTATTCTCCTCAAGCCGTCTTTCCACTGCACTCAACGGTACAGCGCGGTCGGTGCCAGCATGCCATGCCGCCACCGCGACCTCCTCCAGCATCTGCTCCAACCGAGCACGGACAGGATCAATAGCCTCCGTGCTCCCATCCCCTGGATGCCGCCGATGAATACGGTCGAGGACATGCCCAAACAGACGGGTGTAAAGGTCGTGCACTCCGCTGATCGTAGCTGCCCGTTCTGGTCCTTCCTCAGTCAGGATTTGTGCCAGCAGCCAATTTAACAGCGGTTGCTCAGTCAGCGAATCAATATGCGGGTCATCGCGCTTCAGCGGCTCAGGCATTCCACCCACTGGATCGAAGGAGTGCCACCAATCCGACCGCTGGTCGAGATTTGCCAAGTTCTGCGGTTCGTAACCGTAACAGTCATCATCAGCAATATTATAGCGCAGCACATGCAGACGGGCGTCATCGTCGCGACCAATGGCCCCGGTGGCGACCGCAGCACCCGTGGCGCCCGGCCGGCCGGCAAGCAACAGCAGCACACGAGTGCTTTCACGGTTCCACTCCGACAATCGCTGTCCCAAATCGGCGATGAACCCGTTCAATAGTACTGTCGCCCCTTGGCCCGACTTGGCCAATTCGTCCAGTCCGTCCAGAATCAGTACCAGCGGCTCGCCAGTCGGTAGAGGATTGAAGGGATCGTGTCCTAGGTCGCTGGCTAGATAACGCGCCAACTCCTCAAGCGAGCCTTTGGCGATGTTAAGCCGGGTGAGCGAAACCAGCAGCACCCGCCGCTTTTCTGCCGCCAGCAGGGCAGCGAGCCTCATACAGGCACTCGACTTGCCAGCGCCGGCTTCGCCGGACAGCACACGAATCCTGTCTGCTGGAGCATGGTTCGTTCGGGTCGCCCAGACGTACAGCGTGTCGTCCAACCAGACGAGAGTCCGTTTGCGCGGCTCTCCGTTTGTTCTTTCCGGCGCTTCCGGATCGCCAACCGCTGCCCGCAAGGGAACGTAGAGATCGTTCAGGGAACAGCGGATCTTCTCCGGGTTCAGCGCCCGCAACGGCGCATCCATCGCCTTGACCAAGCGGTCACGGTAGGCGTTCCACTGCAACGACCGCTGCGCCGCCGGGTCGAACGGCGTCGGCTCCAGCGCCGCCCGCAGCGCCTGATACTCCTTTTCCCGCTCCGCGTTCCGCCACTCCCCGGCCAGCGCCAGCGGCAGCGCGTCGGCGAAGGCGCGGCGGATCGGCGGCCGCTTGTCGTCGGGCACCGCACAGACCCGCATGAACCAGTCGAACCGGGTCAGCAACGCCACCAGACCCGGCCAGCGCTCCGGATCGGTGAAGGCGATTTCGGTCAGGTCTAAGGATGTTTCGGCGGTGGCGCCCAGGATCGCCGCCTCGATCTCCTGCGAATCAGCCTCGGCCGCCATCACCGGGGCGTTGCGCGCCTCCGCCTGGATGATGCGGATGGCGGCGGCATAGGCGGCGCGCTGAAGCAGCAGCTTCGCCCCCTCCTCCGCCGTGGGCTGGATTTTCGGATCGGCCTTGAAAGCACCGGTGGCGTCGATCACCCCCTTGATCGCGCTGGCGAATTTCAGATCGGCCAGATCGACCGCCACCTTGCCGAACGCCCGCACAAGGCTGGCCCGCTCAACCGCAACCATGGTTTGCTCCCAATTTTCCCGATATTGCTTTTCGCTGCCTTCCGGTGTCAGCCGTGGGGAGCGGTCTATTCTCGCTCCAGAGGTCGCAGCGCGTTTGGGCGCCACACGGTCAAGGACCGTGGCGCCGTGCGGCCCCCGTTCGCCTCCTCATGGACGACGGTATCCGAATGGTGGAGGAAAAGAACAGGCATCGCCGGACCTTCAGCCTTTTTCCGTGTCCTTTACTCTCACCTTTCTACCCTTAGGAGATCAAGATGGGCATTTCGCGACGCCCGGCTTATAATCCCAAGCATCATCTGCCAGGACTCCGTCCACAGCAGGAGTGAACACTGAACACACCCTGGAGTGCCCCCTGAAACTGAGACAGGGTTAAAGTGTTCCGGTTCTCTGCAGGAGAGGACCGATGGGAGAGAAGCGAAGTTTGAAGTTCAAGGTTTCGCTGGTTCGTCGGCTTGAAGCTGGCGAGCGGATAACGGATCTTGAACGGGAATCTGGCGTATTCCGTGCGCAGATTTACCGCTGGCGCGATGCTTTTGGTCGTGAGGGTGAGGCTGGATTGGAGCGTCGTCCTGGCCGCCGACGCGGCTATCGGCGGTCTCGATCTGCAGAGGGAGGCCCGTCGACGGGTCCGGCGCCGAGCGCGCCTGCGGTGGCAGCATTGGATCAGCTTGCGCCTGATGTGCGGGCCTGGGTATCGGAGCTTGAGCGAACGGTTGCGCGCCAGCAGCTTGAGTTGGATTTTTTCAGCGAAGCCTTGCAGCGTATCGAGGCGTCACGCCGGCCGAAGAGCGCGGCTGGCGAGACGGCGTCTACGCCGCCATCCAGGCGATGACGCAGCGGCAAGGCAGAGTTTCGGTGGAAGGGATGTGCCGGTTGGCCGGCGTGAGCCGGGCCGGCTTTTACCGGCATTGGCAGGGGCGCTCGCCGGCAGCGGAGGAGACCGACCTGCGCGACGCCATCCAGCGGTTGGCCCTGGCGCATCGGCATTACGGTTACCGGCGGATCACGGCGCTGTTGCGTCGGGAGGGGCGGCTGGCGAACCACAAGCGGGTGCTGCGGCTGATGCGGGAGGACACCCTGCTGTGTCTGCGGCGGGCAGCGTTCGTCCCGGCGACGACGGACAGCCGGCATGACTTTCCGGTCTGGCCCAACGTGGCACGCCGCTTGACGCTGAGCGGGCCGAACCAGCTGTGGGTTGCCGACATCACCTATGTCCGGCTGGGTAGGGAGTTCGCCTATCTGGCGGTTATCCTGGACGCCTGGTCGCGCCGGGTGATCGGCTGGGCACTGGCCGATCATCTGCGTGCGGAGCTGACACTGGAGGCGCTCGACGGCGCCTTGGCCGCGCGCGGAGCGGGACCGATGGTTCACCACTCCGACCGAGGCGTCCAGTATGCGTGCCGGGCCTACATCGGGCGTCTGGAGGCTCATGGCGTCCAGCCAAGCATGAGCCGGGTCGGCTGCCCTTACGACAATGCCATGGCGGAGAGCTTCATGAAGACACTCAAGACCGAAGAGGTCGACGGTCGAGCCTACGCTGACATCGCCCCCAAAACGAAACGGCCCCCTTCCCTTGCGGGAAGAGGGCCGTCGTCGTTTCAGCTACCCGGTTCGGCTCAGTCGCGCTTGACCGTGTCGCTGTTCAGCGCCGCCTGCGCCGCCGCCAGACGGGCGATCGGCACGCGGTAGGGCGAGCAGGAGACATAGGTCAGCCCGACCTTCTCGCAGAAGGAGATCGAGGCCGGGTCGCCGCCATGCTCGCCGCAGATGCCGAGCTTGATGTCCGGACGGACCTTGCGGCCACGCTCGGTGGCGATCTCCACCAGTTCGCCGACGCCGGTGACGTCCAGCGACTGGAACGGGTCCTGCTCCAGGATGCCCTGGCGCTGGTACTCCGGCAGGAAGCTGCCGGCGTCGTCGCGCGACAGGCCCAGCGTGGTCTGGGTCAGGTCGTTGGTGCCGTAGCTGAAGAACTCGGCCGACTCGGCGATCTCGCCGGCCTTCAGGGCCGCACGCGGGATCTCGATCATCGTGCCGGTCAGATACTCCACCGTCACGCCGGTCTCGGCCTTCACCTGCTCGGCGGCGCGGTCGATCACCGCCTTGAGGATGTCGAACTCCTTGCGGGTGATGATCAGCGGGATCATCACTTCGGGAATGACGGCCTCTCCGGTGGTCTTGGCGACCTCGGCGGCAGCGGCGAAGATGGCGCGGGCCTGCATCTCGTAGATCTCGGGGTACGAGATGCCCAGACGGCAGCCGCGATGGCCCAGCATCGGGTTCGCTTCATGCAGCTGGATGGTGCGGTGGCGCACCCGCAGCGGATCGGTGCCGGTGGCCGCCGCGACCTCCGCCATGTCCTCTTCGGTGTTCGGCAGGAACTCGTGCAGCGGCGGGTCGAGCAGGCGGATCGTCACCGGCAGGCCGGCCATGATCGTGAACAGCTCGACGAAGTCCTTCTTCTGGAAGGGCTCCAGCTTGGCAAGCGCCTTGCGGCGGCCGGCCTCGTCCTCCGCCAGGATCATCTCGCGGACGGCCAGGATGCGCTCCGGGTCGAAGAACATGTGCTCGGTGCGCGACAGGCCGATGCCCTCGGCGCCGAACTTCCGCGCGGTGCGGGCGTCCAGCGGGGTCTCGGCGTTGGCGCGGACCTTCATCCGGCGGATCTTGTCGGCCCAGCCCATCAGGGTGGCGAAGTCGCCCGACAGCTCCGGCTGGATCGTCGGCACCTCGCCCAGCATCACCTCGCCGGTGGAGCCGTCGATGGTCAGGATGTCGCCTTCCTTCACGGCGACGCCGCGGACCGACATCTGCCTGGTCTTGTAGTCGATGCGCAGGTCGCCGGCGCCCGACACGCAGGCACGGCCCATGCCGCGGGCAACCACCGCCGCGTGGCTGGTCATGCCGCCGCGGCTGGTCAGGATGCCGCGGGCGGCGTGCATGCCGTGGATGTCCTCAGGCGAGGTCTCGATGCGGCAGAGGATCACCGACTCGCCCTTGCCGGCCATCTGCTCGGCCTCGTCGGCGGTGAAGACCACCTTGCCCGAGGCCGCACCGGGGGAAGCCGGCAGGCCCTTGGCGATGATCTTGCGGTCGGCCTTGGGGTCCAGCGTCGGGTGCAGCAGCTGGTCGAGCGAGGCCGGATCGATGCGGCGGACCGCCTCGTTCTGGTCGATGACGCCCTCGTTCGCCAGATCCACCGCGATCTTCAGCGCCGCCGGAGCGGTGCGCTTGCCGTTGCGGGTCTGCAGCATGAACAGCTTGTTCTGCTGGACCGTGAACTCGATGTCCTGCATGTCGCGGTAGTGCTTTTCCAGCTTGAGGCGGACCTCGTTCAGCTGGTTGAACACCTCCGGCATCACCTCTTCCATGGCGGGGAGGTCGGACTTGTTGGCGATCTTGCCGGCGACGGTCAGGTGCTGCGGCGTGCGGATGCCGGCGACGACGTCCTCACCCTGGGCATTGACCAGATACTCGCCGTAGAAGGCGTTCTCGCCGGTCGACGGGTTGCGGGTGAAGGCCACGCCGGTGGCGCAGTCGTTGCCCATGTTGCCGAAGACCATGCACTGCACGTTGACCGCGGTGCCCCAGGCGGCCGGGATGTCGTGCAGCTTGCGGTAGGTGATGGCGCGGGCGTTCATCCACGAATCGAAGACGGCACCGATGGCGCCCCACAGCTGCTCCTGCACGTCCTGCGGGAAGGGCCGGCCCAGCTCGCGCTCGACCGCCTTCTTGTAGTCCTCGATCACCGCCTGCCAATCCTCGGCCGACAGGTCGGTGTCGAGGTTGTAGGACTTGTCGCGCTTGTGGTTGTCGAGGATGTCCTCGAAATGGTGATGCTCAACGTCGAGCACGACGTTGGAGTACATCTGGATGAAGCGGCGGTAGCTGTCGTAGGCGAAGCGGCCGTCGCCCGACCGCTTGGCGAGGCCGGCGGCGGTCGCGTCGTTCAGGCCCAGGTTGAGGACGGTGTCCATCATGCCCGGCATCGACGCGCGGGCGCCGGACCGGACCGACACCAGCAGCGGGTTGGCCTGATCGCCGAACTTGGCGTCCATCGCCGTTTCCAGCCGCGTGATGGCGGCGTTCACCTGCGCCGTCAGCTCCGGCGGATAGGAGCGTCCGTTGGCGTAGAAATAGGTGCACAGCTCGGTGGTGATCGTGAAGCCCGGCGGAACGGGCAGGCCAAGATTGGCCATTTCGGCCAGATTGGCGCCCTTGCCGCCCAGCAGGTTCTTCATCTCGGCCCGTCCTTCGGTGGCACCGGCCCCGAAGCTGTAGACCCACTTGGATTCACCCTGGCTCGCCATTGCGGATTTCCTCTCGCCCCATGGTCGTCCGGCATGTGGGTGCTCCCCTTGTCTCCAACGACCGTTCCACCCTGCGGAAATCCGCCGGGCGAAACCCCGTGGTCAGTTTGCTTGACCGCACATGCCGCTGAGTGGACCTTCTATCGCCCCAAACGTTGGGACACAAGACAGTCGCGTGGTCTAGAACAGGATGACCTGCGCTTCACCGGCAAAGGAGCGTTGCGGCTATATCGTATTGCCCGCATCCCCATTACTCCGGCGGATCCGCATAATACCGATTCGAACGGTGAATTGCGCCCGAAGTACCCCGTAAATCCAAAGAAAAACGGGACCATTTCCCCTGCAAATGTTTCAGATGCTGAAGCAGGCGGCGGCCGGACATTCGACCCAGTGCTTACCCTCCCCCGCCAGCCAGTTCACGAGCGCCGCCGACGGCATCGGCCGGGCGAAAAGATAACCCTGGCCGATGGCGCAGCCTTCCGCCTCCAGCATGCGGTGCTGGGCCTCACGCTCCACCCCCTCCGCGACGACGGTCAGGCCCAGCGCCTCGCCGATCTGGATGATGGCGCGGACCAGGGGGCGGTTGGCGGCGTCGATGTCCAGCTCCTTGACGAAGCTGCGGTCGATCTTCAGTTCGCCGACCGGGAAGCGCTTCAGATAGCTCAAGGATGAATAGCCGGTGCCGAAATCGTCGATGGAGAGGGTGACGCCCAGCGCGTGCAAGGCATCCAGCGCGTCATGGACGCCGATCTCCTCCGTCATCATCAGCCGTTCGGTGATCTCCAACGTCAGATCGTTGGCCGGGATGCCGTTGGTGGCCAGCGCGGCGCGGACCTGATCCGGCAGGTCGCCGCGGGCGAAGCGGACGGCGGAGACGTTCACCGCCAGCCCGGGCACCGGCACCCCCGCCGCGCGCCAGCGGCCGAGCTGCGCCACCGACGTCTGCAACACCCAGCTGTCCAGCCGGTCGATCAGCCCGCACTCCTCGGCCAGCGGCACGAACTCCACCGGCGACACCGCTCCCCAGCGCGGGTGGGTCCAGCGGATCAGCGCCTCCACCCGGTGCAGGCAGTTCGGCTTCAACCGCAACTGGGGCTGGTAATACAGCTCGAACGGTGCCTCGTCCTCCGGACAGCCCGCCTCCTGCCGGTCCAGCGCCTCGCGCAGCGCCGCCTCCATCTCCAGCCGGCGCACCGCCTGTTCGTTCATGTCGCGGCGGAAAAAGTGGCAGCGGTTGCGGCCCGCCTGCTTGGCCCGGTACATCGCCGCGTCGGCCTGGCGCAGCAGCGTATCGAAATCCATGCCGTCGTCGGGATGCACGGCGATGCCGATGCTGGCGGTCGGGGTCAGCGTCAGATCGGCCACCGTCACCGGCACCGCCAGGGCGGTGAGCACCCGCTCGGCCAGCAGCGAGGCATGCGCCGCGTCACAGCCCGGCAGCAACGCCACGAACTCGTCGCCGCCCAGCCGAGCCAGCGTGTCGCCCTCGATGAACAGCTGCTTCAGCCGGGTCGCCACCTCCACCAGCAGCCGGTCGCCGACTGCATGCCCCAGCGAGTCGTTGATGGTCTTGAAGCGGTCGATGTCCAGGAACATCAGCGTCACCGGCTGCCGGGTGCGCCCGGCCAGCGCCAGCGCCGCGGTGGCGCGGTCGGCCAGAAGCTGACGGTTGGGCAGCCCGGTCAGCGTGTCGAAGTAGGCCAGCCGGTTGATCTCCGCCCGCGCCCGGTCATGTTCGATGGCGAGCGCGCATAGATGCACGCAGGCTTCCACCAGCCGGCGGTGAAAAGCGGCAACGGGGCGCGGATGGTGGTAATAGAGCGCGAAGCTGCCCAGCATGCGGGCGTCCCGCCCCTTGATCGGGTTGGACCAGCAGGCGGCCAACCCATGGGCCAGCGCGAGGTCGCGACGCTTGGCCCAGCGCGGATCACCGGCGATATCGATGGACATCACCGCCTCGCCCGCGCTCATCGCGCTGCCGCAGCAGCCGACGTCCGGCTCGATGGAAAGCCCGTCGATGTTGGCAGTGTAGCCGGCGGGCAGCGATGGGGCGGCGGCGACCCGCATGCGGTTCTCGTCGTCCCGCAGCATCACCGAACAGGCGACCTCCGGCGCACAGGCCTCAACCTGCCGACAGAGGAAATCCAGGACCTGCTTCAGCGACCGGCCGGTCGCCACCAGTTCCAAAACATTCTGCTGCAGGCGGGCCACCGCCTCGGCCCGCTCACGCTCGTCGAAGTTGCGCATCTCGCACAGAAGCAGCTCATCGCCCCCGTCGGTCAGATGCTGCCAAAACAGATCGACCGGGACCGGATCATGGCGCAGGATCCGCAAGGCGCCGGCACCGGGCGGCGGATGATCCCCCCGCGCACCGTCCCACACCGCTTGCCAGTCACGTCCGCCGAGATCGAGCAGGCTGGGCAACGAGCGCCCGACCAGCGTCTCCAAAGGGAGGCCGGCCAGCCGGGCAAAGCCGGGGTTGGCACCGACGATGGCGCCGTCGGCCGATGTCCAGACCAAGGCAGCGTTCCATTGCGCGGCGGTTGCCCGCAACAGGCGATCGGACGGCAGACGGTCGTCCAGCGCGGTCGCGGCCGAATCCATGACCCCTGATCCCTCCGGACATGCTTCGGGAACGCCGCGTCGGCGCCCCCGGGAGAGTCAGCTAACATGAACACACGCGGCACGGTCAAGGCTCGTCACACTTCGGCCAACCTGTTGCAGCCACACGAGAACGGTTCTAATCCACCATCGCTGAAACCGTTCGTGCAGAACAAAAAGGGAGGAAGTGGTTTCCCACTCCCTCCCTATCGTCATTGGCCTTCAGATGGCGCCCCCGGCGGGAGCGCCGTCCTCAGGATCAGCTGCAGCCGGTGGTCGACCCGCAGCTGTCGCACTTCAGGCAGGTGCCGTTGCGGACCAGGGTCATGTTGCCGCACTCGCCGCAGGGATCGCCCTCATAGCCGCGGGCGCGGGCCTCGCGGATGCGGTCGAAGCGCTGGTCGCTGGTGCTGCCGCCATAGGCCGTACCGGTGGCCGCGGTGGCGGCGACATGGCCCTGTGCAGTGGCGGCGGCGACCGCCGGGCTGGCCGACATGGCCGCCTGGGCGGAAACCTGCGTACCCGCCGACGCGGTGACGCTCACGGCCGCCGTGTCGGTGCCGGTGGCGGCGAAGGCCGCCGCGGCGCTGGCGCGCTGGGTCTGGCCGCCATGCAGGACGCGCAGGTTGTTGCGGACATAGCCGGTCGACGCGATGCGGCGGACGATGTCGGACGGCTGCACCTGGGTATCCGGCAGGTCACCCTGCTTGTCGCCGCTGCCGACCGTCGACGGCACCAGATCCTCCGGCGTGGCGTGCGCCAGATCGGTGCGGTTCAGGTAGGAGATGGCGATCTCGCGGAAGATGTAGTCGATGATCGACGTCGCCATCTTGATGGTGTCGTTGCCGGTCACCATGCCCGACGGCTCGAAGCGCGTGAAGGTGAATGCCTCCACGAACTCCTCGAGCGGCACGCCATACTGCAGGCCGATCGACACCGCGATGGCGAAGTTGTTCATCAGCGAGCGGAAGGCGGCACCTTCCTTGTGCATGTCGATGAAGATCTCGCCCAGGCGGCCGTCCTCATACTCGCCGGTGCGCAGATACACCTTGTGGCCGCCGACATTGGCCTTCTGGGTGTAACCCTTGCGGCGGTGCGGCAGACGCTCGCGCGAGCTGCTCTTCCGCTCGACCACCCGCTCGATCACCTTCTCGACGATGCGCTCGGTGATCATCTGGGCGCGAACGGCGGCCGGCGCCTCGATCACCGCCTCGACCGCCTCGCCATCCTCCTCGTCGTCGAGCAGGGCGGCCTGCAGCGGCTGGCTCAGCTTGGAGCCGTCGCGGTAGAGCGCGTTCGCCTTCAGGCCCAGGCGCCAGGACATCAGGTAGGCGTCCTTGCACTCGTCGACCGTCGCCGTGTTCGGCATGTTGATGGTCTTGGAGATGGCGCCGGAGATGAAGGGCTGCGCCGCCGCCATCATCGTGATGTGCGATTCCCAGGACAGGAAGCGCTTGCCGATGCGGCCGCAGGGGTTGGCGCAGTCGAACACCGACAGATGCTCGTCCTTCAGGAAGGGAGCACCCTCCAAGGTCATGGCGCCGCAGCAGAAGGTGTTGGCCAGCTCGATCTGCGACTTGCTGAAGCCGATGTGGCTCAGCAGGTCGAAGCCCGGGGCGTCCAGCGTCTCGGCCGGGATGCCCAGCGTCTGGATGCAGAAGTCGGCGCCGATGGTCCAGCGGTTGAAGACGAACTTGATGTCGAAGGCGGTGGCGAGGTTGCCTTCCAGCCGCTCCAGCAGCTCGTCGGTGAAGCCCTTGGCCTTCAACGCCTCGTGGTTCACGCCCGGGGCGTTCTTCAGCGTGCCGTGGCCGACGGCGTAGAGCGCGATCTGCTCGATCTGGTCCGGGGTGTAGCCGAGCGTTTTCAGCGCCTCCGGCACCAGACGGTTGACGATCTTGAAGTAGCCGCCACCGGCCAGCTTCTTGAACTTCACCAGGGCGAAGTCGGGCTCGATGCCGGTGGTATCGCAGTCCATCACCAGACCGATGGTGCCGGTCGGGGCGACCACGGTGGCTTGGGCATTGCGATAGCCGTGGGCCTCGCCCAGTTCCAGCGCCTCGTCCCACACGCGGACGGCGGCGAGCGCCAGTTCCTGGTCCGGGCAGAGGTCGGCGACGAAGGGCACCGGCTCGACCGCCAGCCCCTCATAGCCGTTCATCTCGCCGTTGGCGGCGCGGCGATGGTTGCGGATGACCCGCAGCATGTGGTCGCGGTTGGCCTCGAAGCCCGGGAAGGTGCCCAGTTCCTGCGCCATCTCGGCCGAGGTGGCATAGGCGACGCCGGTCATGACGGCGGAGATGCCGGCGCAGTAGGCGCGGCCCTCGTCCGAGTCGTAGGACAGGCCGGACGCCATCAGCAGGCCGCCGAGGTTGGCGAAGCCGAGGCCCAGCGTGCGGAACTCGTAGGAGAGCTGGGCGATTTCCTTCGACGGGAACTGCGCCATCAGCACGGAGATTTCCAGCACGATGGTCCACAGCCGACAGGCGTGCTCGAACGCCTCGACGTCGAAGGAACCGTCCTTCAGACGGAACGACATCAGGTTCAGCGACGCCAGATTGCAGGCGGTGTCGTCGAGGAACATGTATTCCGAGCACGGGTTCGAGGCGTTGATGCGCCCCGAAGCCGGGCAGGTGTGCCACTCGTTAATGGTGCTGTCGAACTGCACGCCCGGATCGGCACAGGCCCAGGCGGCGTAGCCGACCTTGTCCCACAGGTCGCGGGCACGGACGGTCTTCACCACCTTACCGTTGGTGCGGCCGATCAGGTTCCAGTCGGCATCGTCCAGCACCGCCTGCACGAACTCGTTGGAGATGCGCACGGAGTTGTTGGAGTTCTGGCCGGAAACCGTCAGGTAGGCTTCCGAATCCCAGTCGGTGTTGTAGGTCTTGAACTCGATCGAGGTGAAACCCTGGCCGGCGAACTGGATCACGCGCTGGATGTAGTTCTCCGACACCTGATCCTTGCGGGCGGCGAGGATCGCCTTCTTGAGCTCCTTGTTCTCCTTCGGATCGAGGCCCGACTGGGCGGCGGCCATCACCGAGGTCAGGTGCTTCTGGCAGATCTTGGAGCCGGTCACGAGCGCTGCGACCTTCTGCTCCTCGTTCACCTTCCAGTCGATGTAGCCTTCGATGTCCGGGTGGTCCATGTCCACCGTGACCATCTTGGCCGCACGGCGGGTGGTGCCGCCCGACTTGATGGCGCCGGCAGCGCGGTCACCGATCTTCAGGAAGCTCATCAGGCCCGACGACTTGCCGCCGCCGGCCAGCTTCTCGCCTTCGCCGCGGAGCTTGGAGAAGTTGGAGCCGGTGCCCGAGCCATACTTGAACAGGCGGGCCTCACGCACCCACAGGTCCATGATGCCGCCCTCATTCACCAGATCGTCGGCGACGGACTGGATGAAGCAGGCGTGCGGCTGCGGATGCTCGTAGGCCGAGGCGGACGAAGTCAGCAGGCCGGTCTTGAAATCGACGTAGAAATGGCCCTGGCTCGGGCCGTCGATGCCGTAGGCCCAGTGCAGGCCGGTGTTGAACCACTGCGGGCTGTTCGGGGCCGCCATCTGGGCGGCCAGCATGAAGCGCATCTCGTCGAAGAAGGTGTGCGCGTCGGCCTCGGTGTCGAAATAGCCGCCCTTCCAGCCCCAATAGGTCCAGGTGCCGGCCAGACGGTCGAAGACCTGCTTGGCCGAATGCTCCCCGACGAAACGCTTTTCCTTCGGCAGGGCGGCCAGCTTCTCCTGGTCCGCCTCCTTGCGCCACAGCCAGGACGGGACGGTGTTCTCCTCCACGGCGCGGAGCGCTGCGGGGACGCCGGCCTTGCGAAAATACTTCTGGGCCAGGATGTCGCTGGCGACCTGCGAGAAGTTGTCCGGCACCTCGATGCCGGTCTGCTGGAAGACGATCGTCCCATCCGGGTTGCGGATCTCGCTGGTCGCCTGGCGGAAACCGAGGCTGGCGTAGGCGTCCTGGCCTTCGTGCGTGAAACGACGCTCAATCCGCATGATGAGACTGTCCCTTGCTTGGAGCCCGCCGCGGCGCGCTCAAATGGAAATATGGTGCGACCCGTCCCGTCGAAGCGGCCGGCGGTCTTCATCCGCCGTCCGGCCCGGCAACGCAGATGGCGCCGTACAAACAGGGGGCTCGATGCCCGGCTGTCCGCCGTCGCCGCTGTGCTGCCGACCGGGGCCGCCGCTGGAGGCCGGCCGGGTCACGTGAGCGGCATCCTAGCCAGCGCGACCGGGGCAGGCAAGCCCCACTCTGCTAGATATTGTGGTTGACATCGACGAACCCCTCAAAACCTTGATCTTGTGGTGTTCAACCCGTCACTGGGGATCCTGTTCCCGCCTGCCAAGCAATTTTTTTGGGGGCGGTGGCGGACCGCATCGCGGTCGTGAGGCACAAACTGTAGGCACTCAAATCACCGCCGATGCCGGATCGGACGGCGCCACGCCCCGATTAGAGCGCAAAACGCCGCCGATCACCAGTGCTTCGTTACGGTGAAAATCAACATCTTGTTGCCTGTGCCCCATTGCACACACCACCGATTCGCTACGCCTCGACTCGCGGCAAATTGGCGGAATCCAAGGGGCGACTCGAAAAAGCGGGCCGGAGGAGCCCCCGAGTCGCCGCCGGTCGGCCTGTGGATCGACACGGAAGAGGGGTAAGGACGGCCTCCCCGCAACTATTTCAAGCGTCCCCGGTTAAGGCGGGTGGAGCCAAGATGGCTCCCGCGCGATCCCATGGATCCTTGGGGGAGGAGAAGCGCCCATGCTGAAAATCACCCACAAGATGTGGTTCGCATTGCCGGCACTGACACTGCTTGTCGGCATAGCGACTCCGCCGGGTGCGGCTGCCCAGAGCGTCATCATCAACGGTTCGACTCCGGCTGTTGGTGCGGCGGTGGAACGCAAGACCGGCCCCAGCGTCGACCAGCTGATGGACCGCAGCGTCCTCGGTGCCGACGGGTCGAAGATCGGCACCGTCACCGACGTGATCCTCAACGACAAGGGCGAGGCCCAATACATCGTCATCCATTCCGGCGGCATTCTGGGCTTCGGCGGCAAGAACATCGCGGCCGACCTGACCCTGGCCGACCTGCGGACCGGCACCGAGGCGATCCATCTGCGCGAGGTGACAGCCGCCAGCGTGCGCGACATGCCCGAATTCCGCTACGACGACAGCATCACGTCGCTGACCCGAAGCCCGGAGCCACGGCGGCATTAGCAAAATGGAGCAATGAAAAAGGCCGCGCCCCAACCGGGACGCGGCCTTTCTCCTACCCTTCCGGGAGATCGCTAAGCCCCCTCCCCTGCGGCGACGCAGGAGAGGACGGCGTCAGGCGATCACTCGTCGTTCTGCTGCTTGCGCTTCAGAGCGGCGCCCAGGATGTCGCCCAGCGAGGCGCCCGAGTCGGACGAACCGAACTCGGCCATCGCCTGCTTCTCTTCCTCCATCTCGCGGGCCTTGATGGACAGCGAGATGCGGCGGGAAGCGCGGTCGATCTGGGTGACCTTGGCATCGACCTTCTCGCCGACGGCGAAACGGTCCGGGCGCTGTTCCGAACGGTCGCGGGACAGGTCCGACTTGCGGATGAAGCCGGTGTAGCCCTCGCCGACGGTCACTTCGATGCCGCCGTCCGTCACCTGCGTCACGGTGCAGGTCACGACTTCGTTCTTCTTCAGGCCGGCAGTGGCCGACTCGAACGGGTCGCTGGCCAGCTGCTTGATGCCGAGGCTGATGCGCTCCTTCTCGACGTCGACGTCGAGAACCTTGACCTTGACGCGGTCGCCTTTCTTGTACTCGGCGATCGCCTCTTCACCCGACTTGTTCCAGTCGAGATCGGACATGTGGACCATGCCGTCGATGTCGCCCGGGAGGCCGACGAACAGACCGAACTCGGTGATGTTCTTGACTTCGCCTTCCAGCTCGGTGCCAGGACCGAACTTGTCGGTGAAGGTCTCCCACGGGTTGTCCAGGCACTGCTTCAGGCCGAGGCTGATGCGGCGCTTCTGCGGATCGACGTCCAGGACCATGACCTCGACTTCCTGCGAAGTCGACACGATCTTGCCCGGATGGACGTTCTTCTTGGTCCAGGACATTTCCGAAACGTGGACCAGGCCCTCGATCCCCGGCTCCAGCTCCACGAAGGCGCCGTAGTCGGTGATGTTGGTGACGCGGCCCTTGAACTTCGCGCCGACCGGATACTTGGCCTCGACGCCTTCCCACGGGTCGGCTTCGAGCTGCTTCATGCCCAGGCTGATGCGCTGGGTTTCCGGGTTGAAGCGGATGACCTGGACCGTGACGGTCTGGCCGATCTGCAAGGCTTCCGACGGATGGTTGATGCGGCGCCACGCGATGTCGGTGACGTGCAGCAGGCCATCGACGCCGCCCAGGTCGACGAACGCACCGTAGTCGGTGATGTTCTTGACGACGCCCTGGAGGATCTGGCCTTCCTTGAGGTTGGCCACCAGCTCCGAACGGGCCTCCGCACGGCTCTCTTCGAGCACGGCGCGGCGCGACACGACGATGTTGCCGCGCGAGCGGTCCATCTTCAGGATCTGGAACGGCTGCGGGGTGCCCAGCAGCGGGGAGATGTCGCGGACCGGACGGATGTCGACCTGCGAGCCCGGCAGGAAGGCGACGGCGCCCGACAGGTCGACCGTGAAGCCACCCTTGACGCGGCCGAAGATGACGCCGGTGACGCGGGTCTGGTCGTTGAACGACTTCTCCAGCAGGGCCCAGGCTTCTTCGCGCTTCGCCTTCTCACGGCTCAGCATCGCCTCGCCGTTCTTGTCTTCCATCCGCTCGAGGTAGACCTCGACGGTGTCGCCCGCCTTCAGCTCGGGCGGCTGGCCGGCAACGGCGAATTCCTTCAGCGCGACGCGGCCTTCCGACTTCAGACCGACGTCGATGGTGACCATGTCGTTCTCGACGGCGACGACGCGTCCCTTGACGACCGTACCTTCGAGCGACTCGGCCGCGCCCAGCGACTCTTCAAGCAGAGACGCGAAGCTTTCCTTTTCGACCGTGCGGGCCAGTGACTGTGCCATTGAAACTCCTAAAGGTGGCGCGAAAGCGGCCCCGTTCCGGTCCCTCCCGCGGCAAAACGGGTGGGACCTCGACCGAACCGCCGCGCCGGGCACCACGCCCGGCGACTTGGTTGATGGTTTTCCTTGGAGGGAGTCGGACCCGTTCGCGCCGCCACCGGCGGCCCGTCAACGGAAGTCGGAAGCGGCGGCGTTACGCCGTGGGCTTCAGACCGGTTTTCGAACCGATGTGGGCGACCGCCATCGAGAACACCTGATCGGCATCGAGAGCGGACGTATCAAGCACAAAAGCGTCGGCAGCCGGACGGAGCGGGGCCACCGCTCTCTGGCTGTCGCGCGCATCACGAGCCTTCATGTCCTCCAGGACATCGGAGGATATAGCCGGAATCCCCCGTCTCTGCAACTCCTTGAGTCGCCGTTCGGCCCGGACCTCCACCGAAGCGGTAATGAACAGTTTGGCCTGGGCATCGGGACAGACCACCGTGCCGATGTCGCGCCCGTCCAGAACCGCCCCCGGCGCGCCGCCCGGCGGGTGGGTCGCGAAGCGCCGCTGGAAGTCGAGCAGCGCCGCCCGCACCTCCGGCACCGCCGCCACCTTGCTGGCCGCCTGCGCCGCCTCGTCGGTGCGCAGGGCCACCTCCCGCAGGATCGGGTGTTCGGGGTGCAGGTCATAGGCCGCATGCGCCGCCGCCGCATTGTCGGCCGGATCGCCGCCGGCCCGCAGCACCGACACGCCGACCGCGCGGTACAGCACGCCGGTGTCGAGGTGGGCGAAGCCGAAGGCATCGGCGATGCGCTGCGACAGGGTACCCTTGCCGCTGGCGGCCGGGCCGTCGATGGCGACGACCACGGTCCCGGCCGGAGCGCCTTGGTTGGAAAGCGGCTGCGTCATGGCCTCACGCCTCCACGATCGCGGCGCCGAGCCCGTTCATCAGCCCGACGAAATCGGGGAAGCTGGTGTCGATGAAGGCGCCGTCGTCGACCGACACCGGCTGTTCGGTCGCCATGCCCAGAACCAGGAAGCTCATGGCGATGCGGTGGTCCATGGCGGTGAGGACGGTGGCGCCGCCCTTCGGCGGCTTGCCGGTGCCATGGACCGTCAGGCTGTCGTCGGCGCCGACCTCCACCGACACGCCGCAACGGGTCAGCCCCTCCGCCACCATGGCGAGGCGGTCGCTCTCCTTCACCCGCAGTTCCTTCAGCCCCAGCATCACCGTGGTGCCCTCGGCACAGGCGGCGGCGGCGGCCAGGACCGGGTATTCGTCGATCATGCTCGGCGCGCGGTCGGCCGGCACCACGACGCCCTTCAAGGCGCTGTGTTTCACCCGCAGGTCGGCCACCGGCTCACCCGCCTGGTCGCGGCGGTTCTCGAAGGCGATGTCGGCGCCCATTTCCACCAGCGTGTCGTAGAGGCCGGTGCGGCGCGGGTTCATGCCGACGTCGTTCAGCAGCAGTTCGGAGCCCGGCCGCAACAGGGCGGCGACCGCCGGGAAGGCGGCGCTGCTGGGATCGGCCGGCACATGGATGCTGCGGCCGGTCAGCTCCGGCTGGCCGATGACGGTGACGGCCAGCGCGCCGTCCTCCAGCCGCTCGGTGGTCACAGTGGCGCCGAAATGGCGCAGCATCAGCTCGGTGTGGTCGCGCGTCGGCTCCGCCTCGATCACCGTGGTGGCGCCGGCAGTGTTGAGGCCGGCCAGCAGGATCGCCGACTTGACCTGGGCGGAGGCCACCGGCAGGCGGTAGGTGATCGGAACCAGCTCGCCGCTGCCGACCACAGTCAACGGCAGGCGTCCGCCGGAGCGGCCGACGAAGCGGGCGCCCATCTCCTCCAGCGGCTTGGTGACGCGGGCCATCGGCCGCTTGTTCAGCGAGGCGTCGCCGGTGAAGACGCAGGTGATCGGATGGCCGGCGACCAGCCCCATCAGCAGGCGGGCGGCGGTGCCGCTGTTGCCCATGTCCAGCACCTGCGCCGGTTCCTGCAACGCACCCAGCCCGACGCCGCGCACGCGCCAGACGCCGCCCCCCTGGCCATCGTCGCTCCGCTCCGCCTCGGCCCCCAGCAGACGCATGGCGGCCGCGGTGTGCAGCACATCCTCGCCTTCCAGCAGGCCGTGGATCACCGTCTCGCCCACGGCGATGGCGCCCAGCATCAACGACCGGTGCGAGATCGACTTGTCGCCGGGCACGCGGATGCTGCCCCGGATCGCGCCGGTGGTGGTGGAGCGCAGCGGCCTTGCGTGCGTCATGGGACGGGTCCTTCGGATCGGAACGGGAAGCGGTTGTGGCCGCCGTTCCTATCACAGCCCCCGCCCCGATGCGAGAGGGGCCAAATCGCCGCCCGCATCAGTGTCCCGGCCGCCCCCCGGCAGCCTCCGCCTTGCGCAAATGAAAAGAGGCCGCCCGAAAGCGGCCCCGAGTTCAAGGAGGAAACCAAATGGAGGAGTTGCACGGTGTGCAGGTCCGTTCTAGCGAGTTATGGTTAACGTCGTGTAAAGGCAACCCCTGCCCGGGCGGGATACCACTTTCCCGCCGGTGCTGCGACGCCGCGGCGGCCGGCTCGTCTCATCTTTTTTTTGACAAGCGCCGCAGGGCGTGGCAAAGGGCGCCTCTTGAGAACCCCCCTGATTTTTGTGACGGAGGACGTGGCGTGGCCAAACCCGAATGGGGCGTCAAGCGCATCTGCCCGAGCTGTGGCGCTCGTTACTATGACATGCGCAAGGACCCGCCGGTCTGCCCGAGCTGTGGCGCGCAGTTCGATCCCGAGGCTCTGCTGAAGTCCCGCAAGGCCCGTCCGGCCCCGGTCGACGACACCAAGAAGGCGGCTGTCGTGGCCGAGGACGAGGAAGAGGTCGAGACCGAGGCCGAGACTCCGGAACTGGAGGATGCCGAGGACGAAATGTCGGTCGACGACATCGAGGAAGCCGACGACACCGCCGAGGACGAGGACGATGTCCTGATCGAGGACACGTCCGAACTCGGCGAGGACGACATGGACGAAGTCGTCGACGTCGAGGGCGAGGACGAGGAGGAGCGCTGACCGGCGCCCTTCCCGGTGGCGGCGGGACGGGCGGCGGGGTGGTGAAAAAAGCGCGAAAGGACGAATTTTCCGCTTGCATCACTCCGCTGCCTGACTATTATCCCGCTCCACCAAGGCCGGACGGAAACGACCGGCCCCCAGAGTTAAGGGGCCATAGCTCAGCTGGGAGAGCGCTACAATGGCATTGTAGAGGTCAGGAGTTCGATCCTCCTTGGCTCCACCAAATCGATCAAGGGCTCGGTGAGCAATCGCCGGGCCCTTGGTGCGTTTGCACCGGGCATCGGATAAAACGCCGGTTCGGTGCATGGTTGCGGAACTCCATCCGGTCGCATGGAAATGCCGCCGCGCTGCGGATGGTACGACGGCATCTACAGTTGCCGGGACCAGCTACTTCAGCCAGCGATCAAACACGGCCTGATACTGGCCGGTGGCGACGGTTTGGTGCAGCCACTGGTCGACCCACAGCTTCAGCACGATGTCGCGCGGCAGCAGGAAGGCCTTCTCCGAGAAGTCGAAGGGCTGGTCCGGATGGACGGCGCACAGTTCGGGATGCAGCTTCTGCTGTAGCCGCGTCTCCACCGCGTCGGTGATCATCAGGTCGGCCTTGCCGGCGACGATCTGGTCGAAGATGGTGACGTTGTCCGGATGGACCTCGATCTGCGCCGTGCGGATGTTGGCGCGGGCGAATTTCTCGTTGGTGCCGCCGGGGTTGACGATCAGGCGGACGCCGGGCTTGTCGATGTCGGCGACGGTCTGGAAGCGGTCCTTGTTCTCGCAGCGGGTGATCGGCGTCTTGCCGTCGCGCATCAGCGGATCGGAGAACAGCGCCTTCTTCTGCCGCTCCAGCGTGACGGAGACGCCGCCGACCGCGATGTCGTACTTGTCCGCCAGCAGATCGGGCAGCAGGTTGCTCCAGCTGGTCTTCACGAACTCCACCTTCGCGCCCAGCGCCTTGCCCATCGCTTCGGCGAGGTCGATGTCCATGCCCTCGAACTTCTGGGTCTGCGGGTTCAGGTAGGTGAAGGGCTTGTAGTCGCCGGTGGTGCCGACGCGCAGGATACCGGCCGACAGAACGGCATCCAGGCGCGAACTTTCGGCCGGCTGTGAAGCGGCCGATGCCGACGGAGCGGTCTGCGCCAACGCACCGGCGGACGACAGGGCAGTGACGGCACAGACCAGCACCGCGCCGACGGCTGCGGCAAGGCTCCGGCCGCTGCGGCGCAGGGTATGGACAGGCATGAAGATCCTCCCGATGCTTTGTTTGCCGACCGGATGGTACGGTGCAGGGAGGATTGTGGCGAGAGGCTGCGGTCCGGACGGAGGAAGTTCAGATATGCAGCCGCCGAAGAGGTGGGGCAGCCCCAAAAGCAACCTCAAAACGGCGAAGGCCGCGAACCCGTTCCGGTTCGCGGCCTTCAAAATGGTGGGCGGTACTGGGATTGAACCAGTGACCCCTACGATGTCAACGTAGTGCTCTCCCGCTGAGCTAACCGCCCACTGTAGCGACCGGCGGAGAAGCGCTTGGCGTCTTTCCGTCCGGCGTGGGCGGGTGTATACCGACCTCCTTGCCGACACGCAAGCCCTTTCGCACCGCCCATCCGCTTTTTTTTATCCGCTGGCGGCAGGGCGGTGGCCAACCCCATCACAGGTCCCATCGCAGATGGTCCCGTGACAGAGGTTCCGTGACACCGGGGCCAGCGTCCATTACATCATTCGATCATGGACGCCTCCTTCGACGCGCAACGCGGCGCTGGTGCCGGTGCCGACCCGGCCGCCAACGCTCCGCTGCCCAACGCCCCGGCCTTCGAAATTCTGGCCCCGCAGAGCCAGAGGCTGCCGCTCGTGCTGGCGTCGCCGCACAGCGGCAACGCGTATTCCGCAGAGTTCCTCGCCTCATCCCGCCTGGATGCCCGAGCGCTGCGCAAGTCGGAGGATTGTTTCGTCGACGAGATCTTCGCCTTCGCCCCCGGCTTCGGAGTCCCGCTGATCCGCGCCCTGTTCCCGCGCGCCTATCTGGACGTCAACCGCGAGGCTTACGAGCTGGACCCGGAGATGTTCGCCGATCCTCTGCCGGCCTATGTCAACACCCGCTCTCCCCGGGTGGCGGCCGGGCTAGGCACCATTGCCCGCGTGGTCGCCAACGGCGAGGACATCTACAAGGGTAAGCTGCGCTTCGCCGAGGCGCTGGACCGCGTCAGCCGCTGCTACACCCCCTATCACAACGCGCTGCGCCAGCTGGTGGATGGCACCCGCGACGCCTTCGGCCATGTCCTGCTGATCGACTGCCATTCCATGCCGTCGGGCAGCGTCACCACCGGTGGGCGGGGAAGCGGGCGCGGCGGCACCCACCCCGACATCGTGCTGGGCGACTGTTTCGGCAACGCCTGCGCCCCGGCGGTGATCGACGCGGCGGAGGATTACCTGCGCGGGCTGGGCTATGCGGTCAGCCGCAACAATCCCTATGCCGGCGGCTATACCACCCGCCATTACGGCCGGCCGCGCCAGGGCATCCACACGCTTCAGATCGAAATCGCCCGCGACCTCTACATGGACGAGGCGGCGCTGACCCGCCTGCCCTATCTGGGCACCCTGGCCCGCCACATGACCGAACTGGTCGACACGCTGGGCCTGCTGCCGCCCGACGGGCTTGGTCCACGCTGACCCTCCGGTCCCATCAAACCGACCGTCAGGCCAAAAAAAGGGCCGCGGGCGGACCCGCGGCCTTTAGTCTAGGGAGGAAACGCCCAAGAAGTGCGTTACGCCAACGTCCACGCCGAGGCACGACCGTTGCCGCACTGCACAATATGAGCGCGTGGCTTCCCAGCTTCAAGCCCAAAAAAGAATTTCTCATTCATTACATCACGTTAATCGCGACAGGAGATACCGCGAACCGGATAGGGCCCCACAGATTTTGCCGCACTGCAGCATAACCTTTCGTGAAACAGCCTGCCCTAAAGGACAAAGGGTGTCGTACCTTCGGACCGCTATCGTGAGCGTGACGGCGGGGGTTCGGAACCAAGGCCGCCCTTTGTCGTTTCGCAGTGGTCCAATACCGGGTGTCCGCCACGGCGGCCCTGAAGGTGCGGACTGCGGAACGCCCTGCCGGCGGCCAATAAGGAGAAGAAGATCGTGAGCAGGCTCGTCGTCGTATCCAACCGGGTCGCCCTTATGGAAGAGGGCAAGCAGGCCGCAGGCGGTCTCGCCGTCGCCATCCTGGCAGCCTTGAAGAAGACCGGGGGCATCTGGTTCGGATGGAGCGGAACGGTCGTCGACGGCGAGTCCCAGGCGGAGCCGACCAAGACGGAGGCCGGCAAGCTGACCTACGCCACGCTGGATCTGGGCCGCCGCGATCATGAGGAATATTACAACGGTTTCGCCAACCAGACCCTATGGCCGCTGTTCCACTACCGCCTTGGTCTGATCTCGGTAAACCGGCGCACACGCGAGGGCTATTCCAGGGTCAACGCCTATTTCGCCGACAAGCTGGAGCCGCTCCTTCGCCCGGACGACATGGTCTGGGTCCACGACTATCACCTGATCCCCTTCGGCGACGAGTTGCGCCGCCGCGGCTGCTCGCAGCGCATGGGCTTCTTCCTGCACACGCCCTTCCCGCCGCCGGAACTGCTGACCGCCCTGCCCAACCACCGCGACCTGATCCGCGAACTATGCGCCTACGATCTGGTCGGCTTCCACACCGCCACCGACCTGCGCGGCTTCTGCGACTACATCCGAACCGAGACCGACGGCACGGTGGAGCAGCGCGGCGCCTACGGCACGGCGATGATCCGCGCCTTCGGCCGCACCCTGATGGCGAAGGTGTTCCCCATCAGCATCGACACTCCGGCGCTGGAAAGCCTGGCCCGCACCGCCGGCCGCTCGCGCCAGGCCGAACGGCTGCGCGAAAGCCTGGTGGGGCGCCGGCTGATCATCGGCGTCGACCGGCTCGATTATTCCAAGGGCCTGCCGCAGCGCTTCGCCGCCTTCGAACAGCTCCTGGAGAGCTACCCGGAACATTGTAACCGGGTCTCCTTCCTTCAGGTCGCCCCGCCAAGCCGGGAGGATGTGCCGGAATACATCGCCATCCGCCGCGAGCTGTCGGAAATGGCCGGCCGCATCAATGGCCGCTTCGCCGAGTTCGACTGGCAACCGATCCGCTATCTGAACCGCAGCTTCGGCCAGCGCGTTCTGGCCGGTTTCTACCGGTTGGCCAATGTCGGGCTGGTGACGCCGCTGCGCGACGGCATGAATCTCGTCGCGAAGGAGTATGTCGCCTGCCAGGACGCCGACAATCCGGGCGTGCTGGTGCTGTCCCAGTTCGCCGGTGCCGCCCACGAGATGGGCGAGGCGCTGATCGTCAACCCGTTCGACATCGAGGGCGTCGGCGATGCGCTGCAACGGGCCCTGACCATGCCGTTGGGCGAGCGCAAGGAACGCCACGCCGCCCTGATGCAGACCCTGCGCCGACAGGACATCAACTGGTGGCGCGAAAGCTATGTAGACGCATTGACCCGGGCACCGTATGACTTTCCGGTCACCTGAGCATCCGCTCGGCCCACCAACACCGCAGATCCGGATCCATGGCCGCCGACCTCTCCCCCGCCATTCCCGGCACCGCCGGTAACTCTACTCCCACTCCGGCCCCCATTCTGGTCGCCGACATCGGCGGCACCAATGCCCGCTTCGGCCTGATCGACGGCCGTATCGTCCGCGACACCCGCGTGCTGCGCTGTGCCGATTACGCCTCGATCGAGGATGCGGCCACCGCTTACCTGACGGCAGTCGGGCTGGCGGCGGTCGGTACCCCCGGCCGGCCGCGGCGCGGCGCCTTCGCGGTGGCCGGACCGGTCACCGGCGACCGCATCGCCATGACCAACCTGGTCTGGCAGTTCTCCGTCAACCGGGTGCGGGACGCGCTGGGGCTGGACGGGCTGGTCGTCATCAATGACTTCACTGCCGTCGCCCTGTCGGTGCCGCGTCTGGCCGAAGAGGACCGTCGCCAGATCGGCGAGGGCGCGCCGCAGGCGGGTGCCGTCGTCGGCGTGCTGGGGCCGGGCAGCGGGCTAGGCGTATCCGGTCTGGTGCCGGGCGCCAACAACCGCTGGACCGCCCTGTCGGGCGAGGGCGGCCATGTGACCATGGCGCCGATCAGCGACCGCGAGAGCGCCGCGCTCGGCCAGCTGCGCAAGAGCTTCGAGCATGTCTCGGCCGAGCGGGTGCTGTCCGGTCCCGGCCTCGTCAACCTCTACGGCGCGCTGTCGATCCTGGACGGGCGGGAACCGGCCGCCCTCACGCCTGCGCAGGTGGCCGACAACGCCCTGAACGGCAGCGAGGCCCATTGCATAGAGGCGGTGGAGATGTTCTGCGCCATGCTGGGCACCGTCGCCGGCAACCTCGCTTTGACGCTCGGCGCGCGCGGCGGCATCTACATCGCCGGCGGCATCGTGCCGAAGCTGGGCACGCTGTTCACCCACTCCCGCTTCCGCAAGCGATTCATGGAGAAGGGCCGGATGCGCGACTTCCTGGCGCCGATCCCCACCTACGTCATCACCCACGAACTGCCCGCCTTCCTGGGCCTCGCCGAGGCCGCCGGGGCGGAGTAACTCTGAAACAGCGGGGAGCCGCCCTGGGACGCTATGCCGGGAAGCCACTGGAGGGGTGCGGCCGATTGCGCATCCCATCGGTGGTTCCCCCTATTGCCCGACTTGTCGCTTGAACCGGCGGGTTGGCCTCCACATGGTTGTTCCCCTCTCTTTCGGATTTGCATCGGAACACCATGCCTGCCGACCTTCGTGTCCGTTTTCTGCACCCGTCGGGCGCCATCGGCCCCGGCAAGATCGCCCTGCTGGAAGCCATCGACCGCACCGGCTCGATCTCCGCCGCCGCGCGGTCGCTGGACATGACCTTCCGCCGCGCCTGGTTCCTGGTGGAGACGATGAACACCGCCTTCCGCGAACCGGTGATCCGCACAAGCGTCGGCGGGCGTGAGGGCGGCGGTGCCGGCCTGACCCCGCTGGGCCAGGAGGTGGTGGCCCGCTACCGCCAGACCCAGGAAGAGGCGCGCAAGGCCGCCGAGCCGCATCTGCGCTGGCTGGACGAGGTGCTGAAGGAGACGGAGATTGAGAGCGGAGTACAGGCTATAGATTCGAATACCGACGGCACGACATAGGCCCCGCCCCGATTCAGGTGACCATCGCCGCAAAGGGCAGCAGCCTTATGAATGAAGGGATTTCTTGAGAAAAAGACTGCACGAACCATTATAGAAAATTGCGAACCCGAAGCATAATTTTGAAAAGCAGAATAATGGAAAAATCCGTCAACATTTCATATCTTCCACGGCTTGACCATCTCCGTGCATTTGCAGCTCTTATCGTTTTATACTACCACTCGTTTCAGATCCTCCCCCAATCGGCGGGTGGAAACCTGATCGAAGGTTGGGTCCACACGAGAAATCCGTTGCTGGCGATGGTGGTGGAAGGACACACCGGCGTGGCGCTGTTCATGGTTTTATCCGGGTTCATCTTCACATGGGGCGCAAACGGCCGTGAAGTCGCTTATTTCGGCTTCCTGCGGAACCGTCTGCTGCGAATCTATCCTCTTTATGCCTGGCTTCTCCTTGTCGGTATCGCCATGACGCCGGATGCCGTCGATCCGGCCAAAATTCTAGAGATGGCGGTTCCATTCCTGAATGCCGGGAACAAGGCGACCTACGGGGTGGCAACCAGCCTGTTCTGGACGGTCGCCGTCGAGTTCCAGTTTTATCTGATCTTCCCCTTCCTGCTGTCGATCCTGAACAGGCAGGGATGCCGACAACTGGCGTTGATGATCCTGTGCGCATTCGTCTATCGGCTCATCGCCGACCAGTTCGGCGCGAATTCCCGCGCAATCGCCTATTGGACGATCGTCGGACGCATCGATCAGTTCCTGATCGGCATGATCGCGGCCGTGGCGCTGCGCCGCTGCAACGATACTCCACAGGGCGCCTTGTGGCTCGGCCGGGCCTTCCTGCCCGCAATCCTTCTGATGCTGACCATGATCACGGTTTTCCATCGGGCCGGAGGTTATCCGGTGATCGCCACCTGGAAGACAATCTGGCCCACCGTCGAGGCGGCCGGCTGGGCACTCGTCATTGTGACCTATCTGTCCGTCCGCATTTCCGGTTCCCCCGCCCTGTCGCGGATGACGGCTTATATCGGCTCGATCTCCTATTCCATCTATCTGACCAACTTCATCGTCATCACGCAGATCGGGAAATACGGAGACATTCTTAAGCTGATGCCGAATCCGCACATCAATGCGCTGCTGGTCTGCACGGCCGTGGTTCTGCCGGCGTCGATCGCTCTTTCCACCCTGACCTATTTCGCCATCGAACAACCGTTCATGAAGATGCGCCGGAAATATATGGTCGAACCGCAACGGCCATTGCGCATGGCCGCCTGATCCCGCCGTCCGCCCGACATGCCGATTTCGCGGCGCAACGTCCGCTTTTTCTTCCATGCGCGCCGTGCAGCCCTGGGCAACCGGAAGTCCGATGGTGCGGCGGGATAAGGCACCGTACATATGGCTCTGTTGCAGCTCGGCGCCAGCGTGACCGTACGGCAACAACCCGTTTTTCCCGACCTCATCCGGCATCCGGACGGGCCGCAGCCGCGGCGCCGCACCGCCGTGCCTTTGCCCGAGCCGATCCCCCCGCCATGCTGTCCCTCCCCCTGCCCGTCACGGCCGCCGACGTCTTCGGTGCCGCCGCCTTCGCCGGTTCGTGCCTGTGGCCGCTGATGAAGAAGCGCCGTGCCCTGCTGGCCGGGCAGGCCGCCACCAACCTGATGTTCATCACCCACTATGTGCTGCTGGGGGCGCACACCGCCGCGGCGCTTTGCCTGCTGGTGGTGGCGCAGGCGCTGGCGGCGCTGCCGGAAGGGCGCAGCCGCTGGCAGACCGCGATCTTCGCGGCAACGGTGCCGGGCATCGCCGCCATCGCGCTGTTCACCTGGTCCGGCCTGCCCTCGGCGTTGTCCAGCCTGGGCATCACCTTCTCCACGCTGGCCCGCTGGCAGTCGGACGCGGTGCGCATGCGCATTCTCCTGCTGGTGGCCGGCGGTTTCTGGGTCAGCCACAACGCGCTGGTGATGTCGCCCTTCGCCATGGCGTCGGACGCCTTCTGTGCCGCCGCCAACCTGCTGCGCCTGCGCGGCGCGCTGCGCAAGGACGAGGCTCCGGCAGCGGTGCCCGCCGCAAATGCCAATGCGCTGCCCTCGGGCGCTGCCGCCGCCTGAACCGGCTTCACTGGAACGGGCTAACGCCTCCGGACGGGTTCTCCCTGTCCGGAGGCGGTCGAATTGGGCACTGGCGCACCGGCAGCGTCGCGCCTAAAAGAGGCCTCGTGCACCGCAACGGCAGCGACGAAGGACGGCCCAATTCATGCTGAAGCGTCTTTACGACTGGACCATGGCAAAGGCCGCGTCGAAGGATTCGACCGCCTGGCTGGCCGGGGTGTCCTTTGCCGAAAGCTCCTTCTTCCCGCTGCCGCCGGACCTGCTGCTGGTGCCGATGGTCATCGCCAACCGCAAGGCGGCGTGGAAGCTGGCGACGATCTGCACGCTGGCCTCGGTGGTCGGCGGCATCGCCGGCTATATGATCGGCTATTTCCTCTACGAGACGATCGGCCGCTGGGTGATCGAGTTCTATCACCTGACCGACAAGTTCGAGCAGCTGCGCCACACCTTCGTCGAGTACGGGGCAGAAATCCTGATCATCAAGGGTATGACGCCGATCCCCTACAAGCTGCTGACCATCACAGCCGGCGTGGCGCATCTGCCGCTGTGGGTGTTCATCGGCGCCTCGATCATCTCGCGGTCGATCCGCTTCTATCTGGTCGCGGCTCTGCTGTATTTCTTCGGTCCGCCGATCCGCGCCTTCATCGAAAAGCGGCTGACCCTCGTCACCAGCGTGTTCGCGGTGGCGCTGATCGGCGGCTTCCTGGTGGTGAAGCTGCTGTAAGCCGCCACCTTCTTCCAGACAGACAGGACCTCCATGCCTCCGCGCGGGCGCCCGCCCCATCCCAGCCGCGCCCGTTCCCGGACCGCCGCCCCCGCCATCCCGTCCGCACCGTCAGCCCCGGAACCGACCGAATCGCGCAAGCTGTTCCGCGTGGCCGGGCTGGCCGCCGTCTCCGCCCTGTTCACCCATGAGCCGGAGCGGGTGGAGCGCCTGTTCTTCGACGAGCGGCTGAAACCGGCGGTCGGCGCCTTCTGCAAGGCGATGGCGGCCGCCCGCAAGCCCTACCGCATGGTGGAGGCGGAGGAGCTGGCGAAAGTCGCCGGCACGGTTCTGCACGGCGGCGTGGTGGCGCTGATGGCGCCGCGGACTCTGCCGCTGTTCGACACCGAGGCCGCGCGCCGGGCGACGGAGCCGCTGCTGATCCTGGACGGGGTCGGCAACCCGCACAATCTGGGCGCCATCCTGCGCACCGCCGCCTTCTTCGGCCTGCCCCGCGTCCTGATCTCCGACCATCCCGGCCAGGCATTGCCGTCAGAGGCAGCCTATCGCGTGGCGGAGGGCGGGTTCGAGTGGGTGGCGCTGGAGCGCGCCCCCGCCCTGCCGGCCGTGCTGAAGCGGCTGCGCGCCAGCCACCGGGTGTTCGGAACAGCACTGGACCAGACCCGGCCGGCCGTCGATGCCGGCGCCCTGACGGGATGGCGCGGCAAGCAGGGGGCGAAGCCGCCGGCGGTCGTGCTGGGCAACGAGGAGGACGGCATCCCGCCGGCTACGCTGGCAGCCTGCGAGGCGGTGCTGACCATCCCCGGCAGCGGCCGCGTCCAGTCGCTGAACGTCGCCGCCACCGCCGCCATCCTCATCCACGCGCTGGCCGCCGGGTAAGGGCTGCCTTCAGCCGAGCGCCGCGATCAGCACCACCGCCACCAGGGCGACGGACGCCAGCGGCAGCAGCTCGACGCCGTTGCGCGCCCAACTGGGGACGGCATTGTGGTGGCCCACATGGCCGTTCGCGATGTCGTCGGCCCAGCCATGGCGCGAGGGCACCGCGCCGGGGGCCGACACTGCAGGAGCGGCCGGGTTCGCCATGTCGACGACGCCGTCGCCACGATGATAGTCGCCGGTCTGCCGGGCCAGCGCCGGATTGGGCCGACCCTGCATCAGGCGGGAATCGTCCAGCTCGACCTCGACCCCGGCCGCCTCGACCCGCTCGATCACCGCGGCGGTTTCCTCCGGCGTCATCGTGTCGACGGGCAGGATGCCACCCAGCGCCTCGGCGCTCAGCCGGTTGCCGTTGCGGCGGCCATGGTCGATCAGGGATTGGATCAGGCGCTCGTCGGTGGTGCTGGCCATGATGGCTCTCCTTCTTAAAGATCCTCGCGCGATACAGGGTCAAACGCGCGAACCCCTCGGAAGGTTCACCGACTTGCCGCGGCCCGGCCTCGACCCGACATAAGAGGTTCCTCCAACGGATCGTCATGATGGGAGACCCGACCATGCTGGGGCATTTTCTGCGCAAGCCGGCGACGCTGCCGACGCCGGAGGAGGCGCTGCCCGGCCGCAGCCAACCGATCCCGGTTCCCGAGCAGCACCATGTCAACGGCCATCGCCTGACCGGCCCCTATCCGCCGGGGCTGGAGGTCATCGACCTCGGGCTCGGCTGCTTCTGGGGGGCGGAGCGCAAATTCTGGCAGGTTCCCGGCATCTGGGTGACCGCCGTCGGCTATCAGGGCGGCCACACCCCCAACCCGACCTATGAGGAGGTCTGCTCCGGCCGTACCGGCCATACCGAGGCGGTGCGCGTCGTCTACGACCCGGCGATGGTGAAGGCGGAGGATCTGCTGCGCGTCTTCTGGGAGTCGCACGATCCGACCCAGGGCATGCGCCAGGGCAACGACGTCGGCACCCAGTACCGCTCGGCCGTCTACACCCACAGCCCCGCCCAGAAGGCGGCGGCGGAAGCGACGCTGGCAGCCTATCAGGAGCGGCTGGCCCAGGCCGGCTACGGCCCGATCACCACCGAGATCCGCGAGGCTCCGCCCTTCTACTTCGCGGAAGGCTACCACCAGCAGTATCTCGCCAAGAATCCCAACGGCTACTGCGGCTTGGGCGGCACCGGCGTCACCTGTGCCGCGTGACGAAGGGCCGGTGACATCCGGATTGCGGCGCCCCTGCCGGGCTTAGCCCTTGCGGTTGCGCCACACCGGCCCTTGCGGGTATGGTTCGGGCGGCTCTTGAAAGCTCCAGCGGTGTCAGACCGAGGGAGCGCCGCCCGTCCAGCTGCGATTGTCATGACCAAGGAAAGAACCGAGCTGGCGACGCCGTATCTCAGCGGCCTGCTCGAATTCTGGCTCACCAAATCCGTCGCCGGCCGGCCGCCGGTCCCCAGCAGCATCGCCCCGGCCGACCTGCGGCCGTGGAAGGACAACATCGCCGTCTTCGAGGTGATCGGGGAGGAAGCCGGCACCTTCGTCTATTCCTATTACGGAAAGGCGCTGGCCACCGCTTTCGGCCAGTCGCGCCTGGGTGCGACGCTGGACGACCTGCCGCCGGAACAGCGGGCATTGCTTCAGCCGGAATACGAGACGGTGCGCCGCGAACGGCTGCCTGTCGCCCGTGTCCACACCGCGGTCTTCGGCGGGCGCACCCGCAGCTTCGAACGGCTGGTGCTGCCGATGTCGAGCGACGGGGTCAGCATCGACAAGCTGCTGGTCGCCGCCTACGAGATGACTCCGCGCGAGCTGGCGGCACGTCCTCCCCTGCAGTCCCTGGGGCCGGGCGGCTCCTCCTCCGGTCCAGTCCCCCTCACCGTTCAGAAGCCCGGAGCCTCGGCATGAGCCCGCGTATGCCGCATCTCGCCGCCCCGCCGACCCAGGCGGGCGTGGTGACCGCCGACGAGTTCAATCTGTGGTGCGCACTGAACGGCCGCCCGTTCAATCTCGTCCCCAACCCGCGCCCCGACGGCCGCGTGATGTGGGATGTCGAGGTTCTGCCCGGCACGCCGCGCGCCGGGACCGTCTACTCCACCAACCTGTCGGACGAGGCGCTGGCGGTGGTCGCCGGCTTCGCCTTCCTGTCGGGCGTCGAATGGGCCTATGAGGCGCGCGACCCGGCCGAGGCCGAGGCCCCCACAGCCCCGTGCGAAGCCGCCCCGGCGGCGGAGGCGGCAACCACCATCCCCGGCCCCGCCGCAGCCCCGGTGCTGCCCTGCGCGCCTGCCGCTCCGGCCGCGCCGGCGGAGTATCCCGCCGTCTATTCGCTGCCCACCGTCTCGCTGCTGCAGACCCCGCCGCCGCGCCCGGTGCAGCAGCATGACGAGTCGGTGCTGGCCCGCAACGCGCGGATGCTGGAAACCGTCCTGAAGAACTTCCGCGTCCGCGGCGAGATCATGGATGTCCGTCCCGGCCCGGTCGTCACCCTCTACGAGTTCGAGCCGGCGCCCGGCACCAAGTCGGCCACCGTCATCAACCTGACCGACGACATCGCCCGCTCGATGAGCGTGGTCACCGCCCGCATCGCCATCGTCCCCGGCCGCAGCGTCATCGGCGTCGAGCTGCCGAATCCGGTGCGCGAGATGGTCTACCTGCGCGAAAGCTTCGACCACGACGCCTTCCGCAACACCACGGCCCAGCTCGCCATCGCGCTCGGCAAGGACATCAGCGGCGAACCGGTGGTGGCCGACCTCGCCCGTATGCCGCATCTGCTGGTCGCCGGCACCACCGGCTCGGGCAAGTCGGTGGCGATCAACACGATGATCCTGTCGTTGCTCTACCGGCTGCCGCCGGAGCGCTGCCGCTTCATCATGGTCGATCCCAAGATGCTGGAGCTGTCGGTCTATGACGGCATCCCGCACCTGCTGACGCCGGTCGTCACCGATCCCAAGAAGGCGGTGGTCGCCCTGCGCTGGGCCGTGCGCGAGATGGAAAGCCGCTACGAAGCGATGTCCAAGCTCGGCGTGCGCAACATCGAGGGCTACAACGCCCGCATGGCCGAGATGATCGCCAATGGCGAGAAGATGCCGCGCCGTGCCCCGGCGCCGGGCGAGCCGGAGAACGTCTTCGACCTGACGCCGCAGGAACCGACGCCGCTGCCCTATATCGTCGTCATCGTCGACGAGATGGCCGACCTGATGCTGGTGGCCGGCAAGGAGATCGAGGCGGCGATCCAGCGTCTGGCCCAGATGGCGCGCGCCGCCGGCATCCACCTGATCATGGCGACCCAGCGTCCGTCGGTCGACGTCATCACCGGCACCATCAAGGCCAACTTCCCAACCCGCATCAGCTTCCAGGTCACCAGCAAGATCGACAGCCGCACCATCCTCGGCGAAGCCGGGGCCGAGCAGCTGCTGGGCCAAGGCGACATGCTGTACATGCAGGGCGGCGGCCGCATCACCCGCGTCCACGGTCCCTTCGTCTCCGATTCGGAGGTCGAGGAGATCGTCCAGTATGTGAAGGCCCAGGGCGCCCCCAACTACGTCACCGCCATCACCGAGGAGGAGGAGGAAGCCGCCGCGGTGGAGGATGAGGACGGCGGTTCGGTTGCGACCGGCGACGACCTCTACATGCAGGCCGTCAACCTCGTGGTTCGCGAGGGCAAGGTGTCGGTCAGCTTCATCCAGCGCCAGCTCCAGATCGGCTACAACCGCGCCGCCCGTCTGGTGGAGCGGATGGAGACCGAGCGCGTCGTCGGTCCCGCCAACCACCAGGGCAAGCGCGAAGTCCTGCTGTCCCACGCCGGCCTGTCGGCAAAGCGCGCCGGCGTGTGACCGACCCTCCACGCAAGCTCCTCTCCCTCCGGGGAGGGGAGGCCGGCGCCCGATGCGGGAAAAGAGGAAGCAAGAGGTTCCCATGGACTCGAAGCCCCATTTCGAAAGCCTCGCCCGCTACAACCGCTGGGCCAACCGCCGCCTTTACGAGGTCGCGGCGCAGCTTTCCGACGCTCAGTTCCGCGAGAACCGCGGCGCCTTCTTCGGCTCTGTCCGCGGCACGCTGAACCATATCCTGGTCGCCGACCGGGTGTGGCTGGAGCGGATCGAGGGAGAGGGGCCGAAGCCGTCGTCGCTCGATGAAATCCTCCATGACGACTTCGCCGGCCTGCGCACCGCCCGCGAGGCGGAGGACGAGCGGCTCCTGCGCGTCCTGGCAGCCACCCCGGCGGAGCGGTTCGAGTCGGTCCTCTCCTACCGCAGCATGGCCGGCACGCCGCATGAGCTGCCCTTCGCCCAGATCGTCACCCACATTTTCAACCACCAAACCCACCATCGCGGGCAGGCCCACACGCTGCTGAGCCAGTTCGGGCTGGACGCCCCGTCGATCGACTTCGTCTATTTCCTGCTGGAGGCGAAATGAGCCGCCCCATCGCCGACCTCGCGGCTCTGGAAGCCCTCTATGGCGAGCCGGCCGGTCCCTCCATCGCCAAGGAGGTGCCGGCGCTGACCCCCGGCTACCGCGCGCTGATCGAGGCGTCGCCCTTCTTCGTTCTTGCCACCAGCGGACCGGGTGGGCTGGATGCCTCGCCGCGCGGCGACGAAGCCGGCTTCGTCCGGGTGGCGGACGACCGTACCCTGCTGATCCCCGACCGCCGCGGCAACAACCGCATCGACAGCCTGCGCAACATCCTGGCCGATCCGCGGGTCGGTCTGCTGTTCCTGGTGCCGGGACTGAACGAGACGCTGCGGGTCAACGGCCGCGCCGTGATCGACACCGACCCGGCCTTGTGCGAGAGCTTCGCCGTCGACGGCAAGGCGCCGAAGTCAGTGCTGGCCGTCACCATCGAGGCGGTGTTCTTCCAGTGCGCCCGCGCCCTTCTGCGGTCCCGCCTGTGGGACCCGGCGGTGCAGATCGAGCGGCGCACCCTGCCGTCGGCGGGGGCCTTGCTGGCGGAGGCCAGCGCCGGTCGCGAAGGCGGCGACGCCTACGACCGGTCGCTGGCCGAGCGCATCCCGAAAACCCTGTACTGACCCGACGTTCCTACTGCGCGGCGAGCCTGTCGACGGCCGGCAGCCTGATGGTGAAGACAGAGCCCTCATTGTGCTCGCTCTGCACCGACAGCGTTCCGCCATGGGCGGCGACGATCTTCTGCGTCATGTAGAGCCCCAGCCCCGACCCCTTGGTTCCGCGCGACGATGAGGCGCGGAAATAGATCGAGCCGATTCGCTCCACCTCATCCGGGGTCATGCCGAGGCCCCGGTCGGCGACGCGGATGACGATGCCGCCTCCGTCATCGAAGGCGCTCACCCGGACGGCCGTGTCCGCCGGCGAGTAGCGCAGCGCATTCTGCACCAGATTGCCGATGGCCACCCCCAGGAAGGGTGCATCGACCAGCATCGGGCGGTCGGGAGCGTCGATCGACAGCTCCAGCCGCTCCTCCGCTTCCGTCCCCGTCAGATCACCCAGCACCTCGTCCATCAACTGGCCCAGCGCCACCGGTTCCGGCTTCAGCGCCAGCGCCCCCTGGTCGAGCGCATCGGAGGACAGGAAAAGATCCACCAGCTCCGCCATCTTGTGGGTGGTGCTCCGGATGCGTTGCAGGCGGGTCAGCGCCGACGGCGACTCTACCGCGCCCGACAGTTCGATCATCTGCGCTGCGCTGTCGATGGCGGCCAGCGGGGTACGGAATTCGTGCGACAGCATCGCGACGAAGCTGCGCTGCTCCTCCGCCCGCTTGGTGGCGAAGGCCGATTCCTCTCGGGCGCGCAGCCGCTCCGCCTGAAGCCTGCCGATGCGCAGGGCCAGACCGGTGCCCAGCACCAGCACCGCCACCATCGAGGCGACCTGATAGGGATCGGCAATGAAGAAATCGGCAGGCAGCGCGCCCCGCAGGATCAGTTGGGCCATGATCAGCCCGGTCAGCGACACCAGGGTGCTGGCCAGATAGAAGCGCGGGCTGAGATCATTCGGGTTCAGCCAGGCCATGCGTGCGGTCAGCACCAGCGCGATCACCACCACGACCAGCGCCGACAGGGTCACCACCGGGTTGGTCAGGGCGTAGAGCGGTGAAACCGTCGTCGGCGATGCCAGCAGCGCCAGCAGGGCCAGCCCCTGATAGCAACGCGCCAGCTTCGGCGCCCGGGTCTGCAAATCGAGGATATAGACCCACATGATCAGTGCCGTGGCAAAGCCGAGGAACCCGCTGCTGCCCACCAACATGTTCATGAGCCAGCCCGGCAGGTCCGGCAGCAGGGCTGCGCCGATGCCGTTGGCGAACAGGTAATAGCAGAAGACCGTGGCGACATAGGCGGTGTAGGACAGCAGCGCCCCGTCACGCAGAAGCAGGCCCAGCGCGACATAACCCAGGACCAGAATGCCCAGCACTCCCAGGAAGAAGCCCTGGAACAACAGATCCTTGGTCTGGTGGCCGGCATAGGCGGCGGGAGACCACACCCGTGCCGACAGGCGGATGGCGCTGACCGAATCGACGCGCAGGTAAAGCGAGACCGGCTTTCCCTCCGGAAGGGTCAGCGGCAGGCTGTGCAGCCGGGTCTTCATCGGCCGCTGGCTGAAGGGAACGAAGTCTCCCAGCCGGACCAGCCGGTAGGCGGCAGGGTCCTGCGGCCGGCCCGCGGCTCCGCCCGCCTTCGGAATGAAGAGATCGAGATGGTCGATATAGGCTTCGCCCATCTCCAGAAGCCAGTCCGCCGGCGCACCGGGTCCGCGCATCAGGTCGAAGCGGTACCAATGGATGTCGCGGGTCTGGCCGACACCGCGGAAATCCTCACGCGGCTCCATCTGCCCATCGGCGTCGGCCTTCAGGATAGCGGCGAAGTCGAGCTTGCGGTCGGGATCGACCAGCCGGGCGAAATGGCCGGCCAGGGTGGCGCTGGCGGTGGCTGGCCCGAGCCGAAGCGGCTCCACGCCGGAGACCGTGGCGGCGGCTGTGCCGGCAAACCACAGAAGAAGCGCCGTCAGCAGGGCGATCGGCCCGGCCATCCGACGACAGGAAGCGGATGAGGTCGGGGAACCGGCGTTGCGCCCGTCACGGCCGTTCTGCCGGGCAGAATGGCGGCGATTCCAGCCACGCCATTCACTGCCGTTGTTCGCGTCCTTCATCATCGCGGGCTATCGATAAAGATAAAGTTTTAGGAAAAGATTAAGCTTGTATGCATTTCGTCCTTCCAACTCTTCTGGTTCCCGGCCGTCGTCAGATGCGTGAAGGGGACAGCTTGAACTCCACCACCGTGTCGGTGGAGGCAAGGGCGCTGACGAGCGCCATCGGATCGGGGTCGCCTCTCCCCTGAAGCACCAGCTGGCATTCGAACTGGCCGCTGCCGTTGGCGAGGTGGAAGGCCCAGTCGACCACTTCGAACCCATGTTTCTTGGCCTGCGCCCGCAATTCCTCCGGCGGCGGAGCCTTGTCGCGCGGGAAGACCAGCGTCAGGTGGACCACCGACTGGTGGGGCAACAGCCGTTCGACCGGCCGCAGCAGGCTCATCACCAGGATGGTCAACAGCGCCGCGGCGATGGCGACCGCATAGAAGCCGAGCCCGATGACGATGCCGATGGCCGAGGTCGCCCAGATCGATGCGGCGGTGGACAGGCCGCGGATCGACAGCCCCTCGCGCATGATGACCCCGGCGCCGAGAAAGCCGATGCCGGTGACGATGCCCTGGATCACCCGCGTCGGATCGCCGGTCAGGGCGGCCGCATGCGGCGCCCCCTGCGTCCCAATGCCGTCATACCACATGGAGGGGTAGGCGTTGACCACCGTCAGCGCGGCCGAGGCCAGGCAGACCAGCCCGTAGGTCCGCATCCCGGCCGCCCGCCCGTGATAGCTGCGCTCGTACCCCAGCAGAAGCCCGACCGACAAGGCTCCCAAAAGATGCAGCAGGATCAATCCGTTGGTCGCCAACTCGGCCGGCGACCAGTAGGAGCGCAGCAAATCCATGGCCCATTCCATTCCCGATCGAGGCTTCCGATGAAGACCTCCACCGCAGTCTAGCGCAGCCCGGCCCGTGGCGCCCGCGCGGCGGAAGGCGCCATTCCGTCACAGGCCGCAAATGGCCCCAGTTGACCTGAGTCAATTCCCATCCGCCAGAAAGTATCGATACTAAGGGCCGAAAACCAGTACCTAAGGACCATCCGTAAGGGTTGGCACCGGGACCGGTTCGACCTGTTCCCGCTCCGACCGAGAGTGCCGCCATGAGGCCCATCACCTCCCCCGTCCTGTCCCATCCGTCCGACCGGAAGGCGACCGACTCCGCACCGGCTCCGACCCGCCGGGCCGAAGGGCTGATGTTCCTGTCGCTGGCAGTGCTGGTCTGGCCGGTGATCGCCATCGGCACCGTCTCCGCCTACGGCTTCTCGATCTGGATGTACCAGCTCCTCACCCACTGAGCCCAGCGCTCCGCCAGGACCGACATGCCCCGCGCCCCCGAAGTCCACATCTCCAGTCTCGTCATCCAGCACAGCCCCGACCGCACCGACGCGGTGCGCGAGGCGGCGGCCTCCGTCGCCGGGCTGGAGTGGTGTGCCGCGGAGAACGGCAAGGCGGTGGTGACGCTGGTCACCGCCAGCGCGGCCGAGGTCGTCGACCGCATCGCCCTGCTGAACGCCCTTCCCGGCGTTCACACCACCACCATGGTCTACCACCACTACGAACCCGCGGACGCGATCGACGCAGCCTGACGCCCCTCCCCCGGACCGTCATCCAGGCGCGCCGCTTCCGCCTTTTCCCGACCGAATTTCCTCCGAACCTGGAGTCCTCCTCATGTTTCTGTCCCGCCGCGATTACCTGAAGGCGCAAGCCGCCGCTGCCGCCGCCGCGGCGGCCGGAATTTCGCTGCCCGCGTCCGCCGCCAACATCCTGACCGGCGAAGGCGCCAAGCTGACCTGGTCGAAGGCTCCCTGCCGGTTCTGCGGCACCGGCTGCGGCGTGATGGTCGGCGTCAAGGACGGCCGAGTCGTCGCCACCCATGGCGACGTGAAGGCCGAGGTGAACCGCGGCCTGAACTGCGTGAAGGGCTATTTCCTGTCCAAGATCATGTATGGCGAGGACCGGCTGAACCAGCCGCTGCTGCGCATGAAGGACGGGAAGTTCGACAAGGACGGCGAGTTCGAGCCGATCAGCTGGGACGCCGCCTTCGACATCATGGCCGCCAAGTGGAAGGAGACCTTGAAAAAGAAGGGTCCGACCGCCGTCGGCATGTTCGGCTCCGGCCAATGGACCATCTATGAGGGCTATGCCGCCTCCAAGCTGATGAAGGCCGGCCTGCGCTCCAACAACCTGGACCCGAACGCCCGCCACTGCATGGCGTCGGCGGTGGCCGGCTTCATGCGCACCTTCGGCATGGACGAGCCGATGGGCTGCTACGACGACATGGAGCAGGCCGACGCCTTCGTGCTGTGGGGCTCCAACATGGCGGAGATGCACCCCATCCTGTGGACGCGCGTCACCGACCGCCGCCTCAGCCATCCCGGCTGCAAGGTCGCCGTGCTGTCGACCTACGAGCACCGCAGCTTCGACCTCGCCGACATCGGCCTCGTCTTCACCCCCGGCTCCGACCTGGCGATCCTCAACTACATCGCCAACCACATCATCAAGACCGGCCGGGTGAACAAGGAGTTCGTCGAGAAGCACTGCAACTTCAAGCGCGGCCGCGACGACATCGGCTATGGCCTGCGTCCCGACAACCCCCTGGAAAAGAAGGCGAAGAACGCCGACAAGGCCAACGACTCCGACCCGATCAGCTTCGACGAGTTCGCCAAGTTCGTCGAACCCTACACGCTGGACAAGGCGCATGAGCTGTCGGGCGTGCCGAAGAACCGGCTGGAGGCGCTGGCCGAGCTGTATGCCGATCCGAAGGTGAAGGTTGTGTCCTTCTGGACCATGGGCTTCAACCAGCATGTCCGCGGCGTCTGGGCGAACAATCTCGTCTACAACATCCACCTGCTGACCGGCAAAATCTCCCAGCCCGGCTGCGGCCCCTTCTCGCTGACCGGCCAGCCGTCGGCCTGCGGCACCGCGCGTGAGGTCGGCACCTTCTCCCACCGGCTGCCGGCCGACATGGTGGTGACCAATCCCGAGCACCGCAAACACGCCGAGGAGATCTGGAAGCTGCCGGAGGGGACCATCCCCGACAAGGTCGGCTACCACGCCGTCCAGCAGGACCGCATGCTCAAGGACGGCAAGCTCAACGCCTACTGGGTCATGTGCAACAACAACATGCAGACGGCCCCGAACACGGCGAAGGAGACCTTCCCCGGCTACCGCAACCCGGAAAACTTCATCGTCGTCTCCGATCCCTACCCCACCGTGACGGCCCTGGCCGCCGACCTGATCCTGCCCACCGCCATGTGGGTGGAGAAGGAGGGCGGTTACGGCAACGCCGAGCGCCGCACCCAGCTGTGGCGCCAGTTGGTCGATGCGCCCGACGGCGCGCGGTCCGACCTGTGGCAGATCATGGAGTTCTCCAAGCGCTTCCGCATCGAGGAGGTGTGGCCGGAGGAATTGCTGAACAAGAAGCCGGAGCTGCGCGGCAAGACCCTGTACGAGGTGCTGTTCCGCAACGGCCAGGTCGACCGCTTCCCGCTGTCCGACCTCGACCAGAACTACAACAACCAGGAGGCCAAGGATGCCGGCTTCTACGTCCAGAAGGGGCTGTTCGAGGAATACGCTTCCTTCGGCCGCGGCCACGGCCACGATCTGGCGCCCTTCGAGCAGTACCACCAGGAGCGCGGCCTGCGCTGGCCGGTGGTGGACGGCAAGGAGACCAAGTGGCGCTACCGCGAGGGCTCCGACCCGTATGTGAAGGCCGGCGAGGGCATGCGCTTCTACGGCAACAAGGACGGCAAGGCCAACGTCTTCGCCCTGCCCTACGAGCCGCCGGCCGAAGCGCCCAACACCGACTATCCCTTCTGGCTCAGCACCGGCCGCGTGATCGAGCACTGGCACAGCGGATCGATGACGCTCCGCGTGCCGGAACTGCGCAAGGCCTTCCCGAACGCCGTGGTGTTCATGCATCCCGACGACGCCAAGGATCTCAACGTCCGGCGCGGGCAGGAGGTGCGCGTCACCTCCCGGCGCGGCGAGGTTCGGGTCCGGGTCGAGACGCGCGGGCGGAACAAGCCGCCGCGCGGCCTGGTCTTCGTCCCCTTCTTCGACCACACGGTCCTCATCAACAAGGTGACGCTCGACGCCACCGATCCCATCAGCAAGCAGACCGACTACAAGAAATGCGCGGTCAAGATCACGCCCGTCGTGAACGCCTGAGGAGTGCCGGCATCATGAAGACCCGTTTCCTGATCGCCGCGCTGGCCCTGCTGGCCGGCATCCCGGCCCTGACCATCGGTGTCACCTCCGGGGTTGTCGCCGCCGACAAGCCCGTTGTGATGGCGGACGCCACCGGCACCGTGGGGGGGATCAAGGTCCCCTCCACCAACCATCCGATCACCACGGACGTCCCGGCGGAGGCGACCCACCGCGACATCACCGACGACCAGAAGCGCGTGCGCAACTATGCCGACCAGCCGCCGCTGATCCCGCATGCCATCCGTGACTATCAGATCGACCTGAACATCAACAAGTGCCTGACCTGCCACGACCGCCGCAACACGGCCGGCTCGCAGGCGCCGATGCTGTCGGTCACCCATTTCCAGGACCGTGACGGCCAGACGCTGGGCACGGTGGCGGCGCGCCGCTACTTCTGCACCCAGTGCCATGTGCCGCAGACCGACGCCCAGCCGATCGTTCCCAACAGCTTCCAAGACTTCGACTCAGTCCTGGGCCATGCCCAAGGCGGCCAGAAATGAAAATCCGCGACGCCGTGCTGTGCCTGTGGCGGCTGTTCGCCCGCCCCAGCGTCCATTTCAGCCTGGGTTTCCTGACGCTGGGCGGCTTCATCGCCGGCGTCGTCTTCTGGGGCGGCTTCAACACCGCGTTGGAGGCCACCAACAAGGAAGCCTTCTGCATCAGCTGCCACGAGATGCGGGACAATCCCTATGAGGAGCTGAAGCAGACCATCCACTTCACCAACCGGTCCGGCGTGCGTGCCAGCTGCCCGGACTGCCACGTCCCGCACCAGTGGACCGACAAGATCGCCCGCAAGATGCAGGCGTCGAAGGAGGTCTGGGGCAAGATCTTCGGCACCATCGACACCCGCGAGAAGTTCCTGGACAAGCGCCGCGAACTGGCCGAGCACGAATGGGCGCGGCTGAAGTCGAACAACTCGCTGGAATGCCGGAACTGCCACAGCGCGGACTCGATGGACATCACCAAGCAGAATCCGCGCGCCGCGAAGATGCACGAGACCTATCTGTTCACCGGCCAGAACACCTGCATCGACTGCCACAAGGGCATCGCCCACCACCTGCCCGACATGCAGGGGATCGAGCCGGGCTGGAGCATGAAGACCAGCCAGAAGTAAGGATCAGGTTGCTGCAACGGCCCCGCTCCTTTCGGAAGCGGGGCCGTCGGTGTTTCAGGGGAAACCACCGACGATGCCTCACCCCAGCATCGCCACCACCGACAGCGCCAGCAGCGTCACCAGCACCGCCTCACCCAGCCCCACCAGCCCGCGCAGCCCCAAAGCCACCCACCAGCTCGCCCAATCGCGGCGGTGGCGGACCTCCTTCAGCAGGCGTTCCTGGATGCCGGCGACGGTGCGGCGGGCCGACAGGCTGGCGATGCCGCCGACCAGCGCCACCAGCCCGGTGCCCAGCACGAAATACAGGGCACCCTTCCAGCCGACGAAATGGTCGGGGTCGTTCAGGTAATGCCCGGCGCCGACGACGATCCACACCGCCGCCGGCCAGACGCCGACGATCTCCGGGCCGGGCCCTTCTCCCTTCGGTCCTTCTCCGCTTTGCGCGTCGCCCATCGCCGCCCCTCCTCAACCACCCGGCACATGGCGGTAGGCAAGCACGCGCGTCGCCGGCCCGCCCTCGACGTCGGCCAGCGGCAGCAGCAGCTCGACGAACTTCGCACCCGGCAGCATCGGGTCGTCGCGCACCAGCAAGCAGCGCGGCTCACCGCTTTCAAGACAGGCGCGCAGGTCGGACAGCCAACGCAGCGCCGCCTGCTCCGGGTGGCAGTCGGTCACCCGCCGCGTCGTCGGCCGCTCGGCCAGCCGGCGTTGCAGGGCACGGCCGCAGGACTTGTAGACGAAATCGCTGCCGTCGGCGGTCGGCTCCATCAGGGCGGTGCGCGGCACGCTTTCCCGCACCTGGGCGGTGTCGATCTCACTTGCCAGCGGCATGCGGCGCTTGCGCTTCAGCCTCACCCAGTGGGTGTAGAGGATGCGGACCTGCGGCGTCTGCTCCGCATCGATCACGTCGGCCCGGCAGGGCGGCGGCGGCAGGTCCAGCACCGGAGTCGCCACCGGCGCCGACGCGAAGGCCGCTGCCGCCGGTACCGGCTGGGAGACCGGCTGTGGAATGGGCCGCGAGGCCGCGGCGGTGACCAGCGTGTGCGCCTGCCCCGCCGGCGTATGGCCGATCCGGCCGCCATGCTTCTTCAGCATCGGCAGCGGCGCCCAGGCGGTGCAGGTGTGATAGCCCTTGGTGATGCGGCGGTAGTCCTGGCTGCTGGCGGTACGGCATTCCCCTTCCACCCCGTGGCGGGCGACATGCACCAGCGTGTTGTCCTCCGACAGCGCGCGCTCGCCGCCCCACGAGACGCAGGCGGCGCAGGCGCGGCTGTCCTTGGCGAATGCGTGGCTCATCGGGGCGTATCTCCAATGGGTATGCGAAATGGGAGAAGGGGAATTGATGCGTCCCTTTCCCCCGCGGTTCAAGACCCGCATGGGGCGGCGGTGCCGTGCCCGAGATTCAGTCATGCGAGGGTGACATCCATGCCACCCCTTCCCCCCCGGCCCGGAACCCCCTATAAGGGGGCCTTGCACGACATGCCCATCCCGCTCTCCGTCTCCGGTCCCCCGGTGCCGGGGGGTTTTCGGCTGACCACATTTCAGAGAAGCGGACCCATGCCCAAACGCACCGACATCAAATCCATCTGCATCATCGGCGCGGGTCCGATCGTCATCGGACAGGCTTGCGAGTTCGACTATTCCGGCGTTCAGGCGTGCAAGGCGCTGCGCGAGGAAGGCTACCGGGTCATCCTCGTCAACTCCAACCCGGCCACCATCATGACCGACCCCGGTCTGGCCGACGCCACCTACATCGAGCCGATCACCCCGGCGGTCGTCGCCAAGATCCTGGAGAAGGAGCGTCCCGACGCCCTGCTGCCGACCATGGGCGGCCAGACCGCGCTGAACACGGCGATGGCGCTGTCCGACGACGGCACGCTGGAGCGGCTCGGCGTGGAGATGATCGGCGCCAAGCGCGACGTCATCGCCAAGGCCGAGGACCGCATCCTGTTCCGCGACGCCATGGACAAGCTGGGCCTGGAGTCGCCGAAGTCGCGCATGGTCCGCACGCTGGACGAGGCGATGGACGCGCTGGAACTCGTCGGTCTGCCCGCCATCATCCGTCCCAGCTTCACGCTGGCCGGCACCGGCGGCGGCATCGCCTACAACCGGGCGGAGTTCGAGGACATCGTGCGCGGCGGCCTGCGCGCCAGCCCGGTCGGCGAGGTGCTGATCGAGGAGTCGGTCCTGGGCTGGAAGGAATACGAGATGGAGGTCGTGCGCGACGGCGCCGACAACTGCATCATCGTCTGCGCCATCGAGAACATCGACCCGATGGGCGTCCACACCGGCGACTCGATCACCGTGGCGCCGTCGCTGACGCTGACCGACAAAGAATACCAGATCATGCGCGACGCCTCGATCGCCGTGCTGCGCGAGATCGGCGTCGACACCGGTGGCTCGAACGTCCAGTTCGCGGTCAACCCGGCCAACGGCCGCCTGATCGTCATCGAGATGAACCCGCGCGTGTCGCGCTCCTCGGCGCTGGCGTCGAAGGCCACCGGCTTCCCCATCGCCAAGATCGCCGCCAAGCTGGCCGTCGGCTACCGGCTGGACGAGCTGACCAACGACATCACCGGCACCACTCCCGCGAGCTTCGAGCCGACGATCGACTATGTCGTCACCAAGATGCCGCGCTTCACCTTTGAGAAGTTCAAGGGCTCGGAGCCGCTGCTGACCACCTCGATGAAGTCGGTGGGCGAGGCGATGTCGATCGGCCGCACCTTCCAGGAGTCGGTGCAGAAGGCCCTGCGCTCGATGGAGACCGGCCTGACCGGCTTCAACGAGGTGAAGATCGGCGGGGACGAGAACCCGGACCGCACCGCCATCCGCGGCGCGCTCGCCACCCCGACCCCCGACCGCCTGCTGGTGATCGCCCAGGCCTTCCGCCACGGCTTCACCGTGGACGAGGTGCAGGCCGTCTCCAAGTACGACCCGTGGTTCCTCGAGCAGATCAAGGCGATCACCGACCGTGAGGCGGCGATCCGTGCCGACGGGCTGCCGACCGACAAGGCCGGCTGGCTCAAGCTGAAGCAGATGGGCTTCTCCGACGCCCGTCTGGCCGAGTTGGCCAAGACCACCGAGGCCGCGGTCGCAGCATCCCGCCGCATGGCCGGCGTCACCCCGGTCTACAAGCGCATCGACACCTGCGCCGCCGAATTCGCCTCCGCCACCCCCTACATGTACTCGACCTACGAGACCGACGGGACCGGCGAGGCGGAGTGCGAATCGGACCCGACCGACAAGCGCAAGGTCGTCATCCTCGGCGGCGGTCCGAACCGCATCGGCCAGGGCATCGAGTTCGACTATTGCTGCGTCCATGCCGTCTACGCCCTGCAGGAGGCCGGCATCGAGACCATCATGGTCAACTGCAACCCGGAGACCGTCTCCACCGACTACGACACCGCCGACCGCCTGTATTTCGAGCCGCTGACGGCCGAGGACGTGGTTGAGCTGGTGCGGGTCGAGCAGCGCAAGGGCACCGTCCTGGGCTGCATCGTGCAGTTCGGCGGCCAGACCCCGCTGAAGCTCGCCGCAGCATTGGAGGCCGCCGGCATCCCGATCCTGGGCACCTCGCCCGACGCCATCGATCTGGCCGAGGACCGCGAGCGCTTCCAGAAGCTGCTGCACGAGCTGAACCTGAAGCAGCCGGCCAACGGCCTCGCCCGCTCGCTGGAAGAGGCGGAGGCCGTCGCCAGCCGAATCGGCTTCCCGGTCGTCATCCGTCCGTCCTACGTGCTGGGCGGCCGGGCGATGGAGATCGTCCACGACATGGCCGGGCTCCAGCGCTACATGGGCACCGCCGTGCAGGTGTCGGGCAAGAACCCGGTGCTGATCGACAGCTATCTCCAGGACGCCATCGAGGTCGACGTCGACGTCGTCTGCGACGGCACCGACGTCTATGTCGCCGGCGTGATGGAGCATATCGAAGAGGCCGGCATCCATTCCGGCGACAGTGCCTGCGCCTTGCCGCCCTACACGCTGCCGGCCGACACCATCGCCGAGATCAACCGCCAGTCGGACGCGCTCGCCCATGCGCTGAAGGTGGTCGGCCTGATGAACGTACAGTTCGCGGTCAAGGCCGGCACCGTCTACATCCTGGAGGTCAACCCTCGCGCAAGCCGCACGGTGCCCTTCGTCGCCAAGGCCACCGGCACCGCCATCGCCAAGATCGCGGCCCGCATCATGGCCGGCGAGAAGCTGTCCGCCTTCACGCTGAACGGCCCGACCCCGCCGCACACCGCGGTCAAGGAAGCGGTCTTCCCCTTCGCCCGCTTCCCCGGCGTCGACATCGTGCTGGGTCCGGAGATGAAGTCGACGGGCGAGGTCATGGGCCTCGACCACAACTTCGCGCTGGCCTTCGCCAAGGCGCAGCTCGGCGCTGGCGTCACCCTGCCGGTCAAGGGCAGCGTCTTCGTCTCGGTCAAGGACCACGACAAGCCGGCGCTGGCGGTGATCTCCAAGAAGCTGCACGAGATGGGCTTCCGCATCCTCGCCACGTCCGGCACCGCCAAGGTGCTGAGCGATGCCGGCGTGCCGGCGGAAACCATCAACAAGGTGGTCGAAGGCCAGCCGCACATCGTCGACGCCATGATCAACGGCAACGTGCATCTGGTCATCAACACCACGGAAGGCGCCCAGGCCCTGTCCGACAGCTTCAGCCTGCGTCGCACCGCGCTGACCTACAACATTCCGTACTATACGACGGTGGCAGGAGCACGCGCGGCGGTGGAAGCGATTGCCGCACTCCGGAACGGCAGCCTTGAAGTCGCCCCGTTGCAGTCGTACCTTAGCGGATCGTATTAAGGACGGACGACGGCGCGGCGGACCTCCTCCGCGCCGTCTTCGTCCTTGATGTCGCTTTGGACAGGTCGAACGACTGCAAGCGGTGATGGACCGAACATGGAAAAAGTTCCGATGACAGCGGCGGGCTTCAACCGCCTCCAGGAGGAATTGAAGCACCTTAAGATCACCGAACGCCCGGCGGTCATCAAAGCCATCGCGGAAGCCCGCGAACATGGCGACCTTTCGGAAAACGCCGAGTATCACGCGGCGCGCGAACGTCAGAGCTTCATCGAAGGCCGCGTGCTGGAGTTGGAGGACAAGATCAGCCGTGCCGAGGTCATCGACCCGGCCAAGCTGACCGGCAACACCGTGAAGTTCGGCGCGACCGTGACCCTGGCCGACCAGGACACGGACGAGGAGACGACCTATCAGATCGTCGGCCAGGACGAGAGCGACATCAAGAACCGCCTTCTGTCGATCCAGGCGCCGCTGGCCCGCGCCCTGATCAACAAGTCCGTCGGCGACAGCGTCGAGGTGTCCACCCCCGGTGGTTCCAAGCTGTACGAGATCGTTTCGGTCGAGTTCCGTTGACGTTTCAGCCGCCCTCTCCCACCCCGGGAGAGGGCGGTTGCCCCCTTATCCCCCAAGCTTTTCCCTGAAGAAGTCGTTCACCCGCCGGATCGCGTCCGAGCGGGCGTCTTCGTCCGTGCCGACATGGGCGGTGCCGCCGGGAGCGGTGGCAAGGTCCTTTCGCTTGCGCACCGGCGCGTCCGGCGCGTCGAAGCCGTGATAGGCGTCGGGATAGACCACCAGATCCACCTTGCCCTTGACCCCGTCGCGCCCGGACAGCTCGACACAGCTCTCCGGCGGCGTCCAGTCGTCCTTGCCGCCGACCAGCAGCAGCAGCGGGCCGTCGGGCTGCCAGTCCTCCTTGCTCAACGCCGCCTTGCAGCCGGGGTAGAAGGCGACGGCGGCGCGGAAGCCGCCCTCCTCGGTCCCGGCCGGTCCATCCTCGCCGGCGCCATAAGCGACCATCACGGTGCTCGCTCCCTGCGACCAGCCGATCAGACCGATGCGGTCATGGTCGACCTCCGGCCGCTTGCGCAGGAAGGCCAGTGCCGCCCAGGCGTCGCGCTTGCGCTCCACCGTGGCGCGGACGGTGCGGTCCTTCAGCGCGGTGGTGCAGACCTCCTCCACATCGCGCGGACCGAAGCTGTCGACCATCAGCACCTCGTAGCCTTGCCGCTGCAGGTGGGTGGCCCACCAGACATGGCGCGGCGACACCCGGCCGTTGCGGGCATAGAGGCCGCCGCAGCCATGCAGCATCACCACCGCCGGATGCGGACCATTGCCCGCCGGGCGCAGCAGCCGGCCGCTCAGCATCGTCGGCGTGCCGCCAGTCAAATCGCCGTCGACGGACGGAAAGCGCACGATCTCCTCGGCATGGACACCGACCGCGGCCTGCGCGGGCGCCGCCGACAGGGTCAGCCCCCCAACCGCGATCACGCCCGCCGCGATCCCCCCGGCACCGGCATACAGCACCGCCCCCAACACAGCCGCTAGACCGCGGGTGGAAGCCTTCATTCTGCAGCGTCCCCGACCTCCGGCGCCTGCCCCGACGGCGGCGCTCGCGGTTGCAATATTAAACCTCCGCGATGCGGAAGGCCATGGGCGCCCGGCATTTGTCCCTGCGGACGCGTCGGCCCGCCCCTCGGCCATACGGCGAAAGCTGCCTTGCCGCCGCGTTTGAGCTAGGCTGCGGGACGATGAGCGATTCCCCCTCCCCCCTCCCGTCCTTCGGCGCCTTCTGCCTCTACTGGCTGCGGCTGGGCCTGACCAGCTTCGGCGGCCCGGCCGGACAGATCGCGATGATGCAGAGCGAGCTGGTCGACCGCCGCCGCTGGATCGACCAGACCCGGTTCCTGCATGCGCTGAACTTCTGCATGCTGCTGCCGGGGCCGGAGGCGCAGCAGCTCGCCACCTATATCGGCTGGCGGATGTATGGCGGGCGCGGCGGGCTGGTGGCGGGCGGGCTGTTCGTGCTGCCGGGTGCGCTGGTGCTGCTGGCCCTGTCCTGGATCGCCGCCGCCCATGGCGACACCGGGCTGGTCGGCGCGCTGTTCGACGGCATCAAGCCGGCGGTGGTGGCGATCATCGCCGCCGCGGTCTGGCGCCTGGGCCGCCACACGCTGAAGGGGCCGGCCGCCGTCGCCCTGGCCGGTGCCGCCTTCCTGGCGCTGGCGGCGTTGCACCTGCCCTTCCCGCTGGTGGTCGGCGTTGCGGCTGTGATCGGCGGGGTGGCGGCGCGCACGGGCCGCCACTGGTTCGCCCACCCGCATCCGGCGGGCGACGATGGCTCCGACGGCGGTTCCGCCATCGACCTGACGGCGGAGCCCGCTCCGAAGGCCGGCCGGCTGCTGACCCTGCTGGTGCTGGGCTTGGTTCTGTGGGCGGTGCCGGTGGGGGCGGTCCTGCTGGCCTTCGGCGCCGATCCCTGGCGCGGCATCGCGGCGCTGTTCACCAAGGCCGCCTTCATCACCTTCGGCGGCGCCTATGCCGTGCTCCCCTACATCGCCGGACAGGCGGTGGACAGCTATGGCTGGCTCAGCCCGCGGGAGATGATCGACGGGCTGGCGCTGGCCGAGACGACGCCGGGGCCGCTGATCCTGGTCACGCAATATGTCGGCTTCTTCGCCGGCTGGAACCGGCCGGGCGGGCTGTCGCCGGCGCTTGCGGGAACGCTGGGGGCGGCGCTGACGACCTACGTCACCTTCCTGCCCTGCTTCCTGTTCATCTTCGCCGGCGCCCCCTATCTGGAGCGGCTGATCCACAACCGCTTGGCCGCAGGGGCGCTGGCCGCCATCGCCGCGGCGGTGGTGGGGGTGATCCTGAACCTGGGCGTCTATCTGGGAATGGCGGTGCTGCTGCCGGACGGGCAGCATACGGCAGTCAGCCTGATCTGGGCCTGGACGATCATGCTGACAGCACTTTACGCGCTGACCCGCCGGGGGGTGGCCATCCACTGGGTGGTGGCGGGGGGAGCGGCGGCGGGCCTGATCCAGGCACTCGCCGCATCTTCCTTGTAGACCGGACAGGGTCGAGCGAGCTGGGCCCGCTCAGCGCCGGGTGGCGCGGGCGGGCGTCTGGGCCTCGTCCTCGACGTATTCCTCGTCCTCGTCGTCCTCGTTCCCTTCCGGGATGTCGGGCGAATCGACGTCGATGGGAACGCCGGGGGTATGCTTGCTGGTGCGGATCGACAGGGCCGACTTCACATGGGCGACGTTGGGCGCCGCCGTCAGCTTGGTTGTCAGGAAGCGCTGGTAGTCGTCCCAGTCCTCCGCCACGATCTTCAGGACGAAATCATATTCGCCGGCCAGCATGTTGCACTCACGCACGAGCGGCCAGCTGTTGACGAGCTCCTCGAATTTCTTTAGGTCCGCTTCGGCCTGGCTGCTGAGGCCGACCTGGGCGAACACCGTGACGCCGAACCCCAGTGCATCGGGGTTGACGTCGGCGTGGTAGCCACGGATGAATCCCGCCTCCTCCAGCGCGCGGACGCGGCGCAGGCAGGGCGGAGCGGAGATGCCGGCACGTCGGGCAAGCTCCACATTGGTCATCCGGCCGTCGTTCTGCAGATCGCGCAGAATCCGACGGTCAATTCGGTCGAGTTTGACCCGCCGCATGGTTTACTCGGTCGCTCCGGGGATGATTTGGAGAAAGGATATTACACGGGCATGGTGTCTACGCCAAGACGGAAACCCCCGCAAGGGCGAGCAACCCCGATAACGGTCTTTTCGCCGCAGCCCTCCCACCCGGGGGCTTCCCTCCCTTCGAAGCTTCAACGATCCGGGTTCTCATGCAACCTCTGACCAGTGCGCCTCTGACCTGCTGGGTTGTGTCGGACGGCAAGGCCGGCATGGAAAACCAGTGCATCGGTCTGGCGGAGTCGCTGGGCCTGACGCCGGTCGTCAAGCGCGTGCATCTGCGCACGCCCTGGCGCCAGCTGACTCCCTACTGGCGAATCGGCAACCGATTCGCCGCCAGCCCCAACGGCGATCCGGTGCAGCCGCCCTGGCCCGACCTGCTGATCGGCACCGGGCGGCAGTCCATCGCCGTCTCGCTGGCGGTGCGCCAGCAGTCGGGCGGCAGGACCTTCACCGTCCAGATCCAGGATCCGGTGATGAACCCGCGTCACTTCGACCTGATCGTCGTGCCGCGCCACGACAAGCTGCGCGCTGACAACGTGATGGTGACCCGCGGCGCCCTGCACCGGGTAACGCCCGCCATCCTGGCCGACGCAGCCGAACGCTTCGCCCCGCGTCTGGCGCATCTGCCGCACCCGCGCATCGCCGTGCTGATCGGCGGCGACAACGGCGTCTACCGCCTGACGCCCACCATCATGGGCGATGTGGCCGAACGGCTGGCCAACCTGACTCGCACGCATGATGCCGGGCTGATGGTCACCCCGTCGCGCCGCACCGGCGCCGACAACGAGGCGATCCTGCGCGCCCGCCTGTCCGGGCTGCCGGCGGAGGTGTGGGACGGCACCGGCGAGAATCCTTACTTCGCCTATCTCGGCCTCGCCGACGCCGTGGTGGTGACCTGCGACAGCGTGTCGATGATTTCGGAGGCCTGCTCGACCGGCAAGCCGGTCTATGTGATCGAGCTGGAGGGCGGATCGCCCAAGTTCCGCGCCTTCCATGACGGTCTGTACCAGGACGGCATTGCACGGCCCTTCGACGGCTCCCTGGACCATTGGGACTATGCGCCGCTGAACGAGACGGAGGTGGTGGCCGAGGAGGTGCGCCGCCGCCTGTCCGCCCACCGCAGGCGCCTCGGCCTGTCGTGACGGGAGGGCGGGGTGCGGCGCGACCAATGCGCGCACCCCGCTGGTACGACCGGTTTGCTGCGGAGTTCGGCCGCCGGCCATGCCATAAGCGCTGGCAAACCGGCCGTTCCGACAAACACGGTCCGGGGCCGTCCTTCCATCCGGAACTTCCGCCGCTATGACCACTCCCGACGCCGTTTCCGCCTCTTTTCTGCGTTGCCTGGAAAACAGCCGGCTGTTCGACCAGCCCTACAATCACTGGCTGCTGTCCGAGGCGCTGCCGGAGGAGTCCGCCGACGCCATCGCCGATCTGCCCTGGGGACCGCCCCCAGTGTCCGACACCTATGGCAAGCGCGAGACCAACAACGCGTCGCGCACCTATTTCGGTGAGGAGAACCGCGGCAGGTACGCGGTGTGCGAGACGATGGCCCAGGCCTTCCAGAGCCGCCCGGTGGTGGATGCGATCCAGAAGACCTGCAACGTCGACCTGACCGGCACCAGCCTGCGCATCGAATATTGCCAGGACACCGACGGCTTCTGGCTGGAGCCGCACACCGACATCGGCGTCAAGAAATACACGATGCTGATCTATCTCTCGAAGGGGCAGAACTGCTCGCACTGGGGCACCGACGTGCTGGACGAGAGCCGGACGGTCGTCGCCCGCGCGCCCTACGCCTTCAACGAGGGGCTGATCTTCATCCCCGGAAGCAACACTTGGCATGGCTTCGAGAAACGTTCGATCGACGGGGTGCGCAAATCGATCATCGTGAACTATGTCGGCCCCGAATGGCGGGCGCGGCAAGAGTTGTGCTTCCCCGACAAACCTGTTGCATAAAACTTCCGTCGTGTTTAAGTGACGCCGGTTTTGGGGGGCAAAGCCACCGTCGGCACGCTCTTTGGGAGTCTCGTACCCATGTCCATGCTTGATCTGGACAAGTTCCGCGCTACCCCCCTGCAGCACGATCCCTATGATTTCCTGTGCGTTCCGGGTTTCGTGAAGCGGGAGTATCTGGAAGAGCTGCACCGCGATTATCCCAAGGTGGACAAGCCCGGCTCGATCCCGCTGGGCGTCTTCCCCCAGGGGCCGAGCTTCGACCGCATGATCGCCGAACTGAAGGGGCCGGAGGTCTGCAAGGCCTTCTCCGAGAAGTTCGATGTGGATCTGTCGAAATACCCGACCATGTTCACGGCGCGCGGCATGTGCCGGCCGACCGACGGCAAGATCCACCCGGATTCGGCCAGCAAGGTCATCACCGTGCTGATCTACATGAACCCGCCCTGGGAGGCGACCGGCGGCCGCCTGCGCATCCTGCGCTCCCAGAACCTGGAGGATTACGCCGCCGAGGTCCCGCCGGAGGAAGGCACGCTGATGTGCTTCCGCCGCAGCGACACCTCCTGGCACGGCCATTATCCCTTCGAAGGCCAGCGCCGCGCGATCCAGATGAACTGGGTCAAGGGCGGCGTCTATATCTGGCACGAACAGTGGCGCCACCGCATCGGCGCCTGGGCGAAGGGCGTCTTCGGCGGTCAGCCAGCAGGCTATTGAGGACCGGCTGTTGCAGGGACAGGCTGAGGGGCCTTAGAGACCGTTTGAAAAGGGTTGGCTGTGCCGGCGTGATATGATTCAAACTTCGGATGTGGAGCGAAGCGACGCGCAGCCGAATGGCCAGGATCGAGAAGAAGACGAAGCGGTATTCGACGGACCTGACCGATGAGGAATGGTGTCTGATAGAGCCGCTGATGCCGCCGAAGGCCAACACCGGCCGTCCGCGGTCGGTGGACCTTCGGGAAATCTTGAATGCCTTGCGCTACTTGGCTCGGACGGGCTGTGGCTGGCGGCTTTTACCGAAGGACTTCCCACCGTGGCAGACGGTGTATTGGTGGTTTCGGCATCTCCTGCGGCGCTTGCTGTTTCAGACGATCCACGACGTGGCGTTGATGATCGACCGTGAACGGGCTGGACGCGAGGCCAGTCCGAGCGCCGGGGTTGTGGACAGCCAATCGGTGAAAGCTCCCGCCGCCACCGCGGAGCGTGGCTATGACGCGGGCAAGAAAATCAATGGGCGCAAGCGGCACATCGCGGTCGACACCGATGGCCGCCTGTTGATGGTGAACCTGACCAAGGCTGACATCTCCGACTCTGCCGGAGCCCAGAAAATTCTGGAGGCGATGCGCAAGCGTTGGCCGTGGATGAAGCATCTCTTCGCCGACAGCGCCTATGATCGCAAGAAGCTGATGGACAAGGCTGCCTTCCTCGACTTCACCATCGAGGTGGTCCGGCGAACCGACACAGAGCCAGGCTTCAAAGTCGTACCGCGGCGCTGGGTGGTCGAGCGGACCTTCGGATGGATGACCCGCTGGAGACGTCTGGTTCGAGACTATGAAGCCCGGATCGACGTCTCTGGCGGCATGATACAGCTCGCCATGGCGAGCCTGCTACTTCGGCGAGTTTGCCGGTGAAGCGGTTGTCAAACGGACTCTTATCCATCCCCTCAGTCGATCAGATCCTCGACCTCGCGGATGCGGCCATTGTCGATCATGAACTGAACCAGTTCCGGGCGCTGCTTGCCGAGCGTGCGGTGGCGTTGACGCACGGCGGCGATCAGCTCGCCGTTGCGGCCGAGACTGTCGTCGGCGAACTCGATCATGCGCAGGTTGGGCCAGGTCTGGGCCCGGATGGCGACCACCGCCCCCACCGCGTCGGCCGCCGGCAGTTCGGGGCGCGCCTGGGCCAGGATCATGGTCAGCGCCGCGGTGGACCGCGATACGCCGGCATGACAGTGGACCAGCAAATGGCGGCAGTCCACCGGTTCGGCCAGCAGGTCGCGGCCGAAGGCCAGGATGCGTTCCACATCCGACCGTTCCGGCGCGATCTGCCCCTGGGTCGGCTCGATGACGTCGTGGAAACGCAGTTCCAGCCGTTTATGCTCGCCATAGTCGCCGAACTCGCTCGGCTCCGTCATGTCGGGGTCGAGGATCGACAGCACATGGCTGACCTTGCCGCCGCCGAAATTGCAAAGCTCGCTGAGACCGCAGACCGTCAGGCCGAAAGGCACGAAATCGCTGGCCATCATTCTCTCGTTCGATTGCGGGGGAAGAAAATCGAAGGGATTTGCGGCCAGCATTTGGCACCGGGCGCCGCGGCCCCGTCAACCCGGCCGAAGCGGGGCCGGTCAAAGAATGTTGAACAGGTAGAGCAGGAGGATGGCGGGGATCGGAATGCCGACCAGCCACAGCAGGATGCCTCGCACGTACCCTCTCCTTCTTCCGTTGATGACGGGCGATGCGGCCGGACGCCGCCGGCCCTCTCACCCATCATCAACGGCGCAGCCGCCGGTTGGTTGCAGCCGCGCGAACGAGCGTCAGGCCTCCTCATCCCCCTCGTCGTCGGAAACAGCCGCCGGAGCATCGGCGTCGGTCGGCAGTGCCGGACGCGGACGGCGGGTCCGCAGCTTCTTCAGCAGCAGCGAGAAGGGCTTCAGCGCAGTGTCCATGATGGTCTGGTCACCCTCCAGCCGCGACAGCAGGAAGGCGCCGGCTTCGAGGGTAGAGACGCTGTCGCGCCGCGGCTCCTTGCGCGCCTGCCCATAGAGCGAGCGGAACTGCGGGTTCAGCACGATGCGGTGGCATTTCAGCAGCCAGGCATTGCGCCACCACAGGGTCTTGGCCTGGCTCCAGGTGCCGTCCAGGACGATGACGCCTTCCAGTTCCTCCAGGATCTCCGCACTGTCGCGCAGCGGCTGGCCGTTCCTGTCGACCACCCCCACCTCCGGCCGCGGAGCGCCGCCATCCTTCACCGGACCGAGATACAGCACGCCCCAGCGCTTGGGATCGACCTCCCGCCCCAGGATGCGCTTCAGGCCCGGCCAGCTCAACCCGACCTTCACCATCGAATTGGTGAATTGCAGATGGGCGATCTGGGCGGTGCCCAGATTTTCCCGCTTCTCCTGCGGATGCTGCAGGATCAGCAGGAAGACGCCGTTGTCGATCGGCTGCACTGCCTCACAAATGCACAGGTGATTAGGCTTTAGGCAGGTCGGGCAGGATTCGGGGGCGGTGGCGCTGTGCATGGGAGGTACGCATTCCTTGAAGGGGATTGGCCGCGAATATGGGTTGGAACGACGCGGAAGGGAACACATCTCACACCGAGGACGGCGCTGCTCACCGAAGAGCGATGGCCGCCACGGCGCGTACGACAGATCCCCTATCAAGACTCCCTCGTGTCATACCTGTTCATGTGGGTTCAAGTGGCTTCGTATAAACCGTTTGTAGAGACTTAGTCGTGTGTCATGGAACTCGTGTGACGCGCTTAACAGCTGGCCTGGAACTTGCGTAGTTATTATCCAGGCAAACAGGACGACGGGTGGGCCAGGACCGGCCTTAGTCAGGCTGATCCACGGTGCCATCCGGCGCTCAGAAGGAGACCTGCCATGCTGCCCGCCCACCTTGCCGACCGCCTGCTGAAGCAGCGCCGCGATGCCGACAGCGCGGAATTCGCCCGCCAGCTGCCGCTCTACGCCCCGATGGACGCGGATGACCCGCGCTGGATGACCGAGCCGGACGGGTCGGAGCAGCCCGGCCGCCGCGAGCCAGACTGGGCGACCGACTACTGACCGGCAGTCAGCCTGACGACGGCCGGTTTGCGGTGATCCGACAAACGACCCTGTCGGTTGTCGGACATCGGCCGCCCGGCCGGCCATAGCCCCGACTCGCGTCCTGCGGTCTGCCGAAGGCCGCTTCGATCCTCTTTCCCCACGTCGTGCCAGCCCTGCCCGTCCCAGGCGAGGGTCCAGCTGCCTGGACGCCCGCCCCGGCAGCGCTCCAGCATGACCGACCAGCGCGGCATTCCCAGCCCCGGCGGGCCTCCAGCCGGGCGTGGTGCCGCATCCCCCTCCTCATCCAGACTGGGAACGGCATCCAACCGCCAGCGGGTCACCGCGGCGCTGAGCCCTTCCGCCCACTCGCCTGCCATCCGCCCACCCGCCATCCGCCGGTTACGCCCGTCCGATGCGCCGGCGCTCGCGTCCAGCAGGAAGCCGGTCACCCCAGACGACTCGGCGGCAAGCTGCAGCCGCCGGCTGGCGGCCAATTCCAGCCCTCCCAACTCGCCCAGCACCGCCGACAGGGTGGAGCAGCGCAGCGCCTCCTCCATCGCCCACAGCGCATCGACTGGCCGCACCGCCCGCACCGCGACCAGCCGGTCGGGCGTCAGCCCATAGGCCGCCAGTCCCGGGGCGTACAGGTCGCGCCCGCGCAGGATCCACAGCACCGGCCTTTTCGGGGTCGCCAGCCGGGCCAACAGCGCCACGGCGAATCCGGTGCCCGCCCCCGGGTCGTCCGCCGCCACCGCATGCAGGCAGCCCAGCGGCAGCCCACCGTCGGGCAGATGGCCGTCGACCGAGTCGATGCCGAACGCCAGGGTCCGCCCCCCTTCCCCGCCCGCTCCCTCGATCCGCCGGATGCGTGCGCGCAGGTCGGCCAGCAATCCGGCACGGTCGCGCGGCGCCGCATCCGCAGATGGGGGGGAGGACAACGGCACATGCATGACTCGGCTCCGCTCGACAGGTATATGTTCCTTATATGTTCTATCATGAACGCGCGTCGAGGGGGAGTCTGCGACTCCTGTCTTGTTTTCGGGCCGCCTGTCCTGAAGTCAGCCGTCGCTGGGATCAGTTGGCGATTGGCGCCGCGCCGATCTTGCCGCGCGGGGCGGCCTTGATGGTCGGGCCGGCATTGTCGACGGGCTTCGCCAGGGTGGTGGAGGTGCCGCGGGTGCCGCGCGGCGTGTTGCCCTTCAGGCTCAGCAGATGCAGCCGGACATAGGCAGTGGAGCCGCCGACCTTCACCGCAACCCAGTCGCTGTTGCGCACCCGGCCCAGCGTGGTGACCGCCTGACCCGACCCAAGCGTGGCGATGACGCCCGAGCCGCCCGCCGGCTGGGCATAGGCCGGCGTCGGCTTGTCCACCTGCCACTCCCCATAGATCGGCTCAAGCCCGGTTCCGGTATCGGGCGCGGTCCGCACGGTCGGCGGATTGGGGGTCCGCTGGTACGGCATGCAGCCGGGAACCATCAGCGTGGCCAGGGCCACTATCAAGGGAAGGGTACGCAGACGCCGGATCATCGCTCACCTTGAGATGGAACGGTGCTTTGCAGGAACGGGACGAACGGAGAGGGTAAACGGGTGGGTTGTGGACCTTCGGCGCGACCATACAGGAGGCAGCCCCCTCTTCGCCACCGCAGCGCAGCCGGATTCGCTATGCGCTTTTTGAGGCGCACCTCCCGGTCTTGAAAAATTATCTCAAATCCGATCTTTTCCGGCGCCGTACCGCGCAGGAGTCCCAGGCCGCCCCGCGTATCTTGACCATCACGACGGCACCTTACGGGGGCATCCGGCCATGATCTCCTCCCTCGGCAGTTCCAACAGCACGGCGACGCTTCAGAAATTCTTCTCCAAGGCGGACGCCAACAGCGACTCGTCGCTGTCCAAGGACGAGTTGCTGGGTGCGCTCGGCGGCACCTCGGCTGCCTCCGACAGTGGAAAGCTGTCGTCCGCCGTCGACGGCCTGATCGGCAGCCTGGACAGCGACAGCAACGGCTCGCTCAGCACGACCGAGTTCAGTTCCTTCGCCAGCCAGTTCGACTATGGCAGCAGCAGCGCCCTGCTGGCGGCGCAGGAGCAGGCGAGCGCGATGCAGCAGCAGTTCGCCCAGAACCTTTATTCCAGCCTGGACAGCGACAGCAGCGGCGGCATCAGCGCCGACGAGCTGACGTCCGTTTTGACCTCCGCCGGCCAGTCGAGCACCGATGCCGCGTCGCTGTTCAGCAGCCTCGACAGCGACGAGGACGGGTCGATTTCCCAGGACGAGTTGAGCAGCGCGCTGAAACAGGCCGACGCCAACCGCCCGCCGCCCCCGCCGCCCGCCAATGACACAGGCACTTCCGGCGCTTCGGACAGCGGCAGCACGTCCTCGACCGCGTCCTCCAGTTCGGCATACTCCAGTTCCGCGGCTTCAAGCTCGGCGTCTTCAAGCTCGGCAGCCGGCGGCACGACCGGCTACGACCCGCTGGACACCAACAAGGACGGCTATGTGTCGGAACAGGAACGGATGGCCGCCTATGGCGGCACGCAGCAGCAGACGGGTGGCGTCACGTCCAACCGCCTCAGCGGCGACATGCTGCGGACATTGATGCAGGGCATCAACGAGGTTGCCGCGTAGCCTTGTGGGTTCGGATGCGCGGCACGGGGAAAGGCGGTCGGCGGGTGGCGCCGGCCGCCTTTTCTTTTGCCCGACTTTCTCCGCCCGACTTTCTCCGAATGCCGTCAAACCGCCCGGCTGTGCCGTCCGGCGCCCTTTGACAGGTGGGTGTCGAAGCGGGCGGCGACGATGCGCATCAACGGACGGGCGCTCTCCGGCACATGGATGCGCCGGCCGTCCACCACCGCGACGCCGTCGGCGACCAGATCGGCCATGCCCTCCAACTCCGCGTCGAAGGCGGACTCGGGCAAGCCGTGGGCACGGGCGATGGCGGCGGTGTCGACCGACAGGTCGCACATCAGCCGCATGATCAGGTCGCGCCGCACCTTGTCGTCCTGGGTCAGCGCGATGCCCTTGCCGGTGGGCAGGCGGCCCTCCTCGATGGCGGTGGCGTAATGGTCGAAGGGCACGGCGTTCTGAACGTAGCCCTGCGGCAGCGCGCCGATGGAGGAGGAGCCGAAGCCCAGCAGAGTCTCGGCATCGTCGGTGGTGTAGCCCTGGAAGTTGCGGCCCAGCCGCCCTTCCTCCTGCTGCACCGCCAGCTCGTCGCCGGGACGGGCGAAATGGTCGAGACCGATGGCGCTGTAGCCGGCGGCCGACAGCGTGTCGGCGATGGCGGCGAACTGCTCCCAGCGGCCGAGCGAACCGGCCAGAACCGACTCGTCTATCTTCTTCTGGTGGGTCTTCATCCACGGCACATGGGCGTAGCCGAAAACCGACAGCCGGTCGGGCGCCATCTCCAGCGCGATCTCGGCGGAGCGGGCGACGCTCTCCACCGACTGGTGCGGCAGGCCGTACATCAGGTCCAGGTTGACGCTGGCGATGCCGGCATCCTTCAGCCAGGCCAGCGCCTGCTCGGTGACGGCGCGCGGCTGGACGCGGTTGATCGCCTGCTGCACCGTCTCGTCGAAATCCTGCACGCCCAGCGAGGCGCGGTTGACCCCGGCACGGCCCATCGCAGACGCCATCTCCGCCGTCAGGGTGCGGGGATCGATCTCCACCGCCAGTTCGGCATCGTCGGCGACGTCGAAGCGTTTGAGCAGCAGCGCGATCATCGCCTCGAAATCGTCGGGCGCCATCATGGTCGGGGTGCCGCCGCCGAAATGGATGTGGCGCACCGCCAGACGGCCGGGAATGCGGTCGGCCACCATGACGATCTCGCGCCGCATATGGTCGAGATACTCCGCGATCGGCTCGTAGCGGGCGACGATCTTGGTGTGGCAGCCGCAGTACCAGCACATCTTCTGGCAGAAGGGGACATGCAGGTAGAGCGATCCCGAGCGGGACGGCTCGATCGCCTCCAGCCAGCCACCGTAGACGTCGCCGTTCACCTCTGGCGTGAAGTGCGGCGCGGTCGGGTAGCTGGTGTAACGCGGCACCCGCAGCCCGTCATACTTGGCGAGCAGCGCGGCGTCGACACCGTGGGCGACACCATGGGAATGGGACGGGTTGGCGGGGGCCGGCGAAACGGCCAGGGCGGTGATGGCGTTCATGAGCGACAGAGTGCCGCAGCCACCCCACCCCTGCCTTGATCCACGTCAAGATCGGAAAGAGCCGCCTTTTTGGCGGCTGCCGCTTCAGCGCTTCGCGGCGGCGGCGGCCAGACGCCGTTCCAGATGCTCGTGCAGCAGGTTCAGGTTCATCCGGTTGGCCTTGAAGGCGATGTCGAACACGGTGCCCAGCACCGGGACCGACCCGCCCGCCCAATCCAGCAGCACGTTGAAGACCATGCGGGCCACCAGCGTCTTCGGCAGGTCGAAGCGGGCGGCCTCCATGATGATGTAGGCGGAAACGAAAGCCGTCACCGTGTCGCCGGCCACCGGAACCACGCTGGCGATGCCGTCCAGCCCGATGGGGATGCGGGTGAAGGGAATGCGCCAACGGGTGTCCATCAGCCGGGTCAGGCGGCGAAGCCGCTCCAGCCGCTGGAAATCGATGGGGACCGAACCGCCTGTAATGCCCGGCGGCGGCGCTTCGGCAACGGCGTGCCGGCGTGTGCGGATGGCGTCGATCATCGCATGTCCCCCCGATCAGGCGGTCCCGCGCCCGCAGCGCGACTCCCCGCAAGGGAAGAACCCACCGATCCCCCCGGCGGTTCCACCCTCCGGGCACAAAGTTCGCGCACCCAGCGGACACCATGCCGGCCTGCCGCCTGCGGCGCTCCCATGGGCCATACCGGTGCGGCGGATCTCAGCTTGCCCGCGCAACTTCCTGCGCCCGCGCACTGCCGGCGGCATGGAGCAGCGCATAGCCGGCCAGCGCCGAGGCGAGCGAGCCGGTCAGCACGCCCAGCCGCACCGCCACCGCATGATGCGGATCGGAGAAGGCCAGCGTCCCGATGAACAGGCTCATGGTGAAGCCGATGCCGGTCAGCACGGCGACGCCGTAGATCTGGCCCCAGCTGGCGCGCGCCGGCCGCTCGACCACGCCGGTCCGCACGGCGATCCACACCGCCAGGAAGACGCCCGCCTGCTTGCCCAGGAACAGGCCGAGCGCGATGCCCAGCGGCACCGGCTCCAGCAGGCTGGCAGGGGTGATGCCGTCGAGCGGCACGCCGGCATTGGCGAGCGCGAAGACCGGCATGATCAGGAAGGCCACCCACGGGTGCAGCGCATGTTCCAGGCGATGGAGCGGCGCATCCGGCGCCCGCTTGCCGGCGCGGTCGTTGACCCGCAGGGGAATGGCGAAGGCCAGCACCACGCCGGCCAGCGTCGCGTGGATGCCCGATTTCAGCACGCACACCCACAGGATCAGTCCCAGCACCAGATAGGGAGTCAGCGACCGCACTCCCGCCCGGTTCAGCAGCCACAGACCGACCGCCGAGGCCGCCGCCAGACCCAGCGCCAGCGGCACCAGACCGTGGCTGTAGAAGATGGCGATGATCACGATGGCACCCAGATCGTCCATGATCGCCAGCGCCAGCAGGAAGACGCGCAGGCTGCTGGGGACCCGGTTGCCCAGCAGGGCCAGCACGCCGAGCGCGAAGGCGATGTCGGTGGCGGCCGGGATCGCCCAACCCTGCAGAGCACCCGGTTCGGCCTGGGCGAACAGGCAATAGACCAGTGCCGGCACCGCCATGCCGCCCAAAGCCGCGATGCCGGGCAGCATCGCCTTGGCCGGGCTGGACAGCTCGCCCTCCAGCACCTCGCGCTTGATTTCCAGTCCGACCAGCAGGAAGAAGATCGCCATCAGCCCGTCGTTGATCCACAGGATCAGCGGCTTGTCCAACCCGACGCCGCCGGCCGTCACCGCCACCTTCATCTCAAGGATCGCATCGTAGAGCGGGGCTGCCGGCGAGTTCGCCCAGATCAGGGCAAGCACCGCCGCAATCATCAGGACCACGCCGCTGGCGCTTTCGGTTTTCAGGAAGGTGGCGAGGCGTCTCAGCGTCATCGCGTCTCGTCTTTCTGTATAACTGACCGAAAGCAATAGATGGCACTGTGAGGCTCCCGTTGGAAGACGCGACTGTCGAAAAATCCCCGCCTGGGCGAGCGGCAGAGCATCGCGGCGAATTGACGCGCCTGTGCATCTAAGCTGCTGTCACAGCTCCCAATTCCGGCCCCGAATACTTGAGATTATCCGGGCTTATGTCTTTTGATCGCTGGCGATGCCTGGGGCCAGCCGACACAATTCATTCAACAGCATCAGCAGAGCCGAAGGCCGGTCATCCGTTGGACGATCAGCCGCAAGGCTCTGGGCAAGGCCGGCAAACGGCCGCCCGTTCCGGAGGAAACGACCATGACCACACTTTACTGCGCCTGCTGCGGCAGGCCCTTCGTCCGCACGTCCGCCCGCGGCCCAGCCCCCTTCTACTGCTCCCAGGATTGCCGGCTTCAGATGGCGGTCCGCCGGCGCGCCTGGAGCGAGCGGACCGACAGCATCACGGCCACCCGACGGACCGTCGAGCGGCACGAGGTGGAGCACGCCGACCCGGCCCCTTTCGGCCGCATCCCCGGCACGGCGGCAGGACAGCGGACCGCAGCCTTCTGGAGATGAAACGCACGGTCGCGGGATCGGCGGCAAAAGGGCGGTAAGACGCCCGCAAAGCACCGGCAAGCCAGGGGAGCAGACAGGCGGGAAAATGGAACTGGCCCCTTGCAGCGGGCCGAAGCCGACCTCATGTGGTCGCGGTCACGCTGGCGCCCCGCGGTGCCGGCGTGAAACCCGTCGGTTGCACCCATCTGGCCACCGCCACCCGATTGCCGCCATCTGACTGCCGGAGCCCCGCCCCTACATGCTCGACCTGCTCTCCGACCCGAATGTCTGGGCCAGCCTTCTGACGTTGACCGCGTTGGAGATCGTGCTGGGCATCGACAACATCATCTTCATCTCGATCATGGCGTCGAAGCTGCCGCCCGAACGGCAGCACAGCGCGCGGCGCGTCGGCCTGGCGCTGGCGCTGCTGACCCGCTTGGCGCTGCTGGCCTCCATCGCCTGGGTGGCGCAGCTGACCCAGCCGCTGTTCACCGTCGCCGGCTGGGATGTATCCGGCCGCGACCTGATTCTGATCCTCGGCGGCCTGTTCCTGCTGGCCAAGGGCACACTGGAGATCCATCACACCGTCGAAGGCCATGAGGAGGGCGGATCGGCGCCCAAGCACGCCACCTTCACCTCGGTGGTCATCCAGATCATGTTCCTGGACATCGTCTTCTCGCTCGACAGCGTCATCACCGCGGTCGGCATGTCCGACCATCTGCCGGTGATGGTCGCCGCCGTCGTCATCGCCATGGCGGTGATGCTGTTCGCCTCCGGCCCGGTCGGCGATTTCGTCAACCGTCACGTCACGGTTAAGATGCTGGCGCTGTCCTTCCTGCTGCTGGTCGGCGTGGCGCTGGTGGCGGACGGCTTCGGCTTCCACATCCCCAAGGGCTACCTGTACTTCGCCATCGCCTTCTCCACCCTGGTGGAGGCGCTGAACCTGCTGGCCCGACGCAAGCACAACGCGGCGCACTGACCGAAAGGAAGGGGGCGCCGTCCGCGACGCCCCCTTCCCCCGTCACGCCTCGGCGCGTTCGGCCATCAGATGCTCGTAGGCGACCTTGAACAGGTCGCGGATCGACACGATGCCGACCGCGCGCTTGCCCTGGGTGATGGGCAGGTGGCGGTAATGCTTGTCATGCATCAGCTTCAGCGCATCGACCGCGTCGGCGTCGGGCGGCAGGCTGTCGGGGTTGCGGGTCATCACCGCACCGACCTCCACCGACGACGGGTCGAGGTCCTTGGACAGCACCTTGTTGTTCAGGTCGCGCTCGGTGACGATGCCGATCAGGGCACCGTGGTCCACCACCAGAACCGCGCCGATGTTCTTGTCGGCCATCATCTTCGACACCGTGGCGACGGAGGTATCCTCCGGCACCAGGATCAGTTCCTGCGACTTCACGACGTCTGGAACGAGCTTGCGTTTCATCGACTCCCCCGGATCTGGTTGTTGTGGACCAGACTGTAGCCAAAGCAAATGATCGGGGAGAACAACGGCATCGCAGCAAATCCGGCGCCGATTGTCGCAGGCATACCTTTCGAATACTTACGAAGCTTTTCCCCTCATGACGCTTTGGGCGAGGCGAATGCCGACCCCGCCGACGACTGCCGCCCGGCGATCACCATGCCCAGCGCCAGCAGCAGCGCGCCCAGCACCACCACGGCAGCGGCCCCCAGCAGCACGGCATTGAAGCTGCCGGTGCGGGTCACCACCAGCCCGGCCGGCAGTGGCCCGATGATCTGCCCCAGCCCATAGGCGGCGGTCAGCGCCCCGACCACCCGGGCCGAGGCGCCGGCCGACAGCTGCCGCCCCAGCGCAAAAGCCTGGGAGACGATACCGACGAAGGTACCGCCGAACAGCAGCGCGGAAATGACGGCAACCGTCGGCGATCCGGTCATCGGCAGCAGGATGGCGACGGCTTGGGTCAGGTGCGCCAGGATCAGCGACCACCAGCTGTTCGACCGGCGGGCGACCGCGGCCCAGAACACCCCGGCGCCCATCGCCCCCAGTCCGGCAACCATCCAGGCGGCCTCGCCCACCGCGGCGGTGCCGGGATCGGTCTTCAGGATCGACACCAGGAAAGTGGCCGACACGATGTAGCCGCCGCCTTCCAGGAAATAGGCGAGCGTCAGCAGCAGGAGCGGCGCCGACAGTCCTCCCCGCCGTGCCGTACCGGCATCTCCCGCAGCCCCGGCCGTGGCGGAATGTTGCGGCTGCGGCGGGTCGCGCACCCAAAGGCCGGGCATCAGCCCAAGCACCGCGCAGATCGCCCCCAGGGCCAGCCAGTCGCCGGCCCAGCCCAGCCGCTCGCCGAACAGCGCGACGAACAGCCCCGACGACGCAATGCCCAGCCCCACCCCGGTGTAGAGCCAGCCGGCGAAGCGTTCGCCGCCCCGCCGCGTCAGGGTGTCCAGCACCATGGCGATGCCCAGGATGAAGATGCCGGCGCTCGACACCCCCGACAGGAAGCGCAGGACCAGCCAGACCGGCATCGCCTGCCCGGCATCGCCCAGCTCCAGCCCCATCGCCGCGGTGGTGACGACGCTGACCAGCAGCGACAGCCGGTACATCGCCGTCCGCGTGCCGCCGTGCGGCACAAGCCCGGCGCCCAGCGCGCCGACGAAATAGCCCAGATAGTTCAGAGAGGCGAGCAGCCCCGCCCCGTCGGCACGCAGCCCGGTGGCCTCCTGCATCGCCGGCAGGATCGGGGTGAAGGCGAACCGCGCGACACCCATTGCGATGGCAAGCCCGATCAGGCCGCCAACCAGCACCCGCACCATGATCCACGCCCTCTCGTTTTTTCGGCCGGCTCCTTTGACCGGGAAATGTTCGACAGAACGAACCGTCCGGTCGGCCGATTGATTTGGCGTCCATCATGGCCGCGGCCCCGCCCTCATTTCCAATGAATTGTTCTGATGATAAGCTCCACTTTCAGTGATGGGTGCCATGCACAGGAAGTGGAAGGAGGCCTCACGATGGATCTGGCCGGTTTGCGGGTGGTGAAGGCGGTCGCCGACACCGGAAGCGTCAGCCGGGCGGCGGAGGCGCTGAACTGCGTGCAGTCCAACGTCACCGCGCGGATCAAACGGCTTGAGGAGGATTTGGGCGTCGACCTGTTCCTCCGCCTCAGCCGCGGGATGGAGCCGACGCCGGCCGGGCGGGTGCTCAGCGGCTATGCCGACCGGGTGCTGCGGCTGGTCGCCCAGGCCCGCGACGCGGTGGCGGAAGCGGCCGGGCGCGGCGGCCGGCTGGCGGTGGGCAGCATGGAATCGACCGCCGCGGTGCGCCTGCCGCCAGTCCTGGCCCGCTTCCACCGCGACCATCCCGACGTGGAGTTGACCATCACCCCCGGCCCGACCGAGACTCTGCTGGCGGACGTGCTGGCCGGACGGCTGGACGGCGCCTTCGTCGGCGGCGAGGTCGCCCACCCCGACCTGATCGCCCGGCGCATCTTCGACGAGGAGCTGGTGCTGGCCGAACCGGCCGCCGGGCTGACCACCGAGTCCGCGCGCCGCACCCTGATCGCCTTCGGCCGGGCCTGCGCCTATCGCAGCCGGGCGGAGATGGCGATGCGCGAGGCCGGGCGCGTGCCCTTCCGGGTCATGGAGTTCGGGGCGCTGGACGCCATCCTGGGCTGCGTCGGCGCCGGCATGGGGGTGACGGTCATCCCGCGCGCCGTCGTCGAGCGCAATCCCTGGCGCGACCTGCTGGCGGCCCGGCCGCTGCCCGACGCGCTGGCCCGCATGCCGACCCAGTTCGTGCGACGCACCGACGCCATCGAAACCGCCAGCCTGCGCGCCTTCATGGAGGCGTTTTCACAAGCCCCCGGCCCGGTCATCGCTTCGAATGCCGCGTTGCAGGGTGCGACAGCGTCGCCCACATCATGCACAGGGTTGAACGGCTCGTCTGCGGCGTGCTAGGCAGGCGCGGGTTGGCCATCCGGCCCTGTGCCATGCGCGTGCCCTATTCCTGGGAAACGGCTCCGATCGGCCCCGATGGGCGATAGCGGGACCACGGACGCGCGGCTGGCACCGCGGGCCGGAACAGCGGAGAAGAGATCATGCCCTACGTCGTCACCGACGGCTGCATCAAGTGCAAGTACACCGACTGCGTCGAAGTCTGCCCCGTGGATTGCTTCTACGAGGGTGAGAACATGCTGGTCATCCATCCGGACGAGTGCATCGACTGCGGCGTGTGCGAGCCGGAATGCCCGGCCGAGGCGATCGTCCCCGACACCGACGACCGCGCGACCAAGTGGCTGGAGATGAACCGCGACTATTCCGGCCAGTGGCCGAACATCACCCGCAAGAAGGACGCGCCGGCCGACGCCGACGAGTTCAAGGGTGTGGACGGCAAGTTCGAGAAGTATTTCTCCCCGAAGGCGGGCTGAGACCGACTGACGATGCGGCCCGGCCCCCGATCCGAGTAGGATTTTTCGAGTCGGGCCACATCAACCGATTGCACCCATCGATGTTGCTATGCAAAATCGACGGGGCGGCCATGGCCGGGCGATGGACGATTTCCGCCCGATGGATTGCGCGTTCCCTTTGTAACTCGGGCGTAACATCGCTATAATGCGCGCCCGGAGCCGGCCTTCGCGCCATTGCCGGTTTTCCCATCGTTCCAGGACCTGTGGCTTTTGTGATCGTCGTGGATGGGTCCCATCCCCACGGCGCCATAATCGTCCGGGGTCCTTTTTCGTCCCTTCCACCGGGGCGGCAAAATGGCGTGATCGCGAGAAGTGAGAGCCAATCCACATGTCGAACAAGCTTGACTTCGAAGCCGGTGACTTCGTCGTTTATCCGGCTCATGGCGTCGGTCGGGTCGAAGGGATCGAGACCCACAGCATTGCCGGACTCGAGGTTCAACTCTACGCGATCACGTTCGAGAAAGAGCGCATGACGCTCAAGGTTCCGGTTACCAAGGCCCGCAACGCCGGCCTGCGCCGCCTGTCCTCCAAGGACCGGATCAAGGTCGCGCTGGAGACTCTGCAGGGCCGTTCGCGCGTCCGCCGCACCATGTGGAGCCGCCGCGCCCAGGAGTATGAGGCCAAGATCAACTCCGGTGATCCGGTGTCCATCGCCGAGGTGGTGCGCGACCTGTACCGCGGTGCCGACCAGTCCGACCAGTCCTACAGCGAGCGCCAGATCTATCAGGCCGCCCTGGAGCGTCTGGCCCGCGAGCTGGCCGCCGTCGAGAAGATCGACGAGATCAAGGCGACGGAGCGTCTGGAATCGGTGCTGTCCAAGGCCGCCTGATTCCAGGTCCCGGTTTCCGGGCACCTCATATACGTCCGTGACACGAACGGGCGCGCGGCTGCTACGTCACGCCGCGCGCCCGTCTCGTTTTTCGCCTTTGTTTCCACGGCATGACACGCCTAAACTCCGGCCGCCTTCCGGCGGACAGCGTCGGAACGACTTCGCGAACGACGCCGAAGGGAATCGAGTTTGGGTCTGCCGCCGCGCCTTGGTCTTCCCAACCGCCGGACCAACCGACCTGCCGGCCCCAGCGCCGGCACCCTTGTCGGTGCCCTTGAGGACGACAGCCGGTTCGCGTCGCTCGGCCGGCCGCGCCGGATCTGGGCCATCGGCGCCATCCATGCACAGCCGGACCGGTTGGACCTGATCCATCAGGCCGTCGGCCAGCGCTTCCGCCCCGGCGACCGGCTGGTCTATCTCGGCAACATGATCGGCTTCGGCGAGCAGGTGGTGGAAACCATCGACCGGCTGCTTGCCTTCCGCATCGCCCTGCTGGCGATGCCGGGCATGATCGCATCCGACATCGTCTACCTGCGCGGCCAGCAGGAGGAGATGTGGCAGAAGTTGCTGCAACTCCATTTCGCTCCCGATCCGCGCACCGTGCTGGACTGGATGCTGCGCCAGGGCGTTGCGCCGACGCTGGCGGCCTATGGCGGCCATCTCGATGCCGGCATGGCGGCGGCACGCGGCGGGGCGGTGATGCTGGGCCGCTGGACGCGCGAACTCCGGCAGGCGGTGGCCGCGAGGCCCGGTCATGAACAGCTGTTCAACGCGCTGCGCCGCGCCGCCTACACCGGCGGCCCAACATCGCAGGGCGGGGCCGCGGATGACGGATCCTCCGACGGGCTTTCGGAGGACGCTGGGGACGGCGAGGGCTGGACCGGCAGCAGCCGCGGCGGCGGAAGCCTGCTGCTGGTCAATTCCGGCATCGATCCCCGCCGCCCGCTGACCGGCCAGGGCGACGCTTTCTGGTGGGGCAGCGCCGGTTTCACCCGGCTGGAGCAGCCCTATGGCGGTTTCAGCCGTCTGGTGCGCGGTTACGACCCCAACTGGATGCCGGAAAGCCCCGGCGTCGGTGTCGGACCGGCAACGGTGACGCTCGACGGCGGTTGCGGCCGCGGTGGCTACCTCGTCTGCGCCTGTTTTGATTCTTTCGGTGAGGTGCTGGACCTTTTCCAGGCCTGACCCAACCTCAGATTCTGCCAGATCGCTCCGCCCGACCGTAACTTCGCGCAATAACAGTGAAGAGTTTCCGCTCTCCGCCCCCTCACCGGCCACCCATGAACGGGTCGCCGGAAAAATTCCTTTGTCTCTCCGGTGATCCGCTCCCCCTACACCTGCGTATGATTCCGCAACAGGGCGCGCTCATGCTTGTTGTCTTAACCCGACGGCATCGACCGACGGCAGGCGGCAAAGCGGCGAAGACCCGATAGTACGGGGATATGCGACGGAACACGATGCCGCCCAGACGGGAAGGAAGGGACGGATGGCATACATCGACGATCCGGAGACTCAGCGTGCAAATCTGAGCTTCATCAAGGCATCCATGCGCGAGCCGTTGCTGTCGCGCGACCACGAATTCGACCTCGCCCGAAAATGGCGCGAGGGCAACGACGAACGTGCCCTGCATCAGCTGGTCCGGGCATACACCCGTCTGGTGGTGGCCACCGCATCGCGTTTCCGCAACTACGGCCTGCCGATGGGCGATCTCGTCCAGGAGGGCAATGTCGGCCTGATGCAGGCGGCCAGCCGCTTCGAACCCGACCGCGAGGTGCGTTTCTCCACCTACGCCGCCTGGTGGATCCGCTCGGCCATGCAGGACTACATCCTGCGCAACTGGTCGATCGTGCGGACCGGCACCACCGCCGCGCAGAAATCCCTGTTCTTCAACCTGCGCCGTCTGCGCGCCAAGATCGACAGCGCCACCCAGAACGGCAGCGGTGCGCCCCTGACCAGGGAAGGCCGCGAGTGGATCGCCGGTGAACTGAAGGTCGAGGTGTCCGAGGTCGAGGCGATGGAGATGCGCCTGTCCGGTTCCGACCAGTCGCTGAACACGCCGGTGGCCGACGGCTCCGACGACGACTGGCAGGATTTCCTGGCCGACCAGCGCCCCTCGCCCGAGGACGTGGTGATCGGCATGCGCGACGCCAGCACGCGGTCGCAATGGCTGGCGGAGGCGCTGGGCGAACTGAGCCCTCGCGAACGCACCATCATCCGCGAACGCCGCCTGCGCGAGGAAGGCGCCACGCTGGAGGAACTCGGCCGTGAGCTGGGCGTCAGCAAGGAGCGCGTGCGCCAGCTGGAGCACCGGGCGCTGCTGAAACTGCGGCAGTCGATGCTGAAGCGGGTCGAGGATTCCGACGACCTGCTGGCGGAGGCGTGAGAAAAAGCCCTCCCCCCTGAAGGGAGAGGGCTCGTTTCATATCGTCAATGCCGGAAGTGCCGCATTCCGGTCAGCACCATCGCCAGACCCTTCTCGTCCGCGGCGGCGATCACGTCGTTGTCGCGGATCGAACCGCCCGGCTGGATCACCGCCGTCACCCCCGCTTCCGCCGCGGCCAGAAGGCCGTCGGCGAAGGGGAAGAAGGCGTCCGACGCAACCACCGAGCCCTTGGTCAGCGGCTCCGACAGGCCGGCGGCCTTGGCGGCTTCACCCGACTTGATGGCGGCGATACGGGCCGAATCGACACGGCTCATCTGGCCGGCGCCGACACCCACAGTGGCGCCGTTCTTGGCATAGACGATGGCGTTCGACTTGACGTGCTTGGCGACGCGGAAGGCGAACAGCAGGTCGGCCAGTTCCTGTTCGGTCGGCGCGCGCTTGGTGACGACCTTCAGCTCGGCCGGGTCGATGCGGCCGCTGTCGCGGTTCTGCAGCAGGAAGCCGCCCGACAGCTGCTTGATCATCATGCCGGGCTCGGCCGGGTTCGGCACGTCCTTGGTCAGCAGCACGCGCAGGTTCTTCTTGGTGGCGAGCAGCGCGCGGGCGGCCGCGTCGGCGTCGGGGGCGATCACCACTTCGGCGAACAGCTTGGAGATCTCCTCGGCCGTCTCGGCGTCCAGGCTGCGGTTGACGGCGATGATGCCGCCGAAGGCGCTGACCGGATCGCACAGCAGAGCCGACTTGTAGGCCTCCAGCAGGTTCGACCCTTGCGCCACGCCGCAGGGGTTGGCGTGCTTGATGATGGCGACGGCCGGCTGCTCGAACTCCGCCACCAGCTCGAAAGCGGCGTCGGTATCGTTCAGGTTGTTGTAGGACAGTTCCTTGCCCTGCAACTGCACGGCGGTGGAGACGCCCGGACGCTTCTCGCCGGTGACGTAGAAGGCCGCCTGCTGGTGCGGGTTCTCGCCATAGCGCAGGGTCTGCGCCAGCGAGCCCGACAGGGTGGTGCGCGGCGGGAAGGTCTCGCCCAGCTGGCCGGCCAGCCAGGTGGAGATGGCGGCATCGTAGGCGGCGGTGCGGGCATAGGCGCGCTGCGCCAGCTTGCGGCGCAGGGCCAGCGTGACGCAGCCGTCATGGGTCGCCAGCTCGTCCATCACCGCCTCGTAGTCGGACGGCTCGGTGACGATGGCGACGAAATCGTGGTTCTTGGCGGCGGCGCGGATCATCGCCGGCCCGCCGATGTCGATGTTCTCGACACAGTCGTCATAGGCAGCGCCCTTGGCGACCGTCGCCTCGAACGGGTAGAGGTTGACCACCACCAGATCGATGCCGGGGATGTCGTGCTGCGCCATCGCGTCGGCGTGGATGTCGCGGCGGGCCAGGATGCCGCCATGGACGCGCGGGTGCAGGGTCTTGACGCGACCGTCCATGATCTCCGGGAAGCCGGTGTGGTCGGAGACCTCCTTGACCGGCACGCCGGCCTCGGCCAGACGCTGGGCCGACCCGCCGGTCGACAGGATCTCGACGCCGCGGGCGGCGAGCGCCTTGCCCAGCTCCACCAGACCGGCCTTGTCGGACACGGAAATCAGGGCGCGGGCGATGCGGACCTTGTCAGGGGCGGGGGCGTGGTTGGCTTTGGGCGGGCTCATGGCGTCATCCTGATCGCTGCGGGAATTGCATAAGGCCGCAGGCAACCGGGGAGACCCGGACAAGCACGGAAGAAGAAAAGCACGGACGACCACGGAAATGCCGCTCAGCTGTGCTTATCCGCGTCCGCCCGGCCGATGCCGGCCCGGACGGACATGGATAAGCACGGCGTGAAGAGTCCCGTGGTCGTCCGTGCCCCAAAATCCCGTGTTCATCCGTGTTTCCACGCCTCTCCCGAAGGGAATAGGCCCGGCCACCGCGGATGGGCGCGATTTACGCCGCCTTGCGCTCGCGGCGCAAGGCCCATTTCACCGTCAGCCCTTCGGGTCCGCATTGTCCCTGCATCATGATCTGCCGGGTGCGGCGGGGCTCCTCCCCACTGCCGAGATAGACGCTCTCCGCCACCTCCAGCACGGCGCCGGTCACCCGCATGCGCCAGGCATTGCCGCTGGGAAGGCGCAGCAGCACCTGATCGTTGCCGCCATTGCCCTGTGCCTGAACCGGAACGACCTGGACATTGGGGTGCAGGTGGAAGCGGATGGCATAGGGCTGCGGTTGGGGCGTGGCGCCGATCACCGGTTCCAGCGTGTCCTCGCCCCGCAGATCCTCGCCATTGTCGGCCAGATAGACGCGGCGGCGGTGCAGCAGGCCGAAACCCTTGCTGTAGCCGTTGTGGGTGGCCACCACCAGCATGGCGCCGTCCGATTCCTGGCGTTCGCAACTGACATGCGTCGGCCGGCGGCCGAGCCCGCCCTTCTCCAGCACCTCCGACGAATTGGTGTCGGCGACCGCCATGGTCGAGTGGGCGGAGGTGCCGGCCAGCGCCGCGCGCCAGGGGCCGCGCTGAGACGGGTGACTGCCGCAATTGACGATCAGCCGCTCCTTGTTGACGGAAACCTCCATCGACAGGGTGCCGGCATGGGCGGTGCGGTCCAGCCCGGCCGGCGGCGGCGCGCCGGTGTCGAGCAGCACCAGCGTGCGCCCGGCGAGCAGACGCTCGAAGCCGGTGTGCGGCGCGCTCTTCAGCGGTCGGCCGCGGGCATCGGCCTGGGCCAGCACCGTGTCGATCAGCGCCGGCTCCTCCTCCCGCCCGCCGTTGAACAGGGCGAGGCTGCCATCGACATGGCGGAAGAAGCGCAGGGCCGGCGTCATGCGGTCGATGGCGTGCTGGAGGGTTTCCGGCACCTCTTCCTTCGCGACGCGCAGGACGGCGCGCATGTCGATCAGGTCGCGCAGCACCCGCATCTGGATCGACGGGTTGCGCTCCACATGGCCGCCATCGGGCAGGATCTGGCGGGGCAGCTCCTTGTCGAGCAGGCGCAACGCCTCCCGTGCCGCCCTGTCCTGGTCGGGCAGGCAATAGCCGCCGTAGAGCAGGCCCTTGATCGCGCCGATCAGCCGCTCGCCGTCCAGCTTGGCCGGCGCCACCCGCAGCAGGTGGCGAAGCTGGCGGGCCATGCTCTCGAACACCCGGGCGCGGAACTCGTCGTCGGCGGACGCGCAGTAGAAATCATGCAGACCGATCCAACTGGACAGCCGCATGCCCAGCACATCGGGCGCCCAGCTCTGCGAATGCCAGCCGCCGTTCTGGTCGAGCCAGGACCACACCAGCACCCGCGCCCGGCGCCGCGCAGTGTCGCCGCCGACCGCGCGCAGGTCGCGCAGCCATTCGAAGCCGTGGGCGGCGCGCAGCCAGCCGGGGCTGACGCCCTGGGGCCGCCAGTTGGGCACACCGTTGGGGTCGACCATGACCGGTTGGCCGGCGAAGCTCATCCGGCCGGCCAGCATGGCGTTGCCGTTGTCGGTATCGCCCGGCCAGGGATCGGGCGGGATCACCGCCAGCGCGCCCGGCGCCTTACCGCCCAGCATCAGGGCGTAGAGGGGGTTCCCATAGGCAAGGCGCGCCATGCCGCTGCGAAACCGTCCGTTCCCGTCGCCCATCTGCGCCGACTCCTTCAGGACCGCAAGCGGCGTCGGCAGCCGGCGGAGGGTGATGATGCGGTGCGGGAGAACGCGGACGGAAGCATGGCTCGTGTCGTATCAATTCGCCGCCCGCACCGCAAGACAGGGCTGGGATTTATCCCGCGGTGCGGACCGCACAAGGCTTCACCCCTGGCGTCGGCGCAGGCGTGCCACGAAGAAGCCGTCGATCCCGCCGAGATCGGCCAGCATGCCCGGCAGGCTGCGGACCTCCCCCGCCTCGTTGATCGGCTCCGACAGGCCGCCGAGCTCATCGGCGGTCACAGGCCAACGCTCCACCCGCTTGTCCTGTTCCAGCAGGCGGGCAACCTGCACCTCCCCCTCTTCCGGCTGGATGGAGCAGGTGCAGTAGATCAGCGTGCCGCCGGGCTTCACCAGCTCGACCGAGCGGGCGAGCAGCCGCGACTGGGCGCGGGCCAGCTTGGCGATGTCGTCGGGCGTCTTGACCCGCAGGATGTCGGGATGGCGCCGGATCGCACCCGTAGCCGAGCAGGGCGCGTCGAGCAGAACGGCGTCGGCCGGCTCCTCCGGCTCCCAGGTGGTGGCGTCGGCGGCCAGCACATCGGCCTCAAGGCGCAGGCGCTTCAGGTTCTCCGTCACCCGCTCCAGCCGGCGGGCCGAGCGGTCGATGGCGGTGACCTGCGCGCCCCGCACCACCAGCTGCGCCGTTTTGCCGCCGGGGGCGGCGCACAGGTCGAACACCCGTTTGCCCGCCAGATCGCCGAACAGCTTGGCCGGCAGCGAGGCGGCGAGATCCTGGATCCACCATTCCCCGTCCTCGAAGCCCGGAAGCTCGGTCACCGACCCGCCGGTCGGACGGCGCAGCGATCCGGTCGGCAGCAGGGTGGCGCCCAACCGCTCCGCCCAGCCGGCGGGGTCGGACTTCACCGTGATGTCGAGCGGCGCCTCGTGCAGGTGCGCCTCGACGATGCCGCGGGTGCGGGCGGTGCCGTAGGCGGAGCGCCAGGACAGCCACAGCCAGTCCGGCGTGTTCAGCCGCCCGGCATCCTGCCGCGCCGCCATCTCCGCCCCCTCGCGCCCGATGCGGCGCAGCACGGCGTTGATCAGCCCCTTGTAGGGAGCGGCGTTGCGCGCTGCCGCCAGTTCCACCGCGGTGTCGACGGCGGCGTGGGCGGGGGTGTTCAGGAACACCAGCTGCGCCGTGCCCAGCCGCAGCATGTCGTGGATGGCCGCCTTGGGCAGGCCCGGCTTGGCGAGGCTGGCCTGGATCATCTCGTCGATCTGGCCCAGACGGCGCAGGACGGTGGCGACCAGCAGGCGGACGAAGCCGCGGTCGCGCGGCTGCAACGCCGCCAGTTCGGGATGCGCGTCGAACGCGTCGTCGAAGGGGACGGACTTGCGCAGCACGTCGCGCAGCAAGTCGAGCGCAACGCCGCGGGCGGCGAGGGAAGTGTCGGTCATGTGTATGGATCTAGCGCGCCGGACGGCCAGTGTCGATACGGGATACCCAGCGATTTCAAAAGCCCGTTGCCGGGCCGCGGAAGCCGGAAAAGCGAAGGGCCGGTGCGTTGCCGCCCGGCCCTTTGATCTTCGCTTTCACCGGAGAACTGGAGCGGGCGAAGGGATTCGAACCCTCGACCCCAACCTTGGCAAGGTTGTGCTCTACCCCTGAGCTACGCCCGCGCTCCCGTCGTCCGGGAGCCGCTTTCTACGGAAACACGGCCTCCGCCGCAAGAGGAAAATTCACCCTCCTCTCACTTTTTTCGCGACCTCCCCTTCCAACCTTGCGGCCCACCCGTTCCGCGCCGCGGCACCGGGCAGCTTGCGTCCCGGCGGCGGCGCGCTATGGTACGCGGCCATACGGCAACGGATGGAGACTGCGGCATGGCCGGCACCATCACCCTGACCCGCGATGGAGTCGTCGCGACCCTGACCCTGTCCAACCCGGACAAGCTGAACGCCTTCGACAAGCCGATGTGGCACGCCTTGATCGGGCACCTGAGCGCGCTGGAAGCCGACGAGGGTGTCCGCGTCGTCGTCATGCGCGGCGGTCCCGGCGCCAATGGTGCCCGCACCTTCTCTCCCGGCGCCGACATCTCGGAGTTCGAGAGCGAGCGCAACAGCCCCGAACAGGGGGCGAGCTATGGCGATCTGATGGACGAGGGGCTGGATGGCCTGCGTGCCTTGCGCCATCCGGTGCTGGCCGCCATCGACGGCCCTTGCTGCGGCATCGGTCTGGCAGTGGCGCTGGCCTGCGACCTCCGGGTCTGTTCGGAGAGCAGTCGCTTCGGCGTGCCGGTCAGCCGGCTCGGCATCTCCATGGGGCCGACGGAGCTGAAGCTGGTCGCCGACGTCGCCGGCGGTCCGGCGGCGCTGGAAATCCTGCTGGAAGGCCGGGTCTTCGGTGCAGCGGAGGCCAAGGACAAGAACCTCGTCCACCGCACCGTCCCGGATGAAGGCTTCGAGACGGAGGTCGCCGCCACAATCCAGCGCATCGCCGCCGGCGCACCGCTGGCCGCGACCCTGCACAAGCGCTATGTCCACCGCCTCTCCGATCCGGCGCCGCTGACCGAGGCAGAGATCGCCGAATGCTACCGCTGCTTCGGCACCGGGGATTTCCGCGAGGGCTACAGGGCTTTCCTGGAAAAGCGGAAGCCGGTGTTCACCGGGCGGTGACGTGCTAAGGCTCAAGGCCTGCTCAGGACGAGCCAATGAGGAGCCACACCGCGATGACGATCCATCCAACCGTCCGCCCCGTGCCACAGAAGACCATCGGTGTGCTCGGCGGCATGAGCAATCAGGCCACCGGCGAATATTACCGTCTTCTCAACGACGGGCTGAATGACCGGCTGGGCGGCTGGGACAACGGCGAGATCGTCATCGTCAGCGTGAATTTCGGCAACATCGAGCATTTTGTCCGCACCGGCGACTGGAACGGCGCCGAACGCTACCTCTCCGGCAAGGTCGATGCGCTGGAGCGGGCCAGCGCCGATCTGGTCATCTGCGTGTCCAACACCATGCACCGGGTGGTCGAGCCGATCATGGCCGGCCGCAGCATCCCCTTCATCCACATCGCCGACCCGACTGGCGAGGCGATCGCGAAGGCCGGGCTGCGGCGGGTCGGCCTGCTCGGTACCGCGGCGACCATGCGGTCCGACCTGCTGGCGAAGCGGTTCCGCGACCGTTTCGGCGTCGAGCTTCTGGTGCCCGACGAGGCCGACCAGGCCCTTGTCGACCGCATCATCTTCGACGAGCTGGTCCGGCGCGACCTCCGCCCCGACTCCAAGGCCGAGTATCTGCGCATCGTCGAGGATCTGCGCCGCCGTGGCGCCGGGGGCGTGATCCTGGGCTGCACCGAGATCTTCCTGCTGATCGACCAGCCCGATCTGCCGGGCTTCCCTGTGTTCGACACCACGCGGCTGCACACGCAGGCGGCGGTGGACTTCGTCTCCGCGGCCGGATGATCCTTCTCCGACCGCGCTTACGCATGGCAGGGCTTTCGCATGGGCGATGGTCAATGCGGCGGGACGCCTCACATTCGTAGGGTTCCGCTTCCTGCCTGACGGTCCGTCATGTCGCGTGTCACCCCGCTGATCATCGCCTGCGCCCTGTTCATGGAGAACCTCGACTCGACGGTGATCGCCACCGCCCTGCCGGGGATCGCGCAGTCGATGGGCGAGGATCCGCTGCGGCTCAGTCTGGCGATGACCTCCTACATGCTGGCGCTGGCGGTGTTCCTGCCGGTCAGCGGCTGGGCGGCCGACCGTTACGGCGCCCGCACCGTCTTCGCCAGCGCCATCGGCGTCTTCATGGCGGGCTCCATTGCCTGCGGCCTGTCGAACGGGCTGGCGGAGCTGGTGGCCGCCCGCATCCTCCAGGGCATGGGCGGGGCGATGATGGTGCCGGTCGGCCGGCTGATCCTGCTGCGCACCGTGCCCAAGGACCAGCTGGTGACGGCGATGGCGCGGATGACCCTGCCGGCGCTGATCGGGCCGGCGCTGGGGCCGCTGGTCGGCGGGGCGATCACCACCTACGCCTCCTGGCGCTGGATCTTCTTCATCAATGTGCCGATCGGGCTGGTGGGCATCGCCCTGGTGCTGGCGCTGATCCCCAATCTGAAAGAGGAGCAGCGCGACCCCTTCGACGCCCGCGGCTTCCTGTGGAGTTCCATCGCGCTGGCCGCCTTCATGTTCGGCTTCGAGAATGTCGGACGCGACCTGCTGCCGGCCACTGCGGTGGCGATCCTGCTGGCGGTGGCGCTGCTGGCGACGCTGGCGTATCTGCGCCATGCCCGGCGGGTGGCACGGCCGGTGCTGGACCCGTCGCTGTTCCGGCTGCAAACCTACCGGGCGTCGGTGCTGGGCGGCACCCTGTTCCGCATCGGCATCGGCGCGGTGCCCTTCCTGATGCCGGTGATGCTGCAGATCGGCTTCGGCCTGACCGCCTTCGAGTCGGGCGCCCTCACCTTCGCCGGAGCGGCGGGCGCCCTGACCATGAAGGCGCTGGCCGGACCGATCCTGCGCCGCTTCGGCTTCCGACCGGTGCTGACGCTGAACTCCATCGTCAGCGGCGTGATCCTGGCCAGCTACGGCGCCTTCCGTCCCGATACGCCGCATCTGGTGATCCTGGGCGCGCTGCTGCTGGGCGGCTTCTTCCGTTCGCTGCAATTCACCGGCATGAACACGCTGAGCTATGCCGAGGTGCCGCAGCCGATGACAAGCCGCGCCAACACGCTGGCCAGCGTGATGCAGCAACTGTCAATGAGCCTCGGCGTCGCCGTCGGCGCCACCACGCTTCACCTGACCGTGCAGTGGAGCGGCACGCTGACCCCGGCCTCCTTCGTTCCCGCCTTCCTGACGGTCGGGCTGATGGCCTGCGCCTCCAGCCTGCCATTCTGGCGCCTGCCCGCCGATGCCGGCGACGAGATCAGCGGACATATCGGCCGCCGCGGTCCGGACAAGCCGGCGGGCGATGCCCGCAGCGCAACGGTCAAGGCCGCCGCCCTGACCGACGCCGCGGATTAGCAAAACAGGGGCGAACGACCGCCGCCCCGTTTCCGAGCATCGCAAACATCCCTATCCATTATACGGATATACTCGGATCGCTGTGACTTCGGATGAGAATAACTCCGGTGATCATGATTAATTTTCGTGCGAATCGCTTTTACTAGCGCGTGCGTTCCGGGCGCGTTCCCGCTATAAACATGCATGGCGGCCATGCGCCGTCCTCAAGATAAACGGGAGGCTCCGGGCGGTTGCGCATCGGGGCGGGACAGCATGATGGATTGGGACAAGCTTCGGGTCTTCCACGCGGTGGCCGAAGCCGGCAGCTTCACGCACGCCGGTGAGACGTTGAACCTCAGCCAGTCGGCGGTCAGCCGCCAGATCAGCGCGCTTGAGGAAAGCCTGGGCGTTCCACTGTTTCACCGCCACGCCCGTGGGCTGATCCTGACCGAACAGGGCGAACTGCTTCACCGCACCGCCCGCGACGTCTTCGCCAAACTGTCGATGACCGAGGCGATGCTGACCGAAAGCCGGGAGCATCCCAAGGGCCCGCTGCGGGTGACGACGACCGTCGCCTTCGGATCGACCTGGCTGACGCCGCGTATCAACGAGTTCATGTCGATCTACCCCGACATCCAGCTGACGCTGCTGATCGACGACGACGAGCTGGATCTGGCGATGCGCGAGGCGGACATCGCCATCCGCATGAACACGCCGCGCCAGCCGGACCTGATCCAGCGGCACCTGATGTCGATCCGCTTCCACCTCTATGCCAGCCAGAGCTACCTGAAGAAGAAGGGCTCGCCCAAGACGCTGGCGGAGCTGGACAACCACGACCTGATCACCTACCCGCCCGACGTGCGGGCGCCGATCCCCAACGTCAACTGGATCATGGAAATGGGCGATCCGTCGCCCAACCGGAAACCGATCCTGCAGGTCAACAGCGTCTACGCCATCTACCGCGCGGTGGAGAGCGGGCTTGGCATCGGCGCGCTGCCCGACTTCCTGGTCGACAGCTTCTCCAAGGACGTGACGCGGATCCTGCCGGATGTCGACGGGCCGAAGGTCGACGCCTACTTCGTCTATGCCGAAGAATTGCGCCATTCCAAGCGCATCGCCGTCTTCCGCGACTTCCTGGTTAAAAAAGTGGCAGAAACTCCGTTCTGACCACGAACATTTTCAGTGATCCTGTAAGAGAATTGCCAAAAACGACAGCGCCGCTCCAACTTACCGGAGCGGCGCTGTCGTTTTTGGCATTTTTATTAGCTTTCTAAGGGACTTCAGAAGCCATGCGTGTCTTGCATGGTAGATTTATACATTTATGCCTGGAAAGTTGGCAGCAGAATGGTCAAATTTTGATCGTTGGATGTTGCGACGCAGCATCTGATGTTTCGTCCCGGAGGTCTCCCCTCCGGGGTTGGGTCCTCGGACCCAGCGTCTCCCAGACGTGAAGCCTCCCTGTTCAACTCGCCGCTAATCCATCGGGTTAGCGGCGGTTTTTTTATGTGCGCAGGGGTTGGGCTACGCTAGGGGCCACAGTCTGCATGGTTCCGGCTGGCTGCTATGGCCGGCTGCAAGGTGGCCGGCAGTCGAGATCCGTCTTTGCCCAGCGCATCATTCCCAGCGGCAGGTCATCACCGGGGATAGGACGCCCGGCCGAACCGGGGACATGCCGAACGCCGCCCGCTGGCTCGACATGCCTCCACCGAGGCATCGCGCCGTCGCACCTATTTGTAGGGGCGACGGTGGAGGTCAGGAGGGTCGACATCCAGGGGCTTCTTGTTCAGTCTTTTGATGAGACCCGGCTGCTTTCGGCAGCAGTCGTAACAGGACGGGTGAAGCTCCTAGACGTCCCCAGCCTCCGCCAACGCAAAAGGGCCGCCCCACAGGACGGCCCTCTCTTACATTCGACAATCCGGCCCACAGACGGGCCAAGCCCTGCTTCAGGCCAGTTCGGCCGTTTCGATCTGCTCGGCGCGCTTGTTCACGTTCTTGCGGATTTGCTCCAGCGCGGCCAGCGGGATGTCGATCTTCACACAGGGTTCCTGAATGCGCGGATCGTCTCCCGGATACAGCGCCTCATATTCGGCAGCGTTGTCGTAAGCCTGACGGTTGTCGGCTTCGAGGTAGGTCTCGACCGGCAGCCCTTCGGCGTACATGCCGTCATGGCTGTCGAGTTCGATGTGGAAATACTCGATCTCCTCCATCGCATCCACCTGCCGAATCGACGAGCCGTTGATCAGGAGACGGGCCGAAACACCGTACTCGCCGATCAGCAGCGCATGGCTGGGGGAGATATAGAGATCGCGGGACGGCATGTTCCGGGCGATGGCGTCACGGGCGATCCGCACCGGCAGATGGACCTTGCGCAGATGCTCGGTATCGAAGGACGAGCCCGCCAGCAGACGCCGGCCGATCCAGCGGATCGAACGGAACTCACCGGTCACCGACGACTTGATCATATCGCCGATCTTCAGGCTTTCGACGGGCACTTCGCCCAGCTTGGTATGAACGTAAGTGCCGCGGAGGATGCAGGTCGGAGTCGGGATCGGAGCCATTGAGTAGGAAGTCCCATTTCGGTTTGAGAAGCCCTCCGCCTGCCCTCCCGGATTTTCCAGGATCGGGGATGACGGTGGTAAGTCCGAAAGGTTACCCCCCTATGCAATTCGTGGGCGTGCGAAGTTGTACAGATTTACGACCACCCGTGACCAATTGTCTCACCCCCTTGGATGTGACCGCGACATCCCCCTCACCGCTCTGGGCAGCCACCGCCTTCGTTCCGCGACGATTGCGGCATTTCATCCCCGTCCTGCCCCACCAGCGCTTCGCGGGCAATGGCGAGGATGTTGTCCAGACGGATGACCAGTTCGTTCTCGCACAGGGCGGAACGCGCCGCCGCCGCCTCGTTCATGATCGCACGCAGGGCTTCGTTTGGTGTCATGCCGTCCCCCGATCCGATGTCGATCCCACGATGCCCGCCCGGCCCTTCGACGGCTCCCCGCTCGGAGCGGTCATTTTCCCTGTGAAAAACTTCACAGCACACACCCCGCTGTTTCGCATACCCATTTATGCATCAGCAACGGAGGGCTCTCCCATGCACATGCGCAACATCAGGGTGAACGGCAAGCGGACCAGCATGAAGCTGATGCCGGTGGAGTGGGAGTCGCTTGAGGAAATCTGCGCCCGCGAGTTCATGACGATGAGCGAACTGGTGTCGAAGATCGATGCCGAACGCCAGGACTGCGACAATCTCACCGGCTGCGTCCGTGTCTATGCCCTGTGCTACTTCCGCAAGGCCGCCAACCTGTCGGAGCCGATGCCGCGCCACCGCCACACCGCGGCCGTGGCCTTCGCAGCGGAGTAACGGCCTAACGCGGCCGTTCCGTCCGGCATAAGCGGTTCGCCAAAGCAGCGCCCGCCGGGTTCATTCCATCGGACAGGACCGCTGGCGTGGCCGCTGCCGGCACACCATGTTCGACGCAGGCCCCATTCCGGCGGCCGACTTCTCTTTGCGTCGACCGAAGCGGTGTGCCAATGCCGGATGCCCACCAGTTTCCCGTCTACAGCGTCGGCGAGCGGCGGGCCGATGCGGTCGTTCATGCCATCGGCGTCACCGCCGGCCTCGCCGGTTTCGTCTGGCTGCTGAATGAAGGTGTGTTTTCCGGCGCCGTGCCGGTCCATACGGCGCTGGCGCTGACCGTCTACGGCCTGGGGCTTGTGGGGATGCTGACGGCCTCGGCCGCCTACAACCTCGCCCCGCCCGGCTTCGGCAAGGCGGTGCTGCGGCGAGTCGACCATGCCATGATCTTCGTGATGATCGCCGGCACCTACACGCCCTTCACGCTGGGGTTGGGCCAAGGGATCGGGCTGGGTGGCGCCGTCTGGGGCGGGGCCGCCTTCGGCGCCGCGCTGAAGCTGCGTTTTCCGGGTCGCTTCAACCGGCTGGGGCTGGCGCTCTACCTCGGACTGGGCTGGGCGGTGGTCACGGCGCTGGAACCGCTTGGATCGGCATTGTCGGCGCCAGCCCTGTGGCTGCTGGTCGCCGGCGGGCTGGTCTACACCGTCGGCGTCGTCTTCCACCTGATGGATCGCATGCCCTACAACAACGCCGTCTGGCACCTGTTCGTGCTGACTGCGGCCAGTTGCCATTTCGCCGCAATCGCAGTCGCTTTTCTTTGACTGCTTTCTTTGATTGCCGCTTTTCGGAATTGCCAGGGAGGCAGAGGACAAGCCGCAACGGATTCCGTATCTTCCGCGGATCACAGTCCCAGGAAGGCATGATGGGCCGGGCAGAGAAAAACCGAGCGGTTATGGACAAGCGCAAAAACGGGAAGCCGTCCATCGATGGCGCAATGCTCGCGGGGGCGGCGGCTGCGCTCTCGATCATGGTCGTCGGCGGGGCTGCAAGGGCGGAACCGTCCTTCGACTGCAAGGCGGCCTCCACGCCGGTTGAAAAGGCGATCTGCGCCGATCCCAAGCTGGCCGACGCCGACCGGGAGATCGCCGGCCTCTACAAGGCGTTGCAGGATTTGTCCGCCGCCGCCGACCGTGACCGGCTGCGGACGGAACAGCGGGCCTGGCTGGCGCAGCGCAACCAGTGTGCGACCGCAGCCACTCCCGGCTCCTGCCTCGGCCCGGTGCTGGACGCCCGGCGCACCGCGCTGTCCGACTCGATGCCGAAGGCGGTCGCCGCGATGTCCGCCATCGTCGACGGCATCGCCGGCGACCCGGCCGGCGCCGCCAAACGGCTTGTCGAAATCCGCGGCGGGCTGGGCAAGGGATGGAACGCCTATCTGCTGCGCTTCGGCCCCTCCCCCGACCGGGCAAAGGCGGAGGCGCTGCTGCGCGAGGCCATCGCCGGCATCGAGGATTCCTATGCCCGCGAGACGGCCTCCGGAGTCGATCTCGCTACCGACGACGGTTTCCTCACCGCTCTGCGCGTCGTCAGCGACGAGGTGGAGATGGCGTGGCCCTGCTCGGTGATGGAGAAGCGCGGAGCGGCGGCATGGAAAGCAATGGAGCCGCTCTATGGCAGCAACCGCGACAATTTCGGCGCCTATCCCGCCTGCCCCGATGACAAGGCCCTGCTCGCCACCCCCGCCTGGAAGGCGGTTGACGACCTGCTCGCCCCGATGCTGGAGGCGGCCTCCAACCGCACCGGCACGATCCGCTTCGCCACCTACCGCCAGATGGGCATCGACCGCATGAAGTCGGCGGTCGATCCGCGCCTGTTCGTCGCCAATCAGGGAGCCGATCAGGGCGCCGATGCCCCGCAACTGCCCCAGCTGGTCAAGGATGCCTCCGGCTGGTCCAACCCGCGCTGGATCGCGCCCGGCTGGGGCGACCGCCTGCGCAAGGCGGTGGACGGGGCGGTGACGGCCTGGACGCCGCAGATCGCCACCCGCTACGGCATTGCCGCCGCTGAAGCCCGCAAGATTGCCGAGGCGGTGGCCGCCCAGGGGCTGAATGGCAGTATCGGCCTGATCACCGACAATCTGGAGGTCCAGAAGGACACCCGCCTGCCGGACTGGCTGCGCGGCAGCTGGATCTGGAGCGGCGGCGGGGCGGACGACGCGCCCTTCAACGCCCCCGCCGGAAAGGCGCGCATCGACGAGACCAGCATCTGCGTCGGCAGCGAATGCACGGTTTACGATGTCGCCGGCCAGGGTGAGGACGCCGTCTTCGACCCCAAGGAGGTCCCTGGCGGGATGAAGCCTGCCGTTAACGCCGCCAAGCAGGCGGTCAGCCTCGCCCCGGTGTCGGCCGGCGGCAGCCTGACCGTCGTTCCGCTCGCCGGCGGAAACCTGCTGGTCACCGGCACGGCCAAGCCGCTGGTGCTGAAACGCGAGGGAAAGTAGGCAGGCACCGGCGCCGTCCTTCTCCCGGGAACGCGAAAGTCTTGCCTGCATCGTTCGGGTAAGCGACACTTCGCGGCGCGTGCTGCGGTTGCGGAACCGCACGCGGCTTTCCGGGGGGAGGCATGGCACGGAACCTCAAGGCGCTCGGGTTGTGGCGCACCGCGCTGGTCGCCAGCGTCCGTAAGGACGCGCCGGACCTGTCGGCGCGGCAATTGGCGATCCTTCTCCAGGTTTATCTGACCGACCCGCCGCACACCGTGCGTGGCTTGGCCGCCCTGCTGAACATTTCCAAACCGGCGGTGACCCGTGCGCTCGACCGCCTGTCGGTCCTGGGATTCGTCAAGCGCAAGCGCGATGCCGAGGACAAGCGCAACGTTCTGGTCCAGCGCACCGTGAAGGGCAGCGTCTATCTGTCCGATTTCGCCGAGCTGGTAATCGCCGCCGGCGCCGTCGCACCGGAGGACATGGCCCGCATCCAGGCCGACGAGCAGCTGGCCGCCGCCGCCAAGGCAAGGCTGGAGGCGGAGCTGCAGGAGGTGCCGGCACGGGAGGCCGCCCCGCTGGAAGCCTCCGCATCCTGACCGGTCCCCTCCCCTGCCGGGAGGGGAAGGGAACGCCGTCCTACAGCAGCGCTTCCAGAACGCGGTCGGGCGGGGCGTGGCCGTCGGTGAAGGTCTTGATGTTGATCACCACCTTCTCGCCCATGTCGATGCGGCCCTCGATGGTGGCGGAGCCCATGTGCGGCAGCAGGACGACATTGTCCAGCCGCAGCAGCTTCGGGTTGACCGCCGGCTCATGCTCGAACACGTCCAGGCCGGCACCGGCGATCTCGCCCTTCGACAGCATGCGGGTCAGCGCCACCTCGTCGATCACCTCGCCGCGCGAGGTGTTGACGATGTAGCAGTGCGGACGCAACAGCTTCAGCCGGCGTTCCGACAGCAGATGGTAGGTGGCCGGCGTGTGCGGGCAGTTGATCGACACGATGTCCATCCGCGCCAGCATCTGGTCCAGGCTGGACCAGTAGGTCGCCTCCAGCTCCTGCTCCAGCTCCGGATGGACGCGGCGGCGGTTGTGGTAGTGGATCGACATGCCGAAGGCGCGCGCCCGCTTGGCCAGCGCCGAGCCGATACGCCCCATGCCCAGGATACCCAGCCGCTTGCCGCTGATGCGGTGGCCCAGCATGGTGGTCGGACCCCAGCCGGTCCACTGGCCGGAGCGGACCAGCCGCTCGCCCTCCGCCACGCGGCGCGCGGTGGCCAGCAGCAGCGCCATGGTCATATCGGCGGTGTCCTCGGTCAGGACGCCGGGGGTGTTGGTGACGACGATTCCGCGCTCGCGCGCCGCCTTCAGGTCGATGTGGTCGACACCGGTGCCGAAGGAGGCGATCAGCCGCAGCTGCGGCCCGGCAGCTTCGATCAGCGCGCGGTCGATGCGGTCGGTGACGGTGGGCACCAGCACCTCGGCGATGTTCATCGCGTCCTGCATCTGGGCAGGGGTGAGCGGCACGTCGTCCGGATTGAGCCGAGTGTCGAACAGCTCCATCATGCGCGTCTCGATGACGTCCGGCAGCTTGCGGGTGACGACAACGAGCGGCTTCTTCTTGTCGGTCATCGGTGCTGGTCCTCCCTTGCCCCGGCCGCCCGCATCTGAAGGTCTCGGCACGGGCTGCTCCGGTCCATGGTTGCCATACCAAGCGGTCGTTGGACTGTCCAGAAGTCCGTCGCGAAAGGCCACCCTGCGGCAAGCCGGCCGCACCGTCCGACGGGGGTGGCATCGGGGGGTGGCGGCGCTTGCCCTATCGAACGGGTGGTCTCTATAGTGCGGCCCGCTTTGCCCTCCCCTATCCCTGTTCCGGTGCCGCCATGCCTGTCCGCCGCCGCTCCGTCCTCGCCGCTCTGGCCCTGATCGCGGGGTTGGGGGCGGGGCTTTTCGCGGGCGGCACGGTTACGGGCGTGGGCACGGCGCTCGCCGCGGAGGGGAAGGACCCGACCCACGCGTCGGGCCTGCCGATCCCCCGCTTCGTCACCGTGCGCGTCGGCGAGGTGAACCTGCGCTCCGGCCCCAACGGCAGCTACCCCATCGAATGGGTGTTCAAGCGTAAGGACATGCCGGTGGAGATCATCCAGGAATTCGACACCTGGCGCCGCATCCGCGATTGGGAGGGGGCGGAAGGCTGGGTGCACCAGAGCGCGCTGTCGGGACGCCGCGGCGTGCTGATCGTCGGCCAGACCCGCGCGATCTATGAATCGCCGCGCGGCGACGGCGCCGTGGTGGCGCGGGCGGAGCCCGGTGTCATCGGATCGCTGAAGAAGTGCCGCGACGAGTGGTGCGAGGTCGATGTGAAGGGCTATCGTGGCTGGATGAAGCGCGCCGATTTCTGGGGCACCTACCCCGGCGAGAAGATCGAGTAGCCGGTCCCGGTCATTCCCAGGAGCAGATCGGCGCCGGCAGGGCTTGAAGGCGGGCGGGAAAGGCCGTACGGTCGCGGCCTTACCTTTCTCTACTGCAAGAGCAGTCCCATGAGCGGCGCGTCCGGCAAACAGATCAAGAAAGTGGTGCTCGCCTATTCGGGCGGCCTCGACACCTCGGTCATCCTGAAGTGGCTGCAGGAAACCTATTCCTGCGAGGTGGTGACCTTCACCGCCGACCTCGGCCAGGGCGAGGAGTTGGAGCCCGCCCGCAAGAAGGCCGAGCTTCTGGGCATCAAGCCGGAAAACATCTTCATCGACGATCTGCGCGAAGAGTTCGTGCGCGATTTCGTCTTCCCGATGTTCCGCGCCAACACGCTCTACGAGGGCACCTACCTGCTCGGCACCTCGATCGCCCGGCCGCTGATCGCCAAGCGCCAGATCGAGATCGCCAACATGGTCGGCGCCGATGCCGTCGCCCATGGCGCCACCGGCAAGGGCAACGACCAGGTCCGCTTCGAGCTGGGCTATTACGCCCTGCGCCCGGACATCACGGTCATCGCGCCGTGGCGCGAATGGACCCTGAACAGCCGCACCACGCTGCTGGACTACGCCGAGAAGAACCAGATTCCGATCGCGAAGGACAAGCGCGGCGAGGCCCCCTACTCCACCGACGCCAACCTCCTGCACATCTCGTACGAGGGCAAGGCGCTGGAGGATCCGTGGGTCGAGCCGGACGAGGACATGTACACCCGCTCCGTCGCCCCGGAAAAGGCGCCGGACACCCCGACCTACATCGAGGTCGAGTTCAAGAACGGTGACGCGGTCGCCATCGACGGCAAGGCGCTGTCGCCGGCGGCCCTGCTGACCGAGTTGAACCGCCTGGGCGGCGAGAACGGCATCGGCCGCCTCGATCTGGTCGAGAACCGCTATGTCGGCATGAAGTCGCGCGGCGTCTACGAGACCCCGGGCGGCAGCATTCTGCTGGTGGCGCACCGCGCGATGGAGAGCATCACGCTCGACCGTGGCGCCGGCCACCTGAAGGACGAGCTGATGCCGCGCTACGCCGAGCTGATCTATTGCGGCTACTGGTGGAGCCCGGAGCGTCTGGCCATCCAGGCGTTGATCGACCAGACCCAGTCGCTGGTCAACGGCACCGTCCGTCTGAAGCTGTTCAAGGGCAACGTCACGGTCGTCGGCCGCCAGTCGCCCAACTCGCTGTACCGCATGGACTATGTGACCTTCGAGCAGGACAGCGTCTACAACCAGAAGGATGCGGAAGGCTTCATCAAGCTGAACGCGCTCCGCCTGCGTCTGGGCGCGATGGCCAAGCAGAAGATCGGGTAAGGCCAGAAGATCGACCAATAAGGAACCGCTCCACCGCCCGCCAGCCGGGCGGTGGAGCGCTCCTCCGTTTATTGTGCCGCCAGCATGTCGCGGCGGATTTCCACGGCCCGGTCGGCCGCCTTGCCGACCACCTCCTGAAGCCGTTCGAACTCGGCGCTGTAACTGCCGACGCCGAAGGTCAGCGACCGCAGTTCCACGATCAGATCCTGCATATCGGCCTGGGGCATGCACGCCTTCACCTCGTCCCAGCCGGGCCAGCCCGGCCGCGCATCGAAGCCCAGCAACTGGCCGCGCCGTCCGCTGACCAGACGCTGAACCTTCGGCGTGAAGGCGCTGGGCACCGCGATTGTGACGGTCAGGATCGGCTCCAGCAGCACCGGCTCGCAGGTCGGCAGGGCATCGGCCATCGCCTGCCGCGCCACCGTCTTGAAGGCCATGTCGGAGCTGTCGACGGCATGGAACTGGCCGCCGGTCAGCGCCACCGCGAAATCCACGACCGGAAAGCCCAGCGGCCCGCGCACCGCCGCGTCGCGCACGCCGGCCTCCACCGCCGGAATGTACTGGCGCGGCACGGAGCCGCCGACCACCGCATCCTCGAACTGAATGCCCGATCCGCGCGGCAGCGGCCGGATCTCGACATGGATGTCGGCGAACTGGCCATGGCCGCCGGTCTGGCGCTTGAAGCGGGCATGGTGGCTGGTGCCCCTGCGGATCGTCTCCTTGTAGGGCACCTGCGGCGGCTGGCCCTTCACCGCGACGTTGAAGCGGCTGCGCAGCCGGTCCATCGCCAGCTTCAGATGCACGTCGCCCTGGCCCCACAGCACCAGTTCGCCGGTCTCAGCCGACTGATCGAGCGTCAGGGACGGGTCCTCCTCCCGCAGTTTCTGCAAGGCTGCGGACAGCTTCACCTCGTCATTGCGGTTCTCGGCGCGGAGCGCCAGCCCATGCACCGGCGGGGCGGCGGCCGGCCAGTCGGCGGGCGGGCCGAGATTGGCCTTCTCGGTCAGACGGTCGCTGGTCGCCGCCTTCTCCAGCCGGCCGAGGGCCACGAGATCGCCGGCCACGGCCTGCGGCACCTTGGTCTGGTCGCGGCCGAACTGCTGGAAGATGCCGGACACCCGCTCAGCCCCCAGCGTCATGCCGTCGGTGACGGTGCCGCGCCAGATGCGGGCGAGGCTGAGCTTCCCGGCATGGGACCCCATCATCGTCTTCACCACCTGCGCCGCCACCGCCGCGTCGGCCGGGATGCCGATGCGGGCCGCGGTGGTGGCAACCTCCGGCCCCTCGTGCCGCAGAGCCTTCAGCAGGCGGCGGATGCCGTTGTCGTTCTCCGCCGACCCGAAGAAGACCGGCACGATCAGGTCGTCTGCCAGTTCGTGCGCCAGCGTCTCGTAAAGCTCGGCACTGTCGGGAGCCATGTCCTCCAGCAGCTTTTCCAGCAGGCCGTCGTCGAAATCGGCGGCGGACTCCAGCATCGCCTGCCGCGCCTCCGTCTCCCAGTCGCGGGCGCCGTCGGGCAGGGCGATCAGGTCAGACGGCTTGTGCGGGTTGAAGCGCCAGGCACGCTCGCTGACCAGATCGACCAGCCCGGTGATCTGGCCGTTCTCGCGCAGCGGCACCTCGCGCAGCACCAGCTTGCGGGCCGAGACCTCCTGATAGGCGGCGACGACGTCGCGCACCCTGATATCGCCCAGCGTGTCGATCTTGTTGATGAACAGCAGATGCGGGATGCGGTGATCGTCCAGCACCTTGAACAGCGGGGCCAGCAGCACCGCCTTTTCCGGTGCGGCCTCCGCCACCACGATGGCGATGTCGGCGGCCATCAGCGCCGCCTGTGCCTCCCCCGCCAGTTCCACCGAACCGGGGCAGTCCAGGATCGACCAGCGTTCCCCCAGGTAATCGAAGGAGGCGACGTTCAGCTCGGTGCTCATCGACCGGGCCTTCGCCTCCGGCGAGTTGTCGCCCACGGCATTGCCGTCGCGCACGCTGCCCTTGCGGGTGACGGCCCCGGCGGCGAACAGCAGGCTTTCCAGCAGTGTCGTTTTGCCGGCGAGATAGGGGCCGACCAGCGCCGCGCAGCGCGCCGTCCGGATTTGCGTATGCGGCATTCACACCTCCCGTCGAAGCTTCGGGCTGTCGTGACCGGGGGACGGGGCCAGGGCGGGAAAGGGGCCGCCGGCGCCGGCCGCCGGGGCGGCCCGTTCGCGTGTGGCACTTCAGACTGGCACTTTAAAGAACTGGCACTTCCAGAAGATTGCGTCCGGATCGGGCGACGGGCGGCGGCGGACGGGCGCTGGGAAAACGCATCGGGTCCGGAGCCGGCGGGGCGCCCGCATCGGACTTTCGATGCTCCACCCGAACGGCGCGGCTGTCGATGGAAAAAAGGGGCGGCAAACCGTCACGCGCGGGCTGTGGGAGCGACCGATGCGTCGATAAGCCGCATCGGCGCGCGAATGGCTTGTCCATACCCGCCCAGCCGCTCTCGCCGCACGGCCAATACGTTCAAATGCAAGGCGATACCGCCGGAGAGTGCACCTACCGGCCATTCATTCGCAATATTGCTATGCTGCAATGCGATATGAACGCATGGAAATGCAGCGGACAAACGCATGAAACCTTCTGATAGTAGCCTTTCGGGAAAATGGCCGAACGCGAAGGCGATGACGGCCGGATAAAACATGTCAGGGGCGTCCGGCGTCTGCCGGCCGTCCCGCATTTCTTGGGGAAAAAGCACATGCGCCTGTGGTTTCGTTTGCTGGCGGTCACCCTGATTGCCGTCGGGACTGCCGTTTCCGCCCCGCTGTCCAGCCCGGCCGTCGCCGAGCAGGCCAAGCCGACGCAGGAGGACGCGAAGTCCATCACCCTGAAGGCGGCGGACCTGATCGCCGCCCAGGGCCTGGACGAGGCTGCCAAGGCGTTCAACGCCGACGGTCCGTACAAGCACGGTGAGATCTACGTCAACGTCATCGATTTCGCCGGCGTGTGGAAGGTCTACCCGCCGCGTCCGGCCGGCGTCGGCCAGAGCGTCATCAACGTCAAGGACCCGGACGGCCGCTTCATCGTCCAGGACGTGCTGGCCGTCGCCAAGGACAAGAGCGAGGGCTGGGTCGAGTATCGCTGGCTGAACCCCGCCAGCAACAAGATCGAACCGAAGATCACCTACGTGAAGCGCGTGCCGGGCCAGGAACTGGTCGCGTATGTCGGCATCTACAAGTGACGGCTCCCGCGTAAGGCGGTGATCGGCGGGTAGGGCCGTTGGGGGCGGAACTGTTGGGGGTGAACATGAGCGGCGGTGTCTTTGCGCGTCTGTCCGGCCTGTCTGTGGCAGGCCGTGTGTTCGCAGCCCCCCTGATGGGGATCGTCCTGACGGTGGCGGCGCTGGTGCTGGCCGACCGACAGTCGGAACAGGCCCTGGGCGCCGTGGACGCCATCCACCGCGAGGCGGCGGAGCAGTTGGGCCGTATCGACCGGCTGGTCGCCATCGCCTACGTCATCCACAGCGACGTGTCCCGGCATCTGGCCCTGTCGGGGTCCGGGATCGAAGAGAAGAAGCTCCAGGCCATGCGCGACGCCATCGCCGCCAACCTGGGCAAGGCGCGCGCCGCCATTGCCGATCTGCGGGCCATGCCGCTGATCGAGGCGGAGCGGGCGATGCTGGACGAGGTGTCGGTGCGGATCGGCGCCTATGCCAAGGCGGTGGACGAGATGAACCAGATGGCGGCCATCGACCGCCTGATCGGCATCCCGATGATGGCCCACACCGACGACCAGTTCGCCGCCCTGACCGCAAAGGTGATGGAAACGCAGGCGGCCATCGGCCGCTCCACCGCCGCCTCCACCCAGGCCACCCGCGATGCCGCCGCATCGGCCCGCCGCGACTTCGCCCTGGTGATGGGCGGGCTGCTGCTGGCGATGATGGCGGCCGGGCTGCTGCTCGCCCGCTCCATCACCCGCCCCTTGCAGCGGCTGGCGAGCAACACGGCCGATCTGGCCGCCGGACAGCTCGGCACCGTGGTCGAAGGCGGCTGGATGCGCAACGAGATCGGTGCCATGGCCCGCGCGCTGGAGGTGTTCCAGACCAACGCCCGCGAGGTGGAGCGGCTGACCGCCGACCAGCAGCGCCAGAAGGCGGACGCCGAGGCGGAGAAACGCCGCGCCATCCAGGAGCTGGCCGACCTGTTCGAAGTCCGGGTGGCGGAGGTGGTTCAGCTGGTCGGTTCCGGCGCCCATCAGGTGCGCAGCAACGCCGCCGGCATGCTGGAGCGCGCCAACAGCACCAACCGGCAGGCCGCCACCGTCGCCGCCGCCAGCGCCCAGGCGGGCATCAGCGTCCAGACCGCCGCCGCCGCGACGGAGGAGATGTCGGCCTCCATCGCCGAGATCGGCGATCAGGTTCGCCGGTCCTTCGACATGGTCCGCGGCGCGGTGCGGGCGGTGGAGGAGACCAACGCCCATGTCGTCGGTCTGTCCGACGCCGCCCACCGCATCGGCGAGATCGTCGGCCTGATCAACTCCATCGCCGCCCAGACCAACCTGCTGGCGCTGAATGCGACCATCGAGGCGGCGCGGGCGGGCGAGGCCGGCAAGGGCTTCGCCGTGGTGGCGAGCGAGGTGAAGAACCTCGCCACCCAGACCGCCAAGGCCACGGAGGAGATCGGCGCCCAGATCGCCACTATGCAGGGCGTGACCGGAGCCGCCGTCACCGCGATCAAGGGGGTGGGCGAAACGGTGGTCGGCATCGACGAGATCGTCGGTTCCATCGCCGGGGCCATGGAACAGCAGGCCGCCGCCACCCAGGAGATCACCCGCAACGTGCAGGAGGCCGCCGCCGGCACCGCCGAGGTCTCCCACACCATCGCCACCGTCTCCGCCAGCGCCGGGGAAACCGGCACCGCCGCCGGCGAGGTGCTGCGCGCCGCGGAACTGCTGGACGGCCAGGCGGTGACGCTGAACCGCGAGGTGACAAACTTCATCGGCCGGCTTCGGGCGGGCTGACGGGAGCGGACGAAGAGGACGGCATGGGTCCTGGGGTTCATCGCATGCCCGCGAAGTTTGGTCGCATCGGACTTGAAACGATCCGCCTGCGCCCAAGCTCTTGTCCCGGGGCCGCGGGGGCTGAGGCCGGTTACGGCCGCGCTAGAGCCGGGGTATGATGCAGGACCCAACAACAAGGATCGAAGCATGAAGATCGACATCGGGATCTCGGACGCAGACCGCAAATCCATCGCCGAAGGGCTGAACAAGGTTCTGGCCGACACCTTCGCGCTCTACATCAAGACCCATTCGTTCCACTGGAACGTCACCGGTCCGATGTTCAACACGCTCCACACCATGTTCATGACCCAGTATACGGAGCTGTGGACCGCCCTGGACGAGATCGCCGAGCGTATCCGCGCCCTGGGCTATCCGGCGCCGGGCAGCTTCTCGCAGTTCGCGCAGCTGGCCTCGATCAAGGAAGAGGCGGGCGTTCCCAAAGCGAACGACATGATCCGCCAGCTGGTCGAAGGCCACGAGGCTGCCGCCCGCACCATCCGCGGCGTCTTCCCGCTGGCCGAGCAGGGCAGCGATGAGCCGACGGCCGACCTGCTGACCCAGCGCCTGCAAATCCACGACAAGACCGCCTGGATGCTGCGCAGCATGCTGGAGTAGTCACCGCGCCGGCCGCCTTGCGGTCGGCCGCACAAAGTCAGGGCCTCCCCGTCCGGCAGGATGGGAGGCCCTTTCCATTTTCAGTCCGATCCTTTTCCTTACGCCGCTGACTTGGCGTGCTGGCGGACCGGCAGGTTGGGAATGGTCAGGGTGAAGATTGTGCCGCCGTCGCGCTCGATCTTCAGCGTGGCACCGGCCTGGTGCGACAGCGCCTGCACCAGATTAAGGCCGAGCCCGCTGCTGGCGCCGCCGCGGCTTGGGCGCTTGTGCTGGCTCGGCATGCCGGCAGGCAGCCCGACGCCGTTGTCGCGCACGATCAGCCGCATGCCGTTTTCCTCGTGTTCCAACAGCACGCGCACCGTTCCCGGATGACCATGCGGGAAGGCGTGCAGCAGGGCGTTGGACACCAACTCGCTGGTGGCGATGGCCAGCGGCGTGGCGCGGTCGGCATCGACGATCCAGTCCTGCGCCTCCAGCTCCAACCGGGCGGCCGTCGGATTGTCGGAACGGACCAGCCCGTCGCACATCTGGCGCAGCGCGTCGGCAAAGTTGATGTGCGCCGGCTCGGCCGAACGGTGGAGCAGCTCGTGCAGCAGGCTCATGGTCTGGATGCGGCGCAGGCTCTCGTCGAAGCCGCGCCGCGCCCTCTCGTCGATGCGGGCGGCTTGCAAGCGCAGCAGGCTGCAAATGACCTGAAGGTTGTTCTTCACCCGGTGCTGAACCTCCTTCAGCAGGACCTCCTTGTCGGTCACCGCCGCTTCCAGCTGGGCGTTGGCCCGCTCCAGTTGGGCGGTGCGCTGATGGACATTTTCCTCCAGCGTGTCGTAGGCGTGTTGCAGGGCGTCCTCGGCCTCGCGCTCCTTCCGGGCGCGCTGGATGGCGAGCGCGCCGATCACCGCCACCGTCGCGCAGGCCGCGGCGGCGAAGGCGGCGTAAATCCACAGCCGCTCGCTCCAGCGCCGCAGGACGCTTTCGGTGGTGATGGTCACCGCGGCCGACAGGCCGGTGTCGCCGATCGGACGGGTCACGGTGATGTCGTCGGCGTGGCTGGCAGCTTCATCCCCGGGATTGCCGCCCGTGGTGCCGCCGCCCTCCGGCTCGCGCAGCAGCGGCGTTCCGTCCGCCAGCATGATGGAGATGCTGTGGCCGTAGCCGACGTCGAGCGCGCGGTAGACATCGCGGAAGGCCCGCGCGTCGAGCCCCGCCACCGCCCAGCCGCGCGGCGCGGCACCGGAACCGCTGGCGGCCGTACCGCCCGGCAGAGGCTGCGCCAGGACAACCACCGCGCGCCTGCCCATCCGGCCGCTGCCGATGGTCATGCCATTCGGCTTCAGCGCCGGCATGCCGGCGCCGGGCGCTGCGTCCGGCAGGCTCGACAGCCGCAGGGCGCCCGCGGCATCGCGGATCTCCAGCCCGACCACATGGGGAGCGCTGGCCGCCAGCAAGGCCATGCGGTCGCGGGTCGCCGCATCGTCGGGCAGCGGCGTGCCGGCCTGACCGGCCAAGGTCGCCGTTTGGGTCAGCAGCAGGTCGCCCGACTCGATCAGACGGGCGGCATGCTCCGCCGCCAGCAGCCCGATGTTGCCGGCGACGCCGGTCGCCTGCTGGACCGCCTCGTTGCGGTCGCGCCAGGCGAAGACGGCCGATAGCCCGATGGTCAGCAGAACCGCGGCGGTGCAGGCAATCAGGACCAGCGCCGAACCGGGCAGCCGGTAGAGCGGAGAGGATTGGGAACGCAGCGCGCGCAACGGCATCGTGTCGGAAACCATCTGGAGATACGGCCACTTCATTCTTAGCCGGAAACGGTAACACCGCCCGGCAGGTGACGGTTCCGCCGAAGGCTACCCGTGTTGAAGCGGCAGCGGCCACCACCTATTGTGGGGTGCCGACAAAGTCATCCCGCGTTGGTAAGGACTTGGCAAGACTCCAGCAGGCATGGGGAGGATAGTTTTATGCGGATCGACGGGACGGCCTATCGCACCATCTGGCCGGACGGCGAGGGTGTCGTCGCCATCATCGACCAGACCAGACTGCCGCACGATTTCGCCGTCGTCCGCCTGACCAGCCTGGAGGAGGCCGCCCACGCCATCCGCGCCATGCTGGTGCGCGGCGCCCCGCTGATCGGTGCGGCGGCGGCCCATGGCGTGGCGCTGGCCTTGCGCCGCGACGCCAGTGACCTTGGGCTGGAACAGGCCTGCGCCACCCTGCTGGCAACCCGCCCGACCGCCGTCAACCTGCGCTGGGCGCTGGAGCGCATGCGTGGCCGGGTGGCCCTCCTACCCGAGTCGCAACGCATCGGCGCCGCCGAGGCGGAGGCTGCGGCCATCGCCGACGAGGATGTCGAGATCAACCGCTCAATCGGCCTGCACGGCGCAGCATTGATCCGCGCCGCGGCGGCATGCAAGGCACCGGGGGAGCCGGTCAACGTGCTGACCCACTGCAACGCCGGCTGGCTCGCGACCGTCGATTGGGGAACGGCGCTCGCCCCGGTCTATGCCGCCTTCGAACAGGGCATCCCGCTGCATGTCTGGGTGGACGAGACCCGGCCGCGCAACCAGGGCGCCAGCCTGACCGCCTGGGAACTGAAGCAGCATGGCGTTCCCCACACCGTGATCGCCGACAATGTCGGCGGCCACCTGATGCAGCACGGCAAGGTCGATCTGTGCATCGTCGGCACCGACCGCACCACCGCGACCGGCGACGTCTGCAACAAGATCGGCACCTATCTGAAGGCGTTGGCCGCTCACGACAACGGCGTGCCCTTCTATGTCGGGCTGCCTTCGCCGACCATCGACTGGACCATCGCGGACGGTGTGCGGGAGATTCCCATCGAGGAGCGCGACGGCCGCGAGGTGAGCGAGGTGACCGGCCGCACCGCCGATGGCCGGATCGAGACGGTGCGCGTCACCCCCGACGGCAGCCCGGTGGCGAATTACGCTTTCGACGTCACGCCGGCAAGGCTGGTGACCGGCCTGATCACCGAACGCGGCGTCTGCGCCGCCTCGCGCGAAGGACTGCTGGGGCTGTTTCCGGAGCGGGGGTGAGGGGCGATAGGATCAGGGGCGACGGTTGGATAGAAGCCGCCGCAGCAGCGGCCATCCCAACTGGCGCGGTCTGTCTTCGGCATTCTTGGCATCAAGCCACTGATCGGCCAGTTCACGGACCTGCCAGTCACCGAGAAAACGGTCGCAGTCGATGGCGGTATAGAGTCGAACCCGCTCTTTTCCCAGCCTTTCGAAATAGGCCAGCGCTCTTTGGCGGTCGATGTCTTCCATAGGCCCCAATGAAACGGAGATTGCGGGACGGCCGGTTCTGACCTTTGCCGATCCTCCGGATATTGGGAGCAGCCTACCGCCCATGCAACTGTCCGTTCGTCGTTGTTCCATCCCCCGGAAGGTGAATGGACCGTTCCCATCGGTGGCTGGCTAGCGGTGACCGGGGTCGAAGCAGTCGGTGTCGAGACGGCCGGTGTGCACGACATCGGCGGACAGCGGAATGCCGGCCCGCGCGGCAGCCTGCTCCAGCGAAGCGCGGTCGGACCAGTAGAGCCGGCCACCGATCTCCGCCAGGGCGCCCCGCCGCCGGATCACCCACAGGCCGCTGAACGCCATCTCGACGATCCGCCCCATCGGAGAGTCGGATGGCGAGCGGAGCGGCCGGTTCCTGTCTAAGTCGCTGTCGTCGATTGTCATCTCTAGTCTTCCCAGTGTCGGCCTTTGGGCATTGGGCATCTGCACGCCCGCAGCTGGAGCTGATCTCTGTCTTCCCCAAGGGGTAGTGGATGAGGTCCTAAAGGGTTTCCCAGCCAATTCACAAGAAGTTTTCACTGGAAAATTTCAAACTATTTGCAAATGACCGTACACAATTTATGTGATCTTACCACACCATTTGGTAACCATAATTTAAATGTATTTATTCCTGATGCCGGACACCTGAACTGGCGTACACGCCGTGGCGCATGGTCCATGCCGCACATCCGCCCAACCTTCCGTGCCGCTTGCAATCCAAAAGGAGTGGGGAGCCTCGATCGGATGGGATCGATACCCCTAAATGGTCACAGCAAGGACCAACGCCACTCACCAAACATAAGCTTGACCGCCTGTTCCCGACCTGACGGCCGGGTGGCGGTCGGCTTATCGACGTGCCTGTGTTCGAAGGAAGAGACCGATGAAGACCACCATGCGGACATTCACCACCGGGGCGATGGCGCTGCTGATCGGCGCGCCCCTGCTCGGCGGCTGTTCGAACCTGAACCATCGCGAGAACCGCGCGCTGACCGGCGGCGCCATCGGTGCGGCCGGCGGTGCGGCCATCGGTGCCGTCACCGGCGGCAGCGCCGTCTATGGCGGATTGCTGGGCGGTGCCGCCGGCGCGGCGGTCGGCGCCTTGACGGCGGACGAGGGCAGGCACCGGCGCTGAGCGTCCAGGGGACGCAGGGGGGACGGTCGGTCTATCCGGCCCCTCACCTCCCTACTCCTCCTCGTCGTCCTCGAACTGATCGAGGCTGAGGGAGCGGACCTCGGTGCTCGGGTTCGGGACCGGCGGGGCAACCGGCGGCATGCTGCTCGGACGGGCAACGACCGGGCGGGCGGCGGCGCGGCCGGGCGGCAGATGGGCGTTGGGGCCCTTCAACGGACTGTTCAGCGTGCCGCGCGGGCCGATGCTGGGTTCGTCGCCGAAATCGGGCAGCGGCGGGATGCGGTCCATCACCCGCCGGATCAGGGCGGCGATGCGGTCGGCCTCGCCGCGCAGGGCCTGCCCGCGCTCCCCCTCATAGAGCGGGTCGTCCAGGAATTTGCGGATTTCCAGGACGCCGCGCAGTTCCACCCCGCACATCTCATGGGTGCCGATGGGCAGGGCCTTCACCCGCGCGAAGCTGGCGAAGAAGGCGGCGCTGCCCTCCACGAACTGGACCACCATGCGGGCGTGCAGACGCTCCAGAGCGGTGGTCATGGGGTCGATCAGATCCTCCATCTCCTCCGGCGCCGCGTCCAGCCGCTCCTGGGTCAGGGCGGCCAGCGCGAAGAAGTCGCGCACCCGCCGGCTGAAGCGGCGATAGCGGGCCAGCCCGCCAACCGACACCCGCTCGCGCGCCGTCTGGGCCAGTTCGGCCGACTGCTTCAGCATGGCGTCGAGCCGCATCAGCAGCGTCGCGATCTCGCGCTGCCGCTGGGCCGCGCTGCGGCCGGGCGTGGGCGCCGGCGGAGCGGCCGGGCGGCGGGGAGGGTTCGAACGCATCATGCCGGTACGGGGTGGCTCCTCGACGGTCCATTCACTTTGGCCAACGTTGGGGGGACAACGCTGGGGTGGAGTCAACGCTGGGTTCGGACAGTGACCGACTTTTGCCCGCCCTCGCGCATCACCGTCAACTGCACCGGCGTGCCGACGCGCAGAAGGCCGATGCGGTTGCGGAAATCGGTGGCGCTGCGCACCGGCCGCCCATCGACCGCGATCACCACGTCGCCGCTGCGCAGACCGCCGCTGTCGGCCGGCGATCCGCGCTCGATCTTGGCGATCAGCGCGCCTTCGTCGCCCTTCAGGCTCATGCTTTCCGCAAGGTCGGGCGTCAGGTCCTGGATGGCGACGCCCAGCCGGCCGCGCCGCACCTCGCCATATTCGCGCAGCTGTTCCACCACCGACCGGACGATGCTGACCGGCACCGCGAAGCCGATGCCGACCGAGCCGCCGGCCGGGCCGATGATGGCGGTGTTGATGCCGATCAGCTCTCCCTGGAAATTGACCAGGGCGCCGCCGGAATTGCCTGGGTTGATCGAGGCGTCGGTCTGGATGAAGTCCTCGTAGCCTTCGATCTTCAACCCGCTGCGGCCCATTGCCGAGACGATGCCGGAGGTCACCGTCTGCCCGAGTCCGAACGGGTTGCCGATGGCGACGACGAAGTCGCCGACCTTGGTGCGGTCCGAGTCGCCGATGGACAGCGCGGCCAGCCCGTCGGCCTTGATCTGCAAAAGCGCGATGTCGGTGGCGGCGTCGCGGCCGATCAGCTTGGCGCGCAGGCGGCGGCGGTCCTTCAGGGTGACCGCGATCTCCTGCGCGTTCTCCACCACATGGTTGTTGGTGACGACATAGCCATTGCGGGCATCGATGATCACGCCCGACCCGGCGCTGACCTGCGGCTTGGACTGCGGCATCTGGTCGGGAAGGTTGAAGAAGCGGCGGAAGAACGGGTCGCGCAGCAGCGGGTTTTCCGCCTGGGGCGCCTGGCTCAGCACCGAGATGTTCACCACGGCCGGCGTCACCTGCTCCAGCATCGGGGCGATGGTGCCGCCGCCGACCGCACCCAGCGGCAGCGCCGCTTCGGCCGGCGAGGCGCCGAGGCCGATGGCGGAACCGATCCGGCCCAGCGCCGAGTCGGCCGGTGCCACCAGCGCGCAGCCGGTCAGCGCCGCGATCCCGACCGCCGCCGCAAACATCACCGGACGCACCGCCGTCTTCATGGACTGTTCCTTTCCTGCTGGGAATTTCTAAGGCGAGATGGCCATCGATCGAGCTGATTTGGGATAAAAACGAAGTCTGTTCAAGCCGGTCGGCCGTTTGACGGCCTTCAGAGCCGTGCCGGCCTCCATGGCCGTGCCCTGTCGGCCAAATCCGCAGCATCGATGATAACGTGGTGGCGTCGGAAACTCCCGGTAAAGAAATACGGTGGTATAGGACGACGGTCGGCGCGGCCCCGGAGATGCCGGGAAAGCGCGGCTGTCGAGGAACGGGTTGAGCGCTATGAGCGGCGGGTCACTGCTCGAACTGACCGAGCAAGAGTATCTGCAGATGGAAGAGGCCCTGTCGCAGACCGCACGGGGGCGGGCCTTCCTGCGCATGCGCGACCGGCGCAGCCGCGTCGTCGCCTCCGACGAGTTCCACCGGCTGGTGGACAAGCTGGGCACCCAGGTCGACCGGCTGAGCGGCACCTCGCCCAGCGCCTTCACCGCCTTCGCCCCCGGCGAGGATCCGCGCATCCAGCAGGAACTGACCGCCATCACCCAGGTGGTGCGCGAGGCGCGCAGCGACATCGCGGCCCTGAAGGCGACCGACACCGGGTCCAACCGGATCGAGGCCGCGACCGGCGAGTTGGACGAGATCGTCGCCGCCACCGAACGCGCCACCACCGACATCCTGAACGCGACGGAGAAGATTCAGGAAATCACCATGTCGATTCCACGCGACGACGACGATCTGGCCGAACGGATCGACGCGATCGAGGCATGGTGCATCGAGATCATGACCGCCTGTTCCTTCCAGGACATCACCGGCCAGCGCACCACCAAGGTCGTCAACACGCTGCGCTACATCGAAGAGCGCGTGAACACGATGATCGAGATCTGGGGCGTCGAGCGGCTGGCCGTCGCCCCCCAGCAGCATGCCTCGGGCGAGGTGTCCTCGCACCGCAAGCTGGGCGACACCCGGCCGGACGCGCATCTGCTGAACGGACCGCAGCTGGGCGGGCCGGAGGTCAGCCAGGACGCCATCGACGCGCTGTTCGACAGCGTGCCGGGGATTGCGGAGCGGGCCGAGCCGCTGCCGGCCGATGTGGAGCCCTCCCCACCCCCGCCGCCTCCCCCGCCTCCTGTCGCGAAGCTGGCTCCGCCGCCCCCTCCGCCGCCTGCCGATCCCGGCGGCGGCGATGGCGGCAGCCAGATCTCGCAGGCCGACATCGACGCCCTGTTCGCGTGACCGGCCATGGCGCAAGACGGCAAATCCCGCATCCGCCTGACCCAGGACCAGCTCGACCGTGTGTGCGAGCGTCATGTCCGATTCGCCGAAGGGCGTCCGAACGGCGCCCGCGCAAATCTGCCCTTCTTCGACCTGTCCGGCCTGTCGCTGGCCGGACGTAACCTGACCGGCGCCCATCTGGCCGGCGCCATCCTGCGCGACGCCGACCTGCGCGGCACCGTGCTGGACCATGCCGACCTGTATGGCGCCGACCTGCGCGGTGCCGACCTGTCGGAGGCGCGGCTGTTCCGCACCGACATGCGCGGCGCCAACGTGCGCGGCGCCAAGCTGGACGGCGCCACCATGGTGGAGGTCGACCTGCGCGACGGCAGCATGGTCAACCGCAACAGCGCCGGCGAACTGAAGGTGGTGGGCTTCGACCCCGGTCCCGCCGACATGGCATCGGCCCGCCTGACCAACGCCGACATGGCGCGGGCCAAGCTGTCGGGCAGCTTCGCCCAGGCGGCTGACTTCACCAACACCCGGCTGTCCGGCGCCCGGCTGGACCGCACCGACCTGCGCGGGGCCAACTTCTCCGGTGCCGATCTGCGCGGGGCCGACCTCAACGGCTCCGACCTGCGCGGCGCCATCCTGGAGGGGGCGAGCCTGGACGCCGAAGGTCTGGAACAGGCGATCCGCACCGACGAGCAGGCCGCTGCTGCCCGGCAGGCGCCGCTCCAGCCCCCGGCGACGGAGCCGGAACCGGATGAATCGGTCGCAGACGAACTGCCGGCCCTGCCGGTGGACCAGCTGGACAGCATGCTGCGCCAGCACATGATCTGGCTGGGCACCAGCGGCAAGCAGGGCTGTCAGCTCGACCTGACCGGGCTGAACCTGGAAGGGGCGGATCTGACGGGCAAGATCCTGACGCTGGCCAAGGGCAGCGGCGCCCGGCTGCGCCACGCCCGGCTGAACGGCGCCCAACTCCAGGCCGCCCAATTCGACGGTGCCGACCTGCGGTCCGCCGATCTCAGCCGCGCCGACCTGCGCGGGGTGAAGCTGGACCGCGCCATCCTGATCGACAGCCGGCTGGACGGCGCCAACCTGGGCATGCTGCTGGTCAGCGCCGGGGCCAAGGTGATGCGCGCATCGCTGGTGCGGGCACGGCTGGCCGGTGCCTCGCTGGCCCAGACCAACCTGAAGGGCAGCGACCTGACCCTGGCCGACCTGACCGGCTGCGACCGCTCGTCGGCGGTGCTGGAAGGCGCCATCCTGGAAGGAACGCGGCTGAGCGGAACCTGAGCCGGTGCCCGGGTTTTCTTTCGCGAAGCCGTTGATTGCTTTCAAATTTCCGTCACGATCCATGCCGGAGATTGCCGCCGGGCGCCCTGGAAGGAACAGGTTCTTTGGTGGCAAAACACCTTCCACCGTTCGGAAAAACGATTGTGTCGTAACGGCTTAGCACCGCGGGTGGGGCTTGACGCCTTATTCGCCCGGTGGCACGCTGCTGTCCAAGCGCGGCGCAATCCGACCTAATGTGCCCGCATCGAATGGGGGAACGTCAACGGTCATGACCAAGTCGGAACTGATCCAACGGCTGGCAGAGCGAAACCCGCACCTGTACCAGCGCGACATCGAAAAGATCGTCGGCACCATCTTCGACGAGATCACCGAGGCGCTGGCGCGGGGCGACCGGGTGGAGCTGCGCGGCTTCGGCGCCTTCTCCATCAAGAAGCGGGACGCGCGCACGGGTCGCAACCCCCGGACCGGGGAATCGGTTGACGTCGGCGAGAAATGCATTCCTTTCTTCAAGACCGGCAAGCAGCTTCGCGAGCGTCTGAACACGGAGTGAGCGCCGGTCCGGCCATGTCTCAGCGCCGTATTCCGGCCGTATCACTCTCAAGGAACCTTAGCCTTGCGCCATCTTTCCTGGATCGTCACCATTCCCGTGGCCCTCGTCGCGATCCTGTTCGCGATCTCCAACCGCGGTATCGTGACCCTGTCGCTGTGGCCGCTGCCCTTCACGCTCGAAACGCCGGTGTATCTGGCCACGCTGATCGCGCTGGTGGTGGGCTTCGTGGCCGGCGGCTTCATTGTCTGGAACAGCCAGCGCCGCCATCGCCGCCGCGCCCGCCGCGAGGGCAACCGCGTGCTGTATCTGGAGCGTGAGCTGAAGGAGGCGCAGGCCCGCGCCGCCGCCGCCGAGAAGCGTCTGGCCGAAAGCACCCGTCCGGTTTCCGGCCCGGTTTCGGGCACGCTGCCAGGCTCCACCCTGCCGGTAGCGGCCGCCCAGGGCAGCGCGCCGACCGTTCACTGAGCATCATCGGGGCCAGGGCCGTTGGGCCAGGGCGATAGGTTAGCCTTAGCAGTTCAGGTGTTCCGCTCTCTTCCATCGGGGCGGAACGCCATGCCGGCCGGCGGGAGGGGGTTCCATGCGCACCGTCAGCGGCGCCGAGCTTCGATCCGTTCTGCACCACCGCATGCTCGTCGAACGCTTGCGGCAGACCTTTCGCGCCGGCGTGGAAACCCCGCCGGCCCACCGCCATCGGGTCGAGACCTATGGCGCCAATGACGCCGCACTGCTGCTTGCCCCCGCTTGGCAGGTCAATCAGGCGATCGGGCTGCGCATCGACACCGTCTTTCCCGACAATGCCGGCAGCGACCTGCCGCGGACCCAGGGCGTCTATCTGCTGGTCGACGGCAAGACCGGTGTGCCCCAGGTTCTGATGGACTCCTCCGCCACGCTCGGCCGGCGCAGCGGTGCCGCATCCTCCGCACTCGCCGCCTCCTATCTGGCGCGGCCGGATGCCGACCGGATGCTGGTGGTCGGCACCGGTCCGCTGGCCCTTGAGCTGGTGGAGGCGCACACCGCGGTGAGGCCGCTGCGCCATGTGCTGGTCTGGGGACGCGATCCCCAGAAGGCCCGCAAGCTTGCCGCCCGTTTCCACCGGCCGAAATTCCGCATCGAGGCGACCGCCGACCTCGAAGGGGCGGTGCGTGGCGCCGACATCGTCGTCTGCGCCACCGCATCGCACAGCCCGCTGATCCATGGCGACTGGCTGCAGCCGGGCCAGCATCTGGACCTGCTGGGCGGCGTGACGCCGGAGATGCGGGAGGTCGATGACGAGTGCATCCGCCGCGCGCGCGTCTTCGTCGATTGCCGCGACCGCACGCCGGCCGAGGCCGGCGACATCGCGCAGCCGGTGGCCTCCGGCGTGCTGACCGCCGACGACATCGCCGGCGACCTGTTCGAACTTGGCCGCGGCGAACGTGCCGGCCGGCGTTTCTACGATCAGATCACCCTGTTCAAGTCGGTGGGCACCGCCCTGGCCGACCTGTGCGCCGCCCGGCTGGCGACCGAGATGGTGCTGCACAACGATTCGATCCGTTGAAGCCGTTCGATCTTTGAATCGCTTCGGCCTTTGAATCGCTTTGGCCGCCGGGCCGGTCTTGTCGGAACCAAGCGTAACCTTGAGTCTACGAAAGATAAGGTTACTGACAGCTGACCCTGCGCTACTATTCCACGATTCTGACCACCCGCCCGACAACCTGTATGGCGATCCACATCGAAGGGAAAGGAACGGCCGATTGAATGGCCCCGCCCTCCCCCCGCTTTTCGACGAGTCCACCGGTTCCGAACGCATTGCTGCGGACGGCGCGCTGCCTTTCCGCAAGCCGAGGCTGGAGGCCGCCATCGGCTGGCTGGCCGCCTGCGGCTTCCTGTTCCTCGCCGTGGTCACCGTGGTCGTCGGGGTGCAGTCGCGCGAACGGGCTATCGATGGGGCGCAGGAACGCGCACGGGCGGCCGTTCGTGTCCTGGCTGAACATGCCGCCCGCCTGTTCGATGCCGCCGACCTGCTGGTGGAATACGCCGCCCAGGAAAGCGCCGGCCGGCCCTGGACCGAGGTCGCGGGGTCGCGCGCCCTGTGGGAGAAGCTGAACGCCCAGCGTGCCCGGCTGCCCTTCCTGGACGCCATCTGGCTGAACGATGCGACGGGACTGCTGCGGCTGACGACGGCAGCCTTCCCGGCTCCCTATTCCGATGCGTCCGACCGCGAGATCTTCCTGTTCCATCAGCGCAACGCGCAGCAGGGCCGCCTGGTCGACCAGCCCCATGTCGGCCCCCGCATCATCGGCCGGGTGACCAACAAGGCCACCTTCCTGCTCAGCCGCCGGCTGTCCGAACCGGATGGCGGCTTCCGCGGCATCGCCTCGGTCACCATCGATCCGTCCTACCTGTCCGGCTTCTACAAGGAGTTGGACCTCCCGCACGAGCCGGTGACCATCCTGGTGCGGGCCGGCAGCCTCGACGTGCTGGTGCGCGAGCCCGACAGCTCCGCCGGGCCCACCCCACTGTCCGACACCGCCCGCCGGGCAATCGAGGTCGAGCCGGACGGCGGCGTCGCCCGCGACGCCGCCACCATCGTTGCCCACCGCCGGGTCGACAGCTGGCCCGTCCATGTGGTCGTCCGGCTGGATCTGGCACCGATTCTGGCGTCCTGGCAGCGGTTGATCGCCCCCTATGCCGGGTTGGCGGCGGCGGCGGCCATGGCGCTGGCCGCCCTGTCGGTCTTCGGCTTCCGGCAGGCCGGTGCCGCCCGGCAGGTTCAGCGCGAGCTGGAGCGGCGGGTGCGCGACCGCACCGCCTCGCTGGAGCGGACCATCGGTGAGCGCGACGCGGTGCTGGCGCAGAAGGATTTGCTGATGCGCGAGGCCAACCACCGCATCAAGAACAGCCTGCAGGTGGTCTCCAGCCTGCTGAGCCTTCAGGGGCAGGCGGTCGGCGATGCACAACTGAGCGAGCATCTGCTGGAAGCCGGACGCCGCGTCCAGGCCATCGCCGACATCCACCGTCTGCTCTACCGCGTGGACGACGTCCATTTCATCCCCTTCCACGACTATCTGACCGAGCTGTGCCGGGATCTGGAACGCTCCGCCCGCTCCGAAGGCGGCAACTGGCGGCTGGAGCTGGTGGTGGAACCGGTGGAGGTGCCGACCGACCATGCGGTGCAGCTGGGCCTGCTTGCCAACGAACTGGTGATGAACGCCATCAAGCACGCCTACCGGCCGCTTGCCTCCACCATGGTCGGCGTGGCAGCGGGATCGCAGGCCGGCGCTCCTGACCGAGCCCCGGAAGACACGAACGTCATCGTCGTCGGGCTGCGGCGGGACGGTGAGACCTTGCAGATGATCGTCGGCGACCGCGGTGTCGGCCTGCCGCCCGATTTCGACTGGCGCCGCAGCCGCAGCCTGGGCATGCGGCTGATCCACACCCTGTCCAAACAGCTGGACGCCATCCTGTCGATTGAGAACACCGATCCCGGCGTGCGCTTCACGATCAGCCTGCCGCACAGCCTCATCGTTGGCGGCAGCCCGGAATAGGCTGTCCTACCGAGGAAGAGTCCGAACTTCGCAACTTCCGAACCAACACCCGTCATACGGGAGTATAATAACGTCTCATTCTCGTATTTTGCTTGCGCTGGCGAGGTTTCCTTCGGAGGATCGTTGTCGCGGCGCTGGCCGCGGGCAGTCCGACCGCAAACGGTCCTGACGGATCCATGTTTGCGCTAACGGCCTCCCGCAAGCCGGACCGGACCATCCGCCAACGGTTTGCCAGGGACGATGACTGTGACCGTCTCCGCCTCTTCCATGGACGCCGCCCCCCGCCTGCGGGCGCCGTCCAACCGGCTTCTGCTCGGCGCCGGCTTCATGCTGCTGTCGGCACTGCTGTTCGGAATCGGCAACACGGCGGTGCGGTGGGCCTCGACGGTGATGGACCCGCTGGAGGTCGTGTTCTTCCGCAACCTGTTCAGCCTGCTGTGGATGCTGCCCTGGGCGCTGACGGCCGGCGCGCCGGCCTGCCGGGCGGTGCTGGCGGAGCGGCGGCTCGGACCCTATGTGATGCGGGCGCTGACCACGCTCTGCGCCATGAGCGCTTGGTTCTACGCCATCTCCCAAATCCCGCTGCCCACCGCGACGGCGGTCAGCTTCGCCATCCCGCTGTTCGTGGCAGCGGGAGCGGCAGTGCTTCTGGGCGAGCGGGTGCGGCCACGGCGCTGGGCCGCGGTCTGCGCCGGCCTGATCGGCGTGATCATCGTGCTGAGGCCGGGAGCGGCGCCGATCGATCTGGCCTTTCTGGCTCTGTTCGTCCATTGCGTCGCCGCGGCCGGCACCGTCCTGCAGATGCGGCTGCTCAGCCGGAAGGACAGCTCTCCGGTGATCGTCACCTTCCTCGGCCTGCTGGTCACCCCGATGGCCCTGGTGCCGGCGCTGTTCGTCTGGACCTGGCCGAGCTTGGGCACGCTGGGCTGGCTGGCTCTGCTGGGCGGCATCCTGACAATGGGGCAGTTGGCGATGACGAAGGCGCTGTCGCTGGCCGAATCCTCGGCGATGATGCCCTATGATTATGCCCGGCTGCCCTTCACCGCCATCGTCGCCTGGATCGTCTTCGGCCAGACCATGGACCTGTGGGGCTGGGTTGGTGCCCTGGTGATCGCCGGCTCCGCCCTCTACACCATGCACCGCGACGCGGCAGACGGCCGCAAGATGGCGCGGTCGAAGCCTGACTAAAGTGTGATCGTTTCAAGCGGAATCGCTTGAAGCGTGAATCACGCGGAAAACCAAAAAGTTAGAGTTTGTCTGGAGCTTCAATAAGCACCAGACAGACTCTAACCGGCGCTTTGCGTCTCTCCGCCCTTTTCGGCGCGCAGGACCTCCTTCGCCCGCAGCCAATGGCCCGGGGTCAGGTTGGTGCGCACGGTCTGCACGGCGGCTGCCAGCACCGCAGCGTCATCGGTGAAACCGGCGATCAACAGCCAGTCCGGCACCGCATCCACCGGCAGCACGAAATAGGCCAGCGCCGCCAGCAGGATCGCCTTGGCCCGGTACGGGGTCGCCGGATCGGTCGCGCAGAAATAGGCGGCCAGCAGCTCCTCCAGGAAGGGTACGCGATGCAGGTTGGCCCGCAGCTTCTGCCAGAAGCGGCGGCGGACCAGCCGTTCGTCCCGCTCGACCCGGTCGGGATCGGAAACCGTCAGCGCGGTGCCGGTGCCCAGAGAGCGGCCAAGGGAGGGAGAGACGGACGATACGGTCATGGACGCGAGAATCCCTTTTGGAATTGGCCCGTTCGCAGATGGCAGACTGCGGCGGCGGCATGATGTATCTGACCATACGGTGTGGTATGGTTCGGCGGCCATCTGGTAAACAACAAGTGCGATCGCATCCTGTTGGACACAAGGCCGGCGCCATCCGCGGACCGGTCGCAATTAAGGAGGAGATGCCATGAACATCCAGGGACTGTCCGCAATCGTCACCGGTGGCGCCTCGGGCATGGGGGCGGCGACGGCACGCCATCTGGCCGGGCTCGGCGCCAAGGTGACCGTACTGGATGTCAACGAGGACGCGGTGCTGAAGACCGCGCATGAGATCGGCGGGCTGGGTCTGGTCTGCGACGTCACCGACGGCGCTTCGGCCGAGCGGGCGCTCGATCAGGCGCGCTCGACCCATGGGCCGGCCCGCATCGCAGTGAACTGCGCCGGCATCGCGCCCGCCCAGCGCATCGTCGGCCGCGATGGCCCGATGCCGCTGGAGAATTTCCGGTCGGTGATCGAGGTCAACCTGATCGGCAGCTTCAACATCCTGCGGCTGGCTGCGGCCGACATGGCCAAGCTGGACCCGTTGGACAGCGGCGAGCGCGGCGTGATCGTCAACACCGCCTCGGTCGCCGCCTATGAGGGGCAGATCGGGCAGGCCGCCTATGCCGCGTCGAAGGGCGGCATCGTCGCCCTGACCATCTGCGCCGCCCGCGATCTCGCCCGCCACGGCATCCGCGTGATGACGGTGGCCCCCGGCCTGATCGGCACGCCGATGCTGCTGAACATGCCGCAGGAGGTCCAGGACAGCCTCGCCGCCACTGTCCCCTTCCCCAAGCGCTTCGGCAAGCCGGAGGAGTATGCCCGCCTCGTGCAGCATATCCTGGAGAACGAGATGCTGAACGGCGACGTCATCCGTCTGGACGGCGCCATCCGCATGGCGCCCCAGTAAGGCCATCGCATCGGTCAGGAGCGGCTTAACCCCATCAGGCTCGGGCCGCTCCTGCAACCATCGATGACGTGCCTTCAGACTTCAGCCATGGCGGCTTCGTCGGCGCGTTCCGCCTCGCCCAGCAGGTCGATCAGCTGGGTGGTGCAGTGCTGAAGCCGCTGGTCGGCAGTGGCGGTCGCCATGTCGCGGCCGGTCATCTCCTGCCATTCCTGCAGCATCAGCGCCAGATGTTTCCGGACGTGATCGTCCCGATCCAGTCGCCGCGTCGCCATGTCGCCTCCCCTTTTTTCCGATCCGTCAGAACCGAAGCCCGAATCCCATGGCCGCGCCCGGTGGCGCGTCCTACCCTTTGTGTGGCCTCTAAGTGGGTAGTCATCCAGCCAATCAACAGTCGCAGCCCAAGATGGTCACAGCCGGCATGCGTTGCCCTTCCGGGCTTGCCCTGATGGCAACGCGGGCATGGCCTGTTGGAAAGCCGGGCCTGCACCGACCATTTCAGCGCCATTGGGTCCGTCCCGCAACTCCATCGACTGGACCGGGACCGGCAATTGCCCGTAAGAAAACAGATCGAAGACTACAGGAAAGGCAACCGCTTCATGACCGATGCAACGGTGCGTGCCAAACTGCTGGGCCTGCCCGGCAGCCTGCGCAGCAACTCCAACTCGCTGGCCATCCTGCGCGGACTGCAGGACGCCCTGCCGGCCGGCGCCAGCATGGACATCCGCGACCTGCGCCTGCCACTCTACGATCAGGACATCGACACGCCCGACGCCCCGGCGGAGGTGCACGCCTTCCGTCAGGCCATTGCCGACGCCGACGGCGTCGTCATCGTCACGCCGGAATACAATTACGGCATGCCGGGCGTGCTGAAGAACGCGTTGGACTGGGCCTCGCGCCCCTACGGCAAGTCGGCGCTGATCGGCAAGCCGGTGCTGGTGATTTCCAACTCTCCCGCCTTCACCGGTGGCGTGCGGGCGCACCAGCAGGTGAACGACACGCTGCTGGCGCTTCCGGCCAAGCTGCTGGGCGGCCCCCAGGTGGTGATCGGTGGCGTCGGTGAGAAGATCAAGGACGGCAAGCTGGCCGACGAAGCGGTGCTGAAATTCACGCTCGGCGCCATTGACAGGATGATCGCGACAGGATGATCGCCGCGAAATAGTGCCCAAAGGAAAAGGGCCAGCCCCTTGCGGAGCCGGCCCTTTTCCTTGTTCAGGTCCTGCGAACGCTATCAGTCGCGCAGGTTGCCGCAGGCGCGCTGGATGCGCTTGCACGCCTCTTCCAGCGCTTCCGTCGAAGTCGCGTAGGAGATGCGGAAGTGCGGGGCGAGGCCGAAGGCCGAACCCTGGACGACGGCCACACCTTCGGACTCCAGCAGGTAGGTGACGAAATCCTCATCGGTCTCGATCACCTTGCCGTCCGGAGTCGTCTTGCCGATGGTGCCGGCGCAGGACGGATAGACATAGAAGGCGCCTTCCGGCTTCGGGCAATGCAGGCCCTTGGCCTGGTTCAGCATCGACACCACCAGATCGCGGCGCTGGCGGAAGGCCTCGCCACGCTCCTTGATGAAGTCCTGCGGACCGTTCAGCGCCTCGACGGCGGCGGCCTGGGCGATGGAGGTCGGGTTGGAGGTCGACTGGCTCTGGATGACGCCGATCGCCTTGATCAGCTCCTTCGGGCCGCCGGCATAGCCGATGCGCCAGCCGGTCATCGCGTAGGACTTCGACACGCCGTTGACGGTCAGGGTGCGGTCGTACAGCGACGGCTCGACCTGGGCCGGGGTGACGAACTCCAGGTCGTCATACAGCAGGTGCTCGTACATGTCGTCGGTCATCACCCAGACATGCGGATGCTTGACCAGCACGTCGGTCAGCGCCTTCATCTCGGCGCGGGTGTAGGCCGCCCCCGACGGGTTCGACGGCGAGTTCAGGATCAGCCACTTGGTCTTCGGCGTGATCGCCTTTTCCAGATCGGCGGGCTGCAGCTTGAAGCCCTGCTCGGCCGGGCAGGAAACGGCGACCGGCGTGCCTTCCGCCAGTTCGACCATGTCCGGATAGCTGACCCAGTAGGGCGCCGGGATGATGACCTCGTCGCCCTGGTTCAGCGTCGCCATCAGGGCGTTGTACAGCACCTGCTTGCCGCCGACGCCGACGGTGATCTGCTCGGGCGTGTAGTTCAGGCCGTTCTCGCGCTCGAACTTGGCGCAGATCGCCTTCTTCAGAGCGGGCGTGCCGTCCACCGCGGTGTATTTGGTGTCACCGGACTCGATCGCCTTGATGGCGGCCGCCTTGATGTTGTCGGGGGTATCGAAATCCGGCTCGCCGGCACCCAGGCCGATGACGTCGCGACCGGCCGCTTTCAGTTCACGGGCTTTGTTGGTCACGGCGATGGTCGGCGACGGCTTGATGCGGGACAGGCGGGACGCGATGATCGACATGGCGATGGGCCCCCTCAGGGCTATGGAGACGGTGTGGCGGAGACGTCGGTGAGACGCCTGCCCCTCCGGGTGGAAGGCGCGAGGCCGGACCTTACTTCCGCTCTACCCCGGTTGCAAGGCCGGTTGGCCGGTGAAAGCCGCATGGTTCGGCGGTTTTTCCGCCCTGTGGCGGTGCCGTACCGGATCGCGTCCGCGCGTATTCCCACCCCTCCACGGGTCGAACCCGCAGCAGCGGCAAATTCCACCCTCTATCCTTCGCAGCATTATTTCTTACAGCACAAATGAACGCCATGACGGCACTGCACCGTCATGCCCGCTTCACTTGACAGCTTCGGCGTTGCGGTGTGTAAGGTCTGGCGTTGGGGACAAAATTCAACGAAGGGATGAGAACCGTGTTTTCCCGTATCGTGCTTGCGGCGTCGGCCGCGCTGATGCTGACCGGCGGCGTTGCTCTGGCCCAGGACGTGATCCAGACCCGCAAGGCCGGGTTCGAGGACTACAAGAAGGCGATGGGCGAGATCAAGGACGCAGTGGGCAAGGGCGACCTCGCCGCCATCGGTCCGGTCACCGATCGCATCGACGCCTTCGCCGCCAGGATCCCCAGCCTGTTCCCGCCCGGCTCCGACAAGGGCAAGACGGCGGCCAAGGAAGTGATCTGGGCCAACTTCCCGGATTTCACCGCCAAGGCGCAGGGCCTCCAGGCCTCCGCCCAGGCGCTGAAGGTCGCCGCCGCTTCCGGCGACAAGGCTGCCACGTCCAAGGCGTTCGGTGCGATGGCCGACAGTTGCAAGGCCTGCCACCAGCGCTACCGTTCCGAATAAGCGGCGCTCCCGACGGAAAAGCCCTTCCCCACCGGCTTGGGGAAGGGCTTTTTCTTTGGCCGGGGTTTCTTCGGGATATGCCGTACTTGAAGACGGGCCTTACTTGAAGACGGGTTGCGGCGTGGCCGGGGTGCTGGCCGGCATCAGCGGGTAGTCGACACGCGGCTGCTGGCCGGTCAAGGCGGTCAGGAAGGCGGTGATCTTGTCGATCTCCTGGTCGGACAGGGTGGCGCCGAGCTGGCTCGACCCCATCACCGCGACCGCCTGACGCAGGTCCCACACCTTGCCGGAATGAAAATAGGGGGCGGTCAGCGCGACGTTGCGCAGGGTGGGCGCTCGGAAGACATACTCGTCGTCGGCGGTCTTGGTGACGGCGAAGCGGCCCTTGTCGCCCGGCGGCAGGATCTCCGCCCCCGGCTTGGTCACGACGCCGAAGGGGAAGTAATCGTGGCCACCGACATTGACGCCGTTGTGGCAGCCGGAACAGCCCTTGTCGATGAACAGCTCAAGCCCGGCCTTCTGCGTGTCGGTCAGCGCGTCGGCCTTGCCCTCCAGATACTGGTCGAACGGAGCGGCGGGGGTGGTCAGCGTCGCTTCGAACGCCTCGATGGCCATGGCGACATTGTCGAAGCTGACCGGATTCTTCTCGTTCGGGAAGGCGTCGGCGAATTTGGCCTGATAGGCGGGAATGCTGTTCAGCACCGCCATCACGCGGTCGGGCGTGCTGTTCATCTCCACACCGGCCTGGATCGGCCCCTTGGCCTGGGCCTTCAGGTCTTCGGCGCGGCCGTCCCAGAACTGGGCGACGTTCAGCACGGCGTTCAGCACCGTCGGCGCGTTGCGCGGCCCCTTCTGCCAGCCATGGCCGACCGAGGTTTCCAGCCCGTCGACGCCGCCGAGCCCCAGATTGTGGCAGCTGTTGCAGGAGAAGATGCCGCTGGCCGACAGGCGCGGATCGAAGAACAGCATCTTGCCCAGCTCGATCTTCTCGCGGGTGACCGCGTTGTTGCGAACCACGGGCAGGGTGGCGGGCAGCGGCTTGAACAGCTCGCGCGCGCGGCCCATCAGGGCGTCGCCGCCCGCAGCCGGCGGATCTGCGGCCGCCGCGGTGCCGGCGGTGGCGGCAAGGATGCCCAAGGCGGCGGTGACGGCGACCAGAAGGCCTTTCAATCCGGCAGTCGGCCGGTGTCCGGTATGTGCGTGCATGACTGGCGGTCCCCCGGCCGGCCGACATCCCACCGCAACCTGAAGCTTCATCCAGGCAAAGGTCGATCGATCCGGGAAATCGGGCCGGCATCATTGGTTTCGTGGCGTTTTGTGCGGATCAATCTGGAGTCATTCTAGACTGGAAGGCGTCGAGCCCCAGACGGCGCATTGTCGCACACAACCAACGGCATATATCGCAACGTACAGCCCGGCAGGAGCCGTCGACAGGGTCAGCCAGCTGCGCGCAGCACCAGGAAGACCAGTCCGGCGGACGCCGCCAGGATCGCCAGCGCCAGCGCCGCCGGGGCACGGCGTGGCTCCGTCGCCGCCAGCCGAGCCGGCAGGGGTTTCCGACCGGTGAGCATGGGGCGGATCAGGTTGTCCTTCCTGACCAGCAGATAGAAGAACACGGCGGCCACATGCAGCCCGATCAGCACGAAGATGCCGTTGGCGAGCAGCCGGTGCAGCGAACTGAACAGCGCCACCGTGGCGCCGGACACCAGCGGCACCAGCGGACCGTCGACCAGAATATCGTCGCTGGTGAACAGGCCGCTGCCCGCCTGAACCAGCAGCACCACCAGAAGCGCCACCACCATCAGCGCGCCCAGCGGGTTGTGGCCCAGGGTGAAGGCGGCTTCCCCACCCGCGCGGGAGCGCTTCAGATAGTCGCGGATCGCACCCGGTCCCTTCACGAATTCGGCGAAGCGGGCGGTCTGGCTGCCCACCACACCCCAGACCAGCCGAAACAGCACGAGGATCAGAACTGTTTCACCTGCCAACATATGAACGGCAAGCACACCAAGCTCGGCCGACAGAATCGCAACTGCCACCGCGGCGACAAGCGCCCAATGAAACAGGCGGGTCGGCAGGTCCCAGACCCGCAGCTCCCGCCGATGTTTCTCCCGAGTCGCGGTATGACCACTTGCCATCGCTCGATCCTCGCAGTGTTCGGCCATGTTTCCGGCCCCCGTCATCTGCGGCAAATGGACGGATTCTTTATCCTGATCCTGAAAACGCCGCGGTCCCGTGGTGGCAAAGGTCGGTGGACGTGTCAACAGGCTTGAAGCGCCGCCCGGACGACGGATATGAGAATGCGACGCATCAGCCGGCCTGCCGGCGCAAAGACAGCCATAACTCCCCAATCACCCCGGTTATAAGGACCCCGCCATGCCCGACAAACAGCTCCTCCACCTCGTGTTCGGCGGCGAACTCGTGCGTCCGGACTCGGACCAGTTCGTCGATCCGTCGAAGCTGCACATCGTCGGCATCTTCCCGAGCTATGAGGACGCCTACAAGGCATGGCGCGGCGCCACCGGCCAGACCATCGACGACGCCCACACCCGCTACTACATCGTCCATCTGCACCGCTTCCTCGACCCGGCGGCGGGCGATCACAAGCACTGAGTTGGGATCCGGCGGCGCGCCCAACGGAGGAACCCAACTGCGGGAACCGCCGGCGGCGCGCCGGCGTTGACCGGTCGATGACCGTATACTTCACCAGCGACACCCATTTCGGCCATGGCGGCGCCCGCGGCCGTTTCCGCCGCCCCTTCGAATCCACCGCCGAGATGGACGCGGCGATGGAGGCGAACTGGAACGCCACCATCGGCCCCGGCGACGAGGTCTGGCACCTCGGCGACTTCGCCCTGCACATGAAGCCCGACGCCATGGCTGCCCTGCTCGGCCGGCTGAACGGCACCAAGCATCTGATCGCCGGCAACAACGACGGCCCGGAAACGCTGGCGCTGCCCGGCTGGGCCAGCGTCGGGCATTACGCCGAACTGACGCTGGACGGCATCGATCTGGTGATGTGCCATTACGCCTTCCGCACCTGGAACGGCATGCACCGCAAGGCGCTGAACCTGCACGGCCACAGCCATGGCCAGTTGAAGCCGCAGCCCCGGCAGATCGACGTCGGCGTCGATGTCTGGAATTTCCGCCCGGTCACCCTGGCCGAACTAACGGTTCCCCGCCCGCGGCGCAAGGCGGTTCCGGTTTCAGGCAGCCCCTAACGCCGCCGTCTGCCGCAGACGCTCCATCAGCAGACAGCAGGCGGCGTCGGCCGGCACCGGGCGGCCGGTCAGCCAGCCCTGGACCTGGGTGCAGTTGTGGTGGCGCAGGAAGTTGGCCTGCTCGGTCTTCTCGACCCCTTCGGCGACCACATGCAGGCCCAGCATGTCGGCCATGGCGATGATGGTCGAGACGATGCCGGCGTCCTCACGCTCGTTCGGCACGCCGTTGATGAAGGAGCGGTCGATCTTCAGCGTGGTGATCGGCAACCGCTTCAGGTAGCTCAGGCTGGAGTGGCCGGTGCCGAAATCGTCCACCGCGACCCGGATCCCCATCGCCTTCAACGCCGCCAGCACCGCCAGCGCATGATCGAGATCCTGCATCACCGCGCCTTCGGTGATTTCCAGTTCGATCAGGCCGGGAGGCAGGCCGTGGCGGTCGATGATGCGGCGGAAATCCTCGGCGCTGCGGTTGCGCAGATGCTTGGGCGAGATGTTGACGGCGACCGGCACCGGCTCCATCCCGGCATCGAGCCATTCGCGCATCTGGCGGCAGGCCTCGTCCAGCACCCAGTCGCCGAGCGGGACGATGAAGCCGGTCTCCTCGGCCACCGGGATGAACTCGCCGGGCGGGATCATGGTTCCCTGGCCCTGGTTCTGGCCTTGCCCCGGCTTCTCCCAGCGCAGCAGCGCCTCGAACCCTTCCAGCGAGTAGTCGATCAGCGACACCTTGGGCTGGTAATGCAGGCGGAACTGCTTCAGCGCCAGCGCCGCCCGCAGATCGCCGTCCAGCGCCAGCTGACGCCGCGCCTGCTCGGCCAGTTCCGGGCGGAAGAAGGCATGGCGGCGTCCCCCCATCCGCTTGGCGGCATAGAGCGCCGTCTCGGCCGCGCGCAGAAGCGCCTGCGGGTCGTCGCCGTCCTTGTGTCCCTCGTGTCCCTCGGCGGCGCCGACCCCGGCAAGATCGGTCGGGTAGACGGCGATGCCGACCGCCGGCCGGACGTAATGCTCGCAGCCCGGCAGGGTGACCGGCGCGTCGAAGGCGTCCAGAATGCGCCCGGCAATCGCCGCCGCCTCGTCGGCATCGCGGATTTCCTCGAGCAGCACGGCGAAATCGTCGGTGCCGATGCGGCCGACCAGATCGGCGGCGCGCACCGAGGCGACGATCCGTTGCGCAACCTCCTGCAACAGCGCGTCGCCGGCCTGATGGCCCAGCGTGTCGGTGATCAGCTTGAAGCGCGACAGGTCCAGGCACAGCACGGCGAAGGGGCGCCGGTAACGGCGACTGCGCTCCACCGCCGCTTCCAGCAGCGATTCGATCATCGCGCGGTTGGGCAGGCCGGTCAGCCGGTCGCGGGTGGCCAGCCGCATCAGTTCGCGTTCGTGACGCACCCGCTCGGTCACGTCGGCCAGCGCGCAGACGAAGCCGCGCCGCCCCTGCACCACCAGCGGCGAGACGCTGAGCGACGCCTCGATCCGCCCGCCGCTTCCGGCACGTTCGATCCCCAGCGCCTCCTCCCGCACCGGCTCGGGCACGCCGGTGTCGGCAGCCATTCCGGCCAGCAGCGCATCGATCCGCGCCCGGTCGGAGGCGGCGAACAGCCTGGACAGCGGCCGGCCGCGCAGTTCCCCGGCAGGCACGCCGAACAGGGCGACGGCGGCGGGGTTGTGTTCCTCGATGCGGCCGCGGCCATCGACCAGCAGGATCGCCTCGCCGACATTGTTCATGATGCCGGCCAGCCGCTCGTCCCGCTCGATCAGGGCGATGGCGGCGCGGCGGAAGAACTCCATGGCGCGGGCCATCGCACCGAATTCGTCGCGGCGCTCGCGGCCGGGAATGTCGATGTCGGTCCGCCCCTCCGTCAGCAGGCGCATGCGGTCCGACAGCGCTTCCAGCGGCCCGACCACATGCTGCGACAGGAACAGCGATCCCGGCCAGCTCAGCACCAGCAACGCCGCCAGGAACAGCAGGAAGCCCGACGCCTCGATCAGGAAATCGCGGTCGAGGTCGCCGATGTCGCCGGCGGCGGCGATGGTCCAGCCCCAGGCTTCGAAGCGCCCCTCCGCCGTCACCGCGCGGTCGATGGCCGGCCAGTTCGGCGGGACGACGCCGTCCGTGAAAAATTTGACATGAAAGGGTTTGGCCGACAGGGCCAGCAGGGCCGTCCGCGCCCGGTCGCGCGCCTCGTCGCCGGAGATCGCACCGGATGCCGCCGACCGTTCCAGATCCTGCAGAAGCAGCCCGGCGGACTCCACCAGGGCGGCAGCAAGCTGGCCCCGCTCGGCGATCATGCCCTGCCGCAGCAGGTAGAGCGCGGGGATCGCCGCCATCAGGCAGCCGATCAGGCCGATCCAGGTCAGCCAGCGGATCTTGCGGCGCAGCGTCATCGGGCTTGGCGTCGCTCTCTGGTCCGTTCGATAAACGGACGGTTAGTCATGTGAAAGGAAAGGTGACGACTTCGTTTCAGTCGTGCAACGCAATTTTTCTTCGCACGCGCAAGATACGTCTGTCCAACCTATACGAAGGTTGCATGCTGCGACGCTTTGTCTCTGCTCCGCCTTCCGGTCCCCCCTGCCACTCCACCGCCGGACAGCGAGCGGCGGGGGAGAACGGCCGGCACCGCTTCACCTCACCCCTGGCCGGGATAAAGGCGCTGGAAGCCTTCGGTAACGCGGGCAATCACCGCAGGATCGCGATCCCGCCAATAACGCGGGTCACGCATCAGGGTGCGCAATTCCACCTCGCCCTCGCCGCCGCCCGCGCGGTTGCCGGCCATCGAGAGCGCCGCCGGCTCGCTGCCGGTCATCATCGCATAGAGCGCCATGACACCTTCGTAGGTGGTCGCCAACCCTTCCACCGCGGCCGGCGGCAGGGTCTTGCCGGCCCAGGCCAGGAGCTGCCGCGACACCTCGCGCCAGCGCTCCTCTCCGCCGAACCGGGAGACCAGCCTCTCGACCTCGCGCTCCGCCTGGAATTCGGCGGCCATGGTCTGGATCAGCGGCACCATCCGTTCGGCGGCGAGATCATAGAGAAGCTGAGCCTGATCCGCGGTGTAGCCGGCTTCGTGCAGGCGGCCGTTGATTTCCGGGTCGGGCTGGAACAGGCCATGGTCGCAGGCGATGCAGTAACCGTCCGGCGTCTCGGGCGCTCCCAGCAGTTGGCGGCGCTGTGCCGGGTCGAGCGCGGTCAAATCGAAGCTGGCCAAATCGAAGCTGGCCGGATCGAAGGGAGCAGTCTGCGGAAGCAACTCGGACGCGGTGTCCGGCGGTGCCTGCCGGGACTGGCCCTGCGACGACAGGCGGCGCTCCAGCTCCAGATAGGATTTCAGCAGGGCTTCGACCCGCAGGGCGCCGGTCTTGGGATCGCGGAATTTCTCCGGAACCGGCAGCGGCGGCACCGTGTCGGCGGGAGCGGCGGATTCGGTCAGCAGAGTGTCGGCCATCATCAACTCCTGCAAGGAAGGGGAAAAAGGGGCGGCAGAACCGCCGGTCAGCCGGCCCGTCCCCGCGCGACCAGCGCGAGGATGGTGGCGACCAGCTGGCGCTGTCCTTCGAGGTGACGCAGCGCCGCTTCCGGCGCGTCGGGACCCAGCGCGCGGTCGAGCGTCATTGCCCGCAGCACCGCCAGCACCCGCCCTCCGTCGCATCCGGCGAAGCAGCGGGCGAAGCTGGGCGCCGGGTCGGCGTCCGCTGCCGCAGCGGTTTGCGGACCGGCAGGAAGCGTCGCCTCCAGCCAGTCCCAGCCGGCCTGCTCGATCATCGGGCTGTCAGCCATCGGGCGATCAGCCATTGGAGCCACCGGCACCCGCTCCGGCGCCCAGCCCGGCACCGGCAACCTGCGCCCGCATCAGCTTGGCCGGCACGCCGAAGGCCTCGCCCAGCCAATGGGCGGTCGCCGCCGCGTCCACCGTGGCCTCCGCCTCCGGCCCCAGCGCCTTGACGCTGTCCAGCCAGCGCAGGGTCGCCTGCACGTCGCGCTGGGCCTGGGCCTGGGCGAGCGGGGAGCGGTGCTGCAACTCCACCAGACGGCCGTCCACCGTGATGTCGGGGATCTCGCCGCGCCGGCGCAGGATCGACACCGCCCGCAGCACCAGCGGCGTCATCAGCTCCGCCTGCAAGCGGCCATAGGTGGCGCCCAGCAGCCGCGCCATCTCGACCGAGCGTTCCAGCACCTCGGTCGCGGTCATCCGCGCCGACTCCACCGGCCCCAGCCGGTCGACCAGCAGCGCATGGCGGATGCGGCCGCGCAGATCGTCCAGCACCAGCTGCGACACGTCGAACCGGCCGGGATTGGCCAGCGGCGTCAGGCCGGCGGACCCGACCGCCTTGGGGATGATGGTGCCGGGCACCAGCCGGATGGTGGTGGGGTTCAGCACCCCGTCGTCGTCGGCCTGCCAGATGCCGGTGACGGCGATGGAGGCATTCTTCAGCACCAGCTCCACCACCTTGTTGGCGGTCTTGATGTCGGGCAGCGCCTTCATTACCGGTGACCGGCCATAGGTTTCGCCGGGTGCCTTGAGCCAGCGGAAATTGACGAAGGGCGACTGGGCGAAGCGCCCCTGCGCCAGCCAGGACGGCTCGGCCAGCCCGCTGTCCAGCACCACGCCCCAGCGATAGGCTGTACCGTCGGGCAGCACCGCCTCGACCAGGGGGAAACGGCTGTCGGGATCCCCGGCCGCCTGCTTCCGCACCTCATCCGGCAGGTCGGCACCGGGGAAGCGCTGGAGAATCTGGGCCAGCGTCGCCTCGCTGCGGCGGAAGGTGGCGTCGAGCCGTCCGTCCGGCCCCTCCTCCAAAACCGCCTCGGCCAGCGGCACGGCGGTGAAGCGCAGGCTGGACGGGGCGCCGGGGGCGGCCTCCTCCATCAGGAGGCTGGCGGTGCCGACGGCAACGAGGTCGAGGAAGGATTGATGAATCTCCACCGCGAAGTTGGAGCGGTCGAAATGCGCCTGGACGATGCCTGCGGCACGGTCGAGCAGCGGAGCGACACGGTCGCGCTCCGCTCCGGTCAGGGTGGGACCGGGCTGGAAGCCGAACCAGCGCGACCAGGGCGGCGTCAGTTCCGACAGCAGGCTGGCGGCCAGCTGCTCCACCGCATCGGGGGCGGTGCCGTCGAACAGCCGGTCGACCCGGCGTTCGCCCGGCGTGCCGCCGCCGCGGAAGGGTCGCCCGTTGGGCAGCGCATGGTCGTAGCATTCCTGCCAATGGCTTTCCCATACGCCGCGCCGGTCGCGGGCGACGCGGTAGCGGTCCAGCAGGGCTTCCGGTTCCGACAGGTCACCCTTCCGCCGGGCGGGCGGTTTCACGGCTGCGGATGCGGGCATGCGCGGTCTCCTCCAGTCAGATGGCGGTGCAGTTGCCAGGGGGTCAGCACCCGGCGGGCGCGCAGGCCGATCAGGCGCTTGACCGCCTCGACGCAGGTGAAGGGCCCCCAGGGAGCGGTGCCGGCCGGGCGGCGCAGCGGGGCGGCGTCGACCGTCAGCCCCTGGGCGCGGTACCAGCCCGGCAGGTCGAAGTCGGCGGGCAGGTCCAGCACCGCGATATCGGTGAAGCCGGCCAGCGGATCGACCGCCACCCAGCGCCGACCGTCGGTCAGCAGGACCAGACAGTGGCGGAAGCCCGGCTTCAGCAACCGCAGCCACCACAGAGGTGAATCGCCGCGATAGACGATCCAGGCCGCGGTCCAGGGGGTGGCGCTCATCGCGCAATGCCTTTTTTGCGCAGCGCCGGGGCGATCACGGTGAACGCCTCCTGCCACAGCGAATGGGCCCGCTGTTCGCGGAAGCGGTCCGGTTCCGGCGCGCTCTGGCGGCGGCCGTAATGGACCAGCACATGCAGGTGGTCGCGCATCAGCTTGCGCGCCCGGTACAGGCGGTCGACCACATGAAGAAGGTCTTGCGGCTCGCAGGGCCGCGCGACCTGCCCACAGCCCGCGACGATCCTCGCACCGGCCGTCTTGGCATCATGCGCCTGCACCGCCCAGAACCACGCCTCCTCCGCGTCGGCAAAGGGTTCGCCCTCGACGCTGTAGGGCTCCGGTTTCAATGGAACGGTCCGGGAAACGCTGGTTGCGGGCAAAGCGGGGGCGGCCGGACGCAGCATGCTGGTCTCCTTGCGGCTTCGGATTTTTTGAAAAGGGAGGCGCCGGACCTGCGTCGCGGCCGCGTCTTCTGTTTGCGTTATGTTCCGCCCACTGCCCGCGGTCAATGGTTTTATGAAAAAGTTCCTAGGGACGCTGTCGCCGCTTTATGAGATTATCGTCCCATGCTGAAACATACGGACATCTGGCGGGCCATCGACCGCCTCGCGGCACAGCACGGGCTCTCCGCCTCCGGGCTGGCGCGGCGCGCCGGACTGGACCCGACCACCTTCAACAAGAGCAAGCGCACGACCAACGACGGCAAGCTGCGCTGGCCGTCGACGGAAAGCATCTCCAAGGTGCTGGACGCCACCGGCGCTTCCTTGTCGGAATTCGTGTCGCTGGTCGGCGACGGCGCCGGCACCACCCCGCTGCAACGGGTTCCGGTGATCGGCTATGCCCAGGCCGGGTCGGCCGGCTATTTCGACGATGCCGGCTTCCCCGCCGGCAGCGGCTGGGACGAGCTGCTGTTTCCCAGCCTTGGCGACCCGCATGCCTATGCGCTGGAGATCTCCGGCGACAGCATGGAGCCGGTCTATCGCGATGGCGACACCATCATCGTCTCGCCTGCCGCGCAGATCCGCCGCAACGACCGCGTCGTCGTCCGCACCAAGGGCGGTGAGGTGATGGCCAAGCAGCTGATCCGCGAGACGGCGACCAAGATCGAACTGCTGTCGATCAACCGCGCCCACCCCGACCGCAGCATCCCGCTGTCGGACGTCGCCTGGATGGCGCGGATCATCTGGGCAAGCCAGTGACCGTGGGGGCAAACGCCTCCACGGTCACCGTCCAGTCCTAGGAAATTTTCCCTTTACTGTACATCCCGACAGGCGGTACCGTCCATTCCATGGACCGTGCCGCCAGCTTGGACAGCCTTCACCGCACCCATGACGCCAAGCCGCCGAAGCAGGAGCTTCGCTCCGCTCTGCTTGGCGGCCCCAACCGCGCCAACGCGATCAAACGCGCTGCAACGCTCCGCCTGCACAGCACACTCGCAGCGGAAGCACGGCTTGCCGCCGCCCGGCGTCGCGGCGCACTGACCGCCGCAAGCTGCCGGACCGACGCGTGGCTGGCCCGGCTGGCCGCCACGCTGGCCCATCACCGCCGGGCGGCGGTGGCGCTGCTCGATCAGCGGAACGCATATTCCCAATAGAGCGCCCGCGCCCGCTGGAACAGCGGTCCCACCGCAAGGCTGCGGTCCTCCACCTTGATCACCGGCACGCATTTGGCGTGGTTGCCGGTGGAGAAGACCTCGTCAGCCTCCAGAACGTCCTGCGGCGTCAGGGTGCATTCCTCCACCGTCACGCCGTCGTTGCGCAGCAGGCCGATGACACGCTGGCGGGTGATGCCGTTCAGGAAGCAGCCGTTCGGCACCGGCGTCCTCACGACGCCATTCTTAGCGATGAAGATGTTGGAGGTGGCGAACTCCGCCACATTGCCGATGGCGTCCAGCATGATGGCGTTCTGGAAGCCGCGCTTGCGCGCTTCTGTCAGCGCCAGACCGGCATTGGGGTAGAGACAGGCGGCCTTGGCCTCGGTCGGGGCCATGGTCGGGATCGGCCGGCGGCGGGTGGATATGCAGGCGGCGAAACCGGTCGGCTGCGGCAGCGGGTCCTCGTAGATCGACAGGACGAAGCGCGTGCTCTCCGGCGCCGGGGCGACGAAGCCGTCGTCGGCGTAGAACATCGGACGGATGTACAGTTCGGCTTCCTTGGAGAAACGGCGGATGCCGTCCCAGCACAGCTCTTCGATCTCGCCGGCGGTGACCATCGGCTCCAGCCCCATCACCTGGGCGGACCGGATGGCGCGGGCGCAGTGCAGGTCCAGGTCGGGGGCCACGCCCTGGAAGGCGCGCGCGCCGTCGAAGACCGTCGAAGAGAGCCACAGCGTGTGGGACAGCGGTCCGACGATCGGCGGATTGCCTTCCACCCACTCGCCCTGGATCCAGCTCCACGCCTGGCCTGCCATGCCGCCCATGATTTTGGTCCTTCCCTAGAATGTGTACGTACGCTGGGCGCCGCCGGCCGGCACCGCCCATTCGTGGTTCGTCGTCGTTGGTGATCTCCCGAAGAGCATACCCCCTCGCCGCCATCGGTCAACCGGTGCGCACGCAATCGTCCCGTGCGATGGAGCGGATTGCGGCTTCGGCCGTTGATAGGGGAGAGCGAGCAACCGCAATCCACCGACGGAGGGAAGTTACCTCATGCCGATCACCGATCCCGGCCTCAGCGCCGCCCCGCCCAACGTCTCCTCCGGCCCATTCCCCGGCCCGCACGAGGACATTCCCGGCGTCGATCTGCCGGGCACCGACAACCCCGACCTGCCCAATCCCGGCGGCCCCGGCACCACCGACAGCCCGGCTCCCGGCAACGACCTTCCGCCATCGCGCCCGACCGACCCGGATTTCGTCTAAGCACCGGAAACGAAAAAGGCGCCCCCGAGGGGGCGCCTTTTCCATGTCGCAAACGCTTATCCGCGATCAGCGGCGCGCAACCATCAGCTTCTTGATCTCGGCGATGGCCTTGGCGGGGTTCAGACCCTTCGGGCACGCCTTGGTGCAGTTCATGATGGTATGGCAGCGGTAGAGACGGAACGGATCCTCGAGGTTGTCGAGGCGCTCGCCCGTCATCTCGTCGCGGCTGTCGGCGATCCAGCGATAGGCCTGGAGCAGGATCGACGGGCCGAGATACCGGTCGCCGTTCCACCAGTAGCTGGGGCAGGAGGTCGAGCAGCAGAAGCACAGGATGCACTCGTAGAGGCCGTCCAGCTTGGCGCGGTCCTCCGGCGACTGCAGCCGCTCGCGGCTCGGGGCCGGGGACTGCGACTGCAGCCACGGCTTGATCGAGGCGAGCTGGGCGTAGATGTGCTTCAGGTCGGGGACCAGATCCTTCACCACCGGCATGTGCGGCAGCGGGTAGATCTTGACGTCGCCCGGGACCTCGTCGATCGCCTTCAGGCAGGCCAGCGTGTTCGTGCCGTCGATGTTCATCGCGCACGACCCGCAGATGCCCTCGCGGCAGGAGCGCCGGAAGGTCAGCGTGCTGTCGACCTGATTCTTGATGTAGATGATCGCGTCGAGGATCATCGGCCCGAACTTGTCGAGGTCGACCACATAGGAGTCGACGCGCGGGTTCTGGCCGTCGTCCGGGTTCCAGCGGTAGATCTTGAAGGTCTTGGCCCGCTTGGCGCCGCTCGCGACGTTGACGGTCTTGCCGACGCCGACCTTGGAGTTGGCTGGCAGGTTGAATTCAACCATGGCTGATTTCCTTTATCCGGCGGGCCTTAGTACACACGGGCCTTGGGCGGGAAGACCTCGACCTCATCGGTCAGCGTGTACATGTGGACCGGGCGGTAATCGATCTTCGTCTCGCCATTGTCCGCGACCCAGATGACGGTATGCTTCATCCAGCCTTCGTCGTCGCGGTTCGGATAGTCCTCACGGGCATGGGCGCCGCGGCTTTCCGGACGGTTCTGGGCGGAATGCAGAGTGGCGACCGCCTGACCCAGCAGGTTGTCCAGCTCCAGCGCCTCGACCAGATCGGAGTTCCAGACCAGCGAACGGTCGGAGATGGCGATCTCGCCCTTCTTGGCATAGACCGCGTCGATCTTCTTGACGCCCTCGTCCAGGACCTCGCCGGTGCGGAAGACGGCGCAGTTGTTCTGCATCGTCCGCTGCATGTCCAGCCGCAGGTCGGCCGACTTGATCGAGCCCTTGGCGTTGCGGATGCGGTCGAACCGCTCCAGCGCCTTGTCGCAAGCATCCGGCTTGACCGACGGAGCCTTGCCCGGCTGGACGATCTCGGCGGCGCGGATGGCGGCCGCACGGCCGAACACCACCAGATCGAGCAGCGAGTTGGAGCCCAGGCGGTTGGCGCCGTGCACCGACACGCAGGCGGCCTCGCCGATGGCCATCAGACCCGGCACCACCTGATCCGGGTTCGAAGCGGTCGGCGACAGCACCTCGCAGTGAACGTTGGTCGGGATGCCGCCCATGTTGTAGTGGACGGTCGGCAGAACCGGGATCGGCTCCTTCGTGACGTCCACGCCGGCGAAGATCTTGGCCGTCTCGGCGATGCCGGGCAGGCGCTGGTGGATGATCTCCGGCGGGAGATGCTCCAGGTGCAGGTGGATGTGGTCCTTGTGCTCACCCACGCCGCGGCCTTCGCGGATCTCGATGGTCATCGAGCGGGACACGACGTCGCGCGACGCCAGATCCTTGGCCGACGGGGCATAGCGCTCCATGAAGCGCTCGCCGTTGGAGTTGGTCAGGTATCCGCCCTCGCCGCGCACGCCCTCGGTGATGAGGCAGCCGGAGCCGTAGATGCCGGTCGGGTGGAACTGCACGAACTCCATGTCCTGCAGCGGCAGGCCGGCGCGCAGCACCATGCCACCGCCGTCGCCGGTGCAGGTGTGGGCCGAGGTCGCCGAGAAGTAGGCGCGGCCGTAGCCGCCGGTCGCCAGCACCACCAGCTGGCCGCGGAAGCGGTGCAGCGTGCCGTCGTCCAGGTTCCAGGCCAGCACACCCTTGCAGACGCCGTCCTCCATGATGAGGTCGAGCGCGAAGTATTCGACGAAGAACTCCGCCTCATGCTTCAGCGACTGCTGGTAGAGGGTGTGCAGGATGGCGTGGCCGGTGCGGTCGGCGGCGGCGCAGGTGCGATAGGCCTGGGTCTTGCCGTACTGCGCGGTCATGCCGCCGAAGGCGCGCTGGTAGATCTTGCCTTCCGGCGTGCGCGAGAAGGGCACGCCGTAGTGCTCCAGCTCGATGATCGCCGGGATGGCCTCGCGGCACATGTACTCGATGGCGTCCTGGTCGCCCAGCCAGTCCGACCCCTTCACGGTGTCGTACATGTGGTAGCGCCAGTCGTCCTCGCCCATGTTGCCGAGGGCGGCCGAGATGCCGCCCTGCGCCGCCACGGTGTGGGAGCGGGTCGGGAACACCTTGGTGATGCAGGCGGTCTTCAGGCCCTTTTCGGCCATGCCGAAGGTGGCGCGCAGACCGGCGCCGCCGGCGCCGACGACGACGACGTCATAGGTGTGGTCGATGATGTTGTAGGCGGTCGCCATGGTCGTCAGGCTCCGATGAAGATCTTCACGACGGCCAGCACGCAGGCGGCCGCCAGGGCGAAGGACAGGAACTTGACGCCGATGATCAGCGCCATCTTCTGCCATTCGGCATGCACGTAGTCCTCGATGACCACCTGAAGCCCGGACTGGGCGTGGTGGAAGGTGACCACGGCGGTGAGGATCATCATCACGGCCGAGAAGGGCGACTTCATCCAGGCAATGAAGGCGGCGTGATCGGCACCCAGATGACGGATGACGCCGAAGACGAACCAGACGGTCAGCGGGACCAGGGCAATCGCGGTCAGACGCTGCGACCACCAGTGTTCGGTGCCATGCTTGGCGGAACCCAGACCGCGTGCGACCTGCAACGGCGAGCGGAGGGTCTTGCTATTGGACGCCATGTCTTATCTCCTCACCACACGGCCAGACCGACGATCCAGGTCAGCACGGTCAGCACTGCCGTCGCGCCGAGGACGACCTTGTTGTTGCGGTCGGCATCGGTCAGCTCGAACGACTTGCCGGCGTCCCAGACCAGATGGCGGATGCCGTTGCACAGGTGGTAGTACAGCGCCGCCGACCAGCCGAACATCAGCAGCAGGCCGAAGAAGGAACCGATGAAGCCCTGCGCGCGCGCAAACGCTTCCGGACCGGCAGCGGCGGCGACCAGCCACCAGACCAGCAGAAGCGTGCCCACAGCCAGCCCCACGCCCGTGATGCGGTGCGTGATGGACATGATTGCGGTCAACGGGAGTTTGTAGACTTGAAGGTGCGGGGAGAGCGGCCGACCGCTGCCGTTTGCCATTGCGTCGTCCTCTGTTCGCGGCCGGACGCGGCGCAACATGACGATTGCCGCGGCGGCTGGGTGGTGCGTGCCCTTTTGAGACGGCTGTCCCGTCCTATTGGTTGGCGCAATGAATTACGCTCACGCAGCATCCGAGTCAACGGCGGGGGGTGGCCGAAAGTGCTGGTGTGACGATTTTGGCGCAGCGCGGGAAGTGGCTGAAAAGAAACGGGCTTCGGGTCCTGTGGTAATACCAGCCAATGAGGACAGTCCGGGACCGCCGCGCTTGCGCTGGCGCTACTTGTCGAAGCGGCGCACGTTCTCGACCATCATCGAGTACATCTGTGTAATCAATTCCGCGGGACGAAGACGACCGAACGGAATGTTGTCCTTCGCCCATTCGACAAGCCCCGGCGGCGGCTTCACCGGCGCCACCTCGTACCCCGCCTTCTTCAGGGCGGCGGTCACCGCCTTCGCCTGCTTGGCGTAATCCTCGTTGAAGAACGACTTGTCGGCGTCCTTGATCGCCTTGGCGATGATGTCCTCGATGGGGGCGGGCATGCCGATGCTGGAACCGGGTTTGTTGGGCGAAGATACCGATACCCTGTCATAGCGCGGAGCCATCCGCAATTCCGGGGGGAGGCGGACGGCATCGGCTAAGCCTCCGAACATACAGGGAACATAGGCACGCGGCGGCCGGGCTTCAACATGCCCGGCCCAGAACCACCTCGCCATCGGAGGTTGTCGCCCGCTACCTCTTACGACACCAGCGCCGCGTCCTTCTCCGCGATGACGTTGGCAATGGCGGCGCGTTCGGCGGCCGTCAGGCGCAGGCTGGCGCTCTTCAGCTGACCGCAGGCGGCCATGATGTCCTCGCCGCGCGGGGTGCGGACCGGGCTGGCATAGCCGGCATTGTTGACGATGTCGCCGAAGACCTGGATCGCCTTTGCGGTCGACCGCTCGTAGGGGGCGCCCGGCCATTCGTTGAAGGGGATCAGGTTGATCTTGGCCGGAACGCCTTCCAGCAGCTTGACCAGCGCCCGCGCATCGGCCGGCGTGTCGTTGATTCCCTTCAGCATCACATATTCGAAGGTGATGCGGCGGGCGTTCGACAGGCCCGGATAGTTCCTGCAGGCGTCCATCAGCTCGCGCAGCGGGTATTTGCGGTTGATGGGCATGATGATGTCGCGCAGTTCGTCGGTCACCGCATGCAGGCTGACCGCGAGGTTCACGTTCAGCTCCTGGCCGCAGCGCTCCATCATCGGCACGACGCCGGAGGTCGACAGCGTGATGCGCCGCTTGGAGATCGAGATGCCGTCGCCGTCCATCACGATCTTCAACGCCTTGGCGACGTTGTCGTAATTGAACAGCGGTTCGCCCATGCCCATCATGACGATGTTGGACAGCATGCGCCCGTCGGGCGGCGCCGGCCATTCGCCCAGCATGTCGCGCGCCAGCATCACCTGGGCCACGATCTCCGCCGCGTCCAGGTTGCGCACCAGACGCTGCGTGCCGGTGTGGCAGAAGCGGCAGGTCAGCGTGCAGCCGACCTGGGAGGAGACGCAGAGCGTACCGCGGTCCTCTTCGGGGATGTGGACGCTCTCCACCTCCTGCCCGTCGGGCATGCGCAGCAGCCACTTGCGGGTGCCGTCCGCCGACTTCAGATCCTTCACCACCGTCGGCCGCGCCACGATGTAGGCATCGGCCAGCTTTTCCCGCACCGGCTTGGCCAGGGTGGTCATCTCGGCGAAATCGGTGGAGCCGCGGTGGTAGAGCCAGTGCCAGAGCTGGCGTGCCCGGAACTTTTCCAGGCCGATCGACAGCATCTCGGCTTCCAGCTCTTCGCGGGACAGGCCGACAAGGTTCTTGCGTCCGTCGGCATCGGTCGCCGGCAGAACGAAGGCGGAAGCATGATTGGAGGCGCTCATGGCCCCATTACATAGGGCCATGAGCGCGCGGAGTCAAAAGACTCGAAGGCAGAAAGACCAAGTAATCCGCTGCGGCGATCAGCGCTTCACGCCGCAGGCCTCGTTGATGGCGTCATAGGCCTGCCCGACACCGGCCAGGCTGTAGGTGTCGGTCGTCTTGGTGCCACGGCCGGACACGCCCTTCACCACCATCTGCTTGCCGTTGCGCAGCGCCGAGGTCACGGCGCGGTCGGCGTCGGCATCGCGGGCCCAGGCGGTCTCGCCGTCGGTGAACAGCTTGAAGTCCTTGCCGTCGATGCTGACCTCGGCCTCGCTGCCCTTCTTGAACGGATAGCCGACGATGACGCTGACGACGTCCAGGGCCTTTTCCGCCGGGCGGTGGGTGACCAGCGTGTAGATGTCGCCGCGCTTCGCCTTCGGCTCCGACTTCTTGGGCTGGCTGGAGATGTAGCACACCTTCTGGCCCTTCTCCTCGAACAGGAAGGCGTTCCAGTCCTTGAAGGTGCCGAGATGGCGCGGGTCGGCCGCGGCGGCCGGCGCGGCGGTCACGCCGGCGGCCAGAAAGCCGGCGGCGAGGATGGAAGAGACGACAGAACCGGCAAAGACGGCCCCGGCAAATCGGCGGACGGCGTTGGGAAGCAACATCGGTCTTGCGTCTGCTCGTTGTTGGTCCGTGGGGTGCGGGCGGACACTACCCCAAACGGACTGACCATTCCAAGACTGCCGGGCCGGTGCAGGCTCGTTTCTCACAGGCCGCCCTGCTCGTTGCGTGACATTTTGACACGCATAAGCACAATGGGGGGTCATAAACTTGCCGCTGGCGTAACCGGGGGTTCACGCTACACCTGCGCCCGGCATGAACGCGACGGGGACTGGCATGGCCAAGCTACTGGTGGTGGACGACGATCCGGTCACGCGCAACCTGATCCGCGCGATCCTGGCCCGCGAAGGCCATGACCTGACCCTGTGCGCCAGCGCCCCGGAAGCCATCGGCATCCTTTACGTCCAACAGTTCGACCTCGTCCTCACCGACATCATCATGCCCGACCATGACGGGTTCGAGGTCATCAAGGCCGCACGGACGCTGCGCCCGGAGATGCCGGTCGTCATCCTGTCGGCCATCGACGAGAAGGTGCCGGCCGAACTGACCTCCGCCGCCTTCGCCAAGCTGGGCGTATCGCGGGTGATCTCCAAGCCGGTCAACCCCAGCCTGCTGGCGTCGGAGGTGTTGGCGGCACTTGTCGCCGGTTGAATGAATCACGCAACGGGATTACCTTGCCGGACGCGCACCGCAGACGCGCAACCGCTGGGAATGCCATGCTCCACGACGATGCACGGCCGGAGATGGCCGATCCGGTCGCCAAACCACCGTTCAAGGTTCTGGTCGTCGATTCCGATCCGTCGCTGCTGGCCAAGGCACGGTCGGCGGTGGAGGGGCTGTCGATCGACGGCGCCGGGGTCGACCTGACCGGCGCCACCTCCGCCGCCGAGGCACGCGACGCCCTGCAGCGGCATCCCGACACCGCCCTGATCCTGCTGGAGACCGCGCTGGACGGTGCGAAGGCGGGGCTGGACTTGGTGGCCTATCTGCGGCGCGAACTGGGCAACCAGCGCACCCGCATCCTGGTCTGCACCGACGAGCGGGATGCGGAAACCGGGAGCGCGGACACCGGAAGCGAGGATGAGGCCATCGCCGCCAACGACGTCGGCGATTGGCGGGTCAAGGCGGAACTGACGCCGCGCGCATTGCGCACCGCCGTCGCCGGCCAGCTGCGCACCTTCGCCAGCCTCCAGGCGCTGGCGGCGGGGCGCAAGGGGCTGGCCCGCATGCTGGTGGCAACCACCGGCCTGCTGGAGATGCGCACGCCCGACGTGCTGTTCCCCAACATCCTGCCGCGCGTCGTCGGGCTGCTCGGCATCGGCCACCATGCGCTTCTGTGCATCCAGGGCGACACGCTGCCGCGCGACCGCAAGATCCGCGTGCGCGCCTCCACCGGCCGCTTCGCCAAGTGGAAGGACGTGGAGGTCGCGGAGCTTGGCGAACCGCGGGTGGAGGCGGCGCTGGAGCGGCTGTCGCCCAGCAGCGAGACGATCATCGAGCCGGATTTCTGCGCGCTGCGCCTGCGCGCCAACGGCGGCATCACCGGCATGATCTATGTCGAGGGCCGCAACGACGGCACCGCCCGCGAATGGCAGCTGATGGAGCTGTTCCGCAACAAATGCTCCATCGCCTTCGAGAACGCCCTGCTGATCGAGGAGCTGAACACCTCGCAGAAGGCGACCGTCCTGGCGATGGGTGCGCTGGCCGAATACAAGGACAACGCCGCCACCGGCCATCTTCAGCGCATCGAGAAGCTGGTGGGCTCCATCGCCCGTGAGCTGCATCAGCGCGAGAAGTTCCGGGACGAGCTTGACGCCGACTTCGTCGAGAAGGTCGGGCTGGCGGCCCTGCTGCACGATGTCGGCATGCTGAGCGTGTCGGACGAGACGCTGGGGATGCCGGGCGAGCTGACCGGCATCGACATGCAGATGATCCAGCGCCACACCGAGATCGGCCACCGCATCCTGGCCGAGGCGGCGGTGCCGCTGCGCGGCCGGTCGCTGCTGTCCATCGCGGCGGAGATCGCGCGCTATCACCACGAACGCTACGACGGATCGGGCTATCAGGAGGGTCTGCGCGGCAGCGCCATCCCCATCGGCGCCCGCATCATGGCGGTGGCCGATGTGTTCGACGCGCTGATCACCAGCCGCCAGTACCGCAGCGCCTGGGCGGTGGAGGACGCGATGGCCTGGATCGTCGAACGGTCGGGCCGCGATTTCGACCCCGACGTCGTCGATGCCTTCGTGCATGTCGTCCGCCGCTTTCAGACCGATGACCCCGGCTGGTTCCCGAAGGCGGGGGGCGGCCACGGCATGCTGGGCGGCGCCATCGGCCGCAAGCTGCGCGCCCTGTTCGGCCGCCGGGCGGAGGCGATGTAGCCTTCACTCCCGGAGGGCACGGGGGCGCATGTCGCTTTGGCAGGATTTTGACGTCCACCGGCACTAGCGCCACTCATCCCGGCGCACGAAGCCCGCTATTCTCCCTGGCATATCCCCTGAGCCGGAGACCGTGCCATGCTGGACCTGCGCCCCAACTGCGAATGCTGCGACCGCGACCTGCCGCCCGAGGCGACGGACGCCTATATCTGTTCCTTCGAATGCACCTTCTGCGCCGATTGCCGCGCCCGGCTGCCGGGGGAGCGCTGCCCGAACTGCGGGGGAGAGCTGGTGCGGCGGCCGATCCGCCCGGCGGCGAAGCTGGCGGCCAACCCGCCGTCGGCCACGCGCATCGTGAAGCCGGACGGCTGCGCCTCGCTGTTCTAGCCCTGACGGATGGAAGGCCCGGATCGGCAGTGCTGTCGCTGGCGTTCGCCGCGCAAATCGGCCAGACTGGTGCCATCGCTCCCGGGGATCCGCCCCCGGACGGAGCGCAGGGACCGTCGCAGCATGCTCACGCTCTACAGCTTTCCCACGCCCAACGGACGCAAGGCCTCCATCCTGCTGGAGGAGTTGGGACTGCCCTACACCGTCCACCGTGTCGATCTGGCCGCCGGCGAGAACAAGCGGCCGGACTTCCTGGCGGTCAGCCCGATCACCAAGATTCCGGCGCTGGCGGAGGAGCTTCCGGGCGGCCGGGTGCGGCGCCTGTTCGGTTCCGGCGCCATCCTGCTGCATTTCGCCGAGCGCACCGGCCGGCTGCTGCCCGAGGATGAGGACGAGCGGGCGGAGGCGATGAGCTGGTTCATGCTGGGCATCAGCGACCTCGGCCCCACCGCCATCGACATGCAGCGCTTCGCCGCCCGCTCCCCCGACCGGATCCCCCACGCCATCGACCTGTACAAGGGCGAGCTGATGCGTTGCTATGCGGCGCTGGAGGAGCGTCTGGGCGCGGCAGAGCATCTGGCCGGCGCCTCCTACTCCATCGCCGACATCGCCTGCTTCCCCTTCATCGCCGCCGCGGCGGTGGCGGGCGGCGGACTGCTGGAGCGGTTCCCCAACCTGAAGCGCTGGCACGACACCGTCGCCGCAAGGCCGGCGGTCCAGCGCGGAATGTCGGTTCCCGATTTGGCCGCTTCCGGCTGAGCGGACGATCCTCGACCCTCAGCCTTCCTCGCCCGGTTTTCCCCGAACGCCATCCGGCCGTTCCAACCAGACGTTAGAGACATGCCGATCAACAACCGCATCGCCGCCTTCCAGGACGACATGACCGTGTGGCGGCGCGACATCCACGCCCACCCGGAACTGGGGTTCGAAGAAAAGCGCACCTCCGACATCGTCGCCACGAAGCTGGCGGAGTTCGGCATCGCGGTGCATCGCGGCCTGGGCGGGACCGGCGTGGTCGGCACGCTGACGGGGCTGGGCACCGGCAGCGGCCGCACCATCGGGCTGCGCGCCGACATGGATGCGCTGCCGATGCCGGAGGCCAACGACTTCGACCATGCCTCGCGCCATGCCGGCAGGATGCACGCCTGCGGCCATGACGGTCACACCGCCATGCTGCTGGGTGCCGCCCGCTATCTGGCGGAGACCCGCAACTTCGACGGCACCGTCCACTTCATCTTCCAGCCGGCCGAGGAAGGGCTGGGCGGTGCCAGGCGGATGATCGAGGACGGACTGTTCCAGCAGTTCGACTGCGAGCAGGTCTATGGCCTGCACAATTGGCCGGAGCTTCCGGCCGGCCGGATCGCCGTGCATCCCGGCCCGGTGATGGCCGCGGCCAACCAGTTCGAAATCCATGTGACCGGCCACGGCGCCCACGCCGCCATGCCCCATCGCGGCATCGATCCGGTCCTGGTGTCGGCCCACATCGTCACCGCGGCGCAGAGCCTGGTCAGCCGCGGCACCAACCCGGCCGAGAGTGCCGTCGTGTCGATCACGGTGGTGGAGGCCGGGACCGCGGCCAACGTCATCCCCGACAGCGCGCGGATGCGCGGCACCATGCGCACCTTCTCCGAAGAGAACCACAGCCGCATCCAGGAGCAGTTCGGCCGCCTCGTCACCAGCATCGCCGAAGGTCTGGGTGCCAAGGCGGAGTTGCGCTTCCGCCCCGGCTATCCCGCCACGGTCAACAGCGAGCCGGAGGCGCGCATCGCCGCCACCGCCGCCGCCAAGGTGGTGGGCGAGGAGAATGTGGTCTGGGCGCCGGACCCGACCATGGCGGCGGAGGATTTCGGCTATATGCTGAAGGAGCGGCCGGGCGCCTATATCTGGCTTGGTCATGGCGGACATCTTGGATCCTCCTGCCGTCTGCACAATCCACACTACGACTTCAACGACGCGATCCTGACCACCGGCGCCAGCTATTGGGCGTCGCTGGTCGAGACGATCCTGCCGCGGAGCGCCTGACCGTCCCATGAAGCTGCCGTCCCGTCCCCGCCTGATCCCGCATCCAATCCCACATCTGATCCCGCTGCTGTTCGCCCCTGCCCTTCTGCTGGCCTCCTGCCAGGGCGGCAACGACCGCGCCGACGGCAACCTGCTGCCGGCGCAGGCGGAGGCCGGCACCGTCTGGCAGGGCGACCACAGCAGCGCCGCCGAGCGCGCCTATGTCGTCGCCCGCGACAGCGGCGAATGGTCGTCACTGTGGGCACGGGTCGGTGAGCCGGCCCCGTCCTCCCTGCCCGGCGGGCGGATGGCGGTGGCGGTGTTCCTGGGGCCGCGCGACAGCGCCGGCTACGGCGTCGCCATCGACAGCGTGCAGCAGAAGGGCGCCGACCTGATCGTCGGCTATCACGAGATGGTGCCCGGCCCCGCGCAGGCGGTGGCGCAGATGCGCACCAGCCCCTACGCCATCCGCCTGCTGCCCGGCACGGCGGGGACGCCGAAATTCGTTCGGGGGAAGTAAAAGACGGAAGGTGGCGTCAGACCGCCACCCTCACCGCGGCATCTGCCACGGCAGTTCCCCACCGACCAGCTTGCCGGCATCCGCCGACGGCAGCGGGCGGGCGAAGTGGTAGCCCTGGCCATAGTCGCAGGCCAGCGCCCGCAGCAGGTTGGCGTCGGCGCTGGTCTCGATGCCTTCGGCGATGACGTCGAAGCCCAGCAGGCGCGCCAGATCCATGATGATGCGGACGATGGCGCGGTTTTCCTCCGACTGGTGCATGGCGGAGACGAAGGAGCGGTCGACCTTCAGGCTGTCGATGGGCAGCTTGTGCAGGTAGGACAGCGACGAATAGCCGGTGCCGAAATCGTCGATCGACAGCTTGATGCCCAGCGCCCGCAGATCGCGCAGCAGGCGGATCGACTGTTCCGCCTTGTCCATCACGGCACTTTCCGTCAGCTCCAGCTTGATCCAGGACGGCTCCACCCCGGTTTCGCGCAGAACCTCGCGCACGACCTGGACGAAGTTGGGGTCGGACAGTTGGTGGGTGGACAGGTTGACGCTCATGAACAGCGGGGCGGAGCCCGGTTCGCGGCGGTCCTGCCACTCCGCGATCTGCAGACAGGCCTGCCGCAGCACCCAGGTGCCGAGCGACACGACCAGACCGGTGCTTTCGGCGATGGGAATGAAGATGCCGGGCGGGATGTTGCCGCGTTCCGGGTGGTTCCAGCGCATCAGCGCCTCGAACCCCGCCAGCCCGCCGGTCACCATCTCCACGATCGGCTGATAGGCGACCCACAGGTCGCTGCCGCTGTCCAACGCGCTGCGCAGGTCGTGCTCCAGCCGCACCTGCTCGACCACATGGGAATGCATCGCCGGGTCGAACCAGGCCTGCCGCCCGCCGCCCTGTTCACGGGCGCGGGCGGTGGCGATCTCGGCATCGCGCAGCACGTCGTCGGGACGTTCGTGGGTCGGCGACGCGACGGCGACGCCGATGCTGGCGGACAGGAACACCGTGCCGCCCGAACTGGAACGGGCGGAGCGCACCACCGACGCCAGCTCTTCGATGGCGCCTTCCAGCACCGGCCGGTCGCAGGCGCCGCCGGCCAGCATGGCGAAGGCATGGTCGCTGACGCGGGCGATCAGGTCGAAGGCGGCGGCCTGCGCCGCCATCCGCTGGGCCAGACCGTCCAGCACCTCGTTGGCGAAGCCCTGGCCCATGCTGCTGCGGATTTCCGCGAAGCGGTCGATGTCCAGGATGACGAGGGTGAAGGGCTCCCCCATGTTGCGATAGTCCGCCATGTGCTTCAGCAGCATCAGGCGGTTGGCCAGCCCGGTCACCGGGTCGTAATAGGCGAGGCGGAACAGGTCGTCCTGCACCTGCCGGCGTTCGGTCATGTCCTGCAGGATGACGAAGTAGCCGGTGACGGCGCCGTCTTCCGCCCGGTGCGGCGCATGAAGCCGCGTGACGTAACGCTGCTGGCCGTCGGCCTGGGTGATCCAGCCTTCCGTCTGCACCGTCTCGCCCGCCAGCGCGCGTTTGGCCGCCCCGACGGTGTTGCGCAGCTGGTCCTGCCCCAGCAGGTCGCCGATGGTGGTGCCGACCGCCTTCTCCAGAGTTGTCCCCATCATCTCCAGATAGGCGCGGTTGGCGTAGATGTGCCGCCTCTGCGGGTCCATCAACGCCACCTTCACCGTCATGGCGTCGAGAATCTGACGCAGGGCGTCGAGCCCCGGCGCGCCGGATGTGGCACCCGATAAAGCGTCGGCCAGCGCGGTGATTCGGGGATCAGGACTCATGGCGAGGATAGAGTGGGGTACTCATCAGGAAATCGATACCCAACACTTACGCGAAGTGTCACCCGCCCGTCAAAACCAAAGCTGCCTTAGTGCAACAGAGCTTGAACGTTTCTATAGCCCATCCATCGGAGACACGGCTGCATATCCATGGGCATATCATAGTATTCATTCAAGCGCGGGTTGCACCATCGCCAAACGCACAATCCTGATTTTCTGTTCCTCACTGTGCGAATAGAGGAATGGATCTCGTTCTTTATAGGGGTGTCTGCGGCCTGCGATTGCATCCCAAGTCGAATGTTCGGCGGACGACCAGTCTTGTGCGGTGCAGGAACGCGGCAAAGGCATGGCTGTGCCTTGTAATGGAAAGGGATCGACGGACAGGCACGGATTTATACTGCCAAGACAAGTGGGGACAACGACGTCGAGGATGTCGCCCAGCCCGGCACCTCCCCGACTGTGAACCTCTACACAAAGGGCCCGGATGAAGGGCAATGATCACCATTTTGGGCAGGAACCACGCCATGGCTCTCAAGGATTTCCTGGTCGTCGTCGACGATACGCCCGCGTCCGCAGCGCGTCTCGACCTCGCAGCACGGCTCGCGGCACGGTGCGATGCGCATCTGACCGCGCTCTATGCCTTCACCGACACGGTACTCCCCGGCTACATCGAAGCCGAAATCCCTCAGGAATTGCGTGAAAGCCGCCGCCAGACCCGCAAGGACCAGACGGACCGGATGCAGGCGGCCTTCGACGACATCATGCGCCTGCACGGCATGACCGACCGATCCGAATGGCTGGCGCAGGAAGCCGATCCGACCATCGCCGCCGCGGTGCGTGGCCGCTATGCCGATCTGGTCGTGGTCGGCCAGCCCGATCCGGACCGCGACCGCGACCAACTGGTTGCCCAGCCGGCGGACCTTCTGTTCGAATGCGGCCGGCCGCTCCTGGTCGTGCCCTATGCCGGCCGTTTCTCCAGCATCGGCGAGCGGGTTCTGGTCGGTTGGAACGGCAGCCGCGAGGCGGCTCGCGCAATCGGCGACGCCATGTCCCTGCTGACCGCCGCCAAGCGCGTCGTGGTGATGGCGGCCAATCCGAAGCCCGGCCCGAACGGCCTGGGCGACGAGCCCTGCGCCGACATCGCCCGCCATTTGTCCCGCCACGGCTGCCGCGTGGAGGCCACCCATGTCGCCACCGACGTGGTGGAGCCCGGCGACACCCTGCTGAACATGGCCGCCGACGAAAGCTGCGACCTGCTGGTGATGGGCGCCTACGGCCGTTCACGCTTCCGCGAACTGGTGCTGGGCGGCATGACCCGCTTCATGTTGCAGCACATGACTGTTCCGGTGCTGATGAGCCATTGAGGGGGCGCAGTCAGGAGGCGGGTGGAGGCATCGCCGACGGACAGGTACCCGTCCGGTTCCCCGTCCGTGGGGTTAAGCGACCGCCCACCTCTCCCGAGTCCCTCCGCAACCGTCGCGAGTCGCCGTTGGGAGCCCGTGGGGAAAAGCGACCGCGCCTCTTTCGCGCCTCTTTGTCCACCCTGGCACCCTTGGGGAAAAGCGGCGGATTCGTGGGGAAAAGCGGCGCGACTCGGGGTTTCCCCATGGGGACAAGCGGCGACTCAACTAATAAGTCTAACAACTAACCATCGACTAGCACGGTCGCCTAACCCCACATTGACTCCATCGGCCACCGCTCACCAGGATGCCACAACATCTGGGTGAGGGCGCGATGGGCGACATACACAGGCTCGTGATCGAGCATGGCCGGGACAAGGCGCGCGCCCTGGTCCGGCCCGAAGAGCGGACGCTGGTGGACATCGCCGCCGACATCCTGGCGGACGAGAACCAGCATCTCGGCATCACCTACAGCGGTTTCTGCCTGACCAGCCTGCCGCACAAGAAGCTGGCCGACGACATGCCCTGGGAAAAGCGCGGCCATCAGGTGACGCTGCTGGTCGAACCGGGCCGGCTGAAGGTGAACGGCAAGATGAAGCTGTTCGGCGTGCCCTATGGCGCGCGGGCGCGGATGATCCTGATCTATCTGCAAACCCAGGCTGTGCGCACCGGCCGCCGTGAAGTCGAACTCGGCCGCTCCATGCGCGACTGGCTGACCCGGATGGGCATCAGCGTCGGCGGTGAGACCTTCCGCGGCTTCCGCGAACAGTCGCTGCGCATCTCCGCTTGCTCGCTGAAATTCTTCTGGGACGGCGAGGATGCCGACGTCTTCGAAAAGGGCGGCATCGTCAAGCGCGGCCTGATCTTCCACGACGCTCTCGGCGACGACCGCCAGGGCACGCTGTGGAACGACGTGGTCCAGTTGGACGAGACCTTCTTCCAGGCCCTGCGCGATCATCCGGTTCCCCTGCTGGAGGAAGCGGTGCGGCAGTTGAAGGACCGCTCTCTGAGCCTCGACCTCTATGTCTGGCTCGCCTACAGGCTGCATTCGCTGAGCCGGCCGCAGCCGATCTCCTGGCCCTCGCTCTATGCGCAGTTCGGTGCCGGCTATGACCAGATGAAGCATTTCAAGCCGCGCTTCGTCCAGGCCCTGCAATATGCGCTGGCCGCCTATCCCGACGCGAAGGTCGAACCGGCCGACGACGGCGTCGTCCTCCATCCCAGCCGCCCGCCCATCGCCCGCCTGCTGGCGTAGAAGCGTGGGGTTAAGCGACCGGCACTGAAATTCCCCACCGAACTCTCCCTGGCCGAACTCCCCGCGGTCGCTTTCCCCCACACCCCGGCAAGCCCGCCCGCCATTGACCCACGTCATTGGGGGGACCCTCCCCTCCCCCTAAGATCGCCGCCAGTTCCCGAACCGGAGAGGCTTTGCCTTGGACGCCCTGTCGCTGCTGGATGCCGGACTGAACCAGTGCGCCGTGGTCATCGACCGCGACGGCGGGCTGTTGCTGGCCCTGCTGACCGCCGGACTGGTCGGCGGCACCACCCATTGCGCCGGCATGTGCGGCCCCTTCGTGCTGGCCCAGGTGTCGGCGCGGCTGGAGCGGGTGCCGCTGTCGGCAATGTCGGAGTTCCGGCGACTGACCGGGGCGGCGGTGCTGCCCTATCACGCCGGCCGGGCGACGACCTATGCGCTGGTCGGCGCGCTGTCGGCCTCGGTCGCCGGCCATGTCGGGGCGCTGCCGGGACTGCGCTGGCTGTCGGTGGCGCTGCTGGCGCTGGCGGCGCTGTTCTTCTTCGGCTATGCCGCGCGCGGCGTCCTGTCCTGGCTGCCCCTGTTCTTGATGCCCAAGGCTCCTTCACTGGGAAGCACCGGAGTGCAGCGCTGGTGGAGCGAGCGGGTGTCCGGCCTCGCCCGGCCGCTGTTCGGCAACCCGACGGGCTGGCGCGGCTATGGGCTGGGGGTGGCGCTGGGCTTCATTCCCTGCGGGATGCTCTATGGCGCCATCGCGGTGGCGGCGGCGAGCGGCAGTGCGCTGACCGGCGCACTCGGCATGGCGGCCTTCGCACTCGGCACGGTGCCGAGCCTGCTGGCGGTCGGGCTGGCCGGCCATATCGCCGGCCGCACCTGGCGCACCGCGGTCGCCCGTGTCGCCCCGGCGATCATGCTGGTGAACGCCGGGGTGCTGGGTTGGATGGCCTGGAAGCTGGTTGCGTAAACCAGCCCCTCAGCCTGTTTCAGTGGATACCGCCACCCTTCAGCGCGTCGCCCAGCGGAACCTGCCCGCTGCCGGGTTTCAGCGGCTGCTGCTGGCTCTCGTGCGGCGACCAGCCGGCGAGATAGAGCACTTCGAAGGTCACCGGGATCCGCCCGTCCGGCTCGGCATAAAGCTCGGCATAGCGTCGGGCCGCGTCGAACAGCATGGAGCGGGTTGCCGGAACCTTGCGGCGCGCCAGAACGGCATTGGTCTCGCCCATGCCGCGCAGTTCGCGCATCAGGGCGAAGGCGTCGGAATAGGTGACGGTGATCACGTCGCTGTCGACCACCGGCAGGGCGAAGCCGGCACGTTGCAGCAACCCGCCGGCATCCTTGATCTCGGCGAAGGGCGACACGCGGGGGGAGACGCCGCCCGACACCTCCATCTCCGCCTCGTACAGGCAGCGGCGCAGTTCGGCCAGGGTCTGGCCGCCCAGCATGGAGGCGCAGAAGAAGCCGTCGGGCTTCAGCGCCTGCCGGATCTGCACCAGGGCGCCCGGCAGGTCGTTGACCCAGTGCAGGCTGAGATTGCTGACGGCCAGATCGAAGCTGCCGGCGGCGAAGGGCAGGAACTCCTCGTCGGCGGCGATGGCGGCAACGGTGGGGTTGCCGGGAGCGAGGGCAGCGCGGGCGAAATCCGGCGACAGGTCGCAGGCGACCAGTTGCTCGATTCCCTTGCGGCCTTTCAGAATCCGGCCCATGGCCCCATCGTGGCAGCCGACGTCGAGCGCCAGCGGGAAGGGACGGATCACGTCCTCCAGCCGGTCGGCAAGGCGGTCGGCGATCTCCTCGAACAGGAAGGCGTGGTCGGTGAATTCGGCGACGGCGCGGTCACGGCGGCGGCGGACGAGCGCACGGTCGAAAACGGTCATGCTGTCGGGGCTTGTCATGGCCGCACTATACCCCAGGCCGGCGGCACGACAACCGTGCTACACTCGCAGCCCAGCCACCTTCTCCACAGCACCGCTCCCGCATGGGAGGAAAACCGGACAGGCATCGGAATGGGCATCGACGAGGCCATTGCCGTCAGTCACGAAGCGCTGATGGTCATCCTGAAAATCTCGCTGCCGACGCTGGGCATCACGGCATTGCTGTCGGCCGGGCTGATGCTGTTCCAGAGCGCCACCAACATCAACGAGTCGTCGTTGCAGCAGGACATGAAGTTCTTCGCCACCCTGCTGATCCTGTTCGTCACCGGCCCGGCGATCTATCTGGCGCTGCGCGACTATACGGCGGTGATCTTCGAGCGCATCGCCATGCTGCAGTGACGGACCGGGCCGATGCAGGCGCCAGCGCCGCTTTCCGGACTTGGCCGCATCGCCAGCGGTGCGGCGGCCCTGCTGCTGGACGCGCTGCTGCCGCCGCGCTGTCTCAGCTGCGGCGAGGCGGTGGACCGGCAGGGCGGCCTGTGTGCGGCCTGCTGGGTCAAGCTGACCTTCATCGCCCCGCCGCTGTGCGCCTGCTGCGGCCTTCCCTTCGAGTATGAGGCGCAGGAGGGCGCGCTGTGCGGCGCCTGTCTGGCGGCCCCGCCGCCTTTCGCCCGCGCCCGCGCCGTGCTGGCCTATGATGACGGCAGCCGGCCGCTGGTCCTCGGCTTCAAGCATGGCGACCGCATCCATGCCGCCAAATCCTATGGCGTCTGGCTGGCGCGGGCCGGTAAGGAGCTGCTGGCGGATGCCGACCGGCTGCTGCCGGTGCCCTTGCACCGCGGCCGCCTGTTCCGCCGCCGCTACAACCAGGCGGCCCTGCTGGCACAGGCGCTGTCGCGGCACAGCGGCGTTCCCGCCACGCCCGACCTGCTGCAACGCCACCGCTCCACCCCGACCCAGGGCGGGCTGGATCGCCAGGGGCGCCACCGCAACGTCAAGGGCGCCTTCCGCCTGCGGCCGGGACAATCGGCAAAGGAACAGGTAACGGGACAGCGGCTGGTGCTGATCGACGACGTGATGACCACCGGGGCGACGCTGGCGGAATGCACGCGGGTCCTGCTGCGCGCCGGGGCGGCCCGGGTCGACGTGCTGACCCTGGCGCGTGTGGTGCACCGCTGACGCTTGAAAAGGGTCGCGGCCGGCGACGCTGACCGGCGTCGCACGCGGGCTGCAACGTCTGGCGCCCCTCGTGGGTTGACCTTATAGTTTCTCCACGTCCAAAAGGAGCCCAGTGGCATGGCCGACGTCGTCATCTACACCACGCCCTTCTGTCCCTACTGCATGCGGGCCAAGAGCCTGCTCGATGGCAAGGGCGTGACATACGAGGAAATCGACCTCTACGCCCAGCCGGGCCGCCGCAGCGAGATGATCGAGCGGTCAGAAGGCCGGACCACCGTCCCGCAGGTCTTCATCGATGGGAAGCCGTATGGCGGCAGCGACGACATCCACGCGCTGGACCGCGCCGGCAAGCTCGACCCGCTGCTCGGCATCGCCGCGTGAGCGGGGGCGCCGCTGGCACTGGCGTGCTGAAGGCCGCCTGCGTCCAGGTGAATGCGGGCACGGAGCTTGAGCCGAACCTGCGGGCGGCGGGCGATCTCGTCCGCCGTGCCCGCGACGCCGGGGCGGACTTCATCGCTCTGCCGGAGAATGTCGGCTGGATCGTCCAGGGCCGCGACAAGACCATGCAGCGCGTCCGCAGCGAGACGGAGCATCCCGGCATTCCCTTCTTCGCCGATCTGGCGCGGGAAACAGGGGCCTGGATCCTGGGTGGCACCCTGCATGTCCTGCTGGAGGACGGACGCGCCGCCAACCGCAGCCATCTGTTCGACGCCGGGGGGCGGATCGTCGCCTTCTACGACAAGATCCACATGTTCGACGTCACGCTGAAGGACGGCGAATCCTACCGCGAGTCGGCCACCTTCCGGCCGGGCGAGCGGGCGGTTGTCGCCTCCAGCCCTTGGGGCGGCATTGGCATGACCGTCTGCTACGATGTGCGCTTCGCCTATCTCTACCGGGCGCTGGCCAAGGCGGGGGCGTCGATCCTGACGGTGCCGGCTGCCTTCACCGTGCCGACCGGCCGCGCCCACTGGCACACACTGCTGCGCACCCGCGCCATCGAGACCGGCTGCTTCGTCGTTGCCCCGGCCCAGACCGGCAGCCACGACCAGGGCCGCCAGACCTATGGCCATTCCCTGCTGATCGCGCCGTGGGGCGAGGTGCTGGCCGATGCCGGCACCGATGTCGGCTTCATCACCGCCGACCTCGACCTCGACCGCATCGCGGAAGCCCGCAGCATGGTGCCGTCGCTGACCCACGACCGCGCCTTCGAGGTGGAGCGGATCGGGTTCTGACCCGTCCGCTTCTCCTCAACGCCCGTCCTGTGTCAGCCGCAGCCACGCCATCGCTGCGGTCAGCGCGATGCCGAAGGCGCCGTCAGGCCGCACCGGCAGGTCGAGGTCATGGACCAGACTGTCCAGCCGCAGATCGACCGCCTGCTTCGACAGGCTGCGGATCTTGCGGTCGTAATAGAGGCTCGACACCTCCGTCCGCTCCTCCGGCAGTGGGCGGCCGGTCAGGCGTTCCGCCATGGCGACGGAGAAATCCAGGTAATAGCCGACCAGCGGCCGGCCGCCGATGAAGGCGTGCAGCAGGTCGCCGGCCTCGGCCATCCCGGTATCGCTGCCGGGATGGAGCAGCAGGGCGCTGCCGGTCAGGATGCGGGAACCGCGGATGCGGATGGCGGCGAAGGTCAGCGGCCTCGCCGACTCAGGATCGAAGCTGGTCGCCTCGCAATGGACCGCCACGTGCTCCCGGCGGTCGGCGTCGGTGTGATCGGAGTGCGTCATGGTCGCCGCCTCAATGATTCAGGCGGAAATGGTGGGCGATCAGCTCCTTGAAGCTCTTCACCAGGGCCAGACAGTCCTTGAACTGGTCGCGGTCGAGCTTGCCCAGCCGGTCCGGGTGGACGAGGTTGTCGATCGCCAGTTCCGCTCCCTCCCCCTCAGGCCCGTCATCGGGGAGATCGACGCGCGCCTTCAGACGGATGGTCGACAGGATGGTGAAGGCCTCCACCAGATCGGCAGCCATCTTGCGGTCCAGCGCCCCCAGCTCGGCCAGTACCTGGATGCGCTCCACCGTGTTGGTTTCCGCCCGGTGCTTTTCCAGCGCCAGCGCACGCACGCCATGGACGATGGGGAAGATGCCGGCCTTCTTGATGTCCACCGCTTCCGCCCGGCGCCGCTCGAACAGGGCGGCGAACAGGCCGCTCGGCGTGTCGAAGGACAGGGTCGGGCGGGCGAACTGGGTGAAGAACATCTGGTTGTCCTGCAACCGGCTCAGCAGATAGTCCTTCGCCTCGGCCAGCAGCGTGGCGTCGCCAGCCACCGGAGCGGCGTCGTAGAAGATGGCGAGGTTCATCTGCGCCGCCTCGTCCGGCCGATGGACCCAGTTGAACAGCGCGTCCTTGTAGCCGGCGAGCGGCCGCGTCCATTCGGGGTTCGACACCATGATGTTGCCGGGACAGGGCGGATAGCCGAACTCCACCAGATGGCGGGTGAAATCGGCGGCGATGTCGGCTAAGTCGGGACAGTCGAAGCCGTCGCGCAGGATCAGGCCGTTGTCCTGGTCGGTCTTCAGCAGCTGTTCGCCGCGCCCCTCGCTGCCCATCACGATCAGGCAGCTGTTGGCCAGCAGGTCCGGCGGGGCCAGCAGTTCGAACAGCTTGCGGAAGATGCGGCGGTTCAGCTCGGTCACCAGATCGGCGATGAAGGAAACCTTGACCCCGGTTGCATGCAGGGTGCGGATCAGCTCGACGATGGACCGGCTGGCCCGGCGCAGATCGGCGGGGTCGTTGGCATGCTCCACCTGCAACCCGATGACCTGGGAATGGTTGGACAACACCGCCAGCAGGTCGCTTTGCCCCAACAGCCCGACGATGGCGCCATTCTCCGTCACCACCACCCGGCGCACCGCATGCTTGGTCATCAGCACCAGCGCGTTGAACAGCAGATCGTCGCGATCCAGCGTCAGCAGCCCGTAGCGGGCGAGCGGCCCGACCGGCTCGCTCACCGGCCGACCGTCCAGCACCACGAGGTCGCGCAGGTCGGTGCCGGTCAGGATGCCGACCGCTCCGTCCGCTCCGCGCACCAGCACGCTGCTGGCGCGGTTCTGCCGCATCGCCTCGGCCGCATCGCGCAGGCTGGCCGTGGCCTCGACGAACAGCGGCGGGTGGAGATAGGCCTGCCGAATGCGCGCCATGGTCAGCGCCGCCATCTCGCGGTTGGACCGCAGTGCCGCCAGATCGCGCATGCGCTGGGCGAAATCGCCGATCATGGCAGCGCCGAATTCGGAATTCTCCGCCGCCAGCGCTTCCAGAGCGGGGCGCGGGATCAGGTGGCAGGCGCACTCCTCAGCCGCGACGAAACGGCGGGCGGTACTGCCGCCAGCGCCGGCACCCGCGGCGCCATACAGGGACTGCAAGCCGAAACGGTCGCCGGGCCCATGGACCGCCGCCACCTCGCCGCCGCGGCGTTCCTGCACGGTGCCGCGCAGCACGACGAACATCGCATCGGTCGGCTCCTCCCGCGACAACAGGACCGCGTCGCGCGGGTAAAGCGCGATGTCCAGCGCCCCCGCCAGCGCCGTCCGCTGATCGCCGGTCAGCAGGTCGAAGGGGGGCTGGCCGAAATCGAAGTCCGGGGAGGCGGTCGGCATCGCGTGCTGCACGGGCAGGCTCCGTCACAGGAGGGCGGGGCATCGGGAAAAGCGGGCATAAAAAAGCGCCTCCGGACCGGATCCGGAGGCGCTTTCCAGGATACACCCGCCGGGCCCGAGGCCGGAAGCGGGTGCGACATTTGGCGGCGTGGTTCGGTCACCGCACGGGCTTGAGCATTCCCCGAAGGGGAGAAGGGATGCGGTGCGAGACGCGATCCCTTCCCTGGTCTTATTGCTCCGCCCTGTTCGTTCGAACGCCTGATCGTTCGATGGACAACCGCTTAGTGGGCCGACGCACCCTCGGCACCCAGGCCGGTCTGCGACCGGATGTACTGGGCTTCGAAGTCCTTGCGCTCCTTCTGGGCCTGCGCGCTGTTGTCGGTGATCGAGAAGAACCAGATGCCGGCAAAGGACAGCAGGATCGAGAACAGGCCCGGATTGTCATACGGGAAGATGGCGGTCGGGTTGCCCAGCACAGCCTTCCACACGGTCGGACCCAGAACCAGCAGGACGATCGCCGAGACCAGGCCCAGGCCGCCGCCCAGAACCGCGCCGCGGGTGGTCATCTTGCCCCAGAACATCGACATCAGCAGGATCGGGAAGTTGGCCGAGGCGGCAATGACGAAGGCCAAGCCGACCATGAAGGCGACGTTCTGGTTCTCGAAGGCGATGCCCAGCACGATAGACAGGATGCCGATGGCAACGGTGGTGATCTTCGACACGCGGATCTCGTCGGCCTCGTTGGCGCGGCCCTTGGCGAAGACCGAGGCGTAGAGGTCATGGGAGACCGCCGAGGCGCCGGCCAGAGTCAGACCTGCGACCACCGCCAGGATGGTGGCGAAGGCAACCGCCGAGATGAAGCCGTAGAACAGGTCGCCGCCGACCGCATGGGCGGTGTGGATGGCCGCCATGTTGGTGCCGCCGATGACGTTGGCGATCACCGCCTTGGCGCCGGCTGCCGGGCCCGCGGTCAGGAAGGGATAGGCGCCGGTGGCGTCGGGAGCCAGGATCATCAGGATGGCGCCGAAGCCGATGATGAAGGTCAGGATGTAGAAGTAGCCGATGAAGCCGGTGGCGTAGAAGACCGACTTGCGGGCTTCCTTGGCATCCGACACCGTGAAGAAGCGCATCAGGATATGCGGCAGGCCGGCGGTGCCGAACATCAGAGCCATGCCCAGCGAGATCGCCGAGACCGGATCGGTGACCAGCGCGCCCGGCGACATGATCGCCAGACCCTTCGGGTGCAGCTCGACCGCGGCCTTGAACATCGCCTCGGGGCTGAAGCCGAACTTGGCCAGGATCATGAAGGCCATGAAGGAGGCGCCGGACAGCAGCATCACCGCCTTGATGATCTGCACCCAGGTCGTCGCCAGCATGCCGCCGAAGGTGACGTAGCCGATCATCAGCACGCCGACGATGATGACGGCGACCAGATAATCCAGGCCGAACAGCAGCTGGATCAGCTTGCCGGCGCCGACCATCTGGGCGATCAGGTAGAAGGTGACGGTCGCCAGCGAGCCGCAGGCCGACAGGGTGCGGATCGGCGTCTGCTTGAAGCGGTAGGAGGCGACGTCGGCGAAGGTGTATTTGCCGAGGTTGCGCAGCCGCTCCGCGATCAGGAACAGCACGATCGGCCAGCCGACCAGCCAGCCCACCGAATAGATCAGCCCGTCGAAGCCCGACGCGTAGACGAGGCCGGCGATGCCGAGGAAGGATGCTGCCGACATATAGTCGCCGGCGATGGCGAGGCCGTTCTGGAAGCCGGTGATGCCGCCGCCGGCAGCGTAGAAGTCCTTGGCCGACTTGGTGCGGCGAGCGGCCCAGAAGGTGATGGCCAGCGTCAACAGCACGAAGATCAGGAACATGACGATGGCGGACCAGTTCGTCGCCTGCTTCTGCACGGCGCCGCCGATGGCGTCGGCATAGCCGCAGGCGGGAACCAGCACGCCGGCCGCGGCGGCGGCGGCCGCGAGACGGGTGGCGGCAAGACGGGTGGTGGCGGCGCGCATCACTTCGACTCCTCCAGGATCTGGCGGTTCAGCTCGTCGAATTCGCCGTTCGCCCGATGCACGTAGATGCCGGTCAGGATGAAGGCGGACACGATGGTGAAGACGCCGATGGGAATGCCCCAGGTCGTGACGCCGGAGCCGATCGGCGTGCCCAGGAACGACTTCCCGAACGCCACCAGCAGGATGAAACCGAAATAAATGACCAGCATGGCAATCGACAAAGTCCAGGCGAAGGCGGACCGTTTCGCCACCAGTTCCTGGAACTTTGGATTGTTCACAATCCTTTGTGCGCTTTGACTCATGTGCGTCCCCTCATCGAGTGCCGGCAATCTTTCGCGATCCATCCAGACATCGTCTTCGGGATCAGCGGGCATTTGCCGTCCGGGCGGTCGCGTCCGGGTTTCTTCCCGTAATTCGTACGCCCTTGACCTGCCCAATTGTTTGATACAGATCATTGTTGGGCGCACCCCCTACCTTGGTCGATGGGGTGGGCGCCGAGGGGGCGGACGGCCCCGAAAAAGCAAGCCTGGGCAAGGCTGTAGCGCCATACGGGAAAGGCGCCCCCGTTGCCGGGCGCGCCTTTCAAACAGTCAGCTTTTCAAACGGTTTCGTTGGGACTCAATGGCAGGGCCGCGCGGTGGCGCCACCCTGCCGGGACAGGCTGCCCTTCAGGAATCGGTGCGCGGAATCCAGGGGATGCGGTGAAATGTCACACCTTCCTCGTGGAGTTCGGAAACTTCCTCGTCCGACGCCTCGCCATAGATGCCGCGCGGGTCGGTCTCGCCGTAATGGATGCGCCGCGCCTCCTCGGCGAAACGGTCGCCGACATAGTCGCAGTTCTTCTCCACACTGCGCCGCACCTCGGTCAGTTGCCGCATCACCTCCGCCACTGCCTCGCGCTGGGCGTCGTTCAGGCTCGGCGGCAGGGCGGCGACCACATCGGCGGCGTTCGGCAGCGGGACCGGTGCGGGGATCGGCGCCGGAAGGGGGAGCTGTGCCGCAGTGGCAGGAGCGGCCGCCGGCGTCATAGACGGGGCGTTGGCCGCGATGGCCTCGGCCTGTTCTCGGGCACGGTCGGCGGCCTTGGCGACACCCTTGGCGATGCGCGGGGCCATCGGCGCCTTGCCGACCACGGTGTCGCCGCAGATCGGACAGGCGATCTGATGGCCCGCCGCCTGTTCGTCATAGGCGGCACCATTGCGGAACCACGCTTCGAACTGGTGGTCGGCCGAGCATCTCAACGCGAAGAGGATCATATCCCCACAAGCCCCAACTGACCCGCAGCAGGAAAGACAAGTCCGGGCACGCCGGTCCGGGTTGCGGCGCGACTCGGGAATCGCCCTAATTCAGCACGGCCGGGCCGCGCCGTCAAACGCCGGACGGGCCATACGCGCGTACCTCCTGTGATATCGTTCCCGACACCTTCGAAAAAAGTCCGGATAAGGGAATTTCTCCATGCCCACACCCCATCCGCTGTCGCCGCCCTCCCCCTGGGTGGAGCGATTCGCCCCGCTGGTGCGGGCGGGCGGGCCGGTGCTCGACCTTGCCTGCGGCGGCGGACGGCATCTGCGCCTGTTCCATCGCCTCGGCCATCCGGTGGTGGGGCTGGACCGCGACCTCGGCGGCGTCGCCGACCTGGATGGCGGCACGAACGTCGCCCTCGTTCAGGCAGACCTGGAAAGCAGCGACTCGGGGATTTCTCCCACCTCCCTCCCGCTTGACGGCACCTTCGCCGGGATCGTCGTCACCAACTACCTGCACCGCCCGCTCTTCCCCGCCATCCTGGCGGCGCTGGAACCGGGCGGCGTGCTGATCTACGAGACCTTCGCCGACGGTAATGCCCGCTTCGGCCGCCCGTCCTCTCCCGACTTCCTGCTGCGGCGGGGCGAGTTGCTGGAAACGGTGCGCGGGAGGCTTCAGGTGGTGGCCTTCGAACAGGGCGAGCTGTCGGTGCCCAAGCCCGCGGTGGTGCAACGGATCTGCGCCGTCGCCGGGGACGATCCACTGCCGCTCTGATCCCGCATCCTTACTCGTCGCACTCACTCGTCGCTTTCATCGGCGACCGGCTTCTGCTCCCCGCGGATGCGGCGGCGGCGATCCTCCTTGCGCATGATCTGCTTACCATGCTTGTGCTGGGCCGGTCCCTCCAGCGGGCCGCCAGGACGCACCGGGCGCTCGGCGAAGCGGCCGAGCGAGATCATGCGGTCGTACATCACCAGCGCCCCGGCGACGCCGACATTGATGCAGAAGGACATCGGGATCTTCACCACATGGTCGCAGCGCGCCAGCAGGGCGGGCGAAAGGCTGTCGCGCTCCGGCCCCAGCACATAGGCGGCGCGCGACGGGTGACGGAAGCTGGGCAGTTCCACCGCGTCGTCGGTCAGTTCCACCCCGACCAGCATGCAGTCCCTGGGCAGGGTGAAATCGGCCACCCGCTCGTGGACGTAGAGCGGCAGGTGCAGCGTGGCGCCGGAGGTGTCGACCAGCTTCGTCTCGCGCAGGTCCGGCTCCGGATCGATGGCGAAGAAGAAGGAGGCGCCGAAGGCATGGGCGGTGCGCATCAGGTTGCCGACATTGCCCGGCTTGCTGATCCGCTCCACCCCGATTCCGAAATAGCCACGCATGAAGAGCCCGCTGATCTGGGTAAGGATATGACCGGGCGGGAGCTTGCCGCCGCAGCCCGCCCGAGGCAAGCTTGCCGGCATGAGCCCAGACAATCCTCACGACCATTCCTCCTGCTGCGGTGGGGATCACCACCACGGCCATTCCCACCATGACGGCCACCGGCCTGGCGAGAGCGCCGAGGGCCGTGCCGACCTGTCCGGCCCGGCGGAAAGCCCGATCACCGTCGAGGTGACGCGCGGCAGCCTGGTGGAGTCGGTCCACCGCGCCCGCGCCTGCATCGTCGATGCGGGCGGTCATGTGCTGGCGCGCTGGGGCGACATCGATGCGCCGGTCTACCCGCGCTCCGCCATCAAGTCGCTGCAGGCGATCCCGCTGGTGGAAAGCGGCGCGCTCGACGCCTTCGGACTGGGGGACGAGGAGTTGGCGCTCGCCTGCTCCTCCCACAATGGCGAGGCGCGCCACACCGAACTGGTGCGGTCCTGGGCCGAACGGGTCGGGCTGACGCTCGACGATTACGAATGCGGCGCGCAGATCCCCTACGATCCCGCCACCGCCGAGGATCTGGTCCGCCGCGGCGAGGCGCCGACCGCCTTCCACAACAACTGCTCCGGCAAGCACAGCGGCTTCCTGACCACCGCCAGGCACAAGGCCGAACGGCTGAAGGGCTATGTCCGCTACGAACACCCGGTGCAGCAGCGCATCCTGGGCGTAATGGAGCAGATGACCGGACAGGACCTGTTCGGCGCGCCCTGGGGCGTCGATGGCTGTTCCATTCCCACCATCGGCATTCCGCTGGGCGCCATCGCCTATGCCATGGCCCGCATCGCCGACCCGGTCGACCTGCCCGACGCCCGGGCCGAGGCCGTCACCCGCATCGCCGCCGCCTGGGGCAAGCACCCCTTCCTGATCGGCGGCACCGGAACCTTCGACACCGCACTGATGGAGGCGGCCGGCGGCGCCGTGCTGGTCAAGGGTGGAGCCGAGGGCGTCGGCTGCGCCGTGATCCCCGAGCAGGGCATCGGCATCGCGCTGAAGATCGAGGATGGCGCCGCCCGCGCCCGCGAGGTGGCGCTGGCCGCCCTGATCCGCTCGACCCAGGCCCTGACCGAGGCGCAATGGGCGCGCGTGCCGCAGCTGCTGACCACCCCGCTGCTGAACCGCGCCGGCGCGCGGGTGGGCGACGTGCGGGCGGCGGACGGATGGCCGTCAACCTAACTCCGCAAGCGCGATCAAGCGGCTGCCGGCTAGCATCGGCGGGACTGGAGGACGTCACGCCATGACCAACGACAGCATCTCCGCCGACGCAACGGCAGTGTGGCCCGTGCCGTGTTCCGCGGTTGCGGCCAAGCCCGGCACGCGGCTCGATTACGGCGACCGGATCGAACGGGTGGTGACATTCATCGCCGCGCATCTGGACGAACCGCTCGACCTCGACCGGCTGGCGGAGGTCGCCTGCTTCTCGCCCTACCACTTCCACCGCATCTACCGGGCGATCACCGGCGAGACGGCGGCGGAGACCCTGCGCCGGCTGCGCCTGCACCGGGCAGCGGGCGATCTGGTGCGCGACAGCATCGCCATGCCGGCCATCGCCCGGCGAGCGGGGTATGGCAGCGTCGAGGCCTTCACCCGCGCCTTCGGGCAGAGCTATGGCGTGACGCCGGCCGCCTACCGCAAGCGCGGGCGGCTCAATCCTCCGGTCCCGACCACTCATCCAACGGAGGACAGCATGCACGACGTCGAAATCCGCGATCTTCCCGCCCACCGCATCGTCGGGTTGCCGCACACCGGCCCCTATATGACCATCGGCACCAGCTTCGACCGGCTCTATACCTGGGCGTCCAAGCAGGGGCTGATCGGCCCCGGCACCCGCAGCTTCGCCATCTATTACGACGATCCGGAATCGGTGAGGCCGGAGGATTTGCACTCCTTCGCCGGGCTGATGCTGGACCTGGGCGTCGTCGAGGATGGCGTGATCCGCGTGGTGGACATCCCCGGCGGGCGTCATGCCGTTGTGCGGCACAAGGGTCCCTATGCCGAACTGAGCGCGGTCTACCGCTGGCTTTACGGCGAGTGGCTGCCCAACAGCGGGTACTCGCCGGGAGACGCCCCCTGCTACGAGGAATATCTCAACAACCCGCGGGCCTTGCCGCCGTCCGAGTGGCTGACGGAGATCTGCGTTCCCCTGGCTGGGTGATCGTCAGCGAAAGGCGGCCACCGAAAGCACGTCATCGGGCAGGTGCGATGCGGGCGGATGCAGTGCTATGGTCGCCGCGCCTATTTTCCCGTTGAGCGGTTCCCATGAGCATCGACGACCTGCGCGCCCAGTATGAAGCCTATCCCTATCCGGCGCGCAATCCGGCCGACGAGGCCGGACGGCTGATCACCGGCTCGCCCAGCCATCTGGACGAGCTGGTGCAGCATGTCTTCGGCGGCCGGATCGACCATAGCAAGCCGCTGCGGGTTCTGGTGGCCGGCGGCGGCACGGGGGACGGCACCATCATGCTGGCACAGCAGATGGCCGATGCCGGCAACCCCGGCCGCATCGCCTACATCGACCTGTCCGACGCCAGCCGCGCCGTCGCCGAGGCGCGGGCCAAGGCGCGCGGCCTGACCAACATCGACTTCCACCGCGGGTCGCTGCTGGAGTTGGACGGGGTCACGGCGCAAGCGGGGCCGTTCGACTACATCGACTGCTGCGGCGTGCTGCACCATCTGGACGACCCGGCTGCCGGCCTGCGCTCGCTGGCCGGCGCGCTGGCACCCGGCGGCGGCATGGGCATCATGGTCTACGCGCCCTACGGCCGCACCGGCGTCTATCCGATGCAGGAGGCGCTGCGCGGCATGACCGAGGGGTTGCCCCCGGCCGAGAAGGTGGCGCTGGCCCGCCGGCTGATCCAGGCTCTGCCGCCGACCAACTGGCTGCTGAACAACCCGCACATCAGCGACCACCGGCTGGCCGACGCCAATCTCTACGACCTGCTGCTGCACAGCTGCGACCGCCCCTACAGCGTGCCGCAGCTGGCCGAACTGGCGGACAGCGCCGGGCTCGCCGTCGCGACGCTGATCGACCCGCTGCGCTACGAGCCGTCTCTGTGGGTCAAGGACGCCCGCGTCCTGAAGCAACTGGCGGGGCTGAGCATGCTGGAGCGCGCCGCCTGGACCGAGCGCATCACCGGCGCCTTCACCAAGCACATCGCCTATCTGCTGCGCCCGGCAGATCTGGAGGCCGCCTGCATCCGGCCGGACGGGCCGGAGGTGATTCCGGTCCTGCGCGACATCGACGGCAAGACCGTGGCCAAGGCCGTCCCGCCCGGCGGTAGCCTGGAATTCGACCTGATGGGCAGCGTGGTGTCGCTTCCCCTGCCCCGGCTGGCCGGCCCGATCCTGTCTAGGGTCGACGGCAGGACCAGCCTGGGCGTCCTGCACGCCGCCATCGAACCGACCGCCAAGGTCACCTGGGAGCAGTTCCTCACCCAGTTCCGCCAGCTGTTCGACGCGCTGGGCGGCCTGGGCAAGATGCATCTGCGGCGGGGATAGGACGCAAGCCCTACCCCCGCCGATCCTTACCCCCGCAGAACCGGCACCGCGGCGTCGAGCGCCTTGGTCAGGCGGTCGAAGGTCTGGTGGATTTCCGCTTCGGAGATCACCAGCGGTGGGCAGAGCGCGATGGAATCGCCCATGGCGCGAACGATCAGGCCGTTGTCCTGGGCCAGACCATTGACCAGGGCGCCGGCGCGGCCGGGCGGATCGAAAGGCGTCTTGGTCGCCTTGTCGGCCACCAGTTCCAGCGCACCGATCAGGCCGATGCCGCGGGCCTCGCCGACCAGCGGATGGTCCGCCAGCGCCTTCAGCCGCGACTGGAAGGCCGGGGCGACCGAGCGGACATGCCCGACGATGTCGCGCTCCTCGTAGATGTTCAGCGTTTCCAGCGCCACCGCCGCCGCCACCGGGTGGGCGGAGTAGGTGTAGCCATGGCCGAATGTGCCGATCTTCTGGCTTTCCTCGACGCAGGCACGATAGATGGCATCGCTCACCATCACGGCGGAGATCGGCAGATAGCCGGACGACAGCTGCTTGGCGCAGGTCAGGATGTCCGGCTGCATGCCTACGGTCTGGCTGCCCCAGAAATTGCCGGTACGGCCGAAGCCGCAGATCACCTCGTCGGCGACCAGCAGGATGTCGTATTTCTTCAACACCGCCTGGATCTTGGCGAAGTAGGTCGCGGGCGGAACCACGACGCCGCCGGCGCCCATGATCGGCTCGGCGAACATGGCGGCGATGGTGTCCGGCCCCTCGGCCAGGATCAGCGCCTCCAGCTGTTCGGCCAGACGGGTGGCGAAGGCTTCCTCGCTCTCGCCCTCAAGCCCATTGCGATAATGGTGCGGGCAATCGCCGTGGATGATGCGGGCGATCGGCAGATCGAAGTCGCGGTGGTTGTTGGGCAGCCCGGTCAGGCTGGCAGTCGCCACTGTCACGCCGTGATAGGCACGCTGGCGCGACAGGATCTTCTTCTTCTCCGGCCGGCCGAGCGCGTTGTTGTAGTACCAGATCAGCTTGATCGCAGTGTCGTTGGCCTCCGAGCCGGAATTGGCGAAGAAGACCTTGGACATCGGCACCGGTGCCAGACCGATCAGCTTCTCGGCCAGATCGATGCCGGGCTCGTGCGACTTGTGGCCGAAGATGTGATAGGTGGACAGCTGCCGCATCTGCTTGGTCGCCGCCTGGACCAGCCGCTCTTCGCCCCAGCCGAGCGAGACGCACCACAGGCTGGCCATGCCCTCGATGTAATCCTTGCCGCCATCATCGAAGACGTGGATGCCTTCACCGCGTTCGATGATCATCGGCCCCTGCGTCTCATGAGCGTGCAGGTTGGTGTAGGGATGGAGGACGAAGGCCTTGTCGCGGCTGGCGGCAGAGTTGCCGGCGGTGCTGCCCGGAGCGGTCATGGAGTGGGTCTTCCTGTTCGGTCTTGTCGGGTTCGTTCCCCCGGATGGCCGTAGCGGCTCACCACAGGGTGTTCGATTTGTTAAACAGTATCGCCGATCATACGCACAGTTTCGCCACTCGACAAACCCGCTTCGCCGTCATCCGTGCCATGCGCGCAAGACGCTGGCGGGACGCCAAGCCGGATGGGACAGCTTGACCGGAACGACGGGAGGGAGGAGCCGCTTTGCGCACGCTTTACGGTATGGTCAGCACGGCCGCGATGGCGCCGCACATCCTGCTGCGCGAGATCGGCGACCCTTTCGAACTGCGGCTGCTCGACCGCGACAGGGCGGAGCACAAGAGCGCCGCCTATCTGGCGCTGAACCCGCATGGCCGGGTGCCGACGCTGGTGGACGGCGATCTGGTGCTGTACGAGGCCGCTGCCATCTGCCTGCATCTGGCCGACAGCCATCCGGAGGCGAAGCTGGCCCCGGCGGTCGGCACGCCCGAGCGGGCGGAGTTCTACAAGTGGCTGGTCTATCTGACCAACAGCGTCCAGGCCGAGATGCTGCTGTACTTCTACCCCGAGCGTTACGTCGAGGGCACGCGAGCGCAAGCCGCCTTCAAGGCGGCGACCGAAACCCGGCTGAACGGTCATTTCGATGGGCTTGACCGCGCGCTTGCAGGGCGTACGTGGCTGCTGGGCGACACGTACAGCGCCGTCGACCCGTACCTGTTCATGCTGTGCCGCTGGACCCGCTTCATGGGTCGCCCGGCATGTACGCTGGGCAATCTGGGACCTTACCTCGCCCGCGTTCTGGAGCGTCCGGCGGTGAAGGCCGCTTTCGAGGCGGAAGGGTTGGGGGCGCCGTTCTACTGAGAAAAAGCCCTCTCCCCCGGTGGGGAGAGGGCCTTCACCCTTACCCTTTGCGAACCAGTCCGCTCACCGGCTGGCCGTCGATGGTCAGGGAGCCGCCTTCCGCTCCGACCGTCACCGTCTGGCCGTCCTTGATTCGGCCCTCGAGGATCAGGGTCGCCATCGGGTTCTGCAACTCGCGCTGGATCACCCGCTTCAGCGGCCGGGCGCCATAGACCGGGTCGTAGCCGGCATCGGCCAGCCACTGGGTCGCCGCCTCGTCCACCGTCAGCGTGATCTCGCGGTCGGCGAGCATCCTGGTCAGGCGGCCCAGCTGGATCTTGACGATGCCGCCCATGTGCCGGCGGTCGAGCCGGTGGAACAGCAGGATCTCGTCCAGGCGGTTCAGGAACTCCGGCCGGAAATGGGCGCGGACGGCTTCCATCACCTCGTCGCGCACGGCGGCGCTGTCCTCGCCCTCCGCCTGCTCGGCCAGCGCCTGCGAGCCGAGGTTGGAGGTCATGATGATGACCACGTTGCGGAAATCGACCGTGCGGCCCTGCCCGTCGGTCAGCCGGCCGTCGTCCAGCACCTGGAGCAGCACGTTGAAGACGTCAGGATGGGCCTTCTCCACCTCGTCGAACAGCACGACCTGATAGGGCCGGCGGCGCACCGCCTCGGTCAGCGCCCCGCCTTCCTCATAGCCGACATAGCCCGGAGGCGCGCCGATCATGCGGGCGACGGAATGCTTTTCCATATATTCCGACATGTCGAGCCGGACCATCGCCGTCTCGTCGTCGAACAGGAACTCGGCCAGCGCCTTGGTCAGCTCGGTCTTGCCGACGCCGGTCGGACCGAGGAACAGGAAGGAGCCGATGGGACGGTTCGGGTCCTGCAACCCGGCCCGCGCACGGCGCACGGCGTTGGACACGGCGACGATGGCCTCGTCCTGGCCGATGACCCGGCCGCGCAGCTTGTCCTCCATCGCCAGCAGCTTCTCGCGCTCGCCGGCCAGCATCTTGTCGACCGGGACGCCGGTCCATCGGCTGACCACCGCGGCGATGTCGCTGTCGCGCACCTCCTCGTTCAGCATGCGGCTGCTGGCATGCTCCTCGGCGTCCTTCAAAGCCTTTTCCAGACCGGGAATGACGCCGTAGGCCAGCTCGCCCGCGCGGCCCCAATTGCCGTCGCGCTGCGCCGTCTCCAGTTCGGTGCGGGCCTTCTCCAGATCCTCCTTGATCTTCTGCGCGCCCTGCAACTGGTCCTTCTCGGCCTGCCACTTGGCGGTCAGCTCGGCCGAGTCCTGCTCCAGATCCGAAAGCTCCCGCTCCAGATTGACCAGACGGTCGCGCGACGCGGTGTCCTGCTCGCGCTTCAGCGCTTCGCGCTCGATCTTCAGCTGGATGATGCGGCGGTCCAGCTCGTCGATGGCTTCGGGCTTGCTGTCCACCGCCATGCGCAGGCGGCTCGCCGCCTCGTCGATCAGGTCGATGGCCTTGTCGGGCAGGAAGCGGTCGGTGATGTAGCGGTTGGACAGGGTCGCCGCCGACACGATGGCGCTGTCGGTGATGCGCACGCCGTGGTGCACCTCATAACGTTCCTTCAGACCGCGCAGGATGGAGATGGTGTCCTCCACCGTCGGCTCCGAGACGAAGACCGGCTGGAAGCGCCGGGCCAGCGCCGCGTCCTTCTCGATGTATTTGCGGAACTCGTCGAGCGTGGTGGCGCCGACGCAATGCAGCTCGCCACGCGCCAGCGCGGGCTTCAGCATGTTGGACGCGTCCATCGCGCCGTCGGATTTGCCGGCACCGACCAGCGTGTGCAGTTCGTCGATGAAGACGACGATCTCGCCGGCCGCCGCCTGGATTTCCGACAGCACGGCCTTCAGCCGCTCCTCGAACTCGCCGCGGTACTTGGCGCCCGCCACCAGCGCGCCGAGGTCGAGCGACAGCAGTTGCTTGTTCTTCAGGCCTTCCGGCACGTCGCCCTTGACGATGCGCTGGGCCAGCCCCTCGACGATGGCGGTCTTGCCGACGCCGGGCTCGCCGATCAGCACGGGATTGTTCTTGGTGCGCCGGGCCAGAACCTGGATGGTACGGCGGATTTCCTCGTCACGGCCGATCACCGGGTCGAGCTTGCCGTCGCGCGCCGCGGCGGTCAGGTCGCGGGCATATTTCTTCAGCGCGTCATAGCCCTGCTCGGCGCTGGCGCTGTCGGCGGTGCGGCCCTTGCGGATGTCGTTGATGGCGGTGTTCAGCGCCTGCGGCGTCACGCCGGCGGACTTCAAGGCCTTGCCCGACGGGGTGCCGTCGGCCATGGCCAGCGCCAGCAGGATGCGTTCGGCGGTGACGAAGCTGTCGCCGGCCTTTTCGGCGACCTTCTCCGCCTGTTCGAAGACACGGGAGAGTTCGGGTGTCAGGTAGAGCTGGCCGGCGCCGCTGCCCTCGACCTTCGGCAGCTTGTCCAGTTCGGCATCGACTGCCGACAGGGCCGCCTTGGGGTCTCCGCCCGCCGCACGGATCAGGTTGGCGGCAAGCCCCTCCTTGTCGTCCAGCAGCGTCTTCAGCAGATGTTCCGGGGTCAGGCGCTGATGCCCACGGCGGACGGCCAAGGTCTGGGCGGCCTGAATGAACCCACGGCTGCGCTCGGTATATTGCTCGAAATCCATGATGCTCCCCTTATCCTGTCGACCGTCCGCGAGGCAGCCCGGTCAACGTGATCCACGCAACTGTGCGATCCGCAAGGATGCTGCCGAAGATGTAGGCAAGGCCGAAGGCCATGCAAGACCATCTGCGTAGAAAGGTTATCGGTGGAGAAACGCGGCCACACCTGCCTCCTCCAGACCGGCTAGGATCGGGAAAAAGAGGTAGCGCGCGACCCGCCGATTGCCCCCTACACCATCCCTCCCGGCCGCAGCTAAACTGCCGCCATCCTGCCTTTCCGCCTTCCAAGGGCCCCGTTCCGGATTTCATCATGACCGATCTGGCCGCCTCCAGTTCCCCGACCAGCACGACGCCGGCATCCGCCGGCCAGCCGATTCCGAGAACCATGACGGGCCGGCTGCTTCGTCTCGCCTGGAGCCTGCGCGGGGTCTGGCATCGGCTGGCACGGCCGCTGACCATGGGGGTGAGGGCGATCATCCTGGACGAGGCGGACCCGGCATCGCCCGGCGTCCTGCTGATCCGGCACAGCTATGTCGATGGCTGGCACCTGCCCGGCGGCGGTGTCGGGCGGGGAGAGACGCTGGTCGACGCCATGCGACGCGAGGTGCGGGAGGAGGTCGGGCTGATTGCCGACCGCCCTGCTCAACCTTTCGCCATCTATGCCCGTTTCCGCAACGGGGCGAGCGACCATGTGGCGGTCTATGTCGTGCGCGGCTGGAGCGGCAAACCGAAGGCCGATGGGGTGGAGATCGTCGAAACCCGATTCTTCCCGCTCGACCGGCTGCCGACCGACCTGTCGCCGGCCACCGGGCGGCGGCTGGAGGAATTTCTTGGCCGCCGGCCCGTCGCCGAACGCTGGTAGCGGCACCAGATTACGGGGTGGAGCGGGCGGTTCGGGCGATCCGGCCTGCCATACCCCAGCCGCAGCGTGAGAAATAGGCACCGCATCGGTTGACAGGGACGCTCCAGCCCTTTCATTGTGCAGTGCAATGAACGCCACACTGACCGTCATCCGCCGCTATCCCGTCAAGGGGATGAGCGGCCAGGATCTTCCCGCCATCGAGCTGACCGCCGGTCAGGCGATTCCGCTCGACCGCCGCTACGGGCTGTTGCACGGTCCGGCCGCGCTGGATACCGAGACGCAGGGCTGGCGCCTGCCGTCGGATTTCTTCACGCTGGATCGTACGGAAAAGCTGGCGGTCTTGCAGAGCGAGTTCGACGAGGCGACGCAGGCGCTGATCATCCGCCGCGGCGGCCGGCAGGTGTCGCGCGGCCGGCTGGACCAGCCGATGGGCCGCAACCTGCTGGAACAGTTCTTTGCCGCCTATCTGGCCGGGATCGTCCCCGGCATGCCCCGCCTGATCGAAGCGCAGCAGGGCGGCTTCGGCAACAGCGAGGAACCGTCGGTCACGCTGCTGAACCTCGCCAGCCTGCGTGACCTGGAGGAGCGGATCGCCAAGCAGCCGGTCGATCCCCGCCGCCTGCGCGCCAACCTGCTGGTGGACGGCATCGATCCCTGGGCGGAGCGCGGCTGGGTCGGCCGGACCCTGACCATCGGTGCGGCAACGCTGGAGGTGGTGGAGGCGCTCGACTGCACGCCCGGAAACGATGTGAACCCGGATACCGGCGTCGCCGACCTCAGCCTGACGAACATCATGGAACGCGGCTATGGCCACAACCAAATGCTGCTGCGCGCCCGGGTGACCGGCGGCGGCCGGATCGCAGTGGGCGACCCGGTCACGCCGGCCGAATAAACGTCACTTCAGGTAAGCGTCACATATCAGGCGTTTACGGCCGCCCGTTCCTCGCCGTCGGTCTCGTCCTCGACCGGCTGCTCGTCCTCGTCGCCACCATGCGAAGACATCTGCGGCTGGTGGCCGTGCCCATTGCCGGGCTGCCCACCGCGCTGGCGGTTTTCCGATTCCTGGATCTGGTTGATGATGCGGAGGTAATGCTCCGCATGCTGCAGGTAATTTTCCGCCTGCACCCGGTCGCCGGACGACATCGCGTCGCGGGCAAGCGCCTGATACTTCTCCTGCACCTGCCACGCATTGCCGCGGATGCGGACATCGGGGCCGTTGCTGTCGAAGGTCTGGTGGCGCAGCGGAACATTCTGGCGCCGGCCGGCACTGCCACCCCCGCCACCACCACCACCACCGCCGCTGCCCCCGCCGCCGCTGTTGCCACGACCACGCGAACGCCTGGAGTTCGGTCCCTGTCTCATTCGGCTCTTAAGGCCCCATGCAAGAGAAGCGCAGTCCCCGGAACGCTCCGGCAGCCATCCGGCCTTGCGGCCCGGCCACCGAGCCCGCCATGGACGATTTCCATGGGTCGCTCACGGGGTTCAAACGACGCGTCCGCATCGCGTGCGGCAGGCCATGGCGGTCAGCGCTCGGCAGAAAACCATCCGAGATTCTTGCTCCGCAGGCCTTAGGTTCGCGGTCGTGTACCGCACACTACCCGCCAAAGCCTGCCGATCCAACCGTTTTTTTGAATGGGCAGCCGCCTCACAGGCTCTTCCGTGCCCTGACACAGCGCTTTACCCCACCAAGGTCACACAGGATTGCGGTGTCACCGAACCCCTGCGCCCCGACCAGCGCCGCCACGTCTTCCGCCTGGCCCTGCCCGACTTCGAACGCGACCAGTCCACCGGGGACCAGCAGACGCGGCAATTCGGCGGCGAGGATACGGTAGGGCTCCAGCCCGTCCGGCCCGCCGTCCAGCGCGCGAAGCGGGTCATGCTCCCGCACCTCCGGCTCCAGCGTGGCAATGTCGGCGCTGGGGATGTAGGGCGGGTTCGACACCACGATGTCGAAGCGCTCCTCGATCCCCATGGCCCAATCTCCGGTCTGGAAACGGGCGCGCTCAGCCAGCCCGTTGCGGTCGGCGTTCCCGGCCGCCGCCTCCACCGCCAGCGGGCTCAGATCGACGCCGACACCGGTGGCATTCGGCAGCTCCGACAGCAGCGCCAGCAGGATGCAACCCGTTCCGGTTCCGAAATCGATCAGATGTAGCGGAGCTTTCCGGTCGGAGATGGCGGCCAGAACCGCCTCCACCACCGTCTCGGTGTCCGGCCGCGGTTCCAGCGTGTCGGGGTTGAGGGCGAGATCGATGGTCCAGAACTCGCGGTGCCCCAGGATGCGCCCCACCGGCTCCCGCGCCACACGCCGCTCCACCAACGCCAGGGCATGGGCAGCATCGGCATCGGGGATAAGTTGTTCCGCCTTCGTAACAAAGTCGGTGCGGGTGAGGGTCAGCGCATGCTCCAGCAGATAGCGGGCGTCAAGTTCCGGCGTATCGACGCCGGCCTCGCGCAGCCGCGCCTCGGCCTGGGCACGCAGGGTGCGGAGGTTCATGCGATCACCCCAGCTCCGCCAGCCGGGCAGCCTCGTCCTCGGCAATCAGGGCGTCGACCAGTTCATCCAGTGCCTCCCCGGCCATCACCTTGTCGATCTTGTAGAGCGTCAGGTTGATGCGATGGTCGGTCACCCGCCCCTGGGGGAAATTGTAGGTGCGGATGCGTTCCGAGCGGTCGCCGCTGCCCACCTGGTTCTTGCGGTCGGCCGCACGGACAGCGTCCTTCTCCGCCCGCTCGCGGTCGTACAGCCGGGCACGCAGCACCTTCAGCGCCTTGGCCTTGTTCTTGTGCTGCGACTTCTCGTCCTGCTGGCTCACCACCAGCCCGGTCGGCAGATGGGTGATGCGCACGGCGCTGTCGGTGGTGTTGACCGACTGGCCACCAGGACCGGAGGAGCGGAAGACGTCGATCCGCAGATCCTTCTCGTCGATGTGGATGTCCACCTCCTCCGCCTCCGGCAGCACGGCGACGGTGGCGGCCGAGGTGTGGATGCGGCCCTGCGCCTCGGTCGCCGGCACGCGCTGGACGCGGTGGACACCGGACTCGAATTTCAGCCGGGCGAACACGCCACGGCCGGTGATGTTGGCGGTGGCCTCCTTGTAGCCGCCGATGCCGGTCTCGCTGACGTCCATCGCCTCGAAGCGCCAGCCATGCAGGCCGGCATAGCGGCGGTACATCTCGAACAGCTCGGCGGCGAACAGCGCAGCCTCATCGCCGCCGGTCCCGGCCCGCACCTCCAGGATGGCGTTCTTTTCGTCCGCCTCGTCCTTGGGGAGGAGCGAAATCTGCACCTTGCGCTCCAAATCCGGGATGCGCTTGGTCAGGACGTGAAACTCCTCCTCCGCCATCGCCTTCATCTCGGGGTCGGCGCCGGGATCGCCCATCATCGCCGCGATCATTTCCGCCAGATCGGCGGCCTCGGCGCGGCCCTTCTTCAGTTCCGCGATGGCCTCGGCAATCGGGGTGAGGTCGGCATATTCCTTGGATAGCCGGGCGAAGTCGCCGGACTCGGCAAGGCCGGCCGCAAGCGTGTCGCGCAGCTCGTCGTACCGGGCCATCACCTTATCGAACTTCTCGTCCAGGCTCACGTCGCTCGTCCTTATCCCGTTCGTTCTCTTCCAATGCGGCAGCGGTCAGCCGGTCCAGCCCGAACAGGCGGAACATCAGCCGTTCCGCCGCCGCCCGTTCGGCCAGCCCCTCGCCGCTGCCGTCGGCAGCAAGCGCCCGCAACGCCTCCGATGGAGCGTGCAGCAGGCGGTTGACCAGCAGCCGCGTCGCCGACGCCGCGTCCAGATCGGCATGCCCGGCCAGCAGGCGCCGCCGCTCCGCTTCGAAATGGCTGCGAAGCGCCGCGACCGCGGGCACCGCGGCGCGTTCCGCACGGTCGCGGGCAAAAGCGGCAACCGCCTCGTCCACGATCATCCAGGCCGCCTGGGTCGCCGCCTCGCGCCCAACCCGACCTTGCAGCGCCACCCGCTCCAGATCGGCCAGATCATAGACGAAGGCGCCGTCCATACCCGCCACCGCCGGATCGACGTCGGCCGGAATGGCGGCATCGACCACGAAGACCGGCCGTCGCCGCCGGCGTTTCAACACCGCCTCCATCATCGGAGCGGTCAGGATATAGCGCCCAAGGCCGGCCGCGGTCACCAGGATATCGGCGCCGGTCATCGCCGTCTCCAGATCGGCCCAGGGGGCGAAATGCCCGTCGAGCCGCCGCGCCGCCGCTTCCGCCCGCCGATCCACCGGCGCTGCGACGGTCAGCCGCGGCAACCCGGCCTCGCGCAGCCCCTCCAGAACCAGGGCGCCCATGTCGCCCATTCCCACCAGCAGAGCGCCGCAGCGCCTGATGTCGCCGTGCAGGTCACGTGCCACCTGGATGGCTGCCGCGGCCAGCGAGGTGGCGCCCTCCGCAATCGGCGTCTCGCTGCGCACCCGCTTGGCGGCGGCATAGGCAGCCTGCAGAACCGCTTCCAGCTCCGGTCCGGTCAGCCCCGCACCGGAAGCGCTGCGGTGGGCCGCCTTCAACTGGCCCAGGATATGAGGTTCGCCGACGATCTGGCTGTCGAGCGAGCAGGCCACCGCAAACAGATGGCGCACAGCGTCGATGCCGGTGCGGGTGTAGAGCTGCGGCGCCAAATCGGATGTCGACAGGCCGGCGCGGTCGGCCATGACCTCGGCAATCGCCAGGGCCGCCTCGTTCGGGCGTTCATGGACCGCCTGCACCTCCACCCGGTCGCAGGTGCTGAGCCACAGCGCCTGCCCCACCCCCACGACACGCAGCCGCTCTAGCATTCCCGCCACTTCCGCCTCCTCGGTGGACAGGCGGTCGCGGACGACGCCGGAGCAGGTCCGGTGGCTGGCGCCGATGACGAGGTAGGAGGTGGTGGTCACGCCGCGGATCGCTGTCCCTGCCCGAATTCCGGGCAGCTTACTCCGCGGCGGGGGCCACGTCTCGCGTGGTTTCTCGGGTGGTTTCGGCTTCGGCAGCCTCCGCGGCGGCCTTCGCCGCCTCGATCTCCGCCGCCTTCTTCTCGACCAGCCCGACCAGATGCTGGACGATGTCCTGATCCTTCAGCCGGTGGTCGGTGACGCCGGACAGATAGACCTGATGGGTGTTGTTGCCGCCGCCGGTCAGACCGATGTCGGTTTCCCGCGCCTCGCCCGGACCGTTCACGACGCAGCCGATCACCGACAGGGTCAGTGGGGTGGTGATGTGGGCCAGCTTCTGCTCCAGCAGTTCCACCGTCTTGATGACGTTGAAATTCTGCCGGGCACAGCTGGGGCAGGAAATGACGGTCACGCCGCGCCGGCGCAGCCCCAGCGACTTCAGGATGTCGTAGCCGACCAAAACCTCTTCCGCCGGATCGGCCGAGAGCGAGACGCGCAGCGTGTCGCCGATGCCAGACCACAGCAGCATGCCCAGCCCGATCGACGATTTCACCGTTCCGGCGCGCAGGCCACCCGCCTCGGTGATGCCGATGTGCAGAGGATAGTCGCACGTCTCCGCCAAGCCCTGATAGGCAGCGACGGCCAGGAAGGCATCCGAGGCCTTCACCGAGATCTTGAACTCGCGGAAATCATTGTCCTCCAGGATCTTCGCGTGGTTCAGCGCGCTTTCGACCATCGCCTCCGGGCAGGGCTCGCCGTATTTCTCCAGCAGATCCTGCTCCAACGAGCCGGCATTGACGCCGATGCGCATCGAACAGCCATGATCCTTGGCCGCCTTCACCACCTCGCGCACCCGCTCGGCCGAGCCTATGTTGCCGGGGTTGATCCGCAGGCAGGCGGCACCGCTTTCCGCCGCCTCGATGGCGCGCTTGTAGTGGAAATGGATGTCGGCGACGATCGGCACCTTCACCTGCCGCACGATGTCCTTGAGCGCCAGAGCCGAGTCGCGGTCGGGGCAGGAGACGCGGACGATGTCGGCCCCCACCCGTTCGGCCGCCTGGATCTGCTCCACCGTGGCCTTCACGTCGGTAGTCGGCGTGTTGGTCATGGTCTGGACCGAGATCGGCGCATCACCGCCGACAAGCACGTTGCCGACGCGAATTTGGCGCGATTTGCGGCGAAGGATCTGGCGGTAGGCGCGCACGGTCATCTCAGGTCAGCCTCTGGACAGCAAAACGGAACCGGGTGCCGCATCCTAGCGCAGCCGGCATCAGGCCAGAAGTGCGCTCCGCCGCCGGGGATTCAAGGGACAGGGTTGGTGGGGCGCCGCCGACGCATGGCTGACGCCCTTACCGGCCGGTTTCAGCGCCGCACAACCCCGTGGCCGTCGATGGCGACGTCGCGCAGCACCTGCCCGACGGAGCCCAGTGGCGGACTTTCACCGCCGTCGGCCATCACCACCAGACCGCCGGCGTTGCCGGTTCGGATCTTCACGTTGGGCTTGTCAGGAACGCGGAAGGTGTCGCCCGGCTTCAACACGCGGGTGAAGACGATCTCGCTGCCATCACGCACCTGAAGCCAGCTTTCCTGCGTCGCCTTCAGGATCAGCTTCGCATTGGTGTTCAGAGTGCCATAAACCTTGCCGTTGGCCGGGACCGACGCGGCCGGAACCGCGGGCGCGGCCGGAGGGGCCACCGCGGCGTTCAGCGGAGTCGGATCCTGCGGCGACGCCTCGTCGTCGTCCTCGGCCGGCGGGGCCGGTACGTTGACGATACCCTGCCCACCCGTCTGGTTGGCAGCGGGCGCGTTGGCGGAGGGCAATGGCGACTGGGCTGGCGGCAGCCCGGCGGCGGCAGTACCGGCCTGCGGCTTGGCAGTACCGCCCTGCGGAGTTGCCGGCGCTGGCGTGGCGGTGGATGCGGCAGTCTGCGGCGGCTTGCCGGCGGTGGACGGCGTTGCGGCCGGTGCCGAAGTAGAGGGTGCCGATCCAGCCTGAGTCGGGACCGGAGCCGGATTGGCCGGAGATTGGGCTGTGTTTGGAGCCGGTGTCGTGATCGCGGGTGCCGGAACGGCGGGTTCGGCGCCGGGCTGGCTGGACGTTGCGGACTGGTCGGCCACTTGCTCGGCCGGTTTGGCCGGCACACCGTCCAGCAGCGAAACCAGACGGTCCGGCAGGGTCGGAACGAGGTCCGCCACCGACCGGTCGGTCGCCGACAGATAGTACCAGCCGCCATAAACGATGCCGGCGAGCACCAGCGTGCCGAGCAGCAGCGTTCCACCCGATGCCCGCCCTTCGGCCGCCGGAGTAGGCAGATACAATTCCTGCCGGCGGACGCTGCCGGCAGCCTCCTCCTTGTAGCGGGTGACGATCATGTCCGGGTCGAGCCCCAGGCACTCGGCATAGGAGCGCAGGAAACCGATGGCGTAGGTACTGCCCGGTAGCTCCTGATACCGCCCTTCCTCGATCGCCAGCAGGTAAGGATAGCGGATGCGCAGCATCGTCGCGACGTCGCGCAGGTCATAGCCATGCGCCATCCGCGTCGCATGCAGAGTCTCGGAGACGGAGGGACCGGACGGAGCCGGATCGAAATCGTCGAAAACCTTGCGCTTGGCCATGGGCTCGCCATCTGCTCGCAGCTTGTGCACACACTGGAAAAGCATGCGCAGCGGGGGTATCCGCGTGGATGCAACTTGCGAAATGGGTACGACATGCCGCCCCCACGGCGCAACCGCAATGACCACGGGTCAGGGAACGCGGGTCGTGACAAGTGGGTGCAGGGACTCCGCTCCGAACAGCAAGAAGCCCGCGGTGCGTGAGCACTGCGGGCTTCTTGTTGATTTGGTTGCGGGGGCAGGATTTGAACCTGCGGCCTTCAGGTTATGAGCCTGACGAGCTACCGGGCTGCTCCACCCCGCGGATGTCTGTTATGTGGGGCGATGGGTTTCGTGAAGATGGGAGCATATACGCTTTGTGTATTGAGCGTCTCTTGTGCCTGAGCGACCTGGCGGCGACCTACTCTCCCACGTCTTAAGACGCAGTACCATTGGCGCGGAGGCTTTTCACGGCCGAGTTCGGGATGGGATCGGGTGTTTGACACCTCGCCATGACCACCAGGTCACCGAGGCACAAGACCGACGCTCGTTACCGAAAGCGCGTATGCTTGTTCGTGCAAGTGATTTGAGGATGTATCGAACGGCGATGCGCTGGTCAAGCACTGCTTGGAACAGGCTTGCTGCTGCGCATGGCGCGGTTAGTGTGGTGTCGAGATCAAGCCGATCGAGCGATTAGTAAGGCTTAGCTTCAGGCATTGCTGCCCGTCCACATGCCTCCTATCGACGTGATGGTCTGTCACGGCTCTCAAGGGAGCTCTGGTTTAGAGGTGGGTTTCCCGCTTAGATGCTTTCAGCGGTTATCCCGTCCATACTTAGCTACCCGGCCATGCCACTGGCGTGACAACCGGTGCACCAGAGGTATGTCCATCCCGGTCCTCTCGTACTAGGGACAAATCCTCGCAAAACTCCGACACCCACGGCAGATAGGGACCGAACTGTCTCACGACGTTCTAAACCCAGCTCACGTACCACTTTAATCGGCGAACAGCCGAACCCTTGGGACCTGCTCCAGCCCCAGGATGTGATGAGCCGACATCGAGGTGCCAAACGACTCCGTCGATATGGACTCTTGGGAGTCATCAGCCTGTTATCCCCGGCGTACCTTTTATCCGTTGAGCGATGGCCCGTCCACGTGGAGCCACCGGATCACTATGGCCGACTTTCGTCTCTGCTCGACTTGTCAGTCTTGCAGTCAGGCGGGCTTATGCCATTGCACTCGTCGAGCGATTTCCGACCGCTCTGAGCCCACCATCGCGCGCCTCCGTTACACTTTGGGAGGCGACCGCCCCAGTCAAACTACCCGCCATGCAGGGTCCCGGACCCGGATAACGGGCCACGGTTAGATGCCAGAGACTTCAAGGGTGGTATTTCAAGGTTGGCTCCACACGAGCTGGCGCCCATGTTTCCAAGCCTCCCACCTATCCTACACATGAAGTCCCTAGCACCACTGCAAAGCTGTAGTAAAGGTGCACGGGGTCTTTCCGTCTGACCGCGGGAACTCCGCATCTTCACGGAGAGTTCAATTTCGCTGAGTTGGTGTTGGAGACAGCGGGGAAGTCGTTACGCCATTCGTGCAGGTCGGAACTTACCCGACAAGGAATTTCGCTACCTTAGGACCGTTATAGTTACGGCCGCCGTTTACCGGGGCTTCAATTCAGAGCTTGCACTCCTCCTCTTAACCTTCCGGCACCGGGCAGGCGTCAGACCCTATACGTCGCCTTGTGTGGCTTCGCAGAGCCCTGTGTTTTTAGTAAACAGTCGCTACCCCCTGGTCTGTGCCCCCCGCCATGGCTTGCGCCACAACGGGGCCCTCTTCTTCCGAAGTTACGAGGGCAATTTGCCGAGTTCCTTCAACACCATTCTCTCAAGCGCCTGGGTATACTCTACCAGTCCACCTGTGTCGGTTTGGGGTACGGTCTATATGGCGGGGCTATTTCCTGGAACCGGTCCACAGCACGATCAATCCGATAAGATCGTACACGCTTTCCAATCCGTCACCTCCGCCAGGCCCACGAATATTAACGTGGTTCCCATCGACTACGCCTTTCGGCCTCGCCTTAGGGGCCGGCTCACCCTGCGTGGATTAACCTTGCGCAGGAACCCTTGGACTTTCGGCGACAGTGTTTCTCACACTGTTTGTCGCTACTCATGTCAGCATTCTCACTTCCGATACCTCCAGGCGGCCTCACGGACACCCTTCGCAGGCTTACGGAACGCTCCGCTACCACGTGATCAAAGATCACATCCGCAGCTTCGGTACACGGCTTGAGCCCCGATACATTTTCGGCGCAGGCCGGCTTAACTAGACCAGTGAGCTATTACGCTTTCTTTAAAGGATGGCTGCTTCTAAGCCAACCTCCTGGTTGTCATGGCCTTCCCACATCCTTTCCCACTTAGCCGTGATTTGGGGACCTTAGCTGGCGGTCTGGGCTGTTTCCCTCTCGACGATGGACCTTAGCACCCACCGTCTGTCTGCCGGACTGCACTCTGCGGTATTCGGAGTTTGGTTAGGTTTGGTAAGGCTCGCGCCCCCCTAGCCCATCCAGTGCTCTACCCCCGCAGGTGATATCCGACGCGCTACCTAAATAGCTTTCGCGGAGAACCAGCTATTTCCTGATTTGATTGGCCTTTCACCCCTAGCCACAGGTCATCTCCGACTTTTTCAACAGGCGTGAGTTCGGTCCTCCAGTGCGTGTTACCGCACCTTCAACCTGCCCATGGCTAGATCATCAGGTTTCGGGTCTAAAGCATGCAACTCGGTCGCCCTATTCAGACTCGCTTTCGCTGCGCCTCCACCTACCGGCTTAAGCTCGCTGCATACTCTAAGTCGCTGACCCATTATACAAAAGGTACGCCGTCACCCCATGAAGAGGCTCCGACTGCTTGTAGGCATCCGGTTTCAGGAACTGTTTCACTCCCCTTGTCGGGGTGCTTTTCACCTTTCCCTCACGGTACTGGTGCACTATCGGTCACTGAGGAGTACTTAGGCTTGGAGGGTGGTCCCCCCACGTTCAGACAGGGTTTCACGTGCCCCGCCCTACTCGAGCATTCGATCCGGTTTATCCGTACGGGGCTATCACCCGCTATGGCCCGACTTTCCAGACGGTTCCGGTTATGTAGATCGAATGACTGGCCTGGTCCGCGTTCGCTCGCCACTACTAGCGGAGTCTCGGTTGATGTCCTTTCCTCCGGCTACTTAG